>NZ_JAMTCI010000001.1:0-968136 GCF_024171765.1 Williamsia deligens
TCCAGCTCCACCGCGCTCGCCGACAACGGCGACGGCACCTACACCCTGACCGCGTAAGGATCACCACCATGGCAACTGTCACCGCGTACACCGCCGCGCAGACCGACGCGTTGCTCGACGCGGCGGCCCAAGAGGCGGCGAAGAACAGCCACCGGTGGGTGGCGCGTCCGAAGATCGCCGCGATGGGCGACTCCATCACGGCGGCCAACCACCTGCTGAACCAGCCGTACTCGGTGGGCGGCGGCGCGTGGATGGACCTCGGGACCCTGCTGTCCGGGTACCGATACGAGTTCGTCGGCGCCGCGTCCACGGGCGGCTACACCATCGCGCAGGTGCTCGCGACACACCTCCCGACCGTCCTCGCCGCGCAGCCCGACTACTGCCTCGTGCTGGCGGGACAGAACGACATCGGGGCGATCGACACGCCTCGGCTGACGATGCTGCGGACGATCTGGGAGGCGCTGATCGCCGCCGGCATCACCCCGATCCTGTGCACCAACGTGCCGTCGTCCACCATCCCCAACTGGTGGCTGCTCTACGACTTCACCGTGGGGTACGCGCACCAGCACTCGCTGCCGCTCTTCGACCTCCACGCCGTGCTGACCGACCCCGCGACGGGCCTCTACCGAGCGGGCTACTCCACCGACGCGGTGCACCCGAACACGAAGGCGGGCATCGCAGCCGCGGCGCAGGCATGGTCGGCGTTCGCGAACAACCTCGTCGGCACCGCGCCGCAGCCGCCGACTCAGCTGCTGCCGATCACCGGGTCCGACGGCGGCACCACCCCGAACCCGCTCATGAGCGGTTCGAGCACCACCGCGTTGCCCGACGGATGGTACTGGGCCGAGGCGGCCGCGAGCGGCACCGTCGCGCTCGAGGCGGCCACCTACGGCAACCGGATGCGCCTGACGAAGTCGAGCTCGCAGCGCCTGCAAGCGAACAGCCCCCTGACTCCCGTCCAGCCGAGTACTCGTTACGCCGTGACGATGCGGATCGGCGCCCACGTGGCCGCCCAAGGCGCCAACTGGTCGCTGACCGTGGTGGAGGCGCCGAGCTACACCGCGCCCGCTCAGTTCAGCGCGGTCGAGGTGGACGTGCCCGACGGCACCCTGGCGAAGATGGAGTTCACCACTTCGGCCGCAGCTCAGCAGATCCTTGTGGCCGCGGCGATGTACCCGCCCTCCGGCGGAGCGGGCGCCAACCTCGCGATCGAGCAGTACCGAGTACGGCAGCTGTCGTTCGGCGTCTGACGCCCTGCGCCTGGTTAGTCGCGCGGCCTGCGAGCCAGGATCTTCTGCACCGCCTGGTAGGTCGTCCCGGTGAAACGGGATATCTGCACCGCGGTGCACCCGAGGTCGCCCGCCTCGTGGATGGACTCGAGGTAGATGCGGTCCCACTTCGCGCGCTCGTCGGCGGCCCGCGCGATCGCGTTCAGCGCATCAGCCTGCGCCGGCGACGGGTCTGGCAGCGTCCTAGGCATGCCGCACCTCGAGCACCAGCGCGACGAGCTCGAGCGCCAGGAAGACGGCGAGCACGATCGGCAACCACGCGCCCGCGCCGGCCGCGAGTGCGACGACGAGCAGCGCGGCGGTGCCGGTCGACGTCGCGGCGAGGACGTTGCGTCTGGTCATGGGATCAACCTCCGATCTAGAGTGGAGGGGCACCGGACCCGGGGTGTTATCTCCACCCCGGGCCCGGCCCCCGCTACCGGCGACGGATGCGGTCGACGATCGTGATGATCGCGACCACCGCCCCCGGTGTGGCGAGGATGAGGGCGATGATCTCGGTGATCATGTCGCCTCCCTTCCTGCCTGTCCCGGACTCTCCGGGACTCCTCTAGTATACGCAGCCGGGGTTGTGTAATGCAACCTCGGCTGTGCAACTTCCTGCAACATCCCTGGTCAAATCGCGGCACCCCTTTGGCGTATTGATTGAGGCGGGCGATCCCGTCGCGGTGTCGGCAATCCGGACCTCGAACGCCGGACAGGCCTTCGAGGGGTTCTACCGCCCCCGGTGAGGATGTTCGCGCCGGTCACGAGGGCACCTGCCCGGGTTCACAGTTGCTGCCGCTAGGGTTGCGACCCATGGCCGGAGACATCGTCCCGATCGAGCTCGGACTGACCGACGGGAACGTCGTCACACTGTGGGCACCCCGGTGGCGCGAGGGTGACGACGAGTGGGAGGCGTTCCTCGGACTCGACGACGACCTGTACGGGTTCCCGAGCGTCGCGGAACTCGTCGCATTCGTCCGGTCCGGCGCCGACAACGACCTGGTGGAGCACCCGGCGTGGGAGACCATCTCCGGGGTGCAGGCCGCCGAGCTCGTCCCCGCGAGCAGCAAGACCTACGACCTCATCGGTGTCCCCGAGCTCGCCGCGGAGGACCCGACGGCCGAGGTCGTCGCCGAACTGGAGGACGCCCTCGAGATCGTCCGCATCATCGGCGAGGTCTGCGAACTGAGCACCGTCACACGGTTCTTCAACGGCAACCCCATCCTGGGCGCCGTCACCGTGGGCACCACGAACTTCGTCGGCAAGGAGGGCCTCGAGCTCTGGGGGCGCGTCGGCACCCTCATCGACAAGCACTGGGACGACGTCGTCGACGCCATCGACGACGTGATCTCCGCGCCGGACGTCGACGGAGCCGCCGTCGCCACCGCCGAGGCCGAGCTCGAGGCCGCCGCCAGCGCGGAGGACGAGGACGAGCCCGACGAGGACGACGTCGAGATCGTGGCGGGCGCCGGTGCGGCCGAGGCAACGGACGAGTCCGACGACGAGGACGACACCGATGACGACGACGAGGATCCCGACGACCTCGAGGACGACTTCTGGACCTCGGTCGGCATCGACCCGATCCGGATCGTCACCGACGCCGCCGAGTACCTGACCCTGCGCTGCTACCTCGGTGACGACCCGGTGTTCCTCGGCAAGGACGGCAAGATCACCGTCTTCACCTCCGAGCGGGCCATGTCGCGCTACATCGCCGACTCCGACGACCACGAGCTCGCCGACGTGAGCACCTTCGAGGAGGTGCGCGTGGCGGCGACGGACGGCTCGCTGGAGATCGAGGTCTACGACGAGAACGTGTACGTGCTGCCCGGCATCGCCACCGACATCCTCGACGGACCGCGACGGATGGATCGCAAGCAGCTGGAGCTCGCGGTCGAGTTGCTCTCCGACGCAGCGGATTTCGCCGACGACGACTCGGTCACCGAGGCGCTCGCGTCGACGACACCGCTCGGCTGGTTCGTCAACTACACCATCAACCCGGACCCGAAGCGGCTCGCCCCGAGCGGGCCGTTCGACAACGAGTCCGAGGAGTTCCGGGCCCTGGTCCACGAGTTCGAGGCGCGGCTCGTCAAGCGCTGACCCGTCCGAGGCGCGGCCGGATCAGCCGATCAGGACCGCGTACCCGGGCTTGATGACCTCGTCGATGAGGCGCAGGCGCTCGTCGAAGTGGATGAACGCCGACTTCATCGCGTTGACGGTGAACCGCTCGAAATCGGCCCACCCGTATCCGAACTGGTCGGCGAGGACGCCGAACTCCTTGCTCATGGTGGTGTCGCTCATCAGACGGTTGTCGGTGTTGACGGTGACCCGGAACCGCAGGCGTGCGAGCACGTTGAAGGGGTGTTCGGCGATGCTCGCGACGGCACCGGTCTGCACGTTGGAGCTGGGGCACATCTCGAGCGGGATCCGCTTGTCGCGCACGTAGTTCGCGACGCGGCCGAGGCTCGCGCCGGTGACCACGCGGTCCGCCGCGCCGGTGCCCGACGGCAGCTCGATGTCGTCCATGACGCGCACGCCGTGACCGAGCCGGTCCGCACCGCAGAAGCTGATCGCCTCGTGGATCGACGGGAGACCGAAGGCCTCCCCCGCGTGGATCGTGAAGGGGGCGTTGTTGGCCCGCATGTACTCGAACGCGTCGAGGTGTCGGCTCGGCGGGTGGCCCGCCTCCGCGCCGGCGATGTCGAAGCCGACCACCCCGCGGTCGCGGAAACGCACGGCGAGCTCGGCGATCTCGCGTGATCGCGCAGCGTGCCGCATTGCGGTGACGAGACAGCGGACCTCGATCGGCTTCCCGACCGCCGCGGCGGCCTCGGCCCCCTCCACGAACCCCTCGAGGACCGCCTCGACGACCTCGTCCAGCGACAGGCCGTCGGTGAGGTGCTGCTCGGGCGCGAACCGGATCTCGGCGTACACGACGCCGTCGGCGGCGAGGTCCTCCGCGCACTCTCCCGCGACCCGTCGGAGCGCGGGCGCGGTCTGCATCACAGCGACCGTGTGGGTGAAGGTCTCGAGGTACCGGACCAGCGACCCGCTGTCGGCGCTCTCCCGGAACCATCGAGCGAGGCCCTCGACGTCGTCGGCGGGGAGCTCGTCGTATCCCGACTCCCGCGCGAGCTCGAGCACCGTCTGCGGCCGGAGGCCGCCGTCGAGGTGATCGTGCAGGAGGACCTTCGGGGCGAGGATCACCGACGCGTGGTCGAACGCGACGGGCCGGTTCCGGGACGACGGTGTAGCGCTCATCCCCCGACGGTAATACGTTCGGCCACCACCGACGTCGCCTCGGGCGCGGCCTCACCGAGCGTCAGCGCTCCGTCCAGGGCGGCCCGCGCGGCGACGAACCGCTCCGGCGTGCGGGTGTGCATCGACATCACCGTCTGACCCCGACGGACCCGGTCGCCGGGACGTACGTGCCACACGACTCCCGCCTCCGCCTGCACGTCGTCGCCGGGGCGGGCACGGCCGGCACCCAGCCGCCACGCGGCGAGTCCGACGGCGCGGGCGTCGAGGGCCGTCACGACGCCGTCGGCGTCTGCGGTGACCTCCTCGACGTGGTCGGCGCGCGGCAGCGGCGCGTCGGGGTCGCCGCCCTGCGCCGCGATCATCGCGCGCCAGCAGTCCATGGCCTGCCCACCGGCGAGGTGCTCGGCGGGGTCCGCGTCGATCCCACCCGCCGCGAGCATCTCCCGCGCCAGGGCGAGCGTGAGCTCGACGACGTCGGCCGGCCCGCCGCCGGCGAGCACCTCCAGCGCCTCGGCGACCTCGACCGCGTTGCCCGCGGTGTGCCCGAGCGGCGTCGCCATGTCGGTGATCAGCGCGACGGTGTCGACACCTGAGTCGGTGCCGAGCCCGACCATCGTGCGCGCGAGCTCACGCGCGTCGTCGAGGTCAGGCAGGAACGCGCCGGAGCCGCTCTTGACGTCGAGGACGAGCGCCTCGGTGCCCTCGGCGATCTTCTTGCTCATGATCGACGCCGCCAACATCGGGATGGACTCCACGGTCCCGGTCACGTCGCGCAGTGCGTAGAGCTTCCTGTCGGCGGGGGCGAGCCCCGGACCCGCCGCACAGATGACGGCCCCGACGTCACGCAGCTGTGCTGCCATCTGCGCCGGCGTGCGGTCGGCGCGCCACCCGGGGATCGACTCCAACTTGTCGAGGGTCCCGCCGGTCAGACCCAACCCCCGTCCGGACAGCTGCGGGACGGCCAGCCCGTAGGAGGCCACGAGTGGGGTCAGCGGGAGGGTGATCTTGTCACCCACCCCGCCCGTCGAGTGCTTGTCGACCGTGCGCAGCCGTCGGCCGTCCCGGGTGAGGTCGGAGAAGTCGAGGCGCTCCCCGGTGGCGACCATCGCCGCGGTCCACCGCGCGATCTCGCGACGGTCCATCCCCCGCAGCAGTATCGCCATCGTCAGCGCGGACATCTGCTCGGGCGCCATCCTGCCGTCGGTGAAGGCCTGCACCGCCCAGTCGATCTGTCGGTCGTCGAGGACGCCGCCGTCGCGTTTGGTGGTGATGATCGAGACGGCGTCGGGAGTGACGGACCCGGCGGTCATCGACGCGCCTCGAGGTCGTCGGGACCGAAGGCGTCGGGCAGGAGTTCCGCCAGCGGGCGGGGTCCGCGGGGGTGGTCGATGAGCAGATCCGCGCCACCGTGCTCCAGCAGGACCTGTCGGCAGCGCCCGCAGGGCATGATCACCGCGCCCGAACCGTCGGCCACGCTCACGGCGACCAGGCGGCCACCACCGCTGACGTGCAGGTCTGTGACCAGCGCGACCTCCGCGCAGACACCGAGGCCGTATGAGACATTCTCCACATTGCATCCGTGGACCCACCGTCCATCTGCCGTGATCCCGGCCGCGCCCACGGGGTAGTGGGAGTAGGGCGCATAGGCCCGCTCGCCGGCCCGTCGAGCGTTGTCCCGCAACCGATCCCACGTCGCTTCGGACACCATGGGCGTCTCCTTCCCGGACCGTCCGGCCCCCGTCGACCGGGATGCCCGACACACGCAGGTGATGTTAGGCAACCCTAATTCCAAAAGTTCTGCACCCGTGCAGAACTCAGCTGATTCCAAGGCTTGTCTGGAGTGGGTCTACTCTCGGGAGAGTAGGTCGCCGGACCGGGCCGCACCGATCTGGCGCACACATCACTGACGATGTTGGAGGCCCGTGGGATGACAGCTCAGACCGAGGTCGCGCCGGAGCCGGTTCGCCGCCGCTCCCTCTACCGCGGCGATCCCGGCATGTGGTCGTGGGTGCTGCATCGCATCACCGGCGTGTCGATCTTCTTCTTCTTGTTCGTCCACGTGTTGGACACCGCGATGATCCGCGTGAACCCGAACACGTACGACCAGATCATCGACACGTACAAGAGCCCGATCATCGGCCTGATGGAGATCGGCCTGGTCGCCTGCGTGCTCTACCACGCGCTCAACGGTGTCCGGATCATCCTCGTCGACTTCTGGTCGAAGGGTCCGCGCTACCAGCGGCAGATGCTGTGGGTGATCTCGGCGATCTTCGTCGTCGTCTTCGCCGCCGGTGCCATCCGCATGCTGGCCATCCTCGTCGACAACCTCTGAGAGGCACCGAGATGACGACTTCGGAAGCCCCCAAGCTCGCCAAGACCGTCGGCACCGATCACGATCGGCCGGCCAGTCTGGACAACCCCCGCTCGCCGCGTCGCCCCAAGGGCGGCAACTTCGAGAAGAACGCGTGGATGTTCATGCGCTTCTCGGGCATCGCGCTGATCTTCCTGACCCTCGGGCACATGACGATCATGCTCACCTTCGACAGCGGTGTGCACCGCATCGACTCCGCGTTCGTCGCGCAGCGGTGGGGTCAGCCGTTCTGGCAGGTCTGGGACCTGTCGATGCTGTGGCTGGCACAGCTGCACGGCGGCAACGGTGTGCGCACCGTCATCGCCGACTACTCCCGCAAGGACTCCACGCGCTTCTGGCTCAACGTGGTCCTCGCCGTGTCGATGATCCTGACCGTCGGTCTCGGCACCTACGCCATCCTCACGTTCGACGTGAACTCCGTCGGCTGACGCTCAACCAGGAGAGAAGATCCATGCAAGAGCACCGCTATGACGTTCTGATCGTCGGCGCCGGGGGCGCCGGGATGCGCGCCGCGATCGAGGCCGGACCCCGGGCCCGCACCGCGGTGCTGACGAAGCTCTACCCGACGCGCAGCCACACCGGCGCAGCGCAGGGCGGCATGTGCGCCGCGCTCGCGAACGTCGAAGAGGACAACTGGGAATGGCACACCTTCGACACCGTCAAGGGCGGCGACTACATCGTCGACCAGGACGCCGCGGAGATCATGTGCAAGGAGGCGATCGACGCCGTCCTCGACCTCGAGAAGATGGGCCTGCCGTTCAACCGCACGCCCGAGGGCAAGATCGACCAGCGTCGCTTCGGTGGTCACACCCGTGACCACGGCAAGAGCCCGGTGCGTCGTTCCTGCTACGCGGCCGACCGCACCGGCCACATGATCCTGCAGACGCTGTACCAGAACTGCGTCAAGAACGACGTCGAGTTCTTCAACGAGTTCTATGCCCTCGACCTCTGCCTCTCGGAGAACGAGGCCGGCGAGCAGGTCGCCACCGGCGTCGTCGCCTACGAGCTGGCCACCGGCGAGATCCACGTCTTCCACGCGAAGTCGATCGTGCTCGCCACCGGCGGGTCGGGTCGCATGTACAAGACGACCTCGAACGCGCACACGCTCACCGGCGACGGCATGGGCATCGTGTTCCGCAAGGGCCTGCCCCTGGAGGACATGGAGTTCCACCAGTTCCACCCGACGGGTCTGGCCGGTCTCGGCATCCTCATCTCCGAGGCCGTGCGCGGCGAGGGCGGCATCCTCCGCAACGCCGACGGCGAGCGCTTCATGGAGCGCTACGCCCCCACCATCAAGGACCTCGCGCCCCGCGACATCGTCGCGCGGTCGATGGTGCTCGAGGTGCTCGAGGGTCGTGGTGCCGGTCCGAACAAGGACTACGTCTACATCGACGTCACCCACCTCGGCGAGGACGTCCTCAACGAGAAGCTCCCCGACATCACCGAGTTCGCGCGCACCTACCTCGGTGTCGACCCGGTCACGGAGTACGTGCCGGTCTTCCCGACATGTCACTACGCGATGGGTGGCATCCCCACCAACATCAAGGGTGAGGTGCTCGCCGATCCCGACACCGTCGTGAAGGGCCTGTACGCGGCCGGCGAGTGCGCGTGTGTCTCGGTGCACGGCGCCAACCGTCTCGGCACCAACTCGCTCCTCGACATCAACGTCTTCGGACGTCGGGCGGGCATCTACGCGTCGGAGTACGCGACCTCGTCGGAGTTCGTCGAACTGCCGGAGAACCCGACCGGCATGGTCGACGAGTGGCTCGAGCTCATCCTGTCCGAGCACGGGCACGAGCGCGTCGCCGACATCCGCACCGAGATGCAGGCGTCGATGGACGCCAACGCGTCGGTGTTCCGCACCGAGGAGACCCTCAAGCAGGCTCTCACCGACATCCACGCACTCAAGGAGCGGTACAACCACATCCGCGTCCACGACAAGGGCACCCGCTACAACAGCGACCTGCTCGAGGCCATCGAGCTCGGCTTCCTGCTGGAGATGGCGGAGGTGACCGTGGTCGGTGCACTCAACCGCAAGGAGACCCGCGGCGGCCACGCTCGCGAGGACTACCCCGATCGCGACGACACCAACTACATGCGCCACACCATGGCGTACAAGAAGGGCACCGGCCTGCTCTCGGACATCGAGTTGGGGTGGAAGCCGGTCATCCAGACCCGTTACGAACCGATGGAGCGCAAGTACTGATGACCGCCACGCCCGACATCGCGTCCGACCCCCGGACCGAGGAGCCGCCGCTCCCGCCCGTCCCCGACGAGGCGACGATGGTCACGCTCAAGATCTCGCGCTTCAACCCCGACGACCCGGATTCCCAGGGCTGGGAGAGCTTCCGCGTGCCGGCGCTGCCGACCGACCGGATGCTCAACCTGCTCCTGTACGTCAAGGGCTACCTCGACGGGACTCTGACCTTTCGACGCAGTTGCGCCCACGGCGTGTGCGGGTCGGACGCGATGCGCATCAACGGCGTCAACCGTCTGGCCTGCAAGCTCCTGATGAAGGACCTGCTGCCGAAGGACAAGAACAAAGAGGTCACCATCACCGTCGAGCCCATCCGTGGGCTCCCGGTCGAGAAGGACCTCGTGGTCGACATGGAGCCCTTCTTCGACGCGTACCGCGCCGTGAAGCCGTTCCTCATGACCAGCGGGAACGAGCCCACGCGTGAGCGCATCCAGAGCCAGAGCGACCGCGCACGATTCGACGACACCACCAAGTGCATCCTCTGCGCCTGCTGCACCACGAGTTGCCCGGTGTACTGGAACGAGGGCAGCTACTTCGGTCCGGCCGCGATCGTCAACGCCCACCGCTTCATCTTCGACAGCCGCGACGAGGGAGCCGCCGAGCGACTCGACATCCTCAACGGCGTCGACGGTGTCTGGCGCTGCCGCACGACGTTCAACTGCACCGATGCGTGCCCGCGTGGCATACAGGTGACGCAGGCGATCCAGGAGGTCAAGCGCGCGCTCATGTTCTCGCGCTGACCCACAGCTCTGTCACAGCGCCCGCGCAGCGATGGTGTCTACCGTGATCCGTCATGGAGGCCACGTCGAGGCGCGGGCGTTCGTGTGTCGTCGTCCTCGTGGTCGCGATCACGATGTGGGTGCTGACGTCTTGCGGGGACTCGGTGGGTCATGAGATCGACAGCGCGGCAGTGGCCATCCCCGGTGTCGCCGCTACTCCCCCGATGGGCTGGAACAGCTGGAACACCTTCGGGTGCGGTGTCGACGAGCGGACCGTCCGGGCACAGGCCGACGCTCTGGTGTCGTCGGGACTCATGGCCGCCGGATACCGGTATGTGGTGGTCGACGACTGCTGGCAGGCCACAGCGCGCGATGCATCGGGACGTCTGACCGCCGCACCGGACCGCTTCCCCTCGGGTATGGCCGCGCTGGGCGCCTACCTCCACCAGCGGGGCCTGCTGTTCGGGATCTACACCGGCGCCGGGACCCGGACCTGCGCTCAACTGAACGGGATTTACCCGGGGGACACGGGAAGTCGGGGCCACGAGACGGTCGACGCCGCGACGTTCGCGTCGTGGGGCGTCGACTATCTGAAGGACGACTGGTGTTCGTCCGAGGCCGACACGGTGGCGCAGCGGGACGCGTTCGTGGCGATGCGCGACGCGATCCGGGCGACGGGCCGACCAATGGCGCTCGCGATCAACCCGAACAGCGGCGTCACCGCCACCGACGGTGTCCCCGGGGCAGTGCGCGACTGGGGAGGTGTGGCGACGACGACCCGCCTCACCAACGACATCGAGGCGACGTGGCGCTCGGGCCAGGACGTGTCCGGCTATCGGGGCGTCGCCGACATCGCCGACGCCGCTCGGGATCCCGGCGCGACCGTCGGCCCGGGGCGCTGGCTGGACCTGGACATGTTGGAGATCGGCGTGGGCTCGTCTCTCACGGCCGAGGAGGAGCGGACACACCTCGCCCTGTGGGCGATGGCGGCCTCACCACTGATGGCGGGCAACGATCTGACACAGATGAGCACCGCGACGCGGGACCTGCTGGCGTCACCGGGGATCCTCGCGATCGACCAGGACCCGGCAGGTGAGATCGCGCGGTCGGTGAGTGCGGACGGGTGGACGCGGCTTAGGCGGCTCGCCGACAGGTCGACGGCGGTGTCGCTGACAAACCCCACGGGCAGTCCTCGGACCATGACCGTGCCGCGGGACCTGGTGGGGTCCCAGGGCTCAGCCGTGGACGCGTGGACCGGCGTCGTGGCCGCGGCGGCGGGCCGGCCGATCGCCGTCGTCGTGGCGCCCCACGACACGGCGGTACTCCGGATCAGCCGCGGTTCGTGACCGACCTGTAGTCGATGACGCGGATGATCCACGGTTCTGCTTCTGGCGGTGACCCGGCCTCCGCCGAATTGTGTTCGGCGAGGATGCGTTCGAGGCGGTGTTCGATGTCGGACCAGTGCGGGTCCGGTGGGGCGTGGTCGGCCAGGAGCTGATCCGGTCGGTGCAGATGGTTGGTTCTGGGTGGGTCGGTGGTGCCGTTGGCGGTCCACCCGAATTTCCCGCGATCGGGGCCCTCAATGATCTTGCGGGTCTGCCAGCCACCGGGTCTGTCGTGGACGGCCCGGTTGTGCGGCCCGCACGCGGGGGCGAGGTCGGTGATGTCGGTGGTGCCGCCGTGCGCCCAGTCTTGTTCAGCGTGATGCGCTTCGGTGTGGGAGAACGGTGCCGGGCAGCCGGGCATCGAGCAGCCGCCGTACTGGGCGAACGCCACGAAGCGTTGCGCCTCGGAGGCGAGTCGGCGGCTGCGTCCGTAGAACAGGGCTTCGCCGGTGATGTCGTCGAACACCGCCAGATGCATCTGCGCTTGCGCTGCAAGCGTGATGATGTCGCTCATCGGCAGGTCGGTACCGGTGGCGGTGTGCCCGATCCCCGCCCGCTCGCGCAGTTGTGTCTCGGTGATGGAGATGATCAGGTGCGGCGGCAACCCACGATGCGACTTCCCCATCAACCCACCATCGGCGGCTGCCCGCAGGAGAGCCTGCAACGCGTCGTGATTGCGTTGCTGCTGGGTCCGCGAATCCCGATCCGCGGCAGCCTTCACGGCGTCGGTGTCGATGCCGTCGTCATCGACCCCACCCTGTGGTGAGGCCTCGTCGTCGGGATTGTTCATCCCGGGCTTGGCCCACTTCGCCAACACCACCTCGAACAACGCCCGTGTGACCGGATCCAGATTCCCGCGCAGCTTCGACATGAGCTGCGGATCCTGATTGCCCAACGACAACGACCGCTGCCGCGCCCGATCACGATCCGACGGTTCCGCGCCGTCGGGGTCGATGTGGGCGAGCAGGCGGGCGCCAGCCCGGTGGATGTCCTTCGGCGAATGGTGCCGGGCGATCTCGGCCATCTGCTCCTCGGCCTTCTCCCGAACCTCCGGCGGTGTCGCGGCAGGGACCTTGTCCATCACGCCCAGTACCGCATCCACGTGCTCGTGGGTGAGGTCGCCATCGGCCATGGCCGCCGCGGTCTCCGGGCACTTCGCCGGCAACTTCTCGCCGGTCACCGAGAACATCTCCGACAACGCCAGCACCTGCTTCAACCGGCGCTTCGGGTTCGGCACCCGCAACCGCTCAGCGACAAAGTGCGTCAATGTCGGAGATTGCACCGACGTGTGGGCATCACGATCGCTCACGTCGAGTATTCGTCGCAGCCCGATCGACCCCAGCCTGCGAACCGCACGCTCATGGGAGATCGCCAACTCCGCGACCTCACGCTCCGAACACGCATCCGACGACGCCTCGGCGATCTCACCCAGAAGACGATGCAACGCTTCGTATCTCGCGACCAGACCGCCGTCCACGATGCACCTCCCCCCGACTACAGCAACACATACATCATAGAACGGATGTACGACATTCGCAAGGGTGTTCGACCATCAGTGCAGGCGCACGGCCCACAAATCTCGGAGCAGTGCCGCCTCCGCTGCGTGATAGATCAACTCACCGGCGATATGGAGCAGGAACGATCGTCGGGTCGACGTCGCGTACTGCCCTGCAGCAGGGCCGATCTCGGCCCCCAGGTCCAGCGACGAGTCGAGCGCCTCACGGAGATCCTCGTACACGACGCAGAGCGCATCGACGGACGCCACCGCAGAATCGGTGACCGCCGGAGTCGACGTCGTCGAGCGGAGCCTGAGCCACAGCCGGTTGCGCTCATCGCCCAGCATCTCGGTGACGTGGGCGATCCTCCACGCGATGGTCACCCGGGGATCGCCGGCGATGGCATGCCATGCTTACTCGTCGTCGGTCAGGCCGCCCATCCTGTCGACGAGGCGACGGAACGCATGGTCGAGCAGGTCGACGATGTCATCGTTCTCCGACCGCACGCGCCGATCGTCCCACGCGGCGCGGCCCCGACAGGGCAGGATCGTCCCCGACAACCTCGACGGAAGGGGACGCGTGGCCAGGTACGTGGGCGCGATCGACCAGGGCACGACGAGCACCCGGTTCATGATCTTCGATCACCAGGGGGCGGAGGTCGCGCGACACCAGCTCGAGCATCAGCAGGTGATGCCGCGGGCCGGATGGGTCGAACACGATCCCGTCGAGATCTGGGAGCGCACCTCGTCTGTCCTGCAGACCGCGTTGCGCCGGGCCGGGATCGCCGCCGACGACCTCGCCGCCCTGGGCATCACGAACCAGCGTGAGACGACAGTGGTCTGGAACAGGACGACGGGTCGTCCGTACTACAACGCGATCGTGTGGCAGGACACGCGGACCGACCGGATCGCCAAAGCCCTCAGCGACAACGGTCACGCGGACACCATCCGCCGCAAGGCCGGCATCCCGCCCGCGACGTACTTCGCGGCCGCCAAGGTCCAGTGGATCCTGGAGAACGTCGACGGTGTGCGCGCCGCCGCTGAGAGCGGTGACGCGATCTTCGGCACCATCGACTCGTGGCTCATCTGGCACCTCACCGGCGGTGTCGACGGCGGGGTGCACGTCACCGACGTCACCAACGCCAGCCGCACGATGCTCATGGATCTCGAGACCCTCGACTGGGACGACGAACTCATCGCCCTGTTCGACATCCCCCGCGGGATGCTGCCCACCATCGTCTCCTCCTCCCCCACCGAGCCGTATGGACACACCACCCGCGGCGGCCCGCTCGCGGCGGAGGTGCCGATCGCCGGCGCACTCGGCGACCAGCAGGCGGCGATGGTCGGACAGGTCTGCTTCTCCCCGGGGCAGGCCAAGAACACCTACGGCACAGGCAATTTCCTGCTGCTCAACACCGGCGAGGAACTCGTGCGGTCCGACAACGGACTGCTGACGACCGTCTGCTACCGGTTCGGTGACGACAAACCGGTCTATGCCCTGGAGGGGTCGATCGCGGTGACCGGCTCGGCAGTGCAGTGGCTGCGCGACCAGCTCGGCATCATCTCCGGTGCCGCGCAGAGCGAATCGCTCGCGGGCGAGGTCCGGGACAACGGTGGCGTGTACTTCGTGCCCGCCTTCTCGGGGCTGTTCGCGCCGTACTGGCGGTCCGACGCGCGGGGGGCGATCGTCGGCCTGACCCGCTACACCAACAACGCCCACATCGCCCGCGCGACACTGGAAGCCATCTGCTTCCAGAGCCGCGACGTCGCGGACGCGATGTGCAAGGACTCGGGTGTGGAGCTCGAGGTGCTCCGCGTCGACGGTGGGGTCACCGCCAACTCCCTGTGCATGCAGATCCAGTCCGATGTGCTCGGCATACCGGTCAGCAGGCCGGTGGTGGCCGAGACGACCGCACTCGGTGCCGCCTACGCGGCGGGTCTGTCCGTCGGGTTCTTCTCGTCCACGGAGGAACTCGAGACGCACTGGCGTGAGGACAGGCGGTGGGAGCCGCACTGGGACGAGGACCAGCGGGCAGACCAGTACGGTCGCTGGCAGAAGGCCGTCACCCGCACCCTGGACTGGGTCGACGTCTGACCCGTGACGGTCAGCGCCGTTCCGGCGGTTCCCCGGTGTCGTCGGCCGTGTCCGCAGAGCGGTCGAATGTGACGTCGATCTGCTCGAAGCCCTTCGCGCGCTGCGCCTGCGCCTGCGCGGTGTAGGTGCGTCGGTCACCCCGCGTCAGCACGACGTCGTCGGTGAACGGGGTGAGAAGCGCACGGGGGTAGAGCTTCTGCACCCGCACGGAGTTGATCTCGGCGGTGAAGACCACCGCGAGCGACGTCAGGTACAGGAACGCCAGCAGACCGAGGACGACCGCGAAGATGCTGTTCGTGGCGCTCGCGTGCCGGACCACCTGACCGACGTAGACCGCGCCGAACGTCTGCAGCAGCTGCCAGATCACCGCCATGGCGGCGGCTCCCGGCAACACCTCCCGCAGCGACAGACCGCGCGCGGTGCCGATCCGGTACCCGAGGGAGAACACGAACGAGTTGATCACCACCGCGGCGACCGCCAGACCGAGGGTCGACAGGGTGCCGAACCCGTCGACGAAGTTGCCAAGCAGTGACAACAGCGTGGTCCCCGCCAGCGCCAACGCCAACACGACGAGCAGACGAAGGCTGCGCAGGCGCGAGATCAGGGGGTTGCCGCGTTCGTTGCGCGGGACGGACCACATCACGTTCATCGCGTTCTGGTACGCCTGTCCCACCCCCGATCCGCCGTACAGCGCGCCGATCACACCGATGACCACACCGGCGACACCCCCGCTCAGTCGGCGCGGCTCACCCAGCTGGTCACCGATGATGGGGAACTCCCCGAGCGCGGAGTCGACGAGGCGCTGCTGCAGCGACGGATGCTCGGCGAGGACCACACCGAGTCCCGTCGTCAGCAACAGCAGCAACGGGAAGAGCGAGATGAACGCGTAGTAGGCGATCAGCGCGGCGAGATACCCACCCTGGTCGTCGACGAACTTGTAGAAGACGGCGAGGACGAAACCGACGCCCTTGTTGCGACGCTGGACTGCGTCGAGACGACGGACGACCACGGCGGCGGGACCCGGCCCGGACTCAGTAGTGGTACGTGTCCGACGGCGCCGGCACGTGGTCCGGGTCGTCGTCGTGGTCGGCGTGGACCTCGATGCCGTAGGACCGCGCCAGGTCGATGATCTTCGTGGCCCGGGCGATACGGGGCAGATCCGAGCCGTTGCGGATCTCGCCGCCGTCGCGCTCGAACTCGGCGAAGAACTCGCGCGCCCAGGTGATCTCCTCCTGCGAGGGCGACAAGCCCTCGTTCACCGCCGCACACTGGTCCGGCGCGAGGCAGATCTTGCCCGTCATGCCGAACTCGCGACTCACCGCGGTGGCCTCGGAGAGCCGCAGCGCCGACGACCCGACTGTGGGACCGTCGATCGCGCTGGGCAGGTGCGCGGCCTTCGCGGCGATCGTGAAGCGCGACCGCGCGTAGGCGAGCGTGGTGGGGTTCTCGCCGAACCCGGTGTCGCGGCGGAAGTCGCCGATGCCGAACGCGAGACGGAAGGTGCCCTTCGCCGCGGCGATCTCGCCGATGCGCTCCAGTCCGCGAGCGGTCTCCACCAGCGCGACGATCGGGATCCCCGGCAGCCGCTTGGCGGTCTCGGTGACGTGGTCGACCGACTCCACCATCGCGAGCATGACCCCGCCCAGGCCGGTGCCCAGCTCACGGAGTGCGTCGAGGTCGCCCTCCCACCACTGTGTGCCGAAGCCGTTCACGCGCACCCAGTCGGGGTTGCCGGCGGACAGCCAGCGCACCACGTTGTCGCGCGCAGCGACCTTGTCCTTGGGCGCCACCGCGTCCTCGATGTCGAGGACGACGATGTCGGCGCGGGAGTGCGCGGCGGCCTGGAACCGGTCGGCGCCGATGCCGTTGACCAGCAGCCAGCTCCGGGCGAGCACGGGGTCGATGCGCGAGCCGATATCGTCGGGCTCGACGTCGGTGTCGGTGATCGGTGGCGGGTTCATCGCCCATATGGTCGCCCACCCACCACGTGTGAGCAAAACCGCCCACCGGGGCGACGTCGGACGAGCGGGAGGCGCGGATGGGCACCGATCACGAACTACGGCGGACGGACTTCGCCGTGCACCGGCCGATGACCACCCGCTGGTCGGACAACGACATGTACGGCCACCTCAACAACGCCGTCTACTACCAACTCTTCGACACCGCCGTGAACGGCTGGCTCGCCGACGGACTCGCCGCCGCCGGCGTGACTCTGGACCCCGCCCGGGACCCCGTCCGGAACGTGGTCGTCGAATCCGGCTGCCGCTTCCTCGACTCCGTGGCGTTCCCCGAGCCGGTGACCGTCGGGCTCGCCGTCGACCGGCTGGGGACGTCGTCGGTCACCTACGATCTCGCCGTCTTCACCTCCGACGACGGCCCCCCGTCGGCTCGGGGCCGCTGGGTGCACGTCTACGTCGACGCGGAATCCCGCAGACCGGTACCCGTCCCCGACGCGGTCCGCGGCGTGCTCACCGGAGCACTGCGGTCCCCCGACGACACGACCGACGACACGACGACGGCAGGAGAACGACGATGAAGATCAGGGCAGCCGTCCTGCAGGAATCGGGTCGTGAGCGGCCCTACGCCCGCTCGCAGCCGATCGTCGTCGAGGAACTCGACCTCGACGAGCCCGGTCCGCACGAGGTCACCGTCCGCATCGAGGCCGCCGGTGTCTGCCACTCCGACCTGTCGGTCGTGGACGGCAACCGGCCACGGCCACTGCCGATGGCCCTCGGTCACGAGGCCGCGGGGCGGGTCGTGGCCGTCGGCTCGGAGGTCGACGACCTCGAGCTGGGCACCCGGGTCGTCATGGCGTTCCTCCCCCGCTGCGGCGAGTGTGCGCAGTGCGCCACCGACGGCCGACTCCCCTGCGGGCCCGGTTCACTGGCCAACAACGCCGGCACGCTGCTCGACGGCGACCGTCGCCTGCATCCCGTCGACCCGTCCGACGACCACACCGTCCACCACCACCTCGGTGTCTCCGGATTCGCCGACCACGCCGTCGTCGACCGTCGATCGGTGACACCCGTGGGCGACGACGTACCGCCCGAGGTGGCCGCGGTGCTCGGTTGCGCGGTCCTCACCGGCGGTGGGGCCGTCCTCAACGCGGGCAAGCCGACCGAGGGACAGTCGGTCATGGTCGTCGGGCTCGGCGGGGTCGGGATGGCCGCGGTGCTGACCGCGCTGTCCCTGCGGACCGGCGACGTCATCGGCGTCGACGCCGTCGACGACAAGCTCGCCACCGCGCGGGAGCTCGGGGCGACCGCGACGTACACACCGGCGGAGGTGGCGGAGCAGGGCATCACCGCCGACGTGGTGATCGAGGCGGCGGGGAACGCCCGGGCCTTCGAGACCGCGGTCACCGCCACCGCACCGGGCGGCATCACCGTCACGGTGGGTCTGCCCGCACCCGACGCGCGGTCGTCGATCTCCCCGTTGGCGCTCGTCGCCGGTGCGCGCACCATCGTCGGCAGCTACCTCGGTTCGGCCGTCCCCTCCCGCGACATCCCCGTCTACGCCGACCTCTGGCGACAGGGACGGCTGCCGGTGGAGAAGCTGGTGTCCTCGCGCATCGGTCTCGACGACATCAACGCCGCGATGGACTCACTCGCCGACGGGACGGCGATCCGCCAGGTGATCCTGTTCGACTGAGTCGCTCGGGGCGGCGTCACCGGCGGACGCCGCTCGCCGCTTGCGGAGCTGGTGCCGGACGACCAGAGCGACGATCACCAACACGACGAGACCGATGAGGATCTCGGAGGCATAGCCCAGGCTGCTCTCCACGGTCTTGTACGACGACCCCGCGACGTATCCGAGGCTCGCGACGGCGCTGGCCCAGATCGCCCCGCCGATCGCGTTCGCGATGACGAACGTGCGCAGGCGCATCCCCGACATCCCCGCGAGGCCCGGCATCAGCGCCCGCAGCGCGGCGATCCACCGGCCGACGAGGACGGCGACGGCACCGCGCTTGCGCAGCTCCTCCCGCCCACGCTGCACGTGGTCGGGCTTGACGAGCCGTTCGGGCAGCTTCGCGAGCAGCACGGTCCCCCACCGGCGCCCGACCTCGAAGCCGATGAAGTCGCCGATGACCGCGCCCGCGATCGCCACGACGAGGACCTCCCACAACTCGAGCCGTCCGCCGCTGGCGATCACACCCGCGATGAGCACCGCGATCTCGCCGGGGATCACCACCCCGACGAAGATCGACGCCTCCAGGGCCGGGAACAGGAACGCCATCACCAGCGCGACCCACGGGGGGAGTCCGAGCAGCCACTGCACGAGTGCATCGATCACCCGTGCACGATAGCCGCGTTCCGTCCCACCCGGCCCAAGCAACCGATTTCGTCGCCGTGTTACCGCCAGGCAAACAAATTCGTCATCAAACCTCGAACAGACGGCGGAAACCGTATCTTTTCCGCATGGCCGTATCGGTGGACCCGCAGACGTCACCCGGGGACAAGGGACTGCAGGCCGGCGCCCTGGGGCTCGTCGGCAACGTGGTGATCGGGCTCTCGGCGGTGGCACCCGCCTACAGCCTCGCCGCGACCCTGGGCTACGTGGTGGCGCAGGTCCACACGAAGGCACCCGCGATGTTCGTCATCGCCTTCATCCCGATGCTGCTCATCGCGTTCGCCTACCGGGAGCTCGGCCAGGACACCCCCGACTGCGGGACGACGTTCACGTGGGCGACGAAGGCCTTCGGACCGTGGATCGGATGGATGGGCGGCTGGGGCCTCGCCGTCTCCGCGATCATCGTGCTGGCCAACGTGGCCGAGATCGCCGCGGTCTACCTCTTCGAGTTCCTCCACCTCGGCGGTCTCGCCGAGAACCTGTGGGTCAAGGTGTCGGTGGGGTGCGTCCTCATCCTCGCCATGACGTGGGTGTCGATCCGCGGCATCGTCATCAGCGAACGCATCCAGAACGTGCTCATCGCCGTCCAGTTCGGCGTCCTGGTGGTGGCCAGCGTCCTCGCGCTGGTGAAGGTGGCCACCGGATCCGCAGGCGCGCAGGCGATCACACCGAGCTGGAGCTGGTTGTGGCCGAGCGGGGTCTCGTCGTCCGAGCTCGCGGCCGCCGTCATCCTGTGCATCTTCATCTACTGGGGGTGGGACGCGTGCCTGGCCGTCGGTGAGGAGACCCGCGACGCATCACGCACACCCGGGCGTGCCGCTGTCCTGACCACTCTCATCCTGGTCTGCACCTACGTGCTGGTCGCCTACGCCGTGCAGTCCTTCGCCGGGTTCGGCGAGACCGGGATCGGCCTGAACAACCCCGACAACGCCGACGACGTGCTGACGATCCTCGGTGAGCCCGTCGGTGGGGTGGTCATGTCGTCGGCGCTCCTGCTCACGGTCAGCATCTCCGCCCTCTCCTCGACCCAGTCGACGATCCTGCCCACCGCCCGCGGGACGCTGTCGATGGCCGTGTACGAGGCGATCCCCCGCCGCTTCGCCCGGATCCACCCCCGCTACATGACGCCGGCGTTCGGGACCGCGGTCATGGGTGGCGCGGCGCTGATGTTCTACCTCGTCCTCTCCCTCGTCAGTCAGAACACGTTGGGCGACTCGGTCGCATCACTCGGCCTCGCGGTCGCCTTCTACTACGGCGTGACCGCCTACGCCTGCGTCTGGTACTTCCGCCGCACGCTGCTGCGGTCGGCACGGAACCTGTTCATGCGCGGCATCTTCCCGTTGCTCGGCGGCATCGCCATGACGTGGGCGTTCATCCAGAGCGCGAGCGACATGGTGGCACCCGACTACGGCTCCACCTCGCTCGGCGGGGTGGGTGGGGTGTTCATCATGGGTGTCGGCATGCTGGTCCTCGGCATCCCGCTCATGCTCCTGTGCGTGGCGGGCGGACGAGACTTCTTCCGCGGCCGAACACTCAACGCGACCACCGAGGTGAAGGTGCCCGATGTCTCCTGACGCGACCCGTGATCGCGCCCACGTCGTCGTCGGCTATCTCGCGACGCCGTCGGGTGCCGACGGTGTCGAGCTCGGGGTGTCCCTCGCGCAGGCCCTCGGCGCCGTCCTCGACCTGGTGTGCGTCGTCCGCGAGGAGGAGCCCGACGGCACGCCCGGTCGCGCCCCGTACCAGCAGCTGCTCGTCGAGCGGGCGCACCGCTGGCTCGCCGACGGCGAACGCATCGTGGCCGGACGTGTCCCGGTCGCGACGCATGCACCGGTGGCGGAATCGTTCACCGGCGGTCTGCTGGACACCGCCACGTCACTGGGCGCCACGATGATCGTGGTCGGCGGGACGCGGGACGGCATCATCGGCCGACACTCGCTGGGTTCTATCAGTTCCGAACTGCTGCACTGCGCCTCGCTGCCGGTGGCGCTGGCTCCGCGCGGACATGCCGATCGGTCCGACGCCCGCCTCGCCACGGTGACCGTCGCCGTCCCCGCCGTCCGCCGCGGGGACGATCCCCTGCCGGTCGCCACGGACCTCGCCCGTCGCGCGGGCCTGGCGATGCGGCTGGTCTGCCTGGTCTCGTCCGACGACCACACCGACATCGACGCGGAGGCATCCGCCCGCACCCGTACGCGACAGATCGCGGCCGCGCAGGCGGCGCTCGACGACGCCCGGGCGCGACTGGGCACGGGAGCCGAGATCGACGCGCTCGTCGGCGACGGCGACACCCTGGAGGCCGCGGTCGCGAGTCTGCGCTTCGGCGACAGCGACCTGCTCGTGGTGGGCTCGTCGCGACTGGGTCCGCCGAGCCGGGTCTTCCTGGGGTCCACGGCCTCTCGGATCCTGCGGAGCACGACGGCGCCGATCCTCGTGGTGCCGAACTCCGGCGACGCCTGACTCAGCTGTCGAAACCCAGCCCGAGGGCGTCCATCGCCCGCAACCACGGTCCGCGACGTCCGTGGTCGCGGTCGGCACGCGCGAACGCCCGTCGGGTCAGGGTGATGCCGATCCAGCGCAGCGGTTCCGGCGGGAACGGCAGCGGTCGTCCCCGCACCATCGACAGGCGGGTCCGGTCGGTGTCCCGGCCGTCGACGAGGTCCAGCGCAACGCGTGCACCGAAATGCGATGCGCCGACGCCGAGTCCGGTGAACCCCAGCACCGACACCACGCGGCCGCCCAGTGCGCGGTCCCAGAACGCGCAGAAACGTGAGCAGGTGTCGATCGCCCCGCCCCAGGCATGGGTGATGGCGACGTCGGCGAGGGTCGGGAACATCTGCACGAGATGTTCGGCGAGCACGGCGAACTCGTCGTCGTCGACGCGGTGGCGCGGATCGTCGTCGGAACCGAAGTGGTACACGGCGTCCCACCCACCGAACAGCATCCTGTCGTCGACCGTGCGCCGGATGTAGTGGAAGCGGTTGCCGACGTCGGCGAGTCCCTCCCGCCCGGACCACCCGATGTCGGCGAGCTGCTCCGGTGTCAGCGGAGCGGTCATGAGGGCGTAGTCGAAGACGGGCACCATCGACAACCGGTTGCGCCGGAGCAGCGGGCGCGCAGCCGCTGTCGCGATGACCGCACGATCGGCGGTGACAGCACCCCTGTGGCAGATCGCGCGCACACCGCCACCCCGGTGGCGGCGGAGCACCGTGACCGCCGAGTTCTCCAGGATCCTCACGCCGAGACGCTCCGCGGCGTCGGCGAGGCCCCAGGCGAGTCTCGCGGGGTCGACGAGCGCGACCGTCGGGTCGTGCGCGTAGGCCGCGACCATGGGTGAGCGGATGTCGGCGTCGGTGTCGCCGGCCCGGCGGAACGTGACGTCGAGGCCGAGATCCCGTGCGGTGCGGGCGTCGGACTCCAGATCGGCGACCTGCCAGTCGAAGGTCGCGACGTCGAGTTCACCGACGCGCTCGAACGCGGCGTCGATCCGGAGACGGTCCAGGGTCTCCTCGATCGCGTCGAGCGTCGCCAGGCCCATGTCGAGCAGCGCGGGCATCTCGTCGCGGAAGCGCGAAAGACCGTTGGCGATCCCGTGCGTCAGACTCGCCGCGCAGAATCCCCCGTTGCGACCGCTCGCACCCTCGGCGATCCGATCGCCCTCCAGTAGGACGACCCGTCGTCCCGGGTCCTCCTCCGCCGCCTGCACCGCGGTCCAGAGCCCGGTGAACCCGCCGCCCACGACGAGGAGGTCGCAGTCGAGGTCACCGTCGAGCGCCAGCCGGGCCGCGGGCCGGTCGGGACGGTCGAGCCAGTACGGCACCCGGCGGGCGTCGGCGACCATCGCCCGGCCGCGGGTGGTGGGGCCCTCCGCCCAGGCGGCCGCGGTCGCGGCCGGCGCGACGTCGGTCACCGGTCCGGCAGCGTGAACACCGCGCGGTGCCACTCCTTGGCGGCCACCCCGGTGATGTCGCTCATGACGTGCTTGATCGACAGGTACTCCTCCAACGAGTACGCCGACATGTCCTTGCCGAAGCCCGACGCCCCGAAACCACCGTGCGGCATCTCGCTGATGATCGGGATGTGGTCGTTGATCCACACACATCCGGCGTGGATCTCCCGGGACGCCCGCTGCGCGAGGAAGACGTCACGCGTCCATGCCGAGGCGGCCAGTCCGTAGTCGGTGTCGTTGGCGCGGCGCAGTGCGTCGTCCTCGCCGTCGAAGGTGGACACCGTCAGCACCGGACCGAACACCTCGTCGCGGTAGATCTCGCTCTGCTCGTCGACCCCGTCGATCAGGGTGGGCGGGTAGAAGGCGCCGGGCCCGTCGGGGACCACCCCACCGGCGACGATGCGGGCGCCGGCCGCGGCGGCGCGGTCGACCATGCCCGCGATCTTGTCCCGGTGCCGGTGGGACACGACCG
Source organism: Williamsia deligens (assembly GCF_024171765.1). Classification (GTDB taxonomy): domain Bacteria; phylum Actinomycetota; class Actinomycetes; order Mycobacteriales; family Mycobacteriaceae; genus Williamsia_A; species Williamsia_A deligens. The sequence continues at coordinate 23,623 of NZ_JAMTCI010000001.1, forward strand.
GACCCATGTCGGTGTCGGGATCGGTGGGGTCGCCCACGCGGACGGCCGCCATGAGTTCGGCGACGCCGGCGACGAAGTCGTCGTGCAGGCTGGGCGCGACGATCGCCCGGGTGGCGGCCGTGCAGTCCTGGCCGGAGTTGATGAGTGCGCCCGCGACCGCGCCGTGGACCGCGGCGTCGAGGTCGGCGTCGGCGAAGACGACGAACGGCGCCTTGCCGCCGAGCTCGAGCTGCACCCGGGTGCCACGCGCCGCCGCGGCGGCCATGACCTGCCGCCCGACCGCCGTCGAGCCGGTGAAGGTGACGACGTCGGCGGCCCGGTGTCCGGCGATCGCCGCGCCCACCTCCGGGCCGGTCCCGGTGAGCACGCCGAACACGCCGTCGGGGACACCGGCCTCGGTCGCCAGACGTGCGAGCGTCAGTGAGGTCAGCGGGGTGATCTCGGCCGGCTTGAGCATCACGGCGCAGCCGGCGGCGAGCGCGGGCATGACCTTCCAGATGGCCATCCCCAGTGGGTAGTTCCACGGTGTCACGGTCCCGACCACGCCGACCGGTTCACGACGGATGGACGAGGTGTGATCGGCGGAGTACTCGGCCGTGGCCTTGCCCTCCAGCAGTCGGGCAGCGCCGGCGAAGAACGCCGTCGTGTCGACGGCCCCGGGTACGTCGAACTCGGTGGCCAACCGCGTCGTCTTGCCGGTCTGCGCCACCTCGTCGGCGACGAGTTCGTCGGTGGCACCCTCGATCCGGCGGGCGAGTTCGGCGAGCACCCCCGACCTCTCGGCGGGGGTGAGGCCGCCCCACGCGGGCTGTGCGGCACGCGCCTGCGCCATCGCCACGTCCACGTCGGCCGCGGTGGCCAGGCGCATGGTCGCCACGACCTCGTCGGTCGCGGGGTTCACCACCTGGTGCTCGGGCCCGTCGGTGCTGTGGGCGGATCCGGACAACCAACTCGAGGGCACGGTGCGCGGCATGGCGGCAAGTGTAGGCGAGCACGACTGATTCCTCTCCGTATCGGCGTCGTCACGACGGATTCGGTGTCATCGCTTGCTTCAGATCGCTGATTCCGCGACAATCGGCGCGTGACCAAAGACCTCGACGAGGTGTCGAAACGGATCATCGAGGAGCTGCAGGCGGACGGACGCCGGTCCTACGCCTCGGTCGGCAAGTCGGTCGGCCTGTCCGAGGCCGCGGTGCGCAACCGGGTGCAGAAGCTCAGCGACAGCGGGCTCCTGCAGATCGTCGCCGTCACCGATCCCCTCCGTGTCGGGTTCGCGCGACAGGCCATGATCGGTATCCGCTGCACCGGGGACTCGGTGGCCGTGGCGGAGGCGCTGGCCGAGATCGACGAGATCGACTACGTCGTCCTCACCGCGGGCTCGTTCGACGTCGTCGTCGAGGTCGTCTGCGAGGACGACACCCGCTTGCTCGACCTGCTGAACAAGAAGATCCGCGCACAGCCCGGAGTGACCGCCACCGAGACCCTCGTCTACCTGAAACTCGTGAAGCAACAATACAATTGGGGTACCCGATGACCACGACGCCGATCGAGCCCGCACACGGCTCCATCACCGAACCCACCTCCGACATCGGCGCGCGCAGCGCTCGGCACCTGTGGGGCCACTTCGCCCGCCACGGCGCCGAGATCGTCCCCCCGGTCATCACCCGGGGTGAGGGTGTCCGCATCTTCGACGATCGCGGGCGGAGCTACCTCGACGGGCTCTCCGGTCTGTTCGTCGTGCAACTCGGCCACGGCCGTGAGGAACTCGCACGCGCGGCCGCGGAGCAGGCGTCGTCGCTCGCGTTCTTCCCCCTGTGGTCGTACACGACCCCGCCGGCCGCCGCGCTCGCCGAGCGACTGGCCAACTACGCGCCCGGCGATCTCAACCGCGTCTTCTTCACCACCGGTGGTGGCGAGGCGGTCGAGAGCGCCTGGAAGCTCGCGAAGAAGTTCTTCAAGCTGACCGGCAAACCGTTGAAGCACAAGGTCATCTCGCGGTCGGTGGCCTACCACGGCACCCCGCAGGGCGCGTTGGCGATCACCGGCATCCCCGCGATGAAGCAGGACTTCGAGCCGCTCACCCCGGGTGCGTTCCGGGCACCCAACACCAACTTCTACCGGGCGCCGGAGCACGGCGACGACGAGAAGGCGTTCGGGCGGTGGGCCGCCGACCGCATCGCCGAGGCCATCGAGTTCGAGGGCCCCGACACCGTCGCGGCGGTCTTCCTCGAACCGGTGCAGAACGCGGGAGGCTGCTTCCCGCCGCCTCCCGGCTACTTCGAGCGGGTCCGCGAGATCTGCGACGAGTACGACGTGCTGCTCGTCTCCGACGAGGTCATCTGCGCCTTCGGACGCATCGGGTCGATGTTCGCGTGCGACGACTTCGGCTACGTGCCCGACATCATCACCTGCGCGAAGGGCATGACCTCGGGGTACTCGCCCATCGGGGCCATGATCGCCAGCGACCGGCTGTTCGAGCCGTTCGACGACGGCGTCACCTCCTTCGCCCACGGCTACACCTTCGGCGGTCACCCCGTGTCGGCGGCTGTCGCGCTGGCGAACCTCGACCTGTTCGACGCGGAGGGCATCACCGACCACGTGAAGGCCACCGCCCCGGACTTCCGACGCACCCTGAAGCGTCTGCACGACCTCCCGATCGTCGGGGACGTGCGCGGTGAGGGGTTCTTCTACGGGATCGAGCTCGTCAAGGACAAGGCCACCAAGGAGACCTTCACCGACGAGGAGTCCGAGCGGGTGCTGCGCGGCTTCCTGTCGCACGCCCTGTTCGACGCCGGGCTGTACTGCCGGGCCGACGACCGGGGGGACCCGGTGGTCCAGCTGGCGCCGCCTCTCATCAGCGGTCAGGCGGAGTTCGACGAGATCGAGTCCATCCTGCGGTCGGTCCTGACCGAGGCCTACACCAAGATCTGAGGTGTACACCGCGATCTGACCGTCGGCCGCGCGGCGGTCGTTCGCGTGGGTGATGATCGTGGTCGTGACCGACCTCGAAATCGCCCGACCGGGCGCCGTCCTGGCGTGCGACCCACCCGTCGCCGACGTCCCCGTCACCGTCGTGGCCCACGGCATGTCGTCGAGTCGGGCGGCGATGGACGGCGACGGCGTGTTCGACTGGGGTCCCGCGGGGCTCGGTCACCGTGTCCTCGTGCGGTACGACGCCCGCGGACACGGTCGCTCCACCGGGGGCACGGATCCCGCGGAGTACACCTGGCCCCGGCTCGCCGACGACCTGCTCGCGGTGATCGACACGGTGTCGCCGGGCAGCCCGGTCGACCTCATCGGGATGTCCATGGGGACAGCGAGCGCGCTCTACGCCGCACTGCGTGCACCGCACCGCATCCGACGTCTCGTCCTCGCGATCCCCCCGACGGCATGGGAGACCCGCGCGCCCCACGTCGCCGGCTACCGCGACGCCGCCGACGCCATCGACACCGAGGGCATCGACGCGTATCTCGCCGCCGCCGCGGACGAACCGCAGCCGCCGATCCTGGCACCGCTGGCCCGGCGGCCCTACACCGCGGACGTCGTGGACGGATGCTTCCCCGCGCTGCTGCGGGGCGCCGCCGCCTCCGACCTCCCCGACCCGTCCGAGCTCGCACGGATCACCCACCCGACGCTGCTGTTGCCGTGGGACACCGATCCCGGACATCCCGTCAGCACCGCCGAGGCGCTCGCCGACGCGTTGCCCGCGGCGACGCTGCAGGTCGCCACCATCCCCGACCAGATCCGCGGATGGGGTACGCAGGCGGCGCGGTTCCTCGGCGGCGACACCGCGACACTGTAGGTTCGGCGCTCATGCGTGATGTGTCCCGAGCGGCCCGGGTCGCGCTCGCCGCCGGCCTGTTCGGCGCGATCGCGGCGCTGCCCCTCGCGGCCGCGCCCGCGGGTGCGGCACCGGTCGCCGCGACCCCACCGGCAGCCGCCCCGGTCACGCCCGACACCTCCGCCTGCCCCTACCAGACGGCGCCGGCTCCACCCGTCGACACCTCGGAGGTCCCGCCGCCGGGTCAGCAGGCGCCCGCCGCCCTGCCCGTGCCCCGCCCACCCGTGGGTGGCGACCGGCTCGGCGCCTGCGGCGTCGTGACCGCCGGCTCCGCCGACGTCCCGCGCGGCCTCACCTCGGCGGGCTGGCTGGTCGCCGACGCCACGTCGGGGACCGTCCTGGCCGCGAAGGACCCGCACGGCCGCTACCGCCCGGCCTCGACCATCAAGACCCTGCTCGCCCTGACCGCACTGCGGGACCTCGATCTCGACACCGTGGTGACCGGTACCCGCGAGGACTACTCCATGGAGGGCGACTCCGCGGGGATCGGCCCCGGCGGGACCTACACGGTGCGCCAGCTGCTGCAGGGCCTGCTGATGGTCTCCGGCAACGACTGCGCCAACGCCCTGGCGCGCGAACTCGGCGGGTACGAGACCGCCGTGGGCAAGATGAACGACCTCGCGCACTCGCTCGGCGCAAAGGACACCCGCGCCGCCTCGCCGTCGGGTCTCGACGCACCCGGGATGAGCACGTCGCCGTACGATCTCGCCCTGATCTTCCGGGCGGCGCTGCGCGACCCGACCTTCCGCGACCTGATCTCCCATGTCGACGCGCCGTTCCCCGGATACCCACCGCTCGCGGACGTCCCCGGCGACAAACCCCATGCCGGCTACCAGATGCAGTCGCAGAACCGCCTGCTCACCGAGGGATTCCCCGGTGTCATCGGCGGTAAGACCGGGTTCACCGACGACGCCCGCAAGACCTATGTCGGAGCGGTCGAACGCGACGGCCGCACGCTCGTCGTGGTCCAGATGTACGGGTTCAACGAGATGGACGACTCGTACTGGGATCAGGCGAAGGCACTGCTGGAGTACGGGTTCGCGATCCCCAGGACCGCATCCGTGGGAACTCTCGTGGACGGCCGGGCGTCGTCCGGGAGCGGCTCGACGACCACTCGCCGCAGCACCGCGGGACCGGCCATCGCCCAGAACGTGTCCGACGAGGGCCCATCGGGCGGCGGCGTGGGCGAACGCCTGCTGATCGGCGGGGTCGGGGTCGTCGTCGTGGCCGGTCTGGTGGTCGCCGCGGTGCGGATCAACCGCCGGACGCGCTAGTCAGTCCCGACGACGCCAGCGCAGCACACCGACGGCGGTCACCGCACCGGCGACCAACGCGGTGACCGCGCCGACGCCGGGTGTGGTCGGCGAGACGACGACGCGCGGTTCGATCACCACGGGGTCGGGCACAGCCGCGGCCCCGTAGGTGCGGTTCATCTCGTCCGTGGCCGCCCAGGCCGTCGCGAACAACACGATCCGCGTGGTGAAGAACGCGAACACCATGATGCCGATGATCGGGCCGAAGGTGGCGCCCGCCGGTCCGCTCAGCACGGTGCGGAGATAGAAGGTGGCGACGAGCTTGAAGACCTCGAACACCACGGCCGTGAGCAGGCCCGCCTTCACGGCGTTGCGATACGGCAGCGGGATCCGCGGCAACCGGGCGATGGCCCAGGTGAACAGCAGCGTCGACGCACCCAGCGACACCAGGACGGACACCACGCGCACCACGATGAAGATGCCGGGCACGTCGCCGACACCGATGTGGTCGAGCACCCACCTCGTCAGCCCGCTGCCCGCGAGCGCGGACAGACCGAACGACACGGCGAGCGCGACGAACAGACCGAGCAGCGCGCCCAGGTCCCCGATCTTGGTGCGCACGAACGACTGTGCGGGTGGTTCCGGACCCCACTGCACCGTCAGGGCGTTGCGCAGGTTCGCCATCCAGCCCAGCCCCGAGTACAGCGCCAACAGCAGACCGATGAGGCCGATGGAGGTGCGCGACGAGATCGCCTGGTCCATGAGGTCGTTGAGCTGGTTGCCCATGTCTCCCGAGACCGAGTCCGTGATCTGTTGCTTGGCCTGGTCGAGCAGGTCTGGGCTCGCGACGAAGACGAATCCGGCGATCGCGAACGCCACCATGAGCAGCGGGAACAGCGCCAGCACGCTGAAGTACGTCGCCCCGGCGGCGAAGAAGTCGCCCTTGGAGCCCTGGTATCGCGCGCCGGCCGCGACGAGATGATCGAGCCACGGGTACCGGGCCCGGAGGGTGTCGAGCCGCGAGGGCTTGTCGTCCTGCGTCGTGGTGTCCGCCATCGTCACCCGTTCCTCGTGCCCTACGGCCTTGTCGCGCTCAACAATCCCACCCTGTCATAGACCCGGGCGAGCGTCCGCGACGCGACCTCCCGTGCCCGTTCGGCGCCCTGGGCGAGGATCGCGTCGAGGTGCGCGGGGTCTGCCATCAGCTCGTCGACGCGGCTGCGCAGCGGTGCGACGAAATCGGTGAGGATCTGCGCGGTCTCGACCTTGAGGTCGCCGTAGCCCTTCCCCGCGAAATGCTCGACGAGCTCCTGTACCGGTGTCCCCGACAGGGCCGAGTGGATGGTCAGCAGGTTGGTCACACCCGGCTTGTTCTCCCGGTCGACGATGATCTCGCGTCCGGTGTCGGTGACGGCGGAGCGCACCTTCTTCGCCGAGCGCTTCGGGTCGTCGAGGAGGTTGATGAGCCCGGCGTCGGAGTCCGCGGACTTGCTCATCTTCGCGGTCGGGTTCTGCAGGTCGTAGATCTTCGCGGTCTCGGTGACGATGTGCGCCTCGGGCACGACGAACGTCTCACCGAACCGAGAGTTGAAGCGCTGCGCCAGGTTCCGGGTCAACTCGAGGTGCTGGCGTTGGTCCTCGCCCACCGGGACGCGGTTCACGTCGAACGCGAGGATGTCGGCGGCCATGAGGATCGGATAGGTGAACAACCCGACGCCCGCGGCGTCGGCGCCGCCCTTGGCCGACTTGTCCTTGAACTGCGTCATCCGGTTGGCCTCACCGAACCCGGTGATGCACGACAGCACCCAGGTCAGCTGCGAGATCTCCGGCACGTGCGACTGCACGTAGAGCGTCGCCGAGGAGGGGTCGACCCCGACGGCGATGATCTGGGCGACGGCCCGGCGCGTCCTGTCCGCCAGCAGCTCGGGATCGAACGCGGCGGTCAGCGCGTGCAGGTCCGGGACGAAGTAGAACGCGTCGAATCCGTCCTGCAGCGACACCCACTGGCGCACCGCTCCCAGGTAGTTGCCGAGATGGAACGAGTCGCTGGTCGGTTGGATACCGGACAGCACGCGCGGGGTGGTCATGAGAGGGATTGTTTCAGACCCGCTCAATCGAATTCGACGGTGACCGGCGCGTGGTCGGACCATCGACGGTCGTACGCCTCGGGACGCTCGACCCGCGCCGATCGGACGCGGGCCGCCATCGTGGCGTTGGCGAGGTGGTAGTCGATCCGCCACCCCGAGTCCGTGTCGAAAGCCTTGCCCCGCCACGACCACCACGAGTACGGGCCGTCCACGTCACCGACGACGTCGCGCAGGACATCGCTCCACCGCCCGGCGAGGACCTCGTCGACCCAGGCCCGCTCCTCCGGGAGGAAGCCCGGACTCTTCTGGTTGCCCTTCCAGTTCTTGATGTCCCGGTTGTCGTGCGCGATGTTCCAGTCGCCGGCCACGACGACCCCACGCCGCTTGCGGCCCAACGCCGCGAGGTGACCGGCGAAGACGTCGAGGAAGCGGAACTTCTCGTCGCGCTTCTCACCGTCCGCGGCGCCCTTGGGCAGGTACAGCGAGCCGAGGGTCAGGGCCGGGTCGTCACCGTCCGCGGCGACGTCGACCTCGAGATACCGCCCCGTGTCGTCGAATTCGTCGCTGCCGACGCCGACACGGACCGCGTCGACGTCGACCGTGGAGAGCACACCGACGCCCGCGTGGCCCTTCTTCACCGACTCGCACATCGCCAGTCGCCACCCCGCGTCGAGCGCCGGGGCCAGTGCCTCGCGTGCCTGCTCCTCGCTCGCCCGGATCTCCTGGATCAGGACGAAGCGGCGTCCGGTGGGGTCACCCAGCCACGGCAGGATCCCGGGGTTGTCGGGGTTGCGTTCCTTGACCGCCGCGCGGATGCCGTTGACGTTGGCCGTGGTGACGATGGTGGACACGGGCAGGGAGTCTAGGCAGTGGTGCCGACGGCGCCGCGCCGGGAGGTGACCGCAGCGTGGCGGCGGGCCGTCACGGTCGCCACCGCGAGGACGACGAGTCCCGCCACGGCCAACCCAGCGCCGAGCACCGAGGGCGCGCGGTACCCGAGACCGGCGCCGATCACGATGCCGCCGAGCCATGCCCCGGCGGCGTTGGCGACGTTGAGCGCCGAGTGGTTCAGCGCGGCGGCCAGTGTCTGCGCGTCGGCCGCGGTGTCCATCAGACGTGTCTGCAGCGCGGGCACGAGCGCCGACCCGGTGACGCCGACGGCGAACACGAGCGGGACCGCGATCCACACCGTCCCCGCGAACGTCGCGAACGCGAGGAGCACCACGGCGATCGCCGCGAGACCGACGGTGAGGGTGAGCGTCACCGATCGGTCGGCGAGCGCGCCGCCCACGAGGTTGCCGACGACCATGCCGAGACCGAAGAGCATCAGCGCCACCGGCACCAGACCGCCCGGGAGTCCGGAGACGTCGGTCAGCGTGGTGTGGATGTAGGTGTAGAAGGCGAACATCCCACCGAAACCGACGATGCCGATCAGCACGGTCAACAACACCTGCGGGCGCCGCAGGGCACCCAGCTCGGTGAGGGGGTTCGTGACGGTCATCGACGACAGCGTCGGGAGGAACCGGAGCAGCGCGACGAGGGTGAGCAGTCCGATGACGACGACGAGCGCGAACGCCGACCGCCACCCGAGGTGCTCTCCGAGCCAGGTCGCGACGGGGACACCGACGACATTCGCCACCGACAGCCCCATCATCACCTGCCCGACGGACTTCGCACGGTTGCCGGGGCCCGCGAGGTGTGACGCGACCAGCGCCGCGACACCGAAGTAGGCGCCGTGGGGCAGGCCCGAGACGAAGCGGGCGATCATCAGCGTCGTCTGATCGGGCGCGACGACACTGGCCAGGTTGCCGACGGTGAACGCCACCATCAACCCGATGAGCAGGCGGCGTCGCGACATCCGCGCGGTGAGCGCCGCGATCACCGGCGCACCCACGACGACCCCGAGAGCGTAGGCCGAGATGACATGTCCGGCCGAGGGTTCCGACACACCCATCGATCCGGCGATGTCGGGCAGGAGCCCCATCGCGACGAATTCTGTGGTCCCGATGCCGAACCCGCCGAGCGCGAGGGCCAGGACCGCCCAGCGCCGGACCGACGACGACACCGGCGCACCCAGCGGCACCGCGTCGGTGGTGGCTGTGGCGGCGCTGTCGGTGAGGTTCTGGTCGGTGACGGTCACGAGGGAATCGAACCCCGGCGACCGCCGGGTCCATCCCTCCCGCGGCGGTGAGACTGTTCACACCCCGCCGCGGGTGTCGCGATCAGCTGTCGCGGCGCGCGGCCTCGAGGTTCTCGTCGATGGCGCCGAGGAACTCCTCGGTCGTCAGGTACTCCTGGTCGCCGCCCACGAGCAGCGCGAGGTCCTTGGTCATCTTGCCGCTCTCGACGGTGTTGATGACGACGTCCTCGAGCTGGTGGGCGAACTCGATCACCTCGGGGGTGTTGTCGAGCTTGCCGCGGTGCTCGAGGCCCCGGGTCCAGGCGAAGATCGACGCGATCGGGTTGGTCGACGTCGGCTTGCCCTGCTGGTGCTGGCGGAAGTGGCGCGTCACGGTGCCGTGGGCCGCCTCGGCCTCGCAGATGCCGCCGTCCGGGGTCATCAGCACCGAGGTCATCAGACCGAGCGAGCCGTAGCCCTGCGCGACGGTGTCGGACTGGACGTCGCCGTCGTAGTTCTTGCACGCCCAGACGTAGCCGCCCTCCCACTTCAGGGAGGACGCGACCATGTCGTCGATGAGGCGGTGCTCGTAGTGGATCCCCGCGGCGTCGAACTCCGACTTGAACTCCTTCTCGAAGACATCGGCGAAGATGTCCTTGAAGGCACCGTCGTAGGCCTTGAGGATGGTGTTCTTGGTCGACAGGTAGACCGGGTAGTTGCGCTGCAGGCCGTAGTTCAGGGAGGCGCGCGCGAAGTCCTCGATCGACTTGTTGAAGTTGTACATCCCCATCACGACGCCCCCTTCCTTGTCCATCTGCACGATCTCGTGCTCGATGGGCTCGGACCCGTCCTCGGGGGTGTAGGTGATGGTGACCGTGCCGGCGCCGGGGACCTTGAAGTCGGTGGCGCGGTACTGGTCGCCGAAGGCGTGGCGACCGACGATGACCGGCTTGGTCCAGCCGGGCACGAGCCGGGGGACGTTCGAGATGATGATGGGCGCGCGGAAGATGGTGCCGCCGAGGATGTTGCGGATCGTCCCGTTGGGCGACCGCCACATCTTCTTCAGACCGAACTCCTCGACGCGGGCCTCGTCGGGGGTGATCGTCGCGCACTTGACGCCGACGCCGTGTTTCTGGATGGCGTGTGCCGCGTCCACGGTGACCTGGTCGTCGGTCTCGTCGCGGTACTCGATGCCCAGGTCGTAGTAGTCGAGGTTGACGTCGAGGTAGGGGTGGATCAGCTTCTCTTTGATGAACTGCCAGATGATGCGAGTCATCTCGTCGCCGTCGAGTTCGACGACGGTGCCCTCTACCTTGATCTTGCCCATGTGACTGCGCGTCCTCCTCGGCGTGATGGCCGGCTCCCGGGGGAGGCACCTTGTGGGTGCCGGTGTGGGGCCGAGTCCACCGTAGTCCGCGCCGCGCGAGGCGTCCTCACCGACTCGACACCGGGGCACCCGGCATTTCGATCGCGACGATTCCAGAGGCTGCCATGAGCGAATTCACGATGCTATATCCTTGGCGCCAGGTCATGAGTGTCAGCGACAAGCCCCGGCTCGGCTGACCGGCAACCCTCCAACCGCGGTGGGGTGCTCCGGGTGAAAGACCAGGTTGTGGGTCCGCGAGTCGCGGTCCACGGCAAGCGCGGGTCCGATGGTCGGACCCCCCGGGCGGCGATGCCCGGCGCGACCTCAAGGAAGCACCCCTGATGAGCGATCTCCCGTACGACGGAACCCTCGAACCCGAAGACCCCACGGCCTCGTGGAGCTTCGAGACCAAGCAGATCCACGCGGGCCAGACCGCCGACGCGGCCACCTCCGCGCGCGCTCTGCCGATCTACCAGACCACCTCGTACACCTTCCGCGACACGCAGCACGCCGCGGACCTGTTCGGCCTCGCCGAGCCGGGCAACATCTACACCCGGATCATGAACCCGACGCAGGACGCGGTCGAGCAGCGCCTCGCCGCGCTCGAGGGCGGCGTCGCGGCACTGCTCGTCGCGTCCGGCCAGGCCGCCGAGACCTACGCGATCCTCAACATCGTCGAGGCCGGTGGCCACGTCGTCTCCAGCCCCCGCCTCTACGGCGGCACCTACAACCTCTTCCACTACACGCTGCCCAAGCTGGGCATCGAGGTGACGTTCGTCGAGAACCCCGACGACATCGAGTCGTGGCGTGCCGCGGTGCGTCCGACCACCCGCGCGTTCTACGGCGAGACGATCGCCAACCCCAACAACGAGATCCTCGACATCCCGGCGGTGTCGGCGTTGGCGCACGAGCACGGGGTGCCGCTCATCGTCGACAACACGGTGGCGACCCCGTACCTGATTCAGCCGCTCTCCCACGGCGCCGACATCGTCGTGCACTCGGCGACCAAGTACATCGGTGGTCACGGCACCGCGGTCGGCGGCGTCATCGTCGACGGCGGCACGTTCGACTGGCGCGGACAGCGCGACGGCCAGGACCTGTTCCCCGGCTTCACCACCCCGGACCCGAGCTACCACGGTGCGGTGTTCGCCGATCTCGGCGCGCCGGCGTTCGCCCTCAAGGCGCGTGTGCAGTGGTTGCGCGACACCGGTGCCGCGATCGCACCGTTCAACGCGTTCCTCATCTCGCAGGGTCTCGAAACCCTCAGCCTGCGCATCGAGCGCCACGTCGAGAACGCGCGCAAGGTCGCCGACTTCCTCGAGAAGCACGATCAGGTGGAGTCGGTCGCCTACGCCGGCCTGCCGTCCTCCCCGTGGTACGAGCGTGGCCAGAAGCTGGCCCCGCGCGGTCAGGGCGCGATCGTCGCGTTCGAGATCGTCGGTGGTGTCGACGCCGGCAAGCGGTTCGTCGACGCGCTGACCCTGCACAGCCATGTCGCCAACATCGGCGACGTGCGCTCGCTGGTCATCCACCCCGCGTCGACGACGCACTCGCAGCTCATCGCCGAGGAGCAGCTCGCCGCAGGCGTGACCCCGGGTCTCGTCCGGCTCGCGGTCGGACTCGAGGGTGTCGACGACATCATCGCCGATCTCGAACAGGGATTCCGAGCGGCACGCTGAGGTGACGATCGACCCCCGGACACCGACCGAGACCGACTGGGAGACACTCCCCGACGGCGAACTGACGCGCGTGTCCGTGGGGTCGATCGCGCTCGACAACGGTGATGTCATCGACGACGTCACCATGGCGTTCCAGCGGTGGGGACGCCTGTCCCCCACCCGCGACAACGTGGTGCTGACGCTGCACGCGCTCACCGGCGACTCCCACGTCATCGGTCCCCCGGGACCCGGTCACCCGTTGCCGGGATGGTGGGACGGGCTGATCGGACCCGGGTGCTCGGTCGACACCGACGAGTGGTGCGTCATCTCCGCGAACGTCCTCGGTGGCTGCGGCGGGTCCACCGGTCCGTCGTCGCCCGCCCCGGACGGGCGGGCGTGGGGTTCCCGCTTCCCCCACATCACCGTGCTCGACCAGGTCCGCGCCGAGGTCGCCCTGATGGAACGGCTCGGAATCGATTCCGTCGCCGCGGTTCTCGGCGGCTCCATGGGCGGGGCCCGCTCGCTGGAGTGGATGATCGGACATCCCGACCGCGTGCGGAGCGGCCTCGTCCTCGCCGTCGGCCCCCGGGCCACCGCCGACCAGATCGGCACGCAGACGACGCAGATCGCGGCGATCACCGCCGATCCCGCGTGGCAGGGCGGCGACTACCACGGCACCGGCATCGCGCCGACAGCCGGACTGGGCGTGGCCCGCCGGGTGGCGCACATGTACTACCGCTCGGAGATCGAGCTGGACAACCGGTTCCACAACGACTTCCAGGACGACGAGAACCCGCTGGCGGGCGGTCGATACGCGGTGCAGAGCTACCTCGAACACCAGGCCGACAAGCTCGCCGCCCGTTTCGATCCCGGTAGCTACGTCGTGCTCAGCGAGGTGCTCAACAACCACGACGTCGGCCGCAACCGGGGCGGCGTCGAGGCGGCCCTGCGATCGTGCACGGTCCCGTGCATCGTCGGCGGGATCTCCTCCGACCGGCTGTACCCCCTGCGGACGCAGGCGGAGTTGGCGCAGCTGTTGCCGGGGTGCGTCGGAGGACTGCACGTCGTCCAGTCCGACAGCGGACACGACGGCTTCCTCACCGAGATCGACGCCGTGGCGGACCTGCTCAAGCGGACGATGGAACTCGCCCGCAGCTGAGCGCCCCCGGCATGATCATCTCGATGACGGACCAGCCGGCGTCGTCGGTGCGGTGCGGTGCTCCCGAGAACTGTTACGGCGCAACGGCACCCGGCGCGATCGACCGCGGCGCGGTCGTCGGACCGGGCACCGGCGTGAACGGGTAGGGCGTCAGCGGATACGGCGTCAACGACGGCGCATCGGTGATCGGTGAGTCGTACGGCGCCGTGGAGGACGGCGGCGGCGCGGTGATCGTCGACGTCGGGACGTCGCCGCCCTGCTGTGTGGTGGGCAGTTGCGTCGTGGCCCACGGCCGGGTGGCGCGCCCCTCCCCGTCGAGATCGGGGGCGTACTCGTAGCCGCCGGTCGCCGTGGTGGTCGTCGGCGCCTCCGATCGATCCGCGTCGGGCGCCCCCGTCGGCGCGACGGACGGCGTGGCGGTGGTCGTCGGGGTGGCACGGACCGTGGACGCCACCGGATCCCCGCGGACCTGCGACACCGACGACGGGACTGTGGTCGACGGATCGGCGCCGGTGGACGCCGATGTCCCGTGCACCCCGACACCGATGACGACGGCTGTGAGCATGGCCGCGACGACGACCGCTCCGACGACGGCCACCGGGACGACCGAGAGCAGATCGCGGGGGCGTCGGCCGCCGATGAAACCCAGCGTGGACCGGGCCTGCGAGCCGGGTCGTGCGGCCAGCGCCGCGCCGATGGCACTGAGCAGTTCGGGCGTCTCGGGGACGAGGGGGGCGTCGCCGGTGGACCGCTCGATCGCGGTGCGGACGGCGGGCATCGCGGCCAACCCACCGACCAGCACGACCGGCCCGGGGTCGGTCGCGTCGCGGCGGCGCACCCTCTCGACGGCCTCGCCGACCACGGCGGCACCGCCGGCCACGATCTCGTCGAGCATGGCCGCGGTGATCGAGAAATCGTGACCGGCGACCGTCACCGTCGCCGACTGGGCCGCTCCCAGTTCCTCTTTCGCCGTGCGACACGCGCTCAGCAGCTCGGCCCGACGCCGTCGACCGAGGTCGGTCATCGATCCCGCCGCGCGACCCGCGAGCACCTCGTCGATCCCGGCACCGGACAGCTCCGTGGTCCGCTCCACCGTCGAGATGACGCCGTCGTCGGTCCGCAGCGTGAACACCGACGTCCCGCTGTCGCCGCTGTCCACGACGACGACGCGCGGATGTGCGGCCACCGCGCCGGTGTGGGCCAGGGCCAGGCCGATCGCCTCGGGGTCGTCGACGACATGCACCTGACGGCGTCGGCCGGAGCCCCGGGAGGTGATCGCCCCACCGCGGGCGGCGACGCCGATCGCGGTGACCGAGAGGCCGGTCTCGGCGGCACGGTCCAACATGAGGTCGATCCCGGAGTTGACCCGGCCCGGTCCGTCGAGACGGTCGGTGTGGTCGACGTCGATCACGCGGGAGTCGACGACGAGACGCTGATGGTCGTCCACGGTCACCAGGGCGCAGTGGATCATGCCGCTGCCGGCGGAGAGGCCGAGTGTCGTGGTGATGGGGTGCGTCATCGTCTTCCGGAGTCGGCGGACGCGGTGGTCGTCGTGCGTCCTGACGGTGTGGAACCTGTCAAGGATAGTGGGATGCGGCCCGGTGGGGCGACCGACTATTGATCGACACCGGTCCCCAGTGCGTCGATGGACGCCGCGAGCCAGATGATGAGACCGCCGGTGAGCGCGGTGGCGACCACGTCCACGAATCGGCCCCGGACCTGGAGCAGGCCCACCCGGGAGGCGGGGAGCAGGGCCCGCAGGACGGAGGCCAGCAGCGCGGCGCCGCCGAACACGAACGCCCCACGACGCCAGCGGTCGGCGACGACGAACGCGAACGCGATGATGACGAAGAGGGCGACCAACGCGAACGGGATCTGCACGAGCAGCCACCGGATGCGCCGGGCGCGATGTACCGACGCGACCGATCGCCCGCTCGACGGGATGCTCTGCGGGGTCCGCGAGCGGGTCACACCGCCGCCCCGGACCTCGACGCCAGCTCGGACTCCGCGCGCTCTACCACGTTGACCAGCAGGAATGCGCGCGTCAGTGGTCCCACCCCGCCCGGGTTGGGCGACACATGGCCCGCCACCTCCCACACCGCGGGGTCGACGTCACCGACGAGTCCGTCGTCGGTGCGACTCACGCCCACGTCGACGACAGCGGCACCCGGGCGGACCATGTCCGCGGTCACCAGGTGGGCAGCGCCGGCGGCGGCGATCACGACGTCGGCGCGGGCGACCTCTGCCGCGAGATCACGGGTCCCGGTGTGGCACAACGTGACCGTCGCGTTCTCGCTGCGCCGGGTGAGGAGCAACCCGATCGTCCGCCCGATGGTCACACCGCGACCGATGACGACGACATGCGCCCCGTCGAGGGGGATGTCGTAGCGCCGCAGCAGGTGCAGGACACCGCGTGGCGTGCACGGAAGGGGCGCGGGCGCGCCGAGCACCAGGCGTCCGAGATTGACCGGGTGCAGTCCGTCGGCGTCCTTCTCGGGGGCGATGCGTTCGAGCGCGGCGTTCGAGTCGATGTGCGACGGCAGCGGCAGCTGCACGATGTATCCGGTGCAGGCCGGGTCCGCGTTGAGCTCGTCGATGACGGCGTCGAGTTCGGCAGCGGTCGTGTCCGCGGGCAGGTCACGCCGGATCGAGGCGATGCCCAGCTTCGCGCAGTCGGCGTGCTTGCCCCGCACGTAGGCGTGTGACCCGGGGTCGTCGCCGACGAGGATGGTGCCCAGTCCCGGCGTGTGACCCGCCGCCGTCAGTGCGTCCACCCGTCCGCGCAGGTCGCCGAAGATCTCGTCGCGGGTGGCCTTGCCGTCCAGTGCTGTCGCCGTCACGGTGCCATTGTCCCCGATCGGACGCTGCGCCGGGACGAGGCCTCCTCCAGAGGGCGGGGATCGGCCGTACTCGGGTCAGCCGGGGCGGACCGTGGACGCGGCCCGCGCCGCGATACGGGAGCGCAGCGCGGCCACGGGGTGCAGTCGCGGCACGACGACGTCGACCAGCGGGGTCACCACCAGCTCGGACTCGGGCACCCGCTCGACGATGTGTGGTGAGACCGGCGGCAGTGCGGGCTCGATGCGTTCGACGATGTGCGGGGACACCGGCGGCAGTTCCGCCTGCACCCGGGGCACGCGACGCCCGACCTGGATCAGCGGGTACGAGCCCAGCCCGATGAGCACCGCGCACAGGTGCCCGATGTCGGTGAACGTGGGATGGCCGCCGTTCGCGAACGGCACGACCACCGGCGTGAGGGCCAGCGCGACGAGGACGACGAGGTACGGAGCACGCCACTTCCGGGCGAGGCGGTAGACGAGGATGCCCGCGACGCCGGCCAGCCCGTAGCTGACGCCGATGTCGATGACGTTGATCGCGGACTGCGGCGCGCGACCGGTGTCGATCGCCCACAGCAACACGCTCTGGCTGATGTAGGTGGCGCCCACGTGCGCGAGGACGACGACGCCCAGCCACCGCGCCGTGCCGATCCACCGCTCGACGGTGGCGTGGATCGTCGCGTACAGCAGGGCGTAGAGGAACCAGCCGTCGCCGTCGATCCAGAGTGCACTGCGGAAGAGGCTGGGCAGCGGGTCGTGCATGAGGTGCCGCAGATTCGTCGACCTGCTGCGGAGGATGTCGGTGAGGTCACCGGCGCCGACGCGGTGGGCGACGATCGTGGTGACGAAGAGGATGGCGAGCCAGATGAAGGTCCCCGGCGCCGAGCGCACGTACCGACCCACCGCGCCGCCGACACGGCGGACGGTGTCCCGGGTGAATGCTGCGGCCATGGTGTCTCTCTCATGCTCTGGGGTGTCTCCGCGTCCATCCGGGTGATCGGCGGTGCGGGCCATCCGGCACAGTGAGCGTCCGTGTTCCGCATTTTGTTCCACGAGCCGTGCATACCGCCCAATACGGGCAACGCGATCCGCCTGGCGGCCAACACCGGTTCGCAGCTGCACCTCGTCGAACCCCTGGGCTTCGACCTCGACGAGGCGAAGGTCCGGCGCGCCGGCCTCGACTACCACGACATGGCCTCGGTCACCGTCCACCGTGATCTCGACGCCGCCTGGGCCGCTCTCGCCCCGGAGCGCGTCTACGCGTTCACCGCGCATGCCACCGACGGGTTCGCCGACGTCGAGTACCGACCGGGGGACGTGCTGCTGTTCGGTCCGGAACCGACCGGGTTGTCGCAGGAGGTCCTCGCCGACCCCCACGTGACCGCCCGCCTGCGCATCCCGATGCTGCCGGGACGGCGTTCCCTCAACCTCGCGAACGCGGCGAGCATCGTCGTCTACGAGGCGTGGCGACAGAACGGCTTCGACGGCGCGGTGTGAGGGGCGGTGTCGCTCACCGCCAGTCGCGCGATCGGGTCCCGACCCGCAGGTCCATGCGTTCGAGGTGCTCGGCGACGACGGTGACGGCCCCCTCGGCGTTCTGGACGGTGCCCCGGATGACCAGTGCCGACGCCGTGGACGCCAGACGCCGGTACCGCTTCCACAACCCCACCGAGCAGACGACGTTCACCATCCCCGTCTCGTCCTCGAGGTTGATGAAGGTGACCCCCGACGCCGTCGCCGGACGCTGACGGTGCGTGACCGCCCCGCCGACGGTGACGCGGGACCCGTCCGGCACCGACAGCAACCCGTCGGCGGGGATGACGCCCATCGCGTCGAGGCGGGGCCGGAGGAACTGCGTCGGGTACGAGGTCGGCGTGACGCCGGTTGCCCAGGCGTCGGCGGCGGCGAGCTCCACGTCACCCAGGCCCGGGAGGACCGGTGCCTGCACCGCCGACTCCAACTCCAGCTGATCGTCGCGCTCCAGCGCCGCGGCGCCCGCGTCCCACAGCGCCTGTCGACGGCTGCCGCCGAAGCAGTCGAACGCACCCGCCGTCGCCAACGCCTCCAGCTGACGCTCGGTGAGACGGGTGCGTCGGGCCAGGTCCGCCGGGCTGCGATACGGGCCGTCGGCGTCCCTGCGGTCGACGATGAGCTGCGCGACGTCGTCGCCGATGTGGCGGACCGACCCCAGCGCCATCCGCACCTCGAGGCCGTCGTTCTCCAGGTTCGCGTACGCCAGGGAGATGTTGATGTCGGGGCCGTGCACCCGCACCCCGTGCCGACGGGCGTCGGCCACCAGCGTCTGCGGTGAGTAGAACCCCATCGGCTGCGCACGCAGCAACGCGGCACAGAACGCCGCCGGATGGTGCAGCTTGAACCACGACGAGTAGTAGACGAGTGCGGCGAAGCTCTGCGAATGACTCTCCGGGAAGCCGAAGTTCGCGAACGCCGCCATCTTCTCGAAGACACGGTCGGCGACGTCGCCGGTGATGCCGTGGGTGGTGCGCATCCCGTCGTAGAAGCGCTGCTTGAGCCGCTCCATCTTCTCCGGTGATCGCTTGGACCCCATCGCACGGCGCAGCTGGTCGGCCTCGGCGGCGTCGAACCCGGCGACGTCGACGGCGAGCTGCATCAGTTGTTCCTGGAACAGCGGTACGCCCAGGGTCCGCTCCAACGCCGGTCGCATCGAGGGATGCTCGTAGGCGGTGCGCTCGAGTCCGTTGCGTCGCCGCACGTAGGGATGCACCGACCCGCCCTGGATGGGACCGGGGCGGATCAACGCGACCTCCACGACGAGGTCGTAGAACTCCCGCGGTTTGAGGCGCGGCAGGGTGGCCATCTGCGCGCGGGACTCCACCTGGAAGACGCCGACCGAGTCGGCGGCACAGAGCATCTCGTAGACCGGCTTCTCGCCGAGGTCGATCTTCGCGAGGTCGACGTGGAGGTCCTTGTGTTCGGCCACCAGGTCGATCGCATAGTGCAACGCCGACAACATCCCGAGTCCCAGCAGGTCGAACTTGACCAGGCCGATGGCGGCGCAGTCGTCCTTGTCCCACTGCAGCACACTGCGTCCGGGCATCCTCGCCCACTCGGTGGGACACACGTCGGCGATGGGCCGATCGCAGATCACCATCCCCCCGGAGTGGATCCCCATGTGCCGTGGGAGGTCCTCGATCTCCTGCGCGAGGGCGAGCACCTCGTCGGGGATGTCGTGCTCGGGGTTGCGTTTCTCGTCGACGGTGCGCCCGAAACGGCTGACCTGCGAGCTCCACGCGTCCTGTTGTCCGAGCGAATACCCCAGTGCCCGGGCCATGTCCCGCACCGACGACCGGCCCCGATAGGTGATGACGTTCGCGACCTGCGCGCTGTACTCGCGACCGTACTTCGCGTAGACGTGCTGGATGGCCTCCTCCCGACGGTCGGACTCGATGTCGACGTCGATGTCGGGCGGGCCGTCTCGCTCGGGTGACAGGAAACGTTCGAAGAGCAGGGAGTTGCGCACCGGGTCGACGTTGGTGATCCCCAGCGCGTAACAGACCGCGGAGTTGGCCGCGCTCCCCCGGCCCTGACAGAGGATGTCGCTGCGCTTGCAGAAGTCGACGATGTCGTGGACGACGAGGAAGTACCCGGGGAAGTTCAGGGTGGCGATCACCGCGAGCTCGTGCTCGATCTGGCTGTACGCCTTCGCATGTGACTCCGGTGTCCCGTAGCGGTCGAGCGCCCCGCGCATCGTCAGCTCCCGCAACCACGTGTTCTCGGTGTACCCGTCGGGGACGTCGAACGGGGGCAGTTCCGGTGCGATGAGCCGCAGCTCGAACGCGCAGTCGCGGCCGAGCTGCGCGGCGGTGTCGATGGCCTCGGGATGGGCCGAGAGCAGCCGCGCCATCTCGTCGCCGCTGCGCAGGTGCGCGCCGCCGAGCGGCCCGAGCCACCCGGCGATCTCGTCGAGCGTGGACCGCGCACGAACCGCGGCCATGGCCATCGCCAGTCGCCGACGGTCGGGGCCGGCGAAGTGGGCACCGGTGGTGGCGACCGTCGCGACCCGGTGGGCGGCGGCGATGTCGGCGAGCAGGGCGTTGCGCTCGTCGTCGGTGGGCATGGACTGCGCCGTCAGCTCGACGACGACGTTGTCGCGGTCGAACCGGTCGATCAGGGCGCGCAGTTCCCGTTCGGCGCCGGGACGTCCCTCGGCGTCGAGGGCAGCACGGACGGCACCCTTGCGGCAGCCGGTGAGGACCAGCAGGTCGCCGTCCGCGACATCGGCGAGGGCGTCGATGTCGTGGCGCACGAGGCCCTTCTCGCCGGCCGCCATCTGCGCGACCGCGATCCGGCGGGACAGCGTCCGGTAGCCGTCCTGCCCGCGGGCCAGCACCAGCAGATGCTGTCCCTCCGGGTCGGGCGTGCCGGTGCGGGCGATGTCGTGGGCGAGCGACAGCTCGGCGCCGAACACCGTCGGCAGACCCCACTCACGGGCGGCCTCGGCGAACCGGACGACGCCGTAGAGACCGTCGTGGTCGGTGACGGCGAGAGCCTCGAGGCCGAGCCGGTGGGCCTCGGTGACCATGTCCTCCGGTGAGCTGGCCCCGTCGAGGAAGCTGTACGAGGTGTGCGCGTGCAGCTCCGCGTACGGGACCGTGCTGCGCACGGCCTCGACGTCGGACGCCTGGAACGGGGTCCGCTTGCGCGACCAGGCGGGGCTGTCGCCGCCGTCACCGAGGAACGGTTCGGCCGGGCGACCACCACCGCCCGGTGCGCGCCCGGACAGGACACGTTCCATCTCCGCCCAGGTCGGCGGACCCTCGTTCCAGCCCACCTCCCGACGATACCGCGTCGTCGAACATGTTTTCGAACGAACGGGGTGGGCGCCCGGGAGGGATCAGCCCAGTGCGGCGCCGTAGACGTGCTCGACGGTCAGGGTCATCAGCACCCGGCGGTCGTCCACCATGACCTGGCGGTACTCCTCCCAGTCGGGATGCTCACCGCCGCTGCCGAGCCGGTAGTACTCCACCAGCGCGTCCACCTCGGGGCCGTGCGGATCGGTGCCGGGACCGTCGAGGGTGACCGGCCCCTGCGCCGTCGCCCACGACCGGCCGTCGGCGGACGTGAACTCGATGGCCGCCCGCGGGTCCCGTCGCAGGTTCGCGGTCTTCGCCCGTCCCTCGGTCATCGACACCCGGATCGTGTCGGTCTCGCGGTCGTACACCGACGTGACCGGCGACAGCTGCGGCAGGCCGTCGGAGCGGATGGTGGCCAGTACGCCCAGGCTCGTCGCCGCGATGAGGGCCCGGGGATCGAAGTCGTCGCTCATGCGGGGACCAACGACGGCCCCGTCGCGACGATTCCGGTGCGCCCACGTGTCGTCCGGCGACACCACCGGGCACCGGGTCGGTCGGCGTGGCGGACGATGTCGACGACCGTGCCGTCGGTCTAGGGTTGCGCTCGATGGACACCCCTCACGTCGCGGTCGACCGCACGGTTCTGCGGCGCAACATCGACGCAATGGCCACGGCCACGCGCGATGCAGGACTCGACCTCCGACCGCACGCCAAGACCCACAAGTGCGCCGAGATCGGCCGGATGCAACTCGACGCCGGGGCCGTCGGGCTCACGGTCGCGACGATCGGCGAGGCGCAGGCGTTCGCCGCGGCCGGGTTCGACGACCTGTTCATCGCCTATCCGCTGTACCTCTCCGGCGACAAGGCACGCCGCCTCACCGAGGTCGCCGGTACGGCGTCGGTCCGTGTCGCGGTCGACTCCGTCGAGGGCGCGGTCGCGATGGCCGACGCACTGGGCGACGCCCGCGACCGCCTCGAGGTGCTCGTCGAGGTCGACAGCGGCCACCACCGGACGGGGATCGCGCCGGCCCGGGCCGGCGAGGTGGCCCAGGCAGCGGTCGACGTCGGACTGCGCGTGATCGGCGTCTTCACGTTCCCCGGTCACGGCTACTCCCCCGACGCCCGTTCGCTCGCCGCCCGCCAGGAACGTGACGCCCTCGCGTCCGCGGCCGACGAGCTGACCGCCCGCGGGATCGACGCCGGCGTCCGCAGCGGAGGATCCACCCCGACGGTCGGGTTCGCCGATGCCGACGTGCTCACCGAGGTCCGCCCCGGCGTGTACCCGTTCAACGACGCCCAGCAACACCATCTCGGCCGGGCGGGCCGCGACGACCTCGCGCTGGGTGTCGTCGCGACCGTCGTCCAGCGGGGCCCGGGGCGGTTCGTCCTCGACGCCGGCAGCAAGGTGCTCGGATCCGAGAGGCCCGCCTACGTGGACGGCCACGGGATGCTGCCTGACCATCCGGGGACCACCGTCGTCGCACTGTCGGAGCATCACGCGACCGTCGAGACCACCGGCACCGCACCGGGGTTGGGGTCGATCGTCCGTGTGGTCCCCAACCACGTCTGCATCACCGTGAACCTCGTCGACGAACTCGTCGTCACCGACGGGGGCGTGGAGGTCGACCGGTGGCGTGTGATCGCCCGCGGCGCCAACGCATGAGGTCACCGATCGGGCGGTCGCTGGTCGCGCTGGCGGTGATGACGACGATGGTGACGGTGGCCGGATGCGCTGTGACGCAACCCCCGCCGGACACCGCGCAACTGAGCCGGGCACCGAGTGTGACGTTCACGCAGCGTGGGATCGACTCCGTCGGCGACGCGAGTGCGGTGGTCGTCGACGGGACACGCCGGCTGGGCGTGGCGCTCGCACGGTCCGACGGGTCGCAGCGTCGATCGCCGAACACCCTGGTCGCCCCGTTCAGCGCGATGACCGCACTGGAGGCCGTCCGTGCCGGCGCCGATGGCGCCACCGCCGACGAGATCGACTCCGCGGTCGGCCCGTACCGGCCGGCGGCCGTGGCGGCGCTGCTCGGGCAACTGGCGGTGATCGCCGGCGACCCGGGTACCACTGACGCCGGGAACCCGCCCCCGGTCCCGCTGTACCACCAGGCGACAGGCCTGTTCCTCGCCGACTCCACCCCACCCCGCACCCCCTACCTCGACGAGCTGAGCCGGTGGTTCGACACCGGCGTCTACCCGATGCGCTTCGCGACCGACCAGTCCGAGCGCGCGCTCGACGAATGGGCGACGGTGAACACCGCCGGTCAGCAGACCCGGGCGCCGATCAGCACCGACCGGTCCACCTCCCTGGCCGTGGCCGCGACGGCGTTCCTGGCCGCGTCCTGGGCCGAACCGTTCCTCCCGTCCGACACCGGTGACGCGGCGTTCACCACCGATTCCGGGCGCGTGACGCAGGTCCCGACGATGCAGGCGGACATCCCTGCACGGGTGGCGCGAGCGGGCAGGTGGACGGCGCTCGAAGTGCCCTTCGCCGGAGCGGATCTCGCCCTGCAGATCATCCTCCCCGCCGACCGCGCCGGGGCGGACACGGTGCTCGACGACGAGGTGCTCGGCGAGGTGGCCACGACCCTGCGACGGACACCGACCACGGGCGACGTCGCGGTGAGCCTGCCGCGGTGGACGACGAACGCGACCGTCGACGTGCGTCGCGCCCTGACGGGACTCGGTGTGCGCGCACCGTTCTCCGGCGGACTGGACGCGATCGGTCGCGGGACCGTGGTGAGTTCGCTGGGTCAGTCGGGGGCACTGACCATCGCCGAGCGGGGCACCGCCGGTTTCGCCGACGCGCAGACGACGAGCCCGTCGAGCGTCGCGCCCACCCCCGCGGCCGGAAAGCGCTTCACCGCCGACCGCCCGTTCGTCTACCAGGTGGTGGACACGTCGACGTCGCTGCCGGTGTTCATCGGCC
The DNA here is from genome assembly GCF_024171765.1 of Williamsia deligens. Classification (GTDB taxonomy): domain Bacteria; phylum Actinomycetota; class Actinomycetes; order Mycobacteriales; family Mycobacteriaceae; genus Williamsia_A; species Williamsia_A deligens. Next base: position 47,710 of record NZ_JAMTCI010000001.1, read on the forward strand.
TGATGGGTGACCCCTCGGTCTCGTAGCCCCCCCGACGGTTCACTCGTAGACGCCCTCGACCGTCCACTGCTGTCGGCTGTAGCGCAGCAGCAGAGCGCGGGAGTCCTCCAAGAGGACCTGCGCGCGGGCATGCGTCCCGACCTGCTCGGCCGTCGCACCCCACCACCGTTCGTCGGCCGGCCACGGACCGGCCCACCACCGCAGGACCCATCGTCGCGACCCCCAGGTCACCGCCGCGGGCTCCGCGCTGAAGCCGCCACGGGCGGTCACCCGCACCGGTTCGTCGTCGTCGTCGAGGACGGCGACGGGTGTGTCGAGCACGACGGTGGGAACAGGATCGGGCACACGGCCCGGCCACGGTGCGGACGGGTCCGCAGCGGGGACGAGCTCATCACCCAGGGGCACCAGCGTGATCCGTTCCGCGACACCACGTCCCCCACTGGCGACCGGCACGCGCACGGCATCTCCCCCGAGGAGACCCTGCACGCGCACCAGCGCACGACGGGCCCGCTCGGCCACCTCGCCGTCCCCACCGGGGATGCCGGCGCCCCGGAACCCGAACTGCAGCGCCCCGGAGTCCACCAGTTCCACCGGCTCCAGCCGGAGCGACGCAATCGGTGAGTCGGGCCGGTCCCCGGCCTTACCGGTGAGCCAGCCGTCGAGCTGCCAGCGGATCCGGTCGGCGGTGGCCTCGGGGGTGAGCGGTTCGGCGCAGCGCCATGTCCGCGACGACTGCTGTCCCCCGGTGGTGGTGGCGTGCACCGTCAACCGGGTGCACGCCACCGACGCCGCCATCAACGCGCGGTGCAGTTCGTCGGCCAGTCGGCGACCGACGAACGCCGCCGCGTCGACACGGTCGATCGGGGGGTCGCAGTCGTGCTCGATGACGACGTCGGTGGTGGAGCATCGCCCCGACAGGCGTCGACCGGGCTCTGCCCGCGCCGCCCGATGCGCCGCGACGGCGTCGGTCCCGAACCGGTTGGCCACGTCGGTCGGCGAGAGCTGCGCGAACGCGCCGACGGTGCGGATCCCGAGGCGCCACAACAGGTCGATGAGTTGCTCACGGTCGTCGGCGGCGAGGCTCGGTTCCGCCCCGAGCTCGGAGACGGGTAACCCGGCGAGGAACTCCGCATCGCCTCCGGGCGGCACGATCCGGCCGTGGCGGGCGGCGGCGACACAGGTGAACAGTTCGTCGGCCACACCCGTCTGCGACTCCACGCCGTGAGCGGCCACCACGTCGACGAGTCTCTCCGCCGCCGACTCCTCCCCGCCGAAGTACCGCGCCGCGCCGGCGGCGGGCAGCACCATGAGCCCCGGCCGCAGGACCTCCACCGTCGGGATGACCTCCGCCACCGCCTCCACGAGCGGCTCGAAGAACCGGCCGTCCCGACCGCTGTCGGCGACGACCACGTGCAGGTTCGGGCACCGCGCCTGCGACTCCCGCTTGCGCATGCCGCGGCGGACCCCCATCGCCCGGGCCGTCGCCGAACAGGTGATCACCCGGTTCGCCGAGATCACCGCCACCGGACGGTCCGGCGACAGATCGGCGTCGGCCGCGGCGGCGGCCGCCGGCCAGTCCGGGCACCAGACGGCGAGCGCGCGACGTGATGTCATCGTCGACACCTGTCAGTTCGCGACCGACAGGGACGACCGCGCGGACGCCGACCGTCCGGACGATGCGACCGACTCCACGGGCTGCGCGGCGACCACCTGGACACGACCGTCGAGATGGACCACGTCGACGCGGGTGTCGGTGCCGGGGGCGCCGCGATCACTCGCGTGCACCGTCAGCGACAGCCCCGCGATGCGACCGTGTCCGATGTGGCGGAACGGTGTGTGCCGGTAGTCCTCGACGCGCGCCGTCACCGAGGCCCGGGCCCCCGCCCACCGGCCGTCGGTGACGATGAGCGCGGATCCCTTGGCCCGCGCCCGGGCCATCACCGCCCGCGACCGCGACGGCGGGACGGAGATCCCGCCCAGACCGACGACGACGAGGTCGAGCCCGTCGAGCAGGACCGCGGCCACCTCGACGGGGTCGAACGCGGACGACGTCGTCCGATCCGGTCCGGACGGACCGGGCACGGTCGCGATGCGGGACAGGTCCGCACCCATCTCCGCCGCGGCGTGCAGGCTCAGATGCGGATGGCCGACCACCGCGACATACCCACCCGCGGCGGTGACGGAGGCGATGATCGCGACCAGCAGCGACCGGGCGCCGTCGACCGCCGTGACCGCACCCCGGGCCACCCCACCGCCGGGCATCACACCGGCGAGGGCCTCCGGGACGGGCAGGACCTCCCGCTGCCGCTGCTGGGAGGCGACCACCGTCACCGACTGTTGGTCGGCCGGTGTCACCGACACCGACCGCTCGGCCGACACCGTCGCCAGACGAGCCCGCAACATCGCGACGGTGTCGTGCACATCCGGGTCCTGAGCACCCGGGTCGACCTCTACAGACGTCATGGTTTCTCCCCTCGACCGACACGTCGGCCACCGACTCGGATTCACACCCGACTCAGGCCGCGGGGAAGTCACGACCGATCGAACATGCTTTCGAGATCGAGGGTAGGACCGGGGTCCGACAGGCGTCAATCGGCTCGTCGACCGATCCATCCGGACATCCGAACCACTGGGACAGGAGTCCACTAACCTTGCTCAGGTGACGATCTCTCCCCACCCGCGACACGTGCCCGGACCGGGTTCGCTCATCGCCGGGCGCTATCGACTGACGTCGAAACTGGGCGGTGGCGGGATGGGTGCGGTGTGGCTCGCGAGCGACCAACTGCTCGACCGGGAGGTCGCCGTCAAGCAGGTCGTCTCCACCGACGGCCTGTCCGACGCCGGGGCCGACGACGTCCGCACCCGGGCCCTGCGCGAGGGGCGGATGGCCGCGCGGCTCAACCATCCCAACGCCATCGCCATGCACGACATCGCCGTCGACGGCGGTGAACCGTGGCTCGTGATGGAGTACGTCCCCTCCCGCAGCGTCGCGCAGATCCTGCACTCGACCGGGACGCTGCCCGTCGTGCACTCGGCACAGATCGGCGCGCAGGTGGCGGCCGCGATGGCCACGGCACACACCGAGGGGATCGTCCACCGCGACATCAAGCCCGGCAACATCCTCGTCGCGACCACGGGGCGCGACGCGGGGCTGGTGAAGATCTCCGACTTCGGCATCTCCCGGGCCAAGGACGAGATCCAGACCGCCGAGAACGGCGTGATCACCGGGACCCCGGCGTACTTCGCGCCGGAGGTGGCCCGGGGTGCCGAACCCACCGAGGCCTCCGACGTCTACTCGCTGGGGGCCACCGTCTACACGGCGGTCGAGGGCACCCCGCCCTTCGGTGTCGACGAGGACTCCCTCGTCCTGCTGCATCGCGTCGCCCGCGGCGAGATCACCCCGCCGCAGCGGGCCGGTGTCCTCGCCCCCGTCCTGCTCGCGATGCTCGAGCCCAGCCCCACACGTCGACCCACCATGGCCCAGGCCCGCGATCAGCTGGCCGCGGTCGCCGCGGGACCGGGCGGGAACCCGGCGGCCGTCCTCGCGGCACCGCTGCCGCGCAGCGAGGGCGGCATGCCCATCTGGGGCGGACGGTCGGTGCCCCGCAACCGATCCGGACGTGACCGCACCGGGGTGTCCGCCCGCACCGAGACCGGGTTGCCCGCGGCGCGGGTGCGACCCGCGACATCGCACACCGCGGCATCGCCCACCCCGTCATCCGCCGATCCGACACGACCGGCGCCGACGACCACACCGCCGCCGGCGGCCACCACCGCGGCGGACGGATCACCCTCCGTCGCACCACCTCCCGCCGACACCGCGCAGCCGTCGGTGGCGTCGCGCCTGCTGCCCGGCACACCCACCCCGCCGGACTCCGCCGACCGCACCGTCCCCGTGCGGGTCGTGCTGATCGGCGCAGGCATCGCGGTCCTCGTGGTGCTGCTGCTCCTGCTGGTCTTCCTCTGAGGGTCTTCCTCTGAGGGGTCAGCCGTCGGATCCGACGGTCAGCAGGTACTGCGCGGTGAGGGCCACCGCGGGCACAGAGTCGTCGACCAGCCCGACGAGGACCATGCGTACCCGCTCGCCCGCGAGTTCACCGAGTGCCTGCACGAGACGTCCCCGCGCACCGGGGTCCGCCACCCCTACGAGTTCTCGTTCGATCGCGGTGACGATGTCGGTGGTGATGTCGTGCTCCCGCGCGAGGTGCCCGAGTGTCTCCGCCGCCTCGACATCGTCCGCCCCTCGCACGACCTTCGCGACGAGGTGGTCGACGACCTCCGTCTCGCCGAGACCACCGAGGGTCACCACCGCCCGGTCGCGCACCACCGGATCCGGGTGGGTGACCGCCTCGCGCAGGACCGGCATCACGGCCGCTGCGTCGGATCGAGCAGCCGCCGTGATCACCTCCATCGCACGGCGCCGCGCTCGCGTGTCATCCGACCGCACCGCGGCCACGAGGTGGGGAACGGCCGCGTCGATCGACCGGAGAACCGACCACTGCAGTGCCCCTGCGACGTTCGCCTCGTCCTCGGCGAGGAGTGCCGCCACCGTCGCGGTGACGGGAACGGGCCCGTCGGCGGACAACACGACCCGGGTCCTCCGGAGCGGGTCGGGGGAATCGAGCTCCTGCAGCAGGGCGACGACGTCGAGGACGTCCCGCCACGACGATGCACCGCTCGCCCGTACGTCGGTGAGCCGCACCACGAGTCGTCGTTCGCGGTCGATCCGGTCGCGGGCACGGTCCATCAGCTCGTCCACCAACGCAACGGGGATGTCCCCGTCCTGCAACGCCTCCCGGATCGACTGCAGCGGCAGACCGAGGGACCGGAGACTCTCCACGCGGAACAACCGGTCGATGTCGGCATCGGTGTAGTCCCGGTAGCCGTTGCCCGCTCGACGCCCCGGCGAGACCAGACCCATCGCGTCGTAGTGGCGCAGCATCCTCGTGCTGATGCCACTGATCCGCGAAAGCTCACCGATCCGCATCGGACCCCATCACGGCCACACGACGCGCCTCGTGGAGGGCGTCGTCGTCACCGGAGTCCGGATCGTCGAGCAGACGAGCGGTGCGGGCGGCGTGTCGCGCGACGCGCTCGTCGGTGGACGACATCGCCTCGCGAACAGGGCCGTCCGCCACCCGGTCCAGGGCGACCAACGACCGGGTCAGACGTCGCTGTCGCTCCTCGCCTCCGACCCCGAGCTGCGCGAGCAACGTGTCGACCAGTGCGCTCTCCTGGCCTGTCGGCACCACGGCGACCGCTGCCCGCCACGCCGTCGTCGCCACCTCGTCGACAGGGTCGTCGACCAGGGAGAGGACACGCGGCCACAGATCGGCGGACATGGCGCCGACGCCGGGCAGCTTCGTCAGCGTGTGCAATGCCTGGCTGCGGGCCTGCGGCTCGTCGCTGTCGAGTTCGGCGACCACGCGCGGCAGGACGAGGGAGGCGGCGTGACGGGTCAGCGCCCACGTCAGCATGTCGCGCACGAAGAAATCGGGGTCGATGCCGCACCGTCGCACGAGCGCCTCGACGAACTCCGGGTCGGGGTGGGTACCGGCGTACACGGCGGCGCGGAGCCGTGCCGACGGATCCGGTCGATCCAGGGCCGCGACCACAGCGGACCGGGTGGTGGGTGTCATGGCTGTCCTCCTCGACACCCACCCAAGACCTTCGCATCGTGTGAGGGTCAAGGTTCCTCAGCTGATGTGGCGGGTCGCAGCCCAGCGGGTCAGCGCGTTCCGGTTGGACTGCTGGGTCTTGCGCAGGACGTTCGAGGCGTGGGTCTCGACGGTCTTGACCGAGATGAACAGGTCCTCGGCGATCTCCCGGTAGGTGTACCCGCGGGCGAGCAGGCGCAGCACCTCGAGTTCCCGTGGCGTCAACGAGTCCAGGTCGGGGTCCAGGTGCGGTTCGGGCATCGGCGACCGGCCGGTGAACGAGTCGAGGACGAAACCCGCCAGACGCGGACTGAACACGGCATCGCCGTCGGCGACACGGCGGATGGCGTCGGCCAGGTCGGGTCCCGCGATCGTCTTGGTCACGTACCCCCGTGCACCGGCCCGGATCGTCGCGATGACGTCCTCGGCCGCGTCGGAGACGCTGAGGGCGAGATAGACCGGTTCGACGCCGCGCCGGCTGTCGGCGACACCGCGGATCACCGCCACCCCTCCCCCGGAGGGCATGTGGACGTCGAGCAGGACGACATCGGGTGCCGTCTCGACGATCCCGGCCACCGCCTGCGCCACCGTCCCGGCCTCACCGACGATCTCGAGTCCGTCCTCCCCGGACAGCTCCGACCGCACGCCGGACCGGAACACCCCGTGGTCGTCGACGAGGAACACCGTGCGCGTGGTCATCTGTCTGCCTCTTCTGTCGTCGGATCTGGTGCGGGATCGTCGAATCCGATCCGCAGGGCGACCTCGGTGCCCCGCTCCCCCGATCGGATGTCGACGGTGCCGCCGTGTCGCTCGAGGCGCGCCCGGATGGACCGTTCGATGCCGTGGCGGTCCGGCGCCACCGTCGTCGGGTCGAATCCGCGGCCGCGGTCGCGGACGAAGACCTCGGCCGCGGATTCGCCGAACTCGGCGTAGACGTCCACCCGGCGTTGCCCGGAGTGCTTGGCCGCGTTGACGAGCGCCTCGCGGGTCGCGCCGACCAGCGCGTCACACCGGCGGCGCGTCTCGCCGACCGTCACCACGTCCACCTCGATGCCGTACCCGTCCTCCACCTCCGCGGCGACCGCCGCTAGCGCGGCCGGGAGCGCGGTGGTCTCGCCGCGCGGACCGTCGAACAGCCACCGTCGCAGTTCCCGTTCCTGACCCCGAGCGAGCCGGGCGACGTCATCGGGGTTGTCGGAACGCTTCTGGATGAGGGCGAGGGTCTGCAGGACCGAATCGTGCAGGTGCGCCGCGATCTCCTCACGTTCCGCGGTGCGGATGCGGGCCGATCGTTCGGCGTCGATGGTGCGGACCAGGCGCATCCACACCGGGATGGTCAGAAGGACACCACCGACCAGCGTCGCGGCCACCGCGAACAGCGTCGAGTTCAGTCCCCCGAACGAACGGTTGCCGGCCACGACCACGACCACGAGGCCCCCGACCACCAACACCACGCCACCCACGAGGCGCGCCCAGGTGAGCACCGACGCCGATCGACGATCCCCGAGGTCGGCCTCGCGCCACACCACCGCGGCACCGATCGCGACGACCGCCAGGGGCAGCAGGTACCCCGCCGGAGTACCCGAGGCCGTCGAGCCGACGACGACCAGACCCACCGCGCCCACCACCGCGAGTCCGAGAGCCTGCGTGCGTTCGCCCGGTCGAGGGCGGTCGGTGTCGGTGCCCGGAGGGCAGAAGAACCACAGCAACGCGTATGCCATGACGCCGGCGCCGGCGAGGACGGTCAGTCCGACGAAGACCATGCGGACGACCACAGGCCGGACGCCCAGGTGGTCGGCCACACCACCGGCCACGCCACCGACGATCCGGCCGGCGTCGCGGCGCGCGATCCGCGGCGGCGCGGGATCCGCACGCGTGTACCGGGTGGTCATGCACCGATCGTGACACGTGGGACCCGCAGCGGGCATCGGGGACAGCCCTGAGACCCCCGGGCGTGGGCGGGGACGGATATCAGGGTGGATCCCGATTCTCTCGCCGCCCGCCGCGACCGACGATGGGTCCATGAGCCCCACGACCGCTCCCCCGACCACCGACGAGCTCCACCACCTGTGGCGCACCCGCCCCGTGCGCTCCGGCGGCGACGCCATGGTCGCCGGCGTCTGCAGCGGCATCGCCCGGCGCTACCGGGTCGACCCGACACTCGTCCGGGTCGCCCTGGTCGTCGCCGCGCTGTTCGGCGGCAGCGGCGTGCTCGCCTACATCGCGGGCATGGTCGTCCTGCCGTCCGACGGCGTCGACAGGCCGCGGAGGCGGGGGCGCCCGGGGCGCGTCGGCGGGCCGCATGGCGGTTGGAAGCACGGGGGGATGGGTCGCGAGATGCACCGTCCCGGACCGGTCGTGGTGGTGATCGCGGTGGTGGTGCTGCTCGCGGTGCTCCCGAGTCCGGCGTGGGGGTCCAGTGGACTCGTCGGTGCGGTGCTGCTCCTCGTCGGCCTGTGGGCCCTGCACCGTCGCACACCCGAACCACCGGAGGGGACGTCGGCGGAGGCGCCGGTGTCGCTCACCAAACCGACCGTCGATCCCGTGACGACGCCTGCGGATCCCTCTGCCCCCGAGGACGATCCGACCGTCCGCATCACACCACCCGCATGGGATCCGTTGGGGGCCGCGCCGTTCGCGTGGGACCTGCCCGAGCCGTCGGCACCGTCACCCACCCCGGCGCGGACCCGGAGGGACACGGCCGTCGTGGCCGTCGTCGTCGGCATCGCCCTCGTGGTCGCCGCGATCGGCACCGCCCTGCGGGCCGTCGGGCTCGACGGGGTGACGCCGGTGCGCATCGTCGCCGCCACCCTGTGCGTCGTCGCGATCGGCGTGGTGGTCGGTGCGATCCGTGGGCGACGCACCGGCCTGGCCGGGATCGCTGCGCTGCTCGCGGCGGTGGTCGTGATCCTCGGTGTGGCGCAGTCGTCGCCGGGACTGCCCGGAGGGGGTGTCGGCGAACGTGTCTGGACGCCGACGTCGGAGAACGACATCGCCGAGCGCTACTCCCTGACCGTGGGGTCCGCGGAACTCGACCTGCGGTCGGTGTCGCTCTCCGCGAACCGCTCGGTGACGATGAGCGTGGGTGTCGGACAGGTGATCGTGCGGGCGCCGGAGAACATGAACATCCGCATGACCTGTCACACCACCGTCGGTGACCACACCTGTCCGGCCGGGATCTCCGGTGGCGGCGACGGCACCGCCGGACCGGTCGTCGACGTCGACGCGACGGTCACCGCCGGCGAGATCGCGGTGCGCCGTGGCTGAGAGTGAGGACCGCGGCCCCGTCGACGTGGGTCAGGTGATCGTGGGTCTGATCGCCCTGGCCGTGTCCGCATGGGGACTCATCGGCGCACCGTCGCTGCATGATTCGACCGTCGCCGTCTGGGTCGGTGTGGCTGTGGCCGCCGCCGTCGGGCTGGCCCTCGTCGTCGGTGGCGGTGTCCGAGCTCGGCGGCGCTGACCCCCTCGCCGAGCGAGCCGAGGCCCCTCGCCGAGCGTGCCGGAACCCACCGCCGAGTGGTACGGCGGTCAGAGCCGGGCGGTCACTCCCACTCGATGGTGCCCGGGGGCTTGCTCGTCACGTCGAGGACGACGCGGTTGACGTCCGCGACCTCGTTGGTGATGCGGGTGGAGATGAGCTCGAGCGTCTCGTAGGGCACGCGGGTCCAGTCCGCGGTCATCGCGTCCTCGCTGGAGACGGGCCGCAGCACGATCGGATGGCCGTACGTGCGGCCGTCGCCCTGCACGCCGACGCTGCGGACGTCGGCCAGGAGCACCACCGGACACTGCCAGATGGTGGAGTCCAGACCGGCGGCGGTGAGCTCCTCGCGGGCGATGCGGTCGGCGGCACGCAACGTCTCGAGACGTTCCGCGGTGACCTCGCCGACGATGCGGATCGCCAGACCGGGGCCCGGGAACGGTTGGCGCGCAACGATCTCCTCGGGCAGACCCAGTTCGCGCCCCACCGCGCGGACCTCGTCCTTGAACAGCAGGCGCAGCGGCTCGACCAGGGAGAACTCGAGATCCTCGGGGAGTCCGCCGACGTTGTGATGGCTCTTGATGTTCGCCGTCCCGCTGCCGCCACCCGACTCGACGACGTCGGGGTAGAGCGTCCCCTGCACGAGGAAGTCGATGGTGCCCTCACTGCCGTCGAGCACGTCGGCGACCGCACCCTCGAACGACCGGATGAACTCGCGGCCGATGATCTTGCGCTTGGTCTCCGGATCCGTCTGACCGGCCAGTTCCCGGAGGAAGGTCTCCTCGGCGTCGACGGTGACCAGTCGCGCGCCGGTGGCGGCGACGAAGTCGGTCTGCACCTGCTCACGCTCCCCTGCGCGCAGGAGTCCGTGGTCGACGAAGACACAGGTGAGCCGGTCACCGACAGCGCGTTGCACCAGCGCCGCCGCGACCGCGGAGTCGACGCCACCGGACAACCCACAGATGGCCTTGCCGTCACCGATCTGCTCACGCACCTGCTCGACGAGTGCCTCCGCGATGTTGGCGGGGGTCCAGCTCGGCTCCAGGCCCGCGATCTCGTAGAGGAACCGGGTCAGCACCTGCTGGCCGTGCGGGGTGTGCATGACCTCGGGGTGGTACTGCACCCCGGCCATGTGGCGCTCGAGGTTCTCGAACGCGGCCACCGGTGCGCCCGGCGTCGACGCGGTGACCGTGAAGCCCTCCGGTGGTTGCTGGACGGCGTCGTTGTGGCTCATCCACACCGGCTGCGATCCCGGGAGTCCGTTGTGCAGGACGGAGTCACCGATCACCGACAGCGTGGTCCGGCCGAACTCGCGGCCGCCGGTGTTGGCGACGACACCGCCGAGTCCGGCCGCCATCGCCTGGTAGCCATAACAGATGCCGAAGGCGGGCAACCCCATCGTCAACATCTCGGGGTCCAGCCCCGGCGCGTCGTCGGCGAAGACGGATGCCGGTCCGCCGGAGAGGATCAGCGCGACAGGGTTTTTCGCCCGGATCTCCTCGATGGTGGCCGTGTGCGGGATGACCTCGGAGTAGATCCGCGCCTCGCGCACACGACGTGCGATGAGCTGGGCGTACTGGGCTCCGAAATCGACGACCAGGACCGGTCGAGGGGCGGCGGCGGCGATCGGGTCGGTCTCCTGCGTCACCCGGGTGAGTCTAGGCGCTGACGTCTGCCCGCTTCACATCCGCGGTCGCCGCGCCGGCCCCGTCGAACAACGATCCGCGCTGCGGTGTGCCGCCGTGGTTCACCGCGACGATCGGGAGCCGCAGTGCACCGGGAGCATCGGCCGGGACGACCGGTGACACGGGTGCGACGACCTCGATGCGCCGGTACGGCTCACCCTGACCGGGACGACGATCCGCCTCACCCTTGTTCGGCCACAGCGCGATGGCGCGCTCGGCCTGCGCGCTGATGCTCAGCGACGGGTTGACACCCAGGTTCGCGCTGATGGCGGCACCGTCGGTGACGTGCAGGGTCGGGTAGTTCCACACGCGGTGGTACGGGTCGATGACGCCGGTCGACGGGTCGTCGGCGATGACGCACCCGCCCAGGTAGTGGGCGGTCAGTGGCATGTTGAACACGTCACCCCAGGTGCCACCGGCGAGACCGTCGAGCTTCTCGGCGGCGCGCTGGGTGGCCTCGTTGCCGGCCGGGATCCACGTCGGGTTGGGCTCACCGTGTCCCTGGCGGCTGTTGACGAAGCGGTACCTGCCGATCTTCTGGACGAACGTCGTCAGCGAGTTGTCCTTGTTCTGCATCACCAGCATGATCACGGTCCGCTGCGACCAGTCCTTCACCCAGAACAGACGACGCAGCGCGCCGGGGTTCTTGCGCAACTCGTCGAGCCACTTGAGCATGCGCGGGCGGCCGGGAGCACCGTCGGTCAGCAGGGTCTGCAGCAGCGCCATCGCGTTGGAGCCCTTGCCGTACCGGCAGGGCTCGATGTGGGTGTCGGGCGCAGGGTGGATCGACGACGTGATGGCGACACCCTCGGAGAAGTCCTCCGACGGGTCGACTTTGTGGCGCATGGCCCCGAGGATCGACTCGGAGTTCGTCCGCGTGAGGTGGCCCATCGCGTCCGACAGCTCCGGCAGGGACCCGTCGTCCTTCGCCAGGTGCAGCAGGCGCTGGGTGTTGTAGGTGCCCGCGGCGACGATGACGTGTGCGGCGGTGATCGTGCGCGGCTTACGGCCCAGTCGCGTCCAGCTGCCGGTGCGCTGTGTCTGCACCCACCACGAGTCCTTCGCACGGTTGGTGCGCAGCCCGGTGACGGTGGTGCGGTCGAGGATGACCGCACCGGCGCGCTCGGCGAGACCCAGGTAGTTCTTCATCAGGGTGTTCTTGGCGCCCACGCGGCAACCGGTCATGCACGATCCGCACTCGGTGCACGCCGTGCGGTCGGGTCCGACCCCACCGAAGTACGGGTCCGCGACGGTCTCGCCCGGGGCGCCTGTGCCGCCGGTCTTCTCACCGAAGAAGACGCCGACCGGGGTGGGACCGAAGGTGTCGCCGACCCCCATGTCGTCGGCGATCTCCTTGAGGATGCGGTCGGAGGGGGTGAACGTCGGGTTGGACACCACGCCCAGCATCCGACGGGCCTGCTCGTAGTGAGGCGTCAGCTCCGACTCCCAGTCGGTGATGTGCCCCCACTGCGGGTCGCGGAAGAACGGGGTCGGCGGCTTGTAGAGCGTGTTCGCGTAGTTCAGCGATCCACCGCCCACGCCCGCGCCGGCGAGCACCATCACGTCGCGCAGCATGTGGATGCGCTGGATGCCGAACAGTCCGAACTTCGGGGCCCACAGGAACTTGTTGAGACGCCAGCTGGTCTTCGCGAAGTCCTCGTCCTCGAAACGGCGTCCCGCCTCGACGACCGCGACGCGGTACCCCTTCTCCACCAGGCGCAGCGCGCTGACGCTGCCACCGAAACCCGATCCGATGATCAGGACGTCGTAGTCGTGGGAACCAGAGTCGGACACCGTGCCACCTCGCGAAGTCGTGTGCTCGCATCACCGGACACGACCGGGGTCGCTGTGACGCGCGCCCCATCGTACAACGCGCGTTGTCAGATGGAGGCACTCGCGGTCGACAGGTGCAGGAGGTCTTCCGACACCTCCCAGAGCCGCCGTGCGTTCGCGGCGTCGACAGCGAAGGGAGCCACCCCGTGACGGCCGTCGGCCTCCGACCGTGCACCCAGGAGGGGGGCCGGACCGCAGTCCTCCAGGTACAGGCCGCCGACCCCCTCGAGGGCGGGATGCACCGCTGCCAGCACCGTCGTCGCGGCACCCTGCCCCGGCGTCTTGAGATCCGCCGGGGCGCCGGCCGACCGCCGGGCGGCGGCGAGCACCTCCGGGTCGACGTGGCGTTGCAGTCCCGTCGCGATGCCACCCGGCATCACGGCGTTCACGCGGACGCCGGCCGCCGACCACCGTCGGTCCGCCTCGACGGCGAATAGGGCGTTCGCGGACTTCGACTGGCCGTAGGCCAGGAAGGGGTCGTATTCGACGAAGGAGAAGTCCAGGTCGTCGAACAGGACCGGACACCGCTGGTGTCCCGACGAGGTCACCGAGACGACACGCGCACCATCGGCCGCGACGAGTGCACCGCGCAGGCCCGTCGCGAGCTGGAAGTGACCCAGATGGTTGACCGCGAACTGCATCTCGACGCCGTCGCCGGTCAACACGCGGGCCGGGAGCGCCATCACGCCGGCGTTGGCGATCAGGACGTGCAGGGGTCCGCGCCACTGCTGCACGAAGGCGTCCACCGTCCCGCGGTCGGCGAGATCGAGATGACGGACCTCGACGTGGGCGGCGGGATGCGCGGCCACGATGTCCTCGGCGACCGATGCGCCTGCCGCGGTGTCCCGCACCGCCAGGACCACGTGCGCACCATGGGCGGCGAGCACCCGCGCGGTCTCGATCCCGATGCCCGAGGATGCGCCGGTCACGACGGCCGTGCGCCCGCCCAGATCGAGGCCGTCGGCGACCTCCTCTGCGGTAGTCGTGGCCCCGAAGCCGGTCGGCAGCTCGGGCGGCATCGGGTGTGGGCGCGTCGTCATCGGATCTCCTCGGTCACTGAAACGTAGTAGCCCTACGCTTCGCGCCGACGATACCAGGAAAACGGAGGAGCACTACGGTTGTCGGCATGGCCCCCGCTCGCTCCGACGCCCGTGCCAACCGTGACGCGCTCCTGACGGCGGCGTCGCGCCTGTTCGCCGACGTCGGGGCGGGCGTCCCACTGGACGCGATAGCCCGCGCGGCCGGCGTGAGCATCGCAACCCTCTACCGCCACTTCCCGAACCGCGAGGCGCTGGTCGTCGAGGTGTACCGCTCCGAGATCGACCGACTGGGCGACACCGACGGCATCCTGCGCGAGAGCGACACCGCGGCGGAGGCACTGGCCGTCTGGGTGCGACGGTTCATCGACTACGCCGACACGAAACAGGTTCTCGGCGAGGTGATCCATGCACTGCCCGACGACGAACGGCCGTCCGCGCGGGCGACGGTCACCGCAGCGATCACCCGACTGCTCGACGCGGGGCGCCGCGACGGATCGCTCCGCGACGACGTCGACGCCGACGACCTCCTGCTGATGTTCGGCGGCGTGTGGTCGCTGCCCGAGGACTCCCGTCGGCGCGAACGGGTGGACCGTCTCGCCGCGTTCGTCCTCGAGGGTCTGCGCAGGAACGCCTGACGCGTCGCCGCACCCGCTCAGGTGCGGGCGGTGAGACCGACCTTCTGGAACTCCTTGAGATCGGAGTAGCCGGTCTTCGCCATCGAACGGCGGAGTCCGCCGACGACGTTCCGGTCACCGAAGGGCACCGACGACGGACCGTGGAGGACGCACTCGAGGCTGGGGTTCTCCCCCTCGACCGCGACCTGCATCAGGGCGCCCCGGGGAAGCGACGGGTGCGCGGCGGCGGCGGTCCAGAACCACCCGCGACCGGGCGCCTCGGCCGCTGCGGCCAGCGGGGTGCCCAACATGGCGGCGTCAGCGCCACACGCGATCGCCTTCGCCAGGTCACCGGAGGTGTGGATGTCGCCGTCGGCGATGACGTGCACGTACCGGCCGCCGGTCTCGTCGAGGTACTCGCGGCGGGCGGCCGCGGCGTCGGCGATCGCCGTGGCCATCGGGACGCCGATGCCCAGCACCTCGTTCGTGGTCGTGGACCCCTCGGTGGACCCGTATCCGACGATCACGCCGGCCGCACCGGTGCGCATGAGATGCAGCGCGGTGCGGTGGTCGTGCACGCCGCCGGCGACGACGGGGATGTCGAGATCGGCGATGAACGTCTTGAGGTTCAACGGTTCCCGGTCGTTCTTGCTGACGTGTTCCGCCGAGATGATGGTGCCGTGCACGACGAGCAGGTCGATGCCTGCCGACAGCAATGTCGGGGTGAGCTCCAGCGCGTGCTGGGGGCTGACGCGGACGGCCGTGGTGACGCCGGCGTCACGGACACGGGCCACGGCCTCGCCCAGCAACGCGGTGTCGAGGGGGGCGGCGTGCAGCTCCTGCAGCCGGGCGATCGCGGCCGCGGGATCCGGGTCGCTGTCGGCGATCTCCGCGACCTCCGCGAGACGGGCGTCGGCGTCGCGGTGACGCGACCACAGCCCCTCACCGTTGAGCACCCCCAACGCACCCGACCGACCGAGGGCGATCGCCGTCTCGGGCGAGACGATGGCGTCGGTGGGGTGGGTCAGGATCGGGGTGTCGAACCGGTAGGCGTCGAGCTGCCAGGCCGTGGAGACCTCGCTGGACGACCGCGTCCGCCGGGACGGGACGATCGTGATGTCGTCGAGCTCGAACGTCTGCCGGGCGGTCCTGCCCATGCCGATGTCCACCAGGTCTCGCACCGGTGTGCCTTTCCTCGATGTCCGGCCCCGCCGCGGGGCCGGTGATCGCGCGGGTCAGCGCGAATAGTAGTTGGGCGCCTCGACGGTCATCGTGATGTCGTGGGGGTGGCTCTCCTTGAGCCCGGCCGCGGTGATCTGCACGAACCGCGCCTGCTGCAGGTGCTCGATCGTGGCGGACCCGGTGTACCCCATGGCGGCGCGCAGACCTCCGCGCAGCTGGTGGATGACCTGGGTCAGCGGCCCACGGAACGGGACCCGACCCTCGATTCCCTCGGGCACCAACTTCTCCTCCGACAGGACGTCGTCCTGGAAGTAGCGGTCCTTCGAGAACGACTTCTTCTCGCCACGGCCCTGCATCGCACCGAGCGACCCCATGCCGCGGTAGCTCTTGAACTGCTTGCCGTTCACCAGGATCAGCTCCCCGGGGGCCTCCGCGGTCCCGGCCAGCAGCGACCCCAGCATGACGGTCGACGCCCCGGCGGCCAGCGCCTTGGCGATGTCACCGGAGAACTGCAGTCCACCGTCGGCGATGACGGGCACACCGGCGCGCTTGCACACGGCGACGGCCTCCATCACCGCGGTGATCTGGGGCGCACCGACACCCGCGACGACGCGGGTGGTGCAGATCGAGCCCGGTCCGACACCGACCTTCACGGCGTCGGCGCCGGCGTCGACGAGAGCCTGTGCCGCCTCACGGGTCGCCACGTTGCCCCCGACGATCTGCACGCGGTCACCGACCTCGGCCTTCAGCTTGCTCACCATGTCGAGCACGAGCCGGTTGTGGGCATGCGCGGTGTCCACGATGATCACGTCCGCGCCGGCGTCGGTCAGGGCCATCGCGCGAGCCCACTGCGCGTCACCGGTACCGATCGCCGCGCCGACGAGCAGGCGCCCGTCGGAGTCCTTGGTGGCGTCGGGGTGCTGCTCGGTCTTCACGAAGTCCTTGACCGTGATGAGACCGGTGAGGCGTCCGTTGCCGTCGACGATCGGGAGCTTCTCCAGCTTGTTGCGACGCAGCAGTCCCAGTGCGGCCTCGGCCGACACGCCCTCCTGGGCGGTGATCAGCGGCGCCTTCGTCATCACCTCGGCCACGGGACGGTCCTGGTCGACCTCGAAGCGCATGTCGCGGTTGGTGATGATGCCGAGCAGGTTGTTGTCGTCGTCGGTCACCGGCAGACCCGAGATGCGGAACCGCGCACACATGGCGTCGACCTCGGCGAGGGTGTTGTGCGGCCGACACGTGACCGGGTCGGTCACCATCCCCGCCTCGGACCGCTTGACGGTCTCCACCTGTCCGGCCTGGTCGTCGATGGACAGGTTGCGGTGCAGGACGCCCATGCCACCGGCGCGGGCCATGGCGATCGCCATGCGCGACTCGGTGACGGTGTCCATGGCCGAACTGACGAGCGGCACCTTGAGTCGGATCTGCTTGGTCACCTGCGAGGAGGTGTCGACGTCGCTGGGGATGACGTCGGACGCGGCCGGCAGGAGCAGGACGTCGTCGAACGTGAGGCCCAGCATGGCGACCTTGTCCGGGTCGTCACCGCCGGTGTGGACCCGGGGGGTGACCGGCGTGGGGGCGTCGGATCCGGTGTCGAGGTGGGAGGTCATGGATCTGCACCCTCTCCTGGTTGCTGTGGCCCTGATGTGTGTCGGCGGTACACGGTGTGCTCGGAGCGCCTGCACGAGCCGCACCGACGCACACTCGGCGGTCCACGGGGGTAGGTAACCATCGTATAAGCCCCGACGCCGTGCCCCCGCCGCGCCTGCGCTCAGTGCTGCGAGGAAGTGGCGCCGGGCCGCTGCTGCTGGCTACGGTTGACGTGTGCGTGACCACCTGCCGCCCGGGCTGCCCCCGGATCCCTTCGCCGACGACCCCAGCGACCCGTCGGCCGCTCTGGACTCGGTGGAACCGGCGACCCCACTCGACGCCGACGAGCGGTTGGCCGTCGAGGAGGACCTGGCGGACCTCGCGGTCTACGAGGCGTTGTTGGCCAGGCACGGCGTCCGCGGGCTGGTCGTCATCTGTGACGACTGTCAGCAGGACCACTACCACGACTGGGACATGCTGCGGGCGAACCTGCTGCAGCTGCTCGTCGAGGGAACGGTCCGACCCCATGAGCCGGCCGTCGACCCCTCCCCGGACGCCTACGTCACCTGGGACTACTGCCGCGGATACGCCGACGCGGTCATGCACACCACCGACGACGCCTAGTCGTCCCCGTCTTTGACGACGCCTAGTCGACTTCCAGGTCCGACGACGCCGAGTCGTCACGCGCCACCGGACCGACGGTCCCCGCGGATCAGCCCGCGGGTGTCGTCGTGGTCGTGGTGGGTGTCTCCGACACCGGCGTGGACGGCGCGGGGCTCTGTCCGGTCGCAGGCGGCTCCGACGTCGGCGGCGTGACGGGAGCGCGCAACAGCATCCGCGGGTCCTGCGCCGAGGTCGTGGTCGGGATCGTCGGGACGGCCACCACATCGCTCGGGACCTGGATCGTCGGGAGACCCGGGACCGACGGCAGGGCCGTGATCGACGTCAACGGGTTCTGCGGGATCGGCCCGACCTGCTCGGCGAGTCGTTGCGCCCAGTCCTGCATCCGCTGACGGGAGTCGAGGCCGGACATCTTGGGGACGTCCTTCTGGGCCGCGACGAGGTATTCGGCGGCCAGGCGCTTGTCGCCTCCGGACAGGGCCTGCTCGGCCTTCTCCATGTTCGACTGGACGCTCGACGACGCGATCGTCGCGCTGGCCTCCGAGCCGAACATCGTCTCCTTCACCTTCCACAGCGGATCGCCGGGGTCGGCGTTCTGCGCGAGGACGGTCACGGCGCCGAAGGCGACGACGGCGACAGCCGCGGCACCGGCCACGTAGCGCAGTCGACGCAGCGACCCCCGGCGTGACGCCATGCGGCCGGCCGCGGCGATCTCCGCCTCGACCTCCTCGAGCGTCGGGTGCTGCGGGAACGGCTGTGCGTCGATCTCGTGACGCCACCCGGCGAGCATGCCGGCCAGCTGGTGATCGGAGTCGGTCAGTTCCCAGCCACCGGGCAGTCGGTTGCGGGACAGCGCGTCGAGCAGGGCGTCGTCGGCGCGGACGGCGGCGACGTCGAGCGGTTCGCGGTCGGCCGCGGAGGACTCCGTCGGCTCGGGGTCGGACCCGGGGAAGGCCGCGTCTCGATCTCGTCCGGTCATCGACCCTCACCTGCTCTCGTCATCTCGTTCTTCAGCTTGTTCAGTGCGCGGTGCTGGGCGACCCGTACCGCGCCTGGTGTGCTCCCGACGGCCTCGGCCGTCTCCTCCGCCGACATCCCCACCACCAGCCGCAGGACCAGGATCTCGCGTTGCTTCTCGGGCAACCGGCTGAGCAGCTCCCCCATCCGACGGCTGGCGTCGGAGTTGAGGGCCAGCTGTTCGGGCCCGTCGTCGACGTCCATCGCCTCGGGGATCGTCTCCACCGGATCGGACTTGATCCGCGCGGCCCCCCGGTGCGCGTCGGCGACCTTGTGCGCCGCGATGCCGTACACGAAGGCCATGAACGGCCGCCCCTGGTCCGAATACCTGGGCAGCGCGGTCATCACCGCCATGCAGACCTCCTGCGCCACATCGTCGGCGGACAGCGTGTGCCGTTCGCCTGCCCCCACCCTGGCCCTGCAGTACCGCACGACCAGAGGACGGACCGTCTCCAGTACGTCGGCGAGAGCCGACCGATCGCCCCGCCCTGCGGCGGCGACAGCACGGTCGAGCTCGTCACCTGTGAGAATCATCGTCGCGTCGGGGTCCCTGCGTTACATCACGGTCGGTCGGGCACAGCCGGGCCCCGCGGAAGGGCGCGCACCGCACACGCGGGCAGTCGGCGTGATGGCAAGCTTAGCCACCGTAGTGACCTGCCTCGGCCGATCACACGACCCATGCGGCGCCGACACACGCCCGTCGCGACCCGGTGTGGACCGGGCCCGGTTCACACCGTGTCGACGGAGAACTGTGCTCCCCGTGCGATCAGAGTCCGGTACGTGTCGTCGCGTCGCGCGGTCCAGATCGCTCGTCCTGCTGCGTCGCCGTTCGCGCCGCCGACGTCGCAGAGCAGGCCGGCGACCGCCCACAGCAGAGGCAGTTGGCCCAGTTCCGTGGCCCGGCGGGCGGCGTCGAGTGCGGTCGACACCGCGCGCTCGAGGTCACCGGTGGTGGACTGGCAGGCCGCGAGGAGGACCTGGGTCTTGAGGCGGTGACGCAGCGACGGACACTCGTCGAGCAGCGCCGACGCCCGCTCGGCCACGGCGAGCGCGCCGCGGGCGTCGCCACGGTAGAGATGCCACTCCGCGCGCACCCAGGCGGCCCGCAGGTGCGGACGGTCGGAGATCCACCACTCCCGCCCCAGGTGACCGCCGTCGCGGATGGAGTCCTCGACCCGGGCCAGGAGTCGATCACTCGCGGAGAGGTCACCCGTGCCCAGGTGGTCCGCGGCGAGCCCGATCGTCGCGTCCAGTCGGGTCGACAGTCGGCGCGGATCGTCGTCACGGGCACCGTCGCCGGCCAGCATCGCCAGAGCCGACCCGTCGGCGGCCGCGGCCCATCCGTGCCCGCCGGTCTGCCGACGACAGGACGCCAGGGCGGTCGCCGCGACGGCCCGACGCGTGACGCAGCGGGCTCCCCGGCTCCGACGCAGCACCTCCGTGAGGTCGTACCGGGCGCGGGCGTACCGACCCTGAGCTGCGAGGGCGATCCCGCGCAGACAGAGGTCGTCGAGGTCGGTGGCGGCCGCGACCACCGCGGGGTCGTCGACATCTGCGCCCGGGTGGGCGCCGAAAGCGACGGACGACAACGGAAAAGGGGTCATCGAGTTCCGCCCACCCTTCCAATTAGCCAGAATTTAACCTGCTCGATACATCGCTCCCGCACGCCTTCGCGTCACCTGCGCGTCACGTCGATATGTCCACGATGTGTCATCGACGGCCGGCGACGTCATCCCGGGCCACCCATTCGACACCATTTCGGACGTGCGTCCCCGGTGTCGAAGTGCCTGCTCACGGCCGTTTATGACCAGAAAATTCACCACCGATATCCGTTATTCGAACCACATCAGACCATGCCTGATCGTGGAAACACACAATTAACGAACTGCATCATCAGGAAGGGTTGCAGCCGCGATGACGCTTTGTTGACTCGTTTTCCGACGGTGCCCTACCGTGATTCCTCGACGGGCGGGACAACGGTGTTCCCGACGCCCGCACGCACGATCGGAATTCCGGTGTCGCCCCTCGCCAGGCGGCGACGTCGAGTTCACGGCATCCCCAAGGAGAGCCCCATGCCTGCACCGAATCACCTCCCCGGTCCGAACGCCGACATCTGGGACTGGCAGATGAAGGGGTTGTGCCGCGGGGTCGACTCCTCGATGTTCTTCCATCCTGACGGCGAGCGTGGCCGCGCCCGCGCCCATCGGGAACGCCGTGCCAAGGAACTCTGCCATGCCTGCCCGGTCATCGCTCAGTGCCGGGAGCACGCCCTCGCGGTGGCCGAGCCGTACGGCATCTGGGGCGGACTCTCGGAGTCCGAGCGCAGCATCCTGATGAAGCGCGGTGTCGGGCGCCGCCTCGCCGGCTGATTCTTCCGGCGCCGGCGACACCGCCGCGCCGACCGCACACCGACCACCCACGACAGAGGGGCACCCGGGTCTCCCGGGTGCCCCTCTGTCGTACATCGGCGGATGGTCATCCGCCCCGATCAGTGCGCGTGACCGTGTCCGTGCCCGGCGTCAGCGCTCTCCGACGGCTTGTCGGTGACGGCGCTCTCGGTGGTCAGGACCATGCGCGCCACCGATGCGGCGTTCACGACCGCAGAGCGGGTCACCTTCACCGGGTCGACGATGCCGTCGGCGAGGAGGTCACCGAACTGCAGGGTCGCCGCGTTGAAGCCGTGCCCCTTCTCGGCGGCCGCCACGGTCGCGGTCACCACGGCCCCGTCGACGCCGGCGTTGGTGGCGATCCAGTGCAGCGGGGCGCGGACGGCCTGTCGCACGACGGCCACGCCGAGCTTCTCGTCGCCCGAGAGCGACGCCTCGAGCTCGTCGAGGGCGGCCGCGGCCTGGACGATGGCCGAACCGCCGCCGGGGATGATGCCCTCCTCGACCGCGGCCTTGGCCGCCGCCACCGCGTCCTCGACGCGGTGCTTGCGCTCCTTGAGCGCGGTCTCGGTCGCAGCACCCACCCGGATGACGGCGACGCCGCCGGCGAGCTTGGCCAGCCGCTCGGCGAGCTTCTCCCGATCCCAGTCGGAGTCGCTCGCCTCGATCTCGCGGCGCAGCTGCTCGGACCGGGCCGCGATCGCGTCCGCGGTACCGGCACCGTCGACGATGGTCGTGGCGTCCTTGGTGACCACGACGCGACGGACCGTGCCCAGCAGGTCCAGGCCGGCCTCGGCCAGGCTCAGTCCGATGTCGGAGCTGATCACGGTGGCGTCGGTGACGACCGCCAGGTCGTCGAGGAACGCCTTGCGACGGTCACCGAAGAACGGCGCCTTCACCGCGACGACGCGCAGCGTCTTGCGGATGGCGTTGACCACGAGGGTCGAGAGCGGCTCGCCCTCGACGTCCTCGGCGATGACGAGCAACGGCTTGCCCGCCTCGGCGACCTTCTCCAGCAGCGGCAGGAAATCCGGCAGGGAGCTGATCTTCTCGCGGAAGAGGAGCACCCGCGCGTCCTCGAGCACGGCCTCCTGCGAATCGGGGTCGGTGACGAAGTACGGCGAGAGGTAGCCCTTGTCGAACTGCACGCCCTCGGTGATCTCGAGATCGGTCGACAGACCGGAGCTCTCCTCCACGGTGACGACGCCGTCGGCACCGACGGTGTCCATCGCCCGGCCGACCATCTCGCCGATCTCCGGGTCGCGGGACGAGACCGTCGCGACCTGGGCGATGGCCTCCGCACCCTCGACCGGGGTGGCGGCGGCGAGCAACGCGTCGGACAGGGCGTCGGCGGCGCGGGAGATGCCCGAACCCAGGGCGATGGGGTTGGCGCCGGCGGTCACGTTGCGCAGCCCGGTGTGGATGATGGCCTGAGCGAGGACGGTCGCGGTGGTCGTGCCGTCACCGGCGACGTCGTTGGTCTTGGTCGCGACGGACTTCACCAGCTGGGCGCCGAGGTCCTCGAAGGGATCGGACAGGTCGATCTCACGGGCGATCGAGACACCGTCGTTGGTCACCGTCGGGCCGCCGAACGACTTCGCCAGCACCACGTGCCGGCCCCGCGGGCCGAGGGTCACCTTGACCGTGTCCGCGAGCTTGTCGACGCCGCGCTCGAGCGCGCGCCGCGCGTCGTCGGAGAATGCGAGTTGCTTGGGCATGGATCTTCGCTCCTGAAGGGTGTGCGGGAACGATTCCGCCCCGGTACCTGCTGATCAGGACCGGGGCGGAATTCGTGAGGTCTTACTTGCCGACGACCGCGAGGACGTCGCGGGCCGACAGGATCAGGTACTCCTCACCGGCGTACTTGATCTCGGTGCCGCCGTACTTCGAGTAGATGACGGTGTCACCTTCCTTGACGTCGACCGGCACACGGTTGCCCTGCTCGGTCACACGACCCTCGCCCACGGCGATGACGGTGCCCTCCTGAGGCTTCTCCTTGGCCGTGTCGGGGATGACCAGGCCGGAGGCGGTCGTCGTCTCGGCCTCGTTGGCCTGGACGAGGATCTTGTCCTCGAGCGGCTTGATGTTCACGCTCGCCACGATGTGAGCCCTCCACTTTCAGCAGATCGGGTCAGGCGGTGCGCCTGGCCCGGTTGTCGATGAGTTCCACGCTTGAGGCTCCGCGCTCGGTCCCGTCGTCGCGGGTGCCGGAACCGCACTCGGTGCCGATTGGCACTCTATACATGCGAGTGCCAGCACTCAAGTACTGCCGAGTGCCAGCACCCGCATGATCACGAGCCGCGGTTCAGCTCGTCTCGACGACCTCCCGACGACGGCGCCGGAGACCGATCACGACGAGGCTGTAGACCATCGCCACGATCGACAGCCCGGAGATCACCATGATCGCGGTGTCCACGCCGCCGGGCAGGGCGCCGGGGGCGACCGTGACCCGGGAACTGGTGACGATCGCCGTCACCACGGCGAGCATGATCGCGCCGCCCACCTGCACCGACGTGTTCACCAGCCCGGACGCGAGGCCCTGCTCGTGGTCGGCGACGCCCGAGGTCGCCTGGGCGTTCACGGCGGGGAAGCACAAAGCGAAACCCACGCCGAGAAGGATGATCGTGGGCAGCAGGAACTGTGCGTACCCCTGCCCCGGTGCGGTGCGCAGGAACAGCAGGTACCCGGCGACGAACGCCGTCAGCCCGACCGCGATGAGGACGGGCGTCGCGATGCGGGCCAGCACCCGGTCCATACCGGTCGCGCTGATGGCGACCAGGAGCCCCGCCGGCAGGAACCCGAGAGCCATGGCGATGGGCGACCACCCGAGCGTGTTCTGCAGATAGATGGTCACCAGGAACTGGAAGGCGACGTAGCCACCGAACATCGCCGCCGCGGCGACGTTGGCGTGCACGAGCGTCGCGGACCGCAGGATGCCCAGGCGCAGCAGCGGCGCGCCGTGCCGTCGCTCCACGACCACGAACGCGGCGAACAGCGCGGCGGCGACCACGAAGAGCACGACCGTCTGCGTGCTGGTCCACCCCGACGACGGGGCCTGGACGACCGCGTACACGAGCGCGAGCAACGCCCCGGTACTGGTCAGCGCGCCGGCGAGGTCGAACTGGGCGAAGCGCACCCGGGTGCGCGCGGACCGCGGGATCACACGGACCCCGGCGAGGAGCAGCGCCGCCGCGATCGGCCCCGGGAACAGCAGGGTCGCCTGCCACGACACCTCGGTGAGCAGTCCGCCGAAGACGAGCCCCAGCGAGAAGCCGCTGGCGCCGCAGACGGTGTAGATGCTCAGGGCCTTGTTGCGTGCGGGCCCCTCGGCGAACGTCGTCGTGATGATCGACAGGCCGGCGGGGACGGTGAAGGCCGCGGCCACTCCCTTGACGAAGCGCAGGGCGATGATGGCCTGGTCGACCTGCACGAACGCGCTGACCACGGATGCGGTGGCGAAGACCGCCAACGCCCAGAGGAACACCCTCCGTCGCCCGAAGAGGTCGCTCGCGCGTCCGCCCAGGAGCAGGAAGCCGCCGTACCCCAGCACGTACCCGGACACGATCCACTGCAGTTGCGATTGCGTCATCGAGAGATCGGCCCCGATGGACGGCAGGGCCACGCCCACCATCGAGACGTCGAGACCGTCCAGGAACAGCACACCCGCCAGGACCACGAGCAGGATCCAGGTCCGGGCGGCCCATCCCCCGCCGGTCGTGACGGTCAGGTGCGCGGGCGTCGCACCTGACCCGTCGTCCGTCGCGTCTTCTCGTCGTGTCCCCGCGTGCCGATCCCCAGCCTTCCGGGCTGCGGTGGTGTCCACCGCATCGACGGTCGGCCAGGGCTCCCCCGGGCGGATGTCTTCGAGTCTCACAGTCATGGCGGGAACTATATGCACACGCATCCAATGTGTCTACAAATAATTTGTCTGCAACAAATGCACGAACATAGGGTAGGATGCGGCCATGACCGCAGATGTGTCCGCGTCGACGATGACGACGACGCCATGCGCCGACGACCGGCTCGCCGCGGCATGGCAGCAGCTGTCCGTCCGTTACCACCGGGTGTCGTGCGAGATCGATCGCACGCTGCAGGCGGCACACGGTCTCACCGGCAGCGAGTTCGAGGTGCTCGAGCTCCTGGCCGCCGCGGACGACCACTCCCTGCGGATGAGTGAACTCGCCGCACAGGTGCACCTGAGTCAGAGCGCCCTGTCGCGGCTGGTGTCCGGACTGGAGAAGGACGGGTTGGTCGGGCGATCGATGTGCGCAGCCGATCGCCGGTCGGTGTTCACCGCCCTCACCGACGCGGGCCTGGCCCGGTACGAGGCGGCCAAGCCCGCCCACCGTGCCGTCCTGCGTGCGACCGCAGTCGACGACGACGGTCGTTCGCTCTGTGGGACGACCGACCTGACGGACTGAGCGTCGCCCCTACCGGTAGGCGCTGATCTGCACCGACATGCCGGGGTCGGTGGCGACCGTGATCGCGGACGGCTGCGCTCCCCCGCCGATCACGTGCGCGCCGAGCGTCGCGATCATCACGCCGTTGTCGGTGCACAGACGCGGACGCGGAACACGCAGCGTGATTCCTGCTGCGGCACAACGCTCTTCCGCGAGCGAACGGATCCGTGAGTTCGCGGTGGCTCCCCCACCCAGGACGAGCGTGTCGACGTCGAGGTCCTCGCACGCCCGCATCGCCTTCATGGTGAGCACGTCGGCGACCGACTCCTGGAACGAGGCCGCGACGTCGGCGATCGGGATCGGATCGCCTGCGCGGGTGCACTTCTCGACGAACCGGGCCACAGCCGTCTTGACGCCGCTGAACGAGAAGTCGTATCGGGCGTCACGGGGCCCGGTCATCCCCCGCGGGAACGCGATCGCCGTCGGGTCGCCGTCGGCGGCCGCGGCGTCGAGCGCGGGACCTCCGGGATAGCCCAGGCCCAGCAGGCGCGCCACCTTGTCGAACGCCTCCCCGGCGGCGTCGTCGACCGTGGTGCCGAGCTCGACGATCGGCGAGCCGAGGTCGTCCACCCGCAGCAGATGCGTGTGCCCACCCGACACCAGCAGCGCGACGCAGGGCGGCATCGGCCCGTGTTCGAGGGTGTCGACCGCGACGTGCCCACCGAGATGGTTCACGGCGTAGAGCGGCACATCCCACGCCGCCGCATAGGCTTTCGCGGCCGAGACACCGACCAGCAGTGCCCCCGCGAGCCCCGGACCGATGGTCACGGCCACGGCGTCGGGACGGTCGATGCCGGCGACCTCCCGGGCGCGGCGCATGGTCGGCACGATGGCCTCGAGATGCGCTCGCGAGGCGACTTCGGGGACCACCCCGCCGAACCGAGCGTGTTCGGCGACGCTCGACGCCACCTCGTCGGCGAGCAGCGTCACGGTCCCGTCGTCGGCCAGCTCGACGACGCCGACACCGGTCTCGTCGCAGGAACTCTCGATCCCGAGCACGATCATCGGGAATCCCCCTCCTGCTCGCCCGCCGGTGGTCGGCGCATCGTGTAGGCGTCGGCCCCGACGGGTTGGTAGTACCCCTTGCGCAGGCCCAGTCGGGTGAAGCCGACGGATTCGTACAGCGAGATCGCGGGGTCGTTGTCGGTACGGACCTCGAGGAATGTGGGCGCCCGGTTCTCGTCGGCGACGTCGAGCAGGACGCGCAGCAACGAGCGCCCCAGCCCTGTCCCCCGGTGCGCGGGATCGACGGCGATGGTGTGGATCTCGCACTCGTAGCCGCCCACCCGCCCGAGCAGGCTGACACCCGCGTAGCCGATCAGGGACCCGTCCTCGTCGCGAGCACCGACGTAGCGGTTGGTCGGTGCACCGATCTCCGCCACGAACGCCTCGGCAGGCCAGGGGGATTCGTCGGCGAAGATGGCGCGTTCGATCTCGGCGCAGCGCCCGGCGTCGTCGACGGTGAGCGGACCGATCACCGCGGTCACGGGCGAGCCCTCTCGACGGCGTCGGGCCGACGCAGGTACAGCGGAACCACCGGATCGTGCTGCCCCGACCGCAGCTGCTGCGCGGCCGCCGCGACGAGTCCCGCCACAGTCGGCGCAGCAGAGTCGGGCCGTGCGGTCAGTCCCAGCAGGGCGGCGTGATCAGGGGAACCGAGAACGGTTGTCGGCGAGTCGATGCGGTCGGCGATGTCGCTCGGAGCGTTCACCGACGGCCCATCGGTGCGCACGGTGTCGACATAACGGGCCCAGTAGACCTCCCGGCGGCGCGCGTCGGTGACGACGAGCGCGTCACCGTGGGCCGCATCCGGCACCCCGTGGACGACCGCGTCGAGCGAACACACGCCCACGACGTCGATGCCGAGTGCGTCGGCGAAAGCCACCGCACTGGCCATCCCCACGCGGAGACCCGTGAACGGTCCGGGTCCGGTCCCCACCACGACCGCACGCAGGTCCGCCCGCGCGACGCCGGCCTCGGTCAGGCAGTCGAGGACCAGGCTCGACAGGAGTTCGGCGTGCCCGCGGGCGGTCGGGACGTGGCGGTCGACGAGGACGCGCAGGCCGTCGTCGTCGAGTACGGCGACACCCACGACGAGCGTCGGGGTCGCGGTGTCGATGGCCAGGACGAGCACGGTGACCCAGGGTAGTCGGCGGCCACGCCCCACCCCGAATCCCGCCATCTCCCACCCGTCGAGTGGGCGGCAGGACCCGTCGAGTGGGCGGTAGGAACCGTCGAGTGGGCGGTAGGAACCGTCGAGTGGGCGGCTGGTGCCACGCGGCGCGTCCGAACGCCCACTCGACGTCCGCAAACGCCCACTCGACGTCCGCAAACGCCCACTCGACGTCCGGAAACGCCCACTCGACGCGTGGGTCAGGGGTCAGGGGGTGGCGTCGATCCAGCCCCACGCGGCCGTGCGCACATCGCTGTCGTCGTCGCGGCGCAGACGGACCAGCAGATGGCGGTCGGCCAGGCGCTCCACCACCCCGGCACCCCACTCGACGATCACGACGTCGGACTCGAGGTCGGTGTCGAGGTCCAGGGCATCGAGGTCGGCCAGGACGTCACCGCCCGTCGATCCCAGCCGGTAGGCGTCGACGTGGACCATCCCGATGCCACCCTCCCGACCCGGCCGGTGCTCCCTGGCGAGGACGAACGTCGGCGAGCTGACCCGCCCGGCCACACCCAGCCCGGCCCCGAAACCGCGCGCGAACGCGGTCTTGCCCGCACCGAGCGGCCCGTCGAGGATCACCAGGTCGCCGGGGGCGACGGTGCCGGCGATCTCGGCGCCCAGCGCCTCGGTGTCCTCGACCGTGGGCAGCGTGCGGTGGCCGGGGAGGTCGTCGCTCATCGCTGGACGCTGTGGGCGACGAGGCGTTCGATCGCGTCAGAGACCACGTCGGGCTTCTCGAGCGGCAGGAGGTGCCCGCTGTCGGGCACGCCGACGAGTTCGCAGTCGCCGAGTTCGGAATGCAGTTCCACCGACCGGGCGAGCGGGGTCAGACGGTCCTCGTACCCGCACGCGACCATCGTCGGTATGCGCCGCAGCGCCGCCAGGCCGGCCGTCTCGTCGTGGTCCTCGAGCGCGCGCAGGAAGTACACGAGTGTCTCGACGGGGGTGTCGTCGATCATCGACGCGGCGAACGCGCTCAGCGAGGGCGACCGGAAGGTCGAGCCGAAGCTCGCGGCGGTGAACACCGGCGCGACGATCGCGCGGGTCACCCCGCGTCCGGTCTGCACGGTCCGCGGCGCGCGGCGCACCGAGAACCGCAGCGCGTTCAGCAACGGGTTGCGCAGACCGCGTCCGATGCCGACGTCGGCGATCCCGCTGGCCGCGGTCGCGACCAGTCCTGCGGCGATCACTTTCTCCCCGAACAGTTCCGGCTCCCGTGAGGCCAGTGCCATCACCGCCATCGCACCCATGGAATGGCCCACGAGCACCACGGGACCGCTCGGCACGACCGCACGGATCACCGCGGCGATGTCCGCGCCGGCCTGAGCCGTCGTCATGCTCTCCGGCGTCGCAGCACCCGATTCCCCGTGGCCGCGGTGGTCGAAGAAGACCAGCCGCACGTTGTCACCCCACGCCTGCGCGAGCCACAGACGCTGGAAGTGCCAACTCGACATGCGCAGCGCGAACCCGTGGACGAACACCACCGAGATCGGCGCGTCGGGCGGTCCCACCTCCCGCACGGCCAGCGGCACCCCGTCGTCGGCGATGACGATGCTCGCGCGGTCGTCGTAGACCGCGTCGAACCCCACACCGTCGTGCGGATCGTCGGTCGACGACCGCCGGGTGAGGTCGCGGGCCAGACCGCCGACGGCGAGGGCGCCGAGTGTCGCGGCTCCCGCGGCGCCGGCGAGGATCCCGATCCTGCGCGGCCGTTCCGGGCTCATGTGCCCACCTCGTCCCGACTGTCGACATACCGGCGGACAGCGCGGCCCCGCACTCCGGACACGATCTCGTAGTCGATGGTCCCGATGGTGTCCGCCCACTCCGTCGCCGTCGGGCCACCCTCGGCCCCGTCGCCGAACAGGACGGCGCGGTCGCCGGGTCGGACGTCCGTCGACGGTCCGAGGTCGACGACGGTCTGATCCATGCACACGCGCCCCACACCGGGGACGATGCGCCCGCCGACGGCCACCCGCAACCGGTTCGACAGCAACCGCGGCACCCCGTCCGCGTACCCCGCGGGCAGCAGGCCCAGCGTCGTGTCGCGGGGGGCGACCCACGTGTGTCCGTACGAGACCCCCTGCCCGGCCGACACCCGCTTGACCGCGGACACCTCTGCCGACAGCGTCATAGCGGGCACCAGACCGAGATCGCCGTGCTCGCGCTCGAGCGGGGAGAACCCGTAGATGGCGATACCGGCCCGCACCATGTCACGGGAGAGGTCCGGACGGGCCAGGGCCGCAGCGGAATTCGAGATGTGCACCACATCGGGCGGCGCGCCCAGGGCGGTGAGCTCGGCGACACAGGCGTCGAGGCGCGCGGCCTGCTCGTCGTTGAGGGGGTGATCCGGGATGTCCCCGTGCGCCAGATGACACATCGCCGTGCCCAGGACGATCGTCCCGTCCGCCACCGCGCGGACGAGCGCGTCGCGGACGTCGGGCCAGTCGTGCGGCCCGACCCCATTGCGGCCCAGGCCGGTGTCGATCTTGACCCCCGCACGGGCGGGTGTTCCCGTGGTCTGTGCGGCTGCGAGGACGGCGTCGAGTTGCTGTCCGGACGAGACGACGATCTCGACGTCGGCGGCGAGTGCCGGGGCGAAGTCTGTCGAGGGCGTGTGCAGCCACGCGATCAGCGGAGCGCGGACACCACCGGAACGCACGGCCAGCGCCTCGGCGACGGTCGCGACACCGAGGGCGACCGCGCCCGCGTCCAGCGCCGCTCGCGCGACAGGGACCGCGCCGTGGCCGTAGCCGTCGGCCTTCACGACGGCGAGCACCGGCGCCCCCGATCGGCGGCCGACGACGCCGACGTTGTGGGCGATGGCAGCCAGGTCGACGCAGGCGTCGAGCGCTGCGGGTGCCGTCATCGATCGTGTCCGGACCCGGCGGACCGGATGTCACGGATGGCGGCGGGCACCGCGGCCAACAGATCGGAGGCGCCGATGGGTGCGCCGTGTCCCGTCGGATCGCTCCCGTGCGCCGCGAGGCGCGCCGCATCCGCATGCACTCGGGCGGCCGCCGCGGCGGCTACCCGCGGGGCCAGGCCGGACGCCAGGAGTGCGCCGGCGATGCCCGACAGGACGTCGCCGGCACCGGCGGTCGCCGCCCAGGACGATCCGGCGTCGTTCGCGATGACCGGTCCGGCGGCGTCGGACACCAGGGTCACGCGGCCCTTCAGCAGCACGGTGACCTCGAGGCGCGCGGCGAGGTCGCTGACAGCGGAGACCCGGTCCGCGCCGACCTCGTGCCCGGCCAGGCGGGCGAACTCGCCAGCATGCGGCGTGAGCAGCGTCGGGGCATCCCGGCCGGTGAGCCACTCGGGGTGGCGGGCGACGACGGTCAGTCCGTCGGCGTCGACGAGGACGGGCACGTCGGCCGCCAGGATCCGGCGGAGCAGATCCTCGGCGGCGTCGTCGGTACCCGCTCCCGGGCCGACGACCCACGCCTGCACGCGACCGGCCGCGTCGAGGTCGGGTGCGGCCACGATCTCCGGCCGCCGGGCGACCACCTGTTCCGCGGCCGACCCGACGTACCGCACCATGCCGGAGGTGGCGGCCACCGCGGCGCCGCTGCACAACACCGCGGCGCCCGGGTACCGGTCGGATCCTGCGATCACCCCGACGACACCCTGGGTGTACTTGTCGTCGACGGGACCGGGGACGGGCCACTCACGGGCGATGTCGCTGTCGGACAGGGCGACGAGTCCCGCTGCGCCCGGGTCGATCCCGATGTCCACACACACCACCCGGCCGCATTGCGACGACGCGAGGACGTGTGCGCGACGACGCGCGCCGAAGGTCACGGTGACAGCTGCGTGCACCGCGGGGGTGTGGATCTCTCCGGTGTCGGCGTCGACGCCGGAGGGCAGGTCGACCGCGACGATCGGGGCGCGCACACCGGCGAACACCCCAGCCGCCACAGGACGCAGCGGACCGCTCCCACCGAGTCCGACGACACCGTCGACGACGAGGTCGACGTCGGACGGCATCGTCGACACCCACCGGCCACCGGCCGCGGTGAAGGCTCTGCTGCCGGACTCGTGCGCGCGGTCCCGGTCGAGCGCGACGGCCACGACGGAGACCCCGCGGCGCACCAACCGGGCCCCGGCGTACAGCGCGTCGCCCCCGTTG
Organism: Williamsia deligens; assembly: GCF_024171765.1. Taxonomy (GTDB): domain Bacteria; phylum Actinomycetota; class Actinomycetes; order Mycobacteriales; family Mycobacteriaceae; genus Williamsia_A; species Williamsia_A deligens. The sequence continues at coordinate 79,579 of NZ_JAMTCI010000001.1, forward strand.
TCCCCGGACCCCACGACGAGTCCCACCCGGGCGCCGTAGACGGCGCCACGCCGGGCGAGCAGCTCGGCGATCACCACGGAGGCGAGGCCCGCCGACGCGCGGCGCATGAGCACCCCGCCGGTGAGCAGGTCGCCGGTGGCCTCCTCGGCCGCGCGGATGGCCGATGCGGTGTGGAAACCGAGCATCGGCTACTCCACCGTGACGGACTTGGCCAGGTTGCGGGGCTTGTCCACGTCGTATCCGCGGGCCTGGGCCACCGCGGCGGCGAACACCTGCATCGGCACCGTCGAGACGAGCGGCTGCAGCAGGGTGGTGGTCGCGGGGATCTCCACGAGGTGGTCGGCGAATTCGGCGGCGACGGTGTCGCCCTCCTCGGCGATGACGATCGTCCGTGCGCCGCGGGCCTGGATCTCGCGGATGTTGCTCACCATCTTCGAGTGCAGCAGTGGCCGACCCTGCTGGGAGGGCATCACCACGATGACCGGCACGCCGTCCTCGATCAGGGCGATCGGTCCGTGCTTGAGCTCGCCGGCGGCGAAGCCCTCCGCGTGCATGTACGCGAGTTCCTTGAGCTTCAGCGCGCCCTCGAGTGCGACCGGGTACCCGACGTGTCGTCCGAGGAAGAGCACAGTGCGGCTGTCGGCGAGACCGCGGGCGAGCTCACGCACCGGTTCGACGGTGGCCAGGACCTTCTCGACCGCCTCCGGCATTCGCTCGAGCTCGCGGTACTCGCGGGCGACCTCGTCGGGGTACTTGGTGCCGCGCGCCTGCGCCAATGCGAGGCCGACGAGGTAGGCGGCGGCGATCTGCGCGAGGAAACACTTGGTGGAGGCGACACCGATCTCGGGCCCGGCGTGGGTGTAGAGGACGGCGTCGGACTCGCGAGGGATCTGCGCACCGTTGGTGTTGCAGATGGCCAACACCCGCGCCTTCTGCTCCTTGGCGTGCCGGACGGCCTCGAGGGTGTCTGCGGTCTCCCCCGACTGCGAGATCGCCACGACGAGCGTCGAGCGGTCGAGAACAGGGTCGCGGTAGCGGAACTCGCTCGCGAGCTCGACCTCGACGGGCAGTCGCGTCCAGTGCTCGATGGCGTATTTCGCGAGCAAACCGGCGTGGTACGCGGTGCCGCAGGCGACGACGAAGACCTTGTCGGTGTCGCGGAGGTCCTGGTCGGTGATGCGCTGCTCGTCGAGGATCACGCGGCCGTTCTCGAAATGGCCCACGAGGGTGTCGGCGAGGGCCTGGGGCTGCTCGGCGATCTCCTTGAGCATGAAGTAGTCGTGGCCGCCCTTCTCCGCGGCCGCGAGGTCCCAGTCGATGTGGAACGGCGTGCCGGTCCGGGGCGATCCGTCGAACCCGGTGATCGTGTAGCCGTCGGCGGTGATCACGACGACCTCGTCGTGTCCGAGCTCGACGGCGTCGCGGGTGTGGTCGATGAAGGCGGCGACGTCGGACCCGACGAACATCTCGCCGTCCCCCACCCCGACGACGAGCGGCGTCGACCGGCGTGCGGCGACGATGGTGTCCGGGTGGTCGGAGTGGGTGAACACCAGGGTGAACGCACCCTCCAACCGAGCGAGCACGGCGTAGGCCGCCCCGACGAAGTCGCCGGCGTGTGCGCCCGAGGAGTACTCGAGGTCGAGCAGGTGCACCGCGGCTTCGGTGTCGGTGTCGGAGGCGAACTCGACGCCGGCGGCCTCCACCTCGGCACGCAGCGGCGCGTAGTTCTCGATGATGCCGTTGTGGACGACCGCGACCCGGCCGTCCCGCGAGGTGTGCGGGTGCGCGTTGCGGTCGGTGGGACGACCGTGGGTCGCCCACCGGGTGTGACCCATGCCGGTCGAGCCGGCAAAGGCCTCACGCCCGACCGTGGCGAGCTGCTTGTCCAGGTTCTCCAGGCGTCCGGCCCGCTTCTCGACCGCGGTTCCGCCCCGCCCGTCGAGGATGGCGACCCCGGCGGAGTCGTACCCCCGGTACTCCATCCTCCGCAGCGCCTCGACGACGATCTCGAGGGCATCGCGGCGACCGACGTATCCGACGATTCCACACATTCGTGACAGGGTACTGCCGACGCCCATACGCTCGCGAAACCGTGGCGGCGCCCGTCCGGTGACGCCTGCCACCGTGACTGTCATAGGGTCGTCCCGTGGCCCCGGTGAAGAAGCTCGTCTCGCAGTTGTCCCGACGCGGCCCGCATCGCGTCCTGAGGGGCGACATGGCGGTGGTCGGTCTGCCCGGCATCGTCTACACCCCCGAGAACGGCTCCGACCTGCCCGGAGTGGCGTTCGGTCACGGGTGGCTCACCCACAGCCGGCAATACATCGGCACCCTCGAGCACCTCGCGTCGTGGGGCATCGTCGTCGCCGTCCCCGACACACAGCGCGGACCGCTGCCGTCGGACCGAGCCCTGGCCTCCGACCTGCGCACGGCGCTCGAGGTCATCAGCTCGGTCCGTCTCGGGCCCGGCCAGATCACCGTCCATCCCGAACGCCTCGGTCTGGTCGGTCACGGCATGGGGGCGTCTGCGGCGGTTCTCGCTGCCGGTGACACCGATCGGGCCCGCGCCCTCGCGGCGCTGTTCCCCGCCCCGACCTCCCCGGCCGTGCTCCCCGCGGCCCACCGGGCACGCGTGCCCGCCCTGGTGCTGGCCGCCCCGAACGACCTCGACAGCGTCACGTCCAACGCGCTGGCCATCCGTTCCGCGCTGCAGGGCGAGCATGTCGCGTTGCGCACGGTGCCGAAGGCGTCCAACCGTGGGCTCGTCGAAGGGTTCAGCGTCCGCAAACGTCTCGGCGACGACTCCGACCAGCGCAGGACCCAGAAGATGGTGCGCGCGATCACCACGGGTTTCCTCCTCGCCACGCTCGGCGACCCGGGTCTGCGGCGCTCGGTGCCGGGCGATGCGACCTACGCCGCGTTCGCCGACCCGTCGGAGGACATCGGCAAGCTCGTCGCGGTCGACCCCGAGGCCGTCGAGGCGCCCGACGCCGACCAGCTCACCCGCCTGCTGCGTCGCTGACCGCCGCGGCCTGTTCGGCGGACAGGACGTTCTGCGCGTTCGCGTCGTCCCCGTCCTGAGCGGCGTCGGACTCCCCTCGTCCCGTCTCGTCGTCGTCCGGGCTGCGCCAGCCCGACTCGGCCTCGCCACGGCGGACACGATGGCGGCGGTCCACCGCGTCGAGGGTGCTGCGCGTCCGCGCGACGATCGCCTCGATCTGGTCGGCCGGGTTCACCGGTCACCCGCGAGGGCGAGCCCGCCGTCGTCACCCGGGTCTGCGGAGCCCGACGGCCGCGACTCGTGGACGGCCGACTCCTGTGCTGTCGGTGGCGCGGCGGGTGCCCGTTCGAGGTCCGGCTGATCGACCGGAGGGTCATCGTCGACACGAAGGTTGAGCTGCGGGGCCGGAGCGGGCGCATCCGACGCGGGCGGATCCGGCAGCAGTGGCCGCTCGACGGCCGGAGGACTGTCGGAAACGGCCGGTCTGTCGGGCACTGCCGGCCGGTCGGGATCAGCGGGCCGGTCTGTATCAGCGGGTCGCTCAGCGACCGGAGGACGTTCGACGACTGCAGTCATGGTGGGCCCGGGGTGCGCCTGTGGTCCGTGGTCCGGCGAGGGCACGTGATCGCCACCATGCGGCGGGGACGCCGTCGTCGGGTCCGCGGGCGGGTGCAGGGCGGTGTCGACGAGGTGGGCAACCATGCTCGCGGCGCCCGCGACGGCGGTACCGGTCGCGGTGGCGACCGCGATCCCCGCTCCGGCCAACGCCGACACCATGGCCGACCCGTCGACCTCGATCCGCGTGGTCGGCGCGCGGGAGACGTCCGGCCGCGGACGCGCCGGCCCCGGGACCCCGATCGGGTCGGCGAGACGCCCGACGGCGCCGCCCAGCACGGACATCACCTCGGTCACCCCGGCCGCCGCGGCCGTGAGTGCCGCATCCACCGCCGCGACCGCCGCCTGCAGGATCGCGGCGATCGCCGACGCGTTCGCCGCGAGGTCGACGTGGGTGAGCTCGGCCAGGGCGCGACCTGCCACGACCGCGGTCGGGACCGCGGCCAGCGTCGCGTCGAGCGCGGTCCGCAGATCGCCGACACCCCGCGCGGCGGACTCCGTCGCGGACGCCGCGGTGCGCAGACGCCACGCGACCGCGTCGGCAGTGCCGCGAAGGTCGGACGCCGACGCGCCCGCCTCGCCCGCAGCCACGCCGCGGAACACGTGCGGCAGTTCGTCGGCGACGCGGTCGATGACGGTCGTCGCGGCACCCACGTCGTCGGCCAGGGTGCTCAGTCGACGGGCGTCGTGGGCGAGTGCGTCGACGTCGGCGGCGGCGATCGTGGCCAGCCTCGACTCCCAGTGACCGGGCGGTGGGATGGCCACGCCCACAGCCTCACCCAGGGGGGCCAGAGCGGTCACGAAGGCGACGGCACGGTCGGCCGCGGGCACGGGGGTCATGGCAGGGCGGAACCGGTCTCGGCGACAGCCCGTGCCGACGCCGTGTCCCGGGTGGCGATCGCGTCGGAGGCCTCCCGGAGCGCGTCGGCGAGGTACCGGGTGCGCGCGGAGAGTTCCGCGATCAGGGCCGGCACGGCCGCCACACCGGCCTCGTACTCGGCTGCGGCGTCAGTGGTGCCCTGCACGCGCTCGATGGGGTCGACGGTGAGCGCTCGAGACCGCGCGGCTCCGTCGGCGAGGCCGTCCGCCGCGCCCGCGAGGTCCGCGGCGAGCGCACGGACAGCCGCGGTGTCGATCTGGACGTGTCCGGTCATCCGCGCCTCCCCTGGTGCTCTCCTGCGTTGGACGCAGCACGAGCCGGTCCGGTTCCGGTGGGGGTCAGGATAACCCCGCCGACCGCGGGTCCGATCGGTGCGATCGAGGTCAGAGCAGGCCGTACGCGGCGACCGCATCGAGCAGTGCCCGTGGCCGGTCCGGGATCGGATCGGGCTGCACGAGCGCGAACCGACAGCCCAGCGCGCGGGCTCCGCCGTCGGCCTCCTCGCTGTCGCCGACCATGAGAGCGCGGTCGGCCGGGACCCCGAGGGCGTCGAGAGCCGCGGTGAACAGGTCGGGCGCGGGCTTCACCGCGCCCACCTCGTGCGACAGCGCCCACGCGGCGACGAGCCCGTCGAGGTCGACCCGGGCGAGGACCCGACGCAGGTCGAACGCGATGTTGCTGACGATGCCGACGGGGACGCCGCGGTCGTGCAGTGCGTGCAGCACCTCGGCCGTGTCCGGGTAGGGATCCCACGACGCCGGGTCCAGCACCCGTTCGTAGAGCGACTCGGCATGACCGGGCACCCGCAGCCCGCTCGCGCGCAGCACGGCGAGGTAGGCCCGGCGGTGCAGTTCCGGGTCGAGATCCCGGCGCTCCCAGGCGCGGACGTCGTCGGGGTCCAGATCAGACGGCACCCCGGTGGGCGCCGTCATCCGCCGGATCAGTTCCGCCTGCAGGCCGACGTCGATCGGCGACCCGTCCTCGTCGTGCAGTTCGGAGAACCACTCCGGACGCTCGGTGAACCGGAACAGGGTGCCGGAGAAGTCGAACAGCACCGCCTCCACGGGCGCCACACTCATCGGCCGACCGCGCCGACGACGTCGGCGATGCGACCGGCCACCTGCTGGGCGTGGGTCTGCGTCGAGGCCTCCACCATCACCCGCACCAACTGCTCGGTCCCGGAGGGACGGAGCAGCACGCGGCCGCCGTCCCCGAGTTCCCGCTCGGCCCCGGTGACGGCCTCGCGCACCGAATCAGCCTGTGCGACCGTGTGTTTGTCGACGACGGGGACGTTGATGAGCACCTGCGGCAGCGCGGTCACCACCGAGGCGAGCTCCGCCAGCGACTGCCCCGTCGCGGCCATGCGGGCCATCAGCAGCAGACCGGTGAGGATCCCGTCGCCGGTGGTGGCGTGCGCGGGGATCACGACGTGTCCCGACTGCTCACCGCCCAGCGAGAACCCGCCCGCCCGGAGCTCCTCCACGACGTACCGGTCGCCGACGGCCGTGGTGCGTACCGCGACACCGGCCTGCCGCATGGCGATGTGCAGGCCGAGGTTGCTCATCACCGTCGCGACGAGGGTGTCCTCGTGCAGATGGCCGGCATCCTTCATGGCCAGGGCGAGGACGGCGAGAATCGCGTCGCCGTCCACGGGACGTCCGAGGTGGTCCACGGCCAGACACCGATCCGCGTCACCGTCGTGCGCGAGACCCAGATCGGCGCCGTGACGCCGGACGGCGTCGGCGACGACGTCGATGTGCGTCGACCCGCACCCCTCGTTGATCGAGTAGCCGTCGGGGTCGGCATGGATGGCGACGACCCGTGCACCCGCGGCCTCGTACGCCTGCGGCGCAACGGAACTGGCGGCACCGTTGGCGCAGTCGACGACCACCGTCAGACCCGTGAGGGACGCGGTGGTGGCGTGCGCGAGGTGCGACAGGTAGTCGGTCGCCGCATCGGCGATGTCGACGACGCGACCGATCCGCGCGCCGGTCGCGCGCGCGCCGTCGGATGCGTCGTCCATCCGCGCCTCGACGGCGGCCTCGACCTCGTCGGGGAGCTTGTGCCCGCCGGCGGCGAACAGCTTGATCCCGTTGTCGGGCATCGGGTTGTGCGACGCGGAGATCATGACGCCGAACGCCGCGTCGTGGTGGGCGGTGAGGAAGGCGACCGCCGGGGTGGGCAACACCCCCACGCGCAGGGCGTCCACGCCGGCGGCGGTCAGACCCGCACACACCGCGGCCTCGAGCATCTCCCCCGACGCACGCGGGTCGCGACCCACCACCGCGACCGGTCGCGCGCCCGGCGATGTCGGAGCGATCCCGCTGTCGGCGATGCCGCTCGTCAGTTCCGCCGCGGCGGCGCGGGCGACCCGCATCGCCAGCTCCGGCGTCAGGTCGCCGTTGGCCAGACCGCGCACGCCGTCGGTGCCGAAATACTGTGCCACAGTTGCTGTTCCCTCCCGTGGTCGTCCGGGCCGATCACGCCCGGGATAGCACACGAGCAGGTGTCCGGTGGTGCTGGACACCTGCTCGGTGCGGTGCATGCACCGGTCGATGCCGGTGCGAGCGCGTCAGCGCTTGGAGTACTGCGACGCCTTGCGCGCCTTCTTCAGTCCGTACTTCTTGCGCTCGACGGCGCGGGGGTCACGGGTGAGGAAGCCGGCCTTCTTCAGCGCGGGACGATCGTCCGGCGCGACCTCGATGAGGGCGCGGGCGATGGCCAGACGCAGCGCACCGGCCTGGCCCGAGGGGCCGCCGCCGACGAGCTTGGCGAAGATGTCGAACGACTCGGTGCGCTCCACGGTGACCAGCGGGGCCTTGATCAGCTGCTGGTGGACCTTGTTCGGGAAGTACGCCTCGAGCGAGCGGCCGTTCAGGGTGAACTGCCCGCTGCCCGGCGTCATGCGCACGCGGACGACGGCCTCCTTGCGGCGACCGACGGTCTGGATGGGGCGGTCGATGTAGACCGGCGCGGCGACGGCGACATCGGTGTCGACGTCGGTCACCTCGGTGCCGGTGGCCTCGTCGACGACATAGTCGTCGGAGGCGACCTCGACGTTGTCGCCGATGGTGTTCTCGAGGGGCTCGGTCACTGGGACACCTGCTTGATCTCGTAGGGAGCGGGGCTCTGTGCGGCGTGGGGGTGGTCGGGGCCTGCGTAGACCTTGAGCTTGCTGATCATGGCGCGGCCCAGCTTGTTCTTGGGCAGCATGCCGTTCACGGCCTTCTCGATGACACGCTCGGGGCGGGTCGCGAGGAGCTCGGCGGTGGTGCGCTTGGAGAGACCACCCGGGTGGCCCGAGTGCCGGTAGTGGAAGGTCCGCTCGGCCTTGTTGCTGGTCACGGCGACCTTGTCGGCGTTGATGATGACGACGAAGTCGCCACCGTCCATGTGCGGGGCGTAGGTCGGCTTGTGCTTGCCGCGGAGAAGGTTCGCGGTCTGCACGGCGAGACGACCGAGCACCACGTCGCTGGCGTCGATGACATGCCACGCACGCGTGATGTCACCGGCCTTCGGGCTGTAGGTGGGCACAGATGTATCCGTTCCGTGTTCAGGTGGACCGGTCCTCGAGAGGATCGGGGCTGGTCGGGCGCTGCGGCAGGGGACCTCTCCCGGCGACCAGTGGGGACCCGGGAGCCCGGTGACCCTCAGGTCGGGACGAGCCTGACCTGCGGGTGCCGCGCACCAGCGGTCCAGAGTACGGGCCGCCTGCCTGACCGGTCAAAACAGCACCGACCGGTCCTCACAGGGGCGCTATCGCCACCGATCCGACGGCGGCGGCGCACGCGGCGTCCACCGACTGGCCCTGCGAGCCCGGCTGGCAGCCGATGCTGACCTGCAGCGCCGACTCGACGACGACATACCAGCGGATCGGGGCACCCGAACCGGGGGTCTCGCGATAGCTGATGACCTCGCGTCCGGCGTAGCTGGTGGTCGCGGAGAACTCGGCCACCGAGGCCGCGCCCCGTTGACCGAGTCGGTTGCGCAGGCTGGTCGCCACCGACGCCGGTGTCGAGTCGGCCCGGACCGAGTTCTCGACCACCAGCAGACGACGGTCGTCAGATGGTGCGGCGATGCTGGTGAAGCCGATCGCGCCGGTGTCGTCGGCCGGGTCCGAGGTGCGGTTCCATCCCGACGGCACGGTCAGGGTCACGCGACCGATCTGCGCGGTGACACCCGCCGGCGCAGTCGGCTTCGCGTCGTCGCCGCCACCGGTCCACACGACTGCGGCGACCACGGCGATCACGGCCACCAGCCCGGCCGCGACCGCGGCGGCGAGCGCGGCGGCGAGCGTCGTGCGCGACACGCCCCGACTGGGCGTGGGAGGGCGCGGGGCCGGTGGGCGGGCCGGCCGTCGTGGGCCGAATCGGTGCAGCACCGCGCGGTCGATCGCCGCGAGACGCCCCGTGGGTGTCGCGTCGGCGAGGAGGTCGAGCACCTCGCGGACACGGCCGTCGCGGTCCCCGTCGACGAGGATCGCCTCGACCGTGTCGTCCACGAGGTCGCCGAGGCTGTCGGCGGGGACATCGGCGTCGAGGACGTGGGTGCGGGCGATGCGCCACCGGTCACGGGCCCGGTGCAGCCGGTGGACGTCGACGCGGTCGTCGTGGGCCTCCACGACGACGCAGACCTGCACCGACGACTCGAGATGGGTGGCGGCGATCAGCGCGGCGCGGGGGAGGTCGTCGACGACGGTGGTCGCCGAGTCGTCCAAGACGGCGTGCACCGCGGCGAGGACGACGTCGACGCGGCGACTCCCCCACGTGCTGGGGTGGGCGACCGTCACCGACGCCGGCTGCGTCCCACCGAGGACCTGTGCGACCGACGACGCCCAGGCGTCGCGGGTGGACCGGCGGCGACCGCCGACCACCACCGACGGGGCGTCTATCGCCGCGACGAGGGAGCCGATCCGGACCCCTGAACCCGTGGATGCCTCGAGGCGTCCGTAGGCGACGTCCACGACGACCCCGACACGCGGGGACGTGTCGACGGCGTGGGTCACCGGCGGGTCAGCCTGCGGTACGCGCGGGCCGCAACTCGCGCGGCAGCGCGAACGTGAGCGTCTCGTTGGCCGTGGTGACCGTCTCGACGGAGGAGTACCCGTGCTCGGCCAGCAGGTCGAGCACACCACGCACCAGCACCTCGGGCACCGACGCCCCTGAGGTGACACCGACAGTGGTCACGCCGTCGAGCCAGGCGGCGTCGATGTCGCGGGCGTAGTCGACCAGGTGGGACGCCGACGCACCGGCCTGCAACGCCACCTCGACCAGACGGACGGAGTTCGAGGAGTTGCGCGACCCGACGACGATCACGAGGTCGCACTGCGGCGCCATGGCCTTCACCGCGACCTGCCGGTTCTGGGTGGCGTAGCAGATGTCGTCGCTGGGCGGGTCCTGCAACAGCGGGAACCGCTCGCGCAGCTTCGAGACGGTCTCCATGGTCTCGTCGACCGACAGCGTCGTCTGCGACAGCCACACGAGCTTCGACTCGTCCCGCACCTCTACGGCCTCGACGCTCTCGGGTCCGTCGACGAGCTGGATGTGTTCAGGCGCCTCGCCTGCGGTCCCCTCGACCTCCTCGTGACCCTCGTGGCCGATGAGGAGGATGTCGTAGTCGTCGCGGGCGAAGCGCTTGGCCTCCTGGTGGACCTTCGTCACCAGCGGGCAGGCGGCGTCGATGGTGCGCAGGTTGCGCTGCGCCGCCGACGCGTGGACGGCCGGGGACACACCGTGCGCGGAGAACACGACCAGCGCGCCCTCGGGCACCTCGTCGGTCTCCTCCACGAACACCACGCCGCGCTCGGTGAGCGTCTCGACGACGTGCTTGTTGTGCACGATCTCCTTGCGGACGTACACGGGGGCGCCGTGCTTCTCGAGGGCGCGCTCGACCGTCTCGATGGCGCGATCGACACCCGCGCAGTACCCGCGCGGCTCGGCCAGGAGGACACGTTTGCCGGAATCGCTCATGAGCCCAGGATACGGGCTGTGCGCGGTGCCGGGGGACGCGCCCGCGCGCCGCGGTGGTGAGGCCGGGGGCGATGAGGCAAGCTCGTGCCATGATCCGCCCACCCTTCGCCGCCCGTGTGATGACCGGTCTGCTCGTCACCGCCATCGAGGAGACGAGGAAGCTCCCCACCACCGCGGTGACGCTCCCCATGACGGCCGTGAGCACCACCGTGCAGGTCGCCATGCGACTCCAGCAGAACATCGCGGAGCTGGCGATCAAGGGCGACGACGCTCTCGACTCGTGGTTCCACCGCGCGGAGGAGCAGCCGTCGTGGGCCACGTTCGACGAGGACCTGCCTCACGAGGACCTACGAGACGACTTCGGCGACGAGGACCCGACCACGGCGGTGACATCGCTGAGCGCGGTCCCCGACCCGACACCGGCACCTGCCGCCGAGGCTCCGACGGCCCCGGCCGAGAAGGCCCCCGCCAAGAAGACGTCGGCCGAGAAAGCGCCCCCGGCGACGGCCCCGGCCGCGAAGTCCGCCCCGGCGAAGAAGGCACCGGCGACGAAGGCCCCCGCCGCGAAGTCCGCGGCCACGAAGGCACCGGCGAAAAAGTCCGCGCCGTCGACCGGCGACGCCCCGTCGGGCGACGGTCCGGCCGGCCCCGACGCCGACGCGATCACCGCGAAGGGACGTTTCGCGCTGTACAGCGCGGCGCCGGACACCGTGTTGCGCTCCGAGGTCGACGCCGACCCGACGCCCACACCGGCGGACGCACCGGAGATCGTCGAGTTCCTCGACTACGACTCCCTGACCCTCGCGCAGCTGCGCGCGAAGATCCGCAGCATCGACGTCGACGACCTGCGGACCCTGGTCGACTACGAGCGCAGCCACCGTGGTCGGGCCCCGTTCGCCACGATGCTCGACAACCGGATCGCCGCCGCCGGCGCCAAGTGACCCCGGGCCCCGGCGGACCGGGCCCCTCCAGCCCCGGCGGGCCGGGCCGATCCACCCCGGACGCCCCGTGGCCGGTCCGCACCCTCAACGCGAAGATCGGCGACTGGATCCACCGCCTCGGCCAGGTGTGGGTCGAGGGCCAGATCACACAGATCAGCCGCAGGCCGGGGACCAAGACCGCGTTCCTGCAACTGCGGGATCCCTCGGCCGACATGTCGATCACCGTGACGTGCCAGCCGATCGTCCTCGACCGCGCGGAGGTGCCGCTCACCGAGGGCGCGCGCGTCGTGATGGCCGGGCGCCCGTCGTTCTACCCCGGCCGCGCGTCACTGTCGTTGCGGGTCACCGAGATCCGTCCGGTCGGCATCGGCGAGCTGCTGGCCCGGATCGAGCGCCTGCGTCGACTGCTCGACGCGGAGGGGCTGTTCGATGCCCGCCTGAAGCGACCGGTGCCGTTCCTCCCACGAGGCGTCGGACTGATCACGGGCCGTGCCGGTGCCGCCGAGCGGGACGTCCTGTCGGTCGCCCACGACCGCTGGCCCGCAGTGCGTTTCGAGGTCCGCAACACCCCGGTGCAGGGTCCGACGGCCGTCCCCGCGATCCTGCGCGCACTGGCCGACCTCGACGCCGACCCGGCTGTGGACGTCATCGTCATCGCCCGGGGCGGCGGCTCGGTCGAGGACCTGCTCCCCTTCTCCGACGAGGCGCTGTGCCGTGCCGTGTCCGTCGCGACCACACCGGTGGTGTCCGCGATCGGCCACGAACCCGACCATCCCCTGCTCGATCTCGTGGCGGACCTGCGCGCCGCGACACCCACCGACGCGGCGAAGCGGGTCGTGCCCGACGTGGCCGCGGAACTCGCCGGCCTCACCGAGATGCGCGCCCGCAGCGCAGGCGCCCTGAGGAACTGGGTCGCCCGCGAGAAGCACGCACTCGACTCGCTGCGCGCACGGCCGGTCCTCGCCGATCCCCTGCGACTCGTCGACGACCGCATCGATGCCGTCGAGCGCGCGGTCACGTCCGCGCGGCGGGAGATCGCCCGGTACGTGGGCTTCGAAGAGCATCGCATCGAGAACTTCGCCGCCCGGCTGGCGACACTCGGTCCCGCGCAGACCCTGGCCCGCGGCTACGCGGTGGTGCAGCGGCTGTCGGGCGACGAGGATCCGCATGTCGTCGGATCCGTGGACGACATGCCCATCGGCACCCAGCTGCGGGTCCGCGTGGTCGACGGGGCGATGCGCGCCGCCGTCATGCAGCCCGACCGCCCGCTGCGCGCCCCGCGCACCGCACCGACGAAGGACGACCGAGGATGAGCCCCGACAAGACCACCGACGAGCCCACGCCCATCGACGAACTGGGGTATGAGCAGGCCCGCGACGAGCTGGTGGCCGTGGTGAAGACCCTCGAACAGGGCGGGCTCGACCTCGACGCGTCGTTGGCGCTGTGGGAGCGCGGCGAGGCCCTGGCCCGTCGGTGCGAGGACCACCTGGAAGGGGCCCGCCGGCGGATCGAGACCGCGCTCGGTGAGGTCCCCGACGACGAGGACGGCGATCTCGAGGACGATTCCGACGACGACGAGGACTGACGCCGGCGGCGTCCTGACGTGCCCGAGTCGGCGGCGGGTCAGCCGACGGGCTGCGGCAGCGACCGGCGCGGGAGGACCTTCCCGGTGACCACGGCCTGCGCGAGCGTGGTGAAGTCCTTCTCGGATGCCTTGCTGTACAGGCCTATCCGCACGTCACCGAGGTCGGCGACCCAGATCGTCTTGTCGTCGGCGGCCGCGTACCGCACCCACTGCTGCCCGGCGGAGTCGATCGTCCCCTTGCCGAGCGGTTGGTCGTCGTCGAGGTAGTCGACGAGTCCGTCCTCGGTGGCGTCGGTCTGGCTGAGCTGCATGTAGACACCGTCGGTGGTGATGTATCCCACCGTGGAGACCGTCCGCCCGTCGATGCCGGCGCGGCTGCCCGAGTTCGGCTTCCACCCCTGCGGCGTCTGCGGCAGGCGGATGGGGAACGCCATCGACTGCGCGTCGGCGGTGAGACCGCCCCGGACGTCGTAGGCAGGGGTCTTGTCGTCGCTCGCACCGCCGGTGAGGCCCACCGAGCAGTTGCCGGACACCAGGGCGATGAGCAGGCAGATCCCCAGCAACGGGATCAACGACCACACCATGTCCTTGTGGTCGGTGAGGATCCGGGGTTTGGCGGGCACCAGACCAGTATCCACGCCGGTCGTGACAGGATCATCCACAACCCCGAGCGGCCGCGCGCCTGATGGCGCACGCCGGTGCCCGTCCCAGGAGGAATCGATGTCGCAGCCCGTCCGCAACCCGCAGGCCCCCGATCGGAACCTGGCGATGGAGTTGGTGCGGGTCACCGAGGCCGCCGCGCTGGCCGCCGGCCGGTGGGTCGGTCGTGGCGACAAGAACGGTGGCGACGGTGCCGCCGTCGACGCCATGCGTCAGCTCCTCTCGACCGTCTCCATGCGCGGTGTCGTCGTGATCGGCGAGGGCGAGAAGGACGAGGCGCCGATGCTCTACAACGGCGAGGAGGTCGGCAACGGCGAGGGCCCCGAGGTCGACGTCGCCGTCGATCCCATCGACGGCACCACCCTGATGGCCGAGGGACGACCGAACTCGATCGCCGTCATCGCGGTCTCCGAGCGCGGCACCATGTTCGACCCGTCGGCCGTGTTCTACATGGAGAAGATCGCCGTCGGCCCCGAGGCCGCCGGTGCGATCGACATCACCAAGCCGGTCGAGTGGAACGTCCAGGCCGTCGCCAAGGCCAAGGGCATCGAGGTCGGTGACGTGACCGTCGTCGTGCTCGACCGTCCCCGTCACGCCGACCTGATCGGCGAGATCCGTGCCGCGGGCGCCAAGATCCGCCTCATCTCCGACGGCGACGTCGCCGGGGCGATCGCCGCCGCGGGCGAGTACAGCTCCGTCGACATGCTCCTCGGCATCGGCGGCACCCCCGAGGGCATCATCACCGCCGTCGCGATGAAGTGCATGGGCGGCGAGATCCAGGGTCGCCTCTGGCCCAAGGACGACGCCGAGCGGCAGAAGGCGATCGACGCCGGCCACGACCTGGACCGCGTCCTCAAGACCGACGACCTCGTCAGCGGCGAGAACATGTTCTTCTGCGCGACCGGCGTCACCAACGGCGACATGCTCCGCGGTGTCACCTACCGCTCGAACGGCGCGACGACCCGCTCGCTGGTCATGCGCTCCAAGTCGGGCACCATCCGCCACATCGAGGGCACCCACAAGCTCACCAAGCTGCGCGAGTTCGCCTCCGTCGACTTCGGCGAGTAGTACCCCGGCCGGGAACCCGCCGTGAGCCGCTCCGGTTCCAGAGTTCCCGCTCCGGTTCCAGGGTCCCGCTCCGGTTCCAGGGTTCCCGCTCCACTTGTTCGAGGACGCTCCGCCTGCAGGCGGAGCGTCCTTCGACATATGAAGCGTCTGCGTCGCACGACCCCTGTAGGTGGAGCGGGACCACCAGAAGTGGAGCGTCTGCCCTGCAGGTGGAGCGCGTCGGCGCGCACGCGGGACCACGCGGCACCCGCTGCGGATACCCCCACTAAAGTTGCCCGCATGAGCAACGACGCTGCGTCCGGCGAGTACCGCATCGAGCACGACACCATGGGCGAGGTCCGCGTCCCCGCCGCCGCGCTGTGGCGCGCGCAGACCCAGCGTGCGGTGGAGAACTTCCCCATCTCCCACCGTCCGCTCGAGCGGACCCAGATCCGTGCGATGGGCCTGCTGAAGGCGGCGTGCGCACAGGTCAACAAGGACCTCGATCTCCTCGACGCGGAGAAGGCCGACGCCATCATCGCCGCCGCCACCGAGATCGCCGACGGCGCCCACGACGACCAGTTCCCCATCGACGTGTTCCAGACCGGCTCGGGCACCAGCTCGAACATGAACGCCAACGAGGTCATCGCGTCGATCGCCAAGGCCAATGGCATCGAGGTGCACCCCAACGACCACGTCAACATGTCGCAGTCGTCGAACGACACCTTCCCCACCGCCACCCACGTCGCGGCGACGGAAGCTGCTGCCACGGATCTGATCCCCGCGCTGAAGCACCTGCACGAGTCGCTCGCCGGGAAGGCATCGGAGTGGCGTGAGGTGGTCAAGTCCGGTCGCACCCATCTGATGGACGCCGTGCCGGTCACCCTGGGTCAGGAGTTCGGTGGCTACGCCCGCCAGGTCGAGGCCGGCATCGAGCGTGTCGAGGCGTCGCTGGTGCGCGTCGGCGAGCTCCCCATCGGCGGTACCGCCGTCGGTACCGGCCTGAACGCGCCCGCCGGGTTCGGCAGCAAGGTCGTCGCAGACCTGGTGTCGCGTACCGGGGTCGAGCAGCTGAGCCTGGCCAAGGACAACTTCGAGGCGCAGGCCGCCCGCGACGGTCTCGTCGAGCTGTCCGGCGTGCTCAAGACGATCGCGGTGTCGCTGACGAAGATCGCCAACGACGTCCGCTGGATGGGCTCCGGACCGCTCACCGGACTGGGCGAGATCCGTCTCCCCGACCTGCAGCCCGGCAGCTCGATCATGCCCGGCAAGGTCAATCCCGTTCTGCCCGAGGCGGTCACGCAGGTCGCCGCTCAGGTCATCGGCAACGACGCCGCCGTCACCTGGGGTGGCGGCAACGGTGCGTTCGAGCTGAACGTCTACATCCCGATGATGGCGCGCAACGTGCTGGAGTCACTGAAGCTGCTCGCCAACGTGTCCCGGCTCTTCGCCGACCGGTGCATCAGCGGCCTCGAGGCCAACACCGACCGCCTCAAGACCCTCGCGGAGAGCTCGCCGTCGATCGTGACGCCGCTGAACTCGGCGATCGGGTACGAGGAGGCGGCGGCCGTCGCGAAGCAGGCCCTCAAGGAGGGCAAGACGATCCGTGAGACGGTCATCGACCGCGGGCTCATCGGCGACAAGCTCTCCGAGGCCGAGCTCGACAGGCGCCTCGACGTGCTGAAGATGGCCAACCTCGACCACGAGCGCTGAGCCGCACCACCCTCCCGCGACACCAATCGACTCCCGCGACTGTGATCACAGTCGCGGGAGTCGTTCTCTGTCGCGGGAACGCAGCGAGACGCCTCCCTCTACTGAAACCGCCTCCCGCGACCGTCGACACGGTCGCGGGAGGCAGTTCTGGTCGCGGGGGTGATGCCCCGAGGCGTCAGCGCTTGAGCAGGAAGTACGTCGGCTTCAGCTTGTAGTCCGACGTGAGCAGCGCACCGAAACGTGATTCGCGGTTGTTCAGCGAGCCGGGATCGTTGGCGGTGTCACGGATCGTGTAGACGAACGCCGGGCCGGCGAACGGCAACTGCGCCAACGCCGCGAGCTCGGACGCGATGATGTCGCGCTGACCGTCGGGGGTGTTGCCGCCGAAACGCGCACCGTTGGACGGCGCACCCAACTCGGTGAACCAGATCTTCTTGCCGGCGTCGCCGTTGCGCACCATCAGTCCACGGACCGCGGCGATGTCGGTGTAGGCGCCGTTCGGGTTCGAGCCGATGCCGCCGGGGAACACGTAGGGATGCAGCGCGAGAGCGTCGAAGGAGTTCTTCGCGCCGAAGCGGTACAGGTCGTTGACGAAGGCGACCGGCGAGTCCGACCCCTGCATCGGGCTGAGACCGGCGGCGATGACCGTCGAGTTCGGCTGCACGGCCTTGATGGCCGGATAGGTGGCCCTGATCAGGCGCGCGTACGCCGCCGACTTGTTCGGGATGTTGCCGAAGAAGATGGGCAGGTTCGGCTCGTTCCAGATCTCCCAGTTGTTCACCTGGGAGCCGTAGCGCTGCACCGCGCGCTGGGCGAACACCGCGAAGTCGTTCGGGTTGGCGGGCGGTGCGGTCTTCAGCAGTCCGCCACCCTGCAGCAGCGGGGTGTAGGCGATGAGACCCAACACCCGCAGACCGCGGGCGCGAGCGGCGTTGATGACCCGGTCCGACGTGCTCCAGTTGTAGACACCGGGGCTCGTCTCGATCTGGCTGCGGTCGATCCCGAGGCGGATCCAGCTCGCGCTGGTCTGTCGCACCGTGTCCAGCGT
Source organism: Williamsia deligens (assembly GCF_024171765.1). GTDB lineage: Bacteria > Actinomycetota > Actinomycetes > Mycobacteriales > Mycobacteriaceae > Williamsia_A > Williamsia_A deligens. The sequence continues at coordinate 97,035 of NZ_JAMTCI010000001.1, forward strand.
GCGGTTCAGGTCGCCCTGGGAGTACTGCAGGAACTCTGCACCGGTGGCGAAACCGTAGCCGGCCGCCGGCGCGACCGGGGCGGCCGACGCCGGCGAGCCGACTCCGAGAGCGAGTGCCATGGTCGCGACGGCGCCGACGACGAGAGCACGCAGGGAGGTTCTGTTCACGCGGACATTGTTACATCATCGATATCGAGGTCTCGCATCGAGAACGCTGATTCACAGGTTCCGACGTGCGCCGTCACGCCTGCTGGGAGGCGAGACCGATGCGGATCACGGGATCGCGGGACGGGTCGAGCCACTGCAGGATCGACACCATCGTCGCCTTGTCCACGGCGACACATCCCTGCGTGGGCGAGCCGTCGGTGACGTGCAGGAAGATCCCGGATGCGTACCCGGGCCGCCGCTGCGGGTTGTGGGCGATGTTGACGGCGTAGTCGTAGACAGGGCCGCTGTCGTACAGGTTCTCGCTGTCGCCACCGGGGCTCGCCACCTGGCGGACGTGGGTGTTGTACGTCGGCGAGTTCGGGTTCTCGTCCCACCAGTCCTGCTTGTCGGCCTGGAAGTAGGGCAGCTTGGTGCCCGGGTTGGCCTGGCGGCCGAAGGCCTGGTCGAAGGCGAAGGTGCCCTCCGGGGTCCGCGACACGTCGTCGCGCGGCGCCCCGATCCCCTGCGATCCGACGAACGCCTTGACCGGTCCGATGACGGGCTTCCATGCACCGTCCACCTTGTCGAAGGCGGTGAGCGTCCCGGTGGTGTCCGACCGCGAGTTCACCGTCACGGTGACCATCTGGGTCGTCGACGGGAAGTCCGCCGGCCCGGCGACCGTCTCACCGGGTGCCGCGGACGCGGGCCCTGCGGCCACCGCCAGTCCCACGACGACCGCCACGGTCGGTACCGACACCACTGCGACTGCAGACCTCAGTCGCCTCATAAACCACATACGTCTCTCTGACACCAGAGAAGTATGCGTCCGAGGAGGGGCGTAGACGATAAACGTCCGGTCACAAGGAGGCGGCCGATTCGTCACCACCGGCGTGTCGCGCCGACACGACGCGACCGCCGGTGGTGACGGACATCACGACCCCACCCCGTGGGGCGTCACGCGCCGGGCGCGAACTCCTCCAACATCTCCGTAACCAGCGCCGCGATGGGCGAGCGCTCGCTGCGGGTCAGCGTGATGTGGGCGAACAGCGGGTGGCCCTTCAGTTTCTCGATCACGGCTGCGACGCCGTCGTGGCGACCCACCCGCAGATTGTCCCGCTGCGCGACGTCGTGGGTCAGCACCACCCGCGAACCGGCACCCAGTCGCGACAACACCGTGAGCAGGACGTTGCGCTCGAGGGACTGCGCCTCGTCGACGATGACGAACGAGTCGTGCAGCGACCGACCGCGGATGTGGGTGAGCGGAAGCACCTCGAGCATCCCCCGTGACAGGACCTCCTCGATCACCTCGGGGGATGCCAACCCCTCGAGGGTGTCGAAGACCGCCTGCGCCCAGGGGCCCATCTTGTCGGCCTCGCTGCCCGGCAGGTAGCCGAGTTGCTGACCGCCGACGGCGTACAGGGGACGGAACACGACCACCTTGCGATGGGTCCGGCGTTCGAGAACGGCCTCGAGGCCGGCACACAGGGCCAGCGCCGACTTGCCTGTGCCCGCCTTGCCGCCCAGCGAGACGATGCCGATGGATTCGTCCAGCAGCAGGTCGAGCGCCACGCGCTGTTCGGCCGAACGCCCGCGCAGGCCGAACGCCTCGCGCTCACCGCGGACCAGCTGCACACGCTTCTCCGGGGTCACGCGCCCCAGCGCGCTCGACGACCCACCGAGAAGGCGGACGCCGGTGTGGCACGGCAGTTCCCGGGCGTCGTCGATGTCGGTGACACCCTCGGCGAACAGCGCGTCGATGGTCGAGCTGGCGACGTCGAGCTCGGTCATGCCCGACCATCCGGACACGACGACGTCCTGCGCCCGGTACTCGTCGGCGGCGAGCCCGACCGCACCGGCCTTGACACGCAACGGGATGTCCTTGGACACCAACGTCACGTCCTTGCCCTCGGCGCGAAGGTTCAGGGCGCAGGCCAGGATTCGCGCGTCGTTGGTGTCGGTGCGGAAGCCGGCCGGCAGGACACGCGGGTCGGTGTGGTTGAGCTCCACCTGCAGGGTGCCGCCGTCGGTGCCGATCGGGACGGGCAGGTCGAGCCGACCGTGGGCGAGGCGGAGGTCGTCGAGCATCCGCAACGACTCGCGGGCGAACCATCCCAGTTCGTGGTGGTGACGTTTGCCCTCGAGCTCGCCGATCACCACCAGCGGGAGGATCACGCTGTGTTCCGCGAACCGGCTGACCGCCCAGGGGTCGGACAGCAACACGGAGGTGTCAAGGACGTAGGTGCGAGTGGTCACGAGGGCTCCTCAGGTCGACGCGGCGCCCGCGTTGACTGATGTCGACACCGACCGGCCGGTCCATGGGACCGGGGCCGGTCCGTCTCGCGCTGGGTGACCAGCTCACGAATAGAACCTCCCGGACGAACCGCTTCCCCACGGCCCGTCACGCGTCAACGTACGCCCGCCGACTCGCCGCCGACGCCACCCGCGCACCGCGTGTCCGTGAACAACAGGTAACCGGCGGCGACGCCGCGGCGACGTGGCGACGACCTCGTCACCGAGTGGTCATCCGCAGGTCGCGGCACCTGCGCCTCGTCGTCGCCCGTGACTGGTCGGGTGGTCCCCATGACCCGTGTCGAGACCCCCGTCGTGTCCGTCGGCGCCGACAAGACCGTGCGCTCCGGCCTCACCCGGCGCCGGTTCCTCACCTGGACCGGCGTGAGCGCCGCGGTGGCGTTCACCCCCGGCCTGTTCGCGGACTCACTGTCCGCCGCCTCCCCGGCGCGGCCCGGTGACCACCCGTTCACGCTCGGTGTGGCCTCCGGGGATCCCCTCCCCGACGGCGTCGTGCTGTGGACACGACTCGCGCCGACACCGCTGGCCCGCGGCGCCGGGATGGGCGTCACCCCGGTCCCCGTCGCGTGGCAGGTCGCCACCGACGAGGCCATGACCCGCATCATCCGCACCGGCGTCGAGATCGCCACGGCAGCCGACGGTTTCACCGTGCACGCCGACGTCCGCGGTCTGCGCCCGAACACCGAGTACTTCTACCGGTTCCGTGCGAACGGTCACCTCTCCGACGTCGGGCGCACGCGTACCGCCCCCCTCGCCGGCGCCCCGCTGGCCGCGCTGACGTTCGCGTGGGCGTCGTGCCAGTCCTGGGCGGACGGCTACTTCCCCGCCTTCGACGACATGGCCTCCGCCGCACCGGATGTGGTGTTCCACCTCGGCGACTACGTCTACGAGAAGAGCGTCGGGGCGACCGGCGGTCGACGCAACACGACAGCCGTTCCGGCGTCGGCGCTGTCGGAGATGACGACGCTCGACGACTACCGCGAGCGCTACGCCCTGTACAAGCTGGACCCGCAACTCCAACGCGCACACCGGACGAGCCCGTTCATCACGGTCTTCGACGACCACGAGGTCGAGAACAACTGGGCGGGACCGATCTCCGAGGACGACGCACCCATCCCCGAGTTCCTCGCCCGACGCGCACAGGCCCTCAAGGCGTGGTGGGAGAACACACCGGTCCGCGCCGTACAGCGTCCCCGCGGTGCGGACGTGCAGGCGTTCCGGCGATTTGACTACGGCGACCTGGTGCGGTTCAGCGTCCTCGACACCCGCCAGTACCGCAGCGATCAGGTCAACGGCGACAACGACTCCCCGCAGAACGCCCTGACCGCGGACCCACGACGCACCATCACCGGTGCCCGACAGGAGCGGTGGATCCTCGACGGTTTCGCCTCGAGCCGTCAACGGTGGAACGTCCTGGCGCACCAGACCACCATCGCCGACCTGGCGCGGGAGAAGAACGGCGTCCGCGCGGTGAGCATGGACGGTTGGAGCGGGTACGAGGCGTCGCGCGCCCGCATCCTCGACGGCGCGCGCGACCGGCGCACGCGCAACCTCGTGTCCATCGTCGGTGACATCCACCGCAACGTCGTGTCCGACCTGCGGTCGACGTACACCCGCGACTCCCCCACCGTCGGTGTGGAACTCGCGGGGACGTCGATCGCGTCGGGCAAGGACGGGGCCGACAGCGACACCAGCGACCAGCAGTTGAAGGCCGCGTCACCGCACGTGCGGTTCGGCAACGCCCAGCGGGGCTACGTGCTCAACCGCGTGTCCCGACAGGCCTGGGAGGCGGAGTTCCGGGTGTCGGACTCCATCGCCTCACCGCAGGAACGGTTGCACCGTCGGGCGGTGGTCACCATCCCGGACGGACAGCCCCGGGTCGACGTCAGGGCCTGACAGGACCGGGCGGGGCCTGACGGGACCGGTCAGGCTTCGGCGCGCGCGAGCACCTTCTGGCGGGCGGCCTCGGCGTCGTCCCCGAGACCGTCGAGCGTCCGCAGGCCCAACGTGTCCACGAGAGCGACCGCGGCAGCACGGAAGGCGTCTGCCCCGATGTAGGACTCGGGGATGAGCCCGGCCTTGTCGGCGAGATCGACGATGTCGCTGCCGATGGGGCGGTTCAGGGAGAACGCCTCCTCGACGGCGATGACGGTCGCGTCGGGCTGTGCCGTCAGCGCGGCGTTGAGGAAGTTGGCGAAGGTGCTCGCCTGCACGGCGTCGTCGGTGGCGACGTTGCGGAGGATGCCGGCGAGGCTCTCCGACGCGACGTCCTCGGCGAGGTGCTTCGCGAACCAGGCCGACAGGTTCTCGTGCACGGCCATCACGGCGAGGCAGGCCGCCGGCGACATCGAGCGCGACTTCTCGTTCTGCTCGTAGCCGTGGGTCACATGCGACAGGCGCAGCGCCTCGAACCACTCGGGATCGACAGCGCGCGTGACCAGCAGGTGGTCGCGCAGTGCGATCGAGTGCCGGTTGTCCTCGGCGGTCCAGCGACCGACGAGGGCGCGCCACTCGGAGAACGGGGGGAAGTTGACGCCGAGGATGCGGTGGAACGACGGCAGGTTGTCCTTGGTGAGGAGCAGCGCGAGGACGGCCACCCGGGTCTCCTCGGGCATCGTCGAGTCCGACTCCTCCCAGTCGGCGCCGCCGAGGAACGCGTAGTTGCGACCGTCGTCCCAGGGGACGAGGTCATGCGGGTTCCAGGTGATGGCGTTGCGCTCGTGCTCCTCGGTCAGCTCCGGCAGCGCCTTCTCGAGCACCAGGATCAGATCGTCGTCAGCGTTGTCCGTCACGAGGAACCAGGATAGGCACTCGCGCGCCGCGTCCCCAATCCCCCGTCACGAACTGGGAGATGTCACGCACCCGGGCATGTCAGGCACGGACGGGGGTGCTGAGCATCCCCCACTCCTCGAGCCCGTCGTAGAGCGGGAAGTCCAGTGCGAGCTGCGAGACGCGACCACGCAGGGCGGAGACGTCGGACCCGGCGCCACCGGCCAGTGCGGTGGCGACGATGTCGGCGACCTCGGTGAACTGTTCGGCGCCGAAGCCACGGGTCGCCAGGGCCGGCGTCCCGATACGGAGGCCGGAGGTGACCATCGGCGGCCGCGGGTCGAACGGCACGGCGTTGCGGTTCACCGTGATGCCGACCTGGTGCAGGAGGTCCTCGGCCTGCTGACCGTCGAGTTCGCTGTGCCGCAGGTCGACCAGGACGAGGTGGACGTCCGTGCCGCCGGTGAGCACCGACACGCCCGCCGAGGCGACGTCGGAGCCGGTGAGGCGATCGGCGAGGATCCGTGCGCCCTCGAGGGTGCGCTGCTGACGATCGACGAACTCGTCGCTCATCGCGATCTTGAAGGTGACGGCCTTCGCCGCGATCGCGTGCATGAGCGGTCCGCCCTGCTGACCGGGGAACACCGCGGAGTTGAGCTTCTTGGCCCACTCCTTCTTGGCCAGGATCAGACCCGAGCGCGGACCACCCAGGGTCTTGTGGACAGTGGTCGACACCACATCGGCGTAGGGCACCGGCGACGGGTGCACGCCCGCCGCGACCAGACCGGCGAAGTGCGCCATGTCGACCCAGAGGTGTGCACCGACCTCGTCGGCGATGGACCGGAACGCCTCGAAGTCGAGGGTGCGGGGGTAGGCCGACCAGCCGGCGACGATCACCTTCGGCTTCTCGGCGACAGCGATCCGGCGCACCTCGTCCATGTCGATGCGGTGGTCGGACTCGCTCACGCCGTACGCCGCGGTGGCGTAGAGCTTGCCCGAGAAGTTCAGCCGCATGCCGTGGGTCAGGTGTCCGCCGTGGGCGAGGTCGAGGCCGAGCAGCTTCTCGCCGGGCTCCATGAGGGTCATCAGCACCGCGGCGTTGGCCGAGGCACCCGAATGCGGCTGGACGTTCGCGAACTCCGCGCCGAACAGCTCCTTGGCGCGGTCGCGGGCGATGTCCTCCACGACGTCGACGTACTCGCAGCCGCCGTAGTACCGACGACCCGGGTACCCCTCGGCGTACTTGTTCGTCAGGACGCTGCCCTGGGCCTGCAGCACCGCGCGCGGCACGAAGTTCTCCGACGCGATCATCTCGAGGGTGTCGCGCTGGCGGCTCAGTTCGCCGTTCATCGCGGCGGCGACGTCGGGGTCGATCTCGGCCAGCGAGGCGGTGGTCAGGTCGTCAGCGCTCATGGCCACAGTCTATGGCGAGACGCTCAGGCCGCGAGTTCGGCCCTGAGCTGCGCCGGTGTCAGCGGCTCGTCCAGGAGACGTCCGAACCGCCGCAGCCTGTCGGCGTGCGGGTCCGCGTCGAGCCAGTCGCCGAGCAGCCGGTACCCCTCGACGTAGGTGCTGATGTAGGCGCGCCACAGCGGCGAGGAGAGGAACCGCAGCATCTGCCGGGCACGGGCCGGCGTGGCGAGGAGCCAGCGCTGGAGGTACTCCCCGACGGTGTCGGCATCCTGTCCGCGGTCGTGCAGGAGCAGCGCCGCGTCCTGGCGGACACCGAGCAGTCCCCCGGTGGCGCGCCCGATCCGTTCGGCGCGGTCTCCGTCGAAGCGCAGCCCGAGATCGGCGTAGATCTCCTGCGCCCACCGTCCCCACCCGTCACCGACCGCGGCATGCAGAGCGTGGTCGGCCAGGCCCTCGGCCATCAGGCACTGCGGGGTGTTGACCAGGAACAACGTCTGTTCCTCCTGACCTCCGCCGACGAGGATCTGCTCCTTGCGACAGTGCTCGGTGTGATGGCCCGGGTAGGCCTCGTGCGCGATGAGATGCGGCAGCGAGGCCATGTACTGGGTGAGATCGCCGTTGATGGCCACCCGCGACCGGTAGTCGCCGAGGTAGTAGTTGAACCCCGACCACGGCTTGTCGGAGACGACCTCGATCTCGACCGTCTCCACGTCGGGCAGCGGGTGGGTCGCGCGGACCCGGTCGCGCAGGGCAGAGGTGAACGCGGCGACGCACTCGTCGAGGCGATCGGCCGGGATCTCGTCGGAGGTCCGATGGGCCTGGTAGCGCTCCGCCAGGGACGGGCCGGCGGGCAGCAGCGCGTCGAGTTCGGCGTGCGCGGCGCGGTAGACCTCGGGGTCCTCGAGGGCGATGTCGACGTCGAAGTAGGCCCGCACCTCGTCGACGAAACCGATCTCCTCCCCCGCGAAGTGACCCGCGGAACACTCCATCGCCGTCAGGTGGGCGTCGAGGAACCCGCGACGGTCGGCGGGCAGCGACGACCCGGCGATGTCGGTGCGGAGTCCGCGGATCCGGTCACGCAGGTGGGCGGGGTCGGGGCGGGGGCCGTCGACGGACTCGGCACGCAGGCGCGGGTCACCGGTGTAGGCGTCGACGAATCCGTCCTCGAGCCGGTCGAAGGCGAGGCCGACACGGAGGTACTCGGTGACGAGGGCGTCGCGGGGCATGACAGCGACGGTAGCCACCCCCGGGTTCCGGGGCGCGTCGGCATCGGTGACACTTGTCGGCATGTCGCGTGACACCCCGACCGGCTTCGGCCTCGTGATCGGGCTGTCATGTCACGGATGACCGAGCCGAGTCCGTACATCGAACTCGACCGTCGGCAGTGGCGGACGCTGCGGCAGTCCGTCCCCCTCGCGATGGATGAGCAGGAGCTCGGCACCTACCGCGGTCTGGGAGAACAGATCGACCTGTCGGAGGTCGCCGACGTCTACCTGCCCCTGTCCCGACTGATCCACCTGCAGGTCGCCGCGCGCCAGCGGTTGTTCGCCGCGACGTCGACGTTCCTCGGCGAGAGCAACCCGGAACGTCAGGTGCCCTTCGTCATCGGCGTGGCCGGCAGCGTCGCGGTCGGCAAGTCGACGACGGCGCGCGTGCTGCAGGCACTGCTCTCGCGATGGGACGCCCATCCCCGGGTGGACCTGGTCACCACGGACGGGTTCCTGTACCCCACGAAGGAGCTTCGTCGCCGGGGCATCATGCACCGCAAGGGATTTCCCGAGTCCTACGACCGTCGCGCGCTGCTGCGGTTCGTCACCGAGGTCAAGTCCGGGGCACACGACGTGAGCGCGCCGGTCTACTCGCATCTGTCCTACGACATCGTCAAGGGCGACCGACACCACGTCCGTCAGCCCGACATCCTCATCCTCGAGGGACTCAACGTCCTGCAGACCGGTCCGCGGCTGATGGTCTCCGACCTCTTCGACTTCTCCGTCTACGTCGACGCCCGCATCGAGGACATCGAGCACTGGTACGTCACCCGGTTCCTGGCGATGCGGTCGACCGCCTTCGCGGACCCGAACTCGCACTTCCACGCCTACGCCTCACTCGACGACACCGCCGCCACCGAGGCCGCGCGCGACATCTGGCACGGGATCAACCTGCCGAACCTGGTGCAGAACATCCTGCCCACGCGACCGCGCGCCACCCTGGTGCTGCGCAAGGACGCCGACCACTCGATCAACCGGGTGCGCCTGCGCAAGATCTGACCCCGCAGCGGTCGGATCCGACCCTCAGCGACCGAAGCGACGGCTGCGCGCGGCGTAGTCCCGCAGTGCGCGCAGGAAGTCGACGCGACGGAACTCGGGCCAGTAGGCGTCGGTGAACCAGATCTCCGAATACGCGCTCTGCCACAACAGGAATCCCGACAGACGCTGTTCGCCGGAGGTGCGGATGACGAGGTCGGGGTCGGGCTGTCCCCGGGTGTAGAGGTGGGCGTCGATCGCGTCGACCGTCACGGCGTCGACCAGGTCGTGCGCGTCCACCCCGTCGGTGACCTTGTCGGCCAGGAGCGAGCGCACCGCGTCGACGATCTCCTGTCGCCCGCCGTAACCGACGGCGACGTTGACCCGCATCCCGGGGCGGTCGGCGGTACGCTCCTCGGCGGTCTTCAGTCGCTGCGCCACCTGTTCGGGCAGCTGGTCCAACGTGCCGACGATCTTCACGCGCCAGCGCTGCCCGGGCGCGGCGATCTCGTCGACGATGTCGGGGACGATCTCCATGAGCGCGTCGAGTTCGTCGGAGGCGCGGCTGAGGTTCTCGGTGGAGAGCAGGTAGACCGTCACGGTCTCGATGGCCAGCTCCGAACACCACTGCACCATCTCGGCGATCTTCTGTGCACCGACGCGGTGCCCGTGGCTGACGTCCTCGAAGCCCGCCTCGCGGGCCCACCGCCGGTTGCCGTCGCAGATGATGGCGATGTGGCGCGGCAGCCGCTCGGGGTCCATGAGCTGGACCAGGCGTCCCTCGTAGACCCGGTACAGGGGTCCGCGTACGCCGGTGGGGATCAGCTTCACGCCAGCAGAGACTACTCGCGCAGTTTGAGGAAATCGCCGCCCCGCGCCCAACCTACGGTAGCGTAGGTTCGACGCCGTACGATTCGTCGATCCCTTCTCACCGGGAGGCTCCGAAGATGTCGCTCACATCGGGTGCGACCGACCGCACGCCGGAATCCGGATCACGTCTGTCCGACGCACTGCCCGACATCGTCACCGAGCTGAAACCGCGGATGCGGGGGTGGATCCACCTCTACTCGGGCTTCGTCGCCATCGCGACGGGGATCGCGCTCGTCACCGTCGCCGCCGCACTCGCGGGGCCGGTCGCGGCCGTCTCGTGCGCGGTCTACGCGGTCACCGTCTGCGGCGTGTTCGGTGTGAGCGCCACCTATCACCGCGTCCAGTGGTCGACGGAATCCGCGCGCCGGTGGATGAAACGCGCCGACCACTCGATGATCTTCGTGTTCATCGCGGGCAGCTACACCCCGTTCTGCGTGCTCGCCCTGCCGGCTCCGACCCGATGGATCGTGCTGGGCGTGGTCTGGGGCGGTGCACTCGCCGGTGTGGCCCTGAAGATGGCGTGGCCCGGCGCACCCCGCTGGGTGGGCGTCCCCCTGTACCTCCTGCTCGGGTGGACGATCGTGGTGGTGGCCCCGACGCTCATCCACTCGGCCGGGGTCACCGTCCTGGTGCTGCTCGCGGTCGGCGGGGTGTTCTACAGCGGCGGTGCGGTGCTGTACGCCACGCGGTGGCCCAACCCCTGGCCGACCACGTTCGGACACCACGAGTTCTTCCACGCCGCAACGGTCGTCGCCGCCCTGGTGCACTACGTGGCGGTGTGGATGGTCGTCGTCGCCGCCTAGTCGAGCTCGCGGTCGACGGTGGTGGGTCGCGGGGCGCTCTCCAGCAGGCGGAGGCTGTCGGCCGACGCGCTCCCGGGGACGGCTGTGTAGAGCAGCAGGATCTGAGCGCCACCGTCGGCGGCGAGCTCCTCGCAGTCCAGTTTCAGGGCGCCGACCTCCGGGTGCCGGAAGGTCTTGCGGTGCGAACGCGGGCGCCACGAGACGTCGTGGCACTCCCAGAGCCGGGCGAACTCCGGCGACCCCGTGCGCAGTGTGTGCACCAGAGCCGTCAGATGCGGATCCCTCGGGCGTCGCCCGGTGGCCGCACGGAGGATCGCGACGTAGGCGCGCGAGTACTCGTCGCAGTCCTCCTCCGGATGGATCGTCCGCGCCTGCGGGTCGAGGAACCACCGGTGGAAGCGAGAGCGTCGCGGATCGTCTGTGGCGAAACGTGATTCGTCACCGATCAGCGCCATCGCAGCGTGGTTCTGCGCCAGGATGTACCCGAGGTCGTTGGTCACCATCGCCGGGGTGTCGAGATGGTCGAGAACCCGTCGCAGGGCGGACGAGACGTGGTCACCGGAGCCGTCGTCGGGCGGCGGGACGTGACCGGCCAGGCGGTGCAGGTGGTCGCGTTCGCGGCGGCTCAGACGCAGTGCGCGCGTGATCGCGGCCAACATCTGCATCGACGGCTGCGGACCACGTCCCTGTTCGAGCCGCGTGTAGTAGTCGACCGACATGCTCGCCAACCGCGCGACCTCCTCCCGGCGCAGACCCGGCGTCCGACGCCGCGCCGTGCGTTCGAGACCGACGTCCTCCGGGGTCATCGCGGCGCGCCGGTGCCGCAGGAAGTCCGCCAACGAGTCCTTGTCCACGTCACCAGCATGACGGCGCACGCCTCCCGGAGGGAGGGTCTGGCGATCCCCCGACAGCCCGACCCCTGGTGCACCCGCGCCCCCACTCGCACGGTGGGGACATGACCACATCACGTCAGACCGAGAACACCACCACCACAGCCGTCGTCACCGGCGGGAGCCGCGGCCTGGGCCGGGCGACGGCCCTGGCCCTCGCCGACGCCGGCGTCGACGTGGTCATCACGTTCCGCAGCGGCGAGCAGGAGGCGACGGCCGTCGTGGAGGAGATCGAGGCGCGGGGTGGGCGCGGGACCGCGATGCACCTCGACGTCACGGCACCGTCGACGTTCGCCGATTTCCGCGAGCAGCTGAGCGCACACCTCCCCGACGGCCACTTCGACATCCTCGTGAACAACGCGGGGACCGCGCTGTACAGCGCTCTGCGCGACACCACCCCCGACGAGTTCGACGACGTCTTCGCCGTCCACGTCAGGGGCCCCTTCTTCCTCACGCAGGCACTGGAACCGCTCCTGCGGGACGGCGGGCGGGTGATCAACGTGTCGAGTGCGCTCACCCGCATGGCCTTCGCGCGGTCCGGCCCCTACGCGGCCGCCAAGGGTGCCGTCGAGGTGCTCACCCGCTATCAGGCACTCGAATACGGCGCGCGCGGCATCACCGCGAACGTCATCGCCGTCGGCCCGGTGCCGACCGACTTCGGTGGCGGCCACCTGCGCTCGGATCCCGCCCTGCAGGACGCGATGGTCGAGTCCGCGGCGCTGGGCCGACTGGCCACCCCCGAGGACATCGGTGCCGCGATCGCCGGGCTGACCACGGCGTCGGGCTCGTGGATCACCGGCCAACGCATCGAGGCGTCGGGGGGCGTCCGGCTCTAGGGTCGGCGGCGTGCGCGGCCCGCCCGGCGCGCGGCGGCGAGGTCGTGCAGGACATCGACGGTCGTGTCGAGATCCATGCAGGCGTCGGTCACCGACTGCCCGTAGACGAGCGGTCGCGCCGACGGGGACTGCGCACCCTCGACGAGGAAGCTCTCGAGCATGACACCGGCGATCGCCGTGCTGCCACCGGCGACCTGGGCGGCCACGTCCGTGGCGACGACCGGCTGCCGACGATGGTCCTTGCCGGAGTTGGCGTGTGAGCAGTCGACCATCACCCGTGGTGTGATGCCGGCGGTCGCGCAGGCCGCACTCGCCGCGGTCACCGACCCCGCGTCCGCGTTGGTGCCCGCGCGTCCCCCGCGCAGGATGACGTGGCATTCGTCGTTGCCGACCGTCTCCACCACCGCGGCGCGGCCGTCGCCGTCCACACCGAAGAAGGTGTGCGCCCCGGCTGCGGCACGGACCCCGTCGATCGCCGCCTGCAGGTCACCGTCGGTGCCGTTCTTGAAGCCGATCGGCATCGACAGGCCGGACGCGAGCTGTCCGTGCACCTGCGACTCCGTCGTCCGGGCACCGATCGCACCCCAGGCGACCGCGTCGGCGATGTACTGCGGGCTCGTCGGTTCCAGGAACTCGCAGCCGACGGGCAGCCCGCGGCCGACGATGTCCACCAGAAGCGTTCGCGCCGTGCGCAGTCCGCGCTCGATGTCGTGGGAGCCGTCCATGTCGGGGTCGTTGATGAGACCCTTCCACCCCACCGTGGTGCGGGGCTTCTCGAAGTACACCCGCATCACGACGAGGAGGTCGTCCGCGAGTCCTTGCGCCTCTGCGGCAAGGCGGTCGGCGTAGTCGAGCGCGGCAGCGGGATCGTGGACGGAGCAGGGACCGACGACGACCAGCAGACGGTCGTCGCGCCCGGCGAGCACATCGGCGACCTCACGACGGTGACCCGCCACGCGTGCAGCGGCGACGCCCGACAACGGGATCTCGTCGAGCAGTTCCCGGGGGCCGGGCAGCGGACGGATGCGGTTCACGCGGGTGTCGGAGACCGGGGATCGGTCGGTGATGACGGTCATGAGTGTGCCTTTCGGTGGAGGGCACACGTCGCGACTGCTACCGGGCGCCCAAACAGGAAAAGCAGCGACCCTGGTGGTCACTGCTTCGGGGCTCCGGGAGAGGTGGTGTGGCTACGTCAGGACAGACGTTCCATCGTCGGCTCCTCCCGGAGCCTCGATAAAACGCCAGCGATAGGCGCGGCCGGTCTCGATCACCCGGCCAGGTTAACACCAGCCCGTGGGCCCGGTTCCGACGACGTCAGTCCGGACCGGGGCGACGGTCCTCTGCCGTGTCCGGCCGGACATCGTCCGCGGGATCAGAGCCGCCGTCCGCACGGAGGGCCGGTGAGTCCGTGCCCTCGTCGGCGGCCTGGTCCGGGGCCGGGTCGTCGCGCGAGAACTCGGTCGGCAGCTTGCGCAGGTGCTTGCTCATCGAGCGGATGAGGAAGACCGTGGCCACGAGCAGCACCAGCACGATGAGCAGGCCGAGCGGTGAGGCCTTGCCGAATTCCGGCCCGTCGGCGTCACGGGCGAGCACGTCGACCACGGTTGCCGAGGTCATCGACAGTCCGATGCTCACGAGGCGTCCCCGCCCGGCTGGTCGTCGACGATCCCGGCGAACAGGTCGGTCTCGGGGATGGCGGTCTTCACCCGGGTCCGGGCCAGTTCGAACTCGTCGGTCGGCCACAACCGCTGCTGCCAGTCCATCGGCACGGCGAAGAACATGCCGTTGGGGTCGATCTGGGTGGCGTGCGCCCGCAGCGCCTCATCGCGTTGCGCGAAGTACTCGCCGCTGGTGACCTGCGTCGTCACCCGGCCCATGAGGTCACCGCGGCTCGGATCCCACTTCGACAACCACTCCGCGAACGGGCTCTCCTGGCCGTGCTTCTCGAACTCCTCCGAGAACAGCACCATGCGGTCGCGGATGAACCCGTGTGTGTAGTAGATCTTCGACACCGTCCACGGGTCACCGGCCTCGGGATACCGGTCGGGATCACCGGCCGCCTCGAACGCGGCCATCGACACCTCGTGGCAGCGGATGTGATCGGGATGGGGATACCCGCCGCGCTCGTCGTAGGTGATCATCACGTGCGGCCGGAACTCCCGGACCACCTCCACCAGTTTCCCGGTGGACTCCTCCAACGGGACCAGGGCGAAACAGCCCTCGGGCAGCGGGGGCAGCGGATCACCCTCGGGCAGACCGGAATCGATGTACCCCAGCCACCGGTGCTGCACGCCGAGCGCGACGGCGGCCTTCGCCATCTCCTCACGACGGACCTCGACCATGCGTTCCTTGATGCCCGGCAGATCCATCGCCGGGTTGAGGATGTCGCCGCGCTCGCCACCGGTGAGGGTCACCACCATCACCTCGTGGCCCTCGGCGGCGTACTTGGCCATCGTGGCGGCACCCTTGCTCGCCTCGTCGTCGGGGTGGGCGTGGACCGCCATCAACCGAAGGCCACTCACAGCACACATCCCCTTCACACGCTGACATCGTCGACGTGGTCCATCTTCCCACCGCCGCCGAGCAGCGTCGGTGGCAGGGCGCACGAGGGTCGACGCGACCGGCTGCGTGATAGTTGTGGTGTATGACCGTCGGCCCCGATCCGTCCTCCCCGGGAGCCGGCGTACCCGCCGGGCGCTACCCGACGGGCGCATCACCGCATCGTCGTCGTCAGTGGTTCATCGGACTGTCGATCCTCGTGGTGGTCGCCGGGATCGCGATCGCCTGGGTCGGGTACAGCCGCTTCGCCGACCCTCCGGTGGCCGGCGAGGGCACCGGGTACGACATCATCGACAGCTCGACGATCGACGTGTCGTTCACCGTCACCCGCAACGACCCGGCGCAGGCCGTCGCCTGCGTGGTCCGCGCACGGTCCCGCGACGGCGCGGAGACAGGCCGTCGCGAGGTCCTCATTCCCCCGGGCAGCTCGCAGCAGACGTCCGTGCAGTCCCGCGTCCGCACCTCCGGCGCCCCCGCCATCGGCGAGGTGTTCGGCTGTTCGACGTCGGTGCCGCCCTATCTGACCCAGGGCAACTGACCCGACGACGGATCGAGGCCCGGGTGTCGGCCGATCGCATGACCTTCGATAACAGCTCGGTCTCAGCCGCTTCCCTGCGCTAACGAACTCCCCGCTCCGAGCGAGATCCCGGTCACATGACCGACAGGATCGGAGCACCATGCAGATCTCGACCCGACACATAGCCACGATCGGACTCGCCGCCGCGGCAGTCCTGCTGACCGGCTGCGGCGGCGACACCCCGCGCGCCACCCCGTCCACACCGACGGTCACCCGCACCGTCACCACGACACCGTCGGAGACCGCCGCCGCACCGGCAACCGCGGACGACGCGACAGCACAGGACACCGACACCGCTGCACCCGTCACGACCGCCGCCGACACCCCGTGTGGCCCGTACGCCGATGCCGCGGCGAAGATCTCGGCGGCGAGTGCCCGCATCGCGCCGCCGTCGTCGCAGTTCGACTGGACATGGGCGCCCATCCGCTCGGACATGACCTCCTGCAACCAACTCTCCTGGGCGGAGCTCACGACGGCGCACGGGACCGCGTCCTCGTCCGATCAACTGCTCCTCTTCGGCCCCGACGGACGGTGGCTCGGCACGGGCATCCGGTGCAACGCGGGCCTCGCCTCGGTCACCGGATCGGGCCCCGACCACGTCGACGTCCACTACGGCTATTTCCACGGTAAGAACACCAGCACCGCCAACCCGGGCGGCGGGACCGATGTCACCTTCCGCTGGAACGGGTCGCGGGTGGTGATGGAGGGTGTGCTCCCCCAGGAGTTCCTCGATCAGTGCCAACGACCCAGCTGAGGCACCTGGTGGCATGATCGCCTCCCATGACCACCGCCAAGTCTGGGCGGCCGGTCCCACACACTGACACCGATCAGCGGGCCACGCGCCCGGTGGGTCCGGCCTTCGCCAGCCTCTCCAGTCCGTACTTCCCCACCCTCGTCGCGGTGTTCGTCGGGGTGATGCTCATCAGCAACATCACCGGCACCAAGGGCGTGACGCTCTTCCCGTCGCTGTCGTTCGATCTCGGACCACTGTCCGTGCACGGCCTCGTCACCGACGGCGCCTTCTACCTCTTCCCTCTCGCCTACGTCCTCGGTGACGTGATCAGCGAGGTCTACGGATTCCGCGCCATGCGTCGGGTGATCTTCTCCGGCTTCGGCGTGCTCCTGCTGGCCTCGCTGTGCTTCTGGATCACCATCGAGTTGCCGGCCGCCGATTTCTACGACGGCCAGGAGGCGTTCCGCACCGTCGCCGGCGTGGTCCCCCAGTTCCTCCTGGCGGGCCTGTCGGGCTACCTCGTCGGGGAGTTCCTCAACTCCTACGTGATGGTGAAGATGAAGGCACGCAGCGGCGAACGCCGACTGTGGGCCCGGCTCATCAGTTCCACCATCGTCGGGGAGTTCTTCGACACGCTGGTCTTCTGCTCGATAGCCTCGACCGCACTGGGCATCTCGACGTGGCAGGACTTCGTGAACTACACCGTCGTCGGGTTCGTCTGGAAGACCCTCGTCGAGGTGGCCGTCATGCCCATCACCTACGCCGTCGTGGCCAGGCTGAAGAAGGCCGAACCGAGCTACCAGGAGGCCCTCGCGGCGCGCCTGCCAGAGCAGTGACCAGCGGAAAACGCGGTGGTCGATCCGTACACATGGGGTAGTATCGACCGAAGCACGGCTCCGAGAGGGGCCGTGTTGCTGCATTCAGCAGGTGCTACGCAGCAGCACTGCGGCCCGACGCGGGCCACGAACGAGTTGGCGAGGAGCAAGGCGATGACCGACACACAGGTGACGTGGTTGACCCAGGAGTCCCACGATCGGCTGAAGATCGAGCTGGACTCACTCATCGCGAACCGTCCCGTCATCGCGGCCGAGATCAACGAGCGCCGCGAAGAGGGCGACCTCAAGGAGAACGGCGGATACCACGCCGCGCGTGAGGAGCAGGGCCAGCAGGAGGCCCGCATCCGCCAGCTGCAGGAACTGCTCAACACCGCCAAGGTGGGCGAGGCCCCGACGCAGTCGGGTGTCGCGCTGCTCGGCTCGGTCGTCAAGGTCTACTTCGACGGCGACGAGTCCGACACCGAGACCTTCCTCATCGCGACCCGTGAGGACAGCTCCGGCGACGGCAAGCTCGAGACCTATTCACCGAGTTCCCCTCTGGGGTCCGCTCTCATCGACGCGAAGGTCGGCGAGACCCGCGAGTACACCGTGCCCTCGGGTGCGGTCGTGAAGGTGACGCTGGTCAGCGCGGAGCCCTACCACTCCTGATCCACCGCACGTCCCGACAGCCCCCGTCCCCACGACGCGGGCTGTCGGCGTCTTCAGGGCCCGTGGGTCCCGTCGAGGTAGCCCGCCGTGGTCAGCGCGGCGCGGACGTCGGCCTGATGGTCGGGACCCCGCGTCTCGAGGCTGACGGTCACCTGGACCTCCCCGAACCGCAGTTCGCCGGCCACCCGTGAGTGGATGACGTCGACGACGCTCGCGCCGGTGTCGCGCAGCGTCTCCAGCAGCTGCGCGAGACCGCCGGGACGATCCGGGACGGTCACGGCGACCGTGAGATACCGTCCCGCCGCCTGCAGGCCGTGGGTCGTCAGGTGGGACAGCAGGAGCGGGTCGACGTTACCGCCGGAGAGGACCACGCACACCGATCCGGACCGACGCGGCGCGTCCGGGTGCATCAGGGCCGCGACGGCCACCGCGCCGGCCGGCTCGACGAGGAGCTTCGCGCGTTCCAACATCAACAGCACCGCGCGGCTGATCAGATCCTCGCCGACGGTGACGATCTCGTCGACGAGCGACTCCACGTGGGTGAAGGGGACGGCGCCGGGCATGGCCACGGCGATGCCGTCGGCCATCGTCGACATGGACTCCACCCGCACCGGTTTCCCGGCAGCGATCGATCCCGGACTCGGCCTGCACACCGATCACCCGCACATCGGGGCGGGCTACCTTGATCGCTGCCGCCACCCCGGCGAGCAGTCCCCCGCCACCGAGCGGCACCACCACGGTGCCGACGTCGGGCATCTGCTGAAGAATCTCGACGCCCACGGTCGCCTGTCCCGCGACGATGTCCTCGTGGTCGAACGGGTGGATGAGCACGGCGCCGGTCTCCGCGGCGTACTGCTGCGCCTCGACGAGGCTCTCGTCGATGATCGCCCCGGACAGCACGACCTCCGCGCCGTACGCGCGCGTCGCCGACACCTTGGGCAGGGACGCACCGGTCGGCATGTACACGCGCGCCGGGATGCCCAACGTCGTCGCCGACCACGCCACACCCTGCGCGTGGTTGCCGGCGCTCGCGGCGACCACTCCCCGCGCACGCTCGTCGTCGGAGAGCCCCGTGATCCGCACGTACGCGCCGCGCGGTTTGAACGAGCCCGTCCGCTGGAGGTTCTCGCACTTCAGCCACACGTCGCCACCGCACAGATCCGACAGCGCCCGCGACGCGACGACCGGTGTCCGCCGCATCACCGGCGCCAGCGTCTGCACCGCGTTGTCGATCTGGGCGGCCGTGATGATCACGCCCCGACCGTAGTCGCCAGGTCCGAGGGATTCCTGTCGCAGACGCCAGAGATCCCTTAGACGGCCACGGTGTGCTGGACACATGACGAACACAGCGACCATCACGATCACCGACACCACCGACGTGGACATCGCCCGGGACCTGCTCCGACGCGGTCACCGGGTCGTCGTCGAGGGCGACGACCTCCTGCTGCTCCTCGACGCGGTCAAGGGGTACGGGGCACCGCGAGCCCGGGTCGTCGTGATGACACCCGCGCGCGACTCGGTCGCGCTCGCCGCCTGACGGGGCGCTCAGCCCAGCGCGCTCTCCAGGTCACCGATGAGGTCGGCGACGTCCTCGATGCCGACCGAGAGCCGGACCAGGTTGGCGGGCACCTCGAGCTGCGAGCCCGCCGTCGAGGCGTGGGTCATCGCGGCGGGGTGCTCGATCAGCGACTCGATGCCGCCCAGCGACTCCGCCAACGTGAACACCTCGGTCCGCGCGCAGAACTCCTGTGCGGCAGCGGGTCCACCCGCCACGAGCACCGAGATCATGCCGCCGAACCGACGCATCTGTCGCGCCGCCACCGCATGGCCGGGATGCGACTCGACGCCCGGGTAGAGCACCTTCTCGATCTTGGCGTGCCCGGACAGGAAGTCGACGATCTTCTCCGCGTTGTCGCTGTGACGGTCCATCCGCACCGCGAGCGTCTTGATGCCGCGCATCGTCAGGTAGGCGTCGAACGGACCGGGCACCGCGCCCGCACCGTTCTGCAGGAACGCGAGGTCGGCGTCGAGGGACTCGTCGTCGGTCACCAGGGCACCGCCGACGACATCGGAGTGACCACCCAGGTACTTGGTCGTGGAGTGCAGCACCACGTCGGCACCGAGCGACAGCGGCTGCTGCAGGTACGGCGACGCGAAGGTGTTGTCGACGACGATGCGCGCACCGCCCTCATGCGCCACCCCCGACAGCGCCTCGATGTCACCGACGTTGAGCAGCGGGTTGGTCGGCGTCTCGACCCACACCAGCTTCGTCGCCGGGGTGATGGCGGCACGGACCGCGTCCACGTCCGACACAGGCGCCACGGAGTACGTGATGCCCCACTGGGTGAACACCTTGTCGATGAGGCGGAAGGTGCCGCCGTAGGCGTCGTCGGGGATGACGAGGTGGTCACCGGGACGCAGCGTGGCCCGCAGGAGCGCGTCGGTGGCGGCCATCCCGGACGCGAACGCCCGCGCGAACCCACCACCCTCGATCCCGGCGAGGTTGCCCTCGAGCGCCTGTCGGGTCGGGTTGCCGGTGCGGGCGTACTCGAAGCCGCCGCGCATCCCGCCGACGCCGTCCTGGGCGAAGGTCGAGCTCGCGTAGATGGGCGGGTTGACCGCGCCGGTCAGCGGGTCGGGTTCGTATCCGGCGTGGATCGCCTTGGTCCCGAATCCCTGCCACCGACCTGCGTCGGCCCGACTGCGCTGTTCAGACATGCGCCCAGCCTATCGCCGGGCGCATGCCGCGATCAGAGGCGGCCGGAGCTGACGAAGGCGAGCAGGTCGTGGCGGGTGATGACACCGATCGGCTTGCCGTCCTCCACCACCATCAGCGCGTCGGACTCGCCGAGGGCCTTGGTCGCCGCGGACACCTGTTCGCCTGCACCGATCAACGGCAGGGCCTCGCCCATGTGGGCCGAGACGGGGTCGGCGAGGCTGGCCCGCCCCTCGAAGACCGCGCTGAGGAGTTCCCGCTCGCTGACGGCACCGGCCACCTCGCCGGCCATGATGGGCGGCTCGGCCCCGACGACGGGCATCTGGGACACCTCGAACTCGCGGAGGATCTCGATGGCGTCGCGCAGCGTCTCCGACGGGTGGGTGTGCACGAAGTCCGGCAGCGACCCCGACTTGCCGCGCAGCACGTCGCCGACGGTCGGCTCGGTGGCCTCCTTGCCGTCCAGCGGGGTGCGCAGGAACCCGTAGCTGCGCATCCAGTTGTCGTTGAAGATCTTGCCCATGTAGCCGCGGCCGCCATCGGGCAGCAATACCACGACCAGCGCGTCGGGACCCTCACGCTCGGCCACGCGCAGCGCGGCGACCATCGCCATGCCGCACGAGCCGCCCACGAGCAGGCCCTCCTCGCGGGCGAGTCGACGGGTCATCTCGAACGAGTCGGCGTCGGAGACGGCGATGATCTCGTCGGGGATGGACGGGTCGTAGGCGCTGGGCCAGAAGTCCTCACCGACACCCTCGACGAGGTACGGCCGACCGGTACCGCCGGAGTAGACCGACCCCTCGGGGTCCGCGCCGATGACCTTGACCCGGCCGTCGGACATCTCCTTGAGGTAGCGGCCCGTACCCGTGATGGTCCCGCCGGTGCCGACACCCGCGACGAAGTGCGTGATCTTGCCGTCGGTGTCGGCCCAGATCTCGGGACCCGTCGTCTCGTAGTGACTCTGCGGGCCCGCGGGGTTCGAGTACTGGTTGGGCTTCCACGCGCCGTCGATCTCGCGGACGAGGCGGTCGGAGACGCTGTAGTAGCTGTCCGGGTTGTCCGGGGCGACCGCGGTCGGGCACACCACGACCTCCGCGCCGTACGCCCGCAGCACGTTGCGCTTGTCCTCGCCGACCTTGTCGGGGCAGACGAACACGCAGTGGTATCCGCGCTGCTGGGCGACGAGCGCCAGCCCCACGCCGGTGTTGCCCGATGTCGGCTCCACGATGGTGCCGCCCGGCTTCAGTTCGCCCGACGCCTCGGCGGCGTCGACCATCTTGACCGCGATGCGGTCCTTCGACGACCCCCCCGGGTTGAGGTACTCCACCTTGGCGGCGACCAGGCCCGAGCCCGGTGCCACGACCGAGTTGACCTTGACCAGCGGGGTGCCGCCGACCAGGTCGACGACGTGATTGGCGATACGCATCCCTCCATCGTTCCAGACCGCAGGAAGTGACGGGAGTCCGATATGTCCCCGCGGGCCCCTGTCGCGGGCGCCGCTATCCTGACGCCGTGCCACCTTCCCGCCGACGGATCGCACGCGATGTCGCGACGACTGCGGTGGCGACGGCCGGCAGCGCGGGCGCCGGGTGGGCGGCGTGGACGTTCCTCAACGGTCAGGCGGCGGTCGCGCGGCAGGTCATCCCCCACCGCACCGACAACGCCCCCAACGGCGACGGCCTCTACCGCCCCGACGGGTCCGGTCCCGAACGCATGCGCGCCGGGATGACCGCCGACCTGCACCTCATGGTCTTCGGGGACTCCACGGCCGCGGGCCTCGGTGCGGATGTCGCCGACGAGACACCCGGCGTCGTGTTGACCCGACTGCTGACGCACGAGACCGGCCGCACCGTGCGGCTGAGCACCAAGGCGATCGTCGGCGCGACGTCGCGGGGGCTGTCGGGCCAGGTCGACGCGATGCTCGTCGCCGGTCCACCGCCGGACGTGGCCGTCATCCTCGTCGGCGCCAACGACATCACCGCCGTCAACCACATCCGACCGTCCGCCAAACGACTCGGCGCCGCCGTGCGACGGCTCGTGGAGGTGGACGCGAAGGTCGTGGTGGGCACCTGCCCCGACATCGGGGTGGTCACCGCCATCCCGCAGCCGCTCCGCACGGTGCTGCGCCAGTGGGGTTTCCGGCTCGCGCGGGCGCAGGCCCACGAGGTCCGGGCCGCCGGCGGACGACCTGTCCCCCTCGCCGACCTGCTGGCGCGCGAGTTCCTCGCCGCACCCGAGCGGATGTTCTCCTCCGACCACTACCACCCGTCGGCGGCGGGGTACTCGCTCGCGGCGCAGACACTGCTGCCCGAGGTGCTCGCCGCGATCGGTGAATGGGGTAGCGCACCGCTGCCCGACCCGCCCGAGGTGTCGGAGTTCGCGGAGAACAACCGCCTGCTCGCCAGGGTCGCGCGGGCCGTCGGCCGTCCGGTGCGCCCGCGCCGGCGGATCGACGAGCCGGTGCTCCGCGAGCAGTCCGAGCCGACCGCGTAACGTCCCCTGCGTCGACCCGCAGACCAGCGGAAGCAGCCCGTCGACGGGCGGTTCCGCGCATCCTCGAGGAGCCCTCATGCCCGAAGCCGTCATCGTCTCCGTCGCGCGTTCACCGATCGGCCGCGCCGGGAAGGGATCGCTGCGCGAGGTCCGTCCCGACGAGATGGGCCGCCAGATGATCCAGGCCGCTCTGGACAAGGTGCCCGCCCTCGACACCGCCGACATCGACGACATCCACTTCGGCATCGGACAGCCCGGCGGCCAGGGCGGCTTCAACATCGCCCGCGTCGTCGCCGTCGAGCTCGGCCTCGACCACGTGCCCGGCGTCACGGTGAACCGCTACTGCTCGTCGTCGCTGCAGACCACCCGCATGGCGTTCCACGCCATCAAGGCCGGCGAGGGTGACGTGTTCATCTCCGCGGGCGCCGAGAGCGTCTCGAGCTTCGCCACCGGCAGCGCCGACGGCTGGCCCGACACCAAGAACCCCCTCTTCGACGAGGCGGGCGAGCGCACCGACGCCGCCGCGAAGGGCGGCGCGCCGGTGTGGACCGACCCCCGGCAGCAGGGACTCATCCCCGACGTCTACATCCCGATGGGTCAGACCGCCGAGAACGTCGCGAGCTTCACCGGCATCTCGCGCGAGGACCAGGACCGCTGGGGTGTCCGCAGCCAGAACCGCGCGGAGGAGGCCATCAAGTCGGGCTTCTTCGAGCGGGAGATCTCCCCGATCACCCTGCCCGACGGCACCCAGGTGAGCACCGACGACG
Source organism: Williamsia deligens (assembly GCF_024171765.1). GTDB lineage: Bacteria > Actinomycetota > Actinomycetes > Mycobacteriales > Mycobacteriaceae > Williamsia_A > Williamsia_A deligens. The sequence goes on from NZ_JAMTCI010000001.1 coordinate 120,645, forward strand.
GCCCCCGCGCCGGCACCAGCTACGAGAAGGTGTCGCAGCTGCAGCCGGTGTTCCGGCCCGACGGGACCATCACCGCCGGCAACGCCTGCCCCCTGAACGACGGCGCGGCCGCCGTGGTGATCATGAGCGACACCAAGGCCAAGGAGCTCGGGCTCACGCCGCTGGCCCGCATCGTGTCCACCGCGGCGACCGGGTTGTCGCCGGAGATCATGGGTCTCGGCCCGATCGAGGCGATCCGCAAGGCGCTCGCGATCGCGGGCAAGTCCGTCTCCGACATCGACCTGTTCGAGATCAACGAGGCCTTCGCGGTCCAGGTGCTGGGCTCCGCGAACGAACTGGGCATCGACCACGACACGCTCAACGTGTCCGGCGGGGCGATCGCCCTGGGCCACCCGTTCGGCATGACCGGCGCCCGCATCACCGCCACCCTGCTCAACAACCTGACCACCCACGACAAGACCTTCGGCGTCGAGTCGATGTGTGTCGGCGGCGGTCAGGGCATGGCGATGGTGCTCGAGCGACTCAGCTGACCTTCTCGCGCACCGGCGCGTTCTCGCTGCGCGCCGGTGTGCGGAGGAAGCTCACGATCACGATCAACGCGATCCCGAGGACGCCCGCGACGGTGAACACCGTCCGCACGCCCTCGGCGATCGCGTCGTCGGCTGCCGCGGGCGTCGCGCGGTCCCCGGAGGCGACCACGGTCATCACGGTGACGAACAGTGCGGTCCCGGTGGCGCCGGCGACCTGCTGGAACGTGCCGAGTGCCGCCGAGCCGTGCGAGTACCGTTCCGGCGCAACAGATCCCAGAGCCAGGGTCATCAGTGGGGTGAACGTGGCCGCGAGCCCCAGGCACAGCATCATGTTCGAACCGATCAACCACCACACGGTCGTCGACGAGTCCACCACCGATAGCGACCACACGCCCGCGGTGATGGCCACGGCACCCGGGATCACCAGCAGCCGGGGGCCGCGGAGGTCGTAGACGCGCCCGATGACCGGGGCGGTCAGACCCATCAGCAACCCACCCGGCAACGTGACGAGGCCGGTGGTGAACGGACTGAAGCCGAGGACCGTCTGCGCGAAGTAGGGCACGACGATGAACGTCCCCATCATCGTGGCCATCGCCACCACCATCGCCAGGATCGACAGCGAGAACGTCCCACTGGCGAACACCCGGAGATCGAGCAGTGCGCGGTCCTCCCGCGCGAGCAGCAGCTGCCGGGCGACGAACGCGGCGAGGGCGAGCGCGCCGACCGTGAACGGAATCCACAGGGGCACGGCCACAGCGTGATCGGCGGCCTCACCGATGCCGGCCAGGCCGTACACCAGACCACCGAAACCGAGCACGGCCAGCGGCACCGACAGCAGGTCGATCGGCGAGGAACTCGTCGTCCCCACCGGTCGGACGGCCACGATGCCGACGACGAGGGCCGCCGCCGCGATGGGGCCGACGACGCCGAAGATCCACCGCCAGCCGAGGTTGTTCAGCACGAGCCCGGACAGGGTCGGTCCGAGTGCGGGGGCCACGGCGATGACGACCGAGATGTTGCCCATCATGACGCCGCGTCGGTGCTCGGGCACCACGGTCATCACCGTGGTCATCAGCAACGGCAGCATGATCGCGGTACCGACGGCCTGGATGACGCGGGCCACCAGCAGCACCTCGAACCCCGGTGCCACGAACGCGACCGCCGTCCCGAGGGTGAACGCCGACATCGCGACGATGAACAGCCTGCGGGTGCCGTGCCGCTGGATGAGGAATCCCGTCAGCGGGATCACGACGGCCATCGTGAGCATGAACGCCGTCGTCAACCACTGCCCGACGCTGGGCGGGACGCCCAGATCGCGCTGGAGCACCGGGACCGCGACGCTCATCACGGTCTCGTTGAGGATCACCACGAACGTGGCGATGAGCAGCACGGCGATCACCACCACGTGCTCCCGCGACAGGCGGTCGTCGGCGATCGTCGGCGGTGTGCCGGGTGGCGTCTGCGCCACGGTCATGGCCGGGTCCTCTCGGCGTCGTCATCAGCCTGGGTCGGGATGGGTCATGGGTACAGACCCGACGCCACCGTGGAACTCATCGCCCGCGGCAGGAGTGCGACGCACGACGTGCGACGACGGTAACAACCGACCCGGGCATCTGCGACGGCATTTCGGTGCCCGACGAGAACAGCCCCGCACCGGTGTCGGTGCGGGGCTGTGGAACCTGTCGCCGGTGGATCCCGGCGCCCGGGGGTCAGTCCTGGTTGAAGTAGCTCAGCAGGCGCAGGATCTCGACGTACAGCCAGACCAGGGTGACGGTCAGGCCGAGGGCGATGCCCCAGGCCGCCCGGGCGGGCGCACCGGCGCGGATGAGGCGGTCCGCCGAGTCGAAGTCGACGAGGAAGCTGAAGGCCGCCAGGCCGATGCAGAACAGCGAGAAGATGATCGCGATCGGGCCGCCGTCGTAGAGACCCAGTCCGGAGCCGCCGTTGAAGAACCCGACGACGAGGTTGCCCAGGATCAGGACGATGACGCCCATCATGGCCGCGAACAGCATCCGCGTGAAGCGGGGCGTGACGCGGATGGCGCCCGTCTTGTAGACGACGAGCATGCCCGCGAACACACCGAACGTGCCCAGGACCGCCTGACCGATGAGGACGCCCGCGGACACACCGCTCACGGCGAGGTTGGCGAAGACGAACGAGACGGCACCGACGAAGAGGCCCTCGAGCACCGCGTAGGAGAGGACGATCGCAGGGTTGTCCTGCTTGCGTCCGAAGCTGGCGATCATCACCAGCACGAACCCGCCGATGGCGCCCACGAGGAGCAGCGGCATCGCCAGCGCGACGTTCTGATGGACCAGGAAGTAGGACACGACCGACGACAGGATCAGGACGCCGAGGGTCATCGCCGTCTTGGTGACGACGTCGTCGATGGTCAGCGCACGGGATCCGACCGGCTGCCCGGGGCGTGCGTACGGATCGACCTGCTGGGGCTGGCCCGCCTGGGTGTACATGGTCTGGCCGGCGCCCGCCATCCCGGTTCCGAAACCGGCATAGCCCCCGGCCTTCTGGTTGTCGCGGACGACGCCGCGCATCACCGGATTGCTGCTCTCTCGCACCGCAGTGGTCCTTTCGTGTCCTGCCCGTCCGGCCGGCGGCCGGTACCTGACAGATGCGTTCACCGAGTCCAACGACAGGGCCGTCGGAGAGGTTCCCGCCCGACTTTACTTGCTCTTGACCTTCGGCGCTGCGAAGCGTGTCCGTCAGAGGTGCGCGGCGTCAGCGGGGTCACACGCCAGGGCGAAGCCGCGGTCGAAGGCACGCAGCCGGTCGCCCTCCACGTCGTAGACATGTCGCGTGAGAACGTCGCGCAGTTCGGGCAGGACCCGGCCCGAGAGGCGCAGCACCCGGGGGACCACACGCGCGGGCATCTCCGCGCAGAGACGGTCGATCGCGGTGGTGTAGACCTTAGCCACGTCGAGGTAGTCGGATCGAAACTCCCGGTAGTCCCGGCCCTCGTCGGCGACCGCGAGATAGGCCTCGGCCAGTGCCCGCGGCATGTCCTCGGCCATGTGGGCCTGACAGGCGGCGGTGATCCCCGCCGCGACGTCACGGAACGACCGCGGGTTCGGGTTCTCCTCGCACGTCCCCCACGCCTCGCGCCAGGACCGCGCGACGGCACCGCCGGAGCGGTAGGCGTGCAGCGTGGAGACATGACGGCGGTGCAGCACGCACGCGAGGCGCAGCATCCATTCCGGCTCGGAGAACCGACCGGCATCGATCGCCCGGAGCAGCTCCTCGGTCGTCAGGGCGCAGAGCCGGGCGAACCAGTACTTCGGGTCGGCGTCGCGCGCCAGTTCCTCCGCGAGGAGCTGCTGATGCCCGAGATACCGCTGCAACTCGGGCCGCAGCGCGACGACCCCACCGGCCGACGGGCGACGACGCCGTCGGTACGGCAGCGGCTGCGGCGTGGACTGGACCAACTTGGACCGGGCCGACAGCCCCTCCAGGGAACGCTCGATCGACCGACGCAACCGCGGCTCGACCAGCGGCCCCACGGTCGGCGCGAAGTCGACGTTCACCGTGTACCGGACCGCACAACCGACTGCGGTCGGTTCGATCTCGACGTGGCAGGTGTACTCCCGCAACAGCGGAGAACTCTTGTAGATGCGGTAGGCGAACTGCGTGGGCTCCTCGGCGTGGGTCACCACCTCGCTGACCCAGGGCCGGGTCGGCAGGCCCACCTTGACCTCACGGGTCGCGCCGGGGCGGTCGAAACGACCGTCTCCCCCGGTGTCGCGGGCGATGGTGAGACCGGTCGACCACTCGTTCTTCACGGCGGGGTCGGTGAGCAGCCGCCACGCCTGCTCGGCACTGCAGTCGAGATCGGCAGCCAGATCGAAACGTGTCATGGTCGCTGTCCACAGTTGTCGTTCGCTTGTACGAGGTCGGCTCATCGTGCCGTCCCAGCACCCCTGGGTCAAGAGGTACGAGGGCCGCGTCCCCGCACGTGACCTCGGACACGACAGTTCCACAGACCCGCGACGCGGTCGAGGAGAACCCGCAGGTTGGTGACGGGTCACCTATGGACATGTCCGGCGGGACTGTCAGGATGGGCTCGGCAGGGCATCCTGCGTGGGCTTCACCGCGACGCCGACGAGGGAGCCACTGCTTTACGCAACAAATGATGTGTGATGTGAAACCATCCGCCCCCATAGCCCAATTGGCAGAGGCAGCGGACTTAAAATCCGCCGAGTGTCGGTTCGAGTCCGACTGGGGGCACCCGTGCACCACCCGTCAGTGGACACCGACCGGCGCCAGCGCCTCCCGAAGCCGGTCCGGGCCTGCACCCCCGCGGAGTCCGCGCATCATCACGACGCACCCGAGCGCCGACAGCACCGTCGCCGACGAGTACAGCGCCACATAGCCGACCGCGTCGCCGACGATCCCGGCGGCGAACCCGGCCACGCCCTGGACGACGACGACCGCCGAGGCGAGCAGGGTGTAGTCCGTCCCCGCGAAGGCGCGATCCGCGGAGTCCATCATCAGCGCGAACACCGCGACCGTCGCGATCCCGCCGCACACGTGCTCCCCCACCGTGGCCACGACGATCATCGGGAGACCGCCGAGATCGGCGGCCGCCGCGACGAACGCGACCAGCGCCGCGGACTGGGCGATCCCACCCACGAGCAACGCCGTCGGTCGTCCGACCCGGAAGGCGAGCAGTCCGCCGAGTGCGGCACCGACGAGAGCGGCACCCGAGGACACCGCCCCGTCGAGCAGGGCGATCTGTCGCAGGGTCAGCCCCAGGTCGGACAGGAACGGCCCGACGAGCGCCGACCCCATGGAGTTGCCGAACTTGTACGCGGCGACGAGACCGATCAGACCGAACACCCCGGGCCTGAGCAGACGTGACCACCACGCCACGGGTGACGCCGACCCCGGACGGGGACGCGGCGTGCCGCCGTCGCGGAGCCACAGCACCGGGATCGTCGTCAGCAGCAGTACGGCGGCCATGACGACGAACAGGATCCGCCAGCTCGTGAACGAGTACACCCAGAGCAGACCGCCACCGCCGGCGATCATCCCGAGACGGTAGGCACCGACCTGGATCCCGTTGCCCAGTCCGCGGCCACGCGCGTCGAGGGCGGTCACCGCGATGCCGTCGGTGGCGACGTCCTGGGTGGCCGCGAAGACGTTGATGAGCGCAACGCCGACGAACAGCGGCACCGTCGACGCGTCAAGATCGAGGCAGGCCAGTCCGAGAGCGATTGCGGCGGTGGCGATCTGCATCGACACCACCCACCGCTTCCGGGTGCCGAACCGGTCGACGCACGGCGCCCAGAGCACCTTCAGCGCCCACGGGGCGAAGAGGACCCCCGTGGCGCTGATGGCGACGAGGGAGTACCCCGACTGCCGGAGGACCACCGGCAGCGCCGTGACGAAGAAGCCGTACGGCAGGCCCTGCGCGAAGTACAGCGCGGTGAGAAGGGCGACGACGGACGACCGCGCCGACACCTCCCGGGCCGGCGCGGTCATCTGCTCGTCGTCACGAGCTCGGGATCAGGGGTCGGGGGTCAGCCGTCGACCTGGTCGCGCAGACCCTGCGTCGCCATCTCGATGATTGCCTTCTTGCCCTTGTTCAACACGAATCCCGGCACGGGGATCTTCGGGTCGAGGCTCATCTCGAACTCGACGTGGGTGCCACCGCCGTCGGCGTCGGTCAGCGTGTACTCGGCGTGCTGCGCCTTCTGCTGTCCGCCCTCGAGGAGATCCCAGGTGACGCCGGAGTCCGACCACGCGAACGACAGCGTCTGCTCGTCGCTGATCCCCATGAGCGACACCTTCATCCACGCCTTCGCGGGGCGTCCGTCGTCGTCCTTCTCGAGGACCTTCACCTCTTTGTGGATGGGAGACCAACTCGGGAAGTTCTCGATGTCGGCGATCGCCGCCAGCACATCGGCGCGAGCGGCTTTGACATCGACCTGTGCATGTCCGGAAACCATGCGATCAGCCTAACGTGACAACGACCGTTGCAACGTCGAGTGGCCTGACGCCGCCCCCTTTGTGGGACTGTTCACCGACCGGGGTGGTCGTATCCCGGCACAGCACACAGCGGCCACGATGCACAAGCCCGCAGCCACGTGGAACGCGAGGTCGTAGCTGCCGTCCGCGTCTCGGATGTACCCGGCACCGAAAGCCGCGACCGCCGCACCGATCTGGTGGGACGCGAACACCCAGCCGAACACCACGGGGGTCCGCTCGCCGAACCACTCGCGGCAGATCGCGATGGTCGGGGGCACCGTGGCGACCCAGTCCAACCCGTAGAACACGATGAACACCCAGGTGCTCGGTTCGGCGTGCGGCGACAGCAGCGAGGGCAGCAGGACCAGCGACACCCCGCGCCCGAGGTAGTACACGACGAGCAGGATCCGCGGACTGACCCGGTCGGTGAGCCACCCCGAGAAGACGGTCCCGGCGACGTCGAAGACGCCGATCGTCGCGAGGAGTCCCGCGGCCACCGTCGTCGGCATGCCGTGGTCGCCGGCGGCGGGGATGAAGTGGGTGCCGATGAGCCCGTTGGTCGTCGCCCCGCAGATCGCGAAACTGATTGCCAGCAGCCAGAACGCGCGCGTCCGCGCCCCGATCATCAGGCCCGAGAACGCAGCCGAGAGCGTGCCTGTCGGCAGGGCGGCGGCAGGGACGTCCTCGGTGGCCCCGAGAGGCCGCAGTCCGACGTCGGCGGGACGATCGCGGATGAACAGCAGGACGAGAGGCACCACGGCGATCGCCGCCGCGGTGACGATGAGCGAGGCCACCCGCCATCCGAACCGGTCGGTGGCCGCGGCGACGACGGGCAGGAAGATCAGCTGGCCCGTCGCGCTCGCGGCGGTGAGGATGCCGGTCACGAGCCCACGGCGCTCGACGAACCAGCGGGTGGCGACGGTCGCCACGAACCCCATCGAGATGGACCCGGTGCCCAGACCGACCAGCACGCCCCACAGCAGCAGCAGTTGCCATTCGGCGGTCATGGTCGCGCCCAGTCCGGTGCCCGCGCCGATCAGTGCGAGCGCGACGGCCAGGACCGGGCGGACACCGAACCGGTCCATGAGTGCCGCGGCGAACGGCGCGGTGAGCCCGAACAACGTCATGTTGATCGACATCGCGGCGCCCACGGTGGCGTGCGACCACCCGAACTCCTGGTGGAGTGGATCCATCATCACGCTCGGGACCGCGCGGAAGCCCGCAGCACCGAGGATGGCGACGAACGCGACGGCGGCGACGATCCATGCGCGGTGGATCCGACGGACCGGGGTCAGCAGCATGCGTCGACTCTGGCGGACCGCGCGGACGCAGACAATTGGCAAGATCGCCACAATGCGGGAAGATCCTGCCATGGCTCATCGCGTCGTCGTCCTGCTCCTGCCGCCGGTCGTCGGGTTCGACGCGACCATCGCGCCCATGGTCTTCGGGTATGCGGAGGGTCCGGCCGGGACGCCGCTGTACGACGTGGTCCTGTGCTCCCCCGACGGGCAGACCGTCCCGACCACGACGGGGTACGGCATCCACCCGGTCGCGGGCCTGGAGGCGCTGGCCGACGCCGACACGCTGATCATCCCGGGGACGCGGTACGCGCCGGCTCGTCACGAGGGGACGCTGGCCCCCGAGGTGATGACCGCACTCGGGACCGTTCCGTCCCATACGCGGTGGGTCTCCATCTGCACCGGGGCGTTCGCGCTCGCCGCGACGGGTCGGCTCGACGGTCGGCGGGCGACCACGCACTGGGCCACCGCGGAGGAGTTCCGACGGCTGTACCCACAGGTGCGCCTGGACGAGGCCGTGCTGTTCGTCGACGACGACGGCACGTTCACGTCGGCGGGTCTGGCCGCGGGCGTCGATCTGTGTCTTCACCTGCTGCGGATGGACCACGGCACGGCGGTCGCGAACGCGGTGGCGCGACAGTGCGTGGTGCCGCCGTGGCGAGAGGGCGGGCAAGCCCAGTTCATCAGTCCTTCGATCCCCGACTGCGCGGAGACCAGCACCACGTCGACGCGGTCGTGGATCCTGGAACACCTGACCGAGCCGCTCACGATCGCACGGCTGGCGGCCCACGCCCACATGAGCGAACGGACCTTCAGCCGACGGTTTGCGATCGAGACCGGCACGTCACCGGGAGAGTGGATCCGGGACCGGCGGGTCGACCGGGCGCGGGAGCTCCTCGAGGACGGCCTCACCCCGATCGACGAGGTCGCGCGGCAGTCGGGACTGGGCAGCGCCGACAACCTCCGTCACCACCTCCGGGCGGGACTCGGGATGTCCCCCACGGCCTACCGCAAGACGTTCGCCGGTCGGGCGTGACCCTGCCGCCTCAGGCGGCAGAGTCGCTGTGGTGGGGATAACGCCGCAGGTACCGGGTCCGCTGCACGCGGGCGATGTGCTCCTGCAGGGTCCTGTCGCCGCGCGCACGCGCACTGGCACGGATCGAGTAGACCGTGATGCCGTAGAGGACGACCCACACCACGAGTCCGATGGGCGCGGCCACGGAGTGACCGGTCGCGAGACCTGCGATTCCCAACGCCAGAGCTGCCGAACCGAACATGAAGGCGACCCACCCCACGGCGCCCCAGCGGGCGGCCTTGTGCAGGTGGTCGCGGCGCGTCTGCGCATCGTCGATCGGTGCAGAACCAGTCGTCCGCGCTGCTCGGGAAGCCATGGTTCCTCCTCACTTCTGTCGGGGACCGGGCCTGTCCGACCCAGTTTCTGAACGCACTGTCCAACTCGACGCGGAGGGGTGCTATTCCCCCGATCGCGCCTCAGTGATCCGTTCGGGCGTCGAACCCGTCGATGACCGACGCCATGTCCTCGCGGGCGTGCCCGGCGTCGACGGTCGCGGCGAACCGGCCGGCGACGGCGCGCATCACGGAGGAATCCATGTCGACCGAGTCCATGGCCGCGGCGATCAGACCGGCGTCCTTCAATGCACCGTCGGCACCGAACGACGCGGGGAACTCCCCGGCCAGCATGGCCTTGCCCTTCATCTGCGCGTAGCCCGAGTCCAGCGGTCCGCCCGCGATGGAGTCGAGGAACTGCTGGGGGTCGACGCCGAGGCGCTGGGCGAGCCCGATGGCCTGCGCGGTGCCGGTCACCAACGACAGGACCCAGGAGTTGGCGACGAGCTTCAGGCGATGTCCGTCACCGAGCTCCGGTCCCACCCACACCGTGGCGGCACCGATGGCGTCGAAGACCGGGCTCACACGCTCACGCAGTGCCTCGTCCCCACCGACGAGCACCGTCAGCTTCCCGTTCTCCGCAGGCTCTTTCGTCCCGAGCACGGGTGCGTCGACCATCGCGATGCCGTGCTCGGCGGCGAGGCGGCCGAGCCTGTCCACGCCCTCGAGTCCGACCGTCGAGGTCTGCACCCACGGCACACCGTCGCCGAAGTCCGCGGCGACGTCGCTGATCACCTCGTACACCGAGTCGGCGTCGTAGAGCATCGTGACGACGACATCCGCGCCGCGAACAGCATCCGCGGCGGTGTCAGCGACGGTCGCGCCGTCCGAGGCGAGCGCAGCCGCCTTGTCGTGGCTGCGGTTCCACACCGTGACGTCGAGCCCGGCGCGGATCATGCTGCGGGCCATGCCCGCTCCCATGATCCCGGTACCGAGAAGTCCGATTCGCGCCATTGTGACCACATCCCATCGCGTCAGGTGACATCTGCAGTGCCGGACTCGTGACGTGTGTCAGGGGAATCCGGCGACCGCTGCCTCAACACCGATGGCCACGACGAACTTCCCGGCCCCCGTGCTCACCCGCATCCGCATCCGCATCCGCCGAGTGGGCACGAACACCACGCCGAGTGGGCCACAACCGGCCGTTCACCGTGCCGAAACTCACCGCCGAGCGTGCAGCAGATCCCGCCGAGCGTGCACACGGCGCAGAGGCGACGGCGACAACTGCACGCTCGGCGGGATCAAGTGCACGCTCGACGGGCTTTTCCGCACGCTCGGCGGGTGTTTTCGGCACGCTCGGCGCTGGGGACGGACGCGCTGCGGGGTCAGTCGACGTCGACCTTCTGGTCGTCGGCCGCACCCGCTGCCTCGGGGTCGCGGGTCGGCAGGGGTCGCAGCAACGCCCACGCCACGAACACCGCGGCGACGGCGGCGAGGATCAGGCCCACCCACAGGTTGGCCGTCGTCCCGGCCTCGAGGTCGACGCGGTTGGCGTCCGACGGCTTGTGGGACTCGATGCCCAGGACACCGGGTGCCGCGCCCCCGATGATGAGGACGATCCCGTAGATGCCGAGAAGGGCGGCGACGATGATGCGGATGTCGAACAGGCGGGCGAGGACCTGCGCGCCGCGTCCGGCGGTGGGGTGTGGTTGCTCGGTGATCATGCGAGAACTCCTGGGACTCAGTGGAAGACGACGTTGAGGGCGATGACGAGCACCAGCGCGATCCCGGCCAGCGGGACGGGCCGTGCGTACCAGGAACTCCCGGCGTCGGCCGGATCGGTGAAGTGCGACTTCGGGGTCTCGGAGTACACGAGGCCGATGAGCTCCTTCGCCGGTTTCGACTCCGTCACCATCGTCACGGCCACGCTGACGAGGATGTCCACCACGAAGGCCGCGGACGCCGCGACGAACGGCATCCCCTGCCCGGGGAGGTCGATCACCCCGACCTTCGAGAGGATGAACACCGTGACGGCGGAGAGGGTTCCGGCCACCAGACCGGTCCAGCCGGCGGTCGCGGTCATCCGCTTCCAGAACATGCCGAGCAGGAACGTGGCGAACAGCGGGGCGTTGAAGAACCCGAACAGCGTCTGCAGGTAGTCCATGAGATTGGAGTAGCCCGACGCGATGAGGGCGGTGAAGATCGCCAGCACGGTCGCGCCGACGGTCGCGAGGCGACCCACCGAGATGTAGTACTTGTCCGGACGGTTCTTGACGATGTACTGCTGCCAGATGTCGTAGCTGAACACGGTGTTGAACGCGGAGATGTTCGCGGCCATGCCCGCCATGAACGAGGCGAGGAGTCCGGCGACGGCCACGCCGAGCAGCCCGTTGGGCAGGATGTCGCGGATCATCAGCAGCATCGCGTCGTTGTAGGTGACATCGGCGGCGTTGGGTCCGCTCTTCAGCGAGATCATGTCGCCGATCACCGCCGCGCAGATCATGCCGGGGATGACGACGACGAACGGGATGAACATCTTCGGGATGGCGCCGATGATCGGTGCGCGGCGCGAGGCGTTCATCGAGTTCGACGCCATTGCGCGCTGCACCTCGACGAAGTTGGTCGTCCAGTAGCCGAAGCTGAGCACGAACCCCAGACCGAAGACGATGCCGATCACCGACCACACGGGACTGTCGAAGCCACTCAATGCATTACCGGGCCAGGAGCTGATCTGATCGTGGATGCTGGCGGTGACCTTGTTGTCACTGGTGGTCGCGACGATCTTCTCCTTGAGCCCGTTCCAGCCGCCCACCTTGATGAGGCCGAACACGGTGAGCGGGACCAGCGCCGCGAGGATGACGAAGAACTGCAGCACCTCGTTGTAGATCGCGGCCGACAGCCCGCCGAGCGCGGTGTAGGTGAGCACGATCGCCGCGGCCACGATGAGCGAGACCCATTGGCTCCACCCGAGGATGACGTTGACGATCGTCGCCAACAGGTAGAGGTTCACGCCGGCGATGAGCACCTGGGCGACCGCGAAGCTGATGGCGTTGACCAGGTGCGCGCCGGTGCCGAAGCGCCGCCGCATGAACTCCGGCACGCTGCGCACCTTGGAGCCGTAGTAGAACGGCATCATCACGACGCCCAGGAACAGCATCGCCGGGATGGCGCCGATCCAGTAGTAGTGCATCGTCGCCAACCCGATCTGGGCACCGTTGGCCGACATGCCCATGATCTCGACCGCGCCGAGGTTCGCCGAGACGAAGGCGATGCCGGTGACCCAGGCGGGGAGGCGACGGCCCGACAGGAAGAAGTCCAGGCTCGACGAGATCTGGCTGCGGGCCAGATACCCGATGCCGAGGACGAACACGAAGTACAGGGCGATCAGCACGTAGTCCACGGCTCCGGCGTTGAGCCGGAGCACAGAGTCCGCGGCAAGCGTCATTCGACAACTCCTTCGGGTGGGCCACTGCCGTAGTGACCCGGGTCACGACGGATGACAACCTCACACATTTCCGAACAGATTTCAACACCACAGGTGTTGATACTGTGCGGATCGTCCCGTGCTGGCCCGACCACCTCCGGAGGTGCCGTGCTTCCCGCAGAGCGTCGCCGCCGCATCCTCGACGTCCTCGACCGCGAGGGGACAGCACGCGTCACCGACCTCGCCGACGAGCTCAACGTCTCGGAGATGACAGTCCGGCGTGACCTCGACGCCCTCCAGGACGACGAGGCACTGCACAAGGTGCACGGGGGTGCGGTGGCCCGCCACAACCGCGGCGAGGAACCCCGATCGGCGGCGAAGGCGGTCCGCGAGACCGCCGAGAAGCGCGCGATCGCGGCCTGTGCGGCGGACCTCGTCGAGGACGGCATGACCGTGGCCGTCAGCGCGGGCACCACCACCCTCGAGGTGGCCCGTCTGCTCCGCGACCGCGCCGGGCTCACGGTGGTCACCAACTCCATCCCGATCTTCGCCGAGCTGTCCGATCCCGATGCTGCACACCGCCGCGACCGACCACAGGTGGTGCTCACCGGAGGCACACGCACGCCGTCCGACGCGCTCGTCGGTCCGGTGGCCGACGCGTCCCTCGCCTCGTTTCGGGTCGACGTCACCCTGCTCGGCGTGCACGGCCTCGACGTCGACGCCGGCCTCACCACCCCCAACATGGCCGAGGCGGCGACGAACCGACGACTCATCGACATCGGCAGGACGCTCGTCGTCGTGGCCGACCACACCAAGTTCTCGGAGGTGGGCGCGAACGTGATCGCACCGCTGGACCGCACCGACACCCTCGTCGTCGACGACGGCCTGTCGGAACCGGCTCGCATCGTCCTCGGGCGGCGCATCCGCGACGTCCGCATCGCAGCGGTGCCGCGATGACACCGCCCGGGCTCCACTCCCCCGCGGTCACAACGCATCTCGCCGACGGTCGCGAGATCGACTTCTTCGCACTGCCGGGTCACACGCCGCGTCCTGTCCCCGACCGTCGGCCGCTGCCCGACCGTGCCGGCCTGCATTCGCAGATCCGATACGACCGGCAGACCGGGGACTGGATCGCGGTCGCCGCCCTGCGCCAGGACCGCACCTACAAGCCGCCGGCCGACCAGTGCCCGCTGTGCCCGTCGCCGGACGGCACGGTCAGCGAGGTCCCCGCACCCGACTACGACGTCGTGGTGTTCGAGAATCGCTTCCCCAGTCTCTCCGGTGCGGCGGCCGGGCGGCCGTTCGAGCTCCCCGACCCCGCCTCGGCCGACCTGGTCAGCGCCGTCGGACACGGTCGGTGCGAGGTGATCTGCTTCTCCAGCGACCACACCGCGTCGTTCGCCTCGCTCTCCCACACCCACGCGCGACTCGTCGTCGACGCCTGGCGGACGCGGACGGCCGCGCTGCTGGCGCTCCCCGGTGTGGCCCAGGTGTTCTGCTTCGAGAACCGCGGTGAGGAGATCGGCGTGACGCTGACCCATCCGCACGGGCAGATCTACGCCTACCCGTACCTCACGCCGCGCACTCGGTCGATGCTCGCGCACGCCGACGAGCACCGGGATCGGACCGGCCGCAACCTGTTCGAGGACATCGTCGACGCCGAGGTGACCGACGGATCGCGCGTCGTCGTGAATCACCCGCTCGTCGTGGCGTTCGTCCCCTTCGCCGCACGGTGGCCGGTAGAGGTCCACATTCACCCCCGGCGACGGGTCGCCAACCTCGTCGACCTCGACGACGACGAACTCGACGCACTCACGGCCGTCTATCTCGACGTCCTCCGTCGCTTCGACCGCCTCTACGACAGCCCGCTGCCCTACATCGCTGCAGTGCACCAGTACTCGGGTCGCGACGTCGACGCCGAGGGCGCCCTGCACATCGAGCTGATGTCGGTGCGACGGTCGGCGACCAAACTCAAGTTCCTGGCCGGATCGGAGTCCGCGATGGACGCGTTCATCACCGACGTCACGCCCGAGGACGTCGCCACCCGCCTGCGCTCGGCCGGGCCGTCATGACCCGCACAGTCGTCGCCCACGCCCCGGGCCGGGTCAACCTGATCGGTGAACACACCGACTACAACGACGGTTTCGCGCTCCCCATCGCCCTGACACGCCGCACCGACGTCGCGTTCGACTGCGACGGCTCGTCGACCGTCCGGGTGACGGCCGAGGGACACGGGAGCGCGACGTTCGAGGTCGAGTCCGAGCCCGGGGCGACGGAGGGCTGGACCGCCTACGTGGCCGGGGTGTTCTGGGCAGCCCGTCGTGCCGGGATCGACGTCGCCGGCGGCGAGCTGCGCGTCACCAGTTCGGTCCCGGTCGGCTCGGGACTGTCGTCGTCCGCGGCGCTCGAATGCGCTGTCCTCATGGCGATCTCCGCGTCGGCCGACGTCACCCTCGACCCGATCGAGGCGGCCCGGATCGCCCAGGTCGCCGAGAACGACTACGTGGGGGCCCCGACCGGACTCCTCGACCAGATCGCGGCGATGTGTGGACGCACGGGGCACGCGCTGCTCGTCGACTTCGCCGACACCACCGTCGAACCCGTCCCGTTCGACCCCTCCCCGGCCGGCGTCGAGCTCGTCGTGATCGACTCCCGGACCACCCACGGGCACGCCGGGGGCGAGTACGCCGATCGACGACGGTCCTGCGACCGCGCCGCCGCCGACCTCGGCGTGGCCTCGCTGCGAGCGATCGATGCCGATGACCTCGACGCGACGCTCGCGCGCGTCACCGATCCCGTCGACCGCCGCCGGGCCCGCCACGTCGTCACCGAGAACCAGCGTGTGCTCGACGCCGTCGGCGCCCTGCGATCCGACGACCTCCCCACGATGGGTCTGCTGATGGACTCCTCGCACGCGTCGATGCGCGACGACTTCGCCATCACGACACCGGTCATCGATCGCATCGCGGAGGTCGCGCGGCGGTGCGGAGCGCACGGTGCCCGTATGACCGGTGGCGGTTTCGGCGGCAGCGTGATCGCTCTCATGCCGTCCGACGCCGTCGATCCCCTCACCGAACAGCTCCACGACGAGGCGCAGGCGGCGGGCGCTCCTCCCCCCGAGGTCCGCGTCGCCCGGGCCGGCGACGGCGCCTCCGTCAGCGCGCGCTGACGCCCGGGGCGGCGAGATGCCCGGTTCGCCCGCACTTCTCGGCCACCGCCGTCCCTGTTCGGGCATCGGGCGCGCCCGATCGGCCGTCTCCGGGGACACTGGACCGATGATGCGCAGAGCGGTGTCCGTCGCCCTGACCGCTGCGGGGTGCGTGGTGCTGCTCGGGTCCGTGGCCGCTTGTGGGTCCGACAGCACCTCCCCCGCAGCCGATCCACCCGCGGTGACGGTGGTGGGCACCGGCGAGGTGCGCGGCGCCCCGGACACGCTCACCGCGACCGTCGGGGTGCAGTCGCAGGCGGCGGACGTGTCCGCGGCGATCGCCCAGGCCGGCAGCAGGGTCCAGGCGGTGACCTCGGCCGTGGAGAAGGCGGGTGTCGCGAGCAAGGACGTCCAGACCGAGCAGGTGACGCTGGACCCGCAGTACGCGGGCGCCGTCCCCGGAGGTGGTCCGTCCATCTCGGGCTATCAGGCGACCACCACCGTCCGGATCACCGTCCGCGACCTGACGCGCGCGTCATCGGTCCTCGGTGCCGCCGTCGACGCCGGCGGGAACGACGCACGCCTGTCGGGCGTGACGTTCCGCATCGACGACGACTCCCGCCTCCTCGCCGACGCGAGGACACGGGCGTTCGACGATGCGAGGACCCGCGCGGAGCAATACGCCAAGCTCTCGGCCACCTCGCTGTCCCGGGTCCTGTCGGTGCAGGAGAACGTGACCGGGCAGGAGCAGCCAGTCACCGCGGAGAGGTCCGCACAGGCGTCCACGGTGCCGATCGAGCCCGGACAGCAGAGCGTCTCGGTGTCGGTCACCGTCAAGTGGGGGCTGCGGTAAACGCCAGGGCCGCACGCGCGCTGCTGGTGATCGTGGTGCTCGCGCTCGTCGCCGGACTCGGCGGTGCCGCGTCGTCGACCGCGGTCGACGTGCAGGCGAACCGTCGCATCGGACCGGTGTTCCTCGACGGCGACAACCGACACACGTGCACCGCCGCGACCGTGCACTCCACCCACGGGGACCTCATGGTCACCGCGGCACACTGCCTCACCGGGATCCGTGGACCGATCACGGTCGCGCCCGGGTACGACCACGGGCGGGCGCCCTACGGGCAGTGGACGGTGAGCGCCGTCTACCTCGACCCCGACGTCTCCGCCGAGCCCGACGTCCTCGACTTCGCGGTTCTCCGCGTGAGCGACCGCGCGGGCCGGTCGCTGGAATCGGTCACCGGCCGCGGGTGGTCGCCGTCGCCGTATCGGCCGGGTCTACGGATCCGGGTGCTCGGATACGGCGCCGGTGTCGGTGACTCGCCGGTGGGCTGTCGGGCGCGTACCGCCACCGTCGAGGGGATCCCGACCATCCGCTGCCGCGGACTGGTCGACGGCACCAGCGGCTCCCCCTGGTTGGCCGGCAGATCGCTGGTCGGCATCGTCGGAGGGTTCCGACAGGGCGGGTGCGTCAGCTTCATCTCGCACTCACCGCCGCTCATCCCCCGGCTGGTCGCGTTGATCGAGCGCGCCGACCGCGCAGGACCCGGCGACACCCCGCCCGACACCTCGCCCGACGACTGCTGACGACGCGCGCCGCCGGCCGGGGGTCAGTACAGGTAGACGACGGCGTCGTCACCGCCGGTGCAGGTGACGATGCGCGCCTCGGCGGCGCACATCATGCGGATGCGCTCCCCCGTCTCCGGGCTCGTCGCCACCACCGGTCGGGGCAGCTGCCCGGGCCGGCCGCTCTCGCCGTAGGCCCGGCGCACCCGTTCGGCGAACCCACAGGTGGTCACCGGCGATCCCACCGAGGACGCGCGGTAGAGGTAATAGGGCCCGAACTCGACCGGACAGGCCGTCGAGCCTGCAGGGGCACCGGCGACGGTCGGCCCCGACGCCGTCGGGCGTGATGTCGTCGGACGTGACGACGTCGTGGTGGATCTCGACGGCGCCGAGGACGTGGTCGACGGCTCGACGGACGTCGGTCCGATGGGAGTCGAGTCCGGGGTGCTCGTCACCGTGACGGTGGACGGCGCGGTGTCGAAGGCCCCACCGGAGCCGCCGCGACCGAGCACGACGTAGCCGACGACGGCCGCCGCGGCCAGCACGAACACGACGATCCCGACGATGAGGACGACCACCGCCGGACGCGTCGGACCCGCGGGACGGACGGGACGCGGCGGCTCGTCGCTCATGTCGGCTGATCCTACGGAGCCGTGCGCCAGGAGTTCATGCCGAGGATGACCATCACCAGCTTGCGTTGGGTGCGGGTGATGAGTTCCGCGTCGTCCTCGGGCCCCCGGGACTCGAGCAGTTCGGCGACCGCGGTCAGCATCACCGTCACGAGGAGTTCGGCGGCGAGCTCGAGGTCCTCGGCACCCCACCGCGCCATCTCGGGGATGCGCGAGAGGTCGATGGCGAGCTCCTTGACGAACAGCCGGAGTTCGGTGTCGATCGCGCGGCGGATCTCGGTCACTCCACCGTGTTGTTCGCGTACCAGGAACCGGAACTGGGCCTCGTTGGTCCGGACCTGCCGGACGAGGATCTCCAGCGAGTTCGCCGCGGTCGGGACAGCGTCGCGGGCGGCCAGGTCCCGGCGGCCGTCGCGCAGCATCCGGCGCAGGATCCGCATCGCGTCCTCGACGAGGGTGACGCCGAGGTCGTCCATGGACGCGAAGTGGCGGTAGAACGCGGTCGGGACGATCCCGGCGGCCTTGGCCACCTCGCGCAGACTCAGGCTCGAGAAGGAGCGCTCGGCGACCAGATCGAGGGTCTCGTCGAGCAGTGCCTGCCGGGTCCTGCTCTTGCGGGCCGAACGGCTCTCGGTGGCGTCGACCGCCGGTCGAGACGGTGCGGCCTCGCTCCGCGAGCGACCGTGGCCACGCGCGGCGGACTGATCCCTGGGCCGCGACACGTGGACGAGTCTAGGCAACCACGAATCTGTGACAGCGGTTACACGGCGTCGGGGTTGACCGTCGCCGGTGGCAGGGTGGCACACTGTCAGTGCACACCTGTTCACTCAAACCGCTCACAGTGACGGTGATCAGATTACGCACCGACCCAGGAGGCGACGATGTTCGACCGCTTGCCAGCGATGTTCGGCTCGGTCATCGAGGCCGCGCTCGCACCGCACCCCGTGGACCGGTATCTCGAGCTCGTCGACCCGATGGTCACGTGGAGCGAGATGCGTGCCCGGGTCACCTCAGTCCACCGCCCGACCGCACGTGCCGTGAGGCTGACGCTGCAACCGACACGGCAGTGGGAGGGTTTCCGCGCCGGCCAGTACGTGCAGGTCAGCGTCGTGGTCAACGGCGTCCGCGAGACCCGGTGTTTCTCGCCGGCCAACGCCGAGGCGGGAGCGGACGGGACCATCGAGCTCACGGTCACCGCCCACGACGACGGCCATGTCTCACGTCACCTGTTCGACCACGCGAAGGTCGGTGACGTCGTGGGTCTCACACCCGCCACCGGCGACTTCGTCCTGCCCGAGCAGCGACCGGCCGCGGCCGTCTTCGTGAGCGGCGGCAGTGGCGTTACACCTGTGCTCTCGATGACGCGCACCCTGCTCGCCGAGAACCACCGCGGTCCGGTGCTCTTCGTCCACTACGCCGCCGGCCCCGACGACGTCGCCTACGCCGACGAACTGCAGACCATCGCCGACCGGCACGACCACGTCGACGTCCGCGTCGTGCACACCCGGGGCGAGGGAAACGGCGGTCTCACGGGACATTTCGCCCCCGAGCACCTCACCACGTCCGACGCGTTCGTCGACGATGCACCGGTGTTCGTCTGCGGGCCCGCCGCACTGATGGACGACGTGCGCGCCTTCTACGACGAGCGCGGCCGAGAGGATCTCGTGCACACGGAGGCATTCACCGCCCCGGCGGCGTATGTTCCCGACCCCGACGAGCCCGTCTCCGGCGAACTGCGGTTCACCGGCTCGTCGCGCACGGCGGACAACGACGGTCGGACGATCCTCGAGCAGGCCGAGTCCGCCGGTCTCACACCGGAGTTCGGGTGCCGGATGGGGATCTGCTTCTCCTGCACCGCACCGAAGAAGTCGGGGTGCACCCGCAACGTGCTCACCGGCGAGATCGACAACGACACCGACAAGCACATCCAGCTCTGCATCTCCGCGCCCGTCGGGGACGTCGAGATCGACATCTGACCAGTCCCCCGGCGCGACCATCGAACCACCTCAGGAGGAACCGATGACCATCATGACTCTCCCCACCGCCGTCGAGAACGACGACGCCCTCACCACCGACACCCTCACCGCGGACACCGAGGCGCCCGCGGCCCCCAAGAACCAGATCACGCTCTCCTACGAGCAGGTCGAGGAACTCGGCCGTGACCTCGACGCCCTGCGCGCCCGCGTCGTCGGCGACCTCGGTCAGAAGGATCGCGACTACATCTACTCGATCATCAAGGCGCAGCGGACCCTCGAGGTCGCCGGACGCGGGATGTTCTTCTTCGGGTGGTTCCCGCCCGCGTGGGTGGCCGGTGTCGCCGCCCTGAGCGTGTCGAAGATCCTCGACAACATGGAGATCGGCCACAACGTCATGCACGGGCAGTACGACTGGATGCGTGAGCCGTCGCTGAACTCGCGGGAGTTCGAGTGGGACACCGTGTGCCCCTCGGACCAGTGGCGCCACAGCCACAACTACATGCACCACACCTTCACCAACATCGTCGGCGAGGACCGCGACATCGGCTACGGCATCCTGCGGATGGACCGTGATCAGCGGTGGAACCCCTACTACCTCGGCAACCTCGTCTACGCGTCGGCTCTGATGGTGCTCTTCGAGTGGGGCGTCATGCTCCACGATCTCGAGGTCGAGAACATCGTCGCCGGCAAGCGCAAGTGGTACGACGTCAAGGGCCTCGTGAAGGGCATGTGGCGCAAGGCCGGCAAGCAGGTCCTCAAGGACTACGTCGTCTACCCGGCGCTGACCGGCCCGCTGCTCCCGCTGACGCTGGCGGGGAACTTCTCGGCGAACATCGTCCGCAACCTGTGGACCTTCTCGATCATCTTCTGCGGCCACTTCCCGTCGGGCGTCCAGACGTTCACCCCGGAGGAGTGCGAGAACGAGACGAAGGGCCAGTGGTACCTGCGGCAGATGCTCGGCTCGGCCAACATCGAGGGCAGCCACCTGTTCCACGTCATGAGCGGCAACCTGTCGCACCAGATCGAGCACCACCTCTTCCCGGACATCCCGGCGAACCGCTACCCGGAGATCGCCCCCGAGGTCCGCGCGATCTGCGAGAAGTACGGGTTGCCCTACAACACGGGTGGTTTCGCGCACCAGATCGGGTCGACGTGGAAGAAGATCGCCAAGCTCTCGCTGCCCAACTCCTGGACCTCGGACGACGTCGAGTTCAGTGTTAAGGTCGAGCGCCAGAAGGACACCGCGAAGGCATCCTGAACGCATCGGCACGAGGTACGGGTACAGCGCAACCGGAGGTGACGATGGTCGGGCGGTTCGAACGCAACAAGGACCTGCTGCAGGAGGCCGTGGAGTCGACGGCCACCCACGTGGGTCGGATCGCCACGATCATCACCGGGGCGGTCGCGGACATCACCCGCGAGATCGGTGACCTCGTCACCGACGGCCTCGAGATGCGGGACGCGGCGAAGCGGGCCGAACTCGACGCGGTCGAGGAACCGCCCGCCCTGCTCGCAGCCCGCGGCGACAAGGCATCCCTGCTCGACGATCTCGACGCCGGTGCCCGGCGGGACGACCGCGACGACGAGGTCGACGACCAGCGCGTCTGACCCGACCCATCACAGATGACACAGCGGCCCACGCGAGAGCGTGGGCCGTTGTCGTGTGTCCCGTCGTCTCCTCTCGTGGACTCGAACCGAGCGCCGCGGCGTACTACGTTTTCTCCATGATCCCGGCGAACCTGTCATGACCTCCGTCCACCGGCTGCGTGTGCCGGCGATGATCGTGCTGACCTTCGCGATGTTCATGGACCTCATGGACGTCACCATCGTCAACGTCGCGTTGCCCGCGATCCGCGGCGACCTCGACGCGTCACCGTCGCAACTCGAATGGGTTGTCGGCGGATACATCCTGGCCTTCGCATCGGTCCTGATCACGGCCGGTCGACTCGGCGACCGGTTCGGCAGGCAGCGCGTGTTCATCGCCGGGATCGTCGGGTTCACCCTGGCGTCCCTGCTCGCCTCACTCGCCCAGAGTGGTGACGTCCTCGTCGCCTCCCGCGTGGTGCAGGGCCTGTTCGCGGGCCTGATGGTCCCGCAGGTGCTCGCCAGCGTGCAGGCGCTGTTCCGGCCGTCCGAGCGGGCGCCGGTCTTCGGCGCCATCGGCATGGTGACCGCGATGGCAGCGGTCATCGGGCCGGTGCTCGGCGGGTGGCTCGTCACGTCCGATCCCCTGGGCGGGCAATGGCGTTCGATCTTCTACATCAACGTCCCCGTCGGGATCGTCATCGTCGTCGCCGCACTGCTCGTCGTGCCGAACACGACGGTGGACCGTCCCTCCCCCATCGACCCGGTCGGCGTCGTCCTGGCGGTCGGCGGCATCCTGCTGCTGGTCTATCCCCTCATCGAGGGACGCCAATTGGGGTGGCCCGCGTGGTCGTTCGTCCTCATGGCCGCGTCACCCGTCGTCCTCGCCCTCTTCGTCCTCTACGAACGACGGCACGGGGCCGACTCGGCGATGATGCCGATGCGCCTGTTCACCAACCGCGGCTTCGTCGGCGGCGTGGCGATCCAGTTCCTGTTCGCCGGGTCGATCAACTCGTTCTTCCTCATCCTCGCGCTCTACGTCCAGACCGGCCTGGGGTTCTCGGCCATCGGCTCCGGGGTGCTCACCCTCCCGTTCAGTGTCGGTGCCGTCGTCGCGGCCGGCGTCGCGGCGGCATTGATCTCCCGGGTCGGCAGACTCCTGCCGTTCATCGGTGGGATCTGCATCTCGGGCGGCACAGCGGGCACCATCTGGGTCCTGCACCGTGAGGGCACCGGGTACTCGGGGTGGGACACGGTGATCCCGATGGCCGTCGCGGGTGTCGGTCTCGCGTTGACCCTCGTGCCTCTGCTGGACATCGCGCTGGCGACCGTCACCGGCCGCGACTCCGGGGCGGCGTCGGGTGTGCTGAACACCTTCCAGCAGGTCGGCGGCGCCGTGGGCGTGGCCGTCGTGGGCGTGGTCTTCTTCGACAACGTCGGGCGGTACACCCCCGACGACCTCCTGCACGCGCTGGTCCTCGCCGCTGCCGTACCCGTCGTCGGGTACGCGCTGGTCGCCGCGGCGTCTGGACTCCTGCCGTCGCTCACGTCGGTGCGGGCGCATCTCGCCGCGGAGGCGCAGGCAGAACCCGACGCGGACACCGTCCCGGCGCGATAGAACGCGATAGAACCAGCGCGACGCGAACGATGGTCGCCCCGGACGGGGATGTCTACCCTGGTCGGGTGCTCCCCGAATCGCTCAAGTTCCCGAACCCGGTCAACGAGTACGCCGCTCGGTCAACGGCCGGTCTCGTCGTCGTCCTCGCGATCATCACCATCGTCGTCGACAACCCGGTCCTCTACGGGATCCTGGCCATCGGGTTCCTCCTTCGTGTGATCTCGGGACCGACGCTGTCGCCGTTCGGCCAGCTGTCGGTGCGGGTCATCGTCCCCGCGCTGGGCAGGACGAAGGTCGTCCCGGGCCCGCCGAAGCGGTTCGCGCAGGCCATCGGGCTCACCATCACGGGCGTCGCCTTCGTGTTCAGCCTCGCCGGCCTGGGTCTCGCCGCCCAGATCACCGTCGGTCTCGTCGTCGTGGCGGCCCTGCTCGAATCCGCGTTCGGCATCTGCCTCGGCTGCATCGTCTTCGGTTTCCTGCAGCGGCGGGGCGTCATCCCCGACAGCGTGTGCGAGGCCTGCAACAACATCTCGCTGCGGCAACCCGCCTGAGCTCGGACACCGCCGTCGCCGAACCCGTCAGGCGGACAGGGCGATCCCGTCGAGGATGTCCTTCTCGCTGACCACCAGGTCGGTGATGCCCGCGCGCCGCGCGAACTCGCGGGCCAGTTCCAGGGTCACGATCGAGCCGCCACCGATCACGTCGACGCGACCCGGGTGCATCGGACCGAGTGCCGCACGCTGCGCACGTGTCATCCCCACGAGCCCCTCGCACACCTGCGTGAGCCGGTCCATCGGGATCCGCATCCGGTGGATCCGTTCCGCGTCGTAGGTCGGCAGATCGCCGGCCAGCGCGGCGAGCGTGGTCATCGTCCCCGCGACCCCCACCCACGTGGCGGCACGCTCCACGGGGACCGCGTCGAACGCCGCCTGCAGCTCGGCGCGCGCCACCTCATGGGCGGTGGCGACCTCCTCGTCGGTCGGCGGATCCGAGGCCAGCACACGTTCGGTGAGGCGCACACACCCGATGTCCACCGATTTCGCCGCGACGACCTCGCCGTCGACGCCGAGGACGACCTCGGTGGACCCGCCGCCCAGATCGGTGACGACGAACGGACCGTCGGCGGGATCGAACTCACCGACAGCACCCGCGAACGACAGCCGCGCCTCCTCGTCGCCGGTGATGACCTCCGCGACGGATCCCTCGACCACCGAGGCGAGCACCTCCCGTGTCATGTCGAAGAACACGTGGCGGTTCTCGGCGTCGCGGGTGGCGGACGTCGCGACCATGCGCACGGCCTGCACCGCGTGGCCACGCATGATCTCGGCGTAGTCCTCGAGGGCGGCGCGCGTGCGTTCCAGTGCCCCCTGGGTGAACCGGCCCGTGGCGTCGACACCCTCCCCGAGACGCACCACAAGCATCTCACGGTGGACATCGGTCAGGACACCGTCGGTGCGTCGCGCGACGAGCAGCCGGATGGAGTTGGTACCGCAGTCGACCGCGCCGACGATCGTCATCCCGTGTCCTGTCCGTCGGGACCCGTGATGCCCGGCCAGTCGGCCGGAAGCGCGGTGCCCCGGAGGTGGTCCGACTGCGCGGCGACCGCGACGGTCTCGTCGCCCAGCGGGTTGACGCCCGGACCCTTGGCCAGCGAGTGCGCCATCAGGACATGCAGGCACTTGACCCGGTCCGGCATGCCGCCGCCGGTGAAGTCCGTCCCCAGCGACTCGATGGCGTCACGCTCGGCGAGGTAGTCCTCGTGCGCGCGCCGGTATGCCTGCGCGAGTGCGGGATCGGTGCGGAGCCGTTCGGTCATCTCCCGCATCAGACCCGCCGACTCCAGTCGGCTCGCCTCGGCGGTCAGACGCGGGTCGGTGAGGTAGTAGAGCGTGGGGAACGGGGTGCCGTCGGGCAACCGCGGTGCGGTCCGGACCACGGCCGGCACGCCGTCGGGTGTGCGGTAGCTGATCGCGAGGACGCCCCGCGGCTCACGACCCAGCTGCCGGGCGACCACCGCGAGGTCGTCGGCCGTGACACCCGTCGGCGTCGGGTCCGTCGTCGCCGGATCGGTCATCGTGCAGTCGGCGTCGACACCGCGTCGAGGAGGTTGGTGTACCAGGGATTCGACGCCTGCCGTTCCGCGCGTTTCTGGTCATCAGACTTCTCCGGCGGCGTGGGGAACTGCATCGCCAACGGGATCTCCCCCGGCCTGACCATGAGCAGGCGTTGCCGGGCCTGTTCCTCCACGTAGGCGGGGTCGTCCTGTTCAGCGACCTTCTGCTGCAGCTCGCCGACCTCGCGGCTGATCGAGGCGTTGGCCGACCGCAGCTGTTCCGCCTCCGACCGCTGGGCGAAGTACGTCCGCAGCGGCACGGCCAGCGTGAGTGCGACGGCGCTGATCACCAGGGCCAACAGCACCGCCTTCTTCGGGCTGAGCCCACCGACGGTGAGTCCGCTGATCGACGCGGGTACGCGACTGCGGGCGGCGACGACCGGACGCGACCGCTCCCGGATCTCCCGCTCCCCCGCCCTGGTCGGGGCGGCATCCGACGGGTCGACCGCGGCGTCGTCGGTCGGGATGTCGGTGACGTCGGGGCCGAGCGCGTCGTCGCGGGGATCAGGTCGGGGCGTACGCCGGCGGACATCGCCGGCGCGACCGTCGGGCCGGCGAGGGGTCCGACGGTCCTCGACGCGCCGGCGCGCGGACGACCCGGCCGCACGGCCGTCCCGTCCGCGGGATCCGGAGCGTCGCTGCGCCATCGTGTCCTCAGCCCTCGAACGAGAAGCGCGGGAACGCGAGATCGCCCGCGTAACGGGCGGCGTCGCCGAGCTGCTCCTCGATGCGCAGGAGCTGGTTGTACTTGGCGACGCGCTCGCTGCGCGCCGGGGCACCGGTCTTGATCTGGCCGCAGCTGCACGCGACCGCGAGGTCGGCGATGGTGGTGTCCTCGGTCTCGCCCGAGCGGTGGCTCATCATCGTCTTGTACCCGCTGTTGTGGGCCAGCGCGACGGCGTCCAACGTCTCGGTGAGCGTGCCGATCTGGTTGACCTTCACCAGCAGGGCGTTGGCCGCCCCGCGGTTGATGCCCTGCTCGAGGCGCTCGGGGTTGGTGACGAAGAGGTCGTCGCCGACGAGCTGCACCTTGTCGCCGATGGAGTCGGTCAGGGCGACCCAGCCGTCCCAGTCGTTCTCGTCGAGCGGGTCCTCGATCGAGACCAGCGGGTAGGCGTCGACGAGCTCGCCGTAGAACGCCGACATCTCCTCCGCCGTCTTGGTCTCCTTCTCGAACGCGTAGCCCGTTCCGGCGGTGTAGAACTCGGTCGCCGCCACATCGAGGGCGAGCGCGACGTCGCGACCGGGGGTGAGGCCGACACCGGAGATGGCCTCGAGGATGAGGTCCAGCGCGGCGCGGGTGCCGGCGAGGTCGGGCGCGAAGCCGCCCTCGTCACCGAGACCGGTGGACAGCCCCTGGGCCTTCAGCACCGACTTCAGCGAGTGGTAGACCTCGGCACCCCAGCGCAGCGCCTCCTTGAAGGTCGGCGCGCCGACGGGGGCGATCATGAACTCCTGGACGTCGACGCCGCTGTCGGCGTGGGCGCCACCGTTGATGATGTTCATCATCGGCACCGGGAGGATGTGCGCGTTCGGGCCGCCGATGTAGCGGAACAGCGGCAGGCCCGCGGACTCCGCGGCACCCTTGGCGATCGCGAGCGAGACGCCCAGCAGGGCGTTCGCGCCCAGGCGGGACTTGTCGGCGGTGCCGTCCAGATCGAGCAGGGCCTGGTCGACGACGCGCTGGTCGTCGGCCTCGATGCCGATCACCGCGGGGGCGATGTCACCCAGGACCGCCTCGACCGCCTTGGTGACACCCTTGCCGCCGTACCGGTCGCCGCCGTCGCGCAACTCCACGGCCTCGTGCTCGCCGGTGGATGCCCCCGACGGGACCGCCGCCCGGGTGAAGGTGCCGTCCTCGAGGGCGACCTCGACCTCCACGGTCGGATTGCCCCGGGAGTCGAGGATCTCGCGGGCCCCGACCTGCTCGATGATCGCCACGTTGTTGAGCCTTTCGTTCTGCGCAGCCGCCCGGTGGGTCACAGAGGAGCCCCGGGATCGTCGTGTCGAAGACTAGTGCGTGACACCGCCCGCACCCGGTCTGACTCGCCCGGGACACCGGACACCGGCACAGACGGCCCCGAGTCGGACGGTCAGAAGGCGACGTTCACCGAGTACGCGTTCGCTTGATCGCGCACGTCGAGCACGTATTTGCGTGAGTTGTTGTAGACGCGCACGGCCTTCTGCCACCCCTCCGGCGTCGTGAGGTCCCCGCCCGAGACGCAAAGGTAGCGGGCGGCGGAGAGCGCGGCGTCGTCGATGTTGTCCGGGTCGGCGACTCCGTCACCGTTCGCGTCGACGCCGTAGCGCTTCCACGTCTCCGGGATGAACTGGAACGGCCCCATGGCCCGATCGTGTTCGGCGTCGCCGTCCATCGCGCCGCCGTCGGTGTCGGCGATGGTGAGGTTGCCGGCGGTCCCGTCGAGCTTGACGCCGCGGATGGGCGGGCTGACCTCACCGTCGGGGGCGATCCTCGCGCCGCGGTATGTGCCGTGCTTGCTCTCCACCCCGGCCACACCCGCCAGGGTCGTCCAGGCGATGCCGCACTCGGGGTGCTGCTGGCGCTGGATCTCCGCCGCGTTGCCGTAGGACTCCATCGCGATGAGCGGGATGCCGGTCGAGGCGGCGATCGGGCGGGCCCAGGCCTCGAGCCGATCGGCGGTCCGACCCGGCGCGTTGACGTCGAGGTAGGGCACCGCGGCACCGGGCCCCGGCGGCAGACCCTCGGGGATGTCGACCGACGGTCGCCCCGGCAGATCGATGCAGGCGGACGTCGTCGTCGCGATCACCGCCATCAGCAGCACCACCGCCCAGCGCGTACCGCGCCGGCCCGAGCCCGACATCCACCCACTCCTCCCGCACCCACCGGTCACGGGTACAGGCTCTCAACTCTCCGGTCGCGATTATCGTTCCCACGCCGTCGGGAGTATTGTCCGCTGAGGGCAGCCTAACCGAAGGTTGCCCAGCCTAAGCTATAGCCAGCATCACCGTCGCCCCGCCGGGCGACCGTGCCGGAAGGGGACCCGAGGAGTGGGCAGTCCATCGGTGACCTCACAGCTGCTGGGAAGCGGACTGATCGGCGTACGGGAAGGACTCGAGACCGGGATCGTCGTCATGATCCTCGTCGCCTTCCTCGTCAAGTCCGACCGGCGTGACGCGCTCCGCTGGGTGTGGTTGGGCGTCGCCGCCGCGGTCGTCATGGTGCTCGCGGTGTTCGCGGGCATCCACTACGGAACGTCGACCATCTCCGGGCTCGCCGCCGAGGCCGTCGCGGGTGTCGCATCGCTGGTCGCGGTCGTCATCGTCACCGGGATGGTGCTCTGGATGCGCCGCGCGGCCGCCCACATCTCGACCGACCTCAAGGCGGGCATGGGCAGGGCGCTCGAGGTCGGCGCGCCCGCCGTGCTCCTGCTGGCGTTCCTCGCCGTCGGACGCGAGGGCATCGAGACGGCGCTGCTGATGGTCGGGTACGCCGAGAACACCTCCGGCAGCAGCTGGCCGCTCGTCGGTCTCCTCGTCGGCGTCGTCGTCGCGGTCGTCCTCACCATCGGCCTCTACCAGGGGACCGTGCGGATCGACCTGCAGAAGTTCTTCACCTGGACCGGCGCGTTCCTCGTGGTGGTCGCCGCGGGCATCCTCGCCTACGGCATCCGCGCCGTGCAGACCGTCGGATGGCTCCCCGGTCTCGGCACACGCGCGTTCGACATCTCCTCGGTCTACGACCAGTCGTCCTGGTACGGGACCCTCCTCGGCGGCATCTTCAACTTCCGGCCCGATCCCACACTGCTGCAGGTGATCGCGTGGTGCGCCTACCTCGCCGTCGTGATGACCCTGTTCTTCCGTCCCACCTCCGCGCCGCGTCGACAGACGACCGACGCGTCCACCCAGGCCGCGGCCGCGTGAGCGCGCCGACCTCCAGAAAGGCACCACCGGTGACCCGAACCGTCCTGCGCGCGACCACAGCCTGCGCCGCCATCGTCGTGGTCGCGGCGACCGCCGGCTGCACGGCGAAATCGTCGAGTTCCGACGGCGCGATCGCCGTGACGTCGACGGACTCGTCCTGCGACCTCGGTCGGTCCGACGCCCAGACCGGAACCGTCGACTTCGCGGTGACCAACAACGGCGACAAGGTCACCGAGTTCTACGTGTACGGCAACAACAACCGCGTGCTCGGCGAGGTCGAGAACATCGGACCCGGCCTCACCGGCAAGCTGACCGTCGAGATCGTCGACCCCGCCACCTACCAGGTCGCGTGCAAGCCGGGCATGGTCGGCGACGGCATCCGCAAGGACCTCACCGTCTCCGGCGAGAAGAAGGAGCGGCAGCAGGCGCCCGCGAGCGTCGAGACCGCCAAGCAGACCTACCTGACCTACGTCCGCGGGCAGCTCAGCGGACTCCAGGCGCAGACGAAGTCGTTCACCGACGCGATCGTCGCCGGCGACCTCGACGCCGCCCGCGCCCAGTTCGGCCTCACCCGCACGTTCTACGAGCGCATCGAGCCCGTCGCCGAGTCGTTCCCCGACCTCGACCCCGCGATCGACATGCGCTGGGACGACACCGCCGACGGCTCCGAGCCGTTCACCGGTTTCCACCGCCTCGAGCGTTTCCTCTGGCCGCCGAAGCAGTCCGACGTCGGAGCACAGGGCAGCGACGTCGCCGCCGCGGACCTCGCGAACGCGCAGAAGACCGACACCAAGCCCGAGATCGACAAGGTCGCCGCACAGCTGAACACCGACGTGGGTCGCCTCGTCACCGAGGTCGCCAAGCCCGACTTCACCTTCGAGACACAGTCGTTCGTGAAGGGCCCACAGGCCCTGGTCGACGAGATCGCCGCGACCAAGGTCGGCGGTGAAGAGGACCGCTACTCCCACACCGACCTGTTCGACTTCGCCGCGAACATCGACGGCTCGGAGACGCTGATCGCCGATCTGCAGCCGGTGATCTCGGCGAAGAACCCGGCGTTGATGGACAAGATCACCGCCCAGTTCCAGACGATCCGCAACGACATCAACGCGTTCCGCGCCGGCGACGGCTACGTCTCCTACGACACCGTCCCCGAGGACAAGCGCAAGGCACTCTCCGACCAGATCGACGCCCTGTCGCAGTCGCTGAGCCAGGTGCCGGGGCTGGTCCTGCAGCAGTGAACGGCAGGTTCTCGCGCCGGGCGTTGCTCGGCGGCGCCGGCGCAGGTGTGGTCGCCGCAGCAGCGGCGGGAGTCGCGGTGGGACGCAACACCGTCGACGAGTACGCCGCCCCCGGGATCGTCCCCTTCCGGGGCGAGCGTCAGGCCGGCATCATCACCGCCGCACAGGACCGCCTGCACTTCGCGTCCTTCGACGTCATCACCGACTCGCGGGACGAGCTGGTCGACATGCTGAAGCGGTGGACCGCCGCGGCCGAACGCATGACGCGAGGTGAGGAGACCGTCGAGGGCGGTGCCGTCGACCACGGCGAGTACATGCCCCCGGCCGACACCGGCGAGGCACTCGGTCTGCACGCGTCGTCGCTCACGCTGACCATCGGCTTCGGTCCCGGCCTGTTCGGTCCGAGCGCGTCGGACCCGACCCGCCCCGACCGGTTCGGCATCGGAGCGCACCGACCCGCCGCGCTGGTCGATCTCCCGGCGTTCGCCAAGGACGCGATCGAGCCCGCACGCAGCCACGGTGACATCTGTGTCCAGGCGTGCGCCGACGATCCCCAGGTCGCGGTCCACGCGATCCGCAACCTCGCCCGGATGGGCTTCGGTGTCGTCAGCGTGCGGTGGTCGCAACTCGGTTTCGGCCGGACGTCGAGCACCACGTCGAACCAGCAGACCCCGCGGAACATGTTCGGGTTCAAGGACGGGACCGCGAACATCCGCGCGGACCAGACCGACGTGCTCGACCGATGGGTCTGGGTCGACCCGGCCGACGTCCCCGGCAAGGCCGCGTGGATGGCGGGAGGTTCCTACCTCGTCGCCCGTCGCATCCGCATGGACATCGAGCCGTGGGATCGCGCGAACCTCTTCGAGCAGGAGGCGATCGTCGGGCGGACCAAGGGCGTGGGCGCCCCGCTGGGCATGACGAACGAGAGCGACACCCCGGACTTCGCCGTCGCGACGTCCGACGGTCCGACCATCCCCCGCAACGCCCATGTGCGACTCGCCCACCCCGACAACCTCGGTGGGGTGCAGATCCTGCGGCGGGGCTACAACTTCACCGACGGCTCCGACGGCTTCGGCCACCTCGACGCGGGACTGTTCTTCATCGCCTACTGCCGGGACCCCGGCGCCCAGTTCGTGCCGATGCAGCGGGCGTTGGCGAGCAAGGACGCGATGATGGAGTACCTCACCCACAACGGCAGTGCGCTGTTCGCCTGCCCACCCGGCCTCGGTTCGGGTGAGTGGTGGGGCCAACGCCTCTTCGAGTCCTGACCCACGCCTGGTCGGTAGGTTGGAGGTGTGGATCTCCATCGGTGGCGCAGTCGGCTCCCGGTGCGACGGCCCTCCGACGGCGAGATCGTCGGGTGGACGGTCACCGACCACCCCGACGACGACCGCGTCGACGCCGTGAACCCGGTCGGGCAGATCGTCGGCCGGGACCTCGAGTACGAGCAGGCGCACGACCTCCTCGTCGAGCGGGGGCTCGCATCCCTGGACGACCGCTGCTGGGCGTGCATCCCCACACCCATCACCCGCGACGCCGATCTCACACGGCCACAACCCGACTGGCGCTGGCGTCGGGTGGTGCTCACCCAGCTCGACGACACCCAGGTGTGGATCCGGCCGGCCCACCCGGCCTGGACCGAACGGCTCACCGAGGTCCCGTTGTGGCTCCCCGCCGACGACATCCTGCGCCACGACCCGCCCGCGACGGACGAGTGATCAGGCTCCTACGTACGGTCAGCGGAACTCGCGACGCCAGTCCTCGGCGTCGGGCGACGTGGTCCCGGCCGCGCGCAGACCCGACTCCGCCGCCCGGACACTCGTCATGAACTCGACGACGCGGGCACGCTGACGATCCTCGACACTCGCCTCGCCGTCGGCCGCGAGATCCGCGGCGAGGTGCACCGTCAGCAGGGATTCGGGGATCAGGTCGCGGGGGAACCCGACCGCGTCGAGCCGCTCGATCACCTTCTGCGTCAACGCCAGTGACGGCTGCGCCGTGGGCACGCCGTCCAGGACGGACTCACGACGCTTCTCGGCGGCCTTGTTCTGTTCCCACTGCGCGATCTGCGTCGCGAGGTCGGTCTCACCCGCCAGCACACCCGCCGACCGCGCCGAGATCTTCTCCGTGAACGTGCGTGCGACGTCGTCGATGTCGAAGGGGTGACCGTCGCTGTCGGCAGCGATCCGCGCGTGGAACAGCACCTGCAGCAACAGGTCCGACAACTCCTCGCGGACGTCGTCCGGGGAACCCGAGTCGATCGCGTCGAGGAGTTCGTAGGTCTCCTCCAGCAGGTACCTGCGCAGCGACTCGTGCGTCTGCGTCGCCTCCCACGGCCCCACCCGCCGTAGTCGGTCCATGAGGTCCACGGCGTCGAGGAGCGCCTCCCCCGGACGACGACCTGGCCCGGTCACGACGCCTCGGTGACCACGGGGCCGCGCATGTCGCGCGAGCCCGGATCGTTGCCGCTCACCACCGACATCACGTCGGCGACGAACTGGATCAGCTCGACGTCGCGTACCCGGGCACTGCCCAGTCCGGAGGTGCGCGGCACCGGGACGGTCAGCACCGAGGTGGTGGCCCGGTAGGTCGATCCCTGGAACACGCGCTTGACCCGGATCTGCTGGCTGTCGAGCAGGTCCACCGGCGCGATCTTGACCCCGGTGCCCGCCATGCCGACCTCGGTGATCCCCAGCTCGCGGGCCAGGATCCGCAGCTTCGCCACGGACACCAGACGCGAGACCTCCTCGGGCAGAGGCCCGTAGCGGTCCAGCATCTCGTCGACGACGGCGCGGACGTCGTCGTCGGTGGTGGCCGCGGCGAGCTTGCGGTACGCCTCGAGGCGCAGCCGGTCGGAGTCGACGTAGTCGGCCGGGATGTGCGCGTCGACGGGGAGGTCGATGCGGACCTCCTTCGACTCCTCGGACGTGATGGGCTGTCCGTCGGCGGCCGCGCGGTAGGCCTCGACGGCCTCCCCGACCAGGCGCACGTACAGGTCGAACCCGACACCGGCGACGTGGCCCGACTGCTCGGCACCGAGCACGTTGCCGGCACCACGGAGCTCGAGGTCCTTGAGCGCCACCGCCATACCGGCGCCGAGCTCGTTGTTCTGCGCGATCGTCGCGAGCCGGTCGTAGGCGGTCTCGGTCAGCGGCTTCTCGCCGCTGTAGAGCAGGTATGCGTATCCCCGCTCGCGACTGCGCCCGACACGTCCGCGCAACTGGTGCAGCTGCGACAGTCCCAGCGCCTCCGCGCGGTCGACGATGAGGGTGTTGGCGTTGGAGATGTCCAGACCGGTCTCGATGATCGTGGTGCACACCAGGACGTCGTACTCGCGGTTCCAGAACCCGGCGACGGTCCGTTCGAGCTGGTCCTCGCCCATCTGACCGTGCGCGACGACCACCCGTGCCTCGGGGACCATGTCCGCGACCATCTTCGCGGTGCGGTCGATGGAGCTGACGCGGTTGTGGACGTAGAACACCTGGCCGTCCCGGAGGAGTTCGCGCCGGATGGCCGCGGCGACCTGCTTCGGTTGGAAGGCACCGACATAGGTCAGCACCGGGTGTCGCTCCTCCGGCGGGGTGAGGATGGTCGACATCTCGCGGATGCCCGCCATCGACATCTCCAGGGTGCGCGGGATCGGCGTCGCGGACATCGTCAGCACGTCGACGTGCGTGCGCAGCGACTTGATGTGTTCCTTGTGCTCCACACCGAAGCGCTGTTCCTCGTCGACGATGACCAGTCCGAGGTCCTTCCACCGGACGGCGGTCTGCAGGAGGCGGTGTGTGCCCACGACGATGTCCACACTGCCCTCGGCCATCTCGTCGATGATCTCGCGGGACTCCTTGGCGTCGGTGAACCGCGACAGGCCACGGATGCGGACCGGGAAGCCGGACATGCGCTCGGTGAACGTCTGCAGATGCTGTTGGGCGAGAATGGTCGTCGGGACCAGCACGGCCACCTGCTTGCCGTCCTGCACCGCCTTGAACGCGGCACGCACGGCGATCTCGGTCTTGCCGTAGCCCACGTCGCCGACGATGACGCGGTCCATCGGGACCGCCTTCTCCATGTCGGACTTCACCTCACCGATCACCGTCATCTGATCGATGGTCTCGGTGAACCCGAACGCGTCCTCCATCTCCGCCTGCCACGGGGTGTCCGGGGCGAACGCGTGACCGGGCGCGGCATGCCGGGCCGCGTAGAGGGCGACGAGTTCGCCGGCGATCTCACGAACCGCCTTGCGCGCCTTGCGCTTGGTGTTCTGCCAGTCCGACCCACCCAGCTTCGACAGCGACGGCTGCTCACCGCCGACGTACCGCGACAGCTGGTCGAGGGAGTCCATGGGCACGAACAACCGGTCGCCGGGATGCCCCCGCTTGGACGCGGCGTACTCGAGCACCAGGTACTCGCGGCGTGCACCGCCGATGGTGCGTTCTATCATCTCGACGAACTTGCCGATGCCGTGCTGGTCGTGGACGACGAGGTCCCCGGCGGTCAGCGCCAACGGGTCGACGGTGTTGCGGCGTTTCGCCGGCATGCGCTTGCCGTCGCCCGCGGTGGCCACCCGTGTGCCGGTGAGGTCGGCCTCGGACACCACGACGAGCTGGGCTCCCGCGCAGACGATCCCGTGACGCAGCGGTCCGCACAACACCGAGACGACACCCTCCGCCGGTGCGTCGCCCTCGTCGGCGATGACGGCGGGCACCTCAGCCTCGGCCAGTCGCTCGCGGTACCGCTGCGCTGTCCCTTTGCCCTGCACGACGATCGCCGCGCGACCGCCGGTGCTGACATGCGCGCGGAGGGAGGCGAACGTGGTGGCCACCTCGTCCTCGGACCCCCGCGGCGCCGGGCCCGGGGTGACGTCGACGACGACGGTGTTCTCGTCGGTGTCGGGGCCCGTGGCCAGCGGGGTCACGGTCCACCAGGGGCGATCGCCCTCGATCGCGATGTCCCGCACCTCGTCGAGGGGTCGGTACGAGCTGGCCTGCAGATCGATGTCGCCGAGCGACGACCCCGCCGAGGAGGAGTCGAGCGGTGCGTCACCGCCGGTGGAGGCGGCCGTCCACGACGCCTCGAGGAACTCGCGACCGGTCGCGGAGAGGCCCGCGGCACGGGTGCGCACCTTCTCCGGATCGAGGACGACTACGTGCGTCGCCGCAGGCATCACCTCGGCGAGCAGGCGCATCCGACCGTCGACGAGTGCCGGGATGAGGGCTTCCATCCCCTCCACCGGGATGCCCTCGGCGAGCTTGGCGAACATCTCGGCGGTGGCGCGGTCCCCGGACTCACGAGCGCCCAGTGCGGCGGCCTTGTCGCGCACGGCGTCGGTGAGGAGCAGTTCCCGGCAGGGATGGACGTGGACCAGCGATGCGTCGACCTCGGGCTGACTGCGCTGGTCGGCCACCGCGAAGGCACGCTGCTCGGTGATCTCGTCACCCCAGAACTCGACGCGCACAGGGTGATCCGCGGTGGACGGGAACACGTCGAGGATGCCGCCGCGGACGGCGAACTCCCCACGCTTGCCGACCATGTCGACGCGCAGGTACGCCAGTTCGACCAGTCGACCGAGGAGCTCGTCGAAGTCGAACTCGGCGCCCTCCCGCAGCACGATCGGCTCGATGGTGCCCGCGTCGGGCGCCATGGGCTGGATCAGCGACCGCACCGTGGTGACCACCACGCGCACCGGCGGCCCGTAGGACTCGTCCTCGGGATGCGCGAGGCGATAGAGCACCTGCAGGCGTCGCCCGACGGTGTCGGCACTCGGCGACAACCGCTCGTGCGGGAGGGTCTCCCAAGACGGGAAGTCGACGACGCTCTCACCGAGCATCGCGCGCAGTTCGGCGGTGAGGTCCTCGGCTTCACGTCCGTTCGCCGACACGACGAGGACCGGCGCGGGCCGGGCGTCGTCGGACGCGGCCGCAGCGATCAGGAAGGGACGCGCGGCGTCCGGGGCGACGATGTCGAGCTGCGGACGGCCCAGCCTGTCGCGGATCTGCGCGATGGCGGGATCGGAACAGGCGATGTCGGTGAGACCGGCGAGCGGGGAACCCACGGCCAGAGTGGATGGCACTCTCGCCATCTTAGGGAAATGCGGTCGCCGTCCCGACACCGGCGGTGCGACGATGACCACATGCCGGACACGGGCCCCATGGACCACTCGATCACCACGGTCGCGCAGCTCGAGGCCGTCATCGGCCTCCCCAACGAGCGCGCCGCCACCAAGGTGCGGTCCCGCCTGTCCGACGTCCACCGCGACTGGGTGGCCCACTCGCCGTTCGTCGTCCTGTCCACGGTCGACTCCGCGGGCCGTGTCGACGTCTCGCCCAAGGGTGACCCGCCGGGGTTCGTGCAGATCCTGGACGACACCCGGATCGCGATCCCCGAGCGTCCGGGGAACCGTCGCGTCGACGGCTACCGCAACATGCTGTCGGACCCGCACGTCGGGACGCTGTTCCTCGTCCCCGGTCGCGGCGACACCCTCCGGATCAACGGGCGCGCCCGGATCGTCTCCGACGCGGAGTACTTCGACGCGATGGCCGTGCGGGGACGCCGCCCCGTGCTCGCCGTCGAGATCGACGTCGACGAGGTCTTCTTCCACTGCTCCAAGGCGTTCATGCGGTCGGATCTGTGGAAGCACGAGACGTGGCGTCCCGAAGCCCTGCCGAGTGCCGCGGAGATCGCACACCGGGTCAGCGGGGCCGACCTCGAGGAGTTGCGCGAGCACTACCGCGACGACAACTACCGCCGCCTCCTGTACTGAGCTCCCCGCGGGAGCACCTATATCGTTCGGCCATGATCTCGACCTGGACGGCGGCCCGCATGCCCCGCCTCGACGGCCGCACGCTCGTCGTCACCGGCGGCACACGCGGTATCGGTCTGGCGACCGCACACGCGGCGGCCGCCGCGGGCGCCCGAGTCGTCATGACCGGCCGGTCCGGTGATGCGGCGCGGTCGGTGGCCGCGACCGTCGCCGCCGAGACCCACGGCGCGGTCTCCGGCGCGGCACTCGATCTCGCCGACCGGGACTCGGTGCTCCGTTTCGCGGACTCCCTCGACGACGTCGACGTGCTGCTGCACAACGCCGGCATCATCCCGGCGCGTCACGAGTACACCGCCGACGGGTTCGAGTCCGCGATGGCGACCAATCTGCTCGGGCCGTTCCTGCTGACCAACGAGGTGCTCCCCCGGGTCCGTGACCGGGTCGTCGTGGTCACCTCGCTCGTCCACCGCCTCGGCGTCGTCGATCCCGACGACCTGCACTACCGGTCGCGACGGTGGAGCCGCAAGCGCGGATACGCCGACTCCAAACTGGCGAACGCTCTGTGGGCCCTGGAGCTCGACCGGCGTCTGCGCGCCGCGGGCTCGTCCGCCGCCGCGGTGCTGTGTCATCCGGGGGTCGCGGCCACCGAGATCACCAGCCTCACACCCTTGCAGAGCGTGAACCACGGTGTCATCTGGGCCGCGTCGCGCATCGCCAACACCCCGGAGCGGGCTGCCGACTGCGAGATCTACGCGTCGGTGATGCCGGTGCCACCCGGAGCCTTTGTCGGCCCGGGCGGTCGCGGCGGGGTGCGGGGCGCCCCCACCCTCGTCGGGCGATCCGCCGCGGCCGGCGACCTGCGACTCGCGGGCCGCCTGTGGGAGGCCGCCGCCGACGCGACCCGATCGGACGTCACGCTGTGAGCATCGAGATCCGGCCCGCCCACCTCGACGACGTCGAGCAGATCGCACAGATCTACACCCACTACGTCGAGACGACCGTCATCACCTTCGACTACACCTCCCCGTCGGTCGACGAGTGGCGCTCGCGCCTGACGGCGATCACCGGCCGGGGTCGCCCCTTCCTCGTCGCAGCCGACACCGACGACCCCGGCACGGTGCTCGGCTACGCCTACCTCGGTGACTTCCGCACCAAGACCGCCTACGACTGGACCACCGAGGACAGCATCTACCTGCGCCCGGAGGCGACCGGCCGTGGACTCGGGTCTGCCCTGCTGCGCGCACTGCTGACCGACCTCGACCCCGCCACCGTGCGCCGGGTCGTCGCGGTGATCTCCGTGATCGAGTCCGACGCGTCGATCCGCCTGCACGAACGCTTCGGCTTCGAGCGGACCGGCACCCTGCGGCGCATCGGGTGGAAGTTCGACCGCTGGATCGACTGCGCCGTGCTGCAATACGAGGTGCCGGGCACCTGAGCCCGACGCCCGCGTCCCCCGGCCGCGGGAACAAAGACGGACCGCGGTCCGTTTGGAGGAGCATGGTCACCGTCACGCGACCCCCTGCTCTCTTCATCAGTCACGGGGCACCGCCGCTCCTCGACGACCGCCGGTGGGTGCGCGAACTCGCGGAACTGGCCGGTGACCTGCCCGAACCGACGGCGATCCTGGTGCTGTCCGCACACTGGGAGTCGGCTCCGCTGACGATCGGCTCGACGGACGCGGCGACCCCGCTGACCTACGACTTCTGGGGATTCGACGAGCGCTTCTACCGGATCCGCTACGACGCACCCGGCGCCACCGAGCTCGCCCGCCGGATCGAGGCGATGATGCCCGACCCGCTCGCGGTCCGACATGACCCCGACCGCCGCCTCGACCACGGCGCGTTCATCCCGCTGACCGTGATGTACCCCGAGGCGCGGATCCCGGTGGTGCAGGTGTCACTGCCCACGCTGGACCCCGTGACGCTCATCGACCTCGGGCGGCGACTGCACGAGCTGCGCGACGAGGGTGTGCTCGTCCTCGGGTCCGGCTTCACCACCCATGGACTGCCGTATCTGACCGACCCGACACCCGACGCGACCCCGCCGGGGTGGTCACGGGAGTTCGACGCGTGGGCGTCGGAACGACTCGCCGCGGCCGACGTCGACGCTCTTGTCGACTTCCGCACGCGCGCACCGGGGATGCCGTACGCGCACCCCACCGTCGAACACTTCGCGCCGCTGTTCGTCGCGCTCGGTGCCTCCGACGATCCGGGTCAGATCCCCGACCAGGTCATCGACGGGTTCTGGATGGGCCTGTCGAAGAGGAGCATCACGCTGCGCTGAGGTCAGGGGGCCTCGTCGATGCGGGGATCCACCTCGAGGTGGGTCAGCCCGTTCCAGCACAGGTTCACCAGATGCGCGGCGACGACCTCCTTGGACGGCTCGCGCACGTCGAGCCACCACTGGGCGGTCACCGACACCATCCCGACGAGCGCCTGCGCGTAGAGCGGGGCGAGCGACGCGTCGAACCCACGCCGCTCGAAGTCCTCGGCCAGGAGGTGTTCGACCTGGCTGATCGCGTCGTTGAGGAGGCTCGAGTACTTCGGTGCGCCGCCCGTCGCCGGTGATCCGTGGACCAGGATGCGGAACCCGTCGGTGCGCTCCTCCATGTAGGTGAGCAGCGCGAGGGCCACCTGTTCGACGCGGAAGCGGGACCGGTTGTTGGTCAGCGACGACGTGACGCGCTCGAGGAGGGTCTCCATCTCGCGGTCGATGATGACCGCGTACAGCGACTCCTTGCCGCCGAAGTGCTCGTAGACGACAGGCTTGGACACCGCGGCCCGCTGGGCGATCTCCTCGACCGACGTCCCCTCGTAGCCGCGTTCGGCGAACAGCCCGCGCGCGACCTCGATCAGCTGCAGGCGCCGTTGGGCACCGGTCATGCGGGCGCGCGGCGCGGCGCGGACCTCACGCTCCGCGTCGGCGGGTCGGTTCACGGCCATCGTTCCTCCAGCTCAGGGTGAGAAAAGAACATGTTCTCCCAGTCCGGTCCCGGCCCACTACGGTGACTCCATGCTCAGTGTGCAGCAGATCTCCGACCGACTCGAACTCCAGCAACTGCTGACCGACTACGCGACCGCCGTCGACCGCCGCCGCTTCGACGACCTCCACGAGCTGTTCACCGCGGACGCGCACATCGACTACTCCGCGGTCGGCGGTGCTGTCGGGACACCGGCCGAGATCGTCCCGTGGCTGCGCGAGAACCTCGCCCTGTTCGCCGCGTACTACCACCTCAACGCCAACATCGACCTCTCGATCGACGGCGACGACGCGACCGGCACCGTGATGTGCTTCAACCCGATGGTCTTCGCCGGCGACGACGCCACGGTGCTCACCGTCGGCGTCTGGTACCACGACACCTACCGCCGCGTCGACGGCCGCTGGCGCATCACCGGCCGCGTCGAGGAGAAGTGCTTCATGCACTGACCCGCCACCCGCCGAGCGGGCAGACAATTCACGCCGAGCGGGCACAAAACGAGCGCCGAGTGGGCAGAAAGTTCCGGAACTGTGCTCCCCCACCAGGACTCGAACCTGGAATGCCTGAACCAAAATCAGAAGTGTTGCCGATTACACCATGGGGGAACGGCGGGCCGGACCCGCCGCTCGAGATTGTGCCACGGGTCAGGCGCGAGCACGGATCCAGTCGATCAGCTCGTCGATCGGCATCGGGCGAGCGACGTGGAAGCCCTGGACCAGGTCGGCATCGAGGTCGACGGCCAGCTGGGCCATGGCCTCGTCCTCCACCCCTTCGAGCACGACCTGTGCGTCGAGGGCTTTCGCCACCTCGATCGCGGCGCGCAGGATCTTGCGACCGCGCTCGTCCTCGCGCGCGCGGCGAACCAGGGAGCGGTCGACCTTCATCACGCCCG
Source organism: Williamsia deligens (assembly GCF_024171765.1). GTDB lineage: Bacteria > Actinomycetota > Actinomycetes > Mycobacteriales > Mycobacteriaceae > Williamsia_A > Williamsia_A deligens. The sequence goes on from NZ_JAMTCI010000001.1 coordinate 161,633, forward strand.
GTTCGAGACGGTCCAGCAGCTCGAGGTTGGAGTAGCCGGTGCCGAAGTCGTCGATGCTCACGATCGCGCCGAGCCGGCGCAACACCCCCAGGTTGTCCATCGCCCGACTCGCCGGGTCGAGCAGGGTCGACTCCACCACCTCCACGACGATCCGTTCGATACCGCCTGCGGGTGCCCACACCATGAGCCAGTCGACGATGTCCCGCTCGTCGAGCTCCGCCGCCGAGAGGTTCACGGCAACTCTCGGACGATCCACCCCCAGGGCGGACTGCAGCTCCGTGATGCCCTCGTCGACGAGCGTCAGGACCGTGCGGCCCAGCGCCCGCATCTGACCCGTCTCCGTCGCGTAGCCGATGAAATCGGCGGCCGTCATGAGCTCGCCGTCGTCGCGGCGCCACCGCACCAGCGCCTCGACCATCGCGACAGTCCCGTCGCGGACGTCCACCACAGGCTGGTAGTGCATGACGAACTCGTTCGAGATGAGCGCCGCACCCAGCTTCTGGCGCATCTCGGCCCGCTCGTCGGCGGCCTCGTTCATCGCCGCGGTGAAGTAGGCGTGACGGTCACGGCCCCGTTGCTTGGCCACGTACATCGCCGTGTCGGCGTTGTGCAGCAGTTCGCCGGCGGTCGACCCGTCCTGTGGATGCACCGCGATCCCGACCGACGCCGACACGTACACCAGAGAGTCCTGCATCGGGATCGGCTCACGGATGGCCGCCAGGATGCGGCGGGCGAGGGCGTCGAGTCCGTCGATGTCGTCGATCCGGGACACCAGCATCGCGAACTCGTCGCCGCCGAGCCGACCGACGACGTCCTCGTGACGTGCCGACCGGTGCAGTCGGGATGCCACGGTGGAGAGCACGATATCGCCCGCGCGGTGGCCGAACCGATCGTTGACGAGCTTGAATCCGTCGAGGTCGATCCACAGCAGCGCGATCCCCCGGGTGGCATTCGCCATCATCTCGTCGGCCCGCGTCCGGAGATAGTTGCGGGTCAGCAACCCGGTCTGTGGGTCGAACTGCTGGTGATGGGCGAGGCGCGCCACACTCTCCCGAAGCGCTGTCATGTCCCGGATCAGCGCAACCGTCCGTGGCGTATCGGCACCCGGCTCGAGGTCACCCACAGCGTGCATGTCGATCGTGATCCATCGGGCTTGCCCGTCGACGACGACGACCTGCACGTCCTCGTCCAGCAGATCGGCGCCACCCGTGGGGTCCTGGGCGGCCACCGACTCGAGCAGGAGCGAGAACGGGCTGCCGACAAGGGAATCCGCCGCATGCCCGAGGATCCCCTCGACGCCGGCGTTCGCGCTCACCACCCGCCCGTCGGCACCCAGGACGACGATCCCCATCTCCTCGGACTGCGAGACGGCCTCGAGGACGGCCGAACTGTGTGCAGCACGCCGCGCCAGCTCCCAGGTCTCGGTGACATCCCGGGAGCTGCCGTTGACACGTTCCGGGCCGTCGCCGTCAGGGGACATCCGTCGGGCCGACTCGCTGATCCCGCGGACACTGCCGTCGGGCCGGACCACGCGATAGTCGATCTGCCATCGCGGCTCGGCCGAGGCCCACGTCGCGCGGACACGTTCCCGGTCGTCGGGGTGGACGGTCGCGAGCAACAGCCCGGGCTCTGCGAGGACCGACTCGCGACCCACCCCGTACATCTCCTCGACCTGGGGGGTGACGAGGGTCAGCGTGCCGTCCGCTGTGCGCTGCCACACCATCTCCCGGACGGAACCGATGACGGCGTCGAGATTGTGCATCGCCGCCTCACGGGCCCGCCTCTCCGCTGCGATGTCGGCGACATCGGTGACGGTGACGATGGCGCCGTGCACGTCGTCGTCCGACCCGATGTAGGGCTGAACCTGCATGAGCAGATCGCGACGGTCGTTCGACAGTTCGCGCAGACGGGTCTCGCGGTGTGCCGCCGACGCCTCGAGATCGTCGGCGAGGCCCGGTACGGGGATGGTGGTCGGGACAGCGGTCAGGGACCGTCCGATGTCCTCGTCGATGAGGGAGAACAGGCGCACGGAGAGCGGGGTGTAGCGGGTCACGCGGAACTGCCGGTCGACGATGACCAGCCCGCTGGTGAGTGACGACTGGATGTTCTGCAGGTCGACGTTGAGCCGCTGCACCTCGTCGCTGCGCAGCCCGACCTCTGCGTTGAGCGTGGAGAGCTCCTCGTTGGTGGCCTCGAGTTCCTCGTTGGAGGCCTGCGCCTCCTCCGTGGTCGCCTGGAGTTCCTCTGCCGAGGCCTGCAACTCCTCGTTCAGTGCCTGCAGGTCCTCGTTCGAGGCGGTCAGATCGCCGATCGTCGACTGCAGTGCGTCCTGGGTCGCCCGCAGCTCGTCGGTCAGCGCCGTCTGCGTGGCGGACAGGACTGCGGGGTCGTCGACGTCGGGCGGCTGCGGCGCGCCCCGATCGGTGCGTGCTCGGAACGAGACGACCGTCCCGCCTCCCTCACCGACCAGGCGGGTGGCAGTGATCTCGACCGGATCCGCCCCCGGCCGATACATCGTCCGGGCGAGCGAACCCGGAGCGCTGAACCGCAGCTGGCTCAGCATCGTGCGGACCACGATGCGATATCGCTCCCGGATGAGGTCGCTGACGTGCCCGGTGTGTTGTCCGGGCCCCACGGAACACCACGGCGAGACATCCCCGACGACCTCCACGACCGCCTCGGCCCCGTCGAGGACGAGTGAGGGCGGGACCAGGGTGGCCAGTAGCCGGCGGAACAGCGTCGTGGGGGGTTCGACACCCCGGACGGCGGCGACGGCCGCGGACGGACCCGTCGACGGCAGGTAGGACCCGGTCGGCAGGGTCACCTGCCGGGGAATCGCCGTCCGGCGATAGACGCGACCGACCGCGTCGACGGTGGTGAACAGTCGGTTCACGTGCGGGATCCGCTCCGACTGGCCCAGCACGAGCAGCCCATCGGGCACCAGCGCGAACTGACACAAGGACAGGACCCGCTCCTGCAGGTGGTTCTGGAAGTAGATCATGGTGTTGCGCAACGAGATCAGCGACAGCCGGGGGAACGGTGGATCGTGGACCACGTTGTGCCAGGCGATGACCAGACACTCGCGGAGCACGGGGACGATCTCCCAGTCCGGGCCATGACGCTTCATCCACGCCGTGCGCAGGTGATCGGGGACCGACGCGACGACGGCATCGGGATACCGTCCGCGCCGCGCCACCGTGAGCGCCTCCTCGTTGAGGTCGGTGCCGAACACCTTCAACGTCGTGCGTACCTCCCGGCCGTGCTCCGTCAGCACCTGGGCCGCGATCATCGTGATCGTGTACGCCTCTTCGCCCGTCGCACACCCGGGCACCCAGATGCGCAGTTGCTCGTCGTCGGGCAACGCGTCAACGACGGTGGCGAGGTGTTCGCCGACCGTGATCCACACCGACGGATCACGGAAGAACGAGGTGACACCGACGAGGATGTTCGCGCTCAGGGCGCGCGCCTCGGTCGGGTCGTCGGCGATGCTCGCGAGGTACGCATCGACCGAGAGGCCCGAGAGGCGTTGCCGCCGTTGGATCTGCCGGAGGAGTGTCGACCGCTTGTACCCGGAGAAGTCGACCCCGGTCCGGTCGAGGAGCTTCGCGACGACACCGTTCACGGTGATCTCGTCCAGGCCGGCGGCAGACGGCGCGACGGTGTCGGGACCGGCGTCGGACCGCCGACCCAGCACGTGCAGGACCCCGGCGATCATGTCCTCGACGAAGAGGACCAGATCGACGGCCCCCGTTGCGATCCCGGCACCAGGCATCTCCGGGAACGCCGCCGTCGTCGGATCCTGCGCGACGACCATCCCGCCGGCGCGTTCCACGCTCTCGACGCCTCCGGCCCCGTCGTCACCCGAGCCGGACAGCAGTATCGCGATCGCTTCGGCGCCCAGGGACTCCGCGACGGACTCGAACAGGACGTCGATGCTCGGCGCGAGGCGATGACCCTCGGCGCTGGCGGTGACGCGAAGCTGAACGCCGTGCACCGAGACGTCGGTGCCCGGCGTCGCGACGAACACGACGTCGGCAACAAGTGCCGCTCCGTCGGTCGCCGCGACGACCTGCAGGTCGGTCACCTTGTCGAGGATCTCGGGCAGCACACTCTTGTCGGACGGCGAGATGTGCTGAGCCACCACGTAGCACAGGCCATCGCCGATCGACGCGTCGGCGAACAGACCACTCAACGCCACGATTCCGCCGGCGGAGCTCCCCACCGCGACGACCCTCGGCATGCGGGCGCCGCTGTCCCCCTGCTCCTCGGTCGACATGTTGACCGCCGTTCCCCTAGGTCATGGAAGCGTAAACCCCGGAACGGCCGTCCGAGACCCCTTCGGCCCGATGACGGTCAGTCGCGCGGGCCGCCTGCCACGTAGACCACCTGGCCGGAGACGAACCCGGCACCCTCGCTGATGAAGAACGACGCGGTGTGGGCGATGTCGTCGGGCTGGCCGACGCGCTGCACCGGGATCTCCTTCGCGTTGAACGCCTTGAAGTCCTCGAACGGCACGCCGAGGCGCTCGGCGGTCTTCGCCGTCATCTCGGTCTCGATGAAACCGGGGGCGATCGCGTTGGCGGTGACGCCGAACTTGCCGAGCTCGAACGCCAGCGTCTTGGTGAAGCCCTGCATGCCGGCCTTGGCCGCCGAGTAGTTGACCTGGCCGCGGTTGCCGAGCGCCGAGGTGCTCGACAGGTTGACGACGCGACCCCACTTGGCCTCGACCATGTGCTTCTGCACGGCGCGCGTCATGAGGAACGCACCGCGCAGGTGGACGCCGAGCACGGCGTCCCAGTCCTCGACGGTCATCTTGAAGAGCAGGTTGTCGCGGGTGATGCCGGCGTTGTTCACCAGGACGGTGGGCGCGCCGAGCTCCGAGGCGACCTTCTCGACCGCGGCGGCCGCGGACGCCTCGTCGGAGACGTCGGCGCCGACGGCGATCGCGGAACCACCCGCGGAGGTGATCGCCTCGACGGTGTCCGAACATGCCGACGCATCCAGGTCGAGCACGCCCACGGCCAGGCCGTCCGACGCCAGACGCTTGGCCACGGCAGCGCCGATCCCTCGTGCCGCTCCCGTCACAATTGCCGTTCTGCGCTCGCTCACCGGTACCTTCTCTCCTCGACTGATGTCGCGTCGCTGCGCTGTTCGTGGCGTCGACGCGTCTGCGGCCGCCCTGGCCTCACCTAGTTCTATCAGTGCGTAACATCGCCCCCGCGCGCCCGGCGCGAGGGGGCGCACGACAGGAGTTCGATGTCAGCGACGACACCCGACGACCGCGCGACGAGCGGCTCCGCCGTCGCGGTTCTCGTCCTCGCAGCCGGCGCGGGGACACGCATGCGGTCCTCGGTCCCCAAGGTCCTGCACCGCATCGGCGGGCGCACCCTGCTCTCCCATGCCCTGCACGCCGCGGCCGGTGTGCAGCCCGATCACCTCGTCGTGGTCGTCGGACATGACCGCGAGCGCGTCGCCGCGGCGTGCGACGACGTCGCCGACACGCTCGGCCGCCCGGTCGTCACCGCCGTCCAGGAGGTCCCCAACGGCACCGGTGGCGCGGTGGCCGCCGGGTTGTCCGCGCTCGCAACCGATTTCGACGGCACCATCCTGGTGACGGCGGGTGACGTCCCCCTGCTGACGAGCGACGCACTCGCCGCGCTGCGCGACGACCACGTCGCCGCGGGCGCCGACATCACCCTGATGACGTCCACCGCCCCCGACCCGACCGGATACGGACGTGTCCTGCGCACCCAGGACGGCCAGGTCACACAGATCGTCGAGGAATCCGACGCCACCCCGGAACAGAAGCGCATCACCGAGGTGAACTCGGGCGTCTACGCGTTCGACGCGAGGACCCTCGCCCAGGCGCTCACCGAGCTGGGCACCCACAACGCGCAGGGCGAGCTGTACCTCACCGACGTCGTCGCCGTCGCCCGCTCCAAGGGCCGCACCGTGCGCGCCGCCCACCTCGCCGACGCCGCACTCGTGGCCGGTTGCAACGACCGCCTGCAACTCTCCGACCTCGGCGCCGAGTTGAACCGCCGTGTCCTGCACAGCCTGATGCGCTCCGGCGTCACCGTCGTCGACCCGGCGACCACCTGGGTCGACGTCGACGTCCGCGTCGGGGTCGACGCGACCCTGCTGCCCGGGACGCAACTGCACGGCGCGACCGTCATCGGTGAGCACGCCGTCGTCGGCCCGGACACCACCCTCACCGACGTCATGGTGGGCGAGGGTGCGCAGGTCGTCCGCACCCACGGCAGCGAGTCCAGCGTCGGCGCCGGCGCGCAGGTCGGCCCGTTCGCCTACCTCCGCCCGGGCAGCGTGCTCGGCGCCGACGCCAAGATCGGCACGTTCGTCGAGACGAAGAACGCGACCATCGGCGCCGGCACCAAGGTGCCGCACCTGACCTACGTCGGCGACGCGACCATCGGCGAGCACTCGAACATCGGCGCGTCGAGCGTCTTCGTCAACTACGACGGCGTCGAGAAGAACCGGACGGTCATCGGTTCGCATTGCCGCACCGGGTCGGACACGATGTTCATCGCCCCCGTCACCGTGGGTGATGGCGCCTACACCGGGGCCGGTACGGTGCTCAGGCGAGATGTGCCCCCGGGCGCACTCGCCGTGTCCGCGGGGGAGCAACGGATCTTCGAGGGCTGGGTCGAGGAGCGTCGACCCGGGACCGCATCCGCGGAGGCGGCACGACGCGCCCGGGACGCCGGAGCGCAGGACGAACAGGAAGCGGACGAGCAGTGAACTGGACCACCGACAACCAGAAGAACCTGATGTTGTTCTCCGGTCGAGCTCACCCTGAGCTCGCCGACGCGGTCGCGAAGGAACTCGGCATCGAGGTCACGCCGCAGACCGCCCGAGACTTCGCCAACGGGGAGATCTTCGTCCGCTTCGAGGACTCGGTCCGCGGTTCGGACGCCTTCGTCCTGCAGAGCTGCCCGGCGCCGCTGAACAAGTGGCTCATGGAGCAGCTCATCATGATCGACGCGCTCAAGCGCGGCTCGGCCAAGCGCATCACCGCGATCCTGCCGTTCTACCCCTACGCCCGTCAGGACAAGAAGCACCGTGGGCGCGAACCGATCTCGGCCCGCCTCGTCGCCGACCTGCTGAAGACCGCTGGCGCCGACCGCATCATCACCGTCGACCTGCACACCGATCAGATCCAGGGCTTCTTCGACGGCCCGGTGGACCACATGCACGCGCAGGGCCAGCTCGCGGAGTACGTGCGGGAGCACTACGGCACCGACAACATCACCGTCGTCTCGCCGGACTCCGGCCGTGTCCGCGTGGCCGAGAAGTGGGCCGACTCGCTCAACGGCGCGCCGCTGGCGTTCATCCACAAGACGCGAGACCCGTTGGTGCCCAACCAGGTCAAGTCCAATCGCGTGGTCGGTGAGGTCGAGGGCCGCATCTGCGTCCTGATCGACGACATGATCGACACCGGCGGCACCATCGCCGGCGCCGTGCGCGTCCTCAAGGAGGCGGGAGCCGGCGACGTCATCATCGCCACCACACACGGGGTGTTCTCCGACCCCGCGGCCGAACGGCTCGCGTCCTGCGGGGCGAAGGAGGTCATCGCGACCGACACGTTGCCGATCACCCCGGACAAGCAGTTCGCGAACCTGACCGTGCTGTCGATCGCACCGCTCCTGGCGCAGACCATTCACCAGGTCTTCGAGAACGGGTCGGTCACCAGCCTGTTCAACGGCGTCGCCTGACCGTCGTGGGCGAGACCGCGCGGATCTACCACAACCCGCAGTGCTCGACGTCCCGGAGGACGTTGCAGCGCCTGCGCGACACCGGCGTCGAACCCGAGGTCGTGCAGTACCTGAAGACGCCGCCGACGCGCGACGAACTGGTCCAGCTGATCGCCGACGCGGGACTCACCCCGTCGCAGGCGGTCCGCCGCCGTGAGGCGCTGTTCTCCGAGCTCGCCCTGGCCGACGCCGACGACGACACCCTGCTCGACGCGATGGCCGCGAACCCCCGGCTCATCGAGCGCCCGTTCGTCGTGACCTCGAAGGGCACCCGCCTCGCCCGACCCGTCGAGACGGTCGACGAGATCCTCTGACCCGGCCTCAGGGTCGGGGGAGGTGAGGGCGGACGCCGGGCACCACCGCACCGCACAGTCCGCGCGCGAGCGCGGACGCGACCGCCGTGCCGTCGACCCTGTCGTCCCACACCGCGATCTTCCCGTCGCGGACGGTGGCCACCCCGTGGACCGGGAACTGCAGGTGCACCGGCCCCACCCGCAGGTGGTCGGTGCGCAGGGTCCGCACGACCTGCTCGGCGTGCGCGGTACCGACGAATGCGTCGTCGGTCGATCCGTGTACCGCGTCGGCGGTCACGTCGTGGATCGCGACGTCGAACCGCCCGCGGTCGCCGACGACCCGCTGCAGCCTGCGCGACACGCGGTCCCGGCCACGCCATGCGACCCCGTGGGCGAACCGGTACCGCACCTCGGGGGCGAGCAGATGGCGGGCGATCTCCGCGTCGCCGAGCGCCAGGGACTCCAGGAAGCGGATCGCCACGTCCTCCGCCGACCACAGGAGACAGTGCTGCATCGACGTCATCGCACCTCTCCTCCCGCCGTGTGGTGATCGGCCTGTGGGACGTCCATCGTCCGCGCGGATCGCGTCACGGGACCGAACTCGACATGGCCGACCGGCGAACAGTGCCTGAGGAGAGCCTGGGAGCGGATGCCGTCCGCGCGATGTGACACCGGCCCCGCAGCTCCACTACCCTGGCCGACGTTGTCACGGCGAGGGTGGGTCTCCCACCGTCATCGGCGCGGCTTCGCCGGTTCGGCCCTTCGGTGCTCCCGGCGTCCGCTGCGGTGTGCCGTGCGGACCCGCCACCACCGGATCGAGGAGAACCATGGCAAACGACACCCCGAAACTCACCGTCGGAACGCGTGACGAGCGCGGCAAGGGCGCTGCGCGCCGCGCACGTCGCGCCGGCAAGGTCCCCGCGGTCCTCTACGGCCACGGTTCAGACCCCCGCCACCTCGCGCTCCCGCAGCTCGAGTTCGCCGCGATCCTGCGCGCCAACGGCACCAACGCCGTCATCGAGCTCGACATCGACGGCACCAAGCAGCTCGCGCTGACCAAGCAGATCGACGTGCACCCGGTGCGCAAGTTCATCCAGCACGCCGACCTCCTCGTCATCAAGCGCGGCGAGAAGGTCGTCATCGAGGTCACCGTCGTGGTCGAGGGCGAGGCCGCCCCGGGCACCCTGGTGATCCAGGAGCTCAACTCCGTCGAGGTCGAGGCCGACGTCATGTCGATCCCCGAGCAGATCACCGTGTCGGTCGAGGACGCGCAGGTCGGTGTGCAGATCACCGCCGCCGACCTCGAGCTGCCGAGCGGAGTGACCCTCGAGACCGATCCCGAGACCCTCATCGTCGCGGTCAACGAGGCACCGACCGCCGAGGCGCTCGAGGCCGAGCTGGACCAGGACCTGCTGCCCGACGAGCCCGCTGAGGACGCCGACGGCGAGTCGGCCGAGGGCGACGCCGACAACGGCGACGCCGAGGCCGAGTCCGACGACGCATAAGTGCGACTGATCGTCGGCGCGGGCAATCCCGGCCCCCGCTACGCCGCCACGCGCCACAACATCGGCGCGATGGTCGCGGACGCGGTGGTCGCCCGCGCCGGCGAGGGGTATCGGACCCACAAGAAGTCGGGCGCTGACATCGCGACGGTGCGCGTCGGCGGCGAATCCGTCGTCGTCGCGCGCCCTCGCGTGTTCATGAACGAGCTCGGGCGCCAGGTGGGGCCACTGGCGTCGTTCTACTCCGTCGCACCCGGGGACGTGATCGTCCTGCACGACGAACTCGACATCGACTTCGGCCTGGTGCGACTCAAACGCGGTGGCGGCGAAGGTGGCCACAACGGTCTGCGATCGATCTCGTCGTCGCTGGGCACCCGGGACTATCTCCGGGTGCGGCTCGGGATCGGCCGGCCCCCCGGGCGCATGGATCCCGCGGACTTCGTCCTCAAGCCGTTCCCGGCCGCGGACCGCCCCGAGGTCGAGCTGTTGGTGACCAACGGGGTCGACGCCGTCGACCTGCTGCTCACCTCCGACCTCGAGGACGCACAGAACACGGTGCACACGTGGTGAGTCACAATCCGCCGGGACGTGCTCTGCACAGGTGCACCGGACGGGCGATGTCCGCGTCTGCGACGACGAACCGACAGGCGAGAATGACCCCGTCACGCGGGGACGATCAGGACCACCGCGAGCGCGGGGAGAGTGGGAGACATGGCGACCATCAAGGCGAACACCGGACGCGAGAACGTCGCGATGCTGGGCATCGGTGCATACCGACCGAGCCGCGTCGTCACCAACGACGAGATCTGTCAGACGTTGGACTCCACCGACGAGTGGATCTACGAGCGCACCGGCATCCGTAGTCGTCGCTGGATCTCCGGCGACGAGTCCGCGCGGTCGATGGCCGTAGCCGCCGCCGAGAGGGCCATCAGCAACTCCGGTGTGCCGCGCGAGAAGATCGGCGCCGTCCTGCTGTCCACGCTGAGCTGGAAGACCAAGATCCCCCACGGCGCGCCGCAGATCGCCTACGACCTCGGGATCAACGGCGTCGCCGCCGTCGACCTCGCGTCGGGCTGCAGTGGCTTCGGGTACGGGCTCGGCGTGGCCGCGGACATGGTGCGGTCGGGGTCGTCGGAGTACGTGCTCCTCGTCTGTGTGGAGACGCTGTCGATAGTGCTGGACCCGACCGACCGGAACACCGCCTTCATCTTCGGCGACGGTGCCGGCGCCGTGATCGTCGGACCGAGCGAGGAGAACGGCATCTCCCCCACCGTGTGGGGCAGCGACGGCGAGAACGCCGAGGCCATCGGCCAGAGCTACGACATCATCGAGTACATGGACCGGGCCCAGGAGATGCAGGCCCTCGACCCGACCGACGCGCCGCTCGACCGCATGGTCGTCACCATGCAGGGACCGCGGGTGTTCCGCTGGGCCGCCATCGCCCTGCCGAAGGCACTCTCGACCACCCTCGAGGAGTCGGGCATCACCGCCGACGACATCGACGTCTTCATCCCCCACCAGGCCAACGCCCGCATCAACGAGCTGATGAAGAAGAACCTCGGGCTGCGCGACGACATCCCCATGGCCAACGACATCGAGCAGACCGGCAACACCTCGGCCGCGTCGATCCCGCTGGCCATGGAGGAGATGCTGGCCTCGGGCAAGGCGCAGGGCGGTCAGACCGCGCTGCTGCTCGGTTTCGGCTCCGGTCTGAGCTACGCCGGTCAGGTCGTCACGCTGCCGCCGGCCCCGAAGGAGACGAGTCTCTAGACGACGCGCCGGTACGGCGTGCGTGACCTGCCGGTTCGTCGGCGGGGTTAACACCCGGGGGAACACCTGCGACAGTGATACGGGGCGACGAAAGGACACGGCATGACCGCGATCGCGGAGACCACGGGGATCAACACCATCGGCATGCTCGGGATCGGTGCGTACCGACCTGAACGAGTCGTCACGAACGACGAGATCTGCGAGCAGATCGACTCCTCGGACGAGTGGATCTACACCCGTACCGGCATCAAGACCCGCCGCTTCGCCCGCCGCGACGAGGACGTCACCCAGATGGCCGTGGCGGCCGGTCGCACCGCGATCGCCAACGCGCTGCTGCAGGGATCCGACATCGACGCGGTCATCCTCGCCACCAACACCCACCTGCTGCTGACGCCGGCCGGCGCGACGAAGGTCGCCACCGAACTCGGCGCGAACGGTGTCCCCGCGTTCGACGTGACCGTCGGGTGCGCGGGCTTCGGCTACGGCATGGCGCTCGCGTCGGACATGGTCCGCGGCGGTAGCGCCCAGCACGTGCTGGTCATCGGGGCCGAGCAGCTCTCGGTGACGCTCGACATGACCGATCGCGGCAACTGCTTCATCTTCGGTGACGGTGCCGGCGCGGTCGTCGTCGGTCCGACCGAGGACCAGCAGCTCGGACCCGTGGTGTGGGGCTCGGACGGCTCGCAGTACAACGCGATCCGCCAGGACTTCGACTGGGTCACCTTCCTCGACGGCGACCGCAAGCAGCGCCCGTTCCTCCGCATGGAGGGCACCTCGGTGTTCCGCTGGGCCGCGTTCGAGATGGGCAAGGCGGCGCAGCGCGCGCTCGAGGCCGCCAAGATCGGATCCGAGGACCTCGACGTCTTCATCCCGCACCAGGCCAACGCCCGCATCAACGAACTGCTCGCCAAGAACCTGCACCTCAAGGAGGGCACGGTCGTCGCCGACGACATCGAGTTCACCGGCAACACCTCCGCGGCCTCCATCCCCCTGGCCATGGAGAACCTCCTGTCGACGGGCCGCGCCAAGCCCGGCCAGACCGCTCTGCTCCTCGGCTACGGCGCCGGCCTCAGCTATGCCTCCCAGGTCGTGAAGCTCCCGCCCGTCCCCTTCGAGTGACCGCGCATCCGACGCACTTCTTCCCGCTCACCGGGAAGAAGTGCGTCGGATCGCGTAACGGATCGTGGCCACGACGTATCCGGGGCGTTCTGTCGCGTCCCGCCAGGTGAAGTTCAGTACGTTTCACCCTGCGGCCATGAGCGCATTCCGGCGTTCCCGGTCCCGCTGAAATGCGCCCGGGTCGGTGTGGAACGCGAATCCGTCGATCTCGACGATCACCTTGGCCTCGCGGAAGACGATGTCGCCGACGTAGCCCGACACCTCGACGTTCGCCGCCCACCCGTGGATGCGCGCACGCCTCAACAGCTGATGCGTGATCCGCTCCGCCTCCGACCGAGCCCCACCTGACGCGGCGGCGAGGATGCGTTCGGCGGCCCCCGCGCCTCGTCGCCCGGGATACCTCTCGTGAGCTGCCACGGCATCGGCCAGGTCGATCTGCCGGCGCAGGAGTGCGCGATCGAACGCGTCGACGGCACCCTCGTTCGCCGCCGCTTCCACCGCGGCGAACGGCAGCGCCATGACGCGCAGGCCACCTCGGGTCGCGATGTCCTCCGGATGCAGTTCCCGCTGCAGGATGACCGTGCCCACGACGACCCGACCGCGACGGCCGCGCGGCGCCACGACGACCACCCGCTGCGGAGCGCGCTCCGCAGCACCCTGCCACCACATGGAGGCGAGGCCCCCGAGAACTGCCCGATCGCCGACGGCTTCGCAGGCCAGCCGAAGTCGCGACCTGTCCGTCATCGCGCGATCGGTCGCCATGTAGACACCGCCCGCGACGGCACGCCATCGGCCGCCCGCGACCAGCCGACCGATCGCCGAACTGCTGAGACCCGCCTCGAGGGCCTCTCTGCGGGTGATGACCCCGTCGTGCGCCGCCAGGACATCGCGCACCGCTGCGTTCATGGTCATTGGACGCCCCGAACCCGGTAACGGTTCCACGGCCCGATACGACGCAGTTGTTCCCGCTGGCCGGGAACAACTGCGTCGGATCGGCGAAGTGGGCGTCGAGTAAAGTGTCACGGTGAGTTCTGAAGCCATCGCACGTGAGGTGGCACGTCGGCGCACCTTCGCGATCATCTCCCACCCCGACGCCGGCAAGTCCACGATGACCGAGGCTCTGGCGTTGCACGCCAGGGTGATCGGCGAGGCGGGCGCGATCCACGGCAAGGCCGGTCGCAAGTCCACCGTCTCGGACTGGATGGAGATGGAGAAGGCCCGCGGCATCTCCGTCAGCTCCACCGCCCTGCAGTTCACGTACGGCGACGCGGTGATCAACCTCGTCGACACCCCCGGCCACGCCGACTTCTCCGAGGACACCTACCGCGTCCTCACCGCGGTCGACGCCGCCGTCATGCTCATCGACGCGGCGAAGGGACTCGAGCCGCAGACGCTCAAGCTCTTCCAGGTGTGTCGTCACCGCGGGATCCCCGTGATCACGGTGATCAACAAGTGGGACCGCCCGGGCCGCACGCCGCTGGAGCTCATCGACGAGATCAGCGAGCGCATCGGCCTGCTTCCCACACCGCTGTACTTCCCGGTCGGCATCGCCGGTGACTTCCGCGGCCTGCTCGACCGCCGCACCGGCGACTACGTCCGCTTCACCCGCACTGCGGGCGGCGCGACCATCGCACCCGAGGAACTGATGACGGCCGACGCCGCCGCGGCCCGCGAGAACGGCGAGTGGACCGCTGCGGTCGAGGAGAGCGACCTCCTCTCGGAGATGGGCCAGGACCACGACGAGGAACTGTTCCTCGCGGGCGAGACCTCGCCGATGATCTTCGCCTCGGCGATGCTCAACTTCGGTGTGCGGCAACTGCTCGACGCCCTCGTCGAGCTGGCCCCGCCGCCGGCCGCCCGGGATTCCGTCGACGACGCCACCCGCGACGTCACCGACCCGTTCTCGGCGGTGGTGTTCAAGGTGCAGGCGGGCATGGACTCGTCCCACCGGGACCGCCTGGCGTTCATGCGCATCGTGTCCGGTGAGTTCGAGCGCGGCATGGTGGTCACGCACGCGCAGACCGGGAAACCGTTCGCCACCAAGTACGCCCAGGCCGTCTTCGGCCGCGACCGCTCCACCGTCGACACCGCCTACCCCGGCGACGTCGTCGGTCTGGTCAACGCTATGACGCTGGCGCCCGGTGACACGCTCTACACCGACGACGAGGTCCGCTACCCGCCGATCCCCTCGTTCGCACCCGAGCACTTCGCGGTGCTGCGCGCCGTCAGTGCCGGCAAGTACAAGCAGTTCCGCAAGGGCATGGACCAGCTCGCCTCCGAGGGTGTGGTCCAGGTGCTCCGCAACGACCTGCGCGGCGACGCCTCGCCGGTCCTCGCGGCCGTCGGACCGATGCAGTTCGAGGTCGTCACCGCCCGCATGAAGACCGAGTTCGGGGTCGACACCGCCGTGGACTTCCTCGGCTTCACCCTCGCCCGACGCACCGACGCCGCCAGCGCCGACGAGCTGAATCGTCAACGCGGGGTGGAGGTCTTCACCCGCAGCGACGGTGTCCTGCTCGCGCTGGTCAGCGACAAGTGGCGGTTGCAGTACATCCAGAAGGAACACCCGGAGCTGACGCTGGAACCTCTCGTTGCCGCGGCCGACTGACCGTCGCGGCCACCCGCCGACGATCGGCCTCGCCACCGTCGCCGTCGGTGTCCTGACCCTCGCGGCATGCGGGTCGTCGACCGACCCGGCCGATCCCGACCGCCGTTCCCCGGCACCGACAGCCTCGGCGACGGGACAGACGGGGCGCGCTCCCGCGCAGAGGTGCGCGACGTCGCCGACGCGGGGCACACTGACGCGCCCGGAGAACACGTTGCGCTTCACCCGGGGAGAGGCCGCGGTGTCCGTGCAGCGGCTCCCGGCCCCCGTCCCCGCCGACCGCACCCCCGGGGCGACCGGGACCGGCACCGACATCGGGTGTTTCGTGTTCGAGCGGTGGGGTCCGCCGAATCCGGTCGTGCCGGTCGAGAGCGTGCTCCTCGCCTTCCGCGGTCCCGGCGCCGACGGTGTCCTCATCGACATGTCCCTCGCCGACTTCGTGGCCCGCCCGCGGGTGCCCGCGCAGATCGGGGTCGTCGTCGACGGCCGGCACTATCAGGGCACGTGCACAGTGGAGACGACAGACCTCGGTGAGACACGCGCTGCGGGCGTCTTCGTCTGCCCCAGTGCTGTTCTCGACGACGCGAACCCGTTCGCCCCGGACGACGACATCGCCGCGAGCGATCGGTCGCCCGAGCCGGAGACGACCAGTCCCCCGCCCGTCCCGGGGCCCGGCGGTCTGGCGATCCCGGCGACGACGGCACCGATGGCGCCGACGCCGACAGAACAGACCGCAGCGCCGTCGGCGTCGTTCACCGGGTGGTTCCGCGTCAGCGGTTGATCGGCGCGCTCAGCTCCCGGTGACGATCCGCACGACCTCGTGGGGATCGACGTCCTCCAGCGAGGCGGGCATGAACGACGGGTTCCGGTCCTTGTCGACGAGGACCGCGCGCACCCCCTCGGCGAAATCCGGGGTGGCGCAGATGCGTTCGGCAGCGTGCAACTCCCGCTCGAAGCACTCGGCGAGGGTGGACCGCTCGCCCGCCTCGATGAGGGCCGCGGTCACCAGCAGGCTCGTCGGCGATGCCGCGCGCAACGCGGTGACCATCGACTGCGCCCACTCGTCACCGACCGCTCCTTGCAGGCCGCCGACGACCCCGGCGACCGAGGTGTCGTCGAAGTACTCCGCGATCGCGGACGGCCGCAGATCGCTGCTCGGCGGGGCCGCGAGGTCACCGAACACCTCGGGAAGCGGCGCACCGGAACGGATCCGGTCCGCGACGGTGCCGAAGTCGTCGGCGGGGACGAAGTGGGTGGCCATCCCGACGGCGACAGCATCGGCCCCGGAGATCCGGGACCCCGTGAGGCCCAACCACATCCCGACGCCCGCGGGCAGACGAGGGAGGAAGTAGGTGGCGCCCACGTCGGGGAAGAAGCCGATGGCCGTCTCGGGCATGGCCATCATGGTCGACTCGGTGACGACCCGGACCTCGCCGTGCACGCTGATGCCGAGACCCCCACCCATGGCGGCGCCGTTGATCATCGACACGTACGGCTTGGGGAAATCGGCGACGAGCTGGTCGAGCTCGTACTCCGACCCGAAGTACTTCGTGATCGCGGCCGCGTCAGCCGCGAGGGCGTTGTCGCGGATGGCGCGGATGTCACCACCGGCGCAGAAGGCCCGCTCGCTGCCCGACGTGACCAACACCGTCTCCACGGTGTCGTCGTCGGCCCACCGACGCAGGAGGTCGGTCATGTCGTCGATCATGGTCTGATCGAGCGCATTCAGGGCCTTGGGACGGTCCAGCACGATCTCGCCGACACCGTTGGCGAGCGAACTACGAATGTAGGACATGCAAGCACCGTACTAGCCCCACTGTTCGGCGAGCTCCATCCACTCGGTTTCGGCGGCCTCCTTCTCCGCGACCACCGAGGTGAGCTCGGAGTCGAGGTCACGCAGGCGGCCGGCATCGGTCGCCGCGGCGGCGAGCAGCCCGTGCAGCTCGGTCTCGCGGGCATCGAGTTTCGCGATCTGACGTTCGAGGCGCTTCATCGCCTTCTGTGCGTCTCGCTCGGCGCCGGCATCCCGAACCGGTGCCGCGGCAGGCGAACCCGCCCGGCCCGCCACCGACGAGACCGGGGTCGCGTTGTCGCCCTGACGCGCACGGCGCTGCAGGTACGACTCGATGCCCCCGGGCAGGTTGGTCAGCCCGCCGTCACCGAAGAGTGCCCAGGTGCTGTCGCAGATCCGCTCGATGAGGTACCGGTCGTGGCTGATGACGACCATCGTCCCGGCCCAGCCGTCGAGGATGTCCTCGAGCTGCTGCAGGGTGTCGATGTCGAGGTCGTTGGTGGGCTCGTCGAGCAGCAAAACGTTGGGCTGCGCCATGAGCACCCGGGTGAGCTGCAGGCGACGACGCTCGCCACCGGAGAGATCCCCGACCGGGGTCCGCTGCCGGGCCGGGGAGAACCCGAGGCGCTCGGCCAGCTGCCCCGCCGAGATCTCCTTCTCCTGCTTGGTGCCCGCACCGATGGTGATGCGTCCGGCGACGTCCTCGACCGCCTCGAGCACACGCATGTCGGTGGGGAGATCGTCGAGTTCCTGTCGCAGCCAACCGATGGACACCGTGGTGCCCTCCTTGCGGCGACCCGGATCGACCGGCACCTCACCGGCCAACGCGCGCAGAAGCGTGGTCTTGCCGGAACCGTTGATGCCGACCAGACCGATGCGTTCGCCGGGTTGCAGTCGCCACGTGAGGTCCTCGACCAGCACGCGGTCGTCCGGGGTGCGCAGCGTGGCGTCCTCGAGTTCGATGACGACGCGTCCGAGGCGGCGCTTGGCGAACGTCGACAGCGCGACGCTGTCCCGCACGGGCGGGACGTCGGCGATCAGCTTCTCGGCGGCCTCGATGCGGTACTTGGGCTTCGAGGTCCGTGCCGGCGGGCCGCGGCGCAGCCACGCCAGTTCCTTACGGGCGAGGTTGCGGCGGCGTTCCTCGGCGGCGTCGGCGAGGCGGCCCCGCTCGGCGCGCGCGTAGATCCAGTCGTTGTATCCGCCTTCGTATTCCGTCACCGAGCCGTGCGCGACCTCCCAGGTGCGGGTGGCGACGGTGTCGAGGAACCAGCGGTCGTGGGTGACGACCACGAGCGCGCTCCGGCGGTTGACTACGTGGTCGGCGAGCCACTGCACGCCCTCGACGTCGAGGTGGTTGGTGGGCTCGTCGAGGATGAGCAGGTCGAGGTCCTGCACCAGCGCCGCGGCCAGCGCGACACGACGACGCTGCCCACCGGAGAGTTCCTCGACGCTGCGTTCGAGTCCCCCGTCGAGACGATCGATGCCGATGCCCGCGAGCACCGACCGGACCCGTGCGTCGGAGGCCCATTCGTGTTCGGCGACGTCGAGCGGTCCGAGGACCACGTCGCCGACGGTGGAGCCGGGCGGCAGGACACCGCGCTGGGTGACCGTCGCCATGCGGACGCCGCCGGCGATCGACACACGCCCCGAGTCGGGTTCGGTGATGCCGGCGAGGATCTCCAGCAGCGTCGTCTTGCCGCCGCCGTTGAGTCCGACGACACCGATCCGCTGGTTCTCCTGCACACCGAGGCTCACCGACTCGAGGAGCGGTGCGATCCCGAAGCTCTTGCTGATCTTCTCGGCGTTGACGAGGTTGCTCACCGGTCGCCTCCTGTCTGTTCGTCGACGACCCGTGCACCGGGTACCGGTCCTGTGGCTGTTCGTACGGCGCGGGCGACGCCCTCCCCCGACAGTTCCGCAGCGACGCGCACCGCGTGGTCGGCGTCGGCGCACAGGAACACGCACGTCGGGCCGGACCCGGAGACGATGCCCGCGAGCGCGCCCGCCTCCGTCCCCGCACGCAGGGTCCGCCGCAGGGTCGGGCGCATGCTCAGCGCCGCGGGTTGCAGATCGTTCACGAGCGCGTCGGCGAGCAGGCGGGCGTCGCCGGCGGCCAGTGCGGTCAGGACGTCGTCGGATGTGCCCGCGCGGCGGATCGGTTCGGACCGTTCCGCGGCGCGCAGGGTGTCGAGCTCGCGGTAGACCGCGGGGGTGCTGAGTTCGCCGGCCGCGACGGCGATCACCCAGTGGAACGTCCCCCGCGACAGCACGCGCGTGAGGCGTTCACCGCGGCCGGTGCCCAGCGCGGTGCCACCCTGCAGCGAGAACGGGACGTCGCTGCCGAGCCCCGCGGCGATTCCGGACAGTTCGTCGCGCCCGACGTCCAGACGCCACAGCCGGACCAGCCCGGCGAGCACGGCGGCCGCATCCGCGCTGCCTCCGGCCATCCCGCCCGCGACGGGGATGCCCTTGGCGATCGAGACTGCGACCTCACCGTGGTCGCCACCGACGTGGGCGCGCAGCGCGTCGACGGCCTTCCAGGCGAGGTTGGTGCTGTCGAGGGGAACGGAGTCGAGGGCGCGATCGTGAGCCCCGGACGGCCCCGTGACGGTGATGGTCCGCGTGTCGGCGGGGGTGATGCGGACCTCGTCCGTCAGCGACACGGCGTGGAAGACGGTCTCGAGTTCGTGATAGCCGTCGGCCCGCAGATCACCGACACCGAGGTGGAGGTTGATCTTCGCGGGTGCCCGGACGACGACGGGCGAAGGGACGACGGACAGCACGTCATCCCACACTAGTGAGGGCGAGCCGGACGAAGTCGGCCACGTCGAGACGTTCGCCCCGCAGGGAAGGGTCGATGTCGGCGGCGCGCAACCGTTCCTCGGCCGCAGCGGGCGAACCGGCCCAGCCCGCCAGGGCGGCACGCAGCGTCTTGCGACGCTGGGCGAACGCGGCGTCGACCACGGCCCACACCGCGCGGCGGGTGGTCTCGTCGGTGGACCACGGCATCTCGCACCGGTCGACGCGCACCAGGCCGGACTCGACCTTGGGCACCGGCCAGAACACGCCGGCACCGACGGTCCCCGCCCTCCGGACGTCACCGAAGAAGCGCGCCTTGACGCTGGGCACTCCGTACGTCTTGCTCCCGGGGCCCGCCGCCAACCGCTCGGCCACCTCGAGCTGCACCATCACCAGTGCCGTGCGGATGCCCGGGCAGTGCGCGAGCAGGTGCAGCAGCACGGGGACGGCCACGTTGTAGGGCAGGTTCGCGACCAGTGCCGTCACGTCGCCGACGTCCGAGGACGAGACGTCCATCGCGTCGGCCCGGACGATGCGCAGCGACGACGCCTGCGCCGGCGCCAGCTCGGCGACGGTGCGGGGCAGGACGCCTGCGAGGACCGGATCGATCTCGACGGCCGTGACCCGACCGGCGGATCCGAGCAGCGCGAGCGTCAGCGACCCGAGTCCGGGCCCGACCTCGAGCACGTGATCGTCGGCGGTGACGCCGGCCTCGGCTACGATGCGTCGGACCGTGTTGGCGTCGTGGACGAAGTTCTGGCCCAGCGACTTGGTCGGTCGCACACCGAGCTCGTCGGCGAGCTCCCGGATGCGGACGGGGCCGAGTAGACCGGGTGTCGGGTCCCCCGACGGCAGACCGGGTGTCGGGTCGGTCAGCGGAGGCCCTCGCCGGAGGCGGGGATCATCGAAGGCCCAGCTTGGCCGAGCAGGACGGCCAGGCGCCCCAGCCCTGGGCGGCGAGTGTCTTCTCGGCGACCGCGATCTGCTCCTCGCGGGTGGCGAGGTCGGCACGAGGCGCGTACTCCTGGCCGCCCCAGCGGTCCCAGGTGTTCTGGTCGAACTGGACGCCGCCGTAGAAGCCGTTGCCGGTGTTGATGGCCCAGTTGCCGGTCGACTCGCACTGCACGAGCTGGTCCCACACGGAGCCCGCGGGGACGAAGGGTGCACCCGGCTTGGTGCCGATCCTGACCTCGGCCGCGACCGGCTGCGTCAGCTCCTGGGACCCCAGCTTGACCCGCTTCGTCTCCTTGCCGTCGACCGTGGTCACCGAGTACGTGACCTGCTGCGAACCGGGCTTGCCCGGCGTGGTGACGACCCGCTTGTCCTTGACCAGCGTCGGGTCCGGGGTCTCCTTGTCCGGCGCGGTCAGCGGCTCGGTGGCGGTGAACTGCTCGGTCCGGATGCGGGTGACGGCGATCTTCATGTTCGCGCTGACCGGCGTGTCGGCCGCGGGCGTCACGACGTCGTCGCCGGACAGGGG
This sequence comes from Williamsia deligens, assembly GCF_024171765.1. GTDB lineage: Bacteria > Actinomycetota > Actinomycetes > Mycobacteriales > Mycobacteriaceae > Williamsia_A > Williamsia_A deligens. The sequence goes on from NZ_JAMTCI010000001.1 coordinate 182,768, forward strand.
TGCGCCGACGTCGGCCAGGAGGTCGCCGACGGTCTTCGCGGCCACGACCGGCTTGATGGTCTTCTTCGCGTCGACGAGGGTGACCGGCTTGGGCAGGATCACCGACACGGCGGCGCCGTCGACGGGGAGAGGCGCGGTGCGCGAGGACTCGACGTCCACGCTAGGCCCGCCGAGGTTCTGCTGCGCGAGCGCCTGCTCGACGGTGACCGCGTTGGTCTTGATCTCCCGCGGGGTGCCGTCGACGTTGAGCAGGACGGTCTTGAGGCGGTGGAAGGTGATGGTCTGGCCGTCACCGAGTCCTGCGGACGCCGCGGGCTTCACCAGGTCACCCGAGGCGGGGTGCAGGCCCTGGTCGGCGAGGACGTCCTCTACCGAGGACCGCATGGTCGCGACCGTCATGACCTTGCCGTCGACGTCGATGATGACCGTCTTGTGGCGCATGACGCCGAGGATGCCGCCGGCCACGAGGGTGGCGAGCAGGGCGGCGATGGCGACGCGAACCCGCAGGGAGTTCGATTCGTTGATTCTCGCTAGGAAAGACACACGTCAACTTCTGGTCGGCGGCAAGGTCTCGGGGATTCCCCCAGGCAGCGGCGATCACCGGTTGGGATCGCTGCGATCACAGAAATATAACGAGGGGTCACGCGGATGGCAAAGCGATCCCGTAGAGACGCTCGGCGTTCGCGGTCACCTGCCGGGCCAGATCGGCCGGGTCGTCGCAGCGCGTCTGCGCCAGCGATCGCACGGTGTACGGCAGGCAGTACGGCTGGTTCGGTGCGCCGCGGTGGGGATGTGGGGTGAGGAACGGCGCGTCGGTCTCGACGAGCAGCAGCTCCGGTGGGACCACCCGTGCCGCCGCCTGCAGCGCCGCGGCGTTCGTGAAGCTGACCGTCCCCGAGAAGGACAGCGCGTACCCCCGGTCGACGCATTCGCGCGCGATCGTCTCGTCCTCGGAGAAGCAGTGCATGATCACCGTCTCCGGTGCGCCCTCGTCGGCGAGGACGTCGAGCAGATCCCGGCCCGCGTCGCGGTTGTGGATCATCAGGGGCTTGCCGACCTCCTTGGCCAGCGCGATGTGCCACCGAAAGCTGTGTTCCTGCTGCACCTTCGACGCACAGTCGTCGGAGCGCTCGAGCCAGTACCAGTCGAGCCCGGTCTCGCCGACGGCGACCACGCGCGGATGGCGGGCCATCGCGGCGAGCTCGTCGGCCGTCTCGTCGGTGAGGTCGTCGGCGTGGGTCGGATGCAGCGCGGTCGCCGCCCAGACCCGGCTGTCCCAGTCGGCGGCGGCGATCGCCCAGCGCGCGTCGACCATGTCGTCGGCGACGGTGACCACACCGCCCACGCCGACGGCGCCCGCGTGATCGAGGATCTGTGCGACCGCCTCGGCGTCGCGGCCACCGCACGCGGCGAGGTGCGTGTGCGCGTCGATCAGGGGCGCGAGGGGTTCCGGATCCGGGGGCGGGGGCTTGCGCTTGCTCACAGCGTCACCGTCCCGGTGATGGTGGTGTTCGACACACCACCCACCCAGATGCTGTCCCCGTCGTCGTCGATCGACACCCGTCCCGCGCGTCCGATCGCCGTGCCCTGCGCGGCCACGTAGGACGCGGGCACCTCCCCCGCCGACCGCAGCCACACGGCGAACCCCGCGTTGAGGCTGCCGGTCACCGGGTCCTCGGGCACCCCGACGCCGGGGACGAAAGCCCGGACCTCGTACGCCGCGTCGGCGGCGTCCCCGCGATGTGCGCCGATCAACCCCACCTTGTGGTCGCCGAGGGCGCCGAAGTCGGGCGTGATCTCCAGGACACGCTCCGCCGATGTCAGCATGAGTCCGATCCACCCGGGCCCGTTGTCGACCCAGTTGCTCGCGACGACATCCGACGGTGCGAGACCGAGCGCCGACCGGATCTCGGCGAGCACGTCGTCGTCGACCGGTCCGGACCGTCGCAGCGGCGGGGCCGCGAACGCCAGGCGTGCACCGTCACGGCGGATGGTCACCAGCCCGATGCCGCACTCCTGCACGATCGCCTCGGCGGCGGGCACCCCGCCCGCCTCCAGCCACGCATGCGCCGAGCCCAGGGTCGGGTGGCCCGCGAACGGCAGTTCGCCGCCGGGGGTGAAGATGCGCAGTCGGTAGTCGGCGGACGAATCGGTCGGCGGGAGGACGAAGGTCGTCTCCGACAGGTTCGTCCAGCGCGCGAACGCGGCCATGGTCGCGTCGTCGAGGCCGTCGCCGTCGAGGACGACAGCGACCGGGTTGCCGGTCAGCGGGCCGGACACGAAGACGTCGACCTGGGCGAACGGGCGGGAGGACGGAGTGCTCACGCCGCCATGGTGTCAGGCGCGCATCCGACCCGGCGATCGAGTTCTCCCCGCCCGGCGTAGCGTCCCCGGGCGATGGACCCCGCACCGACACCCACCGACGCCGACCGGCCCGGCGTCGTCGTCATCGCCGTGGACGAGGCCGACCCCGATCTCGCGGCGATGCTCGACTGCACCGTCGCCGAGCTGACGCGCCGCTATCCCGACTACCACCCGGAGCCGTTCGTCGAGGGTGGCGAGTATTTCGTCGCGCGACTCGAGGGCCGACCCGTGGGATGTGTCGCGCTGGTCCGCCACGAGGACCTCCCCGACGCTGCCGAGGTCAAGCGGCTCTACGTCGACTCCAGCGCGCGGCGGGCGGGTGTCGCCCGCGCTCTGATGGACGCCCTCGAGGACCGCGCCCGCCGGCTCGGCCTCTCGCGGGTGGTGCTCGAGACCGGCAACCGCCAACCCGAGGCGGTCGCGCTGTACGAGCGGATGGGCTACGCGGTGACCGAGCCGTATCACCCGCAGGGCTGGAACAACGTCAGCATCTTCATGGCCCGGGACCTGGCGTCGCCGACGTCCCGCCCGGCACGCTGAACGTCCCTGACTATCGTCGGTCCGATGGAGATGCGGACGGGGACAGCGCGGGTCGGCACGGCGGAGATCGACGGGGTCGAGCACGAGATCGACATCTACTACGAGGACCTCGGTGACGTCTCGGACCCGGCCGTCCTGCTCATCATGGGCCTGTCTGCGCAGCTGACCGTGTGGCCGACCGGGTTCTGCGACGCGCTGGTGGACGCGGGGTTCCGGGTCATCCGCTTCGACAACCGCGACATCGGACTGTCGACGCACCTCGACGGCGTCCGCGTCCGCGGGTCCGTGCTCCCGCGCCTGGTCCGGACCGAGCTGGGGTTCGGCAGCAGGGTCCCGTACACCGTCGTCGACATGGCCGCCGACGCGATCGGACTGCTCGACCACCTCGGCATCCGGCGTGTGCACGTCGTCGGCGCCTCGATGGGCGGGATGATCGCGCAGGTGGTCGCGGGCAACTATCCCGAGCGCACGCTGTCGGCGGCCATCATCTTCTCCTCGACGCTGCAGATGTTCCTGCCGCCGCCCGCACCCGAGAAGCTGCTCGCCCTGCTGTCCGGCCCCGGCAGGGGTGCGACGCGCGAGGACTACATCGCCGCGTCGGCGAAGGCGTTGCAGACCATCGGCAGCCCCGGCTACCCGATGTCCGACGAGGAGGCGTGGGAGAAGGCCGCGGAGTTCCACGACCGGTCGCACGACCCCGCGGGGATCCTGCGTCAGACCGCGGCCGTCATGGGCAGCGGGAGCCTGCGCCGCTACGCGCGCGCCATCACCGCGCCGACGGTCGTCATCCACGGCAAGGCCGACGGACTGATGCGCCCGACCGGGGGCAGGGCCATCGCCCACGCCGTCCCCGACTCCCGTCTGCTCCTGCTCGACGGCATGGGTCACGACCTGCCCGAGCCGCTGTGGCCGCAGATCGTGGGCGCCATCACCGACAACATCGCCCGCGCGGCGACTGTCTAAGCTGGCCCATCATGGCTGACGAACCCCGGGCTGCCGGCGACCACGCGACCCCGTTCTACGTGACGACGGCCATCGCGTACCCGAACGGTGTCCCCCACATCGGCCACGCCTACGAGTACATCTCGGCCGACGCCATCGCCCGGTTCAAGCGCCTCGACGGCTTCGACGTGCGGTTCCTCACCGGCACCGACGAACACGGCCAGAAGATGCAGCAGACCGCCGCCGCCGAGGGCATCCCGACCCGGGATCTCGCCGACCGCAACGCCGCCGCGTTCCGCACGCTGCAGGAGTCGCTGGGCAGCAGCTTCGACCGGTTCATCCGCACCACCGACGCCGACCATCACGCGGCGTCCCAGGAGATCTGGCGTCGCATGGCCGACGCCGGCGACATCTACCTCGACACCTTCAGCGGCTGGTACTCGGTGCGCGACGAGGCGTACTACGCCGAGGACGAGCTCACCACCCTCGACGACGGCAGCCGCGTCGCGACCGCGACGGGCACGCCGGTCGAGTGGACCGACGAGGCCAGCTACTTCTTCCGCCTCTCGAACTACCAGGACAAGCTGCTGGCGCTCTACGAGTCCCAGCCCGACTTCATCGGCCCCGCCACCCGGCGCAACGAGGTCGCGAGCTTCGTCGCCGGTGGCCTGCGCGACCTGTCGATCTCGCGCACCACCTTCGACTGGGGCGTGCCCGTTCCCGGCGACCCCGACCACGTCATGTACGTGTGGGTCGACGCACTCACCAACTACCTCACCGGCGTCGGCTTCCCGGACACCGATCCCGCACTGCTGGAACGCTTCTGGCCCGCAGACCTGCACATCATCGGCAAGGACATCGTCCGCTTCCACTGCGTGTACTGGCCGGCGTTCCTCATGAGCGCCGGCATCGCGCTGCCGAAACGCGTGTTCGCCCACGGCTTCCTGTTCAACAAGGGCGAGAAGATGAGCAAGTCGGTCGGCAACGTCGTCGACCCCTACTCACTCGTCGAGCAGTACGGACTCGACCCGCTGCGCTATTTCCTGCTGCGCGAGGTGTCCTACGGCCAGGACGGGTCGTACTCGCACGAGGCGATCATGGCCCGCATCAACGCCGACCTCGCCAACGAGCTGGGCAACCTCGCCCAGCGGTCGCTGTCGATGATCGCCAAGAACTTCGACGGGTCGGTGCCGCAGCCCGGCGATCTCACCGAGGACGACTCCGCCCTGCTCGCGCGGGCCGACGGTCTGCTCGAACGGGTGCGGGCCGAGTTCGACGTCCAGACACTGCATCTCGGCCTCGAGGCGCTGTGGGAGGTGTTGGGCGAGACCAACCGGTACATCTCCGCGCAGGAGCCCTGGAAGGTCGCCAAGGTCGACCTCGACCGGGCCGGGACCGTGCTCTACGTGTGCGCCGAGGTGGTGCGGATCGTCGCGACGCTGACCCAGCCCGTCATGCCGGAGTCGAGCAATCGCCTGTTGGACCTGCTGGCCGTCGACGCCGACGCCCGCACGTTCGCCCACCTGCCGGATCGGCTGGCTCCCGGGGTGACGCTGCCCAAGCCCGCACCGGTCTTCCCGCGCTACGACGACACCCGCGACTGATCGTCGCGACGATGACGGTGGCCGAGAGCCTCGGTCCGGGCTCATCCGTCGACCAGGTGCTGGGCGCACTCGCCGACCGTGCCCGCGCGCACGGTGTCCCCGGTCCGGCTGCTCTCGTCGGCGACTGGCTCGACGCGCAGGCGGTGATCGCCCCGTCCATCGACGTGCGGTCCGGACACGGCATGTCGGAGGTCCCGTCCGGGTTCTGGTTCGGCGCGCTCTCCTACCCCGACCGCACCGACGAGGCCCGGCTGCCCGCCGTCCTCGGCGGCACCACCGACGCGGTCCTGGTCTCGCGGGACGGCGTATGGGAGTTCGTCGCGACGAGCGGCAGTCGGTGCCCGGACGACCTACGCGCGATCGTGTCCGGGACGGTCGCGACCGGGCAGCCACGGTGGGCGTCGCGGTGGTGCGCGCCGGATCGACGCCGACACGAGGACGCGATCACGTCGTGCCTCGACGCGATCGCCGCCGGCGAGATCTACCAGGCGTGTGTCTGCAGTCGGTTCACCGGACACCTCGACGGTGATCCGCTCGACTTCTTCCGCTCCGGCGTCGCGGCGATGTCACCGCGGAAGGCCGCGTTCCTGTCCGGGGCGTGGGGTGCGGTCGCGTCGTTCTCCCCCGAGACCTACCTGCGGCGTCGCGGCGAGACCGTCACCTCGAGTCCCATCAAGGGGACGCTGCCGCTCACCGGTGACCCTGCGGCGCTGCGCGCATCGGTGAAGGACGTGGCCGAGAACGTGATGATCGTGGACCTCGTCCGCAACGACCTCGGTCGGGTCGCCGTCCCGGGGAGCGTGACCGTGCCCGAGTTGCTGTCGGTGCATCCGGCGCCCGGTGTGTGGCACCTCGTCTCGACGGTCGCCGCACAGGTACCCACCTCCGTCGACTCCGACACCCTGCTGCAGGCGACGTTCCCACCGGGATCGGTCACCGGGACACCGAAACTCGCCGCACGCTCGTTCCTGGCCGGCTGGGAGTCCGACGCCCGGGGGGTCTACTGCGGCGCCATCGGGGTCCGGACAGCTGAGGGCGACCTCGACCTGAACGTCGCGATCCGCACCGTCGAGGTCGCCCCGGACGGTGCGACGGGACTCGGTGTGGGCGGCGGGATCACCATCGACTCCGATCCCGCTCTCGAGTGGCAGGAGTGCCTGGACAAGGCCGCGTCGATCGTGGCGTTGCGCGACCGATGACGACAGGTCAGCGAGCGGCCAGGACCGCCTCGTAGAGATCGCGGCGACCGACCCCGGTCCGGGTCGCGACCTGCGCGCAGGCGTCCTTGAGCCGCACGCCGTCGGCGACGAGGTCCTCCACCGCGCCGACGAGATCCGCCGGATCCGACGGGGCCGCGACAGCGCCCTCGATGACGACGGTGATCTCCCCACGGACCCCCTGTGCGGCCCATTCGGCGAGGTCGGACACGGTCCCCCGGCGGACCTCCTCGTAGGTCTTGGTCAGCTCACGGCACACCGCAGCGCGGCGGTCCGGTCCCAGCACCGCGACGGCGTCGGCCAGGCAGTCGGCGAGGCGGTGCGGGGACTCGAAGAACACCGCCGTCCGGGGTTGGACCAGCAACTCACCCAGCCATGACCGTCGCGCCGACGGTTTGCGGGGCGCGAACCCCTCGAAGCAGAAGCGTTCGACGGGCAGCGCCGACAGCGCAAGCGCGGTGGTCACCGCCGACGGCCCCGGCAGGCAGGTGACCGGCAACCCCGCCTCGGCGCAGGCCACCACCACGCGGTAGCCGGGATCGCTCACCGACGGCATGCCCGCATCGGTCACCAGCAGCACCCGGGACCCGGCGGCGACGTCGTCGACGAGTCCGGGTGTCCGGCGCTCCTCGACCTGGTCGTAGTAGCTGACGACGCGGCCGGTGATGGTGACGTCGAGCGCGGCGGCCAGGCTGCGGGTCCGGCGGGTGTCCTCGGCGGCGACGACGTCGGCCGTGGCCAGCGCCTCCCGCAGACGCGGTGAGGCGTCGTCGGGTCGGCCCATCGGGGTCGCGGCGAGAATGAGACATCCCGGTCGCGCGGCCGGGTCGTCGCCCGTCGTCGTCATGTCGCCTCCGTCGCCGTCACCGCCCGACAGCCTACGATCGTGCGGGTGAGCATCGTCGAGCCCGTCGAGAAGGCCCGCCCGCGCGGGTCCGACGACCCGTCCGATCTGCTCGAGCTCTCCGGTCAGGCCGAGGACCTCGGCGCCCGTCCCGGCCCGTCGGTGCCGGATCCGGTCTTCGGTGCCACCGACACCCGGCGCGGATGGATCGTCGCGGCGGTCCTGACCGTCATCACGGCCATCACCCGCTTCTGGGGCCTGGGCCACCCGACCGACAACGGCACCCCGGTCTTCGACGAGAAGCACTACGTCCCGCAGGCATGGCAGGTGCTCACCGGCGGCAACTGGATCGAGGACAACCCCGCCTACGGGCTCGTCGTGCACCCGCCCGTCGGCAAATGGGTGATCGCCCTCGGCGAGGCCATGTTCGGCTACACACCCGTCGGGTGGCGGTTCGCGTCCGCGGTGCTCGGCACGATCATGGTGCTCATCGTGTTCCGCCTCGCCCGGCGGTTGTCGCGGTCGACCCTGATCGGCGCCATCGCCGCGGTGTTCCTCATCTGCGACGGCGTGACCTTCGTGTCCTCGCGCGTCGGCATGCTCGACATCGTCCAGATCTTCTTCCTGCTCGCCGCGATGGCCACACTCGTCGCCGACCGCGACCAGATGCGCGCCCGCCTGCACCGTGTGTGGACGGAGGGACGGATCGCCGACTCACCGTTCGGACCGCGCCTCGGTTTCCGCTGGTGGCGATTCGCGACGGCGGTACTCCTCGGTCTGGGCTGCGCGACGAAGTGGTCGGGCATCTACTTCGTCGTCTTCTATCTGGTCTTCTCCCTCGGCTTCGACGTCGCCAACCGGCGCGCGTACCACGTGCAGCGCCCGTGGATGGGCACGCTGCGTCGCGACGTCGTCCCCGCGGGGTTCAGCCTCGGCGTGACCCCGATCCTGGTGTACCTGGCCAGTTTCGCGCCGTGGTTCGCCGGCGAGACGTCGGTGTACCGGTACGCGGTCGGCAACCAGGTCGGCTACGACGGCCCGTCCTCCTGGGTCCCCGGGGCGTGGCGGTCGCTGTGGTTCTACGAGGCCGGGATCCTGAAGTTCCACGAGGGTCTGACCAACTCGGCGGGCAACCACCATCCGTGGGAGTCGAAGCCGTGGACGTGGCCCATGAGCCTGCGCCCGATGCTGTACGCCGTGCAGAACGGTCCCGACCAGTGCGGCGGCGGTCAGTGCATCCGCGTGCAGATGCTCATCGGGACCCCCGCCATGTGGTGGCTGGCCTTCCCGATGCTGCTGTGGGCGCTCTGGCGGTGGATCGCGCGACGCGACTGGCGCTACGGCGTCGTGCTCGTCGGCTACGGCGCAGCCTGGCTGCCCTGGTTCATGGAACTCGACCGCCAGATGTACTTCTTCTACGCCACCGCGATGGCCCCGTTCCTGGTGATCGGGTTGGCGTTGTGCGTCGGCGACCTCCTCGGCGTCGACGGACGATGGCGTCGCTTCGGCCGCGAACGACGGATGCTCGGCGTGGCGCTCGCGTCGGTCTACATCGGTCTGGTGATCACGAACTTCATCTGGATGTGGCCCATCCTGACCGGCGCACCGCTCTCGCTCCGGGAGTGGAACCTGCAGATGTGGCTGCCCAGCTGGCGCTGAGCCCTCGTCGGTCGTCCGTTGGGCGGCTGGAGACGTCGGTTGGGCGGTTAGAGGCGTCGAGTGGGCGGTTAGAGGCGTCGAGTGGGCGGTTCGACCCACTTGACTCGTCAACCGCCCAGTCGACGCGTTCTAACGCCCACTCGACGTCGTCAACCGCCCACTCGACGCGTGGGTGGGGTCGCGGTCGCGGCCGGGGGCGGGGGTCGATCAGTTCGGGATACGCCCGCGGAGCCTGTCGGTGGTGCCGACGTCGGAGGCGACGTAGATCTGGTCGAGGCTCGTCTGCACGTCGAAGAACGCGAGCGGCAGGTTCTTGAGCCGGTCGTCCTGGGTGCGGAACTCGACGCGGTTGCCCGCGTAGCGCATCGTCATCGTGACGATCTGGTTCTTGTCGGTGCCGACCGGGTTGAAGATCATCGGGCCGGTGAACGGCGTGCCCTTCCGGACCGGGAACCCATCGCGGGTCGGATCACCGCTCAGCGAGATCGCGGCCACCGACTGACCGGTCCCGCCTGTCACGTTGCGTGGCCCGTAGAGCAACACCGAGTACGTCGGGCCGTACCCGCGACCGAACCCGGCCGCCCCTCGGGTCACGAGGGTGACGTCGAGGCGACCGGTTCCACGGTCGTAGTCGACGGTGACCGACCGCAGGTCGACGCTGCCAGGAGCTGCCTTGATCGGCGACGGCACCGTCACCGATCCGGCCGACGCCGGCGTCACGCCGACCGCTGCGCCCGCTGCCACCAGGAGACCGGAGAGGGCTGTGACGGACCACCGAGCAGTGCGATGCATTGCGACTCCTGTGACGTACGCCGCCGGGATGCGGCTCTGTGACGAGTATCGCATCTCGGATCAGCGATCCTCAGCCGAGTCGGCCACCCGGACGAGTCGACACACAGCCGACTGGTCGCGTCGCCCGATCGGTCGAGTCGCTCAGATCTTGTCGGCAGGTGGCGGCGGGTCGAGCAGTGACGCGTCGACGGGGACGCTGCCCGAGGGCAGGACGTCGGTCGTCGGGTCGGTCGCCGCGAGGGTGTTGGCGTGGACGCGGACCTTGTCGTCGATGCCCTCGGCGCGCTGTCGGGCCGCGATGATCAGCGGGTCGCGACGCAGGTCCATGAACAGCGACACGCACATCGCGATCATCACGATCACGAAGGGCAGCGCGGCGATGATCGCCATCGTCTTGATCCCCTCCAGCGCGTCGTCCCCGCTGACCCACAGCAGCAGCGCCGCGACGGCACCGGTGAGCACACCCCAGAAGATGACCACGCTCTTCGACGGCTCCGGTCGGCCCCGCTGCGACAGCGTGGCCATGACGAGCGACGCGGAATCCGCACCCGAGACGAAGAAGATGGCGACGAGGACCATGACCAGCACCGAGGCGACACCCGCGAGCGGCAGGTTGTTCAGCATGTCGAACAGCTGCGACTCCTCGTCGGGGCTGTTCGACAGGCCCTTGCCGTCCATCTCCTGGCTGATGGCGGTACCGCCGAACACGGCGAACCACACCAGCGAGACGGTGGTCGGGACGATCATCACGCCGATCACGAACTGGCGGATGGTGCGGCCGCGGCTGATCTTGGCCAGGAACATGCCCACGAACGGGGTCCAGGAGACCCACCAGGCCCAGTAGAAGATCGTCCACCCCGACAGCCACTCCTGGCCGGCGGCGTCGGTGGTCGCGCTGCTGCGGGCGGCGTCGGAGGTGATGTCGTTGAGGTAGCTGCCGATCGAGGTCGGCATGACGTTCATGATGAAGACGGTCGGGCCGACGACGAACACGAACAGCGCGAGCACGATCGCCAGCACCATGTTGATGTTCGACAGCCACTGGATGCCCTTGGCGACGCCGGACACCGCCGACGCGACGAATGCCGCTGTCAGCACGGCGATCACGGCGACGAGCAGGAATTTACCGCTCTCGCCGACCCAGTTCAGCTCCTCGAACCCCGAACCGATCTGCGCCGCACCGAGACCCAGCGAGGCGACGGTCCCGAACAGGGTCGCGAAGATCGCGAGGATGTCGATGACCTTGCCGCCCCAGCCGTTGGCGCGGTGTCCGAGCAGCGGGGCGAAGACCGCGCTCATGAGCTGGCCGCGACCACAGCGATAGGTGCTGTAGGCGATGGCCAACCCGACGACGGCGTACATCGCCCACGGGTGCAGTCCCCAGTGGAACATCGTGGTGGCCATGGCCACACCGACGTCGCGGGCGTCGGTCCCGGGCGGTGCGTTGACGTAATGGGTGAGCGGCTCGTACGCGCCGTAGAACATGAGGCCGATGCCCATGCCGGCGCTGAACATCATGGCGATCCAGCTGACGGTGCGGTACTCCGGCTTCTCGCCGTCGCGACCGAGCGGGATCTTCCCGTACTTGCTCACGGCCAGGAAGATCGCGAACAGCACGAATGCGGTCGCGGCGAGGATGAAGAGCCACCCGAGGTTGTCGGTGATCGCCGACAGGATGGATGCGGTCCCGTCCTTGAGGCCCGTCTTGTCGACGATGCCCCAGACGAGGAACGCGACGACCAGCGCTGCGGTGACGCCGAAGACGACGACGTCGACGCCGATGCTGCGTCGTCCGCCCGGCGTCGACGTGGGGGTCCTGCTGCCACCGTGTTCTCCGGTGGAAGGGGTGGGTGTCGTGACTGCCATGGCAGCCACTCTCTCAGTGAATCGTCACAACCGCCAAAGATCACACAACGGACATTCACTCGTAATCCGGCAAACATGCAGCGCACACCCTTGTCAGGGTGGGGCGGTCAGGGCGTCCCGCGAAGCGCCGCGGTGAGCATCGCGGCGATCTCGTCGTCCCCGACACCGAGCGCCCGCAATGCCGACACGTGCTCGGTGGTCGCCTGTTGGGCACGCTCCCGGGCCGACGACGACTGCGCGGCGACGAACGAACCCTTCCGGCCGCGGGTCTCGATGACACCCGCCTCCTCGAGTTCCCGGTAGGCGCGGGCGGCGGTGTTCGCCGCGATCCCGAGGTCCTCCGCCAGCGCGCGCACCGTGGGGAGACGGGTGCCGACGATGAGCTCCCCGCGCGCCACGAGGTCGACGACACCGCGTCGCACCTGCTCGAACGGCGGATCCGACGCGTCGGGGTCGATGGTCAGCGGCAGCGTCACGACTCAGCCCTCCGCACCCGGCAGGGGGTCGCGCGCGACGGGACACGACATGCATCGGGGTCCACCACGGCCGGAACCGAGTTCACTGCCGGCGATGGTGAGCACCTCGATGCCCGACTGCGCGAGTCGTCGGTTGGTCTCGACGTTGCGGTCGTAGGCGACCACCACGCCGGGGGCGATGGCCAGGGTGTTGTTGCCGTCGTCCCACTGTTCACGTTCGGCGGTCACCGCGTCGAGACCGGTGTCGATGACGCGCAACTTCCCGATGCCCATCGCGTCGGCCGCGGCCTCGACGAACGGACGTGGTCCGGTGACGGCGGTGGACGCGTCACGGCGGATGGTGAACGCCGACAACGTGTCCTGGACGGCGGGGTACATCACGACCGCGTCGGTGTCGACCATGGTGCAGACGGTGTCGAGGTGCATCGACGCACGCCGCTGCTCGATGGGGACGGCCAAGACCGTGTGGGCGAGACCGTCGTCGAACAGACTGTGCGCCAACGCCTCCGCCCCGGCCGGGGTGGTCCGCTCCCCCACCCCGACGGCCACCACGCCGGGCGCCATCAGCAAAACGTCACCGCCCTCGACCGGCGCCGAGTGCGATTCGTAGGCCCGTCGCGTCCCCCGGAACCGCGGGTGGTGCGCGTAGACGATGTCGGTGAGCGACGTCTCCCGGGCTCGCGCGGGCAGCGCGAGACTCGTGATCGCGAACCGCGGTCCGATCCAGAACGAGCTGTCGCGGGTGAACAGCAGGTTGGGCAGCGGATCGACGGCGAACTCCACGCCGTGGTGCATCCGACGCACCAGCGACGTGCGTGCGGCCGCGGGACTCTCGGGCAACTCGTCGAAGGTCATCCCCGCGGTCAGCACCGACACGAGGTCCGCCGCGGCGAGCGACCGCAGGTGCGCGGACAACTCGGCGGCGAGGTGCGGGCCCAACCGTCGGGCGCTGACGGCGGCGGCGATGCCCTGCATCCGGGCCGCCCCGCTGGCGGCCATGGTCTCGACGAGCAGGTCACCGAGCAGCAGCACCTCGACGCCGTGGCCGGCGAGCAGGTCGGCGAACGCGTCGTGCTCCTCCTGCGCGCGGTCCACCCACGGCAGGCCGTCGAACAGCAGCTGGTCGCTGTTGCGGGGGGTCAGTCGGCGTAGCTCGTCGCCCGGGCGATACAGCATGACCGCGCGCAGGCGACCGACCTCGGAGTCGACCCCGGGCGCGACCGGCGTCTGGAGCCCCACGGCACTGTCCATGGCCCCACGGTAGTGGCCGAGCGGAGGCGTGTCCGTCCTACGCGCCGTCGCCGTCGACGGCCGCCGCCGCGATGCCCGACCGCGCGGGCGCCGTCTCGCGGGCGAACACCCAGAACACCAGCGCCACGAGGGGAACCACTCCGGTCAGCAGGAACGCGGGTCCGAATCCTGCGCTCTGGGCGATGAATCCGGCGACCACCGGGCCGCTGACCGCACCGATGTCGGAGGTCATCTGGAACGCCGCGAGGGCCGTCCCGCCCTGACCACGCACCGACAGCATGTCGGCGAGAGACGCCTGATGCGTCGGCGCGAACAGCCCAGAGCCGATCCCGGCAGCGAAGCTCAGTGCCCCCGCCACCCACACCGACGCGCTGAACCCGAGGACGAGTGTGGATGCGGCCATGATCGCCAACCCGGGGAGCATCAGCGGCCGTCGACCGAACCGGTCCGACAGCCGCCCCGCGAGGATGATGGCGACGACGTTGCCGCCGGCGTAGACGGCGAGCAGCACACCGGCCAGCGCCGGTGACTCACCGAGCCCGTCGGTGTCCACGACGAACAGCGGCACCAGGGCGACCCGCACACCCATGGACGCGAAGCCCTGTGTGAAGTTCGACGCGAGCACGGCGCGATAGGCACTGTCGCGCAACGCCTCGACGAAACCCAGCGGCGCCACGTCCGAGACGGCCGCGCCCGCGACCGGCCGACCGCCGACGTCGCGCAGCAGGGTCGCGACGACCGCGGACGCCACGATCAGGGCGATCGCGTAGACCACGAACGGCATCCGCAGCCCGAAACCGACCAGCGCTCCGCCGATGAGCGGGCCGGTGATGCTGCCCATCAGGAAGCCCGCGCTGAAGAACCCCGACGCGCGACCCCGGATCTCGGGCGGCGCCAGGCGGATCAGCAGCGCGAGCGCCGAGACGGTGAACATGGTGGACCCGACGCCACCGAGGGCACGGAACACCAGGAGCTGCCAGTAGTTCTGCGCGAACGCGCACGCCAGGGTCGACGCCGACACGATGACGAGGCCGCTGAGATAGATCCGGCGCTCCCCCATCCGCGACACCAGCCGGCCGCCGACAGGCGCGAAGACCAGGCGCATGGCCGCGAACGCGGACACGATGACCGACGCCGCGCCGACACCCACGTCGAAGCTGCGGGCGAAGGCCGGCAGCGCCGGTGCGATGAGTCCGTACCCGAGTGCGATGACCACGTTGGCCGACAGCAGCACCCAGATCTCACGGGGGATCGCCCGCATCAGGTCTCCGCCCGCGTGCGGCGGAGCACGTGGTGCCGGGGGTCGTCGACCGGGTTGTCCGGCGGGATGTCCCCGGTCGCGACGACGGTGAAACCCGCCTTCTCGAGCGCCCGCCACGACGCGCGGTTGGCGGCGACGACGGGGACCAGGATCTCCGTCGCGTCCGGGTGTCGCGCGAAGGTCTCGTCGACGGCGGCGGCAATGATACGGGGGCCCAGGCCGTGACCGCGATCGGACTCGGCGCCGATCAGGTAGTCCAGGCACCATGCGGTCGGCGGGACGTCACCGACGACAGGTTCGAGGACGGCGACGTCGTCGGGGACGTCGACGATCCGCGAGGACTGCACCAGTCCGACCGGCCGCACCCCGCCGTCGTCGGTCACCTCCACCACGAGGTCCTCACCGGGTTCGGTCCCGTCGACCTGCGGTCCGAAATCGCGCTCGAGGGCAGCCTCGTCGGCGTCCTGGAACCACCACCGGTGGACCCGGGGTTCGGCCAACCACGCCGCCAGCATCGGGAAGTCGTCGCGCGTCAGCGGCCGGAAGGTGATCGCGTCGAGCGGCGCGCGGTCCCGCTGCGATGCACTCACCCCCTGATGGTCGGTCATGGGATCAGCGTGAGCAAAACCGGCTGCACGGACCGGCGCCCCGGGAGTGCCTACGATGACGCGATGCCGACCACGCGTACCCGCTCCGTCTCCGTCCTCGTCTGCGTCGCCGGGCTCGGTGCGGCCGTGCTCGCGGCCTGCGCACCGACCTCCGACACCTCCGCCCCGGCATCGTCCTCGTCGGCCTCCCTCGCCGACTGCACGCCGTCGACGCTGAAGGTGCGGACCGCGGGCAAGCTCACCGTCGCCACCGACGACCCCGCCTACGACCCGTGGTTCAGCGACAACGACCCGACGAACGGCCGCGGGTACGAGTCGGCCGTCGCCTACGCGGTGGCCGGCAAGCTCGGGTTCGCCCGGGACGCGGTCACCTGGACGAAGGCCGGGTTCAACCAGGTCATCCAGCCTGGCCCCAAGGCGTTCGACTTCGACATCAACCAGTTCTCCATCTCCGCGCAGCGCGAGAAGGCGGTGGACTTCTCCAGCCCGTACTACTCGGCGGCGCAGGCGATCATCACCCGCAAGGACTCGCCGTTCGCCGGCGCGACGTCACTCGCCGCACTCAAGGGCGCACGACTCGGAGCGCAGATCGCGACCACCTCGCTGACGGCGATCGATCAGATCGCGCCCACCACCAAGCCTCTCGTCTACGACGACACGTCGAAGGCCGGGCAGGCGTTGCAGAACCGTCAGGTCGACGCGATCGTCGCCGACCTGCCGACCGCGTACTACCTGACGTCGGCGGAACTGACCGACGCGACGATCGTCGGACAGTTCCAGCCGACACGGGGCGACCAGGAGAAGTTCGGCCTGTTGCTGGCCAAGGGCAGCCCGCTCACGTCGTGCGTGAGCGCAGCCGTCGACGCGTTGCGGACCGACGGGACCCTGACCGCGCTGCAGAAGCAGTGGCTGAGCCAGGCGACCGACGTCCCCGAACTGACGTGAGCGCGCCGTACGTCCCCAGTGCACGCCAGGTCGACCGCGAGCGGTTCCGTCGCCGACGGACCCGGCGGCGCGCGACCATCGCCGCGGTCTCCACGATCGTGGTGCTCGGGGTCCTCGTCGCCGTCGTCGTGACCTCGCCCGGCTGGGACAGGGTGCAGGCCACCTTTTTCAGCCCGTCCGATGCGGCCGCCGCGTTCCCCGACGTCGCCAGGTCCTTCTGGCTGAACATCCGGCTGTTCCTCGTCGTCGAGGTGCTCGTGCTGATCCTCGGACTCGTCGTCGCTGTGATCCGGGTGATCCCGAGCCCGGCGCTCGCGCCGCTGAAGCTCGTCGCCGTGGTCTACGCCGACGTCTTCCGCGGCACCCCCACGCTGCTGATCGTGTTGCTGGTCGGGTTCGGTGTCCCCGCACTGCAACTCGCCGGCGCCCCCACGAGCCTGTTCTGGCTGGGGACCATCGCGTTGACCCTGAGCTACGGCGCGTACGTCGCCGAGGTCATCCGCGCCGGCATCCAGTCCGTGCACGCGACGCAGTGGGCCGCGGGCCGGGCGATCGGACTGTCCTACGGGAAGACGCTGCGGTACGTGGTGCTCCCCCAGGCGATCCGGCGGGTGGGACCGCCCCTGCTCAACGACTTCGTCTCGCTGCAGAAGGACACCGCGCTGCTGTCGACGATCGGCCTCGTGGAGTCGTTGCGCGCTGCGCAGGTGATCTCGGGCCGCGACTTCGTCTTCACGCCGTACGTGGTCGCGGCCTGCTTCTTCATCGTCGCGACCATCCCGCTCGCCCGCCTTACCGACCACCTCACGGTGCGGTCGCTCCGACGGGAGAACGCCCTGTGACCGGCACGTCGCTGCGACTCGAGGACGTCCGGAAGTCGTTCCGACGTCGCGGTTCCGACGATGTGCGGCCTGTTCTCGCCGGGCTGAACCTGACCGTGGGCGCCGGGGAGGTGGTCTGTCTCATCGGCGCGTCCGGGTCGGGGAAGTCGACCGCGCTGCGTTGCATCGACCTGCTCGAGCAGATCGACGACGGGGCGATCTGGCTGGGCGAGGACGACATCACCGATCCCCGGGTCGACGCCGACGCCGTCCGTCGCCGCATCGGGGTGGTGTTCCAGGCGTACAACCTGTTCCCGCACCTGTCGGTCCTGGACAACATCATGCTGGGTCCCGTTCGCGCGCATGGCCGTTCCCGCGCGGACGCCAGGGAGACCGCGCTGGCGCTCCTCGAGCGGGTGGGGTTGTCGGAGAAGGCGCGGGATCACCCCGATCAGCTCTCGGGCGGTCAGCAGCAGCGCGTCGCTCTCGCGCGGGCGATCGCGACGGGCCCCGAACTGCTCCTGCTCGACGAGGTCACCGCCGCTCTCGACCCGCTGCTGGTCGGCGAGGTGCTCGACGTCGTGCGCGGACTGCGCGACGACGGGATGACGATCCTGATGGCCACCCACGAGATGGCCTTCGCCCGTGAGGTGGCCGACCGCGTGGCGTTCGTCGCCGACGGGCGGGTGGAGGAGGACGGCCCTCCCGAGCAGATCTTCGGCGCGCCGACCAGTCCCCGGACCGCCGACTTCCTCGCCCGCTTCCGCCGGGCGTGAGGCTCCCGCCTGCGCCACGCCACCGACCCTGCGGGGCCTCGGACACCGTCAGGACGACGAACGGCCGACCGCGCGGGGGCGCTCGAAAGCGGTGACCATGGGCGACGCATGCGAGTCGAGTGCACGTTCGGTGAGTGCGCGGCCGAGCTCGATGGCCTCGGTGGCGCGGTGGAAGTCCAGGCTGCGGATGGCGGCTCGCGGCACCTGGATCAGGACGTCGGGGGGCAACGCCGCGAGCTGATGCCGCGCGAGCGCCTCCTGCATGATGTCCAGCGACCGGTTCATCACGGCGAACCGGCTGAGCTTGCGGGCGGCGTCGCCGGCACCCGAGCCGGACCGCTGCTCGTGCGCGATGGCCTCGATGACCTCGTCGGAGTCGGCGAGGCCGTCGCCCGCGACGCGGTCGACGATGGACTTGACGAAGTCGTTGTCGAGCGCGTGCGACCCGATACGGCGCAGGCGCGACATCGCGTCGAGGGGCAACCCCGGCCCCGTCTCCCCGGACCGCTGCACCGTCTCCTCGGCGTCGGCGTCGGACGGCGCGCCACTCTCGAGGCGGCTCTCGTCGAGACCCACACCCTCCGACCCGAGGTCGACACCGATCACGACGTCGGCCGGGGCGGCGGCGAGAGGGGCGATGGGCAGCGGGTCGAGGATGCCGCCGTCGACGAGGACACGGCCGTTCATCACGTGCGGCGTGATCACCCCGGGGATGGCGATCGAGGCGCGGATCGCCACGTCGACGGGGCCGCGCTGGAACCACTGCGGGCGACCCGAGGTGAGGTCGGTGGCGACCGCGGTGAACGGGATGGCGAGGTCCTCGATCGCCACGTCACCGAGGATCTCGCGCACCTTGTCGAGGATCTTGTCGGCGTGGATGACGCCGGGCGCGGTCAGCGACACGTCGAGCAGTCGCATCACGTCGAGCTGGCTGAGCCCGGTCACCCAGTCGACGTATTCGTCGAGGGTCCCGGCGGCGTAGAGCCCGGCGACCAGGGCGCCCATCGACGAGCCGCTGACGGCGACGATGTCGTAACCGCGCTCGTCGAGGACCTGCAGCACACCGATGTGCGCGTATCCCCGAGCGCCGCCACTGCCGAGTGCGACGGCTGCTGTCGGAGTGCTCACGCGTTCCAGATTACGGACAGCGGGTCGAAACGCCTTATCGTCGTCGCGTGGACTGGACCGGCTACGCGATGTTCCTGGGGTTCGCCGTGGTGCTCACGCTGATCCCCGGCCCCGACACCGCCGTGTCCATCGCGAACACCCTCGCCGGTGGGCGCACCCGGGGGCTCAGCGCGGTCGTCGGGATCGGCGTCGCCAACCTGGTGCAGAGCGTCGCGGCCGCGGCGGGCCTGTCGGTGCTGGTGGTGCGTATCGAGCCGCTGTTCCTCGCGATCAAGTGGATCGGCGCCGCCTACCTGCTGTTCCTGGCCGTCCAGACCTTCCGGGCGATGCGCCGGCACACCGACGAGGTCGAGGCGCCGCCGGCACCGGACGGTGGGCCCCGCGTGGCGACAGGGCTGCGGCAGGGTTTCCTGTCGAACATCTGCAACCCGAAGGTCATCACGTTCTACCTCGCGGTGCTCCCCCAGTTCCTCGGCACGGACCCCGCGACCGGGACCGTCGTCCTCTACGCCGTCACGGTCCCCGTCATCGGTGCCGCCTACCTCCTGGCCGTGGTCATCGGCGTCGATCGTGCGCGGGCGGTGTTCTCCCGCAGCCGCGTCCGCGCCGTGATGGACGCCGTCACGGGCACTGCACTGCTGGCGTTCAGCGTCCGACTGGCCACCGAGTAGCGGCGACGGTCCGCACGGGGTCGGTGGCCTAGACGGGGTCGGAGTCAGCGGGCACCGCGAGTCGCAGGGCACCCGGTCCGCTCTGCGCGGCGACGTCGTCGGGGTTGAGCAGCTTGCACGACGTCATCGACAGGCAGCCACAGCCGACGCACGACCCCATCAGATCGCGCATGTGGGTGAGCAACTCGATCCGGGCGTCGAGGTCGGCGATCCACTTGCGCGACGCCCGCTCCCACATCTTCGGTGTCGGCGACTCGGCGTCGCCGAGGACCTCGAGCACCTCGGCGATCTTCGACAGCGGGATCCCCGCGGCCGCCGACGCCCGGATGAACGCGACCCGCCGCAGCATCGCCCGGTGATAGCGACGTTGGTTGCCCGACGTGCGACGGGAGAAGATGAGGCCCTTGTCCTCGTAGAACCGCAGCGCCGAGGTGCTGACACCGGAACGCTGGGCCAGCTCACCGATCGTCAGTTCCACCGCCCGGGACGCCATGTCCTGGCACAGTACGCCCGGACCACGATGACCGAGCGGTCGTCACCGATGAGTTCCGACCGTCCGCACGGTCTGCACCACCGACAGCACATCCCGCGTGAAGGAGACCCCCATGGCCGCCGCCATCACCCCGTTCCTCTGGTTCGACGACGCACTCGAGGAGGCACTCGACTTCTACCGCGGCGTCTTCCCCGACATGGAGGTCGAGCACATCGGACGCGCGGGCGACTCCGTCCTGACCGCGACGTTCGTCCTCAACGGACAACGCTTCCAGGCGATGAACGCCGGGCCGCACTTCCAGTTCACCGAGGCCATCTCGTTCATGATCGACTGCGCCGACCAGGAGGAGACCGACCACTACTGGTACGGCCTCCTCGCCGACGGCGGCCAGGAATCACAGTGCGGGTGGCTCAAGGACCGCTTCGGCCTGAGCTGGCAGGTGACGCCGCGGCGGCTGCTGGAACTCAACTCCGACCCCGATCCGGCACGGGCCCAGGCGTCGATGGCGGCCATGATGACCATGCAGCGCATCGTCATCGCCGACCTCGAGGCGGCTGTCGCGGCGGTGTGACCCCGTCGACGACGGGCGGCGTCGACAGCGGCCGAATCGGACACCGTTAGCCTCCGGAGATGACCACCGTCGACGCGCCCGTGCCCACGGTCGCCGCCCGACTGGACCGCCTGCCGGTGGTGCGCGCGCATCGCATCGCCACCGCGGTGATCGGGCTCGGCCTGTTCTTCGATCTCTACGAGAACTTCCTCGCAGCCACCATCTCCGGCGTCCTGCGGTCGGAACTGTCACTGGACCGCACCGGGCTGAACCTGCTCCTCGGATCGGCGTTCATCGGACAGTTCCTCGGCGCCGCCGTGATGGGTCGCTACGCCGACCGCGTCGGGAGACGGCGGGCGTTCATGATCAACCTCGCCGTCTACTCGTTCTTCTCGCTGCTGGGCGCCTTCTCCCCCAACGCGGCGTTCCTGGTGGTGACGAGGTTCATCGCGGGTGTGGGCATCGGTGCCGAGTTCGCCCTCGCCGACTCCTACCTCTCCGACCTGCTGCCCAAGAACGCCCGCGGACGGATGATCTCGTGGGCCTACACCGTCGCGTTCTTCGGCGTCCCGGTGGTCGGGCTGCTCGCGCGCTGGCTGGTCCCGCTGCAGCCGTTCGGCGTCGACGGTTGGCGGTGGCTGTTCGTGCTCGGCGGTCTCGGCTCGTTCGCGGTGTGGGTGGTACGCCGTGGACTGCCCGAGTCACCCCGCTGGTTGGAGGCGCAGGGCCGCCACGACGAGGCCGACGCGATCTGTCGGCGCTTCGAGGACCAGGCGATCGCCGCGGGACACCAGCTCGCCGAACCCGACCGCACCCTGGTGGTCACCCCGACCCGCGCTGTCGGTGTGCGGGCGTTGTTCCGGCCGCCGCTGACACGTCGCACCACGATGCTGTGGATCCTGTCGGTGCTGGAGGTGTTCGGCTACTACGGTTTCGGCACCCTCGCCCCGATCGTTCTGCTGGACAAGGGCTTCGACCTGGTGACGTCCCTGGGGTTCCTGGCCGCGACCTACTTCGGCTACCCGCTCGGCTCGATCCTCGCCGTGCCCATCGTGGAACGCATCGAACGGAAGTGGCTGGTGATCGGCTCCGCCGGGGCGATGGCGGCGTTCGGACTCTGGTTCGGGTTCGCCGGGGCCGCGTGGGCGATCGTCGTCTCCGGGGTGCTGTACACGATGGCGAGCAACCTGTTCTCCAACGCGTACCACGTGTATCTCGCCGACTCGTACCCGACGGCGATCCGCGGCACCGCGGCCGGTGCCGCGTACTCGCTGTCGAAACTGACGACCGGCGTGCTGCCGTTCATCCTGCTGCCGTTCCTCGACGCGAACGGTGCGGGCCCGGTGTTCGCGCTCGTCGCCGCGGTGATGCTCGCGCTGATGGTGAACGTCGGGGTGCTCGGACACCGCAGCACAGGGCTCTCGGCCGACGCGGCGGTCATCGACAGTCGCCATCCGCCCACTCGACGCGATTAGCCGCCCACTCGACGCCCTGACCCCGTCGACTGGGCGGTTAAGAACGTCGAGTGGGCGGTTGGAGACGTCGAGTGGGCGGGTGGAGACGTCGAGTGGGCGGGTGCGACTTGCCCCGGGCTCATTGCGGGACGCGGACGCGGTCGGGATGCTGGAGGTATCGAACCTTTCCATGACGCCCCCGCCGACGACGATCCCCGCCCGGATCGTGGGTCGACGCTGCGCTCGGCGGGGATCTACGTGGTGTCGGTGTTCTCCTTCGCCATCGCGTTCCTCGTCGTCGGGGCCGCTCTCTACGACCCCGTGCCCCTGTGGGTGCTCATCGTCTTCCCGCTGCTGGTGTTCGCGGGCGCCGTCGGCGCACTGTGGTGGACGTTCCGGATCTGGCAGGCCGAGCGGTCCGCGGCCATGACCCCGCGCGGACGCTGGCAGGTCTGGCAGGGCGCCGGCTGGCTGCTGTTGGCGATGTTCCTGCTGTCACTCGGTGGCACCGGCGGCGCGCTCATGGACCGCTGATCCCCCGACGACCCGCTCGATGATGCGTGCCGCCTCGGGGAACTGCGCGGGGTCCGCCCACCCGTAGTTGAGGCGCAGGTGCGGCCCGGGCACCGACGCCGGGAACCACTCGTCGCCGGGCGACACGGCGACGCCCTCGGCCAGGCAGCGGGCTGCGACCCCCTGCGCGTCCAGATCCTGCGGCAGCCGCGCCCACAGGTTCAGTCCACCGTCGGGAACCGACGCGACGGTCAACGACGGTGCATGCGCCGACACGGCTGCGGCGAGCGCGTCGCGACGGACCCGGAGTTCGCGACGCAGCCGCGCGAGATGTGTCTGCCACGACGGCCGCGTCACCACGTCGAGAGCAGCGTGCTGCAGCACCGGTGAGACGTAGAGGTCGCTCGAGGCGAGTGCGCCGGCGATCCGGTCGCGCACCGGCCCCCGTGCGATCACCGCACCCACCCGCAGGGCGAGCGATGCACTCTTCGTCAGGGAGCGGATGTAGACGACGTGGCCGTCGGGGTCGTCGGCCACCAGCGGTGGGCGCGGTTCGGCGATCGCCAGGTCCCGCGCCCAGTCGTCCTCGACGAGGAACACCCCACGGTCGGCGGCGACCCGCATGATCGCGGCACGCTCCTCCGGGAGCCAGTGCGCGCCCGTGGGGTTCGCGAACGTCGGCTGGACGTAGGCGATGCGTGCACCCGACGCCCGCAGGGCCTCGTCCATGTCCGCGACGCGCGGTGCTCCGGCACCTCGTGCGACGGGGACGATGACCAGCCCTGCCTGGCGGGCCGCGGAGATCGCACCCCAGTACGTCGGCGACTCCATGACGACCGCCTCACCGGGCGCGGCCAGCGCACGGAAGACCGCCGACAGGGCCGCCTGTCCGCCTGCGGTCACCACGACGTCGGTCGGGCGCGGTGCCGCCGACGCCAATCCGGGTGCGGCCTCCCGCGCGAACCACGCACGCAGGTCGGCCACGCCGACGAGAGGTGGCCGGTCCCAGGGGTTCTCGCGGATCGCGCGCTGCAGTGCCGACCGCACCTCACGCAACGGCACCAGGTCCGGTGACGGGTAGCCGCTGTGGAGCGCGATCGTGCCCGGCCCCACATCCCGCAGCGTCGATCCGACAGGTGTCGGACCCGTACGGTCGGGTCCGAGGCTGGTGGTCTGCCAGTCCACGTCGCCCGCGCCCCTGGCCGAGGGGGATCGCAGGACGAAATTGCCGACGCCGGGCCGTGTCTCGACGAGACCGGATGCGACGAGCCGACCGATCGCCTTCTGCACCGTCACCGGTCCGGCCCCGAACCGCTGGGCGAGCGACCGGGTGGACGGCAGTCGCGACCCCGGGGCCGCCTCGGACAGCTCGCGGCGGAGCTGCTCAGAGATGGCCGCACTGCTATCGTCGAACATGAGATACGACAATAGCGCTATCGCCGGTGCGGCCGCACCGCTACCGGCGCGCTCCGGCCTGGCGATCGGGTCGGTCGGAGTGCTGGCCTTCTCGTTCACGGTGCCCATGACACGCATCGCCGTGGCCGATCTCGATCCGCTGGTCGTCGGCATCGGCCGGGCCGTCGTCGCCGGGGTGCTCGCTGCCGCCGTGCTCGCCGCTGTCCGGCCCCGGCGTCCCCGAGGCGTCCAGTGGGCGCGTCTCGCGGCGGTCGCCGGCGGCGTCGTCGTCGGGTTCCCCGTGCTCACCTCGATGGCGCTGACCACGACGACGGCCGCGCACTCGGCTGTCGTGATCGGTCTCCTGCCTGCGGCGACGGCGGTCGCCGCGGTGGCGCGGACCCGCGAGAGTCCCCCG
This sequence comes from Williamsia deligens, assembly GCF_024171765.1. Classification (GTDB taxonomy): domain Bacteria; phylum Actinomycetota; class Actinomycetes; order Mycobacteriales; family Mycobacteriaceae; genus Williamsia_A; species Williamsia_A deligens. The sequence continues at coordinate 207,356 of NZ_JAMTCI010000001.1, forward strand.
GCCCGGTTCTGGTGGTTCGCGGCGCTCGGCGCACTGGCGGTCGGTGTGTTCTCGGCGGCGGGGCGGGGCTCGTTCGGTACACCGCATGTCGGTGACCTCCTGCTGGTGGCCGCCGTCGTCGCCGGCGCGATCGGGTACGCGGAGGGCGGACTTCTCGCCCGCGAGCTCGGCGCGTGGCAGACCATCAGTTGGGCGTTGCTGCTCGCCCTGCCCGTGACCGCAGCGGTGACGTGCACGGTGGTCCTGCGGTCCGCGCCGCACGCGGGCGGCACGGGGTGGGCGGCGTTCGCCTACCTGTCCGGCGTCAGCATGTTCCTGGGCTTCTTCGCCTGGTACCGCGGGCTGGCGATCGGCCCGATGACCACGGTGAGCCAGATCCAGCTCGTCCAGCCGGTGCTGTCGGTGCTGTGGTCCGTCGCCCTCCTCGGCGAGCACCTCACCTGGGCCCTGACGCTCGGTGCCGCGGCGATCATCGCGGTCGCCGCGTGTGCCGTGCGCAGCCGCCCGACTACTGGACCGGCGAGTCCGGTGGCGCCACACCGAAGTGCGGGGCCTGCTCGATCGACGCCACACCGCGTATCGAACTGAGCGGACCGCGCACGTCGTCGGCGACGGTGCCGGAGATGATGCCGATCGCGGCGTGCACGGCCGTCACGTGGACGCCGACCGCGCGGACGGACGCGACCACGTCGTCGAGAGCGGCGAGGTGGTCGTCGTCGACGGTGATCGTGACGTCAGCCATGGCGGCCGATCCTACGCCCGCGACAGCGACTCGTCCGCAGGTCAGCGCGGCGCCTGAACCAGACCCGCGCCGACATCGGACGCGGGCACATCGAGCCGACGGGCCTGCTGGGTGAGGGTGGTCCACAGGTCGCGGCCCCGCCGGCCGGTGGTCTGCGCCCAGAGAGCCGCGATCCCCGCCACGTGCGGTGTGGCCATCGACGTCCCACTGATGGTGGTGTACCGGCTCGCGCCGTCACCCTCCGAGGACCCGGGCGGGAAGACCGGCCACGACGAGTACACGTCGACGCCCGGGCCCGCGAAGTCGACGTTGCCGCCCTCGACGTCGGTACTGCGGGCGGAGAACGGCGCGATCGCCGAACGCTGGTCCGTCGCGGCCACCGCAGCGATCGACGGACTGTTCGCCGGCACCCCGACGAACCCCGGGTCGGCGGGACGGTTCGCGTTGTTGCCCGCCGCAGCGACGATCAGCGTCCCCGCCGCGAGTGCGCGCCGACCGACCGTCTCGTAGGCGGTGGACACCGCGCGGACATCGGCACCGAGCGACATGGACACGATGTCGACGCGGTTGGTCAGTGCCCAGTTGAGCCCCGCGAGGATGCCCTCGTCCGCGCCGCTGCCGTCGTCGCCGAGGACCTTGCCGACGAACACCGCCGCCTCGTACGCGATGCCGTACCGCCGGCCGGCGGTGGGGGCCTTCGGTCCGCACGACGTTCCGACGCAATGGGTTCCGTGACCGTGACCGTCCTGTGCGGTCGTCACCCCGTCGACGAATGCGGCCGAGGTGATCTCCCGGCCCGCGAAGTCGGGATGCGTGAGATCGAGACCGGTGTCGAGCACGGCGACGCGCACACCGGCGCCGGTGGCCGTCGTGGTCGAGACGCCGGTGGCGATGAGGCCCCACGTGAACGCGTCGGTGTCGGCGACAGGCGCGGCGGCACGGACCGAGGCCGCGCCGGCGCCGAGTCGGGCGACGAGATCGGCGACGCCGTCGGCGTATCCGCGCAGGTACTCCGAGCGATCCGGCGTGGGCGGCACCCCCGGTGCGCTCAGGATCCGGTGCACGCGTTCAGGTTCCACGGCGAGGATGTCGCCGTCGGACGAGCACTGTGCGGCCAGCGCGGACGCCTGGTCGTCGTCGGCCGCGACGACCGCGATGCCGAGGTCGGCGAAGACGGTCGCCTGTGCTCGCCGGGTCTGGGAGGGGTCGACGACGCGGTCACGGAAATCCGCGGTGGACGCGACGTCGGTGAGTCCGGCGACGCGGCGCAGCACGTCCGCGTATCCCCCCGCGCTCGTCGCGTCCCCGAAGACCACCAGTCGGCGTCCTGTCGTCCCCTGCTGTCCGGTCCCCCGCTGTCCGGTCCCCTGCTGTCCGATCCCCTGCTGTCCGTTCGATGTCCCGATCATCGATGCCTCCCATGCTCGTGTTCGCACACCGTAATGCGAGCCTGCGACAGCGTCCGGGCGCCGACGCACGGTGGGCGCCGCCGATATCGGGCGCGGTTCAGACCCCGTAGAGGTCGGCGACCCTGCGCAGCAGCGGCTCCTGTGCGGGCAGGATCTTGCGGCCGGCGGTGGGCATGTCGAACCACTCGACGCGGTCGATCTCGGGGAACTCCCGCATCGTGCCGGATCCCCGCGGCCACTCCATGGTGAAGGTGTTGCTGACCGACGTCGCGGGATCGACGTCCGTCTCGATCACGTACGCCGTGACGATCTTCCCGCTCTTCTGGGTGATGTCACCGATCGGCTGCAGTGCGCCGGCATCGACGGCGACACCGACCTCCTCGGCGAACTCGCGGGCGGCGGCGTCTCGCGGGTCCTCATCGGTGCACTCCCCCTTGGGGATCGACCAGGCGCCGTCGTCACGTCGGGCCCAGAGGGGGCCACCGGGGTGGGCGAGCAGGACCTCGATCGTGCCGGCGCCGGCGCGGCGCACGGCGATCACGCCGGCGCTACGGCGTGGCAACGCTGCGGATCTCGGGTGCGACGTGTGCTGCGCGGCGGCGTTCGACCTCACCCCGATGGATGGCGGCACCGATGGTCAGGGCGGTGATGGCCGCGACCGCGAGCCACCCCACCACTGCTATGACGACGATCACAGCGACCATGCCAGCATCGTGACCTGCGGCCGGTCCACACACAAGGGGACAGGGGTCCCGCGTTGGTCACGACTTGCTCACGATGTCCGCGACGTGATCGGCCACAGTCGCGAGATCGGGATACGCCGCGTGGGTCCCCGTCGTGCGGACGGCCAGCGATCCGGCCGTGACGGCCCACCTCACGGCGTCCCGGAGATCCTCACCGACGGCCAGCCGGGCGGCGAGCACCCCGACGAGAGCGTCTCCCGCACCGGTGGAGTCGACCACGTCGACGCGCGGCGGGCTCACCTCGCCCGTGTCGTCGCCGGTCACCCAGACCGCTCCGCGCGCACCGAGGGTGACGACGACGCTGCGAGCACCCCGCCGCGTCATCGCCGCCGCGGCCGCACGTGCGTCACCGATGCCGTCGACGGATCGACCGGCGAGGACGGCGAGTTCGTGTTCGTTCACCACCAGGGGGTCACATCGGGCGACGAGCGTGGCGTCGAGCGCGCCGGCGGGTGCGGCGTTCACGATCAGTCGGCCCGTGCAGGCGTCGGCGGCGGCCGCCGTGACCGCCGTCGGGACCTCCATCTGACAGACCACCACCGCCGCCTCGGACACCACGGATCGTTCGGTGTCGTCGAGGTCGTCCCACGCCTCGTTCGCGCCGGGGTCGAGCACGATGGTGTTCTCGCCGTCGGCCACCTGGATGAAGGCGGTGCCCGTGCGTGCGTCGGCCACGGTCCGCAACCCGGTCACGTCGACACCCTCGCGGTCCAGTGCCGCGCGGGCGTCGCTCCCGTCGGGTCCCTCGCCCACGCGACCGATGAACGCCACCGCCTCGTGGACTCGCCGCGCGGCGACCGCCTGGTTGGCACCCTTGCCGCCGACGTTGCGACGGACACCCGCCGCGCGCAGCGTCTCCCCCGGTCGCGGGAACCGGTCGAGCTCGGCGACCACGTCGACGTTGACCGATCCCACCACCACCACGGCTGCCTGCACGGTCCCGATGATGCCGGACGGCCGCGGGGTCCCCGGTGGGTATGGTCGGGAGGCATCACAGGAGCCCGGCAGCGGAGGTCAATCGTGGACGTCGACGTCATCGTGGTGGGAGCCGGACTCTCCGGTCTCGTCGCCGCACACGAGCTGACCGCGGCGGGGCGTCGGGTCGCGTTGCTCGACCAGGAGAACGCGGCCAACCTCGGCGGGCAGGCGTGGTGGTCGTTCGGCGGCCTCTTCTTCGTCGACAGCCCGGAGCAGCGACGCCTGCGCGTGCACGACTCCGTCGAACTCGCCTGGCGTGACTGGCAGAACAGCGCCGGCTTCGACCGTCTCGACGACGAGGACTCGTGGGCCGTGCAGTGGGCCCGCGCCTACGTCGAGTTCGCGGCGGGCGAGAAGCGGTCCTGGCTCGACGGTCACGGCATCACCTTCCTGCCCACCGTCGGGTGGGCCGAACGCGGTGGCCTGCGCGCCGACGCCCACGGGAATTCGGTGCCGCGCTTCCACGTCGCCTGGGGCACCGGCACGGGGATCGTCCGCCCGTTCGCCGAATCCGCCCGCCGCGCCGCGACGCAGGGGACGCTCGCGTTCCACCACCGCCACCGCGTCGACGAGTTGATCGTCGAGGGCGGCGCCGTCGTCGGTGTCCGCGGGTCGCTGCTCGAGCCGGATGTCGCCGTGCGCGGAGCACCCACGTCCCGGGTCGTCGTCGGCGACTTCGAGCTGCGCGCGCAGGCCGTCGTCGTCACGTCCGGCGGGATCGGCGGCAACCACGAACTGGTCCGCAAGTTCTGGCCGGAACGTCTCGGCACCCCTCCGCGGACGATGGTCACCGGTGTCCCCGAACACGTCGACGGGCGGATGCTGGGCATCGCCGAGACCGCCGGCGCGCGGTTGGTGAACCGGGATCGTATGTGGCACTACACCGAGGGCGTCGCCAACTGGGATCCGATCTGGCCGTCGCACGGCATCCGGATCCTCCCCGGACCGTCGTCGATGTGGTTCGACGCGCTCGGCCGCAGACTCCCCGATCCGTGCCTGCCCGGCTTCGACACGCTCTCCACCCTCCGTCACCTGCGGACCACACCCGACATCGCCGACCACGACCACTCGTGGTTCGTGCTCAACAAGCGCATCATCGCCAAGGAGTTCGCCCTCTCGGGGTCGGAGCAGAACCCCGACATCACCTCGGGTGGTCGCATGGCGATGGTGCGCGAACGCGTCTTCGGTTCCGGCGCACCGGGACCTGTGCAGGCGTTCATCGACAAGGGTGTCGACTTCGTGACCGCGTCGACCGTCGAGGAACTCGTCGCGAAGATGAACGGCCTGACCGACTCGGCCCTGCTCGACGCCGCGACCGTCCGTCGACAGATCGAGGCGCGCGACGCCCAGCTCGACAACGCGTACAGCAAGGACAGCCAGATCATGGCGATCCGCAACTCGCGGGCGTTCATCGGCGAGCGACTCGGCCGCACCGCCGCGCTCGGCAAGATCCTCGATCCCGACGACGGCCCGCTGATCGGCGTGAAGCTGCACGTGTTGACGCGGAAGTCGTTGGGCGGGATCCAGACCGACCTGTCCTCACGCGTCCTTGGTCTCGACGGCGAGCCCGTGGAGGGGTTGTTCGCCGCCGGCGAGGCGGCCGGGTTCGGCGGCGGCGGCGTGCACGGCTACAACTCGCTGGAGGGCACGTTCCTGGGCGGGTGCCTGTTCTCCGGCAGGACAGCCGGCCGGGCGATCGACGCCGCGCTCGGCACCCGGCCGGTCGCCAGTCGCGAGAACGCGTAGGAGGAACCCTTCATGGCCGAGACACCGCGCGACCACGGCGATCCCGGTGACGCACCGTCGGTGCCGTCGCCGCTGACCGCACCGATCAACCCGGTCCGTCCGAGTGCGGCGGAGGAGGCGCGGACCATCGCGGCGTCGACGAACACCGCGACGCTCGCGACCCTCACCGCCGACGGCGACCCCTGGGCGTCGTACGTGACGTTCGGTCTGCTCGGTGGCGATCCGGTGCTGTGCGTGTCCCACATGGCCGAGCACGGACGCAACCTCGCGTCGGATCCGCGTGCGAGCCTGGCCGTCGTCGCACCGACATCCGACACCGATCCCCTCGCGGGCAGTCGGATCACGCTGGCGGGCCGCGTCGCGAAGCCCGTTCGCGACGAGTACGCCGCCGCGCGCACCGCACACCTCGCCGCCGTGCCGGCCGCGAGGTATTACGTCGACTACAGCGACTTCACGCTGTGGGTGCTGCACGTCGACCGCGTGCGGTGGGTGGGCGGATACGGGCGGATGGACTCGGCCACCGGAGCGGATTACGCGGCGGCACAGCCCGATCCGGTCGCGCCGCTGTCGGCTCCTGCCGTCGAGCACCTCAACGCCGACCACGCCGACTCGCTGGTGGCGATGGCCGGGGCGTTCGGCGGGTTCCCCGACGCGACCGCGGCCACGTGCACGGCGGCCGATCGCTACGGACTCGACCTCAAGGTGACGACGCCGCGCGGGATCGCGTACACCCGCGTCGGGTACGCGTCGCCGATCGACGGCATCGACGACCTCCGCGCCGCGACAGTCGATCTCGCCCGCCGCGCCCGCTCCTGACCCACGCCCCACCCGTCGAGTGGGCGTTTGGAGACGTCGAGTGGGCGTCTGTGTACGTCGAGTGGGCGTTCGACGACGAGCCGACGCCTCCAACCGCCCAATCGACGTCTCCAACCGCCCAACCGACGTCTGTAAGCGCCCAACCGACGTCTGTAAGCGCCCAACCGACGTCTCCAACCGCCCACCCGACGAGTTCGGGCGGGGTGCCAGACCCGTCCGGCCGTCAGAAGCTGACGGTCGGCGGCGCCTGCTGACCCTCAGGGGCCTTGTAGAACTCCCGGCGACCGACCTTGGCGACTCCGGAGAAGAACATCCACGGGATCGTCGAGACCAGGGTGTTGAGCGTGCTCACGGCGTCGTTGTAGTACTGGCGGGCGAACGAGATCTGGTTCTCGGTGTCGGCGAGCTGCCGCTGCAGGTCGAGGAAACCGCTGTCCGCCTTGAGATCCGGGTACGCCTCGGCGACGGCCATCACGTCGACGAGCGCCTTCTGCAACTGGGCGTCGGCGGCGGCCTTCTCCGGCACCGCACCACCCTGCGCGGCGGAGGCGACGCGCGACCGCGCCTCGGTCACGGCCTCGAGGACGCCCTTCTCGTGCGATGCGTAGCCCTTCACCGTGTTGACCAGGTTCGGGATCAGGTCCGCGCGGCGGGTCAGCTGGACGTCGATGCCGCCGAGCGCCTCCTGTGCCCCGATGTCGGCCTTGCGCAGCTTGTTGAAGCCGACGACGCCGGCGATCACCAGCAGCACGACGATGACGACGATCACGATCACCGCGATCAGCATGCGATTCCTCCTCCGGTTGTCACCACGAACCACCGCCTCCTCCGCCGCCGCCCCCGCCACCGGAGAATCCCCCGCCGGAGAACCCGCCGCCCGAGCTCGACGACGACTTCTGCGTCGCCTCGTAGGACGAGATCGCCGACGACACCGACGACGAGAAATCCGAGGGGAACGCCGCGAACGTCCCGGCACCGTATCCGGCGTAGAAGCCGGGACCACCCGCAAACCACGTCGGCGCGGGCGGGTCCTCGCCCATCTGTACGCGGTACTTCTCGGCCCACACATCGGCGACACCGAACGCGACGGCCCACGGGATGTACTGCGTGTACAGCTCCCGGTGGCCGCTGAAGTCGAATCGTGCCTCCGACGAGCGCGTCCCCAGCACCCGTCGGAACCCGCCCACCTGCGACCAGACATCGCGGCCCTTCTTGGTCCGGAACGTGACCGCGCCGGGCTGCAACACCGGCAGGCACACGACCGCGAACGCAGCGAACGGCAACCCGAGCAGCGACATCGAGAGCGGGTTCCAGATGTAGATCACCGCGGCGACGATCGCGGCCAGGATCAACGCCAGGCGCGCTCCCTGCGCGAGCCGCGCCGCCTCCAGCAGCCCCGACGACCGTCCCCACGAGGCCAGGGCGCTGTCGAAGCCGGACCGGACGTCCTTGAGGTGTCTGCCGGCGTCGGCATCGGACGGATCGGCGACGAACTCCGCCCCCGACCGCACCCCGAGCGACGCGGCCACATCCTGCGTCACCGAGTCCACCGGGGCGGTCGGGCTCTCGCCGCCACGGATGGTCCAGGTGTCCCCCTGCTTGGCGACGGTCGCGACACCCCGCTCGCCCATCTCCAGGATCGTGGCGGCGAACAGGTCGTCGGAGGTCGCCTCGGTCATCACGAACGCCCCCTGGGCCGGGCCGATCCCCGCCGGCGGCGCGTACATCAGCGGGAAGGCGGGCTCCGGCTCGTGGGTGCTGCGCACGATGAACCCGGCCACGCCCGCCGCGAGGAGCGCCAGCACGCCGACGACGACGGCCCACGGCACCGAACGCCCGAACACCGCGTCGAAGGCGACGGTCCACGGGAGGGACACGCGGTCCGGCGGCGGCACGTCGATCGCCGTCTGCACCGTGACCGGCGTGTGCGGCTCGAGCTCGCCGGTGGTGACCGTCAGCGTCGTACCCGACGCCTGCGCCGTGCACCCGGTGGTCGAGGCCGTGCCGACGGCGCACCGCGTCTGTCGCGGTGCTGCGGGCAGCTCGACGCGGATCGCACTGCGGGTGATGGGCATCTGCCATCCGCCGGGGATGACGTTCCAGTAGAACTGCGACCCCGCCGCACCGTTCTCCGCACGTCCCAGCACCCCGGCGATGGTGTACTCGATGACGTAGCGGTGCCGCCCGCTGATGGTGGTGTCCGCGTCACCGATCTTCGCGACCCGATAACGGCCGTTGCTCTGTGTACTGACGTCGAGACCGTCGGGGCGGCCGTCGCGGGTCACCGCGATGTCCTCGGGGACGAGGCGCACGTGGTGATCGGACGGGTCGACGACGTCGAAGAAGCGGAAGATGCCGTGCTTGGAGACGGGGAAGTCCACGTCGAGGGTCTCGGTGGCGCGCAGTCGACCGTCCGCGGCGACCCGGAAATCGGCCGAGTAGTCGACGATGCGCGCGGTCTCCGTGGTCGGTGAGCCGGAATCATCTCCGGCCCCCGACAGCAGGGGGATGAACATCGCCCCCACGGCGACGAGCAGACCCACCACCACGGTGATCGCTCGCCTCATGGGCAGGGAGCGTAGTCCACTCCGGGGAGAATGCCCGGGTTACGACCATCCCGCCCGTGACCAGCCGGTTTCGACGGTGCCGGGCACCTTTGCTACCGTTGCAGAGCTTCACCCAGGGGCTATAGCGCAGTTGGTAGCGCGTCTCGTTCGCATCGAGAAGGTCGGGAGTTCGATTCTCCCTAGCTCCACCACGACATTGAAGTTCAGAGAGCGTTCCCGGTCTGACCGGGGCGCCCCCCGGTTTCTGTCCGCAGTTCTTCCGCAGCAGATTCGCGGGATCGCCGCATCGAGCGCGCCCGCGACGGCATCGAGGTCGGAGTCCAAGAGGTCGGCGTACTCGTCCGACGTCTTCGACGTCATCGACGCCTTCGCGAGTCCGAGCATCCGCTGTCCGCGGACGTCGGCGCCGGCCGACACCGCCAGTGACGCGGCCGTGTGACGAAGGTCGTCCTGACCGCCACCCTGCAGTCGATCTGCGGTACCAGGGGAGATGAGCGGTTCGGACACCCCACCTCTCGCGGAGCGTACGGTCTAGACGACCCCCGGCCGACCCTCCCAGCGTCACGTCGGTCCGTGGGTGGCCCCCGCCTGGCCACCGGGGTTGGAAGCGCCCGGGCGACGGCCGGCGGCCCGCCAACTCGGGGGAGGATTGGCGGGCCACCGGCTGCGGCCACATCTTCGCCGCGGATCAGGTCTGAGTCTCTCTGCTCACCGTCGACACAGGTAGCCGTTCCGGCCACCCCTCGCCCGGGATACTGGACGGCTCGCGCTGTACTTGCCCCGGGGCCCGTGCGCGAAGCGATCGTCCGCGCGGGGCGCGTGAGACCGCGCGACGACACGGGCGGTCTTGGGTGGAGGTTTCGCCAAAGCCGCATCCCGCGGCCGCTTCGGGAGGATCGTCCGCCTCATGTGCCCCGACTGCGCGTTCCGCATCGTCACCTCGACGATGACAGGGGAACTGCGCGCCGACGGCACCCGCGACGACGTCGTCCTCCGCTACTGCTCACCCGACTGCGCACTCAACGGCACACGACCTGCCTGACGGAGCAACTGTGTCCTCCGGTCGGTCGATGCGCAATCGTCACCCGGGGTGGCCATCGACGATGCATGGTGGCCACCGGACTCGAGGTGACGCTGCACCAGGGCCGTGAGCGCGCCGAGGTGTCGCGCTTCACCCGCACCCTCGATGGAATCGTGCTGTCCCTGCGCGAGATCGATCAGGTCTATCTGACCCGCGCACCGCGGGCGACGTGGGTGCAGGCGGATCTCAAGCACCGCCGCGACCGCAGACGGCAGCCGTCTCGCCGGGCTCGTCGCGCCGAACAAGGGCGTGCAAGCGGTCTCTCTCGCCACCTAGAACGACGAGCGCGTGGACGCCGGGTGGAAGCTGTCGGACAGTGTGAGGATCCACCTCACACACGACGAGGGGTTCCCCTGTGGTCACGTAGTCCGCGGCATTCACGTCTTTCGCCCTGCGCCGGTGTGGGTGCCCACGCTCGATGACGCGTTGGCCGAGGACAGCACCCGCGGCTGACGGAACCGTCGGCGTCCCGAGCGCGCCCGACGTAGGCGAGCATCCTCGGCGCCGTGGGCCACGCCCTCACCACCGCCGCGGCCGACCCCTGCGAAGGGGAAGCGAAAGCGCTCGCAAGAATGTTCGCATGTCGCAGAACGACCACGATATGAACGCCATCCCCACCGGTGACCCGATGCCCCAGCTCGTGCACAAGGCGCGTAGCCGCCCACGCGACGAGAACGCAATCACCGAATCGGTCCGCGCGTGCATCGCCGTTGGCTACGACTGGAGCGACATCGGCCCCGCCATCGGACTGAGCGTCAACGAAGCCCGCGAGCGGTGGCGGCACCTGCAGGGCGACCCTCGGGCGTAGCGAGGTCGGTGCCGCGGCCCACTGCTAGAACCGCGACACCTCGGCAACCTCGGCCACCGTGATCACAGGCTTCACTGCTGCACCGCGTGCGAAACCAGGCCGGCCAATGTTGGACACACCCGTCAGCTCTGGCCAGATGGGTCACCACGTCTCAAGCGCAGGGGTGCAACGCGAGCGGTGACCCGCCGCAACGAGACTCCAGCCTTCTCGGTGCCTGCAGACGTCCGGTTCGTAGAGCGTGCATCGAGAAGGTCGGGAGTTTTGAGCCATGTTCAGAATCGGAGGGTGGACCCGTGACCAGCGAGAACGTGACGACGACCGAGCCCGTCGACGCCGTCGCACGACGTCGCCCGACGCTTCGACCAGCTGCAGAAGATCTATTCTGCGGGGCCGTTTTCGCAGCGATCTGGCAGCACCAGAGGGTGTCCATCGATGACATGCACGACGAGACCCCGTGGCGACTGTTCACCGCCGACATCATCGCCGAGCTGCCGATCTCGCAGGACGACAACACCCCGATCGCGGACATCGCGAGGACGCTCGTCGCACGGGACCACCCGGGGCCGGACACGGCGAACCGCACGGACAGCTGACGACCGCACCCGACCGTCAGTCGGCGTCCCCTCGGCGTCCGAGAAGATGGAACGCTCGGCTCATCTGCCGGTAGGGGTCACGGCGACTCGCCTCGGCCTCGACCCGCGCGATGGCGTCAACCTCGGCGGGATCCGAGATGTCGAGGGCTGCGCCGGCGAACTCGAGCCAGTCGACGAAGAGCCAGGTCCCGTACAGCGCCTCCGTCGCCACCCCGTGAGCGGACAGCGTCGTCGTCAACTCCTCGGGCGTGTCCGACCGCGTCTGAACCCCGAGTGGGTTGTCCTGCACCCGCTCGTCGAACGCCGCGAGGGCGTCGACCCATCGACGTTCCATCGCGGGGCGGACCGCGGTGGCGTGGGCGTTCGAGGTCATGATCGAGACCAGGCCCCCAGGCTGCGCACAGCGGCACAGCGTGGCGATCACGGGCTCCGGGTCGTCCAGGTAGCCCAGCACGCCGTGGCACAGAACGCCGTCGAACCGGTTGTCCCCCACCGCGTCCACCGCATCCTCGCCGGCCGCCTGGATGAGTGTCACCCGAGTCCGCGCATCGTCGGACATCATGCGCAGCCGCTCCCGGGCCCGGTCGAGCATGGCCGAGGACGGCTCCACGATCGTCACGTCGAAACCTGCGGACGCCAACGGGAACGACTGATGCCCGGCGCCGCCGCCCACATCCAGCACCCGCGCGGGCGGCTGCGGCAGATGATGCAGCAGGTGTTGGTGGAGCACGTAGGTCCGTACGTATCCCTTGACGGATCCATAAGCCCCGTCGACGAAGCGGTCTGCGAGGTCACGATCGGCCCAGGAGGCATCGTTCACGCAGTGACGGTAGCGCGACGCGCCGTACCGATTCAGCCCGAAAGTGCCGGTTTGCGATCGTGAACGTGCGTACAGTCGGTGTGGGTCCGGATGGGGTGTCCCCCCCAATCCCCATACGGGCCCATCCCACGCCACGAGTGCGTGGGGAGTCTCCACGGAGACGCCGACGGCCCCCTGTCTCCCCCGACCCGGGGGCCGTCGGCCCGGGGCTCCACAGATCGCCCCCGTCCGCCCGGAACGGCTCGCCGCGCGGTGATGGCACCATCGAGGGATGGTGAGCACAGCGTGACGAGTGTGGTCGTGGTCGGCGCGGGCGTGGGAGGACTCGCCGCGGCCGTCCGCCTGGCCGCGCAGGGACACGACGTCACCGTCCTCGAGCACGCAGACGAGCCCGGCGGCAAGCTGGGCGTGATCCGGCGCGACGGCTTCGTGTTCGACACAGGCCCGTCACTGGTGACCATCCCGGACATCCTGGAGGACCTGTTCGCCGCGACGGGCGCACCGGTCCGCGAGGTCCTCGACCTCCAGCGGCTGTCGACGGCAGCGCGGTACCGCTTCCCCGACGGCAGCGTCCTCGACATGCCCGGCCACCTCGACGACATCCCCGCCGCGCTCGACGCCGCCCTCGGTGCGGGCACCGGGGCACAGTGGGCAGCATTCCTGAAGCGCGCGGAGACGATGTGGGACGCCTCGCGGGAGACGTTCCTCGAGGCGCCGCTGACGATCTCGGCGCTGCGGCGCAATCACCCGTCGCCCGCCGCGCTGCCGGCGATCGCACCACTGCGGACCATGCGCGGGATCGGCAAGAAGTACCTCTCCGACCCGCGACTGCGCATGCTGCTCGACAGGTACGCGACATACACCGGATCCGACCCCCGGCGCGCTCCGGCAGCGCTGGCCACCGTGCCCTGGGCCGAACAGGCATACGGATCCTGGTACGTCCGTGGCGGACTCGGCCAGATCGCCGCCGCCCTGGTCGACCGGCTCGTCGGACTCGGCGGCCGCATCGAGTACGGGGCGTCTGTCGGCGCGATCACCACCACCGACGGCCGGGCCGACGGCGTGGACCTCGTCGACGGCACCCACATCGCGGCCGAGATCGTCGTCGCCAACGCCGACGCCCGCTCGGTCTACGGCGCACTGCTGCGGACACCGGCGACGACGAGGATGGCCAAGCGCGTGCTCGCGCCGACCCCGTCGTTCTCCGGTTTCGTCCTCCTGCTGGCGGTCGACGATCCGCCAGACGGGCACCCGCACCACGAGGTGCTGTTCGCCGAGGACTACGACGCCGAGTTCGACGCACTGTTCGGTCGTCGCGGCGGACCCCGGCCGGTCGACCGGCCGACCGTCTACATCTCGGCCCCCGACGACCCCGGGATCGTCCCCGGCCCGGGCAGCGCGGCATGGTTCGTCCTGGTCAACGCGCCGCGACACGACGTCCCGCATGGGGTGGACTGGGACGCACCGGGACTCGCGACGGCCTACGCCGACAGGATCCTCGACCTCATGGCCGAGCGTGGTGTCGACGTCCGTGACCGCATCCGGTGGCGCGAGGTCCTCTCGCCCGCCGACCTGGAACGTCGCACGCTCACCCCCGGCGGGTCGATCTACGGGTCGTCGTCGAACGGGGCCCGTGCGGCATTCCTCCGGCCGCAGAACGCATCTCCGGTTCCCGGGGTCTATCTGGTGGGTGGCTCCGCCCATCCCGGGGGCGGTCTGCCGCTGGTGATGCTGTCGGCGAAGATCACCGCGGAGCTCGTCGCGGCGGACCTCACCGGACGATGATCACCGGTCTCCGAGACCGTCCTGCAGTCGCCTCGGAGCCCGCCGACGCCACGCGTCGGTGAGGAGGTCGAGGACGGGCTCGGCGTCGGCCGAGGCGAGATCGACGGCCACCGCCGACACCCGCGACCCCCACATCACCACGCTCGCCCAGCCGAATTCGGCGACCGCCTCGTGGACCTGCTCCGGGGTGAGCATGATCCGGAGGACCTGCGGTTCGGGACGGGTCGCGAGGACCGAGGTGCGGAAACGGATCGCGTCCATCCCGTGGTGGTCACCGACAGTCACCTCAGGCAGCGACGCAGCGTGCCGCGTGACGTCGTCCCAGGTGAGCACGCCCCGAGTGTCCGCCGCTACTGCCCGACAGCGCTGCGGTAGTCCGGCTCCTCGCGCATCATGCGGCGATGCTGGAACGGCGGCAGATGGTCGAACACCGGGTGCTCGTCGTCGATCTCGAGGACCACCGCGCCGGGGCGACGCAGGTGCATCGGGATCTCGTCGGCGAACGGATCGCCCACATCGTCGAAGTCGCGGCGACGCTGCGGCCGGGCAGCGCGGGTCGCACGCCGGCGACGGATCTGCTCCTCGATGCGGACTGCGCGACGCAGGACGGCCATGTAGACGACCAACGCGGCGACGGTCACACCCGTTGCGACCCAACCGAGCCCACCGAGCGCGATACCGACACCCAGGCCGGCCAGCGCCAGCATCGCCAGGGTGAGCACCACCCGTTGCCGTCGGCGGTAGAGCTTCTCGCCGCGACGCTTGTCCGCAGCGGCGTCGTATCCACCGCGCCCACGACGGCGCGGCTCGTCGGCGTCGGCATCCAGGTCGTCGTCAGCCGCGTCGTCGTCATGCAGGTCGTCGTCGAGCTCGCCATCCGCATCGTCGTCGTGATCAGCGTCGGCGTCGCCCGCCGACGCATCGCCGTCGGTGTCTTCGGCGTCCTCGATGTCGTCGGCGTCCTCGGCCACGATCTCCGGCGCACCGTCGGCCTCCTCGCCGGCGGTGCGGGTCCGGGGCGGGGTGCCGACGTGGATGGCGTCGAGGTCGACCACCGCGTCCTCGTCGGACTCGCCGGCATCGTCGGCCGCGACCGTCGCGGCGACCCGCTCACGCCGGACATCTGCGTGGTCGTCGTCGTCGTTGATGAGCTCGCCCGGCTTGCGGTACTCGCGCTCCGGGGCGACCCAGCCGGCGTCGTGGGGGTGGCGCCCGGCGGAGATACGGCGCGTGGCCCGGGACATCGCGCGGCCGCCGCGGTCGATGACCCGCGTGGCGAGCGTCGCCTGCGTGGGCTTGCGGATCTCGGGGCGGTTCTTGATGAGCATCGGGACCAGGACGAACAGCCAGATGGCCACCAGACAGATCCACAGCACGGAGTTGGGCATGCGGGCGGCTCCTCCTCTCGGCGTCATCCCGGTGACCACACCAGTCACACGTGATCCCCGAAAGGTTAATGCGCCGAACAGCTCGACCTGCGCCGACGCGCCGGGCGGGACACCAGATCACGCGGGGAAGGCGGCCCGCCCCGTACGGACGATCGCCTCGGTGGCGCTGCCCACCACCTCGTCGGCCGTGAGAGCGAAGAGCAGGTGGTCCCGCCACGCCCGGTCGACGTCCATGTAGCGCTGCAACAGCCCCTCGCGGCGGAAACCGACCTTGCCCAGCACAGCCTTCGACGCCTCGTTCGCGGGTTGGACCGTGGCCTCCACCCGGTGCAGTCCGACGGGGCCGAAGCAGTGGTCCACGGCGAGCGCCACAGCGGCGGTCACGACGCCGTTGTTGGTGCGGTCGGCGTCGATCCAGTAACCGATCCACGCGTTGCGCAACGCCCCGCGCTGGATGTTGCCGATGGTGAGCTGCCCGACGAACTCGCCGTCGACCTCGATGGCCAGCGGGATCATGTTCCCCACCTTGGCCTCCCGGCGGAGCACCGAGAACAGTGCGGGCCAGGCGGTGACGTGGTGGCGATCGGCCCAGTCGCCCTCACCGGTCGGCTCCCACGGCAGCAGGGTGGCCTGGTTCTTGATGCGCAGGGCGCTCCACGCCCGACCGTCGCGCAGGCGGACGCCCCGGAGACGCACCGTCCCACCCGGCGTGAGCAGGGGTCCCAGACGCGTGGGCCAACCGGGGTGCGGACCACCGCGCTTGTTCGCCGACCGCCAGAACACGTCCGAACTGTAATACGCGGGTGCGACGAGCCGGGCGGATCAGCCGCGCTGCGCCAGGAACAGCACGTCGACCTCGTCGCCGGTCTGCACCTCGTCGACGTCGGAGTCGACCACGACCAGGCAGTTCGCCTCGGCCAGCCCAGCCAAAAGGTGCGACGACCCGCTCTCGGACGAGCCGATGACCTGCACGAGGTACTCGCCCGTCTGCTCGTCGCGCATCAACTGTCCGCGCAGGTACCCCCGACGTCCGCGCACCGAGGCGATGGGCCCGACGGTGCGGGCCCGGATGACCCGACGCATCGGCTTGCGCTTGCCCAGCGCGATCCGCACGAGCGGCCGGACCATCACCTCGAACGCCACCAGCGCGCTCACCGGGTTCGAGGGCAGCAGGAACGTCGGCACCTCGTCGCGGCCGAGCTGCCCGAAACCCTGGACCGAGCCGGGATGCATGGCGATGCGGTCGATCTCGATGTCGCCCAGCGGCGCGAGTGCGTCCCGGATGTTCTCCGACGCCGTCCCGCCCAGCGGGGCGCAGATCACGACGATCTCCGACCGGATGAGCTGGCCCTCCACCACGTCACGCAGCTGCGACGCCTCGCGGCTCGCGATGCCGACGCGGTTCACGTCGGCGCCGGCGTCGCGGGCTGCCGCCGCCAACGCATAGCTGTTGACGTCGAACACCTGCCCGGGACCGGGCGCGCGGTCGATGTCGACCAGTTCCCCACCGACCGAGATCACCGACAGCCGCGGCCGGGGATGCACCAGCACCCGGGTGCGTCCGACGGCCGCGAGCAGCCCGACCTGCGCCGACCCGATGATGGTGCCCGCACGCACCGCGACGTCACCGGGTTGTACGTCGTCGCCGACCCGGCGGACGTAGTCACCGCTCTCGACGGCGTGGCCGATCTTCACCTTCGACAGTCCGCCGTCGGTCCACCGCAACGGCAGCACGGCGTCGGCGAGGGTCGGCAGTGGTGCGCCCGTCTCCACGCGCACCGCCTGCCGGGGCTGAAGCCGTGTGGGGGTGCGGGATCCGGCGGGCACCTCACCGACAACGGGCAGCACGACGACGACGTGTTCGCCGGGTGCGTCGGCGTCGTCGGACGCCACGATGCCGGCCTCGGCGACATCGACACTGCGCACCGCGTACCCGTCGATGGCCGCCTGGTCGAAGCCGGGCAGCGGGGCCTCGGTGACGACCTCCTCGGCGCACAGGAGTCCCTGCGCCTCACTGATGGCGACGCGGACGGGGCGCGGCGCCACCGCGGCGGCGGTCACCCGCGTCAACTGGTCCTCGACCGAACGCATCTCGCCTCCCACCGTCCCCTCGTCACCCGGGCGCGCCCGGGGACTGCTGATCGAGGTCTGACGTTAGTCGGTGACGGCGCGGGATCGGGCGATCACGCGTCCTGGGCGAGCCGTTCGACGAGGTACTCGCGCAGTTCGGGGCCGATGTCGTCGCGGTCGAGCGCGAAATCGACGGAGGCCTTGAGGTATCCGCCGGGGTTGCCCAGGTCGTGGCGGGTGCCGTGGTGGACGACGACGTGGACCGGGTGGCCCTCCTCGATGAGCAACGCGATGGCGTCGGTGAGCTGCAGCTCCCCGCCGGCGCCGGGCTCGATGCGGCGCAGCGCGTCGAAGATGGCGCGGTCGAGGATGTAGCGGCCCGCGGCGGCAAGGTTCGACGGGGCGTCGGCGGCGTCGGGCTTCTCCACCATGCCGGTCAGCTTCATCACGTTCGGGTTGTTCGCGTCCTCGAGCGGTTCCACGTCGAAGACGCCGTAGGCACTGATCTTCTCGTGCGGGACCTCGATGGCGCACAGCACCGTTCCGCCACGACGGGCGCGGGTGCGCGCCATGACCTCGAGGACGCCACCGGGCAGCACGAGATCGTCAGGGAGGAGAACGGCCACGGCGTCCTCGTCGTCGCGCAGTTCGGCTTCCACGCAGCCCACCGCATGCCCGAGACCTAGGGGCTTGTCCTGCACCACGGCGGCGACCTCCATCAGCGACGGCGCGTTGCGCACCTTCGCCAGCATGGAGGCCTTGCCACGCTTCTCCAGCGTCGACTCCAACACCAGGTCCTCGACGAAGTGGGCCACCACCCCGTCCTTGCCCGGCGACGTGACGATCAGGAGCCGTTCCGCCCCGGCCGATTTCGCCTCCTCGGCGACGAGCTCGATACCCGGCGTGTCCACCACGGGCAGCAGCTCCTTGGGGACCGTCTTGGTCGCGGGCAGGAACCGGGTGCCGAGCCCGGCCGCGGGAACGATCGCCGTGCGTGGGATCGGCGGCGTGTTCGGAACGCTCTCGTATTCGACGCCCTTGGGTCCCATGCCCTACCTCTCAGCTCAGCTGTCAGTGTCGGATCGACGCTAGGTCTTCTCCCCGCCCGTCTCCTGTGAACCTATCGGGTGTCGGCTGTGCGCGCGGGCCGTGCGAGGACCGCGATCCGGGAACCGTCGACATCCCAGCCGACACCTGCGGGGTCGCGGCCGGCGCGGTCCACGACGTCGTCCAGGAGGGCGACGTCGTCGGGCGCGAGATGCTCCCGCGTGGCCGCGAGGACCCGTCGGAGATGGTCGGTGGCCCACGTCACCGCAGGTCCCCCGGTTCCCGGGTCGACGCGCGTCGTGAACTCGTGGGCGTCGACCACCTCCCAGCCGGAGTCGGCGACGATGCGCGGCCAGTCGCCGCCGTGGGTCGGCATCGCCGCACGCAACCGCGTGTCCACGAGATCCCAGGCACGACGTTCGGCCGCCCCGGCGGGACTGTCGGCGGTGAGGAACCGCATCGGCCGGGCCACCTCGACGACGCACATCAGGCCGTCGTCGGTGACGGCGCCGGCGAGACCGCGCAGCACGCGTCCGGGATCCGCCACATGGTGCAGACAGTTCGACGCGAACAGCAGGTCGGGGGCCGTATCGAGCTGCAGGTCCCCGTCGAGATCCGCGACGACCGTGCGGACCCGGGAGGCGACACCCAGTCGGTCGGCGTCGCGCATCAGCGCCTCGTCGTACGCGTCCGAGGCGTCGACCGCGGTCACCTGGGCGGCCGGGAGGCGTCGCGCGAGACCCACCGCGGCGATCCCGGTACCCGCTCCGAGGTCGACGACGGCACGAGCGCGCGGCGCCCGAGCCGCCACCCAGTCGAGCAGTTCGTCCCAGTGCCCGGCGAGGGCCAGGGTCTCGGCGGGCAGTCCCGCGTACGCGTGGTCGCCGGGGGGACCGTGGTGGTGATGACCGTGGGGCATGGCGCGACCATAACCATCTCCCGGCCACAACAGCACACCGTATTGCTGAAACAGCACACGCGTCC
This sequence comes from Williamsia deligens, assembly GCF_024171765.1. Taxonomy (GTDB): domain Bacteria; phylum Actinomycetota; class Actinomycetes; order Mycobacteriales; family Mycobacteriaceae; genus Williamsia_A; species Williamsia_A deligens. The sequence goes on from NZ_JAMTCI010000001.1 coordinate 226,933, forward strand.
TGAACCCACCGCACCGTGCCATCGGCGGATGGCACGATGAACCCATGACGACGTCGAAGACGGTCCACCCCGGACGGCGGAAGACCCCGTTCCACCGGTGGCTGTTCCGTCCCGGACGCTTCCGCGTCCTGGTGAGCCTCTACCCGCCACTGCTCGGCGCGGGCGTACGCGTCTCACGGATCTCCGACGACTGGACGTCGGGCGTCGTGAGCCTGCGGGTCTATCCGTGGACGGCAAACCTGCACGGCGCGGCATTCGGCGGCGCGCTGTTCAGCGCGACGGACATCCTCTACGGGATGATGCTGGCCGCCCAGCTCGGTCGCCGGTTCGAGGTGTGGACCAAGGCGGCCCACATCGAGTTCCACGCCCCGGGTCGCGGCCGACTCCGACTCGACGTCACCCTCACCCACGACGAGGCACAGACGATCCGTGAACAGACCGAGCGCGACGGGTCGTCGGACGTGATCCACCACGTCGCGATCGTCGACGGCGCCGGTACCGTCGTCGCTGAGGCGACGCACACCATGCGGGTCCGAGTGCGGGCGGAGCGATCCACAGACGCGTGATCGCCCGTCAGCCGTCGTGGCGTCCGTGCCGCAGGATCCCGCCGATGGTGTAGTCGACATAGGTCTCGACCAGCGCGTCGATGTCGTGGTCGTCGCGGAGCCACCAGCTCACGCCGTTCATCAGGTCCAGGACCGCGATGGCCGCGCGCGTGGGGTCGGCCACCGTGAAGTCCCCGGATCGGACGCCCGCGGCGATCACGTCACGGACTCGACGCTGGTAGTACCGGCGGTAGTCGACGATGCGCTCGCGGTGCTCCTCGGTGAGAGCCGCGAGATCCCGCAGGCTCACGAGGTGCTCGACGCGGTTCTCGGCGAGGAAGCGCAGATGGACCTCGACGAGCTCCGACAGCCGACCGGCCGGCGTCCCCGCGCCGTCGAGGACGAGCATGTGCTCCTCCACGGGCACCTTGGTCATCCTCAACGCGATGGCGTAGAGGATGTCCTCCTTCGACCCGAAGTGGTTGTAGAGGCTCGCACCCTTGATACCCACGGAGTCGGCGATGCCCCGCATCCCCGCCGAGTGGTAACCGACCTCGGCGAAGTACTCGGCGGCAGCGGAGACGATCTCGTCTCGACGGTTGCGCGGTCGTGTCAGTCGGGTGACGCCGTCGTCCGCCGACGGTTCAGGCCGGGGCGCCACGTCGTCGTAGTTCACGCTTGAGGATCTTGCCCTGCGCGTCGACCGGCACCGCGTCGACGAGGTGCACACGCTTCGGCAGCTTGTAGGACGCGAGCGTGGTCCGGCAGTGCTCCCGCAACTCGTCGCCGGTGACGTCACTGCCCTCGACGGGGATGACGAAGGCGGTGACCGCCTCCACCCAGTAGTCGTCCGGGAGGCCCACGACGGCGGCGCGCGCCACACCGGGATGCGTCTGCAGTGCCCGTTCGACCTCCTGCGACGAGACGTTGTACCCGCCGGTCTTGATCATGTCCTTGATGCGGTCGAGGAAGAAGAGGTTCCCGTCGGCGTCGCGGCGCACCCGGTCACCGGTGTGCACCCATCCGCCCTCCATCACGGCCGCGGTCTTCTCCGGTTCGGCGAGATACCCGACCATCACCGACGGTGTGCGGCAGAGCAGTTCACCGCTGTCGGAGTCCCTGCCGTCCTCGTCGACGACACGGATCTCGAGGTGGCCGACGGGCTTGCCGATCCAGGTGGGGTCGTTGTCCGGAACGTCCTCGAGACGGCTGAACCACCCGACGGAGCCGAGCTGGGCGAGTTCGGACTGCCCCCAGTAGGTGCCCCAGATCGACCCGGGGGCAGCGTCGGCCCACGCATCGACCGTCCTCGGCGACACCTGGCCTCCGTATGTCAGGCACCGCTGCACCGTGCCGACGGTCGCCGACCCGAAGTCGGGGTGATCGGCGAGCGCGAGGTAGAAGGTGGGCGTCTGCGCCAGGACGGTGATGCCCTCGTCGCGGATCACGCGCAGCGCGTCGGCCGGGGCGACGCTCGACGGGAAGACCAGCGTGGCACCCAGCAGCAGAAGCGATGTGGCCGAGCCGATGCCGGCGATGGTGTGCAGCGGCATGACGAACAGCCACACGTCGTCGTCACGGCATCGCAGCCCCCACGTGTAGGCCGGCGCCGTGGAGATCAGGTAGTGCCTGTGGGTGAGCATGACGCCCTTCGGCGCCGCCTCGGTGCCACTGGTGTAGACGATCATCGCCAGGTCGTGTTCGTCGACGACGCAGTCGGGTTCGGTCTCGTCCATCTCCGCGAGAAGGCGGTCGAAGCCGCGAGGCCCGTCCCCACCGAGGACGACGATGTGCGGTCGGTGCTCGCGGCCGGAGAGCGCCGCCTCGACGGTCGCCTCGAGTTCCGCCGCGACGACCACGACTGACGGCCTCAGGTGGTCGAGCTGCTGGGCGACCTCGGCCGCGCCGAACAGTGCGTTGATGCCGGAGTACGCGGCCCCCACCTTGAGCAGGCCCTGGTAGACCACGATCGACTCGACCCGGTTCCGCGACATCACCGCGACCCGGTCGCCCTGACGCACCCCCATCGACAGGAACAGGTGCGCGGCGCGGTTGGCCTGCCGATCCAACTCGGCGTAGGTCGTGACCAATCGGGTCCCGGCGGCGTCGTAGGTGACGACGGCGGCTCTGGCGCCGCGACTCTGGGCGTGGCGCCGCAGTTGGTCCCCGAGGGTGGCGCGCCGCATCCGCGCCTCCTGCGCCTGCGTGAGCATCGGGCGATCAGACAGCTCCGGCGTGGCCGTCACGCGAACATCGGGTTGTCGAAACGGTCGAGGAACGCGGTGTCGGCGACCTCGGCGCGGGTCAGCTTCTTCGGGAAACCCTTCGCGGGGTACCCGACCGCCACGTGGGCAGCGGTGATGACGTCGTCGGGGATGTGCAGCAGTTCCTTCACCGCCGGCTCCTCTGCACACAGCAGCGTGGTGACGGCGGAGGCGACACCCTGGTCGCGCAGCGCGAGGGTGAGGTTCTGGACCACGGGGTAGATGGACGCACCGCCCACGACGCTGAGCCGTCCGAGCTCGTGGTCGGTCGGGTGCAGACCCGCCATCTCGGCACACACGACGATCAGCACGGGCACCTCGGCCAGGTGGTTGGCGAAGTAGTTGGCGCTCTCGACGGTCCGGTCGACGGCGCCGACCGCCTTCTGCCCCTCCTTGATCGCCGCGTAGTAGGCGTTCCAGTAGGGCATGTACAGCTCGGCCAGACGGGCCTTGGTCGCGTCGTCACGGACGACGATCCACCGGACCGGCTGCCGGTTGCCACCCTGCGGCCCGAACCGGGCATGGTCGAACGCCTGACGCAGTACGTCGTCGGTCACCAGTTCGTCGCTGAAGTACCGGCAGGTACCCGTGGTCCGCATTGCCTCCACCAGTTCCACAGTTCAACCCTTCGTCTGAAACTACCCGCTGTTAGTGAGATCCAGGTCATAGTTGCACCGACTTGCGTCGACGTCAACGCCTCGCTGCCGCGATTTGCAGGGAGCTCTTCCCTCCGCAGCTAACGACTGTTAGTTTCGGATCATGACCACGATGCCCGACGCCGACCGCGCCCGTCTCGACCGTGCGACCGCGTCGGGGAGCATCCCGACGATGCTCGCGGTGCTGGTCGAGTACACGGGCGATCGCGGATGGCTGCAGCCCCGCTTCCGACCGACCCGAAGTCGCGGGATGGACGAGAACGCCTCGGGCGGGCTCCCCGACGAGGTCCAGGCCGAGATCCGCGCCGCGTTCGCCGACGCCGTCCGCCACTGGTGGGAGCAGGGCAGACCAGCACGCCGGGACCTCGCCGCGGGCGAGGTCGAGACCGTCCTGTCCTTCACGACCGGGGAGACGGTCCCGGCCGACGTGGCGTCGATGATGGCCGAGATCGTCAACGGCCCGCAGCCCGTCCCGCAGGCCCCCACCGCAGCACCAAATCTGCGCGCGATCGTGATCGGTGCGGGAGTCGGGGGGATGTTGATCTCCGTAGCGCTCGATCGCGCTGGGATCGACCACGTCATCCTGGAGAAGAACGAGGAGGTCGGCGGCTCCTGGTGGGAGAACCGGTATCCCGGCGCAGGCGTCGACACCCCCAGCCACCTCTACTCGATCTCCGGCTTCGATCACGACTGGTCGACCTACTTCGGCAAGCGGGACGAGGTGGAGGCCTATCTGCAGGCCTACGCCGACGCCCACGACATCCGGTCGCGCATCCGGTTCGGCACCGAGGTGACCCGCGCTGTGTTCGACGACGATGCGCAACGCTGGGCGGTCACCGCCGTCGGCGCCGACGGCGACACGACAGACCTCGAGGCACCGGTCCTCATCAGCGCCGTCGGCCTGCTCAACCGACCGAAGGTCCCCGACCTGCCGGGCATCGGAGACTTCCGAGGCCGTGTCTTCCACTCCGCCCACTGGCCTGCCGAGCTCGACGAGCCGGACTCCCTGCGCGACAAGACGGTCGGGATCATCGGCGCCGGCGCGAGCGCGATGCAGATCGCACCCGCCATCGCCGACCGCGTCGGATCGATGACGATCTTCCAGAGGTCACCGCAGTGGATCGCGCCGAACGCCGACTACTTCCGGCCGGTCGACGACGACGTCCACTGGCTCATGGACACGATCCCCGGGTACCGCGAGTGGTACCGCGCCCACCTGTCCTGGATCTTCAACGACAAGGTGCACCCGTCGCTCCAGATCGACCCCGACTGGCATGAGGCGAGTGCGTCGATCAACGAGACCAACCACGGTCATCGCCGGTTCTACGAGCGATACATCCGGGACCAGCTCGGCGACCGTGACGACCTCATCGCGGCGTCCCTGCCCGACTACCCGCCCTTCGGGAAGCGGATGCTGCTCGACAACGGCTGGTACGCGATGCTGCGCGAACCGCACGTCGACCTCGTCGCCCGCGGGGTCCGCGCCTTCACCCCGTCCGGCGTCGTCGACGCCGATGGTGTCGAGCACGCACTCGACGTGGCCGTGCTGGCGACCGGCTTCCAGAGCACTCGGATGCTGTACCCGATGGAGATCGTCGGCCGGTCCGGTCGGTCCACGCGAGAGGTGTGGGGCGACGACGACGCCCGGGCCTACCTCGGGATCACGGTCCCCGACTTCCCGAATCTCTTCATCCTCACCGGACCCAACACGGCGATCGGGCACGGCGGCAGTTTCATCACCATCCTCGAGTGCCAGGTCCGCTACATCGTCGACGCCCTGCACCGCATGCAGACCGACGGCATCGCGGTCCTGGAGTGCCGGCCGGAGGTGTCGCACGACTACAACGCGGAGGTCGACGCCCGGCACGCCCGCATGGTCTGGACGCACCCCGCGATGCAGAACTGGTACCGCAACGCCGACGGGCGCGTGGTCGCCGTGTTGCCCTGGCGCATCACGGACTACTGGTCCATGACGCGTCAGGTCGACCTCGACGACTTCCTCGTCGAGCCGCCCCGCGGACACGCGGAGACGGTCGGAGGACCTGCGCACCGCTCGGCCTCGTGACGTACCCGGGCCCGTTGCACGGGGTGCGGGTGCTGGAGATGGAGGCGATCGGCCCGGTGCTGCACGCCGGGATGATGCTGGCGGACCTCGGCGCCGACATCGTCCGCGTCTCGCGGCCACGACGGGTCGACACAGCCGACGACGGCGTCACGGACGCCGACGCCGCGATGCTGCGCGGCCGCGTGGACGTGACGGTGGATCTCGCCGATCCCGCTGAGGCGGAACGGTTTCGGGAGCTCGTGAGCCGCGCCGACATCCTCGTGGAAGGTTTCCGACCGGGGACCATGGAGAAGCGCGGCTTCGGGCCGTCGGAGTGCGCCGCGGTCAATCCACGGTTGATCTACGGACGCATGACCGGGTGGGGTCAGTCGGGACCGCTGGCGCGCACCGCCGGACACGACCTGAACTACCTCGCCGAGTCGGGCGCCCTGGAACCGATCGGTCCCTCCGGCGCACCGCCCACGCCGCCGCTCAACTACGTCGGCAACTTCGGTGGCGGGTCGATGTTCCTGGTCGTCGGAATTCTCGCCGCCCTGCACGACCGGACACGCACCGGCCTCGGGCAGGTCGTCGACGCGGCGATGATCGACGGCGCGAGCTCCCTGACCAGCCTCGTGCGGTCGTGGCGACATGCCGGCCGGTGGTCCGACGACCGCGGGACCAATCTCCTCGACGGGTCCGCACCCTTCTACCGCGCCTACACGTGCCGAGACGGACGGTTCGTCGCCGTCGGTGCACTCGAGGACGCCTTCTACGACCGGTTCGTCCGCGGCCTCGGCCTCGACCCCGGCGACCTGCCGGACCGATGGGACCGCGGGCACTGGCCGCATCTGACGGAACGACTCGGCGACATCCTGCGCACCCGCGACCGCGACGAGTGGGCGGATGCGTTCCGAGGCCTGGACGCCTGCGTCTCCCCCGTCCTCACCCTCGACGAGGCGACCGCGACCGAGCACGCCCGTCAGCGCGCGGCGTTCGTCGCGTCGGGGCCGGTGACGATGCCCGCGCCGGCACCCCGTCTCGACCGGGCCGGCGACGCCGCGCCACCGCTGACTCACGGCGACGTGGACGCGGCGATCGCCCGCTGGCGCTGACCTTCCGCGACCGGTCGCGTGTCCCGCGCGGCCGACGGCGATGATGGGCGCGTGCCCGATGACATCGCGACCGCCAAACACGAGCTGCGCGCCGACCTCGTCGGCCGTCGCGACGCGCTGTCGGAGACCGCCCGTCGCGATGCCGGGGTCTCTCTCGCGACCCACGTGGGCGGCGCACCGGTCCCCACCGGCCCCGGCGTGACCATCTGTGCCTACGTCTCGGTCGGGACCGAACCGCCGACCGGACCGCTGATCGCCGCCCTCGCCGACACCGGGGCGAGGGTGCTGCTGCCCATCAGTCTCCCGGGGCCGCCGGCGCCCCTGGAGTGGGCCGCGTTCGACGGGCCGCAGTCGCTGGCGTCGGGACGGTTCGGTCTCCTGGAGCCGACCGGCGAGCGACTCGGCCCGACGGCCGTCCGCGACGCCGACCTCGTCCTGGTCCCCGCACTCGCCGTCGACGTCCGCGGCTTCCGGCTGGGTCGTGGCGCCGGCTTCTACGACCGCTCACTCGTCGACGTCCGCGGCGTGGTCACCGCCGTGGTCTACGACGACGAGGTGCTCCCGTCGGTGCCCGGCGACACCCACGACGTGTCGATGACGTGGGCCCTCACGCCCGCGGGCGGGTTCCGGCGCCTCGACCGGTGACCGATGACAGTCCGACCCCCGCTCGGCCGGACAACGAACCACGTCGCCGCCGATTCTCTTTACAGTCGTGGTGAAGATTGTGAACCGGATCACGCGTGCCCGACCGAAACACGAAGTGCCGGATAGCGTTCGTCGTCATGACCACCATCCGCGTGACGCGGGAAGACGCGATCGGCCGCGAGGCACAGTTGTCCTGGCTCCTCGCCGCCGTGGCCGGGATGATCGGCGCCGCGGCGTTCCTCGATTCAGACGGGTACTTCGTCACGTTCATGACGGGCAACACCGAGCGTGCGGTACTCCAAGGGTTCGACACGACCCGCGAGAGGGGCGTCATCGGCCCGGTCGCCTTGAACGCCGGCATCCTGATCATCGCCTTCGTCCTCGGCGTGGCCGTCGCGATGTACCTGCGCCGGAAGCTGTGGAAGAACAACCCACACGGCATCACGGTGTTGACCACCCTGGGTCTGTTCGCGGCAGGGATGACCGACCTGATCCTGAACGGGTTCCACGAGAACGATGTCACCTACGTCCCGATCATCATCGTGGCGTTCACCGTCGGCACGTTGAACACGGCGTTCGTCAAGAAGGGGGAGGTCTCGATCCCACTGAGCTACGTCACGGGCACGCTGGTCAAACTCGGCCAGGGCGTGGAGCGCCACGTCACCGGCGGTGGCACCGTCTATGACTGGCTGGTCTACGCCCTGCTCTACGTCGGCTTCATCACGGGTGCGGTCCTCGGCGGCGTCGTCGCCTCCATCATCGACGGCGGGTACGTCCTCTTCGGAGCGGCCGGCCTGTGCGCCGTCGCCACGGTGGTCGCCTTCTTCCACACGGATCGGCTGCGGAGTCATGCGTGGCCACCCGAGCCGGCGGAGCAGACGACCGCCTGACCCCGTGGTTGGCACTCGTGTCGGTCGAGTGCCAGATGGCGCGCTAGACTCTCACAGGGTCCGTTCCGGGCCCCGTGATCTTCAGTCCCGGAGGTATGTCGGTGCCGACCTACTCGTATGCGTGCACGGAGTGCGACAACAAGTTCGACATCGTGCAGTCCTTCAGCGACGACTCGCTCACGGAGTGCCCCAAGTGCGGCGGCCGTCTGCGCAAGCTGTTCAACTCGGTCGGCATCGTGTTCAAGGGCAGCGGCTTCTACCGCACCGACAGCCGGTCGGGATCGACCGTCGGGTCGGAGTCGTCGGGGTCGGAGTCCTCGAGTTCGGACTCGTCCTCGAAGTCGGACTCGAGCAGCAAGTCCGGTGACAGCGCGAAGTCCTCGAAGGACTCGTCCGCCGGTTCGTCGAGCAGCAGTTCGTCGAGCTCCTCGGGCTCGAGTTCGTCGTCGAGCACCGCCGCCGCATCCTGACCCGCCGCGCGGTTCTCCACAGCTCGGAGTAGTCCACAGGCTGACCCCACGACGATGACCCCGTGGACGCGATGCGTCCGTAGCGTCCGCGGGCATGGTCGGTCGTCGTCAGGGTCCCCGGGACCATCGTCTCGATCCCACCGTCACCGATCGGGTGCGCGTGGCTCTTCGTCCGGGGTGGACGCGATCGCTGGCGATCCGTCGCATCCTCGCCATCGTGCTGGTGGGTGCCGCCGTGACGTCGGCGGTGATCGCCCACCGGGGAACTCAGCTCGCCACGGTCATGGTCGCCGCCCGCGACCTCTCCCCCGGTCTGGAACTGACCGCCACCGACCTCCGCGCAGTCGAGGTCGATCCGTCCGCGGTTCCGCCCGGTGCACTCCGGATGACGCGGGACGGCCTGGGACGCACCGTCACCGGACCCGTGCACAGCGGTGAGATCCTCACCGACTGGCGACTGCTCTCGACACGCCTTCCCGCGCTGCTGACCTCCGACGAGTCCGCACGCCTCGTCCCCGTCCGACTCGCCGACGACGCCGTCGTCGACCTCCTGCGCACCGGTGACGTGGTCGACGTCCTCACCGAGGCCGACAAGCCCGAGGGCACCGGCACTTCCCGTGACAGCGGCAGGGTCCTGGTCCGTGGCGCGGTGGTGGCGGTGGTGCCCGGCCACGCGGGTTCCCGCGACACCCGGCCGCCGGTCGTCATGCTCGCGATGCGGGAGCGCGACGCCCACGCCGTCGCCGGCACCGCACTCGCCGCGCCGGTCACCGTCGTCTTCCACTAGCGCGGGCTGTCGGGACGTCGCGACCGAACGATGCAACCGTGATTGCTGATCCGCTGTCGCCCCATCGCCCGCGCAGTCCGGGGTGATCCCGGCACGAGATCAACCTCTGACCGCCTCACCGGGTTGGCCCTCGCGGCGGTCGAGCGGGGTCGGGATCAGAGGCCCCGGGGAGCGGGCCGACGGGGCGTCTTCGTCGGCCCGTCCGGGTCGAATCCGCGGTCGCTGCGGCTCGATTCGGGCGGCCGGGCTGCGCGGGTCGGCCCATTGCCAGTTCAGGCCATGAGCCGACCCGCACCTCATCAGGTCACGCCAGTGACATCCGCACCCTCTCGGTCGCGGCGACGACGTGGGCCAGCGATTCGCGGACCTCGTCGGGCTTGCGGGTCTTCAGGCCACAGTCCGGGTTGACCCACAGCCGTTCTACCGGAACAGCATTCAGTGCTGCCCGCAGCGATTCGACGATCTCGTCCTGCGACGGCACCCGCGGCGAGTGGATGTCGTAGACACCCGGCCCGACGCTGTTGCCGAAGCCGATCGCGTTGAGGTCGTCGAGGACCTCCATCTTCGACCGTGCCGCCTCGATGGACGTGACGTCCGCGTCGAGGTCGGCGATGGCCGTGATGACCTCACCGAACTCCGAGTAGCAGAGGTGGGTGTGGATCTGCGTCGCGTCGGCGACACCGGACGTCGACAGCCGGAACGCATCGACGGCCCACGCCAGATACGCGGCCTGGTCGGCCGCACGCAGTGGGAGGAGCTCACGCAGAGCGGGTTCGTCGACCTGGATGATCCCGATACCGGCATCCTGGAGATCGACGGTCTCGTCCCGGATCGCCAGGGCGATCTGGTTGGCCGTGTCCGCCAGCGGTTGATCATCGCGCACGAAGGACCACGCGAGGATCGTCACGGGACCGGTCAGCATCCCCTTCACCGGCTTCGGGGTCAGAGCCTGTGCGTACGTGGCCCACTCGACAGTCATGGGCCGGGGGCGCGACACGTCGCCGAACAGGATCGGCGGGCGGACGCAGCGGCTGCCGTAGGACTGCACCCAGCCGTTGTGGGTCGCGGCGAACCCGTCCAGCTGCTCGGCGAAGTACTGGACCATGTCGTTGCGTTCGGGCTCACCGTGCACCAGGACGTCGAGACCGAGCTCCTCCTGCAGACGGATCACGGATTCCACCTCGCCGCGCATGCGACGGGTGTACTCCGCCTCGTCGATCTCGCCCGACCGCAGCGCTGCGCGGGCCAGACGGATCTCCGAGGTCTGCGGATAGGAGCCGATCGTCGTGGTCGGCAGGACCGGCAGGCCCAGGCGCTCGTCCTGTTGCCTGCGCCGATCCGCGGCCGGGCCCCGGGCTATGCCCTCCGCGACGATGTCGGCGACTCGGCCGCGGATGCCCTGGTCGTGGACCCGGGGGTCCGCCCGTCGGGCCGCGATCGCATCCGCCGCCTCCGCGAGCTCCTCGGTGACCGCATCGCGTCCCTCGGTCAGGGCGCGTGACAGGGTCACCACCTCGGCGACCTTCTCGGACCCGAACGCCAGCCAGGGACGCAACGTCTCATCGAGACCATCCTCTGCGGCGATCGTGTACGGAACATGCAGCAACGAGCACGACGTCGACACCGCCACCGTCCGCGCACTGCCGAGGAGCGTCGCGAGAGTCGCCGATGCCCGGTCGAGGTCGGTGCGCCAGATGTTGCGTCCGTTCACCACCCCGGCGACGAGCAATTTCTTCGCGAGGCCCGTCGACGCGACCACGCGGTCGACGTCACCGCGCACGAGATCCACGGCGACGCCGTCGATCCCTGTCGCGGCAAGTGCACCGAGGGCGTCACCGAGGTCTCCGAAGTACCCGGCCACCAGCAGCGCAGGTCGGTCTGTTGAGTCTCCGAGCGGGCCATAGACGCGTGCGGCCAGGCCTGCCGCGTCGGGCGTCACATCTGTGGCGAGCGCCGGCTCGTCGATCTGCACCCACTGCGCACCGGCGGCTTTCAGCTGCCCGAGGAGGTCGGCGTACAGCGGGATGAGCTCGTCGAGGCGGGAGATCGGCGCGTCCGCCCCGTCCACCGCTTTGCTCAGGAGCAGAAAGGTGATCGGACCGATGATCACCGGGCGCGCAGGCACCCCGAGCTCGGTCGCCTCGACCAGCTCGGCCACGGCCTTCTCGGGATGGAGTGAGAACGTGGTGTCCGGCGAGATCTCCGGGACGATGTAGTGGTAGTTCGTGTCGAACCACTTGGTCATCTCCATCGCGGTCACCGACTGCACGCCGCGCGCGGCGGCGAAGTAGCGGTCGAGGTCGTCGGCGATCCCGTCGTACCGGTGTGGGAGTGCACCGAGCAGGACGATGGTGTCGAGCACCTGGTCGTAGAACGAGAAGGTGTTGACCGGCACGGAGTCGAGGCCGGAATCGCGGAGACGGGTCAGATCGTCTCGGCGCAGGTCGCCGGCCTGGACGAGCAGTGCCTCGCGATCGATGCGGCCCGCCCAGTACGCCTCGGTGGCGCGTTTGAGTTCGCGGTTCGGGCCGATTCGTGGTGCACCGAGAACGGTGGCGCGGAAATCCGTTGTCGTGCGATCGATGTCGGACATGGTGGTCGTACCTCCGGATGTGGAGCGGATGGCCATCGCCCATACCCGACGGTCACCGGACCACGCGTCGACGCTCTCGCACGGCGACGACGCCATCGCCCCGCGGCACCACCCGTCCGATCGACGGTTGCCGTGCGGCGACCCACCTGTCCGGCCACACGCCCAGTCCACGAGGCGATGAACCGTCCACCGCGGCGCGGCGGACACGGCTGGCAGGTCTTCGGACTCATGGGCGAGCGCTGACGCGCACCTACTGGTCGACGCTTCCCGGGCATGGGGCCCAGTGCTGTTGCCGACGGTCGTTCCCACTCACCGCTGCGGGACAGTCCCGGATTCCCACCGGGTTCCCTCTCGCGGGGGTCCTGCCGGTCTCCCGGCCGGTGATCCCCACTCGATGCGGCGCCAACGGACGCAGTTCCCTGCATCCGGTGGCGCCGCAGACCAGCTGCGCGCCTCACGCTACGTGGACCGCCGGCGTCCGCGAGTCGAGGGGCTGTGAATCCCGGCCGTCAACGGCAGCGCCTACCACCGTCCTCGCCTGCCTGACGTCGTCGTCGTCGCGCACATCGTTCCCCCGGCACCGCCGATCCGCGCGTGCGTCCGACGTCGAGAGTCCGAGGTCGATAGGGTGATCGGGCACATCGACCATCGGACGAGGAGGGCACATGCTCAAGGGCTTCAAGGACTTCCTGATGCGCGGGAACGTCATCGACCTGGCGGTCGCGGTCGTCATCGGCGCGGCGTTCAGCGCCATCGTGAAGGCGTTCACCGACAGCATCATCCAGCCACTGATCAACTCGCTCGGCAGCACGAACCAGGCCGAGGGGCTCGGCTTCCTCATCCGCAGCGGCAAGGCCAACACCTTCGTCGACTTCGGCACGCTGATCACCGCGGCGATCAACTTCGTCATCATCGCCGCGGTCGTCTATTTCGTGATCGTCCTGCCGTTCGAGAAGATCAAGGCACTGAGCGCGAAGAAGGGCGACGACGCCGCCGCGCTCACCGAGGCGGAGCTGCTGACCGAGATCCGCGATCTGCTGGCCACCCAGCAGACAGGCGGCTCGGCGACCAGCGGCAGCACTGCCGCACCGACCGGCGCCACCGCCGTCGACGGTCCCGGACGCCACGAGGCCTGACCGGCCCGGGAGACGTCAGCAGTCCCCAGGCTCGTTCCCGGGACGACCCGGACGCGGAACTGTACCCCGACCCGGACGAGTACTTCTCAGGCCGACGCGCGAATCTCGAGCTTCTCAACCATGGTGCTGCCACCCGCGATCGTCTGCGGCGTCTCAGCAGAGGGGCTTGAGGGCCCAGAAGAAGTCCGCGACGAATCCGCTGATGAAGTGGCTCTTCGCGTGAAGGTGGGCTACCCCGATCCGGGCGAGAACCGAATGCCGAGCAGCCGTGGTCAGGCTCACTGCCCGCCGCCTGCCACGAGGAGCGTCGTCGTATGCAGACACATGCGGAACGTACGCCACATTGCGGGCTACGGCTACGAAACCGCTTCTTGTCTGCAGCTGTGATGGGTGGAGCAGTCGGACACACGACGTCGTCGACCTGCACTCGACGGCGTGGGTCACGAGTGTCACCCCTTTCCGAGGTGGCTTTGTCGTTCACTTCGGCGACACCGCGAAACCGGAAAACCATTACGGTCGGCGGATGCGCATCTCTGTTGTCGTGCCCGCACACAACGAGGCCGGCGACATCGCACACTGCCTGGAACGCTTGATCGAACAGGACGGCCCCATCACCGAGATCATCGTGGTGGACAACAACAGCACCGATGAAACTCCCGATCTGGTCCGCGAGGCGGCCGTCGGCGACGATCGCGTTGTTCTCATCACCGAGCCGCGACCGGGTGTTGCATACGCACGGTATGCCGGCTTCGCCGCTGCGACCGGTGACGTCATCGTCAGCGTCGACAGTGATACTCGGGTCGAGCCCGGGTGGTCCACTGCGATAGCGTCCGCCTTCAGCGACAACCCGCGAATCGCCGCCGGGACGTGCCCCATGGTCATGTTCGACCTTCCGTTCCAGGGTGCGTTCTCTCGCCGTAACCTGCGTCTGCAAGCACGGGCACAACGCCATCTAAAGCACGGGGAGATCACTCCCGCTCCTGCGTTGTCGGGCGCGAACTCGGCGATCCGGCGAACCGCCTGGGACGACATCGCCGACAAGGTGAGCTACCGCGGTGATCTGTTCGAGGATCTGGACCGTTCGCTTCTCCTGCAGGATGCAGGCCATTCGCTTGCAATCGTGCCGGGAATGGCGGCCACGGTGTCGGGGCGGCGACTGCTCTCCGGACCGCGGAGTCTGCTGCGATACGCCGCGTGCGGACCGCGGACCTACGCCGTGCACGGCAAGACGCGTGAGGCCGCCATAGCGTGGGTGCTGAACGTGGTCATCGTGATGCGATCATCGGTATTGCTGCCGGCGAACCGGGCCTGGGATCCCGACCGCGGCAATTTCTCCTTGCGACGCCTGCTCGCGCGGGAATGGCAGGTGCGACACTCGCCGATCGGCTGAGCCCTGACTGGGATGCCCGGCAGTCAGCCATCGGTTGCGGCACAGTTTCGTCGTTGATGCGCGCCGAACATGCGTGGCCACCCCCCGGCGTTTTCCCACGAAGGGACGACTTGCCGGATCCATGTCCGAATGTTGCGATCGATGCGTGAGCAGACCGCAGCTGTCGGTGATCGTGCCCGCCTACAACGAGGAGGAGATGCTGCCCGACTGCCTCCGGACGCTCGTGGACCAGGACGACCCTGTGGACGAGATCGTCGTGGTCGACAACAACTCGACGGATTCGACTGTCGCGGTCGCCGAGGGCACTCGCCGACCAATTCCCCATCATCCGGGTGATGCACGCTCGGGAACAGGGTGTGATCCACGCCCGGTCCGAAGGTTTCGACGTCGCGACCGGAGACGTCCTGGCACGCGTCGACGCGGACACCCGCGTGCACCCTTCGTGGGCACGGATGGTGCGGGATTTCTTCTTTTCACACGGGAACCAGTTCGCCGCCGGCTCGGGCCTGTGTAGCTGTCACGATCTGCCGTGGCAACAGATCTTCCGTCGCCAACAGCGACGGATCTCCGATTCCGTCGCGGCATCCCTCGCAATGGGCGACGCGTCGGCGGCGGAGTCGATGCGACTCTTCGGGTCGAACATGGCCATAGCCCGGCGTGCCTGGGAGACCGTTCGTGCCGACCGTTCCAGGAGCACAGACGTCTTCGAGGACCTGGATCTCAGCCTGACGTTGGAGGCCGCGGGGTATCGGATCGGTCTCATCCCGCACCCCGACGCCCAGATCTCCGGCCGGCGATTCCTCTCACCCCCGGCGGTCTACCTGCGGTACTGCTGGCGCGATCAACGGACCCTGCGGCGCCGCGGTCACGTCGGCCGGGCGTGGCGCGCGGTGGGGACGACGGTGCTCGTGCAGATGCCGTTCTACTGTGTCATGTGGATTCCGTTCCGCGCGTTCGATCCTCGCACGCAGCGGATGCGGCCGAGGCGACTGCTGCGTCGCGGTGAACACAGGGTGCTGCCGTCCGGGGACTGACCGGGTGGAGCCCGTCAGACCAGGGACGCAGCTCGATGTGCGGCCACCGATGCCTCGATGAACCCCAGATAGACGCTCGGGTCGGCCATGACGGAGTCGTCGGTGGTGACCGAGACGATCAAACGGTCCCGCACGGTGCGGATCGAATGGGCGAGAAGGCATCCGGCGCTGAGCGTCTGCATGCCGTACATCGCGTCGACGGACGATCCCGCCATGGTCTCGACGCCCCGAGTGGGACCGACGTTGGTGATCGCCACGGTGGCCACAGCGGGTCTCGCGTTCAGGCGGCTGGAGCGAGACACGCCACCGAGCAGCCGCAGCAGCGGCCCGGGCAACTCGGGTGTTCGTTCCGACTGCGACGCGCGGACACGTGCCTTCGCGGCGGTCGCGGAGGCGCTCACGGCCGCGACGCGTTCCAGTGGGTGATCGATGTCGGTGTGCAGGTCGACGATCGACGCGGCGAACTGGTTCACGGGCCCGTCGGTACCGGTCCGTGTCGAGATCGGCACGAGCGCGGGAAGGGTGGCCGCCGGCGGTTCACCCAGGCCGGCCAGGTAGTCCCGGAGCGCACCACCGATCACCGAGAGCATCACGTCGTTGACCGTTGCACCAGGACACGAACGCCGGATGTCGAGGACGGCGGCCAACGGCACGGGAACGAACGAGCACACGCGCTCGCCGCGTTCACGAGCGATGAACCGGGTGGGCGGGCACGGAACAGCGTCGGGGCGCCCCGCGTGATCGTTCTGCCGCTCGCGCGACCTCAGGCTCCGGAGGATGCCCACCAGGAATCGCGTCCAGGTCACTGGCGCGAGGACGATCTCTCGCACCGCGGCGGCAGCAGGGCCGATACCGTCGTCGTCGACCCGCCAGCCGTCGGGTGCAGGGCCGCGATTCTCACCGGCATCGGCGAGGGCGTACCGGGTGAGTTCGGTCCAACGCATCCCGTCGAAAGCGGCATGGTGCCACATGATCGCGAGAAGACTGGATGGACCGGATTGACCGGGCACCCCGTCGACCGCGGGTAGCAAATGCGCCCGCCACAGCGGCCTGTCGGGCGCGAGCGGCCGCGCACCGATGCGACTGATCTCCACGGTGGCTTCCGACCACGTGAGACCGGTGGCGTGGTCGAAACAGTGTCTGGTGACGTCGAACTCCGGGTCGCGCTGCCAGAACGGTCTGCCCAAAGAGAGCGGGACGTGGCGTACGCGGGACACGAAATGGTCATCGAGGGCGGTCATGGCCCGCACCCGGGCCAGGACCTCGTCCTGCGACACCCCTGTGCCGTCGGCATGGTCGCGAAGCACCCATACCGAGATGACGGTTGCCGAAGCGTGCCGGTCGCCGAGGAACAGATACGCGGCGTCGCGCGACGACATCTGGTGCATCGGTCCTGCCTCCACATACAACAGGCAGGCGCCCCATGATGCGGCGGTCCCACGGATCTAGGCTGTGGCGGGATCGTACGGCGGGCAGTCGTCGGCCATGATCGAATCGGGCAATGCCGTCCGACTCGGCCGCCAGTGCAGACGACGCCCATCTGGCAGTGTTGACCGCATGGCTGATCGGGATGTGACACCGTCCGACGCCGATGTCGAACGCTCCGCGCGATGGCTCGACCGGGACATCCGTCGCGCCGCGCGCGCCGCCCCCTCGGAGATCGACGAGCGTGTTCACCGTCGTCTCGGGCATCTCGTGACCCATGCGCGTAACCACTCCCCGCTGTTCGGTGAGCTCTACGCCGCGGTCCCTCCCGAACCCCGGGTCGATGACCTCCCCATCACGACGAAGCCATGGCTGATGGAGCGTTACGACCTGTGGGCGACGGACCGTAGGGTGACGTCGGCGGCCGTCGATGACTACGTGGCGCGCGCCGACCCAGGGTCGCGCGACTTCCTCGGCGACTACATGTACAGCGAATCATCCGGGACGAGCGGTGCGACCGGCCGGTTCGTCACCGAACGGTCCGCCCTGAAGGTGTTGCACGCGTTACGGTCTCGTCTGCCGCGACCATCCGCGACGACCCTCCTCCGCGTCGCGCGTAAGCGAGGTCGCTCGGCCGCGATCATCAACGACCGCGGCCATCACATGGGCGCGGTGTACTACCGGCGGGCCGACGGCGGAGCCCGCGCCGGCCGCATCCTGGTGCCGGTCACTGATCCGATCTCCGTCATCGAGGCTGCACTGGAGGACTGCGACCCCGCTTCGATCAGTTCCTACGGATCGGTGCTGGCCCAGCTCGCCGAACGCCAGATCGCCGGACACCTGAACGTCGACCCGGCTGTGCTGATCCCGTTCTCGGAGACCGTGACCGACCCCACCCGACGGCGCCTCCTGACGGCCTGGCCGAACGCAACCGTCGCCGAGCAGTACGTCGCGAACGAGTGCATGTTCATCTCGGCACGGTGTTCTCACGGCGCCCACCACCTCAACGCCGACTGGGTGATCCTGGAGCCCGTCGACGTGGCGGGGCGGCCGGTGCCACAGGGCACGACATCGCACTCGGTACTCCTCACCACCCTGTTCCGGCGAGTGCAGCCCATCATCCGTTACGACCTGGGTGACCGGGTGCGCTTCCATGAGCACCAATGCCCATGCGGCAGCCGGTTGCCCGCCTTCGACGTTCTCGGTCGGACCGGCCACCTGATCTCGCTGCAGACGCAGGGCGGCCAGGTCTCGATATCCCCCACTGTGCTCACGGTCGCCCTCGACGACCTCGAGGACGTCGTCACCTCCCAGTTGGCGATCGACTCCGACGACCACGTGACGGTCCGGCTGACTGCTCGCCACGGAGCGGACGCGGAAGCCGTCGGCGCGCACGCGGCCGGCTGCCTATGGGCGGTCTTCCGCGATGCGGGTGCGCCGTCGGTTTCGGTCCGCGCACTTGTCGAGGACCCGGTCCGCGGCCCCGGCGGCAAGATCCCTCGCACGATCGACCATCGGCCGACCTGACGCACGGGGCAAGACTCGTCGCACATACACAATTGCGGTGCAACGCCGTCACAGTACGGACTTCGGGAATTGAACAGACGATCAGACGTCGGTGCGCTGGACGCGCACGGCAGCGACGAGGCCCAGCACGATGACCCACGCCACGAGCACACCGAGCCCGATCCAGGGGGTGAGGCTGGTGGGTTCGCGGAGACTGGAGATGAAGCTCCCGCCGGCGTTGCTGGGGAGGTATTGCGCGATGTCGCGGCCGATCTGTCCGAGCAGGTTACCGAACAGGACCGGCAGGACGAGGATCAGAGCGATCAGGGTCACGATGGCCCCGGGGGTGCTGCGGATGATCCATCCGAGAGCGGCACCGAGCGTGCCGATCAGCGTCAGGTAGAGCCCGGTCCCCAGAACGATCCGGAGAACTCCGGGGTCACCCAGCGATGCCCCGGTGCGGTACTGCGATAGGAATGCTTGCGCGGCCGTGAACGCGACGACACTGCTGGCCACCATCGCTACCAGGGTCACCACGAAGAACACCACGAGCTTCCCGACGAGCACCGGAAGTCGGGTGGGGACCGCACCGAACGTCGACCGGATCATGCCGGTGCTGTATTCCCCGGTCACGAACAGCACACCGAGAGCGCCGATCAGCAGCTGCGCCAGGTAGTGCCCTTGCAGGGTCGCCGAGGGAACGGCGTCCTCGAGCTGGATTCCGCTGAGGTGACGGGTGTTGACGGCGACGAGTCCCGCGATGACCAGCATGCCGAGTACCGCCGCACCGAGTACGGCCAGTGTCGAACGCAGTGTCCGGAATTTGATCCACTCGGAGGTGATGACCCGCCACACCGTGACCGGCTGGGCGGGACTGTTGATCGCGACGCGATCGGCGGGATGTGCGGTGGTGGTCATGCTGCGTTCTCCGGGGTTCGATGCGCGGTGCCGGCGCGGTAGGTGACCGATTCGTCGGTCAGTGCCATGTAGGCCTCCTCCAGAGAGGCGCTCTGGGTGGCGAGCTGGAACAGTGTGATGCCGTTCCGGGCTGCCACGATCCCGATGTCGTCGCTGCTCATACCC
This sequence comes from Williamsia deligens, assembly GCF_024171765.1. Lineage (GTDB taxonomy): Bacteria > Actinomycetota > Actinomycetes > Mycobacteriales > Mycobacteriaceae > Williamsia_A > Williamsia_A deligens. Next base: position 246,516 of record NZ_JAMTCI010000001.1, read on the forward strand.
TCGACCTCGAGTCCGTCGGGCACGGTCCGTACGACCGCGCCGCGATCGAGGAGACGAGCTAGTTGGTCTGCCTGCGGTGAGCGCACCAGCACCACGTCGGCGGATGCGTCGGCGATGAACTCGGCCATGGATTGGTCTCGGAGCAGACGTCCGCCACCCACGACGATCACGTGGTCTGCGGTCTGGGCCATCTCGCTCATCAGATGCGACGACAGGAACACTGTGCGGCCTTCGGCGGCCAGACCGGTCAGCAGGTTCCGGATCCATCGAACCCCGTCAGGATCCAGACCGTTGACCGGTTCGTCGAGGATCAACGTCTGCGGGTCGGCGAGCAATGCGGCGGCGATCCCGAGCCGTTGGCCCATCCCCAGTGAGAAGGCCCCCACTCGTTGTCCTGCGACGTCGTGCAGACCGACGAGGTCGATCACCTCGTCGACGCGTCCGCGTCCGATTCCCGTGGTGGCGGCGACTGCACGCAGGTGATTACGCGCGGACCGCCCGGTGTGCACCGCCCTCGCCTCGAGCAGCGCCCCCACCTCGGCCAGCGGCCGGCGATGCTCGGCATAAGGCTTGCCGTTGACGGTCACCGACCCCGAGGTGGGTGCATCCAGACCCAGGATCATCCGCATCGTGGTCGACTTCCCTGCCCCGTTCGGGCCCAGGAAGCCGGTGACGATGCCCGGCTCGACAGTGAACGAGAGATCGTCCACGGCCAGCGTCTCGCCGTACCGCTTGGTCAGGCCGCGTGCTTCGATCATCGACAACTTCCTGCCTTCGTTCCCAGTGTGTCTGGAATTCTTGCTGCGACCACTGTGGCGACCACCGCCACGCCACGAATCCCCTGCCGTCACAAGACAGCGGGCCGAGTCGATCCCCCCAACCATGCGCCCCGAGTCCTGAGAGAACGCTGTGACGGCGCACCACGGCCTTGTCCAGCGTCATGTACGGGGTGTGACGGGCAGGGAGCGCCGACTCGGCACAGTCTCAGGGCTTGCCAGGGGCTTCTCAGCGCCGGAGGTCGATGGTGGGAGTCGGGCTCGAGGGAGCCCCGGCCTTCAGGGGTCGCGACCATCTGATCGGAGATCATCATGTCCCATCGCACGTGGCGAACGGTGGCCATCGCAGCGGTGATCGGCGCGGCGTCGCTGACGGGCGCGGGCTTCGGCATCGCGCATTCGCTCGCACCGGCATCGCCACCGCCCTCGCTGAGCAACCAGGTCGACAAGCCCGAGGCCGGGGACACACCCGACGCCACCGGCACCGTCGACAAGCCCGAAGCCGGGGACACCCCCGACTCGCCTGCGGCAACCGACACCCCCGAGCCCGGCGACACCCCCGACGCGCCGGGTCAGCACTGACGCGCCGGGTCAGCACTACGCGACACGAACCCCGGCGACCGCCCCGTGGCGTCGCCGGGGTGGTGTAGTTCTCGTGGGTGAGAGGTGGGTGTGAACGTGCGGATCCTGGTGATCGAGGACGATCCGAATGCCGCAGAGACGGTACGCCGGACGTTGATCGCAGAGGGATGGGTCGTCGACGTCTCTGCCGACGGTGAGGACGGCCTGGTCCAGGCGCTGCACGGTCAGTACCAGGCGATCGTCTGCGACATCATGATGCCCGGACTGAACGGCTACGAGGTGGTGCGGCGACTCCGGTCGGCAGACATCTGGACACCGGTGCTCATGCTCACCGCCAAAGACGGTGTGTACGACCAGACCGACGCCTTCGACCTCGGTGCCGACGACTACCTCACCAAACCGTTCTCGGTCGAGGTGCTCGTCGCGCGGCTGCGGGCGCTGATGCGGCGGGGCGGCCCCTCTCGTCCCACCGTCCTCACCGCGGGTTCCCTGTCGCTGGACCCCGGCGCACACGTCGTCACCCGCGGTGACTCACCCATCTCGCTGACTCCACGCGAGTTCTCGGTGTTGGAGTTCCTGCTGCGCAACAAAGGTCTCGCCGTCACCAAGACCGAGATTCTGCAGGCGGTGTGGGACAGTCATTTCGACGGCGATCTGAACGTCGTGGAGGTGTACATCGGATACCTCCGCAAACGTGTGGACCGTCCGTTCGGGTGCGCCTCGATCGAGACCGTCCGCGGGATCGGTTATCGACTGGTCGACGCCGGCTGATCGGCCCCCTCGTCCCCTGCGGGCGGAACGGTGATGGTGATCGCCGCACCGCCCAGATCGGATGCGGAGATCGTCAGCGTCCCGTGATGCGCGCGGACGATCTCGGCCGTGATCGCCAGGCCGAGTCCGGTGCCACCGTTGCTGCGTCGCCGGGATGGATCGAGCCGGACGAACCGCTCCAGGACCCGGTACCGCTCGGTCACCGGGATCCCGGGCCCGTCGTCGCCGACGGTGACCGACGCCCCGCCGCGGGGATCGACGTCGACCGTCAACTCGACGGTGCTGCGGGCGTGGCGCAGTGCGTTGTCCACCACGTTGCGGATCGCACGCTGGAGCATCGCGCGATCGGCGACGACCCGCGCCGCGCGGACATGTGCCGCCACGGTGACCGTCCCCAGCTGGCCCAACCGTCGGATCTCGTCGGTGACGATGTCGTCGAGGTCGACGTCCTCGACGCTCACCGGGAGCCCACGTTCGTCCGCGCGGGCGAGCAGCAGCAGGTCGTCGACCATCCCCCGGAGCCGGTGCGCCTCGGGTAGCAGGATCTCGTCGACGGTCGCGTGATCCAGATCCTCACCCCGGTTGCGCGCGAGCTCGAGCAGGCCGACCACGGTGACCAGCGGGCTCCGCAACTCGTGTGAGGCGTCACCGACGAACCGCAGCTGCGCATCCCGGGCCGATTGCAAACGTTCGAGCATCTCGTTCATCGTCGTCGCCAGGCGCGCGATCTCGTCGCGCGTCGCGGGCTCCGACACCCGCTCGCTGAGGTCCGCACTGCTGATCGCGGCGACCTGCGAACGAATGCGTTCCACGGGCCGCAGCGCCCGCGCCACGGCATAGGAGGTGCTGGCGGCCAGCAGGACGAGAATGACCGGGAACACCGAGGCGAGCAGGATCGCGACCGTGATCACCACGTGGTTGATCGGTCCCTCCGCCGCGCCGACGACGACCGTGGCGTCCCCTGCAGGACTGCGGACACCGAGAACGGTGGCCCGGTATTCCGCCGGGTTGTCACCGAGGGTGGCGCCGTCGACGGCCCGTCGTGTCCCCACCGCGACCGGTGACGTCAGGGCATGAGTCCGATCCCGGGCAGTGGCCGCCACGACGCGCCCACTGCTGTCGACGACCTGCACGACGTCGATGTCGGCGGTCGGCGCGAGCGCGGACGGGTCGAGGCCGGCGATCGATTCGGTGCGCAGCGTCGCTGCGATGTCCGCGGCCCTGCTCGCGGTGGCGGCGTCGGCGGAGTTCAGCAGGGACTGATGCAGGACAGCGAGCATGATCGCTGCCGCCACTCCCAACGCCAGCGCCAACAGGGCTGTCGCGATCAGCGTCAGTCGAACTCGCACGCTGCCGAACGCACGTCGGACACGCCGTCCGACACCGATCTCGACGGTGGTCATCGGCAGAGCCTAGACACGGACTCGATCACCGCGGACCCGGCGTTTCAGCGTCCTCTCAGGAGGACCCAGGATTGCCACAGCGGCCGCCACGCATCGTGGCGTCATGAACAACGCTGCACGATCCGGGGTCTCGTGTGCCGCGGTGATCGGGGTGTGGGTGCTCGGTCTGGCGATCGTCGCGCATCACAACCCTCTGGGCTGGGCCGACGGAAGTGTCCTGCAGTGGACGGTCGACCACCGCTCGGCCGCTCTCACCTCGCTGGTCGAGGTGGTCACGGTGGCGTTCAGTCCGCTGTGGGTGCTCATCTGGACGGTGCTCGCCGCAGCCGTGCTCGCGCTGCGTGATCATGCCGCGCACCGTGCCGTGCAACTGGTCGCCGTCGTGGGCGTGGCCGGGGTCGCCTGCGAGGTCGTGAAGCTCGCCGTCGAGCGTCACCGCCCGCCCGTGATCGATCAGGTCGGCACGCGCGAACTGGCCATGTCGTTCCCGTCCGGTCACGTCAGCGGCGCGACCGCACTCGTGCTCGGGCTGGCGATCGTCGTCACGGCCGGGTCCGCACGACGCGTTCGCCTGATCGCCGTCGCGTGCGCCGTCTGCGTGTCGCTGGTGGCCGCCGGCACCCGCCTCTACCTCGGCGTGCACTACCTGACCGATGTGACCGCCGCCCTCGTCCTGTCCACCGCGGTCGCCGCCACGCTGCCGGCGCTGGCGGCCTCCGCACTCGACCATCTCGCACCCCACCTGCCTCCCCGCTGGCAGGACATGGTGAACGACCCCGAACACGCCGCAGTGGCGACGACGAAAGGCTGATCGATGCACCCCGACGTAGCAGTCGACACCCGTTCCACCGTTCGACGTGCGTGGAGCAAGGTCCCCGAGGTCACCATCTGGTTCTGGGTGATCAAGATCCTGGCGACGACCGTGGGTGAGACGGCAGCCGACTACCTCAACTCGACCCTCGGGTTCGGCCTGGTGAACACCACCATCGTCGCGGTGCTCCTCCTGATGGTCAGCCTGACCGCGCAGTTCGTCGTCCGCCGGTACGTCCCGGCCCTGTACTGGTGGATCGTCGTGGTGGTGAGTGTCACCGGCACCCTCATCACCGACAACCTCACCGACAGCCTGGGGGTGCCGCTGGTCACGACGACGGTCGTGTTCGCGGTCGCCCTCGTCATCGTGTTCGCGGCGTGGTGGTCGGTCGAGCGGACGTTGTCGATCCATTCGATCCGGACTCCCCGGCGCGAGGCGTTCTACTGGCTGGCCATCCTGGTGACGTTCGCGCTCGGTACCGCGGCCGGCGACCTCATCTCGGAGAGGTTGGCCCTGGGATACGGCTGGTCCCTGCTGATGTTCGCCGCCGTGATCGCGGTGATCACGGCGGTCCACTACGGACTCGGCGTATCGGCGGTGCTCGCGTTCTGGGCCGCCTACATCGTCACCCGCCCGCTCGGCGCCTCACTGGGCGATCTGCTCACCCAACCCGCTGACGCCGGTGGACTCGGCCTCGGCTCGACAGTGGTGAACTCGGTGTTCTTCGCCGTGATCATCGTCCTCGTCGCATACCTGACGTTCACGAAGGTCGATCGACTCGAGCAACAGGCTGACGGAGCCGCAGCGTGAGCTGCGTGGACCACCCGGGTCATGTCCGGGTCCCGACCTGGCTCGTGGTCACGGCGGTGATCTACGCGGCGACGGCGTCATTCGTCCTGACGCTGGTGTGCGCCCGGGAATGCGGCATGGCGTCCGACGTCGCGGCCGGCCCGGGCGCGGTCGGGGTGGCCATGACCGCGGCCGCGGTGGTCGTCGGTTGTCTGGCCCCGACTGCGCTGGCGACGGTGCGGCATGGTCGCTCGCCCGAGTAGCGCGACGTCAGGCGCTCGTCGGTCTCGCCGGCGGACGTCGGCCCTGATCGTTCTCGCCTGCCTCACCGCGTTCACGGTGGTGGCCGCGCAGTCCTATGTCCGCGCGCTCACCGCGCCGGGCTATTCCACGGTCGCAGACATCACCTCGGCGTGGCTGCGATCTCACGGGGCGCGATCTCTCGTCGACGGCGCGGAGGCGTGGTGGTACAGCCACCACCGACCGTCGCAGGCCCCCGCAGATGTGCGACGGTTCCCCACCACGACCACCACCGACGCGTCTGTCGCACTGCCCACCCTCCCCACCCCGTCGGGTGGGTTGCATCCGCCCGGCTGGCAGGTCGCTGCACGGGACTCGACCGGTCGCCCGGCGGTGTACACCAGCCTCTTCGAACCTGATCCGGCGCTCCCCAGCGTGGTTGCGAGTGTTGCGGTGCTCCCCGCCGTTGCGCTGCGCGCGCACCTCGTCCTCGGAACGGCTGAGCCCCGACGCAGCAGCCCGTCCGGGATCGCGTCCGTTCCGCCCGCCGACGTCCCCCATCTCATCGCGACCCTCAATTCCGGGTTCCGCTTCTCCGACATCACCGGCGGTGTCGTCGCCGACGGACGGACGGTCCGCGCGCTGCGTGACGGACAGGCCACGGCAGCGATCGACGACCGCGGACAGCTGACGGTGGGTGAGTGGGGGCGAGACGTGCACCCCGACGGCCACCTCGTCGCCGCACGTCAGAACCTCGAGCTGATCGTCGACGCCGGGGCTGCTCTTCCACGTGCCGGCCGTAGCGATTCACGGTGGGGCGGAGCGCATCTGCAGTACCAGTTCACGTGGCGATCCGCACTCGGCGTCGACCGTCATCACGACATCGTCTACGTCGCCGGCAACCGCATGGACCTCGCCGCTCTCGCGGAGGCGCTGGTGGCCGCCGGGGCGGTCCGTGGCATGGAGCTCGACATGCATTCGGGGATGACGGCGTTCAGCACGTGGGCACCAGGCGCGGACGGGACGCGAATGCCGACCAAACTGATCGCGGCCATGCCGGGCCCGGCTGACCGCTACCTCGAGCCGGACAGGCGGGACTTCTTCTACCTCACGGAGGCGACCGGCAAGCCGGCGCGTGCGGCCGCGCCGACCGCAGGTGCCCGGTGACTCTCGCCGAATCGGTCGCCCTCGTCGTCACCGTCACCACGACCGTGCCGGACGACGTGACTCGAGCATGAGATGGCAACGCAGTACAGCGTTGGCCCTCGGGGCCGCGTGGTGCTGCGCTGCGGCGGCTTGCCGATCGCCACTGTTCCCGGGGGTGACAATCGACGGGACGGGCCCATCCGAGGATCTGAGCGGCCTCGCTGCCTCCACCGCTCTGACCACTGTCACAGTTCTCTGTCCAATGCTCGCGGTCGTCGCCGCGTGGCGTGCGATGTCCACGATCCCCTCCGCCGACACCCGGTTCTCGGCTCGCCTGTCAGCGGTCGTCGTCATCGCGGCGAGTGCGGTACAGATCCTCACCCTGCCCGTCGTGGTCGGAGCCGTTCGCGTGCCGGCAGAGACGTTCTCGGTCGAGACCCGAACGGCGGCCATGCTCTCCGGGCTGTCGTTCGCTCTGGTCGCCGGTGTCGTCGGGGTGGTCGCACGGAGGACGACCGACGACACCACCGGACCGCTCGCACTGACCACCGTCGTCACGTGCGTGCTCACGTCCACCGGCCTGATCACCGGGGTGGCCCTCTTCGCGGTCGCGGGGTGGATGGCGGTCCCCGCCATGCTGGTGACGTCGGCAGATGTGGTGAGCCGGGCCGTGGCTGCACCGAGCCCCTGACTCGGGGACGATCATCGCCATGGATTCCTGGGCGAGACTCGCACTGGGCGCCGTCGTTCTCGTCGCGATCGCCGTCGCTCTTCTCACCTGGTTCGGCACGGCCCACGCCAGGGCCGCGATCCCCGCCGTCTCGCGGGCAGCGGTGCAACTCGCTGTCGTCGCCATCGTGCTGCATGCAGCGATCACAACAGGGTGGCTCGTCGGGGTGATCGTCGCGGTGATGTTCACGGTCGCCGTCGGTACCGCGGCCCGGCGACTGACGGACATCGATCACGCCGTGTTCCGGTGCGCGGCCTCCTGCGGGGTCGGCGCCACCGTGACGATCGGCCTCATCGTGGGTGCGGGTGTCCTCGACCGTGACAGCAGGACCCTGGTGGCCGTGTCCGGCATCGTCATCGGCGGATGCATGACGGCAGCGACCCTGACGGGCCGTCGCCTCACCGACGGCATGCGATCGAACAGGGATGAGATCGAGGGATGGCTGGCCATCGGCGCCCCGCCCCGGCGAGCCGTGCTCGACACCGCGCGGACAGCGGTGACCGAGGCGCTGATCCCCGGACTGGACCAGACACGGACAGTCGGCCTGGTCACACTGCCCGGCGCGTTCGTCGGTGCGCTCATCGCCGGTGCCGACGCCACCCAGGCGGCCCGATTCCAGTTCATCGTTCTCACGGGCCTCGTCTGCGCCCAGGCGCTCACGTCGGTCACCCTCGCGATCCTGGCCGGCGAACCCCGCACTCTGCCGGCTGTCGCGGAGCCTCGGTGAGGGCGACATCGGACACCGTGGGATCGCCGGCGACCCGGAAACGCAGCCGTAGCCTGCTTTCAGCGTCGTCTCAGCAACCGTCGGGCACCATGTCGCCCATGACTGCACAGCCTGATGGCTCGATGACGGCACCGTCGGCGCGTCTCACTCCCGCCTCCTCGGTGTGGCTGCGAGTGCCCGAGGTGACCGCGCTCTTCTGGACGATCAAGATCCTCACGACGGGCATGGGCGAGACGCTGTCCGACTACCTCGGGACCCACCTCGCACCGGAGATCGCCGGGGTCATCATCCTCGCCGCGTTCATCGCCGCGTTCGTCGTCCTGTTCCGCTCCACGTCCTTCTACGCGTGGCGCTATTGGGCGGCCGTCAGCATGGTCAGCGTGCTGGGCACCGTCGTCGCCGACGTCATCCACGCCGTCGGCATCCCGTACGTGGTCAGCAGCGCTGTTTTCGGTGTCGCGGTCGCAGTGATCCTCTGGACATGGCGACGCGCCACGGGATCCCTCGACGTGCACGACATCACCACCCGCCGTGCGGAGCTGTACTACTGGGCGACCGTCTGTGCGACATTCGCGCTCGGTACCGCACTCGGCGACTGGACAGCCGCGTCGCTGCACCTCGGCTACCTCCTGTCCGCCGTCGTCTTCGGGGTCGCGATATGCCTTCCGCTGGTGGGGTGGCGGCTCGGGATGAACGCGGTGACCGCGTTCTGGATCGCCTACGTGCTGACGCGGCCCCTCGGGGCATCCACCGCGGACTGGCTCGCCGACGCCAGACACGGCGGCCTCGGATGGGGAACCGGACCCGTCACCGCAGGGTGGGTCATCGCGATCGTGGTTCTCGTCGCCGTCGTCGCGCGACGCGACCGGCGACCTGCACCGCTCCCACAACGCTGAACCGCCGCGCCACGGTGCGCTCCTGCGGCAACCCAGACCACGGTGGGTGTCGCCACAGCGCCGATAGTGTGCACGTGTGATCAGCGCAATCGTCGAATGGCTGCTGGACCTCCCGCCGTGGCTGGTGCTGCTGATGGCGTTCCTGTTCCCGGCACTGGAGGCGTCGGTGTTCGTGGGCGTCGTCATCCCGGGTGAGATCGCGGTTCTCATCGCAGGCGTCGTCGCCAGCGGTGGCCGACTCGAACTGTGGGAGGTGCTCGTCGCGGCGATCGCCGGCGCGGTCATCGGGGACTTCATCGGATTCGAGGTCGGCCGACGGTGGGGTCAGGCACTGCTCGCGAAGCTCCCGGAGCGCCTGGTCAAACCCGAGCACGTCGAGCGCGCCCGGACAGAACTGCGTCGACGCGGCGCCCTGGCGGTCCTGGTGGGCCGCTGGACCGCGGCCCTGCGAGCACTCATGCCCGGCCTGGCGGGGATGTCCGGCGTGCGGCTACAGACCTTCGCGATCTTCAACGCGATCGGCGGCGCCATCTGGGCGGCGGTCGTGGCCGGCCTGGGCTACGGCGCCGGCTCCTCGTACGAGCGCGTGGAGAACGTCCTGGGCACCACGTCGAAGGTCGTGATCGGCGTGGTCATCGTCGTGATCGCTGCGCTGGTGGTGCGGCATCGTCTGCGCCGACGGACGATCGCAGCCGCTCCCGGCCTGACCCGGGACAACACTGCGGAACCGCGGCCCGTCGGCGAGTGACCCAGGCGTCGCCCTACGCGGCGCGCGCCAACCAGAGGCGTTTGCGGCACACGGCTTTCATCTGTTCGACGACGTGAGCCGGGAGCGTCCCGCCGTCGTCGACGCGTTCGGCCGGGTTGTCCAGGTACTCACGGAGGCGGTGGAAGAACTCCACGTCGCCCATCCCGAACTCCTCGCGGATCTTGTCGGTGGGCCCCCCACCGCGTTGGAACCACCCCAGCTCGAACTCCAGCAACTTGCCGTCGTCCAGGCCGCGGTTCCCCATCCCGCTGCCGACCGTCGCACCCATGCTCATACCGCCTACCCCGTCGATGATCCTGTGCCCGTGTCCCGCTCGACACCGGGTCTTCTCCACCGGCTCCGAGCGACCCGTCCATTGTGCCGATCGAAGGTGACATGGACCACCCTTATTGCGCACGACGAATGAATACACGAAGAACGGGGAGCGACCCTGGGGGCCGCTCCCCGTCTTGTCGGGTTCGTGCTGTGTCAGCCGATGCTGAACGGCTTGCCGACGAGGGTCACGTAGCCGTCGACCGCGTCGGTCGAGACCTTGACCTTCACGTAGGCCTTGGCCTCGGCGAAGCCGGCGCAGCCGTCGACGCGGAACTGCTCCTGGCTGTACGCCAAGCCCGCGCGGGTGCCCTTGAACTCGAAGCCGGTGTCGTCACCGTTCTTCACGACGCTGACCGCGGTGGCCTTGCCCGGCGAGAGCTCGAAGGAGCTGCCGATCGAGTTGTTGGACAGGTCCGCACCATCCCCTGTCGTGCCTGCAGCTTTAGCCGCATCCAAGATCTGCTCCGTCGACAGGCCGCCCTGAGCGTTGGCGCCCGCACCGAAGTTGAGCTGGCAACCGACGATGTAGCCGGCGTCGATCGCACCGCCGGTGGCACCTGAGCCGCCGACCGTGACGAGCACCTTGCCCGAGACCAGCACGTTGCGGCTGGTCGGCAGGGCGACGGTGGACTGCTGGCGACGGTCGACCGACTCGTCGAAGAGTCGGACGGTCACCTTGGTGCCGTCGACGAGGGTCTGGGAGGTGAACCCGCCGGGCAGCGGGCCGGCCGCGGCGCCGCCGGCGCCGAGGCTGGAGAGGGCGACGGCCGAGACGGCGGCGAGGCCGGCGACCGCGCCGGCGCGACGCTTGGTGCTGGTGTTCATGGTTTCCCCTTCAGGAAAGTCGTTCTGCGTGCAGCAGATGGGTCTATCGGAGATGGAAGGACGGATCTGCTGCTCAGCCGAGCGTGAACGGGACGCCGTACAGGGTGGACTTGATGTAATAGTCGCCGGTCGTCTCGAGCACGGCGATCGAGCGGGCCTGCGCGTAGCCGCCGCACTGCTGCACGTCGATCTGGAAGCGCTGGAGCTGCACGGCCGCCGTGGTGCCCTTCAGCTCCTTCGCGCCGACAGCCACGGTCTGCACCTGGCCGGGCGACAGGGGCACGGTCAGCGAGCCGGACAATCCGAAGCTGGGCAGCGGAAGAGCGTTGCTGGCGCTGGGTCCGCCGACACTGAACCCGAGCCCGCCCTTGAGGCCCTCGATGTTGATCTGGCACCCGATGAGGTAGCCGACGGTCAGCTTGCCCGACGTGCCCTTGGGGTAGGTGGCGAAGAAGTTGCCGAAGGTCTCGGCGGCGCGACCGGCGCCGTTGTTCGCCTGCGACTTGACGGGGAAGATCCCCTCGCCCGTGCGGGCGAGCTTGATCGTGGTGCCGTCGACACCGACGGTGGTCTTGGATCCGTTGGGGAGGGCACCGGCGGCAGCATTGCCCGCGCCCATGCTGGCCAGACCGACGGCCGAGACCGCGACGACGGCGGCGGCCGCTGCGAGGCGGCGCAGACCGAGCTTGCTCTTCGTGCTCATTCGTTCCCTCTCAAGGACGTGCTGTGAACCAGACTGTGGCGAAGCGTAGCCCGGTGTGACCTGACGGTTCCGCGAAATCGTTGCGTGGGCACTTGACGGTTGAGTTGCCCGACGTTTCGCGGAGGTTAATTCCGCGTCGAGCCCTCGTGACGCCACCGCCCCGGCCCGACCCGCGGCGACGCGGCACCGTCAGTTCATCTGTGGTGCGTTGTCGATCGGAACGTTAACCCGGGGGGCTTGACCGGACAACAGATGGGCTCGGCCCGGTCACGAAATGGGTACATCCGAACCGGATCACCACGACAGGCCGAGCGATCGTGGCATAGACGACGAATCGGGCATCACCGGACCGCGCGCTCGCCTGACGTGGTCATTCGTGATGCGGGGGCTTGTTCTCCCGGTACCAGCGCTCGGAACCCGACCCCGCACCATCGTGATCTCCGTCACTCTTGGTTAGGGTTGCCTCATCTGCCGTCACCGACGGCAGGTCGTCGCCGAAGATCCGTGCCAACCGACGACGACGCTCCCATGCGGATTCCTGCATGGGAGCGTCGTCGGAGTGCTTGTCGGACATGACCTCTGGCGTCAGAGCTCGGTGAGTGAGGAGATGATGCGCTCGGCGAGCGGGGTCACGGTGGCCATGCCGTCGCGGACAGCCGCACGGGAGCTGGCCAGGTTGACCACCAGGGTCTGACCCGACATCCCGGCGACACCACGGGACAGCCCCGCGTCCGACGCACCGGCGGCCAGACCGGAACTGCGCACGGCCTCCTCGATCCCCGGCAGTGACCGGTCGAGCAGACCCGCCGTCGCCTCCGGGGTGACGTCACGCGGTCGCACGCCCACACCGCCGACGGAGATCACGAGGTCGACACCACCGATGACGGCGGTGTTCAGCGCGTTGCGGATCTCGACCTCGTCGGCGGAGACGGCGATGGTCGCGTCCACGTGGAAGCCGGCCTCGGTGAGCAGCTCGCCCACGAGCGGGCCGATGAGGGTCTGGTCTTCGCCGTGCGCCGCGCGGTCGTCGACGACGACCACGAGGGCACGACCGAGGTCGTTGGACTCCAGGCTCACCGATGTCATGCGGTCATCCTGCCGCGACCCGGCCGCGAGTCGCTCGGCGGCCCGGTCGGCGTCGGCGACATCCTGCGAGGAGACGCCCAGTCCGACGGACCCGAGTTCGTCGAGGATGTCGGCGGCGGGCGGCTGCGGCAGGATCCGCAGGATCGTCGAGGATTTGTCGAGGGTCATCAGCGGCCTCCGGTGTCGAGTGTGTCGAGGGTGACCTGAACGGTCTTGGACGACCCGTTGGCCGTGTAGGTGATGGAGACGGTGTCCCCGGGGGCGTGCGAACGGATGGCCGCGACGAGGGCGTCGCCGGAGGAGATCACCCTGTCGTTGACCTTGGTGATCAGCGAGCCGGACGGGATGCCGGCCTTCGACGCGGCACCACCGGCCTGCACGGCGGAGATCAGGGCACCGGGCGTCGCGGCGTTCTCGCCCGACGACTGCACCGACACACCGAGCCCGGCCTGCGTCGCACGACCGGTGCGCTGCAACTCCTGGGCCACGCGCATGGCCTGGTCGATCGGGATGGCGAAGCCCAGGCCGATGCTGCCGCCCTGCTGGCTGGAGCTGTCGGACAGGCTGGCGATCGCGGTGTTGATGCCGATCAGCGCGCCGTTCGCGTTGACCAGGGCACCACCGGAGTTGCCGGGGTTGATGGCCGCGTCGGTCTGGATGGCGTCGATGACCGAGGCGGTGCTGTTGTCCTCACCCTGGGTCGAGACCGGGCGGTTCAACGAGCTGATGATGCCCGTGGTGACCGTGCCGGCCAGTCCGAGGGGCGACCCGACGGCGATGACGTTCTGGCCGACGGCCAGGTTGCCCGACGTCCCAACGGTGATCGGTGTCAGACCGGTCTTGTCGGCCTTGATGACGGCGATGTCGGAGATGGGGTCGGCGCCGACGACGGTCGCACCCGAGGTGCTGCCGTCGTTGTAGCTGACCGTCAGATTGCCCGACCGTCCCGACTCGGCGGTGACGACGTGGTTGTTGGTGAGGATGAAGCCGTCCTGGCTGAGCACGACGCCCGAGCCCTCACCCTCCCTGTTGCCGACGCGCACATCGATCGACACGACCGACGGCAGCACCTTCGCCGCGACGGCCTGCACCGACCCGGCCTCGCCCTGCACGGGCTGCGACGTGTCCCTGTCGCCGCCGAGCGGCGACGAGAGCGAGCGGCTCGAGGTGTTGTCGACACCGGCACCGACGACGCCTCCGACACCTCCGGCGACGACCGCCAGGACGATCGCGCCGATCACGAGACCCGCGCGCGACCCGCCACGGTTCTGGGTCGCCACCGGCGCGGGGTGATACGTCGGCGACGCGAAGCCACCGGTGTAGGCGCCGTACTGCTGCGTCGAGTCGTCCTGGCCCGAGCCGAACTGCTGGGTGGAGCCGTACTGCTGACCCGACCCGTACTGCTGGCCCGAGCCGTACTGGCCGTACTGCCCCGGATCGGACTGCTGCCCGCCTCCGTACTGCTGGGACCCGTACTGCTGGGACCAGGGCTGCTGCTGGTCGGAGCCGTAGGCTTGCCCGTAGGACGGCTGGTTCTGCGCCGACCCCTGGTGGCCCGGGTAGTAGCGCGACGTGTCCTGCTGGTCGGCGGATCCCTGCGAGTCCGAGGACGAGCCCTCGTGGCGTCCCTGGCCGGACCAGCCGCCGGTGTCCTGCGCGTCACCGCCGCGCTCGCCACCCTGGCGTGACCCGGGATCGTCCTGGTTGTCGCTCATGCGTCGAAGTCCTCCATCGCTGCTCCGGAGCGGCTCGGGCCGGCCGGCGTCGTGAGACGCGGGACCCTCCGCGGGGAGTGACGCACAGCTGCGTCGTCGTACCTGTTGACCCTAATCCTGGCGGGGGGTCCTGAGAGAGGTCTGAGACCTGTCGATGAGTACCGAAAGGAACTCACCTCACGCGTGGATGGTCACGGCGAGGTCACCGCCCGTCGTCGACCGGCCCGGGACCCGGCGTCGGCCGACCGGGCAACTCGATCCGGATCCGGGCGCCACCGAGCGGCGACTCCCCCGCCTGCACCGAGCCGCCGTGACGGACCACCACCTGCCGGACGATCGCAAGCCCCAGACCCGAACCCGGCATCGACCGCGCCGAGTCCGATCGGTAGAAGCGCTCGAAGACCAGATCTCGATCCTGCTCCGGGATCCCGGGACCCGCGTCGGACACGGTGAGCTCGGCGCGGTCGGCCGAGACGGACCGCAGCTCGACGTGCACCGGCTGGTCCGGCGGACTCCACTTGGCCGCGTTGTCGAGGACGTTGAGCACCGCCCGCGACAGGCCGTTCGACTCACCGAACACGAACCACGGCACCATCGACACCGAGAACTCGACGTCACTGCGACGCCGGCGGACACGCTCCAGCGAGCGGTCGACCACCTCGCCGAGGTCGATCTCCTCGGCGATCGTCTGCGGTGCGTCGTCTCGGGCCAGGTCGACGAGATCGCCGACGAGCGTGGACAACTCCTCGATCTGCGCCATCACGTCCGACTGCAACTCCGCCATGTCACCGGCGGGGATCGAGCGCGCACCGGGGGCGTTGCTGGCGATCAGCAGCTCCAGGTTCGTCCGCAACGAGGTGAGCGGGGTGCGCAGCTCGTGACCCGCGTCGGCCACGAGCCGTGATTGTCGTTCCCGCGACTCGGCCAGCGCCCGCAGCATCGCGTTGAAACTGTCGGTGAGACGGGCGAGTTCGTCGTTGCCGGTCACCGTGATCGGCTCGAGGTCGTCGGTGCGGGCCACCCGTTCGGCGGCCTGGGTCAATCGTGCGACCGGCCGCAGTCCCGCGCGCGCCACCGTCGTCCCCGCCACGGCGGCGAGGATGACGCCGCACCCACCGACGATCGCGAGGACCCACGCGAGCCGACCCAGCACCTTGTCCGTGGGATCCAGGCTCTGCGCCATCACGAGGGTGTTCCCGTCGGCGAGCTTGCGCGCCAACACCCGTTGGTTGTCGACGGTGCGCAGACTCGACGCGCCCGACGAGGACGGATCCGCCGCCGCGACGTCCCGCTCCACCACACCGAACGGGACCTCGCCGATCTGGAAGACCTGACCATTGGGTCGCACCAGGGCGACGGAGATGTCGGAAGAGAAGATGGTGCCCGCGACGAGGTTCTCCGGCGACGACTCGAGGAGTCCGAGGCGCGCCAGCTGCGTCATGCCGTCGGCCCGGTTCATTAGCTGCGCGTCGACGTCGGCGTACATGGCGCGGTAGACGACCGCGTACGCGCTGGCCGCCATCACCGCGACCGCGATGCCGACGACCGTGGCCGCCAACAGGGTGACGCGCATCCGCAGGGAGATGGACCGGGTGAGGGCTGTGGCCTCCCGCATCGGACCGCGCCCGCCGGGATGCTGCGGGGGCGGTCCGCCCGACCCGTCGACCGGCTGCATGTCCCCGGGGACCGGATGCCAGGTGGCGTAGGGGGCGGCCGCCGGCCGCGATCCGGAGAGCGGGGTGTCGACGGGGCCATATGTCGGCTCGAACGACGGGCGGTCGGGATGTCCTGTCGGGGCACCGTCGCGACCGGGGCCCGCCGGCATCACGGCGGGGTCTCGCGCAGCACGTACCCGATCCCGCGGACCGTGTGGATCAGGCGGGATTCACCGTCGGCCTCGGTCTTGCGACGCAGGTAGCCGATGTACACCTCCAGGGCGTTGCCCGAGGTCGGGAAGTCGTACCCCCACACCTCCTCGAGGATCCGCCCCCGCGTCAGCACGCGCCGAGGATTGGCCATCAACATCTCGAGCAGCGCGAACTCCGTGCGCGTGAGACTGATGGCCCGCTCCCCGCGGGACACGTCGCGCGTCACCGGGTCGAGCGTGAGATCGGAGAACGTCATCGACTCGGAATCGGCCTCGACGTCCGCGCCGGACCGTCGCAGCAGGGCGCGCAGGCGCGCGAGCAACTCCTCCAGCGCGAACGGCTTGGGCAGGTAGTCGTCGGCGCCGGCGTCGAGACCCGACACCCGCTCGGAGACACTGTCGCGGGCGGTCAGCACGAGGATCGGCAGGTCGTCGCCGGTGCTGCGCAGGCGACGACACACCTCCAGCCCGTCGAGCCGGGGCATCATCACGTCGAGCACGACGGCGTCGGGCCTCTCCGACTTGATGCCGTCGAGGGCCTCCATGCCATCGCTCGCGGTGTCGACGGTGTAGCCGTTGAACGACAGCGACCGTCGCAACGACTCCCGGACAGCGCGATCGTCATCGACCACCAGGATGCGCATGACCCCAGTGTGGCCGGGCCGACTGAGATCGGGCTGAGACAACACGCCGGGGAACCCGGGGACAACACGCCGGGGAACCCGGGGACAACACGCCGGGACAACGCGCCGCGTGAGTGGCGATCAACGATCTCTCGCCCGTGATCAGAGCAACACCTGTGGAGAACGCCGCCTGTAGCCCCTCACAAAGTCTCGCCAAGCCGGTCACGGTTCGGACATTTCGCTCGCTACCGTCTGCCCGGTTCAGCACGCGACGAAAGGGTCTGGGGAATGAGTTCAGCGGTGGGATCGACGGGGGAATCACTGCGACCGGTGTGGCCGCACACGGACGCTCTGATCACCCGCGACTGCCGGAGCCTGCGCTTCGGCGGCAAGTACGCCGACGTCGTCGCGTTGAGCACCGGCGACCCGACGGCGTTGCGCCCGACCGTCGACGCCGCGACACGACGACGCGTCTCGACCATGCCCGAGCCGCGTCGCGACACCGCTCTGGTGCTCGGCGCCAACGGGTTCCTCGGTGCGCACCTCATCGGCCGGTTGACCCACGACCCCGCGATCACCGAGGTGTTCGCCATGATCCGCCCAACGGAGACCGCGTCGGCCCGACGCCGACTGCAGGACACCGTCGACCAGTACGAGATCAGCATCGACTTCTCGAAGGTGACCATCGTCGAGGGCAATCCCACCGCCCGCTTCTTCGGTCTCGACCGCGAGGGCTACACCGGTCTCGCCGAGGCCGTCGGACTGATCTACAACTGCGCCAGCTCCACCGACTACCTGTCCAGCTACGTCGACCTGCGCGACGACTGGTTCGTCAGCCTGCTGCGAGTCCTCGAGTTCTCGATCACCCGCACCCGCAAGCACGTCACCTACGTCGGCAGCATCGGCGCCCACCTCTACCAGCGCGCCGAGGACTTCCGCCGCGCCGACTCGTGGTGGTACTCGGGGTACGCCCAGATGAAGTGGGTCAACGCCGCACTGCTGGGGTGGCTGGCCGACGACGACACCTTCTCGGTGACGCTGTGCGAGGCGCCCTACATCCTCGGCAGCACCCAGCGCGGTCTCGATCCCGGTCGCGCCTACAGCTTCTGGCGGATCCTCGAGGTGGCGATCGCCGTCGGCGCCATCTGGGACGGCCCGGGCATGAACTACGTCCCCGTCGACATCATCTGCGAGGTGATGGTCAGCAACGCGCTGGCCGACATGCCGCTGGCCCGGATGTTGCCGTCGAACCCGACCGACTACGACCACAGCCTGTACGCCGATCTCCTCGGCCTGGACCTCGTCACCTGGGACCAGTTCTACAGCCGGGTGGCGGAACTCGCGGGCGAGGAGTTCGCCGCGACGATGCTCGGCGACAACATCGACGTGCTGATGCGCAAGGTCCACAAGCCCGAGGCGATCTTCCCCGCCGCCCACGACGCGTCGTGGTGCGATCACCGCCGTCTGTTCGAGCTGTACTTCAGCACCGTCACCCTCAAGGACCTCGTCTCCGGTCAGCGTGCACCGGCGATCGTCGGCGCATGAGCGATGCGCCCCGTCACCGGGTCGGGGTGGTCGGCCGTCGCGCCGAGCCGTCCCGTGTCGCACTCGCCGACACACCGTTGCGACCCGAGCTGGCGAACGCGGCGATGTCGATCGGTTTCTACGTGGCGTGCACCGGGATCGGGCTCCTGCCGGGCGGATTGGCCCGCCCGGCCCTGGAGCGGTACGTCGGGTGGGCGGCCGCGATGGACGAGAGGCGTGGCCATTGAACAGGCCGCCCGCCGCGCTCGGGTGGGCGCTCGGCATCGCCACGGCGACAGCGGCGTCCGCCGGCGCGGTCGTCGCGTGGTGGCGTCTCCGGTTCTTCTTCCGCGACCCCGTCCGCACACCGCCTGACAATCGGCATGCGGTGGTCGCCCCCGCCGACGGCGTCGTCACGTACGTGAAGCGGGTCGACCGTGGACAGGTCCCGTTCGCGATCAAGAAGGGGCGCACCATCCCCCTGCACGAGTTCACCGACATCGCCACCGACAGCAGCGGATTCCTTGTCGGCGTGTACATGACCGAGTACTCGGTGCACCGCAACCGCTCCCCGATCGCGGGGACCGTCGTCGCACGCCGCCACCGCGCCGCCGACCCGTTCAACCGGTCGATGGCGCGGGTCGGGGCGAATCTGCTGGCCCGTCAGACGCCGTACGACGAGGGGTGTGACTACCTGATGACCAACGAACGGTTGACGATCGGGGTGCGCCACCCGGGTGGGGCGGTGGCGACGGTCACGCAGATCGCCGACCTGTGGGTGAACCGGATCGTCGCGCACGTCGACGTCGGCGAATCCGTCGCGCGCGGTGAGCAGTACGGGATGATCCGGTTCGGGTCGCAGTGCGACGTGTTCCTCCCCGACGAGCTCGCCGACCGCATCACTGTGCGCCCCGGCCAGTACGTCTTCGCCGGGACGACCACCATCGCGATCTCCCCCGTCGCCGTCGACCACGTCGGGGCCGACGACTGCGACACCGACCGCCCCGTCCCGCTCGTCGAGGAGGCGACTCTGTGATCACCGTCGTGCCGGTCCGCTCCGCCGCGGACTGGAAGGACTTCACCGCCGTCTATCGGACCGTCTACGCAGACGACCCCTACGGGCTGCCCGACGAGCCGATCGATCTCGGCGCCACCCTGCGGTCGCCGGCGACGGAGTTGCGGGACGTCCGGCACAGCCAGGCGTTCGTCGCGCTCGACGGCCTGCGACCGGTGGGACGCATCGCCGCGATCCACGACACGTCGTTCACCGACCACACCGGCGAGTCCATCGGCTTCTTCGGTTTCTACGAGGCCGTCGACGACTATGCCGTCGCCGAGGTGCTCCTGGACGCGGCCTCGTCGTGGTTGGCCGAGCGGGGTTTGACGATGATGGCCGGCCCGTTCAGCCCGTCGATGTTCTACAGCGCCGGCGTCCTCGTCGACGACGCCGGCACACTGCCGCTGATCGGGATGCCCCACAACCCGACGTATTACGCCGCGCAGCTGGAGAAGTGGGGCATGGCGGGGATGAAGGACTTCTACAGCTACCGCTTCGATGAGCCCTATCAGATGTTCTGCAGCGAGAAGTTCGCCCGGCACAAGCAGCTGTACGAACGGGTCAGCGCCCGCTCGGAGGTGACCTTCCGGACCATGAGCTACCGGACGCTGCGCCGGGACGCCGAGATCGTGCGAGAGCTGTACAACACGACGTTCCAGGACTTCTGGGGGTTCTCGCCGCTGTCGCGCGCGGAGATGTGGGACCTGCTGAAGATGATGCTGCCCGTCCTCGATCGCGAGCTGACGTTGCTGGCCGAGTACCGCGGGAAGCCTGTCGCCTTCTTCATGGGCATCCCCGACGCCAACCAGGCGATGGCGCGGTCGGCCCGGCATCGCAACCGACTGGTGCGGGACCTCACCACGCTGCGATACGTCAAGGGGCGCCGCAGGACCGACGTCGTCGACGGGGTCCGCGTCGACATGATGCTCGTCGACTCATCCTGCCCCGACCGGTCTGTCGCATCGCAGATGGTGGTCGAGATGTGGCGCCGCATCGAGGAACGCGGCTACACGCGCATGGAGGGCGCCCCCGTCCTCGACGACAGCGAGTGGATGAAGGGTTCGGTGCTGTCCCGCATCGAGATGAGCCCGTACCGCACCTACCGGATCTTCTCGCGGGACATCGCCCCCGCCACCTCCGCGGGCTGACCCGTGGTCGACACCGCCGAGCGTCCCGCGCCGCCGACCGCCGGCCGGCGATCACCCGGCGTCGTCTGGGGCGAGTTCGTCGCGCGCCACCGGTACGCCGTGCTCGGCGTCGGACTGCTGGTCGTCGTCATCTCCGCCCTGCTCTACCCGACGTTGCAGTCGCGACTCGTCGGCGTCGACTTCTCCGTCGCCGACCGCGACTCGTCGATCTCCGACACCCTGGTGGGCGAGCATTTCGCCGCCTTCGGCACCGAGCAGCTCGCGGTCACCTTCTCCTCCACCGACCGCGTCACCTCCGACCCGCGGTTCCGGGAGCGGGTCGAGGCCGTCGTGTCGGCGCTGCGCGGCGAGGACGGTGTGGTGTCGGTCGTCGACCCCTATCAGACACAGGGATTCGCGCCGCAGATCTCCGCCGACAAGACGGCCGCGGTGGCACTCGTCGGCATCTCAGGCGATCCGAGCCGACGCATAGGGATCGCCGACCGACTGCAGACGTCGCTGTCGGGGGCGAGCCGCGACGGCGTCACCGTGTCCATGACCGGCTACTCCCCCATCACCGTCGACCTCACCCGCGTCGAGTCCGCCGATGCCACCCGCGCGGAGAGCGTCGGCATCCCCATCGCGCTGCTCGTCCTGGTGCTGGCGCTCGGCGGCATCGTCGCGGGCGCCATCCCGTTGATCTCCACCGGCATCGGGCTGCTCTTCGCCTTCGGTGTCATCTCCGCCCTCGCGCAGGTGATGACCTTCGACATCCTGGTGACCACCGTGGCGTCGATGATCGGACTCGGCCTCGGCATCGACTACTCGCTGTTCGTGGTCAGCCGTTTCCGCGAGGAACTCGCGCGGCAGGGCATCACGTCCCGTCGGGACACCGAGGGTGTCGTGCGCGCGACCGGTGTCGCTGTCGGGACCGCGGGGCACACCATCGCCATCTCCGGGCTCATCGTCATGATCGCGTTGGCGTCGTTGACCATCGTCGACGTCCCCGCCATCCGGACCATCTCGCTGGTCGTCGCGCTGACCATCGTCTGCGTCCTGCTGGCCGCGTGGACCGTGCTGCCGGCGGGGCTCGCGGCCCTCGGGCCGTCCGTCGACAAGTTCGGCCTTCCTGAGCGATTCCGGCCCGCGGACGCGCGGATCGACGCGGGCACGAGCCGCTGGGCGCGGTGGGCCCGTCACGTCATGCGGCATCCGTGGCGGTACGCCGTCGCTTGCGTACTGCTCCTGGTGCTCTGCGTCGTCCCTCTGGGCTCCATCAAATACGGCGTCGACATCGGCACTTCGGCTCTGCGCGACCAGCCGAGCGGCCCCGCGAACACCGTTCTGGCCGAGAAGTTCGCGCCCGGCACCACGTCCCCGATCACGACGGTGTTCACCGGCCCGGATCGCGGTCCGATGAGTGACCAGCAGGCGGAGAAAGCGATCGAACTCGAGTACGCGCTGCGGAAGGACCCGCGCGTCTCGTTCACGTACTCGCAGAGCAACGACGGCCGATCGCTGATGGTGGTCATCCCGTCGGTGCCCATCGACTCGTCGAAGGCGAACGACCTCGTGCAGTCGATCCGCGACCGGGCCGACGCGATCACCACCGACGGTGGACCGCGCGCTTACGTCGGCGGGACAACGGCTCTCGTCGTCGACGCGTCGTCGGAGATCTCCGGGAAGCTGCCGTGGGTGGTTGCCGCGGTGCTGGGCTTCTCGTTCCTGTATCTGGCGCTCGTGTTCCGCAGCATCGTGATCCCCGTCAAGGCCGTCCTCATGAACCTGTTGGTCACCGGCGCGGCGATGGGGTTGACTGTCGCGGTGTTCCAGTGGGGATGGCTCTCGTCGCTGCTCGGGTTCACGAGCGTCGGCTTCGTGCAGATCTATCTGCCGATCACCGTGTTCGCTGTCGTGTTCGGGTTGTCGATGGACTACGAGGTGTTCCTGATCGGCCGGATGCGCGAGGTGTTCGCCCGCACGGGCGACAACCTCGAGTCGGTGGTCGACGGCATCGAACACACCGCGCGGCCCATCACCGCCGCGGCCGCCATCATGATCGCGGTGTTCGCCAGCTTCCTCACCGCGAACGTCCTGGAGCTCAAACAGTTCGGCTTCGCGCTGTCGGTGGCCGTGCTGTTCGACGCCGTCCTGGTACGGATGATCCTCGTGCCCGCCATGATGCGCCTCTTCGGCGCCCGGAACTGGTGGCCGGGGGGCCGGTCAGTCGCGCCCGGGCCCGCCGCGCCGGCTTCCGCCTGAGATCCGGCGTTCCCGCTCCACTTCCAGGGTTCCCGCTCCAGTTACAGGGTTGCCGCTCCGCTTGTTGAAGGACGCTCCACCTGCAGGCGGAGCGTCCTTCAACAGGCGGAGCGTATGAACTGTCCGGGGCCACGTGTCCACAGGTTCGCGCCTCTCCACCGACGGTCGACGACGTCGCGCGCGACGCCGCGTTCTCGACACCCCACCGCGGTTTCGTCGTGCCATGAACGAGCACACCGGGGCCGGCGAGCCTCGACCCCTGTCGACCCCCATCGTCCGTTCCACCGCCATCGATTCCGGCATCACCGACTGGAGCTTGAGAACCGCTGTGCGCACGGGCGATCTCGATCGCCTCTATCGGGGCATGTACGCAGAGAGACAGGACTCGTTCGTCACCGACGACGGCCGCGTGGTGCGCTCCGACTCCATCGAGGCCCGCCGCGACCATTACCGCCGCAGGGTGATCGCTGCTGCCGAGTTCGGGGAGGAGCGAAAAGCGGCCAGCCACCAATCCGCGGCTGCACTGCACAAGATCCCGGTCCTGGGACTCCCCGACGACATCCATTTCACCGCGGACCGCCACGCCGGTGGTCGGCGCAAGGGGCGTGCCTTCTTCCTCCACGCATCACCTCTGCCGCCCGACGAGGTGACCGTCGTCGACGGGATCCTCACGACGACGCTCGCGCGGACCGCGATGGACGTCGCTCGCAACGGGGCGTTCGCCGACGCCCTCGTCGTTCTCGACGGGGCACTACGGGCCGGCGCGACGCATGAGGAAATCGCAGTCCTGACCGACCGTGGCCGCCGGCGTCGCGGTATCGCACTGGCCCGTCAGGCCTTGACATGGGCCGACGGGCGGTCCGAGAGCGCCGGTGAGTCCCTCAGCCGAGCGTTGATGATCCGCGCCGGGTTTTTGATGCCCGAGCTGCAGGTGGAGTACCGCGAGGAGGACGGCGAGGTGTTCGCGCGCGTCGACTTCGACTGGGGAGGACGCGTCGTCGGCGAGTTCGACGGTCTCGTCAAGTACGACGACGCGACCGACGTCGTCGCCGAGAAGCGACGCGAGGACAAGCTCCGTGCCCTGGGGATCATCGTCGTGCGATGGACGTGGAATGACCTCCGCAACCCGGACCGGTTCATCGCAACGCTGCACCGAGCCTTCACCACCGCCGGATTGCTCGCAGCATGACGGTGCGGGGCGCGACCGGCGATTCGTCGCTGCGGGCGCAGACGCTCCACCTGTTGAAGGACGCTCCGCCTGCAGGCGGAGCGTCCTCGAACAAGTGGAGCGGGAAACCTGGAAGCGGAGCGTCCTCGAACAAGTGGAGCGGGAACCCTGGAAGTGGAGCGTCCTCGAACATGTGGAGCGGGAACCCTGGAAGTGGAGCGGAAACCCGGGAGGAGGGTGCCGGACGGGGACACCCGCCGCCTGAGCCGCCTGAGGGCGTTCGGCCCCGGACAACACGAAATCGGGACCCCGGGGGCAATGCCCTCGAGGCCCCGATTCCGGGACGTTCTCTACAGAGTGGGTGTCAGCGACGATCGAGGTCGATGAGGCCCATCTGCACGGCCTTCACCAGGCGGCGCGGGACACGCTGGCTGACGCCACCGGCCTTGACCTCCTGCAGAGCCGGGTTCTCGGCCTTCCACTGGGCACGACGACTCCGCGTGTTCGCCCGAGACATCCGCCGCTTCGGTACAGCCATGATCCAGCCCTTCCTTCACTTCACGATTCGGTCGTGTCGACATCGCCCTGCGACCTCGCCGTGGACGACGGCCGTCCGCGGCGCCCATATCGGCGCTCGAACTTCTGCACTCGTCCTGCGGTGTCCATCACGCGGTGCGCACCAGTCCAGAACGGATGCGAGTCGGACGTGACATCGACAACCACAAGAGGGTACCGGTTCCCGTCCTCCCATTCCAAAGTGACATCGGACGTCACCGTCGAGCGGGTCAGGAACTGCTTCCCGGTCGACGAGTCACGGAACACGACGGGGTGGTAGTCGGGATGGGCTCCGGGCTTCATCTCTTCTCCTCGTTCTCGGGGATCGGGTGCGGGACGGACGTCTCGCACGGGTCGGCGTGGAACGCGCCGAACGGGTCGTCCCAGGTCGACCACACGCCCTGACCTGCGGCCATCTCGGCGTCGGTGACACAGGCGGCACGGAGCGCGGCACGGATCGTGTCGGGGTCGGCGCGGTGCACCAGCACGACGAGGCTGGTGTGCCGGTCGCCGAACTCGGGGTCCCACCGCGCCGCGGCCAGGGCACCCCGCTCCGGGTCGACCTGCGCGAGCTCGTCCGGGCTCATCGCGGCGAGCCAGGGTCCACCGGTGGCGACGCGCAGCCCGCCGCCGGCGCTCTCCATCCACAGCGCCTCGACGGGCTGGGTCGCGAGCCACAGTCGGCCGCGCGAGCACACGACGCCCTCGAGCAACGCGTCCAACGCGTCGTGCAGGCGGCCGGGGTGGAACGGGCGGGTGGTCGTGAACTCGACGAGCTGCACCCCACAGTCGGCGTCGAGCGGAGGCTGCCCGGCGAGGAGGGGGTCGAACGGGCCCACCGAACGATCCCGGCGGGCTCCCAGCGGCATGGCCGACAGGAGCAGGGCGACGAGCTTCTCGTCGAGCGGACGTCCGGGCGCCTCCATGACCACCGGGACGTCCGGCGCGAGGCGACGGATGACGGCTCCGAACACCGCGGCGTCCCAGTTCGCGACAGCCGCACCGTGCACGACGAGCGCGTCGGCGAAGGCGACGTGTCCGACCGCGACCTGCGACAGCGTGCGCTCGTCGCCGGCGTCCCCGGAGTCGAACCCGGCCTCGGGCAGTGTCAGGTCGCCGGTGGCCTCCTCGAGCCACGTGCCTGCCGCGATGCAGCCGATGACGGCCTCGACCCGAACGTCCCGCGACGCCGGTCCGTCGACCTGACCGGGGACGCCGACGACGTCGACGGCATCGATCGCCCAGCACAACGGCTCGGGTTCGATGAGCGGGTCGAGCGCGACGACGATCCGATCGACGTTCGTCCGCCGGTGCAGGGCGCGCAGTGTCGGCAGCAGGTCATGCCGCAGCGCGCACGAGACACATCCGTGGTCGAGGTCGATGCGGCTCACCCGTGTCTGCGTGCACCCGTCGGCGTCGACCTGACGGACGGTGCGGGTGATGACACCCAGCGACACCTCCACCAGATCGTGGTGGACGATCGCCGTCCCCGGTGCGGCCAGTCCTGTGGCGACCGCGTCGACCGCGACGGGGTCCAGCCCCGCCACCACGAACACCGGCGTCCTCTCCACGAGGCCCTCCTCTTTGTTGGAAATCATTGTCGACAAGGTGCTACCGTAGCCGCTAACGAGAACGATTACCATTTGCATGAGGAGGGCACGTGTCGGCACGCTGCCAGGTCACCGGGCGGGAACCCGGGTTCGGCAAGCAGGTCTCGCACTCCCACGTCCGCACGTCGCGGCGATGGGATCCGAACCTGCAGCACAAGCGCTACTTCGTCCCCAGCGAGGGCCGCACGGTGACCCTGCGGGTCTCGGCGAAGGGCATCAAGACGATCGACCGCGACGGCATCGAGGCCGTCGTGGCACGAATCCGTGCGCGAGGAGAGAAGGTCTGATGGCGAGCAAGAGCACCGACATCCGTCCGGTGGTGAAGCTGAAGTCCACGGCGGGAACGGGATACACCTACGTGACGCGCAAGAACCGTCGCAACGATCCCGATCGCATGGTGATCAGGAAATACGATCCGATGGTCCGCCGCCACGTCGACTTCCGCGAGGAGCGCTGACATGGCAAAGAAGTCGAAGATCAACCGAAACCTGCACCGTCGCGAGATCGTCGCCCGGTATGCCGAACGGCGTGCAGCACTGAAAGCGATCGTCCGCGACCCGAACGCCGCCGACGACGCGCGCGCTGACGCGCAACTCGCCCTGCAGCGCCTCCCCCGCGACGCCAGTCCCACCCGCGTCCGCAACCGCGACGTCGTCGACGGGCGCCCCCGCGGGTACATCGGCAAGGCCGGCGTCTCCCGCGTCCGCTTCCGCGCGATGGCCCACGACGGCGAGCTGCCCGGCATCACGAAATCGAGTTGGTGACACCGATGGCGAAGAAGCCCCCACGCCGACGGCCTGCGTCGGACAAGCCCGCCGCCCCGAAGCGGAACATCCTGCAGGACCGCGGGATCACCGAGGTCGACTACAAGGACGTCGCCACCCTGCGTCTGTTCCTGTCCGACCGCGGCAAGATCCGCGGACGACGTATCACCGGCCTGACACCGCAGCAGCAGCGCCAGGTGGCCACCGCGATCCGCAACGCCCGCGAGATGGCACTGCTGCCGTTCGTCTCGAGTCGCTAGGCCCGCGTCACGCCGAGGCGAGCGCCGTGCGGGCGACGTCGTCGTAGGCGGTGGTCTCGTCGCCGAGGAGGAAACGGTCCACCTTGGCCCGACGCCAGTAGAGATGCGCGTCGTGGTCCCAGGTGAACCCGATGCCACCGTGGACCTGGATGAGGGTCTCGGTGGCCTCCTGGGCGGCCGTGGCGGCGAACGCCTTTGCCGCTGCCGACGCCAGCGGTAGCTCGTCGGGTGAGGCGTCGGCGGTCCACGCCGCCCACCACACCAGCGACCGCAGCTGCTCGACGGCGACGTAGGCGTCCACGAGCGAGTGCTTCACCGCCTGATAGGAGCCGATGGCCCGGCCGAACGCGACACGGTCCTTGGCGTACTCGACGCCCATCTCGACTGCGCGAGCGGCGGTCCCGAGCCCCTCGGCGGCGAGGATCGTGCGACCCACCGCGGTCGCTCGATCCCACCGGGCCCGCGCGTCGGTCGCGATGACCTCGGTGTCACGCAGCGTCACGCGTCCCAGGCCCCGCGTCGGGTCGATCGGATCCGGGGTCTCGACGGAGCCTGTCGCCACGACGACGTCGTCGCCGACGAGGGCGAGGAACGACGTGGCCCCGACCGCGTCGAGCGTGGGTGCACCGGCGTCCACCACGGCGAACGCGGAGGACCCGTCCGCCAGTGCCGACAGGCGCGCGTCGTCGCCATCGAGGAGGACAGCGGCCCGCGCCCAGGTCACCACCGACGGCGCGGCCAGGACACGTCCGGCCTGCTCGGCGACGACCGCCAGATCGAGCACGGAACCACCGCCTCCCCCGGACGCCTCGGGAACGGTGATCGACGCGAAACCACTCTGGGCCAGTCGTTCCCGGCCGGGTGCGAGGCCGCTCGCATCACCGTCGAGCGCCGCGCGGATCTGCGCGGTGGACGTCACCGACGCGAGAGAGTCACCCGCGGCCGACGCGAGGTCGCGCTGCTGGTCGTCGAGATCGAAGTTCATGCCCTCTGGCCTTCCGTGCGTGCCGGGGCCTCGGACCCACCGGCGGCGACCGCGATGCTCTCGCGGAAGGTGATGTTCTTGTCGGCCCGCGGCTCGGACGGCAGGCCGAGGACGCGTTCGCCGATCACGTTGCGCAACACCTCGTTCGTGCCGCCCGCGATGGCGAGCCCCGGCAGGCTCGCCTGGATCGCCTGCCACTGCCCGGCGTCGTCGTCGGCGTTCGCGAGGGCCCCGTCACCGTCGAGCAGGTCGACGGCGATGTCGGCGAGTTCGCGCGCCGTCGCCGTGCCCGACAGCTTTCCCGCCGACGCCTCCGGGCCGGGCATGTCGCCGCGGCTGATCGCCGACAGCAGCCGATACCCGGTGTAGCGGGTGGCCAGCGCCTGCGCGTACGCGCGGCCGAACCGCTGTCGCACGACGCCCTGGCGGGCCTCGGGCAGGTCCGGCAACCGTCGGGCGACGTGCGCCGCGACGGCGTCGGGAGAGATGCCCAGGTCACTGCCGCCACCGCCGAGCGACAGTCGCTCGCTCATCAGGGTCGTGATGGCGACCGACCACCCCGCACCCACCTCGCCGAGACGTTCGGAGTCGGGGATGACGACGTCGTCGAAGAAGACCTCGTTGAACTCGGCGCTGCCGCTCATCTGGCGCAGCGGGCGGGCGGTGACGCCGGGCGCCTTCATGTCGACGACGAACATGGTCAGGCCCCGGTGTTTCGCGACGTCGGGGTCCGTGCGGGTGAGCAGGATGCCGTAGTCGGCGAGGTGCGCGAGCGTCGTCCACACCTTCTGTCCGTTGACCACCCAGTTGCCGTCGTCGGTGCGGACCGCGCGGGTGCGCAGGGCGGCGAGGTCGCTGCCGGACGCGGGCTCGCTGAAGAGCTGGCACCAGATGTCGTCGGCGCGGAGCAGTCGCTGGAGGTAGCGGTCCTTCTGGTCCTGGGTCCCGTGCGCGATCACCGTCGGACCGCACATGCCGATCCCGATGAAGTTGACCAGTCCGGGTGCGCCGGCGCGGGCGAGTTCCTGGTCGACGATGGCCTGCTGCATCGGGGTGCCGCCCTGGCCACCCGCCTCCACCGGCCAGGTGACGCCGACGAGGCCCCCGTCGTAGAGGAGCGCCTCGCGCTGCCGTGAGCGGACGTCGTCGTGACCACGCTCGCTGCGGTCGCCGAGTTCGTCGCGGTGCTCGGTGATGAAGGTGCGCACCTTCTCGCGCCAGCGTGCCTCGTCCGGGGTGTCCTCGAAATCCATCGCGCCCTTCCGCGGCCGTCGGCACGGCCTCTCCCGCCACTGTACGAGCGGGACCGTGAGCGGCGTCACAGGCGGCGTGCACGGCCGGGCGGTGGCGTTCCGGCACGCACGTAGGATCCCCCGGTGTCCGGAGTGGTCCAGGGGTTCACCGTCATCTTCATCCTCATCGGGGTGGGATGGGTCCTCGGACGGACGGGGACGCTCGGACCCGACGCGCACCAGGTGTTGTCGCGGCTGGTGTTCTTCGTCTTCACCCCGGCGCTGCTGCTGCACTCGTTGTCGACCACCGACGTCGCGCAGATCTTCTCCACAACGCTCGTGATCGCCGGGGGCAGTGCGTTCGCGGTCGGGGCGGTCTACTTCGTCCTCGCCCGGACGGTGCTGCGACGTCAGATCCCCGAGGCGGTGATCGGCGCGCTGTCGTCGAGTTACGTCAACAGCGCGAACCTGGGCATCCCCATCGCCATCTTCGTCCTCAAGGACGCGACGTTCGTGGCGCCGCTGCTGCTGTTCCAGATCATGATCTACTCGCCGATCGCGCTGACCATGCTCGACCTGACCGCACTGCGCTCGGGCACCGGACGGATCACGCTGCGCGACACCGTCGTCGCGCCGCTGACGAACCCGATCGTCATCGGCGGCCTGATCGGCCTGGTGATCTCGCTGACGGGGACGACACTCCCCCACGCAGTCGAGGAACCGATCGGGATGCTCGGCAACGCGTCCGTGCCGGGTGCGTTGCTCGCGTTCGGGCTGTCGCTGACCGGCGTGAGCGTGTTGCGCAAGGGCAACAGCCCACGCCGTGACGTCGCGCTGGCGTCGGTGATGAAGATGATCGTGCAGCCCGTCCTCGTGTTCGTGCTGGCGTACTTCCTGTTCGACGAACGCGGACACAACCTGTTCGCCCAGGTGGTCATCGCCGCGCTACCGACCGCGCAGAACGTCCTCGTCTACGCCACCCGCTACCAGCGCGGGGTGGTGCTCGCTCGCGACAGCGCCCTGGTCACCACGCTCATCTCGATCCCGGTCATCGCCGTGATCGCCGCGCTTCTCGCCTGACCGCTCGCCGAGTTTCACCGCGACGACCCCGGCGAGGATCAGTGCCCCGCCGGCGAACTGGATCGGGCGCGGGATCTCCGCGAGCAGCGCCCAGCTCCACAGGACACCCGCCAGGACCTCGCTGAGGCCCACGAACGACGCCACCCGCGGCCCGAGTCGCCGGGCACCGATCACACCGGTGACGTACGCGGTCGCCGCCGTCACGACGCCGAGGACGGCCACGGCGACCCACGGCGACGTCGCGACACCGGCGTAGGCGATCGGGCCGCTCCCGACACGCATCGGCATCGCACCGACGGCGCCCAGCACCGCGAGCACCAGTGCGCCGACCACGAGGCCGGCACCGGCGAGCGCGAGCGGCGGCAGTCCCGAGTCGTCGTCGGCGGAGATGAGGAAGTAGGCCGCGGCGCCGACCATCGCACCGAACGCCCAGGCGACCCCGGTCCCGGAGACGCCGCCCGACGAGGCCAGGTCGAGGACGAGGACCAGCCCGACCGCGCAGATGCCGACACCGGCGGTCGTCACGGCCGACGGCCGTTGTCCCCGTCGGGCCCAGAGCCACAGGACCACGGCGGCCGGGGCGGTGTACTCGATGAGCAGCGCCGGGCCCACCTGCATCGACTGGACAGCGGAGAAGTAGCAGAACTGCGCACCGGCGACCGCGAGGAGCCCGTAGAGGGCGATGCTCGTGACGTTGCGACGCAGCAGGTGCCACCGACCCCGCAACGCGCGGATCGCGAGCGGCGCGACGACCGCGGCACCCAGCGCGATACGCAGGGTGACGACAACCCCCGGCGACCACCCGCCCTCCAGCATCGGGCGCGCGATCGCCCCCGACAGGCCGAACGAGAACGCGGAGACCAGAGCGACCACCAGCCCCACACCCACACGCCTGTCATCACCCATGCGCTTCATGGGTCATGACGCTAGGTGGCGTCGAGGTAATGTGTCAACGTGGTTTTCACCGATGACACCGAGATGTCGTTGCAGGCTGCGGTCGCGCTGGTCAACACCGCGGAGGACCCCGACACCCTCACGACGGTCGACGAGCTCCTCGAGTTCGTGCGCCGGCAGGGCTTCACCGGACGTGTCGACGCCGACCGCGCCGAGCTCGACGAGGTCCGCGCCGCACGTCCACGACTGCGGGCACTGTTCACCGCGAGCACCACCGACGCCGTCGACCTGGTGAACGCACTGCTCTCCGACCACCACGCGACTCCCCGCCTGGTGCGTCACGACGACCAGGACTGGCACATCCACGCCGTCGACGACGACGCCCCGCTCGCCGCCCGGATGCTCGTCGAGGCCGCGATGGCGATGGTCGACGTCATCCGCGCCGACGAGATGTCGCGCTTCTCCGTCTGCGACGACGACGACTGCCGTGCGCTCGTGATCGACCTCTCGCGCAACCGGTCTCGTCGCTACTGCTCCACCACCTGCGGCAACCGCAACGCCGTGGCGGCCTATCGGTCACGTCGGAGGGTCTCCGGGACCGACGGTGGGCGTTAGGGTCGCACCATGAGCGATCTGCCCGCCGAGCGACCCGACGAGCGACCCGCGACGCGGGTGTCGGACGCCGACCGCAGTCGCGTCCACGACATCCTCGCGGCCGCGATGGCGCAGGGGTATCTCAGCCCCACCGAGTACGAGACCCGCGCGGACAAGGCGGTGGTGGCGCGCACGACGGACGACCTCGCCCCGCTGACCAGCAACCTTCCCGTCGATGCGATCGCGGGGTCGGTCTCCGCGACCGCACCTCCCGGACAGGCTCCGGTACAGCGCCTGATCGCCGTGATGAGCGGGGCGGAACTCGCCGGCGACGTCGCCGTCTCGGGCACTCTGACCGCGGTGGCGTTCTGGGGCGGCGTCAGCATCGACCTCCGCGACGCCCGGTTCACCACAGGTGCCCTCGACATCCAGGCGACGGCCGTCATGGGCGGGATCGAGATCGTCGTCGGACCCGAGGTCGAGGTCGACATCCGGGGCGTCGGGATCATGGGTGGCTTCGACCGCCGCGCGTCCGGCCCGGGCTCGTCGACCCGCGGTGCCCGGGTGACGATCACGGGCGCGGCGCTCATGGGTGGGGTGTCGGTGGAACGCAAGGGCCCGGCGATCGACACCCGCAAGAAGCTCAGCTGAGGCGGTCGAGCAGACCCCGCGCATCGAACGGCGCGTGCACCTTCACGTCGTTGTCGAAATAGGCGTAGATGTCGCCGCGGTGACGTCGCAGCGTGGCCGCCCATTTGTCGAGTGACTCGGCGGAATAGCCGCTCACATAGAGCTTCTCGTCCCCGTGGAGTCGGCAGTAGGTGAAGTCGGCGGTCTTCTCGTCCATCACCGGGTAGAGGTGTGCCGCGTCGGCGAGCACCAACGCGACCCCGGCATCACGCAGCAGACGCACCGCCCGCGACGACTCGAACGTGGCGTGGCGGACCTCGACCGCATGTCGCACGGGCCGGTCGGCGTCGACGTCGAACCAGTCGCGTCCGTCGAGCCGCTCGTCGTGGTGCCGCGCGATCTCCGCTGCCGCGACGGTGGTCCGGGGTAACCCGTCGAGGAACGGACCGAGCCGGTCGGGGTCGAACCGCATACTCGGCGGGAGCTGCCACAGCACCGGACCGAGCTTGGGCCCCAACGCCAGCACGCCGGAGGCGAAGAAGTTCGCCACCGGCGCGTCGACGTCGCGCAGCTTCTTCATGTGGGTGATGAACCGCGGGCCCTTCACCGAGAAGGCGAAGTCGTCCGGGGTCTGCTCCGCCCACCGCCGGAAGCTGTCCGGCTTCTGTAGCGAGTAGAAGGTGCCGTTGATCTCGACCGAGTTCAGCGTGGACGAGAGGTACTCCAGTTCACGCCGCTGGACGAGGCCCTTCGGATAGAAGGTCCCCCGCCAGGGCGGGTACACCCATCCCGAGGTGCCGACGCGAACAGTGCGTGTCATGCACCTGTACTACCCCCGTCGACCCCGTCGTGAACCCAGGTAGTCGCCGACGACCGCCGCACCCAACCCGTCGATGTCGGGAGCGACGACCCGTCCACCGATACGGCGGGCCACCTGATCGATGAAACGCTCCAGGCTGGGGTCGTCGCCGAGACGGAAGATCGTCACCTGGGCGCCGAGGCGGGCCACCGCGTCCAGCTCGCGCACGGTCATGGCCAGCGTCGCCGGGTGCGGTGGGTAGTAGAAGAACGGTTCACCGTCGGGCTCGAGATGCGCGGTCGGTTCGCCGTCGGTGACGATGAGCACCACCGGCTGCGCGTTGGGGTGCTTGCGCAGGTGCCGCCCGGCCAGCATCAGCGCATGGTGCAGGTTGGTGCCCTGCTCCATCCGCGGCTGCAGGCCCGTCAGCTCGGCGATGTCGATGGTGCGGGCGTGCCGCCCGAACGCGATCAGCGACAGCTCGTCGTTGCGGAATCGCGTCGAGATCAGGTGGTTGAGCGCCACGGCCGTCCGCTTCATCGGCAGCCAGCGGCCCTCCATCTCCATGGAGAACGACGTGTCGACGAGCAGGACCACCGCCGCCTTCGACCGCGCCTCGGTCTCGGCGACCTCGACGTCGCGCACGTCGATCCGAACGCCGCCCGAGGCGAGGTCGCCCACACCGCCGGGTTGCTCGGTGATGGTGCGCCGCACCGCGTTCCCGACGGTGGCCGTGACGTCCCACGGCTCGGTGTCGCCGAACTCCCACTCCCGAGTCGCCCCGGTCGGTTCGCCCGACGCGCCCGTGCGCCGCGTCGTGCGATCGCCCTTGCGACCGGAGAGCTGCTCGGCGACATCCCGGAAGATGGACTGCCCGAGCTGACGCATCGCCTTCGGCGACAACTGCAGGTTGCCGTCGGCGTCGCGGTGGAAGATGTTCTGCTCTTTGAGGGCCTTCTCGAGCTCGGCGAGGGTCCGTGCGTCGGCCGACGCCTCCGGGCCGAGCTGCCGGGCCAGCGCGTCGAGATCGATGTCGTCCATCTGCGCGCCGGCGTACTGCTGGGACAGCTGCTCCGACAACGACTCCAGCTCCGCCAGGTCGGACAGTGCGCCTGCGCCCTGCCCCATCCCCATGCCCTGCTCGCCGGTGAAGTCCGCCGAGTCACCCCACCCCAGGTCGGGACGGGCCTGTCGCAGCTGGGAATCCATCTGTGACAACTGCGACATCAACTCCGGCGACCCGAACGCCTGCTGCGCCAACTGGTCGAGTTCCGCGCGCTGCTCGGGGGTGAGCGAGTTGTAGAACGCCTGCGCCGCCGCAGCCCGCTTGGCCAGGGAGTCGACGAGTTCCTCCGTCGACTGCGGGTTGTCGGGGAAGTGCTGACCGTGCTTGTCCATGAACTCGTCGAACTGCTCGGTCGTGTCCTCGCCGCGGTTGTGCGCGGCGAGGAGCTCGTTGAGATCCGAGAGCATCTCCGAGATCGCCTGGCGGTCGGCGTCCGTCGCGTTCTCCAGGGCGTCCTTCATGCCCTGGAAGCGCTGGTCGAGCATCTCGCGGCCGAGGAGGTCGGAGATCTTGTCGTAGTCGGCCTTGGCCTCCGGCGAGCGCCACTCGTACTCCGAGAGCTCCTGGACCGCCTGCGCCGTCGACGCCGGCAGGTTGCCGATCTGCATCTCGGCGAACCGCGCTTCGTCGTCGAGGTCGCGGGCGAGCTGCTTGCGCTCGTTGAGCACCGCGGAGTCGAGGAGTTCCCGTATCTCGGCGAACGTCCCGTCGAGGTTGTTCTTCTCGAGCAACTCCTTGCGGCGCTTGTTGATCTGCTCGCGCAGCTTGTCCAGACCACGCATGTCCTGGCTGCCGCGCCGCAGGTACTCGCGCATGGCACGCTGCGGCGAGGCGCCGGCCATGATGTCCTCGCCGATCTCGTCGAGCGCCGAGCGCAGATCGACAGGAGGCGCCAGAGGGTCCGGCCCCCCGCGGTAACGCTGGTAGGACGAGCGGTGGAAAGTCTTGCGTGCCATCAGGCGGTGCCCTCCCGGGTCTGCGGGGACGGTCGGCGGTCAGCCGTACATGGTGACGCCGTGGTCGTCCGCCTCCTTGCTGATGCGCCGGGCGAGGAAGAGACCCTCGAGCGCGAGTTCCAGTGCGCTGGCGCGTTCCCCACCGTCGGCGGCGTCGAGACGTTCGGCGACGGCGTCGATCACGGGTGTGGTGGTGTCCGGCGACGGGATGGACTTCAGCAGCTCCGAGGCCGTGACGCGGTCACCGGTGACGACGGGCTCGCCGCTCTCCAGTGCCGTGACGAGCGGCGCCATGTCGATGCCACCGAGGTGGGCGCGGACCGTGTCGGCGGTCGCCTTGCGCAGCAGGTGTTCGAGGACCTCGCCCTCGCGTCCCTCCTCGCCGGACTCGAACTCGACCTTGCCGCGCAGCACCTCGATGATCGAGGTGAGGTCGACGACTCGGGCGACGGCCGAATCCTCGCCGGTCACCGTCGCGCGGTGCAGCGCTGCGGCACCGACGGTCTCGGCGCCGGCGATCGCGAACCGCGCCGAGACACCGGAGCGCTGGTCGATCGACGGGTGGTCGCGGACGTAGCGGGTGAACCGCGCCAGGATCTCCACGACGAACGTCGGGACGGTGGCGACGAGGTCCGCCTCCTGCTCGATGACGGCGATCTCGTCGTCGAGCTCGAGCGGGTAGTGGGTGCGGATCTCGGCGCCGAAGCGGTCCTTCAGCGGGGTGATGATGCGCCCGCGGTTGGTGTAGTCCTCGGGGTTGGCGCTGGCCACCAGGAGCACGTCCAGCGGGAGTCGCAGCGAGTAGCCGCGGATCTGGATGTCGCGCTCCTCCATCACGTTGAGCATCGACACCTGGATGCGCTCGGCGAGATCGGGGAGTTCGTTGATCGCGACGATGCCGCGGTGGGCGCGCGGGATCAGCCCGAAGTGGATGGTCTCGGGGTCGCCGAGGTTGCGGCCGGCCGCGACCTTCATCGGGTCCACGTCGCCGACGAGGTCGCCGACGGACGTGTCCGGCGTGGCGAGCTTCTCGGAGTAGCGCTCCGAGCGGTGCCGCCACTCGATGGGCAGGTCGTCGCCGAGGTTCGCCGCCGTACGGATGGCGGCCGGGGTGATCGGCTCGTAGGGGTGCTCGTCGAGTTCGGAGCCCGTGATGACCGGCGTCCACTCGTCGAGCAGTCCGGCAAGGGTGCGCAGGAGGCGGGTCTTGCCCTGGCCGCGCTCGCCGAGCATGACCACGTCGTGGCCGGCGAGCAGCGCGCGCTCGAGTTGGGGGACGACCGTCGACTCGAAGCCGACGATGCCGGGCCACGGGTCGTCGCCGGCCCGGAGCTTGGTGAGGAGGTTGTTGCGGATCTCGTCCTTGACCGACCGCTGGACGTGGCCGGAGGCGCGGAGTTCGCCGAGTGTGCGAGGAGAGGGATGACCGGAGGGAGCTGACGTCACCTCTCCACGCTACGAGTGTTTCGCCGGTCCCGCACAGACCCCGCCAGGCAGGACCCGCATTCTCGCTCTCAGCGAACGGTCGTCCGGCTTCCCGCGACCGTTCTCCCCACCCGCGACCGTTGCGACGGTCGCGGCAGGTGGGTGCGGTCGCGGCAACGGTCTTTTCTCAGCGAATGGCGAGCCAGACGGCGAGACCGAGGCCGGCGAAGCCGATCACGACGCGCAGTGGGCCGGCGGGCAGGCGGGCGACGATCGGCGGGCCGGCCCACCCGCCGGCCAGGCACCCGATGCCCATGGCGACGGCCGCGACCCAGTGCACAGGACCGGTGATCGCGAACAGGACCGCCGCCGACAGGTTCGACAGGCCCAGCAGCGCTGACTTGAGCAGCGTCGCCCGCCACAGCGGTTGCGCCGAGGTGATCAGGGCCAGGGCGAGGAAGATGACCCCCGCGCCGGCGCCGAAGTAGCCGCCGTAGATCGCCACCGCGAACGAACAGACGGCGAACACCGTCGGCATCTCCCGGTGTCCGGCTGCCCGCCGCAGGACGGGCTGCGCCAACACGGCGACCGCGGCGAGCGCGACGAGGACGGGCACGACCGCCTCGAACGAGCCGGCCGGGGACAGCAGCAGGACGCCCGCACCGATCAGCCCACCGACGACGGCGATCGCCCCGAGCACCGTGAGCCGTCGGCGGTCGTCGAGCAGCGAGGATCCCGCCCGCGCCGTGCTGCCCACCCCAACCGACACGAGCGCGACGGTGTTCGTGACGTTCGCAGCGAGCGGTGGCAGTCCGGCGAGGAGCAAGGCCGGATAGCTGACGAGCGATGCCAGCCCGGTGATGTAGCCGACCAGTCCGGCACCGAAACCGGCGACGGTCAAGAGCGCCAGGGTGCTGAGAGTCATCGCGATCATCATCGCCTGCGGTGTGATGCGCGCGGCTACGCGGCCTTGTCCGCGGTTCTCGCAGGTGCTCGGGACCGGTGTTCGTGGCCGGTGGGTGTGCGGATCAGCGCTTCGTGGGTGCCGTCGTCGCTGATCGACGTGGTGACCTGCCAGCCGGTGTTCTCTTTCTGCCTGTTGTGGGTTCGGCACTCGCCGAGTCCGTTCAGCGCGTCTGTCGGTCCGCCGTCGTGGTGGGGGTGGGCGTGGTCGATTTCGGCGATCGGGGCGTCGCAGTACGGGATCCGGCAGGAGATGTCGCGGCGGGTGATGAAGCGGCGCAGACCGTTGGGGAAGATCCGGGCACGGGATTCCATGGCCACCAGGGCGCCATCGGGGGTGGCGAACAGTCGCCGCAGGGTGACGAGCGCGTCTGCATCGAGCGCGTCGGCGATGATCCCGCGGGCGGTATCAGCAGGCACGAGGCCGTAGCCCGCGACCTCTGCAGCGGCGTCGGTGCCACCGACGAGCACGTCCGCCGACACGACGACGTCGACCGAGACGGCCACCTCCTCGGCGCGCGCCTTCCCGGTAAGCCGTTCGAGCAGGGTGTCGGCCATGACCTGCGCGTGGGTCCGATCGTCGTCTCCCACCAGGCCGTCGGCGTGCTGCTTCAACGCCGCGTACGCGGCAATGCCTGCGGTCATCGGCAACAGCGCCGACAGCTGCACCATGGCATCGGGTTTCGGACGCATCGACACCCGGCGATCCTTCGGTGCAGCGGCGTTGCGATCGACCACCGCATGCGGATCACGCTGATAGGCAATCTGCTTGGCCAGCGCCTCGAGCGCCCGGTCCCCGACACCGTCGAGCGTCGCGGCGTCTGCACACAGGGCGTGGTCGATCACGCGCCGGTCCTCGACCTGCAGGTAGGCGGTCTCGCGGACCAGGATCGTCGCCCGCCATTCCGACAACACTCCCTCCCGCAGCCGCGCGAAGGTGTTCGGCATCTCGCCCATCGCCCGCGCGAACCCCAGATGCCGGCCACCGGCGTTACCCGACACCCGACGCGCCAACGCCACCTCCGCCGACAACCCACGACACCGCCGGTCGACCGGAACACCCCGCTCGGCTTCGGCAGCGGAGCGAAGTTGCTGCAGTCGTAGCGTGTCCTGAGCCTGTCCTGCCGCGCACGCGGCCTTGATCGACTCCAACAGAGAGATCCGGTCGATCGCCTCTCCCTCGTCTACCGCGGCAGACAGCTCGGCGAGCATCGTCATCATCTCGCGCAACACATCCCGCGCGTCGACGTCTTCGGTGCCCTTCATGCGTACATGTGTACACGCGGGGTCCGACAACATCTCCGCATCAAAACCAGCTGTGCACAACCTGTTTCGGCCTCCCAATCGTCCAACAGCCGGTCCCGACCGCCCAACAGACTGTTCCTGGTGCCCGACAGACGGCGGTTACGGGTGGTTACTGCGGCGCGGTAACGGTTTCCGCAGGTCACAGCACACGGGGCCGCGCATCACCGCACCGGAATCACGCTGATCCCAACGCTGGGAGCGCCGAGGAACCGCCGTGATGATCCTGGCGTGATCGAGATCCAGGGACTCACCAAGACGTTCGGGCACGGCCCGAACGCCGTCACCGTCCTCGACGACATCGACTTCGCCGTCGCCGCGGGGGAGATCTTCGCCGTCGTCGGGCCGTCGGGGGCGGGAAAGTCGACGTTGGCCCAGTGCATCAATCTCCTCGAGCGACCGACGGCGGGGTCCGTCGTCGTCAACGGTGAGCGCCTCACCGACCTCGACGCCGCGGCGCTGCGGGTCGCTCGACGACGTATCGGCACCGTCTTCCAGTCCGCGAACCTGCTCAGTCGTCGTACGGCCGCCGAGAACGTCGCACTCCCCCTCGAGTACCTCGGGGTGACGGCCACGCAGACCCGCGAGCGTGTCGCGGAACTCCTCGACCGTGTGGGGCTCACCGCCCTGGCCGACCGCTATCCCCACCAGCTCTCCGGAGGGCAGCGACAGCGCGTGGGGATCGCCCGTGCGCTCGCCCTGCGCCCCTCGGTGCTGTTGTCCGACGAGGCCACATCGGGTCTCGATCCGGCGACGACCGACTCGTTCCTCGAGCTGCTCACCGAGGTGCGCGACGAACTGGAGATCGCCGTCGTGTTCATCACCCACGAGATGGACACCATCGTCAAGGTCGCCGATCGTGTCGGACGCCTCGACGCGGGGCGCATCGTCGAACAGGGCGCTGTCGTCGACCTCCTCCTCGACCCCGCGTCGGCATTGGGCTCGGCACTGCGCCCCCGCGCCGCGACGACGGCACCCGCACCGGGTACCCGCGCCATCCGCGTCACCCACACCTCGCCCGCGGTGCCCGGCGACTGGATCACCCGCATCGCCGCCACGACGGGCGCGACGCTCACCGTGCTCGGAGGCCACGTCCAGGACGTCGGTGGGATCCCCGTGGGCGAGTGGACGATCGGGGTACCGGACGGCGATGTCGCAGGTGTCGTCGCCGCGGCCGGCCCACTCGGACTCGCCGCCCGACCGCTCGACGCGACCTCCAAGGCGGTCGCGGCATGAGCGCCACGGCCGGTGTCCTCGCGGCCATCACGGTCCCGACGAACGAGATCCCCGGGCTG
This sequence comes from Williamsia deligens, assembly GCF_024171765.1. GTDB lineage: Bacteria > Actinomycetota > Actinomycetes > Mycobacteriales > Mycobacteriaceae > Williamsia_A > Williamsia_A deligens. Next base: position 286,838 of record NZ_JAMTCI010000001.1, read on the forward strand.
CTCATCCCGGCCTTCCGCGACACCGTCATCATGGTCGGCATCGTGATGGTGATCGTCGCCGTCGTCGGGGTGCCCCTGGGTGCGATCGTCCACAACCTCGCTCCGGGTGGACTCTTCGAGAACCGGACGCTGCACACCCCGCTCTCGTGGGTCATCAGCATCGGCCGATCGTTGCCGTTCCTGGTGCTGATGACGTCGATCATCCCGTTCACGCGGCTGATCACGGGCACCAACATCGGCATCCCCGCCGCGGTGGTGCCGATGTCGATCGCGGGCATCGCGTTCTTCACCCGCATCGTCGAGAACTCGCTGCGCGGTGTGCCGTCGTCGGTGGTCGCGGCCGCGACGGCGGCGGGCGGGTCGAAGGTCCAGATCATCCGCACCGCACAGATATCCGAGGCGCTGCCGTCGATCGTCGGCGGCCTCACCATCAACACCATCGCGATGATCGAGTACTCGGCCATCGCGGGCACCATCGGCGCCGGCGGTCTCGGATACATCGCGGTCACCTACGGCTACCAGCGGTTCGACCACCAGGTGATGATCGCGACGATCATCACGCTGGTCATCACGGTGGCGATCATCCAGGTCGTCGGCGACGCCCTGGTCCGGTTCCTCTCCCCCGAGCAGTCGGTGCGGTCGGCCCGGTTGCCCTCGAAGGTCTGACCCGACAACGGGTCCGACCCACACGCCACCTCTCATCACACGGACGCGCATCGGGCGTGGCCGTGACCCCCTGCGCACCGAAGGAGACACCCATGACGCAGACCAGCTCCCCCACAACCCCCGACGGCACAGCCGGTTTCGACGTGAAGAGGCGCCGACGCGGTCCGATCGTGATCGGCGTGGTCGTGATCGTCGTCGCGGTCATCGCGGCGTTCGTGGCCTGGCGGGTGGTCGGTTCGGACAGCAAGTCCCCCAACGAGACCGCCGGCGCCACACTGACCGTAGTCACCGCCGAGGGCAATGCCAACGAGCAGGCCCTCGTCGACTACATCGCGAAGAACGTCGCGCCCAAGTACGGCATCAAGGTCGCGTTCAAGGGTCTCGCGGACAGCACCACGCTGAACCGCGCGGTCAGTGACGGCGAGGTGGCCGGCACGATCTACCAGCACAAGCGGTGGCTGTCCCAGGTCCTCGACGCCAACCCCGACTTCAAGGAGGTGGCCGCGACGCCGGTCTTCCGCTGGGGCTTCGGCATCTGGTCGGACAAGTACACCGACGTCTCGCAGCTGCCCAACGACGCCAAGGTCTCGCTCTACTCGGACCCGGCCAACGAGGCCCAGGGCCTGTGGCTGCTCGAGCGTGCCGGCCTCATCACCCTGAAGCCCGGGATCGACAAGTCGCGCGCCACCCAGAACGACATCGCCACCAACCCGAAGAACCTGCAGTTCACGCTGCTCGACTTCGCGGCCCAGTCGCGGGCACTGCCCGACCTCGACGCGACCGTCGGCTACACCGAGTACTACCTGGCCGCGGACATCCCGATCAGCAAGCAGATCTTCGCCCCGGCAGCGCCCGACGAGTTCGCCGGTCAGCTCACCATCGGCACCCGGTGGCAGAACTCCGACAACATCAAGAAGCTCGTCGCCGTGTTCAAGGACCCGGCCGTGCAGGAGTACCTGCGCACCGATCCGACAGTGAAGAACATCCTGCTGCCGCTGCAGGCGTGATCTGAACTCCCGCACGATCCGCGAGCCGCTGACCCTCCCGGGTCGGCGGCTCGCTGCGTCGAGTGGGCGTCCAACCGCCCAACCGACGTCGTTAACCGCCCAACCGACGCGTCCAACCGCCCAACCGACGTCTCCAACCGCCCACTCGAGGGGGTGGGGGTCGGGTCTGGGGTCTGGGGTCGGGGGTGGGGTGGGGTCTGGAGTCGGGGCGGGTCAGCGACTCGCGACGTGGCGGTAGCGCAGCACCGACAGGGACCCGAAGACGACGAGGATCACCAGCGAGCAGCCGATCGAATAGCCCACCGCATGGTCCGCCACCCATCCCGTCGCGGCGGGGAAGCTCGGTGGCGCCGGGTTGTCGAACAGTTGCCGACACGCCGTCGCCACGGCGGTCACCGGGTTCCACTCGGCGATCACACGCAGCGGTCCGGGCAGGCTCTGCGCCGAGATGAACGCGCTCGACAGGAACGTCACCGGGAACAGCCACACGAAACCCACGCTCTGCGCCACCTCGACGGTGCGCGCCATCAACCCGGTCAGCGCACCCACCCAGGACATCGCGAAACCGAACAGCAGCACCACCGCGAACGCGAGCACCGCGTCGCCGAAGCCACCACGGATCCGCCACCCGACCGCGAGCCCACACAGGGCCATCACGGCCACCGAGATGATGCTGACCGCGAGATCGGAGACGGTGCGGCCGAGCACCACGGCGATCCGCGACATCGGCAGCGACCGGAACCGGTCGACGATGCCGTCCTGCAGGTCGCCCGCGAGCCCGACCGTGGTGAACGCGGCGTTGAACGCGACTGTCTGGGTGAAGATCCCCGCCATCAGGTACTCGCGGTAGGAACCGCCCCCGAACGTGGCACCGAAGACGTACGCGAACAGGAAGACGAACATCAGCGGCTGCAGCGTCGCACTGACCAGCAGTGTCGGCACCCGCCGGATGGTGATGAGGTTGCGCTCGGCCATCATCACGCTGTCGGACACCACGCTCATGCGTCGACCTCCTTCTCGGCGGTGAGGGTCAGGAAGACGTCGTCGAGGGTCGGCGCGGACACGGTGGCGTCGACGACGCCCACGCCCGCCGAGGTCAGCTCGGCGACAGCGGCTGCAGCCGAACGGGTCCCGTCGTCGACAGCGACCGTCCATGTCGACGCCGCGTCGGTGGCAGCAGGTGCTGCGATGCCGACCCGCGACAGCACGTCGGTGACCGTCGTCGAGTCGGCGTCCGCGGCGACCTCGACGGTGAGGAACGACTGCGTGATCGTCGACTTGAGCTCCGCCGCCGTGCCGTGCGCGATCACCGCGCCCTTGTCGATCACGGTGATCTCGTCCGCGAGTGTGTCGGCCTCCTCGAGGTACTGCGTCGTCAGCAGCACCGTGGTCCCGCCGGTGACGAGATCGGTGATGAGCGACCACATGTCGCGGCGACCGCGCGGGTCGAGGCCCGTCGTCGGCTCGTCGAGGATGACCAGGCGCGGCCGGGCGACCAGAGCCCCCGCGAGGTCGATACGACGTCGCATGCCGCCGGAGAAGGTCCGTGTCGGCCGGTCGGCGACGTCGGCGAGGCGGAAGTCGTCGAGGAGTTCCCGCGCGCGCACCCCCGCGGCGCGACGACCCATCCCGTAGAGACGTCCGACCATGCTCAGGTTCTCGAACGCGGTGAGGTTGCCGTCGACCGCGGCGTACTGGCCGGAGACACCGATCGCCTTCCGCACGGCGACCGCCTCCCGGCCGACGTCGTGTCCGAGGACGCGCACGGTGCCGCCGTCGGGCGCGAGCAGCGTGGAGATGATCCGGACGGTCGTCGTCTTCCCGGCACCGTTGGGACCGAGGAGCGCGTGCACCGTCCCGGCGCGCACGTCCAGGTCGACACCGTCGAGGGCGACGTGGGTGGACGCCGACCGCCCCAGTCCCCCACCGAAGACCTTGCGCAGCCCCCGGATCGACACCGCGATGTCATCACCGGCGGCGGAGCCCTGGGCGGGCGAGTCCTCGGGGTCGGTGGTCGGAGTGGGGTCGTCGACCGGCGCGGGGTCCGCGGAGGGCCGGGAGGCCGCCCGTCGCTCCCAGGGTGCGCGGTCGTCGGTGGTGTCCGTCGCGGTCATGCGCGGTGCCGTCCTGTCGTCGTCGCGTCATCGGTCAGTTCCCCCGCCGCCTGGTCGCCCGCCATCTGCTGCACCATCTCCCGATCCGCCATCACCCGGGGCGCCCACTGCGCCACGACCTCGGGATCGAGCAGATCGCGGTGGCGTGCCTGCACGACGACCTCGGTGATGTCGCCGGCGACGACGTCCCGCCAGTCCTCGACCGCGGGACCCGCCAGGGGTTCGACTGCGGCGGTGACGAAGACGACGTCGTGGTCGATCGCCGACGGCCGCCACCGTGCGGCGACAGCGGTGGCGTGGCGGTAGGCCGCGTACAGCGATTCGAGCGTCTCGACCGGCAGCTGCGCGATCGGCCCCGGGACGTCGTGGAGCAGTTCATGTGCTTGCGCCACCGTCAGATCCGGGTCCACGTCGTCGCCGTCTGCCACCCCGAACTCGACGACGAGGTCGGCCACCGACGGCGCCTCCTCCCACCCCGGGTGATCGGCGACGACGTAGGTGTCGAGGAGCGTGAGTGACGCGACCGGCGGACCACCGTCGTCGAGGCGGCAGGCGATCTCGGCCGCGAGCATCCCTCCCAGCGACCACCCGAGAAGGTGGACGGGACCGGTCGGGACGAGTTCGCGGATGCCGGCGACATGCCGCTCGGCGAGGTCGGCCAGCGACGCCGCGGGGTCCTCGCCGGAGAGGGCGGGGTTCTGCAGTCCGTAGACGGCCCCGCCGGGCGGGACATGCGGGAGGAGCGCGGTGTACGACCACGCCAGTCCGATGGCGGGATGCACCAGGATCGTCGGGATGTCGTCCTGTGCCGCGTCGGGGTCTCCTGGTCGCAGCACGATCACCGGGCTGAGCCCGGCCGGCCCGGCACCCACCTGCACACCGTCGATACGCCAGGCCAGCTCCTCCGGTGTCGACGCGGCGAAGACCCACGCCACCGCGACGTCGACGCCACTGCGGCGGCGCATCTCGGTGACCGCTGTCGTCGCGGTCAGCGACGTCCCGCCGAGGTCGAAGAACCCGTCCGTCGCGGAGACCCGGTCCACCGCCAGCACGTCCGCGAACACCTCGGCGACCATCGACTCGGTCCCCGGGCGTGGCGGCCGACCACCAGCCGAGCGTGCGGCCGGGGCGGGCAGGGCAGCCCGGTCGATCTTGCCCGCCGGGGTCGTCGGGATCGCATCGATCACGACGACGGAGGCGGGCACCATGTGGCGCGGGAGGCGACGGGCGGCGAACCCCCGGACGTCGGAGGACAACTCGGTCCGGTCGGCATCGGGGTCGGCGGGCACCACATGGGTGACCAACCGCGCCTCGGCGCCGTCGCCGAACACCGTGGTGACGACGCGCCGCACGCCGCCGTGCTCGGCGACGACCGCGTCGATCTCGCCGGGCTCGACCCGGAAGCCCCGCACCTTGACCTGCCGGTCCGCGCGGTCGACGTACTCCAGGGTCCCGGAGCTGTTCCAGCGCACCAGATCACCGGTGCGGTACATGCGCTCACCGGGGCGTCCGACGGTCGCTGCGACGAAGCTCGAGGCCGTCAGGCCGGGTCGCCCGTGGTAGGCCTGCGCCACACCGTCCCCGAGGATGTACAGCTCGCCGACGACTCCGACGGGAACGGGGTGCAGGCGCCGGTCGAGCACCGCGAGCTGCTCGCCGCGGTTCGGGCCACCCATGTCGATCGGGGCGCCGGGGCGCAGGGGCGCGCTGAGCGCACTGAAGACTGTCGCCTCGGTGGGGCCGTACGCATTGAGCATCCGCCGCTCCCCCGCCCACCGACGGACCAGCGCGTCACCGAAGCCCTCGCCGCCGACGACGACGGTCCGCACCGACGGGAGGTCCTCCGGTTCGAGACCGTCCAGCGCGGCGGGGGTGAGGAATGCCGTTGTCACCGACCGGGTGCGGAGCACCTCGGTCAGCGGCGCGCCCCCGTAGACGTCGGTGGGGACCACCACCAGCGTCGCGGGCCCCGCGAGTGCCATCAGCATCTCGAGGACCGACGCGTCGAAGCTCGGTGAGGCGAAGTGGGACACCAGGTCCCCGTGCCCGACCTGCGCCCGCTCCCCCAGCTCGTCGCGGATCCCGGCCAGACCCCGATGACCCACCACGACGCCCTTGGGCAGCCCGGTGGATCCGGAGGTGTAGATCACGTAGGCGCCGCCGGCGAGCGGGATGTCGATGTCGGACAGGAGATCCGGGGACTCCTCGGCGATCGCGGCCATCGTCGACGGCTCGTCGGGGACGACCCAGCCCACGCCGGTCGGGAGGTCGGCCACATGGTCGGCGGTGGTCACGCCGATCGTCACCCCGCTGTCCTCACACATGTGCACGATGCGGGGTGCCGGGTACATGGGGTCCACGGGGAGCCAGGCCGCGCCGGTCTTCGCGATTCCCCAGATCGCGGCGACGGCGTAGGCCGATCGCGGGATCGCCATCGCGACGACGTCACCCACCCCGACGCCGAGTCCGCGCAGATGGCGCGCGAGACGTGTGGTGTGCGCGTCGAGCGCCCGGTAGGTGATCGATCCGTCCTCGTCGACGACGGCGATGCCGTCGGGGTCGGCCGCGACCGCCTCGGCGATGATCGCCGGGAACGTCCGCGGCGCAGCGGCGGTCGCTCCTGATGCCGGCGCCAGGCCGGCGAGCTCGTCCGCGGCGGTCACCGCGATGTCGCCGACGGCGACGTCGGACCGCGGATCGGCGGTCACTGTCGTGAGCACCCGGATCAGACAGTCGACGAAGGCCTCGACGGTCGTGGCGTCATAGAGCTCGCGCGCGTAGACGACCTCGATCCCGCCCGACGCCGCCGCGGGCGACAGGCCCTGCACCGTGACCTGCAGGTCGAATTTCGCGGCCCCGGTGTCGAGTTCGCGGGTCGTGACCCCGGGAACCCCGGCCACGTCCAGCGATCCGGCCTCGGCCAGATCGTGCACCGACAGCGCGATCTGGACCAGCGGGGTCCGACCCTCGACCCGCTCGGGGTTGACGGCCGCGACGACGTCGTCGAACGGGATGTCCGCGGCGTCGAGGTCGTCGAGGTCGGCGTCACGGACCGCCGCGAGGAGCTCGCCCAGTGGCCGGTCGGGGCGGATCTCGGTCCGCAGGGCGACGGTGTTGACGAACATACCCACGATGCGCGCGAGGTCCGGGTGATCGCGCCCGGCGACCGGGGTGCCGACGACCACGTCGTCCCCGACGCCGACGCGGTGCAGGAGCACCGCGAGCGCGGCGTGCACGACGACGAACGGGCTCCCCGAGATCGACCGGGCCGCAGCGGAGATCGCGGACCGGAGGTCGCGGTCGAGGGTGCGTCGCACCACCGCGGTCGTGTGCACCCCCGGCCGACGCGGATGGTCGGGTGGCAGGGTCGACTCCGCCGGTGCGTCCTGCAGGCGGGTGCGCCAGCGGGCGAGACGCGTGGCGGCGAGGGTGCCGGCTACGTCGGGGTCGCCGAGATCGGCGACCTGGCGTCGCGCGTGGTCGAGGTAGCTGAGCGGTGCCTGGACCAGCGCTGGGACCGCGCCCGCTGCCCGTGCCGTGTAGGCGGTGAACAGATCCTCGACGAGGACCGGCAGCGACCAGCCGTCGGCCGCGATGTGGTGCACGACGATCACGAGGTCGGTCCCGACCGGTGTCCTGATGACGGTGACCCGCAGCGGACGCTCGGTGGTGAGATCGAAACCGCGGTGCGCGTCGGATCCCGCAAGGCGGGCGGCCGTATCCACATCGTGGGCGTCGACGATCCGGATGACGTCGGCGGTGCCCTCGACGCTGCGGACCTGTTGGACCGGCGTGCCGTCGACGACGGGGAACGTGGTCCGGAGAGCGGCGTGGGTGCGGCACACGTCGAGCCACGCGGCGCGCAGGGCTTCGATGTCCATCTCGCCGTCGATGCCGATCACCAGGGGGACGTTGTAGGCGGGCGACACCGGGTCCGCGGCCTGCAGCGTCCACAGGCGGCGCTGGGCCGGCGCGAGCGGACCGGTGTCCGCCGGGACTACCGCTGGCTCCGGCGGTGCCGACCGCGTCACCTCCGACGAGACCGCCTCCGGCGTCGGGTCACCGCCGAGAAGGGCCGCCAACTCTCCGACGGTGGGGTGGTCGAACAGGTCGCGGACCCGGACGCCCACCCCGGTCCTCTCGGCGAGGACGGCGACCACCTGGGTCGCGACGAGCGACGTCCCGCCGAGGTCGAAGAAGTCGTCGTCGAGGCCGATGGGATGGGCGGCGTCGAATCCCGGTATCGCGGCGGCGAACGCCTCGGCGACCGCGATCTCCGCGGGCGACAGGGGTTGCCGGAACGGCTGATCGGCCTCCGCGACGGTCGGGGCCGGCAGTGCGGCCCGGTCCACCTTGCCGTTGCCCGTCCGGGGGATCTCGTCGACGACGGTGATGGCCGACGGCACCGACTGCCGTGGCAGCAGCGCGGAGACGTGGCGGCGCAGGGCTGCGGTGTCCACGCCTCTGCGCGCGTCGACGGGCACCACCCAGCTCGCGATGACGGCGTCCTGGGCCTGTCCGTGCACGGCGGTGACCGCGGTGCGGACGTCGCCGTGGCGCTCGAGCGCGGCGTCGATCTCGCCGAGTTCGATGCGGAAGCCGCGCACCTTCACCTGGGAGTCGTTGCGGCCCAGGTAGGTGAGACGTCCGGCGCGGTCGTAGGAGACGACGTCGCCGGTGCGGTACATCACGCCACCCGGGCGGGTCGGGTCGGCGATGAACCGCGCCGCCGTCAGGTCCGGACGTCCGAGATACCCCTGGGCGACACCCCGACCGGCGAGGTACAGCTCGCCGGGGACCGAGGCGGGGACCGCACGCAGTGCCCCGTCGAGGACGTGCGCCGCCATACCGGCGATGGGCGACCCGATGGCGACCGGTGCGCCGGGCGTCACCTCCCCCATCACCGCGACGACCGTCGTCTCCGTCGGCCCGTAGGCGTCGATGACGGTGCGCCCGGGTCCGAACCGGGCCAGCAGTTCCGGTGTCGGCGACTCCCCACCGACGGCGACGGTCCGCAGCGCGGGGAGGTCCTCGTGGGGCACGGTGGCCAGCGCGGCCGGGGTCACGAACGCATGGCTGATGTCGTTGTCCCGCATCAGGTCCGCGAGTTCGCGTCCCCCGACGACCGTCGTCGGCACCACCACCAGCGCGGCCGACGTCTCGAGCGCGAGGAGGATCTCGAGGACGGAGGCGTCGAAGCTCGGTGACGCGAAATGCAGGACACGGGAGCGCCTGTCGGTGCCGTACCGACGTCGCTGCTCGGCGGACAGCGCCGACAGTCCGCGATGGGTCACCTCCACGCCCTTCGGGGTGCCGGTGGATCCCGAGGTGTAGATGACGTAGGCGACGGCGCTGGGGTGGAGCGGCCCCAGCCGGTGGCGGTCGTCGACGGGACCGTCGGCGAAGGTCGCCACGACGGTCGCGACCGGCGAGTCCGCGTCGACCGTCATCCACCGCGTCTGCGTGGGGAGGGCCGGGACGTGGGCGCTGCGGGTGATGCCCAGTCGCACCTGCGCATCGGAGAGCATGTGCGCGATACGCGCCGAGGGATAGGCGGGATCGACGGGGAGGAACGCCGCCCCGGTCTTGGCCACCGCCCAGAGCGCGACGAGGCAGTCGATGCCGCGCTCCACCGCGACGGCGACCCGGTCCCCCGGACCGACGCCCTGGCCGATGAGCAGTCGCGCCCACCGGTTCGACGTCGCGTCGAGCTCGAGATACCCGATCTCCCGTCCGGTGGCCGGTTCGACCGCCGACGACGACCGCGGTGCCGCCGCCACCGCGGCGGCGAGCATCTCCGGCAGCGTCCGCATCCGTGGAACAGCGTCGGCCGAGACGATCGGCGCGCGCTGCCGTTCCTCCGCACGGGTGAGCACACGCAGGTCGGCGATGTCCGTCGCGGGATCGGCGACGACCTGGTCGACGACGTCGAGGAACCGATCGACGAGGTCGCGGACGGTGTCGCCGTCGAAGACGTCGGTGGCGTAGGTGAAGCGCATCGCCGACCCGCTGACCCGCAGCTCGAGATCGAAGCGGGCGGCGCCGGTCTCGACCTCCCGGACACCGACCTCGACGTCGCCGAGCGCGATGGGTGCGAACTCGGCGTCGGTGAAGCTCAGCGCGACGGCGAACAACGGGTGCGACCCCGACGACCGGTCGGGGGCGAGCGCGGTCACGAGCGTGTCGAAGGGCAGGTCGGCACGGGTCAGCGCCTCGACATCGGTCGCACCGACGCGGTCGAGGAGGTCGGCGAACGAGATCGACGACGGAACCGGTGTCCGGAGCACCACGGTGTTGACGAACATCCCCACCAGGTCGGCGAGGTCCGTGGCTGCCCGTCCGGCGACCGGGGTCCCGATGACCACGTCGGCGGGTTCGCGGTCGAGCGTCACCGCCGGATCGGTCGACAACCGTGCCAGCACGGCGGCGAACACCGTGTGCACCACCATGAACGGACTCAGCCCGTGCGCGCTCGCCAGTCGTCGCAGCGCAGTGAGGCGGACGCCACCGAGGTCGGCGTCGACGGTGCCGCTGGTGGGTTCGGCAGCGGCGGTGCGGGTTCTGTCGGTGGGCAACGACACCCGCGTCGGGAGTCCCGCGAGGGCGTCGGTCCACCAGGCGAGGAGCTCGGCGGCCCGGCTGGTGGGGTCGGCGGGATCGCCGAGGGTCTGCTCCATCCAGTCCGCGTAGTCGCGGTAGGTGACCGGCAGGGGGTCCCAGGCGGGGATCTCGCCCACGGTGCGCGCCGAGTAGGCCGTGGCGATGTCGCGGGCCAGCGGTCCCATCGACCATCCGTCGGCGGCGATGTGGTGGATGGTGAGCGCCAGCTCGTGACGGGTGTCGGGACCGGGGATGTGGACGAGGTGCGCCCGCAGCGGCGGGTCGACGCGCAGGTCGAACGGGTGCCGGGCGAGGTCGATGTGGCGCCGTCGGGCATCCGCGTCGTCGTGGGCCTCCACCACGCCGATCGGATCGACCGCATCCGCCGCGTCGAGCACCGTGGGCACAGGTGTCCCCGCGTGGTCGGGGAAGACGGTGCGCAACGGCTCATGTCGTCCCACCACGTCCCGCACGGCCGCGGACAACGCGTCCACGTCCACCTCTCCGTGCAGCTCGACGACGAACGCGATGGTGTACGAACCGCTCTCGGGCTCGAGGCGGTTGAGGAACCACAGGCGTCGCTGGGCCGGTGAGCAGACGCCCTCGTCGGCACGCCGCTCGACGTGCGTGATCGGCACCAGCGAGCTGCCGCCGAACGGATCACCCGTCGTCAGCGGGCCGCGCATCCTGCCGTCGAGTCGCGCGGCCATCGTCGCGACGCTGGGCGTCTCGAACAGCGCACGAACACCGAGCCGTTCGCCGACGGCGGCCTCCACCGACGCCATCACCGTGGTCGCGGTCAGCGACGTCCCGCCGAGGTCGAAGAAGCTGGTGTCGCGGTCGATCTCGTGGACGTCGACCCCGAGCGCCGTCGCGAAGATCTCGGCGAGGCGGTGTTCGACGTCGTCCCGTGGCTGGGCGACGACCGCGGACACCGGCGCCGGGGCGGGGAGGGCGTCGAGGTCGACCTTGCCCGCCGGTGTCGTCGGGATGGCGTCGATCACGGTGACGCTGCCCGGCACCATGTGCGCCGGGAGTGTCTGTCCGACGGCGGACCGCACGGCGGGTCCGTCGGCGTCGGTCGCCTCGGACGGCGCGGGGACCACGTACGCGACGAGCCTGTCGTTGCCATCGGGGCCGGGGGCGGTGGTGGTGACGGCGTCGGCGACCTGGGGCAGTGCGGCCAGCGCGGCGTCGATCTCGCCGAGCTCGATGCGGAAGCCGCGGATCTTGACCTGGCCGTCGCCGCGGCCGACGAACTCGAGTGCGTCGTCGGACACCCACCGGACCTTGTCGCCCGTGCGGTACATCCGGGTGCCCGGTTCGCCGAAGGGGTTGGCCACGAACGTCGTCGAGGTCCGCCGCTGCCGGTCGTGATACCCGCGGGCGAGTTGCGTACCGGTCAGGTACATCTCGCCGACAGCCCCGGGAGGAACCGGCATCAACCGCTCGTCGAGGACCATGACGCCGATCCCCCGGACCGGCCCGCCGATGGTCACCGGATCGCCCGGTCGGAGTGCGTCGGAGATGGTGGCCACCACGGTCGCCTCGGTGGGCCCGTAGGCGTTGAACACCTGGTGGTGTTGCGCCCACTCCTCGACAACACGCGGGTTCGGGGCCTCCCCACCGACGATGACGACCTCGAGGTCGGGCAGTCCGGGCGTGATGGTCGCGAGCACCGACGGTGTGAGGAACGCGTGGGTGATCCGTTCCTTGCGGAGCAACTCCTCGAGGTCACGCCCGCCGACGATCTCCGGTGGTGCGATCACCATCGTCGCCGCGGCCCCGACGGCGAGCAGGTTCTCCAACAGGGAGGCGTCGAAGCTCGGCGAGGCGAACTGCAGTGTGCGGCTCGCGGGTCCGGCGGTGAAACGCACCAGCTGCTCGGCGGCGAAGTTGGCCAGACCGCGGTGGCTGACGATCACACCCTTGGGCACACCGGTCGTGCCCGAGGTGTAGATGAGGTAGGCCGGGTTGTCGACCGAGACCGGCATCGCCCGCTCGCTGTCGGTGACGGGCACCGACGGATCGATCCCGACGGCCGCGGCGAGCTCCGAACACCGTTCGCCGTCCACGTCGAGTTCGCGGACATCGACGGTGTGCGCCACGCCGTCGCCCGCCGTGAGACACAGGCGCGCACCGGAATCGGCGAGCATGTGGTCGACCCTGTCGACGGGGTAGTGCGGATCGACCGGGACCCAGGCCGCGCCGGCCTTGCTCACCGCCCAGATCGCGGTGACCCATTCCACCGACCGCGCCATGGCGACGGCCACGTAGTCCTCGGGGCCCACCCCGAGTCCGATCAGCACGCGGGCGAGCGTCGTCGAGCGCTGGTCCAGATCGGCGTAGGTGACCTCGCTGTCCCGGAAGCGGACCGCCACGGCGTCGGGATCGACGGAGACCGCGTCGGCGACCATCTCCGCGAACGTCACGGCCCGTCGCGGCGCGAGTCCGCTGGCGGGGACCAGCGAGGCACGTTCGTGGCGGTGGAGCACCGGGATGTCCCCGATGACGTGGTCCGGGTCGCCGGCGACGGCGACGGCGATCCACCGCAGCCTGTCCCCGAGGTCGGCCACGGTCGACTCGTCGAAGAGGTCCGTGGCGTAGCCGATCTCGACGGACATCCCGTCCGGCCGGCCGGTGTGGTCCCGGTTCTCGACGGCCGTGAACTCGAGATCGAATTTCGCGGTCGGGGTGGGGATCGGCTCCGCCCGCACGTCCAGACCCGCGAAATCGAGGGGTACGCGTGCCGTCTCCTCGAGGGCGACGCTCACCGAGAACAACGGGTGTCGTCCGGGCACGCGCGGCGGGTTCACGATCTCCACGACGCGGTCGAACGGCAGGTCCGCGTTGTCGAGTGCGGCGAGATCCGCGCCGCGGCAGCGGTCGAGGACCTCGCGGAACGTCTCGTGCCTGGTGGTCGCGACCCGCAGCGTGACGGTGTTGACGAACATGCCGACGAGCGGGTCGAGGGCGGGATCGGCCCGACCGCCCACCGGTGTGCCCACCACGACGTCGTCCTCGGCGGAGAGGCGGCGGAGCAGCACGGCGACCAGCGCGTGGACGACGGTGAACATCCCGACGTCGCAGTCCGTGGCGAGCTCCGCGAGCCGGGTGTGGGTGGTGGGTGTCAGCGCCACCCGCACGGTCGCGCCGCCCGCGTGCCCCGCGGGGTCCCGGGGCCGGTCGACGGGGAGCTCGGTCTCGGCCGGCACGCCGTCGAGCTGACGCCGCCAGAACGCCGCCTGCGCGGACGCCAGGGAGCCGGAGACGGTCTCGTCACCGAGCCGCTCCCACTGCCACAGCGTCACATCCGCGTACTGCACGGGCAGCGGCTCCCACGCCGGGACCTCACCGCGGCTGCGCGCGGAGTAGGCGGTGGCGAGGTCGAGCGCGAGCGGCCGCAACGACAGGCCGTCGGCGGCCGCGTGGTGCAGGGCCACGACGAGGCGGTGATCCGACGGTCGGCCCGCCGACGACGGCGAGGTGACGAGGGCGGCCCGGATCGGGAGATCACGTGTCAGATCGACCGGGCGCGCGACGAATTCGTCGTCGTCGAGACTCCCGTGCACCTCGAGGATCCGACCCGGGTCCGGCAGGACCACCTGATGGGGTCCGTCGGCGTCGAGGGGGAGGATCGTCCGCAGCGCCTCGTGACGGTCGACGACATCGTCGAACGCCTGACGCATCGCCTCGACGTCGAGCACAGCGGCGATGCGCAGTCGGAACGGGATCACATAGGCCGACGGCGCCTCCCGCGCGAGCAGCCAGATGCGGTGCTGGGCGGGCGAGAGCGGGATCCGATCGGGTCGGGGGCCCGCGATCGGGCCGGTGTCCGCGATCGGGCCGGTGTCCGCCGCGAGGCCGTCCACGGTCACGCCGGCTGCGGCCAGGGCACCGGAGAGTCGCCGGGGGCTCGGATTGTCGAACACATCCCGGATCCCGACGCGATGGCCGAGGACCGTGGACAGCCGGCCGGCCAGACGGGTGGCGGTGAGCGAGTTGCCCCCGGCGTCGAAGAAGGAGGTGGTGGCGCCCAGTGCCGGCACCCCCAGCACGTCGGCGAACTCGTCGGCCACCGCCCGCTCCAGCTCACCGGCCGGGGAGTCGTCATCGTCCGTGAGCGCGATCGTCATCTGCGGTGCGGGCAGCGCCCGCCGGTCGAGCTTCCCGTTCGGCGTGGTGGGCAGCGCATCGAGCACCATGACGACCGCCGGCACCATGAACGCCGGGACACGACCGGACATGCTGTCGCGCAACGCAGTCGGGTCGACGACGTGTCCCGTCGCCGCGGTGATGTAGGCGACCAACATCTGTTCGTCCGGTGTGGCCCCGCGGGCGATCACCACCGCGTCACGGACGGCGGGATCCGCGGCGAGCGCGGCCTCCACCTCGCCGGGTTCGATCCGCTGGCCCCGGATCTTGACCTGGAAGTCGCTGCGACCGATGTAGACGATGTCGCCGGAGGCGTCGAGCCGCACCAGATCGCCGGTGCGGTACATCCGCGATCCCGCGCCTGCGGGGTCGGCGACGAACCGGTCGGCGGTGAGATCGGGACGCGACAGGTATCCGCGCGCGAGCTGCACCCCCGTCAGGTACAGCTCACCGACGACGCCCGGCGGTGTCGGACGCAGCCGCGCGTCGAGGATGCGTGCCCCGGTGTTCCACACCGGTCGCCCGATCGGGACCGGTGACCGGTGCGGGTCGACCGCGTCGGCGTGGGTCACGTCGATGGCGGCCTCGGTGGGGCCGTAGAGATTGTGGACCGGCGCCGACGACACCCGTGCGAACGCCGCGACCACCGCCGACGGGAGCGCCTCGCCGCTGGTGATCACCATCCGCAGGCTGTCCAGGGCAACGCCGTCGTCGGACCCTGGACCCGCCCCGGCCTCTCCGACCGTGGCCACGAACGTCGCCAGCATCGACGGCACGAAGTGCGCGACCGTGACCCCCAGGCCCGCGATGGCGCGCGACAGATAGCGCGGGTCGCGGTGTCCGTCGGGGGTGGCCACCGCGAGGGTCGCTCCGGTCGCCGCCGGCCACAGGAACTCCCACACGGAGACGTCGAACGTGGCGGGGGTCTTCTGCAGCACGACGTCGTCGACACCGAGCCGGTAGCGGTCCTGCATCCACTCCAGGCGGTTCACGATGCCCGCGTGGATGACGCCGACGCCTTTCGGCCGGCCCGTGGACCCGGAGGTGAAGAGCACGTAGGCGAGATCGTCCGGGGACGGCTCGCGTCGGCGGTGGACGTCGGCGGCATCCACCTGCGCACCGTCGTCCACCGCCGCCCGGTGTGCGAGGTCACCGATGTCGACGGCGACGGTTCGGGGGCCGTCGACGTCGCGGATCGCCTGCGCCGCGGTCAGTTCGGTGACCAGCACCGCGATCGGTTGTGCAGTCGCCAGGACGTGTCGCAACCGGTCCGGCGGTTCGTCGACCGCGACGGGCAGGAACGCGGCACCCGATCGGACCACGGCGAGTACTGCGACGAACTGGGCGACGCTGCGCGGCACCATGATCCCGACCACGTCGCCGGGACCGACCCCCGTGGCCGCGAGATCCGACGCGAGGGCGACCACGAGTGTCTCGAGTCGGGCGTGGTCGAGGGCGACGCCGGGCTCTCCGTCGGCGTCGGTGGTGACCACCGCGGCACCTCCCCCGGCGATCCCCGCTGCTCGACCGTGGGCGAGCAGGTCGACGAGGGTCCTCGCCCGCACCGGATGTGCTGTGGCCGAGAGGAGGTCGAGCGTGCGCCGTTCGTCCTCGGTGGCCGAGTCCAGGTGCGCGAGGGTCACGCCGTCCGCCGCGGCGACGAACGCGTCGAGGTGTTCCAGGAACCGCGTGAGTGCGGCCCGCACCTCCGATCGCGCATATCGACGCGGGTTGGCCTCGAGATCGACCTGGATCGAGCCGTCCAGCGACTCGTGCACGTTGCACGAGAGGTCCTCCACCGGACCGGTGGTCAGCACGTGGACGACGCCGGCGGTGGCACCGAAGTCGATCTCGCGCAGGAACATCATGACGTTGACCATCGGTCCGAAGAACCCGCGGGCCACCCGGGACCCCGTCTCGGCCATGTCCCGGGCGATGTCCTCGTGCCGGTATCGCTGGTGGCGCAGGGCCGAGCGGATCGCGGCGTCGGTCCCGGCGACGCAGTCGTGCACTGTCGCCGCGGGGCGGGCGGAGAGGACGAGCGGGACGACGTTGGAGGTCAGTCCCGCCGAGCGGCGGAGCGCGTCGGAGGTGCGCGCCATCACCGGCAGGCTGATCATCACCTCGTCGCGGTCGGTGACGGCGGCGAGGTGGGTCGCGAACGCGGCGGTCACCACCGACGCGGTCCGCACCGACTGCGCTTGCGCGCGGGTACGCAGCGCCTCGGTCGATGTCGTCGACAAGGTCGCCGACTCCGTCAGCGAGAGTTCGGCGTCGGCACCCGAGCCCCCCGGGCGGAGCGCGTCGGCGAGGGCCACGACCTCGGGCGCCCGGGCGGCGACCTCCCGCCAGAACGCGCGGTCGGCGACGAGGTCGTCGGAGGCGCGGTAGTCCCGGTCGATGTCCGAGATGTTGCGCATGGTAAGCGCTTCCACGGGCGGCGCGGGCGCGTGACCGGTCAGTTCGCCGTAGCACTGGCCGACGCGGATGAGCATCAGGGCCGCCGCGTACCCGTCGAGGACGATGTGGTTGCCGCGGGCGTAGAGGATGTCGTGGTCGGGTCCGAGCCGCAGCACGATCATCGACACCAGCGGCTCGGCGACGAGGTCGACCGGAGCACTGCGGTGCACGTCCATCAGGAACCTGGCCGCGCCCCGGGGATCGGGCTCGGCGCGCAGGTCCACGACCTCCACGGGTATGTCGGCGTCGTGGTCCACCGCGAGACGGACGGGGAGGTCCTCGTCGGGGTCCGCCCCGTCACGGTCGGGGGCATCGCGGTCGGGGGCATCGGTCACGTCGACGACGGTCAGCAACGGCGACTGCATCTCACGGGCGGTACGAGCGACGGCAGCATGCACCGCGTCGACGTCGAGGGTCGTGGGGAACTCGAGGAAGAAGGCGATCGACATCGGGGTGTCGGGGGCCACCTCGTGGGCGAACCACACCCCGCGCTGGGCAGCGGTCATCGGCACGACCTCGAGGCGCTGACGCCCGTCCACGCCGACCTCCCACGCAACCGGTTCCGCCGGTGTCGTCGCGCCCCGGGGCGCGGGCCGCGAAGCGCAGACCGACGACCGCCGGGGCGACGATCGTCGTGGACGCGTCAGCACCGGCGCGAAATGCACTGTGAGCGTTGCTCAATACTCACGGTTGCCGCGACGGTGCCGACGTGCCCTGGTCCGGGTTCAAGCTAGCAAAGGTTGTGACAGACCACTATGCACACGTGGACACGTCGGACGCTGCAAATCCGTTCAGCTGAGCGGATTTACAGTGCATGCGTGCTGGTATCAGCGATCGTTCATCCGGTCGCGAGGGGCGCGACGCCGCCGCTGATGTCGGTGATCGAGTAGTTCTTGTTCTTGTCCACCGTGATCGGGTACAGCGCAGTCGTTTTCACGCCACCGGGCGACTGCACGTTGGTCACCTGGACGTCGACGAACACCTGTACGACGTAGACACCGTTGTTCTGGCTCTTGATATCGCTTCCCACCAGGTCACCCTTGGACACCCACTGCAGCTGACCGAGCAACTGCCGCAGCACCGACTCGCTGGTGGTGAACTGCTGCCGCATCTTGTCGTCCACGCCGGTCCGTAGCGCGGCGAACCACGGGTCGAAGTCCCGATAGTTGATCAACGCGGCCCGCACGGCGTACTGACTTGCGACGTCCTCGGCGCGCTGCGCGTCGGAGTTCGCGTCCCGCAGGGTCGTGTAGTCGTCGCGGTAGTCGACCGCCGAGTACACCGCGACACCGGCGACCACCGCGAGGATCACGACGAGCGCGGTGAGCACCCCGACGAGGACGCGCCGTCGGCCGGGCGTCGCCCCGGTGTCGGCCTTCGTCTCGGTCTCGGCCTTCTTCTCGCCGTCGGCTGTCGCCGTGCTGTCGGCCTTCTCGCCGTCGACCTTCCCGGCGGCGACCTCCTCGGTCGTCGCCGACCCGGCCTCGTCGTCCGCCGTGCCGGCCTCGTCGCCCGGCGAGCCGGCCCCGTCTCCCGGCGCGCCGGTCTGATCGTCAGTCGCCATCGATCTCGTCCTTCGTCGTTGTCCTCGCCCCGCGACCCTGCGTGGGACCGTTCACACTCACCGCACCTACCTCGTGCTGACGCGGAAGCGCACCACACCGTTCTCGTCCACGATGCGCAGACCCCGCTTCACGACCGAGGAGATGTCGATCTGTGTCGCGGGGGCCACCGTCGACAGCAGCGGGAGGAGCACCCCGATGGGTGGGGTGATCTTCGGCAGCAGCCGCACGAGGTAGTCGTCGAGGGTCTGCAGGAACGGCGAGATGACCTGCGTCCACGCAACCGCGCCGTTGGTCGCACGTGCCAGACCCGGGAACAGACCCCACAACTCCGTGAACGGCGGCTGGTTGATGAGCAGCTGACGCGACCCCTCCGAGAGGGTCGGCCCGATGCCGTCAGCCTTGCGGACGAACTCCTGCGCGGTGTCGAACAGGTCGGAGAACTCCGTGCGCTGCGTGGTGATCGTGCGCGACAGGTACTGCGAGAACTCGCCGATGCGCGTGATGTCGTCGTCACGACCGATCCACCCGGCGTTGACCGTCCGGGCGATGCTCTCGAGTCGACCGGGGTCGACCTGCCCGACGAGGCGTTGCAGGTTGGTCAGGGTCTCCCCCACCGTCGACCGGGCGTCGACGTCCTTGTCGAGCCGTGCACCGTTGCCGATCCACGGCCCCGCCGCGGTGGTGGACGAGAAGTTCAGGTACTGCTCCCCAACCAGCGACAGGTTCTCGACGGTGACCGACGACGACGCCGGGATGCGGTAGTCGGAGTCGATGGAGAGTGTCGCCCGCAGACCGTTCGGCTGGATCGCGATGGCCTTCACCGTGCCGACCTCGATGCCGTTCCACAGCACGCGGGACCGCGGCAGGAGACCACCCGACGACGCCATGTCGACGGTGACGGTGTTCGACGACGTGAACGGGCGGACCTTGAGGATCCCGATCGCCAGGTACCCGGCCAGCGCCACCGAGACCACCACCAGCAGCGCCAGCGACGTCTTCACACCGATCCTCATCGCATCGCCCCGATCATCCGCATGGTCGCCGCCACGGTGCGCAGTTCGTCCGACGACGCCGGCGGCGTGGACAGCCCGGTGGGCGAGGTGATGTCGACCATGTTCACCGAGGGCTGGGTGAGGAACGGGATGATCTGCTTGTTCACGAGATCACCGAGGGCCTGCAGGTCCCGGGGCAGGGTGGAGTCGAGTTCGACGGCGAGGTCGACGAGGGGGTCGACCGTGCGGATCAACGTCGACAGCGGCTGGGCGCGGGTGGTGAAGAGCTGATCGACGGGGACGAGTTCGAATCCCAGGGAGGCGAGCACCTTCGAGAAGCTGGCGAAGGACACCAGCGCCCCACCGATGCGTTCGGGACCGACGTCGAGCGTGAACCCGAGGTCCTTGCCCCGGCTCTGCACCGATCGCGCCAGGACGGCCAGGGAGTCGAGGATCTCGCCGACGGGGCCACGGTTCTGGGCGAGGCGGGCGACGAGTTCGCGCGACACCTCGATGGCCTTGTCGCGCTGTGCGATGTCGTCGGGGAACGCGGTGTTGGCCTTGTCCACGGTGCGCTGGATCTTCTCGAGCGTCCCACCGTTGGCGAGCGACGCGATCCCGCCCAGCAGTTCCTCCACCGCCGGTGTGACCGTGGTGCGCGAGACCGGGATCGTGGCGCCGTCGCCGAGTGCCCGTGTCGCGGAGCCGTTGTCGGCGTCGCTGTCGGCAGGGGGCGTCAGCGCGATGTAGATGTCGCCGAGCAGCGTCGACTGTTCCAGCGAGGCACGCGTTCCCTGCGGCACCCGCACCGAGCCCTGCATGTCCACCGTGGCCACCGCGACCGGCGATGCGGGCGTGCCCCCGATGCCCACCTCGCGCAACACCCCCACCTTGGTGCCGTTCATCAGCACCTTGCTGCGGGCGGGCAGGTTGAGGACGTTCGAGAACTCGAGGCGGAGTTCGCGACTCGACCCGGACACCCGGGTCCCGGGCAGCGGGAGGTCGGTCACCTGCACTCCGCACCCGGCCACCAGCGTCGCCACGGCCACCAGGAACGCGATCGTCACCACACGCGCGCGGGTCATCGCGCCCCCACCGATCCGAGGACCAGCTGCACGAGCTTCGTGTCGACCCGGTCCGGGGCGCCCGCGACCGGGCGGCACGATCCGGCGAGGAGCTTGTTCAGTGCCGCGCACCCGGCTGTGGACGACGAGATCGGTGCCCGCACCCGCACGGTGGGCAGGGCGACGGAGACGGCCAGTCCGGGACGCGTGTCCTGCGCCTGGGCCCGGATGGCCGACATGACGGGCGGGATCAGCTTGAGCAACGCCACGATCTGATCGGTGGGCAGCAGCTCCACGAGCGGGGTGATGAGCTCGAGGACCTTCAGCAGCACCGGACCGTACCGCTGGACGGCGTCGGCGAGTTGGGGCACGACGCGGGTGACGCGTTCGAGCGCCGGGTTCAACTCACGGGTCAGTTCCCCCAGTGCGATGGAGAACTTGCCGACGTTGTCGATGGCCGACTGCACGTCGGGCCACCGCTGGACGAAGAAGTCGGCGAGCTGTCGACCGTTGCTGATCAGCGACCGCAGCTGTTCGTCGCGCAGCGCCGGGTCGCCCAACGCTTGCGACAGTCCCCGGATGGCGCGGTTGAAGTCCTCGGCGCTCCCGCGCAGCGCGTTGTCGACGTCGGCCAGTGCCGTGCCCACCGCCTGCTGCTGCGGGCCCGGGGCCCGCCCCGCCACGTCGGTCAGCTGCGACGACAACTTGTCGAATGCGTCGAACGACTGGCTGAGGCTCTTCGGGGTGTGCGTGCGCTCGAGCGGGATGCACCGCGCCGTGTCCCAGGTGGGGCCACCGGTGTAGGGCGTGGGGATCTCGAGCCGCCGGTCGGTGACGATGGAGTCCGACGTCGTCACCGCCGACACGTCCGCGGGGAAGGTGATGTCGGAGTCGACGTCGAAATCGACACGGACGGCGCCGTTGTCGGGGCTGACCTTCGTGACGTGGCCGATCGCCGTGCCGAGCAGCGTCAGGTTGCTGCCCTCGTACAGGCCGATGGAGTCGGACATGATCGCGCACCCCGAGCGACTCGAGGTGGCCTCGGTCGTCCGGACCGCGGCGACGACCACCGCGATGACACCGATGATGGCGGCCACCACGACGATCCGGGAGGCCACCGTCCGCCACCGGGACCCCTCACGCACGTCGGTCATGTCAGCACCCCCGTCCGGGGACAGGGATGCACAGGGCCGGTGCGTCGACGGTGGTCTTCGCGAGGTCGACGTCCACGGTGCTCCCGTCGGTGGACAGGATTCCGCCGATCTCGTTCGCGAGTTCGCTCAGCCGGTTGATGATCGGGTTCGACCCCGCGAGGCGATCGCGCAGCGACAGCACGATCTTCTTGACCTTGTCGACCTCCGGGTCGATCGTCCCCGACAGCGCACTCACCGGGGGCTCGAGGAACGCGAACAGCGCGTCCACGCCACGGATTGTCTCCAGCGCGTCGAAACGGAACTGGTAGAAGCGGTACCCGATCAGTCCGACGAGCCGCAGCACGTTGACCAGCTGCGCCCGACCGTTGTTCAGCGCACCGATGTACTCCTCGGTGATCGCGATGGCGCGGTCGAGGTCGTCGTCGCGATCGCCGAGGGTGGTGGTCACCGCCGCGATCTGCCCGATGATCTCCCGGGCCGCGTCCGACCGTCCGGCGAGGGCCTGACTCACCTGCGCGAACGTCTGGCGCGTGGTGACGGCGTCGACCTTCTCCACCACCGCGCCGGAGTCGGCGATGACGTCGGTCAGCTCGTACGGTGTCGACGTCGCGGACCGGGGGATGTGACCGCGCAGGGCCTGTGACCCCTGCGGGGTGATCGCCAGGTAGTGGCCGCCGATCGCGGTCGTCAGACGGATGTCGGCGCCCGTGCGATCGCCGAGACGGACCGAGTCGTCCATGCCGAAACGGATCTCGACGTGGTCGCCGACGACGCGGGCATCACGCACCTCGCCCACCCGGATGCCGGCCACCCGCACCTCGTCCCCTGGCCGCAACTGGCCGCTGGAGGCGAAATCGGCCGTGTACTCGCGCTCTCCCGGCGGCATCACGTACAGCAGTCCGCACACCAGGGCGATCACCGCGAGCACCGCGACACCCACGAGTCCGACGACCACCTCCCGGCGCCGCCGCCGATCCGGGGTCCGTGCGGGCCGGGCGTCCCGCTGCGTCGTCGGCGCGCTCATCGGCAGATCACCACCGGGGCACCGGCGAGGAGCACGGTCGTCAACGGGCCCGGGATCGACTGCCCGCGCGCACAGGTCAGCGAGGCTGCGCGGGCGGCGCTCGTCGAGGCGACGAGCGAGTCCAGGACACCGGGGACGCCGGCGAGGATGTCCGACGCGGTGTTCGTCAGCGGGATGTACTTGCGCAGCAACCGGTCCACGTCCGCGTAGTTGCCGAAGTAGACGCCGTTGAGGCTCTGCAGCACCAACCGGAGCGGCTTGAGCGCGCGCGCCGCGAGTGTCAGCGACTTCTCGGTACCGTCGATGTTGTCGGCCAGCGCCCCCAGCGCGTCACCGGTGCGGCTGATCAGCTCATTGAGACGCGGTGACTTGTACTGGATCTCCTTCGCCACCGACCCCAGGCCCGTCACGAACGCGGCGATCGTCTCCGACCGGTCGGCGGCGAACCGCGTGATCTCGTTGAGGCGGTCCAGGATCGAGCCGAGATCGGGTCCGCGTCCCTGCACCACGGCGAGCACGTTGCCGACGAACTCGTTGATCTGGGCCGGGTCGAGGATCCGGAAGACCGGGCGCAACCCGTTGAACAGCGCGGTGATGTCGAACGACGGGATGGTCCGCGACTGCGGGATGGTGGCGTCACCGGTGGAACGGGTCCCGGCGGGCCCGTCGGTGGAGACGTCGAGGTAGCGCTCGCCGACGAGGTTCAGGTAGCGGATCGCGACGGTCGAGTTGTCGAACAGCGGTACCGACCGCGCCAGGCTGAACGTCACGCGGGCGACCCCGTCGTGCAACGCGACCTTCTCGACCTTGCCCACGCGCACACCGATCTCGCGGACGTCGTTGCCCGCGGACAGCCCGGAGGCGTCGGAGAACTCGGCGGTCACCGTGCGTTGCGCACCGGTCACCGACGGCGACAACGCGCCGACGACGACCCATCCCGCGGCCACCATCGCGACGACGAACAGCGCGAGCCCGACCATCGATCCCCGGTGCAGTCTCATCGCCCGCCCCGTCCCGCCGCCGAGGGGATGCCCGACAGCGGTGCGCCGGGCAGCAGCACCGACGTCAGCTGCGGCATGTTCGCCAGGGTGGCGCCCACCTGCAGGGTGACCTTGCCGTTCTGCGTCGGCAACGCCTTCGTGAGGCGCCGCACCAGTTCCCGGGTGTCGTCGTACGCCGGTGGGATGGACCGCAACGTCTGTCCGAGCGGCGATCCGACGGTGATGACGAAGTCCAGCAGGGTGCTCAACGAGCCGAGGTTGTCGCCGACGACGCCGCCGATGGTGCCGACGGTGTCGACGAGACCGGACAGGGTGTCGCGGACGCCGGACACGACAGCGGGGTTCGTGTACTCCGCGGTGGTGCGGGTGAGGTTGATCAGGACGCTGTCGAAGGGGCCCTCGAGGTCGGCGACGCCCCGGCTGGCCGGGCCGAGTGTCTGCAGGAACCGCGCCAGCGGCATCTGCTGGCGGGCGGCGGCGAGGTTCAGCAGGTCCGCACCCGACCGCAGCAGGGGTTGCACCGCGGTCACCACGCGGGAGAGGACGTCGATGCTGGTCGACACCTCGGTGCCGGTGACCGTGGTGGAGATCTCCCCGACCTGCCGCAGGAGCGTCGCCACCGACACGGTGGTGGACTCCGACCCGATCCGGAGCCGCTCGCCGTCGCGCAGGTGGCCGGCGGTGTCGCCCACCGTGCGATCCGACCGCAGCTCGATCCCCGTGACACCCAGGATGTTCGACGGCGCGTAGGCGGCACTGACCTGGTCGGGGATGTCGTCGGCCTGGTCGGCGTCGATGGACAGGGCGATCTGCTGCTTGGAGCCCTCGGTGACGGTCACCGAGTCCACGCGGCCGACGATCAGACCGCGGAACTTCACGTCGCCACCGGCGGCGAGACCGTCCCCGACGGCGTCGGCGACGGCGACGACCTTCACTCGGCTGTCGAAACCGCCACGGGCGTAGACGGTCAGCGGGATCGCGGCGACGACCAGCACGACGATCGCCGCCGCCCCCAGGGTCAGCAGTGTCCGCCTCGACGGTCCCCGTCCGGAGAGGTCCTCGTACATCATCCGGAGAACCGGAATCCGACGTCGGAACCCCAGAACACCAGGGTGAGGATCATGTCGAGCACGACGATGACCACGAAGCTGTTCTTGATCGCCCGTCCCGACGCGATGCCCACGCCCTCGGGACCGCCTGCCGCATAGAAGCCCTGATAGCAGTGGATGAGGATCACGGCGACCACGAACACGACGGCCTTGACCACGGCGAGCAGCATGTCGACCGGGGACAGGAACGCCGTGAAGTAGTGGTAGTAGGTGCCCGACGACTGCCCGTGCACGGTGTTCACCACGAACGCGCACGAGAGGTAGCTGAGGATCAGCGTGATGAGGAACAGCGGGATGATCGTCACGATCCCGGCGATGACGCGGGTGCTGACCACGAACGGGATCGGTCGGATCGCCTGCGCCTCCAGGGCGTCGATCTCCTCGGCGATGCGCATCGACCCGATCTCCGCCGTCATCCGACAGCCCGCCTGCGCCGCGAACCCCACCGCCACCACGATCGGACCGATCTCGCGGGTGTTGACGTAGGCCGAGAGGAACCCTGTGAGCGGCCCGATGCCGAAGAGCCGCAACGTCGCGAACGACTCGATGCCGATCGACCCGCCCACCGACAGCCCCAGCACCACGAGCACCGCGACCGACCCACCACCGACGACGATGCCGGTCGATCCCCACATCAGGTCGGAGAGGACCGCCCCGGTCTGCGACCGGTAGACGCGCAGGGCGTGCGGGACGGACCGGATGACGTCGTAGGCGAAGTGCACCTGGTGGCCGATGCGCTCGACGGCGTTGACCGGCACGACGGCGGCCCGCGACGCCGTGGTGGTCCAGCGACGTGACCGCGCATAGGTGGCGAACCCGCTCATCGTCACCCCACCTTCTGCTGGACGAACATCGACAGCACCTGGGTGACGGCCAGGTTGAGCAGGAACGAGGAGACCACCCCGAGGACGACCGCGGCGTTGACCGCGTCGGCGACACCGCGCGGGCCGCCCTTCGCCTCGAGTCCTCGCTGGCAGGCGATCGCGACCACGACGATCCCGAACAGGACGGACTTCAGCAGGGCCACGACGAGGTCACCCACGCTCGCGAACTGCCCGAACCCGCCGAGATAGCTGCCCGGGGCACCGCCCTGGAAGGACACGTTGATCACGTATCCGGCTGCGACGCCGACGAAGATGATCTCCATACAGATCAGGGGCGCCACCGCCACCACGGCCAGCAGACGCGGCGCGACCACCCGTCGGGCCGGGTCGATCCCCATGGTGCGCATCGCGTCGATCTCGTCGCGGACCGTGCGGGCGCCGAGGTCGGCGGCGATGGCCGACCCGACGGCCCCACCGATGAGCAGGGCGGCGCCGATCGGGGCCCCCTGCTGCAGGATCGCCAGCGCACCGGCCGCCCCCGACAGCGACGACGCACCGAGCTGCTGCGTCAGTCCGCCCACCTGCACCGACAGGATGACGCCGAACGGGATGGCGACCAGCACCGCCGGGACGCCGGCGACACCGGCGAAGAAGCTGGTCTGCGAGAGGGTCTCGCGCAGCGGCAGTCGACCCCGGACCGTGTCGCGGACGATGTGGCCGAAGGCGGTCAGGGTCAGCTCGATGAGGCGACCGAGCGTGGCGATCGCGGACAGCACGGCGTCGCCGAACCGCCCCAGCGCGAGCACGCCGCCGGAGCGCGCTCCTGTGTTCGCCAATCCGTCCCCTGATGTCGTCGTCGGTCGAGGTACGGAGCTCACGACGCGACAACGCGGACACATGGGCTCCGTGACCGGCGTCACTGTAATGCCGCTCGCGGGCGATGTGGGGTCGTTGATCGACGAGCTTGGGAGGGACGACAACACGGGACGCCGGGTGTTGGACGAGCGCGGGTCACCGGATCCGACGGCGTGTCTCCGGCGGGTCGGATGGTGGACCGGGGTGGGGGTTCGTCACCCTGGACACATGCGGACTGACCCCACGGACACGCCGGACACCACCGCCGACGCCTCCCCCGCGGGCGGCTCCGGCGCTCTCGACGGTGTGCGCGTCGTCGAGCTGGGATCGCTCATCGCCGGCCCGTTCGGTGCGCGGCTGCTCGGCGACATGGGTGCCGACGTGGTGAAGATCGAGGCGCCCGGGTCGCCCGACCCGCTGCGCGGATGGGGACAGGCCGAGGTGGACGGGCACCGGTTCCTGTGGACGGTGTACGCGCGCAACAAGCGGGCGGTGACGCTGGACCTGCGGGCCCCGGCCGGGCGCGAGCTGTTCCTCGACCTCATCGCGACCACCGACGTCGTCGTGGAGAACTTCCGGCCCGGCACGCTCGAGCGACTCGACCTCGGGTGGGACGTGCTCTCGGAGCGCAACCCGGGGCTGATACTGGTCCGGGTCTCCGGGTACGGACAGACCGGTCCGCAGGCCGCCCGGCCCGGGTACGCGTCCGTCGCCGAGGCCGTCAGCGGCCTCCGGCACCTCAACGGGTACCCCGATCAGCCGCCGCCCCGGCTGGCCCTGTCCCTCGGCGACACGCTCGCGGGGATGTTCGCCGCACAGGGCGCGCTCGCCGCGCTCTACCGCCGCACCGTGACCGGTACCGGCCAGGTGGTGGACGTCGCGCTCACCGAGGCCTGCCTCGCGATCCAGGAGTCGGTCATCCCCGACTACGCGATGGGCGGGGTGGTGCGCGGGCCGTCGGGGACCCGACTCGACGGGATCGCACCGTCGAACGTCTACCCCACGGCCGACGAATCGCTCGTCGTCATCGGGGCCAACCAGGACACGGTCTTCCGACGCCTCTGCGGGGCGATGGGCCGACCCGATCTGGCCGACGACCCGCGCTTCGCCACCCACGGCGCCCGCGGGACCAACCAGGACGAGATCGACAGACTGATCGCCGAGTGGACCGCGACGATCGACCGCGCGGACCTGCTGGCTCTGCTCGACGAGGCCGGGGTGGTCGCCGGGCCGATCAACACCGTCGCCGACATCGTCGACGACCCGCAGCTGCGGGCGCGGGGGATGCTGGTCGAGCACCCCGACGACCGCATCGGTCGTACCGTGCTCGGACCGGGAGTGGTGCCCGTGCTGCACGGATCGCCGGGGTCGGTACGGTCGTCGGCGCCCCCGCGACCGGGCCACCACAACGCCGAGGTGTTCGGGGCACTGCGCGACCCGGAGGCGTTGGCGCGACTGCGCGAGGAGGGGATCCTGTGACCGAACCCGGCACCTCCGCGGTGGCGACGCCCAAAGGCCGTCGCACGGAACAGGCCTTCGTCGACGCCGCACGGAAGGTGTTCGCCGAGAAGGGCTATCTGGCCGCCAAGATCGCCGACATCGCCGCCGAGGCGGGTCGCTCGACGGGCTCGTTCTACAACTACCACGAGAGCAAACGCCAGCTGCTGGAACACCTCCTGGAGGAGTTCCAGGTGCGCGTCCTGGAGGACACCCGCCGCAACCTCACCAGCGACGCGTCGACCAACATCGACTCCGCCGTCCGTGCCTACTGGTCGTCGTACCGCGACTACCTCCCCGAGATGATCGGGGCGTTCCAGCTGTCGATGACCGACCGCGCCTTCGCGCAATGGTGGCGGTCGCGGCGC
Source organism: Williamsia deligens (assembly GCF_024171765.1). GTDB lineage: Bacteria > Actinomycetota > Actinomycetes > Mycobacteriales > Mycobacteriaceae > Williamsia_A > Williamsia_A deligens. The sequence continues at coordinate 315,293 of NZ_JAMTCI010000001.1, forward strand.
TCACAGGGCATCGACGAGGTGCTCGACGTGTTCCGCGCGGGCGAGAACTCCGGCGCCGACATCGGCCTCGACAAGCACCTGTTCGCCTCGGCGATCGTCTCGATGCTCGAGTCGTTCTGCTGGACCTGGTTCGTCACCGGTGGCGACGACACCGTCGCCGGCCGGTCGGACGAGGAGGCGATCCGGACCCTCGTGGAGATCTGGCGACGCGGCCTCGTCGTCCGTGGAACCGGCGACCCCGCCTGACCGGCCGCGCTGAGGGCAGCTGCCGGCCCGCTCAGCTCGACGGGACCGCGGCGGCCAGGAACTCGAGCGCGTCACCGATCACCGTCGGGAAGAGCGGATCGATGTACGGGTCGAAATGTCCGCCGGGGTACTCACGCACTGTGCACACCGAGATCCTGGCCGCGGCGGCCCGGGCGGATGCGGCGGGTGCGATGTCGTCGCCGTCGGCGACCTGGATCAACACCGGGCAGGTGATACGGGAGACGGTGCGGATCGGCGAGTAGCGGCCGATGTGCAGCAGGACGCGTGCCGCGACCGTCTCGGGGACGGAACCCCGCTCGAAACCGGACTGCCGAACCATCTCCTCGAAGGCCTCGTGGGCGCCGGGGGCGGTCATGACCGCGGTGGTGCCCGGGGCGCCGATCGAGTGGACGTAGCGCGGCGCTGTGCCGCGCGCCGCATTGAGGAGGTCGGCCAGAGCATGAGGAGCGAGCCTCAGCGAGGATCGCAGTCCGGTCGCCCGCACCGCGGCCGGGCCGCTGAGGTGAGGCACCTGCGCGATCGCCGCGGCGAACGGCTGCCCTTCGGCGGCCAATGTCAGGACGTGTCCCCCGGCGAACGATGTGCCCCATCCGATCACGCGGTCGGGATCGACCCCGGGAAGGGACCGCGCGAATGCGATGGCCGCACGCCAGTCCGCGAGCTGGGCGGAGATGTCGAGCAGCTGCCGAGGCTCGCCGTCGCTGTCCCCGAAGTACCGGTAGTCGAAGAGGACGACCGCATACCCGGTCTGGGCGAACTCCCTCGCGTACCGCGGGAGGCTGAGCGTGCGGACGGATCCGAAGCCGTGCGCCATGACGACGACGGGCACAGGCCGGGTGCCGTCCGTCGAGGGGATGTGGACGTCAGCGGTGCACCTGACACCGGACGACACGAAGTCTCGGGTCTCGACGTGGACACTTCGGCTCATTTGCCGCCTTCTCTCTTGAATGGTCGACAAGAAGATAGGTCACGTCTTGTCGACGGGTCAAGATACGATCGCCCGATGCCCAGGAACCGTCGATCGCGCGACCGCGACGAGAAGCGGGGTGAGATCCTCGCGGCAGCGCGCGAACTGTTCATCGCCGAGGGCTACGCCGAGGTGTCCGTGGCGCGGATCGCGCGCCGGGCCGAGGTGACGTCGACGACGGTGTACTGGTACTTCACCGACAAGGACGAACTCCTGGTCGCAGTCCTCGACGACCTGCTCGCGTCGTCACTGGCCGAACTGGAGTCGTCGGACAACTCGTCGATCGAGCAACTGTTCCTGCTGGCGGCGACCCGACTGACGGAACTGGGCTCCCTCGTCGACGCCGTCCACACGCGCCGTCTGTCGTCGCCGGTGATCGACGAGTGGCACGACAACTTCCACGGGCTGGCGGAGACGATCACCCGTGCGGTCCTCCCGGATGCCCTGGACGACGACCGTGTCGACGCGATATGCCGGATGACGACATTCATCATCGAGGGCATCGTGACCCACCGTCCGCCGGATTCCGCGGTACGCGAGATGGCCGCGGCCGTGGCGTCGATGGTCGACGAGAGCTGACAGCTCGTCAGCCCGGCATCCGCCACTGCGCGACGAGCAGCGCGATCTCGACGTCGAGGCGGTGCGTGGACAACGGGGCGCCCAGGACACGCTCGGCCGCCGCGACGCGGTATTTGATCGTGTTGGGATGCAGGTGGAGCGTGGCGGCTGTCGCCTTGTGACTGCCGTTGCGCTGCAGGAACTCTCGTAACGTCGTGCGGAGTCGGCCGGCTTGCTCGGTGGGGTGCGCGAGGTCGCCGAGGATGCCCGCGATCCAGTCGTCGACGGCGTCGAAGTCATGAGACAGCTGGGCCACGACGGCGACTCCTGGCGTCGTGTAGTCGACGACCGAACCCGTGTCACCGGCGGCGGCCAGGCCGGCGATGCGCTGTGCGTCGGTCGCCTCTCGATGTGACCGCCGGAACCCCGCCAAGCCGGAGTGGGGGGCGCCGACCGCCATGTGGATGCCCGGGGTCATCGGCCGGCCGTACGTCGGTGTCGGGGTGTCGTCGACCGGGATGTCGACACCGGCGGGGACCGGGAACCATGCCCAGACAGTGTGGTCGTCGGCGGGGACGATCAACGGCGCAGCGCTCGCCCCGGACCGCTCCGCGTAGGAGCGGACCTCGCGACCGAGGTGGTGGGCCTCGCCCACCGCGGCGTCGGCGGTCCACGCGATCAGCGCACGGTGTGTCCGATCGAGGCGGTAGTCGAGTGTCGCCGAGGCGGAGGCGGGATCGATGTTCTCGGGGCCGGTCAGGATCTGGCGGATACGGTGCGCGCGCTGTGCGTCGCGATGCGAGAGCCACCGCTCACGCTCGTCCTGGTACTCACGGACCACGGTCTCCGACACCCAGTCGATGTAGGTCGACCCGATCTGGCCGATGCGGTGGAACACCGGCAGTCGGATGGCGGGATCGATGTCGTGCAGGGCCATGCGTCCGTACACGCGGTCCATGAACGTGGTGTAGCCCAGCCGGTATGCGCGGACCAGGGCGGTGACGGGTGCAGTCGTCCGCGCGAGATGGCGGGCGTAGTCGATGGCGGCCTCGGGGGCCTGGAGTCGCGCGGCGGGCACACCCTCGCGAACGACACGCAGGAAGGTCGCGACGTTGCCTTCCACGCTCGCCCCGAGCAGCGCGAGCAGTCGCGGATCGCCGCGCAACTCGCTGATCTCCCGCTCGAGGACGTCACGGATCAGCCGCGCCTCGCCGGCGATGTCGCGGGCGAGATCGGCGTGCACCTGCTCGACGACGAAGGCGGCCGCACCGTCGAGATCGTCGGCGGGGACAACGTCGTCGGTCACGGGACGACGGTAGCGGTTGATCGCCGGCGGCACCGCAGATCGAGATCTGCAGTTCAGGTGGGCCAACGGGGGTTGCTCGACCCCACGGCCTCCATGTCTGAAGATTGTCCCCTGGGGACAACGACCGCCAGAAACTGTGTCGCGCCGGGATATGGCCTGCGTCACACGCCGCTTCGTACCGTGAGTGTGCTCACCGTCGACACATGGTTCGGAGAACTGATGCACCTGCCCGACATCCCCGGTCACCGCGCCATGCAGGACCCCGACGCGGTCATGGTCACCGACGACACGACCGCCTACACCGCCGCAGGGTTCGACACGGCGGTGGTCCGGGCCGCACGCGTTCTCGCCGCGGCCGGCCTCACGCGAGGAACCGTCGCGGCCGTCGTGTTGCCGAACACCGCGGACCTGGTGATCGCACTGTTCGCGGCCTGGCGTCTCGGCGCGGCCGCCACGCCGGTGAACCCCGCCCTGGGCAGGCACGAGATCGCCTATCAGCTGGCCGACTGTTCGTCACAGGTCGTGGTGACCATCCCGGAGCTGACAGCCGTGATGCCGCAGGGCCACCAGGTCGTGACCGATCTGCATGCCACCGCCGATCCTGGCGACCCCCTGGCGGGGTACGACGTGCTCGCCGATGCCGATGACCTGGCGTTGCTGATCTACACCAGCGGGACGACGGGCAAGCCCAAGGGCGTGATGCTCGACCATGCGAACCTGACCGCGATGGTGGACTCGAGCATCGCCGAGATGTCGATGGACTCCACCGCGCACAGTCTGTTGATCCTGCCGCTGTTCCACGTCAACGGCATCGTCGCCGGTGTCATGTCCGCACTCGCGGCCGGGGGCCAGACCACGATCGCCGGCCGTTTCGATCCGCTCACATTGTTCGACCGGGTCGAGGCGGCGCGGCCCACCTACTTCTCGGCCGTGCCGGCGATCTACGCGATGCTGGTCGACCTTCCCGAGACGGTCGCACCGGACACCTCGTCGCTGCGGTACGTCATCTGCGGGGCGGCTCCGGCGAGCCCGGAGTTGTTGCGGCGGTTCGAGACCCGCTACGGCGTGCCGGTCATCGAAGGGTACGGACTGTCGGAGGGGACGTGTGCGTCCACGCTGAACCCGGTCGACGGGCCGCGTAAGCCGGGCACCGTGGGACGCGCGATGCCCGGCCAGACGGTCCGCATCGTCGACACCGACGGGCAGACGATCACCGACGGGCGGCCCGGCGAGGTCCTCATCCAGGGTCCGACCGTGTTGCGCGGCTACCTCGGTCGTCCCGAGGAGACCGCGACGACGCTCGTCGACGGCTGGCTGCACACCGGCGACGTCGGACAGCTCGACGAGGACGGGTATCTCACCCTCGTCGACCGGTCCAAGGACATGATCATCCGCAACGGAGAGAACATCTACCCCCGCGAGATCGAGTCCGTCGTGTACCGACTCGACGGCGTGCGGGAGGCCGCGGTGGTCGGCCGGCCGCATCCGACGCGCGGGGAAGAGCCGGTCCTGTTCGTCTCGCTCAACCGCGAGTCGGACCTCTCGGACGAGGTCATCGACGAGCACATCGCCGAGCACCTCGCCAAGTACAAACGCCCGGTGACGATCACGACCGTCGACGACATCCCCAAGAACCCCGTCGGCAAGATCGACAAACCGTCGCTGCGGCGCCAGGTCGCACCCGTCTCCTGATCCTGCTCGATCCCGCCCGAGATGAAGGACGTCCCATGGGCCTGCTCTCACCCACGCTTCCCGCGATCGACCTCGCCGAGTGGCGCCGCCTCCCTCACCTCGACCGCGTCAGGCTGCAGGTGCAGCACTGGGGTGAGTACGGTTTCGGCACGCCCGCAGGCGCGTACCTGTTCTACGTCGTGAAGATGGCGGCGTACCTCCTGATCCCACTGGCGGTCATCATCGCCACCACCCCGGGTGTCGGCGGGTGGGGACAGATCGGGCACTGGTGGACCGAGCCGATCGTCTACCAGAAGTTCGTCATGTTCACCGTGCTGTTCGAGGTGCTCGGATTCGGTTGCGGCTCCGGCCCTCTGACGATGCGGTTCTTCCCGCCGGTGGGCGGCTTCACCTACTGGCTGCGGCCCGGGACGATCCGTCTCGCACCGTGGCCGACGAAGGTGCCGCTCACCGGAGGGGACACCCGCACCGCCACCGACGTGGCGCTGTACGCCGCGCTGCTCGTGACCCTAGGCTGGTCACTGGTGTCCGACGGGGTCAGCGGCGGCCCCGGTGTCGCCGGGATCATGAACTGGGCGTTCCCACTCCCGACGGTCGCTCTGCTCGGCGTGCTGGGTCTGCGGGACAAGGCCATCTTCCTCGCAGCGCGCTCGGATCAGTACTTCCTGATGATCGTCGCGTTCCTGTTCCCGTTCGTGGACATGATCATCGCTCTGAAGCTGATCATGATCGCGGTCTGGTGGGGTGCGGCGACCTCGAAGATCAACCACCACTTCCCGTTCGTGGTGGCCGTGATGATCTCCAACAGCCCCCTCATCCGCAGCACCCGCCTCAAGCGCAAGCTCTACCGCGACTTCCCCGAGGACATGCGGCCCTCGACCTTCGCGAAGTTCACCGCGCACCAGGGGACCGTCGTGGAATTCCTGCTGCCGGCGATCCTCCTGTTCTCGACGAACACCGTCCTGACGACCGTGGTGCTGATCGGGTTCACGATCTTCCACCTGTTCATCATCTCGACGTTCCCGGCGGGAGTCCCACTGGAGTGGAACGTCTTCGTCATCCTCGGTGCGTGGTTCCTGTTCGGGCACTACACGAACGCCGAGTACGCCGTCTGGGACGCCACCACCGTGTGGCCGTTCGTCATCGCCGCGCTGCTCGTGGCGGGGATCGTCGTCGGCGGGTTCCGGCCGCAGTGGGTGTCGTTCCTCCTCGGCATGCGCTACTACGCCGGGAACTGGGCCACCGACACGTGGATCCTCAAGCCCGGCATCGAGGAGCGCATGCAGGCCGAGATCACCAAGTCCGCGCCGATGACCAAGATGCAGCTGCTCAAGCTGTACGACGACGACACCAGCGAGTTCATGATGCAGAAGTTCTCCGCCTGGCGCTCGATGCACAGCCACGGACGCGCCCACATGGGTCTGATCTCCCATGCGGTCGCGAACCGCGAGAACCACGTCATCCGCGAGGGCGAGTTCATGGCCGGGTCCCTGCTCGGGTGGAATTTCGGTGAGGGACACCTGCACAACGAGCAACTCCTCGCCGCCGTGCACAACCGCCTGCACCTGGCCCCAGGCGATCTGATGGCCGTGATGATCGAGGGTCAGCCGTTCCACCGCGGCACGCAGAGTTATCGGATCGTCGACGCCGCGGCGGGTCTCGTCGAAGAGGGCACCGTGTCCGTCTCGGACACCATCGCCCGACAACCGTGGCTCGACGAGAGCGCCGACATCCCTGCGTCGGTGACGCGTCGTGTCACGAGCATCAGCGCGAGCGGCTCCGACCCGTCGGGCCGAGGCGCAGCGGGCGCCCGGTGACGACGGCGACGGTCGTCGGGTCCGGACCGAACGGGCTCGCGGCAGCCGTCACCCTCGCCCGAGCGGGTGTGTCGGTCACGGTCCTGGAGATGGCGGACCGTATCGGGGGCGGCACGCGCACTTCGGAACTGACGGTGCCGGGTGTCCTGCACGACGACTGCTCCGCGGTCCACCCCATGGGCGCAGCGTCGGCGTTCTTCCGGTCGGCGGGCCTCGAGCAGTACGGCCTGCGATGGTTGAGTGCGCCGATCGACGTCGTCCACCCTCTCGACGGCCGGCGGGCCGGGATCCTGCACACCTCACTGGTCGACACCGCGACCGGTCTGGGCCCGGACGGCGCCCGGTGGCGACGCGTGTTCGCTCCGCTCACCGAGTCGTTCGACAAGCTCGCCGCGGAGTTCTTCCAACCGATCACCCACATCCCGCGACACATGGTGTCGATGGCGTGGTTCGGGCCGACGGCCCTGTCCCCGGCGACGCTCACCGCATCGCGGTTCCGCACCGACGAGGCCAGAGCACTGTTCGGCGGCGTGGCCGCACACGCGGTGTACCCGTTGACCCGACCCACGACGTCGGCGATCGGCGCGATGATGATCGCGGCGGGACACAACCACGGGTGGCCGGTCGCCGAGGGCGGCTCGCAGGCGATCACCACCGCGATGGCGACACTGCTCGCCGATCTCGGGGGCACCGTGCACACCGGTGTCCGTGTCACGCGACTCGACGAGGTCGTCGGCGACGACATCGTCATGCTCGACCTCTCCCCCACCGCTGTCGCCGACCTCGCCGGCGATCGACTGCCGTCACGGGTCGAGCGCGCATACCGCCGATACCGGTACGGCCCGGGGGCGTTCAAGCTCGACATCGCTGTCGACGGCGGGATCCCCTGGGCCACCGAGGCGGCATGCTCTGCCGGGACCGTGCACGTCTGCGGCTCGTTCGAGCAGGTCGTCGCAGCTGAGCGCGACGTGCACCGGGGCATCATGCCGCAGCGTCCCTTCGTGCTCCTCGCACAGCAGTACCTCGCCGACCCGTCGCGGTCTGCGGGGTCGATCCATCCGATCTGGGCCTACGCGCACACCCCCCACGGCTACACCGGCGACGCGACAGAGCTGATCCTGGAGCAGATCGAGCGTTTCGCACCGGGATTCCGCGAGCGGATCGTGGCGATCCACTCCCGCACCCCGACCGAGATGCCTTCCTACAACCCGAACTACGTCGGCGGTGACATCATCACCGGCCTGAACTCGCCCCGCCAGGTCCTGATGCGACCGCGTGCGGCGTTCGACCCGTACACGACAGGAATCGACGGCGTCTACATCTGTTCTGCAGCAACCCCTCCCGGTGGCGGCGTCCATGGCATGAACGGCCACAACGCCGCCGTGAGCGCACTGCGGCGCGTCGCCGCGTGAATCCGCGTGCGACGCCGACAGTCCCGTCAGTTCTTGAACGGGTTGAACGTCTTGCCCAACACGTAGCCGAGTCGCGTGGGGATCGGCCCCGCTGCGGCGGCCGTGATCTTGTTGACCGTCCCGGGAACGCACACGGGTTTGCCGGCCTCGACCGCGTCCCACCCCTCACGGACCACGTCCTCGGCCGACTGCCAGAGCAGGCCCGGGAGCTTCGTCGACGCCGCGTCGCGGGTGCCCATGACGTCGTGGAACTCGCTGTGGGTGAACCCGGGACACAGCGCGGTGACGTGGATCCCGTCGGGCTTGAGCTCCATGTCGAGAGCCTGGGACATGGTGAGCACATAGGACTTGATCGCGGTGTACAGCAGACTCGCGGCCGGAGGCAGGAGCGCCGCCAGCGACGACACGTTGACGATCCGGCCGTACTGCCGTTCCTTCATCCCCGGGACGACGAGGTGGGCCAGCTCGGTCACCGCGGTGACCATCACCTGGATCTCACGTGCCAGGTCCTCGAAGGGCGTCTCGGCGAAGCTGCCGTTGCCGGAGAACCCCGCGTTGTTGATCAGGATGTCGATGTCGATACCCTGAGATGCGCACTGCTCGAGTATGTTCCGTGGACCTCCGACGTCGTTCAGGTCCGCGGCGATCACGGTCGCGGTGACACCGTGGTCGCGGGTGAGCTCCTCGGCGAGCGTCACCAACCGGTCTTCTCGACGTGCCACCAGGACGACATTCGTCTGCTGCGCGGCCAGATGCCGTGCGAACGCCGCACCGATCCCGGCCGACGCACCCGTCACCACAGCGGTTCTCGATCCGGTCGACGCAGTCATGGTCCTGGCCCTCGTTCCGACGTGGTGGTGAGACGCCGCCACGCTAACAGCTTCTTGATCGACACTCAAGAAGGTGCGCGCCGAGGGTTTTCTCACCCCCAAGGCCTTCGTGGGTGGGCACCGCCTCGCCGGTGAGGTCCCGCTACTGACCGACCTTGTCGGACGCGGCGGTGAGGGTGTCGATCTCCTCGGCACTCAGCCGGAGCGACGTCGCCGACAGCAGGCTGGGCAGCTGATCGAGCCGGCTGACGCTCGCGATCGGTGCGACGATGCCGGGTCGGGTCAGCAACCAGGCCAGGGCCACGGTGGCGATGGACGTCTCGTGGGCCGTCGCGATCTCGTCGAGGGCGTCGACCACCTCGAGACCGGCGTCGCTGAAGTAGCCCTGCGTGAGCTTCTCGCGCGGTGTGTCGGCGAGATCCTCTCGCGTCCGGTACTTCCCGGTGAGGAACCCCGACGCGAGGGCGAAGTACGGGAAGACACCGAGGTCGTGCTGGTCGGCGAGATCGCGCAGGGCCGGCTCGTACGTGCGCCGGTGGACGAGGTTGTAGTGCGGCTGCAGCGCGATCGGCCGATCGAAGCCCTCGCGCTCCGCGATGGCGAACCACTCCTCGATGCGCTCCGGTGAGAAGTTGGAGATGCCGACGTGACGCACCTTGCCGGACCGGATCAGAGCGTCGAACGCCGCGAGCGACTCCACCAACGGTGTGCCGTCGTCCGGGCGGTCGAAGTGCGCGTAATAGAGGTCGATGTGATCGGTCTGCAGACGCTGCAGGGACGCATCGGCCGCAGCACGGATGGTGTCCGGTGCGAGACCCAGGAAGTCAGGGTGTTGGCTGACCTTGGTGGCGATGACGACGTCGTCGCGGTTTCCCCTGGCAGCCAACCAGGTTCCGAGGACCGTCTCGGACTCCCCACCCGAGTTGCCCGGGGCGAACGCCGAGTACGAATCCGCGGTGTCGACAGCGTTGCCGCCACCCTTGACGAAGGCGTCCAGGATCGAGTGCGACGCCTGCTCGTCGCTCGTCCACCCGAAGGTGTTCGCGCCGAGCATCAGCGGGAAGACGTCGAGGTCTGAACTACCGATCGTTGCCATGACTCAGGACAACGTGGCGGTCGACTGGCCCATTCCCCGTGAGAGAACCCGCGCCGAGGTCCACGTCACGAGAACAACCCCGATCGCGGCGAATTTCGTCAGAGCCGCCCGCCGAGCACGCCGGGCCGGTGTGTCACGGTCCGGGTGGCCGGCCAAGATCGTTGTCAGACTGACGCCTTCGACCGCGTCGGCCGCGACGGCCAGCCCGCACACCCATGGCCCGACCCGTCGGATCATCGTGGCCCACCGGTTTGCCGTGATCCGTCGTCGGGCGTCCTCGGTGAGCAGGACGAGCACCGCCCCATAGCTCGTCATGTAGCCGAAGTCCCAGGCGATCGACCGTCGGGCTGCCGCGCAGCCCTCGTCACCCCATCGGTCGAGAATCGCCGTCGCCCGCTCGCCGGACCCGGCCAACTCGAACGCGATGATCCCCGGACCACCGGTGCCGGCCATGGTCATCTCGAACCGGGCCATCCCCGCGGTCGCTGCCAGGAACACCGCACCCGCCGCCCAGGTCACACACCGCAGCTGCTGCCCATCGAGTGCGGTCCACGCCCTTCCCGATCGCACCGTCAGAGACCCGGCAGCCGTGGTGTCGCGAACATGCATGTGACCCATGGTGGTCCTCACCGGGTCCACGTGGTGCCCGGCCGTGAGTTGAGCTACCGATTCTCCAGGTCAGCGCGGGTGCCCGGGACAGGGCACGCGGTGGACAACGGCGATCGGTTCGGGTGACAATCGGCGCCGGGGAAGGCGGCGTGCGTGGGGATGCGCGCCGCGAAACATCACAGGGTCCCGGCGCGGTCGCACCGCCCGGGAACCGGCCAGGGGGGCCTCGTGTACGCAGATCTGCGTGCCCGTCCGCGTGTCGACGCGGCCGGCCAGTCCACGCACTCATCACCCGCCGACGATGCGGCCGGCACAGGGTCCGACGCGGTGGGGTCCGGGGCGGGCAGGAGTCCGTTCCGACCGCTGACACCGTTCACCGAGACCGACGCGGCGGTGTTCGACGGACGCACTGACCTGCGACGGCGTCTGCACCTGCGGGTTATCGCCGGCGAGGGCGTCGTCGTCCTGGTGGGGCCCTGTGGATCGGGCAAGACCTCCCTGCTGCGTGCCGGTCTGATCCCCGAGGTCCGTGCGACGGGACTGCGGACGCGGACGTCGACGGTGGACGCGTCGACGGTGCTGCTCCGACCGGGTGAGGCGCCACTGGCCGCACTGGCCGAGGCGTTCGGCGTCGAGCGCGGTGCGCTGGACGACGTCGCGACCGTCGCCGACAGCATCGCCGCGTCCGACACCGTCGGTGTCACCGGCGGACGCCACGGCGCCTGCCTGATCGTGGTCGACCACCTCGAGGACCTCTTCCGATGGTGCGCGGCGCGCGAACGCCGACTGGCCCTGCAACTCCTCGACGCGCTGGCCGCCGACGAGCGTTTCGCCGTCGTCGTGGGCCTGCGGGCCGAGTTCGCCGCCGACGCGCTGGGCGAGGCGACACTGGTGCCCGCGCTGGACCTGCGATCGGTCGTCCTGCTGCCGATGACGACGGCCGAGATCGTCGAGACGGTCGATCTGCCGGCCCGCGTCGCCGGGGTACGCACGCAGGCCGGTCTCGGCGAGGCGATCGCCGCGGACCTCCCCGGTGTCGGCCCGCGGACACCGCCGCTCATCGCTCTGCAGGTGATGCTGGATCACCTGTGGCACACCCGCGTCGCCGACAGCGACGAACCCCTGACGGTGGAGGCCTACCGCGCCTCGGATCCCATAGCGGAGATCACCGCGGCCTCCGCGGACCGGGTGTGGATCCGGATGACGGACGGCGACAGGGAGACCGCGCGCATCGTTCTGCTCGCCGCGGCCGACGGCGACGCCACCGCCCGCGACATGACGGTGTTGCTGCGGCGTCTCGCACGCCCCCACCTCGACCGCGTCGTCGCCCGGCTGATCGATGCCCACCTCATCCGCGTGTCCGACGGGCGCGTCGAGATCGCCCACGTCGCACTGACGACCGCCTGGCCCCGCCTCGCGGACTGGCTCGCGGACCGACACCTGCAGGCGCCGATTCGTGACCGCGTCGTCGCCGATGCCGCCCGCTGGGCGCAGAACGGGCGACAGCGCGACGATCTCTACGACTCGAGCGCACTCCGCCGCGCCGACGACGCCGTCGAGCTCTTCGACGACCTCGGCGTGGACGCGACGACGTTCCTGCAGCGATCACGGGAACGGTTGTCGCTGCGTCGATCCCGTCGTCGCGTCGCGCTGGGTGCACTTGTCGTCATCGCGGTCGTGTCCCTGGTGTCTGCCGTGGTGGTCGCCGTGTCATTGGTGCACTCGCAGGACGCCCGGACCCAGTCGCGACTCGCTGCGCTGATCGCGACGTCCGCCGCCGACGCCACGTCCGACCCGTCCGCGTCCGCCGACGCCGCCCGTGCGGCATACGCGGCCGATCCGAACGACCCCCGCGCCGAGCAGGCGGTCCTCGCGACACAGACACTGCCGCTGGGCCGCGCGCTGGGCACCGGGCCGACACGCGCCGTCGCCACGGCACCGGCCGGAACCGACGGGCAGTCGGTCGTCGTCGGAGCCGACGGGCAGTCGGTCGTCGTCGCAGCCGACGGGTCGCTGGCCGTCGTCGACCGCGAGGGTTCTGTCGGTCCCGGCACCGACGCCGGTGTCGCCGCCGGGGCCCAGACGGTCGCCGTCACCGCGGGCGGCGTCGTGCTCGTCGTCGACGACACCGGGTCGATACGCCTGTGGCGCATGTCCTCCGGCTCCGCCCTCATCCCGGTCGCCGCGGTTCCGGCCATTACCGGCGGGCGTGCTGTCGCCGCGGTCGCACTTCCCGGACGTCCGCAGATCGCGGTCGCCGACGGCGTCGGCGCCTCCGGGCGCGTGAGGATCGTCGACGTCGGCGATCCGGCGAAACCGGTTGTGTCCTCGACGATCCCGCTGGTCTCGACACCCACCGCAGTGGCCACCACACCGTCCGGGGTCGTCGTCGGTGACGCCTCCGGCGGCGTCACCGTGGTCGATCCCCGCGGCGGCGACGTCGTCGGGTCCCTGCCGCGTCGCACCGGCGCCGTGACCGCACTGGCCGCGACGGCCGGCTCGGTGGCCGTCGCCGACTCCGACGGTCACGTCGGCGTCGTCCCGATCGGCACCGACGGACTCGCCACGGGCCCCGACGCCGACGTCACCTCCGTCCGGGGTCGCGTCGACGGCCTGTCGTTCTCCCCGACCGGACCCGGGCGTCCCGCCCCACTCCTGGCCGTCACCGGCGCCGGCGTCACCGACATCGTCGACCCCGCACGGCCGTCCGCGCCCCGCCCTCTCATCGCGCCGCTCCGCAGCCCCGACGGCGTGGCTGCCGCCCGGTTCACCGGTGAGCGCTCCCTGGTCAGCGCCGGCCCCGGTGGCGCCCGGGTGTGGTCGTTGCCCGCAGGGATCGTTCCCGGCGGCTTCGGGCTCGCCGTCGCGCCGTCGTGTTCGGCCGTTCGTGCGATGTGCGCGGTCGCCCACGCAGGCGGACCCGTGCAGGTGGTCGACGTGCGTGACCCCGACGCGCCGGTGGTGGCCGGGATGATCGACGCGCCTGACCATTTCGACGGTGCGGCCATGGCGCCCGACGGACTCTGGATGATGACCGTCGACGCCGCGCACCGCGCGCAACTCTGGGACACCCGCTCGTTCGCCACCCCGATCGCCGTGGGAGCCCCGGTCTCGCTGGGCACCGGACCCGTCGACGTCCTCGCCTTCTCGCCCAGCTCGGACTCGCTGGCGATGTCGCGGCAGGGCGGCGCGGGTGTCGGTGTGTGGTCGGTGACGTCGCGCGGCCTCGTGGACATCGCCGACCTGCGTACCGGGACGGCGGTCACCGCCGCGTCGTTCTCCGCCGACGGCGGACAGATCGCCGTCGGTGGATCCGACGGGGTCCTGCGCTGGACGCTGTCGGACACCGGAGCGGCACCCGTCTCGGGTCGGATTGCCGCCGGCACGAGGGTCACGTCCCTCGGATACGGCCTCGCACAGGGTCGCGGAGAACCCGGATCGGGCCAGGAGACCGCCCTGCGGCCCGTCGTCCTCGTCGGGGACGCCACCGGGGGCGTGAGCCGCTGGGAGGTCTCGTCGGGCGGTGCGCTGGGTCCGCGGATCCCGGTGGGGTCGGCCGCGGTCACGTCGACCGTCGCGCTCGGCGCGACCACCGTGACAGGCTCCGCCGACGGCACGGTCCACCGCATAGCCGCGAACGGCACCGCCGTCGGCGTCGCCGACCTGTATCCGCCGCAGGACTCCGGCGAGGTCCGCCTGGGCCCGCTGGGCGGTGCCACGGTGGTCGCTGTCGGTGACGACACCCCCACCCGACTGCTGTCGGTGACCACGGCCGGCGTCGCCGGGAGGATCTGTTACGCGACGGGTTGCTGACGCGCGCGCGTCGATTGTCCCGATCGCCGGGAACGTCGGGGACGTTCCCAGGGTGTTCACAGCGACCCGGCACCGCCCCGTCAGCGACACCGATGAGTGTTGTCGGACGTGACCACCAGTGCGCCTGTCCATCCGGCACCCACAGACACCGCTGTCGTTCCCTCGGCGGTCCCCCCGGCACGCCCTCGTGATCGGGTGGCGCTGGCCGTCCTGCTCGTCGGCACCGCGGTGTTCTACCTGTGGGACATCACCGTCAACGGCTCCGCCAACACGTTCTATGCAGGCTCGGCGTGGGCGGGATCGCGGAGCTGGAAGGCACTCTTCTTCGGTTCGCTCGACCCGTCGAACTTCATCACCGTCGACAAGCCGCCCGTGTCCCAGTGGGTCATGGGCCTCTCGACGCACATCTTCGGCTACTCGAGCGCGTCGCTGCTGATCCCCGAGGCGCTCATGGGTGTCGCCACCGTCGCGCTGGTCTACGCGGCGGTGACGAGGCTCGCCGGGCGCGGTGCCGGCCTCGTCGCGGGCACCGCCATGGCGCTCACCCCCGTCGCGGTGATGATGTTCCGCTTCGACAACCCCGACGCGGCGATGGTCCTGCTGATGACGGCAGCGGCCTACTGCACCGTGCGCGCCACCGGCACGGCGTCGATGCGGTGGCTCGCGCTCGCGGGGGTTGCGGTCGGGTTCGCCTTCCTCGCCAAGATGCTCGAGGGCCTGATGGTGCTGCCGGCGCTCGGGCTTGTCTACCTCGTCGCGGCGCCGACCACGGTGCGGCGCCGCATCGTCCACCTGCTGGTGGCGACGGTGGCGATGGTCGTATCGGCCGGGTGGTACGTCCTCGTCACCATCGCGTGGCCGGCGTCGTCGCGGCCGTACATCGCCGGCTCGACCGACAACTCCTTCATGAACCTCGTGCTGGGGTACAACGGCCTCGAGCGGATCGAGGGCAAGGAGCACGCCGGGGCCGGTGCGCAGCGGGCGATCATCGACTCGCCGGCAGCACAGCAGTTTATCCGCGAGTTCCAGCACTCCGGCGCCGGCGCCCACCGCGGCGGGGGCATGTTCTCGGCGGGCCCGGGCATCACGCGGTTGTTCGACGGTGAGTTCGGCGTGGAGATCTCGTGGCTGCTGCCCGCCGCTCTCGTCGCCCTGGTGGTGGGGCTCGTGCTGCGGGGTCGCGCTCCGCGCACCGACCCGGCGCGGGCCGGTCTGCTGCTGTTCGGCGCCTGGTTGCTCGTCGACGGGATCGTGTTGTCGTACATGAAGAGCAATCCGCACCCCTACTACTCGATGGCCATCGCGCCGCCGATCGCCGCCGTCGTCGGACTCGGTGTCGCGGAATGCCTGCGCGGACGCCGATCGGTGCTCGGTGTCGTCGGCGGCGCGGCGATCATCGCGGCCGCAGGCGGGTGGTCGTTCGTCCTCATGCGACGCGATCCGCAGTGGCAGTCGTGGTTGGCGTGGACGGTGCTCGTGCTGACAATCGTCGCCGTGGTGGCGATCCTGGGGGTCGGGCTCACCGGTGCACGCCGATCCGGTGACGTGGGCCAGACGCTTCCCGGCCTCCGCGGCGGACGTGTGGGTCTCGCGCTCGGCGGTTTGGCCGTCGTGGTCGGCCTGGCGGGACTCGCAGCCCCGGCCGCGTACTCCGCGGAGGTGGTGGCGACAGCGCACACCGGCGGCTCACCGTCCGCCGACCCCAGCACCGAGGCACGCGCACACTCCGCGAAGGACACCGGCGGCTTCGCGGCGTTCTTCGGCGGGACCACCTCGGCGCCCAGCGAGCTGACACGGACGCTGCAGAGCACCCACACCCGCTGGGCGGCGGCGATCAGCCGGTCGTCGACGGCTGCGGGACTCGAGTTGTCCACGCGCACCCCGATCATGGCAATCGGTGGCTTCACCGGCAGCGACCCGGCGCCGACACTGCCGCAGTTCGAGAAGTACGTCGCCGACGGTGACATCGGGTACTACATCGCCACGGGCACCGGCGGCAGCGGTCGAGGACAGTCGGCGCAGGCGTCACAGTTGTTGCGACGCCTCGACTCCTCGTCGGTGACGGGCCAGATCCAGTCCTGGGTGGAGAAGCACTACACCGGCCACCGGATCGGTCAGTACACGGTCTACGACCTGCGCACCCCGCGCTGACCCGCTCCGGCCGCCCAACAAACGGTTCCTGCCGCCCAACGAACGGTTCCTGCCGCCCGACGAACGACGTCACCCCGTCTGTTGGGCGGCGGGGACCGTCTGTTGGGCGGCGGGGACCGTCTGGTGGGCGGTGGGAGCAGATCAGTGGGCGAAGTGGCGGGATCCGGTGAGGTAGAGCGTGATCCCGGCGTCGGCCGCAGCCTCGATCACCTCGGCGTCGCGGATGGACCCGCCCGGCTGCACGATGGCCCGCACGCCCGCGGCGGTGAGGACCTGCAGACCGTCGGGGAACGGGAAGAACGCGTCCGATGCGGCGACGCTGCCCGCCGCACGGTCCCCGGCCCGGCGGACCGCGAGGTCCGCGGAGTCGACCCGGTTGACCTGTCCCATACCGACTCCCACCGACGCGCCGTCGGCGGCGAGGAGGATGGCGTTGGACTTGACCGAGCGGCACGCGATCCACGCGAAGCGGAGATCGGCGAGCGTGGCCTCGTCGGCGGCGTCACCGGTGGCCAGCGTCCAGGTGGCCGGGTCGTCGCCCTCGGCGTCCAGGATGTCGCGCTGCTGCACGAGGATCCCGCCGGAGATCGGCCGGAGTTCCTTGCCGGCACGCTGCGGCGGGTCGGCCTGCAGGATGCGGATGTTCTTCTTGCGGGTCAACACACCGAGTGCGCCGTCGTCGAACCCGGGGGCGACGATGACCTCGGTGAAGATCTCGGCGACCTGCTCGGCCATCGCGACGCTGACGGTGGTGTTGGTGGCGATGACGCCGCCGTAGGCGCTGACCGGGTCACACTCGTGCGCCTTGCGGTGGGCGGTCGCGACGTCGTCGGCGACGGCGATCCCACACGGGTTGGCGTGCTTGATGATCGCGACGGCGGGGCCGTCGAAGTCGTGCGCGGCGCGCCATGCGGCGTCGGCGTCGGTGTAGTTGTTGTAGCTCATCTCCTTGCCGTGCAGTTGCTCGGCGCGGGCGAGACCCCCGCCGTCGGCGGCCGACGGGTCGCGGTACACCGACGCGGCCTGGTGGGGGTTCTCCCCGTAGCGCAGGGTCGAGCCCAGTTCCCACGTCCGTCCGAGGAACGCCGGCGCCTCGTCCTGGGCGAGCTGCTCCGACAGCCACCCGGCGACGGCGACGTCGTAGGCGGCGGTGTGCGCGAACGCCTTCGCGGCCAACGCGGTCCGTGCGGCGAGGTCGAATCCCCCGTCGGCGACCGCCGTACCGACGCGGCCGTAGTCGGCGGGGTCGACGACGACGGCCACCGACGGGTGGTTCTTCGCGGCCGCGCGCACCATCGACGGACCGCCGATGTCGATCTGCTCCACGCACTCGTCGAAGCCGGCGCCGGACGCGACGGTGTCGGTGAACGGGTAGAGGTTCACGACGACGAGGTCGAAGGGGGCGACGCCGAGGTCGTCGAGTTGGGTGCGGTGGGATTCCTTGCGCCGGTCGGCGAGGATGCCTGCATGCACCCGCGGGTGCAGCGTCTTGACGCGGCCGTCGAGGCACTCCGGGAAGCCGGTCACCTCGGACACCTCGGTCACCGGGATCCCCTCGGCGGCAATCGTCTTCGCCGTCGAACCGGTGGACACCAGTTCCACGCCCGCCGCGTTCAGCGCGGCCGCGAGGTCGGCGAGTCCGGTCTTGTCGTACACGCTCACCAATGCGCGACGCAGCGGGATGCGGGAGTCGTCGGTCACGAGAAACGGGCCTTTCGTCCGTGGCAGGTAACGCCTCTGGTCACAAATGCGGCGACGGCCTGGACGAGCAGGACGTGTTCGACGCTCTTGATGCGGTCGTGCAGGGACACCTCGTCGTCGGTGTCGTCGATCATCACCGGTGCCTGCATGAGGATCGGCCCGGTGTCGACGCCGTCGTCCACGAGGTGGATGGTCGCGCCGGTCACCCTGACGCCATGCGCGAGCGCGTCGGGGACGGCGTGCGCGCCGGGGAACGACGGCAGCAGCGCGGGGTGGCTGTTGAGGATGGCGCCGCCGAACCGCGCGAGGAACGACGGGCCGAGGATCTTCATGAACCCGGCCGTGACCACCAGCGCCGGTGCGTGCTCGCCGACCACCTCGGTCAGCGCGACATCCCAGGCGGCGCGATCGGCGTGATCGGCGACGGCGCACCGCACGACGGGGACGTCGAACCGGGCGGCGATCGCCTCGGCGGGGCACTCACGGTCGACGACGACCGCGACGACCCGGGCCGGGTAGTCCGGCGACTGCGCAGCGGTGAGGAGGGCCGTCAGCAACGTCCCGGTCCCCGAGGCCAACACCACGACCGGTGCCGCGTCGACGGGCGTCGTGGCGTTCAGGACGGACTCCTCGCGGCGGGCTGCAGACGGACAGGAGGAGCCTAAACCGCCCGCCCCCGCGGGGATCGCGGCGGGTGACGCCGACGGGCCGACTCAGCGACGGGGTGCGTCCTCGATGTCATGGTCACCGAACACCAGCGAAGCCGGAGCACGTTGCGGCAGGTCGTCGGGGTCGATGTCGAGCGTCGGGGAGTCGTCGGCGGCGATCTGCGGGCTGTCGACGGGGGGTGCCGACCGTGGTGCGTCGTCGTCATCGGACCCGTCGTGGGGATCCACCGCGTCGGTCGCGGGGTCGAGGTCGTCCAGGTCGTCGAGCTCGTCGAGGTCGTGGGTGGGACCGAGGAGCCGCGCCCGCCGGGTCGAGGGCGACGCCGCGCGGGCGAGGGTCACGACCACACCGACGACGAACCACCAGCCGAACGCGAACAGCCCCGCGGCGGGCACCGTGGCGCCGACGGAGCCGGCCTCGCCCAACGCGCCACCCGCCAGCCACGTGAGCACCACCATGGCGACCGCCATCAGGCCTCCGGTCGCGGCAGCGACGCGGACGCCGTGGGCGAGCCCGAGGTACGGCGTGCGGACGGTGGTGACCACGGCCGCGACAGCGGTGAGGGCCAGGAGCAGCGGTGCGAAGACGGCGACCGCGGTGGGGGTCACCGCGAGTATCGGCAGAGGCGGCATCGATCCGGCGTGGGCGGCGAACAGGTCGCCGCCGGCGGGGCCCACGTGCACGTCGGCCCCGACGAGCAGCGCCGCGGCACCGATGACCACGTTGGGCAGGTACAGCACCGACAGCACCGTCAGACCGATGTAGCCGACGACACCGTGTCCCGTCTCGAGGATGTCGCCGACGGTCCCCCACGACCACAGCAACCGTCCGACCACGACGACGGCACCCGCGGCCAGCAGGGCGAGCAGACCGCGCGCGGCGCTGCGCAGCGCGATGGGGGCCCAGGGCGCGGCGCCGATCACCTCGCGCAGGGCGGGGGCGGTCGGGTCGCCTCGACGGCTGAGCAGCAGGCCGATGCCGGCACCGAGCCCGTGCACCAACGCGGTAGCGCCGAGGGCGACCGCGACGTTGGGGATGCCGACGGTCACGACGGTGGAACCGTCCATGACCAACGCGAGCGCGATGACGGTGAGGACGAGGGGGCCGGCGACAGCGGCCAGCACGACGGCGGCCGCGTCGGAGCGGGATCGGCGGCCGGCGGCTCGGGACGTCACCCGGGCGACGGCGGCGACGATGCCGATCGTCGGCAGCAGCGGCAGCACCCCGACGGTGATCTCGCTGACCGTGACCGGCACCTGGTGGGCTGCGAGCCACACCGACCCGATGGCGGCGGTGTAGCCGGTCATCCCCCCGTCGGACGTCAGGAGGGTGAGCGCGACGAGCACGGCGATGCCGATGAGGACGACAGCGCCCACGGCGAACGCGACGACGACCAGTTCCCGGGTCGAACCGGCCGCGCGCGCAGACGAGAGTCGCTGCGCGCGTCGCAGTTCCCGTAGACGGGTGGACAGACCGGCGCCGGTGGAGGTGACCATCGCCCCTCAGGGTCGCATCACCCCACCGGCGTCGGTGGCAGGCGCGCCGACGCGGGTACGGACCCGCGTCGGCTGCCGATCAGGAGCCCGAGGTCTGCTCCGGGAACGACTGGGTCCGGTCGCCGTACGGCGACGCGGGGGGCGTCGTGCCCTGCGACCCCGCGGTCGGCGCTCCGGGGATGCCGCCGCCGAGGCCCGACGACCCCGCGCTCGGCGAACCGCCGGTCTGCGAGCCCGACGCCGACGAGCCGGAGGTCGACGACCCCGATCCGCCCTCGGGCTTGCCGAGACCGACCGTGGGCTGCGAGGTGGGTGCGCTCGACGACCCCGCCGCGGACGAGCCGCTCTCGGAGCCGTAGGCACCGGCGTCGGCGGTGCCCGTCGCGGTGCCGGTCGCGCCGCCGTAGCTGTAGGCCTGCGTCTGCGCGGTGGACGGCGACTGCGTGGTGGTCGGGGTCTGGCCGGTCGGGGTGGACCCGGTGCCGCTGTCGCCACCGGTGCTCGACGAGCCGGCCGCGGCGGTCTTGAGGATCCCGCCGTCGACCAGGAGCCAGACGATGGCCGCGATCGCCTCGAGCAGACCGAACACCAGCAGCAGGATGAACCCGACGGACGCGTCGACGACGTCGGGCAGCGTGATCAGCTGGAACAGCGTCACCAGGGCACCGACGATCGCCAGCGAGGCGACGATCGGGCTCACCGTGCCGGTGAGCTTCGGCAGCAGCGTGGTCAGCGCGAGCACACCGGCCGCCGCGAGGGCGATCAGCGGGAACCCGACGACCGACTGGAACAGCGTGCTCGAGGAGTCGGTGCCGTCGGCGAACTGCACCGCGGTGGTGAACCCGAGGAACAGGTTGACGATGCCGAGCACACCGATCAGGTAGACGAGGTAGCGGCCGATCTCGGCCGGGAGCCCGGGAGCGCGCTTCGGCTTGGGCGGGGTCGCGGGCTGCTGGCCATAGCCCTGGCCGTAACCCTGCTGCCCATAGCCCTGCTGGCCGTAACCACTCTGCTGCCCATAGCCCTGCTGGCCGTATGCACCCTGCTGGCCGTAGCCGCTCTGACCGTAGGGCGAGCCCGTCTGCCCGGCGTAGCCCGGCTGCGAGCCGTAGCCCTGCTGTGATCCGTAGCCCTGCTGGCCGGTGTAGCCGGGCTGGGTGCCGTATCCCTGCTGACCCTGTCCGTATCCCTGCTGGCCGTACCCGCCGGGCTGGCCGGTCGCGGCCTGCCCGCCGTAGCCGCCGGTGTATCCACCCTGCTGGGCGTAGCCACCGGTCTGGCCGTAGCCCTGGCCGTAGCCCTGACCTGCCGGGGACTGTCCCGTCGGGGACTGGGCACCGTAGGACTGGCCGGCGCCGTAGGTCTGCCCGGAGCCGTACGGGCTCTGTCCCGTCGGGGACTGGCCCGCCGGGGACTGACCCGCCTGGGACTGCCCACCGTAGGACTGGCCGGGGGTCTGCTGGCCCCACCCGGACTGACCGGCCTGGTCCTCGGGACGCTGTTGGCCGCCGGGCTGCGACGGCGTCGTTCCGGGGTTGTCGTCGGTGCCCCCACCGGATGGATACGTCACTGCACTCTCCTCACCGAGATCGGATGGTCGGGCCGCCGACTCGCGCCGGCGCCCGGACGTTCTGCCACGCTAACGTACCGGTCAGGTGTCACACCCCCTGTTCGCCGCCGTACAGACGTGCATGATCGCAGGTCACCAGCGGTGTGAGGCCCCCGTCTCGCGATAGAAATCGAGCAGATCGGGATCGTCGACGGAACGCGGGTCGAGGGCGACGTCGGCCCGCCCGGCGAGGATGCCGGTGACCGGCACCTCGAGCTTCTTCCCGGTCCGGGTGTGCGGGATCCCGGGCGCGAGCAGGATCTCGTCGGGGACGTGCCGCGGCGAGAGCCGCCGTCGGATGTCGCCGCGGATCCGGTCCCGGAGTGCGTCGTCGAGGTCGCGGGGTCCGCCGTCGTCGGCGGGTACCAGCGTGACGAACAGCGGCATCCAGTAGGCCCCGTCGGGGCCGTCGACGCCGAGGACGAACGCCTCGGCGACCTCCGGGATCGACTCCACCACCTCGTAGATGTCGGCCGATCCCATCCGGATCCCGTGGCGGTTGAGGGTGGCGTCGCTGCGGCCGTGGATGACCACCGATCCGCGGGCGGTGACGGTCACCCAGTCGCCGTGGCGCCACACGGGGGTGTCGTCGGGCTCGCCCTCCCAGTCGTGGTCGAAGTAGGCGGCGCGGTAGCGGGACCCGTCCTCGTCGTCCCAGAAACCCACGGGCATCGACGGCATCGGTGCGGTGACCACCATCTCCCCTACCTCGTCGACGAGTTCGCGCCGGTCGGGCGACCAGCTGTGCAGTGCGACGCCGAGGTAGCGCACGGACAGCTCGCCGGGGACCACCGGCACACCGACGGTGCCGCCCGCGAACGCGGTGACGACGTCGGTGCCGCCGCTCACCGACGAGACCGCGACCGATGCGCCGACGGCGTCGGGGATCCACTCGAACAGATCGGCGGCGAGTGTCGAGCCGGTGCTGCCCACCGTGCGCAGGCGGGACAGGTCGTGGCGCTCGCCGGGTCGGAGCCCGGCCTTGCGCGACGCCTGGATCTGACCGGGGCTGGTGCCGAAGTAGGCGACCCCCTCGTCGGCCACCACCGACCACAGCCGGTCGGCGTCGGGAAAAAGGGGCGAACCGCTGTAACAGACCACTGTCGCGCCGCAGAGCAATCCGGCGACCCGGTAGTTCCACATCATCCAGCTCAGTGCCGTGTGCCAGAAGAAGACGTCCCCCGCGTCGAGGTCGGAGTGCAGCGCGATGACCTTGAGGTGCTCCAGCACCACACCACCGTGACCGTGCACGATCCCCTTGGGCCGACCGGTGGTGCCCGAGCTGAACAGCACCCACAGGGGGTGGTCGAAGCCGACCGCCTCGACGACGGGATCGACGGCCTGCGCCATCACCGCGTGCAGGTCTGCCGTCTCGAGGCCGCCGAGCGTCCACGACTCGTCCTCGGTGTCGCCGAGCGTGATCACACCGACGGTGGTGACGGTGTCGATCGCGTCGGCGAGCGCCTGCGCGTCGGCGCGCTTGTCGATCCACTTCCCGGCGTAGGTGTAGCCGTCGGCGATGATCAGGACGGTCGGGCGCAACTGGCCCAGCCGGGCGGCGGCACCCTCGGGCGCGTAGTCGGCCCCGCACCCGGACCACACCGCACCGATCGAGGCGGTCGCCAGGAACGCCACCATCGCCTCGGCCACGTCGGGCAGGTAGGCCGCGACGACGTCGCCGCGACGGACGCCCGATGTCCGCAGCCACTGCGCGAGGGCGCCGATCCGACCGGGCAACTCCGCCCAGGTGATCACCGTGCGACCGCCGCTCTCGTCGACGCCGACGATCGCGGGCGACTCACCGTCCGCCGTGGCCGAGGCCGCGAGCACCCTGTCGACGTAGTTCAGCTCGACCCCGGGGAACCAGACCGCGCCGGGCATCGCGTCGGAGGCGAGGACCTGCTCGAGAGGTGTGGTGGCGGTGATGGTCTCCCCGGCCCGGCTCTGCATCCCGGTGAAGACCCACAGCGCGCGCCAGAACTCCGCCGGGTGATCGACGCTCCACTGCCAGACCCGGGCGTAGTCGCCCACCGGGTCGGGCTGGAGGGCGTCACCGCGGGCGACGTCGGCGGTGTCCGGGAGGGATGCGACGAATCGCTCGTAGGCGGTCGTGTGCTGGGTCACGGCGTCATCATGCCGGGCGGGAGATCGTGACACCGGTCACCTCGCGACATACGGTGTGGTCACCGACACACAACCCTCCGGTCGGCGCCCACCACCCCCGGGCGCACCCGGACACATATGAGCAGGCCAGGAGATCCCATGACCCTCACCTCAGACCACAGGCCGTCCGACGGCGGCACCCCCGGGCGGGACAGCAGCCCCCGGTACTCCCTCGAGGAGCGCTACACACGCTCGTCCGGAACCGTCTATCTGACGGGCATCCAGGCGCTGGTGCGCATGATCGGGGACCGCGCCCACATCGATCGCCGGAGCGGGCTCCACACGTCGTCGTTCGTGTCGGGATACGAGGGGTCACCCCTGGCCGGACTCGATCTCGAGCTCGCCCGTCGCCGTTCCCTGCTGGCCCCGCTCGACGTCGTCCACCGCCCTGCCCTCAACGAGGAGCTCGCCGCCACCTCCGTGATGGGATCGCAGATCGCCGCGCGTGTCGCCCAGCTCGCACCGCGCGAGGACGGCAGCACCCGCGACGGCGTCGTCGGCTACTGGTACGGCAAGGCCCCGGGACTCGACCGCGCCTCCGACGCCCTGCGACACGCCAACCTCATCGGCACCCACCACCGCGGCGGTGCGGTCGCCCTCGTCGGCGACGATCCCGGCGCCAAGAGCTCGACGGTGCCGTGCGCCTCGGAGATGGCCCTGGCCGACCTCTACATGCCGGTGCTCTATCCCGCCGACTCCCAGGACATCCTCGACTTCGGTGTGCACGCAGCGCTGATGTCGCGGGTGTCCGGCCTGTGGACATCGATGAAGATCTGCGCCCACGTCGCCGACGGCGCATCGACCGCCGAGGTCTCCCCCGACCGGATCGTGCCCGACCTCGGCGGCCTCGGCGACAGCCCGCACATCCCGAGCGGACGTCTGCTCGGTGCAGAGTTGATGGAGCTCGAGCAGAACCAGCTGACCATCCGCAAGCCACGCGCGGAGGAGTACGCCCGCCTCAACCGGCTGAACCGGATCGTGACGCGCACCGCCGACGACCGCATCGGCATCGTCGCGGCCGGGAAGACCTACCTCGACGTGCGGGAGGCGTTGCGGCTCATCGGCATCGGTGACGACGAGCTCGGCCGCCTCGGCATCCGCATCCTCAAGCTCGGGATGGTCTACCCCTTCGAACGCTCGATCCTCGACGAGTTCGTGACCGGTCTCGACGAGATCATCGTGGTCGAGGAGAAGCGCGATTTCATCGAGACCATGATGCGCGACATCCTCTTCGACCGCGCCCGCGCCGGCGGCCTCGCGTCGATCGTCGGCAAGACCGACGAGCAGGGCGCGACATTGTTCTCCCGCTTCGGTGAACTCGACATCGACGCCGTCACCCGCGGTCTCGCGAACCGTCTCGCGCGGGTTCACCACATCCCGGCCGCACTCGACTGGCTCGACCGGCAGAGCCGTCGCCGCACCCGCATCGAGCTGCCGCTCGCGGTGCGCACGCCCTATTTCTGCTCGGGATGCCCGCACAACAGCTCGACGAAGGTCACCCCCGACACGCTCGTCGGTGCCGGGATCGGCTGTCATGCCATGGTCCTGCTGATGGATCCCGGGCAGGTCGGCGACGTCACCGGCGTCACCCAGATGGGCGGCGAGGGCGCGCAGTGGCTCGGCATCGCCCCGTTCGTCGGCGAACAACACTTCGTGCAGAACGTCGGCGACGGCACCTTCATGCACTCCGGGTCGCTGGCGCTGCGTGCGGCGGTCGCGTCGGGTGAGCGCATCACCTACAAGCTGCTCTACAACGGGACCGTCGCCATGACCGGTGGGCAGGACGCCGTCGGCGGGCAGGGACTCGCCCCACTGACCCGACTGCTGCAGGCGGAGGGCGTGTCCCGCGTCGTCGTCACCTCCGACGACCCCGACCGCACCCGCGCGCTCGGCCTCGCACCCGGCGTCTCCGTCCGCCACCGCGACGACATGCTCACGGTGCAGACCGAACTAGCCGCCGTCGACGGTGTCACCGTGCTCGTCCACGACCAGCACTGTGCCGCCGAGAAGCGCCGCGGGCGCAAGCGCGGCACCACCCCGACGCCGACGACGCGCGTGATGATCAACGAACGCATCTGTGAGGGATGCGGCGACTGCGGGCAGAAGAGCAACTGTCTGTCGGTGCATCCCGTGCAGACCGAGTTCGGTCGCAAGACACGGATCGACCAGAGCTCGTGCAATCTCGACATGTCGTGTCTCGAGGGTGACTGCCCGTCGTTCGTCACCGTGACCCCGGGCACCGGCGTCAGCCGTCGACGTGTCGCCGACATCGGTGCCGATGCGATCTCCCCGCCGCCCCACGTCCCGTCGCGGCTGGCCGACCACGGATTCCGTATGCGCACCACCGGGATCGGCGGCACGGGCGTCGTCACCGTCAGCCAGGTGCTCGCGACCGCGGCGTCGCTGGACGGTCTGCACGCCCGAACCGTCGACATGACAGGCCTGGCGCAGAAGGGCGGTGCCGTCGTCGGCGACCTCAAGCTGTCGACGCGGCCCCACGTCGACGAGGCCGCCAAGGTCGCGACGGGCGACTGCGACCTGTACCTCGCGTGCGACCCCCTCGTCGGTGTGGACCCGGTGAACATCCGCGTGGCCGCCCCCGAGCTCACCGTCGCGGTGGTCTCGACGAGCGAGATCCCCACCGGCGCCATGGTGATCGACACCGCCGTCGGGTTCCCGGCGCGCTCGAGCATCGTCGACCGCGTCACCGAGCACGCCGCCCGCGCCGTCTTCGTCGACCCGGCTGCCACCGCCACGGCCCTGTTCGGCGACGAGCAGTTCGCCAACATGCTGATGGTCGGTGTCGCGTATCAGACCGGGGCTCTGCCGATCTCGGACACCGCGATCGAGCGGGCGATCGGCGTGAACGGCGTCGCCGTCGACGCGAACGTCCAGGCTTTCCGACGCGGACGGCAGCTCGTCGCCGATCCCGACGCCGTCACGGCCGCCGCCGACGCGTTACGACCGGCGGTGCCGGCAACCGAGCCGTCGGCATTCGCGCGGGATCTCGTCACGCGATTCGGTGACGTCGACGACGAACTGCGGTCCGGCTTGCTGCTGCGGATCGACGACCTCGTCGACTACCAGAGTGCGAGGTACGCGCGGCAGTTCGTCGACGACGTCCACGACCTGTTCGTCGCCGAACGGCAGCTCGGGTCGACCGTCGTCACCGACGCAGCGGCGCGCGGCCTGTACAAGTTGATGGCCTACAAGGACGAGTACGAGGTGGCCCGACTGTCCGCCGACGACGCGTTCGCGCGCGAGGTCGCCGAGACGTTCGGAGCCGATGCGCAGGTGGCGGTCCGACTGCATCCGCCGGCCCTGCGGGCGATGGGGATGCGACGCAAGATCGCGCTCGGGCCGACGACGCAGAAGGCCCTCCACGGATTGGCGCGCTTCAAGCGACTGCGCGGCACCGCCCTGGACCCGTTCGGTCGCACCGAGATCCGTCGCACGGAACGCGCGCTCGTCGACGAGTACCGGTCGCTGCTGGCGTCCGTCACCGCCGCGATCGCCGACGGCCGCATCGGCCGGGACCAACTCCCCGCGGCCGCCGCGCTCGCGGCACTGCCGGACGTGGTGCGTGGTTACGAGGACATCAAGATGGCGAACGTCGCCCGGTACCGGGAGGACGTGGCCGAGCACCGGCGTCGCCTCGGGCTCTGAGCCGCCACAACCGACACCGATGAGCTCCGCCGTGTGCCATGTGCACGCGCCGGGCTCTGTCGGTGTGGGTTGTGGACCGTGGGCGTCGTGACCGCCGCGAGACCCAGGTCTCGATCACCCGGCGATCGTCGCGCGGGTGCCGTACCGGTGACCGGGCGGGCATAGCGTCGCCGACATGACCACGATCGCGAGCGGGATCACCGACGAACGCCTGGCCGGGCTGCGCCGCTGGAACATCGGGCTGACGGTCCTGCACGCCGCGCAGGCCATCGCCGTCCTGGTGCTCGCCAACGGCTTCTCCATCACCGTCACGTCGACGTTCCCGGTCGGCCCCCCGGGAACCGCACCGCCTGCGCCCGAGAAGCTGTTCGACGTCTCGGTCGGCGCGGCCATCGCGGTGTTCCTCGCGCTCGCCGCCATCGACCACCTCGCGACCGCGACGGTCGGACGGCGGCTCTACGAGAGCGACCTTCGCCGCGGGATCAACCGGTTCCGGTGGATCGAGTACTCGGTCAGCGCGTCGATCATGATCGTGCTCATCGCCTTCTACTTCGGCGTCACGAACATCGACGCGGTCATCGCGGTGTTCGGCGCGAACGTCGCGATGATCCTGTTCGGCTGGCTGCAGGAACGCGCCAACCCGCCCGGCCGCGACCACACGACGATGCTGCCGTTCTGGTTCGGCTGCGTCGCGGGCGTCGTCCCCTGGATCGTCATCGTCGTGAACTTCGTCGGCGCGGGCAGCCGGGTACCCGGGTTCGTCGTCGGGGTGTTCGTCTCCCTGCTGATCTTCTTCTCGACGTTCGCCGTCAACCAGTGGCTGCAGTACCGCGAGATCGGCCCCTGGCGCAGCTACGTCTTCGGCGAGAAGACCTACCTGGTGCTCAGCCTCGTCGCGAAGTCACTCCTCGCCTGGCAGATCTTCGGCGGCTCGCTCGCCGGCTGAGCCCTCCCCGCTCTGCCCGACCTGGACAGACGGCGAGGTCGGCTGGTCGGGAATTAGTTGGGGTTTACATATAGTTGTAGCATGCACTGATACTTGCCCTGGACGACCTCGAAGGGACCCCCGATGCTCTCCTCGCTGACCACACGGTGGCGCGCTCAATACAGCAAGCTGCCCCCGGCGCTGCAGATGATCGGCCTCCAGATGTGGCTGCCGATCTTCTTCATGTTCATGTTCTGCTTCTGCTACCTGGGGGCCTTCCACTCGCCGAAGATCCACGACGCCCCGGTGGCCGTCGTGAACTCGCCCGCCGCCTCGCAGTTCACCGACCGCTTCGGCCAGGCGTCGCCGGGGATGTTCGACTTCCGCTTCGTGCAGGACCAGGCCGAGGCGACCGAGGCCGTGCGGGACGGCAGTGCCGCGGCGGCGGTGACGTTCCCGACCACGCGCACCGGTGCGCCCGAGGTCACCATCGCCAGCGCCCACCAGTTCCAGGCGGCGCAGCTGATGAAGTCGACCTTCACGACGGCGTTCACCCAGGCCGGCACCGCACCGAAGATCACCGACATCGCTCCCCTGCCGTCGGGTGACTCCTACGGGATGGGCGCGATGTACCTGATGCTCTCGTGGTGCATCGGCGGCTACATGGTCGCCATGTTCATCGGCATGATGGGCAACCCGTTGAGTCACCTGACCCGCGTCGGCATCCTCGCCGGCGGCGCCCTCGTGGCGTCGGTGATCACCAACCTGCTCGCGTCGCTCGTGATCGGCGTCTACGACAGCTCCCACATCTGGCAGTTGATGGGGATCTCGTTCCTGTGGATCCTTGCGATCGGGCTGGCCGTCAACGGCCTCGCCTACTTCTTCGGCCGCTTCGTCACGGCGATCGCACTGACGATGTTCGTGTTCCTGTCGATCCCGTCGTCGGGTGCGGCCTACCCGGTGTGGATGGTGCCGCGCCTCTTCGGCGACCTGAACCCGCTCGTCGTCGGGCACGGGATCACCGAGATGATCAAGCGCGTCCTCTACGGCGTCGGCGAGCCCTATTGGCAGCCGTTCCTGCTGATGGCCGGCTACGCCGTGCTCGGCATCGTGACGATGCTCGTCGGCAAGCGGTGGCGTGAGAGCAAGGAGTTCGACCGCATCCTCGCCGGCAAGACGACGATGATGGCGGCGGCCCAGGGCGCGATGATGCAGAAGGGCATGGCCGACCGCGAGCGGATCCTGACCGCGCACGGTCTGGACAAGAACGCCGAGCCGATCGAGGACGACGCCGACGACACCGGTGCCGCGGACGGAGCCGCCGGGGACGACGCGCACGTCGACGAGACACCGGACCGTGGTGATTCCCCTGAGCGCGTCGAGCTCGGCAGCCGGCCGTCGCACTACACGGTCGCCGACCTCGAGTCCGACTTCGGCGGCGACCCCATGCTCGGCGGGAACGGCCTGGGCCGCAGTGGAACCGGTGGCGCGCTCGCGACCGACGAACTCGAGCACCAGGTGCGGGAGATGATCAACCGTCGCCGCGTTCCCGATCACTCCGCGAACGGGCACACCCGCCACTGAGTCGCGCGACGCCGGCGGTGGCGGTGGACCCGGTCCATCGTCACCGCCTGCGTCTGTCCGGCGTCGGGGTCGGTCTCCGTCACCGACGCAGAGCGCGACGGGCCAGGGTGTTGCCCAGCCACTGACCCAGCTGCACCAGCACGACGAGCATCGCGATGACGACGACGGTCAGCGTGGCGTCGAACTGCTGGTACCCGTACTGCTGGGCGAAGTCACCGAGCCCGCCACCGCCGACGTACCCGGCCATGGCCGACATGTCGACGATCGCGACGAAGATGAACGTGTAGCCGAGGATGAGTGGCGCGAGACCCTCGGGCACGACGACCGTTGCGAGCGTGCGCAGGCGACTCGTCCCCATCGCGCGGGCCGCCTCCACCACGCCCGGGTCGACCGACACCAGATTCTGTTCGACCACGCGACCGATCACGAACACGGCCATCACCGTCATCGGGAAGATCGCGGCCTGCGTGCCGATCCGGGTGCCCATCACCTCGCGGGTCACCGGCGCCATCGCGGTGATGAAGATGATGAACGGGATGGGGCGCACGATGTTCACCGCGACGTTGAGCACCGTGTAGACCACGGGGCTCGCGAGCAGGTTCGTCGGTCGCGTGGCGTAGAGCAACGCACCGAGGCCGAGCCCGAGCACGCCGCCGATGACGAGCGTGAACCCCACGAGCTGGAAGGTCTCGATGACCGCGTCCCACAGCACAGGACGCAGTTCCGGCGTGATGATGTCGCCGAGGATCATGATCAGCCACCCACTCTCGTGTGCTCGATGACCTCGGTGACCTGACGCAGACCCGCCACCGCGGAGTCGATGTCGGCGTCGCTCCCCTGCAGCGCGACGGTGAAGGCGCCGAACGGACGTCGGGCCAGTTCGACGATGCCGCCGTAGACGATCGACGCCCGCACACCCGCCTTCGCGAAGTGGTCGGCGACATCCACCGCGGTGTCACCGCCGACGCCCTGGTCCCGGATCGCGACCGTCACGAACCGCCCGGTGTGTCGTTCCCGCAGCCGGGCGAGGGTCTCGTCGGACGGGACGTCGCCCACCGCGCTGCGCACGAGTCGCCGGGTGATCGCCGACTGCGGGTGCGCGAACACGTCGTACACGTCGCCCTGCTCGATGAGCCTGCCACCGTCGAGAACCGCGACCCGGTCACAGATCTCGCGGATCACGTCCATCTCGTGGGTGATCACCACGATGGTCGTCCCCAGCTCGCGGTTCACCCGACGCAGCAGCGACAGGATCTCCGAGGTGGTGTCGGGATCCAGTGCGCTCGTGGCCTCGTCGGCGAGAAGGATCTTCGGCGAGGTCGCCAGCGCCCGGGCGATCCCCACCCGCTGCTTCTGCCCGCCGGACAGCTGCCACGGGTACTGCTTCGCCTTGTCGGCGATTCCGACGAACTCGAGCAGCTCGGTGACCCGCCGCGCCCGTTCGTCTCTCGCGACGCCGGCTATGCGCAGCGGGAACTCGACGTTGCGCGCGACCGTGCGAGAGGAGAACAGGTGGAACTGCTGGAACACCATGCCGATCTCCCGACGCACGCGTCGCAGCTGCTGCTCGCCCGCGGTGCTGATGTCCTCGCCGTCGACGATGACCTGGCCGGAGTCGGGTCGCTCGAGCCCGTTGATGAGACGCACCAGGGTGCTCTTGCCGGCACCGGAGTAGCCGATGACGCCGGTGATGGTGCCCGCCGCGATGTCGAGGTCGACACCGTCGACCGCTGCGGTCCCCGGTGTGTCCGCCCGACCCAGGCGACGCCCCCCGCCGAAACGGCGGGTGGCGCCCCGGAACGAGATCGCAGCGGCGCCCGGGTGGTCAGCCACCGTTGGCGGCGACCTGCTTCTGCAGGTCGACGGTGAGCTGCTGCAGTTCGGCAGGATCGTTGTTCTTCAGGACCCCGTTGCCGCCCAACGACTTCTTGACCGCCGCCTCGACCTCGGGATCGTGGTAGATCGAGACCAGCTTCGCGTAGGTGGCGTTGTCCTTGTCCTGCTCACGGGCGACGAAGACGTTGATGTACGGCTTGGCGATGTCGCTGTTGGGGTCGTCCTTCGCGATGATCTTGTCCTCGCCCAGCTTGGCCGAGGTCGCGTAGTTGTTGTTGACGATCGCGCCGTCGACCGAGTCCAGGCTCTGCGCGGTCTGGGCGGCGTCCACGGCGGTGACCGTGACCTTCGACTTGCCCTTGTCGATGTCGGCGATGGTCGAGAAGCCGTTGCCGCCGTTGCGGAGTGAGATCAGGCCGGCCTGCTGCAGGACGAGCAGTCCACGGGCCTGGTTGGTGGGATCGTTCGGGATGACGACCGAGCCGCCCTGCGGGATCTGGCTCACCGAGGTGTGCTTCGTCGAGTACAGCGGCAGCGGATAGACCGCGGTGGCGCCGATCGGGACGAGCTTCTGGTTGTTCTTCTGGTTGTACGTCGCGAGGTAGAGCATGTGCTGGAACTCGTTGAGCTGCAGTTCACCCTCGGCCAGCGCGGGGTTGGGCTGGTTGTAGTCGGTGAAGTTGACCAGGTCGACGGTGATCCCGTCGTCGGACGCCTTCTTCTTGAAGACGTTCCAGTAGCTCTCGGCGGCGTCGGCGACACCGATCTTCACGATGCCGGAGTCCGAGTCGGATCCGCAGGCGGTGACCCCGCCCAGCACCGAGATCGTGGCGACGAGCGCCACCGCAACCTTCTTCCAGACCATGGTCTGTGTCCTCTCTCCTGCCCGGGATCACCGGGCTCCTGACGCGCCGACGATGTGGCGTAGAAGACGAAGACTAGGCGGGGCGCGGTGCGCCCCATGACCACGAGAACAGCTGCGGGCGAGGGGACATGCCCTGACGTGCAGCGAATTTCGCGTTCGAGTTGCGATCAGCCGGAGCGGAATCCGCCGACCTCGGCGGGGGCGATGCGATGTACTGGTCGCATGGAGAATGCGACCACCCACCCCGGCGATCCCGGCCACCCGGTCCGTCGACGGATCGACGACCTCATCGACGAGCACCGCGACCACCTCGCGACCAGCCTCGACGGGCTGACCGAGGAGGAGGCACGGCGGTCACTGGTGCCGTCGAGAACCACGCTGCTGGGGCTACTCAAGCACGTGACGTTCGCCCAGCAGGTCTGGTACGACCAGGACATCACCGGCCGATCGCGGGCCGACATGGGTCTGCCCGAGGCGGCCGAGGACTCGTGGATCCTGGCGGACGAGGACACCGTCGAGAGCATCCGATCGCGGTTCCTCGCGGTGTGCGCCGAGTCGCGGCTGGCCGTCGCGTCGATGGGGCTCGACACGATCGTCACCGGACGCCGACCGCATCCCCTGTGGAATTCGCATCTCCATGTCCTGCGCGAATTGGCCCACCATTGCGGGCACGCCGACATCCTTCGCGAACAGATCCTCGCCGCGCGCCCCTAGCCTCGACAACGTCGAGCGTGCCGAAACCAGCCGCCGAGCGTGCCGACAAGAGTCGCCCAGCGTGCAGTAGATCCCGTCGACCGTGCACTCGGGCGCGACCTACGCTTCCCGCGTGGGCTTCTACGACGATCACGTCCTCCCTCGCATCATCGACGTCGCGCTGGGTCGACACGTCGACGATCTGCGACGACGGGTCTGCGACGGCCTGTACGGCGACGTGCTCGAGGTCGGTTTCGGCACCGGGCCCAACGTCCCCTTCTACCCGTCGACAGTCACCCGCGCGCTCGCAGTCGAACCGTCGCCCGGGGCACGCCGACTCGCTGCGCCGGCGATCGCGTCGTCCGCGGCTCCCGTCGAATTCGTCGGCCTCGACGGCGCGCGGATCGACCTGCCCGGGGCGTCCGTCGACTGCGTCCTGAGCACCTGGACGCTGTGCACGATCCCCGATGTCGACGCGGCGGTCGCCGAGATGTTCCGGCTGCTACGCCCCGGCGGCCAGGTGCATTTCGTCGAACACGGCATCTCTCCGAGTCCGTCCATCGCTCGATGGCAGGAACGGATCGAACCGGCGTGGGGTGCGGTCGCCGGCGGGTGCCGCCTCACGCGGAGCGCACCGGACCTCCTCCGAGCGCACGGCTTCGCGGCACCGGAGGTCGACGTCGTCCGAAAGGGACCGGAGCTCGTCGCCCGCATGTCGATCGGGACCGCGCGGCGCTGACCGTCTGCACGCTCGACGGGATCGAGTGCACGCTCGACGGGATCTACCGCACGCTAGGCGGGATCGAGTGCACGCTCGGCGGGTCGTATCGGCACGCTCGGCGGCGGTCAGCTCGCGGCGATCACGACCTTGCCGATGGTGCTCGACGACTCGAGGAGTCGGTGCGCCTCGCGGAGGGTGTCGACGCCGAGCGGCGACAGCGTGCGGTTCGCGGTCGTCACGATCGCCCCCTCGTCGACGAGGTCCGCGACGCGGTCGAGGATGCGCTTCTGCGCGTCGCTCTCGGGCTCGTGCAGGGGACGCGCGAACATGAACTCCCACCGCCAGCTCTGGCTCCTGTCCTTCAACGGCATCGTGTCGAGGCCCTCGGGGTCGTCGATGGCGACGACGGCCCCGCGCACCCGCAGTAGCTCGGCGTACGCCTCGACGTTGCCGTCGGAGAAGGCGGAGAAGACGTGGTCGACGCCGTCGGGCACGACGGCCCGCACCGACTCGACGAGGTCGTGGCGATCCACGACGTGGTGGGCGCCCATCCGCTCGGCCCACTCCCGGGATTCCGACCGCGACGCAGTCGCCACGACGGTCAGGTCGGTGAGAGCCCGGGCGAGCTGCGTGACCATCGAGCCCGTTCCGCCCGCGCCGCCGGTCACCAGGATGGTGCCGCTCGCACCCTCGGCGATCTCCAGGACGTCGAACAACGCCTCCCACGCGGTGATCGTGGTGAGGGGCAGCGCCGCGGCGGCGGCGAAGTCGAGCGACGACGGCTTGCGTCCGACGATCCGCTCGTCGACGAGCTGGTGGCCGGTGTTGCTGCCGGGGCGGGCGATCGACCCCGCGTAGTAGACCTCGTCCCCGACAGCCCGCGTGGTCACGTCGGGCCCCACCGCCACGACGACCCCGGCCGCGTCGAACCCGAGGACCTTCGGTGCCGCGTCGGCGTCGAACCCGCTGCGCACCTTGACGTCCACGGGATTGACCGACACCGCGCGCACCTCGACGAGCAGGTCGTGGCCGGTGGGTGTGGGCGTCTCGGACTCGTGGGCGACGAACGACGTGTCGGCGTCGACCGGTCCGGGTGCGGTGGCGACGATCGACGTGGTGGTCGACGGGATCGAGGAGGTCATCCCTCGACGGTAGGCGCGCCGAGCCCGTAGACGACGACAGCCCCGCCCGGAACCGGGCGGGGCTGTCGTGGGAACTGCTGTCAGAGAGCCTTGTAGAGCTCGCGGGCGAGCTCGGCGGTCTCGGTCGGGGTCTTGCCGACCTTCACACCGGCAGCCTCGAGCGCGTCCTTCTTGGCCTGGGCGGTGCCGGAGCTGCCCGAGACGATGGCGCCGGCGTGGCCCATCGTCTTGCCCTCGGGCGCGGTGAACCCGGCGACGTAACCGACGACCGGCTTGCTCACGTTGGCCTTGATGTAGTCGGCGGCACGCTCCTCGGCGTCGCCGCCGATCTCGCCGATCATCACGATGACCTTGGTGTCGGGGTCGGCCTCGAACGCCTCGATCGCGTCGATGTGCGTGGTGCCGATGACCGGGTCACCACCGATGCCGATGGCCGTGGAGAAACCGATGTCCCGCAGCTCGTACATCATCTGGTAGGTCAGCGTCCCCGACTTCGAGACGAGGCCGATGCCACCCTTGCCCGCGATGTTCGCCGGCGTGATGCCGACCAGCGACTCCTCGGGGGTGATGATGCCGGGGCAGTTCGGCCCGATGATGCGGGTCTTCTCGCCCTTGGACTTGTTGTAGGCCCACGCGTACGCGGAATCCTGGACGGGGATGCCCTCGGTGATGACGACGAGCAGCGGGATCTCCGCGTCGATCGCCTCGATGATCGCGTCCTTGGCGAACTTCGGCGGGACGAACGCGATGGAGACGTCGGCGCCGGTCTTCTCGATCGCTTCCGAGACCGACCCGAACACGGGCAGCTCCACGTCGGAGCCGTCCTTGGCGACGTGGCTGACGGTGGTCCCGGCCTTGCGGGCGTTGACGCCGCCGACGACCTGGGTCCCGGCCTTCAGCATCAGCTTGGTGTGCTTGGTGCCCTCGCCGCCGGTGATGCCCTGGACGATGACCTTGGAGTCCTTGGTGAGGAAAATAGACATGTCTGCTCGTCCTTTACTTGCTCGCCAGTTCGGCGGCCTTGTCGGCGCCGGCGTCCATGGTGTCGGCCAGGGTGACGAGCGGATGGTTCGCGTCGTCGAGGATCTTGCGTCCCTCCTCGACGTTGTTGCCGTCGAGGCGGACGACGAGGGGCTTGTTCGCGTCGTCGCCGAGGATCTTCAGCGCGGACACGATGCCGTTGGCGACCGCGTCGCACGCGGTGATACCGCCGAAGACGTTGACGAACACGCTCTTCACCTGCGAGTCGCCGAGGATGACGTCGAGTCCGGCCGCCATCACCTCGGCCGAGGCGCCGCCGCCGATGTCGAGGAAGTTGGCGGGCTTCACGCCGCCGTGCTTCTCACCGGCGTACGCGACGACGTCGAGGGTCGACATGACCAGTCCCGCGCCGTTGCCGATGATGCCGACCTGGCCGTCGAGCTTGACGTAGTTGAGGTCGTTCTCCTTGGCCTTCAGCTCGAGGGGATCGGTCGCGTCCTTGTCCTCGAACTCGGCGTGCCCTTCCTGGCGGAAGTCGGCGTTCGCGTCGAGGGTGATCTTGCCGTCCAGCGCGAGGATCTGGTCGTCGGGCGTGCGGACCAGCGGGTTGACCTCCACCAGGGTCGCGTCCTCGCCGACGAACACCTCCCACAGCTTCTGGATGGTGTTGGCCGCGGCGTCGAGCACCTCGGCGGGGAGCTTGCCCTTCTCGGCGATC
Organism: Williamsia deligens; assembly: GCF_024171765.1. GTDB lineage: Bacteria > Actinomycetota > Actinomycetes > Mycobacteriales > Mycobacteriaceae > Williamsia_A > Williamsia_A deligens. Next base: position 352,580 of record NZ_JAMTCI010000001.1, read on the forward strand.
TCACGGGCGAACGCGAGGTCGACACCCTTGACGGCGTCGACGGGGACGCGGGCGAGCGCGTCGGGGTTCTCCTCGGCGGTCACCTCGATCTCGACACCACCCTCCACGGAGCACATCGCGAGGTAGGTCCGGTTGGTGCGGTCGAGCAGGAAGGAGATGTAGTACTCCTCCGCGATGTCGCTGGCCTCGGCGACGAGGAGCTTCTTGACGACGTGACCCTTGATGTCGAGCCCCAGGATCGCCTCCGCGTTGGCGGCGGCCTCGTCGGCGTCGTTGGAGTACTTGACGCCGCCGGCCTTGCCGCGACCGCCCACCTTGACCTGGGCCTTGACCATGACCGGCTTGCCGATTTCCTCGGCGATCTGCCGAGCTCCCTCGACGGTGTCGGTCACGCGGCCGGCGGATGTCGGAACCTCGTGCTTGGCGAAGAGTTCCTTCGCCTGATATTCGAAGAGATCCATTCAGCTCACCATCTTCAGATTCGCCCGCGCTTCATCTGTGGACGCGAGCACCACGGGGAAGGTTATCGCCGGGGTGAACCGGCCCCGGACGGGCATGCGACGCATGTGCGCCAGATCACTCCCGAACCCCCCGGGCGGTCCGTCCGAGCGCTCGTTCGGGAGGGTGGACGCCCGTTTCGGGCCGCTTGACCGAAAATCCGGGCGTGTCACGCCCCCCACCGTAATGTGAGGCAGCTCACATCGCTGAAGAACCGTTCGCCCACGGTTGCACACGCTGCAATCATTTCGTTACCGTCGCCTGGGCTCGGTGACGTGATCGCGATCCACGCGGGTGAGTCACAGGGGCCCATCGCTGGGGGACAAGCCGGAAGGCACAACACACAGGGCGTGAGCGCGCTCTCACGCGGGCAGACGTGTGTCGGGATTCGGAAGGTGCAGTCTTGGGAGTACGTGGGAACGCGGGCGTCGACGCCTCGGAGCGGTCAGCTCTGATCGACGACACCCGACCCGAGGAGATCACCTCGATCATCCCCATCGACTGGGCTGACGCCCCCCGGTGGGACTCCCCGGACCGACGGACGCCACGTCGACCGCTCCCCGCCGACGTCACGCAGGACATCCTCATCGCCGAGTGCGAGTTCGAGGACACCGCCGACGCGCACCCCTTCGACCTCGCCGAGACCGGCTACCGGACCGTCGAGCCGCCCGTCCGCCGTCCCGCCACGCAGGCCCGCCCGTCGCGGTCGGGTGGTCGTCACCGCCTCGCTGCGCCGCCCTCGGCCCTCAAAGGTCGCGCCGCATTGATCGCCGTCGCCGCCGGTGCCGCCGTCGTCGCCGCGACCGGTCACATCGACACCTCGCCCGCCACCGAGAACGCCGCGCCCGAGGCCGCGGCCCCGCAGGTCAACCCGGCTGCGGCCGTCACCCCGGTCGATCCGACCGTGTCGGGAGACTCCGGCGTCACCGCCGGGACGCCCGCGCCGGACATGCACACCTTCACCGACCAGCTCGCCGAGGGCGACAAGCTGGCCAAGGACGCCGCCGAGGCCGATCGTCGCGCCCGGTTGCCGCTCTTCGCGTCGCCGCTGCCACTCGGTCAGTACCAGTTCACCTCGGGCTTCGCCTTCCGCTGGGGCGCCTTCCACGGTGGCGTCGACTTCGCCGCCCCGCTCGGCACACCGATCCACGCCGCCACCGACGGCGAGGTCATCGAGGCCGGACCGGCGTCGGGCTTCGGCAACTGGATCCAGATCCGCGCCGCCGACGGCACCGTCACGATGTACGGCCACATGTACAACTCGGGCGTCGGAGTCCGTAAGGGCCAGCACGTCACCGCCGGCGACGTCATCGGCGCCGTGGGCAGCGACGGGTTCTCGACCGGACCGCACTGCCACTTCGAGGTGTGGAAAGACGGCCGGATGAAGATCGACCCCATGCCGTGGCTCGCCGAGCACGGTGTGCAGATGTCGAACTACACCGGCTGAGCGACCGCCCTCTCAAGGCGCACTCCTCACACCCCTGCGGCTCGACGCGTCTGTTGGGCGGCAGGAACCGTCTCTTGGGCATCCGGAGCACGCCAGTGGGCGTCTGCCGACGCCCGCACTCAGGCATCGGCGACAGGTACGCCCCGCCTGGACAGCACGTCGATGCGCTGTCTGGCGTTCGCGTCGTTTGACGGGCACAGAGCGGCCCGCCCGAAGATCTCCGCTGCCACCACCATGAGCTTGCTGGGCCCTGAGGTAGACGCGGTCGGACTAGAGCTTCTCGACGGGGAGTCCGCCCAGCGACATCAGGGTGATGCGGCCACCGCTGCCGAAGTCGAACGTGACGCGTTCCGTCGCCCCCGACCCCTCCTTGGCGACGACCTTCCCCATCCCATACTTCGCGTGGGTCACCCGGTCGCCCACGGACACCGAGACCTGTGTGTTGCGACCGCGCGTCGGGTCCGACGAATACGACGACCGTCCGCGCATCCCCCGGTTCGACTCCTCACCCGAACCCGACCGGTAGGAACCGGCGCCGAAGAAGCCACCGGAACTTCCGAACGAGCGTTCCCGCCGCTTCGGCTCCGTGCGCTGCCAGTCGATGAGGTGCTGCGGGATCTCCTGCAGGAAGCGGGATTCCGGGTTCGACACCGGCTGCCCCCATGCTGATCGCACCATCGCACGCGTCACGTAGAGCCGCTGCCGCGCGCGGGTGATGCCCACGTACGCGAGCCGACGTTCCTCGCTCAACTCCGCGGGGTCGCCGAGGGACCGCATGTGCGGGAACTGTCCGTCCTCCCAGCCGGTCACGAACACCACCGGGAACTCGAGTCCCTTGGCGGTGTGCAACGTCATCAGGGTGACGACGCCCGAGGCGCTGTCGGGCACCTGGTCGGCGTCGGCGACGAGTGAGACACGTTCGAGGAAAGCCGCGAGCGACCCGGGTTCCGGTTCGCCGTCGGCGGGATCGGGACGGTCGTCGGGGTCGAGGGCGGCGGCGTCGATGCTGAACTCCCGGGCGACCGAGACCAGTTCGTCGAGGTTGTCGAGCCGGGCCCCGTCCTGCGGGTCCGACGACCCCTCGAGTTCGTCGCGGTAGCCCGAGCGGGCGACGATCGCCTCGACGAGGTCACCGATGTCGGCGTTGTCGCGCCCGGCGTCGACGGAGACGGTGTCCGCGTCCTCGGCGTCACCGGCGGCGAAGATGGCCAGGAAGTCGTTCCGGAGCCCCTCGATGAGGTCGACGAAACCCGAGATCTGCTTCACCGCACGCGAGTTCAGCATCGCCACGTTGCCTGCGGCCGCGTCGATCAGAGCCTGGTAGTAGCTGATGCCCGCGTTCTCCGAGTGCACCGCCACGCACGCCTGGGCGCGGTCACCGATGGCACGTTTGGGGACGTTGACGATGCGACGCAGGCTGACGGTGTCGTCGGGGTTGGCCACCACCCGCAGGTAGGCGACGATGTCGCGCACCTCGCGCCGTTCGTAGAAGCGCACACCACCGACGACCTTGTAGGCGATGCCGAGGCGGATGAACACCTCCTCCAACGCCCGTGAGCCGCTGTTGGTCCGGTAGAAGACGGCGACGTCGGAGTAGGTGAACTCACCGGTGTCGGTGAGGCGGTCGATCTCACCGGCGATGAAGGACGCCTCGTCGCGTTCGGTGTCGGCGACGTAGCCGACGATCAGTTCGCCGTCGCCGGAGTCGGTCCAGAGCTTCTTCTCCCGCCGGTTCGGGTTGCGCGCGATGACCGCGTTGGCCGCCGAGAGGATCGTCTGCGTCGACCGGTAGTTCTGTTCGAGCAGGATGGTCTCGGTGTCGGGGAAGTCGCGCTCGAACTCCTCGATGTTGCGGATCGTGGCACCGCGGAACGCGTAGATCGACTGGTCGGCGTCACCGACGACGCACAGCTCCGACGGGGTGACCGCGCCCTGACCCGTACCGACGAGTTCGCGGACGAGCACGTACTGGGCGTGGTTGGTGTCCTGGTACTCGTCGACGAGGACATGGCGGAACCGGCGACGGTAGTACTCCGCGACCTCCGGGTGGGTCTGCAGCAGCGTCACCGTCTCGCCGATGAGGTCGTCGAAGTCGAAGGCGTTCGCCGACGCGAGCCGCCGTTGGTACTGGACGTAGATGTCGGCGAGGGTCCGCAGGGTGTCGTCGTCGGCCTCGGAGGCCTGTTCGACGGCCGTCGCCGGGTCGACGAGTTCGTTCTTCAGGTTCGAGATGTGGATGCCGGAGCCGCGGGGCGAGAACTTCTTCGGGTCCAGGTCGAGATCGCGCACGATCATCGCCAACAGGCGCTTGGAGTCGTCCGCGTCGTAGATGGAGAAGTTGGAGTTGCGGCTCGCGATCAGCGCCGCCTGCGCCCGCAGGATCCGCACGCACGTGGAGTGGAACGTCGACACCCACATCCGGTTGGCCCGGGGACCGACGAGCGACGCCACGCGTTCACGCATCTCGGCGGCGGCCTTGTTGGTGAACGTGATGGCCAGGACTTCGCCCGGCGAGACGTCACGCTGGGCGAGCAGGTAGGCGATCCGGCGGGTCAACACGGCGGTCTTGCCCGACCCCGCGCCGGCCACGATGAGCAGCGGCGAGCCGGAATGGCGCACCGCGGCCTGCTGCTGCGGGTTGAGGCCGTCGAGCAGTTCCCGGGCGCGATCCGTCAGATCGTCCGTGGCGACGCCCGAGACCGCCGGATCACCCCTGGTGAGACCGGGAAGAGACGGTTGCGGTGCGGATTTCATCAAGGATCGAGACTACCCGCGGCATCGGACAGCATGCGCGCGCCATGCGCACAGGTGTGCGAAGGTCAGCGCAGCAGCGCGGGGTCGTAGACCTCGCCGACCTGCCCGGCCGCGAGGTGCAGGCCGAGGCCGGGGGTGACGGGACGCACCGAGACGGCGTCTCCCGAGCCCATCGCCTGGACGTAGAGCGGATGCAGACCCGACTCCACGCGCACCCGTTCCGGAGCGCTGTCGCCGACGCGGACCTCCACCTCGCCGTCGCCGGTCGCGCAGTAGCCGAGCGCGACGGTCCACCGCCAGCGGATGAGCGGTCCGTCGAGCGGGATGGAGGTGGGGCCGGTGATCTCGGGTCGCGCACAGGTCCCCGCCCCCGCGGCGAACGTGCGCGCCCGGGTGACGGCGCCGTCGGCGATCTCGCCGCGGGGATCGAGCACGCGGAGCCTGTCGGCGGAATCCCCGAACGTCGGTCGGTCCCGGAGCCCCGCGAACACCCGGGAGACCTGGTTGTCGGGGTAGGCGACCGGCAGCAGCACCTCCAGCGGGAGCGCCTGGTCGAACATGGGGGTGCCCGCCATCTGCGCGAGCGAGGCCGTCGCGGTTCGCAGGTAGTCACCGGTCGGGTTGTCGGCCCAGCTGTCGGTGAATGCGACGGTGGAGACGACGGACGACGCGGCGACGGTCGCGGTGGCCGCGACACCGACGAGGCGCAGTCGGGACGCTGCGACGGGCACCGACCCTCGCGGCGGCGAGGACATCACGAGCACGGCCGCCACGGCCAGCACGAGCGCACTGTCGGGGAGATAGCGCAGTGTCTGGGCGAGCTCGAGCGCCGTCCCCGAACTGCTGCGATTCCAGCTGACCAGCAGCTGGGCGACGACGACGTATCCGGCTGCGGCGGCCACGACAGCACCCGCTCCGCGGCGCCCCGCGACACCCGCCGCGACGACGACGACCACGACCACCGCTGCGACGAGCACCGTTCCCGTCCCGACGGCACCGAACGGCGGACTCGGGTTCCATCGCCCCCACGACCACGGACCGCCGACGAGCGCCGGCAGCACGCCGTGGGTCACGGCCCGCCAGGTCAGTGCCCACGTCTGCCCCAGCGAGTGGTCGCCCGCAGCGGGGTGGGCGAGGACCGCGAAACAGACCGCCCACACCACGGTGACACCGGCGAGCGCACCCCACAGCGGTCGCGACCGCGCCAGTGCGGCCCGCACGGTCGTGTCCCGACCCGCCAGTCGGTCACGGCGGACGCACAGCACGGCGACCATCAGGGCAATCGGGCCGACGAGGGCGGCCTTCTCGAAGAACGTCATCCCGATCGCGGCGACGATCGCCGAGCGCACCGCCAGGGTCCGGACGGCGACGGGAACCCGGCCGCGACAGGCCAGCACCGCATCCCCGGCGACCCACGCCGCCGCCGCGACGAACGGCAGGCTGTTCAGGCCCGCGGCCCACCACACCGACGCCGGCACGGTCATCGGGCTGAACAGGTAGAGGACGAACACCGCGACCGTGGCGGGCCGCACGCCGCCGACGATCACCATCAGCCGCCCCACGACCGTCGACACGACGGCCTGACCGACCACCAGCGACGCGGCGGCGACCGGCCAGCTCAGCGGCGCGATCGTGGTCAGCAGACCGGCGACGGCGAACGCCCCCGGCATCACGTGGCCGTCGTGGTTGTCGAGGAGGAAGCCCGGTCCGCCGGCCGACCCGGACCGGGCGATCAGGATCAGGTCGTCCCAGTAGAAGTCGCCGCGGGCGAGAGTCCAGCACCGCAGAGCGAGCTGCGCCACGACCGCGAGCGCCGCCACGACGAGAAGGGTGCGGACGGACGGGCGCGCGATCCGGGTCGATGCCCGGGGCGCACGCTCCGCCGTCGGCGTCGACAGGACCACGGGGTCGTGTGTACCAGCCGTGGCAAGATCTGCGGGATGGACACCCCCGACCAGTCGGCCGACGCCGCTGCCCCCGACCAGTCGGCCGACGCCTCCGGGATCGACCTGTCGGCGTACGACCTCGGCCCCGACGTCAGCGCGATCGGCGAGGACATCGACGCCCTGCGCGCGGAGATCGACCGCCTCGACGCGATCATCCTGGCGGCCGTCACCCGACGCAGCAACGTCTCCAAGCAGGTCGGCCGCACGCGGATGGCCGCGGGCGGACCCCGTCTCGTCTACAGCCGCGAGGTGAAGGTGCTGGAGCGGTTCTCCTCCCTCGGCAGCGAGGGACACACCCTCGCGATGCTGCTGCTCCGCCTCGGTCGCGGTCCCCTCGGCCGGTGAGCACAGCGTCCGAGGCCCCCATGCGCGACAACGTCCTGTTCGTCCACTGGCACGACCTCGGACGCCACCTGGCCTGCTACGGCGCGCAGGGGGTCGTGAGCCCCGTCCTCGACACCCTCGCGGCCGACGGCGTGCTCCTCACGGATGCGCATGCGGCGGCGCCGCTGTGTTCGCCGGCGCGCGGGGCGCTGTTCACCGGTCGCTACCCGCACTCGACGGGCCTCATCGGCCTCGCGCACCACGGGTTCGAGTACCACGACGACGTCCGGACGCTGCCGGCGATCCTGTCCTCCCACGGCTGGGCCACACAGCTCTACGGGATGCAGCACGAGAGCTCCGACCCGTCCCGGATCGGCTTCGACGACTGGGACGTCTCGGACTCCCGCTGTGACCACGTCGTCGCGCGGTCCCAGGAGTGGTTGCGTGAGCACGGGACCGACGGACCGTTCCTGCTGACCGCGGGCTTCTTCGAGACCCACCGCCCCTACCCCGCCGACGAGTACCCGCCGGAGGACCCGAGCGCTGTCACCGTCCCGCCGTTCCTGCCCGACGCGCGTCCGGTCCGGGAGGACATCGCCGGGTTGCAGGCATCCATCACCAAGGCCGACGCCGCGGTCGGTCGCCTTCTGGACACCCTCGCCGAACTCGCCCTGGACGCGACCACCTGGGTCGTGTTCATCACCGACCACGGCGTCGCCTTCCCCCGGGCCAAGTCCACTCTCTACGAGGCGGGTACGGGTGTCGCGTGCATCATCCGGCCGCCGACGGCGCGCGGTGTGACGCCGCATCACTACGACGACCTGTTCAGCGGCGTCGACCTCTCCCCCACGATCCTCGACGCGCTCGGGCTCGACGTCCCCGACGACATGGAGGGGTTCTCCCATGCCACGGAGATGTTCGGCCCGCCTGTCGATGCCGACGCCGTCCGCTCGGAGGTGTTCACGGAGAAGACATTTCACGACAGCTTCGATCCGATCCGCGCCGTGCGGACCACCACCCACCGCTACATCGAGAACTATGCGCGACGCCCGGCCCTGAGTCTGCCGCTGGACATCCTCGACAGCCCATCGGCGCTGGCGCTCGACGGGTCCCAGGATCTCCCGCGTCCCGAACGCGAGCTGTACGACCTGCGTGTGGACCCGCTGGAGCGGATCAACCTCGCCGACGACCCCGCGCACGCGACGATCCGCGACGACCTCGCTGCCCGCTTGCACCGGTGGCGCACCGAGACCGGCGACGAGCTCCTCGACGAGGCCACGGGCACCGCGATCGCCGCGGAGTTCATGCGACGTCACCACGCCCAGCTCGACACCGAGCCCGCGCGGGAGAAGACCCGGAGCCTCCCGTCCCGCCGCCCCTTGGGCGAGCAGCGCGAGCTGCGTCGCACCGCGCGGGACCCCGACAGGGAAAGTTAGCCTCGCGTCTGAAGTAGTTGTGTCCTAAGGCAATCGAACGAGTTCACATTCATCAACGCCCGTTGATGTTGTGTCAGTGGAGGTTTCACGCCCGGCCTGTGGGGAATCAGAGGTGCGGCACCGATCGGTGCCGCCCCCGGTCACCGGGGTCACCACTCACACAGGAGACAGACGATGACGAGCAGCCACGATCCGGGCCTGCGCCCCAACCCGGCTCACCACGGCGAGCCCGCCCCCTTCCCGCCGGCCCCGCACACCGCGAACCTGCGCCAGCGGATCGAGACGAAGGTCTCCACGAAGACCACCGAGTTGATCGCCTACGTGGTCGCCGTGCTCGCCGTGGTGATCACCGCGCTCGTGGTCGGTGGCGACGACGGCAGCAGTGACCCGTTCGGCGCAGCGGAGGCACTGAAGTACATCACCTGGCTGACCATCGGTTACATGGTCGCCCGGGGACTCGCGAAGTCGGGCAGCCCGGCCACCGACGACCGCAACTGAGTCGATCCGGCTCGCCGGAGATGACACCGCTGGGTGGTGGCGCGTGCGCGATGCACGCGCCGCCGCTCAGCGGTGTTCGTCGTGGACGCCGTGCCGCATCACGCTCACATCGCCTCGATCTGCGGCAGGATGTCGTTCTTGAGGCGCTTCATGTCGTCCATGGTCTTGGCCGTCGGCACGTCGGCGAACGGCGGCCACACCAGCAGCTTGGTCAGACCCGCCTCGCGGTAGCGCTTGAGGATGTCGGTGACCTGCCGCTCGGACCCGACGAGGAGGTTCGAGGCCTTGCCGGCGGGGGTGTCGTCCATGTCGACATCGGTGATCACCGTCCAGATCATGCTCGCGATGTCGAGGTCGTCGATGGTCCGTGACGTGTCGAGTTCCGCGAGTTCCGTGGCGATCCCGGCGCGCCAGGTCGCGATCTCCTCGGGCGAGTCCTGGATGCCGATCCACCCGTCGAGTCCGTACTTCGCCACCCGCTTGGCGGCCCGCTTCGCATCTTTGAGACCGCTGAAATACATGGGCGGGCGCGGACTCTGGAGTGGCTTGGCGCCGAAACCGCTGGGGCCGAAGTCGGCGAACTCGCCGTGGTACTCGAACACGTCGTTCGCCCAGATCCCCTGCATGATCTCGATCGACTCGCGCAGGTGCTGGTGACGTCGCGGGAAGATGTGGCCCGCACTGGCGGCCGCGAACTCCTCGGGCATCCAGCCCGATCCGACGGCGACGTTCAGCCGACCGTTGCTCAGGTGGTCGATGGTGGCGAGCTCGGCGGCGAGCACACCCGGTGCGCGGTAGGGAGTGTCGATGATGCTCATGCCGATCCGGACCTTGGTGGTCTTCGCGGCGAGCCACGGGATCAGCGGGAACCCCTGCAGGAACTGGCCTCTCGACGACACGGGCAACTGCTTGGGCAGTTCGTGCATCATGCCGAACGCGTATTCCATCTCCGCCCGGTCCGAGGACTCGGGGACGATGATGCGGTCGAGGGTCCAGACGGACTCGTACTCGAGTTCCTCGGCGAGTGCGGTGAGGTCCTCGAGTTCGGTGACGGTGATCTGCTCGCGGAAGTTGGGCAAATACAGGGCGAGTTCGAGCATGGGGTCCTCCTCGGTGGAGCGGGTGGTCAGTGGGCTGCGAGCGCGGAGCGGATGTCGGTCTTGAGGATCTTCCCGACGGTCGAGCGGGGCAGATCGGGCCAGATCTCGATCTGTTTGGGCGCCTTGACCGATCCGATCCGCGCCTTGACGAACGCGGTCAGTTCCTCGGCGCTCGGCGGGTCACCGTCATGGAGGAGGACGACGGCAGTGACCCGTTCGCCCCACTTCTCGTCGGGCAGTCCGACGACGGCACAGTCACGAACGGCGGCGTGGGCCATGAGGGCCTGCTCCACCTCCGCGGAGTACACGTTGAACCCGCCGGTGATGATCATGTCCTTGGCGCGGTCGACGATGTGGAGGAGCCCATCCTCGTCGAGGAACCCGATGTCACCGGTGTGGTGCCAGCCGTGGGCCGATGCGGCCGCGGTCGCCTCCGGGTTGCGGTAGTAGCCCGCCATCACGAGCGGCCCGCGCACGCACACCTCGCCGCGCTCGCCCGTGGGGACCGCTGCGCCGTCCTCGTCGAGGATCGCGACCGTCACCAACGGGGACGGGAATCCCGCCGACGCGAGCCGGTCGTGGTGGATGCTGCCGTCCGGCAACCGATGCTCTGCGGGCGACAGCGTGGAGATCATCATCGGCGCCTCGGACTGGCCGAACAGCTGCGCCATCGGGCCGATCCGGTCGAGCGCCTCCGCGAGGCGACTGGTCGAGATCGGTGCAGCGCCGTACCAGAAGCACTGCAGCGTCGAGAGATCCGTCGCGTCGAGCGCCTCGTGCGCGAGCACCATGTAGATCAGCGTCGGGGGCAGGAACGTGTGCGTGATCCCATGGCGCGCGACCAGATCGAGGAACTCTCCCACGTCGGGGTGGTCCATCACCACGATCTCACCGCCGAGCGCCATGATCGGGAAGCACAGGACGCCGGCCGCGTGCGTCAGCGGCGCCAACGCCAGGTACCGCGGCCGCCCGTCGAACGGATACCGCATGAGCACGACGGACGTCATCGTCTGCAGGTTGCGGTCGGTGAGCATGACGCCCTTCGGCCGTCCGGTCGTTCCTCCGGTGCCGACGAGCGCCACGACGTCGTCCACCGGATCGGCATCGACAGGGTCGTCGCCGGCGGCGTCGGCGAGCCAGTCGTCGAATCCCACGGCGAGCCCCGATCTCCCACCGAAGCGGACCAGGGTGGTGAGCTTCGGCAGACCGGGAGCGATGTCGGCGACCAGGTCGTCGAATGCCGGTTGGAAGAGCAGGGCGGTGCAGTCGATGAGGTCGAGCAGCTCCGCGTTCTCCTGCGCCGCGTTGCGCGGGTTGATCGGGCACCACACCGCGCCGGCGCGAGCGATGCCGAAGATGCACGCGAACGACGTCGGGTGGTTGGCCGACAGGATGCCGACCTTGTCCCCCGGGGCGACGCCCGACCGACGCAGTGCCCTCGCCACCGCATGCGAGAGGTCGACCACGTCGCCGTAGGTCAGCGACTCGCCGCCCAGCGTGAGGCACGGCGCGTCGGGCCCGAGCGAAGCGCCCTTGTCGAGGTAGAAGGCCAGTGTCACAGCGGATCCCGGGCGTCCTGTGCGGCGGACGTCCTCACATCCCCATCCCACCGTCGACCGGCAACCCGGCTCCGGTGATGAACTTCGCGGCGTCGGACGAGAGGAACACGACCGCGTCGGCCATGTCGTCGACCTGCCCGAGGCGCCCGAGCGGCGTGAGTTCGGCGACGGCGCCGGCGGCGGCCTCCGGGGAGTCGAACAGGCCCAGCCCCGCGGTCTCCACGGCGAGCTTGTTGCCCATGGCCGTCGGGGTCAGACCCGGGTAGATGCAGTTGATCCGCACGCCGTACCCGAGCTTTCCGGACTCGGCGGCGGCGACGCGGGTGAGGCGGTCGATGGCGGACAGCGCCGTGCCGAGGACGTTGACGGAGAGCAGAGTCGACGCCGCGTCGGCATCGAAGTCGATCAGCAGGTCGGTGACCTCCACGCCCGCGTTGTTGACGACGATGTCGATCCCGCCGAGCGCGGCGACCGCTGTCGCCATGGCCGACTCCCACTCCGCGTCGTGGCGGACGTCGAGATGCACGAACTCCGCCTTCGCTCCGGCGGACCGCAGGCTGTCGACCGTCTCGTGGCCGAGTTCGTCGTTGATGTCGGCGACCGCGACGGCCGCCCCGGCCTGCGCGAGGGCCGACGCCATGCCGGCACCGAGCCCCTGTGCCGCGCCGGTGACCAGCGCCTTGCGGCCGGTGAGGTCGTAACTCGTCATGCGTGTGCCCTTCCCTGGACGGACTCGGCCCGGCGGAGATGCCGGACACAACCGATGGTGACTGCGATCGAGATCACACTAGAAACGGCCTTTGACACATGTCAAGGAAAACTTGGGCGACTGTCAAGAATTCTTCTGACAGGTGCCCAGACGCTGTCTCACATGGCCCTCGTTCTGCACGTTCTGTGCCGATTGCGCCGTACACTCGGTCGATGACCACCGCCACGCGACCCGACGTGCGGTCGGGGCAGCGAGGCCCGGACAAGTTCGCCGCACGCCGCAGCGAGCTCGCGACCGCGACGCTCAAGACCCTCGCCGAGCTCGGCTACGCGCGCACCAGCCTGCGCGAGATCGCCCAGAACTCGGCGTTCTCCCATGGCGTCCTGCACTACTACTTCCGCGACAAGCTCGATCTGATCGCGGAGGCGGTCCGGATCTACGAGGACATGTGCGTCACCCGCTACGACGAGGCGGTCGCCTCCGCGACCACCGCCGACGAACTGCGGCGGGACTTCTCGTCGATGTTCGTGGCGACGCTCCGGGCCGACTCGTCGCTGCACCGCCTCTGGTACGACCTCCGCAACCAGACCCGCTACGAGGAATCGCTCCGCGACGAGGTCCGTGAGATCGAACTCCGTCGTACCGAGATGATCTGGAACGTCGTCAACCGCTACTGCGAACTCCGCGGCACCCCTGCGCGGATGACCCGGCAGCTCGTCTACCTCACCTTCGACGGCATCTTCCAGCAGGGTCTCGACGACCTTCTCAACGGCGTGGATGCCGAGATGACCGGAGCGCGAACACTTCTCGACGAGGCGTTCGACGCGATCTGACGTCGGCCGCGTCTTTCGACGCATCCTCGCCGTCCGATCGTCCACATTGACGTGAATGTCGGGGTTACCGTCGTGAAGTGTCCTCCCCTCACGCGCACTCCCGCCGTCTGCTCACCACCCTCGGCGCGGTGGCCGCGCTCGGCGTCGGCCTGACCACGGCGGTCGGACCCGTCCGGGCCGCACCCGCGCTGACGGCCACCACGATCGCGTCCGGCCTCGACAAGCCCTGGGACGTCGAGGTCGCCCCCGACGGCACCATCGTCACCGGCGAGCGCAGCGGCAGATTCGTCGCGGTGCGTCCGGGGGGTGCGGCCGCGCCCGTCCGCGCCGACCAGTCGAGCTTGTTCGTGACCAACGAGGCCGGCCTCATGGGCCTCGCGCTCGACCGCGGGTTCACCCAGAACCGCACGCTTTATTCGTGTCAGGCCGAGAAGACATCCGGCGGCGCTGTCGGGACAGGATCCGCCGGGAGCCTGCCGATCCCCTTCCCGAACACGGGCCAGGAGATCCGGGTGGTCGCCTGGCGGGTGGCCGAGGACTGGTCGGCGATGACGAGAACGCGCACGGTGCTGTCGGGGATACCGGTCAACTCCGGTGGGCGACATGCGGGCTGCGGGTTGACCGCGGCCCCCGACGGGACACTGTGGATCGGCACCGGGGACAACGCGGTGCCGTCGTATCCGCAGAGCCGGACGTCGCTGGGCGGCAAGGTCCTGCACGTCACCACCTCGGGCGCACCGGCGGCCGGCACGATCCCCGGCACGCCGATCTACTCACTGGGACACCGCAACGTGCAGGGCGTCGCCCTGCAGCCGGGTACCGGACGGGTCTATTCGATCGAGCAGGGCACGTCACGGGACGACGAGCTGAACCTGCTGCAACCGGGCGGCAACTACGGGTACCGGCCCGACCGGGCGCCGCTGGTCTACGACGAGTCCGTCCCCATGACCGATCCGGTTCGCGTGCCCGGTGCGATCGGCGCGGTCTGGTCGTCGGGCGCACCGACCCTTGCGACGCCGGCGCTCACGTTCCTGCCGGGTGGGTGGGGTGATCTCTCCGGCGCAGCGGTCGTCGCGACCCAGCAGGGAAAACGCCTGCTGTTTCTCACGTTGTCAGACGACGGGCGGCAGACGGTGCGTCGCACCGACGACCTCCGTGACACCTACGGCCGCCTCCGCGGGCTCGGCATCGACCGCGACGGCTCACTGCTGGTGACGACGGACAACGGCGGAGGCGGCGACCGCATCCTGCGCGTCCGGCCGCCGGGCTGACCCGACCTCGTTGCCGGCGTTCCGGCCCGGCGCAGACGCTCCACTTCTTCGAGGACGCTCCGCCTGCAGGCGGAGCGTCCTCGAACAACTGGAGCGGGAACCCTGGAAGTGGAGCGTCTACACCACAAGTGGAGCGCGAATCCCGGAACCGGATCCGCGTCAGCCGCGGCTGACGGTCCGGAAACCGACGTTGCCGGCCGTGGACGACGGGGTGCTGTGCGAGCGTGCCGCCACGCGATAGCGGCGGCACCAGGAGTCGTCACAGAGGTACGAGCCGCCGCGCAGAACCCGTGCGGCGCCACGGTCGGGTCCGGCGGGGTCGTCGGCGGGTGCACGACGGTAGTAGCGGGGATCGAAACGGTCGGCGCACCACTCCCACACGTTGCCGATCATCTGTCGGAGTCCGAACCCGTTCGGCGGCAACGCCGCCCCCGGCAGGGTGGGCGCCACACCGACGTGCGTCGCGGCCGAGCCCGGGAAGTCGCCGCCCCAGAAGTCCGGGGAGAACGTCCAACACATACGTCGCCCGGCGGGCTCCCGTTCGTCCCCCCACGGGAATCGTGCCCCCTCGAGCCCGCCGCGGGCGGCCATCTCCCACTGCGCCTCGCTCGGCAGCGACCGTTCCGCCCAATCGCAGTACGCGACAGCGTCGTCGAAGGAGACGTGGACGACGGGGTGGTCGTCGCGGCCGGCGAGATCGGAGGCCGGGCCGGCCGGGTGTCGCCACTGCGCACCGCGCACCGCGAGCCACCAGGGCGCGTCGACCGACGCCCCGAGGACAGCGGGATCGTCGTCGGCCACAAGCGAGTGGAACACCGTCGACGACCCGGCGTCCTCGGCGGCGGTGCGGTGACCCGTCGCGTCGACGAAGGCGGCGAAGTCCCGGTTGGTCACGGTCGTCTCGTCGATGGCGAACACCGACAGTGCCACGGGGTGCACCGGCGTCTCGCCGTCGGGCGCGAGCCCCTCGCCGTGCGCGTCGCCCATCGCGAACCGGCCACCGGGGATCGGTCGCTGCGTGATCGCGTGGACGCCGGTCACGATCCCGCGGAGGTCGGTGCCGGGTCGACCGTCGACACCGGGTACCCGTGTTCGGCGGCCTCCTCGCGGTAGCGGGCCACCCACTCCCGCGACCGCGCGTCCCCCTGCCGCCGGAGCGGCGGCGGCGGCGCGAGCCGGGGATCGAGACCGATCGCGTCGAGCACACGGCCTGTGGTCGAGGTCGGATCCGCGACGAGTTCGTCGAACTCCACCCGCACCGGGTCGATCCCCTCGCGGGCGAACCACCCCTCCCACGCGCGCTGTTGCGCGACGAAGTACTCGGCGAGGTGCGCGATCGCCCCGAGGTGGTACTCCGCCGTGGAATCCCGTTCGGACTCACCCGCCGTCCACGACTGTGTCTGCACCGCACGCCACATGGACACCGCCTGCCCGGCGACGTCCGCCCGATGGACGTATACCCAGACCGGGTCGACGTCGAGGACGGCGTGGACGGCCTCGCGCAACAGCGGCTCGCGACCGCCGAGCAGATCACGGACCCGCCGGCACAGCACGGTCGTCTGGTTCCACATCAGCTTGCCGCCCCAGACGCCGTTGTCGCCGGTGCCCTGGGCGCGGACGTCGGCCCGCCACTGGTGTGCGTCGCGGGTGTCGGGTCGGCCCGGGCGCACGGGCGCGAGCAGCTGATCGATCGCGGGGTCGTGCACGCCGACGAACCAGTCCGGCGACTGCGGTGGCAGCGACGTGTCCGGGAGGTACTCGAAGAACTCCGCGGGCCGGCCGGCGGCGCCGGTGATCCGCAACGACTCCACCAGCAGCGTGCTGCCGCTGCGTTGGCTCGCGCACACGAGGTACGCGCGGTCGACAGTCGAACGATCGGGTCCGCTCACCGGCTCAGCCTAGAAGCCGCGCCCGCGCGACGCGCGCGGCGAGCCCCTACCGACCACGGTGATCGCAACGCCGCGCCACTAGGGTGGTGGTCACCGGGGGGATCCGCATCGCGGGACGCGAGTCGAAGGGTCGGAGATGGCGAGCGAGCACACGGGCAGGACCAGCGCGAGCAGGGACCGGGATCACGACGATCACTCCGGTCACGAGCACGACGTGACGGGCAGCCACGCCTGGCGTGAGCTGTCGGCGCATCAGCCCCACGTCTATGCCATGCATCTGCGCGAGGTGTTCGCGGTCGACCCGGACCGCGGTCGGGACCTCACCATCGACGTCGGCGACCTCCACATCGACTACTCCAAGCACCGCGTACTGCGCGAGACCATCGACCTGCTGATCTCCCTCGCCCGGGAGACGCACCTCGAGGACAAGCGCGACGCGATGTTCTGGGGTGAGCACATCAACACCTCCGAGGACCGCGCGGTGCTGCACACGGCGCTGCGGTTGCCGCGGGAGGCGACCCTCAAGGTCGACGGCCAGGACGTCGTGTCCGACGTCCACGAGGTCCTCGACCGGATGGGCGCCTTCACCGACCGCGTCCGTAGCGGGGAGTGGACGGGCGCGACCGGCAAGCGGATCGAGACGGTCGTCAACATCGGCATCGGTGGGTCCGACCTAGGACCCGCGATGGTCTACCAGGCGCTGCGGCACTACGCCGACGCCGGCATCTCCTGCCGCTTCGTCTCCAACGTCGATCCCGCCGACCTCGTCGGCACACTCGCCGATCTCGATCCGGCAACCACCCTCTTCGTCATCGCGTCGAAGACCTTCTCGACGCTGGAGACACTCACCAACGCCGCCGCGGCGCGCTCGTGGTTGCTCCGTGGCCTCGGCGTCGACGAGTCCGACACCAAGAACTCCGCTGTGGCGCAGCACTTCGTCGCGGTGAGCACCGCCGCGGAGAAGGTCGCCGACTTCGGCATCGACACCGACAACATGTTCGGGTTCTGGGACTGGGTCGGCGGTCGCTACTCCGTCGATTCCGCGATCGGCCTGTCGGTGATGGCCGCGGTCGGCAAGGAGGCGTTCGCCGACTTCCTGCACGGCTTCAACATCGTCGACCGCCACTTCCGCTCGGCGCCGCTGCACCAGAACGCTCCGGTCATCCTCGGACTGATCGGCCTCTGGTACAACAACTTCTGGGGCGCACAGTCCCGTGTGGTGCTTCCCTACTCCGACGACATGGCCCGCTTCGCGGCGTACCTGCAGCAGTTGACGATGGAGTCCAACGGCAAATCCGTCGACATCCACGGCCACCACGTCACCACCGACACCGGCGAGATCTTCTGGGGCGAACCGGGCACCAACGGCCAGCACGCCTTCTACCAACTGCTGCACCAGGGCACGCGACTGGTCCCGGCCGACTTCATCGGATTCGCCACCCCCACCGACGATCTGCCGGTGCAGGCGACCGACGGCGGCGAGCCCGGGTCCATGCACGACCTGCTGATGAGCAACTACTTCGCGCAGACCAAGGTGCTCGCGTTCGGCAAGACCGCGGACGAGATCGCCGCGGAGGGCGTCGACAGCCACGTCGTCGCGCACAAGGTGATGCCGGGCAACCGTCCGTCGACCTCGATCATGGCGCCGAAGCTGACCCCGTCGGTGCTGGGCCAGCTCATCGCGCTCTACGAGCACCAGGTGTTCGTCGAGGGCGCCATCTGGGGCATCAACTCCTTCGACCAGTGGGGCGTCGAACTCGGCAAGACCCAGGCGAAGGAGCTGCTGGCCGTCCTCGAACAGTCCGATGCCCCGGCGCGCCAGGACGACTCGTCCACCGACGCGCTCGTCCGCTGGTATCGCGAACACCGCGGCCGGAGCGTCTAGGGCCTCCTCGAGAGATGTCCGACAGCACGGTGCCCCGGTTCTCCGTGGTGGACGACATGTACTACCGCGGCCACCACGGCCGCGGTCCGTCCACCGTCATGCAGGGGGTGTGGCGCTTCTCGGAGCGCATCGCCCCCGACGACCTCGCGGCGATGCATGCCGCGTTGAGCGCCGGGGCCCTCACGCGTCGGGTCCACAGCCCCCGGACCCCGTGGGCGCGCAGATGTCTCGTCGGCGGCGGCCGGGTGACACCGCTGTTCGTCGACGACACCCCCATCCACGACGTCGTCGCCTGGGCTGACCGACGTGCCCAGGTCCCGCTCGACGTCGACACGGGCCCGGTGTGGGAACTCGCGCTGGGCCACGTCGAGAGCGGCGGGTCCGTCGTCACCCTGAGTTGTTCGCACCTGGTGAGCGGCGGGGTGGGCATGGTCGCCATGGCCGAGGCGTCGCTCGCCACCGGCGACGCGGTCCCCGAGGTCACCCCCGCACCGCAACCGCCGGGGTGGCGCGACGACATCCGCGATGCGGTCCTGCTCTGGGTGCACGTCGTGTGGGCCGTCCTGGTGTCGTTCGCGCGGGCGTTCACCGATCCCGCGGTACGCGACGAGCTCCTCGACGCCGCACGCGGCACCGCGGCGGGCGGCACCCGGGCGGTGAGCGCACCCGACGATCACCGCACTCTCCTCGTCGACGTGGACGCCGAGGCGTTCGCCGCACTCGCCCGCCGCGAGAACGCCACGCCCACCGCCTTGTTCGTCGCACTCGTCGCCGCGGCGGCCCGTCGCCTGCACGGTCGGGACGCGGTGCGGGTGGCCGTGCCGGTCGCCATGCCCGACGGCGCGGTCGGCAGCTCCGTGGTGACAGTCGCGTCCGACACCGATCTCGGTGACCTCTCCCGACGGATCCGCACTGTGGCCGCGCGCGCCCGGGAGCGTGTCGTCACGTCGTCGACGCATCCCGCGGACCCACTGGCGTCCGTCGTGGGTGCGCCGGGCGGGATGCCGGACGAACTGATGCAGGTCCTCGGCGACAGGATCGCCGGGCGCGTGGTCGGCGACCCGGGGATGGCCGACGGTCTCGCATCGAGTCTGGGGTTCCTGCCCGACGCGTTCCTCGGCGTCGGGGGCCACCCGTCGACCGGACTGGCGGTGCGCGCCGTCACCACGAACCGGTCCGCGGCCAAGACCGGTGTCGGCGCCTGGATGGCGCGCTCCTCCGCACGCGTCACCTTCGCCTTCGACGTGACGGGGGCGACCGGCGACGAGGACGTCGTGGCCGACACCCTCACCGCATGGGGGCTCGACCACCACCCGTGGTGAGGACGGTTCCACGATGCGCCTCGCGCGGCGCCGCCACCGGCGGTGTCCCGCGTCCTACTATTCGGCCATGACAGCCCCGTCGCCCGCCACCGTCGCGCCCCGTCGGACCCCATCCCCCGCAGCACGATGCGCGGGTGTCGTCGCCGTCGCGCTGGCCGCGGTCACGCTCGTCGCCGGCTGCACCTCCGGCTCGGGGGGCACCGGGGCGGGGGCCTCCGAACGACCGAGCGTCTCCGTACCGGTCTCGGCGGTGGTCACCCCACCGGCCGGCCCCGTCGACCGCACCGCACCGGGCGCCGCCCTGACCTTCGGACAGAGCGCGTACCTGCCCGCGAACGCGTTCCGGCCCGGTGGCCAGATCGCGATGGTCACGGTCACCGGCATCGAGCCCGGTGTCGCCGGGGACGTACCCGGATCGCTCACCGACGGCGGGTCACCGTTCTACGTCCACGTCACCTACACCTCGCTCGTCGACCGGGTCCTCGATGCGCCGTCGATCGTCGGCCTCGCCGGCAGCGCCGACGGGCGCACCGCGGCCCGCACCGTCGAGCCGCCGGACAACCTGCGGCAATGCGTCGCCACCGAGACACCGAAGCAACTGACGCGCGGGACGTCGTGGGCGACCTGCTTCATCGCGGTGGCCGACCCGGGAGTCGACCTCACCCGCGTCATCTACTGGGCGCAGACGACCACCGATCCGGGCGACGACTACAAGGCGTCGCCGGTCGTGTGGGCCCCGGCGGGTGCCGCGGCTCCGACTGCGAGCGCGACGCCGACCAGCTGATCGTTCACCACGCCTGACCACCCTGGTGGTGGTGGACGCGGGTACGCACGGTGTTGCCGCCCGCCCGCTTCGCCTCGTACATCGCCGCGTCGGCGAGTTCGGTGTACAGCGACGTCGCCATCAGCCGGTGCGTGCCGGCCATGTCGCCGGTCATGTGGACGACCCCGACGCTCGCGGTCACGACGGGATCGGTGACCGCGGAGATGGTGTGCAGGACATGGGTGGCCAGCCGGGTCGGGTCGGTCCACCGCAGGCTGTCGGCGATGACGAACTCGTCGCCGCCGATCCGCGCGACGACACCGCTGGTGCCGACGGCCTCCCGCAACCGGACCGCGATCTGCGCCAGGACGCTGTCCCCGTGGCGGTGCCCGTAGCGGTCGTTGATCTCCTTGAAGTTGTCGAGATCGGCGACGATGACCGCCACGCCGCGGTCGTTCATCGCGGTCATGCGCTCCAGTGCGCGGTCTAGTCCGCGCCGGTTGAGGACACCGGTCAGGGTGTCGACCTCGGAGGCGGCCGCCTCCGACGAGAGCGTCTCGAGCAGGAACTGCGTCACCACGGGCACCATGACCGCGACGAGAACCGTCTGCACCACCGCGATCGTGGCCAGGACGGTCCCCGAACTGCCGGCCTCGACGAGCCGCCAGGCCAGGGCGACGGAGAAGACGACCGTGAACACGAGGTGCGCGGACAGCATCCGGGCGCCGTGGAAGATCGCGATGTAGCCCGAGATGACCGCGAACACGGCGCACCCGTAGATGCCGCCCAGTGCCTCCGACTGCGCCAGGCACCCGATGGCCGTCCCGATGTCGCACACCGCCACCCAGAGGCGTGACCGCGTCGCCGAGGGCCATGGGAGCACCAGCCACATCGCCGCACCGAGGACGCCGACCACCGCGCTGGCGGTTCCCAGACCGGTCCAGATTCCGGTGGTGTCGCCGCCGGCGACGTAGACGATCGGTACCAGCGAGATCATGGCGGTGACGACCGCCATGATCAGCCGCGCGGGCTCGATCAGCTGTCGGTCGGCGAGGTAGGCGCTCACCCAGGGGAACTGGTCCGCACGACGCCACCAGTGCAGCAGCACCCACCCGAGTTGCTCGAGTGCCACGGGAAGACGGATCACGACATCCCGCCCATAGCCCATCCCCCAGACGGTGCGATCTCTCGTCTCACCGGCCCTGCATCGTGACCCCGCACCACCTGCGGGTCAGCGATGATGCTAGCTCACACCATCCGCCGGGTGATGGCTCCTGGCAGGTGACTCAACGCCAGGTCGACGGCGGCCCAGGGCCACCGCGGCACGGCCTCACGCAGCGGCTCGCGTTCGACAGCGGCGACGAGCGCGGCGACACCCTTGTCACGGTCGACCATCATCGAGCTCTTCACGCCCGCGTTGATGTCGGTGGAGATGTAGCCGGGCAGCAGGATGCTCACCCGGATCGGGGACGACCGGAGCTCGGCCTGCAGTCCCTCACCGATGGCGGTGAGCCCCGCCTTCGACGCCGAATAGGCGGTCTGCGCCTTCGGCAGCCCCCGCACGGCACTCACCGAACTGATGAGCACGAGATGCCCGCGGCCCTGCGCCCGGAAGATTGTCATGGCCGCCTCGACCTGCGCGAGCGCACCCACGAGGTTGGTCTGGACCGTCTCGATGTTCGCGTCCGCGCGACCGGTCCCCAGCGGGGCGCCCTTGCCGAGACCGGCGTTGACGATGATGCGGTCGAGACCGCCGAGCCGCCCGGCGAGATCGTCGAACACGACCGGGACCCGGTCGGTGTCGGTCACGTCGAGCGCCGCCACCTCCACCGCGGCAGCCTCGCCGGACACCTCGCTCGCGAGCGCCTCCAGACGGTCGAGTCGGCGGGCGGCGAGCGCGAGGGACCGGCCCTTGGCGGCGAAGGCGCGGGCCATGCCCTCTCCGAGTCCCGAACTCGCACCGGTGATGAGGATCGACTGTCGTTGCACGCCGGGCAATCTACTTGAGCAGCCGGGACATCCGGCGGTCGGCGAGCACCTTGCCCCCGGTCTGGCACGTCGGGCAGTACTGGAACGACCGATCGGAGAACGACACCTCACGCACCGTGTCCCCACACACCGGGCACGGCATCCCGGTGCGCGCGTGCACCCGCAGGCCGGAACGCTTCTCCGACTTCATCGTCGCGACCTCCTGCCCCTCGAGGCGCACGATCGCGTCGGAGAGGACCGCGTGCATCGTCACCCACAGCTTCTCGACGGCCGCGGCGTCCAGGGAGCGTGCGGTGGCGAACGGCGAGAGCTGTGCGGTGTGCAGGATCTCGTCGCTGTAGGCGTTGCCGATGCCGCTGATGATGCGCTGATCGGTCAACAACGTCTTGATCCGCGCACCCGTGCCCGCCAGGATCGCCGCGAACTCCTCACGCGTCACCGCCAGCGCATCGGGCCCGAGCGAGGCGATGCGGTCGACGTCGGCCACGGACCGGACGATCCACACCGCCAGCCGCTTCTGCGTGCCGGCCTCGGTCACGTCGAATCCCTCACCCGGGAGTCCGCAGTGCACGCGGATCGCGATGGGACCCTTCCCACCGGGGCGCGGCGGTGTCTGCGACAACGCGCCCGACCATCGCAGCCACCCTGCCCGGGACAGGTGGATCACCAGGTGGATGGGGTCGGGGTCAGGACCCGGCTCCGGTGGTTCGGTGCTGATCACCAGGTACTTCCCGATGCGTCCCACGCGCGAGACGACTCGACCGGTCAGGGCGGTGTACGGCGGGTCGGCGGTCTTGAGGACCGCGAGCGACGCGACGTCGACCCGGCGGATCGGCAGGCCCGCCGCGCGACCGTCGACGTGGTCGGCGATGGCCTGGACCTCGGGCAACTCAGGCATGGCCTCTAGTCTGCACTGATGGGCAGGACTCCGGGGGTGAACGTCGGGGGGGACGGCATCGGGCGGGCGCACGACGACGCGTCCCTGGCGCGGGCGATCGCCGTCGGCGCAGGGAAGCTGCTGGTGGCGGCACGTCACGACAGCCTGCTGGAGGGGCGACTCCTCGGCGACATGGGCGACGCCCTGGCGCAGGCCTGGATCGCCGCCGTGTTGCGGCGTCACCGCCCGGCCGACGCAGTGCTGTCGGAGGAGGCGCGCGACACCGGTGAGCGTCTCGGCGCCGAACGCGTCTGGATCATCGATCCCCTCGACGGCACCCGCGAGTACGCGGCCGGCCGCGACGACTGGGCGGTCCACATCGCGCTGACCGTCGACGGCGTGCCCACCGACTGCGCCGTCTCGCTCCCCGCGATCGACGAGGTCTTCTCCACCGAGGACGCCGCGATCCCCGACGAGGCGTCGGGCCGGATGGTGGTGTCGCGGCACGGCCTCACCTACGAGACGGGGTGGGTCGCCGACCGGTTGTCGTTGCGGCCGTACTCACTCGGCTCCGCGGGCGCCAAGGCGATGGCCGTGGTCCGAGGGGACGCCGACGCCTACGTCCACGGGATGGGTCAGTACGAGTGGGACAACTGCGCACCCGTGGGGGTCGCGACCGCCGCGGGCCTGCACTGCAGCCGCTTCGACGGGACACCGCTGCGCTACAACCACTCCCGGCCGTATGTGCGTGACTTCGTCATCTGTCGCCCGGAGATCGCCGACCGCGTCCTCGGTGCCCTCGACGAGATCTACTGACGAGGTCCGGTGATCAGGGCGTGCGGAGGAGGTAGATGTCCATGATCCAGCCGTGCCGCTCGCGGGCCGCTGCCCGTGTGGTGCGGATCGTCTCACCGACCTCGGCGACGGTGCCCGCCACGGTGATCTCGTCCGGCGTGCCGAGGTAGGCGCCCCAGAAGATGTGGTCGTCGGGGGCCGCGGTGCGCAGGAACGCGCAGTCGGCGTCGAGCATGACGAACTGGTTCGTGTCCGCACCCGCCGGCGTCGACGCCAGCCGCCGCCCGGTGGTGATGTGGATGGGCTCGCCGATCCGGTTGGCGAGGATCCGATGGGCCGCGGTGAGCGCCGACGCGCTCGTCACCCCGGCGACGACCTCGACCGACAGGTCCACGCGGCCACGCGCGGCGATCGCGTCGGTGATGCGCAGGGTGGAGTCGTACAGACCGGGATCGCCCCAGACCAGGATCGCGCCGACGCCCCCGTCGGGCAGCTCGGCCAGCAGCGCGTCCTCGATCGCCGCCGACCGCGCGTCATGCCACCGACGCACCTCGGCGTCGTAGTCGTCGGGGTCCCGATCGCGCGGAGGGTCGGCGATCTCGACGAACCGGTAGTTCCCGGGACCTATGTGCTCGTCGCACATCTGACGACGGACGTCCCGCAACGGCGCCGACGCGGCACCTTTGTCCAGCACGAAGAAGGCGTCGACACCCTGCATGGCGTCGACCGCCTCGAGGGTGACCTGCCGGATGCCGCCGGGCCCGATCCCGATGACCCGCAGGGTCCGGGTCACGGTCGGGCGCGCGGCAGCCCGTGGAACCGCGCCATCACGTCGAGCATCGCCTGCGTCGGGAGGATCCGCTTCAGTGCGAACACCACCGAGGCGTTGTTGCCCAACGCGTACAACGGTTTCGGGTTCGCCGCGAGGGCGGCCTCGACGATGACCTTCGCCATCGGCTCGACGGCGAGGCCCTTGTCCTCGTTGCGGCGGGTGGCCGCGGCGACGACGTCGTAGTCCGCCCGGTAGGCGGAGTCGTCGTCGATGTCGTAGACACGGCGGTCGCCGATGCCCGTGGCGATGGTGCCCGGTTCGACGGTGGTGATGGCGATGCCGAACGGCGCGAGTTCGCGGCGCATCGCGTCGGAGAACGCCTTGATCGCGCTCTTCGTCGCGCCGTAGACCGACCGGAACGGCAGCGGGAAGCTGCCCAGCATCGACCCGACCATGACGATGGTCCCCGACCGCCGCGCCCGCATCCCCGGCAGAAATGCCTTGGTCAGGGCGATCGGACCGAACACGTTGGTCGCGAAGACGTTCTCGAGCGACTTCATGGGTACATCCTCGAGCGGTCCCATGTGGCTGACGCCGGCGTTGTTGATCAGGACGTCGATGTCACCGGCCTCGGCGACGCAGGCCGTGATGCTCGCCGGCTCCGTCTGATCGAGCGCGATGTAGCGGACGCCGGGGACCCGGTCGGCCTCGGCGATGGCGTCGGGTCGTCGGCTGGTCCCGATCACCTCGTGGCCCCGGGAGACGAGGTCTCGGGCGACGGCGGCACCGATCCCGCTCGACACACCGGTGACGAGGATCGTGCGCGGGCCTGTTGTTCGACGCTGCGATGCGGGGGACACGGCGATCACTCTAGGTGCGCCGGGCGGACACGGGAAAAGGAGTGGCGCGGGCAGGGAATCTCAGGTGATTCTCAGACGTTCGTACCTGCGGAGCGGCTCGTCGTGCGTCATCGTCGCCGTCGACCGAGCGCCCAGGGGTGCTCACGCAGTCGGATGCGCCCCTGCCGGGTAGGGGTGGTGGAGAGAAGGTCCCAGGGTGTTGGTCGGAATCGTCCTGGCGGTGCTCGCGGCGGTCGGCTACGGCCTGTCGTCGGTGATGCAGGCGCTCGGCGCCCGCCAGGCGACAGCCGCGTCCGGCGGCGTCGGGATGACCACCGAGTCCGGCAGTCCCACCCTCCGGTCGACCGTCGCCGCGGCCATGACCGGCGTCTTCGTCCTGGGCGCGCTGATGGACGTCCTGGGCTTCGCGGCCGGCGCGGGCGCCGCGCGGATGCTGCCGCTGTTCCTGTCGCAGACCATCGTCGCCGGGAACCTCATGATCACCGCAATCCTCGGTGCGACGTTCCTCGGCATCCGCCTGCACGCGCGCGACTGGACGGCGATGGTCCTCGTCCTCGTCGCGTTGTGCCTGCTGGGCACGGCCTCCCACGGTCACGGCGCCACCCACGCCGACCTGCCCTTCAAACTCGCACTCCTGATCGCCACCGTCGCGATCATCGTCATCTCGCTGCTGGTGGTCCGTCGGCTGGGCCACACCGGTTCGGTGGTGGCCGGCATGTCGGCGGGCCTGCTCTTCGGTGCCATCGCCATCGCCGTGCGTGTGCTCGACGGGTTCGCCCCGTTCTCGCCGGCGACGATCCTCACCGACCCGGCCGCCTGGACCATCGCCATCGCGGGGGCGTTCGGCTTCTACCTGCACACGGTGGCGTTGCAGCTCGGTGCGGTCAACGGGTCGACTGCGGCGATGGTCGTCGGCGAGACCGCCGTCCCCGGACTCGTCGGTGTCTGGCTCCTCGGGGACTCGACCGTCCCCGGCCTCGGGTGGATGGGCGCACTCGGATTCCTCCTCGCCGTCCTCGGCGCGGTGTTGGTCGCGCTCTTCGGCTCGTCGGAGGCGCATCGCTCGACCGTCGCCAACGAGATGCACCCGGCTCTCGACCCCCGCAGGTCGCAATCCGCGACGTGCACTGCTACGAACGGATGACATGACCACTGCTTACGACTTCACCGCGACGACCATCGACGGCGAGGAGGTCAGCCTCGACCAGTACCGGGGCAAGCCCCTGCTCATCGTCAACACCGCCTCACAGTGCGGGTTCACCCCGCAGTACGAGGGCCTGGAGAAGCTGAACAAGCAGTACGGCGACCGCGGTCTGGTCGTGTTGGGGTTCCCGTGCAACCAGTTCGGTCACCAGGAGCCGGGCGACGCCGAGGAGATCAAGAACTTCTGCAACCTGCGCTACGACGTCTCTTTCCCGATGTTCGACAAGATCGACGTCAACGGCAAGGGTGCGCATCCGCTGTACGACTGGCTCAAGTCCGAGAAGGGCTCGGTCCTCGGCAGCCGGATCAAGTGGAACTTCACCAAGTTCCTGGTGAACCGCGACGGCGAGGTGGTGGACCGCTTCTCCCCCACCACGAAGCCGGAGTCGATGACGGGCGCCATCGAGAAGGTGCTCTGAGTCCCGGGGGCTCGTCACATCCCGGGGGCTGTCACATCCCGCGCCTAGCCTGAGCGGCATGCCCGATCGCTTCCCTGACGACTGCCCCACCATCGCCCGCGACGGGCAGACCATCGGGTTCAGTCCATCGCCCGACGGGATGCGGCTGTTCGCCTGGTGGCGCGACACCACCGACGCACACACCGACAGCGAGATCTTCGGTGCCTTCGGCAGCTACCGCGAGGCCGTCGAGGCGTCATTGCGTGCGTTCGCCGCGTCTGACATCGAGACGGCCGGGCTCGACCCTGATCCCGACGAGGTCACCGTCGAGGCCGCCGACCTCGAACGTCGGTTCACCGCGACGGACTGGATGGGCCTCGGGTTCTGACCCGCGTCGTCACTCGACCTCGGCGGTCGTCCGGGTCGCGCTCTCCGCAGGCGAGGACGTCGTCGACGACGAGGTCGTGCCGGGGACAGTCGTTGTCGTGGTGCTCGCGGTGGTCGTCGTCGGTGACGTCGAGGCCGACTGCGGCGCAGCGTCATCCGACGCCGGGGTCGAGGTGGTGGGCGACGAGGTGGTCGTGGTCGTCGGCGTCGTGGCGGTGGTCGAGGGCGCAGTCGACGGAGGCTCTGTCGTCGTGGCCTTGGTGGTCGAGAGCTCCGTGGTCGACGGGACGCTCGTCGACGGCCGCGGCTGCGTGGTGGTCGACGACGTGGTCGCGTCGACCTCGGTCGCAGGGACCGGTGCGGCGACGAGAGACCGCGCGGCCACCGTCGTCGGCGCCGCGACGCGCGGCACGAACACCGCGGTGATCGCCGCAACGATCGCGCGGACCGTGTTCTGGACGACCGCGGTGACGGTCGCCGCGATCTGGGAGAAGAACCGCTGCACCGCCTGGGTGACGACGGTGAGCAGGTTCGGACCGGGTGTGTACTGCGGGTGCGCGGCGATGAAGTCGGCGATGACCTGCGCGGCGGGCTTCGGGGTGCCGTCGGCGCGGTAGAGACCGAACGAGTCCTCCAGCGAACCGGTGTACTGCGGCTTGTCCTGCATCGTGTAGATGAACATCGGCCCGGCGAACGACTGCGCACTCCACGCGGCGACGAAGTCCCTGATGTAGGCCGCCTGGTGGTCCTCGGTGACCGCCTGATCGGCGGGCTTGATCGGCGCGATGGTCGCCAAGCCGTACTCGGTCGCCCAGATCAGTTTGCCGCCATCGCCTTTCGCGACCATGAGTGCCCGCATGGCGTTGACCTCGTTGAGCGGCGACCCTGTCAGGTCGAGACCCTGCGAGTACGGCGTCGTGAACTGGTACGGGTGGAACGCGATCGCGTCGAAGTACCCGTGCGCACCCGCGTCGTACATCTGCTGGAGGAACGTCGGCGAGTCGATCGACTCCCCGGGACGGGTCGGCACCGCACCCAGGATGCCGCCGATGACGGTCACCGACGGGTCCGCCGCCTTGATCTTCGCGTATGCGTCCTTCAACAACACGGTGTAGCGCGCGGCATCCGGGGTCGGCGTGAAGGCGACCGCCCCGTTCGGCTCGTTCCACACCTCGTAGGCGGCGATCTTCCCGGTGAACCGCCGCGCGACGAGGCCGGCGAAGTCGCCGAAGACCGCCGGGTCGGCGGGCGGGCTGGTGACCGGGGTGTCGCCGGGACGCACGGCCCAGTACGGCGAGTGTGTGATGGTGGCGAGCACGCCGATCCCGCGCTTGTCGGCGGCCGCGACGACGCGATCGATGTTGTCCCACTTGTAGACGCCCTCGTCGGGTTCGACGTCGTACCAGGGGATCAGGACGCGGACGTTGCGGACGCCCAACGCCTGCATGCGGTCCAGCGACGCGTCGATCTCGGCCTGGGTCTTGGAGTACAGATCGCTGTCGGCGATGCCGAGGGTGTCGGCCTTCTCGATGATGTCGGCGACCGGCACCACCGCGACGGTCGACACCGGACGGGCGGTGGACGAACCGCCCGGGAGCAACGCCTGGCCGGCGGCGGCCCCGAGCAGGACGAAGGCGGCCATCGCGACCAGGGTCCGGGCCATCGGGCGTGACCCCCGGGCAGAGAGCGACAACGGATACTCCAGAGGTCTGTCGCGGACGCCAGGGATGCCGCGGATCAGACAATTAGTACACCAGCGGCCCGACCGCCGCGTCGCCGAGTTCATGGCGCCCTACCAGGGGGCAGTCGAGGTGACAGGTCCTCCGGCGACTTGCCGGCGAGGACGCTGTTGGTGCCCTCGGCAGGATTCGAACCTGCGACCTACCCTTTAGGAGAAGTGAGGTCGCGGCGTTCTCCGAGAGACGCCACCAGCGGCGATTGAGCGCGCCATTCGCGATTCGCGCAGGTCAAGGCCACTGACTGCACACCTGCGGCGCAGCGGCGGTTACCGGCTGCGCACCCCCGACAGTGCGCCGGTGGGTAGCACGGGGGTAGCACGGCACACACCGCCCACCGGTTGCCGCGCGCCCTGGTGCCCGGTCCGACCCGGCCCGTAGCGTTGCAGCGGTAGCGCGCCGCTGTGCAGCGCCACGGCAGTACGCCCCTCGCGATGGAGTCGCGGGTCAGCCCCCGATTGGTAATCGGCACCCGCCCGATCCATCGGAGAAACCATGACCACCACACGCCCCGCCGACACTCGCCCTTCCTCCACCCGCCCGCTCGGCAGCGGTCCCGCTCGATCGGTGGCCGACGACGTGGCCTCGCTGTTCGCCTTCGGCGCCGACGCGCGCGGCTACAGCACCGAGGGCGATGTCCTCGTCAACCAGACCGCCGACGGCGTCGACCTGAACACGATCTGGGCTGAGGCGCAGACCGCGATGGGTCTGTGGAACCAGAAGCGCAGCGCCTTGGCTTCGCTCATCAGCTACCAGACGGTCAACAGCGGCGACGCCATCCCGCAGGTGATCGGCGGCGACCACTTCGAGAAGGCCAGCGAGTTCGGCGAGCCCACTGGCCTGCGCAGCGCGCCGGATGCGCTGCTACTTGGCTACGACTTCGACGACTTCGACCTGGCCAGCCGCATGAGCTGGAAGTTCCTGCGGTCGGCGTCGGCCGAGCAGGTGTACGCCATTATCAGCCGCGCGATGGAGGCCGACAACCGGCTGGTGACTGGCACCATCCTCCGCCGCCTGTTCGACCCGGCCCAGGGCATCAACGAGTACGGCCAACCGGTCTACGGGCTGTACAACGGCAGCGATGGCATGGTGCCCCCGCCCCACGCGGGGCAGGAGTTCCCCAGCAGCACGAGCCACTACCTGGTCAGCGGCAACACCGCCCTGGACCCCGGCGACCTGACAGATGCCATTACCCAGGTGCAGAGCAAGGGCTTCGGCACGACGCAGAACTCGCGACTGCTCGTGCTCGCACACCCGCACGAGGCGGAGGTGGCAGCGAGTTTCAGGGCCGGCGAGATCACCAACGGCGTCGAGAGCCGCTACGACTTCATCCCGTCAAGCTCGGCACCCGCCTACCTGACGCCGGACAACGTTGTCGGTCAGGTGGCGCCGGGTGAGTTCGCCGGCCTGGAGGTGCTGGGGTCGTTCGGCCCGGCGTGGATCTGCCCCTCGTTCTACCTGCCGCAGGGGTACATCGCTGTCGTGGCAACCGGCGGACCCAACAGCAGCAACAACCCGGTGGCGGCGCGCCAGCACCCCAACCCGGCCTACCAGGGCCTGCGACAGATCCCCGGCAACGGTCCATATCCCCTCACCTCAAGTTTCTTCCAGCGATCCTTCGGAACCGGAGTTCGGTACCGGGGTGCGGCGTGCATCGTCCAGGTGAAGGCCAGCGGCCCGTACACCGCGCCGACATGGGCGTGGACGTGACCGCCCCCGATTACGGTCCGCAGGCCGGCGAGTTCAGCTGGGGACCGGGGAACGTGCCGCCGGGGTGTGAGGACGCGCCGATACGAGGGGGCGGCGCGTACCGAGGCACCACACCACCGGCGGCGCCGACGCCGGACCTGAGCGCCCTGGCCCGCGAGCTGGCCGACCGCCACACCGCCCGGGACGGCTGACGTGGCCCGCGCGTACCGCCGCGACGCCCGAGGTCGGTTCGCCGCCGCCGGGACGAAGATCAGCAACAGCTACGTCAGCGGCAGCTTCACCCGCAACCTGGCGGTGGGCCGGGGCGGTGCCTACAAGGGCGTGAAGGTCGGCGCCGAGTTCCGCACGCCCGCGGGCCGGGGCGCGGTGGTGAAGGGCATCGTCGGGTATCACGGCAAGCCCGATCGCCGCCTGGACATCACTCCCGGCCTAGACAAGTCCGCCAAGAAGGTGACGGTGTCAGCCCGCCCGAACCCATCGCGCCGCGCAGCCGCAGGACGGAAGCTCCGCAAGTAGCCGACCGCAGACCTGTCGGCACTGCCCGCCCCAAGATCGCCGAGCCGCCGTACGCCACGAGACGACCGGCCCGGCAAACCCAGAACCCCACCAGCGCCACCGACGCCGGTGGGGTTCTGGCGCTATAGATCGATGCCGTCGAGTAGCGCCCCTGGCGTGGTCTGCAAACCAGCCGCGATCTTCAGTACGTTCTCAATACGAGAGCTGCGCTGCCCCCGTTCCACCTGGCCTAAGTGCGTCCAGTGCAGGCCAATCCGTTCCGCCGCCTGCTCCTGACTGAGATTGAGCTCGTGGCGACGAGCCCTCACCCTTGCGCCGAACACCGCCACGGCGCTGGTGGCTGCGGAGGCGGGCTGATCAGGCATGGCCCGCCTAGCACAATCGCCTCAACCGCAATCATCCAGAGCGGAAACGTCGTATTGCCACGCGGGCGCATTCGCACATGGTTACGATTCGCCCGATTCGTCCGTTCGAAAGGAAGCCATCATGCGTCGCGCGACCATCACCCCGCTCCTGCTCCTCTCCTTCACCCTTGTGGCGGGATGCGGCAGCAGCGACGGTTCACCGAGTGCAGCAACCTCTACAGTCACGGTTTCCGCCGACGCCGGTTCTGCAGACCGCACCTCTGGCTCGACGTTTGACGTCAACACGGGCATCAGCGGAATCCGTAATCCTCCGTTTACGGGCGCTGACTGCGCCTACTACGACGGAACGTTGAGAAACGGCGACCCCGTAATCATTCGTGGTTCGGATGGGAGTGTGCTCGCGAAGACTGAGCTCATCAGCATGCCAGAAAACACCGGAGAGGCTGCCGGGCCGTACTGTGGTTTCCGCTTTTCGGCAAGCAATGTCAAGGCCGACGAACCCGCATACTCGCTGACCGTCGGCGGTTTTGCACCAGTGGTCGTCACGCAGGCCGAGCTCGTGTCCAGAGAATTCTTTAGCGCGCGTTCTCCGATAGATGTATTGGCCGAGAACGGGAAGGTGCCGCTTTCCAAGTAGGCCTTAAACGCACCCTGCTCACCCACGCACTTCGCTAACGACCCGCGGGGATCAGATTGCATTTCGTTCGAAACCGCACTAAAGGCACTACTGCTGGCCCTGGTGTACCGTTGTTTACGCACGGGCTGCTTACCTGCAGCTCGAGACAAGTCCCGGGGCTTCGGTCACGGGCACTGTGAGTATCGGCCGAGCGACGCAGTGCATCGCGGGGTCGGCGTAGGGCTTATCGCGGTGCGATGGCGACTCGCAGAGTTGTGGCAGTGAATGGTGCCGCGTTGAAGTTTGGCGCGGGCACCTAGCGGCGGAGCATCGCTAGCTGGCGCACAACGCACATACCCGAGAGGGTGCGTGCGTCGTGACGCCAGCTTTTTTGCGTTTCGGCGAACGCACCTCGACCACACCGAGGAGCAACACCGTGAGTACCGCACCCACCCGACCGCCGGTTGCCCGACCTGTGCCCGGGCCGACCCAGCTGAACGACCTGCCCACCGTCAAGGGCCGCGACGGCGCCGTCGAGTTTCTGAACCGCACCCTCGGCGTACCCATCACCCCGACGCGCATGCGAGCAGCGATCGAACGCCGCGAGCTGCCCGTCTACAAGATCAGTGGCAACAACTACCTGACCGAGCGGGACCTCTACCTGTGGGTGAAGAGCCTGGCTCGGCCCGTCGCCACCCAGGGCGGTGCCGCGTGACCACCATGGACCCCAACGGCCTCATCATCGAGGCTGACGACGCACTGACGTCCATCCACACCCGCTCGGTCATCAGAGGCCTTAAGCGCGCCGACGCCTACGGTTCGCCGGCGGTCGCCACCTCCGACGAGCTACGGCAGGCGGTCCGGACCGCCGCCGACCGAGCTCGCGCGGCCGAGCCGCTCCGATGCGTGAAACGTGTAGACGACGTGGTTCGCTTCCTCCTCGAACACCACGGCTTCGACGTCGCCTGGTTGACGCGGAAGGCTCCGCCGCCGGGCCTGACGATCTGCCACGTCGCACATCCCGGTGCTGAGTGGCTGACGTGGGTACTGCCAGACGGCACCGACAACGTCGGTGCGATCTGCTTCGAACTGCTCGGCGTCGTTGCGCGTCACCACGAGATGGTCGAACGACGGACGCCACCGCCTGAGGCCACGGAGGAGTTCGAGGCCGGGCAGTTCGGCTACCAACACTGCGACTGGTGCCACCAGGACGTGTCGGCCACTCACTCGGTTTGGGACATGCGGGTGCTGCTGATGAGTCAAGGCAACCGGCTGTTCGCATGGATCTGCTGCGCCGACTGCTCGACGAGGTTGGAGGGGTCGCATCCCGGCGGTCTGCGCTGGATGCCTCAACCGCCTGCACCCCGGCGCGCCGTGTTGGGCGTTCCCGGACGCCTGACGCGCCCACTGCGGGCTGTGCACCCCTGCCGCCGGTAACTGCGGCGGGGGTGCGCGGGTCAACCCGCCTGCGGGGCGCCGGTGGCGCCTCGCCTGAGCTTCATCCCCGCTGTGGTGCGGCGGTGACCCGACCAAAAAAGAACGCCGGTCCATCAGTCACCAACTGAATGAACCGGCGCTCCCCACGTTCAGCCAAGGAGTCTGGCCGCATGGCCCAGGATACACCACCACTACATCCAACGATGTTGCAGCCGAACGATTCTCGAATAGATTCCGGGGTTCCGACGTCGATCCCCGACGTGGCCGGTCTGTCCCTCCGCGAAGCGGCCTTGGCCTACGCCGAGGCCGGATGGTTCGTGTTCCCGCTCATCCCGGGCGCGAAGGGGCAGCCGGTGGTGAAGTTCTCAACGGAGTCCACTCGCGATCCTGCGCAGATCGCACGGTGGTGGGACGAGGACCCCGACCGCGGTATCGGCGGACACGTAGGTCGAAGCGGCGCCGTGGCGTTCGACTTGGACAACGCCCGCCTTGACGAGCTCCCCGCCGCCATCGCCCAGGGTCTGCGCAGCGGTCGTGTGCAGCTGAGCCGGCGAGACAACCCCGACCGAGGGCACTACGTGTTCGCGGCCGAGCCCGGTGCGTTCGGTAACGGGGCGGGTGCGTTCCGGCCGTTCGGGGAGGTTCGCGGCAAGAACGGATTCATCGTTCTCGCGCCGACCCCGCATGTGAAGGACGACGGCGAATATCGGTGGGTGCAGCCGGGGCCGCTGCCGCCCCTACCGGAGGCTCTACGGGCGTGCCTTTCAACGGTGACGGCGGAAGAAGTTGAGCCGCTTACCAACGAGCAGTTCGACGCGTTCGTGGCCAACCCGGACCACCAGCGGTCGGAACGCACCGGGGCGTTGGACGGGATCCTTGCGAAATTCGAGAAGGACGTTCGAAGCGGTGTCAGTAGCCATGAGGCGCTGATTGACGCGTTGCCCTGGGCGTTCCGCGAGGTCCGGGTCGGCCTATATCCCGCCGAGGAGGCCGTGCGACGAATCCAATCGGCGTTCCTTGATTCGTTCACGTGGGAGGGTCGCAACCCCGACGGCCGGACACGGCCGACAGGCGACGAGTTCTACCGTGCCGCCACCTGGGCGGCGGCGCGGGCCATGCAGGCGGACCCCGCCGAGATCCTCGAACGGGTGAACCGGAACGGCGCCGCTGCGGTGGCGGTCGACGAAGAGGCGTTCTGGACGGCACGCCCCGAGCTGGAGCAGCTAAGGGTGTTCGCGCGGTCTCGGCGAGTGGGGCCGTGGGCCATGTTCGGCGTGGTTTTGGCGCGGGCGCTGGCGACGGTGCCGCCGTCGGTTGTGCTGCCGCCGCTGCGCGGAGGACACGGCAGCCTGAACTTCTTCGCGGCGATCGTCGCGCCGTCGGGCAAAGGCAAGGGCACCGCCGAGGCCGCCGCCGAGGAGGCGCTGATCACAACCCTGAGGTGTACGCGGCCACCTTGGGTAGCGGTGAGGGCATACCGAAGGAGTTCGCCTACAAGAAGCGCGCCGAGCAAATCGACGTGCGCAATTCGGTGCTGTACTCCGCGCCCGAGATCGACTCGATAGCGGCGTTGAAAGGCCGCAGCGGATCAACGCTCCTACCGGAGACGCGAAAGGCGTTCTCGGGTGAGCGACTAGGTTTCGGGTACGCGGCCGACGACAAGAAGTTCGCCATTCACAAGCACCGCTACCGCATGACGATGACGGTCGGCGTGCAACCGGGGCGATCGGTCACGCTGTTCGAGGACGCCGACGGTGGCACCCCGCAGCGGTTCGCGTTCTTCCCGACGACGGACTCCGACGCCCCCAAGCGAGCCCCCGCCGAGCCCGAACCGGTGAAGCTGCCACGATGGCCGACCGGGCTGCTGGTGACCGACGGGCGAACGCTCATTGGCGAACGCGACGCCGACGGCGAAGCGACCATCGCGATAGAGCCAGGTGATCTCCGTCTGTCCGTGCCTGCACAGCACGACGATTTCCACGTCTTGGGCGTGCCGCAGTCGGTCCGTGACGAGGTGGACGCGGAGGCGCTGAGCAATCTGCGAGGCGACCACGGCCACACCCTGGACAGCCACGGCCTGTTCCTGCGGATGAAGATCGCCGCCGGACTGATGTGGCTGAACGGCCGGACCGACGCCATCACCGAGGAGGACTGGCACCTGGCGGGGATAGTGATCGCTGTAAGCGATCGCACGCGCACCGAGACCGTGCAGGTGCTCCGTCAGCAGGCGTCTGCAGTGAGCCAGTCGCGCGGCCGGGCCGAGGGCGAACGCGAGATCGCCAAGGCAGAGGTGGTCGAGGATCGTCGGCTAAAGCGGGCGATAGACAACGTGCGCAGACACGTCGAGGATGCGGGCCGACTGACCCGGAAAGAGCTGCGCAGCAGGCTGAAGAACGATCTGCGCGAGCATCTGGACGAGGCCGTCGACAGGCTGGTGGCGGCGGGTGTGGTGGGCCGCGAGGACGGCGACCAGGGCGGGTACGCGGTCGTGTTCAAGGCCGTGCGATGACCGCCGACAATGCCACCCGCAGGGGGAGTACAGGGGGTACGCGTACTCCCCCTCGCCCGCAAAAGCGGGCGCCGCCGCGCTGTGAAACACCAGGTAGAAGAGGAAATTACCAATCGCGGGTATAGGGCAAATCGCGGCGGGGGGAGTACACGTACCCCCCGTACTCCCCCCTCCCGCTCAAGCAGGAGATCACCATGAACGACCCCACCCAATCGCAAGCACCCGCCCCGGCGGAGGAGGTTCTGTTCCCGATCGACCGCCCTGAGTTCGACACCGCCGCGCCGGACCCATCGAAGGAGGTGGAGAAGGAAGCCGAGTTCGACATGCGTTGGCAGGACGGGCGACAACCGCCCCGGCAGTGCAGCGCGCACCGCACCAACGGCGAACCGTGCAGGCGGGCGGCGATTAACGGCGGCAACGTGTGCGGCACCCACGGTGGACGCAGCCCACAGGTAAAGGCCAAGGCGCGTGTGCGCCTGGAGATGGCCGCCGACCGAGTGGCGAAAGAGCTGCTGCATATCGCTACCGACGACGCCTCGCCTCCGGCGGTGAAGTTGGCGGCGATCAAGGATGCGCTGGACCGCGCAGGCGTGAGCGCCAAGACCACCGTGGAAGTGGAACCGGGCGCGCGATTCCAGGAGGTGCTGGACGTGGTGCTCGCTGGCGGACCGCGAGGCGCCGCCGGCAAGGCCGGCGATCCCGACCGCGAGTGGATTGCGCAGGAGCTGAACATCATCAACGCCGAGGTGGTGGACGACGGACCCGCCCACCCAGCGCCACCGCGCCCCGAGGCCGCACAGCTCGAGGCCCCGGCCCCACCGCCAAATGGATCGGGTCTGCTGTCGATGGAGGACGCCCTGGAGCAGTTGCACGCCACCAACCCACCGCCCGCGCCGCCCGCAGCCCGCCGCCGCAGGGGCCGTTCGTAGGCCCCTGGTGGGCACACACGCGGCCCCGCACCCGGCCGGGCGCACCCGCACACCCGGCGGGCAGCTCAACGCCACGCAGATGCTCAAAGCGGTTGCGAGAGAACAGCTATCGAGTAGTGACGTGCATCACACCGCCGTAGGGTGGTGCTTGGTTTACATACACGGCTGCACCGCAGGTGGCACGAGTTCGGCGGTCAGCGACGACACAAGGAGTGGGCAGTGAAACTAGCTGCATACCTGCGCTGCTCAAGCGCACGACAGCAAGAAGCGTTCGGCCCCGAGGTACAACGGCAGGCAATTCGACAGTGGGCCAGAGCGAACGGCCACCGCATCGTCAGTTGGCACGAGGACACCATCTCCGGTACGAGCGAGCTGAAAGACAGGGCCGGGTGGATGCAGGCCGAGGCAGCTGTGAAGTCCGGCGCCGCGCAGGGCATCGTCGTGCCCCGGCTGGACAGACTTGCTCGCGACGTCATGATTCAGGAGCTCCTGCTCCGCAAGACACCCGGCGTGGTGCTCTCCGCGCGCGACAGCGAGAACGAACTACTCACCGGCACCACCAACGACCCCAGCCGCAAGCTGATCCGCACGATCCTGGGGGCCATCGCCGAATACGACCGCGAGATGATCACCGACCGCCTGGTCGCCTCGCGGCACGCCAAGGCAGCCGCAGGCGGGTACGCACACGGCGGTCTGCCCTACGGGTTCGCCAGCAAGAACGGCAACCTAGTTCCGGTCGCGGCCGAGCAGCGCGCGCTCGCCCTGATACGCAGTCTCTCGGCTCAGGGTGTCGGCACCCGTGAGATCGCGCGGGTACTTACCGCCGAAGGCCACCCCACCAAGCGCGGCGGTGAATGGTGCAGCAGCACCGTGGCTCGAATCCTCAAGCGGGATCAGACGCGCGCGAGCGAGGCAGCCTGATGGCCTGGATCAAGGCATACGAAACCGCCGCTCGCCAGCGCGGTAAGCCGGTGAAGACCTACAAGGTGATCTGGAAGGAGGTGGAGCGCGACGCCTACGGCCTGCCCCTGCCTGCCGACCCCGCGAAACCCGAGGGGCGCAAGCGCACCCGCAACCGACAGGAGAGCTTCCCCACCCGCGAGGCAGCCGAGGCCCGGCGCGACGAGCTGAACGCCGCCCGCCATACCGGCACTACCGCCGCCCTGGCCGACCAGCGGAAGGCCGGCGATCTCCCGTTCGGCTACCACGCGCGCGAGCTGTTCTCCGCGATGCACGGCACGGTTAAGCCCCGCACGGTGGAGAAGGCCGAGGGCGTGTACCGCCGCTACTTGGCTGACGCTTTCGGCGAGCGCGCTATCGCCACCATCACCGCTGCCGACGTAAGGCACTTCCGCAGCGCGATGCTGGCACCCCGGCCACGCCGCAGCTACGACACTCGCTCCGACAGCGCCGCGCAACCGACCAACCCCGACGGCACGCCGCAAACCGTTGTGTTGAAACACGGCACCGTGAAAGAGGCCTACGACGTACTGCGGCGCATCTTCGATGTGGCCGTGGTGGACGGCGCCATCAAGGCCAACCCGGTGCATTCGGTGCCGCTCCCCCGGCAGTCGGCCACGGCGCGCACCTCGGGGCAGGAAGCAGCGGCCGACTTCGCCCCGCAACCCCTCAGCGGGCCGCAGGTAGCGGGCGTGGCGCACCACATCGGCACAGTTCAGCTCCAGCCGGCGTATGCCCTGGCGGTTACGTTCAGCGCGTACACGGGCCTGCGGGCAGGAGAGCTACGTGGCCTGGAGATCGGGGATGTCACGCTGCCCCGCACACCCGGCGCGATGGGCATGGTGGCGGTGTCTCGCACCAAGACTCGGCGGGGCGGGCAGTGGGCGGTGGGCACGCCTAAGTCGGTGCGCAGCACCCGCGTGGTGCCAATAGACGCGTGGCTGGCCGACGACCTGCGCGCGTACTTGGCTCGGCATCCACTGCGGCTGAACCCTTCGGCGCCGCTCTTCCCGGGCCGCATGACCCGCGCCGAGGCCAAAGCGGCGGGCGTACGGCAGAGCGATCTGGCGGCGGGCCTGAATGGCGAGGCCATCGCGAACACCTACAAGTGGACCGAGCCGATGGATACCAGCAACGTGGCGCGGAACTACTACGCCCCGGCCATGGCCGCGTGTGGCCTGCCGCCCGCCCGCTGGCATGACCTGCGGCATACGTTCGCCGTACTGTCCCTCTCGGCCGGCGAGCACTACATGCAGGTGAGCAAGTGGCTGGGCCACGCCAGCTACGTCACCACGCTCACCGTCTACGCCGACTACATCTCCGAAGCCGAGGGCGGAAAAGCCGCGCCACTCAGTCGTCCGTTGGCGACGGTTGGTGGTCCGGCTCGGCAGGTGACGGCACTTCTGTAGCTGTTTCGTCTACTGCCCGGTCTTCTGGTCGCTGGAATAAGCTGTCGGCCCATTCGCGAGTGCGACGCGACTCTTCGGCCCGCTCGCGTGCCTCCGCTTGTCTATGGTCGCGTTCTTTGTCAGCGTCGGCTAGATATACCCACACGCCATTGTGCTCGCTACGAGAAAAGGCCTGAACAGTTGTTGCGATCTTTGCGATTTGATCCGCCGTCGAATCCAGTCGACGGTCCAAGATCTTTGCAACGTCGTGGATGGTCTTCTGGTCTACTCTGCGCGTGTCTTTCAGCATGTTGAAGTTCAGGTCCACAGGCGACGAATACCGGTCGTAGTCGCGAGAAAATGGCTTGTACCAGTGCTGGCGCTTTTTGCGATCACCCCGGTAGCTGATGTGCCCCACGTGCCTACTACGAATGTTTTCAAGACCGAGACGACTCGGCGCGTGATCCCAGAGTGCTCGCCATTCCTGAAACGGTGCGAGTATTGGGACTACCTGCGGGATAGCTACCGTCGTAATGTCGGCACCTTCGTAATCCGGGCTCACCTCCGGCGGCGTGTCTAGATGAACCTCAATGTCGTAGGCGGGCGTCTGACCGAAGTTTTTGATAACTAGCTCTAGAAATTGCCAATCTGCGGCCATCGGCTCGGAGTACATGACTACAGTCGGCTGCGCCTGCTCATCACGAGTGAGCCTAGCCTCGCGAACTTGCCGAAGCGCGAACGCTGCCGCGACGACCGCGACGCCGACGGCTGCCCACGTTCCGATAGCCGACCAGTTGTCAGACGTGAGTGACCACATACCGTTCCATGCGTCGCGAATTAGAGCCATCACGACCGCCCGAGCGTCCAGCCGGTAACCGCCTGGATCTTGACGCGAAGGAAGTCGAAGTGAACGGGCGCAGGTGAGTAGCAGGTCACGTCCGACAGGTGGATGAAACCTGGCATACCCGATCCATTGAGATCAGTAGTTTCCTCGTTCTCGCCACCGTCACTCCGGCGTTGCGATTCTTCACGGCGCTTCTTCATCTGTTCACGCCATTTCTCGAACCACTGAGAATGCGCTGTAGCAAGAGCCCGAGCGCCATCCTCGAGGTCATCCGGAATCATGCCCTGAGCGGTCGAAAATCCCCACTCGAAGTATGACTCCGCGGAATTGATTAGCCCCGATGCACGGCCCCACGGCATGAAAAGAGTCACTGCGAAGCCGATGCCGAAGTCGTTGGCGCTATCGGCCATAATTTGCAGCGACCAGTCCGGGGCTGCGAACCAGTCAGACGTATTGGTAAGGGCCGGTAGCGGCGCAGGCTGTGTTGGCTCGGTCACTCGTAGATAGTCTCATGCACCCCCGACACGAACCGGTTGCGCGTGTTGGGTAGCACGGGGGTTGCATGGACCACCGTCCGCCTTACTTCCGGAGGGCCGATTTGCGCGTCTAGCTGGTCATTCTTGGTGCCCTCGGCAGGATTCGAACCTGCGACCTACCCTTTAGGAGAGGGTTGCTCTATCCCCTGAGCTACGAAGGCTGACGTCGGGGAGTCTACGGCAGGGCGGTCCGGCGCAGCCGTGGACGGCAGGTCCGGCGCAGCCGTCGACGGCATCGTGCGTGCCACGCCGACCGCCGCCGCCGCGGCGAGGAGAAGGACGACCGCGGCCACCGAGAACGCGACGTCGTACGACGACCCGATCACCGGCGCGACTACCAGGGGCCCCAGCATCTGACCCACGCCGTACACGGCGGTCAGGACGGCTGCGGTCCGCGCGACCGGGAGTGCCGCCCCGACGGACATGGTCACCGCGACGACACCGAGGAACGTCATGCCGAACAGCGCCGCCGCCACGACCGCCACGGCCGCCGACGACGACACCGCCGGGAGCACCGCACCGACCGTCTGCACGAGCAGTGTCACCACCAGGACACGCTGTGCGCCGAAACGTGCTGCGGCTCTGGCCCAGATCGCGACCGACGGTGCCGCGGCGATTCCCACGACCAGCCAGACCAGCGGTCCGACCACCGACGTCCTCGACCCCGCACCGACGGCCGCGACGAGGAACGTGCCGATCACGATGTAGCCGACGCCCTCGAGGAAGTACGACGCGAGCAGGAACCGCCACGCCGGCCGATGGGACGGGCGGCCCGCGGCGTCCGGGGCTGTCGCCGGCGCCGCGGACTCCGGTTCGATCCTCGTCGCGAGGACGGGGACGAGGAACAGTGCCGTCAGGGCCGCGGCGACCAGCCAGAGCGACCGCCAGTCGAGGCTCGACCCGACGAGGGCGATGATCGCGCCGCTCAGGGCGATACCGATGCCGACACCCGCGAACGTCACCGCCGTCGACGCGCCGTGACGTCGCGCCGCGGTGACGGTGCTGATGCAGCCGACGAAGATGACCGCGCTGGCCACGCCCGCGAGGAGGCGCAGTGCCGAGAACGCCGCGATCCCCGATGCGACGGCCATCGCGGCCTCGGATGCGATCAGCACACCCGCCCAGAACCGCAGGTGCATCGAGGTGTTGATGCGGGGACGCACAGCGAGAGCGGCCGCGCCCACGAGATACCCCGCGTAGTTCGCGGTGGCGACCACGGCGCCCCCGGACGGGGTGACCGCGTCCGCCGACTCCATGAGTGGGAGCAGCGGCGTGAACGCGAACCGTCCGACGCCCATGGCCGCGACCAGCCCACCGGCGCCGGCCCAGGCGACGCGCTGATGACGGCCGAGGATGTCTCTCACCCCGACGACGCTAGACACCGGATCCAATGGAGAGAAATGCCGGTTGAGCATCGGGTATAACCTGCACGCATGGAACCGGAGGTGCGGCATCTCCGCGCGATCGTCGCCCTGGCGGATCACGGCACCTTCACGGCGGCGGCGGCAGCACTCACCGTCAGCCAGCCGGCCCTGACCCGGACCGTCCAGCACCTCGAGCGGGTGGTGGGGTGCGACCTGGTCGCGCGGACGTCGCGGTCGTCGAGCCTCACCGCAGCGGGCGCGGAGTTCGTCGAGGGGGCCCGTCGCATCCTCGGCGACCTCGACGGGCTGACGGCTCGGATGCGCGCGGGATCGCGCGTGCGGGTCGGGTTCGCCTGGCTCCTGCCCCACTGGTTCGGCGACGCCACACGTCGCCACGAGCTCGGCGGCGGCATCGTCGACGTCCGCCGACTCGACGACCCGCTCGCGGCGGTCCTCGGCGCCGAGGTCGACGTGGCGATCAGCCGGGTCGGCGTGGATCCCGATGCCGGTCTGACCTCCCGCGTGCTGGCCACGGAGCAGCGTGTGGTCGCCCTGTGCGCGACGTCCGACCTCGTGACCCGGCCCGACCTGCACTGGGATGATCTCGCCGCCGAACCCGTCATCGTCAACGACGCCTCGGGGACGACCCGTCCGGAGTCGTGGGACCGCGTCGACCCCGATCGCGTCGTCGTGCACTGCAACAACTTCGACGAGTGGATCGAACTCACCGCGGCGGGGCGCGGGATCAGCGCCGTCCCGGACCTGATCTGCTCGCGGGTC
The DNA here is from genome assembly GCF_024171765.1 of Williamsia deligens. Classification (GTDB taxonomy): domain Bacteria; phylum Actinomycetota; class Actinomycetes; order Mycobacteriales; family Mycobacteriaceae; genus Williamsia_A; species Williamsia_A deligens. Next base: position 395,785 of record NZ_JAMTCI010000001.1, read on the forward strand.
TCCCACCCCGGTGTCGTGTTCCGTCGCATCCCGGGCATCCCGGCGACGCCGATCCTCGCGGCATGGCGGCCGTCGGGTGGCTCCCTCGGGGCGGTGGAGGGATTCGTCGAGCTCCTCGCGGGCGCCGCTGCTGACGCGCACCCTGCGCACGACGCCACCGGTCGCTAGGCTTGCGAAGCACTCACTCCCCCGGTACGCGCTGACCGGCCGTGTTTCCTGGGCGTCACACGACGGAAACGCCTCGGCGATCTGCCAGACCTACCGTCGCCTGAGGTTTCGAGACCAGCATCGGCGCCATCGGCGCGGATCGGACATCAGGGGTGAACAGATGAGTGGCAGCATTTCCCGCCGTGAGGCGATCAAGGCGGTAACCGCCCACAGCACGCCGGAGTGCGCCACGGCGGGGGCGCCGCTCGCCGAGCTCTTCGGCGTCAACGTCTTCGACAAGTCGGCCATGAAGGACCGGCTCCCCAAGAGCGTGTTCAAGAAGGTCTCCGCCACCATCGACGAGGGTGTCGCCCTCGATCCCACCATCGCCGACGTCGTCGCCAACGCGATGAAGGACTGGGCCATCGAGAAGGGCGCGTCGCACTACGCGCACGTCTTCTACCCGCTCACCGGTTTCACCGCCGAGAAGCACGACTCGTTCCTCGAGCCCGACTCCTCGGGTGCATCGCTCGCGGAGTTCCAGGGCAAGACCCTGCTGCAGGGTGAACCCGACGCGTCGAGCTTCCCCAACGGTGGCCTGCGCGGCACGTTCGAGGCCCGTGGCTACACCGGCTGGGATGTCACCAGCCCCGCCTACATCCTCGAGAACCCGGCCGGCAACACGCTGTGCATCCCGACGGTGTTCATCTCGTGGACCGGCGAGGCCCTGGACAAGAAGACCCCGCTGCTGCGCAGCCAGCAGGCGATGAGCAAGCAGGCCATGCGACTGCTGAAGCTGTTCGGGCACAACGACGTCGACACCGTGGTGTCGTACGCGGGCGCCGAGCAGGAGTACTTCCTCATCGACGAGCACTTCTACTACGCACGTCCCGACATCATGACCACGTCGCGAACCCTGTTCGGCGCCAAGCCGTCCAAGGGCCAGGAGTTCGACGACCACTACTTCGGTGCCATCCCGGATCGCGTGCTGGGCTTCATGATCGACCTCGACCGCGAGCTGTTCAAGCACGGCATCCCGTCGAAGACCCGCCACAACGAGGTCGCCCCCGGTCAGTTCGAGCTCGCGCCGGTCTTCGAGCGCTCGGTGCTCGCCCACGATCACCAGCAGCTGATGATGACGATCATGAAGAAGGTCGCCGAGAACCACGGCATGACCTGTCTGCTGCACGAGAAGCCGTTCGCCGGCGTCAACGGTTCGGGCAAGCACGTCAACTTCTCGCTCGGCAACAGCAACCAGGGCAACCTGCTCAACCCCGGTGACACCCCGCACGAGAACGTGCAGTTCCTCGTGTTCTGCGCGGCCATCATCCGCGGTGTCCACAAGTACGGCGGGCTCCTGCGCGCATCGGTCGCGTCGGCCAGCAACGACCATCGCCTCGGCGCGAACGAGGCTCCGCCCGCGATCATCTCGATCTTCCTCGGTGACCAGCTCATGGATGTCTTCGACCAGATCGCCAAGGGTGGCGCGACGGAGTCGAAGGAGTCGGGCGTGCTCGAGCTCGGCGTCGACAGCCTGCCCCCGCTCAAGGCCGACCCGGGCGACCGCAACCGCACCAGCCCGTTTGCGTTCACCGGCAACCGGTTCGAGTTCCGCGCACCGGGATCCAACCAGTCGATCTCGGATCCCATGGTCGCCATCAACACGATCCTCGCCGACTCGATCGACTACCTGGCCACCGAGATCGAGAAGCTGACCACCGACGGCACCGAGTTCAACGCGGCCGTGCAGTCGGTCCTCCAGCAGATCATCACCGATCACGGCGCGGTCATCTTCAACGGCGACGGATACGCCGACGCGTGGCAGGAGGAGGCGGCCGCCCGCGGCCTGAAGAACCTGCGCACCACCGTCGACGCCGTCCCGTTCATGGCCGAGGCGGAGAACGAGGAGCTGTTCGAGCGCTACGGCGTCCTGTCCGCACGGGAGCTCGAGGCCCGCAAGGACGTCATCCTCGAGCAGTACGCGCTCACCATCCTGGTCGAGGCCAAGGAGACCGCCGAGATCGCCAAGACCATGATCCTGCCGACCGCCCTGCGGTACCAGGGTGAGCTGGCGGGCGTCGCGGTCAACGTCAAGGCCGCCGGTCTCGACGCGACCAACCCGCTGCTGTCCGACATCACCACGGCGATCGGCGAGTTGAGCACCTCGCTGGCCACCCTCGAGGAGGGCATCGGGGCGTTCCACGGCGAATCGGAGCTCGAGGAGTCGACGTATGCGCTCGAGACGCTCATCCCCGCGATGGCCGCGGTGCGCGTCGCCGCGGACACCCTCGAGACCCTCGTCGCCGACGACCTGTGGCCGCTGCCGACCTACAACGAGATGCTGACGATCCTGTAACGCGTCGCACGATCCGGGTCCGCCCGGTCGGGAGCGCTCCCTGTCACCGTGTGGGGAAACCGCTTCCGGCCGGGCGGTATTCGTCTGTCCGGGCCGTCCGCGACCCGACGGCGTCCGCCGTCCCGACGGCGGCGACGACCCGCCGGAGCACGTCGGTGTCGGACCGTTCGGTCCGCCCGCCCGGTGACGCCACCTGTCCGACCCGGACCATCCGCTCGCCCGGACGGAACGGGTTGGCCACGAAATGGTTCGCGGTCCCCGACGGGTCGCGCGACCAGCCGTGCGCCAGTTGGACGCCCGCCACGTACAGGTCACCGGTGGTGCCCGGCGGAACCAGGCGCAGATGGGCGTCCAGGACGTAGGCCTCCACGTTCCAGCCCGGACGTCGGTCCTCACCGGTTCGGAAAGCAGCTCCGCCCGCCTCGGCGACGGCACCGGTGCCGGCGAGCGGTCTGTCGTACCCGTGGCCGACCGTGACGTGTGCGGTCGCCCCGAGCACCAGGGTCCAGATGATGTCGCAGACGTCGCGGAGCTTGTGTGCGTGCACGGGGACGACCACCTGCATGTCGTCGGCGTCGCGATCGCCCGCCCACGCGCTCAGCGTCCACGCGAGCCGGTTCGCCAACGCGCCGTGCGACGTCGACAACGCCGCCAGCTCGTCGCCGCGACGGTGGATGACCACCTCGGCGACCGCGTGCAGATGACCGCGGCCGGCGCCGTCGTCGACGGTGACCGGCTCGTCGGGGTGGTACACGAGCTCCTCGTCGTCGATGGAGACGATCTCCACCCACGGCGGGACGACGGCTGCGGCGGCGATGTCGGTGACGACGCGGGTGGCACGCGCTTCGGCGATGCGCACGATGGTCTCCGGGGCGGTGCTGCGGGTCGAGAGCACCAGCACGCTCCCGCCGGCACGCAGGACGGCCAGGGTGGCGACCATCGCCGCGGGTGTCGACTCGCACAGGACACCCACCACCGAGCCCGGGCTCACCCCGGTGGCCAGGAGGGCACGGGCGACGCGGTTGGCGTAGCAGTCGAGGTCGCCATGGGAGATGACGCCGTCGGTCGTGACGACGGCGGCGCGATCGGGATCGCGCGACATGCCCATCTCCAGCAGGTCGACGAGGGTGGCCGGCGCCGTCAGCTCTGCGGTCGCGTTCCACTCGTCGAGGATGTGGACGCGCTCGGCCTCGGAGACGACCTGCAGCGACCCGACCGGTGCGCGACCGGCGACGACGAAGCGGCCGAGGAACTCGACGAAGCGGCCCAGGTGGTCACCATGGTCCTCGCCACCGACCGTCGACAGTTCGAGGGTCACCTCCCCGGAACGGCCGACTGTGCACCAGACGACGACGGGGACGGCGGCGAGAGCTGCGGTCACGTCCTCGGTGCCGCCCGCCGCGACCGCCACATCGCGCGGGGCCACCGTCGGGTCGGGATCGACGGGTGCGTCCACGCAGGCGCCCACGCGGACGATCAGGCCCGACACGGTGTGGCGCGCGCTGACCGGCAGGTCGACGGGAGCGATCCGTGCGCCACCGGACACTGCGACCCCGACACGCGGGGCGGTGGTCGCCGGACCGGGGCCGCGGTACGCGACGAGGCCCGCGGCGACGACGATCTCCGGGTCGATGCGGTGGTCGTCGGCCACGGCGAGAAGGGCTCGCGACGACGTCGTCGACAGTGTTCGGCGATGAACGGTGGTGGTACCCGGATTCGCCATTGTCGGTCTCCTCGTCGTGCTCTGCGAGTTGCCTCGTCAGTCGCGCAACGGCCCCACCCCGTTACATGCAACGGGCGTCGCACACGAGGTTCGGTGCGTGGGGTGGCGTGGATGGGTCGGGGCGGCCGGTTTTTTCGAACACGCGGGACGGCGTCAGCGACCGGCGGCGGTCACCCGCGCGGCAACCGCGTTGACCAGGACGTTCGCGATGTCCCCGGGTTCCCGGGCGACGTAGCTCGTGCCGCCCGGGGACAGCGCCGAGATCTGCTTCAACGCCTGCGTGTCGACGTCGTCAGAGATGCCGATGGTGACGATCTCGACGGGGCGGGCCGGGTCGGCCAGTTGCCGGATCCGGCGCGTCAGCTCGTCGAGGGAGATGCTGTCGGGATCGTCGTTGCGACCGTCGGTGAGGACGATGATGCTGTTCGAGTAGCTGGGGTCGTAGGAGTCGAGGACCTTCCGGTACGCCGCCAGGGTGGTGTCGTACAGACCGGTCCCCCCGCCGATGTACTGCTCGTAGTCCTCGGCGCGGCTGTCGAGGTACTCGCGCTGCGTGCGCCCGTCGGGTCGCCGGGCGTCCTCCCGCTCGATCGGGGCGATCTCCGTCCAGTCCTGCCCGGGCCCACCCTTGTCGGTGGAGAAGAACCACAGACCGATCTCGGTGTTGTTGGGGAACAGCTTGTTCCCCGCCAGCGCGGCCTGCACGAGGAGGTCGGCGCGGGTGGTGTCGCCGACGCTCTCGGACATCGATCCCGAGACGTCGAGGGCGACGAGGGTGCGGATCGGTTCGGCGACGACGGCCCACTGCCGCAGCGTCTTCTCCCGGGCCGCGGTGTCCGTGACGACCACGGCGGGCACCCGCCCGACGCCCGCACCGGGCAACGGCTCGGCCGACGACGGCCGGAAACCGGCGTCCCGCAGCGCGGCGAGACCCTCGGGTGAGGACATGGCGGCCGCGAGTCGACGCCCGCCGTCGCGGGCCGTGTCGCGCTCGCCGACACCGGCTGTCACGAGCATCGGGTGGTCGAGGAAGACGGTCCCGTCGGTGGGGACGGCTGCGGTGAGCGCGGTACCGGGGTGCGCACGTCGGTAGTCGACGAACTGCTGCTCACTGGTGACGGTGGGGCTCCCCGCGGAGTCGGCGAGCGCGAGACGGTTCTCCTCGCTGTCGTCCTCGGCGCGGATGTTGCCCTGCTGGATGGCGAGGACGGTCATCGCGTCGGTGAGCTGCTTGGACGTCAGCGTGCCCTTCTCGACGGCTGCGACGGCGCCGGCGATGGGGGCATTGCCGGTGCTGGTCGTGATGGGGCTCCCGATGCGCAGCCCGGGCAGTCGCATCACGTCGACCCAGGACCGCAGGGTCGACAGGTTCCGACCGACCACGACAGCAGGTGACGAGGCCAGGGACCCCACCGGATCGACGGGGAGGCGCACCTGCCCGAGGACGGTCGCGGCGCGCTCCGAGGAGTCGGCGACCCACAGGTCGGGCGCCGTGGACCCTCGACCGAGCTGCCCAGCCACCGCGGCCCCGGCGACCGCCGTGACGGTGTAGTCGTAGCAGGACGCGGCGGACACCGACGGCGTCACAGCTTTCAGCGGTGTCGTCATGGACGGATCGGCCGCAACGGTGACCGTCGTCCGCGACGAGCAGTCGGCACCGTCCTGTGACAGCACCCGCCACGTGACCCCCGCTGCCACCAGGCACGCGACGATCAGGACCAGCGGGATCCAGAGGCGACGTCGACGACGGACCGGCGCGGACGCGCGCCGACCCGGCTGCGGAGCAGCACCCACCGCATGGCGCCCCATCGATCCCCCGTCCCCCGACGAACCTGTCGAATCGGACGGAATATAGCCGAGCGCCGGCTGCGGCGCCTACCCGGCGAAGGTGGCCGTGAACTTCGCGAGCGACTCGCGCAGGTCGGACGAGACGAGCTTGGCCGCGGCCTTGCCCGCGGGGCCCATCATCGGCAGGCCGCCCAGGTCGAGGTCGATGGTGACGGTCGAACCGTCGCCGTCGGGTGCCACCGACAACGCCAGCTTCACCTTGACGCCGCCCTTGCCGTTGCCCTTCAGCCCGACCTTCGTCGGCGGGTCGAAGGTGTCGACGGTCCAGTCGAACCGCACGCGCGTGCCCTTGACGGCGACGACGCTGGACACCTTGGTGCCCTTGCTCATCTGGTCGGGGGTGGGGAGGTCGCTGCGCCACCCGTCGTGGATGGTGAGCCACTCGTCGAAACGGGACAGGTCCTGCACGTGACCCCAGGCGACGTCGGGAGTCAGTGGGACGGAGACGGTTTCCTTCACGGATGCCATGGCGATCAGGATAGGGGTCGCATCGGTGACGCCGGGCGTCAACAGGACGACGGAGCCGCCCGGCCCGCGAACCGGTCGCCGATCCATGTGACCGCCTCCGGTCCGGATTGCAGATCGGTGTGACCGCGACCCGCCTCGACGGTGACGTCGACGGTGTCGCCCATCACGCAGGCCCGCCGCACCGCACCTGCGGTCCATGCCGGTGTGACGAGCTGGTCGCGACTGCCGTAGGCGACGAACAAGGGGCCGGCCGCTCGCCGTCGCGGCAACGAGGACCGGGCCAGCATGTCGTGCAGGGCGCGTAACGCCTCTGGGGAGGCGACGGTCGCGTCACCCGGACGGACCTGGGTGAGCGCCGAGTACTTCTGGAACTCGCTGCCCTCGCCGCACGCCGCCAACGCGGCGCCTCCTGCGGCGAGGCCACCCCGGATGTACTGCGACTCGTCGAGTCCGGGGTCGACGGTTTTCAGGCCGTCGAGCACGAGCGGGATCAACCCGAGTTGCAGGGTGGTGAAGGTCGGCGCGCGGAAGGGTGTGCGGTCGTAACCGTCGGCGATCGGCGCGACGTCGGCGGCGGGGGCCAGTGCAGCCGCCCCCACGAACCGCAGCCCGCTGCCGTAGTCGGTACCCGCCCACTCCGCGGCGGCCCAGGCGGCCTGTCCGCCCTGGGAACTGCCGAGGGCGGCCCACCGGTCCGAGGTGTCGGGGACGACGCGGCGCGCGGCGCGGACGGCGTCGATCATCGAGTAGGCCGCGCTGCGGGCGATCAGGTAGGGGTGCGGGGTCCCGGGTTCACCGAGGCCCACATAGTCCGTCGCCGTCACGACGGACCCGGCACGGACGAGTCGGGCGATCTGTGTCGCGTATCCGAGCAGGTCCGGATGCAGGGACGGCGCGCAGTTCTCGTCGGTGCCGGTGGTGCCGTGACCGACCGCCACCACCGGCCACCCGCCCGCGGGGGGCGCGCCGTCGGGTGTGACGACGATGCCCGAGACCCGGACGCCGAAGTCGCCGTCGGGGTCGCCCGGGGCATACCCCGCATTGGACCGGTAGACGATGCGGGTGACGTCGTACCCGGCCAGAGGACCGTCCGCGTCGACCCGCATCGGCGCCTGCGACACGACACTGCCGCGGTCGGCGACCGCGACGGGCGCCGGAAGCGACGACGACACCTCCGACGACGCCGAGTTCGACGACGATCGCGCGCCGTCCGCGCCGTCGGGGGGTGTCCCCGGAGAACACGCGGCCGCGACCACCACCAGGGTGATCGCGGCCGTCGTCACGCGGGCGACCCGCGAGAGCTGCACTAGCGCTGCTGGCCGAACTTCTTCGCGGCGTCGCGGCCCTTGTCGACCTGGCTGGAGTACTTGCCCTTGGTCGCCTTGTTCACCGCGTCGGCGCCCTTGTCGATGTACTGCGGGTTCTTCTGCACGACGGCCTTGGCCTTGTCGGCGAGCTGCTTGAAGTTCACTCTGGTCACCTCGTCGGTCGGGTACGGGTTGTCGTGGGTGCAACGCATCGCGGCGCGGCGGAGTTCCCGAAACGGACTATTCCGCGACCGACCGCCACCACGACGCCGAGTCGATGCCGGGACCCGTCCGTGTCGACACGTCGATCCGCGCACCCGGGGCGGGGGTCGCGGTGACGACGCCGTTCTCGGACGCGGCGGCGAGCATCCGCGCCACCGGTTCGGCCCAGGGGTGCAGCGCCAGGTTGAACGTCGCCCAGTGGATCGGGACCATCAGCGAGTTCGCGCGTTCGTCCCCCGCGAGCATCGTGTGCAGCGCGACACCCTCCTCGGGGTTCACGTGGATGTCGGGCCAGCTGCGGTCGTAGGCGCCGATGGGGACGAGCGTGAGCTCGTACGGCCCGGTCGTGCGGCCGGCGTCGGCGTAGCTCTCGGTGAAGCCGGTGTCGCCGGTGAAGAACGCCGATCGCGTCGGGCCGTGGATGCCCCAGCTCGCCCACTGCGTCAGGTTGCGGACCACGCCACGACCCGAGAAATGCCGCGCGGGGACGCAGTCGAACGTGAGGTCACCCACGGAGATCTGCTCGCCCCAGTCGCCCTCGTCGATGCGGTCGGGAGCGATCCCCCACGACTCGAGGTGCGCCCCGACACCGACCGGCGCGACGAACCGTGCCGTCGGCTGGGCGTCCGCGATCTCGACGACGGTCGCCATGTCGAGGTGGTCGTAGTGGTCGTGGCTGATGAGCACCACGTCGATCGGCGGCAGGCCTGCGACGGTCACCGGCACGTCGTGCATGCGGGCCGGCCCCACGAGCTGCGACGGCGAACAGCGACGGGAGAACACCGGGTCGGTGAGGACACGGCGGCCGTCGATCTCCACCACCGCGCTGGCGTGACCCAGCCAGGTGACGGCCAGCGACGCGGCCTCCCCGGAGAGATCCGGTGTCACGACCCGGATCGGACGCTGCGGTTCTCCGCGACGACGCTGTCGGATCATGTCCACCGCGGTGCCGCGGTCGGGTGCGGCGATCGACGACGGCTCCCGGTTGGCGAAGAAGCCGTCGACCTGATGCGGACTGCGGGCGATGTGGGGGGCGATCTGCTCCGGCGACGCTCCGAACGCGCGTCCCGTCGACGAGCCCACCGCCGCCAGTCCGGACGTGACCGCCCCGACGGTCCCGACGCCCGCGGTGGCGACAAGCCTGCGCAGCGGTGTCATCCGCGGGCCAGTGCGTCGGCGATCGGGGTGTCCCCGCCGGTGAACTCGATCATGCGGCCGACGGTGTCCGGGGTGTCGATGACGGCGGCGATGACCGCGGCGACGTCGGCGCGGGCCACCTTCGTGCCCTGCTCCGCCCCCTGCTCGCGGGTGGTGATGGTGCCGGTGGCGTCGCCGTCGGCGAGGCTGCTCGGCGCCACGATGGTCCACTGCAGGTCGCTGGCGCGCAGGTACTGGTCGGCGTCGCCCTTGGCCTCGGCGTACGCGTAGAAGGAGTCGTCGGGGTCGACGCCGTGATCGGTCGAGGCCCCGAAGTAGGAGACGAGGACGAAGCGCGACACCGAGGCGGCCGATGCCGCGTCGATGGACCGCATGGCCGCGTCGCGGTCGACCGCATAGGTCCGCTCCGGGTTGCCGCCGCCGGCGCCGGCCGAGAACACGATCGCGTCGTGCTCACCGAGAGCCTCGACGATGTCCTCGGTGGACGCCTTCTCGATGTCGAGGACGATCGGGGTGGCGCCGCGTGCCGTGATGTCGTCGGACTGGTCCGGGTTGCGGATCACCGACGACACCTGGTGCCCGGCGTCGGTGAGCAACTGCGCGGCCTGCAGCGCGATCTTGCCGTGTCCTCCGATGATGGCGATGCGTGACATGGCTGTCCTCCTCTGTTCCCCGCCACCTCGGCGGCGGGGAGTCTGCGACCGTGCGATGCGCGGTCTGCGTGGTGGTGTTCGTCCGTGGACGAGCACCGGCGGCCGGGTCCCGACCTTCTCAGGTCTCCCAACGCGCGATCGCCGCCGTGCATTTCGCCTGCGTGAGCGCAATCCTCTGACCAGTCGGTCCGGGATGGTCGTCGCGGACCCCGGTACCTGCCGTTTCCCGGTGAGCTGTCCGGCCTCGCGGTGATGACGTGTCACAGTCACCTCCCGTAGTACCCCCACGTTTCGATCGTGGACACCACAGTGGTGCACGATGCATCGGCTGCCATCCGTGGTGGCCGAGGTGACAAGGGGGACGGGTGAACGCAGGAGTTCTGCGCGGAGTACGTGGTCGCGTCGTCATGGCGGCCATGATCGGGGCCATCGTGGCGCCGTTGATGGCCATGAGTGCGCCGGCCGCCGCGGACACCGCGCCCGTTCGCTACGTCGCGCTCGGCGACTCCCGCGCGGCAGCCCCGTCGTTGACGTCCTTCTTCGAGGGCAGCGGCTGCGCGCGGTCTCATCAGGGCTACCCGTACCGGGTCAGGGCGGCGCTCCATCCCGCGTCGTTCACCGACGCGACGTGCATCGCGGCGACGACCGACGACGTCGTCTCCCACGGCCAGCAGACGCTGCTGCCGGTGCCGAAGACGCAGCGACCGCAGATCGACGCGCTCCGCCCGGACACCACGCTGGTGACGCTGTCGATCGGCGGCAACGACATCGCCTGGGCGTCCCTGCTCCAGCCGTGTTTCGGTCTCACGAACCTCCGTGACAGCGGGTGTCGACGTGAGGCGGGTCTGCGCACACGCCAGAACGTGGCCTTGACCGACCTGCTGCCGAAGGTGGAGCGGGTCCTCGACGCGATCCGTCAACGGTCCCCGCGGGCACGCGTCGTCGTCGTCGGACACGGCGGTTACTTCGGCCGCACGGGCTGCTCCCCCACCGCGACCGTCGGTACCGCCGACATGGCGTTCATCGCCGACTTCTTCCGTCGCTTCGACGGGACCCTCGCCGAGGCCGCTCGCTCCCGCGCTGCGACCTACGTCGACATCGCGGGTCCGGCGGTCGGCCACGATTCCTGCGCGCCGATCGGCACCCGTTGGTTCGCGGGCCAGTTCCCGTCGGGTCTCACCCCGCCGAACCACCCCACGCCGCTGGGCAGTGCGTCGATGGGCGATCTCGTCCTGGCGGCCCTGCGCCACTGACCCGCCCCTGACCGCTTGCAGGGTTCCCGCTTTGGAGAGTTCGTACGGTTCAGATACGCACACGTGTCAGGGCGGCGGCGTGGTCGAGACGGTCGAGAGCGCGCACGGCGATCCGCGTTGCGGTCGGCAGCTGCTCCGGATCGCGCTCGACGAGCGCGGTGACCGGAGTCTGCGTCAGGGCATGCGCCCCGGAGCCCGACGGACTCCCGGCGACGTCACCTCCCCCGGCCTCACGCACCACCGATCGCAGAGCGGCGACCGACGCCCGCACGTCGTCGGCCCCGGACCGCAGGGCCTCGACGATCTCCGGTGACGGCGCGGTGGCGGGATCCGCACCGGCCGCGACGATCCCGGCGCGCGTCAACGCGTGTGCGGCACGGTCACACGCCTCGAGCACCCGCACCAGCCGGGCTGTCGAGCGGCGGGCTCGGCTCGCCGGCGCCACCCGCAGGGCCCGCCGGTCGGACGTGCCGACCTGCAGCGGACGCGCGGCCGTCTGCAGGTCCTGCAGTGCGACGTCGAGACGCCGCGCGGCCGGGACCAGGTCGACGCCACGGCCCGGTTCGACGACCGAGTCGACGCTCTGGACGATGAGGTCGTCGAGGGCCTCGAGGTAGTCGTCGACCTTCTGCCGCACTGTCTCCCGCGTGCGGGTCGGCAGGATGAAGTAGGCCGCGGCGATCCCGACGCTCGCGCCCACGCAGGTCTCGACGATCCGCAGTTCCAGCACCGCCACGCTGAAGGTGCCCAGGAGTCCGTAGAGCATCGCGAGCAGCACGGTGATGAAGAAGACGAGGAACCCGTTCGCGACGGCCACGAGGTAGAACGCGAAGAAGACACACACGACGATCAGGGCCAGCTGCAGCGGTGGCCTGTGCCCGACGACCGCGGCGAGCAGCACACCGGCCAGCACCCCGATGACGGTCCCGACGATGCGATGCCCTGCGCGCGTGAGGATCTCACCCCGCGTCGTCGTCCCGGTGAAGACGACGAACGCCGAGAGCACCGCCCAGTACCAGCGGGCCGGCGAGACGAGCTCACCGAGCACCGTCGCGATCGACGTGGCCACGGCCACCTGGATCGCCGTGCGCGTCGTCGGCTCGAGCCGCGCCAGCCACGACCGCGACGGCGTCGCAGCGTCCTCGCTGTCCGTAGCGAGCGGCGGGGGCGTCGCCGGCGCACTCGACCTGTCCCCCGCGGCCTCCCGCTCGATGGCGTGGGCGGTCACGCGGTGGACCGCGATGTGCGCCCGGACCGCTCGTGCCGCCGAACGGATGACGATGGACTCCTGATCGCTCCCGGTGGCGCCGGCCTCGAGGCGCGTCACGATGCGTCGCGCGGACCGCAACTCGTCGTCGGTCGGGGTGTTGTGCAGCGTGACCCGCAGCGCGGCCAGCACACGGTGCACCGCGGTCGACAGGTGTGCCGGATCGGTCCCCCGCATCGCGAACGCCACCTGCTCGGTGGCCTGTTGGGCGTCGAAGATGCGCCGTGACATGTCGTTCCCCGTCACCGACAGGTGCGCGGCGGCGACGTTGCGGTCGAGCCAATCCTCGATCATCAGCGCGGTGTTCGCGAGTCGTTCGAGGCGTTCGGTCACCGTCCGGCGGACCGTCGCGTCGTGGCGTCCGGGGATCGACGGCGAGTATCCCTCGGCGCCGGCCGGGTCGATGGTGTCGACGACGTCGAGCGCTGCCGCGCGCAGCGCGCGGGTCAGTCGCGTCAGTTCCGCGCCGGCCCATTCGCGTTGGAACAGGTACCGCACCGTCAGCGCCGACCCGACACCGATGACGACAGCCATCAGCAGGTACGGCAGCTGTGCGGTGGTCGCCCGCAGGAACAGCGCGAAGAAGTAGGAGATGAACGCGCCCATCCCGAGCGCGAACCCGCGCGGGCCGAACCTGCGGACGTAGACCGCGGTGAACAGGACGAGGATGAAGCCGACGTCGGCGAACACCCGCATCGACCCCAGCAGTGTCGACACCGTGACCGCGATCGACGCGGGGACCGCGATCAGTGCCGTCGTGAGCAGTCGACCCCGCGCGGTGCGGTCCCGGACGACGAACGCCGAGAACATCGCGACGACCGACCCGAGCATCGCGACCGTGATCGGCTGGTGCAGCGCGCGAGTCGTGACGACGAGGACGGCCAGCGCCACCACCAACGTCGACGTGGTCTGGCTCGCGCTCCGCAGCCGCAGTTGCCCCGGATCGGACACCACCAGGAACCGGGCGAGGCGCACCAGCGCGTCCCCGGGCCGGCGCGGCGACGACACCCACGACGACCGGCCCATGGCGTCAGCCTACGGCGCGAGAGCGCACCGGCAGGACCGTGTCAGGAACCGAACGAGACCCCCAGCGGGACCCTGCGGGTGAAGGTCAGGCGGTCGAACTCGCGGCCGTACTCGTCGACGGCGGAGATGTCCATGCGCGAGTCGGTCAACCCGGGCAGACCCGGTGTGACGTCGATGCTGATGAACGAGTAGTTGCGGAACCGCACCCGCGACCACTCGACGCTCTCGGCCTTCTTCGACCCGTCGGCGTTCCAGACGTAGCTGTTCGGGACGGTGTCGTCGGAGACGACCTTGCCGCGGTAGCTCTCCGACTCCCCGGGCTGGAACTCGTAGCGGGGCCGCCCACCGCCGCCGACGGTGTAGTAGACGGTGCCGTCGGTCTTGGCCGAGACCGTCGACCGGTCGGGTGCGGCCTTGCGCGGCTGCCCGTTCCGGATCGGGTCGGTGCGCTCGAAGATGTGGTTGTGGGCCTGGAAGACGGCGTCCACCTGGTACTGGTCGAACAACTTCGTCCACGCCGCCCGCACGCCGCCGTCGCTGGCGTGCTGCGCGGTGGTCGAGTACGCGCAGTGGTGGAAGAAGCAGACGATGAAGTCGATGTTCGGGTCGTTGCGGAACCGGGCGAGGGTCGAGGCGACCCAGGACGTCTGGGCGCCGCCGCTGTAGCCCGTGTTCGCGGTGATCTCGAACGAGACGTCGTTGGCGTCGAGCGACAGCACCGCGACGTTGCCGTAGGTGATCGAGTAGACCGACGGGCACCCCGCGGGGCCGTTCGTCGGCATGTCGAGACGCGCGGCGTGGCCGCCGTAGCCGTGCGGGGAGTAGAGCGCCTCCATGTCGTGGTTGCCGGTCGCGAACATCCACGGGGCGCGCGACGCGCTCTTCTCGATGGCAGCGAGGTAGCCGTCCCAGACATACGGGTTGTACTTGTCGAATCCCGACGCCGCCTTGCCGCCGCTGGGCACGTACTGCAGCTGCTTGCCGCCGCCCGACGGGTCCGCGTAGGCGATGTCGCCGGCCAGGATGTGGAACGCGGGGTTGCGTGCGGCGATGGCGTTGACGATGTTCGCCGCGTGCGGGACGGTCGGGTCGTTGTCGGCCTTGTAGTACTGGTCGTCGTAGTCGCCGGCCTTGAGGCCGGGGGGCTGCGTCGGCGTCGTCTCGGTGCCCTGGTCGCCCATCATGGTGAACCGGAACGGCAGGCTCCGGCCGGGTCGCAGGCCGGTCGAGGCGCTGCGCACGTCGGTGGCGCGGCCGTCGGCGGTGCGCCAGCGGTAGAAGTGCGGCAGGTGGGCGGGCAGACCGTTCACGGCGGCGTGGACGTAGAACTGCTCCGCGCCGAGGATCCCACCGGTGCTGACCGGCACCTGGCTCACGAGGTTGCGGACCTCGGCGACCGTCGTCGCCCCGAGCGCCGGGGTCGGGCCGTGGTCGAGGAACACCTTCGCCGTGCCCGGGTTGCGGGACAGCTGGGCGGAGAACCGGAGCTGGCTGGCGGCGTCGTTGCCGAAGGCGACGTGGCGACCGCCGACGGCCAGCGGCGCGTCGGCGGCGTAGGCGATGCCCGACCACGCCATGTTGCCCAGACCCGCCGCCGCGGCGACCGCGGCCGACCCGGTGAGGAAGTTGCGGCGGCTGACGCTGTGGCGCTTGAGGTTCCAGCGATGCCAGTCGTGCTGTTCCGCGGTGGACATCGACGCGGCGACCTCTCGGGGGACGCCGGTGTCGACCGTCTCACCGAGGGGGTTCACGCGGGTGCTGGACACAATGTCGGCCATGCATGTGAGACCACCGTCCCGGCCCGGCACCACGGTGTCGGGTGGGCGGCGCGGAGGTGAACGCCGGGTGAAGGTAGTGAACTGCCGCTATTCGGACACCTCAGCCGGGTGTCACGCCGACCGCCGTCACGCCTTCTTCGGCGGGAGCGGGATGAAGTAGCTGGTCCGGTCCTGGTACTCGCGGTAGCCCGGGCGCTGCGCCATGTGCTGCTCGAGCAGTCGCGCCCCGGTGGCGAACACGAGGAAGTACGTCATGGCGATCGGCGACAGGATCGTGGCGATCGTGGGCCAGAACGTCAGGCAGACCAGGAACGTCCCCCACCACACGCAGGCGTCACCGAAGTAGTTGGGGTGACGCGTGTATCGCCACAGACCCTTGTCCATGACGGTGCCCTTGTTCCCGGGGTCGGCCTTGAACCGGTCCATCTGCAGATCGCCGACGGTCTCGAACGTCACGCCGAGCACCCACACGGCGACGCCGACGACGGCGAGATACCAGAGCGTGCCGTGCGCGACCGACGAGACCTGCAGCGGCAGCGAGACGAACCACAGCGCCGGTCCCTGCGTCGCGTAGATCTTGGTGATCGCGGTGAGCGCGCGGTTGCCGCCGGCGTCGTCGAGGAGCTTCTCGTAGCGCGGGTCCTCACCCTTGCCCCGCGATCGTCGGTACATCGACGACGCCAGCCGCAGACCCCACACACCGATGAGGACGAGCACCAGCAACCGACGCCACAGGTCGCCGTTGCCGAGCACCGCGGTGATCAGGGCGATCACGACGAACCCGAGACCCCATGTCACGTCGACGACGTTGTGGCGTCCGATCGAGAACCCGATCGCGGCGGTGATCGCGAGCAGGATGATCACCCCGGCCAGGCTCGCGCCGGTGACGATGCCGAACTGGCCCCAGTCGAAGGTCATCGCGCTACCTCTCAGAAGTCGCGGACCGGAGGCATGGAGGAGCGTCCGCGCGCGTCGGGTCGGACCGACAGGATCTGGTCGACACCCATCCGACCGTCGCGGAAGGCCATCCCGCCGCCGACGAGGTAGAGCCGCCACACCCGCGCGACCTCCTCGCCGACCATGGCGACGACGTCGTCCCAGCGGTTCTCGAACGTCTCGTACCAGACGTCGACGGTGCGGACGTAGTGCTCGCGCATGGCGTGCACGTCGCGGACCTCGAGCCCGGACTCCTCGATCATGGCGACGGTCTCGCCGACGGGACGCATGAACATGTCCGGCGCGATGTAGGACTCGATGAACGGCCCGCCACCGGGGTTGTCCCCGTGCTTGCGCGACATCTGCTGGATGAGCACCCGACCGCCCTCGATCACGTTGTCGTGCAACGCCTTCGTGTAGGTCGGGTAGTTCTCCTGGCCGACGTGCTCGCCCATCTCGATCGACGCGACCGCGTCGAACGGGCCGTCGGGGATCTGGCGGTAGTCCTGGATGCGGATCTCGACGCGATCACCCAGCCCGCGCTCGGCGATGCGCGCGTCGATGAACGCCTTCTGTTCCTTCGAGATGGTCACGCCGACCACCTGCGCGCCGTAGGTCTGCGCGGCGTAGAGGCTCAGCGAGCCCCAGCCGCACCCGACGTCGAGGAACCGCATGCCCGGGCGCGCGTCGAGACCGATCTTGCGACAGACCATGTCGAGCTTGTCCCGCTGGGCGTCGGCGAGTGTGTAGTCGGCCGCGTCCGACGTCCAGTAGCCGCTGGAGTAGGCCATGTGCGGGTCGAGCACGAGGGCGTAGAAGTCGTTGGAGAGGTCGTAGTGGTGGCTGATCGCCGCCCGGTCACGGGCCAGGGTGTGCAGCTTGCCCTTCACGACGGCCTGGCTCGCCGGCGCGGGCAGCGGACGGCCGATCGCGCCCAGCTTCGACGCCGACCGCACCAACCGGGCAATGCGCGACGGGGTGATCGAGATGCGCGACAGCTTGCGCTCGGCGATCACCGACCACACATGGGTCAGCGCGGCGTTCAGGTCGCCCTCGACGTCGAGCTCACCGGTCACATAGGCCTGCGCCGCACCCAGTTCACCCGGGCTCCACAGCAGTCGACGCAGCGCGTCGGGGCTGCGCAGCGTCACCAGCGGCGCGTCGGCCGGACCGGCCTCCGCGCCGTCCCAGGTGCGCAGCCGGACGGGCAGTTCGCCGCCGACGAGGGGTTCGAGCAGGTCCGCGATCGTGTGCGCGGCACCGGTGCCGGTGGGGGTCGGCGCCATGCGGGTGGTGGTCAACGGAGGTTCTCCTGTCGGATGGGGTGATCGTCGATCGGGTGGGCGTCGGCGATGCGGGCTGCGGCCGCGCCGACGGCGGCGACGACCCGGCGGGTCCACACCCACGGGCGCATCAGCATGAAATGTCCGGCCATCCCCATGGACAGCCACCGCGCGTCGACGCCGCGCTCGGCCGCGCGCTGCGTCGCCAGCAACGACAGGCGCGGGCTGGTCCAGCGGTCGAGCCGTCCGTGCAGCACCTGCAGGTGCTGGCCCGGTCGCAGGGTGTCGGCCTCGGTGCCCTCGGGCCACCACGGCGCGAGGGCGACGATGGTGTCGACGGACGGATCGTCGGCGACGGCGGCCGCGGTCCGGCCCCCCATCGAGTGGCCGACCAGGACGACCGGGACGTCGCCGTAGCGGTCGCGGATCCGGTCGAGGGCCCACCGGGCGTCGGCGACAGGACTGCGGTCGGCGCCGTTCCACCCGCGGAAGCGGTACTGCAGCATCAGCACGGTCGCGTCGGGCATGCGTCGGGCGATCGCGCGGGCGAACGGCCGCATCCGCGCCGCGGACAGATGGCCCGTCTGGGCGGGCTCGGTGCTGCGGACCCTGCCTCCGTGCAGCACCAGCACCACCATCGACGGGGCCGCGACATGGCGGATGCGGTGCAGGACCGGCGGGTGCGGTCCCGGCGTCGGTGACGTCATGACTGCCATTCGGCGCGGGCGCCGTCGCGGATCATCGCTCGTCGCGTGGGCGCGGTCACCTGCTGGTCCATCCTTCGACGGTACCGACGCCGCCCACGCCGCCGCAGGCGTGCCCTACTGGGTGGGGCGGACGAACGGGAAGGTCAGCGTGGGCCGGATCGTGACACCGGTCAGCATCATCACCAACCGGTCGACGCCGAGCCCCAGACCGCCGGTCGGCGGCATGGCGTACCCCAGCGCGTGGAGGAAGTCCTCGTCGAGGCTCATGGCCTCGGGGTCACCGCCGGCGGCCTGCATCGACTGCCGGGTGAGGCGGTCGCGCTGGTCGACGGGGTCGGTGAGCTCGGAGTACGCGGTGCCCAGCTCGGCGCCGAAGCCGACGAGGTCCCACTGCTCGGTGAGACGCGGGTCGGACCGGTGCTGCCGGGCCAGCGGCGAGACCTCCTTCGGGAAGTCGCAGTAGAAGGTCGGGAACCGGGTCTGCTTCTCCACGAGCGCCTCGTAGAGCTCCATCACCATCCGGCCGGCCGACATGTCCGACGGGACCTCGACGCCGTGGGCGGCGCACACCGCACCCACCTCGGCCGACGAGCTCGTCGACGTCACCGAGGTCCCACAGGCCCGCGACACCGCCTCGTGCACCGTGATGATCGGCCAGGTGCCGTCGAGACGGACCTCCTGGCGCACACCGTTCTCGTCGGGCTGGTAGGCGACCGGCGCCCCGTTGATCGCGACCGCCATGGCCAGGATCAGCTCGCGGGTGAGCACGCGCATCGAGTTGTAGTCGCCGTAGGCCTGATAGGCCTCGAGCGAGGTGAACTCGGGGTTGTGGGTGGCGTCGGCGCCCTCGTTGCGAAAGTTGCGGTTCAGCTCGAAGATCGCGCCCATCCCGCTGACGCAGAGTCGCTTGAGGAACAGCTCAGGGGCGATCCGCAGGAAGAGCTGCTGGTCGTAGGCGTTGATGTGGGTCTTGAACGGACGCGCCGACGCGCCGCCGTGCACGGTCTGCAACATCGGGGTCTCGACCTCGTCGAAACCACTGTCCTGCAGCGTCTGTCGTAGGGCGCGCACACCCCGCGACCGCTTCTGCAGCAGGTCGACGGCGTCGGGGTTGGTCAGCAGGTCCAGCGGCCGGTCCCGCACGCGTACGTCGTCGCCGATCTCCGCACCGAGCGCGGGCATCGGGTTGAGGCACTTGCCGGCCATCCGCCACGACGACATCGCGATGGACAACTCGCCCGATCGCGACCCCGCGACCTCGCCGGTCACGCTGATCAGGTCGCCGGTGTCGACGCGTCGACGGAAGGCGTCATGCGCTGCGCGGCCCGCGACAGCCGGGTCGGAGACGATCTGGATGCGAGCGCGATCGTCCTCGAGCACGACGAACTCCACACCGCCGAGGTCCCGGATGGCCCGCACGCGTCCCGACACCGACACGGTCACGCCGGTCCGTTCGCTCGCGCCGACGCCGGCGTGGGCCTCGACGATCTCGGCGACGCGGTGTGTCCGCGGCACCGACACCGGGTAGGCCTCGTCGCCCTCGGCGCGGATGCGCTCCAGCTTCGACATCCTCGCGCGCTGCTGGTCGTTGAGGCGTGGCGCCGGCGCGCGGGCGACCAGGAACCGGTCGTCGAGTTCGGCGACGCGGGCGAGGAACGCGGGGTCGGTGCGACGCGGCTGTTCCTCGGGGGTCTTGTCCCCCACCAGGAACTTCGGGCCGAGGTGCGGCAGGAACCCCTCGGCGACACCGACCGCCACCGCCGCCCGCATGACGGTCAGTGAGGGGTGGTAGCAGAGCAGTCGCGGGACCCACACGGGGTGGTACTTCTGGTTCGAGCGGTACAGCGACTCCAGCTGGTAGAACCGCGACGCGAACCCCAGGACACCGTCCACGGCACGGGTCACCGGACCGGCACCCTCGCGTTCCGCGCTGGAGAACACCGAGCGGAACACCGCGAAGTTCAAGGAGATCCGACGCACCCCGAGGTCGTGCGATGCCTCGATGAGCCGCGCGACGAGGTACTCGTTCACCCCGTTCTCCGCTGCCCGGTCGCGACGCATCAGATCCAGAGACACCCCGCGCAGACCCCACGGGACGAACGACAGGAACGCGCGGATCCGCCCCTCGGAGTCGTGGGCGCAGATGATCAGGCACCGCCCGTCGACGGGATCCCCGACGCGGTTGAGCGCCATCGAGAAACCACGCTCGGTCTCCTCGCCGCGCCACTCGTCGGCGAGACGCTCCACCTCGGCGAGCTGCTCGGGGGTGAGGTCGGAGTGGCGACGGATGGTGGTGGTGTACCCGGCGGCCGTCACGCGGTTCACGGCCTGACGCACCGGCTTCATCGACTGGCCGCGCAGGCTGAAGTCGTCGACGTCGATGATCGCCTCGTCGCCGATGGCGAGGGTCTTCAGACCCGCCTCGCGGTAGACCCGCCCGCCCGCCTCGCTCGCCGCGAGGACGGCCGCGTGCAGGGAGTGGATGCGGCAGTTGCGCAACCACTCCTGCGCCGCCGCGGGCCACGCGTCACGGTCGCCGATCGGATCCGCGCTGGCGACGCTGGTGCTGCCGACGACGCGAAAGGTGACCGCCGCGCGACCGTCGGGGGAGAACACGACCGACTTGTCGCGGCGCGTCGCGAAGTACCCCAGCGAGTCCTCCTCGCCGAAGCGCAGCAACAACTCCCGGACACCGAGTTCCTGCTCGGCGTCGACGAAGCTGTTGTCGCGGTTGGACCGGTAGAGCGTGACCAACGCGAGCACGAGGGCGATCGCCGACATCCACCCGGCGCAGGCGTACACCCAGTGGTGCCCGTCGTGGCCCTGCAGGACCGCGTCGCCGAGATCGGCGCGGTCGCCGAACGTCGAGCGCAGCGCCCAGACGGCCTTCTCGTCCATCCCCCGCAACCGGTGCGGGAACAGGACGGTGAGGACGAAGGTCACCGCGAACGACGTCGCGAACCCGCCGACCAACACCGCGAGCGCGGTCCGCACCGATCCGGGTGCGAGCTCCGCGGTGTAGGCACGCCGGGAGTACGCCACCGCGATGAGCACGACGACCCCGACGACGAGCACCACCGACGCGGTCACCGTCGACGTGCGGAACTGTCCGTAGGCGTCCTCGACGGTCACGTCGTCGGTGTAGAAGGTGATCAGCGCCAGCAGGTCGTCGAGCACCGACAGCGCCATCACGAGCATCAGCGCGGTGTGCGCGCCCTTGAACCGACGGCGCACCGCACCCGCGAGCGCGAACACGAGGCAGACGACGAAGATGCTCGGCTCGGCGGGCAGGTTGAGCGCGCCGAGGATGTCGGTGACGACATCGGTGACGCGCAGGTGCCGCAGCGGGATGGACAGCAGCGACACGATCGCCGCGAGGGTCAGCAACCGGCCCGACCACAGCGCGATCTGCTCGGCGATGTGTTCCCGACGCCGGGACCGATCCGGTCGGACGCGACGGCTCGGCGCGCTCGCCGACGGCGGTCGCGCGTCGGGGCCCTCGGGGCGGTCGAGTGTCGGTGCGGCGGACATGAAAACCGACATTAGCAGCGAGAAGTCGGCGTTTTCCGACCTTCACGACAGGCGTGCCGTATCGGTCGTCGACGGGCGTGAGCCGGATATGTCCGGACCTGTCGAATCCTCTGTCCACCACCCGCACGCAGGCCCTGCGCGCTGCGTATCGTCTCGCCGGGTGGGCGTGGGACACGCCCCGGGTCGAGAGGTCGTCATGTCGCAGGAACCCGCGCCGCGGTCACGTCGCGCCGTCGACGTCACGCTCAGCCGCGACGTGCCCGAATCGCTGGGGTACGGGTTCAAACGCCTGGTGCTCGGCAAGCCGATGATCACCGATCAGCTGCGCGACGAGCGGCTCACCAACCCGGTCGCGCTCGGCGTCCTCGCCCCCGACGCGATCTCCTCGACCGCCTACGGCAGCGAGCTCATCCTCGTCGAACTGCTCCCCTACGCCGGCCTGGCGGCGTTCACACTCCTGCTGCCGATCACCGGGGTCATCCTCGCGATCCTCGTCCTGGTGGCCGCGTCGTACCGCCAGGTGGTGATGGCCTACACCCGGGCCGGTGGGTCGTATGTCGTCGCGCGCGAGAACTTCGGGCCCCGCGTCGCCCAGGTCGCGGCGGCGGCGCTGCTGATCGACTACGTCGTCACCGTCGCGGTGCAGGCGGCCGCCGGCACCGTCGCGGTGGTGTCGGCGTTGAAGGTACTCGGTCCCTACAGCCTCGAGATCACCATCGGCGTCGTGCTCGTGATGTGTCTGGTGAACCTGCGCGGGCTGCGTGAGGCCGGGCGACCGTTCGCGGTGCCGACCTACTTCTTCACCGGCATGGTGCTGCTGCTGATCGTGGTCGGACTGGTGCGTGACGCCACCACGGGCCTGACGCGCTACGTCCCCGCCGATCTCCCCGGAACCGTCGAGGTGCACCAGGGTGGCGGACTCATCGCGGGCGCCACGATCCTGGTGTTGTTGCGCGCCTTCGCCAACGGCGGCTCGTCGCTGACCGGCGTCGAGGCGATCAGCAACACCGTCGGGTCGTTCCGCAAGCCCGAGGGCGCCAACGCCCGTCGTGTGCTGACGGTCATGGCGACCATCCTGTTCGTCCTGCTCAGCGGCGTCGCCTGGTTGGCCCACGAGACCCACGCGACACCCTACGTCGACGGCTACCCGTCGGTGCTGAGCGAGATCGCGCGGGCGGTGTTCGGGTCCGGGACCATCGGCACCACCCTCTACGTGCTGCTGCAGATCGCCACCGCCGCGATCCTGTTCACCGGCGCCAACACCAGCTTCAACGGGTTCCCCGCTCTCGCGAACTTCGTCGCCGCCGACCGGTTCCTGCCCCGACAGCTCGGCAAGCGTGGCCACCGACTGGTGTTCTCCAACGGGATCATCGTGCTCACCGTGCTGGCCGTCGTGCTGCTGCTGGCGACCGGCGGCTCGGTCAACGCGCTGATCCCGTTCTACGCGATCGGTGTCTTCACCGGCTTCGCGATGGCCGGGTTCGGCATGACCAAACACCATCTGACGCACAAGGAGTCGGGCTGGCGGCACCGTCTGGCCATCAACTTCGGCGCCGGACTGCTGTCGCTGATCGTGGTCGGCATCTTCGCCGTCGCCAAGTTCACCGAGGGCGCGTGGTTGGTCGTCGTCGTCTTCCCGCTGCTGGTGTTCGGGTTGATCCGACTCAACCGTGAGTACCGCGCCGAGGCCGCGATCCTGGAGGAGTTCCGCAGCAACCGGCCCGAGCAGGTCAACTACGCGCGGCACACGGCGTTCGTCCTGGTGAACTCCGTCGACCTCGCCGTCCTCGAGGCCCTGCGATACGGCCACGGTCTGCGTGCCGACGACCTGACCGCCGTGCACCTCGTCGTCGACGCCGCGCAGGCCCGCAAGCTGCGGGAGCGGTGGGAACACCTCGACCTGCGCACACCGCTGAAGATCATCGACTGCCCCGACCGCCGGATCACCCGCGGAGTGCAGCGACTGGTGGTCGAGGCGCTGTCGGCCGCTCCGCGCACCCACGTCACGGTGTTGCTGCCACGGCGCACCTACGCGCCACTGCTGGGTCGGCTCCTGCACGACCGCAGTGCGGACAAGATCTCCCGCGCCGTCAGCGAGATCCCGCACGCCGCGGCGACGATCATCCCGTTCGACGTGCAGGCCGAGATCCGCAAGGCCTTCCCCGATCTCATCGAGGAGCGGTTGGCGCGACGCGTCGAGTCACTGCAGGCACGTCTGGCGGAGGAGTCCGACGAGGTCCGCGCCGACCACGACGCACCGGAGACCTCGTCGTCGGTGCTGGCCATCGGCGGGCTGATGCCCGGGCACCGCGGCACGGTGGAGGGGCGCGTGCGCGACACCTTCGACCGCACCATCGACGACGACGAGGTCCACATCGTCGAGGTCGCCGACGACAGCGGGCTGATGCGGCTGCGGTTCACCGGCCGTGACGGCAAGACCGGCGGTGACCTCGTCCCCGGTCAGCTGGTGCGGGCGGGCGGCAAGGCCCGCCAGGGCCGCAAGGGTGTCGTGATGATCGACCCGACCTACACGATCATCGGCGAGAACGACGGCGATGACAGCAGCGACGACAGCAGCGCTGACGACTCCTCGACCGTGCAGTAGATCCCGCCGAGTGTGCCGAAACCACCCGCCGAGCGTGCACTAGATTCCGCCGAGCGTGCCGAAACCACCCGCCGAGCGTGCAGAAGATCCCGCCGAGCGGGCCGAAACCACCCGCCGAGCGGGCCGATCCGTCAGGCGTAGGGGCGTCGCGCGGTGTCGGGGTCGCCGTAGGTGATGGCGCGTTCCCCGCGGCTGCCGCCGATGATCGTCGTCGCCCAGCTCGCCAGGGTCCACGCGCGGTTACGCGTGCCGGCGAGGAACGTGATGTGGATGCCACCCCAGCCGAGCCAGCCGAGGAACCCCGACAGCCGGATCGGACCCGACTCGAGCAGCGCGTGATAGCGCGCGATGTAGGCGGCGGTGCCCAGATCCCGGTACTTGAACGGCGTCCGCGGGTCCGACTTCCCCTCGACGGTGCGCGCGATGTTCCCGGCCGCGTGAAACCCCGACTGCATCGCGACCTCGGCGACGCCGGCCAGGTCGTCGAGGCTCATGATGTCGCCGACGACGTAGATGTTCGGATGCCCGTCGACGGTCAGGTCCGGGTTCACCGGGATGGTGCCGCCGCGGGCCTGCTGGACACCGGTCGCCGACGCGAGCGCCTCCGCGAACGGCACGGCCTCGACACCGGCGGTCCACAGAACGGTGTGGGTGTCGATCTGTTCGGTCGACTTCGTCTTCTTGTCGGTCGTGACCGCGTAGTCGCTGCAGACGTCGGTGACGTGGCGGCCCAGGAGGGTGCGGACGCCGATCTTGTCCAGGATCTTCTGCGCCTTGCCCGACAGGCGCGGGTGGAACGACTCGAGGACCCGCTCACCACCGTGGACCAGGATGACGTCGGCCTCGGTCGGGTCGATGGTGTCGAACTCCTGGGACAGCGACCGGGTCGCCATCTCCCGGATCTGACCGGCCAACTCGACGCCGGTGGGCCCGCCGCCGCTGACCACGAACGTCAGCCACGGCTTGCGCAGGTCCGCGGTCGGCAGGGTCTCGGCGATCTCGAACGACGAGATGATCTTGCGACGGATGGCCAGCGCGTCGTCGACGGTCTTCATCCCCGGCGCGTACATCGCGAACTGCTCGTTGCCGTGATACGACTGCCGCATCCCGGCCCCGACGATGAGGTGGTCGAAGTCGACCTCGAAGGTGGTCCCGTTGAACCGGGTCGCCGTGACGACCTTCTTCTCGACGTCGATGTTCGACGCCTCCCCCAGCAGGACCTGCAAATTCTTGTTGCGTCGCAACAGATGTCGCAAGGGGCTCGCGATCTCACCCTCGGACAGCAGACCGGTCGCGCACTGGTAGAGCAGCGGCTGGAATACGTGTGACGTCCCGCGGTCCAGCAGGGTGACGCGGACGTCGGCCCGCTTCAGACGCCGCGCGGCGTACACCCCGGCGAATCCGCCGCCGATGATCAGGACATGGGGTCGGTCGTCGGCCATGTCCCGATTGTGCCCCACGGCGGGGTACCCCGAACCCACCGGCGTCGTCTCAGCTGGTCGCAGCGAAGAACATCTCGTCGACGGTCGCGGTCGCGTCCTCGGCGGAACTCATCGCCAGCACACGCTGGGCGGCTCCGACAGGAGCGTCCGGTGGGATGACCATGAGCGTGATCGAGTCGGTGTCCCCGACGGCACGGACCTTGAGCATGTGCGGGGGCCAGAATCGGTAGCCGTCGAGACGGATGACGTTGTAGCGGTGGATGATCCGGTTTCGAGCGATGTCCCAGTCCTCGGCGTTCACGACGATGCGACCCGCGGGTGTGGCGCGCGGCGCGAGAGCGTCGAGCAATCCGCCGATCTCGGCGTTGAGGTCGCGCGACGCCGGCCACCACGCACCGTCCACGTGATCGCCGGGAGTGGGGTGGGCTTTGGTGGCGAGTCGGATCTGGTCGACGGCGGACGAGGCCACGGGCGAGGACGGCGTCATCGGACGCTCCGATCTACCCGGCGGACGGCCGGGCTGTGACGCACCGAGGATCACAGGACACCAGCCGGTGCCTCGCGCGTCGATACCTCTTCACGCTACGCCTCACCAGCGCCGACGCCCGATGCGGCGGCGGTCAGGAATGGCCGAGTGTGTCGACGGGGTCCTCCCCGACGAGCCGCAGTGCGGTCGCCCGGAGGTCGGTGGCTGTCCATCCCGGATAGCCCTGCAGCATCGAGGTCCATCGCTCCGGCAGCCCCGCGGTCCCAGCGCACGCACCGGCGAGGGCCCCGGCGATGGCGGCGGTGGTGTCGGTGTCGCCACCGGCCCGCACGCAGTTCTCGACCGTCCCGACGACGTCACCGCCTGCAGTACAGATCGCCCACCACGCCGTCTGCAGCGCGTGCACCACCCACCCGTTGTTCGAGAAGTCCGCGGGTCCGCCGGTCTCCGCCTGGTCCAGCAGCGGCTCCCAGAACTCTCGGACACCCGCGTCACGCTCGGCGACGTACTCCCGCAGCGACGACCGGTCGCCGGTGCGGATGCCGCGCGCGATCGCCGCCGACCACAGCTCGCAGGCCTCTCGCGCCCGCGGGTCGGCGTGGGTCAGGTCGCTGATGGCGCCGGCCGCGGCTGCGCACTGTGCGTCGTCGTGGCGGACGAACGCGACGCCCACCGGTCCGGTGCGCATCAGGGAGCCGTTGCCGCCGGTGAGCCCGGGAACCCCGCTCGCGCGGGCGGTCATCGCGGCCGCCGTCACGTCGCGGTGGGTCAGCACCGACCGGGTCTGGTTGCCGATGTCGGCCGGACGGGTGTCGTACCAGGCGACGAACGCCGCCGCGACAGCGTCGAGATCGACATGTCCCGGTGACAGTCCCGCGGCGACGCAGGTGGCCATCGACGTGTCGTCGGTCCACTCCCCCGGCGCCCAGTCGAACGGGCCGCCACCGATCATGTCGACGACGACGTCCTGCGGCGGATGGGTGAACTCGTAGCCCGCCCCCACGGCGTCGCCGAGGGCACTCCCGACCAGCGCGCCGACAGCCCGGTCACGCTGTTCCTCGCTCAGTTGCATGGATCCGATCATGCCCGTCGAGTCGGACATTTTCGCCCGGATGCGGCGGTACACGATTGCGCACCTGTGGTGCGCAGTAGCGTCAGGTCGGTGGGCATATTGCGGACCAAGAGTGTCGAGGCGATCAACCGCGACGTGGCGGGCGGCGACGGCGACGGTGAGAGCCGGGGACTGAAGAAGACACTGACGACGCGCGACCTCGTCGGGTTCGGCGTCGGCATCGTGATCGGCACGGGCATCTTCACCCTGACCGGCATCCAGGCGAAGGAGAACGCGGGCCCCGCGGTGGTCATCTCGTTCCTCGTCGCCGGACTGGTGAGCATGCTCGCCGCGGTCTGCTACGCCGAACTCGCGTCGTCGGTCCCCACGGCGGGCAGCGCCTACACATACGCCTACGCGACGCTCGGTGAGGTGTTCGCCTGGATCATCGGCTGGGACCTGGTGTTGGAGTTCGCGCTCGGCGCCGCGGTCGTGGCGCGCAGCTGGTCGGGATATCTCGCCGACCTCTTCG
Source organism: Williamsia deligens (assembly GCF_024171765.1). Lineage (GTDB taxonomy): Bacteria > Actinomycetota > Actinomycetes > Mycobacteriales > Mycobacteriaceae > Williamsia_A > Williamsia_A deligens. The sequence continues at coordinate 423,565 of NZ_JAMTCI010000001.1, forward strand.
AGCTGCCGAAATCGCTGTTCACGGAGGACGCGTCGGTGAACATCGGTGCCGTCGCCCTCGTGCTGGTCCTCGGCATCATCGCCGCGGTCGGCGTGAAGGAGTCGGCACGCGTCACCAACACCCTCGTGCTCGTCAAGGTCGCCATCTCGGTGTTCATCATCGTGGTGGGCGCATTCTTCGTCACCAAGGCCAATCTCGTTCCCTTCGTGCCGAAGTCGACTCCATCCGACGAGAAGGTGTCGACACTGAGCCAACCGTTGCTGCAGTGGATCGGCGGTTTCGAACCGGCATCGTTCGGCGTCGCCGGGATCTTCACCGCCGCCGCGGTCGTCTTCTTCGCCTACACCGGCTTCGAGGCCGTCGCGAACCTCAGCGAGGAGACCCGCAACCCGGCCCGCGACATCCCGCGCGCGCTGCTGATCGTCCTCGGGTTGTGCACGACTCTTTACGTCCTCGTCGCGTTCGTGGTCACCGGCATGCAGAAGTACACCGACCTCGACGTCAGCGCACCGATCGCGAAGGCGTTCGACGCCAACGACGCGAGCTGGGCGGGCACGTTGATCGCCATCGCCGCGGTCGCCGGCCTCACGTCGGTGACACTCGTCGACATCATCGCCATGAGCCGCATCGGATTCGCCCTCGGACGCGACGGACTGCTGCCGCAGGCGGTCGCCAAGTCGCACCCGAGGTTCGGGACACCGTTCCGCTTCACCATCGGGACGACGATCTTCGTCGCGATCCTCGCGGGCCTGGTGCCGCTCTCGGACCTGTCGGAGATGGTCAGCATCGGGACGTTGTTCGCGTTCCTGGTGGTGTCGATCGCCGTCCCGGTCCTGCGACGCACGAAGCCCGACCTGAAACGACCGTTCCGCGTGCCGTTGTCACCGGTCGTCCCGATCATCTCCGCACTCGCGTGCATCTACCTGATGACCAATCTGGTCGTCGAGACGTGGCTGCGGTTCCTGGTGTGGCTGGTCCTCGGTCTGATCATCTACCTCGTCTACGGTCGCCGTCATGCGCGGCTCGCGGGCGGCGACAAGGGCGCGGAGGCAGGCGCGATCACTAGCTGATCTGCATCGGCCATTTCCACGAGCCGCTGAGCCCATGCGGCGACTCCGGCGGTGGGATGCGTTCCCGCACGATCAGTCTCAGCTCGCGTTCCACGGTCGACTCGGTGTCCGTCGGTGGTGCGTGGTCGGCGAGGATCTGGTCCGGTCGGTGCAGGTGGTTGGTTCGGGGTGGGTCGGTGGTGCCGTTGGCGGTCCATCCGTATTTTCCGCGGTCGGGGCCGGATCGGATTTTCTGCGTTTGCCAGCCGCCGGGTTTGTCGTGGACGGCCCGGTTGTGGGGTCCGCAGGCGGGGGCGAGGTCGGTGATGTCGGTCGATCCGCCTTGGGCCCAGTCCTGTTCGGCGTGGTGGGCCTCGGTGTGGCTGAAGGGTGCCGGGCAGCCGGGCATCGAGCAGCCGCCGTACTGGGCGAACGTCACGGACCGTTGCGCCTCGGAGGCCAGGCGGCGTGACCGTCCGTAGAACAGGGCTTCGCCGGTGATGTCGTCGAACACCGCCAGATGCATCTGCGCTCGAGCGGCCAAGCTGATGATGTCACTCATCGGCAGATCGGTGCCGGTAGCGGTGTGCCCGACCCCCGCCCGCTCGCGCAGCTGTGTCTCGGTGATGGAGATGATCAGGTGCGGCGGCAGTCCACGATGCGACTTCCCGAGCAGCCCGCCGTCGGCAGCGGCCCGCAGCAGCGCGTTCAGCGCATCATGGTTGCGTTGCTGCTGCGACCGCGAATCCCGTTCCGCGGCCGCGGTCAGCGCATCGGTGTCGATGCCGTCGTCGTCCACCCCACCGCGGGGTGAGGCCTCATCGTCAGGATTGTTCATCCCCGGCTTGGCCCACTTCGCCAACACCACCTCGAACAGGGCTCGGGTGACGGGGTCCAGATTCCCGCGCAGCCTCGACATGAGTTGCGGGTCCTGGTTGCCCAATGACAGGGATCGCTGCCGGGCACGATCACGATCCGACGGTTCCTCGCCGTCCGGGTCGAGGTGGGCGAGCAGCCGCGCCCCCGCGCGGTGAATGTCCTTCGGCGAGTGGTGTCGGGCGATGTCGGCGAGTTGTTCTTCGGCCTTCTCCCGAACCTCCGGCGGTGTCGCGGCCGGGACCTTGTCCATCACCGCGAGCACCGCATCCGCGTGCTCGTGGGTGAGGTCGCCATCGGCCATGGCCGCCGCGGTCTCCGGGCACTTCGCCGGCAACTTCTCGCCGGTCACCGAGAACATCTCCGACAGCGCGAGCACCTGCTTCAACCGCCGCTTGGGATTCGGCACGCGTAAGCGTTCAGCTACGAACTGCGTCAGCGTCGAGCACTGCACCGACGTGTGGGCATCACGATCACTGACGTCGAGAATGCGTCGCAGCCCGATCGACCCCATCGTGCGAACCGCCCGCTCATGCGTGATCGCCAACTCCGCGACCTCACGCTCCGAACACGCATCCGACGACGCCTCGGCGATCTCACCCAGAAGGCGATGCAGCGCGACGTATTTCGTGACGAGACCGTCGTCCACGATGCACCTCCCCCCAGCTACAGCGACGCCTCCATCATAGAACAGGCGTACGACATTCGCCAGGGTGTTCGATGCCTCAGTTCGTCCGGATGTGCATCAGGTCAACGTTGTACGACGTGTACGTGGTGGCCGTGAAGTAGAGGTCCTTTCCGGTCGACCACGGGTGCATGAAGCCGCCGTAGAGCTGTGGGTGCTGCGCCGACGACATGAGCAGCGTGGGTTCGGACCACAGACCCTGCGGTGACTTGGACTGCCGCAGAACGATTCCCCCGCGAACCTCGTCCAGGTAGGTCGCCTGCCACAGCTGCGAGTCCGCGTCGTAGCGCACCGACAGCTCGCCGGTTGGCCCGCCGAACAGCGAGGTCGCCTGGTCGCCGTTGGAGGTCGGGCGCCATGTCCCGTTGACCCAGTACTGGTAGGCGGTCTTGTTCAGGACGTCCGACGCGGGAACCCGTGCGAGTGCGGTGGTTCCGAGGCGACCGTTCGGGGTGCCGAACATATAGACGTAGCCGCCCGCCGGGACCATCGAGGAGACCTGGAACTTCGACTGCCCGAAGACGTTGTCCCACCGTGCGTATTGCGAGTTGGTCCACGTCGATCCGCCGTCATCGGACCATGCGAGGCCGCCGTAGTTGGTGAACCACTGGCCGGGCACGGTGAAGTCCTTCACCGACATGTAGCTCATGTACTGCCGCTTGCCCAGCGCGAAGCCCGACGTCGGGATGACCGTCTGCTCGACGAGGTTGATCTTGCGGCTGGCGATCACCTCGGCGGCGTGACACCGACTGTCCTGGACCATCGAATCGATGCGCAGGCCGCGGTTCAGGTCGCGGTTGCCGGAGAAGCCGAGGGTGTTCGAGCGCCAGTCGCCGCCGTTCGCGCCGGGCGGACGGAATCCCTTGCCGAAGGTGTCACCGAACGCGACGGCCACCTTGTCCGGTGCCGCCTCCCACATGATCCCGAGGTCGGTGCCGTTGACCTGGAAGCGCTTGTCGGTGCGGCTCGTCGAGCCGTGGCCCGTCACCTGCCCGACGTACTGCAGACCACCCGCGCGGGGGTTGCCGAGCTTCGGGGTGACGGTCCCGCGATCGGCCGGCGGGGTCTGCGCCGGCGGGCGGGCCTGGCCGGGAGGCGGCGTGCCGCCGGGAACCGGCACCGGGATGGTCGCGATCGGCCGCGGGGTGAACGTGATCTTGGGGACAGCGATGGGCCCGGATCCAGATCCCACCTGCGCAGCGGGCGGCGGTGGGTCGGTGATGTCCGGGCACGGGTCCTTGCACGGATCGGCCGGCGGAGCCGGCGACGGGATCCGTTTCCGCGAGTTCTGCGGGCCGAACTGTGGGACGGGTTTGAACTGCAGGTACGGCAGTCCGAAGTCGATGCGCGGCGGCAACGGGCTGCCCGGCCGGGCCGGCTGGGGCAGGTCGTTGACGCAGCCCGAACTCGGCAGGGCGGCGGCTGCCGGTGCGGCTGCGGCAGGTGCCGCGACCGCGAACGGCGCGACAGCGCAACATGCCATTGCCACATACAGGGATCGGCGTATCACACTATCGACCTCTTCACATATCTCCGGTTCAGCGGCGTGAACCTAACACGGGTCGGGAGGGTGTACGAGGGGATGGAGATACGGGAGTGCACATAGCGGACAACCGTCCATACTCGGTGGATGGACACATGGTTGATCGTCGTCATCGTGGTGTTGGTGGTGTCCGTGGCGGTGGGCGCGATCCGCCCGGCGATCCGATTCGCCCGCTCGACCCCTCCGCCGACGCCCGAGGGCTGGTACCCCGACCTCCACGACCCGTCGATCGAGCGGTTCCACGACGGACAGGGCTGGACGGAACAGACCCGGCCGAATCCCGAGGAGTCCTGAACAACCACACCCCCGGCCGGCATTCGGTGGCCGTCAGGCGACGGCGCTGATCCGCGCCACGACGTCGAAGTCGAGTGCATCAGCCACGGCCACATAGACGTCCTGTGCGAGGTGGCGGCCGTCGAAGACGACATCGCCCCGGGGACTGCCGTACCGGAACCCGTCCGCGGCCGCGCGATTCATCGACGGCACGTCGAGCGACCCGGCCCGACGGGCCAGTTCGGCGAGGAGCTGCACCCCCTCGAAGCAGGATTCCCCCGGTGAGGTGAGTGGTGGCGCCGTCGTGCCGAATCGCCGCGCATACCGGCCTCCGAGGTCGAGACATGGTGCGGTCACGAGGCTCTCGTAGAACCCCGCCGTCGAATAGACCCCGCGGGTCGCGGCCGCTCCGGTCGCGAGCAGCATGTTCTCGTCCATCAGCGGACCCAGCCGCACACACCGATCGCTCAGCCCGCGCCGCGCGAACGCCCTGTTGAACAGCACCGCGTCGGACCCCAGCAGCATGACCACCACGCCGTCCACGTCGGCGCGCTCGATGCTGTCGAGGATGGGCGCGACGTCGCGGCATCCGAGCGGGGCGAAGGCCGTCGCCGCGATCTCGGTTCCCGGCATCTCCCGGACGGCCGCGGCGATGTGCCGCGCGGTCGTGCGCGGCCAGACGTAGTCGCTGCCGACGACCGCCCATCGCCGCACGCCGTGTTCCTCGCCCATCCAGCGCATGGCGGGGATGACGTGGCGGTCGGGCGTCTCCCCGGTCAGGAACACCGCGTCGTCGGCCTCGCCGCCCTCGTAGGTCGCGGTGTACACGTACGGCACCACCGGCGCCGCGGCAGCGACGAGCGCTCGACGGACAGCCGAGTTGTGCCACCCCACCACTGCGTCGACAGCCCCCTGCCGACGCAACCCCGCGACCGCGGTGGCGACGACGTCGGGGGCCGCGCCGCCGTCGATGGTGGTCACCTCGACCGGCTCACCGAGGATCCCGTCGCGGGCGTTGAGTTCGTCGACGGCGAGCTGGGTTCCGGCCGCGCACGACGGGCCGAAGATCCCCGACGGTCCGCTCCGCGGGATGACCACTCCGAGTCGCATCCGTCCACCACCGTCCCTCGCGTGTACGTCCAGCCTGGCAGGCGGCGATTACCGCGACGTTTCGTCGACCCTGTCGCCGTCGACGAGGTGGGTCAGCCCGTCCCCGAGCGCGAGATACCGGCGTGCGCCGACCATCGTGGCCATCTCCCGCTCAGCGCTCGCGACATCCCGCAGGATCGGCGCGATGACCGCCACCCCATGCGCGGAGAGGAAGACGACCACCCGACGACGATCCGTCGGGTCCACCCGCCGATAGACCATCGCGCGGTCGACGAGTGCGTCGATCGCGCGGGTCGCGCCGGCAGGGCTGAGTACCGACGCCCGGGCGAGGTCGCTCATCGTCATCCCGTCCGCGCTCTCCAGCACGACGAGCACCCGCCACTGGTCGAGGCTGAGCGCGGCATCGGCGAGGACCTCTGCCACCCGCGTCTCCACGGCACGCACGGCGCGGGCGAGAAGCAGGATCAGCGGTGTCGACCCGTCATCCATTCGACGACACCGCGTCCGGGGCGACCACCGTGGGCGTCACACGGACGCCACCACCGTCGACGTCGACGAGCAGCTCGAGCGGGCCGTCGCTGTCGGCGATGGCCGCGGCGATCGGGGCCACCAGGTGGACCCGCAACGCCCGTCGCAGTGCGCGTGCGCCGTACCGCGCATCGAACGCTCTGTCCAGCAGCAGTTCTCGTGCATCGCCCGTCACGACACATCCGGTCCCCCGACCCGCCAGCGAGGCGATCAGTCCGTCGATCTCCCGGTCGACGATGGCGCGCGCCGTCGTCGGGTCGACGGCGTCGAACACGATGACCTCGTCGAAACGGTTGAGCAGCTCCGGGTCGAAGAAGTCCCGCACCCGCTCGAGCACGATCTCGCGGTGGGACAGCCCGCGCACGGACCGCATCACGCGACGCGCTGTCGCTGACGGAGATCGACGTCCGAGGTCGTGGACCTCACGCGAGCCGAGGTTCGAGGTGAGCAGGACGACAGCATTGCGGAAGTCGATGTCCGACGTGCCCGACGCCAGGCGCAGACGGCCGGTGTCGAGGATCTGCAGCAGAGCGCGCAGCACCGTCGGGTGCGCCTTCTCGACCTCGTCGAACAGGACGACGCCCGGACGGTTCGGGGTGCCCTCCACGGTCTCGCGATCGAACAGGGAGAACTGCTCCTTCGACCCCGCGTACCCGGGCGGCGCCCCCGACAGCGACGCCGCGTAGTGCTCCTGGGCGAGGGAGTTCATGTCGATCCGGCACAGGTTGTCGACGTCGCCACGGACGTGCTGCGCCACCTGCCGCGCCAGCTCGGTCTTCCCCACGCCCGTCGGACCCACCAGCAGCAGGGAGGCGATCGGCCGATGCGGATCCCGCAACCCCACCGCGGCGATGGTCAGCGCTCGGACCACCGCCTCGACCGCCTCGTCCTGCCCGATGACGGCGCCGCGCAGGCCGTCTCGCAGCGCCGCCGGTGATCGGAGGTCGCCGAGACGGAAGCCACCGCCGAGGTCCTGGAACCGCTGGTGCGCGAAGCCCGACATCGGCACCCCCTTTCTGTTCCAGGTGAAACTACCTGCCCTAAGGCCACGTCATCAGGTGTGCACGTGACCGCAACACGGTGGTCATGGTCGCCTCCGTACCGTCAGAACACCCCTTCCGGATGGAAGGACCACCCGACATCAGGAGTGCTCGATGCGCCACGGAGACATCTCGTCCAGCCCCGACACCGTCGGCGTCGCGGTCGTCAACTACAAGATGCCGCGGCTGCACACCCGCGACGAGGTGATCGCCAACGCGCACAAGATCGCCGAGATGGTGGTCGGCATGAAGAGCGGACTGCCCGGGATGGACCTCGTCGTGTTCCCCGAGTACTCGACGCAGGGGATCATGTACGACTCCGACGAGATGTACGCGACCGCCTCGGTGATCCCCGGCGACGAGACCGACATCTTCTCCGCCGCGTGCCGGGAGGCCACGACGTGGGGCGTCTTCTCCATCACCGGTGAACGTCACGAAGACCATCCGAACAAGCCGCCGTACAACACCCTGGTGCTCATCGACGACCAGGGCGAGATCCGGCAGAAGTACCGGAAGATCTTGCCGTGGACGCCGATCGAGGGCTGGTACCCCGGTGGGCAGACGTATGTCTCCGACGGCCCGAAGGGCCTGAAGATCTCGCTCATCATCTGCGACGACGGCAACTACCCGGAGATCTGGCGCGACTGCGCCATGAAGGGCGCCGAGCTGATCGTGCGACCGCAGGGCTACATGTACCCGGCCAAGGAACAGCAGGTGCTGATGGCGAAAGCCATGGCGTGGGCCAACAACTGCTACGTCGCGGTCGCCAACGCGACCGGCTGGGACGGCGTCTACTCGTACTTCGGACACAGCGCGATCATCGGGTTCGACGGCCGCACGCTCGGCGAGTGCGGCGAGGAGGAGTACGGCGTCCAGTACGCGCAACTGTCGCTGTCGACGATCCGCGACGCCCGCGCGAACGACCAGTCGCAGAACCACCTGTTCAAGCTGCTCCACCGCGGCTACACCGGTGTCCACGCCGGCGGTGACGGCGACAAGGGAGTCGCGGAGTGCCCCTTCGACTTCTATCGGAACTGGGTGAACGACGCCGAGGCGACGCAGCGCGCCGTGGAGAAGATCACCCGCGAGACCATCGGCGTCGCCGACTGCCCCGTCGGCGACCTTCCCACCGAGAAGGTGATGGAGGCCTGAGACGCGACCGTGCCCGGCCGACCTCGTGGTCGACCGGGCACGGCGGCAGTCCCGCGTCAGCTCACTTGCGCTTCGGGTGGCACGCCTGGCGGTAGTCGCGGATCGGGGTACGCGCCTGGCGGAGCTCCGTGAACTCCTCGCGATGCGTCTTCCGGAACTCCTTCAGCTCCGCGCGACGCTCGTTCTTCGGCAGCGTTCGCACGTGCGCGAGCTCGGCAGCCAGGTCCGGGTGGCGCGCCAGGACGCCGGCGACCGCGGGTGCCGCCTGGGCGACGGCGGCCGCGCGGGCCTGCGGCGTGCACTGCGCCGGCGCGGCAGACGCTGTCGCTGCCGGGAGGGCGGCCAGGCCCAGTCCCACCGTCAGTGCGGCGGCGGCACCGATCCGTCGGGTCCAGCGGGCGGGGTGTCGGGTGTCGGTCATGGTCTCTCCTCACGGGGTGCATCGGTCATGCGCCTGCGACTGTGGGCGCGCAATCTGAGCACCGCCTGAGATCAGCAGCACGGCAGCCGAACCCCTCAGCGGATCCTCAGCTCCTCCCCGACTGTTCGGACGAACCGGACTCCGACCCCGGGTTCTGGGCGAGCTGGGCCTGCAGTGCGCGCAGCACCGAGCCGCCCTGCGTCGCGAGCCCGGTGAGCAGGTCACCGACACCGTCGGACCCGTTGAGGACGGTCAGGTTGGCCTTGGCGAACCCACCGGCCAGTGCCTGCATCAGCTCGGGCAGCTGATCGATCAACTGCTGGTCGAGGGCGATCCGCCCGTTCGCCGCAGCAGCCTCCGACTGGATGCGCAGCGCGTCGGCCTCGGCCTCGGCGGCGATGCGCGTCGCCTTCGCCTGCGCCTCGGCGGGTTTCACGATCTCCGACAGCAGTTCCTTCTCACGCTGCGTCGCCAACGCCTCCGCGAGCGTCGCGCGCTGCAGCGCGATCGCCTGTTCGGTGGTCGCCGCCGCCAACGGACCCGCCTGTGCCGCCTCGGCATTGGCCTTGTCGGTCTCGGCGCGGATCTGTGCCCGTGTGATGGAGGTGTCGCGCTCGAACTCGGCCTGCGCCCGCAACGACTGCTGCTGCGCCTCCGACGACGCCTGGTCGGCGCGCGCCTGGGCGATCGCCGCCTCTCTCTGCACCCGGGCGACCTCGGGCTTGGCCAGCGCCTCGATGTACCCCGACTGCATGTCGTCGATCGACTGGATCTGGAACGAGTCGACGACGAGTCCGATGCGTCCCATCTCGGTCTTCGACGCATCGAGGACCTGCCGGGCGAGGGTGTCGCGCTCCCGGATGATCTGCTCGACGGTCATCGACCCGACGATCGACCGCAGGTGCCCGGCGAAGATCTGGCCGGTCAGCCGCGACATCTCCTGCTCCTGCTCGGAGACGAAGCGTTGCCCCGCAGCCACGATGGACGCGACGTCGCCACCCACCTTGTGGGCGATCACGGCCTTGACCTTCAGCTGGATGCCCTGCGTGGTCACGCACGTCTCCTCGACCTGCGCCTCGCACATCGCGAGCGACAGGTACGTGACCCGGCGGATCAGCGGGACGACCCACTTGCCATGTCCGACGACGACGGCGAACGGCTCGCCCTCGCCCTCACCGCGTTTCCCCGAGATGAGCATCGCCTCGTCGGGGTCGGGGACGTGGTAACCGAGCATGACTGTGTCCTCTCGCAGCTGTTCCGGACGCCCGTCCGGCGAGATGACGCTACTTCGCGCGACTATCGATCGCCACTGCTCGTCCCGGATGGGAGAGTCGTGGTCATGGCCGGACTGGTGGGACGAATGGGCGTCGTGGTGCTGCCACCCGGACCGGACGGCATCGGTGAGGTGGAGATCCGGGTCGGGGGCACGCGGGAGACGTACGTCGCGACGGCGGAGGTGACCATCGAGGTCGGTGCGACGGTGCTCGTCGTCGAGGACCTCGGAGGCCGGCAGGTCGCGGTGATCCCCTGGGCAGCTCCTCCCGAGGCCGTCTGAACCCGCGGGCTCCACGCCCCCGGACGACGAACGCCCCGCGAACCCAGGGGCTCGCGGGGCGTCCGGTGTGGGCTGTCAGTCAGCCGTCACGACCTCAGCGGTGCAGGTCGAAACGGTCGGCCTCCATGACCTTGGTCCACGCGGCGACGAAGTCGCGGACGAACTTGTCCTTGGCGTCGTTCGCGCCGTAGACCTCGCTGATGGCACGCAGTTCCGAGTTCGACCCGAAGATCAGGTCGACGCGGCTGGCCGTGAACTTCTCCGCACCGGTCTCCCGATCCTTGCCGACGAACGTGCCGTTCTCGTCGTCGGTGGGCTCCCACACGGTGTCCATGTCGAGCAGCTCGACGAAGAAGTCGTTCGTCAGCGTCTCGGACTTGTCGGTGAACACACCGAGCTTGGAGTCCTTGTAGTTCGCACCCAGGGCACGCAGGCCACCGACGAGGACCGTCATCTGCGGGGCGGAGATGCCCAGCAGGTTGGCCTTGTCGACGAGCAGGTACTCCGCCGAGAGACGGAGGCCCTTGCCGAGGTAGTTGCGGAACCCGTCAGCCTTCGGCTCCAGGTAGGAGAACGACTCGACGTCGGTCTGCTCCTGGGTCGCGTCGGTGCGGCCGGGGGTGAACGGGACGGTGATGTCGACACCGGCGTTCTTCGCGGCCTTCTCGACGGCGGCGACGCCACCGAGCACCACCAGGTCGGCGAACGACACGGTGCCGCTGAACGACTCCTGGATGCTCTCCAGCTTGCTGATCACCTGCGCGAGCTCGTCGGGCTCGTTGGCCTCCCACCCGGCCTGCGGCTGCAGACGGATGCGACCACCGTTGGCGCCACCGCGCTTGTCGGAGTTGCGGAATGACGACGCGGACGCCCAGGCGGTCTTCACCAGCTGCGAGATCGTGAGGCCCGAGGAGAGGATCTGCTCCTTGAGCTGCGCGATCTCGGCGTCACCGATGAGCTGGCCCTCCTGAGCCGGCACCGGGTCCTGCCACAGCAGCTCCTCCGAGGGGACCTCGGGTCCGAGGTAGCGCTCGATGGGGCCCATGTCGCGGTGGGTCAGCTTGTACCAGGCCTTGGCGAACTCGTCGGCCAGCTCGGCCGGGTTCTCCAGCCAGCGACGCGTGATCTCCTCGTAGATCGGATCGGTGCGCAGGGCGATGTCCGAGGTGAGCATCATGGGCGGGTTCTTCTTGCCCTCGACGTGCGCGTCGGGGACGAGATCCGTTGCCGCGCCGTCCTTCGGACGCCACTGGTTCGCGCCACCGGGGCCCTTGTGGACCTCCCACTCGTAGCCGTAGAGCGTCTCGAGGTAGGAGTTGTCCCACTGGATCGGGGTCGCGGTCCACGCGCCCTCGATGCCGGAGGTGATGGTGTACTCCGCGTTCCCCGTGCCGAGGCTGTTCTTCCAGCCCAGACCCATCTGCTCGATCGGCGCGCCCTCGGGCTCGGGTCCGATGTGCTTGTCGGGGTCACCCGCGCCGTGCACCTTGCCGAAGGTGTGGCCACCGACGATCAGCGCTGCGGTCTCCACGTCGTTCATGGCCATGCGGCCGAACGTCTCGCGGATGTCGTTGGCCGACAGCTGCGGTTCCGGGTTGCCGTTGGGGCCTTCGGGATTGACGTAGATGAGGCCCATCTGCACAGCACCGAGCGGCTCCTCGAGCTCACGGTTGCCGGTGTAGCGCTCGTCGCCGAGCCAGGTGTGCTCGGGACCCCAGTAGACGTCCTCCTCGGGCTCCCAGCGGTCCTCGCGACCACCGGCGAAGCCGAAGGTCTCGAATCCCATGGACTCGAGGGCGACGTTGCCGGTGAGGACGATCAGGTCGGCCCAGGAGAGCTGACGGCCGTACTTCTGCTTGACCGGCCACAGCAGGCGACGGGCCTTGTCGAGGGAAGCGTTGTCCGGCCAGCTGTTCAGCGGCGCGAAGCGCTGCATGCCGGCGCCCGCTCCACCGCGGCCGTCGTGCACGCGGTAGGTGCCCGCGGAGTGCCACGCCATGCGGATGAAGAAGGGTCCGTAGTGACCCCAGTCGGCGGGCCACCACGACTTCGAGTCGGTCATGATCGCGCCGATGTCGCTCTTGACCTCGGCCAGGTCGAGCTTGGAGAACTCGGCGGCGTAGTCGAAGTCGGCGCCCTCGGGGTTGATGACGTCGGGGTTCTTCGCCAGGATGCGCAGGTTCACCTTCTCCGGCCACCAGTCCCGCGAGCTCGACCCCTCCACGGGGTACTTGCGGTGACCGCCGACGACCGGGCAGCCGGGTGCATGGGCGCCGCCATGCTCCTCCGGCTGGTCCTGGTTCATCTCTTTTTCGCGGGTTGTGTGGTCTTCAGACACAGCTTTCCTTCCAGGAGTGGTGAACTGAGCTGATCCCGATCACGATTGCGATCGGAGACTCATGGACGTGCAGTCGGGGCAGGTGCCCCAGTAGATGACCTCGGCCTCGTCGATGGAGAAGCCGTGATCGTCCGAGGCGTGCAGGCAGGGCGCTTCGCCGACGGCGCAGTCGACGTCGGCGATGGCCCCGCAGACCCGGCACACGACGTGGTGGTGGTTGTCCCCCACCCGCGACTCGTACCGGGCAACCGACCCCGTGGGCTGGATCTTGCGGACGAGCCCGGACGCGGTCAGCGCGCCGAGGACGTCGTACACGGCCTGTCGGGACACATCGGGAAGCGTGTCGCGCACGGCCGTGAAGATGGAGTCGGTGTCTGCGTGAGGGTGGGCGCCGACGACGTCGAGCACCGCCACCCGCGGTCGGGTGACACGCAACGACACCGAACGCAGTTGCGCCTCGGAGTCGTGTGGTGTGGTCACGGCCACCACTATGGTCCCTTCTCTGGACTCAGTCAAGAGTAGGACAGCCTCACCAGGCCGACTCACCCCGCGAGGTGACCCCACCGTGCCGACAGGTCCGACCACGGTCCCGACTCCGCGATGGTGCCGTCGACGAGGACGACGACGCGGTCGGCCTGCGCGAGTGCTGCCCGCTTGCTCGTCGCACCCAGCACCGCGGTCCCCCGCTCGCGCAGCGACCGCCACAGCTCGACCTCGGTCGCGGCGTCGAGCGCCGACGAGACGTCGTCGGCGAGAAGCAGTTCCGGCTCGCTCGCAAGCGCGCGGGCGAGCGCCAGCCGTTGCACCTGACCGCCCGACAAGCGCACTCCGCGGTGTCCGATCACCGCGTCGACACCGCCGGCCGCGGCGACGTCGGGTGCGAGGCGGGCGTCGTCGACAGCGCTGTCGATACGCCGGTCGTGGTCGACGCGGATGTTCTCGGCGAACGTCCCCGAGAGCACGCGGGGCACCTGCGCGACGTGCGCGACCTGGCCGGGCCGCAGGAACGTCTGGGTGTCGAGGACCGGCTCACCGTTCCACCGGATGACGCCCGTGTGGTCGATGAGACCCGCCAGCGCCGAGAGCAGGCTGGACTTGCCGGAGCCGACCTGCCCGAGCAGCAGGACCAGCTCCCCGGCGTCGACGCGCAGGTCGATGCCCGTGGCCCCGACGGTCCCGTCGGCGTGGACGGCGGAGAACCGTTCGACACTCACCGATCGCAGCGGGACGCGTGCCGGCGAGGCGGGTGGTGGCGAGGTGCCGTCGAGGAGGTCCACCGCCGACGGCACGGCCATCAGGTCCCGTCCGCCGGCGAAGCGGGCGGTGACGCGCTGCCAGGCTCGCGTGCCGGGCGCCTCGGTGATGACAGCCCCGGCGACGCGGCCGAACCAGTCGAACCCGATGACCGAGCCCGAGACGAGAAGTGCTGTCGCCAGGCCCCATCCACCCGCCAGATAGACCGCCCACGCGGCGACGACACCCGCGTAGACCAACACGACGGGCACGCCGATGAGGATCGACTGGATGCGGTGCTCCCGGACCGCGGCGTCGACGCGACCGCTGTCGGTGCGGGTGAGATGGCGGTGTGCGTCCTCGGTCGCGGCCGCGAGTTTGATGGTGCGGGCGCTCTCGAGCACCGACACGAGCGCCCGACCGAACGCGGCTCGCGTCGCCGACGCGGCCGCGGCCGACCGTCCTGCGAACGGCCGCCCGACGGCGGATGCCGCTGCGGCTGCGAGCATCACGACCATCAGCACCAGACCGGCCAGCAGGCTCCCCGCCAGGATCGTGGTGACGACGACGACGATCAGGCCGTTGACCACGTCGACCCACCGGTCGGCGTAGCGGATGAACCGGTCGGCGTCGAGGGCGCGCGCGACGATCTCGCCGGGCGGGGTGCGCGGGAGCCGGTGCTGGTCGGTCTGCGCGAGCAGCACCGACGTCCGTACGCGGAGCAGCCCGGCCACCCACCACCGCGTGTAGCGCAGGCCGGCGCCGGCCACGAGCAGCGGCGACACCAGGAGACTCACGACGACACCGACCAGCAGCCACGCCGAGACGTCTCCGCGTCCGGCGGCGGCCACGACGTGACCCCATAGCGCTGCCGTGACGACACCGAACGCGCCGGTCAGTGCGGCGGTGAGGAACAGGAACGCACCGAGCAGTCCCCAGGTGGGGTGGATGCGGATCAGCGACAGCACGCCGCGACGCAGGGTGGGGCCGTCGTCGATCGCCCGTTCCGCGGGCGGATCACCCTGTCGCCGAACACCTCCGACGGACCCGGGTGCCTCGTCGGATGCCGTGGACTCCTCCGGGGCGTCGCTGTCTGCCTGGGTGGCGGCCGCGTCGAGCAGCGTGCGGAACGGCCCCGGCCGGGCGGCGAGGTCGCTCTGGCGGCCGTGGTCGATGAGCCGACCACGGTCGAGGACGGCGACGGTGTCGGCACGGGCGACGGTCGAGAGCCGGTGCGCGATGAGCAGACCCGTGCGCTGCGCGAGCAACCGATCGGCTGCGCGCACCACCCGCGCCTCGGTCAACGGGTCCATGCGGGCGGTCGCCTCGTCCAGGACGACGATCCGCACGTCCCGCACCAGGAGACGGGCGAAGGCGACGAGCTGCTCCTCCCCCGCCGACAGCGTCGTCCCACCCGGGCCCAACGGGGTGTCGAGGCCCGCGGGTAGGCCGGCGACCCAGTCGGTGAGTTGCAGGTCCGCGACAGCGTCGGCGATGCGGTCGCGCGGCACGTCGCCGAACAGGGCGATGTTCTGTGCGAGTGTGCCCGCGACGATCTCGGTCTTCTGGGTCACCACACCGACCGCGGACCTCAATCCGTGGAGGTCGAGGTCGTCGACGTCGACACCACCGAGGTGCACGCTGCCGCGCGGCGGGTCGACGGCCCGCGAGATCAGCGCGGCCAACGTCGATTTCCCGGACCCGGTGCGTCCGACGAGCGCGCAGGTGGTCCCCGCCTCGATGTGCAGGTCGATGCCGGCGAGCGCGAACGTACCCTCGGCGTAGGAGAACTCGAGGTCGCGGATGTCGACGTCGAGCGGGCCGGCGGGCAGGGGGCGCCCACCCGTCGGCTCCGGCGGCGACGCCAGCAGCTGTCGCAGTCGGATGATGGCGCCCATCCCGGCCTGCAGGTCCGGCAGGTGCCGGGCGAGCTGGTTGATCTGTCCGACGAAGGTCGTCGAGACGAGGAACAGGGTGACCAGCGCGCCGACCTCGAGGTGACGACCGGCGACGAGCAGCGCACCGGCGACAGCGATCACGGCCATCAGCAGATGCAGCAGCAGTCCGGCGCGCACCGTCATCCGCGCCTGGATCCGCACCACCTGCAGGAACGCGCGATGCACCGCGGCGGCGAGTTCTCCGTTGCGGCGCACGACGAACGCCTGGCCCAGGCTGGTCCGGAGGTCGTCGCGGGCGGCGATGCCCTCCTCGAGCGCGGCGGCGTGATCGGTCCACGCCATCTCCTCGACGACCTTGCGCTCGGTGAGGACACCGAGCAGCGGCCGGATGGACAGCAGCGTCGCCGACGCGACGATCGGGAACAGCAGCCACGCCGGCCACCAGGTGAGCCCGGCGACGATCCACATCGGGATGACCAGGACGACGGTCCGCAGGGCGTCCCAGAGCTGCAGTCGCACGAGCGACCCGACCTCATGGGTGTCGTCGTCGACGCGGTCGAGGATCTCGCCGACCGCCGTCTCCGACAGCACCGACAGCGGTTGACCCAGCGACGCAGTCAGGAGGTCGTCGCGCAGGGCGCCCTCGGCGCGGTCGGACACCGACGTCCACACGGTCCGGCCGATCGCGTCGAGCACAGCGGACCCGACGAGCGTGACGCCCAGGACGACGACGAGCGTCAGCGTCGGGGTGTCGGCGACACGTCCGACGACCACCGTGCCCAGTGCCTCCGCGATCGACGCGACGACCAGCAGGACCAGGGCCACGGTCATCGCCCGTCCGCGCATCCGTCGCCAGTCGACGGTGGCCCGGGCGTCGTCGGCAGCCGCCACCGACGCACGGGAGAGCGTGCGTTCCGGAGCGGGTGCGAGAGACATCGCTGCCGACCCTACGCAGGGGCAACGACATGCCGCGAGCGAGTTTCGTCCGACAACTCACCTCTCCGCGAAGGGCACTGTGAGGCAATCGTTACGGCAGGTGCGGCGCCGGTGACCCCTGCGTCACTCACGCGTGCGGGAATGGGTGTCGAGCGGGTGCATCGACGCATCCTGCGATCGCGTCCCATCGCTCGAGGAGTTCGACATGCCCGACCTGTTCTCGCCCCTGACCATCAAGGGCGTCACGCTGCGCAACCGCATCGCGATGTCGCCGATGACGATGTACCGCTCCACCGACGGGAAGATGGACGACTTCCACGTGAGCTATCTCGGCGCCCGCGCCGCCGGCGGTTTCGGCCTCGTCTTCCCCGAGCAGATCGCCATCACGCCGGACGGCCGGACGTCGACGTCGTGCGCCGGCATCTGGGACGACAGCCAGATCGAGGGCCACAGGCGCGTCACCGACATCATCAAGAGCTTCGGCGGGGTGCCTGCCATCCAGCTCGGCCACACCGGCCGCAAGGGCAGCGAAGTGCCGAAGTACAAGACCATCGACGGGTTCCCCGGCGGGTCCCAGCTCCCACCGGATCATGCGCAGGGCTGGACCTGTCGCGCACCGTCGGCCATCCCGTACGGCGGCGACCATTCGTTCGACGTGCACGAGCTGACCGTCGAGGAGATCGGCGACTTGATGCAGAGCTATGCCGATGCGGCACGCCGCGCCGCCGAGGCCGGGTACCAATGGCTCGAGATGCACTACGCGCACGGCTATCTCGGTGCCAGCTTCTTCTCACCGCTGGCCAACCAGCGCACCGATCAGTACGGCGGGAGCCTGGAGAACCGTGCGCGGTTCCACCTCGAGGCCCTCGACGCCGTCCGCGAGGTGTGGCCCGAGGAGTTCCCCCTCACCATGCGGTTGGGTGCCGACGACCTGCATCCCGACGGCACCCAGTTCGACGACTCCGTGACCGCGATCGGCTGGATGGCCGAGCACGGTCTCGACCTCGCCGACGTCTCGCTGGGCTTCAACACCGACGACATGCGCGAGAACATCATGGCCAAGCCCGGTTTCATGCTGTCGCGGGCGACGCGGGTCAAGCGCGAGATCGGGATCCCGGTCGCCACCAGCTGGAATCTCGGCGTCCCGGCCATGGCGGACAGCGTGATCCGCGACGAGCTCATCGACCTGGTGCTGCTCGGTCGACCCGCGCTGGCGAACCCGCACTGGCCCGTGTGGGCCGCCCGCGAACTCGGCCACGAGACACCGTTCGAGCTCGTCTGCGACGACTGGCGCTGGTGGTTGGAGAACTTCCGCGGCGACGACGACAGCATCGGCCTGCCGCCGGCGAAGGTCGTCGCCGACCGCGAGGAGAACGCCGCCTGACTCACACCGATATGACCGCGCCTTTGCCGACCCGTCGGCGGACATCGTCAAAGCGCAGTCGAAGTGGGACGCCGTCGCGCTCGGCGTGGATGTGCAGATGCGGCTCGGTGGAGTTCCCCGAGTTGCCGACCTCGCCGAGCACGACACCCGCGGTGACGTGTTGTCCCTGCTCGACCCGCACGCTCCCGTAGTGGAGGTGCGCCAGGACGACGCGTTCGCTGCCGGTGTCGATCACGACGTGGTTGCCGGCGGGATGGGTCGTCGTCGGCACGCCGTCGGCCAGGCCGTCGACGGCGCGCACGACCGTGCCGTCGCACGGCGCGACGACCGGCGCTCCGTAGGCCGCGAAGTCACCGTCGGCGGCCTGTCGGAACCCACGCCGGGACCGACCGTTCGAGCCCAGCCGCACGAGATCCCATGCACCGCGTTGCGCGGGTACCGGCCAGTGGTGGTTGAAGATCCGCCCGTCGCCCTCGACGGCCAGCCACCGACCATCACGCAGCGGGAACAGCATCGGACGGCTGACCTCGTCGAGCACGCCCGTGAACGGCGCCACCATGGCGAGGGCGATCGCCCCGGTTGCCAACGCAGGTCCGACCCACGACGCCGGATCCCGGAAACCGCTGAACGGTGAGCCGTCGACCCATGCTCCCCGGACAGCGACAGCGGCAGTCGCGACCGCGCAGATCGGGGCCGCGGGTACTGGGGCGAGCACGAGACCGGGGACCAGGAACCGCCACGCCATCACCAGGAAGAAGACGAGGGCACCAAGGGCTGCAAGCCAGCCGCCGGAGGTGCTGACAGTCGCGCCGGTCGCCGTGTCCGCCGCCACGATCACGAGCCAGATCACCGGCCACACACCGCTCAGTCGTCGAGTCACCCGATCATTATCACCCCTAACGACCGACCGGGGAGTGTCAGACCACCTGTCGAACGAGCTCCGGGAGGGAGGTCGCCGCCGTCGACCGGACCGTGATGTCGCAGGCGTCGGAGAGGTCGGTCACCTGCGGGTTGATCTCGACGATCGTCGCCCCTGCCCCGCGCGCGATGTGCGGGAGACCCGCGGCCGGGTAGACCACGCCCGAGGCACCCACCAGGATGACGACGTCGCACGCTTCGGCCCGCTTCGTCGCCTCGGCGAAAGCGTTGCGCGGCAGTTCCTCCCCGAACCACACGACACCGGGCCGCACTCGACCGCCGCAGTCGCAGGCGGGAGGGTCGACGCGTTCGCCGTCAGGTTCCACCGCATCGACGTCGCGGGAACGACCGCACGTGTCGCATCGGCAGGCGAACAAGCTCCCGTCCACGTGGACGACGTCGATGCTCCCGGCGCGTTCGTGGAGGTCGTCGACGTTCTGGGTGACGACCCGGACGTCGGCCGACACCGCCCACCGCGCCAGCGCCGCGTGGCCGGCGTTGGGTTCGACCGCCTGCACCATCGCGCGCCGGCGTTGGTACCAGGCCCACACCAAAGCCGGATCGCGTTCCCACGCCTCCGGTGTCGCGAGCGTCATCGGATCGTGCTTGGCCCACAGGCCGGTCTGGACGTCACGGAATGTCGGCACCCCGCTCTCGGCAGACATGCCGGCGCCCGTCAGCACCGTGACGGTGCCGGCGTCGCGGACAGCGTCGACGACTGCGGTGATCGAGGAATCGGTCATGTCCCCATCGTCCTCTGCCGGTCAGACAGGGATGAGGCGAACGCGATCCAGGCTCTCCCCGTGCTGGGGCAGGGCGGTGACGGCAAGCTGCGCGAGGACGTAGGACCCGTCGGGCTGCGTCAGGATCACCGCATGTGAGTTGGAGACGAGCGGGCCGAACGGGGAGTCGAGCGTTCCGCGGAGCGTCGAGCCGCAGCTGTTGACCTGATCGGTGTCACGTGCGCGCAGTGTCCACCCGGTGACCCCGGACGTCATCGCCTCGGCGAACTCGAGCAGATGCTCCGCCGGGACTGGAAGATTCGCGAGATGCCACGCGGTGGCCAGCGCGTTCGAGACGAACCGGTCGGCGGGATCGAGCTCGGCCTGCTTCTCGGCCTCGGCGACGTCGAGCCACAGGTCCGACACGGTCACGATCTCGGCGTCACGTCGCACCTTGCGCCACCCGTCGGGGAGGCCGTCGATGACGAGACCCGTTGTGCCGAAGTCGTCGACGAGTGTCACGGTGGCCATGGGGTGGCCGAGCGCACCGGGATCGACGGGTGCGCTCACGCTGTCCTGTCCTCCGGTTGCGCGACGATGCGGACGTCGATGCTCTCCCCCACCGCCACCTCCCGATCGGGCCTGAACAACAACATCTCTCGGATCAACTCCGGGCTGTAGCTCCGCCGCGTCTCCTCGTCGGTCTCCGCGAGGTGACGCAGCGTCGAGCAGACGGAGTTTGCCTCGAGTCCATAACTCATCGTCGGGTAGAGGTTTCTCGCCTTCGCGTTCTTCCTGGCCGTCAAGGTCAGGTAGGGAAACCCCCCTGCGCGCGCCGGCGTCATGTCGATACCGAGTCCGTCGTAGCTCGTCGTGTAGCTGTGTCCGACCCTGAGTTCGCTGCCTGTGATGCGAAGTGAACCGCGAAACCGCCACCACAGCGACAGAGTCAGGAGCGCCGCGATGTAGGCGCAAGCGACGACGAAGACGTACCGGATGCTGAGCGCACGCGACGAACTTTGCAGGTGCTCGGCGGTCATCAGAACGGCACCGATGCCGAACGCGAGCGGGAACATGCAGTACGAGTTCACGAACCACCGCTTCTGCCGGACCTCCACGGCTGAATCGCGGATCTGCACGCGTGGTCCTGGTTTGACCAACGGCGGGACGGCCGCCACGAACAGCGCGAGGATCCCCGCTCCGTAGAAGAATTCGCCGGCGACGACGAACCCTGCACCGGGGATGACGGTGACGAGCGCCCATACGAGCGGGGCTCGCCAATCCCGGAGCCACGAGCGCGACGAGCGGTGCCAGCGAAAGTGCGGTGCCTCGGTCAGTCCCACAGGTCAGCCACCAAACCCGAGGCCCAGTCCGAGACCTGGCCCCCAGCGACTGCAGCGGCGATGAAGCCTGCGGCCGCCCCGACGGCGGTACCCGCGCCCGGCACAAACGATCCGGCCACTGCCCCGGCTGCCGCACCCGCGGCCAGACTCGCGCCGGCCGCGGCGCCTACTCCCGCCGCCGTCCCCACCGTTTCCCGAGTGATCGCCTTGGCGGCGGAATCGCCGTCGCCCATGTCTTTCATGATCGACGGGATCATCATCGCGACGTTTCCCGCGATGCCCAGGCGGCTCGTCTTCAGGAAGCTGATCTCCTTGAGCCACGGCTTCAGACTGCTGTCGACGCTGTCGAGCGCCTTCGAGCCGTACTTCGCCAGGAGATCGGTTTTCGCACCGACAAGCGTCCCGACCACCAGCGAGTTGAGCGCCTCGCCATTCGTGGAGAAGACTGCTTTTTCCGAGATCGTGGCCAGCTTGTGTGCGAGATCGTCGTCGACCTTGTTCGCCACCGTCACCAGGTTGTCGACGCGTTGCTGCAGCTCGCGTTGATCCTTCTTCAGTTGCGCGAAGTCGTCGTCGGACCAGTGCGCCGTGGAGACCGCGATCTCCACGGTGTTCGCCTTGTCGTCGATGCGAAACCCGTGGGCGGACGCCGCAAGACGAATGTCCACGAGCGTTCGGACCAGCCCTTCGATCAAACCCTCGAAACTCGAGGCCGCTCCACCGAGGATTCGTGTGCCGGCGGTGAACTGCTCGGCTTTGGCGGCGCTGTCGCGCATGGACCACTTGGCACTGCTGGCGCCACGGCCGGTCCAGGATCCGAACACGGGCATTCTCGGTAGCGGCTCGACTGCCTCGTCGACCGACACTGTTAGCTTCTTCGCCGTCTCCACTACTTCGCCGATCGACGAAGGGTCCCATTTCGCGATATCTGCGATGTTCAGACCGCCCACGCCGGTTCTCCCTCCGTCCCAGACCCTCTCGACTCCTGCTGGCGACGAACGCTACCGTACCGACGTACACTCCTTCTCGGACCGGAGGTTCCCCTGTGGATGGCGACGACAAGCTGACAGTCCGATCGTCCGACCTCTTTCAGGCCGCCGGCCAGGTGAGGGAAGCGCGCGATGCGATCCACAACGCAGCGTCCGCTGCCTATGGCCAGTTCCGCTCCGAGACGAAGGGGTGGATCGGGGACTCGAAGCGGGCGTTGGAGAAGGCGGTGGCCGAGCTGGAAGCCCACTCGAAGAGCATGACGAACGAGCTCGAGGAACGCGCAGGGCGCATCGATTACGCCGGCCGTGAATACGCCGCCACCGAACGGCGCAATGCGGAGAGACTCAGGGCGTCCGGGAGGTCGTCGGGTCCGGGCCTGAACATGGACCACTGACCCGTCTCAGAGCGGCACCTGCAGGCAGCACGAACTCGACGCTGTCCTTCACGGCCACATCGGGCTGATCAGGAATCGACAACATCGCGGCGACAGTGCGGAGAGAAACCGACACCCCGTGGTGCTTCCACGCCTGAATCTGCTTGATGGTCGACAGCGCCGTGTTCGGGTGAATGCCATAGGCGCGCAGCGCCAGATACCGCTTCGGTCCACCCAGCAGAGTGCGGTTCGCCGCCAGTCGGACCATGTCGTCGCTGCGGACCCCGTAGTCGATCGACGCGGTGAGCGTCGCGAACGGGAACGTCAACTCTTTGGGAAAGATCACCGCGTCATTCGTGATGCGAAACGGCTGGACACGCCACGCCCACGCACCGAGAAGCACCCCGAGAACAGATATCGCACCGCCTACCGACAGCCATACGATGCTGCGAGCGTTTGCGTAGGCCACCACCAGCACGAGGCCGGCAGCAACGACGCCCGCACCGAAGAAGACCGCCGGGTTACGGAAGACGGGTTGTCGTCGAACGTGCACCGCGGCCTCGTCCACCTCCAGCCGGAGGACGGCAGCGGTGAACAACGGCAACGTCGACGTTGCGAGGAACACCGCGAATGCGACTGGCGGCCACACTCTGTCGGACGCAGCGAAGTAGCCGATTCCACCACCGATGATCAGCCCCACCATTCCGAGCACGGCATGGCGCGACTGCACCCGATCGGTGTGCCGCGTCCACGTCATGACGGTGGGTTGCTCGACGTTCACGCGGCCGATTGTGACATCAACCGGACAGATGTTCTCGATCGGCCGCGTCGAGAGAGGGACGAGTTGACTAGCTTCTGTTCAGCGCGACAGCGGCCTGGACGAGCCCGGTGAACGCGTCGGGGTTGAGGGTGTCGGTCTGCTTGATGTCGACCGCGCGACGGGTGCCTGCGTCGAGGCTGGCGTTGAACACGTTCGACGGATCCGGGAGTGACGCACCCTTGGCGAAGGTGACCTTGATCTTGTCCTTGTAGGTCTCGAGCGTGCAGATCAGGCCGTCACACGAGAAGGTGGGCACACCATCGGGATTCGACGCCTTCTTCCACTTCTGTTCCTCGGTGATCCCGCTGTCCGCAGCAAGGATCAGCCCTCGGATGCTCTCGACGGTGTCCGCACGCCAGTCACTCATGGAGCGACCTTAGTCCGGTGATCAGCGCGGCCGGTAGTCCTCGGCGAAGCACAGCGACCGCAGGACGTTGTTGTACGTGGTGATCCCGTAGGTGTTGGGCGCGTTGATCAGACCCCACGGCGAGGGCACCAGGTTCCACACGTTCAGCCCCCCGGTGGCGGGTGAGAGCGCGGCCCCGATCCCGCTGCCGATGTTGCCGGTCACGTAGGCCAGGATCTGCGTCGTCACCGCGTATCCGTATCCGACGCCAGTGAGCGCGTCGGCGACAGGCAGGTCCGCCAGCGGGACGATCCCGCGACGGTTCGCAGGCCCTAGGTTCCTGTCCCCCAACCCGACGATCGCGTTGGTGATCGGACCACCGATGGTCGGCGCGAACGAGAAGACGGTGGCGAGCACGGTCTCGACGGTCGTGAACTCCGCCTGATCGGTCGGGATGATGGCGCGGTTGATCTTGGTGGTGCGCAGCGTCGACATGATGCGTCGCTCGGCGTCGGTCACCCGCGGCGCGGACTTCTTGTCGGAGCGGCGCAGGTAGTCGGCGGTCCGGGTGACGATGCGCGACAACGGTTGCACGCCGATGGACGGACAGGATGACCGGTCGGCGAGGCGGACCTGGCTCGCGAGGTCGTACAGCATGCGCGGTACGTCCTTGGTGAACCGCAGGTCCGTCTGCTGTGCGCTGTGGACGTCGTCGATCTGTTTCTGGGTCTTGCGTGCCAGACACGCCGACGCGAGCCGATCGCTGAGCTGGCCGAGGATCAGGCTCATCCCCGTCGCACCCAGCGACAGCGGGAGGGTGATGAGCGTGCCCAGCCCGATGCCCATCACCGGGAACAGCGGGGGCACGGTTGCGGAGATGATCGACGCCGGGACGATGAACGTCACGTAGATGTAGAAGTACGCGGTCTCGACGGCTTGCGACAGGGTCATCTGGTCGAGCCGGATCCGCGCGCCCGACTTGCCTTCTCGCGCCCGGATCAGCTGCGTGACGATGAAGGTGCTGACCGGATCTCGATAACTCGGGTACGGCGACGTCGCCGTGGCGCCGAGTTCGGACGGATGCTCCGAGATGGTCGTGTCCGAGACACCCATCGACTTCAGTTGCTTCAGCACACCCGGGCGACTCGCGAGCGCCTGCGCACGCGCACCCGCCGGCAGCGACGGCGCCAGGGACTCGACGATGGCGTTGTAGACCTCGGGCAGCGTGACGTCGGCGGATCCCACGCACTTCACACCGGCGTCCCGGGCGGGTGGGGCCGCGGACGCGACGACGGGCTGGACGAGTCCGACGACGGACGCGACGAGCGTTGCGATGGCCAGGAGACGAAGGGTCCGACGTACCGGCGATGACCGACGCCGTTCAGCGCCGAGGGGCCTCATCGGTCGAATGTTAGATCGTTGACCGCTCTCGGCAACCGCTAGCGCAGATTTGGTACGACGGACTTCCGTGACGATCGCGCGATTTGTCCGTTTCTCGCAGGTCAGAGTGGCTCGTTCGCCACGCGTATCGTATTCTCGGGCTGCCTATTCGCACGCCTGACCAGGCCCGCCAGAGGGGGATCGATGCCCGAACTCGCCGTCACCCCGGCCGAGGTCACGTCCGCCTCGCAGGGCATCCGTTCCGCCGCCGACACTCTCGACGATCGCGTCCAGGCACTCAGCTCTCGCGTCGAGGCACTCCTCGGCAGCGGGTGGAAGGGGCAGGCCGCGGACGCATTCCGGCGCGACTGGGAGCAGTGGCTCCACGGGGCGAAGGAGGTCGTCGACTCGATGTCCGCATTGTTGGCGTCCACCGCGCACGACTATTCGCGCCAGGAATCGTCGAACGCCGCGGCCGTCGGGCAGTCCGGCTCGGGCCTGAACATGGCGGTCTGACCGATGGCCAAGCAGTTCACCGTCGCCACCGAGGAACTGGCCGACATCGTCGCCGACATGGCCCGTTTCGACTCCGACGCCGAGGCTGTCTGCCGTGACGCCGACCAGACCGTCACCCGCCTACACGGCTCGTGGACCGGCGAGGCCGCAGACGCCCAGCGCGCCGCCCACGAGAAGTGGACGCACGGCGCCGCCGAGATGCGCTCGGCCGTGGCCGATCTGCGCAAGGCCGGCGACACCGCCCACACCAACTACACCGCCGCGGTCAAGGCCAACCAGGAGATGTGGGGCTGATGCCGACGCTCGTCGTCGACCCCGCGCAGTACGCGCACGCCGCGGACTCGATGGCCTCGGTCGCACAGGCCGCGCACGCGGCCGTCTCGTCGCTGTCCGGTGAGCTCGGCGCATCGTCGGGCATGGGCGGTTCCGACGACGCCGGCACAGCGTGGGCGTCGGGCTACGACGACGGCGCCCGTGCCGCACTGAGCGCTGCGGCGTCCGCGGTCGGCGCGGTAGGGAACATCGCGACCCGGTTGCACGCCACCGGTGAGAACCACGCGCACGCCGACGCGTCGTCGACGATCGGCGGCGGAGGCGACGCCGGGATGCCCGGAGCACCCACTCCCCCGACCATGTCTGCCCCATCGCTCCCGTCGGCGGCCGGCGGCAGTGGCGGTGGTCCGCCCGGGTGGTCGTTGGTCGAGGGGCTCGTCGGCTACGTCTGGCCGAACGGTCACCAGGACAGGCTGCACGCAGCCGACGCAGCGTGGAAAGCCGCTGCGGCACAATTGCAGGACGCCGCGGGGCCGACCAGCGCTGCGGCATCTGCTGTGTCCGCGCAGCAGAGCCCCGAGGTGGCTGCTGCCGCGCAGGCCTGCACCGATGCGGGTTCGCACCTGCGGGACCTGTCGTCGGTGTTCACCGAACTCGGGTCCTCGTGCTCGGAGTACGCCGCTCACCTCGACAAGGCGCACCACGAGATCATCCACGAACTCGAGGTGCTGCTGGCGCAGACCGTCGCGATCGAGGCTGTCAGCGCGATAGCCGGATTCTTCACCGCCGGCATCGGCGAACTCGCCGGCCAGGCTGTCGAGACCGCTCGACTCACCGCTGCCGCCAACCGCATCCGCGAGATCATCCAGGCGCTGATCGCTGCTGCGCGAACGGCAGCGGCTGCAGTCGGCCGGGTGGCGGCCGAGGCAGGTCGCGTTGCGGCGGAGGCCGCGAAAGCAGCCGGATCGCAGGCGTCACGTGCCGTGGCCGAAGCTGCCGAGGCCACCGGCACGCAGGCAGCGAATGCTGCACGTTCGACAAGCGCGATGACGTCTAAGGCCGTGGACGCCGTACGGTCGACCGGCGCCGCGGCGGCTTCAAAGGCAACCGACGCAGCTCACACCGCGGGCACGCTCGCGGCGAACACGGCCCGATCCACAGGGGATCTTGCCTCGAAGGCTGCGGGAGCCGCACCCGGATTCGCGAAAAGTGCTGCGCGCGCGGCACCGATGAATTTTGCGACAGGGGCCGGGATGGAGTTCGGGAAAGAGTCCGTGGAATCCGTCGCTTCGGGGCAGAACAAGCTCGACCCGACCAAGATCGTTGCGCAGGGCGCGATCAACTCCGTGACATCCCCCGTTGCAAAGGGGCTCAGCGAGCGGGCGCTTCCGAAGCCGATCGCCGTTCCCGGCGCCAAAGCACCGGATGAGAGTCTCTTGACGAAGACTGGGCGCACCGCGCTCACGGTGGGCGCCAATTCGGCGCTCAACAACGGTCAGCAAGCGCTTCATTCGAGCATCAGTCCCGACTCTGCCGAGCAGGTCGAAGGTACATCTCTGGTCGGGACGGTCAAGGACGTTCCCGCGGCAGTGCAGAATGCGCCCAAAGCGTACGACCAAGTACGCGATGCCGTGGAGAAGGCAGTGGAACCAAGGCCCACCGACGGAGAGGGACGATGACCGGGGCGACGGACAAACGTGACATCGATCCGTTCAGTCGGCAGCGCGGCTCGTCGCTGCTCGCAGGTCAGAGTCGGCCACCACACCTACGCGTTGTCGACAAAGGACGCGTGGTCGAGTGGCCGATTCCCTGCTATGGAGGCGGACCAGGCAACGTTCCGATACCCGTTGTGTGGATTCGCCACCCGGAGTATCCGCGCAGCCAACCGGTTCTCGTGTTCGCGGGTCTCGACGACGCCGAGCCGATGTACACGTTGGCGAGGCCTCGGCGCGGGAGTAGAGCAACGGAGGTTCGCCGCCGCGACGGCTCGGTCGCAGCGGTTGTCAAGGCTCACCGCCTTCGCAGCGCTGTCCACACTTACTGGTCGGTTGAGAATGACCGCGGCTCCTCGCTTTTCAGCTTGTCCGAACGTGGTCGAGACGCCCTGTGGCGAAGATCGCTCGGCATGCCGAGCCGGCTCGAGGGCGACGGCTTCGTTCTGGCCATCCCTGGATTTCTCGCAAGCGTGTTCCGAGGCCCGAACCAGATGCGCCTGCGGGACGGTACTGGTGGTGCCATCGGCACCGTCTCGTTCAGCCCCGGCATCTTCAGTCCGCGCGAGGATTTCGCCATCTACCTCGACAATCAGCCGTTTCCGCTCACAGACATCCTCCTCGCCGCGTGCGTTCTGGCCGCAATGCAGCGCACATACTGACGGGGACACGATCAAGTGGAACGTCACCACACTCGCGATGCAGGCGTCACGCTCTCAGGTGCTCGCCGGATCATCGAACGCGCCAGGCACGGACGTCGGGTGCCCGGCGAGCTGCGCAATTCCCGGAGTCGACCACATCTTCGGGTGGTCGCCTCATCGAGGCGACCCGCCGAAAGACTGCCCGCACTGACGTCTTCAGGGGCCAACAGCTCTGCGGACTTCCTGTGGCTCGAGCAGCCTGCCGACAATGACGATGGCCCGGTGCGTTGTTACGAGAACGAGTGTTCAGCGGAACCGGTCTACGAGGTGCTCAGACGGGCGGACGACCCGTTTGTGCGGGAGGTCCGTCGCGCAGACGGCGAAATCGCACTGACCGTGTTTCGGATCTCTGGGTGGCCACGGACGAAGTGGACCGTGAACACCCCAGGACATGTGGACGCGTACTTGATCGCAGAGCGACGCCGGGATGCGCTGTGGCGACGCACCATCGGTCGTCTGACCAAGATCCAGGACTCGTCGATCGACATCGTTGGTCTGGTGGTGGCAGCCATCGCATTTCCAGCGCTGTTGATGCCCGCGAACCGTCTCGAGATCACCGACCGCTCCGGTGGCCGCGTCGGACTGGTGACGATCCCTCCGTCGCTCAGCAGACCGCGAGACAGCTACTGCTTGTATCTCGATTCTCAGCCGCTGCCGCTGTCTGACGTCACGTTTGCGCTCCTCGCCATCGCCGTGGTCCAGGACCTCAAGTGATCACCTCGCCGAGAAGTGCTGCCCTGGCGGACGCCGTCGCGACGGTCGACCACATCGTCGGACTCCTGCGGACTCATGGTCCGGACTCGTGCGGCACCGCCCTGCAGACCATTGCCGACATCGGTCGTGAAGGCCTCACCGGAGCCGCAGACCCCGTCGACGCAGCGATCGAGATGAGGCGACGCTGGGGTCATCTGGGGCGCCCGTTCTCCGACGTCGTCATCCACTCCGATGAGCACGACGAGCGGACTCGCCTCAACAGCGAGCTCGAGTCGCTCAAGATCCAGTTCGATCGCGCCGTGACGTCCGTGATCATCAACAGGGACATCGGCGAGGAGTCACGCGATCACCTGACCGGTGAGACCACCGGGTACGAGGTGGGCACGTTCACGAGCACCTCCGGCGCGCGTAGACCCGTCATCAGGTCCACCGAGGCCGAAGTGGTCGACTTCTGGGTCGGCTTCGATGACGCAGGCCGGCAAGTCGACCTGTTCGGCGGACGTCACGCGGAATCCTGTGTCCTACGCATCTCCGGAGACAGGCGACGTCGACAGGTGGTCGACTCTGCGGTCGACGTCGCAGTCCACCGCGTGGAACGCATCTCCGCTGCCTTCCGTACACGGTGGTCTGTGACAGACGCGACCGGCACCGAGATCTTCCGGCTCGTCGAGGGCATCGGTGACGCACTGTGGCGTCGCCTCGTCCGGCCTTTTCCGCGGGCGTTCAGCGGCGGCGCGCCTGATGTGTTCGGCGCGATCCTGTTGTCGCCTCTACTCCTGCTCGCCAGGGTCAGACCGTATTGCCACATGTCTGTCGCCGACAGTGCCGGTGGCATCGTCGGAAGAATCACCTTCGCGTCCGATGTGCGGTCGGCTCGCGAACATCTCCTCGTCACGAGCGAGGTGTCGTCCATCGATGTCTTGGTCGCGGCGCTGGCTGCGGTATCGGTGATGCGCTGACGTGACGAGCATCCTGGGCGACGGGCCCCCGTACTCCCCTGAGGTCAGCGCTGCGATCGTGTGGGCTTACACGCACCGGCGAGAGCGAGGCGGTCCTCCAGGCGTCACTCCAGACTGGGTACTCGAACGGTGGGGTGACGACTTTGGCAGCCGCGTCCTTGCCATCATCGAACGTCTGCAGAAGCAGGCCGACGACGTCGAGGTCCGCATCGACTGGGCGACCACCACCCTGGCCGACGGCCAGCGCCTCGTGCAGCATCACCTTGTCGACACGAATCCGGGGTTGAGCGAGCACGCGGCGAACCTGATCGCCCGATGGCTCTCGTTCCAGGTCAGATGATCGCCCGTGAAGACACGCGAAGCCAATGGGTAGAACGCACGGCAGACCGTCAGTTAGTAGCTGCCGTGACCTGCATCTCACTCGGGACTGTGGTCCGGTTCCGACGCGTTCACTCGTGCATGACCTACCGCCTGAATTCTGATTCGCCACTGCTTCAGCCGTTCGAGTCGGGTGTCATCCGCACACCGCATCGCGTGTTCATGGCGCCGCTGACGCGCCTGCGCGCCGAGTCGGACGGCACTCCCACCGACCTGCAGACCGAGTACTACCGCCAGCGTGCGGGTGCCGGCCTCGTGATCGCCGAGGCCACCCAGTCGAGCGCGACCGCCGGCGGCGCGTACATGAACACCCCCGGCATCCACAACGACGCCCAGCAGGCCAAGTGGAGCGAGATCGCCGACGCCGTCCACGGCGAGAACGGTCAGATCTTCGTCCAGATCTGGCACGTCGGGCGCGTCGCCCACCCCGATCTCCCCGGTGGCGATCCTGTCGCCCCGTCGGCCATCGCCGCCGACGGCAAGGCGCACGGCCCCAACGGCAGCGTTCCCCTGGTGACGCCCCGCGCGCTCGAGACCGATGAGATCGCCGGCATCGTCGACGCGTTCCGCAGCTCGGCTCGTCGCGCGGTCGACGCCGGACTCGACGGTGTCGAGATCCACGCCGCCAACGGTTACCTGCTGCACCAGTTCCTGGGTGATGACACCAACCAGCGCACCGACCAGTACGGCGGCTCGCCGGAGAACCGTGCCCGGATCGTCGTCGAGATCGTGAAGGCCGTCGTCGACGAGATCGGCGCCGACCGCACCGGCATCCGCCTTTCCCCCGGCCACAAGGCCAACGGCATGAACGAGGCCGACACCGTCCCCGTGCACGAAGCTCTCCTGAGCGCGATCGCGGACATCCCGCTCGCCTACGTGCATCTGCTGATCGAGCCGCAGGACCCGGTCCTCGCGGCCCTGCGCCCGCACATCACGGTGCCGTTCCTCATCAACACCGGCTTCGCCATCGAGTCCGACTTCGCGCAGCTCGAGAAGCTCGTTGCCGACGGAACCGCTGACGCCGTGGTTGTCGGTCGCTGGTACATCGCGAACCCGGACCTCGTCGAGCGTCTCAAGGAGGGCGCCGAGCTCGCCGAGCCGAACCAGGCGACGTTCTACGCGCCCGGCCCCGAGGGGTACATCGACTACCCGACGCTGGCTACGCAGAACGCGTAACCGCCCGACCGACACCGAAGCCGGTGCTGCGCAGCGATACACGTCGCTGTGGCGCACCGGCTTCGGTGCGTTCGTAGGCAGGCGTCAGACCGCGCTCCACGGCGCGTACGCCCACCCGACGAAGTTCCAGGTGCCCAGGTTGGGCGACGGGAGGATCTGGATGTCGGTGCCGTCGCCCCAGCCGGGCGCGAACCCCTGCACCCCGCCGCTCTCGTAC
This sequence comes from Williamsia deligens, assembly GCF_024171765.1. Taxonomy (GTDB): domain Bacteria; phylum Actinomycetota; class Actinomycetes; order Mycobacteriales; family Mycobacteriaceae; genus Williamsia_A; species Williamsia_A deligens. The sequence continues at coordinate 455,124 of NZ_JAMTCI010000001.1, forward strand.
TGCCCGCTACCGAGGGAGATGTCTACGTGGTCGCCGTCCTCGCCCTGCGAGAACACGAGCGCTCCGGGTGGCGCGGGCAGCGAGCTGTGTCCCTGTCCGCTCGCCTCGAGCTGGCGATAGAAGGCGAGCGCTCCGTCGTGCGGGATGCCGGTCGCGGTGGTCTTGCCATAGGCGGCGTCGACGAAGTCCTCGCAGCCGTATTCGCCGAAGTCGTTCGTGTGCAGCATGGTCGCACCGCGGACCGAGGCGACGCCCCCGTTGGCGATGGACGCGATGTCATTCAGCGTCGGGGAAGCCTGCGCCGTTGGGACCGTCGCGCACGCGATCGCGACGGCCGACCCGACCGTCACCATGAGTGCGGCAACTCTTTTCGACCACAGTGCAGAACGCATACCTGCACAGTCCCACCGAATGTTGAGCTTTGCGCTGTGGCGACGTATACCGGCAGCCGGTTGCCATCGGGTGATCAGGAATCTGGTGGTTCTGAGCAGAATGTCCGATCGACCCGCTACTGACTCACGTGCGATCGCCGGCTTTCGACGACGCATCGGTGTCGTCGGTGGTGTCGAGGTTCAGTCCACCAAGCACCGGTGGCGCAGTGTCAGGCAGGTCGCCGGCGATCTCCTCGCCGTTCTCCGTGTGCTTGAGATACTTGGCGGCCCTGTGCTCCTTGCCCTCTTCACCCTTCGCGCCGGCACCGCGGGCCCCCATCGGGCCACCCGCAGCGGGACCAGCCGGTCGAGCAGCAGTCGCACCCTGCTGACCCGCCATCGCCTTCTCCGCCGCGCTCAACGCAGAACTGTTGCGCGACAACGCACTCTCCGCAGCCGCTGCACCACCCAGACCGCCCACGCCGCCGAGCTTGCCTGCGCCACCTCCGGCTCCGCCTCCCCCACCGCCAGCACCCTTCATGGCGGCGGCAGCCTTGCTGGCGGCGCTCTTCTCCGCCTCGCTCATCGCACCGAGACCCGATGGACGCGTCATCGACCCCGCACCCGACCGAGACCCACCAAGACCCTTCGCCGACTCCCCCGCCTTCGACACCGCTTGCTGCGCGGCCGCAGCCGGGTTCTGCGCACCCTGCGACGCCGCATTCTTCGCAGCAGTCCCGGCAGGATCGCCCGTCGCCTGACGAGTCAACTGGCCCGCAGCATCCGAACCCGTGCGAGCACCCGTCGGACCGCCGCCACCGCCGCCCCCACCACCGGAGGAGCTTCCGCCCCCGCCACTACCGGCGCCGGACGAGGCGGTTGATGCTCCCGAACCTGCACCGCCGCCGCCACCCGACCCACCGAACCCCCCGATGACCAACGGCACACCCGTCGACCCGGCTGCCGGATCACTGAGGTTCGACAAGCCCGACGAAATCGCGGTGACCCCGGGGTTGTAAGTGCCGAGCATCTTGAAACGAGCCATCGTGTCGATCTCGTTCTGCAACGTCGCTCGCGACTCCGGCGGCGCCGTGGCCATCGCTGCGGTGCGCGACGAGCTCAGACTCTCCATGTACGACTTCGTGTCACCCAACGCACCAGCCCAGCCGACGATCGCAGCCGCATTCGCACTCGCCTGCGCTGAAATCTCCGTGGACGTCCTTACCAACTTGTGCGCCGCGTCGCCCACGGCCTTACCCGACGAGCCAGTCCAACCACCGGTCGCCATCTTCGACTGAACAATGTTATGAAAGACGGTGATCGAGCTGGTCAGATCGGCTCCGAGCTGTTGCCACTGTTGAGCCAACATCGACAGCCTCGAAGCTTCCGCCGGCGACAAGTTCGCAACACAAGTATCGAGCGTTAGTCCGCCCACCGACTCCGGTGATGCCCCACATGAAAATTTCCCCGCGGCGTCGCCGGACGCTGACGGTAGAGGCGGGAGGCCGGACGACACGCCGGAAGTCATGATGTCGATCGGGTTTGGACCACTCGGGATCGCGACGGGCGACTGCTTGCCTGACAGCAATTGGCCAATACCAAGAGGGTCGGACGAATCGCCTGCGCCCGCTTTAGCAATCTGCTTCTGGTTCTCGGCTTCCTGCTGAGAAATAAGCCCACCTGCAGCGACGACCGACTGCAGATACTCGTCCACTGCGTGCCTTAACCGGGATGCAGCTTCGGTCGCAGACTGACCGATGTCGTGAAGCGCCTCGTCGATGTGAGTTCCCGACGGGAAGCTCCCACTCCCGCCCGCTCCGAGTAATTGACGCGCCACCCTAGAAAGGGAAGTGACCCCTTGCAACAGACCTTGGCACGCACCAGCAACCGCAGCCGCAGTGGATGGAGTAAAGGTGAACGGCCGGCTCACGACGAGGCGCGCATCTGTGAAGGACTCCGAGGCGCTGAATTGACGATGGTCTTTGCGGCCGAAAGGGCGATGTCGCACGTGCTGGGCTTAAAGCCGGAAAAATCTTGATAGCTAACGACGATTGCACCGAAGAAGGTGCCCCATGCGATATCACAGCTTTCAATAGCAGTTTCGTCGTCAGGACTACCTGGAATGGACTTTTTCACAGTCGCATCCACGCGGGGCGAGATAGGCACCTCTTGCTGCAGAACCTGCACCTGCTTCGGATCCAGAACTTCTCGGATGTTATTAGTGTAAAAGGAGACGTCCAAAGACTTAGTCGGCGTTCCTTGCGCGTCGCGGCCCTGCATGTCGCACGTCTGAACAACTAGCTGTGTGCCGCGGAACGCCTTCAATTTGGTCACGAGACCAAGTTCTTGTACCAAACGATCTGGCACGAAATTACATACATCCGGAAGGTGCGCCGCGTAAGGACTCTGCCCGAACGGAACGGTCGTGACGACGCCGGTCATGTCCTTCGTCGAGTTCAGATCTTGAACAGAGTCCTTCTGGACTCCCGGGGGGACCGACTCGGACGGGAAAGCCGGCGACGCGGAGGCGCTAGAGGATGCTGACTCCACCCCCGCCGTCGAACCGGAGCTGCAAGCAGAGACCGCGAGACCCACGCTCAGCGCGATTGCCCCGATGGAGAGAACGGCCCGACACCGAGTCCTCACGGAAGTGCTCCTTAGCGTTCAGAACGACACGACGGGGTCAGGGTATGCGACATCCGCGCACTGCTCAGACGTCGAGCCCGACGACTGTGGAAATCCCCATCGAGTGACTGTACAGAAGCACAGGGACAGCACAGCGCCCCCGCTCCACAGGGGAACGGGGGCGCTGTCGGTGAAGCGAATCAGCTGGCTGTCGCCTCGTCACGCTTGGGCAGGACCCAGTTCGGACGGACGTAGTGGCAGGTGTAGCCGCCGGGGTTACGAATCAGGTAGTCCTGGTGCTCCGGCTCGGCCTCCCAGAACGGGCCCGCGGGCTCGATCGTGGTGACCGCCTTCCCGGGCCACAGGCCCGACGCGTCGACGTCGGCAATGGTCTCGCGCGCGACCTTCTCCTGCTCGTCGCTCTGCGGGAAGATCGCCGACCGGTAGCTCGACCCCACGTCGTTGCCCTGACGGTCCTTCGTCGTCGGGTCGTGCGCCTGGAAGAAGAACGCCAGGATGTCGCGGTAGGTGGTCTGCGTCGGGTCGAACACGATCTCCACCGCCTCCGCGTGACCGGGGTGGCGACGGTAGGTGGCGTGGTCGTTGCTGCCGCCGGTGTAGCCGACGCGCGTCGCGATGACGCCGGGCTGGCGGCGGATCAGGTCCTCCATACCCCAGAAGCACCCGCCCGCGAGGACGGCGGTCTCGGTGCCGGTACGGGTGGTGACCTGGCCGGTGTCTGTGCTCATCGTGCGTTCTCCTCAGTGGTCGTGGTGGTGAACAGGGCGCGGTACTCGCCGTACCCCTGCTCCTCGAGCTGGTCGGCGGGGACGAACCGCAGCGCAGCACTGTTCATGCAGTATCGCTGCCCGCCCGCCGAGCGGGGGCCGTCGCCGAACACGTGGCCCAGGTGGCTGTCGGCCGACGACGAGCGCACCTCGGTCCGCTTCATCAGCAGCTTGCGGTCGGTCTTGGTGGTCACCGCGTCGTCCTCGATGGGGCGGGTGAAGCTGGGCCAGCCGGTCCCGCTGTCGTACTTGTCGGTCGAGGAGAACAACGGCTCGCCGGACACCACGTCGACGTAGATGCCGGGCTCGTGGTTGTCCCAGTACTCGTTGTGGAACGCCGGCTCGGTGCCGTCCTTCTGCGTGACCCGGTACTGGTCGGGGCTCAACGCCTTCACGGCCTGGTCGGTCTTGCTGTAACGCGCGTTCAAGAGAACCTCCTCCGACGACGCTGGCTGCGTCGTCCTACCCTTCAACGAACGACGCCCCGGTTTTGGTCCCGTCAGGTCCTCAGCGCTGACGGCGTCCATTCCGGCCACCTCGGCGTTCCCACCAATCGGCCACGATCGAACCGGGCGATCACCCGGAAGGCGTCCCCCGCCTCTCCACAACTGCCCCGTCGACGCCAACCTCCACGAACGGGCGACGCTCGTCGGCGAATGCGCAGGCAAGATCGATGGTCTCGACGCGCCGATGGATCTGCTCAGCCCATTCCGCCCGCACGGCGGCTTGCGCCAGTGGGGTCAGCGAATCATAGTCGCGGCGACCGGCGAGAACCTGCTCGATGTCGCGCGTCTCCAAGTATCGCGACGCCTCGAGTTCAGGACCGATCAACGCCCAGTTCGCCACCCGCTACGACGCACTCCGGTTCTCAACCTAACCGATGAATTTTGGCGACAAAACACAGGTCGTCGTCGATCCGCGCTGACGACATCACAGCGACGCCAAACCTCTCGGCATGCGGTGCTAATGCCTCCGCAATCTGCCACAACGAACGACGACCGCGCGGGATCACCCACGCGGGTAACCCGACCGCCGGGTCTCTCGGCGTCCGCAGTCGAGCCGAGGCGGTCCGCGCGAGCACTATTACCAACGCCGCAAGCCGCGGAAGGATGGCGTTGATCAGAGCTTTTCTCCTTGTAAGCGCCTCCGTCCCGCACGACTGACCGGCACCGACGCGATGACGTCTAGTTGCAGACGGAGGGGTAGAGTTCGCTCGCGGTAGCTTGCATAACTGGGGCTTGGGAAATCGACAGTACCCAAAATGTTGAACCATGAAGGCGTTCCCATAAAGCCCCAACGCGAGCGACAGTCGCGACTTCAGTTGCGGCCCACGCGCTTTGTCATACTCAAACGCTCCCGCATAATCGAACCCACATTAAACTATCGCAGCACAGGAATGCGCGCAATAGCAATTCCGAAGCCCAGCATTCGCAACTGACGCCCTTGTTGCATTAAGTTCAACTTGCTGAAGAAAGGGAGCCAGTCCCGACCAGGCTTTTCAGAGTTAGCAACGACAGCGTACGTAATGCAGTAATGAGACCGGTCGACACTTTCGTCGCCGGCGGGGATCAAGTCAGTCCAGCTGGCGCGTTGCGCATCCGGCAGCTGCTTTTCGATCAGCTCGCGAACACGCGCACGGAAAACTCCATCATTAACAAAGGTGAGAGCAGAAACGCCACCCTGCGCGAATAAATGACTAAGGGTTGAGGATCGTGATTTTCTCTTGATATGAATTAAGTCGCCATTCTTCGACAGCAGGTCACAGAATTCGATCCCGCTACTCGCTCCTCCGGGACGCCGGATTCGCGCGTCAAGGTTGATAATTTCGTCCGGAAAGACACTTGCCACTCGCGCGTTATAGGCGGACTCGATTTCACCAGATCTGGCAGGCGGAAATGTGAGCCGCGCGCCTGGAAGGGACTCTGCGAACGCGTCAACTTCCTGAACTAACGTAGAGCTTATTGCGAACCAGCGGCCTTCGATCAGGACGTGCAGCTTGTCTTCAATCCGCTGCTCCGACACGAGGCACCGGTAAATGCTTGACCGTTTATCGAAGTTTCCGGATCTCCCAAAACGCACCGATACGTGACGTGACTTGAGAACCGACAAAGAGATAACCGCGCAGTCCGCGCCAAGACGTTCGAGATACTCATCAAGGTCTAGTTCGTCGTAAATGTGATCTCGCGTCCCCCCCAGTGTGAATCCGTCGACATCCGCCCATTCGATTGACTCCGGCAGAGCAAGGTGCGAACTCGCCGCTGCCCCGGATCGCAACTCGTCTACGAGAAGCTGGTCCAATGTCGAAACCACTCCTGGGTCTCGCACCTGGGACAATTGATCGATCCATCCAAAGTCCGTCTTGTAATCGTCAGCACCGAATGCGATGAGCAGGTCATCACAGATTTCGGGCAGTTTGGACACTGGCTCCTTTACACCCATGATAAGCGAATCGGATCCAGCGATCCGTGTCGCGAAGTCCCGGTCGCGGGGCTCGCCAGTGACTGCTCGCAATATGTCGGTGGCGATATCGACACCGAAGGTCGGTAGCTCTGCGCTTTTGCTCGCTTGAGTACTAGTCGACACAACTAGGTCTTCGAACGTTTTCGTGTCGAGGCCGCGGATCTGACGGGGGTCGATCCGATTCAGTGCGACCCGCAGGCCAAACTGGTACTCGATTTTGGACAAGTCGAGAAGCGATCGACCATAGCCAAACGTGAGCGCAAACATGCGTCCAGACGTTCTAAGAAGCAACAGTCCCGCCGTCGACGAAGAACGCACAGTCACCAAATTGGCTTGCAGTGCGGGCTGCACAAATCCCACCCACCGTGGTACCGATGGCCGGGGCTCGGTGTAGTAGAAGCGCCCGTCGATACCGGAAGAAGGATCGAGGTCAGCGATAAGGCCGGGCTTGTCGGGGTCGCGAGCATCATCAAACTCGACTACGCCGTCCCTCAGCAGATGGAACGTCAACCGCATCGTGTTCATAAGCCATCTTTCAGAAGACGGTGTCAATTGCTAAGCGCGATTTGCGCACCCACGGCGATCGCAGGCCGGTTCCCTTGCGCTTTGGTCTGGCACCCGTCTGCGATGAAGATCATACCGGCCGTTTTACCTACCTACTAGCCCCAGTGTTACAGCCCTGGATTCGCCTCATCGCCCGCGTAACAGCAGCACCAGTTCCTCGAGGCACCTTTTGTTGACCCGAGCTCGCAACATTCGAGCCGCTTCAAAAGCATTGCCGCCCCCAAGGACAGCCTGTCAACTAGCATCGTTCATCAAGTGCGCAGCCCATCGACTCTGCGCGTGCTCTAGGCCGAGTATCCGGCTGATGGCATGGCCCGCCATGTCGCGGCTGGGTCTCATACGCGGAAAGAAGCGTTGATGTTAACCGACATCCGAAACTTGGCGAGGTGGTTCGACTCTGATGAGTGGCCAGCGCTGCCGTGCCCCCGGCCAGATTGCTCCGGTCGACTTTCAATGCCCGCCGACGAGATCCGGCACGACAAGTGGGACTACACGCACCAGAACTGGCAGGACTGGGGCGACCCGACCGATATCGAGGCCGTGTTCGTAGGCAGACTTCAGTGTTCGCGGGCGAAATGCCAAGCCGTTGTAGCCGTCAGTGGTCTCTACGGCGTTCAGTACGCCGACATCCGTGGCAGTTACACAGATGTGCTGCGCGTGCGGACGCTCTTTTTAGCGGTGCCGCTCTTCGAAACTCCGCCCGGCACGCCAGGCAGCGTTGCCTCGGAACTGCTACGCGCAGCGCAGCACATTTGGCTAGACCCAGGTGCGGCTGCAACATCACTCCGTCGCAGTCTCGAGGCTCTGCTGACGGAGCAGGGTGTACCAACACAAAAGGGCCCATGTCTTTTACGGCTCCACCAACGCATTCTGTTGTTTCGGGATATGTCCCCAGAAGTCGGCGATCTGGTTGAGGCAGTTAAGTGGGTGGGAAACGACGGGACCCACGCCAGCGGCAGTCGGATGACGGCCGACGATGTACTTGACACTGCCGAGATGATCGAAGTGGCTCTAGGCGTGCTTTACGCAACAAATGCGGCCATCCACGCCCGAGCCGCCCGAATTGTAGCCGCAAAGACTCTTGTCCCGTAGGGGTTCTGGAGCGTCGTGCCAATGAGACAACTCAGCAAACCAGCGCCCGAGCGTCTTGCCCGTCTAGCAGTGTTGCAACTAAGCCCCGAAACACAAACGCTGGCGCCTAGCCGCGCACTCTCGCGTTGACCATAGTGCGTGCGCCAGTGTAATAATTAATTGAAGATAAGCGCCAAACACCGCTTCATCCTATCGGCCGCTTTGCGGATTCGCTTTGGGCTTTGACCGCGCGGCGGCCGTTCCACAGCTCATAACCAGGCGGCTACCCCGCCGTGCCCGGAGCATGTACCCCGTCGGTGCTGGCTAAACGAATAGGTGCCGTCCTCGCACTGCGCGGTCGCGTCATCCGGTGCCGAGTTCGCGGCAACCGGGCTGTGAATGCAGTTGCCGTCAGAATTGACATACGAATTGCCACCGCATCCTGACCCGTAATCATTGCCGGCCGGGGGCGGTGCCTGATACGTCTTCGTGGGCGGTGGGACGTAAGCCTGGACCGGCGGAGGCGTCGCGCGAGACTGGGTCGTGGGCGGTGGGACCGGGGACGGGGTGGCTTTCGTCACCGGCGGTGTCGCACCGCAGCCGGTCAGAACGCGGATCATGGCGTCCTTCTCGGGCTGGGTCACCCAGAGCTTGTAGATCGCTTTGACATCGATCTGGCGCGAGACATAGGTGCACCGGTACGACGTATTCGACGGCAGCCACGTCGCCGCGTCACCGTCACTCTTCTGCTCATTCGTCGGACCGTCAGTCGCCTGCAGGTTGCGTGGATCGTTCGCGAAGTCCTGGCGCTGCGCAGCCGAAAGCTGCTGCGCGCCCGTCTGCCACGCATCCGACAGCGCCACCACGTGATCGATCTGAACAGCCGACGAAGCAGTTCCGCCTGTGAACGCGATTGTTCGCCCGGTATACGGGTCGGCCAGCGACCCGGTCAGCACAGTGCACCCGTGCGAGCCGGGCTTGATCGTGGTCGTGGTGAGGTCTCGGCGCAGGATGTCGTTGCGGGTGTCGCAGCCGTTGTGTCCGGACTTGACGTCGACGTCATCGGTCCAGGCTTGGCCAAACATCTCCCGGCCGTGCCCAGTCTTCGGCGCCCGGCCCTTCACCGGCAGCGACTCGAGCTTGGTGAGCGCAGCGTTTGCAGGCGCTGCGGAATCCACAGGCCTTGCGACCGGAGCCACCGCCAACGTCGGCTCCGGGGTTGGTGCCGCCGATGGGGTGGTCATCGCTGGCGGCGTGCTCGAGGTGCTGACGGCGCCCGCCGATGCGGTCTTGGTGCTGGTGTCTGTCTCCTGCTTCGGGGCGACAAGCCCGATGATCAGGAAGGCCACGAACACCGCGGCCAGAATGAATGGCCACTTACGGCGCTTCTTTGGTGGCTGCGGCGGTAGCCAGCTGGGGAGATCGCCGGGACGGTCAAAGTTGAATCCGGACAGATCCGGCGGGGGCGCAGACACGAATAGATGGCTTTCTGGCACGAGGGAGGCGGGACGCGAGGTGTCCCGAACACATGTATACGTGACGCCGCACACGCCGTTACATCAATTTGATCCGGATCACTCGGGCGCGCATGAGTGTGCAGCGCCTAAACCTTCAGGCCCGGCGACGACGCGCCCCGTGGCGGCACGGTTGGCCCGCAGCACCGCCGGGCGACCTACCGCCTTGAGGAAGTTCGAGTGCCGTTGCGGCTGCGAAGTTTAGTCGCGTCGTTCCTCGGCTTGCTCTACTGTCCGCTCGGCCAGCCGCTGCGACGCCGCCTTCAGAGGGCGGGCGCCAGCAACTGGCGGCGCTGCAGGGTGTAGTTCGGAGGGCCCTCAACCGCGTGGGACGGAGGGCGGGAACAGCGGCGCGCACGGAGCCGTCGGCGCGGGGTGCTCGGACGGGGAACTCGCGCAGCACGGTGAGCGTGGCGAGTCGCAGCGGGATCCGCATGGGGACGCTGACCCGACGCCTCATCGAACGTCCCTGGTGCCTCCAGAGCGGCAGCCTCCTGGCGAGAACACAATCCGAATTGGATTCAGGAAGGTTCGGTATCTGACTGGCGACGCTCCGACCGGACTGTCTTGCAGAAAGGAAATCGAGGCGTCGCCGACGGGTAATCGAGTCGGGTCTAGCGCTGTGTGGGTGAATCGGGTCCCTCGTACCCTTGCGTGGACAGCACCACGTCGAGCCAAGTTGTCGAGTAAGGCCGGCCTCGCAGCCAGCCCTCTGGGAGCAATCGCGAGATGTCGATTTGATGCAACCATGCCGGAGCATCCACCTCTTGGAGGCGGGCTACCAGATAGGCCTCCCCTCTCGGCGCTGGATACCCCAGCCGCTCTAGCGACTTGCGGGTGGCTCCCTCCCACACCCCGACGCGGGCACAAAGAGCCAACTGCGAGTCTTCGGCTGCGGCTCCGTATAGCAGCATCAAGGGACCGTCCAGCGCTTGCTCACCCCGAGCCACCGCGCCTCTACGCTCACCAGTTCGGACGTTGTAAAGGCCCGTATGGCGGATCCATCGCCAATGGGCATCAGACCGCACATAACCGAGAAGCACCCCCGTGTCGGCCGGAGGAAGCTCGCCGACTGGCGGCTGAGCAAGTGGGTTGTCTGTCCCCTCACCCGCATAAGCGAGCGCTGACCAGTAAGTCGCCCGTCGGTATCGGGTTCCTGACGCAGCAACATGTTGAATCGAGCGATTGACGAACTCGGCAAGCCTAGTCGTGTCCTGACCGCTCTCGTCGGGCCGCAGGGGAAAGGCACCGAGTCCGGGTAAGAACTCACCTTCTGCGAAAGCGAACTCGGCCGCTCTCGAACCGGGGAAGAGAACGTAGGAGCCGGCCGACGCACGAATCGCGTCCCTATAGGCATGCATCTTCAAAAGGTCGGTCCGCTTACTGGTCCCGCTACGGCGCTCCGAGTCTTCCTCCTCAGCCACTTCGCCCGTCTCAAACGGACTCGCCCAATCGACCCGATACTTTGCATCGAAGTGGAGCCATGTCTCTTGGCCACCCGGAGCGCGAATGAGAAGGCTTGCGTCAGGTCGCATGGGACGAGTCCAGCTGGCCTCGCGAAATTCCTTGTTAAAGAACAAATCAATGAGCACCGCCTGGCCCGCAACGACGGTCTCGAACTTGAGCCGCGTCATTGCGTCTGCCCTCAGCACCAGCGACATTCCGGTCCCTGACGCCGCAAAGAGCTCTGCTGCGACATCGCGGCCTCCGCATGCTTGCGCAACGGCGTCGGCAAGCCGAGTGAAGGTCCAGTATTCGTACAGGGAGGCAACGCTCCTGCGCGACACGAGCAGCAAATCCTCGAGATCAACGTCTAGCCCGACGGTGCCTTCGACCAGTGCCCATGCTGCATATAGCTGTCGATACCCCTCACGGCGACGCAGAACCTGGTTGTCACCCGGGAACACCGAAAGCGGCTCGACCTCTCGAAATAGCGGCACGGAGAGAACCTCATCAAGCAAAGCGACCAGATCGCCCGCTTGCTCGACGCCGCGGCGTTTGGCCGCGCCTCCTAGCTTGTCGGCTTTTCGAACCACTTCAACCGCGATCGCACGCCACCGCTCTAAAGCGAACCGGGCGAAGCGATTTGCGATCGTGTCAACCGTTTCTTCCGTCCGGTCGATAAGCAGAGAACGGGGCATGGAAGAAAGTGGCCCGCGCGGCGTCAGTACCCGAGCTCCTGGCCGGCCGAGCTGACCCCCCAACCTAGAGGACCCGCGCAACGGACGTCCTGGAGGGCGAGGCTCCTGAACGGACTCCCAAGCCCGGTGTGGATCAGCAAGTATTTGAGAGATGGCCCACAAAAGATCAGATCCGGCAAGCAAGGACTGCAGAACCGCAAATTGCTGGTAGAGCAAGCGCGGAGAGTCGCCCGCCGCGCCTCCATACAATCCCGAGCTCGGCGCAAAGCCCTGGTGCATCGCCTCTATCGAAAGCTCCGCCAGATCCGCCAGCATCCGGCCGAACGCCTGTTCATCCGAGAACTTTGCACTGCGTACGTCGAACCGCCCCCGATAGTTTTCACCTGATGCAGTAGTGACCATCACCGACACGACGCCGACGGACTCTCCTGGAAGGAGGCGGCCCGCGGCGAAAGAGTTGTCGTCGAAGTCAAATAGCTCGGAAGGCTCAACTTTGCTAATTTGCTCGGATAGGTCGAATTTGAACCGGTAGACACCGCCCTCTCGAAGAACGACTGCACCCGCGGCAGCAACCTCAGGGTTGAGATACGAAGCTCTCGGCAAGCTCGATATGGTTAGTCGACCGCTTAGGTCGCCATCCCCAATCAACTCCACCACCGCTGGAATCATTCTTAATCCGTGAAGCTCACAAATTGATTGATTTCGGCGGAACGTAGCATGCGCCTCAGCTTTGATGCGCTCAGCGGCAATGCCGCCATGTCTAAATCATTCAAGGCGAAGCCTTGATCCGCATCCGCATCCGGTGTAGCAGCGAACGCGGCTAAAGATTTCAACACAGGTTCGGCACGTCGCCGTGAGCCGTGAATCTTCGGCAGGATTTTCAGAAGGACTATGAGATCTAAGGCCTTATTCCGCTCAGCCACACCGAGCTGTTGGAGCGCTGCAGCGAACCTCAAAGCTTCATAGAACACGCGGTGGCCAAACTCGTCGTCTGTATCTGAGAGTCGTTTATGCAGATCGCGCAGTGCGGCTGACACTGCACTCCTCCGATTGGTCCCTTCTTGCCACCGGTCGTCCCGGACGAGCTCGACCATACCGCGTAGGTGCGCGACATCAGCGGACGGGATGGCGCTTGGGCGGACGATCTCATCGGAAAGATCTTCGGTGCTGGTTCGAACCTCGAAGGTCGCCGCACGATCGAGCACTTTGGGTGAAAACTGATAGGTCGTTTCGTCCACGTTCACAGTTCCAATTACGAAAATGTTGCGAGGAAGTGCTACCAGTCGTTCTTCCGAACTCTTTAACCGCCACTCACCATCCGGCCCCACCGCTAGATTCGGAAGAACCGCGTCACGGGATTCGAAGCCGGAAAGGAAGTCCGAGAAGTATCGTTCGACGTGCGCTAGGTTCATTTCGTCCAGCAACAACAGGTACGGCATATCGGGCTCTTCCACCGCGGACAGAAAGAAACGTAGAGTGTCGGGCACGAACCATGCGGCTCTACCATTCAACGGTGGACGCAACGCGTCTTCGTAACCAAAAATCGCCTCGGGTCCAGTCCAGTCCGGACGGACCGCGACCGGCAGGAAACGTCGGCCGTTCGGCCCTGATCCAAACCACTCCCCGAGACGGAGGGCAAGCTGAGTCTTGCCACTCCCCGACATTCCAGCCAACATCACCAACGGTTTTGTCACCAACGCCGCGAGGAGCGTCAGTACGAGGTCGCCGTGCCCGGTACGAACCCGAAGGCCCGAGGCATCTACCGCATCTCGGAAGGCCGACGCAATCTGTGCAAGTGACGACACACCCCCTCGTTCCACCTTTGGCTTATTAGCATTGTCGATGGCGCTGTCCGATAGATCGAGTACCGCATCAATATCACGAAGGATTTCCGCGTCGTCAGGCACGGATCCGCGGGCGTAGAATTTGTGGACGATTGTGCTGGCCGCGTAATCCCGCGCAAGAGTACCGTTCCCTAGCGAAATCGCGTTGTCCGCCATGAACGAACGACTGCGGAGATCCGGAGTTGCTAGAGCTCTTACCCTCGAGGCGGTCGCCTCAAGCTGCTTTAGCATGTGATCGCGTCCCAGCTTTTTTAGCTCTTGTGTTCCCTGCGCAAGTGTGACGTACACACCCGACATATCCTCGCGGAAGAGGAGAACCGGGTAGATGCCACTTTGCGTTGTTTTAGTGACGCGGCCGTCTAGCAGAGCAATCCACGGCGCCGCGGCCCAGTTCCCGAGACCTACAGATCCCTTCACTTTTACGTGCGGTCTAGCTATCAGCGGTCCACTCTGTCCAATCCGCTCTTGCAGCGATCGCAGCGTCGCCATGACTGGGTGCGACCCGCTAAAGCTCCCCGTGCGCGCTTCGCGGTACTCGTCCATAAACTGTTCGAGAAGTGACTGAACTGCCCTGCCGCCGGGCTCGGTCTTGAGGATGACGTCGAAGCCAGCAGGTTTGTAGGCTGCGCGCAGTTGGTGTCCACCGTTGAACTCAGTGTTCTTCAGAGTGCCTTCGTCCGGATGGTCGAGTCCGTACGCGACCCCCGCTATGGCCTTGGGGTCGTACTCGCGGCCGTCGACCACAAGGGCGTAGGCCGTAGCGCGCCCAAACCCGTGTTTGCTTAGGAACGCGTCCCGGCCGAGGTCGTCGTACTCCCGAATCGCTTGCTCAATAGCGTCTCGCGACAGCACTCCGAGGGCCATCAGATCAATACCGTCCAACACATGCAAACAACCTTATGTAGGTCGCGGCCATTTGTGGGTCGGCGCGCCACATGAGTAGAGCCTCTTCAACTCGTGGTGGTACGCAAGGAAACGCGTAGACGCGAATCGGTCGAGGACCAGGCCCGCTCGGCATTTGCTCCGTGTGCGCCTCCGTCACGTGCGCAGCATTCTGTTCCGATGAAAGGACAGGTCCAGCAGGGGCGTTGGGTCCAGAAGCACCCGACCTGACCAGCCTGAGTCAGAAGTCGCCCCTGTGTCGCTAACCTGAGTGCTGCGGACCGACGGGCTTCCTTCCAGCGTCGATGCCACCGGACATGCCCCCACCGCACGAATCCTTTCGTGCTGCCTTGGGGACATCAAACGTGACTTTGCTGCGGACCACCGCCGATCGTGTAGCGCTCGCCGATCCAGACTCTCTGGTGGAGCAACTCTTGGAGCAGATGGTGCACCAGCGGGGGTACAAGCCAGCTCCGGCAGAGCAACAGTCATGGCGGCGGTCGCTGCCCGTTCTCGCGGGGGACCTCCGTGAGGCGGGACTCGGCGACGTCGAGATGCTCGTCGAATATCACCTGCCGTTGACTTCGCAACGAGCCGACGTCGTCCTAGCCGGTACCCACCCGACGACCGGCCGGCCTTCGTACGTGGTTGTCGAGTTGAAGCAGTGGTCGGCAGCGGCCTCATTCGAGGGAAACCCGGAACTCGTGGCGGTCCCCGGAATGCCCGGCGGCCCGAAATTGCATCCCGTTCTGCAGGTGCGCGGATACTGCAACTACATTGCAGACTTCGCGCGTGCGCTCGAATATCAGCCGGACTCGCTCGCGGGCATGGCTTATCTGCACAACGCTAATGACTCCACAGCAGTCGTGGACTTGACCTTAGTCCCGGTCTCGACAACTGGGCGGTTCTTCACCGGGGCAACGCGTGGAGCAATGATCGCCTTCCTAAAATCGCGACTGGCACCATTACCCGGCCGAGCGGCTGCAGACATCCTACTCAACTCGGCGGTCGCGCCGTCGCAGCAACTTCTCAAGGTCGCAGCGGACGAGGTTCGCAATCGCGAACAGTTCCATTTGATCGGCAACCAACAGCTCGCAGTCGACCTGGTGGTGCATGCCGTCGACCGTGCACGGCGCGCAAACTCGAAGCAAATCATTGTGGTGAGTGGTGGTCCGGGGAGCGGCAAGAGCGTGATCGCGTTGTCGTTGCTTGGGGAGCTGTCGCGGCAAGGCCGGACCGTACTGCACGCGACCGGGTCGCGATCATTTACGCAGACGCTCCGGAAAGTTGCAGGCCACCGCGACAAGCGAGTCCAATCGATGTTTAAGTACTTCAACCAGTTCATGGACGCCGGCACAAACGATCTCGATGTGTTGATCCTGGATGAAGCGCACCGTATCCGCGAGACTTCCGTGGACCGGTATACGCGGGCCGCGCTGCGAACCGGTCGTCCGCAGGTCGATGAGCTTATTTCAGCCGCTCGTGTTCCCGTCTTCCTTCTTGACCAGCACCAGGTAGTTCGGCCAGGCGAGATGGGGACGCGCGAGCAGATCGAGGCATATGCGGCCCGACTCGGAATCACTGCCCATCACGTGGAACTTGGTGAACAGTTCCGCTGTGGCGGTAGCGAGGAGTACATGCTCTGGGTTGCAAGATTACTCGGGCTGCGCGACGAACCCCCCAGTCGTTGGCAGGGAGATCCCCAGTTCGAGGTTCTCGTCGCCGGCAGCCCAACCGAGTTAGAAGCTATTTTGCGCAGCAAAATCGACGACGGTTACTCGGCACGTATGACTGCCGGCTATTGCTGGCCTTGGAGCAACGCCCGGGATGACGGAACGCTCGTCGAGGACGTTGAAATCGAGGATTGGTCCCGCCCATGGAACAGCAAGAGCGACCGCCGAATAGGCGATGCCCCGCCTGCGCCTCTGTGGGCGACCGACGACGGCGGGTTCGGTCAGGTCGGGTGCATCTACACCGCGCAGGGCTTTGAATATGACTGGAATGGCGTGATCATCGGCCCCGACCTCCTGTGGCGTGACGGACGGTTCGTTTCGGTGCGACACGCCAACCGCGACCCCGACTTCAAGAACTCGGTAAAGGTCCCCGACGAACACTTCGACGTCCTAGTCCGCAACGTTTACAAGGTGCTACTTACACGCGGAATGGTGGGTACCGTCGTCTACTCGACCGATCGCAGAACACGAGAAGCCCTCCATCAGTTGGTAACTAGTTAGCTACCTGACCGGGACAACCACCTCGTTGCGGCGTCGGAAGGGAAGGGTCCACGGCGGGTCGTAGAACCAGCTGACCGGGTCGCCGGTCGTCTCAATGCCATTCGCCGACAGGGCGTCGAGCAGCTCCCTCGTCTTTGATGTGACCGCATCGGGGCTGCGAGAACCCGTGAACCTGATTGCGGCGACGGACTCTTCCGGCACCTCGACGAGATGCACGCGATCGTCTTTCGGCGTCGGGAGCGTCCCCATCGTCCACTTCGACGGCATGAAGAAGCGGATGACCCAGCCGTCGGCGTCGCTCGACGTCGAGACCGGCGCCGTCATCGCGATCTTCTGACCGCTTGTCGCACCCTGGCTGACGGGAGCGGTCATCGCGACCTTCTCGCCCGCCTGGTTGCCGCCGAAGATGTAGCCGGCCAGACGACGGAACCCGTCGGACCGCGCCTGCTCCTCGTCGACGCCCTGCACAGTGGTCTCCGCAGCGATCCGCGGACCGTACCGACGGATCTCGACGCTGTCGGTCAACCGGCGCGTGGTGTGCTTCGGCTCCTCGGTCAGCACGCGCACGCCCACGATCCCCAGCGCGGCGTCGGCCACCTGCTCGGCAACGTTCACGACTCTCGACAACACGTCGCTCATCCCCTCGGTCCTGTTCCGGATATCTCTGAGTTTCTGAACGATGGCCGGCCCGGGTTCGTTCCTCCCGCTACCGACCGGCCACGCCGGACCACGAACCGCCTGATGACCCATTACGGGCGCCGACCACAGTCGTTACAGCGCAGCAGCGACTGCCTGCTGCCCTTTGATACTGAGCTGCTCCTGCAAGAAGGCGTTCATCCGAATGGGGTCGGATGCGAGGAGATCCGCAGGCTGAAGTTCGTCCCACGTCTCGAAGTCGGCTGGGTCCTCTGCGGTGATGACGCCGATGCCGTGCTCTGCGGCGATTGTCACCACAGATGCGAGTTGCTCCTGTTTCGCGTCACCGAGCTCCTGGGGCACTTGAAAGAGCGTGTACGCATGCGTCGCGGCCCGGCTGTGGGAGAGCGCTTCGTATACCGCAAGCACGTCGATGTTCATGACCCTCTTGACTTCAAAGGTGATCAGTTCGAATCGGGGCGGCACCAACTCGAAGTGGCGGAACCCCACGACGACCAAATCGGGCCGGGTCCAGCGACCGCCCGTTCGGCGCTGTCCCCCAAATGCCGTTGTCTCGCAGGCGAGTGGCCTGAAGACCGCGGTTCTCACTCCATGCCGTCTCAAGGGTGTCGCGGAGTTTCGCGTACATCGCCGGCTCCGGTGGAGGTTCTGACCCGCGACCATCACCCGGCTCGGTTCGACGCAAGGTACCGCCTCGGCCGACACCCTTGATGACGACTTGCTTCTCGAGTAGACCCTCTCGCGCTCGCGCATAGCGGGTCCTCGGCCACCCGAGTCTCGACCGGAGGGCGCCGTTGCCTTCGGTCTCGCCACCCACGGGCAAAAGACACATCAATTTGAACTCGTCGTCCGTAAGTTGCACGTCAGCCACAGTTCGAGAGTGCACGAATAGGTGGGCCACGTTGGACTAAACGACGAGACGCGGGTATCTGGGGATCGAGGCCGGAATAACTAGCACGCTCGTACTACTCGGTGTCCGACGGGCCGATCCATCGAGGGTATTGAGGAACGTCCGGGGCTATCGGACCACCAGAGGGTCGAACCATTTGATTGCTGGTCGACGACTTGACCGCGTCGGGAAAGACTGATCCCCACCACGCGGCGCAACTCGCCGGAATCTCCTGAGCCTCAACCGAACGGAGTTGTGTGATCGACCAGGGCGCGAAGACATTCCACGTCGGCGCTCGTCCTTTCTCCCCGGTCGCGTACGTTCCGGAATCTTTCACCCCCGACGTCCCGGCAGAAGCGTTCGCGGCCTTCTCAAGCGTCACGAAGACCGCACGAAAGAGGTACTTGCCGGCCTCAGACGGATACGGGGTCAACCCGTAGCTACAGACTTTCGCGTCGATGCTTGAGGCGTCGCTTCGCAGCTCGGTCAGTCGGTAGTAGATCACCGAAAATTCCGGAACGCTGGGGTCGAAACCTTCGGTGGCGTAGCCAAAATTCTTGTTCCTCAGGCGCGGGTCACCGTATGAAAAATCGAGAGGACCGATCGCTTGTTGGTAGCCGACGAACGAGTGGTCAGGCCCATGGGCTTTCGCGAGCAATCCAGCCTCCACCGAAGCCCTCACCAACTCGGCACCACGCGTGAAGAGGTCAATTCCGGTTGACGCCGACCACACGTTGGACCAGGGCACGTCTGCACTGTTCGCCACCGATGCAGACGGTCGCGGTGGCTTCGCGGGTTTACCGCTTCCACATCCTGTTGCAAGGACGGCCATCGTAAGGAGGACCACGATCGCCTTGACAGCGCTACTTCTTGTCATCGTGCCGATACTGGACGACGGTGTCGTAGGCCTCGTCGAAGGACGTCGAGTCTCGACGGTTGTTCAGACTGTTGAACATCTTCTCGAGTCCATTCGTGACATCCGTGTCGTTGACGCCCGACGATCGCATCTCCTGATAACTGCGAAGCGTCCCGTCCTCGTTGACTGCCCAGGGGAATTCGTTCGTTACTGCAGGATCGAGCTTTCCCGCCCCCTGCAGCACATTCCAATAGTTCATATTCACGCGCGGCCCGAGCGGTTCGGGTGCGTCAGGGCTCGGGCCGCTGTCAGGCTTGGAACCGATCAGTGCATTCTTCAACTGGTCGCCACCCATGTTGAGCGCCGTCTGAGCCTCGTCCGACCCCACGGGCAAATGCGAGATGCCGAGACCGGCCAAGTTGTTCATCTGATTGAACGCCTGCTCTTTGCGCTCGTACGCTTGCTGGACTGCCTGTTCGCCGTACTCGTCGCGCGCCGCGAGATACGTACCTTCGTCGACAAGACCTTGCACCCGGCCGGCACCCACCAGATCTGCACCCGAACCAGGCGCAGTCGGGTTCTGTCCGTAGGTGTGCTCCAGGCCAAGCTGATGGTTGTAGGCGGCGGCGTCGAAGACTTGTCCCGCCTGGTCATCAGTGTTCATGAGCGCGAACACGTTTGCAGCGCCCACATACTTTCCATTTCCATCGTCTGCCCAGTCACCGGTGCTGAAGCCTGGGGAGTGCGCCGCTCCGGCCAAGTCTGAAATGTAGGGCGCCATGCTCTTGGACAAGGTCCGTAGCAGTTCCGGGTTCAGCTCGCCGACTGATTTGCCGTCGGTTCCCGGGATGGACGACAGCGTCGCCCATGCGTCGTTACTGCTGGAGGCGCGCGCCACGGCCTCCATGATCTGGCCGGTACGCGGATTGTCGAAATCGTTGTCGCCGAACGTGAACAGTCGGCCCACCGCTTTGCCGTCGTCCGACCAGCCGTGTGTCTGGACGTCGTTGACAAATTGCATTCCCGTGTGAGGGTCGTTGACCATCGACGCGACAACGTTCTTGTCGTCGCCGATGTTGGAGAAAATCGATTCGGTCAGGGCGTGTCCCGGCTCCGCACCGTGTCCGTCGACCATCAGGCTGGCGTGCGGCGACTGCTCCACCTGAACCTGAGCGTGCAGGTACTTTGCGCCGACATCCGCCAGAGACCGGTCCAGATCGCTACCCGCTTGGAGTCGGTGGTCGCCACCTCCCGCGATTGCGGCGATCGCTTGGTTGTTGGCGACCCCAGACAGTGCGAACTGTTTGTCCGCGGCGCCGGAACCGGGCGCTCCGACCCGACCAGGAGTGGACGTTCGAACGAGGTCGTCGCGGGTCAGCGAGGCCTGCATCTGCTTCGGCAGCAGCGCCATTCCGCCGTTCGTGGGCACATCCTTGTCGCCCACCACGCTGGCGGTGACCTTGCTGTTGGACCCGATCTGCAGCGCGTTGGCGACGGCTGACCGCGACTCGGGCGGCATCTTGTCCATCGCCGCCTTGATCTCCTGCGGGCTTTTCCCGTCCAGCGACCTCGACAGCGCGTTGATGTACTCCATCTGCGACGCGGGGATCGCCGCGGTGTCGCCCGCCTGAAGTCGCGCGATCTGGTCTGGCGTCAAACTGCCGGCATCTTTGAGGCGCTCCTGCTCCTCGGGGCTCAGATCGTTCGGATGCTCCACCAGCTGACGGCCATCGCTGGTTCCCTGCTGGCCGCTGAGCGTGGCCGCGTTCGTGAACGTGGCGATGAGCCCGGATCGAAGTCCGTCCAATGTCTGCTTGGTTGTGAGATCGGCATTGAACGCGGCGATCGCCGCGTCGTTGATTGCCGTCTGCCAGCTGACGCGTGCCGCTTCGCGCGCACCGTCCGAGGGCGGCCCGGCAATGAGGTCGGTGACGGTGAAATCCTCGCCAACACTGAACTGATTGCTTTCAGCACCCTGAATCGCACTCTTCGCGGCTTTTACGTGGGCGTCGATCGCGTGGTAGCCCTGTTCGGCCGTCGACGCCAGGTTCTCGAGTGTGTCGACGACCCTTATGGCGGTCTTCTTGTCTGCGGTCGCGCGTGACTGAGCGCTCTCCGCCGCGATGCCCTCCCAGTACGACCCGCTGGTCTGATTCACTGCGTCGACGTATCGCGAGAAGAGCGACTCGATCGACGCCCCGGTTTTCCGCCAGGACGCCGCCATCGTCTCGAGCTGCTCAGGCTGCCATGACTCCAGCTGCGACCGGGTGAGTCCGCTCAAGGCGTCCCACCTGTGCTCCAGTCGCCTGTCGCCGCACTGAAGGAATCCGCGATCATCTGGCTGTTCGCACCGTCGCGGTCCTGGTACTGCTTCGCTACGGCGACCATGATCTCGCCGGTTTCACCCAACCGCTCCTCGATTGCCGGGACCAGTGCGCCGCCGATGATGTCGCTGTCGATGGATGTGGCCTCGCTCACCGACTGCATGGTGCTTGCCGAACCGGCAGCATGCTGGGTTTTCAGTCCCGCCGCCTCCGACGACAACTGCTGCAGCGTTCCCCCCAGCGCATTGAGATGATCGATGTCCGCCTTCACCGAATCCACAACCAAATCCCTTCGACGACGCCAATCGGGCATATCGTCACCCACTTCGCCTTATCTGTGCAAACGAACAGCCGACCTACCTGTGGACAACTCACCGCTGCGACGTCCGCGACGTCCGTACCCGCAAAGCTCGAGCTGAGTATTTCCCCGCTGTTCGGCAGACGTCCGTAGAGATCGAATGAGCGCATGGACACCATCGCTGTTCCGACCCGCCGCCAACAGATCGCTACGGCATGCTCCGCCGCTGCCGTCGTCTGTGCACTCATTGCGCCGATCCCGCTGATCGGACCGCTGACGAGCACAGAGTTCGCCTCCGATTTCGAGAACGGGACCCACACCGCGGACTACAGCGGGGTGGTAGCGGCCCAATGGATCGCGGTCGCGACGATCGTGTTCGCCGTTGTCGCGGTGGCGCTCGACGACGCCCGGGCACGCACCATCGGCGCGCTGATTCTTGTCGCACCGGCCATGCTCGTGCTCGCAGGAGCGCTCGGTCAGATCATGTGAGCAGCTGCTGTCAGCCGCTGATGCGCTTCGCGGCCGCGGTGACCACCTGACGGAAGACGGACTCGTCGGGCTGGCCCATGAAGTTGGAGACGCTGACGAGCACGGCGCCGTTGGGGATGGGCAGCAGGGCGACGTACTGGCCGGTGGTGCGCGTCGACGAGCCGGGGATCTGCGCGACGGTCTCGGTCTTGACCACGACGCTGCCGCTGACACCCGGGGTGTCGATGTCGAGCGTCGTCGCCTTCTGTGTCGCGGTGACCGTGTTGCCGCCGACGGTGGTGGTGATCTGGTGGGTGGCGCAGTCGCCCAGGTTGTAGCGACGGAACTGGTCCACCGAGCCGTTGGCGCCCGACGCTGTGGTGCTGACGGCGTTCACGATCGCGGCACCGGTCGAGTTGTCGGCGAACAGTGCCTTCGGTGTCGAGAGCGCCTGCTGGGCATCGAACTTCGAGAGATCAGGCTGACAGGATGACGGGCTCACCTTCGCGCCCTTCGTCGCGTCGGTGAGCGATCCGACGGCATCGCCCGCACCCGGCGGCAGTTGCTGCTGCTGGAAACCGCTCGGGACGTCGGACTGCTGCAGCAGGTACTCAGTGAGGGGCTTCGACGACGCATTGCCGGACGCGGACGCGCCCGCAGCTGCGCCCTGCGTGGTCGACGTCGTCGTCCCGGAACTGCAGGCCGCGGACGCGAGGACCGACACGGCCACGATCCCGCTCAGCGCAACTCTCTTCACGACAACACCCTCCACTCATTCGTCGGCGTACGGATACTAGACGGACGTCAGAGAGCGACGTCGCGCCGACCACCTGCGGATGTCGTGGGCCTGATCACGAACGTGAGGACCTCGCACAGGACTGCAGACCACCACCTGACGGGATTCGACGAAAGTCGATGGAACCGGATCGAGCCTCTGTGCATCCAATGAACATGAGACTCGACGAAAGGCAGCGGGTGGTCGCCGAGATACGCGGCGACGGTATCGGTCTGGACCTGGAGGGGATGGGGCTCGAGGGGTGCCTCACCATCGGGGTCCGGAGAACACTGATCGGGGGCGGTCGGCTTAGGGTCCTGCCTGATCTCGGTGCACTGGAGGTGCGGCCGGCCGACGACGTCGGACTCGCCGGGCGCGCCGAGTTCCTGGTCCCGGTCTGGCGCGGGGACGCCGTCTGGCTCGACTTCACGGCGACGGCCCCCGCGACAGTGCCCGTGCGGGTCTCGCGGGACGACGGGCCGGAGACGCTGTGCCTCGTGCCGCACGACCCGTGGATCGAGCGGTGTCGTCGGCTCGACGGCTCCACCCGCCAGCTCACCGCTCCCCCGCAGGGGGCGTCCCGCGTCGACATCCGCATCGGGGGGTCGGATGTCGACGGCGGCGAGACGCTGTCGCTGCACCTCGTGGACGCGATGCTTCTCGCGCAGGCCGGGCTCGAGCTGCCCGAGCACGACCCGCTCGAACGCATCGACTACGCCGAGCACAACCTGCTCTGGCCGTTCCTCGACTGACTCGGCTCCAGGCCGCTCAGGGCTGCAGTGTTCTCCGCATGATGAGGCGCGGCATCTTCGAGGCGACGGCGTCGGTCTGTCCGACGACCTCGAAACCGACTGCCTCGAACATCTTTCGCGTGCCGACGAACGCCATGGTCAGGTCCATGCGGCCCGGCGGGTCGACGGGGTAGGACTCGACGGCGGGCGCGCCGTGCGCGGCGGCGTAGTCGACCGCGCCCTGGATGACCTGGCGGGCGACACCCTGCTTGCGGTGACCGCCGCGCACGACGACGCAGATGATGCTCCACACGGGCGTGTCGTCGAGCGGGCGTATGAGCTTGCTCTGCACCAGGCGCGGGGTGTCAGCGCGCGGGTTGATGCTGCACCAGCCGACCGGCACCCCGTCGCGGTAGGCGACGACGCCGGGCGGGTGGTCCCGCTCGCAGAGGGCTCGCGCGGCGCGCTCCCGGGAGCCCTGGCCGAGCTCCTCGATCTGCCTCGCCTGCAGTCGATGAGAGAGACACCAGCAGTGCGTCGTCCGACGGTTGGGGTTGATGACGTCGGCGAAGTCGTCGAAGCGGTCCGGCGTGACCGGATGGGTCTCCCACGTCATGGGGGTCAGCATCGCGCAGACGTCGGGGTGCGGCAAGAGACATGGGGACGCACAGCGATCTGGGGACAACGTCATCGAAGGGGGTCGGATGGAGATGGATCTGTCGGGGGTGCGCAGCAGCGTCACGTCCATGTTCCCCGAGATCAGCGGCCCTGCCGCACATCAGGACTGGCGTTCACGGCTGACGCCGGCCGTAGACGACGACACCGCATCCCACCGGCCGCTGACGCTGGTCCTCGAGCCCGTCCATGACGAGACGGGAATGTGTGATCTGGCTCTGCGGATCACCGTGCCGAGTGAGTTCGGGCTCCGAGGCCGGCGGGAGATCGACTGGGACGAGGTGTTCGCTGTCGGTGGTCCCCACGACATCTTTGCGACGAACCTCGAGGAGATCGACCCCGAGCATCTGGCGGCGGTCCGCGCGCTGGCCGCGGTCACGTGCACGGGCAGGGCCCGACATCGTTCGGTGACCGCGAGCCTGGGCCGGTCGTCGCCGCAAGTGTGGGAGTTCTTGCGACGGGCCGTCGACGCCGGGGTGACCATCGAGCCGGACAGGTCTCTTCAGGTGTACGGCGTCGAGGTCGTCGACCCGGTGACGCCGGGCCTACAACTCGTGGCGGACGCCGACGGCGGTGTCACCATCCATCCGTCGGTGACGGTCCCCGCCCCGCACCGCGGCACGTCGTCGGCGATGAGGTTCGGGGATCGGCCGCACGGCGTCGCCGTCTTCGGGACGACCACGCTGTATCTGGCCGGCCTCCTCGACACCGATCCGCTGGTCCGCGACCTCATCGCGGGCAACCCGGTCCACGTCCCCCGCCGGGACGTCGACGAGTTCGTCTCGTCGTATCTCCCCGCGATCCGCGAGCGGGTGCACGTCCGGGTCGATCAGTCCGTCCAGGGCGAGGTGATCTCGCCACCGACACCCGCTCTGGTCGTCCACGTCGCGGTGGACGGCACAGCGCGGATCGAGTGGACGGTGCGCTACCTCGTCGACGAGCGGTGGCGCGAATTCGACGCCCGGTACGAGATCGACGAGGACCCGCTCCGGGACGTGGCGGCCGAGCTGACCCTGTGGGACTCGGTGCGCGACGCGCTCGAGCGGACGGTCGCCCTCGCCACGCGGTGGTGGGAGCAGGCGGTCCGTCACGAGCAGCAGGACGTGTGGGCGTCGAGGACATGGATGGAGCGGCTCGACCCACTCCCCCGCGACATCACACAGGCGCCGACGTCGGTGCTCGCCCGCGTCTACACGCTGTCCCCGGTCGAGGCGGCTGTGCTGATCGGCGAAGTGGTGCCCGAGCTCCGAGCGCGAGGCGACATCCTCGTCGAGGTCCACGGGGACATCGGTCGGCTCCGACCGGCGCGACGTGCGGCTGTCGTGTCGTTCGGGCTCGGCGCCGACGACGTGCGCACCGACTGGCTCGACCTGTCCATCGACGTCGACATCGACGGTGAGCCCGTGCCCCTGCCCGACGTCCTGTCGGAGCTGGCGCGCGGCGCGACGCACATGCTCCTGCCGTCCGGCGTCTACTTTCGGCTCGACACCCCGGAGCTGCGCCGCCTGTCCGAGCTGTTGGCCGAAGCACGAGCCCTCGGCGAGATCCGCGACGGTCGCGTCCGTCGAGACTCGATGAACGCATCCCTGTGGGATGAGGTGCTGGGGATCGGCGTCGTCGACGAACAGCTGTCGGAATGGCGGGGCCGCATCGCGAACCTCGCCTCGGCGGAGCCGCCGACTCCGGTGGCGGTCCCGTCTGCGGTCAGGGCGGAGCTGCGGGACTACCAGCGTCGCGGGCTGGACTGGCTGACGTTTCTGTGGCGCAACGGGATCGGTGGCATCCTCGCCGACGACATGGGCCTGGGCAAGACGCTGCAGACCCTGGCGTTCATCGCACACGCGGACAGCCCCTCGCCGTTTCTCGTCGTCGCGCCGACCAGTGTCGTCGGGAACTGGTTGTCGGAGGCGGAGCGCTTCGTCCCGGATCTCGCGACCGTCGGGATCCTGGGTTCGGAGAAGCGGTGTGGGCGAACGGTCGCCGAGTCGGTGGCCGGCGCGCGAATCATCGTGACGTCGTACGCCCTGTTCCGGCTGCAGTTCGCGCAGCTGTCGGCGATCTCGTGGGCGGGAGCGATCTTCGACGAGGCGCAGTTCGTCAAGAACTCCGCGAGCAAGACCCATCAGTGCGCACGCCGGCTACAGACTCCGTTCACCCTCGCGATCACCGGCACGCCGATGGAGAACAGCCTGTCGGAGCTGTGGGCGTTGTTGTCGCTGACGGTCCCAGGGTTGTTCCCCGCGGCCGAGGTGTTCACGCGGTACTTCCGCAAGCCCATCGAGGTCGGTGGCGACCCGACGAGGTTGTCGTTGCTGCAGCGTCGGATCAAGCCGGTGGTCCTGCGACGCACGAAGTCCGAGGTCGCGGCAGACCTCCCACCGAAGCAGGAACAGACGGTGGTGCTCGCCCTGCATCCCGACCACGACCGCATCTACCGGGCACGGCTCAACCGGGAGCGGCAGCGGCTGCTCGGCCTGCTCGACGACTTCCAACGCAACCGCATCGCGATCCTCAGCTCGCTCACCATGCTGCGTCAGCTGAGCCTGCACGCCGGGCTTGTCGACGACGACCACGCGGGGGTCGCGTCGGCCAAGGTCGACCACCTCGCCCGCGTCGTGCCCGAACTCGTCGAGGCGGGCCACAGTTCGCTGGTGTTCAGCCAGTTCACCGGATTCCTGCGCATCGTGCGTGACCGTCTCGAGGCGGAGGGACTATCGGTGAGGTACATTGACGGCTCGATGTCGGCGCACGCCCGGGCGTCGGAGGTCGAACAGTTCCGCGTCGGCGGACCGTCGGTGTTTCTCATCAGCCTCAAGGCCGGCGGGTTCGGGATGAACCTCACCGAGGCCGACCACTGCTTCGTCTGCGACCCGTGGTGGAACCCGGCGGCCGAGGCGCAGGCCGTCGACCGCGCACACCGCATCGGTCAGACCCGGCCCGTGAGCGTGTATCGCCTGGTCTCGGCGGACACGATCGAGGAGAAGGTCGTCGCGCTGCAGGAGCGCAAACGCGCGCTTTTCGACGCTGTTGTCGGTGACGCGGACGTGTTCGGATCGGCGATCGACGCCGGCGACATCGCAGGGATGCTGGGCGGATGAGCGGGGACTGTGTTTCACCGAGGCCGGAGGTGAGCACACTGGTGACATGGCCCGCGACACCGTCTCCTACGGCTCCCATCCCGATCAGTACATCGACGTCACGCGACCCACCGGCGACCCGCGGTGGACCGCGGTGCTCGTCCACGGCGGGTATTGGCGGTCGCCGTACAAGGCCGACCTGATGGAACCGATGGCGGAGGCACTCGCCGCCTCCGGTGTCACGGCCTGGAACGTCGAGTACCGCCGGCCCGACGCGCACGGGTGGGAAGCGACGACGTCCGACCTCGCCGCGGCACTGGCCGCCGTGGTTCCCGACGGGCCTGTCGTTGTCATCGGGCACTCGGCCGGTGGGCAGTTGGCGCTGCGAGCAGCGGCCGACGCCGCGCCGGCGCCCGCGCTCGCGGTGTCGCTGGCGGGGGTCATCGACCTCGAGGAGGCGCACCGGCTGCGGCTCGGCGACGGCGCTGTCGAGAACGCGCTCGGGCACCCGTGGGACGCCGGCAACCCCGACGACGTCGCGTCGTCACCGCGTCACCGTCTGCCGCTTCGGGTCCCGCAGGTCATTGCGTGTGGCCACGACGACGACCCGCACCTGCTCGCGATCAGTCGGGACTATGCGCGAGCAGCGGGGGAAGCCGGCGACGACCTGGTGCAGGTGTCGGCGCCCGGCGACCACTTCGACATCATCGCTCCCCAGCACCGGCTGTGGTCGCAGGTGCTCGCGGCGATCGAGCACCGCGTCGCGGGGTAGTTTCTGCACGCTCGGCGGGCGGTTTCGGCCCGCTCGGCGGGGTTCAGCCGAGGGCGAGAGCCAGGGCCTCGATGCCGCGTTCGACCTCGTCGAAACTGGTGCTCAGCGGGCTGAAGCCGAGGCGGACGCCGCTGGGCCGGCGGAAGTCGGGGATGACTCCCTGCTGCCACAGACGCGCGACTGCCTCACGCGCCGACGGGTGGTCGATGGTGACGTGACCACCGCGCCTGTCGGGATCGCGGGGTGAGGCGAGCGTTGCCCCGAGCGGACCCAGGACGCTGTCGGACAGCGAGATGGCCAGCTCCGTCAACGCGACGGACTTCGCGCGGATCGCGTCGATGCCCGCCTGCTCGATGACGTCGAGCATGTCGGCGATGGGCAGCATCCCCAGGACGGGGGGCGTGCCTGTGAGCATCCGTCGGATGCCCGGCGCAGGAGCGTAGCCGTCGCCCATCTCGAACGGTTCGGCCGCGCCCATCCACCCCCAGATCGGTTGCGACAGTTCACCGATCACCCGGTTCGTCACATAAGCGAATGCCGGCGCGCCGGGGCCGCCGTTGAGGTACTTGTAGCTGCAGCCCACGGCGAGGTCGACACCCCACGAATCGAGCTGCATCGGAACGGATCCCGCGGAGTGGCAGACGTCGAGCAGCAACAGCGCGCCGCGGTCCCGCGCGATCCGGGCCGCCGTGGGGGCGTCGAGCAGGAACCCTGATCGATAGGCGACGTGGCTGACGACGACGAGAGCGGTGCGTTCGGTGACGGCTGCGTCGAGCAGGTCGACGGTGACACCGCTGTCGTGGTCGGTGTCGATCCAGCGGATCGTCGCGCCGGTCTCGGCCGCGATCCCCTCGATGAGATAGCGGTCGGTCGGAAAGTTGTCGCGGTCGATGACGATCTCCGTGCGACCCGGGCGCATCGCCAGGGCGGCGCGGGCGAGCTTGTAGATCAGGACGCTCGTCGAGTCACCGACGACAGTCTGACCGGCGGCTGCTCCGAGGACCGCGGCACCGATGCGGTCGCCGAGTGTCGTCGGCATGTCGAACCATCCCTCGTCCCAGCCGCGGATCAGACGTCCACCCCACTCGCGCTCGGCGAACTGCCGCACGTTCTCCCCGGTGACCTTCAATGGTCGGCCGAGTGAGTTGCCATCGAGGTACGCCGACACCCCGCCACCGTCGACGAACGACGCCCGGTGCTCCGCCAGGACGTCGGCGGCGTCGAGCTCGGCGGCGTCCGGACGGGTCATGGAGGCCAGTGTCGCACCGGAACGGCACGCGTGGCACAACTTCTGCACGGTCGGCGGACACTTTCGGCACGCTCGGCGACTATTTTCGGCACGCTCGGCGAGCACTTTCGGCACGCTCGGCGGGATCTACTGCACGGTCGGCGGGATCTACTGCACGCTCGGCGGGATCTACTGCACGCTCGGCGGGATTTGGTGCACGCGCGGGGAGTCAGCGGGGAGCGCCGACCGCCTTGCGCCAGGCGCTGAACGAACGCACCGGAGCGCGTTTCAGGTGGACCAACCACGGCCACGGGTGGACCTCGGTGGGCTGCACGCGGTCGGCGATACGACGCCATCCCGGCACCGGCGCCCACGTAGCGGCCAACGACATGCCGTCGAGTTCGTCGGCGACGACTCCGCGCCGCACCTGCACCTCACGACGCTCCGCGAGATCGCCGAGGCACTCGGCGAGGAAGACCAATCGCTTGCCCGACAACCGGAGTCGGCGCAGGAGCGGTTCGTCGAAGACAAAGACCGCAGGGCGCGTTTCGTTCACCGCCAGAGCAGGATCCGCGTCGCCGAGGGACTCCGCCGTCAGCCACACCGTGTCGGCGGTGCCGCTGTTCTCGGGCGCGTCGGGACCGGACGGGATGTCCTCAGGGCCGAGGTAGGGACCGTCGACGGGTGCGCCGTGATCGTCGGACGGCCAGTCCTCGATGGGACAGTTCGTGTTCAGCGCACACTCGTCGCACAGCTTCGGCGACCGCTTGCGCACCTGCCACCGGCTGAACCCGTACGGCTTGCCCGACCCGGTACCGACCGTCCACTGCCACCCGAGGCGGTTGGCGGCGCGCGACCCGTCGAGGAGATGCGCGAACATCTCGTCCTCGCCGTCGCGCCAGGTGGCGCCCACACGCACGGTCCACTGCGAGGCGGCCCACATGCGGGTCTGATTCACCAGCCAGCCGTTCTCGTGCAACTCCTCGACGACGAGATCCATGCACCGCATCTCGCGCGGCCAGGGGTCACCCCCGAACGGCCGATCGCCAGCGGGCAGGTCGCGACGAGGCTGTTCGTAGCGCAGCGCCTGCCCGAGATCCGTTCCGACACGGGCATACAGGTGCCGCGCGTACTCCTGCCACAGCAGCTCGTCGCGGTACTTCGACCGGTCGCGACCGGGCGCGTCCGACACCGAGTCCCACACCTCACGCAGTGGCGTCAGCCCGTGCCGGATGTACGGCGACATCCGACTCGCACCACGACGACTCTCCGGCAGCACCTCGTTGCGGCGTGCCGCGTAGCCGGTGATGTCGAGGCCACCGAGTGCGATGTCGGCGGCGGTCTGACCGCCGGTGAACGCGCCGGCCGCGATGTCCGACGGGTCCTCGCGAGCGAGGTCGCCGAGGTGCTCGGCCACCCACGCGATCGACGCGGAGTGGTCACCATCGGGCGTGGGCGCCGGGGGCGTCGGGAGGGTGGTCACCCTCCCGACAACACCGCGCTCAGACCAAACGCTTCCCGGGGCTGGTCGTGAGGTTCGGATCGGTGATGATCGCGTCGCCGAGAGCGGCGTCGATCTTGGCGAGGACGTCGGAATCGAGCGTGACCTCCGACGCCTTCACGTTCTCGGTGATCTGCTCGGGGCGCGACGCACCGACCAGCGCCGCGGCGATGTTGTCGTTGGCGAGCACCCACGCGACGGCGAGCTGCGCCATCGTGATCCCGAGGTCGTCGGCGACCGGCTGCAGGTCCTGCACGCGGGTGAGCACGTCGTCGGTCAGGTAGCGCTTGATCATCTCGTCGCCACCCTTCTCGTCGGTCGCACGCGAACCGGCGGGCGGCGCCTGACCCGGCTTGTACTTGCCGGTCAGCACGCCCTGCGCGATGGGCGACCACACGATCTGGCTGATGCCGAGCTCACGCGAGGTGGGCACCACGCGCTCCTCGATCACACGCCACAGTGCGGAGTACTGCGGCTGGTTGGAGACGATCGAGAACCCGGCCTGCCGGGCGAGGGCCTGGCCGGCACGCAACTGGTCGGCGTTCCACTCCGAGACGCCGATGTAGAGCGCCTTGCCGGCGCGCACGACGTCGGCGAACGCGGCGATGGTCTCCTCGAGCGGCGTCTCGTGGTCGTAGCGATGCGCCTGGTACAGGTCGACGTAATCGGTGCCGAGGCGGCGCAGCGAGTTGTCGATGCCCTCGTGGATGTGCTTGCGCGACAGACCCGTGTCGTTGGGGCCGCGCTCGCCGACGGGGAAGTAGACCTTGGTGAAGATCTCGAGACCCTCACGTCGCTGACCCTTCAGCGCGTCGCCGAGCACCTGCTCGGCGGCGCCGTTGGCGTAGACGTCGGCGGTGTCGAACGTGGTGATACCGGCGTCGAGGGCCGCGTGCACACACTTCGTCGCGACGTCGTTCTCCACCTGCGATCCGTGGGTCAACCAGTTGCCGTAGGTGATCTCCGAGATCTTCAGACCGCTGTTGCCGAGATACCGATATGCCATCCGTGTACGTCCGTTCCGTCTGTTGTCGCCGACTCGTGTCGATCGCGTCCTCTGGTGCAGCGTGCCGGGTCGGGCGGTTATTTCGTCCCGGAAAGTAGCGGTCGGGCCGTTATCATTCTCTCTCGCCGCTTTCCCCTGCACACTCCGACCGCTCTGTCCGTTCTGTCCGATCCGGTCTGTAGCGTTCCGACCCGAGAGGACACCCCCGATGCCCGCGCTGTCGATGTGTCTCGGACGCGACAGAACCACGCGCGCGACCGAGTTCGTCGACCACGCGCCCCATGAGAACGGACCCGCCTAGATGAGTGGACTGCCCCGTGCCGCGGTACCGGTCACCCACGTCGTCGTCCGGGAGGCGGACGCCGTCCGATACGACCTCCCGATGTCGGTGGAGGTCGGGCATCGCGTGATCGGGGTCGTCGCCAGCGCGAACTGGGCCATCGAGGGCGTGTACGACGTCGTGACGTCCGACCGTCGTCGGGACGGCGTCAGCCTGACCGTGGGCGACCCGGTGGTGCCGCACTGCGGTGTCGCCATCGCCGCGGTGGAGCAACGCGCCCGACGGACCTTCCCCCGGCACTTCGCCACCCCCGCCGTCGAGCGTGCCGCGGCCTACATCGCGGCGATCGAGGCCGAGACGATCTCACCGACACCCTGGCACCGCGTGGATCACCGATGCGCGGGGGAACGGCTGACACTGCACGATGCCGCGGTCGCGCGGACCTGGGGTTGCAACACCTGCGGACGGGATCCGAGCACTGAGTACGCGCCACGGTTCGAGGCCCATCGGACCGACATCGAACTGGATCCCCGGATCGACCTGGGCATCACCATCGCCGTGTGCCCGTCGTGTCACGAGATCCTCCACCAACCGTTGGCCCCGACGGTCGACGAGTTGATGTACGGACTCCGCCCCGCGTGCCCGGAGTGCGGTGCGCGCCACGCCGACATCGTCAGCGTCGCCGACACCTCCGTGCCCGCGCCGGTGGGGGTCATCGCCTTCTCGGGAACCCACGACCCTGCCCCCGACTTCGTCTGCGGGTCCTGCGGTCACGAGTGGTGACGGCGCAGCTCCGGCCCCAGGTCGGTGAATGAGCCGACCGTGTGGTCCGGCGCGGTGAACGCGGTCGGGAAGTCGGCGCCGTCGCGGTTGATCCAGGCGGTCTGCAGTCCGACGCGTCGGGCACCCTCGAGATCCCAGGGATGTACGGCGACCATCAACGCCTGCGCCGGTTCGACGCCGATGGTGCGCAATCCGTACTCGTACGACGCGGGTGCCGGCTTCCACGCGCCGGCGTCGGCCGCGGACAGGTAGCCACTGACCGACGGGCCTGCGTCGGTCGCGCCGAGAAGCCTGCGCGCGACGTCGGCCGAGCCGTTGCTCAGCGTGTAGACGTCGAGCCCCGCCTCGGCGAGGGCGACGATCCCGGGTACGACGTCGGCGTGTGGTGCCGCGTCGACGAAGGAGCGCAGCAGACCGGCGGCGACCATGTCGGCCGACTTCTCGTCGCGGCCCGGGTCGGCCAGACGCAGCATCGACCGCAGCTGTCCCTGGGCGAGGTCGGCGAAGCCGGGGTTGTCGCCGAGGACGGTGAGCGCGAAGCCGTCGCGCAGCACCGACAGGTACCAGGTCCGGACGTCGGCGGCCTGCAGTCCCGAGTCGGTGAAGGCGGGTTCGACGGACGCGAGATCGGAGAGCGTGTCGTTGACGTCGAGGAACGCGACGGTGGGGCGGGGCATGGGGATCCTCTCGATGGGCTGCCACCGGTCTACCCGTTCGCGATCACCGCGACCGCAACCCGGGCGCGGAGCGACGCGGCGTCCTACCCTCGGTGCCGTGCTGCCGCTCATCTCGCTCGCCGATCTCGACACGCCCGACGGCCGGGACCGTCTGGCCGAGGTGTCGCGGACTGTCGGTTTCTTCTACCTCACCGACCACGGCGTCCCCGTGACCCTGCAGGAGCAGATCATCGACACCGCGCGGCGCTTCTTCGCGCTGCCGCAGGCGGAGAAGGACGCGATCGCGATGGTGAACAGCCCGCACTTCCGCGGGTACAACCGGGTCGGCGGTGAGCTGACGAACGGTCGCGTCGACCGGCGCGAGCAGATCGACATCGCACCGGACCGCGACCCGATCCCCGACGCCACCGGACCGCTGCGTCTTCAGGGCCGCAACCAGTGGCCGGCGGCGCTGCCCGAACTGAAGACCGCCGTGGCGGCGTATCAACACGAGCTCGCGCGGGTGTCCCGGACGCTGCTGTCGCGGTGGGCGCAGGCGCTCGGGGCGGCGCCCGACTTCTTCGACGACGCCTTCGCGCTGCCCGCGACGCTGATGAAGGTGGTTCGCTACCCGGCCCGACCCGCCGACGACGCGGACACCGCGGGCGATCAGGGCGTGGGTGCGCACAAGGACTCGGGTGTTCTCACCGTGCTCCTGGCGCAGGAGGGGTCGTCGGGTCTGCAGGTCGAGCGCACCGACGGGACGTGGATCGAGGCACCGCCGCAGCCCGGCGCGTTCATCGTGAACATCGGCGAGATGCTCGAGATCGCCACCGACGGACGGCTCGTGGCCACGCGGCACCGCGTGATCACGCCACCGGGTTCGCCCGAGCGCCTGTCGATCCCGTACTTCTACGCGCCGTCGCTGGATGCCGTGATGCCGCGCATCCCTCTGCCCGACGGCCAGGCGTCATCGGTCACCGCCGACCCCGACAACCCCCTGTTCGACACCTACGGTCTGAACACGTGGAAGAGCCGCACCCGCGCACATCCCGATGTCGTCGCGCGGTGGTACCCCGACGAGGTCGTCGCGCGGGTGTGACCGGTTCTCAGCAGCGGCCGAGATCCGAGGTGGGCTCGCGCACGGGGTCACCTGCGGTGATCGCGCGGTCGGTCGGGACGGGATCAGCGCCGCGCAGCCGCGGCAGCAGCCACGCGTAGACCTCGTCGTTGTTGAGCAGCGTGAAGTGGTTCGCCGAGCTGATCGCGAACCCGTCCTCGTCGCGGAACCCGATGTGCCGCTTCTTGTTCTTGCCCACGGCACTGGGCACCAGCACGAGACCGTCGCCGATGACACGGCCGATCGGATGCTTGGCGCTGCGGGTGACCGTCGCCGAGACGAAGTAGTGCGTCGCGTCGGCCAGCAACGGGACCTCCTGCACCGCAGCGACTCTCAGGGCGTCGATGTCACGGCCGGACCAGTCCTCGTCGACGAGGGACCCGTGGAAGAGATCCCGCACCCCGGAACTGCGCCGGCGCAGGAGGTGGGCGAACGGTCGCGACTCGGGGACCGCGCCGAGTGCCGCGGTGAGGTAGTGCACCGACCGTGCCAGCGGTGCGCCGAGGTGCGGCGTCCCGAGACACACGACGTGGCGGACGAGTCCTGTCCAGTCGGCCCCCTCGAGTTCGCCGCGGTGGCAGGCGGATCGGGCGACGAGTCCGCCCATCGAGTGGCCGACGAGGGTGATGTGGCGGACCGGTACCGGCCACGCGGTGGTGATCTCGGTGAGCAGCCGGTCGAGCTCGCGGCCGTTCTGCGAGATGTGGCGCCCGGTGTTGTAGCGGAGCTGCACCTCGGTCGCGCCGAGGTCCTCGGCGAGTCGGGTTCCGTAGGTCGGCCGACCACCGATGCTCCAGGCCGCCTCGGTCTCCATCAGACCGTGCAGGAACACGACGAGATGTCCCGTCGCCGTCGGGAACGCGTTCGCCAGTGCGTTCCGCATCGGAGGGATCGCGACGCCGTCGAGACGGATGCCCATCGGCTCGGCGAGCGGACTGCGCGCCTGGTGCAACTCGTCGCCGATGAGGCCGTTGATCGCCGCGATCATCGCGCCGCCCCTGACGGTCTGCGACGGAGGCCGCCCCCACCCGTCGGCGGCCTGCGAGGCGACCTCCGACGCGGTGTCGCAGACGGCTGTGATGGTGGTGTAGGTGCCGCCGGCGATCGCGTCATGCAGGAGCTTCGCGGGACGGACGAACTCGTCGAGCCCGACGGGACGCAGGCCGACGCGCAACCCGGTGAAGATGTGCTCACTGAAGGCCGAGTGCACCTTGGCGATGCCGGTCGCGGCGTCTCCGAGCTCGGAGAACGCGAGTCGGCCCATCTCCCGCAGCTCGTCTCGGCGCTGCCGCTCGAGGGTGTCCATGCCACTCAGAGTACAGGTGTTCACTGAATCTGCGGGGCGTGCGACATACCCCACATCGAGCGGGACGACGACCATCTCGGCGCGCTCAGGGGACGGGTCAGGCGAGGTGCTGACCGAACCAGCCCAGCGCGCGGCCCCACACCTGGGATGCCGCGGCCTGGTCGTACCGACCGCCCGTGTCGTTGAAGAAGGCGTGGTCGACGTTCGGGACCGTGAGGACCTCGTAGGTGAGGCCGGCTGCCTTCAGTGACGCCTCCGCCTCACCGCGCGAGGCGTTCACGCGGTTGTCGAGGCCGGCGTAGACCGCCAGCACCGCGGCGTCGCGGGAGCCCGCGAAGTCGTGTGCTTGCGGGAGTGGTCCGTACAACGGGATGGCTGCGCTGACCTGGGGCGCGCCGGACGCCAGCAGCGACCACACCTGTCCCCCGCCGAAGCAGAAACCGATCACGCCGACCTTCTTCCCCGGCACACGGCGCTGCAGTTCGGCGATGGCCGACTTCTCGTCGGAGACGAAACGGTCGTTGGAGATCGTGCCGAGTGCCGCGGTGGCGCGGGCGGTGTCGTCGAACGTCGACGTGCCCCCCTCCTCGGAGAGGAGGTCGACCGCCAGCGCGCTGTATCCCGCGCCGGCCAGTCGCCCGGCGATCGACGCGATGTGCGGCGTCAGTCCCTTGTTCTCGTGGATGACCAGCACGACGCCGCGCGGGTTCGCCGCCGCCGCATAGGCACCCTGCAGTTCCCCCCGCTGCCCGGGGAACGTGATCATGCGGGTGGCGACGGCCCCGGACGCACCCGGCGCATCCGGGGATCCCGACGACGTGGTGGTGGCCGCACCCGACCCGCCCGACGACCCTCCCGACGACGAGGCCGAGGACGACGGCGCACCCGCGTCGGAGCTGTCGGTGCTGCAGGCGGCGAGGACGCTCGACGCCACCGTCGCCGACAGGCCGAGCAGTCCGAGGCGTCGCATCGCCTCGCGACGGCCGAACATCCCGTCGGCGTGGTCGAGGGCGATCTCCTCGGCGATGTACCGGGTGAACTCCGCCATGCTGCACTCACTTTCACCGTCACCGGATAGATCGTGCGGGCCGGTCACGGCCCGTGCCCACCACGGTGCCAGAAGGGGCGGACCTGCGCGGATGCTCGCCGAGACCCGCCCCGCATGACGCGCGGGCGATGCCGATTCGTGACCTGGCCACGCCGGGCAACACGATCTGGTGGAGGTCGGCGCGTGGGGGTTACCTGCCTGCGCTCACACGACAACACTCAGAGGGCAAGGCCTTCATCGGCGGCGGCGAGACACGGCGCCCCTGTGATCTCGGCCGGGCACCATCAGCTCGGCCCAGCGGGCCGGGTGCACGCAAAGGAGCGTCGCCATGATCGGCACCATCATCAGCGCCATCGTCGTCGGATTGATCGTGGGCGCGCTCGCCCGCCTGATCCTCCCGGGCAAGCAGAACATCGGGGTGATCATGACGATCATCCTCGGCATCCTGGGGTCCCTGATCGGATCGTGGGTGACCTACAAGGTCGGTTACGACAACGCCAACGGTGGCTGGGAGGTCGTCCCGTTCGTCGTCGGCATCGTCGTCGCCGCGATCCTCATCGGGTTGTTCGTCGCCGCCACCGGGCGCCGCACCGCCAGGCGCTGACACCTGCCCCACCCCCGACCCACCAGAGAAAGCCGGCCATGGACACGAGCACGCGGTTCGACAGCGAACTCGATGCCGCCTGGCTGACCTTCCGGGCCGGACTTGCCGATCTCCTCGTCGACCTCGATGTCGACGAGGAGATCGTCGTCCGACGCTCGCACGATTCCAGCGCGGCATGGTCGCCGCTGCTGTCGTTCGTCGTCACCGGCGCCCACCGCGTCCGGTGCACCCTGCTGCACGCCGCACTCTCCGACGATCAGGTCGCGGTCCTCCGGGGAGACGGGTGGCGTCGTCTCCGTGACGGCCGCCTGATCCTCGAGCTGGGACATCGCCGGGTCGACGAGCTGTGCGCAGCCGCAACAGAACTGCTGCGCGAGACCGCAGACGTCCTGCACCCCGCGTTCCTCGCGCCGCTGGACCCCGATCCCCGCTCGTACGACGCCGACTCACCGCGCCGCGAGCTCCCGCCCGTCGCCGCCTCCGCGTTCCCCGTCGTCGACACCGACCACCTGCGCGAACTCCTGCTCGACACGCTCGCCGCCCAATCCGACGACGCGTTCATCGATGCCGACGGCGACATCCGCGCCCAGATCGGCACGCAGACACTGCAACTGCGCGTGCACCCGACCCGCCCCGTCGTCGAGTTCGTGGCCTGCATCGCCGCGATCTGCGTCGACGACCGCACCGTGAACGAGATCGTCCTCGCCGAGAGCGTCCGGTGGACCGGCGTCGCGGTGCACGTCCTCGACGGTCACGTCTGGGCGACCCAGCGCCTCGTGGTGCCGACGTTCGTCGCCACCAACATCGTCGCCGCGGTCGAATCGTGGCGTGACTTCCTCCGCGACGGCGCGCCCGCGATCACCGCGCGGATCGCCGACGCCGCCCGACCGATCGCGCAACGTCCGAGCCGGGAACCCTCCCCGGACCACGTCGAGCAGTTGCTCGACACCCTCACCGCGCTGACGACGGTCGGCACCCCGCTCCCCGCCGAGGGTGTCGTACGCATCTGTGACGACAGCGCGGTCATCGCCCGTCGCTGCCTCATCACGGGCGCACGTCGTCTCCTGGCCGTCGGGTGGGAGAAGCGGCAGGCCGCCGAACGTGGCGACGTCACCGCCGCCGATCGGCTGGAGCACGATCGGCAGATGTGCCGGACCATGCTGATGTCGGTCTCCGGCGCCGTCGACCTGCTCCGCGAGCGCGACGCCCCCGCCTCCGGGACCCGGCAGGGCCGCTCGTCGTACTGATCGACTGCCGGGCGGGACCACCGTCGGTGTCGTCTGGTCGAGCGAACAGTCGCAGCGCGAAGTAACACCGATCCGTGCAAGATCCGACATCCCCGACATGACCCGTACATACGTCCTGTCGTCGTCGACGGCCCGTCGCCGCACGACCCTGCTGTGGTGGGTACTCATCGTGGTGTGGGCGGTGATCACCATCGGTAGCCTCGGCGCGTGTTCGTCCGGGGACGGCAGTGGAGCAGCATCCTCGTCGGCGGCAGGGTCGACGACATCGGCGGCGTCGTCCACCTCCGCGCCATCCACCTCAGCGTCGTCGGCGGAAGCCACCGACGGTCCGGCGCCACACCAGGATCCGGTCACGACGACCGCGGCACCCGCGCCACGGGACGAGGTCGCCCCGACCGGGGTCGACTACTCGCGTTGCACCAACCAGACGAACTACGCCGCCGACCCCCGCTCCAACGCCGAGATCAACTCCATCGGCGAGCGCACCGGGTCGTGCCCGCCGGTGATGACCGCAACCGAGAAGTAGAGGACGGATCATGAAGCGTCACAAGACGTTCGTCACGTCACTCATGGCCACCGTCGCGCTGGGCACAGGGCTCGTCGGCGTGACCACGGCGACCGCCGCGCCCGCTGCCGCCGCCACGCAGGTGGTGAACCTGGCCAACCCGGGCAACGGCAACCCCGGCATGCGGGTCGACGCCGTCATCGATCACGGCCGCGGCACCGTGACCGTCCTGCAGCGGTTCATGAGCGAGCGTTCGCGGCTGACCGCCGCCTGGGTCAACCTCCGCACGGGTGCATCCGGACGCACGGGGCTCCCCGAGGCGCGGCCGGCCACCTACCCGTCCTATCCCGATCGCGCGGCGGTCCTGCCCACCGGGACGGGCCCCGTGGTGGTCGTCGTCTACGGCCCCACGCCGTCGCAGACCGGTCTCATCCCGACGCTGAACGCGATCCTCCCGCTCCCGCATCTGCTCACCGTCTGACGGGGGCAGAACCTGTCGGACCCCGTCGCTACCGTCCTGTCATCGGCGCAGCGTGCGCGCCACGAGAGGAGGGTCGTCGTGGAGGATTTCGACGCCTCGGTCGACGCGGGATGGCAGCGGATGGCAGCCGCCCTCGGCGATCGGCTGGCCACCATGGAGCCCGGTGACTCCCATGCGATCGACCTGGGCTTCCTGTGCGAGGACGGCATGGCCCGGGAGAACCTCCCGATCATCGTGTTCACCACACACGGCACCACTCGCGTGCGGTGCACCGTCGGCAACGCCACCCCCACCGAGGACACACTGCTCGCCGAGGCCGGCTGGCGTGAGCGGGGCACGCATCCGCGCACGATGGAGACCGGCCGACGCCGCGCCGACCACCTCGCGCGCTGCGCCGTCGCGGTGCTGCGCGATGTCTTCGACGTCCCCGACGCGTCCTTCGTCGACGGGACCACTGCCGCGCGGGTCGAGCCCGAGGTGTCACTCGCCGGCGTCCCCTCCGATCCCGACGAGCTGCAGGCCATGGTCGACGCAGCCATCGTCGAGATCTCCGGCCGTCCCGTGGAGCACGACGAGGACGGCGACATCCCACTGCCGACCGCAGTGCCCTCGTGGTTGCGGGTGAGCACCGAGGAGGCGGCGATCGAGTTGTTCAGCACCCGCATCGACGACTCCCGCGGTGTCACACCGGAGATGCTGTACGCCGCGGTCGACGGCTGGCCGGGTGTCGCGGTCACCGTGCGGTCCGGGGTGTTGGTGTCCCGCATGCGCATCGAGGCGACGGTGTTCGTCCGGGAGAACCTGCGGGCCGAACTGAAGCGGTGGTTCGCCTTCCTCGACCACGGGGTCGACGAGCTCCGTGCGGCGATCGCATGCCGGTCGCACTCGCACGCGGGATCGGACGAGTGCGACCGGACGGAGGAGCTGCCCCCGACCGACGGGATGGGCCGCGGGGGCATCATCCGCACGACCGACGTCACCACCACGGCGGGCAGGGTCGTCTCACTGCCCGCGGCGCTGGAGACCCTTCTGCTCGTCGCGACGACCCAGTCCGGCGACCTCCGTCCCGACGACGTCGCCGCGATCATGGAGCGTGACCGCGACGTCACGCTGCGGTGCCACCGCGTCTGCATCAGTCAGCGTGACGACTGGGAGACCGAGGCGGATGCTGCAGCCGACCGCGACGACGTCGAGGAGGCACACGCGTGTCTGGTCGAGTCGTGGCGGTGGGCCGAGGTCGCCCAGAGCCTGCGCTCGGCACTGCGTCTCATCGTGCTCGAGCGGCCGCGCCCGCAAGCGCGGTCCACCGAGCGTCGCACGCGCGACCACCGGCCGCCCCGCCTCAGCGATCCCGGCGACCGGCGATGACCTGACCCATCGCGAGTAGTGACGGCGTCCCGGGATCCCAGTAGCCCGAGTGGTTCTCGACGCCATAGCGGCTGTGCGCGTCCCAGGGCGTGGCACCCGGCGACGACGGGAGATGCCGCGCACCGAAGCGGACGCCGTCGGGGTCGGGCCCGAGGACATACGGTGCCGCCAGTCGGATCGGGTCGCGCGCCGCGGTGACCGTCCAGACGTGATCGGCGACCTCCGAGGAGTCCAGGCCGCGCAGACGCAGGTCGCCGACGCGCGCGGCGCCGCCGGTGCCCGGGCTCGCGACGAGGACGACGTCGTCTGCGGCGAGGGCATCGGAGCCCGACGCGGCCGTCGTCACGACGGTGCTGCCGTAGCTGTGGCCGAGCACCGTGAGGTGCGGACCCTGGTCTTCCCCATGTGTGGCCCGCAGGCCCGAGACGAACTCACGGAGATCCGGTGCAGCGGTTCGCGCCGCCGGGAGACCACTCGCCGCGACCAGATCGGCGGGGGCGCCGTAGTCCTGCCAGACCACGACACTGACCCCGCCCTCACCACCGGCGGTGGCACCCGCCGCGCGCATCGCGTCGGCGCGGGCGAGATTCGTCCGCACCGATCCGAGCGAGGTCCCCGTGCCCGGCACCATCACGGCGACGTGCGCGGCGCCGTCGGGGTCACCCGCCGCGACCACCGCTCGACCGTCGTCGCGCAGGGTCATGAGGAACCGGCCCGGGGTCGCCAGGGCGCGCCGCAGGGCGAGCTGACCCGCGGTCGGAGATCGGATCGCGGACAGGCGCATCCGATTGATCCGGTCCCGATCGGCCGCCGGGACACCCGCGCGGTTGCCCAGTCCGGGGTCCGCGGTCGCCCAGGCGATGCGCTGCGCATCCGACGTCGACCCCCACACCGCTGCGACGTGGACCGCAGAACCCGTCGGCGCCGCGCTTGTCGCGGGATCCGATCCGCCGCCGACCACCACCGAGCGCAGGGCGACCGTCGCCGCGTCGATCGACGCAGCCAGGTCCGCGTCCGCGCTAAGGGCACCCTCGAGCAACCGCCGCAGGCTCTCGGTGTGCAGGGCCGCGTTGGTGTCGGCGATGTGCAGTGCCAGTGCGGCACTCGCGTCTCGCGGGACGTCCGCGGGACGGTGGCCCGGCCGGTGGGTGACGCCCCCGTCGTCGGCGACCTCGTAGCCGTCGTGGACGAGTGACGCCGCGAGTGCCGACGCTGTCGACGCCGCATGGGCCAGGTCGGGTCCACGCCGGGCGATCGCGTCGGCGACGCACTGTGCCGCCATCGCGACGCGGTTCGCCTGTGTCCTGCGCGTGTGCGCGGCGGCCCGTCCTGCGTCGGCTGCGGGTCCCCGCCACGTGTCGACGGTGGTCTCGGTCGCCCGCACGAGGGTCGCCACCCGCTCGTCGCAGCGGTCGACGGCGCCGTCGATGTCGGTGGCGATCTCGCGGAGTCGGTGCGATGTGACCGCCCATCCCCCGACGGTCCCGACCCCCGCAGGCATCACGTCACCACCGCCGTCCACCGACCGCGTCGGTCGCCCTCACGGACGCGCCGAGCCGATCGCCGCCGCGATCGCCGCGTCACTGCCGGAGAACGCCGGGCCGGCGCCCGCGGTGCGCTGTGCGAGCCGTTCCACGTCGTCCGCGACGGCTGACATGGCGGCGAGGACCGCCTCGATGGCCCCGGCGATCGATGCGGAGGTGCGAGAACCCGCGAGCTCGTCGGCGGCGAGACCCGTGATCCCCGGGGCCCGCACGCCCGCGGCCGCCGCCCGCTGCACACGCGCCAGCGAGGCCAGCCGATCGGTGTCGAGAACGGTCGCAACGGTGCAGGACGCTTCCATGGCGTCACCGTAGGGTTCACGAGCGACAGGCGGCGCCGTCGTCGACGCGGGTGTCCTCGAGCTGTGGATGTGGCGGGAACGGTGCAGGCCAGGCCTCCGCGGGACATTGCGATCACAGCGATTTTTACGCTTGTCGCGGGCTGCGCCGTGGATGCCGGGTCCGTCGTCTGTCGGCCCGCCACCGCCTGATCTGCGCCTATCCGCGCACGGCACATCGTCGGCCCCGTGACCCCACAAAAGTTCGCCCTGCGCAGAACATTTCGCCGATCGTCGCCGGTCAGAGCTCTGCTAGCGTCCCGATTCGACACGGTGACCCGCGCGACGACCGATCGCGCGCCGGGGACCGCCGTCCTCTCCGAAGGATCCATCGACGGATCCGGCGACCGAAAGGTGTTCCACGTGAAGCGAACGCGACTTCTCGCACCGGTGGTGACCGCACTCGCCGCGGCACTCGCACTGACTGCGTGCGGCGGCGGCACCAGCGACAGCTCGGACGGCGGGGCGAGCCAGGCCGCGACGACGACGACACTCTCGCTGGTGGGCTACGCCGTCCCGCAGCCCGGTTTCGCGAAGGTCATCCCCGGCTTCCAGGCCACCGCGGCCGGCAAGGGCGTCGGCTTCAACCAGAGCTACGGCGCGTCGGGCGACCAGTCCCGCAAGGTCGTGCAGGGCCTGGCGGCGAACGTCGTCGCGTTCTCGGTCGAGCCCGACGTCACCCGCCTCGTCAAGGCCGGCAAG
This sequence comes from Williamsia deligens, assembly GCF_024171765.1. Lineage (GTDB taxonomy): Bacteria > Actinomycetota > Actinomycetes > Mycobacteriales > Mycobacteriaceae > Williamsia_A > Williamsia_A deligens. Next base: position 498,854 of record NZ_JAMTCI010000001.1, read on the forward strand.
GTCGACCAGTCCTGGAACACCGGCCCGTACAAGGGCGTCGGTTTCGGGTCGGTCGTCTCGATCGTGGTCCGCAAGGGCAACCCCAAGGGCATCAAGACCTGGGACGACCTGCTCAAGCCCGGTGTCCAGGTCATCACCCCGGACCCGCGCTCCTCGGGGTCGGCGAAGTGGAACCTGCTGGCCCCCTATGCCGCCGCCAGCAACGGTGGGGCGAACAAGCAGGCCGGGATCGACTTCGTGACGAAGCTGGTCACCGATCACGTCAAGGCCCGTCCCGGGTCCGGTCGCGACGCCTCCGACCTGTTCCTCCAGGGCGCCGGTGACGTCCTCATCTCCTACGAGAACGAGGCGATCAACCTCCAGCGCCAGGGCAAGGACATCGAGTTCATCGACCCGCCCACCACCTTCAAGATCGAGAACCCGGTGGCCGTGGTCAAGGGGTCGAACGAGACCCAGGCGAAGGCGTTCGTCGACTACGTCACCTCGCCGGCCGGCCAGAAGCTCTGGGCGGAGGCAGGTTTCCGTCCCGTCGACACCACCGTGGCGAGCCAGACCGCCGGCGACTTCCCGTCGCTCGGCAAGGTGTGGACCATCAGTGATCTGGGTGGATGGACGACGGTCGACAAGGAGCTGTTCGACAAGCAGAACGGCCTCCTGACCCAGGTGTACGCCAAGGCGACCGGCTAGATGTCGGTCCTCGGCGGCCCCTCCCTGGGCCCCGCCGCGACCACCGCGCCGTCCACACCCCCTCCGGGGCGTGGGCGGCGCGGTGTCGGTCCCGGGATGGCCCTGGGTATCGGTGCGGGCACCCTCTGGCTCAGTCTGATCGTCCTCATCCCCATCGCCGCGATCGTCGCGCGTTCGGTCGACGGCGGCTGGTCGGCGTTCGTCGACGCGATCACCTCCGACGCCGCCGTGGCCGCGTTGAAGGTCACCGTGGGGACGTCCGTCGTCGTCACCCTGATCAACGCCGTCGTCGGCGTGCAGATCGCGTGGGTGCTGACGCGCGACTCGTTCCCCGGCAAGCGGCTCCTCGACGCCCTCATCGACCTGCCGTTCGCGTTGCCGACCATCGTCGCGAGCATCGTGCTGCTGTCGCTCTACGGCCCCGACAGCCCCGTCGGGATCCATGTGCAGCAGACCAAGATCGGCCTCGGGATCGCGTTGCTGTTCGTGACGCTGCCGTTCGTGGTGCGGACCGTGCAGCCGGTCATCCTCGAGCTCGACCGCGACGCCGAACAGGCCGCGGCCACCCTCGGCTCGACGTGGTGGACCACCGCCCGGCGCATCGTCTTCCCCGCGCTGGCCCCCGCGCTGCTGTCGGGTGCCGGCCTGGCGTTCTCCCGGGCCATCGGTGAGTTCGGGTCGGTCGTCCTCATCGGCGGTGGCATCCCGAAGCAGACCGAGGTGTCGTCGCAGTACATCCGGTCGTTGATCGAGCAGGACAGCCCGCAGGACGCCGCCGCCGTGTCGGTCGTGCTGCTCGCGTTGTCGTTCGTGGTGCTGCTCGTGCTCCGCCTCGCCGGCGACCGGCTCTCGCGAAGGGAGGCGCCCACCCGTGCGACAAAGACAGACGGCTAGACACCTCAACCGCGCGTTCACCATCGTCTATCTGACGATCCTCCTGGTGGTCCCGCTCGGACTCATCCTCTACCGCACCTTCTCCCCCGGTGTCGGCGCGTTCATCGACTCGATGTCGTCGCCCGCAGCGATCTCCGCGATCAACCTGTCGCTGCTGATCGTCGCGATCGTGGTGCCGCTCAACGTCGTGTTCGGTGTGATCCTCGCGCTCGCACTGGCCCGTGGGCGGTGGCGCGGACGGGCGATCGTCCAGGCGATCGTCGACCTGCCCTTCGCCATCTCCCCCGTCATCGTGGGCGTCTCGCTGATCCTCGTGTGGGGCGTCGACGGGTGGTTCGGGTTCGTCGCCGACTGGGGTGTGCAGATCATCTTCGCCGTCCCGGGCATGGTGCTCGCGACCGTGTTCGTGACGCTGCCGTTCGTGGTGCGCGAGGTGGAGCCGGTGCTGCGGGAGATCGGCGTCGAGCAGGAGGAGGCCGCCGCGACACTGGGGGCCACGGCGTGGCAGACGTTCCTGCGCGTCACGCTGCCGGCCATCCGCTGGGGTCTCGGCTACGGCGTGATCCTCACCGTCGCACGCAGTCTCGGCGAGTTCGGCGCGGTGATCATGGTGTCGTCGAACCAGCCCGGTGTGTCGCAGTCGCTGACGCTGCTCGTCTACGGCCGCCACCAGCAGGGCAACGAGTACGGCGCCTACACGGCGTCGACGATGCTGATGTTGCTCGCGCTCGTCGCGCTGGTGCTGATGACCGTGTTCGCCCGTCGGAAGGACGCGGGGACGTAGCCCCCGGGGACCGGGGAGCTAGCCCCGGTCCGACGGCACCGAGGACTTCGCCATGTCCGGGTGCTCGTTGGCGATCGCGGTGATCATCCCGGACCCGATGACGCCGTGCTCGTCGGCGAGGGTCGAGGTCCCGACGGCGATCCCGTCGGCGTCGGTGTGCGACATCGCCTGCACACCGACCCACTCGCTCTCGGGCAGGCGGGTGAGCGCGATGGTCAGATCGCCGTTGATGTACGGCACCCAGTTGGTGCCGACGTTGGTCACCAGGCTCGTCCACTCGGCGACCATCGCCACCCGCGCGTAGGGGCCGGGTTCCCGGCCGGCGGTCACCTGCGGCGGACGCCACCACGCCGAGAACCGGTCGGCGTTGCGGTGATCGGCGAGGTCGGCGGTCCAGCCCGCGGAGTCGGAGTGGTACCAGGCCACACGCTCGGACGGCGCGGCGTCGAACGACGGCGGTGCCGGGATCTCCAGGTCGGGTCGCCACCGCTCGCCGTACGCGTTCTGCGTGCGGCGGTACTGCACCGCGGTGGCGATCGCGACGACGCGGTCGCCCTGCACGGCCTCGGCGTGGCAGACGATGATCCGGCGACCCGTCCGGACGACCTCGGTGCGGACGGTCGTCGGACCGGTGCGGAACGGACGCAGCAGCTCGACGGTGATGCGGCCCGGCGTGAAGCCGTCGACGCCCTGATCGTCGTCGAGGACCTGCGCCAGCAGCCCCGTCACGGCCGGACCCGCCACATGATCGGGGCCCCAGCCGCTGAGCGAGATCTCGGTCGCGCGGTAACGCGGCCCGTCGTCGGTGTGGTCGACGTCGAAGAAGTGCGTCATCGTGTCACGTTCTCACGCGGGGGCTCGACCACCGTCCCCCGCCACCCGCCGACGATGCGCATCGCGTGGTAGATCGCGAGGGCGGCGACCGCGCCCAGGGCGATGCCGCCGAAGGCGAGATCACCGATCGTCCAGGAGAAGTCGGCGATGCCGATGACCAACGGGATGGCCGCGGTGAACTGGTTGATCGGGCGGGAGAAGTCGACCCGGGCCGACACCCAGATGTTGACGCCGAGAACGGCGACGAGGCCGTAGAGCGCGGTGGTGACGCCGCCCAGCACCCCCGCCGGGATCGAGGCGATCACCGCGCCCACCTTGGGCGACAGCCCGAGCAGGACGGCCCCGACACCGGCCACCCAGTACGCGGCGGTCGAGTAGACGCGGGTCGCCGCCATGACGCCGATGTTCTCGGCGTAGGTGGTCGTCGCCGACCCGCCACCGGACCCGGCGAGCAGGGTGGCGATGCCGTCGGCGGTGAGGGCCCTGCCGATCTGGTGGTCGTGGTCGACACCGGTCATCGTCGTGATCGATCGGACGTGGCCGATGTTCTCGACGACGAGGACGAGGACCACCGGGATGAACAGCGGCAGCACCGACAGGTGGAAGGACGGCGCGGTGAAGTCCGGCAGGCCCACCCACGACGCCGCGCCGATCGCGTCGGTCTCGACCTTTCCGCGGGCGAGGGCGATCAGGTAGCCGACGACCACGCAGACGACGATGGCCAGGCGTCCGAACAGCCCCCGGAAGAACACGAGCACCGCCACCAGGAGGACCAGGACGATCGTCGCGGTGACGGCGTCCTTGGTGAAGTTCGTCTTCGCCGTCGGGGCGAGGTTGAGACCGATGATCGCGACGATGGTGCCGGTGACGATCGGTGGCATCAGCGCCTCGATCCACCCGGTGCCCGCGCGCTGGACGATCAGACCGATCACCGCGAGCAGCACGCCGACCGCGACGATCCCGCCGAGTGCCGAACTCTGGCCGTGGGACGCCGACGCGGCGGTCACCGGCGCGATGATCGCGAAGCTCGACCCGAGATAGCTGGGGAGCCGGTTGCGGGTGATCAGCAGGAACAGGATCGTGCCGATGCCCGAGAAGAGCAGCGTCGTCGCGGGCGGGAACCCGGTGAGGACCGGCACCAGGAACGTCGCCCCGAACATGGCGACGATGTGCTGCAGGCCGATGCCGACGGTCCGGGGCCAGCTCAACCGGTCGGCGGGGGCGATCACGCCGCCGTCGGCGAGGTGGGCTGCGTCGACGCGCCGCCACCGGAACATGGCGCCGATGGGCGGCTGCTCGGGCGGATCTGCGGTGGGGGTCGGTGAGGCCGGGCTCTGCGACATGCGGGTCAGTCTGACGGACACCCGACGGTCGCGGGTGGTGGGGACGTCAGCAGGCGCGCCCGAGCGGCGTCACCAGTGCCGCCGTCATCTCGTCGTCGGAGGGGAACACGTCGACGTCGCTGCGGCGCAGGGCGAGGAACGCCCCCAGGCGAGACATGCGGGACGGGGCCGGGGTCGTCGGTGGCGGTGCGGGAGGCGATGCGACCGGGACGTGTGTGGCCCCGACGGTCGCGGTGGTCCGAGACGGACGTTCGCCGTATGCCATGACCTGCTCCTGCCATCGGCCCCCGCGCACAACCGTACGAAAGACGCGATCGCGGATCAATAATTCGAACATGTGAATACCCTGGTTCGACGTCGTCGGCATGTCGGCCGGGTGAACGTCACCCGTGACGACCCCCGACACAGCACGATGGACGCATGAGTGACTTCAACGCGCAGATCATCTCCGAGTTCCGGGCGAACGGTGGGCACGTCGAGACCGCCGGGTTCGGCGACAACCTGCTGATCCTGCACACCATCGGCGCCAAGTCCGGCCAGGTCCGGGAGATCCCGCTCTTCGCCCTTCCCGACGACGCCGCGTGGCTGGTCGTCGGATCGGCGGCCGGATCACCGAAGCACCCCGCGTGGGTGCACAACCTGCGTGCGCATCCCCAGATCGACGTCGAGAAGCCGGGCCAGGACGGGATCGACACCGTGTCGGTCACCGTGACCGAGGTCGCCGACGACGACTGGGCGGCCACGTGGGCCCGGTTCACCGAGGCGTCACCCGGCTTCCGGGAGTACGAGAAGACCGCGGAGGGCCGGCGCTTCCCGATCTTCCGCCTCGCACCCTGACACCCCGATCGCCCCGGCCCGTTCGGTGACGGCCGGGGCGACGACGTCACTTGCGGGAGGCCGCCAGTTCGTCGAGCGTCTCGCGGGCGCTGTGCTGGGGGTTCCACCCGAGCTTCTCCCGGGCACGGCTGGTGTCCATCACCACCGATGTCCGGCCGATGTGGATCCACTCGGCGAACGAGGGCAGGAACGGCATCCGCTTGACGACCTCGGCGGCCGCCCGCACCCCGACCGCGGGGAACGGGACGGGTTGGCCGCCCAGTGACTCGACGATCTCGCCGAGACTGACCGTGCCGTCGCCGGCGATGTTGTAGGCACCCGGTGGGGCGTCGGCGACGGCGCAGATCGCGATGGCCGCGGCGACGTCGTCGTGGTGCACCAACTGCACGGGCACGCCGTGGTCGGGAAACGGCATCCGTAGGCCGGGCACCGCGTTGAGCAGCGACTTCGCCAGTCCCGGGAGCATGTTCCACGGCATCGACTCGGCCAGCGCCGGGGACTTCGGCCCCGCCACGATGCAGGGCCGCAGCGTGAAGACCTCGAGATCCACACCCTCGACGAGGTCGGCGATGGCGAGCTCGCACTCCGCCTTCTGCGCCGAGTAGTAGTGCTCGGCCGATCCCCGGATCGGCGTGTCCTCGGTCAGCGGCAGCGGGTTGTCGTCGTGATAGCCGTACGCGGCGACCGACGACGTGTAGACCATGCGGGTGGGTCGTTCCGCCGCGATGGTCGCCTCGAAGACGGTGGTGGTGCCGGCCAGGTTGACCCGCGCGGCCTCCTCACGGGAACCGATCACGATGAACGCCAGGTGCACGACGACGTCGGCGTCGACGACGAGCCGGTCGACGGCCTCGCGGTCGAGGATGTCGCCCTGTCGGTACTCCGTCTTGGTCCACCCGTGGTCCGTCGGGTCGAAGGGCCGTCGCGCCATCCCGATGATCTTGTCGACCCGGTCGTCGGCCTCGAGGGCCGTCACCGCCGAGATCCCGATCTCACCGGTGGGCCCCGTGATCGCGACCGTCACACCCACAGAGCACTCCTCGCGTTCGCCGTCATGTGCAGATGGTCGCATGCGATCGGTCACGGCTCCGGCACTTTCCGCGACACGAAACCGCCACGATCGCGTATCACCCTCGCACGGTGCACATCCCGCACCGGTCGGGACGCGCCGATCGGACATCGGTCGAAACCGTTGCGGGAGCACCGGTCCGGACGGTCGAGAAAGCGATCAGACGTCGCGCCGGACGAGTTTGCGCTCGGCCTCGGTCAGCACCGTGCGCGCCAGTTCCCGGAACTGCTCGAACTGCCCACGCCCGCCGTAGCGGGCCCGCAGGCTCGGATACCGGTCGTGGTGCGCCGCGGCGGCGACGGCGTTGGCCTCACCGATGTACCCGGGGAGGACATGGGCGATGGTCGGATCGCGGCGCAGGCGCAGCACGGTGTCGCGGTGCAGGGTGGCGGCGGCGCGGTACTTGCTCACCACCACACCGAGTTCGACGATGGGACGGCCGATCTCCTCGGCGAAGCGCATGATCTGCTTCTGCACCTGTCCGATCCCGTAGGTGGACAGCACGTCCGGGATGGTGGGCACGAGGTACCCGTCGGCCATCGCGAGCCCGTTCAGCGTGAGCGGACCCATCGACGGCGGGCAGTCGAGCAGGACGACGTCGTAGTCGTCGAGCACGGGCCGCAGCGCGTCCGCGAGGGTCCCGACCGCTGCCAGGGTGTCGTCCCGGCGGACCCGCAGCGCGCTGAGTTCCTCGGTGATCTCGACCAGGTCCAGCGACGACGGCAGCAGGTCGACGGTGTCGACGCCGTCGACGGAGGAGACGTCACGCTGCAGCGCCTCGGACAGTCGGAAGTTCTCGGTGCCGTCGACGACGTCGGCGAAGAGGGTCGCCAGGGTTGCGCCGCGATCGTTCAGCTCGGTCCACCGGTCGGCGCCGATCATCATGGCGGTGAGGTTCATCTGGCTGTCGAGGTCCACCAGGAGCACACGCCGACCGAACTCGCCCGCGAGGAACTCGCCGAGGCCGGCGGTGACGGTCGTCTTCCCGACCCCGCCTTTGAGGTTCAGCGTCGCGATGACGGCGGGCACGTCAGAAGCCTAGGGCGCCCGCCCGAATCCGCTGCCGTGAACCACGAATCCGTTACTTTGGCGCACGTGTTCCCCATCGTCAATGCGTCACCGCGACAACGCGTTAGGAGGTTCGATCGTATTTGTGCCCGCTATCACCCGACTGCGCGGATTGTGTGTTCTCATTGCTCCTGACAGATGAACGGCACGTATCGCTCACCTGACGATCCTGCTGGGAGGGCGCGTTCGATGCACAACGAGGTGATGGCCTTCGGGGGCCTGAACCCCTCCGCGGCGGCCGTGACGGCCCCCGCTCCCCTGACGACGTCGTTCTCCCTGGTCAGCGCGCCGGACGCGATCCCCGTCCCCACTGCGGGCCCGGTTCCGCGTGCCCGGTGGAGCGCGCGCCGTCGCCAGCGCGATGCGGTCCCGGTCGCTCGTCGTGTGCCCGCCATCGGTGGCGTCCGCGGCCGGATCACGACCGGCACCGACGACGGGACCACGCTCACCGTCACCTCGGTCCCCCACCGCGGCACCGTCACGGTCAGTGACGGCGGCGAGTTCACCTACCTCCCGTGGTCGGTCGAGCGCACCCGCGTCCGCCCCGGGCGACCCGTCGTCGACGTGTTCCGTGCCGTCGTCGACGACGACCGCGACCGGCGGTCCGCGGTCGCCGTGGCCGCCGTGGTCACGTCGGCGTCCTGTCCCTGGCCCCTCGCGTACACCGCGAACGCCATCGGTTCGACGACCGTCACCGTCGACGAGCATCCCCGGGGCGTCGCACTGTCGGCAGATGGTGCGGTGCTCTACACCCTGAGCAGCACGGCGTCGTCGCTGACCGCGATCGACACCGGGACGATGACGGTGCTCGGGTCGCTGTCGCTCATCGGCCGCCCGACCGACCTCGCCCACGACCACTCGACCGGCCGGCTGTACGTGACGCTGACGGCCCTCGACCTCGTCGAGATCGTCGACATGCGCACGTTCGAGGTCGTCGACGCGATCGGCGTCGACCGGCCGCGGGCGATCGCCGTCGTGCCGGGGCGTGCCGTCCTGATCGCGACGGTCGGCGGCGACCTCGTCGCTGTCAGCGTCGTCACGCATGACGTCCTCGCGGTCACCGCGGGCTGCGGCCTCCCCCGGACGGTCCGCGTGACCGCCGACGGCCGCACCGCCGTCGTCCTCGACGAGTCCGGGACCGACGCCCGACTGCACCGGGTGCGGTCGCCGCTGGCCGACCCGCACCGGGCGGGCGTGTTCCGCGCCGACGGCTTCGTCTTCGATGTGGCTCTCACCGCCGACGGCACCCGCGCGCACCTCGTCGAGGACGGCACGCGTTCGCTGATGACCGTGGACGTCGCCACCATGACCTCGGTCGCGGCGACCCCGCTGGAGTCGTTCCACACCGGCGTCGCCGTGAGCACCGACGGTCGCTGGGTCTACGTCTGCGGGGCTTTCGACGACTGCGTGCGCCTGGTCGACACCGAGACCGGCGCCGTCGTGTCGTCGGTGGAGACCGGGGAGTTCGCCCGCGACGTCGCGATCGGCACCGACGGGCGCGCCTACGTCACCTCGTCCGCCGGCGTGAGCGTCGTCGGCGGTGCGTTGTGCGGCTCGATCGTGGCCGACGACAGGACGCCCTGCCGGTTCACCCTCACCGCGGCACCGGCGCACGGCACCGTCGAGGTCACCGAGGACGGTGCGTTCGTCTACGTGCCGTCGCGACCTCTCGTCGACGGCGACTCCTTCACCGTCAGCGTCGAGGACGGCCGTCACGCACCCGTCGCAGCGATCATCCCGGTGATCACCGGACTTCCCGGCACCTGCTGAACGCCGCCGCCGCGGGCCAGGACGTCACCGTGGGCTAGGACGTCACCGACACCGGGTCGACGTCGTCGAGCGGACCGGTGAACTGGCTGGTGTAGAGACGGTGGTAGGCCCCCCGGGCCTCGAGGAGTTCGTCGTGGCTGCCCTGCTCCACGATGCAACCGGCCTCCATCACCAGGATCAGGTCGGCGTCACGGACCGTCGAGAGACGGTGGGCGATCACGAAACTCGTGCGATCGACCCGGAGCGCGACCATCGCCTTCTGGATGAGCAGCTCGGTGCGGGTGTCCACCGAGCTGGTGGCCTCGTCGAGGATGAGCAGCCGCGGCTGGGCCAGGAACGCCCGAGCGATGGTGATCAACTGCTTCTCCCCGGCGCTGACGCCCCCGCCCTCCTCGTCGATGACGGTGTCGTAGCCATCGGGCAGGGTCGCGACGAGCCGGTCGACGTGACCCGCACGGGCCGCCGCGAGCACGGCGTCGCGATCGGCCGTCGGGTCGCCATAGGCGATGTTGTCCCAGATGGTCCCGCCGAACAGCCACGAGTCCTGCAGCACCATGCCGGTGCGCGAGCGCAGATCGGCGCGTGTCATCGATCGCGTCTCGACGCCGTCGAGCTCGATGGCGCCGGAGTCGATGTCGTAGAAGCGCATGAGCAGGTTGACGACGGTCGTCTTGCCCGCCCCGGTGGGTCCGACGATCGCGACCATGTTGCCCGGTTGCGCGGCCAGCGACAGCGCGGTGATGAGCGGTCGGTCGTCGCGGTAGCGGAAGTCGACGTCGGTGAACGCGACCCGCCCGCGGCCGTCGTCGGCGGGGGTCGCGGCGTCGAGCGGATCAGGGGTCTCGACGTCCTCGTCGAGGATGTCGAAGATGCGCTCCGCCGACGCGACACCGCTCTGCATGAGGTTGAACATCGAGCCGATCTGCGTGAGCGGCTGCGTGAACTGCCGGGAGTACTGGATGAACGCCTGCACCTCACCGAGGCTCAACGTGCCCGACGCCACGCGCAGGCCACCGACGACGGCGATGGCCACGTAGTTCAGGTTCCCCAGGAACATGATGGTCGGCATGATGATCCCGGAGATGAACTGGGCCTTCCAGCTCGCCGAGTAGAGGACAGCGTTGCGCTCGTCGAAGCGGTCCTGCACCTCCTGACCGCGGCCGAACAGCGCGATCACCTCGTGCCCGGTGAACGCCTCCTCCACCTGCGCGTTGAGCGCGCCGGTGTTCTTCCACTGGGCCAGGAAGTGCGGCTTGGACCGCTTGGCGACGAGTGCCGTCGCGACCACGGCGAGCGGGACCGTCGCGACGGCGATCAACGACAGCAGCGGTGAGATGACGACCATGACGATCAGCACGGCGATGACGGTGAGCACCGAGTTGAGGAGCTGGGTGATGGTCTGCTGCATCGACTGCGCGAGGTTGTCGATGTCGTTGGTGACGCGGGAGAGCAGCTCACCGCGCGGGGTGGAGTCGAAGTAGCGCAGCGGCAGGCGGTGGATCTTCTCCTCCACCTCGGCACGCAGTTCGCGCACCGTCTCCTGCACGGTGATGTTGAGCAGCAGACCCATCGCCCACGCGAGGATCGCCGACACGACGTAGAGCGCGAGAACGAGCGTGAGGGTGCGTCCCAGCGCGGTGAAGTCGACGCCGGCGCCCGGGGTGAGATCGGTGGCGGCGACGAGATCGGCGAAGGTCCCGTCGCCCTTCTGCCGTAGACCCTCGACGGCCTGCTCCTTGCTGATCCCCGCGGGCAGCTGACGGCCGATCACGCCCGCGAAGATGATGTCGGTGGCGTGGCCGAGGATGCGCGGCGAGATGGCGGTGAGCACCACCGAGCCGACGGTGCAGAGCACCACCACGATCAGTGACGTGCGGCGCCGGGCGAGCCGGCCGAGCAGTCGGCGCACCGACGGTCGGAACGAGCGCGCCTTCTCCCCGGGCATGCCGCCCGCCGGGGGACCAGCACCGGGGCGGGTCATCGGGCGCCCTGCACTGCCATCTGGGAGTCGACGATCTCGGCGTAGGTCGAACAGGAACGCAGCAACTCGTCGTGGGTCCCGATGCCCACGGTCCGGCCGTGCTCCAGCACGACGATCTGGTCGGCCTCGACGATGGTGGAGACCCGCTGCGCCACGACGATCACGCAGGCCTCCCGGGTGCCGGGGCGCAGCGCGGCCCGCAGACGGGCGTCGGTGGCGAGGTCCAGGGCGGAGAACGAGTCGTCGAAGAGCAGGATCGACGGACGACGGATCACCGCGCGGGCGATCGCGAGACGCTGTCGCTGCCCGCCGGAGACCGTCGTCCCGCCCTGCGACACCGCGGTGTCGAGGCCGTCGGGCATGTCGCGGACGAAGTCCTCGGCCTGGGCGATCCGCAGCGCATCCCAGATCTCCTCGTCGGTGGCGTCGGCCCGGCCGTAGAGGAGGTTCGAGCGGATGGTGCCGGAGAACAGGTAGGGCTTCTGCGGTACGACGCCGATCGCGCCCCGCAGCAGCTCGAGGTCGAGGTCACGCACGTCGGTGCCGCCGACGGACACGCTGCCCTCGGTGGCGTCGATCAGGCGGGGGATGAGGGAGAGCAGGGTGGTCTTGCCCGCGCCGGTCGACCCGACGATCGCGGTGGTGGTGCCGGGACGCGCGGTCAGGGTGATGTCGCAGAGGACGGGTTCGTCGGCGCCGGGGTGGCGGAACTGCGCGTCGCGGAACTCGACGACACCGGGGTCACCGGCGAAGCCGACGGGGGTGGTCGTGGGGACGACGGAACTGTCGGTGCTCAGGACCTCGCCGATGCGCTCGGCACACACCGACGCGCGCGGCGCCATCATGGCCAGGAACGACGCCATCATCACGGCCATGAGGATCTGCATGACGTAGCTGATCATCGCGGTGAGGGCACCGACCTCCACGGCGCCCGCGGAGATGCGGTACCCGCCGACCCAGACGATCGCGACCATGGTGACGTTGGTGATGAGCAGGACCGTCGGGAACATGAGGGCGACGAGGCGCCCGACGCGCAACGACGCGGTGGTGAGGTCGTCGTTGGCGACACCGAAGCGGGTGCGTTCGTGGTCCTCCCGGACGAACGCCCGCACCACCCGGATACCGGTGATCTGTTCCCGCAGAACACGGTTGACCGCGTCGATGCGGGTCTGCATAACCCGGAACTGCGGGATCATCCGGCCGATGATGAGCGCCATCGCCCCGCCGAGCAGCGGGACCGCGACCACGAGCACCCACGCCAGCGAGCTGCCCACCCGCACACCCATGACGACGCCGCCGATGCACATGATCGGGGCGGTCACCAGGATGGTCGCGGCCATCACGCCGAGGAGCTGCACCTGCTGGACGTCGTTGGTGGTGCGGGTGATGAGCGAGGGTGCGCCGAACGTGCCGACCTCACGGGTCGAGAACGACCCGACCCGGCGCATCAGGTCGGTGCGCATGTCCCGTCCGGCACCGAGCGCGGCGCGGGCCCCGAACCAGCTCGACGCGATGCTGCCGACCACCTGCACGACGGAGAACAGCAGCATCCACATGCCGAGGTGGAGGATGAGGTCGGTGTCACCGCGGGCGACACCCTCGTCAATGATGTCGGCGTTGAGCGTCGGCAGGTAGAGCATCGCGACGGTGGCGATGACCTGCGCGACCACGACCGCCCCGATCTCACGGCGATACGGCGCGAGGTACTGCCGCAGCAGGCGTATCAGCATCGGCCCGACCGGCAGACGGGCGGGTGCGGAGGCGGGGTGAGCACCTCGGGAACGGTACCAACGCCCTCCGACCGCCGCCCGTCGATTTTTCGCCGGGACAACGACCGTCGGGCAGGTTCCGCGGGGTAGGGCCACGTCACCGGCACGAGGGTGTGACCATTGTCGGCATGATCACGTTCCGCGCACGCATCATCGGCATCGGGCTGGCCGTCCTCACCGCGGCCACCCTGGGCGCGGTCGCCCCAGCGACCGCCGACACCGCCTACGGCGAGTTCACCGTCGGTGGCCGCATCGGGGAGGCGTTCGACGCCACCGGCGGCGTCGGCACATGGGGCAACCCCATCACCGGTGAGCGCGCCGCCTACCAGAACGGTCGTTTCCAGGTCTTCGAGAAGAACGTGTCGTTCTACTGGAAGGCCTCGATCGACAACGGTCGCGCGCACTACGTCGGCGGGGCGATCCGCGGCAAGTGGGGTGCGCTCGGCTTCGAGCGGAAGGCGTTGGGCTACCCCGTCACCGACGAACTCGACGTCCCCGGCCGCGGCAAGCGACAGGACTTCCAGGGCGGCAACCTCTACTGGTCGTCGTCGGGTGGTGCCCACCCGGTGTGGGGCGGGATCCTCGGTCGCTGGGCGTCACAGGGCGGTTCACGCGGGTTCTTCGGCCTGCCGCAGAGCGACGAGTACCGCGTCGGCAACCGGTACGCGCAGGACTTCCAGGGCGGCACGCTCTTCTGGCCGTGACCGCACCCGTCGACTGGGCGGTTGCAGACGTCGAGTGGGCGGTTGGAGACGTCGACTGGGCGGTTCAGGGTGGCAGGCGGTCGCCGCGGGTGGCGACGAGGTCGGCCACCGGCACCGACGACACCGCCGCGACGGCCCCGGTGATCGCGGCTCCGATCGCGCGGGCGAACCCCGCGGGATCCCGGGCGGGGTCCCCCTCGTCGACCACATGGTCGACGATCCCGCGCGCGGCGAGCGCGTGGGCGCGGATGCCCTGACGCTCGGCGAGCACGTCGGCGTGGTCGGTGTCGCGGAACACGATGAGGCTCGCACCTTCCGGCGGCAGCGGTGCGAGCCACGCACCCGACGCGGCGATCACCCGGTCGGCCGGGAGCAGAGCCAGGGCGGCGCCCCCGGCGCCCTCACCGAGGAGCATTGACACCGTCGGCACGGGCAGCGAGATGAGATCGGCAAGGCAGCGGGCGATCTCGCCGGCGAGGCCGCCCTCCTCCGCCTCGACGGACAGATCGGCGCCGGGGGTGTCGACGACCGTCACCAGCGGTAGTCGGAGATCGGCGGCGATCTGCATCCCCCGCCGTGCCACACGCAACGCGGCGGGGCCGAGGCGCGAGCCCGGGCGCTGCAGGCGCCGGTCCTGGCCGACGATCACGACGCCGGTGTCGTCGAGACGGACCAGTGCCACCAGCAGCCCGTGATCGCTCTCGCCTTCGCCCGTGCCGCTGAGGTCGACGACGTCGGAGGCGATGCGCGACAGCACCTCTCGGACACCCGGACGGTCACCGCGACGCGAGGCGGTGACCACGTCCCACGCGCTCCCGGACTGCAGCGGTACGGACGCGGGTGCAGCGAGGGCGTCGACGGCGGCGGGGCGGGCTCCGACGATCCGCAGCACCGCGTCGACGACGGTCGCGAGCCCGTCGACGTCGAGCACGAGGTCGGCGAGTCCGTGCGCCCGGAGGTTCTCGGCACGTTGCACCCCGTCGGGGAATGCCTCGCCGTACAGGCCCTCGTACACACGCGGACCGAGGAATCCCACGAGCGCGTTCGGCTCGGCCAGCGTGACGTGCCCCAGTGACGCCCACGAGGCGAAGACACCGCCGGTGGTCGGGTGACGGAGGTGGACCAGGTACGGCAGGTGGGCGGCCTTGTGGGCGACGACCGCGGCCGTGACCGGCACCATCTGCAGGAACGCCGGTGTGCCCTCCTGCATCCGGGTGCCGCCCGACGCCGGCAGCGCGACGACGGGCAGGCGTTCGGCGGTGGCACGACGAATGGCCGCGGCCATCCGCGCGCCGGCGTCACGGCCGATCGAACCGGCCAGGAAACCGAACTCGCTGACGACCACGGCCACTCGATGTCCGCGGATGCGCACGCAGGCGGTGAGCACCGACTCGTCGACACCCGTCGTCTCGCGTGCCCGCCGGAGCTCGTCGGCGTACGACTGCTCCGGCGGCAGGTCCACGATGGGGGTGTCCCAGCTCTCGACGCTCCCCTCGTCGGCAAGAGCGTCGATCACCTCACGGGCGGTGCGTCGGTTCACACCCCCATCATGGCTGCGCCACTACTTCTGGGCGGGCAGGACGTGCTCCCCCGTCTTGTCGCACGAGAGCGCCAGCGACGAGATGTACTGCTTCTCGCCCTTGGGTCCCGGGACCGCCGAGGCGATCATATCGGGCCGCTCGAACTCGACGCCGGTGACGCAGCACATCAGCTTGACGTCGGTCGGGTTGCCGTCGGCGTCGAGCATGGGGATGTCGATGCCGTCGTCGGTGCGCCGCAGGTAGAACCGGCCCTGCGTGGCCAGCGCGATGATCGGCGGGAGCACCAGCGCGAGAACGAGAGCGACGATCGGCGAGTACGGCTGGATGGCGTCGCCGAAGGCGTGGAAGTACACCAGGATCGACGCGCCCGCGGCCACGATCACCGAGACGAACCCGACGGGGTTGACGTTGTGGAGCATGCCCCGACGGAACTCCGGCTGCTTGGGTGAGATCCCCAGCAGGTACTTGTTGATCGCGATGTCGGACGCGACGGCGACGATCCACGCGATGCCGCAGTTGGCGTAGAAGTTCAGCAGGTTGTTGAGGAAGCTGAACATGTCGGCCTCCATCAGCACGATGGCGATGGCGACGTTGAACACCAGGAACACGATGCGACCCGGGTAGGTCTTGGTGACGCGGGTGAAGCTGTTCGTCCACGCCAGCGAGCCGGAGTACGCGTTGGTGACGTTGATCTTGATCTGGCTGATCACGACCAGGATGACGGCCAGGGTCAGCGCGAGCCAGTGCGGCATGAAGTCCTCGTAGATCGCGAGGAACTGCTCGACCGGCTGGTTGGCGACGCCGGCCTGCGCGGAGAAGTTGAGGATCAGGTAGACCGCGAGGAACAGGCCGACGACCTGCTTGATCGCACCGAAGAAGACCCAGCCGGGGCCGGCGGTGATGACGGCGGTCCACCAGCGACGGCTGTTCTCGGCGGTCTTGGGCGGCATGAACCGGAGGTAGTCGATCTGCTCGGCGATCTGGGCGATCAGCGACAGACAGACACCGGCCGCGAGCATCGTCCCGGCGAACGAGACGCCCTGTCCGCCCTTGGCATCCGTGCCACCGCTGTAGGCGAGGAAGTCGCCGATGGCGTCGGGGTGGGTGATGAGCAGGTACAGGAACGGCAGCACCATCATCACGAGCCACAGCGGCGTCGTCCACACCTGCAGCTTCGCCAGCGTGTTCATGCCGTAGATGACCAGCGGGATGACCAGCACCGAGGACACCAGATAGCCCAACCACAACGGGATGTGCAGTCCGAGTTTCAGGCCCTGGGCCATGATCGAGCCCTCGAGGGCGAAGAAGATGAACGTGAACGACGCGAAGATCACGTTGGTGACCACCGAGCCGTAGTAGCCGAAACCGCTACCGCGGGTGATGAGGTCGAGGTCGATGTTGTACCGCGCCGCGTAGTACGCCAGCGGATAGCCGGTCACCACGATCACCACGGCGAAGAACAGGATGCCCCACAGGGCGTTCCCGGTGCCGTTGGCGATGCCGATGTTGGCGCCGATGGCGAAGTCGGCGAGGTAGGCGATGCCACCGAGGGCGGAGATCGCGACGACGCCCGGACCCCATTTGCGGTAACTGCGTGGGGCGAAGCGGAGGGTGTAGTCCTCCAACGTCTCCCGGGTCGCAGCCGCGGCTGGGCCGGTGGCGAGGGTACTGGTGGTGGGCGGTTCGGCCACGGTGTCCGTCATCGACGCTCCTGTTCGCGCACTGGGTATCTCGCCCGCTGCTGGGCAATAGCGCGAAAGTAGGGACGCCGTGTGTCGATCGCTGTGCCGCCATGTTTCCGGCAGGAAAACTCGCACGGTTAGCCTTGCGTAACAATCCCGGGTGCCGTAAGGCACCCTCCGACCGCTCTCGTACCCTGGTGACGATGAGCAACAAGGTGCCGACCGTGACGGTCTGTCGCGGCTGCTGCTGCGGCACCCGCAAGAAGCACCCCGACGTCGACCACGACGCTCAGCTCGACGTGCTGCGCGAATCCGCCTCCGACGCGGCGCGGGTCCGGACCAGCGACTGCCTCGACGACTGCAAGCGGTCGAACGTGATGGTCGTGACGCCGTCTCGCGGGGGTCGCGCCGAGGGTGGACGACCGGTGTGGCTGCAGAAGGTACTGACGGTCTCGGCGATGCACGACATCGGCGAATGGCTGCACGCCGGAGGCCCGGGCATCGCCACCCCACCACCTGCGGTCGAACGCCTCGTCTATCGCCCCGGTTCGTCGAAGAAGGGCAAGAAGAAGAAGAAGGGCTGACCTTGCGGATCAGCGCCCGGTGAACCGCGGCGCCCGCTTCTCTGCCCGAGCAGCCCGCCCCTCGGCGAGATCGTCGCTGGCCCAGGCGCGCAACATCGCGTCGCGCCGTGAGGCCGGCGGCTCGTCCCGGGCGCCGTCGCCGGTGAACACCGCCTTGTAGTGGGCCAGCGTGAGCGGCGCCAGCTCGGCGATCGAGGCGGCCCACTCCTGCGCCGCGGCGAGATCCCCCAGGCGGTTGGCGAAGCCGGTGGCCAGAGCCTGCTCGGCGGTCAGCGGGTCACACCCGATGAGCATGCCGCGGGCCGTACCCGCCCCGGCGAGCGAGATCAGACGCCGGATGGTCCACTCGTCCACCGCCACACCGATCTTCGCCGCCGGGATGCCGCAGATCGCCGTCGGGGACATGACGCGGAGGTCGGCGATCATGGCGAGCTGCAGACCAGCACCGAGCGCGCTGCCGTTCAATGCCGCGACGACGGGAACGGGGATCGACTCGAGACGGGTCAGCGTCTCGACGAGCGATCCCAGGAAGTCGGGGTCGTAGACGGGCCCCGAGAGATCGGCACCCGCGCAGAACACGTCGCCCGCGCCGGTCAGGACGATCGCGCGCGCACCGGCTGCCACAGCATCGTCGAACGCAGCTGCGAGGTCGGCCACCATCGCATGGTCCAGAGCATTCCGCTTGTCCGGGCGGTGCAGCTCGATGGTGGTGACGGAACCCTCCGCCGTGCTGACGATCATGGCGCAACACTATCGGCGAGGCCCAGACGTCGAAGCGATACCCGATGGCGTCACCATCACGCGACTATCTCGGGTGCCGCGTCGAACGCAACGACATAGCGGTGTGTCGAGGACGTCGCCCGCGGATCGTGGGACCAGATCGCCGACGCTCAGAGTCGTGGACGGCGAATCGCGTTCGCCACGTCGGCCATCGCCTCGGCGTCGCGGGCCGGGCAGAGCTGGATCATCCGCACTGCAGCATGGCGGCGACCTCGAGGCGGTTGTCCCCAGCTCATTCGAACATCCTGGCGAATGTCGCACGTCTGTTCTATGATGGAGGTGTTGCTGTAGCTGGGGGGAGGTGCATCGTGGACGACGGTCTGGTCGCGAGATATGTAGCGTTGCATCGCCTTCTGGGTGAGATCGCCGAGGCGTCGTCGGATGCGTGTTCCGAGCGTGAAGTCGCGGAGTTGGCGATCACGCATGAGCGGGCGGTCCGCACGATGGGGTCGATCGGTCTGCGACGCATCCTCGACGTCAGCGATCGTGACGCGCACACGTCGGTGCAGTGCTCGACGCTCACACACTTCGTCGCTGAACGCTTACGATTGCCGAATCCCAAGCGGCGGTTGAAGCAGGTGCTCGCACTGTCAGAGATGCACTCTGTGACCGGCGAGAAGTTGCCCGCGAAGTGCCCGGAGACCGCGGCGGCGATGGCCGATGGTGACCTCACCCACGAGCATGTGGATGCGGTGCTCGGCGTGATGGACAAGGTCCCGGCTGCGACGTCACCGGAGGTGCGGGAGAAGGCCGAGGAACAACTCGCCGACATCGCCCGCCATCATTCACCGAAGGACATCCACCGCGCGGGTGCGCGGCTGCTCGCCCACATCGACCCCGACGGTGCCGAACCGTCGGATCGTGATCGGGCCCGGCAGCGATCACTGTCCTTGGGCAACCAGGACCCGCAGCTCATGTCCAAGCTGCGCGGGAATCTGGATCCGGTTACCCGAGCCCTGTTCGAGGTGGTGTTGGCGAAGTGGGCCAAGCCCGGCATGAACAATCCTGACGACGAGGCCTCACCGCGCGGCGGGGTGGGCGACGACGGCATCGACACCGACGCACTCACCGCGGCCGCAGAACGGGATTCGCGGACCCAGCAACAGCGCAACCATGACGCGCTGAACGCGCTGCTGCGTGCAGCGGCCGACGGCGGGCTGCTCGGGAAGTCGCATCGTGGACTGCCGCCGCACCTGATCATCTCCATCACCGACACCCAACTCCGCGAACGCGCGGGGATCGGGCACACCGCAACCGGGACCGATCTCCCCATGAGCGAGATCATCAAACTTGCCGCGCAGGCTCAGATGCATCTGGCCGTGTTCGACGACATCACCGGCGAAGCCCTGTTCTACGGACGGTCACGCCGACTCGCGTCGGAGGCGCAACGGTTCGTGTCGTTCGCCCAGTACGGCGGCTGCTCGATGCCCGGCTGCCCGGCACCGTTCTCCCACACCGAAGCTCACCACGCCGAACAGGACTGGGCGCAGGGCGGATCGACAGACATCAGCGACCTCGCCCCCGCGTGCGGGCCGCACAACCGGGCCGTCCACGACAGGCCCGGCGGCTGGCAAACGCAGAAGATCCGATCCGGCCCCGACCGCGGGACATTCGGGTGGACCGCCAACGGCACCACCGACCCACCCAGAACCAACCACCTGCACCGACCGGATCAGATCCTGGCCGACCACGCACCACCCGACCCGGACGCCTCGCCGGTCGAGAACCTCCTGGCAGAGGTCGTCGCCCGGCAGCTGCCCCACGTGGACATCCGCTGGTGGCCGGACCGCGCTGCGTAGAGTCGCGCCCGTGACCCCGGACGAGATCGACTGCGTCGTCATCGGCGGCGGGCAGGCCGGACTGTCGGCGGGCCACTTCCTCCAGAGGTTCGGACTCGACGGCCGATTCGTCATCCTCGACCACGCTCCGGCCCCTGGCGGCGCCTGGCAGTTCCGTTGGCCCACACTCACACTCGCCGGCGCCAACCATGTCCACGACCTCCCCGGCTGGGGCCTCACCGAGGCACTCGGAACCGAGTGCGACGCGTGGCCCGCGGCGAGCGCCGTCGCCGACTACTTCCGGCGATACGAGGAACGCTTCGACCTGCCCGTCCGTCGACCTGTGCACGTGCGATCGGTCCGCCGAGCCGACGCCGAGACGTTCGAGGTCGCCGCGGTGAGCGCCGACGGCCCCTGCGTCCTCCGGACACGCACGGTGGTGAACGCGACAGGCACCTGGGACCGGCCGTTCATCCCCCACGTCCCCGGCATCGACACCTTCGCCGGACGCCAACTCCACACCCACGACTACCAGGACCCCCACGACTTCGACGGTGAGCGCGTGCTCATCGTCGGCGCGGGGATCTCCGCGGTGCAGCTGCTCATCGAGATCGCGCGCACCGCGGAGGACGTCACCACCTTCTGGTGCAGTCGACGGGAGCCGGAGTTCTCCGACGCACCGTTCACGCCCGAGGGCGGCCGCGAGGCCGTCTCGCGGGTGGAACGCCGCGTCCGCGCGGGCCTTCCGCCCACCTCGGTGGTGTCGGTGACCGGACTGTTCCGCACGCCGGCGATCGCTGCGGCACAGACCGACGGGATCCTCGAGTGGATGCCGATGATGGACTCCGTGACCGAGTCTGGGGTTTCCTGGACCGATCCCGACCGGCCCGACCTCGCGGTCGACACCATCTTCTGGAACACCGGGTTCCGCAGCGCGCTCGACCACCTCGCACCCCTGCGCCTCCGCGCCCCCGGCGGCGGCATCACCATGACCGGGCGCCTCGCCACGGTGGTCGCCGACGAGCCCCGCATCCAGTTGCTGGGCTACGGGCCGTCGGCCTCCACCATCGGTGCGAACCGCGCGGGTCGGGAGGCGGCGCGCGTCGTCGTCGACCTGTTGTCGAACTCCTGAACAGTACTAATCCGTCAGTCCACTGCTGGACAGTATGTTCAGTTGCCGGTACCGTCGTACACAGTGATCAGGGTCGAAACGACGGCTCACCCGCGGCGACTTGTGGGGCAGACAGCCACCGCCGGGCACCGGTCACGTCGGGGGCGTACGCGGTCCACTGGGTCGCGCGCGCATGGCACGGAAGCGAGCGGGCGTTCTGTGACTGCACTGTTCGACGACAACATCTATCCACCGGTCGAGGACGCCATCGACCCGGGCGTGGTCGCGTCCCTGCAGTTCGCGGGCGTCATCCGACAGCTCGCCTGCGCCGACGGCGACGACCGCGTCGCGTTGCAAGCCCTGATCGACGCCGCCCGCGAAGCGGTCCCTGCGGCCGACCACGTCTCGGTGTCGACGGTTCTCCACGGACGGCGCCGGCGTATCGACCTCGTCCCGATCATCGGGTCGGATGAGGCCGCCGACGACGTCGCCGTCATCGAATCGCAGACCCACGGCCCGGCGCACGACGCAGCGCGCACGCGACGTCCCGTCCTCATCTCCGACCTGACGTCCGACGTCCGCTGGCCGCTCCCGGTCAGCCAGTTGACGATGACCGGCATCCGGAGCGCCCTGATCGTGCCCCTCGGCGAGCCCCACCGCGGCGAGGCGATGGCCACGCTGCACTTCTCGGCCGACACCCCCTCCGCGCTGGACGCGTCGATGCCGGCCGCGTCCGTCGTCGGCGCGTTCGCCGCCATCGGGCTCGGTGCCGCGCGCCAACACGCCCAATACCAGGACGCCATCGCCTCGCGCGACCTGATCGGGCAGGCGAAGGGGATGATCATGGAGCGCTTCGGGATCTGCTCCGATCAGGCGTTCGCCCTGCTCACCCAGCTCTCGCAGGATTCGAACAAGGCCCTCACCCGCGTGGCACAGGACCTCATCGACGCCGAGGGCCTCGCCACCGAGAAGTGACCGGAGGGCGCTCGAGGTCAGCCGATGCGCTCGTACACCGTTGCGTTGGCGAGACCACCGGCCTCACACATGGTCTGGAGCAGGTAACGCCCACCGCGCTGCTCCAGTGCCGCCAGACCTGTGGTCGCCAGGCGCGCACCGCTGGCGCCCAGCGGATGGCCGATGGCGATCGCACCGCCGTGGACGTTGACCCGCTCGGGGTCCACACCGAGCTCCTGTTCCCAGGCCAGCACGACGGGCGCGAACGCCTCGTTCACCTCGAACAGGTCGATGTCCGACAGCGACAACCCGCTGCGCGCGAGCACCTTTCGGGTGGCCGGGATGATCGCCGTGAGCATCAGCAGCGGATCGTCGCCGGCCACGGCCACCGTGTGCACCCGAGCCCGTGCGCGCAGGCCGAGGTCGCGCGCCTTCTCCTCCGACATGAGCATGAGGGCCGACGACCCGTCGCTGATCTGGCTCGCCGCCGCGGCGGTGACGCGCCAGTCGATCTCGGGGAAGCGCCGCGCGATGCCCTCGTCGTAGAAGGCGGCTCGCAGGCCGCCGAGCTGCTCCAGCGTGCTCCCGGTCCGGATGCCCTCGTCCGCGGTCAGCCCGGCGATCGGAGCCAGCTCCGCGTCGAACAGGCCGTTCTTCGTCGCCGTGGCCGCCAGCTCGTGCGAGCGCAGCGCGAACTCGTCGATGGCGTGCCGTGAGATGCCGAAGCGGGCCGCGATGAGTTCGGCCGAGATGCCCTGCGCGACCAGTCCGTCCGGATACCGCGCGTCGAATGCGGACCCGTTCAGGTTCGTCGCGCCCACCGCCGCGGACCCCATGGGGACGCGGGACATGGACTCCACGCCCGCCGCCACGATCACGTCCGCCGACCCCGAGGCGATCGCCTGCGCGGCGAACGCGATGGCCTGCTGCCCACTGCCGCACTGCCGGTCGACACTGACCCCGGGGACCGACTCCGGATACCCCGCCGCCAGCAGCCCCCGCCGGGCGATGTTGAGGCTCTGTTCCCCGCTCTGGGTGACGACGCCGGTGATGACGTCGTCGATCTCGGCGGGATCGATCCCCGTCCGGTCGACGACGGCGCGCAGGCTGTGTGCCAGCAGGTCCACGGGATGGACGTCGTGCAACGCCCCGGTGGGCTTCCCCTTCCCGACAGGAGTGCGTACCGCGTCGACGATGACTGCGTTGGCCATGACGTCCCTCTTCCGGAGCTCACCCACTTCTGGGTGATGTTGTCGTTACCCAGACAGGTCTACGCCTCGCTGCTGACTAACGCAATCATGATCCAGGGGATGTGACCGGACAGACACGCCAGGTCAGCGGGTGCGACCACGAGCGCCGGGGCCGGGTGCGACGACGATCGCGTCGGCCGGGAGCGCCTGGTCCGCGTCGGCCGCCGTCACCACCGCGCGCACCTCCCGCCCGGACGCGCCGTCCGTGAACGTCAGCGGCCCCTCACCACCCCGCAGATGCGCATCACCCCACTGCGCGAGCGCGATCACCAACGGGAGCAGCTCCTCACCCGCCCGGGTGAGGACGTATTCGATCCGGGTCCGCGCCCCGGGCTCGCGATACGGCGCGCCGGCGACGATGCCGGCGTCCTCGAGTCGCTTCAGCGCGCGCGACACCGCGGGCGCGGACATGTCGACCCGGTCGACGAAGTCGTCGAAGCGACGGGTGCCGTAGAAGCACTCGCGAACGACCAGAAATGCCGCCTTGGTGTTCAACACGTCGAGGACCGCAGCGATGGAACATCTCTCGGTCGTCCACCGCGAGCGATCGGACAGTGCGGGCGCGAGGACCATCGCCGCCGGGTGGTCGGTGGCGGCTGCGGTCTGACCGTGCTCGCCCATGGGATCCAGACTACATAACCGCAACGTTAGTCAGACGTCTGCGGCCGCCGTGGTGAACATCTGTCCGTCGGAAACTGTTGACAATCTGTTGTGTTTTCCTAACACTGTGTTGCGTGAGTCCAGTCCGCCGGGGAGCGCTCCCCATCTACAACCGCATCGGCGTCCTGCGCGCCGAACGGCGGATGTCACGCGCCGAGCTCGCCGAGGCCGTCGGGATCAACGTCCAGTCGGTCGGTGCGCTCGAACGCGGCGACAACTACCCGAGCCTCGATCTCGCGTTCCGCATCTGCGCCGTCTTCGACCTCCCGGTCGAGGCCGTGTTCAGCCGCACCGAGTTCACGGCCATGTCCACCGAGCTCTACGCCCAGCGCAACGGGAGTACCCCATGACCGATCCGAACTCCGCCATCCCGGACCACCTCAAGCCCGCCATCTGGGTGCGCTACGAGGCCTGGCGTGTCCGGTACTACGAGAAGTCCCAGGCCAAGAACGCCCATCGACTCCCCCGGCTGCGCAACCGCCGCGGTGCCCGTCTGCTCGCCGGGGGTGTGATGGCGTCGCTGCTGCTGCTGCTCGTGGCCACGGCGCTCTCCTTCGTGACCCGGGGATGGTTCTTCGTCCCGTTCGTCCTCGGACTGATCGGCACGGTCACGTTCCTGCGCATGCTCGGCATCGTGACGGGGAACCTGGCCGAGGCGCCGGTCGCCTCGCTCGACGAACTCCAGCTGGCGAAACGGAACTCCGCGCGGTCCATCGGCTACATCGTGGTCTTCGCCCTGATGTTCGTGCCCTACCTCGGGCTGATCCTCGTCGGGTCCGCCGTCGACTCGGTCAGCGGGGGCACCGTGTACGGCTTCGGGATCCTGCTCATCACGTTCCTGCTCATCGGGACCTGCAGTCCCACACTGCTGCTCGCCTGGTGGGCCGACGACCCCGACCCCGAGGACTTCGCCGACCAGTTCCCTTCGTCCACGACCCACGACCTCGAGAGGAAGAGCTGACATGGGTGACCCCCTGATCATCGACGGTCTCACCAAGAGATTCGGCGACCTGACCGCACTGCGCGACATGACCTTCACCGTCGAGCCCGGCGAGATCTTCGGTTTCGTCGGCAGCAACGGCGCCGGCAAGTCCACCACCATGCGCATCGTCCTCGGTGTCCTCACCGCCGACTCCGGGACGGTGGCGCTCGGATCCCGGCCCATCGACCTCGCACTCCGCCGGCGCATCGGCTACATGCCGGAGGAACGCGGGCTGTACCCCAAGATGAAGGTGGGCGAGCAACTCCGCTATCTCGCCGAGCTGCACGGCTTCTCGCGCGCCGACGCGGCCTCCACCGTGCAGGACTGGCTCACCCGCCTCGGCATCGCCGAGCGCGTCGACGAGCCGGTCGAGAACCTCAGCCTGGGCAACCAGCAACGCGCACAGCTCGCCGCCGCCCTCGTCCACGACCCCGCCGTCCTCGTCCTCGACGAACCGTTCTCGGGTCTCGACCCGGTCGCGGTCGACGTGATGAGCGACGTGCTCAAGGAGAAGGCGGCACAGGGTGTCCCCGTCGTCTTCTCCAGCCATCAGCTCGAACTGGTGCAGCGGCTCTGCGATCGCGTGGGCATCATCGCGAAGGGCGAGATGCGCGCGCTCGGCGGTGTGGACGAACTCCGCTCGCGCGGCGGGTCGCAGATCGAGATCACCGGTCCCTCGACGGTCGACCCGTGGGCCGACGGACTGCCCGGCGTCACGGCGTCACGTCACACCGGGCCCGACACCACCGTCGTCGATCTCGCCCCCGGTGCCGACGATCAACTGATCCTCCGCGCGGCACTCGACCACGGCCCCGTCCGTCGGTTCACCCCGCGCACCCCCGACCTGACCGAACTGTTCCGAGAGGTGGTCTCGTCATGACCAGCACACTCACCGACACCCGCCGACCGAACTCCCCCGATCCCGGAGCGGACACCGGCGCGGCACACTCGATCGCCCTCGTCGCGCGGCGCGAGATCACGACCCGCGTGGCGACGAAATCGTTCAAGATCATCAACGTCCTGCTGCTCGCCCTCGTCATCGGCGGTCTGATCGTCGCGGCGCAGTTCGTCGGCAAGGGCGGCGACGACGCCCCGAAGATCGGTGTCGTCGCCGGTGCGGACTCGACGGTGGGCCAGGTGCTCCAGCAAGCCGGCCAGGCGACCGGCACCGGGGTGCGCGTCGTCCCGATCGCGACAGCGCAGGAGGCCCGCACCCAGGTCGAGTCCGGCGACGTGTCGGCGGCACTCGTCGCGAACGGACCCGGGTCGGGCACGGCGTTCACCGCCGTGACGAAGGACGGCCTGTCGGGCAGTGCCGAGACGCTCATCCGCACCGCGGTGGCCCAGTCCGGTCTGCGGACGGCGATCTCGGCGAGCGGCGCGAACCCGGCGGCGGTCACCTCCGCCGCCGCGGCCTCGTCGACGCTGTCGGTGACCGAGACGAAGGTGACCAAACCCGATGAGGGACAACGTCTCGCGATCGCCTACATCGGCGTGGTGCTGCTGCTCATCGTCATCATGCAGGGCGGCGGCATGATCTCCGTCGGCGTGGTCGAGGAGAAATCGTCGCGGATCGTCGAGATCCTGCTGGCCACGATCAAGCCGCTGCACCTGCTGTGGGGCAAGATCCTCGGCATCGGCGCCATCCTGCTGGGCCAGCTGGTCGTCATCGCCGGCGCCGGGTTGATCACCGGGTCGGCGACAGGACTGCTCACCGTGCCCACGACGGCCGTCTCCATGTTCGTCGCCGTCATCGTCTGGTTCCTGCTCGGCTTCCTCTTCTTCGCCACCCTCTACGCCGCCGCGGGGGCGATGGTCTCCCGCCAGGAGGAGGCGGCGTCGGCGACGTTGCCGCTGACGTTCCTCGCGCTCGGCGTGCTCTACGCCGGCATCTTCGGGATCAACGCCATCACCTCCACGCCGATGACGATCCTGTCCTGGATCCCGCCGTTCTCGGCGTCGCTGATGCCCATGCGGATCGCCACCGGCGACGCGAGCGTGGTGCAGGTCATCGGGACCGTGCTCATCATGATGGCCGCGTGCGCGGCGTCCACCTGGGTCGCGTCGCGGATCTACCAGCGGTCGATCCTGCGCACCGGGTCGCGGGTCAAGTGGTCCGAGGCCCTGTTCGGCGGATCGCACGAGTCGGCACCGAAGGAGCCGACGCCGGCGCGCTGACGCTGCGCGCCACGCGTAATCGCGGTGTAACGCAGCAGCAACGCGATGCTCCTACCGTCCCCGACATGACGCAGGAGCCCGCCACGACGACACCGGTGCCACAGCGGGTCCCACCCGCAGGCACCGGTGTCGACGTGTCGGGGCTGTCGAAGACGTTCGGTGGCCGGGGGTCGGCGGTCACCGCGCTCGAGGACGTCACGCTCGCCACCTCCGAGGGGTCGTTCCTGTCCCTGCTGGGTCCGTCGGGGTGCGGCAAGTCCACCGTGCTGCGCATCCTCGCCGGCCTCGAGACCCCCACCACGGGGACGGCGCTGATGAACGGCCGGTCCCCCCGCGACCTCCAACGCGACCACGGCCTCGGCATCGCGTTCCAGGACTCCGCCCTGCTGCCGTGGCGCAGCGTCGAGTCGAACATCCGGCTGCCGCTGCAGGTCGCCCGGATGCCCGCCGACGACGATCTCGTCGCCGAACTCATCGACCTCGTCGGCCTGACCGGTTTCGAGAAGGCCAAGCCGGCGACACTGTCCGGCGGCATGCGCCAGCGGGTCTCGATCGCCCGCGCGCTCGTCGTGCGGCCCACCGCCCTCCTCCTCGACGAGCCGTTCGGGGCCCTCGACGACATGACGCGCCAGCGGCTCAACATGGAGCTGCTGCGCATCTGGACGGAGAAGCCCGCCACCACGCTGATGGTGACGCACGGGATCGCCGAGGCGGTGTTCCTCTCCGACGAGGTCGCCGTGATGAGCCCCCGACCCGGTCGGATCATCGAGGTGCTCCCGATCGACCTGCCGCGTCCACGGGTGCCGGACATGATGCGCACACCCGAGTTCCACGCTCTGCACGACCATCTCAGCGGACTGCTCTTCGGGCACGGGTCCGAGCACACCCCGGCGCCCGCCACGCACGCATGACGTCGATCGCAGAACCCGGACTCGCCGGGCCGCAGCTGCCGGACACGCCCGGGGCTCTGTCATCTGGTGCGCGTGCTGCCGGTTCGCGGTGGGGCGCAGGCGCGGTCGGGATCGTCGCGGTGATCGCCCTGTGGACCGTCGCCGGTGTGTTCCAGTGGTTCCGCGGGACCATCCCGACCCCGCTCGCGGTCCTGCGAGCCGTCGGTGATCAGGGCACGGACTTCTACACGACCAACGTCATCCCGACGGCCGAGCTCGCGCTGCGCGGCTTCCTGTGGGGCAACGCGCTCGCCATCGTCGTTGCGCTGATCGTGGTGATCGTGCCGCTGATCGAAGGCCTCGCGACGCAGCTGGCGATCATCAGCTACTGCACCCCGCTGATCGCGGTGGCCCCCATCATCCAGGTCGCGTTCAGCGAGGTGCAGACGATGATCGTCTTCCTCGCCGCGATCTCGGTGTTCTTCACGACGATGATCGCCACGCTCACCGGATTGCGGTCCCCGAAGCAGGCCGACCTCGACCTGATCCGCGTCCACGGCGGCGGCGCCGTCGCGCAATTGGTGCGCATCCGCCTCATCGCAGCGCTCCCGTCGGTGATGGGCGCCCTGGCGATCGCCGCACCCGCCGCGGTGCTCGGCGCGGTCCTCGGCGAGTTCCTGTCGATGCCCGAGCAGGGCATCGGCCCGTCGATGATCCTCGCCCAGCAGTCGGCGCAGATCCCGCAGGTGTGGGCGATCGCGCTCATCGCCGGCGCCATCGCCGGTGTCGCCTACGGCATCATCGCGATCGTGGCCCGGTTCGTGGGACGCTGGGCCCGCGGCGAGGCGGTGTTCTCGTGAGCGCGACGGCACCCCGATTCCCCCACGCCGGCCCGACAGTCCGCTTCCTCGGCTCGCTGCTGGGGTCCCTGGTCCTGATCGTGGTGATCTGGATCGGGTTCCTCCTCGCGTTCCCCGACGTCGGACCGATCATCGGGCGCACGCCGATCGACGTCGTCGAGTACCTGTTCACCGCCTCGGGCGCCGGCGCGAACCGCGCCGACATCCTCGACCGTCTGTGGATCACGCTGGGCGACACAGGCATCGGGTTCGCCACCGGGATGGTCGCTGCTCTCCTCGTCGCGGGGGTGTTCACGCTGTCGCGCCCGACAGCACAGACGTTCATGCCGTTGGCCCTGCTGATGCGGTCGGTGCCACTGGTCGCCATCACGCCCCTGATCACGATGATCGTGGGGCGGGGCCCCGCCTGCGTCGCGGTCATGGGCGGGATCATCGTCTTCTTCCCGGCGCTGGTGTTGATCATGACCGGCCTCGCCGGGGCGCCCCGCCAGATCTCCGACGTCATCACCGCCTACGGCGGCTCACCGGCCACGACGCTGCGGATGGCGTCGCTGCCCGCCGCCGTGCCGGCGGTGTTCGCCGCCGCGAAGGTCTCCGTCCCCGGCGCGATGATCGGCGCCACCGTCGCCGAGTGGCTCGGCACCAACAAGGGCCTCGGGGCCAGCCTGCAGCAGGCACTCCCGGCCGCCGCCTACGACGAACTGTGGGCGTCGGTCGTCGTCATCACCGTCAGCTCGATCGTCCTCTACGCCGTCGTCGGGGTCGTCGAGAAGCTCGTGCTCACCCGCATGGGTTCCGTCGCCTAGTACGTACCGCCATCCGATCCGACACAGGAGTTCCCATGTCCCACAGCGTCGACCGTCGTTCTTTCCTCCGGTACTCCCTCATGGCCGGTGGTGCGACCGGCGCACTCGGTGTCTCGGGCCTGCTCGCTGCCTGCAGCTCGTCCTCGTCGTCGTCGGCGTCGGGCGCGGAGAAGGTCCAGCTGTCGTGGATCAAGAACATCGAGTTCGCCGGTGAGTACCACGCGCTGAGCAAGGGCTACTACAAGGCGGCGGGCTTCACCCCCGACCCCGAGCTGATCACCGGCGGCGGCGCCGGCACCGGCGTCGAGACGGGTCTGACGTCGAAGAAGGTGTGGACCGGCACCACCGCACCGCAGCTGACCGCACCGGTCATCCTGCAGGGCGCGAAGCTCAAGACCGTCGCCGCCACGTTCCAGAAGAACCCGTTCTGCATCATGTCGTCGGAGTCGAAGCCCATCACCACCCCCGCGGAGATGAAGGGCAAGAAGATCGGGGTGCAGGCGTCCAACGAGAACGTCTTCAAGGCCCTGCTGACCGCGAACGGCCTCACCGAGGACGACATCCAGAAGATCACCGTCCAGTACGACCCGACGCCGTTGACCAAGGGCGAGGTGGACGGGTGGGTCGCCTACACCACCAACGAGCCGATCACCCTGGCGGCGCAGGGGTTCGCGACCGCCACCCTGCCGTTCGCCGACCACAACCTGCCCCTGGTCGCCGAGACGTTCGTGGTGCGCCAGGAGACGATCGACACCGAGCGCGACAAGCTCAAGCGATTCCTCAAGGCCGAGGTCATGGGGTGGAACGACGCGGTCGCCGACCCGCAGAAGTCCGCGGAACTCGCCGTGAACGTCTACGGGAAGTCCCTCGGTCTGAAGATGGACGACCAACTCAAGCAGGCACAGGCGCAGAACCTCCTCGTCGCCTCCGCGGACACGAAGGCCAACGGGTTGCTCACCATGACCGAGGAACTGATCGACGCCAACATCGAGGCCCTGGCGAAGGCCGGCTATTCGATCAAGGCCGCCGACATCTTCGACATGTCGCTGATCAACGAGGTGCACCAGGAGAACCCGGACCTCAAGAAGGCCTGACGGGCAGGTCAGCCCAGACCTGTCACCGTCAGGACGATCAGCGCGACGTTGAGGAGGACGACCACCGCGGCGATCGCCGTCGCGGCCAGGCGGAGGGCACCGGAGTCGGCGAAGGAGCCCATCACCGACGGGTCGCGGGTGAGCCGACCGAGCGGGATGATCGCGAACGGGATGCCGAAGCTGAGCACGACCTGCGAGATCACCAGTGCCCAGGTCGGGTCGACACCGCTGCCGAGGACGATCAGCGCGGGGACGAGCGTCACGAGACGCCGGATCCACACGGGCACGCGGACCTTCAGCAGACCCGCCATGATCGACGCGCCGGCGTAACACCCGACAGACGTCGACGCGAGGCCCGACGCGAGCAGGCCCACGGCGAACACGATGGCCATGACGGGGCCCATCGCGTCACCGACGGCGCGCTGTGCGCCCTCGATGGTGTCGGTGCCGTCCCGCCCCTGCAGGTTCTGTGCGGCGAGCAGCAGGAGCGCGATGTTCACCGCACCCGCGATCATCAACGCACACACCACGTCCCAGCGTGTGGCCCGCACTAGTCGACGGCGGCGGGCGTCGTCGCGGGCGACCCCGTGGCGATCGATGACCAGGCTGGAGTGCAGGTAGATGGCGTGCGGCATCACCGTCGCACCGAGCATGCTCGCGGCCAGCAGGACGGTGTCGGTGCCCTGCAGTCGCGGGACCAGACCGCCGAGCACGTCGCCCGCTGACGGTGGGCCCACGACGAGCCCGGCGAGGAACCCCACGACGATGACCAGCAGCAGGGCGGCGATCACCGACTCGAAGGCGCGCTGTCGTTGCCGGGACTGGAAACCCAACAGTGCCAGCGAGATCACGCCGACGATGAGGCCGCCGACGACGAGCGGCAGGTCGAAGAGGAGTTGCAGGGCGATGGCGCCGCCGACGACCTCGGCGATGTCGGTGGCGGCGGCGACGACCTCGGCCTGGACCCAGAACGCGAGGCGCCGACGCCGCGGCAACCGTTCACCCAGCAGACCGGGGAAGGTCTTGCCGGTCACGATGCCCAGCTTGGCCGACTGGTACTGGATGACGACGGCCATCGCACACGCCACCACGAGGACCCACACCAGCAGGAAGCCGTACCGGGCTCCGGCGGTGACGTTCGCAGCGACGTTGCCCGGGTCGACGTAGGCGATCGCTGCGACGAACGCGGGGCCGAGCAGCGCTGCACCGGCGAACCGCGACCGCCGCGACCTCGACGGGGCGGGGTCGGTCACCTGCGTGTCGGTCACCGGCGGCATCGGTCCAGAGTGGCACAGGCACGGCCCGGTTTCAAACTGGGCGAAGAATAAGTTTCGGCTCCCCTAACTCAGGGAACCCGCAGGTCAGCCCTTCACCTTCTGGTAGCGGGCAAGAGCTTCCTCGCGTTCCGCCTTGTGGTCGACCATCGGCTCGGGATAGTCGTCGGGGCGGGCGTCCCCCGGCTGGTGGACGGCCTTGCCGGCGATGTCGGCGAGCTCGGGCACCCACCGGCGGACGAAGTCGCCGTCGGGATCGAACTTCTCGCCCTGGGTGGTCGGGTTGAACACGCGGAAGTAGGGCGAGGCGTCGGTGCCGCACCCCGCGGTCCACTGCCACCCGTGCTGGTTGTTGGACATGTCGCCGTCGGTGAGCTGCTGCAGGAAGTGTTTCGCACCCCACTGCCACGGCAGGTGGAGGTCCTTGACGAGGAACGACGCCGCGATCATCCGCAACCGGTTGTGCATCCAGCCGGACTCGTTCAGCTGACGCATCGCCGCGTCGA
This sequence comes from Williamsia deligens, assembly GCF_024171765.1. Taxonomy (GTDB): domain Bacteria; phylum Actinomycetota; class Actinomycetes; order Mycobacteriales; family Mycobacteriaceae; genus Williamsia_A; species Williamsia_A deligens. The sequence goes on from NZ_JAMTCI010000001.1 coordinate 531,524, forward strand.
CGATGGGGAAGCCGGTGCGGCCGTCCCGCCACGCCTCGAAGGCCTTCTCCGCCTCGGCACCGGTGTCGACGTCGATCTTGTCGAAGGCCTGGTTCCAGTTCCACCAGGAGCTCCGCGGCCAGTGATGCATGATCGTCGCGTAGAAGTCGCGGAAGCAGATCTCGCGGATGTAGCCGGTCGCACCGTCTTTCGTCGCCTGCTTCTTCTCCAGGTCGACGAGGTCGGCGAGCATCGTGCGGGGGTGGATGGTGCCGAACTTCAGATGCGCCGACATCCGGCTGGTCGCGTCGAGGTCGGGGCGGTTGCGGACGTCGTCGTAGTCGGCGACGGAGTGCTCGGCGAACTCCTTCGTGCCCTCGACGAACTGCTTCCACCGCGCGAGCGCCGCCGTCTCGCCCGCAGGCTGCGGCAGGTCCACCCCGGGGTCGGGGATGTCGGCGGCCGTCAACTGCGAGGACGTGACGTCGGACGGGTCGACCCATGTCGCCGACGACGTCCCGGTGTCGGCGGGTGAGTGCCACCCGTGGTCACGCCACGCCCGGAAGTACGGCGTGTAGACCTTGTACGGTTCCCCGTCGTTCTTGGTGAGTCGGCCGGGGGTGACCGCGTACGGCGACCCCTGCGACGCCAGCTCGATGTCACCGAGAGCCTCGGCGACGCGCTCGTCGCGCGCCCTGCCGTACGGCGTGTGATCGCTGGAGATGTGCACGCTGGTCGCGTCGACCGCCTTCGCGATCTGCGGGATCCTGTTCTCCGGCTTGCCCTTCACCACCAGCAGCCGCCCGTCGAGCTGCTCCGACAGGTCGCGCAGGGAGTCACCGAGGAACTGCACACGGCGCTCCCCCGCCGACGAGAGCAGCGTCTGGTCGAGCACGAAACACGCGAGGACCCGGTCGGCCGCGGCCGCGGCGTCGAGCAGGGACGGCAGGTCCGCGAGGCGCAGGTCGCGCCGGAACCAGAGGACTGCGGTGGTCGTCATCACCCCATCCTGCCGGAACGGTTCGGCACAATGGCCGCCATGACGCCACCGCCGAGCACCGACGCTGACGGCCGTGTCCGCGGCGATGTCCCCGTCGACGTCCTCGTCGTGGACGACGACCTCGACGTGCTGCACTCGCTCGAGCGCGGGCTGCGACTGGCCGGGTTCGGTGTGCAGACGGCCACCGGGGGCGCACAGGCCCTGCGCTCCATCACCGAGCACCGCCCCTCCCTGCTGGTGCTCGACATCAACATGCCCGACCTCGACGGCGTCGCCGTGGTCACGGCCCTGCGTGCACTCGGCGACGACATCCCCGTCTGCGTGCTCTCCGCACGCACCTCCGTCGACGACCGCATCGCGGGACTCGAGGCCGGCGCCGACGACTACCTGACGAAGCCGTTCGACCTCGGTGAGCTGGTCGCCCGGATCCGCGCGCTGCTCCGTCGGCGACCCGCGCCGTCGGAGGCACAGCCGGAGACGGTGGGCCGGCGCCTGACCGTCGAGCACGTGTCGGTCGACATCGACGCCCGGCAGGTCAGCAGCGACGGCCACGCCGTGGACCTCACCCGGCGCGAGTTCGAACTGCTCGTCGCCCTCGCCGAACACCCCGGCATGGTCCTGAGCCGGACACAACTGCTCAGCCAGGTGTGGGGGTACGACTTCGCCGCCGACACCAACGTCGTCGACGTCTTCATCGGCTACCTGCGGCGCAAGCTCGAGGCGCAGGGCCAACCGCGCGTGGTGCAGACCGTGCGCGGGGTGGGTTTCGTGCTGCGGTCGCGGCCGTGACCACCCCGTCCGCGACCAGGCGCCGCTCGCCGTCGCTGCGCACCCGCGTCACCGCGGCGGCCGCGCTGGTCACCGTGCTCATCGTCCTGGCCGTCGGCGCGATCGCCTGGGTGCAGGTGCGCGACAGCGCGTTCCGTGAACTCGACGCCCGCGTCGACACCCTCTCGGCGGCGTTCCAGCCGAGCCTGTCGGCCTCGAACACGAGCACCATCACGACGGGTGTGTCGGACGGCGCGCTGGCCACCGCCCGGATCGGGGGCATCGTGCTGCAGTCCACCGGGACCCAGATCCCCGCCCGCGGAACAGGAGTGGGCGACACGACGATCGACGGCACGCGGTACCGGGTGAAGACGGTGTCGGCGGTGAACTCCGGCCTGCTCAACGGCCTCGTCGTGTCCTCGGTCGCGGTCCCCGTGCAGTCCACCGTCGACCGCGTCGCGTCGCAGCGACGCGCACTGCTCTACATCGGCCTGGCCGCCGTCGCCGCGTCGGCCCTGCTGGCGTGGCTGCTCGGCGGCCTCGCGATCCGGCCGCTGCGACGTCTCGCCCGGCACACCGAGGTGATCCCCGTGGACGCCGGACCCGAGGCCCCCGAACGCGCCGCGCTCGTCGACATCCGGGGTGCGCGGGAGGCCGAGGATCTCGCGTCGGCGATGGAGTCGCTGCTGCGCCGGGTCGACGTCGAACGCGGGCGCACCCACGAGGCCCTCGTCACCGCCCGCGACTTCGCCTCGGTCTCGGCCCACGAGCTGCGCACCCCGCTGACCGCGATGCGCACCGACCTCGAGGTGCTCGACACCTTCACCCCCGACCCCGAGGCGCGCGCCGAGATCGTGCGAGATCTCCGTCGCGCGCACGCGCGGATCCAGGAGACGCTCGCGGCGCTGGAGAGCCTCGCCCAGGGCGATCTCGGCGGACGCGACCGCGTCGAGGTCGACCTCGCCGACCTTCTCGACCGCGTGGTCACCGAGGCGAGATCGCACCACCGCGGTGTCGAGGTGGAGCTCGTCTCCCCGCCGTCGGTCCCCGTCGTCGCCATCGAGACCGGGCTGCGGATGGCCGTCGGCAACGCGATCACCAACGCCGTCCGCCACGGCGAGGCCCGTCGGGTGCGGGTGTCGGTGGACGCCGCGGGCGACGGTGTCGCGATCATCGTCGACGACGACGGACGGGGTGTCCCGCCGGCCGATCGGGACCGGCTGTTCCGACGGTTCGAACGCGGCACCACCCGCCAGTCGGGATCCGGTCTGGGACTTGCGCTCATCGCGCAACAGGCCGCACTCCACGGCGGCTCCGCGACACTCTCGGAGAGCCCCTGGGGCGGGGCGCGCCTGACCGTCACGATCGCGCCGACACCGGCACATCGGTACGGTTAGGTCAGGCCGCACGGCCTCAGACCCAGGCACGACGCGTGCGGCCCACTCCCCCTCCGAGAGGAACCACCGATGACCGCACGGTCCGACTCCCGCCCGTCCTCGCTGCACCGCACCATCGCCCTGGGTGCCGCCGCGCTCGGCACCGCGGCCGCCCTCGCGTTCCCCGTCGCATCCGCGTCCGCCGCGCCCGAGGACCCGGCACCGCGTGTCCCCGGCACCACCTGCACCACCGATCAGCTCGAACGCGCGGTCCGCGCGACGTCGCCCGAGGTCGCCGGGTACCTCGACAACCCCCGGGTCCGCGCGACCTTCGAGCGGGTGGCGCTCCTTCCCGAGCCGGCACGCTCGGCGCAGATCAGCGCGCTCGTCGCCGAGGAGCCGCGGGTCAAGGTCGTCTACGACCGTTTCCGGCCGCTGATCGACCAGCGGATCGCGATCGCCCTGGGGTCCTGCGCCCGCTTCTGACCGCCAGGCTGTGAGACGCCGGGATCAGGCGGACTGCTCGCGCGCCAGCGCGGCCGCCCCCACGATCCCGGCGTCGTCACCGAGTGCCGACGCCACGAACCGCCGGTCCGGGTCCTCCTGGAGGACCCACGGCGCCGTGGCCGTGGCGACACGATCCGCCAGATCCTGACCCAGCTTCTCGACGAGTCCGCCACCGAGGACGACCAGCGGCACGTCGAGGACGTTCAGCGTCGACCCGATCGCCACACCCAGCGCGTCGATCGCCGTCGAGAACAGCTCCGTCGCAACCGGATCCTCGTCCTCGAGCGCCTTCTTCCACACCTTCGACGTGACACTCGCCTTGCCCAGTTCGTCGCGGATCGCGAACAGCCGGGTGGTGCGACCCGCCGCCTGCAACGCGGTCGCCGTCACCTCCATCTGCCGACGTCCCGCATAGGCCTCGACACACCCTCGTCGCCCGCAGCCACACAACGCGCCGCGCTCCTGGACCACCACGTGACCGATCTCGCCCGCCGCGCCGCGCGAGCCGCCGTACAACTGCCCGCCGATCACCAGCGCGCCGCCGATCCCGGTCCCCATCCAGACCCCCAGGGCACCGTCCGCACCGCGGGCGGCGCCGGCCACGTGCTCGCCGAGCAGCCCGACGTTCGCGTCGTTGCCCAGGGACACGGGCAGTCGCAGACGTCGGCCGAGTTCGTCCCCGATCTCGACCCGCTCGGTCCAGTGGGACAGATTCGGCACCGTCAGGACCTCGCCGCGGTGCACCACCCCGGGGATGCCGACACCGAGGGCGACGGGGTCCTCGTCCAGCGACGACACCAGATCGGCGATGGTGGACAACACGGCGTCGGGGCCGTCGGTCGGCGTGGGGGCCTTCGCCCGCGCGACCACCGAGTGGTCCGGGGCCACGACCCCCACCTCGATGTTGGTGCCGCCGACGTCGACGCCCGCCACCAGTCTCGCGCGCTTGGTCATCATCGCAGTCTGTCACGGGTGCGACATCCGCGGTGGCGGTCGATGTTTGAGCCGGGCCCGTCCCGGCCATCCGCCCCCGCATGACCGTCGAACCCGAACAGCATCTCCCCGTCGACTCCGAGACCACCGACCTCTGCGAGCAGCTGGCGGAGGTGGCGCAGCGCACCGGGCGGTCGATCGCGACGTGCGAGTCGTTGACCGCGGGCAATCTGGCCGCGCAACTGGGCCGCGCGCCGTCGTCGGGTGAGTGGTACGCGGGCGGGATCGTCGCCTACAGCCCCTCGGTCAAGCACTCGTTGCTGCATGTGCCGGACGGGCCCGTCGTCAGCGAGGACTCCGCCCGCGCGATGGCCCACTCCACCGCGACGATGTTCGGTGCCGACCTCACCATCGCCCTGACCGGCGAGGCGGGTCCGGACACCGACGAGGACGTCCCGGCGGGCACCGTGTGGATCGGGATCGTCGACCGGGGGCAGTCCTCGACGGAGCGGACCGAGTTCGACGGCGACCCCGCCGACGTCCTCGCCGCCACCGTCCACGCCGCCGTGCAGTTGCTGCTGCGCCACACGCAGGGCTGAGGATCCGGGAGCAACCGCCCGTCGGTACGACACCGGCGAGCCGAATACCCCTGCTCGGCGGTGTCGAGCCTGCGGTTGTGTTGTGATCTGGGGTGTGGACGACGACGAGTGGAACGAGCGGGCGCGGGGCGAGACACCCGTCGAACGTCTCGACCGCAACTGGTCGTCGCTGCTGCAGGAACTACGGGTCATCCAGACGGGGATCCAGCTGCTCACCGGGTTCCTGCTGACGCTGCCCTTCCAGGCCCGGTTCGCGGGGATATCGCAGCGGGACACCGCGATCTACCTGACGACCACCACCGCATCGGTACTGGCGACCGTGCTGCTGGTCGCGCCCGTCGCGATCCACCGGGTGCTGTTCCGTCAACATGCGGTGCACATCCTCGTCCGCTGGGCGAACCGCCTCGCGCTCTGCGGGTTCGGCCTGCTCGGCGTGGCGGTCGTCGGCGTGATCACCCTCATCATGGACGTCGTCGTCGATCAGGAGACGGGTCTCGCCGTCGGCACCGTGGTGGCTGTCGCCGCCCTCACCCTGTGGGTGGCGCTGCCCCTGTTCCTGCGGAGCCGGACACCGTGACGTCGCCGTCGACCGATCCCTCCGGACACGACCGTCCCGAGGACGCGACAGCGGGACGTTTCGTACCCCGCGGCAACCGGGTACACACCCACAATGATCTCGGATCCCCTGTGCGCGCAGCACGCTCGCGCAGCGTCGGGTCCATGACCGACCCCGACAGCCACGGCCCACCCCGCCGCCGCGACGTGCTCTTCAGCGGCATCCGTGAACTCTGTGAGACCGCGACGCGGTTGACGGGCGTCGACGGCGCCGCGATCGCCGTGTTCGGGTCCGCCGGCGACAACCGCGAGTTGATCTACGCCACCGACGCCACCGCGGCCCACCTCGACGACCTGCAGTTCACCCTCGGCGAGGGGCCCTGCATCGGGGCGTTCGCGACGCAGTCGAGCGTCCTGGTCGGTTCCCTGGACACCGACGAGGCGACGACGCACTGGCCCGTCTTCCGGTCCGAGGTCCTCCTGATGGGCGTCGGCGCGGTGTTCGCGGTCCCCGTGACCGTCGACGACTTCGCCGTCGGGGTCCTCGAGCTGTACCGCCGCCGACCGGGGGATCTGACGCGCGACGAGGCGCAGTCGGCCCAGGTCAGCGCGCGCCTGGCCGCGGCGACGATCCGGCGCAACGCCGACGACGTCGCGCGCAGCCCCCGCGACGTCGAGCACATCGTCGTCGACGAACCCGGCGGGCCGTTCGCCCGGGACGACGTACACGTGGCGACCGGCATCATCGCCGTACAGCTCGACATCGGCACCGAGGAGGCACTCGACCGGCTCCGCGCCGTCGCCTTCTCCCAGGGACGCCCGATCGGTTCCGTCGCGGGTGAGATCGTCGCGCGCACGGCGACTTTCACCGACATCGCGAGTCGGGACATCGAGGGCAGAGACATCGAGAGCAGGGACGACCAATGACCGACGACACCCCCGAGCGGCTGGACGGACTGCTCACGGGCACCGCGGTGGTCGCGGTCGCCGACATCGTGCACACCATGACCGGACCGTTCGACGTGGCCGCGGTGTTGGACGCCGTGGCCGACGCCGCGCGACGGGGTTTCGGCGCGTACTCGTCGAGTGTCGTCGTCCTCGACCGGTCGGGGCCGTCGCCGAGTGCGCATGCCGTCGCCGTCGCCGGCGACATCGATCCAGCGCTCTCCACCTGGGGCCCGGGACTGACCGCGGCCGGCGACGGGGCGGTCGCGGTGATCGGCGACCTCGGTGTGGAGAACGACCGCTGGCCGCGCTATCGCGCCGACGCCCACGACGCCGGGCTCCGGTCGGTCCACGCGTTCCCCATCCGGGTGCTCGCACAGCCGGTGGGGTCGGTCGTCGTGTACACCACCGAACCGTGGGGTGACCATCGGCCGGTGGTGCTGGGGCAGATGCTCGCCGATCTCGCGGCGCTCGCGTTGACCTCGGACGCGACGGGGTCGCGGGACGCGGTCGTCGAGACCGTGGTGGGTCGCCTGCTGCGGGACACGCGCACGGTGGGACTCGCCGTGGGCATCGCCGCGGAGGTGCTCGAACTCGATCCGGGCGCCGCCCGCAGGGAGTTGGCGCATCTCGCCGCGAGCCACCGGACGCCGTTCGCGATGCACGCCCGCGCCGTCGTCGACGCGCACGACCGGCGCGTGCCCGATCACGGGGGACTGCTGCGCGACCCGTACACCCGCTGAGCGGTGGGTGAGGTCTAGCCGACGCCGAGCAGGTCGATGACGAACACGAGGGTCTTGCCCGACAGGCGGTGTCCGGCGCCGGCGGCACCGTAGGCCTTCTCGGGCGGGACGATCAGCTTCCGGCGACCACCCGTCTTCATGCCGGGGATCCCCTCCTGCCACCCCACGATGAGCCGGTCGAGGGGGAAGTTCGCGGATTGTCCACGGTCCCAGGACGAGTCGAACTCCTCGCCGGTCTCGTACTCGACACCGACGTAGTGCACGTCGACCATGCCGTGCGGCACGGCCTCCTCGCCGTCACCGACGACGATGTCCTCGGTGACCAACTCGGTGGGTGCGGGACCCTCGGGGAAATCCACCTCTGGCTTGGTCACCTGACGTCTCCTGCGTTCATCTCGTCGTCGAACACACGGTGCGTTCTGTGACCGACTCTACGGCGTGCCGCTCACCCGATCGGTGCGGGCATCGCAACCGTGCGGTAGGCGCACGTGAGGACCTCACCGGTGACCGGGTCCGACATCTCGACCCGCCAGGACCCCGCGAACTGGTCCACCCCGCTGCGCATGGGGATGGTCCCCGAGACCAGGACGGTCCCCCGACGCAGGAGGCCGCGCTCACGCAGCACGTCGAGCCAGTACTGCGGCGCGAGCAGGTCACCCAGCGACCCCGACTGGATGAGGACGTCGTCGGCCCATGCACGCAGGACGATGCCGTCGAGGCGTCCGGCCACGTCCGCGAGGCGCCAGGCACCCCGGCCGACGACGTCCGGGGCCGCGTTCTTGCTCCAGGCGACGCTGTGGACCTCGAGGTCGCGATCGGTGTGATCGCACGCCACGGTGAGCAACACGTCGTCGTCGGTGTCGCCGAGGACCACCAGCGCCCACTCCGCCTCCCCCGACGTGCGCCCGTGTTGGACGAAGACCTCGTCGGTCTGCTGGGCGAGGTAGGGCGCGATCGGATAGAGCGCGGGGGTGACCGTCGGCGCGGGGACCCCGAGGTCCGCGAGTTCGGCGATGTGGGCGGCGACGCCCTCCTGGTCACGTCCGGCGTATCCGGCGTTGAGCACAGCGACGGGTTCCACGGACTCGGTGGACCCGTCGGGGAGTGTGAACGTGAGCATCGTGGGAGGCCCTCCTGGTTACTTTCTCGTTGCCGATAGGCCGAAACGCTTGCGCATACGACTTGTATACATCAAGTATGGGGACCGGACAACGGGCGAGAGCCGCACGGACGTCGAAGGAGCTGTGATGACCACACATGTCGCGGGGGACAGGAAAGGCCTGGCCAAGGCGTTCGCGGCCAGCCTCACGGGGACCGCGCTGGAGTGGTACGACTTCGCCGTCTACTCGGCCGCCGCGGCACTGGTCTTCCCGGACATCTTCTTCCCCGACAACGACCCGCTGACCGGGACGCTGCTCGCGTTCTCGACCTACGCGGTCGGCTACGTGGCACGTCCCATCGGCGGCTTCGTGTTCGGTCGGCTCGGCGACGTGATCGGCCGCAAACAGCTGCTCGTCATCACGCTGCTCCTCATCGGCGTCACCACCTTCGCGATCGGGCTCATCCCCTCCTACGCGAGCATCGGCGTCGCCGCCCCGATCATCCTGGTGGCGATGCGCTTCGCCCAGGGTGTGGCCGTCGGCGGCGAGTGGGGTGGGGCCGTCCTGCTCTCGAGCGAGTACGGCGACCCCCGGCGTCGCGGGTTCTGGTCGTCGGCGGCCCAGATCGGCCCGCCGGCCGGCAACCTGCTGGCCAACGGCGCACTCGCCCTGCTCACCGTCTCGATGACGGACGCACAGTTCGAGTCGTGGGGATGGCGCGTCGCATTCCTGTTCTCGGCGATCCTCGTCGGGTTCGGACTGTGGATCCGGTTGAAGCTGGAGGACACCCCGGTGTTTCAGGCGCTGCAGGAGAGCGGGGACCGCTCCGCGGCCCCGATCAGCGAGGTGTTCCGCACCCAGCTCCGCCCGCTCGTCGCGGGGATCCTCTCCCGCATCGCCCCCGACGTCATCTACGCGCTGTTCACCGTCTTCTCGATCACGTACGGCACCGAGCACCTCGACTTCGACCGCGGCGAGGTCCTCACCGCGATCCTCGTCGGCTCGGCGTGTCAGCTGGGGCTCATCCCCCTGGCCGGCGCCGTCTCCGACCGGGTCAACCGTCGGCTGGTCTACGCCGTCGCGGCCGTCGGCGGCGTGGTGTGGTGTGCCGTCTTCTTCCTCGTGATCGGCGGCAACTCGCTACCGCTGCTCATCCTCGGCGTGGTGGTGGGACTGGCGTTCCACTCGTTCATGTACGGCCCGCAGGCCGCGTTCGTCACCGAACAGTTCAGCGTGCGACTGCGGTCGACGGGCAGCTCGCTGGCCTACACGATCGCGGGTGTGTTCGGCGGCGCGATGGCACCGCTGATCTTCGTGTACCTGCTCGACCGGACCGACAGCTGGTTACCGATCGCCGGGTACATCGCCGTGGTCGGTGTGCTCACGCTGATCGGGTTGGCGTTCGGCCGCGACCCCGACCCGTCGGAGGACGAGCACTACGTGGCGATCCACGCCGAGACGACCCACACGGGGGCCGAGACCGTCACGCCCGCAGCAGGACTCCGAGCGTGACCTCCAGATGATCGTCGATCGCCGCGTGCGCCGACGCCTCGTCGCCCGCGGCGAGCGCGTCGACGATCGTCCGGTGTTCGGCGCACACGCGGTGCTGCCGGTCGGAGGCGCTGAACAGGGCGCTCACACCGACGCGGAGCTGCCGGGCACGCAGGCCGGCGTAGGTGCGGGAGAGCAGTTCGCTGCCGGCCGAGTCGACGAGTGTCTGATGGAAGCGGCCGTCGATCTCGATGAAGCGGGTCGCCGCGTCCGTCTCTCGCGAGTCGGCGAGCGCCTCCTGCTCGGCGAGCGCGACGGACATCGCGTCGACGGGTGCGCTGTCGTGCGCGAGGGCCGTGGTCGCGGCGTGCCGTTCGAGGACGCCGCGCAGGTCCATCAGCTCACCGATCTGACGCCCCGACATCGCCGGGACGTGGGCACCCCGCTTGGGGACCATCTCCACGAGGCCCTCCGACTGCAGCATGAGCAGCGCCTCGCGGACCGGGGTGCGCGAGACGCCGATCCGGGTGGCCAGGTCCTGCTCGTTGAGGAACGTCCCGGTGGCGGCCGGCGACGTGAGGACCTCGTCGCGCACGAACAGGTACGCCTTCTCCCGACCCGACATCGCTTGCATACGACATGTATATCCGTCTCCCACCGACCACACCAGGAGTGACACCGTGACGACAACCATCCGCGTCGGCCTCGCCCAGGTCTGCAGCAGCGACGACCCCGACGCGAACCTCGCCGTCATCGACGCCCACACGACCCGCGCCGCCGAGTCCGGGGCCGCGATGGTCGTCTTCCCCGAGGCGATGATGCGGTGCTTCGGCGGACCCCTGGCCGACGTCGACGAACCGCTCGACGGGCCCTGGGCGGACGCGGTCCGCGCGATCGCGGCCCGCGTCGGCATCACGATCGTCGCGGGGATGTTCACCCCCGCGGACGCGGGACGGGTGCGCAACACACTGCTCGTCACCGGCGGCGGTGTGGACGCGCACTACGACAAGATCCACCTGTTCGACGCGTTCGGGTTCCTCGAATCAGACACCGTCGCACCGGGTTCGGACCCGCTGGTCGTCGACGTCGCCGGCGTCCGGGTCGGGTTCGCGTCGTGCTACGACATTCGCTTCCCGGCCCTGTTCACGCGGCTGGCCGATCTCGGCGCCTCGGTGATCGTGGTCGCGGCGTCCTGGGGCGCCGGCGAGGGCAAGGTCGACCAGTGGACCCTGCTCGCCCGGGCGCGGGCCCTGGACTCCACCTCTCACCTGGTGGCGTGCGATCAGGCCGAACCCCGCGACGTCGTCGACTCCCCCGCACCGCGCGGGGTCGGCCACTCGCTGGTGGTCTCACCCACCGGAGCCGTCACCGATCACCTCGGGGAGGGATCGAAGATGCTCGTCGTCGACCTCGACACCGCCGACGTCGACGCGGTGCGCACCGCACTACCTGTCCTGCGGAACCGCCGATCCCTGTGATCGGCGGCTCGGCGGGACCGGGTCAGGACGACCGGGTCAGCGGTCGCCCATCCCGGTGAAGTCACGCTCGGTGTACCCGGTGTAGATCTGGCGCGGGCGGCCGATCTTCGTCGTCGGGTCGGTGTTCATCTCCTGCCAGTGCGCGATCCAGCCGGGCAGGCGGCCGAGCGCGAACAGCACCGTGAACATGCGGGTGGGGAAGCCCATCGCGCGGTAGATCAGGCCCGTGTAGAAGTCGACGTTGGGGTACAGCTTCCGCTCGATGAAGTAGTCGTCGGAGAGCGCGACCTCCTCGAGCCCCTTCGCGATGTCGAGCAGATCGTCGGTGACACCGAGGGTCTCGAGGATCTGGTCGGCCGTCTTCTTCACGATCGCGGCGCGGGGGTCGTAGTTCTTGTAGACGCGGTGCCCGAAGCCCATGAGCTTCACGCCGGGCTCCTTGTTCTTCACGCGCTTCATGAAGTCCGTGGTGTCGCCACCGCCGGCCTTGATGTCGTCGAGCATCTCGAGCACGGCCTGGTTGGCGCCACCGTGCAACGGACCCCAGAGGGCGTTGATGCCACCGGAGATCGAGGTGAACAGGTTGGCCTGCGACGAGCCGACGAGGCGCACGGTCGACGTCGAGCAGTTCTGCTCGTGGTCGGCGTGGAGGATGAACAGCATGTCGAGCGCCTTGACGATGGCCGGGTCGACCTCGTAGGGCTCGGCCGGAAAGCCGAAGGTCATCCGCAGGAAGTTCTCCACCAGCGACAGCGAGTTGTCGGGGTAGAGGAACGGCTGGCCGACCGACTTCTTGTAGGCGTAGGCCGCGATCGTCGGCAGCTTCGCCAGCAGACGGATCGTGGAGAGCTCGACCTGCTCGGGATCCTTGGGATCCAGCGAGTCCTGGTAGTAGGCGCTCAGCGCGTTGACCGCGCTCGACAGCACCGGCATGGGGTGCGCGTTGCGGGGGAACCCGTCGAAGAACCGCTTGAGGTCCTCGTGCAGCAGCGTGTGGCGCTGGATGCGGGTCGTGAACTCCTCCAGCTGCGACGCGGTCGGGAGCTCCCCGTAGATCAGCAGGTAGCTGACCTCGATGAAGGTCGACTTCTCCGCCAACTGGTCGATCGGGTACCCGCGATACCGCAGGATCCCGGCCTCACCGTCGATGTAGGTGATGGCCGACTTCGTCGACGACGTGTTGACGAAACCACCGTCGAACGTCGTCATCCCCGTCTCGGAGAGGAACTTGCCCAACGCGACGCCGGGGGCCCCCTCGGTGGCCTCGACTATCGGGAGGTCGAGTGCCCCACCCGGGTACTCGAACTTCGCGGATCGGGTCTCGGACCCGGCAGACACTGCTTCGGCGGACACTCGGGCCCCTTTTCGACTGGCTGGAACCGTCTTGTGAACGGTGGTCCAGGTGTGCGTATCCCTGCCTTCACGCTAGTCGCTGGACAGCTCACCCGCCCACGGAGGGTCGGCACCTGCCCGGGACACGGTGACCGCGGCGGCCCGGGCGGCGAACGACGCCGCACCGCGCCAGTCGTCGTCGGTCATCGACCGCACCGCCTCGACACCGAGGAGATCGTGCTCGTCGAGCCAGGCCAGCAGGGCTCCGACGACGGTGTCACCGGCACCGATCGTGTCGACGGTCTCGACCTGCGGCGCGGTCACCTCGACGGTCCCCACGCTCGTGGTCACGGAGATGCCGTCGGGCCCGCGGGTCGAGACCACCGCCGCCACACCGTGATCCAGCCAGTCCGCCGGGGTGGAGCCGGCCGGACCGTCCGCGAGCCACGCGGCGTCGTCGTCGGAGACCTTCAGGACGTCGACCGCCGACAGCCATCCGACGAAGCGTCGCCGGTAACCGTCCGGGTCGTCGATGACCGCGCTGCGGATGTTCGGGTCCAGCAGGACGAGCCGCCCGCGCGCGTGGTTCTCCGTCATCATCGCGGCGTACACCGACGCGCCGGGTTCCAGGACCAGGGACAACGTCCCGAACGCCAACGCGCCCACCGTCTCCGGGAGCGGACCCGGATCGGTCACCCGGCGATCCGCCGTGCCCTCGACGTAGAAGCTGTACTGCGCGGACCCGTCGGTGCCGATGGTGGCCAGGGCCAACGACGTGGGTGCGTCGTCGCGTTGGACGAGTCCGGTGTCGACGCCGGCAGCGGTCAACGAGTCGACGATCGCGTCACCGAAGTGGTCGGTGGACACGCGGGAACAGAACGCCACCGACGATCCCAGGCGACCGACGGCGACCGCGGCGTTGAACGGCCCACCACCGAGTGCGGGCTGCAAGGGCGCCAACCCGGACGTGTCGCCGGCCGCGGCAGCGCGCGCGTCGAGCACGAGGTCCACCAGGGACTCCCCGCAGACGACGATGCGTGTCACGCCGGCGCCCCGCGGTGTGCCAGACCCCACTGCCCGGACCATCGCTGGCCCGGCTCGAGGACGATGAGGTCGTCGCCGGAGGCCAGCGCGTTGGGCGGCGCGGTCATCGGCTCGACCGCCACCGCGCGTCCGCGACCGGGGAACCCCTGCCCGTGGTCGGGGTCGGCGGTGAACACCTGCGCCCACCGGAATCCCGTGTCCGTCCACAGCACCGTCGTGTCACCGTCGGGATCGGCCAGGGTCGACTCGTGCCGACCGTCGACCGCGGTCATGTCGGTGAAGGGGGTGTCCAGCCAGACACCGGCGAGCCCGCGGCCGGCCCGGAAGTCACGATCGGTGCCGGCGACGGGCGTCGGATCACCCTGCGGCAGCTGACGTTCGGGGTCCAGCGGGAGCGTCGACGCGGCGGGCAGCGTGAGGACGCAGTCGTCCACGGGGGCGTCGCCGGCGCGGACGAAGGTGTGGAAGCCGAGCGCGAACGGAGCCCGCTCCCGCCCGGCGTTGGTGACGGTCGCGGTGACGGTGAGTCCGGTGTCCTCGTCGAGCGCGTACTCGACGACCAGGGTGAGGTCGAACGGCCACCCGGCGTGGCGGCCGATCGGGACGCCGAGGGTCACGGCCCGCTCCGACGCGTCGTACAGCGCCCACTCGACGGTCCGCACGAAGCCGTGGTTGGCGTTGTTGCGCTCGGTCTCGGTGATCTCGAGCTGGTGGGAGACGCCGTCGAACGTGAACCGGCCGTCGGCGGTGCGGTTGGGCCAGGGGGCGAGGACGAGACCCGCGGACAGCGGGGGCTTCTCGTCGAGGGCGACCGACGGCGCCTCGGTCAGGAGCCGACCGCGATGGCGGACCTCGCGCAGACCTGCGCCCCGCGACACCACGACGGCCGAGTAGTCACCGGCGGAGACAGCGAACTCACCCACCCGTCGAGTCTGGCACATCCGTGGTGGACGCCCGCCCGGATACGGGCCGGGTGATTACGGTGGGCCCGTGCGCGAGACACCGGCCGGCCACGACGCACTGCTGCTCGATTTCGGCGACGACGACACCCCCTGGCGTGCGGCGCTGCGCGCCGGACGCCTGCTGCGGGCCGCCGCGCGGGACGGTCGCCTCCCCGACGTCGTCGACGTCGTGCCCACCGAGCAGGCCGTGATGGTGCAGTCGCGTCCCGGGCGGGGGATCGACCGGCTCGGCGTGCGAAGGGTGCTTCGGGACAGCCGCACCGACACGGAGGTCGACACCCGTCCCGGGGACGTGGCCGACGAGACGCGGATCGAGGTCCGGTACGACGGGCCGGATCTGCCCGACGTCGCTCGACGGCTCGGTGTCGACGTCGAGACGCTGGTGCAGACGCACACGTCGATCGTGTGGCGTGTGCAGTTCATGGGGTTCGCGCCGGGCTTCGGGTATCTCGTCCCGCACGAGCCACCGTCCACCGACCTCGAGCGGGCGCTGTGCGCGGTGCCGCGGCGTGCGCAGTCGCGGCCGTCGGTTCCCGCCGGGGCCGTCGCCGTCGCCGCCGGCTACTCCGCGGTCTATCCCCGGTCGTCGCCGGGTGGGTGGAACCTGCTGGGCCACACCGACGTCGTGCTGTGGGACCTCGAGCGCGACCCGCCCGGCCTGCTCGAACCCGGCCGCCTCGTCCGCTTCTGCGCCGCATGAGAGGTCGATGGCTGCGTGTGGTCTCCGCGGGCCCGCAGACGACGGTGCAGGACCTCGGTCGGACGGGGTGGGCGCACCTCGGCGTCCCGCTCGCCGGCGCCGCCGACCGGTCGTCGGCCGCGACCGCCAACCGACTCGTCGGGAACGACCCGCAGGCGGCGGTGCTGGAGGTGACCCTCGGCGGGTTCGTCGCCGTGGCGGAGGGTCCGGTGACGATCGCGCTCGCGGGGGCGCGCTGCGACGCGAGCGTCGACGGGACCGCTGTCGGGCACGCGAGCACGGTCTCCGTCCCGGATGGCGCGACGATCGCGCTCGGCACGGCCCGTTCGGGACTGCGCTGCTACCTCGCGGTGCGCGGCGGTATCGACGCGCCGGAGGTGTTGGGGTCGCGGTCCACCGACACCCTGTCCGGTCTCGGGCCACCGCCCGTCGCCGACGGTGATCGGGTCGCGGTCGGCGACCTCGCCGGTCCGTGGCCGTCGGAGACGACGGCTTTCGGTGACGTCGGGGACGGCGCCGGCGACGTCGTCCTGCACGCCGTCGCCGGCCCGCGCGACGACGCCGTCGTCGACCTCGCCGCACTCGCCGCCGGGGAGTGGGTCGTCGACCCCCGTAGCGACCGGATCGGTGTCCGACTCGGTCGCGACCCGGACACCGACGACCCGGCCGTCCGGTTGCTGCCCGGACGCGACGAGGTGCCGTCCGAGGGGGTCGCGCTGGGATCGGTGCAGATCCCGCCGAGCGGTGAGCCGGTGCTCTTCCTCGCCGACCATCCCGTCACCGGTGGCTATCCCGTGGTCGCGGTCCTCACGGCCTCGTCGACCGATCGCGCTGCGCAACTCGTCCCCGGACAGCGCATCCGCCTCCGACTCTGACCCGGACGCACCTCACCCACCACGTCGAGTGGGCGGTTGACGGCGTCGAGTGGGCGGTTGGCGACGTCGAGTGGGCGGTTGACGACAGGACCGTTGACGCCATCTTGAGACGAGAATACGGTTTCGTCTCATGACGTCATCGTCCGTGCGGCCGGCCATCGACGTCCCGTTCGGTCCGGGCTCGGCCAGCTGGCGCTTCTTCGGCGGCTGGCACGGCATGCTCATGGGGCTGTGGTCCGGGTCCATGCAGAACATGCACCCGAAACTCGGCGAGGCCGTCTGGGAGCACTCGGACTTCTTCGGCGAGCGGTGGCAACGCCTGATGCGCTCGCTCTACCCGATCATCGGCGTCGTGTTCGACCCCGACGGGGAGCAGACCGGGCACGAGATCCGCGACTACCACCGGGACATCAAGGGCGTCATGCCCGACGGGTCGCGCTATCACGCGCTCGATCCCGACGTCTTCTACTGGGCCCACGCCACCTTCTGGTTCGGCGCCGTGCGGTGCGCCGAGTACTTCGGCCCGCCGATCACCGAGGCCGACAAGCGCGTCATGTTCGACGAGTCCCGGGCCTGGTACGCCAGATACGGCGTCAGCATGCGTCCGTGCCCGGAGACCTACGAGGACTTCCTGGCCTACTGGGATCACGTGTGCCGCCACGTCCTGCGCGACCACCCGGCCGTACGCACCGTCCTGGACATCTCCGAACTCCCGCCACCCCCGTTCCTGCGCGGGCTCCCGGACGTGGTCTGGCGGCAGCTCGCGAAGCCCGTCGGACGCGGATTCCTCTGGGTCACGACCGGCCTCTACGACGAACCCGTCCGCGAGATGCTCGGCCTCACATGGACCGACCGCGACGAGAAGGTGCTGCGCCTCGCGGGTCGATGGTTCGACCGCGCCTTCCGACTGCTCCCCCACCGACTGCGGATGCATCCGCGTGCCCGCGACGGATGGGACAGGGCCACGGGACGACTCGCTCCGGGGACGTCACCGGTCGAGACACCGGTACGCAACCTGCCGCCCCGCGAGCAGTGGGGGTCGTCGATGCACTACTGCCCCGTGACCGCTGCCCGACGAGCGAATCTGCCGTGGGACCGCAGCGCCGAAAACTGAGGTAAGGGTTGCCTTTTCGGCATCGATGTCCGATTCGAAGGGTTGCCTGACCTTGCTGGTGCGATTCCGGCATCTCTCCTATCGTCACCGTCAGACACGCGGTTCGACGACCCGCATCGCGTGATCGCCAGCCCGATCGACCGCGACACCCGGAGGTTCTGATGGCCACTCTCGAGATGCCCAGCGTCAGCGAATGCAGCGTCAGCAGCTGCTCGTACAACCACGACGGCTGCCACGCCTTCGCCATCAACGTCAGCGGTGAGAACGGGACCGCCGACTGCGCGACCTTCATCCCGCTGTCGGTCAAGGGCGGCCTCGACGTCGTCTCCCCGCAGGTGGGCGCATGCCAGCGGTCGGACTGCGAGCACAACGCGAACCTCGAGTGCACCGCGGCCGCCGTCCGCATCGGCGCCGGCGAGAGCTCGGACACCGCGAACTGTCTCACCTACAGCAAGGGCTGATCGGGACACACGTCGCACGTCATCGCAGAACGCCCCGCCCTCACCGGCGGGGCGTTCTCGCGTCTGCGGTCCGACCGACTCCTCAGCGGCGCAACCGCGAGGGCGCGCGCCTGTCGTCCACCGGCCACGCCTGCGGCTCGGTCACCGGCCCGGTGCGCGTGGGCCCGAGCGTCAGGGCGGCGAACACGAGCGACGCCACGACGCCGATCGCCGCGACGATCGCGTGGCCGGTGTAGGCCGACCACAGCACGGGGCCGACCATCCCGACGACGGCGACAGTCGCGGCGGTGACCGGGCCCCACCCCGACTCGCGGGTCGACGTCGGCACCAGGACGAGCAGCGCACCCACCATGAACAGCGACCCGATCACGTCGCTCGGGCGGTGCGCACCGACCTCCATCAGCCCCTGCCCCACCAGCGTGACCCAGAAGGCCCCGACGACCGCGCCGAGCGGGGCGAGCGGACGCGGCGCCGCGCGGATCGCGGCCGCGACACATCCCGCCGCCGCCGCGGTGTGGCCGCTGGGGAACGTGTTGTAGGCGGCACGGATGATGTCGATCAATTCCGGCCGCGGCAGGATGACCGTCCGCAGGGCCCGCGCGACGACCACGCCCACCACCGGCAGGATCAGCAACGGGATGATGCTCGCGCGTCGACGGGACAGCAGGCCCAGCGCGACGACGACGATCCCGGCGACCACCCACAGGCGGGGGTCGGTGACGCGCTCGAACCCGATGCGATGCACCAGTTCCCGCCACGAGTCGGCGCCGTTCATCTCTTCGTACAGGCGCTGGTCGACGCGCTGGCCGGGCCGGGTCCAGACGGCGACGACGTAGACAGCGGCCATCGCCGCGAGCAGCAGCACGCTGCCCGTGATCCGCGCCGCCATCTCCTTCATCCGGGCAAGGCTACCGGCGGATCAGCGCGTGATCCGGTAGCGGACGAAGGCCGGCACCGCGAGCGCCGCGACCACCGTGAGCATCACCACAGCCAGACCACCCCCGGCCGTCGTGACCGCCACCCCGGCGACCGCCGCGACCCCGCCGTGCGCCACGTCGGCGATCCGCGGCCCCCCGGCGACGACGACGGTGAACACACCCTGCAGACGTCCGCGGACGTCGTCGTTGGCCGCCGACTGCAGCATCGACTGCCGGAACGCCGCCGAGGCCATGTCCGCCGCCCCGCCCACCATGAGCAGTGCGATCACGATCGGCAGCACGGGCAGCGCGTTGCCGTGGGCGAAGGCGACCGCCACCCCGGACCCGGCGATGGCCAGACCCCAGACGACGATGCAGATGATCACGGCGAGACCCTGCCGCTCGACCCGGGACACCCACCCCGAGAACACACCACCGACCACCGCGCCGGCACCGATCGCGGCGAACAGCAGCGCGAAGGCGATGCCGCCGTCCTCGGGTCCGCCGAAGTTCTCGTGGGCCATCTGCGGGAACAGCGCCCGGGGCATGCCGAAGATCATCGCGATGAGGTCGACGACGAAGGACATGAGCAGCACCTTGTGGCCCCGCAGGTAGCGGAACCCGTCGATGACCGACCTCAGGCCGGCCACCCGCGGCGAGGACGCGTCACGCTCCGGCTTCAGCGACGGCAACGCCACGACGGCCCACAGCGTGGCGAACAGGAAGATCGTGTCGACGAGATAGAGCGTCGAGTACCCGAGCTGCGGGATGAGCGCCCCGCCCACCACGGGCCCGACGATCGCGCCCGCCTGCATCACCGTCATGTTGAGCGAGTTGGCCGCGGGCAGGTCCGCGATCGGGACGATCTTGGGCAGGATCGCCGACTTCGTCGGCTGGTTGACCGCGAAGAACGCCTGTTGCACGGCGAACAGCGACAGGATGATCCACACGTTGTTCAGTCCGACCGCGGCTTGCAGCCAGAACAGCGCACTGCACCCGATGAGGCCGATGGTCGTGATGATGAGCAGCACACGACGATCGACGACGTCGGCGACGGCCCCACCCCAGAGGCCGAACACGACGAGCGGGACGAGACCGAACAACCCGGCGAGCCCGACGTACGCGGAACTGCCGGTGACGGAGTAGATCTGGGCCGGGACGGCGACGACCGTCAGCTGGGCACCGATGACCGTGACGATGTTGGCGGTCCACAGGCGTCGGAACTGCGGACTGCGCAGCGGCGCGGTGTCGGCGAGAAGACCCGCCATCAGGGCTGGAGCCGCGCGACGGTCCAGCCGTCGTCGGTGCGTGTCGCGCGCACGCGGTTGTGCAGCCGGTTGGCGCGACCCTGCCAGAACTCGACGACGCGTGGTTCGATCCGGAATCCGCCCCACCCGTCGGGCAGCGGGATCGGGCCGTCGTCCTCGGATGCGCCGAACCGTCGCTCGGCCTCATCGGCCCGCTGCGCCAGCGCTTCCCGCGACTCGATCGGTCGGGACTGGTCGGAGGCGACCGCACCCAACCGCGACCCTCGCGGCCGGCTGTCCCAATAGGCGGCGGTCTCGTCACGGTCGACGCGCACGACCGCGCCGCGCACATGGACCTGGCGTTCCATCGCCACCCACGGGAAGGTCGCCGACGCGACGGGGTTCGCGTCGAGATGACGGCCCTTGTCGGAGCCGAAGTTCGTGTAGAAGACGATCCCCCGGGCGTCGACCGCCTTGCAGAGCACGGTGCGGGTGGCGGGCGCGCCGTCGGGGTCGACGGTCGCCACGACCATGGCGTTGGGCTCGGGGACCTGCGCCGCGACCGCCTCGGCGAGCCACCGCTCGAACAGGTCGAGCCAGATCGGTTCGCCGGTGAGCCAGTCCGGCTCGAGGTCGTCGTCACCACCCGACCGATACCCGACCCGCATCGCCGAGACGTCCACCGCTTCGCCAGTCACGCGCATCGACGGTACTCCCGGTGGGGGACCTCCACCGGGACCGGTACTGCCTCCGCCCACGCGTTCTGTTCGGAACGCGCCCGTGGGGGTACCCCTGGATGCATGACATCACTGACAGACACCCCGACCGTCGACTCCGCCCGCCAGAACCTGCCCCGCGCACTCGGCGCGGCGACCGCCCTCTACAGCGCCGCGCTGCTGGTCCGGCCGTCGCTCCTGGCCAAGCCCTGCGGATTCACCACGACGAACGACGTCCCCCGCTCGGTGGCGGTGCTCATCCGCGGGATCGCCGTCCGCGATCTGGCGAGCGGTGCGGCGATGGTCGCCGCGCCGCACGGAGCGCCGCTGCGGACCGCGATCGCCGCGCGCGCCGCTTCCGACCTCGGCGACGCCGTCGTCTTCGGGACCGGACTGACCGGCCGACGCGCACCCAAGGTCGCGGCCTTCGCCGCGGCCTGGGGTGCGCTGTGCGCGGCGAGTGCGGTCGTCGCCCGCACCTGAGGATCCCTCAGCGCGCCACGACGACGTGCTCGTCGGGGACGCAGTGCGTCATCGTCAGACCGGTGACGTCGCGCGGACCGTTGTCGCCCAGTCCCTTCCGGCGCATCTCCTCCTCGTCGGAGAGGGTCTGGGACGGCAGCGGCTCCAGGTCACGGACGTCGTCGGCGGAGAGGCCGAGGCCCTGACCGACGCGGGCGCCGAGCTCGTCGTCGGCCATGAAGAAGTGCCACACCATTCGCTGCTGGACCTCCGGGACGGCCTCGCCGATGTTCGCGACCAGATTCGCGACGAGGTCGTCCTTCTCCCACTGCTCCAGCAGTTGGTAGCGCTCGCCGGCCTGCTGGTAGTCGTTGGTCAACGGGATGCGGGACCGCGTCACCCGACCGTGGATCTCGGAGCCAGTCTCGTCGGTCGACGGTGCCTGCGCCTCGCGCAGTCCCCCGGTGACCGACGGCTCGTAGTTCACGTGGGGGTTGGTGCCGCTGTCGTCGACGGAGTACATCATCGGTCCGCCCTGCTGGTTCGTCGCGACGTGGGCGTTCTTCGCCTGGTTCACCGGTAGCTGCAGGTAGTTCGGCCCGACGCGGTAGCGCTGGGTGTCGGAGTACGAGAACGTCCGCCCGACGAGCATCTTGTCGTCGGAGAACTCGAGCCCGTCGACCAGCACGCCGGTGCCGAACGCGATCTGCTCGTTCTCGGCGAAGTGGTGGGCGACGTTGGCGGTCAACGTCATCCGCCCGACGAGCTGCGGCGGGAAGTCGTTCTCGGGCCACACCTTGGTGTCGTCGAGGGGGTCGAAGTCGAGCTCGGGGTGATCGGTGTCGTCCATGAGCTGCACCAGCAGATCCCACGACGGGTGGTCGCCGGCCTCGATCCTGTCGTACAGGTCCTTGCTCGCGTGCCCCAGGTCGTTCGCCTGGATCGCGGCGGCGTCGGCCTCGGTCAGGCTGGCCACTCCGACCGTGGGGATCCAATGGTACTTCACCAGTTTCGTGTCACCGTCGGTGTTGACCCAGCGATAGGTGTTGACCCCGAAGCCCTGCATCGTGCGGTAGTTCGCCGGGATCCCCCGCGGCGAGAAAAGGTTCACCAGCATGTGGGTCGCCTCGGGCGTCTGCGACATGAAGTCGAAGATGCGCGCGGGTTCCTGCCGGAACGTGACGGGGTCGGGCTTGAGAGCGTGGATGACGTCGGGGAACTTCACCGCGTCCCGGATGAAGAAGACACCCAGGTTGTTGCCGACGAGGTCCCAGTTGCCGTCCTCGGTGTAGAACTTCACCGCGAACCCGCGGGGATCCCGCGCCGCCTCCGACGAGTCGCGGCCGCCGATGACGGTCGAGAAGCGGATGGCGACGTCGGTGCGCTTGCCCTCCTCGGCGAACAGCTTCGCGCGGGTGAACTGGGCAATGGGCTCGTCGCCCCACCGGCCGGTGGCCTCGAAGTGCCCGTACGCCACGGCGCCACGGGCGTGCACGACGCGTTCGGGGATCCGCTCGCGGTCGAAGTGACTGACCTTCTCGAGGAAGTGGTAGTTCTCCAGCGTCGCCGGGCCGCGGGCGCCCACGGTCCGCTGGTTCTGGTTGTCGTGGACCGGGTGGCCCTGGCGGGTGGTCAACACCTCGCGGTCGTCGCCGGGCGTCGGTCCCTGTGCTGCCGTGTCTGTCATGGGCGTCGGATGCCCACCCGGACGGGGCCCGAACCGTACGCGGGGGCGAGCACTACAGTCGCGGTGACAGCGTGGGGTTCCCGACGAAGGAGTCGAACCATGGCAGAGACCGCGACGACGACGCCGGCAGGCGTCCCCGACGACTTCGTCCCCGGACTCGAGGGCGTCACCGCCTTCACCACCGAGATCGCCGAGCCCGACAAGGCCGGCGGCAACCTACGCTACCGCGGCGTCGACATCGAGGACCTGGTCGAGAACAGGGTGACGTTCTCCGACGTCTGGGCCCTGCTCGTCGACGGTCGCTTCGGTGACGGGCTGCCCCCGGCCGAGCCGTTCCCGCTGCCCGTGCACACCGGCGACGTCCGCGTCGACGTGCAGGCGGCGCTGGCGATGCTCGCGCCCATCTGGGGCTACCGGCCCCTGCTCGACATCGACGACGCCACCGCCCGCGACAACCTCGCCCGCGCCTCGGTGATGGCGCTGTCCTACGTCGCACAGTCGGCACGCGGGATCCATCAGCCGGCCGTCCCGCAGACCGAGATCGACGGGTGCGACACGGTCACCGCCCGGTTCATGACCCGCTGGAAGGGCGACCCGGACCCCAAGCACGTCCGCGCCATCGACGCCTACTGGGTGAGCGCGGCCGAGCACGGCCTCAACGCGTCGACCTTCACCGCCCGCGTGATCGCATCCACCGGGGCCGACGTCGCCGCGTCGCTCTCGGGTGCGATCGGCGCGATGAGCGGCCCCCTGCACGGCGGAGCTCCGGCGCGGGTGCTGCCGATGATCGAGGAGGTCGAGCGCACGGGTGACGCCCGCGGGCTGGTCAAGGGCATCCTCGACCGCAAGGAGAAGCTCATGGGCTTCGGGCACCGGGTGTACCGGGCAGAGGACCCCCGCGCGCGCGTGCTGCGACGGACCGCCCAGGAGCTCGACGTCCCGCGTTTCGAGGTGGCCTCGGCACTCGAACAGGCCGCACTCACCGAGCTGCGGGAACGTCGCCCGGACCGTGCCATCGAAACCAACGTCGAGTTCTGGGCAGCGGTCATCCTCGACTTCGCCGAGGTGCCGCCGCACATGATGCCCGCGATGTTCACGTGCGGCCGGACCGCCGGCTGGTGTGCGCACATCCTCGAGCAGAAGCGCCTGTCGAAGCTGGTGCGCCCCGCCGCGCTGTACGTCGGCCCGGCCCCGCGTCGGCCCGAGGACGTCGAGGGCTGGGACTCGGTCACCACGCACTGAGCTCGCCTGCCCGTCGGGGCGGCGGGGCACGCCCACTACGATCGGCCCCATGAGCGACACCACGACGGCACAGATCACCATCCCCGCCGACCTCCTGCCCGCCGACGGTCGATTCGGGTGCGGCCCGTCGAAAGTCCGCCCGGAACAGCTGCAGTCCCTCGTCGACACCGGCGCCTCGGTCTTCGGCACCAGCCACCGCCAGAAGCCGGTGAAGAACGTCGTCGGACGGATCCGCGCCGGCCTCGCCGAGCTGTTCTCGCTGCCGGAGGGCTACGAGGTCGTGCTGTCCAACGGCGGCACCACCGCGTTCTGGGACGCCGCGGCGCTCGGCCTGGTGGAGAAGAAGTCGCTGCACCTGACCTACGGCGAGTTCTCGTCGAAGTTCGCGTCGGTGACGAAGAAGGCGCCGTTCCTCGACGACCCGACGGTCATCTCGACCGACCCCGGGACCGCGCCGAGCCCGTCGGACATCACCGCCGATCAGACCGCGGACGTCGACCTCATCGGCTGGGCACACAACGAGACCTCGACCGGTGTCGCCGTGCCCGTGTCGCGGCCGTCCGCCGCGGGTGACGCGCTCATCGCGATCGACGCCACGTCCGGCGCCGGCGGCCTGCCGGTGACCGTCGCCGACACCGACGCCTACTACTTCGCGCCGCAGAAGTGCTTCGCCTCCGACGGCGGCATCTGGGTCGCCCTGCTGAGCCCAGCCGCGCTGGACCGCGTCGCGCGCATCGGCGCCACCGACCGGTGGGTGCCCGAGTTCCTGTCGCTGCCGACCGCCGTCGACAACAGCAGCAAGGACCAGACCTACAACACCCCCGCCGTCGGGTCGCTGCTGCTCTTCGCCGACCAGATCGAGTGGATGCTGGCCCAGGGCGGACTGGACTGGTGCGTGAGGCGCACCGCCGACAGCAGCTCGCGCCTGTACGACTGGGCCGAGAAGAGCGAGTTCGCGCGGCCGTTCGTCACCGACCCGGCGCTGCGGAGCCAGGTCGTCGGGACCATCGACTTCGACGACTCGGTCGACGCCGCAGCGGTCGCGAAGACGTTGCGCGCCAACGGCGTCGTCGACACCGAGCCCTACCGCAAGCTCGGCCGCAACCAGCTGCGCATCGGCATGTTCCCGGCCATCGAGCCGGACGACGTGACCGCGCTGACCCAGTGCATCGACCACGTGGTCGCCGCACTCTGACGTCCCCCTCGGCCCGGCGTCGCGGGTCGCGGACCTGCGTGTCGGGCCCCTGCGGCCTCCCCACTGCACTAGGGTCGACAGAACCCCGAACTCTGGTGTGGTGAGGAGGGCAGATGCGCGAACTGCGTGTCATCGGCATCGATGCCGAGAGTGGTTCGGTGATCTGCCGCGACCCCGACTCCGGTGACGAGTTCTCCGTCCCCGCGGACGATCGCCTCCGCGCGGCACTGCGCGGCGACATCTCCCGGATCGGTCAGATCGAGATCGAGATGGAGAGCGCGCTGCGCCCGCGGGAGATCCAATCCCGCATCCGTGCCGGCGCCTCGGTCGCCCAGGTGGCGGCCGCGGCCGGTGTCTCGGTCGACAAGATCGAACGTTTCGCCCATCCCGTCCTGCTCGAGCGGTCCCGCGCCACTGAGCTCGCCGCGTCGTCGCACCCCCTGCGGATCGACGGTCCCGCGGTGTCGACCCTCGGCGAGGTCGTCGCGGCCGCGCTCGGCGCCCGCGGACACGACCCGGACGCCACCGAGTGGGACGCGTGGAAGGGCGACGACGGTCGCTGGGTGGTCCAGGTGGCCTGGCGTGCCGGGCGCTCGGAGAACCGGGCGCATTGGCGTTATCTGCCGGGGTCGAGTGGCGGGACGACCGACCCCCTCGACGAGATGGCCGACGAACTGACCGACGCGGACCTGTCGCGGCCGCTGAGCGGGACGGGATCGGTCGTCGCGCTGTCGACGCCGCCGTCCGCGCGTCCGGTACGCCCCGCACGCACGTCCGGACCCGGCGAGATCACCCTCGCGGCCGACGAGGTGATCCACGCCCAGCGCGCACGCTCACGACACTCCGACGACGACGGACACATTCAGCCGCCCGTCCCCGAGATCGCCCAGCCCACAACGGCGTTCGACGAACCCCGGCGCACCCGCCCCGTCGATGACATCGACGACCTCGACCCCGACGACGTCCCCACCCGTGACACCCCGCTGCGCGAGGAGCCCACCCCCGCAGCGGAACAGCCCACATCTGACGACCCGTCCGCGCGTCGGCCGCGCAAGGCCTCCCGGAAGCCGAGCGTCCCCGCGTGGGAAGATGTGCTCCTGGGAGTGCGCAGCAACGGCAATCAGTAGTACCCGAGGAGGGGCTCAGTGGGAGCGAACACAGGCATGCTGTGGTTCGTCGACAGCGAGGATCCCGTCGCCGACCTGCGATTCGGTGTCCGCAACGACGGCTCCGCCGCATCGCAGTTGGCCCAGGCCGCTGTCGGGGACGCCGTCCTGGTCCCCCGCGGCGAGACCACCCTCGACCGTGTCGCCGACGTCGCCCTGGACGAGATCGCTGTCGGATCCTTCGGTCGCATCGCGGTGATCGTCGGCGGACCTGTCGCCGTCGACCGCCCGTCGGGACTGTCGGAGACGGTGATCGGCGTCCGACCGGCGCGCACGGCCCATCTGATCGTCACCGACCTCGACCGGTCGTTCGGTGCGTTCGCCACCTGGGAGGACGGCACCCTGCGCCGCTCCTTCGCCTCCGATCCCGTCGACATCGTCGAGAACATCGGCCTGCCGTTCGTGTTCGAGCGGGAGTTCTGGGCGGGCGAACGCCCACTGCGCTACAACGAGGGCGTCATGCCCGATCCGCAGGCACTTCCGTTCCACCCCACCGAGTTCGCGGATCACGCGGCGTCGCAGTGGGTGGGTCTCCGTCTCACGCAACCGCATCCGGGTGATCCGCTCTCCCCCGCGCAGATTCCCGTGTCGCGCTTCGCAATCCGGCCCCCGGGTCACCAGCCCACGGCGCAGGACCACGAGACCGCCCGCGCGGGTCACGACGACCACCACGAGGCCCCGCCCGCAGCGGAGGCACCGGAACCCGACGTGTCCGCGCCGACGAAGGTCGCGCGGTGGTTCGGGTTCGGTCGCCGCTGACCGTCGGCCATCGCTGATCGTCGGACGGCGAAAATTCACGCTGAGGTCGTCGCACCCCACGAGTCCTGCGACGACATCAGCGATGAACAGATCATACGTTGTGGAAATTAGGGATCGTCAACTGTCGTCGCCGGTCTGAACTGTCACACCGCTGCGGCCAGTGTGGTCGCCGCCACCAGTCCGACGGCCAGACCGACCAGCGCACCCCCGCCGATCCAGCGGAGCGTCGGGCGTCGCCGCCAGACCCACGCCGACGGTCCGATGCCGCCGCACACCACCACCACGGCGACCACGCCCAGGAGACGATCCGTCTGGGCGACGACGCCGTACACCCCGGTCACGACCCCCGCGGCGATGACCGCCGCCACCGCCGCCAGCACCAGACCGGGGCCCCACGGGGTCGGTTCAGGCGACGACATGGTTCATTCTCTCCCCCGGCCGGGACTCGGTAGCGTCGAGGACATGGGTGTCGTGGTCGCGTCGAGGGGTGTCGTCCTGTGACGACGGCGGTGGTCGTCGGGTCCGGACCGAACGGGCTCGCCGGAGCCGTGCACCTCGCGAGGAGCGGGGTGCAGGTGACGGTCCTGGAGGCCGCCGACACCATCGGGGGCGGCACGCGCTCCGCAGAGCTGACCCTGCCCGGGCTGACGCACGATCACTGCTCGGCGTTCCATCCGCTCGGCGTGGGCTCACCGTTCCTCGCGACCCTCGACCTGCAGCGGTACGGCCTGCAGTGGGACCACTCCCCGATCGACTGTGCGCATCCCCTCGACGACGGCACCGCGGCCCTCCTCCACCGGTCCATCGACGCCACCGCCGACGGTCTCGGCCGCGACGGCCGTCGGTGGCGCGCACTGGTGGGACCTCTGGCGACACGGTTCGACGACCTCGCCGCCGAGGTCATGCAACCGATCGCCCACGTCCCCCGCCATCTGCTCGCCCTGGCGACGTTGGGGCCGCGCGCGCTGCCGCCGGCCACGGTCACCGCCCGTCTGTTCACCACGCCGCAGGGTCGTGCGGCGTTCGCCGGCGCGGCCGCGCACGCCTACACACGCCTCGACCGGCCCCTGACGTCGGCGGTGGGGCTGATGCTGGCCGCATCGGGCCACCGCTTCGGATGGCCTGTCGCGCGTGGCGGGTCCGCCGCGATCACCACGGCACTCGCGGCGATGCTCGTCGACCTCGGCGGAACCGTCGAGACGGGGCACCACGTCCGCAGCACCACCGACCTCCCCCCGGCCGACATCGTGCTGCTCGACACCTCCCCACAGGTGGCGGCCGACATCTACGGCGACGCGCTCCCCCGCCGAGTCGAGCGCGCCTACCGACGATTCCGCCGCGCACCCGGGGCGTTCAAGGTCGACTACGCCGTCGACGGCCCGGTGCCGTGGACCGCGCCGGGCGTCGCCTCGGCGGGCACCGTGCACGTCTGTGGCGACGCCGACGAGGTGTTCGCCGCCGAGAAGCTCGTCGCCCGGGGACAGATGCCCGAGCGGCCATTCCTCATCGTCGGCCAGCAGTATGTCGCCGACCCCTCCCGATCGGCCGGCGACCTGAACCCGCTGTACGCGTACGCCCATGTACCGCATGGCTTCTCCGGCGACGCGACCGAAGCGATCACTGCGCAGATCGAGCGGTTCGCACCCGGCTTCCGGTCCCGGATCCGCGCCACCACGGTGACGACGACCGCCGACTTCGCCTCCGGCAACCCGAACCTCGCCGGCGGCGACGTCATCGGCGGGTCGAACGGCGGACTGCAGGTGCTGCTGCGTCCTCGTCCGGCGATCGACCCGTACGCGACGGGCATCGAGGGGGTCTACCTCTGTTCGGCCTCGACTCCGCCGGGCGCCGGCGCGCACGGCATGGGTGGGTACAACGCGGCACGCTCCGCCCTGCGGAACCTCTGAGCGGTCACCGGGCGACGCGGGCGTAGAACGAGATCGCCGCGGCGGTGGCGACGTTGAGCGAATCGGTCCCGCGGGCCATCGGGATGCGTGCGCGGACGTCGCCGGCGCGCATCGCCGTCTCCGTGAGCCCTGGACCCTCGGCGCCCACCATGAACGCGACGCGGTCGGCGCCGACAGCCTCGGCGAGCGGGACCGCGTCGGCGTCCGGCGTCAGCGAGACGACGGTAAACCCGCGATCCCGTAGTCGGTGGAGATCGCCGGGCCAGTCCTCGGCGGCGGCGAACGGGACGAGCAACGCGTGTCCCATGGAGACCCGGACGGAGCGGCGGTAGAGCGGGTCCGCGCACCCTCGGCCGAAGACCACCGCGTCGACCCCCAACCCGGCGGCGTTGCGGAAGATGCTGCCGATGTTCTCGTGGTCGTTGACGCCCTCGAGCACGACGACGGTGTGGGCGTCGTCGACGACGTCCTCGACGGACAGTCGCTCGGAGCGACGCGCGACACCGAGCACGCCCCGGTTCAGGTGGAAGCCGACGACCTCGGCCATCACCTCGGCCGTGGCGCGGTAGAACGGGAGTCCGTCGACCGAGGGCTCCTCGAGGTCGACGGCGAGTTCGGTGAGGCGCTTGTCGACGCCGAGGAACGCGTGCGGGGTGAAGCGCGACGCGATCATCCGCTGCACCACCAGGACGCCCTCGGCGACGACGAGACCGCGCCCGGGGCGACCACCGGGGAGCACGGGCAGATCGGGGCGACGATCGACGGAGTTCAGGTCGCGGAAGTCGTCGACCCGCGGATCGTCCGGATCGACGATGTCGATGACGTCGACAGGCATCGCGTCAGTCTGCCCGACGCGGTCCGACCGCCCACCAGATGGTTCCTGCCGCCCGACAGACGGTTCAGTGGGCGGACGTGGAGGCCTTCTCGTCGGCGTCGATGCGGGCCTGCTCGCGCCAGGCGAGGACGCCGGCGGTCAGGGCGAGCACCGACACGACACAGGCGAAGACGATCCCGGCGGTGCGGACACCGACAGCGCGCGACAGCAGGCCCTCGGCGACCACCGGGATGCTGATCGCGATGTAGGTGATGACGAAGTACGCGGAGGTGGTCGCGGCCTTGCGGTCGGCCGGGGCGCCGGTCGCGATGCCCGACAGGCCGCGGGCGAACGCGACACCCTGCCCGAACCCGCCGACGAGACCGGCGGCGGCCAGCAGCTCCCAGTGTCCGGCGAGCAGCGTCGCCACCAGCAGACCCATGCCCGCGATCATCATCGCGATGGCGACGATCTCCGAGACGCGGTCGTCGAGTGTGCGGCCGGCGATCTGTCCCGCCAGTGAGCCGCCCATCACCGCGGCCACCAGCAGCGCCTGCCCGATCACCGAGTCGACGCCGGCGAACCGCGACGCGATGGTCGGTGCGAGCGCCGTGAACAGACCCATCACCGCGAACCCGGCGAACCCGAGGATCGCCGCCCGGATGAAGAACGCCCGGATCTCCGCGGGCACCGTCAGCGGCATGAAGCCCAGCCGCTCGTCACGGTGGCGACCGCGCGTCTCGGGCACCGCGAGCACGATCAGCGCGGCGACGACCATCAACCCGAGATGCACCCAGTACGTGGTGCGCAGGGGGTTCGGCGCCCAGGTGACCAGCAGAGCAGCGACGATCGGGCCGAGACCGAGACCGCCGATGGTCGCGAGGCTCGCCAGCAACGGGGCGCGCCTCTCCAGCCGGCCGCGCGCCATCTCGATGATCGCGACGGACGCCGTCCCGACGAAGACACCCGCCGACAGGCCCGACACCACCCTCGCCACGAGGAGGACGGCGGTGTCGTCGGCGAGCAGGAACACGACGTCACTGGCCGCGGCGAACGCGACACCGAGTGCGAGGACGGGGCGGCGACCCAGCACGTCCGACCAGGTGCCGAACGAGAGGAGAGCACCCAGGACGCCCACGGCGTACATGGCGTAGACGACGGTGACGGTCAGCAACGAGAACCCGAAGGTGCGCTCGTAGTCGGAGTAGAGCGGCGTCGGCATGGTGGTGCCGATCATCACCGTGGCCAGCACGATCATCAGCCCGGCGGTCTGTGGTGCCCGGCTGCCTGCGGTCGCGGTCGGGGCCGAGGAGGTGGTGGCGGTGGACATGTCCACATACAAGCCCACGGAGGTCGCCTCCATTCCGGACGGTTCGGGTACGACCCCCGCCACCCGATAGGTTGGGACGGTGACCGACTCCGAACTCGAACTGCGGCGGGCCACCGACGACGACTGGCCGGCGATCATCGCCGCGGATGCGCGTGCGTTCGCATTCATCCATCCGCTCGACGCCGAGGCGCAGGCCGACCTCCGGAGCAAGCTGCGCGACGACGACGTCGTCGTCATCTACGACCACTCGGGGCCCGTCGGTCCGGTGCTCGCCGGCGTCGCGATGTTCTACCGGATGACGCTGACCCTCCCGGGTGGCGCGCGGGTGGACCTGCCCGGCCTGTCGTGGGTGTCGGTGGCGGCCACGCACCGCCGTCGCGGGATCCTGCGCCGCATGATCACCGAGCTGTTCGACCAGTGGGAGCGGGAGAAGAGCGTGTTCTCCATCCTCACGGCCAGCGAGGCGACGATCTACGAGCGCTTCGGGTACGGACCCGCGTGTTTCGAGCAGCGGGCCGAGATCGACCTGAGGACCGCCGAGCTGCGGGAGCCGGCGCCGGCGTGGACGCCGGTGCGGTTCGCGACGGCCGACCAGGTCCGTGACCTCGTCCCGGACCTCCACGACCGCTGGGCGTCGATGAACCCCGGTGCGATCGTGCGGTCGCGGGTCTGGTGGAACATGATCTTCGCCGACCGGGAGATGTTGCGCGACGGACAGAGTGCGCTGCACTATCTCGTCCACCCCGACGGCTACGCCAGCTATCGCATCGCGCACGAGGGCGACAGGGCACTCGCGCGCGTGTCGGAGTTCTTCGCTGTCACCGACGCCGCGCACACCGACCTCTGGCGGGTGCTGCTCGGTCTCGACCTCATCCCGACCATCCACGTGTCGATGCCCGTCGACGACCCGCTGCCGATGAAGCTGACGAACCTGCGGTCCCCCAAGATGACCGCGCTCTCGGACTCGATGTGGTTGCGCATCATCGACATCCCCCGCGCGCTGACGGCACGCACCTACTCCGAGGACGTCGACGCCGTCCTCGAGATCACCGACGAGTTCCGCGGCAACGGTGGGCGTTTCGCCTTCACCGTGCGCGACGGTGTGGCCACCGTGTCGGTCACCGACGACCCCGCCACCGTGCGGATGGACGTGTCGGTGCTCTCCAGCATCTACCTCGGCGGCTACCGCGCGACGGAGTTCGCCGCCGCGAACCGGTTGTGGGCGTCCGACCACGCGACGCTCTGCGAACTCGACCAGGCGTTCCTCACCGACCGGAAACCGTTCTCGGGCACGTTCTTCTAGGAGGCACGTCGATGGACGACAGTCAGGCGTTCGCCGCGATCGCCGACGAACGACGGGTGCTCGCCGACGTCCTCGACGGCCTCGACGAGGGGCAATGGGCGACGCAGTCGCTCTGCAGCGCGTGGGACGTCCGGGGCGTGGCCGCGCATCTGCTGGGCCCGACCGTCACCGGCATCCCCGAGGTCATCTGGCTGGTCCTGCGCGCACGCGGGGACTTCGAACGGTCGAACATGGCGCTGACCGACCGGGTGGTCCGTCGGTACGGCGACGAACTCCCACAGATGCTGCGCGCGAACGCCGATCACCGGTTCACGCCTCCCGGGGGCGGGCCCCTCGCACCGCTGACGGACCTCCTGGTGCACGGGCAGGACATCCGCCGGCCGCTCGGGATCGGTCGCACGTTCGACCCCGACAGGATCTGCGCGGCACTCGACTTCCTCATGTCCCCCGCGGCCCGTCGAGGCTTCGCGCCGCTGCGCGCCGGTGTCCGGTGGGTCGCCGACGACGTCGACTGGGCGTCGTCGCCCGACGACCGCTCCCGTCCGTCGGTGCACGGGACCGCGGAGACGGTGCTGCTCACGCTCACCCGACGCGTCGGTGCCGTCGACGGCCTGTCGGGGGACGGCGTCGGCGTCGTCCACACCGCGCTGGCCTGAGACGCTCCTAGCGCACGCTCGGTGAGGGCACCTGCACGCCCGTCGGGAGCTCGCTGACGTCGCGGGCCCGACGGCGCGCCGCCGCCCCGAACACCACCGCGGCGACGACGGCCGACACCGCGCTGATCGCGCCGCCCACGACGAGCGGCGCGCGGGGGTCGGTGATCTCGGCGAGCCAGCCGAGCAACGGACTGCCCAGCGGTGTGCCGCCGAGGAAACACAGCATGTAGACACCCATGACACGACCGCGCATCGTCGAGTCCACCGACAGCTGCACGATGTTCATCGCCGACGTGCTGAAGGTGAGCTGCGCGGCGCCGAGCGGGATGAGGACGACGGCGACGAGCGCGAACGTCGGCATGAGTCCGGCGACGACCTCCAGCACACCGAACACCCCCGCGGCGAGCATCAGGTGGCGGACCCGGGACGGACGGCGTCGCCGGGCGGCCATCGTCGCGCCCGCCAGCGTCCCGACGGCGAGCACCGTCGACAGCAGGCCGTACCCGCCCGCCGACCCGGCGAAGGTGTTCTTCGTCAGCAACGCGAGCGACAGCGGGAAGTTGAGGCCGAAGGTGGACACGAAGAACACGGTGACGAACAGCGCGACGAGATGC
Source organism: Williamsia deligens (assembly GCF_024171765.1). Lineage (GTDB taxonomy): Bacteria > Actinomycetota > Actinomycetes > Mycobacteriales > Mycobacteriaceae > Williamsia_A > Williamsia_A deligens. Next base: position 565,501 of record NZ_JAMTCI010000001.1, read on the forward strand.
GGGCGACCGCGGATGTAGTGCAGCCCCTCCACCACCGATGTCCGCCCGCGGGGGCGGTCGCTGCGCAGGAGGTCGTCGGTGCGCATCATCGCCAGGCCGACGAGGACGGCGACGAACGAGACCACGTTGACCAGGAACACCGGCCCGGTGCCGATCACGGTGATGAGCACGCCGGCCAGCGCGGGCCCGATGATGCGGGCGAGGTTGAACGTCATCGAGTTCAGCGCCACCGCGTTCGGCAGGTGCTCCGGGCCGACCATCTCGACGGTGAAGGACTGACGGATCGGGGCATCGACCGCGGAGATGCACCCGAGCGCGAACGACAGGATGTAGACCTGCGCCAGCGTCGCGACCCCGAGCGTGTCGGTGACACCGAGGACGAGCGCGCACGCCGCTATCGCGATCTGGGTGGCCATGAGCAGGCGACGCTTGTCGAAACGATCGGCCAGGGCGCCCGCGGGCATCGACAGCACCGCCGTCGGACCGAACTGGAGGGCCATCACGATGCCGATGGCCAGACCGCTGTTGCCGGACAGGTGCAGCACCAGCCAGTCCTGGGCGATGCGCTGCATCCAGGTGCCCACCAACGACACCACCTGGCCGCCGGCCCACAGGCGATAGTTGCGTACCCCGAGGGACGAGAACATCGTGGGCAGCGGCACTCGATCGATGATAACCGCCGCTAACGAGGGACGCCGACGCGTCCGCCGCGGTCAGTCGGTGGCGGCGACGATGCCGGACATGATCGTCACGGCGTCACGCAGGGTGGTGAGCTCGTCGGCGCCGAGCTTCTCGAGCTGACCGCGCAGCCACGCCTCCCGGGCGTTGGTCTCGTCGGTGATCACCTTCTGCCCCAGATCGGACAGGGTGACGATGATCTGGCGGCCGTCGGTGGGGTGCGGATCCCGCTTCACCATGCCGAGGTCGGCGAGGGAGGCGATCACGCGAGTCATGGACGGCGGCTGCACCCGCTCCTGGGCCGCCATCGCGCCCGGGGTCATCGGACCCATCTGCGACAGGGTGTTGAGCGCGGAGAGCTGGGTCAACGACACCGTCGAGCTGGCGCGACGACCCCGCAGGTGCCTGGCCAGTCGAACGACGGCCAACGACAGGTCACTGGCCAGATTGTCGTCTTTCCCACTCACGGGCCTAACAATAGGACACTGCAACTGGAATGCACGACGAACTACCGAGGTGAACACGCCGGGTATCGCGCCCGGTTCGCCCGTGTCCCCTGCACGGGGGACACGTCAGCCGTCGATCAGCGATTCGATCGGGCCCTTGGCGAAGTAGAGGACGAACAGGACGGCCACCACCCACAGGAGCGGGTGCACCGTCCGGATCTTCCCCCGCGCCGTCGCGAGGACCACCCAGCTGATGAAGCCGACACCGATCCCGTTCGCGATCGAGTACGTGAACGGCATGACGACGATGGTCAGGAAGCACGGCAGCGCCACCTCGAACCGGGTCAGATCGATGTGGCGGATCTGGGCGATCATCAGCGCGCCCACGACGACCAGTGCCGGTGCCGCGGCCTCGAGCGGCACGATCGAGTAGAGCGGCGTGAAGAACATGGCCACGAGGAACAGGACGCCGGTGACGATGTTGGCCAACCCCGTCCGCGCGCCCTCCGCGATCCCCGAGGCGGACTCGACGAAGACCGTGTTCGACGACGACGACGCGGCGCCACCGACGATCGCTCCGGCGCCCTCGACCGCGAGCGCCCGACCGATGTTCGGCAGGTTGCCGTCGGAGTCGGCAAGCCCGGCCTCGCGGCCCAACCCCGTCATCGTCCCCATCGCGTCGAAGAAGTTCGACAGCACCAGGGTGAAGACGAACACCGACGCCGACAGCACGCCGATGCGGACGAAGGCACCGAACAGGTCGACGTCGCCGACGAGCGACAGGTCGGGCAGGTCGCCGACGGCCTTCGGCCACTCGGGGATGTTCAGGCTCCAGCCCGACTTCCCGTTGCCGGATGCGGGCAGATCGGCGAACGCCTGCACGATGACGGCGATGACCGTCGTGACGACGATGCCGATGAGCAGGCCGCCGCGGACCTTGCGGACCACCAGCACACCCATGATGAGGACGCCGAGCACGAAGATCAGGGTGGGCAGGGTGGTGATCGAGTTGCCGTTGCCGAGGCCCACCGGGACGGTGGTGCCCGCCGCGTCGGGGACCCGGGTGACGAAACCGGCGTCGACGAGCCCGATGAACGCGATGAAACAGCCGATGCCGGCGGCGATGGACGCCTTGAGCTCGGTGGGGATGGCGGTGAACACCCGCGTCCGCAGACCCGTGACGGCCAGCAGCACGATGATGATGCCGTCGATGACCACGAGGCCCATCGCCTCGGGCCAGGTCACCTGCGGCGCGATGCTCACGGCCAGCAGGCTGTTGATGCCCAGGCCGGTGGCGATGGCGAACGGGTAGTTGGCGATCGCCCCGAACAGGATGGACATGATCCCGGCGACGAGTGCGGTGACCGCGGCGACGGCGGCGATCGGCAGGACGTTGCCGAGGACGTCGGCGTTGCGCCCGCTCCCGGCGACCCCGCCGATGATGATCGGGTTCAACACCACGATGTAGGCCATCGTGAAGAACGTGACCAGTCCGCCGCGGACCTCCTGGCCCACCGACGAACTGCGTTCGGTGATCTTGAAATACCGGTCGACACGACCACGGACGCCCTGCGGAGGGTCGGTGTGGGTGACCTCGGTGCTCGTCGCCGTCTTGTCGAGTTCCCCAGAGTGGAGCTCCTCCGACACGCCTACCTCCTCGCCTCCGTGGCGGAGGCACCCGGGGGCGGACGTTGTCCACCCGTCGCGGGGGACCTTACGCTGGCCGATGTGAGCACTAGCGACGGTCCGCAGCCCTCCGGTGCGCCCGGCCCGGACGAGCTGCCCCGGTTGCCGCACTGGCTCGCCGAGCCGGCGAACGTCGTCTACGTCGGGATGGCCTGCTGGCTGGTCGCGACGGTCGTCGTCGCGGCCACCGGCATCGGCAGCACGTCGACCCTCGTCAGTTGCCTGGTCGGCCTGGCGGTCGGCCTGTTCGGCACCACCGTGTTCACGGTGCAGCGTCGCGCGAGTCGTCGAGGCGACCGTTCCGCGCAGCGCGGCCTCGACTGAGCGCACCCGCCACACCCAGCGACAGCGCGACCCACGCCGCCCCGAAGGCCCAGCCGGCCACCACATCCGTGGTCCAGTGCACGCCGAGGTAGACGCGGCTCGCGCCGATCAGCAGTGAGGCGATCGGGGCGAGCAGGAGCACCGCCCGGTGTGCGCGCACCCACGTCGACGTCCGCCAGGCCGCGACGGCGACGAGACCGAGCACGATCGCGGACATCATCGCGTGGCCCGACGGGAACGAGTACGTGTCGATGGCGAGGACACGGAACCGCTCCGGCGGACGCGGCCGGCCGACGCCGTACTTCAGCGCCTGCATCAGGAGCCACCCGCTCGCCGATCCGAGCAGGACGGTGAGGGCGAGTGCGCGGTGTCGTCGCCACAGGACGATCGTCGCCAGCACCGCGATCAGGGTCATGGCGGCCGTGTTGCCGACCGTCGTGATCACGCGGAACGCGGTGGTCAGCCACGCGATGCGATGGTCGGCGACCCACTCGGTGATGTCGAGGTCGACCCCGGGCGTCATCGCGTGGCTCCCCCGCCCGACCGTGTGAGGTGGTGGACGCCGGCGTCGTCGACCCACCAGTCGGCGTCCACGACGGTGCGTTCGCCGTCCCGCTCCACGTCCAGTCGGAGCCGGTCGTGCACACGCACCTCGCCGGTGCGCGGGCTCTCGTCGCGGCCGACCGCGAACGCGACGGCGGTCGGATCGGCGTCCCAGGTGGTCGCGGTCCCCGGGTCGACCGGTGTCACCGTCACGGCCTCACCGGCGGTGGGGATGTCGAGCACCGTCGCCAGTCGCACGGCGTCGTCGGGCGTGGTCGGCGGTGTCGCGACGACGGCCTCGTCGCCGGACACGACCGCGAGGAACCAGGGTCGGTCGACGACGACCGCCGTGGACGTCGCGACGCCGGACAGGGTCCGGACACGGGTCGGCGGGTCGAGGCGGTCGAGGTCGAGATCACCGCGACGGTGCGCACGGACCAGCGCGGCGTGCGCCGCCGCGGCGACGCCGGGCCGGACGGGACGGTCGGGGTCGGCGAGGTGGTCGAGCACGACGGCGGCCAGATCGGTCGACCCGATCTCCGTGCCGGCCAGCGCGGGTGCGAACGCGGCGGCGTCGGGGTGGGCGGCGGGGTCGAGGACGCCGTCGAGGACGAGATCGTCGGGCGCACGCAGATGACCCAGCGGCACGCCGTCGAGCTCGGCGAACGTCCGCAGCCACCACGCGGTGTACCCGTCCCGGTCGGACAGCGCGGCCCGGCAGTCCTTGTCGGCGACGAGGAGGCTCAGCGCCTCCGGCCACCGGTCGGGGTCGACGAGGTCGAGGTCACGCACCGCGACCACCCGCTGGGGCTCGTCGGAGCGTGAGTCCCACCAGCGTTCCTCGTCGGGCAGGTCGTGGTCGGGGCCGATCGGCAGGTCGTCGGTGAGGACGGTGAAACCCCATCCGACCCCGACGCGCCGCAGCACGTCGGCACCCCAGGTCGCGACGACGCTGTCGGCGACGACCCCGAACGGCGCGTCCTCGACGAGCACGGCCGCGAACGGGCTGCCGGGGAGGAGGAGTTCGTCGGCGGGGCGGTCCTCGCCGTCGGCGTCGGGCAGCATCAGGCCGCCGAGCCACGACGGCGCGGTCGCATCGGGGTCGGCGGCCAGGAGTCCGAGAACGGCTGTCACGACGGAACTCTCGACGTCACCGTCGCCGACCATGGCCTCGAGGGCGGGGTCGGTGAGGACCTCGGACACCCCCACCCGCCGGGCACCGAGGCGGTCCAGCAGGGGGTGTTGCGCCTCGGGGTGCACGGTCGCGATCCAGTCGACGCTGATGTCGGACAGGGCGTCGGTGACGGGTCCCGCGGGTGCGTCGATCATCACCAGACCCCGCGCCCCGACCGACATCCGGCCGTCCGAGCGCGGGACGGGGACGGTCGCGATCGCCTCACGGACGTGATCGTCCCCGGCGACCTCGGCGAGCGCCTGATAGAGATCCCGCCACCACGTCGGCGGCTGCTGCACCCCGATCAGCATGTCGCACAAGGACTCCCAGGACAGCTCCTGCACACCCACCGACCGCAGCAGCGCGAGGCTCTCGCGGTCGCCGAGGGAGGGATGGCCGAGGTCGGCGTGGAGGAGACCGTCGACGATCTCCGCCAGCAGGTCGGTGACCGCGCGGGTGGCACCGGCCAGCACGACGGCGCGCGACGGCAGGACGTCGACCCCGGATGCAGTGGGCACCCACGGCGCAGCCGTGAGATCGGCGACGACGGCCTCGCGGAGCGCGGCGTCGATCGGCCCGGCGGGCAGGCCGGGGACGGGTACCGCGGCGAGCCTGACGTCGACGGCGAGGGCCGAGGCCAGCAGGTGGTATCCCACTGCGGCGGAATCGATCCGGGCCTCCGGGTGCAGCGTGCGACGGTCCGGGGTGAGGTCGACGTCGGCGACGCAGATCGCCGGGAGGGTGAGTGCGACGTCCGTCGTCGTCGGGGCGCGGAGGTGTTCGCGGCGCACAGGACGGGGTGCGGCGGGGGTCCCCGGCATCAGCCACCGGGCCCGCTCCCCCACCACCTGCACCCAGTGGCGGGTGCCGACGGTCACCACCTGGTGCAGTGGGTCGTCGACGTCGGTCACCGCGCGCTCGGAGACGTCCCCCGACACCGTGATCGACTGCAGCGCGGTGAGTTCCAGGAGCAGGGTCGTCGCCTGCTCGCGGGCGGTCTCGACGATCGACGTCCCGTCACCGCGCGGGGTGAGGACGATCTCGGTGTCCCATCCGTCGGCGGGCGGGGTCGGATCCGGCCAGGGCAGTCGGAGCATGGGCGCGCGCTCGACCGCGAGATCGGTGTCGGCGAGCGCCGCGTCGGTCCGGGCACGGCTGAACACCACCCCGCCGTGACGGGATCGGACCGCGACCTCGTCGGCGACGGCGGCGACCGCGCTGAACCCGACACCGAACCGGCCCACCGCGTCGGCGGTGTCCCGTTTGGCCGAGACCCGCAGTGCCGACAGCGATCTGACACCGTCCGCCGTCAGCGGTGCGCCGGTGTTGGCGACACGGACCGTGCCGTCCGGCTCCGATCGGACGTCCACCGAGCCGACGATCCCCGCCGCCGCGGCGGCATCGGCCGCGTTGGCGATCAGTTCGGTGACGACGCGATCGCGGTAACCGATGTCGACGAGATCGGCCTCGGCCGCCGCGTCCTCGGCGAGACGGGTCGGCGACGCCGCCCAGGACGCGAGCACGGCGGACCGCAGCGAGGCGGTGTCGAACGGGTCGGACGGACCGGACGGATCGGGCGGGGCGTCGCGCGGACCGTCCACCGCGGCGTCGATCAGGCGGGGTTCGCGGACGGGGAGTCGGCGCGTGCGGTGTCCGAGGGTGCGGACGCCACGACCTCGATGGCGCCGTCGTCGTACGCGTCGTACGCCGGGGAGCCCTCACCGGACGGCGCGACCGCGTCGGAGTGCGCACCGCACCCGTACTCGGCCGCGACGACCTGGCCGTCGGCGGCGTACTGGTTCGCGCACACCCCGAACGCGACCCGCAGTGCCCCGGCCAGCGGCAGGTAGAACCCGCAGGTGCCGCAGCTCATCCGGGTGGAGGACGCCATCTCGCTGTCGGGGCCGCGCTCGCCGGACCACCAGCGGTCGGCCGCGTCGTCGCGACCCTCACGGCTGAGCACCCGGCGGCGGCCCAGCCCCAGCGCGAGGTGGACGTCGGTGGCCTCGTCGAGCAGGCCGGTCGACTCCAGTTCGGCGACGTCGAGGTGGTTGGGCACGAGGCGCGGGTCGTCGGCGGGGGCGGCCAGCACGTCGCCCGGGCCGAGGTCGCCGGCGACGATCCGTTCCGACCACGGGATCCACTCGGGAGCGGTCAACGCCTCGGCGCCCGGCAGCAGCGCCACCTCGCTGACGGTGATCACCGCGTCCTCGACGGCGTCGGTCTCACCGGGACAGGTGGCCAGGACCGCGCACCACACCCAGCCGCGGTAGCCCGGCAGGTCGGCGGCGAAGTAGTGGGTGACCGAGCACTCGCCCTCGACGACAGCGTCGAGATGGTCACCCACCGACGCCTCGCCGACGGCCACAGCGGCGTCCCGGGCGGCGTCGACGGCAGCCGTCAACCGCTCCTCGAGGCGCGCGCGGATCTCGGGATCGACGGCGATCTCCGGGGCGGCGTCCCGGGCGGTGTCCTCCACGGTCGGGACGTCGGCCGACGCGGGTGCGTCGGTGTCGGTCACTGGGGTGTCGGTCACGTCGGTCTCCACCCCCTCAGTCTGCCGTATCCGGTCGCCGTCGTACCCCCGTGGGTCCCACGCGCCGGGGACATCCCGTGGCGCGTGGCGTGTTGGACGGCCTGCGGCGATGAGGAACAATGGAACGGATGAACCGGCCTCACGACCGACGCGCGGACGCGACCCGTCGTGTGCGCGGGGGCGACGAGACCCGGCGGATGCCCGGGGCGCCACAGCGTCCCGAGGAGCACCCGGGATCGGTCAACTACCCCGTCGACGAAGCGCAGCCGGGCGGCCCCCGCCGGAGCGGGCGCGTGCCACCGCCGCCCGTCCCGCCGCGCCCCGCACCACCGCACCGCGGTCCGTCGAAGGCCGACGCCTACCGTCCGCCACCGACGCGCAACCCCCATCTCGACCCGATCGACCCGGGCCAGGGTGACCCTGGCCACGACGAGCCCACCGACGACGCCCGCGAGCGGCGGGATCCGGTGGCCGGCGGCCGCGCGATGCCGCGCAAGCTCACCGTCACCCGGGTGGCCGCCCTGCGGGGGCGGGAGCTCACGTCGAAGGGTGTGGGCCGGGTGCGCCGCGCCGCCACCGCCGACGGGGCCGACCGCTCCGGTCTCACGGCGCTGACCCTGCCGGTGATCCTCAACTACGCCGTCGACGCCGCGATGATGGTCGCGCTGGCCAACACCCTGTTCTTCGCCGCGGCGAGCGCGGAGAGCAAGGGCAAGGTGGCGCTGTACCTCGCGTTGACCATCGCGCCGTTCGCGCTCATCGCGCCGCTCATCGGACCCATGCTCGACCGGTTGCAGCGCGGTCGCCGCATCGCGATGGCCACCACGTTCGGGATCCGTGGGCTGCTCGCGTTGCTGATCATGACCAACTCGGGGTGGGACGCCGCGTCGAACCAACTCACCTACGACCCGTGGGTCCTCTATCCCTGTGCGCTGGGCCTGCTGGTGCTGTCGAAGTCGTTCGGCGTGCTCAAGTCGGCGGTGACACCGCGGGTGCTGCCGCCCAGCATCGACCTCGTCCGCGTGAACTCGCGGCTGACGACGTGGGGTCTCGTGGCCGGCACGATCGTCGGCGGCGCCATGGCGGCCCTGTTCGAGACGGCGCTGGGACGTGTACTGCCACTGCACCTCCCGGGCGCGATGGTCCTGCTGCTGATCCTCGCGGCGGTCGCGTCGTACGCCTGCATGCGCATCCCGGCGTGGGTCGAGGTCACCGAGGGCGAGATCCCGACGACCCTGACCTATCACGGGGAACCCGCCGCACCCCGATCCGCGACCAAGGCGTTCACGCCGTCGGCGCTCGCCGCCACGATGCGCCAACCACTCGGCCGCTTCGTGCTCACCGGACTGTGGGGCAACGGGACGATCCGCGTGCTCACCGGCTTCCTCACGCTCTACATCGCGTTCTACGCGAAGTCGAACCAGGACAACCACTCCGGCTGGGTCCAGCTCGCGCTCATCGGATCGGTGGGTGCCGCGGCGGGTATCGGCAACTTCGTCGGCAACGCCGCCGGCACCCGACTGCAGTTGAAGAACCCCCAGCGGATCGTCGTCGCGTCGACGGTCGCGAGCCTCGTCGTCTGCGTGCTGGCCGCCGTGTTCGGGTCCATCGTGGTGGCGGCCCTGGCGGCACTCGTCGCGTCGGGCACGAGCGCGATCGGCAAGGTCTGCCTCGACTCGTCGATCCAGAACGACCTCCCCGACGAGTCCCGGGCATCGGCCTTCGGCCGGTCGGAGTCGGTGCTGCAGATGTGCTGGGTCGTCGGTGCCGCGCTCGGCGTGCTGCTGCCGCCCACCCTGTGGATCGGCTTCACCGTGGTGGCGGTCATCCTCGCCGTCGGTACGGTGCAGACGATCGCGACCGACCGTGGCGCGACGCTGGTGCCCGGGTTCGGCGGACGCCGACCGGGTCAGGCGCTGCCGACCGGGGCGATCGAGATCGACACGCAGGGTGGACGAGAGGAACGTACGTGGGCTCGCTGACGCGGGGCGAGAAGAAGTTCGGGCTCGTCGCGGGGGTCGTCCTGCTGGTGACCGCGGCGATCGTCGTGACGTCGGTGTGGTTGCTCACCCGCGACGGCGACGAGGAGTCGCCGTACATCCAGGCCACCACCGGCAGCGACCTCGTGCGCGTCGAGCCGACCATCTACTGCGGCATCGACCTCTCCGACTGCCGGCAGGGCACACCGGGCACGTTCGCCCAGCGCCTGTCGGTGCCGGTGGGCCGTTCCGTCCTGGTGTCGGTGGGCAAGGAGATCGCCACGGCGCCGTGGGTGCTGACGCTGGAGTACCTCACCCCGCGCGGGTTCGAACAGCGGTCGCAGCTGTTCACCCCGGATCAGAAGTACTCGTTCTCCGCGCGGTCCACCCCGGACGCGATGCTCAGCACCATCGAGGTGCGTCTGCCCTCGAGCCGGATCGACGAGTCGGGGGCACCGATCACCCGGGCGTTCTGGTCGGTGAACACCCTCCCGCCGGGCACCCGCGTGCCGCAGCGCTGACGCCGTCGGAGCGGGAGGTCAGTGGTCGAGCTCGCGGGCGACCGCCCGGACGACCTCGGAGATGCGTTGCGCGGTCTTGCGATCGGGGTAGCGACCCTTGCGCAGGTCGGGCTGCACCTTCGCCTCCAGCAGGGTGATCAGGTCGGCCACCATGCCGTGCAGCTCGTCGGGCGTGTGCCGCTTGGACGCCTCACGCGCGGCCTCACGGTGGTTCTTCGCCACGCTGGGCGCGGGGTCGAGCACGGTCACCGACAGCGCCTGCGGTCCGCGACGGCCCGCGGCCATGCCGAACTCGACGCGCTGGCCCGGCTTGAGCGCCTCCACCCCGTTGGGCAGCGCGCTCGACCGGACGTAGACGTCCTCGCCGTCGTCCTGGGAGAGGAAGCCGAAGCCCTTCTCCGCGTCGTACCACTTCACCTTGCCGGTCGGCACCGTGTCACCTGCACATCTCGTCGAGGTCGATTCATGACGAATGCGCCCACCTGTCGGGCCGGAAGGCCCGTCGGGGGACGCATCGATGTCCCATTCTACCGCGCGGGACGAGAAAGTCCGCAGTCGTCACGGGGTCGACCGCCGCGACGCCCGCCCGCGGTTGGCACGGCCGATCGTCGCCCGACTACCGTCGATGCATGCGAGATCAGACCGGCGACCGGCTCCTGTACGTCGCACTCGCCTTCTTCGCGGTCGGCCTCGTCGCGATCGTCACGATGTTCGCGGTCCCGGCGCTCGACGACGGCGTCCGTGCGCCGGTCTGGGTGTACGCGTTGACCCTGGGCCTGCCGATCGGCTTCGTGCTGGCGATCGCGTTCGCCCTCCGGTCGGGACGACGTCGTCGCGACCTCCTCGACGACGCTCACGACGGCGTCGACACCCGCGACGACAAGGGACCCCGATGACCGCCCGCACGTCCGTCACCCTCCAACCCGCCGACGACGGGGCCGCGCTGCGTCGCGCGTACAGCTGCTTCCCGTCCGGTGTGGTCGGGGTGTGCGCCGAGATCGACGGCACGCCCGTGGGGATGGCCGCGAGCTCGTTCGCCACCGTGTCGCTCGAACCCGCGCTCGTGTCGCTGTGTGTGCAGCACACGTCGAGCACCTGGCCGAAGCTGCGGTCGGCGCCGACGCTGGGTCTGAGTGTCTTCGCGGCCGACCAGGTCGCGCTGTGCAAGCAGCTCGCCGGCCCCTCCGAGCACCGCTTCGACGGGTTCGAGCCCCGCGTCGCCGACAGCGGCTCCGTGTTCGTCCCGGACGCGGCCGCCGTCCTCGACTGCACCGTCTACAACGAGGTGCCCGCGGGCGACCACGTCCTGGTGCTGCTGCGCATCGACGCACTCGACGCCGACCCGTCCGTCGAGCCGCTCGTCTTCCATGCGAGCACCTTCCGTGCCCTGGAGACCCGCGCCTGACGTCTACCCTGGTGGTATGACCTCGATCGGCCTCGGCATCCCGCTCGCGATGCCCCCGGGTGCGCCCGCCGCGCCGGCCGATCGCACGGAGATGCCGTCGGTGGGGCCGATGCTCGACACCCACGGCCGGACGACCCGCGACCTGCGCGTCTCCGTGACCGATCGCTGCAATCTGCGCTGCACCTACTGCATGCCCGCCGACGGCCTCGACTGGCTGCCCGCCGCCGATCTCCTGAGCGCCGACGAGATGGTCCGCCTCATCCGACTGGCCGTCGACGAACTGGGCATCACGGCGGTCCGCTTCACCGGCGGTGAACCGCTGGTCCGGCGGGACCTCGTCGACATCGTCGCCGCCGTGACAGCCCTGCCCGGTGCACCCGAGGTGTCGCTGACGACCAACGGCCTGTCGCTGCGGCGGCACGCCCGCGCACTCGCCGACGCCGGTGTGGCCCGCGTGAACGTCTCCCTCGACACGCTCGACCGCGAGCGGTTCGCCGCGATCACCCGACGCGATCGCCTGCACGATGTCCTCGACGGGCTCGCCGCCGCCCACGAGGCCGGGCTGCGCCCGGTCAAGGTCAACGCCGTGCTGCACCCCGACGGCGGACTCGACGACGCCCCGGAACTGCTCCGGATGTCTCTGCGCGAGGGCTACTCGCTGCGGATCATCGAGCAGATGCCGCTCGACGCCGAGCACCGGTGGTCGCGCGCCGCGATGATCACCGCCGACCAGGTGCACGAGCGCCTCTCCCGCGAGTTCGACCTCGTCCCCGACCCCGCTCCCCGGGGCGCCTCGCCGGCCCAGACGTGGCTCGTCGACGGGCACTGGGCGGTCGACGGCACAGGGCGTCGTGTGCCGGCGAAGGTCGGGATCATCGCGTCGGTGACGCGGCCGTTCTGCGGCGACTGCGACCGCACCCGTCTCACCGCCGACGGCCAGGCCCGGACGTGCCTGTTCTCGACCGTCGAGACCGACCTTCGCGGCCTGCTGCGGTCCGGCGCCGACGACGCGGCCGTCGCCGACGCCTGGCGCGTCGCGACCTGGGGGAAACTCCCCGGCCACGCCATCGACGACCCCGGTTTCCTCCAGCCCGACCGACCCATGTCGGCGATCGGCGGATGACCGCGGGCACCGACGCCCACGACGTCCGCGTCGAGGTGCGCTATTTCGCCGCGGCCGAGGCGGCAGCGGGCCGCGCGGGCGAGACCGTCGTGCTGCCCTCGTCGGCGACCCTGGCCGATCTCCGGGCGCAGCTCGGTGCCGACAACCCCGCCCTCGCCCGCGTCCTCACCCGGTGCTCGTTCCTCCGCGACGCCGTGGTGGTCCGCGACCACGACACCCCCCTCGCCGGCGCGACCGTGATCGAGGTGCTGCCGCCGTTCGCCGGCGGCTGACCGTCGTCGCAGCGCACGCCCGCGTCCGACTCGTCCGATGCATCGAGATCGTGTGCGACACAGCCCTTGTGACCACGCTCCGACGAGCACACGGGATTTCTTCCCGCAGCGTGTCGCAGACAGTGTGAGGTTCTTCACATCACGGTCCGGTCACGGATGGGACACGGGATGGGTATCGACGCTGTCACCAGCATGGACGCCGTCACACGTCCGACACATGGCCCACACAGGCGTGATCGTTTGTCACGCGAAGGTATGACGTCGCCGGGCAGAACACGTAGCGTCCATCTCGGCCGCACCTGTGGCCACACCACAAGCACACAGGCTCTTGTCCTTCGCGCCGAACCTCGTTCCACGGACAGGGCCTCGACAGACCAGCTTCAGGAACGAGGACGGGGGACCCACCTCGTCGACGGACACCAGACGGTGCACGGGGTCGACGAGGATCGGGGCCGGCCACAGGTCGGATCCCTTGGGGTGAAGCTCCGCGCATGCGGAGCCGGGCAACCTCTCAGCCCGAACCCGACAGCTCACTTCGCAGGCGCGTGGAGAGAGGAAGAACAACACCCATGTCCGGACGTCATCGCAAGCAGTCCTCCGCAACCCGCACCGCCGCCAAGGTCGTGCTCACCTCCGCCGTCATCGGCGGCGGCGCCAGCGCGTTCTTCGGTGTCGGGACCGCCTCCGCGGCCACCGACGACCAGTGGAACCAGGTCGCCCAGTGTGAGTCGGGTGGCAACTGGGCCATCAACACCGGCAACGGCTACCAGGGCGGACTGCAGTTCAGCCAGAGCACCTGGGCCGGCAACGGCGGCACCGAGTACGCGCCGACCGCCAACCAGGCCACCAAGGAGCAGCAGATCGCCGTCGCCGAGCGCGTGCTCGCCGGCCAGGGCAAGGGCGCATGGCCCGTCTGCGGCACCGGCCTCGGCGCCGCGACGCCGCGCTCCGCCCCGACCGACCTGCCGAAGGCGCCGTCGCTGCCCTCCGTCCAGGACGTGAAGGACCAGGCCGCGAAGACCACCGCGGACGTCAAGAAGCAGGTCGACGAGATCGTGAAGAACGCCCAGCAGAAGGGCAAGATCGATCCCGCGGTCGCCGGGCTCTGGGAGCAGGCCAAGAAGAGCGGCATCAACCTCTCGGCCGAGCAGATCGCCCTGTTCAACCAGAACAAGGGACTGATCCCCTTCCAGTGATCACCTCGGTGATCGGGTAGGCACCCTCAGACGAAGGGCCCCGCATGTGACCTCTGGTCCGTGCGGGGCCCTTTTCCATTCCCGACCACCCGCCCCTGCCACCCCGTCGAGTGGGCGGTTACAGACGTCGAGTGGGCGGTTACGGACGTCCGTTGGGCAGTCGACGTCCGCAAACGCCCAGTCGACGTCTCCAAAAGCCCAGTCGACGTCCGGTGAGGGGGGTCGGTCAGGCGGAGCCGACCCATTCGTCGGTGCCGTCGGCGAACATCTGGTGCTTCCACACCGGCAACGCCGCCTTCACGTCGTCGACGACGCGCGAACACACCTCGAACGCCGCCCGACGATGGTCCGCCGACACCGCGACGACGAACGCGATGTCCCCGATGGCGAGGTCGCCGACGCGGTGCGAGACCGCGATGGCCCGGGCGCCGTCGGACTCGGCGGCGATCCCCGTGACGACGTCGGCGAGGACCTGTTCCGCGGTCGGATGGGCGCTGTAGTGCAGGGCACGCACCGATCGTGCGCTGTCGTGGTCGCGCACAGCCCCGGTGAAGCACACGACGGCACCGGCGGCGTCGTCGTGGACAGCGCGCTGGTGGTCGTCGGGGTCGAGGACGTCGGCGGTGACGACGGCGCGCGTGACCCGCGCGCCGCTCACCGGTGATCGCCTCCGCGGATCTGGTCGAGCGCGTGGTCCAGCACCGGCTCCAGCACCGACAGGCCGTCGCGAACGCCGCCGGTGGACCCGGGGAGGTTGACGATCAGCGTCGTGCCCGCGATGCCGGCGACACCCCGAGACAGGACCGCGGTGGGCACGGCGTCCGACCCGGCGGCGCGCACGGCGTCCGCGAGACCGGGGATCTCCCTGTCGAGGAGGGGGCGCGTCTGTTCGGGCGTCGTGTCGGTCGGTGTGAGGCCCGTCCCACCGGTGGTGAGGACCAGCGCCGCGCCGGCGGCGACAGCGGCCCGCAACGACACCCCGACGGCGTCACCGTCGGCGACCACGTCGAGCGCCTCGACGACGAACCCGCGCTCGGTCAGCCACGCCTCGATGACGGGCCCGGTGCGGTCGGGGTAGGTGCCGGAGGCGGCACGCGTGGAGGCGACGACGATCCGTGCGATCCGCGCGTCAGTCACGCGTCCACCGACCGTGCTTGCCGCCGCGCTTCTCGACGAGCCGGATGTCGGTCATGCTCCCGCGGGGATCGAGGGCCTTGCACATGTCGTGCAGGGTGAGGCCGGCCACCGCGACGGCGGTGAGCGCCTCCATCTCCACCCCGGTGCGATCGGCCGTCGCGGCGGTGGCCGTCACCTCGACGGTCGAGTCGGCGACGTGCAGGTCCACCGACACCGACGACAACGCGACCTGGTGGCACAGCGGGATGAGGTCGGGTGTGCGTTTGGCACCCATGATCGCGGCGATGCGTGCCGTGGCGAGCACGTCACCCTTGGCGACGGTGCCGTCGGAGATGGCCGCGACGACCTCGGGGGTGGTGCGGAAGGTGCCCGCTGCCACCGCGATCCGGTGGGTCACGGGCTTGCCGCCGACGTCGACCATGCGGGCTGCGCCGTCGGCGTCGACGTGCGACAGCCGACGGGGCGCCGGGTCGGTCATGCGGTCAGCGATTGACCGTGGTCTTGGCGTGTGTGTACGGGAGCTGATCGACCGGGAGGGGGAACTCGGTCTCACCGAACGGAGAGAGAGCTCCGGAGATCGACGCCGCGAACTCCGAGACGGCGTGCTCGTGATCGCCCTCGTCGCTCTGGGGCCACCCGTTGTCGACGTAACGCTTCTTGCTGCTCTTATCGGCCACGGCGTCATTCTGCCATGAGGGGTCTCCCTATCATCGGTGAGATGACCTCGTCGGATCGTGCGTCCCGTCGCGCCGCGGCGGCCCCCGAGACCCCGACGACCCCGGTCACCCTCGCCGACGACCTGACCGCCCGCTCCGACGAGCAGCTGGTCGCACTGTTGGCGGCCCGCCCCGATCTCGCCAGTCCCCCGCCGGCCGGGACCGCGGTGCTGGCGCAGCGCGCGCTCGCCGCGCCGTCGATCAACCTCGTCGCCGACGACCTCGACCTGCTCGGCGTCGCGGTGCTGGAGCAGATCATCCGACTCTGCTCGGCCGCCGCGGGCCGGGGCGGCGCCGACGCACCCGACGTGGGGACGACCTCCGCCGACGACGTGCGGGCGGCGTTGACCGGTCGTGCCGACGACGACGCCATCACCGCCCGCGTCGACCTGCTGCGGGATCGCGCCCTGATCTGGGGCCCCGACACGGCGCTGCGCACCGCCGCGCACGCACCCGCTGCCCTGCCCGGGCGTGGCCTGCACCTCACGGGCCCGCTCGCCGGGGTCGACACCGCCGACCTGCGATCCCGCCTCGACGGTCTCGACGACCGCGAACGCGAACTCATCGAGACCCTGGCGCAGGGGTCGCCGCTGGGACGCACCCGCGATGCCGCCCCCGACGCCGACCCGAGCCGACCGGTCCCCCGCCTCATCGCGATGGACCTGCTGACCCGCGTGGACGACCAGACCGTGGAGCTGGCACCCGTCGTCGGCGCGATGGTGCGCGGCGAACGGACGTCGGGTCCCCGGGATCTGCGCGAGCCGCGCCTGCAGGCCGCCACCGACGCCGCGTCGGTCGCACCCGGGGGACGTCGGTCAGGGGCGAAGGACGTCGACGCCGCCGCCGGCGGTGAGGCGTTGGAGCTGCTGCGCCACCTCTCCGAGACCCTCGACGTCCTCGGCGCCACCCCCGCCGCCGTCCTGCGGTCCGGCGGGCTGGGCGTGCGGGAGATGCGTCGCGTCGCGAAGGCCACCGGCCTCGACCCGGCCCGTCAGTCGTTCGTCGTCGAGATCGCCTCGGCGGCCCGTCTCCTCGACAGCGGCTTCCCCGATCCCCCGATCGGTGCCGGGGAGGCGGTCTGGGCCCCGACCACCGCGCTGGACACCTACACCCACCAGCCCGCCGAACGCCGCTGGCAGACCGTCGTCGAGGCGTGGTGGACCATGCCGCGACGCGCCTGGCTCATCGGCGAGCCCGGATCCGAGGGCTCCCCCGTGCCCGCTCTCGCCGGCGATCTCCACGACGTCGCCGCACCGATGGAACGTCGGATGATCGTCGACGCGCTGGCCACCGCCGATCCCGGCACCTCCGTCGACGTCGACTCCCTCATGGAACTGCTGGCGTGGCGTCATCCGCGGTGGCAGCGCCGCCTGCACCGGCGGTCCGTCGACGCGACCCTCGACGAGGCACGGATGCTCGGGGTGGTCGCCCGGGGCGCGGTCTCGTCCGTGGGACGCGCACTGCTCGACATCACGACCGACCGCGACCCCCGGCCCACCGCACCGGAGTCCGACGTCGACAAGACGCTGCGCCTGGCGATGGCCGCGGCTCTTCCCGAGCCGATCGACTTCTTCCTCACCCAGGCCGATCTCACGATCACCGTGCCGGGACCGCTGACGCCCGAGCTCGCGGCGGAGCTGTCGGTGCTGGCCGATCTCGAATCCGGCGGCGCCGCATCGGTGTACCGCGTCACCGAGGACTCGGTGCGCCGTGCGCTCGACACCGGCCGCACGGGCACCGAGATCACCGGGTTCGTCGCCGCCCACTCCCGGACCCCGGTGCCGCAGTCGCTGGAGTACCTCGTGACCGACGTCGCCCGCCGCCACGGGCAGCTGCGGGTGGGTGTCGCGGCGTCGTTCGTCCGATGCGAGGACGCGACCACCCTGGCCGCGGTCCTCTCGTCGCCGGTGGCCGAGTCACTGGCGCTGCGGGCGTTGGCGCCCACCGTCGCGGTGTCGCAGGCACCGCTGCGACAGGTGCTCGACGAACTGCGCGGCGCCGGGTTCGCCCCGGCCGGTGAGGATTCCAGCGGCGCCCTCGTCGACATGCGCGAACACGGGGTGCGGCTGCCCGGTGGCCGTGGCCCGCGCCGCGCCCCGACACGTCGGCCCACCCAGATCGGGCCGGAGCGGCTCGCCGCGGTCGTGGACCGGATGCGGTCGCACGACGCCGCCGAGTCCGCGGTCCCCGCGCGGGGTGTCGCCTCCGTCCGGTCGGGCGGGGGCGAGTCCGCGACGGCGCTCCTGCAGATGGCCGTGCGGACCGGTCGGCGGGTGCGCATCGGCTACGTCGACGCCCACGGGTCGGCGAGCAAACACGTCGTCCTGCCCACGACGGTCGGCGCGGGCCAGCTGGTGACCGGACCGGCCGACACCGCCGACGAGGCCGCACAGCGTTACCAGTTGCACCGCATCACCTCGGTGGAACTGCTCGAGAACTGACCTGACCTGCGGCGACGTGGCCGCGACCGGCCCGCGCGCAGCGGGTGTGGACAATGGATGGGTGACCGAAGGCCCGCTGATCGTCCAGTCCGACAAGACCCTCCTGCTCGAGGTCGACCACCCGCAGGCCGGGGAGGCCCGCGCGGCCATCGCACCGTTCGCCGAACTCGAGCGCGCACCGGAGCACATCCACACCTACCGCGTCACCCCGCTGGCCCTGTGGAACGCCCGCGCCGCCGGCCACGACGCCGAGCAGGTGGTCGACGCACTCGTCTCGTTCTCCCGGTACGCGGTCCCGCAACCGCTGCTGATGGACATCGTCGACACCATGGGTCGCTTCGGCCGCCTGCAGCTGGTGAAGAGCCCGGTGCACGGCCTCACCCTGAACAGCCTCGACCGCGCCGTGCTCGAGGAGGTGATGCGCAACAAGAAGATCGCCCCGATGCTCGGTGCCCGCATCGACGACGACACCGTGATCGTGCATCCGTCCCAGCGTGGCCACATCAAGCAGCTCCTGCTGAAGATCGGTTGGCCCGCCGAGGATCTCGCCGGATACGTCGACGGCGAGGCGCATCCGATCGAGCTGGCGCAGGACGACTGGGAGCTGCGTGACTACCAGCAGATGGCGGCCGACTCCTTCTGGGACGGCGGCTCGGGCGTCGTCGTGCTGCCGTGTGGCGCGGGCAAGACTATGGTCGGCGCCGCGGCGATGGCGAAAGCCGGTGCCACGACGCTGATCATGGTGACCAACACCGTCGCCGGTCGACAGTGGAAGCGGGAGCTCATCGCGCGAACCTCGCTCACCGAGGAGGAGAT
The DNA here is from genome assembly GCF_024171765.1 of Williamsia deligens. Classification (GTDB taxonomy): domain Bacteria; phylum Actinomycetota; class Actinomycetes; order Mycobacteriales; family Mycobacteriaceae; genus Williamsia_A; species Williamsia_A deligens. The sequence continues at coordinate 584,494 of NZ_JAMTCI010000001.1, forward strand.
CGGTGAGTACTCCGGTGAGCGCAAGGAGATCCGGCCGGTCACCATCGCGACGTACCAGGTGATGACACGGAAGTCGAAGGGCGAGTACCGCAACCTCGAACTGTTCGACTCCCGCGACTGGGGCCTCATCATCTACGACGAGGTCCACCTGCTGCCCGCACCGGTCTTCCGCATGACCGCCGACCTGCAGTCCCGCCGACGCCTCGGCCTGACCGCGACGCTCGTGCGCGAGGACGGCCGCGAGGGCGACGTGTTCAGCCTCATCGGACCCAAGCGCTACGACGCCCCCTGGAAGGACATCGAGTCGCAGGGCTGGATCGCTCCCGCCGACTGCGTCGAGGTGCGCGTCACCCTCACCGAGAACGAACGCCTGCAGTACGCGGTGGCCGAGGCGGAGGAGAAGTACAAGCTCTGCTCGACCGCCCACACCAAGGTCAACGTGGTGAAGTCCATCCTGGCCCGGCACGAGGGGGCGCCGACGCTGATCATCGGCGCCTACATCGACCAGCTCGAGGAGCTCGGCGAGGCTCTCGACGCCCCGGTGATCCAGGGGTCGACGAAGAACAAGGACCGCGAGATCCTCTTCGACCGGTTCCGCAACGGTGAGATCTCGACGCTGGTGGTGAGCAAGGTCGCCAACTTCTCCATCGACCTGCCCGAGGCGTCGGTGGCCGTGCAGGTGTCGGGCACCTTCGGCTCGCGGCAGGAGGAGGCGCAGCGCCTCGGACGGTTGCTGCGACCGAAGAAGGACGGCGGACAGGCGCACTTCTACTCGGTCGTCTCCCGCGACACCCTCGACGCCGACTACGCCGCACACCGCCAGCGGTTCCTCGCCGAGCAGGGCTACGCGTACCGCATCACCGACGCCGACGACCTCCTCGGCCCGGCCATCGGCTGAGCGTCAGCCCGACGTGAGGACGTCGGCGCAGTAGGTGACCGGGTTGGGGCGGCGGTAGCTGAGCTGCTCACCGGCGGTGCAGACGTCCGACGCCGACGACTCGACCCGCTGGGCCACCTTGATCACCGTCTTCGAGAAGGCGAGATCGGTGGCGGAGCAGTCGACCTCGGCGAAGTCGGTCACCGATCCCGACTGCCCGGGCAGCGAGTAGCACTTGCCCTCGCGGAGGTTCGGCGTGAGGCACAGCCGACCCTTGCCGCGCTGTGTGAGGTGCAGGGCGAACTCGTCCGCGCACTGCGCGTTCTCGTCGACCTTCTGGCCGATGTAGAAGCTGAAATCGTCGGACCCGCAGTCCGCCCTGTGAGGCGTCGCCTCGGAGCTGGTGCCCGACACGGTGATGCAGCTGCCGGTCGTCGCGTCGTCGATGTCGTTGATCTCGTGGGACTGGACGACGATCCCCGCGATCACCACGGCGATCAACAGCACGACGGAGATGACCGAGGCGACCACGACCCACTTCAGCCACGATCGTTTCCGCGGTGGCACCGGTGCACCCCAGGGCGGCGGACCACCGGGGAACTGACCGGCCGGGTTCTGGCCATAGGGGTTCTGTCCGTACGGGTTCTGGCCATAGGGGTTCTGTCCGTACGGGTTCTGTCCGTACGGCGGCGGGAACGACTGCGGCGGCTGACCCTGGTACGGCGGCGGATACGACGGGGGCTGGCCGAGCGGCGGATAGGACTGCGGCTCGGTGGGGCCGTTCCCGGGATCGGGCGCGCCGTAGCGGGGTTCGGACCCCTCGGGGCCGTCCTGGGGACCGGTCATGACCTCACCCTAGACCGGGCTCCGCGCACTCACCTCGCGGTCGTCGGCGCCAGACAGTAGGCGATGGGCCGCGGCCGCGTGGTGCCCCAGGCCACCTCGCCGGCGGCGCACCGCAGCACCGAGGTCCCGTCGGCGCGTCGGGTCACCGCGTAGATCGGGGAGTCCGACGCACCCGACACCGTCGAGCACCCCTTGCGTTCGTACCGCGCGACATGGCCGGCGGACGGCGCCGCCGTCGGGGTGGGCAGCAGATAGCACCGGCCGGCGCGCAGATCGGGGACCAGACAGAGCGTGGCGTCACCGACGGAGATCCGCACCGACGTCGCGACGATCGATGCGCCGGTCCCGCCCGGGCAGCTCGAGCGCCGCTCGGTGCGCGACGCGACGTAGAACGTCATGCCCTCACCGGTGCACCCCACCGTGTCCACGGCGACGGCACCGTTGCCGCGGTCCTGCACCACCACGCAGCCGCCGACGGCAGCGTCCCCGGACGCCCCCGCGGTCCCGCGCGCACCCACCGCGGCCACCACCGCGATCGCGACCAGCAGCGCGACGATGACGCCCACGGCGACGACCAACGGCCGGGTCGCCACCGACCGCCGGCGGCGCTCAGAGGTGGGCGCATCGGTGGGCACCGACCGACCCTACGGCCGGTGTCGCGCCTGTGACAGCCTGGACAGATGAGCACCGTCGCGCGTCTGGCGCCGTTCGCCACCACCGTGTTCGCCGAGATGTCCCAGCTCGCGCTCGCCCACGACGCGATCAACCTGGGCCAGGGATTCCCCGACACCGACGGTCCGCAGTCCCTGCTCGACACTGCCTGCACCGCGATCAGGTCCGGCGCCAACCAGTACCCGCCCGGCCCCGGCGTCCCGGCGCTGCGCGCGGCGATCGCGGCGCAGCAGTCGCGGCACGTCGGCCTCGAGTACGACCCCGACACCGAGGTGCTCGTCACGGTCGGCGCCACCGAGGCGATCGCCGCCGCGGTCGTGGGGTTGGTGGAGCCCGGCGCCGAGGTCGTGCTCATCGAGCCCTTCTACGACGCCTACGCCGCGGCCGTCGCCATGTCGGGAGGGTTCCGACGGTCGGTGCCGCTCGTCGCCGACGGAGACGGCTTCACCCTCGACCGCGACGCCCTGGCCGAGACCATCACCGACAAGACCGCGGCGGTCGTCGTCAACAGTCCGCACAACCCCACGGGGTCGGTCCTGTCCGACGAGGACCTCGCCGCGATCGCCGCCGAGTGCATCGACCACGACGTGATCGCCATCAGCGACGAGGTCTACGAGTACCTCGTCTTCGATGACCGCGTGCACCGGTCCATCGCGTCGGTGCCGGGGATGCGTGAGCGCACCGTGCGGATCTCCAGCGCGGCGAAGACCTTCAACGTGACGGGATGGAAGGTCGGATGGCTCAGCGGCCCCGCACATCTCGTCGCCGCCGCACGCACCGCGAAACAGTTCATGACGTTCGTCGGCAGCGGCCCGTTCCAGCCCGCGGTCGCCGGTGCCCTGGACACCGAGATGGACTGGGTCGACGCCAATCGCAAGGACCTGCAACGCAAGCGGGACCTCGTCTCCGACGCCCTCGCCGACATCGGGTTCGCCGTGCACCGCACCGAGGGCACTTTCTTCGTCTGCGCCGACCCGCGTCCCCTCGGCATCGACGACGGTGAGGCGCTGTGTCGGTCACTGCCCGGGACCCACGGGGTGGCCGCGGTGCCGGTCAGTGCCTTCGTGGACCGTCGCGAGCCGTGGCAGCACCTCATCCGGTTCGCGTTCGCCAAACGGGACGACGTCCTGCAGGAGGGCATCGAGCGACTGCGTCGCCTCGCGCCCTGATCACTCGCACACACGTTCGATCGGGGCGTAGACTGGCGGCATGACCTCCGCAGGCACCCAGGGGTCGTTGTTCGCCGCCGACGACGGCGAACCGACCGTCACCGCACTCGGCTCCGCTGTGCGTCGGCGGGTCCTCACCGCCGGGGCCTGGGTCGATGTCCGCCCCGGGTTCATCGACGGCGCCGACGCCCTCTTCGACCACCTGCGCGACGAGGTGCCGTGGCGTGCCGAACGGCGGCAGATGTACGACCGCGTCGTCGACGTGCCGCGGCTGCTGTGCACGTACCACGAGGACGACCCGCTGCCCCACCCTGTCCTCGACGCCGCCCGAGACGCACTGACCAGGCACTATCGCGCCGAACTCCCCGAGGGGTTCGCGACCGCCGGGATGTGTTGCTACCGAGACGGTTCCGACAGCGTCACGTGGCACGGCGACACGATCGGCCGTGGCAGCACCGAGGACACCATGGTCGCGATCGTGTCGCTGGGATCTCCTCGGCCGCTCATGCTGCGCCCCCGCGGAGGCGGGCAGTCACTCCGGTTCGTCGTCTCGCACGGTGACCTGCTGGTGATGGGTGGCAGCTGCCAGCGCACGTGGGAGCACGCCGTACCCAAGGTGACCGGCGTGGGACCGCGCATCAGCGTGCAGTTCCGCCCGTCCGGGGTGTTCTGACCTCAGATGTCGTAGGTGACGCCGGTCAGCTTCTCCGACGCGATCCACAGCGCCTGTGATACCGACTCGTCGCGTGCCTTCGAGAACGGCTTGGTCAGCGTCGGCGCGCCACGCAGGCCACCGAGGTCCTTCGGACCGTAGAACGCCCCCGAGGCCGCGTCGGGTGATGTCGCGGCATACAACTCGGGCAGCGCGCCGTTCGACGCCGACTGCCCCACGAGCCGGTTGGTCAACGACATGATGCGGTCGTACACCGACTCCGTGTGCGACTGCAGGTTGGTGCTGGCGTACCCGGGGTGTGCAGCCATCGAGGAGACGGTCGACCCCGACCGTCCCAGGCGGCGGGCCAGCTCGAACGCGAAGTGCAGGTTGGCCAGCTTCGACTGCCCGTAGGCGGTCCACCGCTCGTAGCGGCGACGGTCGTAGTTGAGGTCGTCGAGGTCGATCTTGCCTGTGGCGTGCGCGAACGACGACACCGTGACGACGCGGTCGGCGATCTTCGGCAGCAGCAGTCCGGTGAGGGCGAAGTGACCGAGATGGTTGGTGCCGAACTGCATCTCGAACCCGTCGGCGGTGCGGCCCTTGGGCACAGCCATCACACCGGCGTTGTTGACGAGGACGTCGACCTTCTCGACGGTGTCGGCGAACTCCCGCACCGACGACAGGTCGGCGAGGTCGAGACGCGCCACGGTGGCGTTCGCGCCGATCTCCCGGGCGACGGGCTGCGCCTTCTCGGTCGAGCGGCAGGCCAGGATCACCGACCCACCCGCGGCGCCGATCGCCTTCGCGGCCTCGGCGCCGAGCCCGCTGTTGGCGCCGGTGATCACGAACGTCCGGCCGGTCTGATCAGGGATGTCCTTCGCGGTCCACGTCACGACCGCGATCCTATGCTGCGTGCATGGACCGGGCACCCAGCTACGACTCCGTCGCGGCAGCGGCGGCGACCCTCGACGGCGTCGCGCACCGCACACCCGTGGTGACGTCACGGCTGCTCGACGAGATCGTCGGTGCCCGTCTGTTCCTCAAGTGCGAGAACCTGCAGCGCGCCGGTGCGTTCAAGTTCCGCGGGGCCTACACCGCCGTGTCGCGACTGCCCGCCGAGCGTCGCCGCGCCGGGGTGCTCGCCTACTCGTCGGGCAACCACGCGCAGGGTCTCAGCCTGGCCGCGCAGCTACACGACGTCCCCGCGACCATCGTCATGCCGCACGACGCCCCACCCCCGAAGGTGGCGGCGACGCAGGCCTACGGCGCGACCGTCGTCCGCTACGACCGGTACTCACAGGACCGGGTCGCGGTCGCCGCCGAGATCGCCGAACGGACCGGCGCGTCGATCATCCCGCCGTTCGACCACCCGGACGTCATCGCCGGGCAGGGCACCGCGGTCGCCGAGCTGCTCATCGACGTCGACGATCTCGACGTCCTGCTGGTCCCGCTGGGCGGGGGTGGGCTGCTCAGCGGGTCACTGCTGTCGGTCGGGGCGCTGTCGCCGAGCACCGAGGTGTTCGGTGTCGAACCCGCCGCCGGCGACGACGCGCTGCAGTCGTTGCGGGCGGGGCACATCGTCGAGATCCCGACGCCGCGGACCATCGCCGACGGCGCGCAGACCACACGCCTCGGCGACCGCACGTTCCCGATCATCCGCGAGCACGTCACCGACATCCTCACCGCCGACGACGACGCGCTGCGCCACGCGATGGGCCTGCTCGCCACCCGCGCGAAGCTCGTCGTCGAACCGACGGGTGCCCTCAGTCTCGCCGCGGCGATCGGCCATCGCGACCGCTTCGCCGGGGCACGGGTGGGCGTCGTGGTCTCCGGCGGGAACGTCGACACGGCCCTGTTCGCGACAGCGGGCTGACCTGCGACTGGAATACAAACGGACCGCGGTCCATTATAGGGACATGAAGAACATCGGTTTCCTGTCGTTCGGGCACTGGACGCCCTCTCCGCAGTCTGCGACGCGGTCCGCGGCCGATGTGCTGACCCAGTCCATCGACCTCGCCGTCGCGGCCGAGGAGCTCGGTGCCGACGGCGCGTACTTCCGCGTGCACCACTTCGCGCGTCAGCTCGCGTCGCCGTTCCCGCTGCTCGCCGCGGTCGGAGCGCGCACGTCGCGCATCGAGATCGGCACGGGCGTCATCGACATGCGCTACGAGAACCCGCTCTACATGGTGGAGGACGCGAGCGCGGCGGACCTGATCTCCGGGGGCAGGCTGCAGCTCGGCATCAGCCGGGGATCCCCCGAGCAGGTGATCGAGGGCTACAAGTACTTCGGGTACGCACCCGCCGAGGGTGAGACGGACGCCGACATGGCCCGTCGCCACACCGCGGTGTTCCTGCAGGGGCTCGAAGGTGAGGGCTTCGCCCAGCCCAACCCGCGTCCGATGTTCCCCAACCCGCCCGGCCTGCTACGCCTGGAGCCGCACTCGGAGGGTCTACGCGAGCGGATCTGGTGGGGTGCCGGGACGCGTGCGACCGCGGAGTGGACCGCTCAGCAGGGCATGAACCTGATGAGTTCGACCCTGCTCACCGAGGACACCGGCGTGCCGTTCCACGAACTGCAGGCCGAGCAGATCCGCGTGTTCCGCAAGGAGTGGCAGAACGCCGGCCATGTGTTCACGCCGCGGGTGTCGGTGAGCCGCAGCATCTTCGCGATCGCCGACGACCGCGACCGTGCGTACTTCGGCCGCGGCGGCCAGGAGTCCGACCAGGTCGGGCACATCGACGGCGGCATCGCGCGCTTCGGTCGGTCCTACGCCGACGAGCCCGACCGGCTGATCGAGCAACTCGCCGAGGACACCGCGATCGCCGAGGCCGACACGCTGCTGCTCACCGTGCCGAACCAGCTCGGCGTCGACTACAACGCCCACGTGATCGACTCGATCCTGACCCACGTCGCGCCCGCCCTCGGCTGGCGCTGACCGGAGTCGGCGCGGCCGTCAGCTCAGGCGGCCGCGCAGCACCGAGAGCGGCCGGCGGATCAGTCCGTCGACGAGGTCGGTGATGCTCATGTCGGAGTCGGACACGAGCTCGACGGGCGCGTGGATCCGGGTGGGTGTCGCACGACCCCGCAGGGTCACCGAGCCGACCGTCGTCCACTCCCAGCACTCGTCGTGCTCGACGGTCGTCGTCTCCTCGCCGTCGTCGTCGCGGTCGACCGACACGAGGCTGTCGAGTGCAGCCCCGCTGGCCAGGACATTGGACCGGCTCTGCTTGGCGACGTCGGCGAGGCGGGCGCACTCGTTCACCGGGTCACCGATGACCGTGTACTCGTAGCGGGTCTCGGCACCGATGTTGCCGGCGAACACACGCCCGCCGGACACACCGATCCCGACCCGCAGCGGGTGGATCTCCTCGAGTTCGGCGCCGAGCTCCCGGGCCGCGGCCAGGGCGGCGGCCACCGGGTCGGCGACGGCGTTGGGCGCCCCGAAGACGGCGAGAGCGGCGTCACCCTCGAACTTGTTGATGAACCCGTCGTGACGGGCGACGACGTCGGCGACGATCGTGAAGAAGCGGTTCAGGGCCGCGGCCACCGTCTCCGGGTCGGTCGACTGCGCGAAGCGCGTGGACCCCTCGATGTCGACGAAGAGGACGCCCACGTCGGTCTTGGAGCCGTGCATCCCGATGTCGGTGCGCAGCGCTCGCGCGGCGACCTCGGTGCCGACGTGGCGGGCGAAGAGGTCGCGCAGCCGCTCGCGCTCGGCGAGGCCGTCGACCATGGTGTTGAAGCCATCCTGCAGGACACCGAGCTCCGACGAGTCGTAGACGTCGACGCGGGTCCCGAAGTCACCCGCGGACACACGCTCGACGGCCTGCCGGATGTCGCGGAGCGGGTCGGTGATGGACCTGGTGACGAGCGCGATCGCGCGCACACCGCTGGCGAGACAGATGATGGCGAGCACGACGGTCGGGATGTCGAAGACTGTGTCGTTCGGGGGGACCCACCCGATCGCACGGCCGATGTTGAGCAGGACGATGCCGCCGAGCGGGACGCCGCTCACCGCCAGCCACAGGACGATCATGCGTTCGCGGACACCGAGGACCGCCCTCGAGGGCGGGGAATCGCGCATGGCGGTGGCCACGAGGGGGCGTCCCACGCGTTCGAGGATCATGTAGGTCGCCGCGCCGCAGGATGCCCCGCCGAGGGCGAATGCGGCCGCGATGACGAGGAGGTCGATCGCCCCGAGTGCCTCGCCCGCCACGGCGGCGTACGCGACGATCCCGGCGACCCACCCCACCCCGGTGACGACGACACCGGCCATCGGCATGCGCTGCAGGGCCGTGCGGCGGCGGGCGTCGGCCGGAGTCCCGGACAGGAACCACCGGATGTGCGGCCGCAGGACGGCGATGGTGGTCACGAGGTCGACGGTGGCGCCCACCACGAGTCCCCAGACGAGACCCGACACGCTCTGACTCCCGGCACCGAGGGTGAGGTGGCCGCCCGAGGTGACGAGGCCGACGAGCAGTGCGGTCTCCAGGGCGACGGCGAGGTTCGCGGCGATGATGCCGACGGTCGCCAGCGCCATCATGCGCGAGGCGTCGACGCGCCTGTCCCGCGCTATCTCGTGTCCGGTCATGGATCTGCTCGTTTCGGTCGGCGTGCGGTCGGGTGGACCCAACGCAAGTCGAGTTGCGAAAAGCCTACAGAACGCAACCACTGTTGCGTTAGGGTCATTCCGTGTCGTCAGCCACATCGGGTCACCGCCGCGGCAAGGCTGTCCGCGACGGGGTTCTCACCGCAGCACTGAACGAGCTGCTCAGCGTAGGTGTCGACGGTGTCACCGTCGCCTCGGTCGCCGAGGCCGCCGGCGTACATGTGACATCCATCTACCGACGGTGGAAGACGCGCGAGCAGCTCATCACCGACGCGGTGCTGAGTCATCTGGACCCGTTGTCGATCGAGGTGCCGGACACCGGCTCGGTCCGGTCCGACCTCGTCGCCCTGCTGTCCGCTCTCGACGAGTCCATGTCGTCCCCGCAGAACTGGGCGCTGTTGCGTCTGGCGACGATGCCGGTGGAGATCGACCGCCTCGAGGAGGCCCGCCGGCGGATGACCGCCGAACGCATGGACAACGTGGCGGTCATCCTCGAACGCGGCGTCGAGCGCGGGGAGATCGCACCCGGCGTCGATCACCGACTGGCGCTCGAGGCGATGTACGGGCCGGTGTACGCCCGCCGCCTCCTCACACACGAACAGGTCGACGAGGCCTATCTGGAGGGCCTCGTCGACCTGTTCTTGAACGGTATCCGAGCTCGCTGACTCACCGTCGCACGCCGAGACAGACCATCGCCATCTCGCTGCGCAGCGTCCGACGTTCCCGCTCGAGGCGTTCACGCCGGATGCGGTGATGTCGTTCCCGCTCGGCTCGACCTGTCACGCGCCGCGGTTGTCTCAGTGACGAGACGATGTGCGCGAGAACAGATCTGGGTGACACACGACCGGAGACGGCCGGCGCCGGGATGCGTGTCGTGATGACCATGGCTGCCTCCTCGATGGCGGTGTTCTGCTGACACCGAGGACGGTAGATCGGTCGAGATCACGCTGTCATCCGAATTATTCGGCGCTCAGGCGCTTTTGGTGGCCTCGATCTCGAGGGAGATGGTCACCTTGTCGCCGACGACGGTCCCGCCGGTCTCCAGCGGCATGTCGATGCTGATGCCGAAGTCCTTGCGGTTCAGCTCGATCGACGCCTCGAAGCCCGCGACCTCGCCGTGGCCCATGCCCGGGTTGACGCCGTTGAACTCCAGCGGCATCGACACCGACTGGGTGACGCCACGCAGGGTGAAGTCACCGGTCAACACGTAGTCGCCGTTGTCGCCGGTGACCGACGTCGAGACGAAGGTGGCGGTGGGGTGGTTGTCGGCGTCGAAGAAGTCGGCCGAGCGGATGTGGCCGTCGCGCTGCTCGTTCTTGGTGTTGATCGAGCGCACGTCGATCTCGGCGCGCACGGACGGGGTGCCGTCCTCGGCGATGGTGATCGCGCCGCTGAACGTGTCGAACGTGCCGCGGACCTTGCTGACCATGAGGTGACGGACCGAGAAACCGATCGCCGAGTGGGTCGGGTCGATGGTCCAGGTTCCGGCGCTGAGCCCGGCTGCGGTGGCGGTGGTCATGGTGACTCCTCGAGATGGGTGGGGCCGGCCTGCCCGGTCCGACAGGGAGCATAAGCGGACCACGGTCCGATTCATTCCACCACGTGACCGGGATCACAGTCGAGCACCTCGCGCACCCTGCGGGGCGGTCGTCCGAGCAGCTGCGACAGGAGAGGGTCGACCCCGGCGAAGTATCCCTGCTCCGCCGCCTGGAACATCCCCAGCGTGAAGCGCGCCTGCGGTTCGGGCATGCCTGCTGCCACCTTGTCGGCCACCCATCGCTCGGGTTCGACGACCTCGACGCGGATCGGGCGCCCGACGACCTCGGACGCGATCGATGCGACCTCGGCGAAGGTGTGCGCCTGCGCCGCGGTGAGGGTGACCGCGCCGTCGTGGGATCCCTCGTCGAGGAGGACGGCAGCAGCCGCCTCCGCGGAGTCCTCGCGCCATGTCCATGACACGGGGCCGTCCGCCGGGACGACGATGACGCCGGTCTCGCGCCAGGGCCCGGCGAGCAGGTCGAGACTGTGGGCGTAGAAGCCGTTGCGCAGCGACGTCCAGGGCAGCCCGCTCTCGGCGAGCAGGCTCTCCGTCGCCGCGTGATCGCGCGCCGGACCGAACGGACTGTCGGGCGCGGCGCCCTGATGACTCGTGTAGAGGACGCGACCCACCCGGGCCGCCACCGCCGCGTCGACGGCGGCACCGTGCAGCGCCACCGCGTCGGCGAACGGGTCGTTGGACGACACGAGCAGCAGCTGGTCGGCACCGTCGAACGCCGCAGGCAGCGACGAGGGATCGGCGTAGTCGCCGCGACGGACCTCGACCCCGCGGTCGGAGAACTCACGGGCCCGGTCGGGGTCACGCGTGACGACGGCGAGGGATGACGCCGGCACACGGTCGAGTAGATGCCGGACGGTGGCGCCGTTGAGAGCGCCGGTCGCCCCGGTGATGACGATCATGGTTCTCCTATCGATGACAACACATCGGCGATATCACCGATAACATCGACGGTAACAGAGAACCGTTATCGTTGGATCGTGACCTCCACCGACGACGCAGGCGCCCGGGACACCACCCGCGACCGGATCATCGGCGCCGCCGCCGAACTCCTCGCCGAGCACGGTCCGGCCGCCGTGACCACCCGTGGTGTGGCGCACGCGGCCGCGGTGCAGCCGCCGACGATCTACCGACTCTTCGGCGACAAGGACGGGCTGCTCGAGGCGGTCGCCGAGCACGTCATGGCGGACTTCGTGGCACGCAAGGCGGCGGCGGTGGCCGCCGACGACCGGATCGACCCGGTGGTCGACCTCCGCGACGGGTGGTTCCGGCAGGTCGAGTTCGGGCTCGCGCACCCCGCGCTGTACCACCTGTTCAGCGACCCCGACCGCGTCGCACGGTCGCCGGCCACCCGCGAGGGGTACAGGGTCCTCGCCGAGCGCGTTCGGCGGGTGGCGGCCGCAGGACGACTGCGCGTCGACGAGTCACGGGCCGCGGACATGCTGTCGGCGACCGGCAACGGCGCCATCCGGATCCTGCTGTCCACGCCGGACGCCTCCGCGCACTCCACCCTGGCCGACGACCTCTGGGACGCGGTGGCCGCCGCGATCCTGACCGAGGCGCCCGACGACACGACGGACGCCGTGACCGCGGCCGTCATCGCATTTCGCACGGTCGCACCCCACGTCACCGGTCTGAGCGACGCCGAGCGACTGCTGTTGACCGACTGGCTGGACCGCATCATCGCCACCGGGGGCGCCGCCGACGTCGGGTGATGCTCAGCGCCAGGCGAACACCGGCTGCTCGAGGTCGGCCACGCGCGTCTGACGACCCGCCACCACCTCGGCGAACTGGTAGATCACGGCCGCGGTCGGCGCGTGGATGAGCGCGTCGAGCATCGGCAACTGGATCACCGGACGCGGCGACTCCGGGATGGACACGAAGCGTGGTGCCACCGAGATCGCGTCCATCGACGCGAAGAAGAGCTGGGCGACCTCGTCGGGGTTGGGGGTGACCTCGCGGTCCGCTCCGGCCCAGCACACGATCGGGGTGATCACGAACCCCGACCGGGTGGCGTAGTCGTCGAGTCGCCCGAGGACGGCGTCTCGTCCGACGACGACGCCGATCTCCTCGTCCATCTCCCGCAGGGCGGCGTCCACCGCGTCCTCACCGGGGTCGATGCTGCCGCCGGGCAGCGCGTACTGGCCGGGGTGGGCACGCATGCGGTCCGGGCGCTTCATCACCCATATGCCGCACTCCCCCGCCACGCTCGTGACGGCGACGGCCACCGCGGCACGGCGCGCGTCCGGCAGATCGATGTGGTGGACGTCGAGTGCCGCCAGTCGTGCGGCGATGTCGTCGGGGGTCACCCGGTCACTGTGCACCCTGCGGCGTCGAGGCCCTCGGACCCCTCCCGTGCGGGATGGTCGATGTCGACGAGCCGACGGGCGACCACGGCGACGGGGGTGTTCGTCTCCTGTGACAGGCGGGCCAGGATGGCGAATGCGCGGTCGGCGTCGACGTCGAAGCGCTCCATCACCATCCCCTTGGCCTGCCCGATCACGTCGCGCGACGCCAGCGCCTGCGTGAACTGGTCCGCGCGACGGGCCGTGGACACCGCGACCGCGGCGTGCACACCGAGCAGCGACGCCAGCTCGGCGTCCGCGCGACGGAACGCGTGGCGACGTTCGGAGTGCAGCACCAGGATCCCGAGGTCGCGGTCGGCCAACGCGATGCGGACACACAGCATGGACTTGATCGGCGTCCTCGCGCGGACCAGCGCCATGAGGTCGGGCCAGCGGGGTTCGGTGTCGACGTCGTCGACGAGGACTTCCCTCCCGCCGACCACCGCATCGATGCCGGGTCCCGAGCCGGAGTCCCACTGGGTGTCGGCGAACAGCTGCGAGAGCTCCCCGCCGGCCACCGTCCGTTCGCGCCGCACGCGCCCGAACCGATCCCGGTGCACGAGCGAGAGGGACACGTGGTCGACCTGGGGGAGGATCGTCCGCGCCGACGCGGTGATGGAGTCCAGGACCTCGTCCATCGACGGTGTCGGACCACCCGCCCCCTGCGCCGCCGCCGACATCCGCGCGATCTCGGCGTGCGCGTGCACGGCCGGCGTCATCGCTGACAGCTCCTCGAACAGGTTGATCGAGTCGGTACTCACCACATCACCACCAGGGTTCGCGTCCGCCCCATTGTGTCAGCGCACGAACACAGCGGTCCAGCGTTTGACCGTATCCAAAGAATCACGCGTGCAACATGTCTGCGTCAGAGAACGGCGATGTGACCGTCGACCGTGCGTTCCAGGAGGCCGTCGTCCTCGAACGCCGACAACCATCCCTCCATCGGCCACCGGCCCCAACGCCTGTGGAAGATCGACGAATTCGCCACGATGTCGTCGAGGTGCTCGACCGGGGGGCGCGACACCGGGTGGTGTTGGTGGTACGCGTGCGCACCGCCCACCCACCGGATGCCGGTGCCATCCCGCACCGCCGTCGCGGCGAAATCGGTGTCCTCACAGCCGTATCCCGCGTACTCGGCGCAGAATCCCCCGACGTCGTCGAAGACCGACGGCGCCACCGCGAACGACAGCGACCAGAACAGGTCGGGATTCTCGGCGGGGACCAACTCCCCTGCAGCCGGCGCAGGGCGCGCCGGGTGCGGGTGGGTGTGTGCGGTCCAGTCGGCGGGCCAGTCGGCACCCGGGACACCCGGGGGCAGGTAGGTGACCGGGCCGCAGAGGATCTCGCCCGGGACACGCGCAGCGGCGTCCGCATATCGGGCGATCAGGTCCGGGCCGGGGATGCAGTCCACGTCCAGGAAGACCAGCAGCGTGGCACCCATCGCACCGGCCGCGGCCGCGCCGACGTTGCGGGCGCGTGCCAGGGGCAGGCGGCCGTCCGCATCGGGCCGGCAGGCGACGACAACCGAGGGCAGCGGGTTCTCCGCGACGACGGCATCGATGTCGGGGTCGTCCATGGCCACCACGACGTGGACGAACGGCGGCACGGTCGACGCGGCGAGACCCCGCCTCTGCGCCCGCAGGTGTTGGTGGCGACCGCGGACCACGGTCACCACGACGATCCGGGAGGCGCCGGTCATCCGGCCACACCGGCGATCGCTGCGGCGGCACGGGTCGCCGCACCCGACGTCCGCAGATCGGACCAGCGCGACGCACCGATCGCCAACGCGTCGTCGAGGGCGTCCGAGATCGCTGACGGGGCAGGCCAGTCGTCGCGCACCGCAGCGACACGGTGCTCCGCGAGTGCCGTGGCGGTCCGGGACTGCTCGGCGAACGGTCGCTCACGGGGCACCACCACGGCCGGTCGGCCGGATGCGGCCACGTCGGCGACAGCGTTCTGTCCTGCGTGGGTCACCACCACGGCGGCCTCGGTCAGCACCGGCCAGACGTCGTCGGTCCACGGCGCGCCGGTGGCCCCGACGGCGCGGAACGCGAACCGGGAGTCGGCTCGGGCCCACTGCTCGACCGCCTGCAGCGTCATCGCCCCGCCGCCGGCGCCGCCCAGGACGGCCACGGTCGGTGTGGTCGACAGCGGTCGTGCGGACGGCGCGCGGCCGTCGAAACGACTGATGCTGCCGACCCAGGTGGTCTTGTCCGCCCGTGCGGCCAGCCACTGCGGGTCGTACACGTCCCTCGACCACGGGGCGACGATCGCGGTGGCCATGTCGTAGGCCAGCGCATGCGCGGTGTCGTCGCGATCGCCGGGCATGGCCATCACCACCACCGGGACACCCATGAGCCGGACGAAGGCGGCGACCTCGACCGACACGTCGACGACCACGAGCGACGGCTGTGTGCGGTCGATCCAGTCGGCGATCGCCGCCATCCGCGCGGTCATGCCCGGAGTCCGTAGGGGCGCCCAGTGGACGACACCGCCGGCGGTGGGATCGGCCGCGTCGGGGCCGGTGTCCATCGGCAGCGTCACCCACACGGCCGCCGCGTGTCCTGTGGGACGGGCGCGGGACGACAGCACCGTGACGGGCTCGTCGAGTGCGCGGGCGATCGAGTCGGCGCGGTGTGCGTGACCCATCCCCTGGTGGTGGACGTACCAGCCGATCACGCGATCGACCTCACGTCGGCGGTGTCGGCCAGGCGCGCTCGGCGCAGGACCCGCCGGTAGAGCGCCTCATACGCGTCCACCATGCGCGTCGACGAGCAGCACGTCTCGGCCCGCCGGCGGGCAGCCGATCGCGACAGTCGCGCGGCCCGCGGGATGGCGGCGGCGAGGGCGTCGACGTCGTCGGCGGGGGCCAGCACCCCGCACTCGTCGTCGACGATCTCGGGGATCCCGCCGCGGCTGAACGCGGCGACGGGCGTGCCGCACGCCAGCGCTTCGGCGACGACCAGGCCGTACGGCTCGGCCCACACCGGGGTGACCAGGGCCACCGACGACGACCCGACCAACCGCGCGAGGTCGGCGCGGCCGAGGTGACCGACGTACTCGACACTGTCGCCGAGCCGCGGGGCGACCTGGGCGTCGAAGTACTCGGGGTCGTACACGGGACCGGCGACCCGCAGGTGGATCCCCGCACGGCGCGCTGCGTCGATGGCGAGGTGGGTGCCCTTCTCGGGGGTGATGCGCCCCGACCAGACGGCCGAGTCGCCCCCCGGACCCTCCGGCCAGTCCTCGAGCGGGATCCCGTTGCGGATCACGGCGGCGTCGGGCACCACCGTCGCCCACTCGCGCGCATTGAACGCGCTGACGGCGGCGAACGTGTTGACGTCCCGCGGCGCCAGTGCGATGGCGGACTCCAGCCACGGGACGGGCGGTGTGTGCAGGGTGGTGATCATCGGCATCGGCAGCGTCGCCGACATCGCCGGCGGCAGGTAGTGCAGCGAGTGGTTGTGGATGATGTCGAAGGACTCGCCCAGCTCGCCGGCGAGATCCATCATCACGCCGAGGTAGGCGTGGTGCTCGCGGATCGCGGTCGGGGTCATCACCGGGTCGACGAGGGACGCCGGACTCAGATCCAGTGTGTGCACGGGCAGCACATCCGTGTCGCGGTCGAGCGAGGATCCCGGGGCGGCGAACAGGCTGACCTGGTGGCCACGGTCACGCAACGCACGCGAGAGGTTGTAGACGTGCGCCTCGAGCCCACCCGCGAAGGGTTGCTCGATCGGGAAGCTGGACGAGGCGAGGACGGCGATCCTCAACGGGGTGGCCATCATCGGGCACCGACCAGGGCGCGCCGATAGATCGCATGATGTGCCCGGGCGACCTCGTCGCGTTCCCGCAGGCGATCGGCGGTAGCAGCGACCGACGGGTCGCCCGCTCCGGCGATCACGGCTGCGAGAGCCGCGTCCATCGATGCGGCATCGACACCGTCGCCGTCGAATCCGTATGTGGCACAGCGACGCTGCTCGTCGTAGAAGCCGCATCGCGGTGCGATCACAGGGGTGCCGACGTCGTGGCAGGCCTCGAGCCACCCCGAGTGGGTCCCGAAGCGGTACGGCAGCACCGAGACGTCGATCTCCCGCAGATACCGCCACAGGGCGTCGTCGTCGAAACGCGGGTGCACCCGCAGTTCCACGCACTCGTCCCGCGCCATCCGCCGGAGCTCGTCGACGACGTCGGGTGCGTACCAATGACTGTCGGGATCGGTCACCGCGTCGTCGAGGTCCACGCGGAGCACGGCGTCGCCGCGTCGCATGACGATGTCCCGCAGCACCCGGGCCACCGGGAGCGGATCGATGTTCGCGCGCAGATGCTTCGCGTGCAGACCGACGACGAACCGACCGGCCCGATCGCGCGTGTCACGCTCTACTCCGAGCTCCTCGAGGGGGACCACATGCGGATGCGGGACCACGGTCACCGCGACTCCCCAGCGATCGGCGATGGCCCGGGCCGCACCCGGTGTCACCGTGATCACCTCCACCGCGGCGGGGATCAGGACGTCGAGACGGGCGAGGTGGTCGGTGTTGTCGGCGGCGTGCGGGTTGTGCAGGTCGTGGACGGTGAGCACCAGCGGCACGTGATGACGGGCGAGGATCTCGACGGTCTGCGACAATTCGGCAGGCGTGTAGGACTCGAACCCGAAATGCACGTGCAGCACGTCGATCTCGATGGCGTGCTCGGCGATCCAGTCCGGCCGCAACATGACCGGCGGCCACCACTGCCCGGGTGCCGTCGCCGTGGCGGGCGTCGGGTCCGGCGGGCGGATGACGCGGTCCTCCTCGGGCACCGCGCCGACAGGCTGCAGGTGCTGCACGTACACGTGCGCGGATGGGACCGAACCGACTGTGAGCAATGCGTCCTCTCGAGGCGGTGGGTGATGGCACGGGCACGAGATCACTCGTACGAGATCCGATGTGTCCGTGCGGATCACAGATGAACGACCGGTCCACCGGGTGGCGCGGACGACGACGTCGCGCTACGTTGGCGCCGATGACGACAGATGGGCGGACACGTCACTACGGCGACTTCTACGGCGTAGGGGACGAGGACGCGATGGCCGCAGGCTCGACCGAGGACCCGGCGGTGCTCGTGTGGGGCAACTGCCAGGCAGAAGCGCTCCGGGTCGTACTGAACTCTCTGAACACTACCCCCCTCCGGACCGTCCGGGTACCTCCGGTGCACGAACTCACCCCCTCCGACCTCCCCCACCTCGAACGCCTCCTCCGACGCACGCGTGCGGTTCTTTCCCAACCCGTCCGCGCCGGATATCGCGACCTGCCGATCGGCCTCGACGACCTGCGCGAACGCCTGGCGTCGGACGCCGTCGTGGTGCGTTGGCCCGTCGTCCGCTGGGCTGCGCTGCACCCGTTCCAGGTGATCGTGCGCCACCCCGACGACCCCTCGATGGACCCCGACGGCGTCGCCTACCACGACCTGCGCACCATCGCGGCGGCCCGCGACGGTCGCGGCGCCGACGCCTCCTGGGATGTCGACGTCGCACCCGCTGCGTTCCGCGAGGCCGCGCGGATGAGCGCGGACGAGCTCCGTCGCCGCGAGCAGCGGGACACCGACGTCGCCGTGTCCGACATCCTCGAGGCGGTCGGGGCGCAGGCCACCCACACGATCAACCACCCGCAGAACGCCGTTCTGCTCCGACTGGGTCAGCGCATCGCCGACGAACTCGGGCTGTCCGGCACTGTGGCCGACCCCGGACGCGCCCTGCTCGGTGGTGTCCGTGCTCCGGTCGAACACCGCGTGCTGTCCGCGCTCGGCCTGCAGGGTGACGGTCGACGGGACTGGCTCGTCGACGGTCGCACGGTCAGCGCCGACGAGATCCACCGCACCCAGATCGCCTTCTACGCGCGGCATCCCGGGTTCGTCGAGGCCGCGACGACACGCCACGCGGATCTGATCGACGTGCTGGGTCTGAGCCGGGCGACCGCATGACCGACGTCGTCCACGTCCTCGTCGGCCCGCCGACGCACGGGGTGGTCCGTTGGGCTCGTGACATCGCCTGTGCGCTCGACGCACCGACCGTCACCGTCGGCCATCCGCGCGAGCTCACCGCCGATCGCGTGGCGGGCGCAGCCGCGGTCCACATCCACGTCACCGACCGCCTGTTCGGCCCGGACGCTCCCACGGCCGCGACCGAGTTCGTCGCGGCGGTGCGGCGGCTCGGCGTGGAGGTCGGCGTGACGTTCCACGACATCCCCCAGCCTTCGGACGGCACCGGCGCGTTCGGACGGCGCGCGCAGGCCTATCGCGACATGGCCGCCGTGACGCGCGGGGTGATCGTGTCGAGCCGTCACGAACGCAGCCTCCTCGACGAGATGGGGTGGTCCGCGCCCCCACCCGAGGTCATCCCCCTCGCCCTGACAGCCCCGCCTGCGCCGGGACACGACCCGACGGAGGGCACGGCACCGGAGGTCGCCGTCTTCGGCTACCTGTACCCCGGCAAGGGGCACGCCGAGGTCCTCGATGCGCTCGACGTGCTCGATCCCCGGTTCGGTCTCGTGGCGATCGGTGCCGTCTCACCCGGACACGACGACCTCGTCGACGGCCTCCGGCGTCGTGCCGACCACCTCGGCCGCCGCTTCCGGGTCACCGGGTTCATCGACGACGACGCCCTCACCGCGACGTTGCGGGCCGTCGCCGTGCCGGTGGCGCATCACCGACACCTGTCGGCGTCGGGGTCGATCCCCACCTGGATCGCCGCGGGTCGCCGCCCACTCGTACCGCGGGGCCGCTACATCGACGAGCTCGCACACCGGTCGCCCGGTGTCGTCGCCGTCCACCCCGACAGCGGTGACGCATTGCGAGAGGCGTTGTGCACGGCCGTCTTCGAACCATCCACCACCTGGCTGGCACCCGACGTCGACGTCCGCCCGTCGTGGGATGACGTCGTGACGATGCACCGCGACGTGTTCGCCCGGTGGGCGACACCGTGACCGGTCGCGGCCCCGACGGCCGGTGGACGCTGCCCGACGGTCGGACGGTCCTCCCCGGCAATCGATGGGACCTCCTGACCGAGCCTGCGGCACCTGCAGCGGTGTCGGTGGTGGTCCCGTACTTCCGGCAGCAGGATCAGCTCGACCTGATGCTGACGGCGTTGTCGATGCAGACCCACCCCGCCGACCTGCTGCAGGTGATCGTCGCCGACGACGGCTCCCCCACCCCGCCGGACACCGGCGCCTACGACGGCCCGGCGCGCCCGACGGTCGTCCGCCAGGACGATCGCGGTTTCCGTGCCGCCGCCGCCCGCAATCTCGGCGCCGCGGCAGCGGACGGCGAGGTGGTGTGCTTCCTCGACGCCGACACGATCCCCGAACCGTCCTACATCGCAGAGGCGGTACGGCTCCCGTCGGCGGGCCCCGATGTCCTCGCGGTGGGGAGACGACGGCACGCCGACCTCGACGGGTGGACGCCTGCGCGCCTACGTGCGTGGTTCGAGGGCGGTCCCGCACCGACCGAACTCACGGAGCCGGGGTGGCTGCGCGACGCCTATCGCGGATCCGGTGATCTGCTCGACGCCGACCACCGCTCCTACCGCCACATCATCAGCGCGGTCATGACGTGCTCACGGGAGCTGTTCACCGCGGTGGGCGGTTTCGACGGCACCTTCGTCGGCTACGGCGGCGAGGACTGGGAGTTCGCGGCCCGCGCATGGGAACGCGGCGCCGTCCTCGCACATGTGCCCGACGCGGTCGCGTGGCACGACGGCCCCGACTGGGCGGAGCGCTCGACGTCGGATCGCGTCGGCAAGAACCGGGAGGCCATGGCATTGGCCCGGCGCATCACCGACCCGGCCGCACGCCGGCACGGTGTCCGCTATGCGCTCCCCGATGTTCGTTCCGTCGTCCACACCGACGGTCGTTCCGCGGCATCGGTTCTCGTGACCGCCGGGGCCCTGTTGCGTGACCTCGACGGCGTGGTTCATCTCGTCGGCGACACCGCCGAGGAGATCCGCGACGAGTGGGGTGATGCCGATTCGCGGGTCGTCGTCGGGATGCCCTCGCCCGACGCGCGGTCTCGGATCACCGTCATCGTCCGTGCGGCCGTCGACCCAGATCCGGGCGCACTGCGTGCGATCGTGAACGTGCTCGACGACCACCGCGCCGGCCGGCTCGACGTCGAGCACGACGGCCAGACCGTCATCGAGATCCGTTCCGCACGAGCCGATGCCCGCGCCCAGCGCTGGGCGGGCCTGCTACATGCCGACGCCGCGACGCTGGCCGAGGAGTTGTTCCCCGTCCTGCGCCGCGACGCCGAGACCGTCGGGCTCACACCGTCGACCGAGGAACCCCGGCTCGACTGGTGAGCGACCCCGTCAGGGCTTGAGGATCACCTTGACCGCACCGTCCTGCTTCTTCTGGAAGATCTCGTAGGCGTGCGGCGCGTCCTCGAGCGGCAGCTCGTGGGTCGCGAAGGTGTCGACGCCCAGCGGGTCGTCGTCGGTGAGCAGCGGCGTGATCTCCGGCGCCCACTTCTTCACGTTGGCCTGGCCCATGCGCAGCTGGATCTGCTTGTCGAACAGGGTGAGCATCGGCAGCGGATCGGCCATGCCGCCGTAGACGCCGGTCAACGAGATGGTGCCGCCACGCCGGACGATGTCGATCGCCGAGTAGAGCGCGGCGAGACGGTCGACGCCGGCGTGCTCCATCATCGGTCCCGAGATGGCGTCGGGCAGAAGCCCGGCGATCTGTTGGATCGCCTTGGTCGCGACGGAACCGTGCGCCTCCATGCCGACACAGTCCAAGACCGAATCTGTGCCCCGACCGCCGGTGCGCGAACGGATCTCGGCACCGAGGTCATCGACCTCGTCGAGGTTCACGACCTCGATACCCCGGGCTCGTGCACGCTCGAGTCGCTCTGGGACACGGTCGACGCCGATCACCCGATAACCGAAGTGGGCGCCGATACGGGCTGCCATGTCCCCGATGGGTCCGAGCCCCAGGACGGTGAGGGATCCGCCGTCGGGCACGCCGGCATACTTCACACCCTGCCACGCGGTCGGGAGCACGTCGGACAGGTAGACGAACCGCGAGTCCGCCGGGCCCTCGGGCACCTTCATGTGCGTGAACTGCGCCTGCGGGACACGCAGGTACTCGGCCTGACCGCCGGGAACCGCGCCGTACAGCGACGAGTAGCCGAAGAGTGCGGCGCCCATGCCCTGGTCGCGGACCTGGGTGGTCTCACACTGGGTGTAGAGCGTGTCCGAACACATGTGACACGACCCGCACGAGATCTGGAACGGGATGACCACGCGGTCGCCGACCTTGAGGTCACCGGTCTCGGCGCCCACCTCCTCCACTACACCCATCGGCTCGTGTCCGAGGATGTCGCCCGGGGTCATGAACGGGCCGAGCACCTCGTAGAGGTGGAGGTCTGACCCACAGATGTTCGTCGACGTGACGCGGATGATCGCGTCACTCGGCTTCTCGATCTTCGGATCGGGCACCTCGTCGACGCTGACGTTCCGTTTTCCTTGCCATGTGACTGCACGCATGTGAGTCGCATGCCCGCATCGGCATGTGTTCAAACCTGTGCTGGGCGGATCATGTCCAGTAGAGGAGCTGCGCGTCCGGGAGGACGCGGTCGAGTTCGTCGGTGAACCATGACTTCATCTCTGCCATGGTGTCCCGTGGGTAGACGTACTTCACCCCGCCGAACTTGTTCCGCTTGGCGGTGCGGGCGTCCTCGTCCATCTCGAGTTTGGTGGCCGGGTACCAGCTGAGCAGGACGTCCTTGCTGGACTCGGTGAACCGGTGGGTGATGATCTCGACGGTCAGGTCGAGATCGGGCACGTCGCTCACCGCATCGCGGACGTCGGCCAGCATCTGTCCGTACTGCTCCCGCCACCCCGGGATCGGCATGACGGGGGCGATGGTCAGCCCCACCCGATACCCGGCGAGTGCCAGACGGCAGAGCGCTTGTACCCGCGCGGGCATGCGCGCCGTCCCACCCTCGAACCGGTTGGCGACGTCCTCGGCGTTGACCGACAGACGCACCCGTGTCCGACGGCCGTGGTCGATGGTGAGCAGCTCGTCGACGTCGTCGAACTTGGTGGTGAACCGGAGCGACACCCCGTCGCCGTAGTCGCCGGAACCGACGCGGGCGACGGCCTCGGCGAGGGACCCTGTCACGTGCTCGATCCCCAACGGGTCGGTGTAGCAGGACAGTTCGAATGTGGTTCCCTCGTGGCCCCGCTCGTCCGTCCCGGATGTGATGGTGCCGCGACCGGCGTGCGTCCTGATGCCGTCGAGCACCTCGTCGAGGTTGGCGTAGACGCGGGTGACCGGCGGACCCGACAACGACCCCGCGAGGTAGCAGTACTGACAGTGCGCGGGGCAGCCCTTCGCGAGGTCGATGCGCCAGTCCGCGCTGGGCGGGATCGGTTGTGGCTTGCGGGCGCTCGGTGGCGCGACGACGACGGCGAGGGTCTCCTTGGCCATCGCGTAGGTCTGTCGCTCTGATTCGCCGCGGAGGCCGGTGAGCCGATCGCCGGAGAGGATGTCGATGTCGGAGACACCCGCCGCCTCGCAGCGTCGGATGATCTCCGCAGTGTGCGGGAGGTCGGCCGCGGACCGGGTGACGAGGACCCGCGACGGGGTCCACACGCGTGTCGGGGCGACGAGGAGATCGTTCACCCACGGGTAACGCTCGGCCGATCCGCCCGCTTCCCATCACGCGTGCCCTACGCTTCGGATTTCCTCCGCCTCGGACCAGGTGGTCAGCGCGCCAGCGGCTCGATCGTCTCGAACGGCTTCTGGTAGCGGATGCCGACACCGGTACCAGCTTTGCGCCGCAACAGTTCCCGGCTGGCGCCGAAGTTGTCGATGATGCGCGGCAGGGGACGCAGCGGGCGCGTCAGCGGCCGACCGAAGTTGTCCCAGTGCACCGGCAGGATCAGCCTCGGACGGGTCGCCTCGACCACGTGCTGCCAGTACTCGTCCTGGAAATCGCGTGGTTGCGAGCCGAGCCCGCCGATACCCAGGTACAGCGCGTCCACGTCGAGCCCGCCGAAGGCGTGAGGCACATGGTTGGCGCTGGGGTGGATGAGGATCGATCCCTGCGGATGCGTGACGAGGAACGAGTAGCACGCGCCGGTGCGATAGTCCTTGGCCTTGCACGGCGGCGTCAGTGGGGCGTCGATGGTCCCAGGAGCGAAGTCCCCCGGGCTGTGCAGACCCTCGAACACCCGCACGCGGAACGCCCCGACGGCGATCTCGTCGTCGTGAGCGATCAGCTGCATCTGCTGCTCGTCGAGTCCCCACCCGCGGCCGACGTTCACGGTCGACTCCGATCCGTGGACCGTCGCGCCCGTGCGTCGTGCGACCTCGGGGGCATCCATCGCGTGGTCGACGTGGGAGTGGGCGACGAGGATCGCGTCCAGGGAATCGATCCGCGCCCGCTCGAGGGTGTCGGTGATGCGGGCGAGGTCGGGGGCGACGCGCCCGAACCGGATGCGCAGCAGCGACGGCCGGGAGAAGAACGCGTCGGTCATCACCGACGACGTGCCGTCGGTGAGCAGGATCGACGACGAACCGAAGAAGGTCGCCCGCACGGTTGTGGTCACCGGTGCATTCTGACGGCATGCCCTCGGTCCCCGATCCCCGCACCGACGACCCCGGCCCGACTGGGCGCGTCTATGGCGCGCCGATGGTCGACGGAGTGCGCCGGGCGCTCGAGCTCGGCCTGTGCGGCATGTCTGCCGCCGACGAGCGCGGGGTGCGGCGTGTCGAGCGGTTCGCGCAGGTCCCCGACGGCTCCTTCGTCTGGACCCGCACGTCCGACGGCGACCACTTTCTCGGTCGGCTCAGTGGACCTCTGCGAGACGACCTCGGCGACGAGGCTGTCGCATCCGGGCTCGTGCATGTCCGGTCGTGCACATGGACTGACGACCCGGTCCCCGAGCGCGAGGTGCCCCCGGCGACGCTCGCGACGTTCGCGCGCGGCGGTCGCAACTTCCAACAGACCCATGACCCGGCGGTGTGGGCGCAGTCGGCGGAGATCTGGCGGCGTCGAGGACCTGCCGGCCGATAGGCATCGTCTACCCATGCCCGACTGGACATACGTACCGCTGGAGCCCGTGGCGTCGCGCGTCCTCGGCACCCGCCGCACCCACCGGTGGGCACTGGCGATCCTCGCCACCCTCGTCCGGGCGGGCGGCCGCCGATGGATACCCGTGATGTTCGCCCATCCTGCGGTGCCGGATGACCTGCGCGGCCGATTGGGCGCACGCGTCCCTGTGTCGGTCGCACGGAACGCGATCGACGCGTTGCCGGTGCAGGGTGCCTCGCTGATCGAGGTGGGGCCGGTGGGCGTCGACGACGCGGAGGCGACTGCCGCGGCCGCTGCCCGGCGACGGTGCCGCGTCGTCGCGGTGTGCGACTCGGCCGAGAGCGCCTCCGCAGTCGCGCCGTACGTCGACGACACCTGTGTCGGCGACAGCGGCTCGACGGTGCTGTCCGACCCCGATGTCGGCGTCGCCGTCGCGGCGCTGGCGTCACCGGGGGCGGTGGTCATCGCGGACCATCGCCTGCTCGTGTCGGCCGGTCCGGGGTGGTTCCACCGCGTGATCGAAGCCGCGGCAGGCGACACCCCACCGCCCGACCCCGTCGGCCCCCTGGGAGGGCCCTGCTCCGCTTCTGGTCCTGGCCGGGCTGGATGTAGGCACTGGTGACCGGGATCGGCCTCGTCGTCGCCGGGCTCGGCGCAGCCGTCATCACCGTCGGACCGGTGTTGCTCGGGTACGACCGCGACTATCTGGGGTTGACCGTCGCGGGACTCGACGGCATCGACGCTCACCTCGTCGGGTTCCTGCAGCACGACCGGATCACCATGGCCGGGAACATGATCGGGCTGGGGATCCTCTACTGCGGTCTGGCGTGGGGTGGCATCAGGCACGGCCGGCGCTGGGCGCGCGACGCGCACCTGGTGTCCGGGATCGTCGCGTTCGGGACATGGTTCCATTTCCTCGCGACCGGGTTCGTCGAACCCCTGCACACCACCGTCGTGATCGCCCTGCTGCCGATGGTGGTGATCGCCGTCGTCCGAGCACCTGTGGCGACGGTCCGCCGCGAGTCCCCGACGGACCGCCACGCGAGCGTGTCGCAGCGCTGTGGGGGCAGCTCATGATGATCGGGGTCGGCGGCGGGCTCACTGTCGCGGGCATCGTCATATCCACCGTCGGCCTCACCGCCGTGTTCGTGCCGACGGATCTCGGCTACCTCGAGATGGACTCGGCCGCGCTGCGATCGGCCGACCCCCAGCTCCTGCCGTTCATCGCCCACGATCGCGCCGGTTTCGGCGGGGCACTCGTGGGTTCGGGTCTGGCGGTGTTGCTGATCTCGATGTGGGGATGGCGCCGAGGCGAGCGGTGGGTCTGGTGGTCACTGCTGGGCGGTTGCGCGGCCGGGACCGTCCCGGCTCTCGCGATCCATCTCGAGATCGGCTACACGACCCTCAGCCACCTGCTGCCGCTCTATGTGCTCGTGGCCGTGGTCGCGACCGCGCTCTGGCTGTCGCGGCCGTACCTGACCGCCGCCGCGACACCCCCACGACGTCGGGTGCCGACGACGACGCCGTCAGCGATCAGTCGCGCAGCGGGAGCGTCGACGACCAGATCGTCTTGACCGGCGGCTGGGCGACGATCTCGCGCAGGCGGCTCGCACCTTCCGGGGTCGTGCGCCACTCGGCGTAGGCCGCGTGGTCCTCGGTGGTCGCCCACTGCTCGACGATCATGACGTGATCGGGGTCGGCGTCGTCAATGCGGACCTCGATGCCCTGGTTGCCCGACCAGTTGCGGGTCGCCACCAGCGTCTCGTCGATGATCGCCGGCGCGGTGTCGCGCTGAGCCGGGTCGAGGTGCAGTTCCAGGAGGACCAGGGTTGTCATGCCACCATCGTGCCTCCCCGGGCCCTGGCACGATGGGAGGCATGAAGATCCTCATGGTCCTGACATCCCACGACACGCTCGGCGACACCGGGAAGAAGACGGGGTTCTGGCTCGAGGAGTTCGCCGCCCCCTACTTCCGCTTCGCGGACGCCGGCGCCGACATCGTCGTCGCCTCGCCCGCCGGTGGGCAGCCCCCGCTGGATCCGAAGAGCAACGAGCCCGACTTCCAGACCGACGACACCCACCGCTTCGAGGCCGACGAGGACGCGAAAGCCCAACTGGCCGCGACCGTCCGGCTCGACTCCGTCGACCTCGGTGACTTCGACGCCGTGTTCTACCCGGGCGGCCACGGCCCCCTGTGGGACCTGGCGGAGGATCGCGACTCCATCAGCCTCATCGAGAACGCCATCGCGGCCGAGACCCCCGTCGCACTCGTCTGCCACGCGCCCGGAGTCCTCCGGCACGTCACCGGCTCCGATGGCGAGCCGCTGGTGAAGGGCCGCAAGGTGACCGGCTTCACCAACGGCGAGGAGGAGGGCGTCGGACTGACCGACGTCGTCCCGTTCCTGGTCGAGGACGAACTGATCAAGCTCGGTGGCGACTACAGCAAGGGACCCGACTGGGGTTCCTACGTCGTCACCGACGGCATCCTCATCACCGGCCAGAACCCCAGTTCGTCCGCCGAGGCGGCGACCGCGCTCATCGATCTGCTCCAGAAGGGGTAGTTCACCGCTGACCGCGCTCCGCGGAGCGCGGTCAGGCGGCGACGGGGGTCTGCTTCTGGCCCTCACGCCATTCCCACGCCGCGTACAGCACCTCGAGTGTGTAGCCGAGGTCGAGTCGACCCCCTCCGACGGGTTCGATCGCGTCCGCCGCGACACCGCTGTCGGGTCGCCAGTTCGTGGGTGCTGCGAGCAGGGGCGCGACGTCGATCAGCGATCCGTCGGCGCGGTGGAACGTGAACTGCTGACCACCGGACGCGCGAATCGTGAACTCGCCCTGGTGCAGTGCCCTGTGGTGAGTGGAGCAGAGCATGATCAGGTTGTCGGGATCGGTGGTGCCGCCGTCGCGCCAGAACGTCACGTGGTGGGCGTGGAGGTGGCGTGTTCGCCCGCATCCCGGGTGCCGACATCCGCGGTCCCGTTCGAACACGAGCCGGAGCAGCGCGCGCGTCGGTAGCCGGCGTCTGCGACCCCACCGCAGTACGACGCCAGGTCGGCCCTTGCGCCTCCCGACTGTGCGGGTCGACCCACCGCACGATGCCTCGTCGACATCGGCCTCGGACACGGCGGGCCCGCCGTCGAGATGCGGTTCGGTGGAGGTGTCGTCGGCGTCGGTGTGGATCACGACCTCGGCGCCGGGCGCGAACTCCGGCATGGCGACCACCGTGGCCATGGTGTCGGCCATCGCGACCACCGCGTCGGCGATGTTCGAGGGAACGTGCCGCCACAGGTCGACAGTCCCCTGCGCGCTCCGCGGAGCGTCGTCGCCTGTCTCGTGACCGGCATCGGGGGGCGGAACGTCCGGGTCGTCGGCCGTCCGGGTGCGTTCGTATTCGCTGCGCACGACGCCCGCCAGGAACCGCGCGCCGTCGACCGGCGCGAGGCGCATCGTCACCGACAACGTCCCGTCGTCGTTCCACCGCCATCGCGCGGTGGATTCGGCACGACCGGCGTCGGATTCGTTCTCGCGGCGGTCGATGTCGCTGACCGAGCGCACGATGCGCTCGACCTGAGCTGCGGTGGCCGACAACGCCACGGACACCAGCTCCTCCTCGCGGTCGGGTGTGGCCACCCGGGTCAGCGCGCGGACCTTCGAATACGACAACCGGCCCTCGGCGAACGCGGCGTGCATCTGCGGGAGATCGTCCAGCGCGTGGGCGATACGGAGGTGATCCTGTGCGGCGCGCAGCGACAACCCGGTGCGCCACGACAACCAGTGCGCGCACGACCGGATGCCCTCGCCGTTCCAGACTCCGCGCTTGTCGAACTCGCGCAGCAGGTCGACGAACCGTGCGGTCAACACCGCGATCTGGGTCGCGTGCCCCACGACCCGCTCGGTCAAGGCCGCGTCCGACAGTCCGACCGAACTCGTCCGGTCGAAGATGTCGGCCTGTGCACGAGCCGATTCAATGTCGACGACTGTCATGGTCCCCCCGGACGGATCGCAGCTCTGAACTGCCGCGATGCTATCGACGGGGTCCGACAGTTCTCGCCGACCGCGTTCCGCGGAGCGCGGTGTCCGGGCCGGATTCCGACGGAGCGCCTCACTAGAGTGGATCGCTGACGAGCACAGGCATGAAAGGAGCGGACGATGACCTCGGCGATCGACCAGTATCTGCGCGAGTTCGGTCGGTTCCAGGACGTCACCACGCGAATGGAGCGGGCTGTGACGGCGCGGCTCACGGAGAGCTTCATCGCCGTCCACGCGGTGCAGTCCCGCACGAAGGAGCCGGACTCGGCCGCGGGCAAGTTCGCCCGCCTCGACGAGTCCGGTGCCCCGATGTTCACCGATCCGCTGCACGAGGTGACCGACCTCGTGGGCGTCCGCGTCATCACGTATCTCACGTCGGACATCGCCCGCGTCGAGGAGGCGCTGATGTCGGCGTTCGAGGTGCGGCAACGCGTCGACAGGACCTCGGCCACCCAGAGCGCCGGCACGTTCGGCTACGCCGGTACCCATCTGATCCTCCGCGCCGACGACGATCTGCACTTTGAGGTGCAGATCCGCACCGTCCTCCAGCACGCCTGGGCCGAGATCGAACACGGCATCCGCTACAAGGGGTCCCGGACGACGCCGTCGGCACCGATCGACCGCGCCTTCACACTCGCGGCCGGATTGATCGAGTTGGCCGACGCGCAGTTCGCCGAGGTCGACACACTCCACAAGAGCGACCTGGCCCACGCCCGCGCCACCGCGGAGATCGAGATCGGCACCCTGCAGGAGGTGCTGACGACGGCGCTGCCCGAGATCAACCCGGCCCGCGCCAACGCGTACGAGTGGCTGGTCACGCTGCTCGCCGCCAACGGGATCGTCGTGCGCGAGGACCTCGACGAGTTCCTCGCCGCCTGCGACGTCGACGCCGTCATCGATGCGATGGACTACAAGTACGCGCCCACGCATGTCCGACTCGTCGACGATCTGTTGTTGGCCCGCTTCGGCGAGGACCATATCGCGCGGACTGCCGCGATGACGACGGACAGGGATCGCGAACCGAAACTCCGCTACCGGCTGGGGAGACTCACCGACGCGTGAGAGGACGCGGTCAGGATGGGCGAGAAGTGTGGCCAGAGTCGGGATCGAACCGACGACCTTCCGCTTTTCAGGCGGACGCTCGTACCAACTGAGCTACCTGGCCGGATGGTGCCGTTGCACCGACTTCCGGGTGATCACCAGAAATCTGGCGACCCTGACGGGACTCGAACCCGCGACCTCCGCCGTGACAGGGCGGCGCGCTAACCAACTGCGCCACAGGGCCTTGCATGTACAACACGCTTCTCCGGCGCTTTCGAGATGTCACCTCGAACGCCGGATGGCGTACCCCCTACGGGATTCGAACCCGCGCTACCGCCTTGAAAGGGCGGCGTCCTAGGCCGCTAAACGAAGGGGGCCAGTCTCTCCGTGGGGAGCTAGACGAGCTTAGGACATGGGTCGGAAATTTCTCAAATCCGCTGACCGGAGGACCCGGGGCCGCCGTGGCGACCCCGGGTCCTCGCAGGTCAGGTCATGCGTGGACGACTGCGGCACCCTCAGGGGTGTCCGGCAGCTTGCCCGGCCGCACCACGACGGCGGCCAGCACACCGCCGACGAGGAAGATGCTGGCAGCCCACCAGAACGACGTCGTGTAGCTGTGCACCGCCGCGGTCTGGGCCAGCTCCATGGCGTTGGTCCGCCCTGTCGCCGGGTGATCGACCAGGTACCCGGTCAGCGCGCTCGAGGCGATGGTGCTCAGGAGCGCCGTTCCGACCGATCCACCGACCTGCTGCATGGTGTTCACCGTCGCCGACGCGACACCCGCGTCGTCGGAGGAGACACCCGAGATCGCACCCTGCATGGCGGGCGCCATCGCGGCACCGATGCCCAGACCGGTCACGACGAGCCCCGGCAGGATGTCGGTGACATACGTGCTGTCGGTCGACAGCTGCGTCAGCAGGCCGATCCCGACGGCGGCGGTCACCATGCCGCCGGCCATGAGCCAGCGCGGACCGAATCGGGGCAGGATCACCGACGTCGATGTTGTCGCCGTCAGCACCAGGCCACCGATCATGGGCAGGAACGCGAGACCGGTCTTGATCGGCGTGAAGCCCAGGTTCTGCTGCAGGTAGTAGGTGAGGAACAGGAAGATCCCGAACATCCCGATACCGGCGATGAACACGATCAGATAGGACCCACCGCGGGTGCGGTCGAGGATGATCCGCAGCGGCAGCAGCGCGTGCGCGGTCCGTGCCTGCAGGCGGAGGAACACGGCGAGCAGAACCGCACCGGCGGCCAGCCAGGTGATCGTCGCCCAGTCGCCCCATCCGTTGGTCTCGGCGTTGGAGAAGCCGTAGACGATCGAGAACAGCGCCGCGGAGACGGTGATCACGCCGGGCATGTCGAGACGCGGGCGGTGCTCACTGCGCTGCTTGCCGATGAAGGCGAGGGCGCCGACGAGAGCGATCGCGGCGATCACGAGGTTGACGTAGAGGCACCAGCGCCAGTCGACCCACTCGGTGAGCACGCCACCGAGCAGCAGACCCAGCGCGCCACCGCCACCGGCGATCGCACCGAAGATGCCGAACGCACGGCCGCGCTCCTCGGGGTCGGTGAAGGTCGTGGTCAGCAGGGACAGCGCTGCGGGCGCGAGCAGCGCACCGAAGACGCCCTGCCCGGCGCGTGCCATCACGAGCATCTCGAAGTTGACCGCGGCACCGCCGATCGCCGACATGACGGCGAATCCGACGAGGCCGATGGTGAACGTCGTGCGACGTCCCCACAGGTCGGAGAGCCGGCCGCCGAGCAGCAGCAGGCTGCCGAAGGCGAGGGCGTAGGCGGTGACCACCCACTGGCGATCGGCATCACCGAAGCCGAGCGACTGCTGGGCGTGGGGCAGCGCGATGTTCACGATGGTGGCGTCGAGCACGACCATCAGCTGCGCGAGGGCGAGGACACCCAACACCAGCCACCGCAGGCGGTGGTGCCGTTCCTGCCCGCTCTCCGGGGCGCCTGCGCGGGCCTCGGCCACAGAACTCGTTGTCATGGGATTCCTACGATTCTCTGGAGTACCTATGCGGAGGCGATTCCTCCGCTTGGTGAGAACGGTAACACCAACCGGAGAGGTTGTCTCCACTTGTTAGACTGTGAGCATGACCACGGTTGATCCACGGGCGGCAACGGCGCCGTTCGCCGACCCCTCCGCCAAGCCGTTGCGCGCCGACGCCGAGCGCAACCGCCTGCGGATACTCGACGCAGCGCGAGAACTGTTCGCGCAGAGGGGACCTGACGTCACCCTCGATGACATCGCCGCACACGCCGGCGTCGGGGTCGGCACCGTCTACCGACGTTTCGCCAACCGCGACGAGCTGCTCGAGGCGATCGTGACCGAGCATTTCGGCCATGTGCACGCGCGCGTCCAGCAAGCCCTCGATTCCGACGACGCGTGGGAGGGAATCGTCGACCTGGTGACCTTCGTCAGCGAGTCGATGGCGACCGATCGCGGGCTGGCGGCGGTGATGATGCGCGTCGATCCCTGCGCGGCGTCGGTGGAACGCGCGAAGGAGTCGCTGACCGCACTGGTGGACGAGGTGTTCGAGCGGGGGCGCCGCACCGGCGTCCTGCGCGAGGACATCGTCGAAAGCGACTTCTTCGCGATCTTCTGCATGGTGCGGTCCATCGCCGATCTCACGGAGACGTCGGTACCGGGTACCTGGCGCCGCTACCTGTCGCTGCTGCTGGACTCCATCCGCGCCGACGGGATCCGCCTGCCACTCACCGTCCCCGCGCTCACCAAGGATCAGATCCACGCCGCGAAACACGGCAGGAGCGGGGACTGTTCAGGCACTCGGGGTCTGTAGACTCCTGCGATCAGTGGCCCTCTCGAGGCGCCCGCCCCTATAGCTCAGTTGGTAGAGCTACGGACTTTTAATCCGCAGGTCGTAGGTTCGAGCCCTACTGGGGGCACCGCTGCGGTCAGCCCCCTCCCGCGACCGTTCCCTGCATCAGCGACCGTTGCGACGGTCGCGGATGGACGAATCGGTCTCGGGAACACGAAACCGCCCGATGTCGCGTGGGGTGCGACACCGGGCGGTGAGGTGGATGTGGGGTCAGCGGCGGCCGAGGAACGATCCGAGCTGGGTGAGCGCGTTGGTGCCGGCGGTGCCGAGCTGCGAGCCCGCGTTGGTGCCCGCGGTGCCCAGCTGCGTCTGGCCGTTGGTCCCGGCGGTCCCGAGCTGGGTCTGGGCGTTGGTGCCGGCGGTGCCCAGCTGCGAACCCGCGTTCGTGCCGGCGGTGCCCAGCTGCGTCTGGCCGTTGGTCCCGGCAGTGCCGAGCTGGGTCTGGGCGTCGGTGCCCGCGGTGCCCAGCTGCTGGGAGCCGTTGGTCAGGACCGTCCCGAGGGAGTCGGCGGATGCGGGGGAAGCGACCAGGACAGCAGCGAAAGCGCCTGCGGCGAGCGCAGATCCGGTGAGAGCGGTGATGCGTGCGGTGCGTGTGGTGAAGGTCATGGGGAAGACAGAACACTGCCGAGACCCGGGTCACCAGCATTTCGATCCCCTACCCGGTAACCCGTAGGAATCTTCCCCCGATCCCCTAACGACCCCCCTGCCCCATCCCCCACCCCCTACGCAGAGTTCACGATCTTGTATTCCTGCTTGGGGCGGCCCGTCGCTCCGTACCGGAGGGCCATCTCGAGTCGGCCGTCCGCCACGAGGGCGGCGAGATGACGTCGTGCTGTGGGCGGCGAGATGCCGACGGCCGCGGCGATCTGGTCGGCGACCATGGACCCGTCGTGGTCGGCGACGGCCGTGAGGATCGCCTTCTCCGTCTGCGACACCTCCGCGGTGCGTGACGCCTGAGGGCGCTCGCCGCGCACCGCGGACACAGCGGAGTCGACGACGGACTGCGTCACGGTCGGCACCGCGACGATGCGTCGGTACTGCGCGTAGCCGGCCAGCCGGCGGGCCAGCTCGGTGTTCTCGAACGGCTTGATCAGGTAGGCCATGGCCCCCGCGGTGACGGCGTGCCGCAGTGCGGTCGCGCTGTCCTCGGCGGTGACGACGATGCTGTCGCAGCGCAGTTCGCGGATCAGTTCGATCCCCGAGCCGTCGGGCAGGTGGACGTCGACGAGGGCCAGGTCGATGTCGGGGATCTCGGTGACGGCTCGTCGGGCCTCGGCGATGCTGCCGACGCGCGCGACCGTCTCGAACCCGATGATCGCGTCGACGATGGACGCGTGCAGCGCCGCGACGCGGAAGTCGTCGTCGACGACGAGCACCCGGAGAGTCCCGCGACTCATGACCCACCACCTCGCAGCACACCGGGGATACGCGCGACCATGATCGCACCGCCGAGCGGGTTCTCCGGTCCGACGGCCCCGCCCGGGTCGCCGATCACCACGTCCCCGCCGTGCCCGCGCGCGGACTGCCGGGACAGCGCCAGGCCCATCCCCCGACCGCCCGGCACCGTGGGGTCGGCGTGGGACGTCACACCCTCGGTGAACACCGACTGCGGGTCGTCGGCGATCACGGCATCCTGTCCCAGTCGCAGGCCGCCGATGCCGTCGCCGCTGTCGGCCACGGTGATCAGCACGGTGTCCCCCTCGGCGACGATCTCGACCTCGACGACCCGCGGCTCGCGGGTACCGATCCGCGCCGCGTCGATCGCGTTGTCGACCAGGTTCCCCAGGATGGTGATGACGTCGACCGGGCTGATGAGATCGCCGTCGATCCACGTCTGCGGCCCGAGGGTCAGCGTCACACCATGCTCCCGCGCGGCAGCGGCCTTCGCGTCGAGGAACGCGTGCAGATGCGGCTCGGACACGTTGTCGAGCCCGGGGAGCGCGATCGCGAAACGCCCTGTGCCCGAGACCTCGTCGAGGTAGTCGAGGGCGGCGTCCGCCCGGCCCTGGCGGATCAGGCCGGACACCACGTGGATCCGATTGGCCGACTCGTGCCGCTGCGCACGCAACGCGTCGGTCATCGCCTTGATCGACGCGACCTCGCGCGTCAGACCCTCGACGTCCGTGCGGTCGACGACGGACACCACCAGGCCGAGGTCACGGCCGTCGCGCCGCACCGGTCGCGACGAGACCAGGACGATGCGATCGCCGACGGCGGCGGCGCGAGCGGCCTCGACCGGCTCGCGCGCGACCTCCAACACACGCGGGGTCAGACCGATCTCCTCCACGCGGTCACCGACACCGCCGCGCAAGGCCAGCAGTTCGCGCGCCCGGTCGTTGACGACGCGGACCACGCCGCGGGGGTCTACACCCAGCACGCCGTCGCCGACCGAGTGCAGCACCGCCTCCTGCTCGCGGACCAGCTCCGAGAGCTGGTCCGGCTCGAGACCGAGGGTGAGCCGACGCCACCGTCGGGCCAACAGGACCGAGCCGATCACCCCGACCGCCAGGGCGCCCACGGCGATACCTGTCGTCGTCAACAGATCGTCCCGGATGTCGCGGCGGACCCGTTCGGTCGAGATGCCGACGCTGACGAGTCCGACGACCCGACCGTCGTCGGCATAGATCGGGGTCTTGGCCCGCACCGACTCCCCCAGGGTGCCGCGTTCGGTCGCGAGATCCTCACGGCCGCCCAGTGCCTGGCGCGGATCCGTGCTGAGCCTGCCCCCGATCTGGTCCGGCTCGGGATGGGCCAGTCGGATGCCCCGGTCGTTGGCGACGACGACGAACAGTGCACCGGTCCGGGCGGCGATGGTCTGCGACTGGCGTTGCAACGCAGAGGTTTCGAGCGCGGCACGTGTCGGCACCAGGGGCGACGCCGCATCCGCCGAGTACCGCGTGGTCTCCTCGCGGACCTGCGGATCGCTCGCCACCGATCGGGCGATGGCGAGCGCGCGTTGCGCGTACTCGTCACGCAGGCGCTCACCGGATCCGGCGACGAGGACACCGAAACCGACACCGAGGCTGAGCAGGATGACGACGATCTGCAGGAGGAGGACCTGGGTGCGCAGCTTCATCCGCGTCGACCAGGGATGACGCGATCGGCGACCACCCGACAACAGTAGGCATCCGCCGGACCGCGATGTCGCGATCCGGCGGATGCCGTGTGGGGCTGCGTCGGTCACCGACCGGTCAGAACGGGATCGATCCGACGAGGACACCGACACCGAGCATGGCCACCGAGACCAGGCACGCCCGCCAGAGGACCTTCTTGTGGTGATCCGCCAGGGACACCCCGGCGAGCGCGACCAGCAGCAGGATCGCGGGCACCAGCGGGCTCTGCATGTGCACCGGCTGACCGGTGATGGATGCCCGCGCCACCTCGGCCGGGTCGATGCCGTACTTCTGGGCGGTCTCCGAGAGCACCGGCAGCATGCCGAAGTAGAAGGCGTCGTTGGTCATGAAGAACGTGAACGGGATCGACAACAGGCCGATCACGATGGCCAGGTGCGGGCCGAGGAAGGTCGGCAGGATGCTGGTGAGCCAGTCCGCGATCGCCTCGACCATGCCGCTGCCGGACAGCACCCCGGTCAGCACCGCGGCGGCCAGGACCATGGACACGACGGCCACGATCGACGACGAGTGCCGGGTGATGGCGGCCGACTGCTCGCTGACCTTGGGGAAGTTGACCACCAGGGCGATTCCCGCCGCGATCATGAACAGCACGGGGATCGCGACGACGTCCATCCCGAGCACCGCCAGCAGGCCGATGGTGAGAGCGGCGTTGAACCACAGCAGCTTCGGGCGCAACGTGGGGCGGTTCGGGTCGAGCGCACCGTCGGTGAAGGTCGGACGGGGCTTCTCGTCGGTCGAGTCGTCCGAGTCGTCGAGGGAGATGTCGGCCGATCCCGACGGACGGCGCGGCGGGACGGTACCGGTGCCCGGCCCGTCGAGAACGGCGACACCGGAACCGGATCCACCACCGACACCGGCGAGCACAGACTCGCGGATCTCGATCTTGCCGATGCGACGACGCTCCAGCACACCGAGGTGGTAGGCGAACAGCAGCACGATCACCAGGCCGACGACGAGCGACGGGATCATCGGGACGAAGACGTCCGACGGCGACACCTTGAGCGCCGCGGCGGCGCGGGCGGTGGGGCCGCCCCACGGGAGGATGTTCATCGTCGCGTTCGACAGGCCGGCGACGACCGTGAGGACGATCGGGCTGACACCCAGCTTGAGGTAGAGCGGCAGCAACGCCGACGTCGTGATGATGAACGTCGTCGACCCGTCGCCGTCGAGGGAGACGATCATCGCGAGCACCGCGGTGCCGACGACGAGCTTCGCGGGATCGTCGCGGACGAGTTTGACGACGCCGCGGACCACCGGGTCGAAGAGCCCGACGTCGATCATGATCCCGAAGAACACGATGGCGAAGAAGAGCATCGCCGCCGTCGGGGCCAGGTCCTTGATCCCGTCGGTCACCATGTCGCTGATGCCCAGCCCGGCGCCGGCGAAGAGGCCGAAGGCCACCGGGACCAGGATGAGCGCGACCACGGGGGTCGCGCGCTTGGTGATGATGAGGAACATGAAGGTGACCACCATCAGGAGGCCGAGTGCCACAAACATGTCGTTACCGTCGCTTCCGTGAACTGCCGGAGTGATCTCCGCTACTCACGCAGCCTCGGGGTAACCGGCATCACAGTCACGCTTGAGCGCGTAACCGC
Source organism: Williamsia deligens (assembly GCF_024171765.1). Classification (GTDB taxonomy): domain Bacteria; phylum Actinomycetota; class Actinomycetes; order Mycobacteriales; family Mycobacteriaceae; genus Williamsia_A; species Williamsia_A deligens. The sequence continues at coordinate 621,958 of NZ_JAMTCI010000001.1, forward strand.
CATTTCTGCGCGTTTTGCTCACCGCGAGCGGGTTCTGCGCACCCGACGCGTCACCGGTCCTGGCGGGCGATCGCGTCGGGGGCGACCGGCGTGAACAGGTTCACCAGCGTGCCGTCGGGGTCGCGGATGAGCAGCGACCGGTTTCCCCACGGCATCGTCGTCGGGGTCTGCACGACGTCGTCGACGACCGGGGACAGCCGCTCCCACTCGGCGTCGACGTCGTCGACGCGGAACTCGACGATCGCGCTGTGGTTGTCCGCAGGTCGTGCCGAGCCGGCGCCGAACAGCGGCACGGTCGCGACGTCACCGATCGCGAGCACGCCTCCTGACGTGACGATCTCGGCGAACACCGGTGCCGGCCGGTCCGCGGTGGTCCGGGTGACCGTCTCGTAGAACGAGACGAGGCGGTCGACGTCTGCGGTGATGAGGCGGATCGAGGCGAGCTGCATGGCGGGTCTCCTGAGCGGGCGCGAGGTGGGACGTCGCCGACGGTAGGGACGATTTCGGACAGCCGTGTTCCGCAATCGTCTGTGACGACGTCGTGGACCGCGCTCTGCGCGGTTCCCGATCGATCGCTCGGTAGCACCTGGGATAGTGGATGCGTGATCGACATCGACCGTCCACAGATCGAGGGGTCCATCGCGGTGGGCCAGGGCCGACGGATGGGGTTCGCCGAGTTCGGGGATCCGCAGGGCCGCGCGGTCTTCTGGCTGCACGGGACGCCCGGCGCACGACGACAGATACCCCTCGAGGCCCGACGCTGGGCCGGCGAGAACGGTGTCCGGCTGCTCGGACTCGACCGACCCGGCGTCGGATCGTCGACCCCCTACCGCTACTCGAATGTCCTCGGGTTCGCGTCCGACCTGAGGATCGTGGCCGACAACCTGGGTATCAACCGGTTCGCCGTCGTGGGACTGTCCGGCGGCGGGCCCTACACGCTCGCCGTCGCGCGCGCGATGCCCGAACGGGTCGTGGTCGCCGGGGTGCTGGGCGGCGTGGCGCCGACGGTCGGACCCGACGCAATCGACGGCGGTGCCATGGAACTAGGCAAGCTCCTCGCCGGCACCCTCGACATCGCGGGCGCACCGATCGGCCGGGTGGTGAGCGCGTTCGTGCGGGTGGCGCGTCCGATCGCCGATCCGGCCATCGCCACGTTCGGTCTGATCTCGCCGCGGGCGGATCGAAAGCTGTTGGCCCGCCCGGAGTTCAAGGCGATGTTCCTCGACGACCTGCTCAACGGCGGTCGGCACCGCATGGAGGCACCGTTCGCCGACGTCGTGGTGTTCGCCCGCGACTGGGGCTTTCGCCTGTCTGAGGTGAGTGTCCCGGTGCACGTCTGGCACGGCGACGCCGACTGGATCATCCCGCACGGCCACGGCGAACACATCGCCGCGCGACTGCCGAACGCGACGTTCTCGACCCTGCCCGGCGACAGCCATCTCAGCGGCCTGGAGATGGCCACCGACATCATCGCCGAGCTGCTCCGCGAGTGGGACGCCGCCACCGCATGACCGTGCGGGCGGTCCGCCTCGTGTCCGCGCTCGCCCTGATCTGCTGTGCCGCCGCATGTTCGACGGGGCCGTCGGACGACGCGACACCCGGTTCCTCGGCGCCCCATTTCTCGACGCCCCATTCCTCGACGCCCGTGGGGTCGCGCGTCCTGCCGGCCGGCACCTTCGACTACCAGCTCGGCGGCGCCTCGCCGCTCCCCGCCGGGGCGGGCGTCGTCGTGCGGGATGCGACCGCGTCGCCGGCGCCGGGGGTGTTCTCCATCTGCTACGTCAACGCCTTCCAGACGCAACCGGGTGACCGATGGCCCGCCGATCTGCTGGTCCGAGGCGGCGACGGTCGACCGATCGTCGATCCCGACTGGCCCGACGAGAACATCGTCGACATCTCCACGGCGGCACGACGTGACGCTGCGGCCGTCCGCGTCGGGACCGTGATCGAGGAGTGCGCGCGGGCGGGATATCGGGCCGTCGAGCTCGACAACCTCGACTCGTGGACGCGATCAGGCGGCGCGTTCGACGCCGACGCGGCGCTGGCGTTCGCGCGGCTGCTCACCCACCGCGCGCACCGTGTCGGCCTGACGGTCGCACAGAAGAACGCCGTCGACGTGGCGCGGCGCGGCCACGACGAGGCCGGCTTCGACTTCGCGATCACCGAGGAATGCGATCGGTACGACGAATGCGCCGAGGCCGCCGCGGTGTACGGCGGGTCGGTGCTCGACATCGAGTACACCGACAACCTGCGCGGGTCGTTCGGCCAGGTCTGCGCCCGCACCCCGGTGCGCGCGATCCTGCGCGACCGCGGGTTGGTCCCGGCCGGCTCGAGGGGCCACGTCTACGCCCACTGCTGACCGCGCGATGCTTGGATCAGGCATGGCTTCCGTCCTCCGCGCGAGCGGCCGCGTCTGTCTCGCCGTGCTCGCGGTCCTTCTCGCGATGGTGGCGCTCCCCGTCGCAACCCCCACCGCCCATGCGGCACCGTCGTTGCCGACGGTCGAACCAGGTGTTCTCACCGTCGGGACGGAGGGGACGTACACGCCCTTCAGCTACCACGACTCGACAGGCAAACTCACGGGCTTCGACGTCGACGTCATCACCGACGTCGCGAACAAGCTCGGCCTCCGGGTGAAGTTCGTCGAGGTGCCGTTCGACGGCATCTTCTCGCTGCTCGACAGCCGCCGTATCGACATTGTCGCCAACCAGGTGTCGCGGACGCCGGAGCGGGCGGCGAAGTACGACCTCAGCGACACATATGTGTCTTCGGCCGGGGTCGTCGTCGCGCGAACTGACGACTCGTCCATCAAGTCCGTCGGCGATCTCCGCGGTAAGACGGCGGCACAGTCGCTCACGAGCAATTTCGCCGAGATCGCCCGCGACGCCGGCGCGAACATCGTGTCGGTGGAGGGCTTCGCCCAGGCAATCACTCTGCTGGACCAGGGGCGGGTGCAGGCCACCGTCAACGATGAGCTGACGGTGAAGAGCTACCTCACGAGCACTGGCAACAAGCGCCTGCATGTCGCCGCGACGACCGACGACAAGAGCGACCAGGTCCTGGCCATGCGCAAGGACTCCGGGCTGTTGTCGGCGGTGAACGTCGCGGTGACGCAGTTGAAGGACGACGGGACGCTGCAGCGGACCTACCAGCGGTATTTCGACGCGACCGAGCGCGCACCCAGCTCGTGGGACGTCATCCGCGACAACCTCCCGTCGATGCTCGGCGCCACGCTCACCGGGACCATCCCGCTCACCGCGATCAGCTTCGTCATCGGGCTTGCGCTGGCGCTCGTCGTGGCCCTCGCGCGCATGTCGCCGCGAGTCCTGGTCTCGTCGATCGCCCGTCTGTACATCTCGATCATCCGCGGCACCCCGCTGCTCGTGCAGTTGTTCATCATCTTCTACGCGCTGCCGAAGCTCGGGATCGTCGTCAACCCGTTCCCTGCGGCGGTGGTCGCGTTCAGCCTGAACGTCGGTGGCTACGCGGCCGAGATCATCCGCGCCGCGATCGGATCCATCGATCGCGGTCAATGGGAGGCATCGGAGTCGCTGGGACTCTCGCCGTTCGAGACCCTGCGTTCGGTGATCCTTCCGCAGGCAGCCCGCACCGCGGTCCCACCGCTGTCGAACACGCTCATCTCGCTGGTGAAGGACACCTCGCTCGCATCCGGGATCCTCGTCGTCGAGCTGTTCCGAAAGACGCAGGAGGCCGCGGCGCCCACGTTCGCGTTCCTCCCGCTCTACGTCACCGCGGCTGTCATCTACTGGGTGATCTGCCTGGTGCTCTCGTTCGTCCAGGATCGGGCGGAGACCCGGCTCAGTCGCTTCGTCGCCCGCTGAGCCGCAGTTTCGGCACGGTCGGCGGATGATTTCGGCACGGTCGGCGCGGTTGACCAAGCGTTTGCTTAGTATCGGTCCATGTCCGAGTTCACGGCCGCGGAGCTGTCGGCGGCGTTCGCACGGTTCGAGGCGACCACCGAGTCGTGCGCGGCGACCGGCGACTGGGACCCCTGGGCGGAACAGTTCACCGTCGACGCCGACTACATCGAGCACGCGATGGGGACGATGAAGGGTCGCGAGGAGATCCGGCCGTGGATCGCGACCACCATGGGCACGTTCCCGGGCAACCACATGGTCGCGTTCCCGTCGCTGTGGCACGTCACCGACCCGGCCACGTCGCGCGTCATCTGCGAGATCGACAACCCGATGCGCGATCCCGGGGACGGCTCGGTGGTGTCGGCGACGAACATCACCATCCTCACCTACGCCGGCGACGGGCTGTGGTCGTGCGAGGAAGACGTCTACAACCCCATGGAATTCGGTCGCGCGTCGATGAACTGGTGCGTTCGTGCCGAGGCGGCCGGCGGTCTCACCGAGGAGGCCCGTCTGTGGATGGAGACAACGGGCAGGTATTTCCGCTGATCGCGTCTCCCGACGACTTGGGCGGCACTGTCGCCTCCCGTACGCTGGGCCACTGTTCGCGCACGTCGTCGAGGAGGGTGGACCCATGGCACGCGAGATGACACAACTCGAGCTCCTGCAGGAGCTGTCGCCTGCCGCGGAGGAGAACGTCAACCGCCACCTCTCGGTGGCGAAGGACTGGAACCCCCACGACTACATCCCGTGGGACGAGGGCACCAACTTCGCCGCGCTCGGCGGGCAGGACTGGAGCGAGGAGCAGTCGGAGCTCGGCGACGTCGCCAAGGCCGCGATGATCACCAACCTCCTCACCGAGGACAACCTCCCCTCGTACCACCGCGAGATCGCCAACAACTTCTCCACCGACGACGCGTGGGGCCACTGGGTCGGTCGCTGGACCGCCGAGGAGAACCGTCACGGTCTGGCCATGCGCGACTACCTCGTCGTGACGCGCGGTGTCGATCCCGTCGCGCTCGAAGAGGCGCGGATGATCCACATGACCAACGGGTTCACCTCCGTCGGTGTCGGTGGCGACCGTGCCGACGAGGTCGAGGCCCACGGCGGCGAGCTCGGCCTGCTGTACACCGTCGCCTACGTGACCTTCCAGGAGCTCGCGACCCGCGTCAGCCACCGCAACACCGGCCGGGCCTGCAACGACCCGATCGCCGACAAGCTGCTGCAGCGCATCGCGGCCGACGAGAACCTGCACATGATCTTCTACCGGAACATCGTGGGCGCGGCGATGGACCTGACGCCGGACCAGACCCTGCGGGCCATCACCGACGTCATCTGCAACTTCCAGATGCCCGGCGCCGGCATGCCGAACTTCCGTCGCCACGGCGTCCTCATGGCCAAGCACGGCATCTACGACCTGCGTCAGCACCACGAGGAGGTCGTCATGCCGATCCTCCGCAAGCTCAACGTCTTCGACCGCGACGACTTCGGCCCCGACGGCGAGAAGGACCGTGAGCGGCTGCACGCCTTCACCGAGAAGCTCGGCGAGGACACCCTGAAGTTCGAGGAGATGCGCGACCGCGCGCTGGCGCGTGAAGCGGCCAAGCGCGAGGCCCGCGCGTCCTAGGAGCCACCCTGACCACCGTTCTCGATCCCGCCACCGCCGCCCCCGACACCTCGGGTGCGGCGGTTTCGGCATCGACGCCGGCGCTGTCCATCGGTCCGTTCGACCTGGCGAGCCCGGTGATCCTGGCGCCGATGGCGGGTGTCACCAACGTCGCGTTCCGCACACTGTGCCGCGAGCTCGAGATGGAACGCACGGGCACCGTCTCCGGCCTCTACGTGTGCGAGATGGTGACAGCGCGCGCCCTCGTCGAACGCCACCCGACGACGATGCACATGACGACGTTCGGGCCGACCGAGAACCCGCGGTCGATGCAGCTGTACACCGTCGACCCCGAGTACACCTACGCCGCCGCGAAGATGATCGTCGACGAGGACCTCGCCGACCACATCGACATGAACTTCGGCTGCCCGGTGCCGAAGGTGACCCGCAAGGGTGGCGGCTCGGCCATCCCCTACAAGCGGCGGCTCTTCCAGAACATCGTGGCCGCAGCCGTGCGCGCGGTGGAGGGCACCGACATCCCGGTGACCGTGAAGTTCCGCATCGGCATCGACGACGACCACCACACCCACCTCGACGCCGGCCGGATCGCTGCTGCCGAGGGCGCGAAAGCCGTTGCGCTGCACGCGCGTACCGCGTCCCAGAGGTACTCCGGCGAGGCCGACTGGTCGCAGATCGCGGCGCTCAAGGAGCACGTCACCGACGTCCCGGTGCTGGGCAACGGCGACATCTTCGAACCGGCCGACGCTGTGGCGATGATGGACCGGACCGGCTGCGACGGTGTGGTGATCGGGCGCGGATGCCTCGGTCGACCGTGGCTGTTCGCCGAACTGAGCGCCTACCTCAACGGACGGCCCATCCCCACCCCGCCCACGCTCGGCGAGGTGGCCGACATCATCGTCCGCCACGGCCGACTCCTCGCCGACCACCACGGCGAGGACAAGGGCATGCGCGAGATCCGCAAGCACGTCGCCTGGTACCTCCGGGGCTTCCCCGTGGGCTCCGATCTCCGCCGCGACCTCGCTCTGGTCACCACCGTCGAGCAGCTGCGCGACCTCGTCGGTCGCTTGGACCCGGACGTGCCGTTCCCCCGCGACGGCCACGGCCCCCGGGGCCGTCAGGGCTCGCCTGCAGCGGTCGCACTGCCCGACGGCTGGCTCGACGACCCCGATGACGACCGCGTGCCCGACGGCGCCGAGGTCATGCATTCGGGCGGCTGACCGGCAGGTTCTGTGCCGATCGCCCCGTAGCATGGCGGCACATCCCCCCTTCTGAGGAGTTCAGTGAGCGACGAGCGACCACCCGGGTCCCCGGGTCCGGGTGACGACTCGCGCCGTGACGACCCCTCGTCCGGTCGCTCCGGCCGCCTCAGTCGCGACGAGATCCTCCGCCGGCTCGAGCGTCCGTCGGACGACGTCCTGCGGGAGCCGCCGACCCGCAAGCGCATCGCCGGTGACGGTCGTCGGCGCACCGTCGCCGACCTGCTCCGTGAGATCGAGCAGCGTGAGGCCCAAGAACGTGAGGCCCAGGAACGTGAGGCGGCGGGCGCGCCTCGCGTCGACGACGCGGACCGCACCGAGACCATCCGCCCTGTGGTCGACACCCCGTCGCCGTTCCGTCCTGTCGACGAGGACTCGTCGGACACGGCAGACGACGCACCCACCGCCGTCACGCCGGTGGTGCCGGCACCCGCCACCACGCCTCCGAGCCCGGCATCATCCCCGGCCCCCGCGCCCACCCCGACTCGGCGCCGCAAGTCGGACCCCGCCGTGCTGCCCGCGAGCGGTTCGCGGCTCGCCCAGGCCGACCGGCGTGCCCGTCGCCGTCGCACCGCCACCACCACCGGTCGCGTCGTGCTCGCGCTGGCGTGCGTCCTGTCGCTGGTGGGAACGGGCTTCGTCTGGGGCTACCTGAAGACCACGAACGGCGGCTTCCGCACCATCGCCGCAGTCAACGGTGACGACAAGAACATCCGCAACAAGGGTGCCCAGACGGGCGATCAGACCTATCTGATCGTCGGCACCGACACCCGTGCCGGCCAGAACGGACGCGTCGGGGCCGGCACCATCGCCGAGGCGGGGGGCGCCCGTTCGGACACCGTCATCCTGGTCAACATCCCGGCCAACCGCAGCCGCGTGGTCGCGGTCTCGTTCCCCCGCGACCTCGCCGTCGACAGACCCGAGTGCCGCAGCTGGGACAACAACACCGGCACCTACGGCACCGACCTGGTCCCCGCCGAGACCGGGGCGAAGCTCAACACCGCCTACGGCGACGGCGGCCCCGAGTGCGCGGTGAAGGTCGTCCAGCAGCTGTCGGGGCTGAGCATCAACCACTTCATCGCGATGGACTTCTTCGGCTTCGAGCAGGTCGTGAACAAGATCGGCGGGGTGCAGGTGTGCTCCCCCACCCCGCTCTACGACTACGAGCTCGGCCAGATCCTCTCGCGCCCGGGCAAGCAGACCGTCCGCGGCTCCCGCGCGCTGAACTACGTCCGCGCCCGCACCATCGAGAGCGAGGGCAACGGCGACTACGGCCGCATCAAGCGCCAGCAGCTGTTCATGTCGTCGCTGCTGCGCGGGATGCTGTCGGGACAGGTGCTGTCGAACCCGGCGAAGCTGAACGGCATCATCAACACCTTCACCAAGTACAGCCTCGTCGACGGGATCGACACCGACAGCCTGGTCAACCTCGCCCAGTCGTTGGAGGGCCTGCAGGCGGGTCGCGTCACCTTCCTCACCATCCCGACGGCGGGGACCACGACCGACGGCTCGAACAACGAGATCCCCCGCACGGACGACATCAACGCCATCTTCGACGCGATCATCAACGACGACCCGCTCCCCGGTGAGCAGCGGGCCGCGACGCCTCCGACGTCGTCGAGCTCGCGATCGTCGACACCGTCGACCTCGGCCACCCCCAGCGGTTCGCCCACGCCCGTCACCGCGACCGCGCAGTCGCCGGAGACCGTCGGGGTGCGGGTGCTGAACGCCACCGGCACATCGGGATTGGCCACACGGGTCTCGGACGAGATGTCCGCGAAGGGTTTCGACGTGCGCGGTGTCGCCGACGCGTCGCAGAACCAGTCCTCGACCGTCGTCCGGTTCGGCCCGGGTCAGCAGGCGGCGGCGGCCACCGTCGCCTCTCTCATCCCCGGCGCGGTGATCCAGCCCGACCGCACGGTCAAATCCGGTGTCGAGGTGTTGCTCGGCGGCGACTTCGCCGGCTCGGTGGGCGACGTGCCCGCGCAGGGATCGTCGTTGACCGTGACCCAGAATCCGCAATCCGACGAGACCGTCGAACTACCCAACGACCTGAGCGTGACGAACGGCGCGGACACCTCCTGCAACACGTGACCCGGTTCACTTCCCGTTCACCGCGGGACAACCGTCCGCTCGTCGCGAGTGAGTACCCTCGGAGGATGCGTACCGCGTACCACGAGCAGATGGCGGAGCTCAACGTCGTCCTGGGTCAGATGTCCGAACTCGCGGGCATGGCCATGGAGCGATCGACCCAGGCCCTGCTCCAGGCCGACCTCGCCGTCGCCGAATCCGTCATCAGTGACCACGAACAGATCGTCCGCATGTCCGCGGGCGCGGAGGAACGCGCGTTCGCCCTCCTCGCGCTCCAGGCGCCGGTCGCCGGCGACCTCCGCGCGATCGTCAGCGGGTTCCAGATCGTCGCCGACGTCGACCGTATGGGCGCTCTCGCCCTGCACGTCGCCAAGGTCGCGCGTCGTCGTCACCCGAACAAGGCGTTGCCCGAGGAGGTCAACGGATACTTCGCCGAGATGGGCCGGCTGGCCGTGCAGATGGCCCTCAACGCGCGTGAGGTCCTCAACAACCAGGACCCGACCGCCGCGCTGCGCCTGCAGAGCGACGACGACGCCATGGACGACCTCCACCGGCACCTCTTCACCGTCCTGATGGACCGTGAGTGGAAGCACGGCGTGGCCGCCGCCGTCGACGTGACGCTGCTGGGCCGCTACTACGAGCGCTTCTCCGACCACGCCGTGCTCATCGGCCGGCGCGTGGTGTTCCAGGCGACGGGCAAGACCCCGGAGCAGTTCGCCGACCTCGGCGCCTGACCCACTGCCCCGCTATACGACGAAGGCCCCCACCGGATCCGGTGGGGGCCTTCGTCGTCTGCGAGGATCGAGCGCGATCGACCTAGCCGAAGCGGCCGGAGATGTAGTCCCCCTCCGGCGCTTCGGCCTCGGAAGTGTCGGGTCGATCTAGCCGAAGCGGCCGGAGATGTAATCCTCCGTGGCCTTCTGCTCGGGGTTCGAGAACATGGTCTCGGTGTCGTTGATCTCGATGAGCTGGCCCGGCTGGCCGATGCCGGCGAGGTTGAAGAACGCCGTCTTGTCACTCACACGCGCGGCCTGCTGCATGTTGTGGGTGACGATGACGATCGTGTAGTCCTTCTTGAGCTCGGTGATCAGGTCCTCGATCGCGAGGGTCGAGATCGGGTCGAGCGCGGAACACGGCTCGTCCATCAGCAGGACCTCGGGCGAGACGGCGATAGCGCGGGCGATGCACAGACGCTGCTGCTGACCGCCTGACAGGCCGCCACCGGGCTTGCCGAGACGGTCCTTGACCTCTTCCCACAGGTTCGCGCCTCGCAGGCTGCGCTCGGCGACCTCGTCGAGTTCCTTCTTGTTGCGCATGCCCTGCAGCTTCAGGCCGGCCACCACGTTGTCGCGGATCGACATGGTGGGGAACGGGTTCGGTCGCTGGAACACCATGCCGATGGTCGAGCGGACGCTGACCGGGTCGATGCCGCGGCCGTAGATGTCGGCGCCGTCGAGCAGGACCTTGCCCTCGACGCGGGCGCCGGGGGTGACCTCGTGCATGCGGTTGAGGGTGCGCAGCACGGTCGACTTGCCGCAGCCCGACGGACCGATGAAGGCGGTGATGCTGCGAGGGGCGACCTCGAGCGACACGTCCTTCACCGCGTGGAAGGCGCTGTAGTAGATGTTCAGGTCTTTGACGTCGAGACGCTTGGCCATGTCTTCGGTCCGTTTCGATCGGGGGTGGTCGAGGGGCGGGGCGGACGCCCGCTATGCCTTTTTGGGCGCGAACAGCGTGGAGACGAGCTTCGCGCCGAAGTAGACGACCGCGACGAGGATCACGAGCGTCAGCGCCGCACCCCACACCTGGTCGAAGGAGTCGGAGCCGTTGTTGTACTGCTGCACCATCATCAGCGGCAGCGACTGCTGATTGCCGTCGAAGGGGTTGTTGTTGATCGCCCTCGTGGACCCCACGAGGATCAGCACCGGTGCGGACTCGCCCATCACGCGGGCCACGGCGAGCATGACGCCGGTGACGATGCCCGACAGTGCCGTCGGCAGGACGATGGATGCGATGGTGCGCCACTTCGGCACACCGAGCGCGTAGGACGCCTCCCGCAGGTCCTGCGGGACGATCTTCAGCATCTCCTCGGTGGAGCGCACGACGATCGGGATCATCAGGAGCACCAACGCCAGCGCGACGACGAACCCGGATCGCGGCAGGCCCAGCGTGGTCCGCCACACCGAGTAGATGAACAGGGCGGCGACGATGGACGGGACGCCCGAGAGGATGTCGACCATGAAGGTCGTGATGCGGGCCAGGACCGATCGGGCGCCGTACTCGACGAGGTAGATCGCGACGAAGATGCCGACCGGGATGGAGATGACCGCGGCGAGCAGCGTCTGCTGCAGTGTGCCGACGATCGCGTTGAACGCACCGCCGTGCAGTTCGTCGAACTGCCACCAGCTCGCCGACAGGATCGGGTCGATCCCGCGGATGACCAGGGTGGCGATCAGCCACACCAGCGGCGCCAGCGCGATCAGCAGTGCCAGGCTCACCAGCACCAACGCGAGGTTGTCGGTGATCTTGCGCCGCAGCGTGACGGGGGTGAACCCGGCGGGTGTCCGCTTGACGGGCCCCAGGTCGGGGCGTTCGGTGGTCGTTGCGGTCATCACTTGGCCTTCCGGGTCACGACCGAGCGCGCGGCCGCGTTGACGACGAACGTCAGCACGAACAGCGCGAGGCCCGCGGAGATGTAGGCGCCGGTCTTGAGCGGCGAGTCGAACTCGGCGGCGTTGTTCGCGATCTTCGTCGCGAACGTCTCACCGCTCTCCATGAGGTTGAAGTCCAGCGGACCCGCGGTGGAGATGATGAGCAGCAGGGCCATCGTCTCGCCGAGCGCGCGACCCAGGCCGAGCATCGATCCGCTGATGTAGCCGGAGAAGCCGAAGGGCAGGACCGCCACGCGCACGACCTCCCACTTCGTCGCGCCGAGGGCGAGCGCGGCCTCGCGGTGACCCATCGGGGTCTGGACGAAGACCTCGCGGGTCACGGCGGTGATGATCGGCAGGATCATCACCGCGAGGACGACGCCACCGGTGAGCATGGTCCCGCCGGTGGACATGTTGGCCACCTGGGTGGGTTCGGTGAAGAACGGCAGGAACGAGAGGTTCCCGACGAGCCAGGTGTTGACCGGGACGAGCGCGGGACCCAGGACGAGGATGCCCCAGAGGCCGTAGACGATCGAGGGCACCGCCGCCAACAGGTCGACCAGGTAGGTGATCGGGCCGATGAGCCGCTTCGGTGCGTACTGCGTCAGGAAGATCGAGATGCCCAGCGCGATCGGCATGGCCAGGATCAGCGCGATGACGGAGACGACGACAGTCGCGTAGAGCAGGTTGAGGATGCCGAACTGCAGCTGGTCGCCGTCGGTGACCCACGTGCCGGTGTAGGTGAAGAAGTTCTCACTGTTCTTCATCAGGGCCGGCACGGCCTGGATGATCAGGAACAGCGCGATCAGGCCGATGATCAGGGAGACCAGGACACCGGAGCCCACCGAGAGGGTGCGGAAGACGCGATCGCCGAGGCGGGTGACCGTGCCCGATCCCTTCTCGGGGCGGTCGGCGTTGTCACCGGTGGGAGCGGGACCGGGGATCACCCCGTCCATCGGGTCGGGTCCGCTGAGCGAGGATGTCGTCATGGATCCTTCGAGGTCGGCCGTCCGACCGGCGCGCAGGTCGCCGCCGTGCAGTTCGGTCATGTAGGGGGTCTCCCAAGTCTCTCAACCGGTACCGCGGGGCCGCAATCTCGTGGAGATCGCGGGCCCCGCGGCGTGTGTCGACGTGCTCAGCCGAGGGCGTTGATGGTGCCCAGCAGTGTCTGCTTGTACGAGTCGGGCAGGGCGACGTATCCGATGTCGGACAGACCGCTCTGGCCCTGGTTCACGATGGTGCTCAGCGCCGACTTCAGCACCGCACCCTTGTTGCCGGTGTAGCCCTTGGAGCACACGACCTCGTAGGTGGTGAGCAGCAGCGGCCAGGCGCCGGCGGTCTTGGTCTCGAACAGCTTGTCCGTGTCGACCTGCAGGTCCTTGCTGCCCGGGGTCTTGAACTGCACCTCGGACAGGGCCTTCGACGCGGTGTCACCGGTCAGCTCGGTGGCGCCGGAGCCGAAGTCGACCTTGGCCAGGCCCAGCTTGTTCTGCTCGGCGAAGCCCCACTCGACGTAGGTGATGGCGCCGGCGGTCTTCTTGACGGTGTCACCGACACCGGTCGACTTGGCCGCGGCGGAGCCGCCCTGACCCTTGAAGGTCTTGTCGTGCTCGTAGGGCCAGTCGCTCTTGGCGGTGTCCTGCAGGAACCGCTGGAAGTTGTCCGTCGTGCCGGAGCTGTCGCTGCGGTGGACCGGGACGATCTTCTCGGAGGGGAGGCTCTTGCCCGGGTTGAGCGCGGCGATGGCCGGGTCGTTCCAGGTGGTGATCTTCGAGTCGAAGATCTTCGCCAGGACGCTCGGGTTCAGGGTGAGGTCGCTGACACCGCTGAGGTTGTAGGCGATCGCGACCGGGCCCGCGACGAGCGGGATGTGCCACGCGTCGTTGCCCGCGCAGCGGGTCTTGGCCTGCGCGGCCTCGCTCTCCTTGAGAGCCGAGTCCGACCCGGCGAAGTCGACGTCGCCGGCGAGGAACTTCTTCACGCCGTCGCCCGAGCCGCTGCCGGTGTAGTTGAGGACGATCCCGCCGTTGCCGGAGAGCACGTCCTGGAACTTCTGGACGGCCTTCTGCTGCGCGGTGGATCCCTCGCCGCTGATCGACTGGCCGCTGAAGCTGTTGTCGGCGCTGGAGCCGCCCGACGCCGAGCCGCTCGAGTCCGCGCCGCCGCTGCAGGCAGAGAGGGTGAGAGTGGCTGCCGCGACCATGCCGACGGCGATGGCGCCGGTCCGTGTCGCCGAGCCCCTGGTGAGATTCACGCCTGAGTCCTCCGATGAGTGTGTGCCGGGAGCTGTCGTGCACCTCCCCCGCGCGATCACCCGGAGGTGATCGAGGGCAGGGGACCACCGCCCCGGTGCTGTGTGGTCGTGGAGAAAGCTATGGGCCGGGAGTGGACGGTCGACCGACTGTCGGTGAACGGGCGGTGAATTGATCCCGCCCGCACACGGCGCTCCGGCGACAGGCCGGTGAGATCGTTACCGCAGGTGACGAGGTGTTTTGCGCACCGAGCCGCCGAACGTCGGTCACGCGTGATCCGTGCCACTGCGGCCGGGCACGACGCCCGCGGTCAGCCGTAGGCGACGTCGATCGAGTGCCGGGTGAAGCCGAGCCGCTCGTAGGTGTGCAGCGCGGCGGTGTTGTCGCCCTCGACGTACAACTCGACGACGGTGAGCCCGAGGCGCTCGAGGTACGCGATCCCGGCCAGGGTGAGGAGTCGTCCCAATCCCCGCCCCTGGGTGCCCGTGTCGACGCCGACGATGTAGACCTCGCCGATGGCCGGCTCGTCGTCGCCGTCGTCCTGTGTCACCGCGGGGTGGACCTTGGTCCAGTGGAAGCCGAGCAGGGTCTGCGCGTCGGATCGGTCGAACACGAGGAACAGTCCCTCGGGGTCGAACCAGTCCGACGACGTCCGGGCGGTGATCTCGTCCGGCGACCAGCCGCCCTGCTCCGGGTGCCACGCGAATGCGGCGTTGTTGACGCGCAGGATCTCCGCGTCGTCCTGTGGGCCCTCGTACGTCCGCAGCACGAGGTCGTCGGGGACCTCGAGGGCGGGCAGGGGCAGGTCGGCGTCGTTGAGCGGTCGGCGCAGGGACAGCAGCTCACGCAGCGGCTTCAGGCCCAGTGCGGCGGCGAGTGCCTGCGCCGCCGGGAGATCCCCGTGCGCCCAGATGCGGGTCGCCTCCGAGGACGCGTCGAACGCCTGCCGGATCACCTCGCGGCCGACACCGTGACCTCGGGACCCGGGGTCGACGACGGCCTCGATCATCGCGGGCTCGTCGTCGCGGCCCGGGGTGATGTTCGCGTAGCCGACGAGGTCACCGGCGTCGGAGCGGGCCACGACGTGCGTGACACGGTCGGTGTCGATGGCGGCGACAGCCTGCTCCGACAGGCCGGCGACACCGTCGGCGCGCTCCACGCGGTCGGCGAGTTCGTGTGCGGCACGGGCGGTCTCGTCGTCGAGCGACGACAGCACCGTGGTCCCCGGCTCAGCCACCGTTGCTCATCGATCGCAGTTCGTCGTCGAGATCGTCACCGGGATCGGGGAAGTCGTCGTCGAGGTCGTCGGCGGACTCGGCGCTGTCACGGCCCCGCGACGGCCGGACCGCCTTGTACCCGACATTGCGCACCGTGCCGATGAGCGACTCGTGCTCGGCGCCGAGCTTGGCGCGCAGACGACGGACGTGGACGTCGACGGTGCGAGTGCCGCCGAAGAAGTCGTACCCCCAGACCTCCTGCAGCAGTTGAGCTCTGGTGAACACCCGGCCGGCGTTCTGCGCGAGGTACTTGAGGAGCTCGAACTCCTTGTAGGTCAGATCGAGCGGACGACCGCGCAGACGGGCGGTGTAGGTGCCCTCGTCGATGACGAGTTCACCCAGCGACACCTTGCCCGCGGCCTCCTCGGTGTCACCGGCGCGGCTGCGCACGACGAGCAGTCGCAGGCGCGCGTCGAGTTCGGCCGGGCCGATGGTCGGCAGCAGGAAGTCGTCGAGACCCCACTCGGCGTTGACGGCCACCAGGCCACCCTCGGTGAGCACCGCGACGACGGGGACCGATGCCCCGGTGCTGCCCAGGAGGCGACACAGTCCGCGGGCGGCGGCGAGGTCGGTACGGGCGTCGACGATGGCGATGTCGGCGTTGCCGGCCTCCATGAGCGACGAGACCTCGGTGGGCGCGACGCGCACCGTGTGGGCCAGCAGTGCCAGCGACGGCACCACCGACTCGGGCGCAGGATCGGCCGTCAGCAACAAGAGATCCATGGAATCTCCGATCTGCGGCGACGGTCTCTCATATGTGTAACCTGCAACGTCGACGGTGCAGAGTTGTTCGGAAGAATACCGCCTGTACCTCGAAGGCCTCGTATCGGCGGCGCAGGAACGGAGGCGATGTGGTCCGCACCCGTCGCCACAGGCCCCGCCTCCGTACGGCTGTCTGGGTCCCGATCGTCGTCGTCCTCCTGGTCGCCGCGGGCGCTCTCGGCACCGACACCGCCATCGCGATCAACGCCGAGCGCAGCCTCGCTCGAGCCTTCATGCACCCGACGAACGGCAACCGCGGCCTCCCGTTCGAGCCCGAGGTCACCATCTCCGGATTCCCCGCGTTCCGCTCAGTCGCCGATGGCCGGTACTCCTCGATCGGCATCACAGCGCGTGCGGTCCCCGTGTACGCCGCCGGCTCGTGCAGGGTGGCGGACCCCTGCCACGCCGACCTCCGCACACGACTCGGTGACGTCCGGGTCGACAGGGCGTCGATCTCGGACCCGTTCCCCCAGGGCGCTGTGTTCATGGAGGTCGGCGCTGCGACAGCGTCGACCACCCTCGACTCCGTCGCGATGGGACGCCTCCTGGAGATCGATGACCTGACCGTCAACACCCCGGCGCCCGAGGGAAAGGCAGGCGGGGGCGGACCCCAGGACGGACTGCTGAGCCGCACGTCGGGCGTCCTGCTCACCGGCAGCGTGTCGCCCGGCCCCCAGCGTCCGAAACAGAAGGTCAGCGTGACCGTCGACCTCTCGGTGGTCGACGGCGCACTGCGCCTCACCGCGACCGGCTTCTACGACGGGCCCGAGGAGCACTCCGCCACCACGGTCGCGGAGAAAGACCGCCGGGCTGTGCTCGATCAGTTCTCGGCCACCATCGCCAACCTCCCGATGGCGTGGGGCGCGACCGCGACGTCTGCCAGGAGCAGCGGTAGCGACATCATGATCGAGGGCACCCCGCACAGTCAGACCTGGGACCCCGGCCTGTTCCTGATCGCACAGAAGGTGCAGGTCGCCACCATGTACACCACCGCCCTCCCCCGTTGAGGGCCGGTGAGCTTTGTTACCCTCGGCCCATGCAGTCGCGTCGTGAGTACCTGCTCACCCGCCGCCGGGCGATCGATTTCTGTCGATTCGCCACCTGCTGCTGTCGCTGACACCGGTCCGCGACGCGCAGCCGTCTCGCGACCGTCCGAGCTGACGGTCTGATCTCCCTCACCGTCCGCCGTGTCGGTCCCGTGTGCTCCGCGCTCCTCGTCGCGATCCCGATGCACCGGCACGTTCCACATCTCGTACATCGATTGTCGTTCCCTTCGAAAGGACCACCATGGCTCGCTCCGATGTCCTGGTCAGCGCCGACTGGGCTGAGCAGAACCTGACCACCGACTCCGTCGTCTTCGTCGAGGTCGACGAGGACACCAGCGCCTACGACGGCGGCCACATCCAGGGCGCCGTGAAGCTGGACTGGAAGACCGACCTGCAGGACCAGGTCCGTCGTGACTTCGTCAACGCCGAGCAGTTCGGTGACCTGCTCTCCGCGCGCGGCATCTCCAACGACGACACCGTCGTGCTCTACGGCGGCAACAACAACTGGTTCGCCGCGTACGCCTACTGGTACTTCAAGCTGTACGGGCACCAGGACGTGAAGCTGCTCGACGGCGGTCGCAAGAAGTGGGAGCTCGACGGGCGTCCGCTGACCACCGACACCGTGAGCCGCCCGGCCGCCTCCTACAAAGCCGCCGATCCCGACCTGTCGATCCGCGCCTTCCGCGACGAGGTCGTGGACGCCATCGGCAGCAAGAACCTCGTCGACGTGCGCAGCCCGGACGAGTTCTCCGGCAAGATCCTCGCGCCGGCACACCTCCCGCAGGAGCAGAGCCAGCGTCCCGGCCACATCCCCTCGGCGATCAACGTGCCGTGGAGCAAGGCGGCGAACGAGGACGGCACCTTCAAGAGCGACGACGAGCTCGCCGAGCTGTACAAGGAAGCCGGCCTCGACGGCGAGAAGGACACCATCGCCTACTGCCGCATCGGCGAGCGCTCGAGCCACACCTGGTTCGTCCTCAAGGAGATCCTGGGCCACCAGAACGTCAAGAACTACGACGGCAGCTGGACCGAGTACGGCTCGCTGGTCGGCGTGCCCGTCGAGCTGGGCGAGGGCAAGTGATGTGCGCCGCCCCCAAGCAGGGTCAGAAGCTGCCCGCCGGCGTCGACGTCGAGAAGGAGACCGTCCTCACGGGGCAGGTCCTCGACGCTGACGGCCAGCCCGTGGGCGGCGCGTTCGTGCGTCTCCTCGACGGCACCGGTGAGTTCACCGCCGAGGTCGTCGCGAGCGGGACCGGCGACTTCCGGTTCTTCGCGGCGCCCGGCACCTGGACGCTGCGGGCGCTCTCGCCCCGCGGCAACGGTGACGTCACCGTCCACCCGGACGGGACCGGCGTGTTCGACCAGGACGTGACGGTCGCGAAGGCGAGCTGACCGACCGCAATGCCGCGAACGGCGCCCCCACCGCATCTGTCGCGGTGGGGGCGCCGTCGTCGTGGCAGGGCTACCGCGGGTCGAGGAACGTGTACAGCGCCGTGATGCGGCCGTCCCGGACGTGGGCCACATCCATCCCGGAGACGACCGTCGGCCCGTCTGCCGGGCCGAGCGACCAGGAGATCCGGCCAACGTCGGCGACGACACTCGGTTCGACGGTGACCGTGAAGGTCAGCCCCGGCGCATCGTGTTGCAGCGAGCTGATCTTGGCGTCGATCGCGTCGTGGCCGGCCACCGATCCCTCGTCGTCGTAGAAGTCGGCGTCGGGGTGATAGAGCTCCTCGACGAGTCCCCGACGCAGCGCGTCGTCGGTCTCGGCGAAGACCTCATCGACGTTGCGGCGCATGATCTCCGCGATCAGTGCTGTGGACGGCGGCTCTGCGGTCATGGGCGTCTCCGGTCAGGACGTCAGGGCCGGCGGCCCCGGGCGGCGGTGGAGGCGACCCTACCCACCGGAAACGACCGTCGTAGACTGGTCGCCGTGGTCATCTTCTTCGAGATCCTCCTGGTCATCGCCACGGTCGCGATCGTGTGGTTCGGGCTGTACACGCTGTACCGCCTGATCAGCGACGAGTCCTGACGGCAGCACAGTGAGCGACCGCTCACCCGACGATCGTCCGGAGCCGGGCAGCGCCGACGACGCGATCGTCGATGCCGCGCGTCGCGCCGAGTCGACCGCGGGCCGCAACATCCCGGCCCTGCCGGGACTCGACGCTCCCGCCGACACCGCGAACCTCCGGGAGGGCCCCGATCTCAACCCGGCTCTGCTCGGCCTGCTGCCGCTCGTCGGTGTGTGGCGCGGCCTCGGCGAGGGGCACGACGCCGAGACCGGCGACTACCCCTTCGGCCAGCAGATCACGATCAGCCATGACGGCGGCCCGTACCTCATGTGGGAGTCACGGTCGTGGCGTATCGACGACGACGCCCACCACATCGGACCCGACCTGCGTGAGACCGGGTACTGGCGCATCAGCGGACCCGATTCCGACGAGACCATCGAGTTCCTCGCCGCCCACGCCGAGGGTTGGATCGAACTCTTCTACGGCCGACCGCTGACGCAGACGTCGTGGGAGCTCGTCACCGACGTCGTCATCACCTCTGCGTCCGGTTCCGAGGGTGGGCGCAAGGTCGGGGGCGCCAAGCGTCTCTACGGCCTCGTCGACGACGGCGACCTCGCCTACGTCGAGGAACGTGTCGACGCCGACGGGGATCTCGTCCCCCGGCTGTCGGCGAAGCTCGCCCGCCACATCGGCTGATCGCCGCACATCCGCCAGAGGTCTGATGCAGTCGCCGTCACGCGGTGGGAAGCTGGTCGCATGATGATCGCGACCGCCAGCATCCCCGGAGAACGAGAGACGCTCATCGAGATCTGGGGCGACCAACGCAGGAGCCTGTTGGTGACCGTGGACGGCATCACCGAGGAGGAGGCCCGTGCGCCCGGACCCGTCGGCACGCTCACCCTCGGCGGCCTGATCAAACACCTCGCGCTGTTCGAGGAGTACTGGATCGCCGCCATCCTGGCCGCCGACCCGGAGGCCGAGTTCGACGTCGACCTCGAGGAGCGCTACCGCATGTCGGCGGACGAGACGTTCGCCGGCTGGCTCGACAGGTACCGCCGTCAGGCCCAGCTCACGGACGAGTTCATCGCGACCGTCCCCGATCTCGACGCCGTCATCCCCATCCCGATCGCGCCGTGGGCACCGGTGCGCCAGCACCACACCGTGCGTCGCATCCTGCTGCACATGTTCCGGGAGACGGCGCACCACAGCGGTCACGCCGACCTCATCCGCGAGGCCCTCGACGGGCAGAGCACCACCAAGACCCTTGCGGCCGACGCCATCCGGAGTTACGAGCGAGGCTGAGGGTCACGGGCGAGGCTGAGGCCGCGGCCTGGTCCGGACATGGAACGACCCCCGCACCGCTACCGGGGTAGCTGGTCCCACCTGGACGGGTGGGGGTGCGGGGGTCGGGTGACCACCGTGGATTCGCTCGGGTGACGGCGCCGCTGCCGTGAGGCGGGCGGCTACCGCACCGGGAGAATCCCGGGCGTTGGCGCCACCTAGCTGATGGTCACCTCACGTGTCCAAGAATAATGCAACTCCAGACCACCTCCTTCCTCGTGTACGACCGAAGTTACGCGCGAATCGTGGACTCGGCAATCGCTTTTCGCGGACCGCGAAATCGGCTCGGTCGCTATCCGCGGTGCGCTCGGGGAGCGCAGATCGACCACGGCGGAGGGAGTGCACCCGCGTGGCAGTCGATGGGTGACGACGACGACCGTGCGCTCCGGTTCGACGAGACCGCCGGCGGGGTCGAGCAGAGCCGCGACGAGGGCGTCGGCCTCATCGGGTTCGACGTTCTCGCACGGTTCGTCGAGCAGCAGCACCGGCACCGGGCACAGGAGGGCGCGGGCGAGCAGCAGCCGACGTCGCTGGCCGGTGCTCAGCGCGTCGGCACCCGACTGCAGGACGTGGTCGAGACCGCCCTGCAGCTCTGCCACCCATCCCGCGAGTCCGACGCGGTCGAGGACGTCGAGGAGGTCGGCGTCCGGCGCGTCTCCCCGTGCCACCAACAGGTTCTCGCGGATCGTCGTCGCGAAGACGTGCGCGTCGGAGGCGAACCAGCGGATCGCGTCACCGGGGTCGACGGGCGCACCGCTGTCGTCGAGCACCCGCACCGCTCCTGCGACGGGCGCGAGGAGACCCGCGATGGTCGCCAGCAGGGTCGTCTTGCCCGACCCCGAGGGACCGACGACCGCGATCCGCGACCCCGGGTCGACGACGAGCCCGGTGCGCAGCGGTCCCGCGGTGGCGCGCCCGGCATGACCCCAGGTCATGTCCGCGCAGACTTCGATCCGAGGCGTCGCGGAGCGGACCGGACGGACATCGGCGACCGGGTCGGTGGCCGTCACGTCGTCCACGACGGCGAGGATCCGCGTGGCGGCCCGGCGACTGCGGTGCAGCTGACGGCCCGCCTCCAGGAGCGGCGTCGCCGCCTCGAACGCGCTGAGCGGCACCAGGATCAGGACACCGATCGCGGTGGGGTCCAGACTGTCCGCCAGCCCCGTGGCCAGTAGGCACGCGACCACCAGACACGCACCGGCGGCGGCGGGGAGGACCCCCGCCGACCACGACCGCAGTCGCGCGCCGGCATCCGTGGCCCGACGCGCGGCCTGCTCCTGGTCCGCGGCGGCGGCGAGCAGTTCCCGACGTCGGCCGGCGACCTCCACCTCGGCGGCGTGCCACAGCAGGGTCATCGTCAGGTCGGTCGACCGGTCCCGGGCGCCGGCGGCGGCGCGCTCCGCGTGCGCTGCACCCCGCACCGCGACCGCGGGACCGACGATCCCCGCGAGCACCCAGACCACCGCCACCGCGACACCGGCCCACGGGCTGATCACACCGACGATCGCGACCGCCGCGACAGCGGTGATCGCCGCCGCGCCGATCGGGATCGCCGCGCGTACCAACGACTCCCCCAGCTCGTCGACGTCGCGGCCGGTCCGCGCGACCAGATCCGACGGACGCACCCGGACCGCGGCGTCCGGCGCCCCGCCGGCCACCGCGGCGTAGATCCGCGATCGTGCCGACGCCATGACGCGCAACGCCAGATCGTGCGTGGACAGTCGTTCCAGGTAGCGGAACAGTGCGCGTGAGATGCCCAGGGCGCGAACGCTGGTCACGGCGATCGCCACCGACAGCACGGGCGGCATCTGCCAGGCGCGTGTGATGAGCCACGCCGACAAGGCCGCGAGGGCCAGTGCGCTCAGCGCCGCCGCGGCACCCAGCCCGACGGATCGGGCCAGCCGCCGACGCGACAGACCCACGAGACGGGCGGCGCGGACGAGCGGGTCATCGGGCACCGGCGCCCACCCCCTCTGCGACGAGCGGGCGGGCGATGTCGACGACGCTGTCGGCCGCGGCGATCACGGCCGGCCGGTGACTGACGGCGATCACCGTCGCCCCCTGCTGCGCCCGATCGCGCACCGCCGCGATGACGACGCCCTCGGCATCGGCGTCGAGGTGTGCCGTGGGCTCGTCGAGCAGGAGCAGGTCCGCGGTGCCCGCCAGTGCGCGAGCGAGCGCGAGGCGCTGTCGCTGCCCGCTCGACAACCCCACGCCGCCGGCCCCCACCGTCGTCGCGGGCCCGTCCGGGAGTTCCGCGAGCACGGCGTCGAACCCGACCTGCGCAGCGGCGGCGGCCAGCCTGTCGAGCGGGCCGGTGGCCGCGAGGTTGTCGGCGACGGTGCCCGGTACGAGCAGCGGCGGTTGGGCGGTGAGGGCGATCCGCCCGACCATGCAGGCGCGGTCGACGTCGGCGGCGTCGAGGCCGTTCAGCGTGACGCGACCCGCGTCGGGACGGATCAGCCCGGCGATCGCCGCCAGCACCGTCGACTTCCCGACACCGTTGGGCCCGGTGATCACCGTCAGCGTGCCCGGCGCACACACCGCGTCGACCCGTTCCGGTGACCACCCGTCGCGGTCGCGGACGCCCGCCCCGTCCAGGACCACCGTGATCCCGCCCGCGGCGACCGGCAGGGCCCGACCTGCGGGTGCACACTCCGGCTCGATGAGGTCGAGGACGTCGGCCGCGGCCGTGCGCCCCGCCTCCGACTCGTGGAACCGGGCACCGACAGCCCGCAACGGCAGGTAGACCTCCGGGGCGAGGACGAGCGCGAGAACCCCGTCGTACAGGGACATCTCGCCGTAGAGCAGGCGCAGACCGATCCCCACCGCGACGAGCGCGACACAGAGCGTAGCGAGCAACTCGAGGACACCACCGGACAGGAACGCGATCCGGAGGGCGGACATGGTGGTCCGGCGTGACCGCGTGCCCAGGTCCTCGATGACACGCGCGGGAGCCTGGGCGCGTCGCATCGCGCGCAGCGTCGGTGCGCCGGCCATGAGATCGAGGGTCTGCGCTCCCTGCGCAGTCATGGCGGCGAGGCGTGCACGGGTGCGATCGCGGGTCATCACACCGATGAGAACCATGAACACCGGGATCAGCGGCAGCGTGACGACCACGATGAGCGCCGACAACGGGTCGGCCCAGGCCATCACGGCGATGACGGCGGGGGTCACGGTGGCGGTCGCGACGAGGGCCGGCACGAACGATGTCAGGTAGGGCTCGAGTGCGTCGAGGCCACGGGTCAGGACCGTCAGGGCGTCTGCGCGCGTTCGCTGCAACTCGCGGGGGCGGGTCCGGGCAGGGTCGGTGAGCGATCGCAGTGCCCGGTCACGGAGCTCGGCGATGGTCGCCGTCGCGGCGCGCTGCGCGACCCTCTCGTGCACGATCGCCGTCGCGGCCCGGACCGCGATGACGACCAGGAGGACGACGAGGTGGGTCCGCTGCGCGCCGACCGATCGGGTGGCCGGGTCGGTCACCAGATCCGACACGATCGCGGCCACCATCACCGCCCCGACGACGACCGTCGCCGAGGAGACGACGCCCGCGAGGGCGGTGACGACCATCGATCGGATCGCCGCCGACGACGTCCTGAGCAACCGGGGGTCGACGGGCGCCCGCGACGCCGTCATCGCGCACCCACGTCCCGACGCAGCGGCAGGCCGATCGATTCGGGGATGTGGTGCAGCGAGATGCGTTGCCGGAACACCCAGTACGTCCACGCCTGGTACCCGATGACCACGGGGAGGACCACCAGTGACGCCCACGAGATGATCCGCAGCGTGTAGGCGCTCGACGCAGCATCCGCGATCGTCAGCGAGTACGCGGGGTCGATGGTCGACGGGATCACCGCCGGCCACAGCGACCCGAACACCAGGGCGGTGAGGGCGACGATCGCCACCGACGTGGTGGCGAAGGCGATCGCCTCACGGCGTGCGCTCGGTTCGCCGCGGACCCCGGCGACAGCCGCTGTCGCCGCCAGTGCCCCGACACACACCGCGGCGGGCGCGGCCGTCCATCCGTGGCCGTGCACGGCCTGCGTCCAGCCGACGAACACCGCGGCGACGACAGCACCGACGGGCGCGAGGCGACGCGCCGCTCGCGTTGCGGCACCGCGCATCTCGCCGCCGGTCTTCAGGGACAGGAACACCGCGCCGTGCACGACGAACACCGCGACCGTGGTGAGACCTCCGAGGAGGGCGTAGGGGCTGACGAGGTCACCGACGCCCCCGACGAACCGGCCGGCGGCGTCGACGGGCAGGCCACGCACCAGGTTCGCGAACGCCATCCCCCACACGAACGCCGGGATCCACGACCCCGCACCGATGCCGACGTCGCACCACCGGCGCCAGCGCGGGTCGTCGATCTTGCCGCGCCATTCGATGGCGACGACACGGAGGATGAGGCCGACGAGCACGAGCAGCATCGGGAGGTAGAGCGCGCTCAACATGCCCGCGTACCAGGCGGGGAACGCGGCGAACATCGCACCGACGGCGGTGATCACCCACACCTCGTTGCCGTCCCACACCGGACCGATGGTGTTGAGGAGCACCCGACGCCGCGTGTCACCCTCGGCCGGGGTCTCACCACGCCGACGGTCCAGGAACGGCATGAGCATCCCGACGCCGAAGTCGAAACCCTCCAGCAGGAAGTAGCCGCCGAACAGGACCGCGATCGCGAGGAACCAGATCTCGGGGAGAGACATCGTGTGGCCTCCTAGTAGGCGAACGAAAGTCGTTCCGGCGCTGCGTCGTCCGCCGCGTCGTCGTGGGTTCCCGGGGTGTCGTCGTGGGGTGTGGACGACGTCGCCGTCGCGGGCCCGTTCTCCGCATGGCGCCGGATGAGCACGAACCAGAGGACCGCGAGGAGTCCGTAGACCAGCGTGAACACCGTGAGCGACGTCGCGACAGTCGCCACCGAGGTGGCCGAGACCCCCTGCTGCACGGTGAGGTGGATGTTGGGGTCACCGGTCGGGTTGGGCACCACCATCCACGGTTGACGGCCCATCTCGGTGAACACCCAGCCGGAGCTGTTGGCCAGGAACGGGGTCGGGATGGCGAGCAGTGCCAGTCGGCCGAGCCATCGGGCCGACGGCACCCGGCCGCCGCGGGTGAACCACAGCCCGGCCAGGGCGAGGAGCGCCGATCCCGCGGCCCACCCGATCATCGCGCGGAACGCCCAGTAGGTGACGAACAGGTTGGGTCGGTAGTCGCCGGGGCCGACGGTCTGCGAGTAGTGCTGCTGCATCTCGGCGACACCCGGCAGCGTCGCGTCGAACGTGTTCGTCGCCAGGAACGAGGTGAGGTAGGGGATCTGGACGAGGTGGGTGACCGAGTCGCAGTTGTTGTGCGTGCCGATCGTCAGCACCGAGAACGACGCGGCGGTCTCGGTGTGGCACAGCGATTCCGCCGACGCCATCTTCATCGGCTGCTGTTCGAACATCAGCTTGCCCTGCACGTCGCCGGTGATGCCGAGGGCGACACCGGAGACGACGATGATCCACAAGGCCATCCGGGTGACGGGACGGTAGAGCGTGCGCGCATCGTGGCGGAGCATTGCCGCCTCCGCAGGTGTGCCCGCCACGTCCGCCCGCCGACGGGCACGAATCATCCACCACAGGCCGATGCCGGCCACGAAAGTGCCTGCGGTGAGGAAGGATCCGGCCACTGCGTGGGGAAATGCCGCCAGCGTGGTGTTGTTGGTCATCACAGCCCAGAAGTCCGTGAGCTCGGGCCTTTTCGTCTCCGGGTTGAAGCGCGCACCCACGGGGTGCTGCATCCACGAGTTGGCCGCGATGATGAAGTACGCCGACGCGTTCACGGCGATGGCGACGAGCCAGATGCAGGCGAGGTGGACACGCTTCGACAGCCGCCCCCACCCGAAGATCCACAGGCCGAGGAAGGTCGACTCGAGGAAGAACGCGACGAGGCCCTCGAGCGCCAGCGGCGCACCGAACACGTCACCGACGAACCGGCTGTACGCGCTCCAGTTCATCCCGAACTGGAACTCCTGCACGATGCCCGTCGCGACGCCGAGTGCGAAGTTGACCAGGAACAGCTTCCCGAAGAACTTCGTCGCCCGGTACCACTGCTCGTTGCCGGTGACCGTCCACACGGTCTGCATCACCGCGATCATCGGTGCGAGACCGATCGTCAGCGGGACCAGGATGAAGTGGTAGACGGTGGTGATCCCGAACTGCCACCGGGAGATGTCGAGTGCGTTCATCGCCGACCTCGTCGTCGACACGGCCCGCGGACGGATCCCCGGGAGCTACTACCAGTCGTAGTACTACCGCTGAACGTAGACCCTCGTCCTGGTGGTGACCAGCCCCTGCGCTGTTCCCTCGGACACAGAGACCCCGGTCACCGTAGGTCTGACGTCAGTCGGCGTCGACGGCCTTCTCCACCAGCGCCGCGAAGTCCGCCTCCCGTGCTGGCGCCGGCATCTCGTAGCCGTTGAGGGCACGCACCCGGGTGGCGAGCGTGACGCTGGAGATGAGCCAGACTCCGTCGGCCACGATCAGGTCGGCGACACGCAGCGGCCGGATCGCCGTCTCGAGACCCTCGCTCTCGGCCGCCGCGAACAGCGCCTGCTGCGTGGTGCCGGGCAGGACGCCGTTCTCGACCGGCGGCGTCGACAGGGTGTCCCCGTGCAGCGCGACCACCGTCGATCGGGGGCTCTCGAGGACCTGCCCCTCGCTCGAGACGTAGATGACGTCGTCGGCGCCCTGCGACGCGGCGTACCGCTGCGCGGCCATGTTGGTGGCGTAGCTCAGCGTCTTGGCGCCCAGCAGCTGCCACGGCGCGCGGGCGGCGAGGTCGACGGAGTACCCGCGGTCGAGGGTGATCACGCGTGTGCCCTCGGCCCGGACCGTGGCGACCTTCTCGGCGACAGGTCCGACCGTGAGATAGGCCGTCGCCTCGTTCGATTCGCGCGTGATCCCGGTCTCGGCTCGTTCGCGCGGTGCGGCCTGCCCGACGGGTGCGCTCTCCCGCCCGCGGGAGTAGACGATGCGCATCAGACCCTCGGTCGCGCGGCCGTTCTTCTCCGCCCACACACGCTGGCCCGTGGTGATCGCCGTCCGCCACCGCGCGAGGTCCGGCGCCGGGAGGTCAAGGGCCTCGGCGCTCTTCTCCAGCCGGGCGAGGTGTCGGCCCACGTTCCGCGCGCGTCCGTCCCGCACCAGGAGGGTCTCGAAGACACCGTCACCGCGGACGGCCGCGAGGTCGTCGGCGTGCAGGTAGGGGACGTCGGGATCGAGGACGGCGCCGTCGTGGGTCACCAGGATCGATTGCGACATGGCGATCACCCTAGCGGGGGCCTCGTACGATGAACCCGTGACCGACTCGATCGGAGAACCCGACGCCGACCAGCCCACGATCCGGCGACATCAGCGCGAAACCGGGGCCATCCCACCGCCCGACGACTCCCCCGACGCCGGTGTCGCCTGGCATCACGGCGACCCGTTCGGGGAGCAACGCGCCGCGACCACGTCGGTGGTCGTCGTCGACCGGTCGCACCGGGGCGTGTTCGAGATCAGCGGCGACGAACGGCTCAGCTGGCTGCACACCATCTCCAGTCAGTTCGTCAGCAACCTGGCCGACCGGACGTCCGCGGAGAACCTCAGCCTCGATGTGAACGGACGGGTGGAGGACCACTTCGTCCTCACCGACATCGACGGGCTGACCGTGGTGGACACCGAACCGCAGCGCGCGCAGGCGTTGCTGACGTTCCTGCAGCGGATGGTGTTCTGGGCCAAGGCCGAACCGGTCGACCGCCCGGATCTGCGTGTCCTGACCGTCCTCGGTCCCGACGCCGTACGTGGACCTGTCGCCGAGCTGCTCGAGATGCCCGAGGGCGCTGCCGTGTACTCCGCGGGCCGCATCCCCGAGCTGCACCACGACGACGAGCCCTCGGGGTTCTGGCGCGTGATGCCCCCGATCGGCGAGCGCGGCGCCGATGGTGTCCCCACCGTGGCCCGGGTGGACGTCCTGGTCCCCGAGGCCCAGTTCGACCGCTGGTGGGACGCGATCGTCGACGCCGGTGCCCGCCCCGCCGGCACGTGGGCGCTGGAGGCGTTGCGCGCCGAGGCGCTCGAACCCCGCCTGGGCGTCGACACCGACGACCGCACGATCCCCCATGAGGTCGACTGGATCGGCGGACCCGACACCTACGGCGCGGTGCACCTGGAGAAGGGCTGCTACCGGGGCCAGGAGACCGTGGCACGCGTCCACAACCTCGGCAGCCCACCACGACGGCTCGTCCTGCTCCAGATCGACGGCAGCGCCGACTCCCGTCCCGCCACCGGCGACCCGGTGACCGCCGGCGGGCGCACCGTCGGTCGGGTCGGGACCGTCGTCGAACACTTCGAGTTCGGCCCCATCGCGCTGGCGCTGGTGAAGCGGTCGGTCGAGCCGGGCACGGAGCTGGAGGCCGGCGGCGCGGCGGTCGCCATCGACCCCGCATCGGTGCGCGCCGACGACCGCATCCGCGCGGGCCGCGCCGCCGTCGAGGGACTGCGGTCGCGATGACCGGTCGCGTCGTGGCGGTCTGTGCCGCCGATCGCGCCGTCGAGCTCGACCGCATCGGCGAGTCCGGGATCGGGAAGACCGAGATCACCGGCCGCGTCCGGATCACGACCGAGGGCGTCGCCGGCGACGTCATCGTCGACACCAAACACCACGGTGGTCGGGATCAGGCCGTCTACGCCTACAGCGAACGCGAGGCCCGGCGCTGGGCCGACGAGCTGGGCCGGTCGCTCCCCCACGGGTGGTTCGGCGAGAACCTGCGCATCGACGGGATGGACGTGACCGACGCCGTCATCGGCGAGCGGTGGCGGGTCGGGGACGTCGAACTCGAGGTGACCATCTTCCGGACGCCCTGCAAGACGTTCGCGGTCTGGGCCGAGGAACCGCGGTGGGTCGCCCGGTTCATGGACCGGGCCGACGTGGGCGCCTACCTGCGGGTTGTCTCCGAGGGAGAGATCGAGGCCGGTGACACGGTGACGGTCGTCGACCGCCCCGACCACGGGATCACGGTCCGCGCGCTGCTCACCGGCGACGTCGACGACGCCGGGCTCGACCTGCTGACCACCGACCCCCGTTTCGCGGGCAAGGTGGCCCGCGAGGCGGGCAAGCTCCAGCGCCGCCGCGCCCGGGCCTGACGGTCAGGACGCGACGCGTCCCGCCTCCCGATCGAGGCTGGTCCGCATATGCCCCCACTGCGCGCTAGACTGATGCACACGAACAAGATTTGTTAACTCAGAGCGGGGCCGCCAATCTTGATTGGCCGCCCCGTCATTGTGCGAGGGGGTCCCCCTATGGGCCGCGGCAGAGCAAAAGCGAAGCAGACGAAGGTTGCTCGGGAGTTGAAGTACAGCTCCCCGAACATGGACCTCACCAGCCTGCAGCGGGAGCTGGCGAACGAACCAGAGCGCCCCTCCGACCGTCCGGATCCCGCGGAGGTGTGGGCCGACGAGGACGAGTGGCGTCGAGCCTGATCGTCCACCTGTCACCACCGATCGGGCGGTGACACGCAGCTCAGAACCGCGGGTGTTCGCCGATCAGTTCGGCGGCACCTGCGGAGTCGCGTCCCTCGTGCGACTTCTTCACCGTTCCCAGCACCCAACTGTCGATGTGTCGTGCCGTGAGCACGGCCAGGGCGCGATCGGTGTCCTCCGGGGCCACGATGGCGACCATCCCGACGCCCATGTTGAACGTCCGCTCCATCTCGTGACGGTCCACGCGGCCACGCTGCGCGATCATCGCGAAGATGGGCGCCGGTGACCAGGTCCCCCGGTCCAGTTCCGCGTGCAGTCCGTCGGGGATGACGCGGGCGAGGTTCTCGGCCAGCCCACCGCCGGTGACGTGCGCGAACGTCCGGACGTCGGTCTCGGCGACCAGGGCAAGGCAGTCCTTGGCGTAGATCCGCGTGGGTTCGAGCATCTCCTCGCCCAGCGTGCGGCCGAACTCCTCGACGTGTCCGCCCAGGTCCATGTGTCCCCACTCGAGCAGGACCTTGCGGGCCAGTGAGTACCCGTTCGAGTGCAGACCTGACGAGCCCATGGCGATGATCACGTCGCCCGGGCGGACGCGGTCGGGCGAGAGGACGGAATCGGCCTCGACGACACCCACGCCGGTCGCCGACAGGTCGTAGTGCGACTGCTCCATCAGGCCGGGGTGCTCGGCGGTCTCGCCGCCGAGCAGCGCGCAGCCGGCCTCGACACACCCGTCGGCGATGCCCTTGACCAGCTCGGCGACGGTCTCCGGCACCACACGGCCGACGGCGATGTAGTCCTGGAGGAAGAGGGGCTCCGCGCCGCACACCACGAGGTCGTCGACGACCATCGCGACGAGGTCGCGGCCGACGGTGTCGTGCTTGTCCATGGCCTGCGCGATGGCGAGCTTGGTGCCCACGCCGTCGGTGGAGGAGGCGAGCACCGGCTCCCTGTAGGTCCCACGCAGCGCGAACAGGCCGGCGAACCCGCCGAGACCACCGAGCACCTCCGGACGCGACGCCCGCTTGGCGTGCGGCTTGAACAGTGCGACGGCGCGGTCACCGGCGTCGATGTCGACGCCTGCCTGCGCGTAGGACGCTCGTGCGGTGGACGGGCCGTCGTCGTGCGCTGACTCCTGGTTCGACACGCGGGTCACGCTACCGGAGCAGTGGCCCCGAACCCGACTCGCGCCCGCGGCCGACGGCGCGGTGCACGTCGCGGATCACGGACGACGCAGGGCGCTGACGTTGTCGTTGTGGGCGACGAGAGGGTCGTTCGCGGCGGTCGTCGACAGCATCGCCTCGAGCACCGCCTTGCCCATCGAGGTCTCCGTCGGGAGGTCGATGGGGTACTTGCCGTCGAAGCAGGCCGAGCACAGCTGATCCGACGGCTGGTCGGTGGCGGCGATCATCTCGTCGATGCTGATGTAACCGAGCGAGTCGGCGCCGATGGCCTGCCGGACACCCTCGACCATCCCCTGCTCGGACTCCATGCCGTTCGCGATGAGCTCCGCCGGCGAGGCGAAGTCGATGCCGTAGAAGCACGGCCACCGCACGGGACTGGACGCGATGCGGACGTGGATCTCGGCGGCGCCGGCCTCGCGCAGCATCCGGATCAGGGCGCGCTGGGTGTTGCCGCGGACGATCGAGTCGTCCACGACGACGAGCCGCTTGCCGCGGATGACCTCCCGCAGCGGGTTCAGCTTGAGCCGGATGCCGAGCTGACGGATGGTCTGCGACGGCTGGATGAACGTGCGGCCGACGTAGGCGTTCTTCATCAGGCCCTGGCCGTAGGGGATGCCCGACTCCTGCGCGTAGCCGGTGGCCGCCGGTGTCCCCGACTCGGGTACGGGGATGACCAGGTCGGCGTCGGTGGGGTGCTCCCGGGCCAGACGCCGCCCGATCTCCACCCGCGAGGAGTGCACCGAGCGCCCGTTGATGACGCTGTCCGGGCGGGCGAGGTAGACGTACTCGAAGACGCAGCCCTTCGGTGTGGGCTGGGCGAACCGTGAGCTGCGGACGCCGTCGGCGTCGATCGCGAGCAGCTCGCCCGGCTCGATCTCCCGGACGAACGACGCACCGACGATGTCGAGGGCGGCGGTCTCGGAGGCGACGACCCATCCGCGGTCGAGCCGACCCAGGCACAGGGGACGCACGCCATAGGGATCCCGGGCGGCGTACAGCGTGTGCTCGTCCATGAAGGTGAGGCAGAAGGCGCCGTCGAGGGTGGGCAGCAACTCCATGGCCGCCTGCTCGATGGTGCTGTCGGCGGCGCCGTGCGCGAGGAGCGCACCGACGACGTCGGAGTCGGAGGTGGCGCCACCGTGGATCCGCGACGCCATCAGCCCCGCCTCCCGGGCGACCGACGCGAGATCGGCGGTGTTGACGAGGTTGCCGTTGTGGCCCAGCGCCACGCCGGTGCCGGCGGCGGTGGTGCGGAAGATCGGCTGTGAGTTCTCCCACGTCGTCGATCCGGTGGTGCTGTAGCGGCAGTGCCCGATGGCGACGTGACCCGGCATGGACGCCAGCGTCTGCTCGTCGAAGACCTGCGAGACCAGACCGAGGTCCTTGAACACGAGCACCTGGGAGCCGTCGCCGACGGCGATCCCGGCGGCCTCCTGGCCGCGGTGCTGCAGTGCGTACAGCCCGTAGTACGAGAGCTTCGCGACGTCCTCACCTGGGGCCCAGACGCCGAACACCCCGCATTCCTCACGGGGTTCGTTCTCGGGGACGTCGTCGGGTCGCGGCGCGGGCGGGTGCACGTCGGCGAGGAGGTTCGGGCTGTGGACGGACAGCTCGGTCACGGGGCACTCCGATGCGGTGGGCGACGGTCGGACCTGCAGAGAAGCTTACGGGCCGACGTGCGGCGACGGCCAATCAGACGCGCACGAGCGGCAGGTGGTTCCCGACCTCCGGGGCCCTGCTCCCCGATGCCGAGACCGTGGCGTCGGCGATCTCGTCGGTCAGCTCGGTGAGACCCGCGGCGAGCCGTAACCAGGTCCGGGGATCGGTCTCCACGACATTCGGGGGCGTCCCCCGGGTGTGTCGGGGGCCCTCGATGCACTGGACCGCCACGAACGGCGGCACCCGCACCTCCACCGACGACCCCGGCGCGATCTGCGCGAGGGTCCGGGCGGTCGTCCGGACGGCGAGGGCGAGAACCGGACGTGCCGGGGTCTCGTCGGTCTCGCCGCGGATCCAGGGGGCGACGGCGAGCACGGCGGCGCGCATCTCGGCGGGGTCGACGGGCTTCGCTGGCATGACTCGATCATGGCAGCCGTTTCACGCACCGTGACCGGATCCGTTGTCGGCCGGGCCGGTCACTCCTAGCGTCGCCACTTACCAACAGACGTGGTGCGAGATCGCCGCACCGTCTCCGGCGAGTGGAGCCCAGTCCCCGTGTCCAGCAGAACAGTTGCGCCCGCGCGCGTCGACGTCGAACCCGGCAGCACCCTCGACGACATCGAGGGCCTGCCGATCGTCGGACGCCCGCACTACGGCCGATGGCTCGCCGTCCTGGTCGTGGCGGTGCTCCTCGCGCAGGTCGTCGCGGGTGCCGTCACCAACCCCCGATACGACTGGCCGACGTTCGCGTCGTACTTCTTCAGCACGACGATCCTGCAGGCGCTGTGGCTGACGATCTGGTTGACGCTCGCCGCCGCCGCCATCGGGTTCGCGGGCGGCATCGTGCTCGCCCTGATGCGCCAGTCACCCAATCCCGTTCTCAGCGGCGGCAGTTGGGCGTTCATCTGGCTGTTCCGCTCCATCCCGCTGATCGTGCAGATCCTGTTCTGGGGATTTCTCGGCGCGCTGTACACCCACCTCGGGTACGGCATCCCGTTCGGTCCGGTGTTCGCCGAGGTGGAGACGAAGAACCTCATCGCGCCCGTCACCGCGGCACTGATCGGCCTGTCGATCCACCAGGCCGCCTACGGTGCCGAGATCATCCGGGCGGGCCTGCTCTCGGTCGACGAGGGTCAGCGCGAAGCCGCTGCCGCGCTGGGGATCCCGGTACGTCGGCAGTTCACCCGCATCATCTTCCCGCAGGCGATGCGGACGATCATCCCACCGGCCACCAACGAGGTCATCGGGCTGCTCAAGGGCACCTCGGCGGTCTTCATCCTCGCGATCCCCGACCTCTTCTACCAGGTGCAGGTGATCTACGGCCGCAACGGTCGCATCATCCCGCTGCTGCTCGTGGCGGTCGCCTGGTACGTCCTCCTCACCGGGCTGCTCTCGGTCGCCCAGTTCTACATCGAGCGGCGTTTCGCCCGCGGGGCCCACCGCGAGCTGCCGCCCACACCGCTGCAGCGACTGCGCGCGCAGCTCACCGGGCTGCGGGTGCGCGCATGACCGCGCCGGTCGTCCTCGACGTCCGCGGCGTCGGGAAGTCCTTCGACGGGGTGCCCGCCCTGTCCGACGTCTCCCTGCAGGTCCGTCAGGGGGAGGTGGTCGCGATCATCGGGCCGTCGGGGTCCGGCAAGTCCACACTGCTGCGGACCATCAACCACCTCCAGCCCCCCACCGAGGGATTCGTCACCGTCCACGGCGAGCTGATCGGGCTCCGCCGCGGTCGCACCGCCTTGCACCGGTTGTCGGAGAACGAGATCCGCCGGCAACGCAGCCGGATCGGGTTCGTCTTCCAGAACTTCAACCTCTTCCCCCACCTCACCGCCCTGGAGAACGTCGCCGAGGCACCGGTCGGTGCCCGGGGGGTGGAGCGGGAGGTGGCACGCCGGGCCGCCGGGGAGTTCCTCGGCCGTGTGGGACTCGCCGACCGCGTCGGCGCCTATCCCCGTCAGCTGTCCGGCGGGCAACAGCAGCGCGTGGCCATCGCACGCGCGCTGGCGCTCGACCCCGAACTGATCCTGTTCGACGAGCCCACGTCGGCACTCGACCCCGAACTGGTCGACGAGGTCCTCGCCGTCATCGGCGACCTCGCCCGCGCCGGCAGGACCCTCGTCATCGTCACCCACGAGATCGCCTTCGCCCGGCGCGTGGCCGACCGCATCGTGTTCATGGACTCGGGCCGCATCGTCGAGGAGGGCCCGCCCAGCCAGGTCCTCGGTGCCCCCCGCGAGGAGCGCACCCGCGCATTCCTCGACCGCGTGCTCTGACACGCGTCGTCGCCCTCCCTGCTCCACACCACCTGTCACAGAACGGATCCGCCTCACCATGACCCGACGTCGACCGCTGTCCGCGGCACTTCTCACCCTCCTGACCGCCGGCCTCCTCGCCACCGGCTGCTCGACACCGTCCGACGGCGGCACCCAGGCGGTCCGCGACTCGACGGGCGCGAGCCTGGACCTCAGCTCGAAGCAGCAACCGATCAGCGCACCGGTGAACGCCGCGATCGCGGCGAAGCTCCCCGCGTCCATCCGCGAGCGCGGCACCCTCGTCGTCGGCCAGGGATCGGGCACCGGCAACCCACCCTTCTCCTTCCCGTCCACCGACGACGACAAGGTCTGGATCGGTGACGAGGTCGACATCGCCACACTGGTCGCCGACACCCTGGGCCTCAAGCCCGACTTCCGGCGGTCGTCCTGGGAGGGGCTGTTCCTCGGGATCGACAGCGGTGCCAGCGACGTCGGGTTCTCCAACATCACGGTGACCGAGGCACGCAAGGACCTCTACGACTTCGCGACCTACCGCACCGACATCCTGTCGCTGATCGCCCGGAAGGCCGACCCGATCCGTTTCACCGGATACGAGGACCTCAGCGGCAAGACCATCGCCGTCGGTTCGGGCACCAACCAGGAGAAGATCCTGGTCGACTGGTCGGACAAGCTGAAGGCAGAGGGCAAGGCGCCCATCACGATCAAGTACTACCAGGACGTCACCGGTGTCTGGTCGGCGCTGAACGCCGGACAGATCGACGCCTACTTCGGACCGAACCCGATCAACGCCTTCCACGACGCGCAGGTGCGGGGCACCCCGAACGAGACCACCATCGTCGGCCAGGTCTCGGGTGCGGGCTCCGGGCTGACCGGCCTCATCGCCGCGACGACGAAGAAGGGCAACCCGCTCATCGAGCCGGTCCGGGAAGCACTCGACGCGGTCATCAAGGGTGGCCAGTACCAGCAGGTGCTGCATCGCTGGAACCTCGACAAGGAAGCCGTGCAGACGTCGCTGCTGAACCCTCCGGGCCTCCCGCGCGCGTGACGTGTTCCGAGGTCGGGCCGTCGACCCTGTCGCCGGTGTTCGTGACCGTCGCGCAGGACGATCCCCGCGCGCGGCCACTGCTGGACGAGCTGGCCGTCGAGTACAGCGAGCGGTACGGGCGTCCGCTGGCCGAGATGCACCGGGACCTTCTCGAGTACCCGGCGACCCAGTTCGCGCCGCCCGACGGCGGTCTCGTCGTCGGACTGATCGACGGTGTCCCCGTGGCAGGTGGCGCCTTCCAGCGGTACGACGCACACACGGCCGAGCTCAAACGCATCTGGACCTCGGCCGGCCATCGGCGTCGCGGTCTCGGACGTCTCGTGGTGGCCGAACTGGAACGGCACGTCGCCGCCGCGGGCTATCGCGACGTCTTCCTGACGACCGGGTGGCGCCAGCCCGAGGCGGTCGCCCTGTACGTCGCCGCCGGGTACACCCCCGGGTTCGACGTGGCCGCCTACCCCGTCGGACCGCAGCCCCATCCATTCCGGAAGTCGGTGTGCGGCCCACGCTGAGCCAAACCCTGTCGGCCCGGCCCCGCGCCTGGCAGAACTGGTTCGATGCCCCGCCGTCCGCTCCGAGAGTCCGCCGCGTGAAGATCCTGCAGCTCACCCTGATCACCCATCGTCCCGACGCCGTGACCGGTGAGCTCGTCAGCCCGGCCACGCGGTTCGCGCAGGTCGTGGAGTCGGCGCGCGTCGCCGAGGAGCTGGGCTTCGACGGGTTCGCGGTCGGTGAACGCCACGAGGACCCGTTCATCTCGTCGTCCCCACCGGTCGTGCTCTCCCACATCGCCGCGGTCACCGACCGCATCCGACTCTTCACCGGTGTCACGACGTTGAGCCTGCTGGACCCGGTTCGAGCCGTCGAGGACTACTCGACGCTCGACAACCTGTCCGGCGGACGCCTCGAGCTGATCATCGGCAAGGGCAACGGTGCCGCGCAGGCACAGCTGTTCCATGTCACGCCCGACGACCAGTGGGACCGCAACACCGAGGGATACGAGCTGTTCCGCGCACTGTGGCGCAGCGACAGCGTCACCTGGACGGGCCGGTTCCGCCCGTCGCTGCGGGACGCGAAGGTCCTCCCCCGACCCCTCCAGCCCGAGATCCGGACCTGGCACGGCAGTGCCACCTCGCCCGCCTCGGTCGAACTCGCCGCACTGCACGGCGATCCTGTGTTCTCGGCCAACGTCACGCACCCCATCGAGCCCTACGCCCGACTGATCGACCACTACCGACAGGCGTGGGTGGAGAACGGACGCGATCCCGCCGACGCCGTGGTGGGGGCCGGCAGCGCGGGTGTCCTGGTGGCGCCGACGTCGCAGGAGGCCCGGGCGTTGTACGCCCCGATCTTCGCCGCACGCAAGGAGTTCACGATCCGGACGGGCCTCCCCGACGCCTTCACCGATCTCGACGACTTCATCACCCGCAGTTCGGCGCTCGTGGGGAGTCCCGCCGAGGTGATCGACAAGGTCGGCCGCTACCACGACCGCCTCGGGCACGAGGTGCTGCACATCTCCGCCGACTCCGACGGCCTGACACCCGCCCACCACCGCCGCAGCCTGGACCTGTTCGCCGGTGAGGTCGCGCCCGCCCTGCGGGCTGCGTTCCCGTCCCGGCCGCTCGGGCCCGTCGGCGCCACTCCGGTCGGTGCCACACCGGTCGCGGCGCACTGATCAGCATGCGCGGTCATCCGACGCGGCTCCTCGTCGTCCTCACCACCGTCCTCGCCGTCGCGGCGGGACTCACCGCCTGCACCGAACCGGCGCCGGGTGCCGACGACACCGGCCCACCGCGGTCCGGCGGGACGTTGCGCTACGGGCTGTCGCAGTCACCGACCTGCGCTGATCCCGCACAGTCCTCGTCGAATCAGACGATCTACGTCACGCGGCCCATCGTCGACTCCCTGACCGATCAGGACCCGACGACCGGCGCGCTGGTCCCGTGGCTCGCGCAGCGGTGGGAGGTGTCGCCGGATTCACGACGGTTCACCTTCACGCTCCGCCCCGGAGTCACGTTCAGCGACGGCGCACCGCTCGACGCGACCGCCGTCGCGCGCAGCTTCGACTCCGTCGTGACGACGCTCGGCCCGGTCAAGGCAGCGCTCGGGGCGAGCTACCTCTCGGGTTACACCGGCACCACGGTCGTCGACCCGCTGACGGTCGTCGTCGACTTCTCGAAACCGAACGCACAGTTCCTGCAGGCGACCTCGACCTCCCAGCTCGGCATCGTGTCGCCCGCGACGTCGGCGCGGTCGGCCGCGCAGAGGTGCGAGGGTGACGTCGCCGGAACGGGGCCGTTCACCTACGTGGACTACGCCCAGGACCGCTCGGCGACCCTCGCGAAGCGGAAGGGCTACAGCTGGGCGTCGTCGGTGGCGAAGCACTCCGGCGAGCCCTACCTGGACCGCATCGAGTTCACCGTGGTGCCCGAGTCCGGCGTCCGGACAGGCAGTCTGGCATCCGGGCAGCTCGACGCGATCAGCGACGCACTCCCCCAGGACCGGACCATCATCGAGGGCGCGCAGGGGCGGGTCCTCACGACGCCGAACCCGGGGATCACGTTCGGCCTGCAGCCCAACGTCTCCCGCGGGGTCCTCGCGGACCGCGACGTCCGGGTCGCGCTGCTGTCGGCCATCGATCGTCAGGAGCTCGTCGACACCGTCCTCGACGACACCTTCGCGCCGGCCACCAGTGTGCTGGCGCGGAACACCCCCGGGTACGAGCGATCCCCCCTGGTCACGTTCGACAGATCGCGCGCCGAGGCTCAGCTCGACGCGGCCGGGTGGCGGACGGGGCCGGACGGGATCCGCGTGAAGAACGGGCGGAAGTTGTCCTTCGGCGTCACCTTCAGCGCGGTGTTCGCGGCGAATCAGACGGTGCTGGAACTCATGCAGCAGCAGCTGCGTCTCGCCGGTGTCGACATGCAGCTCGACCTGGTGTCCACACCGGAGAGCGTCGCGCGGCAGAGCACCGGGAAGTTCGACGCGTTCTACTACAACTCGACCCGCGCCGACGGCGACATCCTGCGGGTGTCGTTCTCGACCCGTGGCCGCAACATCGGCCGCGCGCAGGCGGTGCCGGCGCTGGAGGACGGGTTCACCGGGGAGCTCTCGACGTCCGACCCCGCTGTCCGTGCCCGCCACATCGGGACCGCACAGCAGGAGATCCTGTCCAACGGCTTCTTCATCCCGACCATCGAGCTGTCGCAGACCATCGGCCAGGGTCCGCGTGCACACGGTCTGCGGTTCGACGCGTCGGCACGCCTGCGGTTCGACGACACCTGGGTCACCCCCGACTCCTCGGACAGCAGGGACTGAATCATGCTGCGCTACGTCTTCTTCCGACTCCTGCAGGCGGTGGCCGTCCTGTGGGCGGCGTTCACCGTGTCGTTCATCGTGCTCTTCCTGCTCCCGTCCGACCCGGTGAGCCTGGCCGCCGACAGCAACGGCGCGGGATCGCCTGTCGACGCGGCGGCGATCGCCGAGATGCAGGCCCGCTACGGTCTGGACAAGTCGGTGTGGGAGCAGTACTGGACCGCTCTGACCAACGCGGTGCACGGCGACTTCGGGTCGTCGATCACCACCGGACGCAGCGTCGTCGGCGCCATCGCCGACGCGGTCCCGAGCACGCTCGCTCTCGCCGGCACGGCCCTCGTGCTGGCCGTCGTCGTCGGTGGTGGCCTCGCGTTCCTCGCGGTGTACACACGGGTCCGGTGGTTGCGGACGGCCCTGCTGTCGCTGCCGCCGCTGGGCGCCGCGGTGCCGACGTTCTGGGTGGGACTGATCCTCCTGCAACTGTTCTCGTTCGGTCTGCCGGTGTTCCCCGCCTTCGGTGACCGCACACCGGCGTCGGTGGTCCTGCCGGCGATCACGCTCGCCATCCCCACGGGCGCCGTGATCGCGCAGGTGTTCGCCACGTCGTTGCTCTCGACGTGGCGGGAACCGTTCGTCGAGGTGGCGGCCACGAAGGGCGCGTCGCGCTGGTACGTCCACACGCGCCACGTGTTCCGTATCGCGACGGTGCCCGCGCTCACCATCGCGGGCGTCCTCGTCGGCGAGCTGCTCGCGGGCTCCGTGGTGGTCGAGACCGTCTTCGCCCGCGCCGGCGTCGGTCGTCTCACGCAGACCTCGGTCCTCGCCCAGGACATCCCCGTGGTGCAGGGCATCGTCGTCCTCACCGCCCTGGTGTTCGTCGTCGTCACGCTGGCCGTCGACCTGGTCTACCCCCTGATCGACCCGCGGATCGTCGTCCGTCGCGAGCGCGCATCTGCCGCCGGCCCCACCGCCACCGCTCCCGCCACACCCGACAGCTCGGAGCCCACCCGTGTCTGACCTCCTCGTCGAGTCCGTCGCCCGTGACGGCACGTCGCCTCCGAACGCGGCGTCGCAGGACGCCGGGACCCGGCGCCGCCGTCGCGGGTGGACGCGCTGGATCACCGTCGCGGTGGCCGCCGCGGTCCTCGTGCTCGCGGCCGGCTGGGCGCTGGTGCCGTCGCTGTTCGCCGGTGGCGACCCCTACGCACTGGTCCCGCGCGACAAGATGCAGCCGCCGAGCCTGCGCCACTGGTTCGGCACCGACAGCATCGGCCGCGACCTCTACACCCGCATGGTGCACGGGGCGGAGCTGTCGTTGTCGGCGACCATCAGTGCGGTGGCGATCGCGTTCGTGGTCGGGTCGGTCATCGGGCTGCTCGCCGGCGCGATCGGCGGCGTGGTCGACACCGTCCTCATGCGCGTCGTCGACGTCCTGCTGTCGATCCCGACCCTGTTGCTGTCGTTGGCGGTCGTCACCGCGCTCGGCTTCGGGACCACCAATGTCGCGATCGCGGTGGGCGTCACGATGATCGCCGGCTTCGCGCGCGTCATGCGCGCCGAGGTCGCCCGCGTGCGACACGCCACCTACGTCGAAGCCGCGTTCCTGGCCGGGTCCCGGTGGCCGTCCGTCCTCGTGAACCACATCCTGCGCAACGCGATCGCCCCCGTGATCGGGCTGGCCGCTGCACAGTTCGGTCTGGCGGTGCTGCTGGTGTCGTCCCTCAGCTTCCTCGGGTTCGGTGCGAAACCGCCGTCACCCGAGTGGGGCACACTCATCGCCGACGGCCGGAACTACCTGGTGACCGCGTGGTGGCTCACCGTCATCCCCGGACTCGTCATCGTCGCCGTGGTCGTCAGCGCACACCGCGTCGGACGCGCACTGCAGGAGCGCCGGTGAGCGCCGCGGGCCCGCTGCTGCGGGTCTCCGACCTGCACGCCTCCTACGGTGACACGGAGGTGTTGCACGGCATCGATCTCACCGTCGAGCGCGGCGAGGTCGTCGCGGTGGTGGGTGAGTCCGGCTCCGGCAAATCGACCCTGGCGCTTGCGATCGTGGGGTTGCTCCCGGAGGGCGGCACCCTCGACGGTGGTCGCATCGAGTTCGACGACGAGCGCATCGACTCCGCCTCCGACCGTCGTCTGAGCCGCCTGCGAGGCGCGCACATCGGCGTCGTCCCCCAGGATCCGACGTCGTCGCTGAACCCGGTGCGCCGCGTCGGCGATCAGGTCGGGGAGATCCTGCGGCTGCACGGCAGGGCCGATCGGCGGACCGCGGCGCTGCGGGCTGTCGACATCCTGGCCGAGGCGGGCGTCGACCGTCCCGAGGAACGTGCCGGCCAGTACCCCGGCGAACTGTCCGGAGGGCAGCGCCAGCGCGTGCTGATCGGCATCGCGCTGGCGTGTGCACCCGAACTGGTGATCGCCGACGAACCGACGTCCGCGCTCGACGTGACGGTGCAACGCCGCATCCTCGACCTGTTGGACGCGCGGATCGCCGACACCGGGGCCGCGGTCCTGTTCATCACCCACGACCTCGGGGTGGCCGCCGAGCGCGCCGACCGGATCGTCGTCATGTCGCAGGGTCGCATCGTGGAGGCCGGCCCCGCCCGCGAGATCCTCGACGCACCACGGCATCCCTACACCGTCGGGCTCGTCGAGGCCGCGCCGCACCTGGGCCGACCCCGCACCCGTACGACGGTCCGTCCCGAGCGAGACCCCCTGCTGCGGGCCACCGACCTGCGGGTGCAGTTCTCGCTGCGGGGTGGGACGTCGTTGACCGCCGTCGACGGGGTGTCCCTCGAAGTGCACCGCGGGCAGACCGTCTCGATCGTCGGCGAGAGCGGATCGGGCAAGACGACCACCGCGCGGGTCATCGCGCAGCTGCATCGCCCGGACGCGGGGACCGTCGAGTTCGACGGTGTCGACGTGACGGGTGCGCGCGGGTCGCAGCGGCGGGCGCTACGCCGTCGACTGCAGTTCGTGCACCAGAACCCCTTCACCTCGCTCGACCCGTCCCTGTCGGTCCGGCGGATCGTCGGCGAGCCGTTGCGTGCGTTCAGGGTGGGTGATCGCGCCGGCCGTCGGGCGCGGGTCGACGATCTGCTGGATCAGGTCGCGTTGCCCTCGGACCTGGCCGAGCGCCGCCCCCGCGAACTGTCCGGTGGGCAGCGACAGCGTGTCGCGATCGCCCGCGCTCTGGCTCTCGAGCCGGACCTCGTCGTGCTCGA
Source organism: Williamsia deligens (assembly GCF_024171765.1). Lineage (GTDB taxonomy): Bacteria > Actinomycetota > Actinomycetes > Mycobacteriales > Mycobacteriaceae > Williamsia_A > Williamsia_A deligens. The sequence goes on from NZ_JAMTCI010000001.1 coordinate 664,348, forward strand.
CGAACCGGTGTCCGCACTCGACGTCTCCGTCCAGGCGCGCATCCTCGACCTGCTCGACCGGCTGCAACGCGAGCACGATCTCGCGTATCTCTTCATCTCCCACGATCTCGCGGTGGTCCGCGAGATCAGCGACCGTGTCCTGGTGATGCGCGCGGGGCAGATCGTCGAGGCAGGTGACGTCGACACCGTCTTCGACGACCCGCAGCACCCGTACACGCAGGAACTCCGCGACGCCGTCCCCGATCCGTCCCGCCCCACCCGGACCTGACACCGACCCCGCCGACCGTGCGGTAGATGCCGTCGACCGTGCAGTAGAGCCCGTCGACCGTGCAGTTGGTCGGGCAGCCGGCATGGAGGTGCACGTTCGGCGTGCATTTTCTGCACGCTCGGCGGCATTTTCTGGACGCTCGGGGTTCAGACGTGTCGCCGACGAGGTGTGGGGCACCCGACACGGCGTCCGATTCGGTGGCTCGAACCCCCGGGACGGTGACACGATCGGGTCATGGGAGCCGAGGTCAGCAGGCGCGAGTTCACCCGGGAGGACCGCCGACGGTTCCGTGAGCAGGTGACACGGGGCACCGAGGCGATCGCCCGCATGCTCGCCGAGGGCGCGTTCGTCGACACCGACGGGGCACCGGAGCCACTGCTCGGCATGGAGGTCGAACTGAACCTCGTCGACCGTGCGATGAACCCGGCCATGGCGAACGACACTGTGCTGCAGGCGATCGCCGACCCCGACTACCAGACCGAACTCGGCCAGTTCAACGTCGAGATCAACGTCTCCCCCCGGCCGTTCCGCGACGACGAGATGCTCTCGCTGGAGGCCGCACTCCGCGCGTCGCTGAACCGGGCCGACGCCCAGGCCGCCACCACCGACAACCGACTCGCGATGATCGGCATGCTGCCGACCATCCGGCTCGAGCACCTCACACCTGAGTGGATCTCGGCGGATCCGCGCTACGAACTCCTCAACGACCAGATCTTCGCGGCGCGCGGCGAGGACATCGAGCTCGACATCGACGGTGTCCCGCTGGGTGACGCACGCGTCGGTGAACGGCTCACCGCCACCACCGAATCGATCCTCCCCGAGGCCGCGTGCACGTCGGTGCAGCTGCACCTGCGCGTCCCTCCGCAGGATTTCGCCGACCACTGGAACGCCGCGCAGGCGATCGCCGGGATCCAGGTGGCGGTCGCCGGCAACTCTCCGTTCTTCGCCGGTCACGCGCTCTGGCACGAGACGCGCATCCCCGTCTTCACCCAGGCCACCGACACCCGACCACTCGAACTGAAGAACCAGGGTGTCCGACCGCGCGTCTGGTTCGGCGAACGATGGATCACCACCATCTTCGACCTCTTCGAGGAGAACACCCGGTACTTCCCCGCGCTGCTGCCGGTCTGCGACGACGAAGACCCGCTCGAGGCCCTCGACGCCGGCCGCGTCCCCGCGCTCTCGGAACTCAACCTGCACAACGGCACCGTGTACCGCTGGAACAGGCCGATCTACGACGTCGTCGACGGCCAGGCGCACGTCCGCATCGAGAACCGGGTCCTGCCCGCCGGGCCGAGCGTCATCGACACCATGGCCGACGCCGCGTTCTTCTACGGACTGATGCGCGGCCTCGTCGACGCCGACCGCCCGCTGTGGTCGCAGATGTCGTTCGACGCCGCCACCGAGAACCTGACCGCGGGTGCCCGCGACGGCTTGGAAGCCCAGATCTACTGGCCCACAGTGGGATGGGTCCGACCCGACGAGCTCACCCTGCGCCGCCTGCTGCCCGCGGCCGATCGCGGGCTCGCCGCGTACGGGGTGTCGGACAAGGCACGTCGTCGGTACCTGGGGATCATCGAGGGTCGCTGCCAGAGTCGTCGCACGGGGTCGGTCTGGCAGCGCGAGACGGTCGCGGCCCGCGAACGCGCCGGTGAATCGCGCGAGGTCGCCCTGGCCGGGATGCTGCGCGACTACATCGAGCGGATGCATGAGGGCCAGCCCGTCCACACCTGGGACCTGTGATGACACAACCGATCCTGCGCGGCTACACCAGCGACAACACCGCCGGCACCACCCCCGAGGTGCTGGCGGCGATCGCGGAGGTCTCCGCGGGACAGGCTGCGCCCTACGGCAACGACGACCACTCGCGCACCGTCGTCGAACAGTTCTCGGCCGTGTTCGAGCGACGGGTCGACGTGTTCCCTGTCGGATCGGGATCGGCCGCGAACGGCATCGCGCTCGCCGCGCTGACCCCGCCGTGGGGCGCGATCCTGTCGCACCCGAACGGTCACGTCACGACCGACGAGGCGGGCGCGCCGGAGTTCTTCACCGCGGGTGCGAAATTCATCCACGTCGACGGCGCCGACTCGAGAATCGACCCCGACGCCCTCCGTGTCGCCGTGCACCGTCGCCGCGGCGACGTCCACAGCGTGCAGCCGTCGGTGGTGAGTCTGACCCAGGCCACCGAGACCGGCAGCGTCTACACCCTCGACGAGCTGCGCACCCTCGCCGCCATCGCCCACGACGCCGGCCTGCGCGTCCACATGGACGGGGCGCGGTTCGCCAATGCGCTGGTGGCGCTGGACGTCTCCCCTGCCGAGATGACGTGGCGTCTCGGCGTCGACATCCTCTCCTTCGGGGCGACGAAGAACGGCACCATGACCGCGGACGCGATCGTGTCGTTCGACCCGACGCTCGCCACGGAGCTCTCCTATCGACACAAACGGGGCGGTCAACTCACCGCCAAGATGCGCTTCCAGACAGCGCAGCTCGGAGCACACCTCCGCGACGACCTGTGGCTGCGGACCGCCCGTCAGGCCAACGCGATGACCGCGCGCCTCGCCGCAGGCCTCCGCCGGTCCCCCGGCGTCGACGTCCTCGGCGACCCCACCGCCAACATCCTCTTCTGTCGCTTCCCCGACAGCCTCACCACCCGACTGCAGGAGCAGGGCTACACGTTCTACGCCGACCGGTGGGAGACCGGCGTCGTCCGCCTGGTCACGAGCTTCACCCATCGCGCCGAGGACATCGACGAGTTCCTCGACGCGGTGGGCAGCGCTGACCGGGTGAGCTGACCGCCGCGACACGGACGCCCGGTTGAAACCCCGCGAGGTACAACCGTTCCCTTCGCGCCCGAGCCCGTCGACGCTGACTCTACGTGAGCACCGCACACCCTCGGACCCTCGCGACCATCACCGGCGCGGAGGCACCTCGGACAGTTATGCACTGGCGCTCGACCCCACGCGCAGCACCCTCGACACCGCGGTGGAGGTCGCCCGCCGTGCCGAGGCGGCCCGCATCGACGCCCTGTTCACCGCTGACCTGTTGAGCTTCAACGCCCAGGGCGCGATCGGATCGCAGGAACCGCTCGTCTTCGTCTCAGCGCTGAGTCAGGTCACACGCCACACGGGGCTGATCGCCACCGTGTCGACGACCTTTCACCACCCGTTCAACCTCGCGCGCCTGTTCGGCACCCTCGACCACGTCAGCAACGGTCGGGCGGCCTGGAACGTGGTCACGTCCGCAGTCGGTGAGGAGAACTACGGTCCGGGCGAGCTGCCGTCCCCGGAACAGCGATACGCCCGCGCGGCCGAGTCGCTGGAGGTGGCGACAGCGCTGTGGGACAGCTGGCAGGACGGCGCCCCACCCGCGGGGCACACGGCGAGGTCACTCTCGATCCGAGCCGGGTGCGGCCGATCGATCATCACGGCGAGTTCTTCTCCGTCGCCGGGCCGCTGAACATCCCGCCCCTTCCCCAGGGACGACCGGTGCTCTTCCAGGCCGGGCAGTCCGACGCCGGACTCGAGCTCGGGGCGCGCCACGCCGAGGTCGTGTTCACCTCGCTGCCGACACTCGAGATCGCGCACGACTTCACCTCCCGGATCCGTGCGCGCGCGGCCGCGCTCGGACGACCCGCCGGGCTCCCGCTGATCTTCAACTCGTTCCACGCGACGTTCGGGGCGACCGAGGCCGAGGTGAGGGCCACGGTCCGCGAGCGCCGCGAGGCGATCGACTACGAGCAGGGCAGGGGCCTGGTGGCGAACATGCTCGGTGGCGGCGTGGACCTCGGTGAGGCGGCCCTCGATGCTCCCCTACCCGAGTCGGTGCTCCCCGACGTCTCCTCGATCAATCGACGCCGGGGCCGCGCCCTGGTGTTCAGCGACCACATCCGGCGCGGCCTGACCCTGCGCGAACTGATCGTCGCGGCACAGGACACCGGACACTGGGCCGTCGCCGGCACACCGGAGCAGCTCGCCGACGCCGTCGAGGAACGGTTCCGCGCCGGCGTCCTGGACGTGCTGTCGCTGAACGGGCTCGCCGACGACACCCAGCACGAGTTCATCGTCGAGGGACTCCTGCCGATCCTGCGCTCGCGCGGGATCGTGAAACCCGACTACCTGGGTCCCACCCTCCGGGAGAACCTGGGGCTCCCGTCCCCCCGCGGTGTGCATTCCGCTGCGTGACGCCGGGGAGACGGCCCCATGACCGTTCAGTCGGCGATGGCCTCGACGGCGGTCTCGATCTCGTCGATCCGCGCGGCCGGCACCCGCACGGGCCCCGGCGTGTAGGTCACCGCGACCAGATCCCCGGTGTAGCGGAAGACCCCTCGACGCTCCCGCAGGTCCCAGTGGACCGGGCCGCGGGCGTCGAGTCCCACCGAGATCCCGGTCCACGGTGCCATCCCGACCAGCTGTACCTGACCGGTGAGCTCCGCGACATCGGAGCCGTCCACAGCGAGGACGAGGTCCCACCGGAGGTGTGGGGCCACCGTGGCGCGGAGCGTCACCGTCCGCGCGCCCTGCGGGACACGGCCGCCCTCGACCTCCGTGAACACGCCGTAAGCGTTGTAGCCGAGATGAACTCGTCCACCCTCGACCCAGATGAGGTAGCCACCGAGCACGTCGCCATGCGCGACGAGGACACCCTCGTCGCCGGTCGTGTACCCGCCCAACTCGACGTCGACGGTGACGTCGCGGTAGGCGGTGAGCCGTGACGACCGATAGCGCTCCAGCGGCGGGGTACCCGCGAGGACCCGGACCGGGTCGGCGAGCCTGGCCTCCGACGGTCGACGACGGGCGAGGTCGTCCCGGGTGAGCAGTGGGAACACCGTGTTGGCCCAGGCGTTCTCGTCCCACGCGGCGGCGAGGTCGGCCACGACGTCGGGCCGCTCGGCGGCGAGGTCGTGCAGCTCGGTGGGGTCGGTGCGCACGTCGAACAGCTGCCAGCGCGGGTCGTCGATGTCGCGCCCGGGTTCGGCCAACGCCAACAGCTTCCAGCCGTCGCGATAGAACCCGCGATGGCCGGTGATCTCCGAGTACTGCTCCCGGTGCCGCGACGGGGCGTCGGGCGATCGGAGCACGTCGGCTGCGGACACCCCGTCGAACGACCGCACAGGCAGGCCGTGTCGGGTGGGAGGTGCGTCGATGCCGATCAGATCCAGCAGCGTCGGCGTCACATCCGTGACGTAGGTGTACTGATCGCGCACACGCCCATCCGCGGTCAGACCGCGAGGCCAGGACAGGAGGAACGGGACCCGCACCCCGCCGGCGAAGGTCTGACCCTTGTAGAAGCGGAACGGCGTGTTCGAGGTCTGCCCCCACCCGCGGGGGTAGTGCACCCCGAGGCGTGCGGTGCCGATCCACGCGGGATCCTGCGGGACGTCTCCGACCCACCGGGGGTCGGCGATGTGCGCGAACTCCGCGAAGTAGCTGCGTGTCCCGACCGGTCCACCCTCGGCCGTGCCCCCGTTGTCCGAGGTGAACACGATGATCGTGTTGTCGAGTTCACCCAGCGCCTCCAGGGTGGCGACGATCCGCCCGACACTGGCGTCGACACTGCCCACCATGCCCGCGTAGACCTCCATGTACCGGGCGAACAGCTCCTGATCGTCCGCCGACAGGGAATCCCACGGCGGGACGTCGTATCCGGGTTCTCTGTTGCGCGGGGCCTGCCGCGTCCCCGGCGGGAACAGCCCGCTCTCGAGTTGCCGGGCGAAACGCTCCTCCCGCAGGGCATCCCACCCGCGGGCGTATCTGCCACGATGGGGCTCGCGATCGGTGTCTTTCACCTGCAGCGGGCCGTGCATCGCGACGTGGGCGAAGTACAGCAAGAAGGGTTTCGTCGCGTCGTGGGCCCGCAGACCGGTGATGTACTGCACGGCTCGATCCGTGAGGTCGTCGGTGAGGTAGTAGCCGGGTGGGTACTCGTCGACCGTGGACGGGCTGTTGTCGACCGTGATCTGGTTGGGGTGGAAGAAGGAGTTCAGACCCTCGAGCGACCCGTGGTACCGATCGAAGCCGCGCTGGGTCGGCCACGAGTCACGCGGGCGTCCGGGTGCGATGTTCGCGTCGCGCACGAGGTGCCACTTGCCGACGGCGTACGTCGCATACCCGTGGGATCGCAGGATCTCAGGGAGGGTCGCGACGTCCTCGGCGAGTTCGAGCCGAAGGCCGGGGTAGCCCGGGTCGGCGTTGGCGACGTAGCCGTACCCGGCACGATGCGCGTTGACGCCGGTGAGCAGTGCGGCGCGCGAGGGCGAACACAGGGGAGTCGTGTGGAAGTTGCTGAAGCGCAATCCCTCCTGGGCGAGTCGGTCGAGATGGGGAGTGGGGATCTCGGATCCGTAGGGCCCGGTGACGCTGAAACCCATGTCGTCGACGAGCACGACCACCACGTTGGGGGCGCCGGCCGGGGCGGACGCCTCGTCCGGCCAGTCCGGGGATGAGTCGGCCGTGGTCCGCCCGATCTGTCCCCGGAATCCCTCGTACCCCCGCGCATGCGGCGGGACGCCCATCAGGCGACGAGGACCGGCTCGTCGACCTCCGAGTAGTGGCTGGCGTCACCGGCGATCACCCGACTGCGCTCGCCCTGCACGCTCTGCGGCACGTCACCGGCGAGGGTGATCCGCTCCAGGCGCCGGTACTGGTCGTCCCAGTCGGCCACGGCGTAGTGCTGGGTGGCGCGGTTGTCCCAAATGGCGACGTCGCCGAGGGCCCACTGCCAGCGGACAGTGTGCTCGAGCTTGGTCACCCGGTCCTGCAGGAGGGTGAACAGGGCCTGCGACTCCTTGGTCGAGAGCCCGATGAAACCCTTGACGAAGTGGCCGAGGAGCAGGGTCCGCCTGCCCGTCTCGGGGTGGATGCGCACGACGGGGTGCTCGGTCTCGAAATACGTCGACTGGAACTCCTTGCGGTACTCCGCGGTCCTGCCCGAGTTGATCTTCTCGGCGGACGTGGCCGCGTAGTCGTAGGCGTTGGTGTGCGTCGCCCAGAGGTTGTCCACCAGTGCGCGCAGGCTGACCGGCAGCGATTCGTAGGCGGCGACCTGCGACGCCCAGGTGGTGTTGCCGCCGTACTCCGGCAGCGACACGGCACGCAGGATCGACGCCTTGGGGATGCGGTCGACGAAGGTCACATCGGAATGCCAGCTGTTGGCCTTTCCGTAGTCCGAATCGATTGCCAGCGTGCGGGTCCCGCGCGACGTGACCGTCGGATGCGGGGTCGTCGGGCTGCCGAGCAGCTCCGCGAAGGCGTACTGCGCGTCGTCGTCGAGGTGGTGCTGATCCCGGAAGAAGACCACCTGGTGCTCGAGGAGCGCCCTGCGGACGAACTCGACGGTGTCGCGGTCGAGGTCGCCGCCGAGGCGCACACCCTCGATCCGGGCTCCGATGTGGGCGCCGAGTTTGACGGCAGTGGGCTCTGATCCCGACATGGTGGACCCTTTCGCACGGGGAAGCAGTCTGCGCTGCTCGAACCGGGCCACCCGACCACGGCTCGTCCGTGAGCGTCGACGTTTCGAGTCGTCATGATCGAAACACGCTGCTCACCAGGGTTTTCGACTGATGCCATGGGTAGCGTGACCGCTACCCGGACGGCCCGATCGCCGAAAAACCGCTCCCACACGAAAGCAATCGACGTGACGACCACTCCCCTCACCACCGGCTTCGACCGGCGTTCCTTCCTGCGCGGCTCCGCGGTCGCCGCGATGGCGATCTTCGGCACCGCTGTCGCGGCCGGATGCTCGTCGGCGGTCGACGAGGCATCGTCGGCCGGCGACGCGTCGGCCACGCCGAAGCGCGGCGGGACGCTGAAGGCCGGCATCCCCCTGGACGTCGTGCCGGCCAACTTCCTCACCAACACGGCCGGCGCAACCACCGTCATCGGCCTGGCCTACGACAGCCTCGTCCGCTACCCGAACGACAAGCTCGAACCGCAACCGCTGCTGGCGAAGTCGTGGCAGCTGTCCTCCGACGGACTGTCCCTGACCCTCGAGCTGCGGGACGACGTCACCTTCCACAGTGGGCGGGCCTTCACGTCGAAGGACGCCGAGTTCTCCCTCAGGACATACGCCGACCCGAAGTGGACGGCCCAGCTGCGCAGCACCGCGGCGGCGATCACCTCCTACGACACGAGCGATCCCCATCGCCTGGTGCTGCGTTTCGCGCACCCGCTGGGAAACATCTACGACCTGCTCGACACGGTCCCCGTCCTCGACAGCGAGTCGCTGGACAAGCTCGCCGCCGGCGAGGCGTTCATCGGCACAGGGCCGTTCAAGCTCACCAGCCGGACCCCGAACAGTTCCCTGACGTTCGAGCGCAACGAGAAGTACTTCCTCGCCGACCGGCCCTACCTCGACCGGGTCGAGGTGTCGATCGTCAAGGACTCACAGGCACTGCTCAACTCGTTGCGGTCCGGGCAGGTCCAGAGCGCGTTCAACCTGAACTACCGGGATGCGCAGAACCTCTCGAAGGACAACGGTTTCCGGACGATCACCTTCGACGGGGCAGAGCTGCAGATCTACGTCGGTGCGAACGTCACGAATCCCGCGCTCGCGGACGTCCGGCTGCGTCAGGCGATCGCGTACGCCCTCGACCGTGAGCGGGTGATCTCGGAGGTCTTCCGCGGTTACGGCTACACGATCAACGCGCCGTGGCCCAAGGCGTCGCCCGCGTTCGAGGCGGGTCGCAACGAGACCTACGCGCTGAACACCGAGCGGGCGAAGCAGTTGGTGTCCGCGGTCGGTGGTGTCCGCGCACCGCTGCCGCTCACGTACCAGGCCAACAACCCGTACTACGCGGCCACCGCCCAGATCGTCCAGGCGAACCTCGCCGCCGTGGGCATCCCGGTCACCCTCGACCCGGTCGAGCCGGCGGTGTTCGTGAAGCAACTGATCGGCGCGCAGTTCCCGGGTCTGTGGGTGACTTTCCACTCCTGGGCGCAGTACACACCGTCCACCCTCGCGACCAGCGCCTACCCGTTCAACGCCACGAAGAACGCCTCGCGCTTCACCTCGGCCGCCTACACCTCGGCGGCCGACTCCGCGTGGAAGATCGTCGACGGTACGGGCGCGGAAGCGGTCTCCCGGTACAAGGCGATCACCGACGAGTTGCTGAAGGACCTCTTTCTCATCGAGATCGGTGTGACCTTCAACCAGCTGGTGACGTCGGCGTCGGTGCACGGGGTGCGGTGGACGAAGCGGTCGGAACAGGTCTACACCGACGCGTTCATCTCATGACCTCCTACGTCCTGCGCCGGCTGCCGTCGGCCGTGGTCGTGCTCGTCGGCGCCTCCGTCCTGATCTTCGCGGTGATCCGGCTCGTCCCCGGCGACCCGGCGTCATCGCTCGCAGGGCCGGACGCGACGCCCGAGTCGGTCGCGGCGATCCGCCACCAGCTCGGGCTGGACCGGTCGGTGGTCGCGCAGTACCTCAGCTGGGTGGGCGGTGTCCTCACCTTCGACCTCGGCACCTCGTTCGTGATCGGTGGCGACATCGGCGGGCTGGTGATCGACGGTCTCGGCAACACGCTGGCACTCGCCGTGACCGCGATCGTGCTCGCCGTGCTGCTGGCGGTGGCGGTCTCGGTCAGCACCGTCCTCTACCCCCGACGGTGGCTCACGTCGCTGTCGGCCGGTGTCAACACGGTGTCGGTCGCGTTGCCGCCGTTCGTCACCGGTGTGCTCCTGGTGCTGGTGTTCGCGGTCGCGATCCCGGTGCTCCCCGCGGGAGGCGTCCCTCCGGGCGGGTACCTCACTCGTCCCGACATCACCGTGCAGTACCTGCTGCTGCCGGCGGTGTGCCTGGCGTTGCCGGTCGCCGCGGCGTTGACCCGGTTCCTCACCGAGAGCCTGCGCACCGAACTCGGGAAGCCCTACATCGTCACGCAGCGCGCGCTCGGGGTGCGCGAGCGCGACATCGTCCTGCGCAGCGCGCTCCGGAACGCGCTCCCGTCGATGGTGACGGCCTTGGGCCTGCAGGTCGGTCAGTTGTCGGGTGGGGCGGTGCTCGTCGAAGCCGTGTTCGCATGGCCGGGTATCGGCCAGCTCATCGAACAGGGCGTCAGCCGGCGCGACTACCCGGTGGTGCAGGTCGTCCTCCTGCTGTCGGTGGCCGTGTTCGTACTCGTCCAGTTCGCCACCGACATCGTCCACGCCTGGCTCGACCCGAGAATCCATGTGGGAGCACGGACATGAGCATCGGTGATCTCGAGTCGGGCGTGGAGCAGCTCGTCGCCGACGACCTGGCCGTCGACGACACCCGCCCGCACAGGCGGGAACCGTTGTGGCGCTCGCTGACCCACGGTCAGGGCCTTGTCGGTCTGGTGCTGGTCGGCGTGATCGCGGTGGCCGGGGTCCTGGCGCCGCTACTCGCGTCGTACGACCCGCTGGCGCAGATCCCGGGCGCGAACCTCCTCGGACCGTCCGCCGACCACTGGCTCGGCACAGATCAGGTGAACCGCGACGTGGCGTCGCGTGTGCTGTACGGCATCCGCATCAGCCTGGTCATCGCGGTGCTGTCGGTGCCAGTCGGTGCGGTCGTCGGGGGTCTCCTCGGGCTCGTCGCCACCACGCATCCGCTCGCTGATGTGGTGACGCAGCGCGCCTTCGACATCGTGCTCGCGTTCCCTGCGCTGATCCTCGGCATCATGGCCGCCGCGATCATCGGCCCGGGGCAGGTGACCGTCGGCGTGGTGATCGCCGCGGCCGAGGTACCCGTGTTCGGTCGCCTCGTGCGCACCGCCGTCCTCACCGTGCGTGAACAGCCGTTCGTCGAGGCCGCCGAGGTGATCGGCGCGCGGCGCTGGTGGATCCTCCGGACCCATGTGCTGCCGAACGCGATCGAGTCGGCCGGCGTGCAGATCGCCCTGTCGCTGTCGCTCGCGGTGTTCGTCGAATCGGCCATGAGCTTCATCGGTATCGGCGTGCGCCCACCCGAGCCGTCGCTGGGGTCGCTCGTCGCCGACTCCATCCCCAACCTCGACGCGAACTACGCCTATGCGGTCGGCCCGTTGGTCGTGGTCTCGCTGCTCGTCCTCGGGTTCCTGCTCATCGCCCAGGCTCTCGGAAAGGCACGACGGTCATGACGACGCACCCGGAAACCCTGCTGCACGTCCGCGACCTCGTCGTCCGGTTCGGCGACGCCGCCCCTGTCGTCGACGGCGTCGACCTCGACGTGGACCGCGGCGAGGTCGTCGCGCTGGTCGGCGAGTCCGGGTCGGGCAAGACGCTCACCGCCCGCAGCATCCTCCACCTGCTGCCACCCGGTGCCCACGCGTCGGGCACCGTCGAGCTCGACGGGGTGTCGGTGGTCGACGCCGACGAGACCCAGCTGCGTGCACTACGTGGTGCGCGCGCCGCGATGGTGTTCCAGGAGCCGCAGACCGCGCTGGACCCGGTCCGCCGTGTCGGACGGCAACTCGTCGCAGCTCTGCGTGCGCACACCAGGATCGACAAGCGCTCGGCGCGAGCGCGTGCCGTCGAACTGCTGCAGGCGGTGGAGATCCCCGACGCGCAGCGCCGCGTCGACTTCTATCCCCACCAGCTCTCCGGTGGTCAGCGCCAGAGGGTCGTCATCGCGCTCGCCCTGGCCGGTGACCCCGACCTGCTGATCGCCGACGAACCCACCACTGCGCTGGACGTCACAGTCCAGGCGGAGATCCTCGACCTCCTGCACCGCCTGCGCGCGTCCCGGGGTCTCGCCATCCTGCTGATCACCCACAACCTCGGTGTCGTCGCCGACCTCGCCGACCGCGTCGTGGTGATGCGGGCCGGGCGGATCGTCGAGCACGCCGGTGTCGACGAGGTCTTCGCTTCCGCGACGACCCCGTACACCCGCGGTCTCGTCGCCGCGGTGCCGCGGGTCGGTGCCACACGGCACGTCGCACAGCGGGCCGACGCCGCCTCACCGAGCGAGGCTCCCGTGCTCGATGTCGCCGGCGTGACCGTCACCTACCCGGCCCGATCGGGCACCCCCGCCTTCACCGCACTCGACGACGTGTCGGTCACACTCGCCGTCGGCGAGGTGGTCGGCCTGGTCGGCGAATCCGGTTCGGGGAAGACCACTCTCGGACGTGCCGCACTCGGTCTCATCCGACCCACCACCGGGACGGTCACCCTGGACGGCCGGTCCTACGAGACCGGGTCGCGGGCCGCGCGGCGCGACCTCCGTCGGGGTGTCGCCCTCGTCCACCAGGACCCCGCCTCGTCGCTCGATCCCCGGCGCTCCGTCGCCGACAGCATCGGCGAGCCCCTGCGCGTGCACCGCGTCGCGGGCGGTGCCGACCTCGCGTCCCGGATCGACGAACTGCTCGAGGCCGTTCGCCTCCCCCGCGACTTCGGTACCCGTCGCCCGGCGGAGTTGTCGGGGGGTCAACGTCAGCGCGTGGCGCTCGCACGTGCCCTCACCCTGGCCCCGCGACTGCTGGTCGCCGACGAGCCGACCAGCGCTCTGGACGTGTCGGTCCAGGCCGCCGTGCTCGATCTCTTCGACGAACTCCGCGAGCGGTACGCGTTCGCCTGCCTGTTCATCAGCCACGACCTGGCCGTCGTCGACCGCGTCGCAGACCGTGTCGTGGTCGTCCAGCGGGGGCGCGTCGTCGAGACGGGCCGCACGGCCGATGTGTTCGACGCCCCGAAGGAGCGGTACACCCGAGAGTTGCTGAACGCGCTGCCGATCCCGGACCCTGCTGCCCAACGCGCCCGGCGCATCGATCAGTCGACGGCGACCGACGAGGTCGACCGGCGTTCGACGACTCGCGTCGCCTGACCGTCTGGGGCGAAGCACGTCCACTCATGCCCGCGAGAGCACCCGCCCGGGTGTAGGTACGATGAACATCGTCACTGTCGCGAGGGAGAGGGACGTCATGGCCGACGCCGACGGGCATCCGGATCTCGACGAGTTCGACCTGTCGGCGGTGCTCCACGCCCTCGCCGACGACAACCGTCGCAGCGTGATCGCCCAACTCGCCGAGGAACCCACGGGGGCGGAGCAGTTCTGCAGCGTGTTCGGTCTGCCCTGGGCGCCGTCGACCCGCACCCACCACTTCCGGGTGTTGCGCACCGCCGGCCTGATCTGGCAGCGCGACGTCGGCAACGGACGCATGACCCGTCTGCGTCGCGACGACATGGACACCGTCTTCCCCGGACTCCTCGACGCGGTGCTGACCGCGGACGCGGCGAACCGCCCGAAGGTCGCCTGACCCCGACGGGATCGACGACCCCCGGGCGGGGCCTGGACGACTGAGTGACAAGACGGTCGTGACCGGACGCGGTCGCCCTCAGACCACGACCGTCACCAGGTGACGGGCAGCGCCAGCGGGCGGTGGACGAGAATGCCGGTGTCCCAGGCGATCTCCCCAGGATCCACGGCCAGCCGCAGACCGGGGAGATCGGTCACGAGTCGCCGAACGGTCTCCGTGATCTCCATCCGCGCGAGGGCCGCGCCCATGCAGTGGTGCATGCCGTAGCCGAACTGCAGGTGGCGGCGTCCCTGCCGGGTCACGTCGATCACCCACGGATCGGGGTAGACGGCGGGATCCCGGTTGGCCCGGTGTGCGTCGGCGTAGACCACATCGCCGGGGTGCAACGTCCCGTGCTCGAGCGTCACCTCGCGGGTCGCAACTCGGGGGAACGTCGAGATGCGGCCCAGTGGCAGCAGTCGGAGGAACTCCTCGACCACCGCCGGGATCGACTCCGGCTGCGCCACCAGGTGGTCCCACAGCTCAGGACGGGAGAGGGCCACGTAGGCGATCTTGCCGATCACCGATAAGACGTTCTGGTCGCCGCCCACGATCGATCCCAGCAGGATCGCTGTGTACTCCTCGTCGGTGACCGGCGGTGACACGGAGTCCCGCGCGGCGAGGAGATCGCTGATGAGGCCGGGCTCGACCTCCCGGCGCCCGGCCACCAGGTCGCCGATGTAGCCGTACAGCGTCCAGAAACTCTCGAGCAGCGCGGGGACGTCGGCGTCGTCGGCGATCTGCATCTCCCGGGACAGCGCCCGGAACCCCGGGACGTCCGAGCGGGGGATGCCGAGGAAGTCGACATTGACCCCGATGGTCAACGGGTCCAGTAGCGTGCCCATCAGATCGGCCCCACCGGCGTCCCGGTCGGTCCGAAGCTGCTCGATCGCATCGTCGAGGGCACGGTTCACGCTCGGAACCCGACGCGCGACGGCCGCGGCACTGTAGGACGACCCGACGAAACCCTTGAGCCGCCCGTGATCCGGGTGATCGAGGTTGAGGAGCATCTCGGTGGGCATGATCGTCGGCAGGAACGTGGGCCCGTCGTCGACGTTCGTCTCCGCCCGCGCGAAGCTGACGTCGGTGAGCACCTGGTGGACGTCGCGGTACGACGTCAAGTGTACGGCCCGGTGGCCGCTGGGCAGCTGCACCTGCGGCAGGCCTCCCGCCGACGTCTCGTCGAGGGGGACGGTCATCCCTGGGGGGTGGAGTCCGGGGAGGTCCCGGACGTCCACCCGGGCTCCTGTGGCTGCGGTCGACACGGTCATCTCATCCTCCTGCTGTGGTTGTCCCGTCACCGGCGGCGACGGACGAACGGCGACGGATCGCCAGGATCGCGACGGTGACGATCACCAGCAGAGCGATGAGGATCGCGACGGTCGTCGCGAACGCGTGCTGGTAGACGTCGGGGTGGCCGTACTGGCCGGCAGCGGTGTCGTCGGCGGCGGCGCCGGACAACCGGCTGCCGACGACGGCCGAGATGACGACGGCGTATCCGGCCACGAACACCGCCTCGCTGCCGATCCGGAAGAAGTTGAGCAACCCTGCCGCCGTCCCGGTCTTCTCCTCCGGGACGACCGACAGCGCGTGCCCGTCGACGAGACCGATCGGCAGTCCGAAGCCCAGGCCCAGGAACACCATCGGGACGAGGATCCACAGCACCGATTGCCCCTGCGTGAGGAGCAGGATCCCGGCGTTGCCGACGATCAGCGCGATCAGGCTGGCCACGACCACCGCCCCGGCGGTGAGCGCGCGGATGCGGGTGACGAGCTGCGCCACCAGCAGCGGCGTGACGAGGACCGGGATGGTCATCGCGAGCATCACCAGACCGGACCGTCCGGCGTCGAGATCCTTGATGCCGCTCAACGCGCTGGGCAGATAGGTCAGCAGGGTGACGAAGCCGATGGAGCCCGCGACCGGGACGAGGCACATGGCCAGGAACTCCCGGTTGCGCAGCAGACCGATGTCGAGGATCGGGCCGCCGGCCGCCCCCCGCGCGGGACGCACCGCGGGCAGGACACGCGACCCGACCGCCGCGGCAGCGAGGATCACGGCGTGGACGACGAAGACGCCGCGCCAGTCGACCGCCGCCACGAGAGCGCCGGAGATGGTGGGACCCAACGCCAGTCCGAGACCGTTGACGGTGCCGAAGATCGCGAAGGCGTGCGTGCGGCGGGCGCCGTCGTAGGCGCTGGAGATCAGTGAGCTCGAGCCGGTGAGGATGGCGGCGGCGCCGACACCGGCGACGACGCGGCCGATGTCGAGCAGGGCCAGATTCGGGGCCAGGGCGCTCAGGACACTGCCCAGGGTGACGGCGATCGACCCCAGCGTGAACGTCTGCCGGTGACCGATGCGGTCGCTCAGCGCACCCCAGACCAGGGTGGCGAGTGCGAACGCGACGTTGAACCCGTTGACGACCCATTGCAGCGCGGTCGGGTTCGACCCGAGGTCCTCGGAGATGCGCGGCAGCGCGATGGCCGTGCCCGCGATGGCTGTCGGTGTGACGAACTGTGCCGCCAGGACGATCGGTAGCGTCCACCGGCTCGGCGGGTCCTGCGACGGAGCTGTCGGTGTATGTGGTGTCGCGGCCGGCCCGGTCGCGTCGACCGGCGTCTCGGTGCTCGATGAGGACACGGCTCTTCCTTCCGTCGGCGGTACCGCGCTGTGGGCGGCATCGCTATGGCTCTCGTAGGTACGACTCTTATAGTAGGTACTACGAGCGTCGGTGCAAGCGTTGGAGGAACGAGGAGTCGAATGCCCCATCACGAACAGCGGGTGGAGATCGCGGTCGTCGGAGGCGGCCCGGTCGGCATGTGCATCGCGGCCGAGCTGGCGCTGGCGGGCCGCAGGGTGACGGTGATCGAGACCCGGACCCAGGTCGACGAGCGTCCGCGCGCCGGGACCGTGCACGCGCGGTCGCTCTCCCATCTCGCACGGCGGGGATACATCCCATCCCGCCGAGCGGACGAGATCGTCTCCGGCGCAGACCGCGTGGTGACGACCCCGTTCCAGTTCGCCGCGCAACCGGTGCTGACCATCAGCGCGCCCGCCGTCGAACCCGCCCCAATCGCGGGTATCCCGCAGGCCCGCCTCGAGGCCGCGTTCGAGCAGCGCGCGCGGGCACTGGGTGCCACGATCCTGCGGGGACACACCGTCTCCGATCTCCGGGTCCACGACGACGGCGCCGAACTCGACGTCACCCCTGACCGTCTCGACGCCGACACGACCGTCCTGCGCGCCGACTGGGTGGTCGGCGCCGACGGTGCCCGCGGGATCGTCGCGCGTCACGGCGACTTCGGGGCGACGACTTATCCCGCCACCATGAACGCGATCGCGGGCCTCGCGGTGGTCGGCGACCCGGCACCGCCCCCGGGATGGTTCCCCACCGACGGCGGATGGACGCTGCACAACCCCAATTCCTCCGGGGCCGCCCGCGTCATCGCCCTCGACTTCTCCGGCCCCCTCGCCGACCGGTCCACACCCGACGAGTCCGAGTTCCGGGCCCGCGTGGCGTCGATCCTGGGCCGCGACCCCGGCCTGTCGCAGATCTCGCACCTGACCCGGTTCAGCGACTTCGGCCGTCACCGCACCCGCATGCGGGACGACCGCCTGGTGGTCGTCGGCGACGCCGCACACGTCCACTACCCCCTCGGGGGGCAGGGCCTGAACACCGGCATGCAGGACGCGTTCACGCTCGGATGGCGCCTGGCACAGGTGATCCGCGGCGGACTCGACGTCGATGTCCTCGACGAGTGGTCGCGATCGCGGGTGGCCGTCGCCGGCACCGTCGTCGCCAACACGGTCCTTCAGGCGCGGATGATGAACCCTGCGGACACGGCGACGCGTGACGCCATGCTCGCCATGCTCGCGGTCCCCCGGGTTCATGACGCGGTGGCCGAGATGATCAGCGGGCAGTTCCAACCGGGCTTCCAGACCGACCTCGTGGTGGAGACCGGGTCGGGGGACACGTACACCCTCGCCGACCTGCTGCGCGCCGGTCGCCCCGTCGCGATCGTCCCCGACGACACCGTGGAGCCACCGACACACCTCCCGGACACCCGAGTGATCGTGGGGAAGGTGACACCGGAGCAACCGTGGGTCGCCGCCGTGATCGCACCCGACGGCTACCTCGCCGCCGCCGTGTGACAGCGGCGAGGTGCCGATCCGGGAACCGGTCGTCACACCGCGAGCGCACCCACCGCCGCGCGGACCTCGGCGACGGCCGACGCGGTGTCGGTGAAATGGATGGCCCGCCAACCCGCCGCCCGAGCCGCCGCACAGTTCTCGGCGAGATCGTCGACGAGGATGTTGTCCTCCGGCCGCACGCCGTTGCGCTCTGCGGCGAGGGCGAAGATGGCCGGATCGGGCTTGCGCACGCCCACGCGACACGAGTCGACGAGATCGGTGACGACGTCGTCTAGTCCGACCATGGGCCGCCAGTACGGCTCCCACTCGACGACGTTGTTGGACAGGATCCCCACCTGCACACCGGCGTCGAGCAGCTCCACCGCCAGATCACGGATGCCGGCGTTCACGACGTGACCGTCGAACCACTGGCGGCCGAAATCGGGCTCACTGCGCGACAGGTCGAGATCGGGACGCTCGGCACGAATCGCGTCGTGCAGCTGGGTCACCCACGTCCGCTCGTCGACGACGGCGAGTTCGATCGCGGCCAGCGGGGGCAGACCGGACTGCGCGCCGACGGTTTCGATGGCCCGTTTGAGCACGGCGACAGGGATACCCGTGACCTGCTCGTACCGCAGGAAGAGCTCGTCGAGCGGTGGCGACAGGACGCCGCCGAAGTCGAACCAGACGAACGGCGACCCGCCGACCGGACGCGCGGTCACTGGACCATCGTCGCGACGTCCGCGCCCAGCAGGCTCAGGTGGACGTCGCCGCGTGCGATCACGTCGTCGCCCTGCTGCAGCCGGACAGCGGCGGTCGCTCCGCCGACGCCGTCGGGTTCCACGGTCGCGCGGGCCTCGGTGGGCCGTTCGAACTCACCGAACGCGGTGAACTCCATCTGCAGGCGGTGCATCACCATGCGGCTCGTGTCGAGTCCGAGGGTGACGTTCGCCGACGCCATCGCGATCTGGCGTGCCGCCTCGAACTGCAGCATCCCCGGGACGTGGTCGAGAGCGTGGTCGAACAGCGACGGGTGGTCGGTGTCGATGATCGTCAGGGCACGCAGCTCGGTCCCCTCGAGCTCGGGGTTGGCGAGGATGGCGTTGCGCGGGTTGTGCCGTCCCACCGAACCGGGACGCATCCGCGCGACGTGCAGTGCAGCCGGGATGCGGTGCTGCGGGGGCAGACCCAGCGCGTCACGACCCCGGACACGGATGCGCTCCCACACGGTCGACGGCATCCACTGGTACGTCATCGCCTCGCGTGCGGCGAGGCGGCCCTCGATGGTGGCCGACATCTCGAGCGTCAGACCGATCACCTGCCCGTCACGCTTCTTCTCGACGACGACATGGGCGTCGATGACGCAGTGCCCGGGGCACGCTCCGATTCGCAGCGTCGCGGCGTCGAGGATCTCGAAATCTGCCGCCCCGAAGACGAACTTCTCCGTGCGCGCCACACCGAGGAAGGTGTGGGCGTAGTAGATGGCGACCTGCCGGAACACCTCCACCATCAACAGCGGGTCGTAGGTGGCGGACGCACCGCGGTGTCGCTGAAGTAGGAGTGGTTGCGGGGCAACTGCGCCGCGAACACGGCGCCGTCGGCCGTCGGCTGGGCGTCGGTGAGGAACACCTCGGCGATCGACTGCCGGTGGACGATCCCCCGCGGGATGTTCCGGTCGAAGGTGAGGGGTTCGAGTACTGCGGTCATCGTGCACCTCTTTCATGAGTCGGTCGAGCTGGATCGATCGGTCGTGCAGGGGTTCTGGATCACTCGGTCCGGACGGCGATGTCGTAGGACCATCCGTTCGCGACGTTGCGAGGCGGGTCGAACAGGGTCGAGAGGCCATGGACGGCCGACGTCGCCGCGACGCTGTTGCGATCGGTGAACAGCGGGATGGCGACGTTCTGCGACAGGATCCGGTCGTCGACGCGGGCGAAGAGCTCCGCACGTCGTGTGGTGTCGGTGGCGGTGGTCGCGTCGACCAACCAGCGATCGACCTGCGGGTCGGACAGTTTCGATCCCCCGACGATCGACCCGAGGGTGATGCCGTCGAGCTGCCCGTATTTCAGGTCGGGGGTCGTCGACCCGAACGCGCGGTTGAGCTGCAGCGACAGGTCCAGGCCGCCCACCTGTCGGGGGAACGCCTGATAGTCGTTGCGCGCCAACAGGTCGTACACCTGCGCGTTCTCGACGTACTGCAATCGCAGGTCGATGCCGAGGTCCTGTCGCAGTTCGGCCTGCCACGCCTTGAGGACGTCGTCGAGGGGGTAGGTCGGCGTGGTGGCCAGCAGCGTCAGCCGCAGCGGCGCACCCGAGGCGTCCACCCGGAAGTCCTGTCCCGACCGGGCCGTCCATCCCGCCTGGTCGAGAAGCCGGCGGGCCCCGTCGGGGTCGGCTGCCCGTGCCTGTGCCTCCTTCCCGTGGTACTTGCTGTCCGACGGGATGAGGCTGTGCGCGCGTTGCTGGGTGCCCCGGGTGACCGAGGTGATGAGCGCGTCGAGGTCGACACCCTCGGCGACCGCCTGGCGGACGCGGGGATCCCGTGTCGCCCCGTCGGTGACGTTCAGCATGACGACCGTCGGCGACGCGACCGAGCCGACTTGGTCGTACTGAAAATTGCTTTGCCCCTTGAACAGCCCGATGTCGGTGGCCTTGACCGTCGCGATCGCGTTCACCTCGCCGCTGCGCAGCAGACCCGCGCGGGTGGATCCCTCGGGCACGTACTTCACCACCAGCGAGTCGACGTATGCGGCGCCGGTGTGCGTCGCCGTCGTCGGACCCCACCGGTAGTCGGCGTTCTTGCGGAAGCGGATCTCCTGACCCGGTACCACACGGTCGATCACGAACGGACCCGACCCGACGAGCCCGGTGCCGGCGGTCAGCGTCGCCTTGTCCGCCTGCAACGACCGCGGCGCCACGATGGCACCGCTCAGACCGGCCAGGGTCGAGAGGAAGTCGGCGCGGGGCGACGACAACGAGATGCGGACCTTGTAGGGCGCGACCACATCGACGGCGGTGACACTGGAGTACTGCAGTGTGCCCAGGGTCGTCCACGACGGGTAGGCCGGGTCGCGCAACCGATCGAGCGTCGTCTTCACCGCAGCGGCGTCGAGCTTCTCGCCGTCGTGGAATGTCACGTCCTCGCGAAGCGTGAAGTCGTAGGTCTTGCCGTCGGGCGAGACCGTTCAGGCGGTCGCGAGCCACGGGTGGAAGTTCTCCGACGCGTCCTCCGAGACGAGGCTGTCGTAGACGTTCCGCAGCACCTGCGATGCGTCGAACGACGCGCCGTAGTGCGGGTTCAATCCACGCTCGGGGTAGTTGTCGAGCGCGATCGTGAAGGTGCCGCCCGCGGCCGGTCGACCGGTCGGCCCGCCTCCCCCCGAATCGGGTTCGGGGTCTGAGGCACAGGCTGCGGCCACCGTCACCAGCGCGATGATCAACGCGAGCGCACGCGCTCGGCGTGGCAGGGAATGTCGGACGTGGGGGGTCACGGGGTCACCTCTCGGGTGTTGGTGTGGCGGCTCGTCGCGACCTCCAGGGAGGGGATCGCCGCGAGAAGGGCACGGGCACGGTCGGATCGCGGCCGGCGGAAGACGTCCTCGGTGGGGCCGGACTCGACCACCTGTCCGGCGTCGAGGACGAGAGTCCGATGGCACAACTGCCGAACAACCGCGAGATCGTGGGAGATGAACAGGACGGCGAGTCCGTCGGACGCGAGATCGCCCAGCAGGGTGAGAATCTGCGCCTGGACGGAGATGTCGAGGGCGGAGACGGGCTCGTCACACACGAGCAGTCGGGGACGGGAGGCGATGGCCCGTGCGATGTTCACCCGCTGTCGCTGACCGCCGGACAGTTCCCGGGGGTGGCGGTCGACGACGGAGGCCGGGAGATGTACCCGGTCGAGGAGTTCGAGGACCGTGGTACGGCGTCCGGCGCGGTCGGGTACGACCGTCGCGACGCTCTCGCCGATGAGAGCCCCGACGTCGTACCGGGGATCGAACGACCCGAGCGAATCCTGTGCCACGAGGCCGATCTCGCCCGGTCGGGTGTGCACACCGTCGCGGCTGTCGTCGTCGCGGAATCGCAGCGAGCCGGCCTGCGGCGCGAGCAGTCCGGTGACGACCTTCGCGACGGTCGACTTGCCTGACCCCGACTCGCCCACGACCCCGAGCACCTCGCCTGGGTGGATCGCGAAGGAGACGTCACGGATCCCGCCGACCGTCGCGCGACCGACCCGGTAGCCGACGGTGAGGTCCGACGCCTCGACGACCGGCGCACCCGTCGGCTCGATCGGGGCGGGTGCCGCCGCGCGGGGCACCGCGGCGAGCAGGGAGCGGGTGTGGGAGTGGGCCGGTCGGTCGATCACCTCGCGCACCGGGCCCTCCTCGACGACGCGGCCGTGGTGCATGACGACGACGCGGTGCGCGATCTGTGAGACGACGGCCAGATCGTGGCTGACGACGATGACCGCACGCCCCTGCGCGGCCTGATCCACGAGCAGCGCCAGCACCTGGGCCTGCACCGTGACGTCGAGCGCCGTGGTCGGCTCGTCGGCGATCAACAGCTCCGGTCCGGCCGCGACCGCGGACGCGATGAGCGCGCGTTGTCGCTGCCCACCGGAAAGCTGGAAGGCGCGGCGCGGCAGGACCGCCTGCGCATCCGGTACGCCGACCGAGGTCAGCAGTTCGGCAGCGCGTGCGGCGCGCTCTCGACGGGGCAGATGGCGCAGCGCCTCTCCGATCTCGGCTCGGATGGTGCGCAGCGGGTCGAGTGCGGTGAGCGCGTCCTGCAGGACGAGGCCGATGTGCCTGCCGCGCAGGTCGTCCCATCGCACGCGTAGATCGTGGAGCGGATCGGAGCCGAGCACGTCGAACGCGTCGGCCTCCACCTGCGCACCGGGGCCGGCCAGCCCGGCGAGCGCCCGGGTGGTCACGGACTTGCCCGACCCGGACTCCCCGACGATTGCCAGCACCTCACCACGGCGGACGTGGAGATCGACACCGTGGACCACCGGCACCCCGCCGAAGGACACCCCCAGGTTCGCGACCCGAGCGATCACCTCAGCGACGGACTCGTCGGTCCCCGTGTCGGGCACCCGTGTGACGCCGTCGGTGGTGGCGGTCACGCCGTCACCCGATTCTCGAAGCGACGCTGGGCCGCTCGCCCGACGACAGTGGTGGCCACGACCGTCGCGGTGACCGCGACGCCCGGGAAGAACACGGCCCACCAGGCGATGCGGAGATCGTCGCGGGACTCGGCCAGCATCGACCCCCACTCCGGGGTCGGCGGCTGGGTGCCGAAGCCGAGGAAGCTCAGCGCCGCGGCACCGAGGATCGACGTCCCCAGGCCGAGGGTGACGAGCACCGGCAACGCGCCGATCGCGTTGGGCAGTACGTGCCGCAGGACGATCCGGACCCGCGACCGTGTCAGCAGGCGGGCGGCGACGACATGGTCGGCGCGCGCGACGAGCCGGGTGTCTGCGCGCATGACGCGGGCGAACCGTGGTGCGGCCGCGATGCCGATCGCCAGTACGACGTTGCCCGTCCCGCTGCCGGTGACCGCGATGAGGACCAGGGCCAGCAGGATCTCGGGGAAGGCGCCCATCAGGTCGAAGAAGCGCGACAGCAGCGTCTCGGTGACCCGGTTGCCGATGCCGGCGAGCAGTCCCAGCGGTACGCCGATCGCCACCGCGAGTGCCGTCGCGGCCGCGCCGATCGCGACCGACTGTCGCGTGCCGTGCACGACCCGGGTCCAGACGTCCCGGCCGAGCTGGTCGCACCCGAAGGGATGTGCGAGCGACGGGTGCGCATGCATCTGCGCGAGGTCGATCCGCAGCGGGTCGCCCGTCGCGAACACCGACGGCACCACCGCGGCGACGATCACCGCCGCGAGGAACGCCCCCGCGAGCGCTAGGCCGACCGGGATCCGGCGCACACGCGGCACCGCCCAGCCCTGGATCACGGGTGCCGCGCTCATCGGGCGCCCTCCTTCAGTTGCGGGTCGACGAGCGGCAGGGCGAGGTCGACGACGAGGTTCACCCCGAGGTAGACGGCTGCGGTCAGCAGTGCGACCGCGAGCACGACCGGGAGATCCTTGGCGGTGACGGCGTCGACCGTGACGGTCCCCAGCCCGGCGCGCCCGAACACCTCCTCCACGACGACCGTGCCGGTGAGCAGGCTGCTGATCGCCCACCCGGCCAGCGTCGTCGCCGGGATGAGGGCGTGACGCAGACCGTGGACGACGCGCAGTCGGATCGGACCCACACCGCGCGCCCGCGCCGTCACGGCGAACGGCTGCTCCAACGCCCGCTCGATGCCACCGCGGATGACCTGCGACAGCACGCCGGCGATGGGCAATGCGACGGTCACGCCCGGCAGAACGAGCCGCTGCAGTTCCGTCCCGGACGTCACCGGCAGGACACGCAACGTGAACGCGAACACCCAGATCAGCACCAGGCCGATCCAGAACGTGGGCGCCGACGCCGCCGACAGCTCGAGGCCGCTGACCACCCCGGCGAGGGGTCCGCGCCGGCCGGCGGTCAGCACGGCGAGGACCGGCGTCACCACCACGACGACGACCAGCGCGGTGCCGGCGAGCGTCACGGTCGACCACAGCTGGTCGCCGAACAGGATGTGGCTGACGCGGTCACCCTGGACGAACGAGTAGCCGAGGTCGCCGTGGAGGAGGTCGAGGAGGTAGCGCCCGTACTGCACGATCAGCGGACGGTCGAGACCCCACTCGTGGGCGATGCGCGCGCGCTGCGAGGAGTCGCCGCCGTCACCGGATGCCGCGGTGATGACGTCGCCGGGGGCGAGGTGCAGAGCGAGGAAGGCGACTGTGACAGCGGCCCAGGCGAGGAGCACCGCCGATCCCACCGTGGCGAGGACGCGTCGCGAACCGACGCCCCGTCGCGTCGCGAGGGCGGTCATCGCTCCACCGGCGCGCCGACGACGCTGCCCCACTCGGTCCACGACCCCTCGTAGACACGGACGGCGTGGACACCGAGCACGTCTGTCAGGTCGAGCCACCCGAGCGCCGCGCGGTGCGCGAGCCGGCAGTACAGGATGACCTCGTCTGCGCCGTCGGTCACCGGGGACACGCTGTGGCGCAGCGTCTCCCGATCACGGAGGCGGGAATCGGCGTCGAGGAGATCGAGGGCGTGCAGGTGCCGCGCGCCGGGGATCCGACCAGCGCGCACCGCGCCGTGGTCGACGGGGATCGACGGCGGAGACACCCGCGCGCCCGAGAACTCCTCGGGGGATCGCATGTCCACCACGACCGTCGTCGACGACCCCGACGCCGCCGCGACGTGTGCCCGATCGACGACCGTGGCGGGGTCGGAGGTGCCCACCGCGATCGGCTCGAGCGCGGGCGCCGAGGGCGACAGGGTGACGTCGGTGCGCGTGAGCTGTGCCAGGGCGGCCACCCCGCCGTCGAGGTACCGGAGGTCCCCGTCGAGCCCGACGACGCGGGACGCCCAGAGGACGTAGGCGGCGAACTGCGTCGGGTCGCCGGCGAGGACGATGGTCGACCCGGCACCCGCGCCGAGGTCGGCGAGCCGTCGTGCGATCACGGTGGCGTCGGCGAGCTCGCGGCGTGACTCGTGCCAGACGAGGGACCTCCAGTCGACGACCACCGACCCCGCGAGCCGACCGCGAGTCGCCGGGTCGTCGACCACCTCGACCACGACGACGGGCGCACCCTCGCGGACGGCGCGGACGAGCCAGGCGGTGTCGACGATCGACGATGTGTCGGTCGGTGCCATGTGTCCTCCACGTCCGGTTCTTTTTGTTTGCACGAGCAATGTATACAAACCGCGCGCAACGTGCGGTAACAAAATCACCGTGACCGGAATATTGTTTGCACACCCTCCGAAGCCGTACTTTTCGCCCATGACCGGACCGCGTTCGCAGCATGTGGTGTCCGCGACGGACCTGCTCACGCCCACGTCGCGCGCGACCGTGGTGCTGGACGTCCGCGTCGACCGCGAGGGCCGTCCCGACCCCGGCGCACATCACGCGGGCCGCATCCCGGGGTCCAGATTCGTCGACCTCGACCGCGACCTCGCGGGTCCACCCACGCCCGGCGGGGGTGCGCGGCCCCTTCCCCACCCGGCCGACCTGACGCGGTCGCTGCGGCGGTGGGGTGTCGGGCGCCGGACCACCGTCGTGGTCCTCGACGGGACGGCGTCCGCCGCAGCGGCCCGCGCCTGGTGGGTACTGCGGTGGGCCGGCCTCACCGACGTCCGACTGCTCGACGGCGGGTTGCGCGCGTGGGTCGCCGCAGGTGGGCCCCTCGAGACCGGCGAGGAGGTGACGACCATCGGCGCGCCTCTCGTGGACACACCAGTCGGCGACCACGTGATCGCGGTCCCCGGCGGCCTGCCCACCGTCGACACCGGCGACGTCGCCGTGCTGGCGGAGCGCGGTCTGCTCCTCGACGCTCGCCCGTCGGTCGCCTACCAGGGAGGTGAGGGCAGCCCGGGCCACATCCCCGGCGCCGTCAACGCACCCGTGTTCGACGACCTCACCCCCGACGGCACCCTGCTCCCGGACGATCGGCTGCGATGTCGCTACGCGGCACTGGGCGTCGGCACCGGGGACCAGGAGTGGCCTGTCGCGTCGTACTGCGGCAGCGGGGTCGCGGCGGCACTGCAGGTGCTGCATCTCGCGACACTGGGGGTGCGGGCCGCGCTGTACCCGGGGTCGCTGTCGCAGTGGACATCCGACCCCGCCCGACTCGTCGTCGGCGCCTGCATCACACCCCGCACCGACATCGATCCCACGAGAACGGAGTGGCCATGGTCGGCGACACCGACAGCCGCGAGGTGATCCTCAACGCGAACCTGATCCCCGGTGGCACCATCGGCAGCCCGTGGCGCCGGGCCGCAGAACCCGGGGAGCATTTCGTCTCGATCCAGCACTACCTCGACGTCGCCCGGATCGCGGAGCGCGGCCTGTTCGACGCCGTGTTCCTGGCCGATTCCCCGGACCTTCAGACCAAGGAGTGGAACGCCCCGAGCCGACTGATCGACCCGATCGTCGCGCAGTCGGTGATCTCCGCGCACACCGAGCGGATCGGTCTCATCGTCACGGCGACGACCTCGTACAGCGATCCCTATGTCCTCGCTCGTCAGCTCGCCGGGCTCGCGGCCGTGTCGAACGGCCGGGCAGGCTGGAACATCGTGGTCACCGGCGGCGACGCCGCGGCCCGCAACCACTCGATGGAACAGGCCCTCGCCAAGGCGGACCGCTACGAGAGGGCATCGGAGTTCCTCGACGTGGTCACGGCGCTGTGGGACTCGTGGACGCCGGACGCCATCGACGCGGACAAGTCCACCGGCAGGTACCTCCATCCGGGCCGGATCCACCCGATCAACCACGACGGCAAACACTTCCGAGTCGCCGGCCCTCTCAAGGCGCCGCCCCTGCGGCACGGTCGGCCCGTGCTCGTCCAGGCCGGTGCATCCACCCACGGCGTCGAGCTGGGCGCCCGTACCGCCGACGCCGTCTACACCGCCCACGTCGACGCCGACTCGTCACGGCGTCGGCGCGACGAGATCCGCACGCTCGCGCGTGCCGCCGGACGCGACCCGGACAGCGTGAAGTTGTTACCCGGGCTGATCGTCGTCCTCGCCGATTCCGAGGTCGCTGCCCGTCGGCGGCAGGACGAGCTGGCCGACCTGATCCCCGACGAGGTCCAGATCGTCAACCTCGCAGCGCGACTCGGCGTCGATCCCGACGAGCTCACACTGGATGCGCCCATCCCGTGGGATCGGGTGCCGCCGAACGACCTCTCGGGCGGTGCCCGGGGACAGCGCGCCGTCTTCCTGGAGTTCGTCCGGCGACAGGGACTCGACACCCGCGGCGCAGCACGGCTGCTCGCCGCCGGCAGCGGACATGCGACGGTGGTCGGTGGGCCCGAGCAGGTCGCCGACGTCATCACCACGTGGTTCACGACCGGCGCGTGCGACGGCTTCAACGTCATGCTCGACGAACTCCCCTCGGGGCTGCAGACGTTCGTCGACGAGGTCCTCCCGATCCTGCGTCGCCGTGGGCTGTTCCGGCACGAGTACACGTCGGACACCCTGCGCGGCCACTACGGGCTGTGACCGCGATCGCAGACGACCGGGCCGCCACGGTGCGCGCCCGGTCGCTGTTCCTGCAGCTGCGGGCGGGACGTCCGACACGGGAGATCTACCGCCGCGTCGTCGACCTGTCCGTCGTGGCCGAGGACCTGGGGTTCACGTCGATCTGGTTGGCCACCCGCCATTTCGGGGCGCATCACGCGGCGGCGCCGACGGCGTTCCCCATCCTCGCGGCGGTCGCCCAGCACACCCGACGCATCAGGCTCGGCACCGCAGTGGTCGCGCTGCCGTTCGAGAACGCCGTACGGCTCACCGAGGATGCCGCCGTCACCGACCACCTCGTCGACCGACGTCTCGAACTGGGCGTCGGGAAGGGTCTGGGGTTCGGTCACTCCGCGTCGGCGTACAGCGCGTTCGGGCTGTCGGTGGACGACCGGGAAGCGCTGTACGACCGGCGCCTCGCCGAACTCCACGACCTGCTCGCCACTGGGCTCGTCGACGGTGGTGTGCCGATCTGCCCGTCACCGACCGACATCCGCGGTCGGGTGTGGCAGTCGACCGGCAATGCGGACACCGCACGACGGGCGGGTGCGGCCGGGGACGGTCTCCTGCCCCATCCCGGGTCGGAGGCCGGACGGACCACAGGGATCGAGGCCGTCGTGGGGGCATACCTGGAGACCGCTGACGCGGCGACGGCCCGTGTCGGTGTGACGCTGGGCGTGCTGCCCGGCGTGATCGAGGACCTGCTCGACATCGACCGCGTGCTCAGCCCCGACTACTACTCCGGCACCACCGCCGCCAGCGATCCCGGTCGATTCCTCGGCGACGCCCGGGTCGCCCACGGATCCATCGACGAGGTCGTCACGACGATCACCCGCACCCAGGCTCCCGAGCGGGCGACGGAGTGGTTGTTCTCGGTGCCGCTCACGCTCGAACACCCTGCCTACGTCGACACCCTGCACACCATCGCGACGTCCCTCGCACCGGCGCTCGACGACGCCGTCGCCGCCGTAGACCGTCGCTGAAGTCGACCGCCGCTGACGCGCCCCAGCCGCCGGGGAGTCCGCCCCGAGGCCGCCGGCCGGGTCAGTCGAGGAACTCGCGATGGACCGCCGATGCCGCTGCGGCGATCTGATCGGCGAGGTCCCCGATGGCCGAGACGTCGTCGGGGAGTTGAGGTACCGCGATGCGGAGCAGCCCGGTCCCACTGCCGACGAACGACCGCGCGCCGCTGCCGACGTTCACGCCGCGGCGCGCGAGTTCGAGCATCGCGCCGGTCTCGTCACGGACCTCGGCCCAGACCACGAGACTGTTCGGCCCCGACGACGCGGTGATGCCGCGGTCGGCGAGCGCCGACACCAGGGCCGTCCGCCGTCGGTCGTAGTGCTCGCGCGCGGAGGCGACGACCTCGGCGGCCGACGGGTCCGCGACGAGATGGGCCAACGCGTTCTGCAGGATCCGGCTGTTCGCGGCGATCCCGTGGACCCGCAGTCGGATCGCCTGGTCGACCACGGTGGCGGCACCGCCGATGACGCAGGTCTTGATGTCCATGCCGAAGGCCTTGCAGTAGCTGCGCACCCGGACCGTCCGGTGCGGCAGCCGATCCCCCAACGACGGCGCCTGCGCCACCGCCAGCGGTCCGACCGCGTCGTCCTCGACGATCCACGGGGTGTGCCCGGCGTTCTCGATCACGTCGGCCAGTGCGTCCGCTCGCTCCTTGTCCAGCACCCCACCGGCCGCGTAGGCGCCCTCGGGCTGCAACACCACGACCGTGGGACCCAGTGCCAGGGCGGCGGCGAGCGATTCCGGACGGGCACCGTGATCGTCGGACTCGATCCCCACCACCCGGTATCCGACCGCCTCCAGCGTGTCCAGGAAACCCGGGATGATGGGCTCCTCCACGGCGACGAGGTCACCGGGCGACGCGGCCGCCTCGACGGCGAGCAGGAGCCCCTCGGAACCGCCGCCGGCGGCGACATAGGACTCGGCCGCGAACGGCCAGTCCCGCTGGACGGCGTCTCGCAGCCGATCGGTGATGTAGTCGCGGCGCGGCCGGTTCAGCTGGTCGGTCCGGAGACCGGCCAGGATCGCCGGCGCCAGATCCGGCTGCAGCGAGTAGTCGGGACTCCCGGTCAACAGATCGCGGTCGGCCCAGCCTCGATTGCGCTCCGCACCGTCGGCGGGACCCGCCACGACGGTGCCGCCGCGGCGGTTCGTGTCGATGAGTCCGGCACGCCGCAACTCCGCCCACGCGCCGACGATCGCCCGACTGCTCAGGTGCGATCCATGCGTCAGGTCGCGGATGGTGGGCAGCCGCGCACCCTCCGGCAGCCGACCGTCGCGGATGAGTGCCGTGACCTCCTCACGGATGTCGTCGGCGGTGTGGATGTCGTCCCGGGACAGGGCATGGAAGACCATCTCGGCCGGGTCCCGGACATCCGCGTGCGACACACGTCCACTGTAACCCCGGTCACGAGTAACAGAACGCTATTTGTGCACACGAGCGCGATAACACATCCCAGACGGCCCACCACCTACGGCGTGGCTTCCCACACCCTGATCGCGAGGAGGTCGCATACTCGACGGGCCGGATCCCGACGGGCGCCGGAGTCGACGAGAGGGAGCCGGGCATGGCGTTGAGCACCGAGAGCAGGCAGGACATCAAGGAGTTGACCGTCCGAGGGGTCGTCCTCGGTGGTCTCATCACCCTGGTCTTCACCGCGGCCAACGTCTACCTGGGCCTCAAGGTCGGTCTGACGTTCGCGACATCGATCCCCGCCGCGGTCATCTCGATGAGCGTGCTGCGGTACTTCCGCGACCACACCGTGGTCGAGAACAACATCGTGCAGACCATCGCCTCGGCGGCAGGGACGTTGTCCGCCATCATCTTCGTGCTCCCGGGCCTCATCATGGTCGGGTGGTGGACCGGCTTCCCCTACTGGACGACGGTCGCGGTGTGCGCCATGGGCGGCATCCTCGGCGTGATGTACTCGATCCCGCTACGGCGGGCGCTCGTCACCGGATCCGACCTCCCCTATCCCGAGGGTGTCGCGGGTGCGGAGGTCCTCAAGGTCGGTGACTCCGCGGCCGGCGCGGAGGACAACCGTGGCGGCCTGCGGATCCTCAGTGTCGCGGCGGTCGTCGCGGCAGCGTTCTCGCTCGTCGCCTCCCTCAAGGTGCTGAGCAACTCGGTGTCGGCGGCGTTCCGTGTCGGGTCGGGCGGGACGATGTTCGGCGCGAGCCTGTCGTTGGCGTTGATCGGCGTCGGCCACCTGGTGGGGATCACCGTCGGCATCGCGATCTTCATCGGTCTGATCATCTCCTACGGCGTCCTCGTCCCCATCCGGACATGGGGCGACCTGCCGTCCGGCGAGACCCTCTCCGACGCGGTCTCGTCGGTGTTCTCCTCCGACGTCCGCTTCATCGGCGCCGGCACCATCGCCGTGGCCGCCATCTGGACCCTGCTGCGCATCTTGCGGCCGATCGCGACGGGGATCGTGAGTTCGGCCCGTTCAGCGCGACTGCGGCGATCCGGTGAGACCGTCGACATCACCGAGCGCGACATCCCCGTGCAGATCGTCGGTGGCGTCGCGGTCCTGATGCTCATCCCGATCGGCTTCCTCCTGTTCGACTTCATCAGCGGCACAGCGCTCGACGGGAACGCCGCCGGGATCATCGCCGTCTCGCTGGTGTTCGTGCTCGTCCTCGGATTGCTGATCGCGGCGGTGTGCGGCTACATGGCCGGACTCATCGGATCGTCGAACAGTCCCATCTCGGGTGTCGGCATCCTCGTCGCGATCGGTGCGGCCCTGCTCATCAAGGTCACGTTCGGCAGCGCCGACCCCGGGCAGTCGACGGCACTGGTCGCGTTCACGCTCTTCACCACCGCGGTGGTGTTCGGTGTCGCCACCATCTCCAACGACAACCTGCAGGACCTCAAGACGGGTCAGCTCGTCGGGTCGACGCCGTGGAAACAGCAGGTCGCGTTGATCATCGGCGTGTTGTTCGGGTCGGCCGTGATCCCGCCGATCCTGCAGTTGATGCAGACGGCGTTCGGTTTCGTGGGCGCGCCCGGGGCCGGCGACGACGCACTGGCCGCCCCGCAGGCATCGCTGATCTCGTCGCTGGTGGACGGCGTGTTCGGTGGTTCGATCGACTGGGCGCTGATCGGGGTGGGCGCGCTGATCGGGCTCGGCGTCATCCTCGTCGACGAGATCCTGGGCAGGACGACGCGGTTCCGCGTACCGCCGCTGGCCGTCGGTCTCGGGATGTACCTGCCGATCTCGCTCACCGTCATCATCCCGATCGGCGCACTCCTCGGCTTCTTCTACAACCGATGGGCCGACGGCCGCGCCAACCCCGGCCGCACCAAGCGGATGGGCACACTGCTCGCCTGCGGCCTGATCGTCGGCGAGTCGTTGTTCGGCGTGGTGTTCGCGGCCATCGTCGCCGCCACCGGAGACGACTCCCCGCTGGCGATCGTGGGCGACGGCTTCGACAACCCGGCACAGATCATCGGCGGCATCGTCTTCATCCTGCTGGTCGCGTGGCTCTACCGATGGACCTCGCGCACGGCGACGTCGACACCCGCCGACACCGCCGACGCGTCCACGCTCTGATCGCACCAGGGGCCGTCGCGACCCTCAGCTCCTGTTCGCGTCGATGACGGAGGTGAACGCACCGGCAAGGGCGTCCGCGACGGTGGAGGGCGTCCCGAGGTAGCCGTTCACCATCGCGCCGTCGCGAAGGAGCATCAATTGCCGTGCGGTGGCGTGGGTGTCACCCACCCCGGCCTCGGCGGCGATGTCGGCGAAGGTGTCGAGCAGCCACCGGCGGTGGCCGTCGACGACGCCGCGCACCGGGTCATCTGGGTCGGAGAACTCGGCAGCGGCGTTGATGAACGCGCAGCCCCGGAACCCGGGTCCGCAGCTCGCGGCTCCGAGATCCGCGGCGAGAGCGCGCAGGGACCCGAGCGGGTCGTCCGCGTCGTGGAGCCGTTCCATCCACTGCCGTTCGCCCGCGGCCTGGTGTTCGAGGTAGGCGACGACGAGATCGCTCTTGGTCCGGAAGTGGCGGTAGAAGGTGACCTTCGTGATCCCGACCTGCTCGATGATCCGATCCGCACTGGTCGCACGGATCCCCTGGGAGTAGAACAGCTCGTTCGCCGCCCCCAGGATCCGGTCGCGGGTGGTGGGTGCCGACCGCGGTGTCGCGGTGCCCTCTGACGTGTCCGCCGACATGACTGACTCCCTCCCACTCCACGGTCACCCTACGGACCGACCACCGCCCGCTGACCGTCTATTGCGCTCACGGGTGGAGCCGTCTAGCGTCCATGTAGACGTACTAGTAACTCTACTAGTTCGTCCGCCACCCGGATCCCCCACGGAAGAAGCCTGCGATGACCCACTCCACAACCCGAACGCCGTCCGAGTTCCTCACCGGCCTCCGCGCGGTCTACGCGGTCCGCTCCGCCTTCGCGGTCGTGTGGGCCCTGGCCCTGGTCGTCGCCATGCCCCATGTGGGCCCCCTGTTGACCGCGCTCCTGGTCATCTACCCCGTCGTCGACGCCGGTGCCGTCTACGTCCAGAGCCGATCGGGCCGTCCTGCGTCGACGCCACGGGTCACCGAGAGGATCAACATCGTCGTCAGCGTCGTCGTCGCGGTTGCGGTCGGCGTGGCCTCGACGACTTCCGTCGCCGCAGCCGTCGGAGTGTGGGGAGCCTGGGCCATGCTCTCCGGAGTCGCCCAACTGATCACCGCTCTACAGCGGCGTCAGGCCGGCGGGCAGATCGCGCAGATTGTCAGCGGCGCGATCTCCGTGGTCGCCGGCCTGACGTTCCTCGCGCAGGCAGCACAGGGCACCGACAGCGTCACGAGCGTCGGCGGTTACGCACTTTTGGGCGGGTTCTTCTTCCTGGTGTCGGCCATCCACATGACCATGATTCTGCGCAGGACAGCCATGCATGCCTGAGCGATCGTGAAATTCTCTGTGTCACACCATGCGTCACTCGACACGACTCGGCCGTGGTTGCGCAGCAGGCCGCAGACTCACCTGTCCTGGTCGTGGCTCAGTAGCGGCGGCTTCGCGACGTGAAGTCCATCCCGCCACCGGACAGCAGGATGTAGGCCACCGTCGCCGCACCCACCACGAAAAGTGTCACCATCGGGTCTGTCCTCCTCTGCGCCCGGGGAGTGAGAGCAGCTGTGCCGCAATCGTCGACGGCTCCCCCGGCACGTGAGGTCAACGATATGGGCACGCCGACAGGCCCGCCCTCTCGGACGCGTGCGAGTTCGCCTACATGCCGTCCGCCCAGTGGCGCGCACCACGAAGATCAACCGCGCCGCCGGTGACCCGGGTCACCCGACGACGGTGCGGCCTCAGGTGCCGGCGACGAGCCCGCGGCCGGTGACGAGCGGGAGTTCCAGGGCGGTCACCAGACCGGGCTCGGCCGCGACGACGGCTTCGACCGCGTTCACCAGCCGCATGGCGGTGGTGATCATGCCGGAGATGTTGTGATCGCCGTTCTCGCCCCTGTGGACGAAGTCGACGGTCATCATCGGCTCACCGGTGATCTCGATGCGGTAGCACCCGTCGCCGGTGGTCGGTGTCGGCCAGTCGGGACGTTGTTCCGGGTGTGTGCGGGTGATGTGGTCGAGCACAACGCGTTCGACGCCGTCGACGAGACCCGCCACCTGGAACCGCACCGCCGCCATCGTCCCCGTGGCGATGTCGACGGACACGGTCGAGATGTCCTCCTCGGCCGCGTACTTCTCGACGTGTTCGACCAGCGGTTCGTCGAGCACGAGGTCCAGTCCCGCGGCGATCTGGCGGACCACACTCCCCCACGCCATCGACAACACCCCTGGGGTGAACAGCATCGGAGTCTCGTCGAGCGGCTTGCCGAAGCCGAAGATGTCGCGCATGACCACGGGTTGGTAATACGTCGAGTAGTCCGCGATCTCGTAGCACCGCACCTGGTCGATCCGCTGCGACAGGCTCGTCATGGCCAGGGGCAGCACGTCGTTGGCGAATCCCGGGTCGATGCCGTTGACGTGCAGGCTGGCGCCGCCCCGCACGCCGGCGTCATGGACGCGTGCGACGAGGTCGTCGGGGACGACACCCTTCGGGAACTGCAGGAGCACCGGGCCCGACGACACGACGTTGATGCCGTTCTCCAGGAAGAAGACGAGGTCGTCGATGGCCTCGAAGATGCGGTCGTCGGTCATCGCGGTGTGGACGATTGCATCCGGCTTCAGTGCGAGCAGCGCGTCGCGGTCGTTCGTCGCCTGGACGCCGAGATCCCGTCCGAGGTCGGCGAGATCACCGACGTCGCGACCGACCTTCGCCGGGTCCGACACCCACACGCCGACGAGCTCCAGCTCGGGGCGGGCGACGATGCCGGCGATCGCGTGCCGCCCCACCGTGCCGGTTGACCATTCGACCACTCGCAGTGCCATCGTCGCCTCTCGTGTTCCTCAGCCTCGTGCGCCGAGGGTAGAACACGTTCTAGTTCCGGCGTGTCCGAATCAGCGAGGCGGCACGCAGGCCATCGGTGCGCCGGTCAGGCCGACCGCAACCACCGTGTGGTCGCCGGGAGCACGAGGAGGATGACGGTGACGATCGGGAAGATCAGCCCCATGGTCGCCCCGATCCCGGAGCCCACCGCGAGTTCGACGCCACTGCTGGAGTTCGCGACCGCCGCCACGACGATGACCCCCGCGATCCCGACGAGCACCGACAGCCCGCACCCGACGAGGACCAGCGTCCGGCCGAGGATGCGTCGACGGAGCAGGAAGACGCCTCCCGCGACGAGCACGACGGCGCGCGCGAGGTTCCCGATCAGCTCCACCGCGGCGTATCCGGCGGGGTACGGCGTGCGACGAGGTCGTGCTGAGCACCGCGATGTCGCCGATGACCCCGAACAGGCCCGCCACCGCCCCGAGGAACGCGAGCACCGCAGCGATCACGGCAGTGGCCGAGGTCGGTGGCGACGAGAAGGTGACACCTCCACCGGGGTGCTGCGGATACCCCGGCACGCCATGACCCTGCGGAGCGCCGTAGCCGGGCGGCGGTGGGTAGCCCTGCGGGGGTCCGTAACCGGTCGGCGGTCCGTAGCCCTGCGGGGGTCCGTAGCCCTGCGGGGGTCCGTAACCCTGCGGCGATCCGTAGCCGGGAGGCGGTCCGTACGACGGGGGCTGTCCCCCTCCGCGGTTCGGATGGTCCCCGTGGTCCGGACCGGTCATCGCTGCCTCCCTGAGCCGTGTGGTCACAACCGCACGATGGTACGACTCAGCCGAACAGCGCCGGCAACGTGGCCTCGTGGGTCTCGCGCAACTCCTGCAACGACACCGAGAAGTGGTCCTGGATCTCGACGGAGTCCATCGCCTGATCGGCGACGCCGACGCGGTCCCACGGCAGCTGTCGTGCGTCGAGCATGGCCGTGAACCGTGTCTCCTCGGATCGCGGGACGGCGACCAGCACGCGACCGGCGGACTCGGAGAACAGGTACACGAACGGGTCGGCGCCCTCGGGCAGCACGATGCGCGCGCCGGACTCGCCGGCGAGCGCGGCTTCGACGATCGTCTGCGCGAGTCCACCCTCGGAGAGGTCGTGCGCGGCCGAGATCAGTCCGTCGCGCGATGCGGCGGTGAGGATCTCGGAGATGAGGCGCTCGCGGTCGAGGTCGACCGCGGGCGGGACGCCGCCGAGGTGGTCGTGGACGACCTGCGCCCAGATGGACCCGTCGAACTCGTCGCGGGTCTCCCCCAGGAGGATCAGCGTCTCGCCGGGCTCGGCGCCGAAACCGGTGGGGATGCGGCGGTGGACGTCGTCGATGACACCCAGGACGCCGACCACCGGGGTCGGGAGGATGGGCGTCGAGCCGGTCTGGTTGTAGAAGCTGACGTTGCCGCCGGTGACCGGGATGCCGAGATGCGCGCAGCCGTCGGCCAGTCCACGCACGGCCTGGGAGAACTGCCACATCACGGCCGGGTCCTCCGGCGACCCGAAGTTCAGGCAGTTCGTCACCGCGGTCGGGGACGCGCCGGTGACGGCGACGTTGCGGTAGGCCTCCGCCAGGGCGAGCTGGGCGCCCCGGTAGGGATCGAGGTAGGTGTACCGACCGGAGGCGTCGGTCGCCAGAGCGATTCCACGACCGGACGATTCGTCGATGCGGAGGACACCGGAGTCGGCGTACTCGGCGAGGACGGTGTTGCCGCGGACGTAGCGGTCGTACTGCTCGGTGATGAACTTGCGGCTGCACAGTGCCGGTGAGGCGATCATGCGCAGCAGCGTCTCCCGCAGCTCGTCCGAGGTCGACGGGCGTGCGAGACCGGCCGTCGTCGACGCGACCACCTCGTCCTGCCAGGCAGGACGCTCCACGGGACGCTGGTAGACGGGGCCCTCGTGGGCGACGGTCCGGGGCGGCACGTCGACGACGGTCTCACCGTGCCAGGTGATCTCGAGCCGGTCGCCGTCGGTGACCTCGCCGATGTCGGTGGCCAGGACGTCCCACTTGTGGCAGACGTCCATGAACGCGTCGACGTTCTCCGGGCTGACGACCGCACACATGCGTTCCTGGGACTCGCTCGAGAGCACCTCGGCGGGTGTCATACCCACGGCGCGCATCGGCACCTTCTCGAGGTCGACGTGCATCCCGCCGTCACCCGCGGCGGCGAGTTCCGATGTGGCGCAGGCGAGACCGGCGCCGCCGAGATCCTGGATGCCGATCACCAGACCCGCGTGGTACAGCTCGAGGCAGCACTCGATGAGCACCTTCTCGGTGAACGGGTCGCCCACCTGTACCGACGGCAGCTTCTTGCGGTTCGGCCCCGCTTCCCCGGAGTCGTCGAACGTCTCCGACGCCAGGACCGACACGCCACCGATGCCGTCGAGGCCGGTCCGCGCGCCGAACAGGATGATCTTGTTGCCCGCACCCGAGGCGAACGCCAGGTGCAGGTCCTCGGTGCGGAGGACGCCCGCGCACAGCGCGTTCACGAGTGGGTTGCCGGCGTAGCTGGGGTCGAAGACGGTCTCGCCACCGACGTTGGGCAGGCCGAGGGAGTTGCCGTAGCCACCCACACCGCGCACCACACCGTCGACCACGCGACGGGTGTCGGGGGCATCGGCGGCGCCGAACCGCAATTGGTCCATGACCGCGATCGGACGCGCACCCATCGCCATGATGTCGCGGACGATGCCGCCGACGCCGGTCGCGGCGCCCTGATACGGCTCGACGTAGGACGGGTGGTTGTGCGACTCGACCTTGAACGTGACGGCCCACCCGTCACCGATGTCGACGACGCCGGCGTTCTCGCCGATCCCGGCGAGCATCGACGACCGCATCTCCTCGGTGGTCGTCTCGCCGAAGTAGCGCAGGTGCACCTTCGACGACTTGTAGCTGCAGTGCTCGGACCACATCACCGAGTACATCGCCAGCTCGGCGTCGGTGGGGCGCCGGCCGAGGATCTCGCGGATACGCGCGTACTCGTCGTCCTTCAACCCGAGCTCGCGGTACGGCTGCGGGGTGTCGGGGGTGTCGGTTGCGTGGGTGACGGTATCGACCTGTGCGCTCACCGCGCCATCGTATTCGGTGTCGCCGATCACGTCGTGGCCGGTCACCGGCGGCCGGAGCGGCGTTGACTAGGGTGGGCGCGAGCATTCGTGTGTTTGTGCAGCGAGGGGGCGCACCGTGGGTGACATCCGGCAGGCGCGGCGGTTGTTCGACTTCGGGATCCTGTCTCTCGGACTCCCCGTCGACGGCCAGGAGGCCCCGCGGGATCCGGCGCAGGCAGCACTCGCCTTCCAGCGCGCATCCGAGTTCGCCCCGGAGATGGCCGACGCCTGGTTGGGCCGCATGGCCTGCGGTGACGACGCGTCGCACAACCTGCTGAACCTCTACCGCACACGCGGGTCGCTGCATGCCGAACTGCGCCGACTCGGGCTGCCACCCGGGACGCTGGTCGGTCGCTTCGCCACCGGCCTCTACATCGACTACCCGATCACCTCGACCACCGACGTGATCGCCGCATACGCGGCGTCGCTCGTCACCGGGCTCGATCACACCGGCGCCGAGGAGGTGCTCGCCGAGATCCCCGCCCACGAGGCGACACCGATCGTGACCTACATCCGCGCGATGCTGCACTTCACCACGCAGCGCTGGCCCGACGTCCTGTCGGTGCTCTCGAGCGCGGCGGCGGGGTGGACCGACGAGTACATGGTGGCCGGCGCGAACGTGATGATCGGCTCGGCCTGCGCGCAGCTCGGCATGTTCACCGAGGCCAACCGACGCCTCGAGGAGGCGGAGTCCGGCCCGATACCCGCGGCGGCGACGGCAGCGATGTTCACCCACGGCCTGGTGTTGCGGGAGGAGGGCCACGAGGAGAAGGCGCGCGCCCTGTTCGAGCAGGTCTACTCGCGTGATCCGGGCTTCGCGGCCAACGCCGAGGCGCTGCGCGATCCGCGGTACCGGCTCGTCGTCGTCGATCCCGAGCGCATCGCCCGACGCACCGACAAGTGGGACCCGGCGTCGGTGCCGGAGGAGACGATCGGTGTCGACCTGTCCGCGACCGGCAACGACCGCCTCACCGAGGCCAAGGCGGAACTCGAGCGACAGGTCGGCCTCGGCTCGGTGAAGACCCAGGTCGCGAAGCTCTCGTCGGCGGTGGCACTGGCCAAGGTCCGCGCCGACAAGGGGCTCGCGAGCCAGTCCCGCAGCCTGCACCTCGCCTTCACCGGCCCTCCCGGCACCGGCAAGACGACGATCGCCCGCATCATCGCCAAGACGTACTGCGGTCTGGGACTGCTCAAGTCCGACTCGATCGTCGAGGCGAGCCGACGCGACATGGTCGGCGAACACCTCGGCAGCACCGCGCCCAAGACGTCGGCGCTCATCGACCGCGCGCTCGACGGGGTGCTCTTCATCGACGAGGCCTACACGCTCATCCAGACCGGGCTGTCGGGCGGTGACGCGTTCGGACGCGAGGCCGTCGACACGCTGCTGGCGCGGATGGAGGACAACCGCGACCGCCTCGTCGTGATCATCGCCGGATACGACGGCGAGATCGACCGACTGCTCTCTGCCAACGACGGCCTGGCGTCCCGCTTCGCCCGGCGCATCCGCTTCGAGTCCTACCGACCGAACGAACTCGCGGAGATCGCCGAGGTCATCGCCAGGGCTCGCGACTCGCAGCTGCCCGCGTCGTCGGTGCGGGTGATCCAGGAGGCGTGCATGCCGCTCTACTCCTCGATGGTCACCGACCAGAGCGGCAACCAGGTCCGTCTCATCGACCTCGCCGGCAACGGTCGCTTCATCCGCAACGTGATCGAGTCCGCGGAGGAGGAGCGCGAGTTCCGCCTGAGCTCGGGCGAGATCGACATCGCCGACCTCGACGCCGACGCCCTCATGCGCATCGAACCGTCCGACGTGCAGACCGCGATCGACCAGATCCTGACGTCGATGAACCTGAACACCCGCATGCGCTGACCTCGCACGACGTCCTCCCCCGCGAGCGGGCGAACCCCCTGCGCGTCCGTCCGGGGTCCGATATAACCGGTGTGGCGCAGCGCGAGCAGCCGAGGCGGCGTCGACGAGTTGTTGCGACCTGTCGGGGAGGGCCATGCAGTATCGACTGCTCGGGCCCCTGGCGGTGACCCGGGACGGTGTCCCCTGCGATCTCGGGTCGCCCAAGCAACGCACGGTCCTCGCACTGTTGCTGCTCGACCCGGGAAGGGTCGTGTCCACCGACCGCCTCTGCGAGGCACTGTGGGGTGAGCGTCGGCCCGCCAACGCGATGTCGAGCCTGCACGCGTACATCTCGAACCTGCGGCGCATCCTGCGGGACGACGCGAGCGGGACGTCGCCCATCGTCCGACAACCGCCGGGATATCTCATCGACGTCCCCGCCGACGCCGTCGACGTGGCCGAGTTCCGCGCCCGCGCGGCGACCACGCGCGCGATGGTCGACGACCAGCGCTGGGCAGACGTGCTGGCGGAGTCGGAGCTGGCGTCGACGCTGCGGCAGGGCCCCCTCCTGGCCGACCTCGCCGACGCCGAGTGGGTCGCGCCGCACGCTGCCGCACTGGCCGACATCGACACCGAGATGCGGGAGCACCGCGTCGCGGCCCTGCTCGCCACCGAGCACCTGACCCCCGCGATCGAGGAGTCGACGGTCCTGCGGGAACAGAACCCGTTGCGCGACAGCTCGTGGTGGCTGTCGGCGGTCGCGCTGTACCGCGCCGGGCGCGCACCCGAGGCGCTCGGTGTCCTGCGCGAGCATGCCCGCCACCTCGACGCCGAACTCGGTCTGGAACCGGGCCCGGAACTGCGCGCGGTGGAGGTGTCGATCCTCAACCACGACCCGGAACTCGCGGCGTGGCCCCGCCGACCGGGATGGACCGGAGCGCAGAAGGCGCCCACCCCTGCGACCACCCGCGCCGAAGTGGCCCCCGCTCCGGCTGCGTCCCCGACATCCCTGGTCGGCAGGCGTCGCGAGGTCGACGTCATCGACCGACTCGTCGTCGACACCGTCGCGGGGACGACACGCTGGCTGACGCTCGCCGGTCCACCCGGGATCGGCAAGACCCGACTGGCCCAGCACGCGGGCACGGTCGCGGGCGCACACGGAGGCCCCGTCGTGTGGGCCCGTAACCCCGAGGAGACCGCGCCGGCGTGGTGGACCCTGCGGCAGGTGGTGCGCGGTCTCGATGGCGTCGTCGAGGTGCCCGACGGCGTCGACGCCGACACCGCGCGGTTCGCCATCTACGAGAGCGTGCAGGCCCTGGTGACCGCGGCGACCGCGTCCCGGCCGGTGACGATCGTGGTCGACGACGTGCAATGGGCCGACCCGGCGTCGCTGGGCTGCCTGACCTTCCTCACCGGCGCGCTCGTGGGGGTACCCGTGCTCGTCGTCCTCACGATCCGCGACGGCGACCACACCCCGGCGGTGTCCCGACTGCTCGCCGCCACCGCTCGGGACACCGGCAACCGCCACCTCGCGGTGCCCCCACTCAGCCCGTCGGAGGTCGCGGCGCTGGCCGATCAGGTCGCCGAGGACTCCCTCACCGACCGCGAACGCAGCGATCTCGTCGACCGCACCGGCGGCAACCCGCTGTTCGTCTCCGAGTACGCGCGACTGTCCCACGACGAGCGGGCCGGCGGCGACATCCCGGCCGCGGTGCGGTCGGTGCTGGACCGTCGCCTCGCATCGCTGCCGGAGGAGGTGGTGGAGGTCCTGCGCGTGGCGGCGGTCGTCGGCGACGCGATCGACCTGCGTGTCCTGACGGCGGTGTGTCGCCTGCCCGCCGCGGACATCGCCGACCTCCTCGACCGTGCCGCCGACCACCGCATCATCACCGCGGCCGGTGACACCGACGGATACGTCTTCGCCCACGGACTCCTGCGGCAGGAGGTGCTGGCGACCATGCGGTCGTCAGCCCGGGGGCGCACACATGCCCGCGTGGCGGACCACCTCGCCACCCTCCGGCCGACCGGCGACGTGCTCGGCCGCCGCGCGCATCACCTCGTGGCCGCAGGCCCGCTGGTCGACCCCCTCGACGTCGTCGCCGCATGCTCCGCGGCCGCCGACGACGCGGCCGCCCGCTGGAGTTCCGAGGTCGCCGCGGGATGGTGGCGCGCCGCCATCGACGCCTACGACCACGTCGAGGCCCACCGGCAGGTCGCATCCGTCCGCGACGATCTCACGATCTCGTTGCTGCAGGCCGAATCCCGCGCCGGCCGCGGCCAGACCGTCCTCGACACCGCACGCGCCCAGATGGTGGAGGCCATGGACGCCGGACGGGTGGCGACCACCGGCAGGCTCGCCGGGGCACTGCTGCGCTCGAGCGGTGGGTGGCCGTGGCAAGCCCCCAGCGCCGACCCGGGCCCACTCCTGGACGTCCTGGAGCGCGCCCGCGCCTTCACCGCCGACGACCCCGAGGCGCACACCTCCGTGCTCGCGGCCCTCGCCGTCGGCCACTGCTACAACCCCGACTCGACGGTCCCGGCCGAATGCCTCACCATCGCCGCCGATCTCGCCGCCGCATCCGACAACGACGACATGACCGCCCACGCCCTGCTGGGATACCTGCTCACCTATTCCGGTGTCGCACCGCACAGCCGCGACAGCCTGGACCGCGTGGACCGTCTGCTGTCCCTGGGTCACGCCCAGTCCCGCGTGGACACGGTGATCGGTCACTCCGTCGCGACGATGGCCGCGATGGGTCTGGGCGATGTCGCGCTCGCCGAGCACCACCTGGCCCTCGGCATCGCGGGAAGCGAGGAGCTGCGCCTGCCCGTCGTCCGTGCGCAGCTGCGCTGGATGGAGTCGACGATCGCGCTGTGGCACGGCGATCTGGCCGGGGCGCGCCGGCAGTACCAGATCGCCCGCGAGGTGCACGAGCAGACCGAGCTGTACGTGGCGGGCAGCGGGATGATCGCCCTGATGACCTACGCCTGGGAGCGGGGATCGTTGGCGGAGTTGGGTTTCGCCGCCGACGACCCGCTGCGGTGGATGCAGTCCGTCGTCGACGAAGGCGGCGACAACGGCATGGTCGGCGTGGTGGTGGCGGGCACGGCCGCCGTCGCCGGTGCCCGGGGGGACCGCACGGTGGTCGAGACGATGCTGTCGCGCTGGTGGGCCAACCGCGGCGCGCACGTGTGGACCACGTTGGGCACGGCGACGCTGCTCGCCCACGTCGCGGTCGACCTCCAACTCGCCGACCACCACGACCGGTTCATCGCCGACCTCGCGCCGTGGTCGGATCGCGTCGCGATCGTCGGTCAGGTGGGCTGCGTCGGACCGGTCGCGATGGCCCTGGCCCGGCTGTACGCCGCCACCGGACGGGTCGACGAGGCGCGGGCACATGCACTCGAGGCGCTGCGTCTCGGCGAGCGCACCGACGGTCTGCCGACCGTGCTGCGGGCCCGCCTCTGCCTCGCCCAGCTCGATCCCCCGTCGGCACGACGCGACGCCGAGCTGGCCGACATCCACGACCGTGCGCGCGCTCTGGACATGCTCGGCGTCGCCGAGGCGGTCGGCACCGGCTAGCGCCCCCACCGATCTCCAAGTTCTCTCCAAGCCGCTCGTCGCACTGTTCTCCCGAACCCGGACGACATCGTGGATCCGGGCCTGCGACAGGCGAGGAAGAGACATCATGACCGCA
Organism: Williamsia deligens; assembly: GCF_024171765.1. Classification (GTDB taxonomy): domain Bacteria; phylum Actinomycetota; class Actinomycetes; order Mycobacteriales; family Mycobacteriaceae; genus Williamsia_A; species Williamsia_A deligens. The sequence goes on from NZ_JAMTCI010000001.1 coordinate 708,227, forward strand.
GTACTGCCCCCCACACCCACCGCCGACGTCGAGCTCCTCGACGCCCTGCGCGCAGACGTCACCGGCACGGTCGCCGCACCCGGCGAGCCCGGCTACGAGCGCGCGATGCCGTGGAACGTCGCCGTCCCCGTCGCACCGGCCGCCGTCGTCTTCGCCGTCGGCGCGGACGACGTCGCCGCGACGATGCGGGTCGCGGCCGCGCACGGTCTGACCGTCGCCGTGGCCGCCACCGGACACGGGGCCGTCCCGATCGACGACACCTCGGTGCTGGTCCACACCGGCGACCTCACCGAGTGCGTGGTCGACGAGGCGGGTCGCAGCGCGCGCATCGGTGCCGGCGTGCGGTGGCAGCAGGTCATCGACCTCGCCGCGCCGCATGGCCTGGCCCCGCTGGTGGGCTCGTCACCGTCCGTCGGCGTCGTCGGGTTCCTCACCGGATGCGGCATCGGCCCCTTCGTCCGCACCCACGGCCTGTCGTCGGACCACGTGCGCGCGTTCGACCTCGTCACCGGCGCCGGTGACGTCCTGCGGGTCACCCCCGACGAGCACGCGGACCTGTTCTGGGGCCTGCGCGGCGGGAAGGGGACCCTCGGGATCGTGACCGCGGTCGAGATCGACCTGCTGCCGATCGCCTCGTTCCACGGCGGCGCGCTGTACTTCGACGGCGCCGACGCCGACGCGGTCCTGCGCACCTGGCGCGACTGGAGCCTCGAACTGCCCGAGAGTGCCAACACCTCGATCGCGTTCCTGCAGTTGCCCCCGCTGCCCGACGTGCCGCCGCCGCTCGCGGGCAGGTTCACCGTCGCCGTCCGCTACACCTCGACCGCGGAGCCGACGGAGGCCGCGCGCCTCCTCGCGCCGATGCGTGCCGTCGCCGAGCCGATCATCGACATGGTCGGCGTGATGCCCTACGCGGCGATCGGTGCCGTGCACGCGGACCCGGTCGACCCCATGCCGTCGACCGAACAGCACACGCTGCTCGCAGCCCTGCCCGACGAGGCCGTCGACGCAATGATGACCGGCGCGGGACCGCAGTCGGGGTCGCCGCAGGTCATCGTCGAGATCCGTCGTCTCGGGGGTGCGTTCGCCCGGCCCGCCGCCATCGACAGCGCGTTCTGCCAGCGGGACGCGGAGTACACGCTCATGGCCATCGGCGTCCTCGCCCCGGAGATCGCGGCGATCGTGCCCGGGCACGCCGCCGGCCTCATGGCGTCGATGCAGCCGTGGTCGACGGGTGGCCGCCTGGCGAACTTCGGTGCCTCGGGCGACCCCGAGCGCATCGCGCGGTGCTACGACGAGGACACACGTCACTGGCTGGCCGCTCTGGGCGAGCAGTACGACCCTGCGGGTGTCCTGCGCGTCGGCCAGGTTGTCCGGCACCCTCGCTGAGACACCAGCGGGCCGCGGACGGCGTTTCGGCGGGCCGGTGCCGGGAAACCGGGGCCGACCCGCCGAGACGAAGGACCCACCATGAGCGAGTTCCCCCGACTGGCGAACGTCGTCGTCGACGCGGTCGACGTGCGGACGACGGCCGAGTTCTATCGACGACTCCTCGGACTCGTCTACCGCGCCGGGGACGAGCCGCCCACGGACGGCACCGACGACGCCGACTGGCTGGTCCTGTACACCGCGGGCGGCGAGCGACTGCTCGCGTTCCAGCAGGCCGACGTCCTGCCCGCGACGACGTGGCCGTCGCCGGAGGTGCCGATGCAGATGCACCTCTGCTTCTACGTCGACGATCCCGACCGCCTCGACGCGGAGGCGGACCGTGCGCAGGGACTCGGCGCCACCCTGCGGCAGCACCGGACCGACGATCCCGATGAACCGCTGTACGTCCTCACCGATCCGGCGGGGCACCCGTTCTGCCTCTACACACACCCGTCGGTCCCACCGGGCAGCCCGTTGTGATCAGCGCCCGGGAATGCCGACCGCGGCGGAACCGTCGGTACTCGTCGAGACTTCGACGACGAGGGGACGGCAATGACGCAGGGACGACTGACCGACACGATCGCGGTGGTGACGGGAGCATCCAGCGGGATCGGTGAGGCGACCGCGCGGGCGCTCGCCGCGGAGGGCGCCACCGTCGTCGTCCTCGCGCGACGCCGAGACCGGCTCGACGAGCTGGTGTCGTCGATCGCATCCGAGGGCGGTCAGGCCCGCGCACAGGAGGTCGACGTGACCGATCCCGCGGCCGTCGCCGCCGTCGTCGCCGGGATCGCCGACGAGTTCGGCAGGATCGACATCCTCGTCAACAACGCGGGGTTCCTCGCGAACGGTCCCGCCGTCGACGCCGATCTGGCCGACTGGCACCGCATGGTCGACGTGAACGTCAACGGCGTCCTGAACACGACTCACGCCGCGCTGCCGCACGTGATCTCGGCTGTGGGACACGCGCGCGGTGTGGCCGACATCGTCACCGTCAGCTCACTCGCCGGACGACGTGTGCCGACGTCGGAGAACAACGTGTACTCGGCGACGAAGCACGCCGTGAACGCCTTCGCCGAGGCATTGCGCCGCGAACTCGCCGGTCAGCAGGTCCGTGTGGGGCTGATCGAACCCGGCATCGTCCGCAGCGAGATGACGACCGGCGGTGGCAAGGGCGCACCCGACGCGACGCAGGGTTCCCCCCTGCTCGTCGAGGACATCGCGGCGGCGATCGTCTTCATGGTGACCCAGCCCGACCACGCCGCGATCAGCGAGATCGCCCTGCGCCCGACAGAACAGGAGCGGTGAGCGTCAGCTGCCGAACAGGAGCCCACCCAGGAGCAACGGCAGGAGCAGCGCACCCCCCACCACCGCGCTACCGACGCCGAGGGCACCGAGTGCCACCGCGGGATCCGTGCCACTGCCGCCGCCCGCCGAGCCACCGGAGATCCCGCCATGTCGCGAGCAGGCCCCGCTCCGGTTCTCGGCGTGGCTGTACGTGCCGTCGGCGCACCGGATGCTCGTGGTGCTCCCGTCGGGCACGGGTGTACATCGCCCTCGGGAGTTCTCGTAGTACCCCGATCCGCATCCGTCGCTGACGCTGTGGACCACACCCGTGTCGGCGCGGGCGGTGGCGGCGCCGGTGACGAACGGTCCGGCGACGAGAGCCATCACGAGGACGGCGACGACGACGAGTGCTGATGAGACGCGACGGGCGACGGGATTGTGCATGCCGGAATAGTCCGACAGACGCGGTCGACGACGCGCCGACACGGCCAGCATGTCGGATGTTCGAATGACGCCTGCCACGCTGACGACATCGACTGAGATCCGGGGTCAGTCCAGCGGAGGCGACCAGGCGACCTGCATCAGGCGGTCGCCCGCACGGGTGACGAGCACACCGCGACCGGGCGGACGCGGCGCACTCTTCGTGGTGCCGAGCAGCACCCCCTCGTCCTTGGGCGCGCTCATCATCAGGCCGTCCACCGACAGGTCCTTCAGACGACTGATCACCGGGTCGAACAGCGAGCGTGACGCACCGCCGCTGCGGCGCACCACGATCAGATGCAGGCCGATGTCACGCGCCTGGGACAGCATGTCGACCAGAGGGAGCAACGGGTTGCCCGACGCGACCGCGACCATGTCGTAGTCGTCGACGACGACATAGATCTCCGGGCCCTCCCACCACGAGCGGTCGCGGAGTTCCGCGGCCGTCACGTCCGGGCCGGGCACGCGCCCGGCGAGCACCCCGGCGAGCTCCTGCACCAGCGGCTCCGCCTGCTGCCCCGACGTCGCGTACGCCGCGAGGTGGTTGCCCGACACCTCGCCCAGCAGGGTCCGCCGGTAGTCGAGGACCAGGATCTTGGTGTCCGCGGGGCGTCCGTTCTCGACGAGACCCCGCACGATGGTGCGCAGCAGCGTGGACTTGCCGCACTCGACGTCGGCGAACGCGAGGAAGTGCGGCTGGGTCGCGAAATCGAGCACCACCGGCGACAACTCGGCCTCGTCGATGCCGATGGCGACCTGGGTCGGGCGCGGCGTCGTCGCCCCGAACGCCCGGGCGACGACGTCCTCGCGGTCCACCCGCTCGGGCAGCATCCGCACCGCGGGCGCCTTCTGGTCGGGGTAGTACCCGGCGACCGCCGCGACCGCCCCGGCGACACCCGCCGACAGATCGACGACATCGGAGCGGCCGTCGAGACGCGGGATCCCGATGAGCATGTGCAGACGGTCGGGCGACAGGCCCCGGCCCGGGCGGCCGATCGGGACCGTGGCCGCGACCTTGCGGTCGACCTCGGAGTCGGCCGGGTCGCCGAGACGGAGCTCGATGCGGGTGCCGAGGAGATCCTTGACCACCGGGCGGATCTCCATCCACCGCGAGGCGCTCACCACGAGGTGGATGCCGTACGAGAGGCCCTGTGCCGCAAGCGCGGAGAAGGTGTCCTCCAGTGCGTCGTACTCCGACCGGATCGTCGCCCAGCCGTCGACGACGAGGAACACGTCACCGAATCGCTCGTCGGCGACACCCGCGTCCCCCGATGATCGGCGACGTCGGAACTCCTGCATCGAGTCGATGCCCAGTTCGCGGAACCGTGCCTCCCGACGACGGAGGACCGTCATGACCTCGGCGACCGTGCGACGGACCCGGTCCTCCTCGAGGCGCGTCGCGACGGAACCCACGTGCGGCAGGTTCGCCAGACCGGTGAGCGTGCCGCCACCGAAGTCCAGGCAGTAGAACTGCACCTGGTCGGGGGTGTGGGTGACCGCCGCGGACAGGATCAGTGTCCGCAGCGCGGTCGACTTGCCCGACTGCGGCCCGCCGATCACCGCGGCGTGACCCTGCGCGCCGGCGAGATCGAGGGTGAGGACGTCACGACGCTGGTCGTAGGGACGGTCGACGATCCCCACCGGGAACCGCAACGACGAGACGGGCTTCGACGCCGTGGATCGCCAGTCACGCACCTGCAGCAGCGAGTCGACGGACGGGGAGTCCTCCAGTGGCGGCAGCCAGACCTCGTGGGCGGATCGCCCGTGCCCCTCGAGCTGGGCTACCACCGTGTCGAGGACGGTCACCGCGCGGCCGTCGCGCAGTGCCGGGGTGGTGTCGACGGGGTCCGGTGCGACGTCGATCATCTCGTCGACGGCGGGGCGCACGTCGGGGACCTGTGTCGCGGTGAACAGCCGGATGGGCACCGTCGGACCCGATCGACCCGCGGTGTCACCGCGGCGGGTGGTGACGGTGGACGGGACGTACGGTCCCGAGACGTAGGAGGCGTTGAAGCGGACCGGTTCCGACGAGTCGCACTTGAGGTACGCCGACCCCGGCACGGCCGGCAGGTGATATGCGTCCGGGACGCCGAGGACGGCTCGGGACTCGCTGGCCGAGAACGTCTTCAGCCCGATGCGATAGGACAGATGCGAGTCGAGGCCACGCAGTTTGCCCTCCTCGAGCCGCTGCGAGGCCAGCAGCAGGTGCATCTGCAAGGATCGGCCGAGCCGGCCGATCATCACGAACAGTTCGGCGAAATCCGGCTTCTGCGAGAGCAACTCGGAGAACTCGTCGACGACGATGAACAGCGCGGGCAGCGGGTCGAGTGCGGCGCCGTTCATCCGGGCTCGTTCGTAGTCGGCCACGTTGGCGAAGTTGCCCGCCGACCGCAGCAACTCCTGGCGGCGGTTCATCTCGCCGGCCAGGGCGTCGCGCATGCGGTCGACCATGGCGAGCTCGTCCTCGAGGTTCGTGATCACCGCGGCCACGTGCGGGAGGCCGTCGAGCCCGAGGAACGTCGCACCACCCTTGAAGTCGACGAGGATGAGGTTCAGCGCCTCGGGCGCATGCGTCGTCACCATCGACAGGACGAGGGTCCGCAGGAACTCCGACTTGCCCGAACCGGTTGCGCCGATGCACAACCCGTGCGGCCCCATCCCGTTCTCGGCCGCCTCCTTGATGTCGATCTCGAGGGGCTGACCGCTCTCGGTGACGCCCACCGGCACCCGGAGACGGTCGCGCGGGGTCCGTGGACGCCACACACGGTCGGGGTCGACGGCGCCCGCGTCGGCGATGCCGAGCAGTCGCATGAGGCCCGGGTCGCGAGGCCCGGTGTCTGCGTCGAGGTTCACCAGCTGCGCCGCGGTGGCGAGCGAGTAGCGCGCCATCCGCCGTGCCACCGCCTCGGCGGTGGCGACGGTCATCTCGTCGGCGGCGGCGAAGTTCTCGACACCGAAGGCGGATCGCGCACCGAGGGCGCCACCGTCGATGACGAGCTGCGTCCCTCGCCGTGCGGCGAGCGTCAGCGGGTTGTCGTTGAGGCCCAGGACGGTCACCGAGTCCAGTCCACCGTCGTTGATCGACCGCTCGTCGCCGTTGACGTATCCGCCGGCGAGGACCACCAGCCACTGGATGCGACCGTCGGCGGGGGTCGCGTTGCGCGAGAACCGCGGGCGTTCCGTCAGCTCGGGGTCGTGGTCCTCCTCGAACTCCCGCAGGGACTGGTAGAGCATCCGGGCCGGGCCGGCTCCGTCACGCCGTGTGGGGTGCTGCAGATGCGGCAGCCACTTCGCCCACGACCACTCGGTCGTGTCGGGGTCGGCGCAGACGATCGCCACCCGCACGAGGTCGGGACCGTGAAAGGTGCACAGCTGCAGGATCATCGACCGGGCGAGTGCGTTGACCCGCTCCGTCGTGCCCTCGATCGTCACGGCGGGGAACGCGCGCAGCGAGATGGCGGTCGGCAGTCCGCGGACGACGGCATGCATACGGATGAACCGGCGCAGCGCCATCACCGAGACCGGCTCGAGGTCCTCCAGGGGCCCGGTCTCCGGGCGGGCGAGCCGGGTGGCGAGGCGTTGGGCGCCGATGCCCAGGCGCACATGACAGAAGTCGGCGTCGTCGGTGCGTCGTTCCCACATCCTTCGCGAACCCACCGCGGGCAGCAGCGATCCGGTCGCCGGGTGCGACCAGGACAGCGCGCGCAACTGGTCGGTCGCGGTCTCGTCGACGTCCTTGCGCAGACGGCCGAGATAGCGCAGATAGTCCTTGCGCTCCTCGTTGAGCTCGGCGGCACGGGGTCCCCCACCGCGGCCACCGGAGGCGAACATGCCGACCATCGACATCAGCATCATCATCGGGAAGAGCAGCGTCACCGGGTTCTTCAGCGCCGAGGACCCGGCCGTGAAGAACAGCGCCATCATGCCGACCATGGCGACCACCATCACCAGCGGCAGCATGCGCGTGAGGATGCTCGCCGGGACGGCGCGCGGGATCTCCGGCGGGGCCTGCACGGCCATCTCCCCACCGGGGAGACGGGGGCGCGGAGCCCGCGCTCGACGGACGAATCCCTCGGTCGTCATGCTCTCGGCCTCCCCGTCACCTGCGAACGTTGCGTCGGCTATCGTACGTTTCGCACAGCTGACAGGGAGGCGCTGGCTGCCGATGACGACGTACCCGCCCGGACCGGGCCCCATGCCGGGGAGTCCCGGTGTCGCCGCGGCCATGTCGGCCGGACCCCTGGCCACCGGTCCGCTCTCCCGTGACAGCACACCCCGCCGTGTCGAGCCCCAACTCGCCCGGGTGTCGGTGCTGAGCGGCCGCACCCAGGTCGACGTCGCGCTGCCCGCGGACGTCCCCCTCGCGTCGCTCATCCCCGAGCTCGCCGGGCTTCTGCTCCGCAACCAGTTCGGCGAGCCCGAACGTGTCCCCGACGACCTCGCCGTCCGGTGGACGCTGGGCAAGGTCGGGCAGCCGGTGCTCGACGAGACCAGGACGTTGATCGAATCAGGCATTCACGACGGCGATCTGCTGGTGCTCCGTTCCGAGGGCACCGCCGAACTGCCCACCGTCTACGACGACGTCATCGACGCCGTCGCCGGGATCACCCGCCGCGAGTTCCGCTCGTGGTCGGCCACCGCCGCCCGCTGGGTGGGCGTGGTGGCGTTCCTCCTCGCCGTCGTCGTCTCCGGCGTGCTGACGATGGTCGCCTCGTGGTCGTCGCACCGGTACGACCTCGGCGCCGTCGCCCTGGTCGCGTTCGTCGTCTTCTTCGTCGCCGACCTCGTGGTGCGCGCCAACGGCGCCGACCGCGTCGTCGGTGCGGCGCTGACGGTGGCGTCGTGCGTCGCGGTCTTCGTCGGCTGTTTCGCCACCCTCGGCGCCGCCGACAACGCGGCGAACGTCCTGCTGGGTGCGGGGGTCGCGCTCCTGGTCGCGGTGGTCGCGCTGCGTGTCACCGTGGGCGAGCCGTTCACGCACCTGGCGTCGATCACCGTCGCCGCGCTGGTCACGCTCGGCGCGCTGGGTCAGTTGCTGATCGGTGCGCCCGTGCAGCACACCGCGGCCGTCCTCGCCGTCGTCGCGATGCTGGTCGCCCTCATCGCCCCGCGCCTCACCATCCTGCTGGTGCGCCTGCCGATCCCGACGGTCCCGTCCGCCGGTGCGTCGCTCGACGACATCGATCCGCCCGACCAGCAGAACATCAACGCCGGCGTCGCGGCGATCGGTGCTGTCGCCCTGCCCGAGACCGCCGCACTGGAGATCCGGGCCAAGGCCGCCAACGCCCACATGTCCGGGCTGATGCTGGGTGCGGCCGCCGTCGCCGCCGTGTCGGCGGTCGTGGTCGCCGTGCCCCACCCGGATGTGGACTGGAAGTCGCTGGTGCTCGGCGTGCTCGTCGCCGCGGCGATCGTCCTGCGCGGCCGCTCCCACAGCGACCTCGTACAGGCGGCCGGGATGATCGGAATCGGCGCCTCCGCGCTCCTCGGGGTCGTCGCGGTGCAGTCCGTCGCCGACGGGATCTGGGCCGTGCTCGCCGTCGGCCTGACCCTCGTCGTCTCGGCGGCCTCGTTCCTCTTCGGCGTGGTCACGCCGACGATGGAGTTCTCCCCCGTGATGCGCAGGATCGGCGAGATCGCCGAGTACCTGGTCATCACCGCGACGGTGCCCATCGCGGCGTGGGTCATCGGGCTGTACTCGCTCGCCCGCGGCGCACTGTGACCGCTGACCCCACGACCTGGCGCGCAGGTGGACCCCTCCTGCGCCTCGTGGTCGCGGGCGTCGTGGGAGTCGCCGCCACCTCGGCCCTCCCGCTCACCGGGCTGGTGATGCCCGCGACGGCACAGGCGATGTCACCGCCGACCGTCGGTGGGCCGGTGCCGTCGGAGAGCCCCATCGCACCGTCGGCGCCGACCAAGAAGGCGTTCCTGTGCTCGGCGATGGTGTCGACGAAGTCCGACCACATCGCCCGACCCGCGAACCTGCAGATGCTGAACATCGAGAAGGCGTGGACCTTCTCGCGGGGCGCGGGACAGCGCGTGGCCGTCATCGACACCGGTGTGTTCCGCAGCCCACGACTGTCGGTGACACCCGGCGGCGACTACGTCTCCTCCGGCGACGGCACCGGCGACTGCGACGGGCACGGCACGCAGGTCGCCGGCCTGATCGCCGCGAAGCAGTCGCCCGACGACGGGTTCGCGGGCGTCGCGCCGGACGCCTCCGTCATCGCCATCCGGCAGTCGTCCTCGGTCTACGGTCCGGCCGACTCGCGCCGGGACTCCTCGACCATCTCGACGGCTCCGGACAACTCCGACAACGGGGTCGGTGACGTCACCACGTTGGCGCGGGCGGTCGTGCGGGCGGTGAACCTCGGTGCCACCGTCATCAACATCTCGGTGGGTGCCTGCGCCTCCGCCGGCACCGACCTCGGTGATCGTGCGTTGGGTGCGGCCGTGCGCTTCGCCTACGACCGCAACGTGGTGGTCGTCGCCGCCGCGGACAACATCACGCAGCAGGGTGGGTGCTCACCGCAGAACAGCGCGGCCCAGGGCGGTCGCGACCCGGACCCATGGTCGACGGTCACGACGAAGGCGACGCCCGCCTACTTCAGCCCGTACGTGGTGAGCGTCGGGGCCGTCGAAGCCGACGGGACGCCGTCCACCTATTCCCTCGCCGGACCCTGGGTCACCGTCGCCGCACCCGGGTCGGAGATCGAGTCGCTCAACACCTCCACGCGGCCGATGATCATCGACGCGAACGTCGGTGACGAAGGCCGCCCGGCGCCCATCTCCGGCACCAGCTTCGCGGCGCCGCTCGTCTCCGGTCTCGCAGCACTGATCAGGTCGCGGTTCCCCGACTTGACCGCCCGACAGGTCATCGACCGGATCACCCGGACCGCCCACCATCCGGCCGACGGTCGTGACGGGGCCGTCGGATACGGCCTGATCGACCCGGTCGCCGCACTGACCACCACGACCCCCGATTCGACACCGGCCGACGCATCACCCGCCGATCCACGAACGGGTGACTCGCGCAACGTCTTCGCCGAGCAGCCGCTGCGTCCCGCCGCCGCGCCGGCGGCGCCGAGTCCGGTGCCGCGCTACGTCGCGTTGGGGGTCGCGGGTGGCGCCGCCGTGCTGTCCGTCATCGCCTGGATCCTCCTCCGACGGCGTGGAGGGGACCGACGCCAACTGCGCGAGGGCATCGACTACTGATGGCCCCGGTGGACGCGTGGAGGCTGAGCACTCTGCACTTCCGGCAGCTGTGGGAGGAGTCGGACGCCGCGGACTACCCGCTCGAATTCGCCTACGCCGACGCCGATGTCGCAGCGGGAGCCGACACGCCGCGGCTCCCCGGTCTCTCCGACCTGACGCCTCCGCAGCGGGCCGCGATCGACGCGATCACCCGCCCCCGGGTGACGATCGCGGCGACCGGTCTCGACGCGCGACGCGACTTCGCCGACCCCCGCCACCACGTCCGCATCCTGTCCGCCACGGCCGACATGACGACGGTGTACGTTGCGCGCCAACACCTCGGTGCCACCGTCGACCGCGGCGCGACGGTGGCGATCACCCAGCACGCACCGTCGCAGTGGACCCACGACCTGGTGGGCCTGCTCCCGCGGTCGCCCGGGGCGGGAACGCTCACGACCGACGCCACGGTGGCGTTCGCACCGGTACCCGGGTTCGACATCGGCACCGTCTCGACCGTCGTCGAGCCCCGGACGCCGACGGCGGCCACGGCATTCGCCCGCCCCGACCCGGCGACCTGTGGCAGCCTGCGCGTCCAGGTCGGCTCGATCGCGGACGGACGTCGACCCACGGCTCTGGAGGTGCGTTTCCGCGACATCGTCGACGACGGTCGTTACCTGCTCATCGTCGACGAGCCGGGGGTGGCGATGGGCGTGGACCACAAGGGCTTCGCCTCCATGCTCAACCGCGTCGTCAACACCCTGCGCACGCGACACCGCGCGGCGGGCGACTGACGCCGCCGGTCATGACCCGGCGTCCGGCGTCACGTCCGACCGCTCGATCAACGCCGTGTTCCGGGCCAGGGCGGGACCGGGCGGCATCAACCTGACGATGGGGTACGGCGCCGTGAGCGGGTCCGGCATCCCGAGCGCACCGGTCGCACTCGACGGGACCCCGTACCGCACACCGGTGTCCGCGACGAGGAAGTCCGACGCCGTCTGCGCGCTGTCCGGGTCGCTCCCGGTGGTCCGGACGAAGTAGTTCGTGCCCGGCGGCACGTACGAGACGTCGGCACCGAGACCGTCCGCGCGGGCACCCACCGTCGACACCAGGGTCTTCTGGTCGGCCACCGGGAAATCGGGCTCGAGTGCCAGTCCGACCGTTGCCGCGGTGTCGCCGTCCTTGCGCCATCCGAAGCACAGCGCCTTCTGCGACGTCCCCTCCACCTCCGTGGGTGCAGTGTCGGGATAGCCCGCGACGGAGAGCGATTCGACCGGCTGAACCGTGGTGATCGCGCTCGGGCTGACCGTGATGGGCTGGCCGCTGGTCGCGACCGACGCGCGGATCAGGTCCGCGACGAACGGCGACACCTTCTGGATCCCGTCGCGGAGGACGACGTAGAGCTGATCGCCGCCGCCGGCGGCGGTGTCGAGACTGGACACCCGGATGATCGACCCGATCCGGGCACCGTTCAGGCCGAATCTCGACGCGTCGCCCGCCCCGGGGATCTCCGGCGCCGCGATCGGGCGGGACGGCGGGACCGCATCCAGCAGAGCGGGACTGACCGAGCGGGCGTCCACCGACTGCAGGCCGAGAGCCTGGCGCACCACGACGTCGTCGGGATCGACCTGCGCGCGGGTGCCGCGGTAGAGGACGTAGCGGTCGTTGCCGCTGCGGACGTACAAGGCGTCCGACGGACCGAGATCCCGTGCCCCCGGGCCCGGGACCGGCGCGCCCGCGATGACGCCGACGGTCGGGCTGCCGTCGGGGTCTCGGGGCTCGTCGAGACGGTCGCAGACAGACCACTGCGACACCCCGGGCGCACCCGTCGCCGACAGGTCGCTCGGCGCGCCGGGGATGCCCAGCTGCGCCCCGCGCGGGTAGTCGGCGAGCACGGAATCGCTGACAGAGGCGGGCTTCTCGGCCTTGCCCGCCACGAGACGCGCCGACGCCAGGTTCAGGGCGGGGTGCAGACGGCCGTCGACGATCACGTACAGCTGACCGGACTGCTTGCTCATGACGATCGTCGAGTCGCCCACCGATCCCTGGGGCTTGAAGAAGCCGAGGGCCACGGCACCGCCCACCACCACCAGCGTCAGGATCAGGCCCACGATCACCGCCTTCACGTGCCCGCCCATGGGGTCGTGGATCATGCGGATGTCGCGCCGGACAAGGGCGTGCTCAAGACGCTTCAACAGGAAGCGATAGCCGCTCACCTGCGACTTCGTCGTCCGCTGTGCCATGGCCTCCCCCGTCCGCGCGCGAGTGCTCCACACCCATTCAGCTGTACAGAACTGCTGTTAAGGTACTGGACGTGGCGCACCCGACTCGGCCCGGCTCCTCGCCCCGAGCGTCTGCTCTCGTCCGGGCGCTCCCCCTCCCGTCGGTGATCGCGGCGGAGGTCGTCGCGGTCATCGTGTTCGCGGTGCTGCGCGCCGTCGGGGTGGCCCTGATCCCCACTGCCGTAGCGACCGTCGCGGTCGGGATCATCGGCGCACTCCTGGCCGTCCGCGCACCGTCGGACATCTCGGTGTACGGCCGGGTCGCCCGTCGTCTCGCCTACCTACGACGGTCGGGACGCACTCCCGATGACCCGCCGGTGCCCTTCGATCTCCCCCAGTCCGACGGCACCGCCATCGGACTGCGCTGGGCCGACGACCGTCTCATCACGGTCATCCGCATCGCGCGTCCCGTCGCACCGACCGCGCTGATCCCGTCGAACACCGTCGTCTCGACCTCCGGGCTGTCGTTGGGTGTGGTCGCGCGGGCGTTGTCGCAGTTCGACATCGAGCTGGAATCGATCGACGTCGTGGCGCACGGCTGGCGTTCCCGGGCAGCGGCGCACCTGACCGGGCCCTACTCGACGCTGACCGCCAACCTGCCGACCGTCCCCCAGCAGGACGTCTGGGTGGTGCTGCGTCTGAACCCGCTGCTGTGCCCGGATGCCATCGCCGCGCGCGGTGGCGGCCCGACGGGTGTCCTGCGCACCGCCGTCACGGCGACCCGGCGGGTCGCCAACCACCTCGCACACGAGGGGTACCGGCCCTCCATCCTCTCCGCGGCCGGGATCACCGCGATGGGTGCACAACTCGTGGACCATGCCCAGGTCGACGACGCCGCCGAGGGGTGGACGTCCATCGCGGACGGGTCGTACTCCACCACCTGCTACGCCGTCACCCGCACCGTCGACGCGGATCTCAGCACCGACATCTGGACGACCCCCAGCCTCTCGACCACCTGCGCCACCCGCCTGCGCCGTGAGGGAGCCGGGTACGAGCTGTCAACGGTGGTCCGGTACTCGACGGTCGGCGACCTCACCCTCTCGCCCCCGGCGGAACTGCGACGGCTCGACGGGCACCAACGCGCCGCTCTCGCACGGACTCTCCCCGCCGGCCGCGACAGCATCTCCGCGCTCCCGCGCGACGTCCTGGATCTCGACGCCCTCGACGAGATCCGCGTCGTCGACGGCGGTCACGGCCAGTTGTTCGGCGCGAACGCCTCCGGGGACGCGATCGCGATCCCGCTCTTCGGATCCGACGTGCGTCGTGTCGACGTCTACGGCTCGGCGTTCCTCACGCAGCAGATCGTGGTGCGCGCCATCGCCGTCGGTGCCCGTGTCGTCATCCGCACCGACCGACCGGACACCTGGGCCGCGCTGGTCGCCAACGTCAACGACCCCCGCACGCTGTTCATGTTCGGGTCGCCCATCGAGCAGCGCAGTTCGATCGCGCAGTACTCGCTGTGCATCCTCGACGCCCGCGAGGCCACGGAGGACCCCACGGTCGGCACCCAGCTGCGTGTCCACCGCACCGCCGGCATCCCCGAACGGCTCGACGAGACATCGGATGTCGCGATCTACCAGGACACCCGCGACCAGTCACGCGCCTACATCGTCACCCGCACCGAGACGTGCGCCGCGACACTGGTCGCGCTCCCGTCGGAGGGTGCACTCATCGACGGCGGTCGTCCCGTACGGCGCCCGCAGCAGGCACCCGCGCCAGTCGGTGGTGGACAACCCGCTCCCTCCCAGGACCGCCGCAGTCGCCACTCACTGGGCGAGGGCTGACACTGCGCTCCATCACCGACGACGGCGCACCACCAACGACGACGGGCGGTGCACCGGATGTCCGGTGCACCGCCCGTCGCGGTGAGATGGTGTGGCTCAGGCGTTGAAGGTCCGGGCAACCGCACGCTCGGTGTCGGACATGTTGCCCTGACCGTCGCTCGCGGCGCGGATGATCTGGGCGAGGACACCCTGGATCTCGGTGACGTCGCTGGTCCACTTCTGGTGCACGGCCCGGAAGGACGCAGCGGCCTCGGACTGGGGATCCCAGCTCTGCTCGATCTTGGTGCGGATCTGCTGCATCTCTTCGTTCAGCTGGTTGAACTGGCCCATCTTCGAGTGGATCTCCCCGAGGAGATGCGTCAGCTGGCCGGTGTTGTAGACGATGAGTCCGTCTGCGCTCATGGTGTCGAGACCTTTCTGGGTGTCGCCGGGGTGAGGGGTCGGGAGGATCAGAGGTTGAGGCCGCCGCCGGCGCTGCGCAGGCCGGCCGAGGCGTCGGAGTCGGTGCTGGAGTAGTTCTTCGTGCCCGCGTTGACGCTCTGCAGGACCTCCTGCATGGTCTGCTGCAGCTTGGTCGACCCCTCCTGGTAGCGGGCGTTCACGTTCTGGAACTCCCGCGACGCGTCGCCGGCCCAGATGGACGCGCCACCGGCCTCCTGCACGACCGCGGCGGTCTGGTTGAGCGTCGTCCGCATGTGCTCCTGGAGGGACTCGGCCTGCTGCCGCAGCTGGTCGACTGACCCGGTGTCGATATTGGTGCCCTGATTGGCCATCAGATCTCTTCCTTCGTCGTGTCCGATTCACGGACGCCTGTGGTGTGGCGGAGGAGGTTCCCCCACCGATCCCAGCCGGCGGTCATCAGACGCCCCCGGGAAGTGTGTGTGCGAGCTGTCGCAACGCGGACGCGACGCGGGCGCCGTCGCCGGCGCCGATGGACGTCCACCGCTCACCGGACACCGACGGGGTCGCCACCGACAGCACCCGTCCGCGGGCGGTGTCGAAGACAGCGATCACCGATCGCTGTGCGGCGTCGTCGGCGCGGGCGACGATCTCGGTCTGTCCGACGCAGTCCACCAGGGTCGCCGCGAGCCGACGCGCGGCCGGCTCAGGCTGACCGAGGGCGAAGAAGGCTGCGGCGTAGTCGGTCTCATCCGCGCACGAGCGCAAAGTGGTGTCGAGGACGTCGCTCGGGACACGCAGCTCGGGCACATCCGCGCCCGGCGCCTCCCCGATCAACGCCACGATCTCCGACCTCACGAGGCGGGCGTCGTCACCGGCGACGACCTCCCGCACCGCGAAGGCATCGCCGTTGCGGGACAGCAGGAACCTGCGGTCGGCCGAGGCGACGATGCACACGCGCAGGATCTGGGTGACGTCGACTCGTCGCATCTCCACGATCCAGTCGGCGACAGCGGCCGCGATGAGGATGGACCGAACGTGCAGGTCGACGTTGCCGGCGTCGTCGATGACGTCGCGTGCTTCCAGAGCCGCGCGCGCGTCGTCTCGCGACTGCGCCGTGAGTCCGTCGTCGGGCGTCTCCTCGATCCGCAACACCGTCGGCATGGTCTGCAGTGCGAGAGCGTCACAGAGGGTGAGGATCTCGACGAGCGAGAAGCGGTGGACCACATCGGTGTCGATGACCATCACGCTCCCTCCCGATCCGAGACGCCCAGGACAGGGGGTGCGGCGTCCACGTGACCGTCGGCGACGGCCTCCTGTACAGAATCATAGTTCGTGCCGGCGACCGGTGCCGTGGGGACACCGGAGTGCGACGCCGACGCCATCGGGGCGACGGGTGCGACGGCAGGCCCACCGGCCACCGTGGTGGCACCCTGATCCACCACCGACACCTCCTCGCTCACGACGCCCTGGCCCGCGGCGCGGGATGTCTGCGTCACGTACTCATTGGACGCACGCGCGACCGGAGTGGTTCCACTCATCGCCGCGATGGCCACCATGGCGCCCTGGGCGGCGGCGACCGCGGCCGAATCCTGTTCCGCGAGGCCCGCTTGCGCGGCATCGCGGTTCGCCGCGGCCGCCGGTGCGTGGACGAGACCCGCGGGCACCCTCGCCGGCTCCCACGGCCTGGCGACGGGCGTCGTGGCCTCCTCGTAGGTCTCCATCACCCGTGAGGCCTGCGCCTTCATGCCCATCGCCTGCTCGTCGAGCTTCGCGATGCCCCCGGCGATCAACGCCGACGGTTGCGCCGTCACCGCCTTCAACGCGGTCTCCATCTGGCCCACCGCGGCGATCACGTGGGCATCGGGCATGGCGGCGACGGCGACGGTGTGGGCGATGGCCTGTCGCTCAGCGGCTTTCGCGTTCGCACGGGCGTCGTCGCCGACAGCGGTGACCCAGGCGCTGAGCTTGTCGATGGCGGCGAGAACCCCCGAGCGTGTCGACCCGGTCCAGCCGTCGTCGACGATCTTGCGGACCGCTGCGAACTCCTCCCGGAGCTCGTGGAGGCTCGCGGCGACGGATCCCCATGCGAGGGCGGCCTCGAACATCGGGCGCTCGCCGGCGCCGGCCGAGAGCTGACGGCTCAGCTCCTCGGCCGGCCGCACCTCCCACCGCACACCGGTGAATCCGACCATTGCCCCTCAGTCCTCTCGATCAGCGATCAGCTATCAGCGATCAGTCACGCGCACAGGCGATCCGGAACTCAGAGTCCGGAGAGCTCCGACGCGACCGTGGCGTCGGTCGTCGCGATGGTCGCGGACCCGTCACGCAGCGCGGCGGCGACGTCGCGGATACCCGCGACACCCTTGACGATCTCGGCGTCGAAGGAGTCCGCGGACGCGGTGAACGACGCCGAGGCCGCACGCGAGACCTCGTCGGAGCCGGCGGGTGCGGTCCGCAGGTCGTCGCCGTGGGTCGCGACCGTGCGCTCGAGCTCGGCGGCGATGGCCTCGAGACGGCTCACGGCCTTGCGCAGGTGGGCCGGGTCGACGGCGATGTCACTCATGAGTTCTCCTTCGGGACGATGGATGGTCAGCTGTCGAGCTCGTCGGGGCTGTCCCAGACCGACTGTGCGGCACTCGGTTCGACACCACCGAGCACCGATGGCGCAGCGCTGGGGCTCTCACCGACCACCTCGTCGGCGTGGCGGGCGTCCACCGAGGTCTCCCGGTCGGCCGCATGGGCACTGCTGCTCGAGGCCGACGCCCCGGCACCCGCCGCGCCCATCGGCATCCCGGCGGGACCGACCGCGCTCGTCGTCGTGGTGGCGGTGCGCCCGGTGACCACCTCGTCCTGGTTCGAGGCCGACCCACCGGCGCGTGTGGGTCCGATCGGCGCGTCGGCGGGACGGGTGCCGAGTGGGGCGTTCGCCCCGCCCCCGGCGCCACCGAGACCGCCGACCCCACCGAACCCCGCAGCGCCGCCGGCGCCCCCTCCGGGACCACCGCCACCGGGGCCGGGCCCGGCTGTCTCGGCGCGGACGTCGAGCTTGTCCGAGGCGGCGGCGAGGCGGCCGGACAGCGAGGCGCGGCCCAGTCCACCGCCGATGCCACCCCCACCCACGGCACCCATGATCGACTGCACCGGGCTGGTGACGGCCTGGACCGCCGACGAGGCCATCCCCGGGACCGCGGCGGCGGCCTGCGGCGCCGCGGTGATCGGGACGGGGTGGCCCGCGAAGGTCATGTTGGCGGTGTGCGCGGTCAGTTCCGCACGGGTCTCGGCCACCACCGCGAGACCTTCACTGAGATGTGCGGTGGCCGACGCGATGATGCCGGCCTGCCCGATGGGCGTGATCGCCGCCGGGATGAGAGGGGCGAGCGACGCCGCGAAGCTGGCGATGACACCCTGCAGCAGCGCGACACCCTTGCCGACCGTCGCGGTCGCGGTCGCGACGATGCGCGAGATGTCCGCGCTCTGACCGCCGGTCTCGACGTTGTTGACGTTGGCCTGTGTCCCGGTCGCCATGGCCGCGGACCCGCCGGCCCCCGCCCACAGCGGCATGACCGTCGACATCGCCTGCGACAGGACGCCGAAGACGCTCTCGAACGCCTTCTGCAGCCCGTCGAAGAGCTGGGTCGGGTCGAAGGGGGCATTCGCCATCGACCCCGAACCGAATCCGGACAGCAGGTCGGTCAGCGGCCTGAACAGCGACGCGAGGTCGATCGTCGGCAGCGGCGGCATGGCGGGCAGCGGAGGCATCTGCGGCATCGGGGGCAACGGCGGGAGGCCGAGGTGTTTGCCCAGGATGTCGCCAACCGGCATGTGGAGCAGCGGCGCGACGCCGCTGTGCTCCAGCATGTCCAGAACTGTGGGGCCGTGTCCGGGTGCCGGCGCGTGGCCCGCACCCTCGGTCACAGCGGCGTGCTCGCCGAGTTCAGCGCGTGGCGGGTGTCGCCGTCGGTGCCCTCGTAGTTCGCAGCGGAGGCGAACGCCGATGCGGCACTGCCCTGGTGGACGGCGACCAGCGCGGCCGTCGACACCGCGTTGGCGAACTGCGCCCCGCCGAAACTGGCGAGGAAGTCCTGCCCGATGAGGCCGAACACGGGCACCATGACCGCGACGTTGGCCGCGAGGTCCATGGCCCCGGCGCTGTCGATCGCCGCGCCGACCGCGGACACCGTGGTCCCGTATGCGCGGATCGCGTCGGGCTCGACGGAGAGATTCGTCATCGTGGTACGACCCCCTGGTCTCGACGTAGCGTCGGACGCCTGTCCGACGCCCGGGTGGAGCCTATCCGACTCCGGACGGGTCTTCCACACGATCGTTAGAGATCTTCATCATCTCGAACGGTTGCTCATGTCGTAGGACGCGGAGCACCGCCGATCGGTTCCATCCCGTCCGACATCTCTGTGCCACGGCGCCTGTGGACAAGCCCCCGACACCTCCTGCCCGGACACTCGTGCAATGCCATCATGGGCGCGTGCGACGCCACCCCGAACCCGACTGGTACCCCGACGACGACTGGGACGACGACCCGCAGGCCGACGAGAAGGCCGGTGCGTCGGACAGCGACAGCGACGGCACCGACGGCCCCGCCGGGGACGAGGAGGTCGCGCTGCCCACGGTCGGACGCGCGGCGACCCCCACCGGCTCGGTCGAGGTGCGCACGACCATGCAGGGTCTCCCCACCTCGATCCACATCGAACCGTCCGAGATGGACCGCTCGGCGACACGGCTCGCGCGCACCATCCTGCTGCTGTGCCGTCAGGCCGGGGCGCGGGCGGGGGCGGCACATCGCGCCGAGTTGCTGGCGCAGGGCCACCCCCTCGAGGCCGTGTCCTACCTCCAGCTCCCGACCGATCGCGACGTGGCCGCACTCGACCGTCAGGTGGACGACTTCTTCGACGACGAGGAACCGAGCACATGGATGCGACGCGCATGAGCGGCCAGGACTTCCCGCCCCGGGCACCTCTGCCCGACTCGGCCCCGATGCCGCCGCGGTTCCCGATCACCTTCGACGACATCGAGGCGAGTGCCCGTCGCGCGCTCGACCGCCTGCAGTCGACGTCGGAGAACATCTCCGCCATCCGCGTGGAACACAGCGACGACGACGACCGGGTCACCGTCGTCGTCGACGGCACCGGCGCACTCGTCGACCTGCGCATCGCCGACGACGCGATGTCGATGCCGGCGGCGGAGCTCGCACAACTCGTCGTCGACACGGCGACAGCCGGTGCCGGCACGGCCTTCGCCGAGCTCGGCGGTCACATCACGGCGTTCACGGCGGCTGCCGCGGACGACCCGGGCCCGCAGGGTCTGCTGATGCGTCCGGCAGACGGCGCAGACGAGCCGGGCCGCGGCGTCAGCTGATCGCGTCGAGGACGGCGTCCTTGAGATCCGCGCGGCACACGAGCAGGTCGGGGAGGTAGACGTCGTCGCGGTTGTACTCCAACGGCGACCCGTCGACGCGACTGCACCACAGGCCCACGGCGCGGGCGACGGCGACCGGCGCGGCCGAATCCCACTCGTACTGACCACCGGAGTGCACGTAGACGTCGGCCTCACCGCGCACGACGGCCATGGTCTTCGCCCCCGCGGAGCCGAGGTTCACGACGTCCCCGCCGACGGCGGACGCGACCGGGTCGGCCAGGGCCTGCGGTCGCGACGCGCTGACAACGACCCGCGGACGGTCCGTCGTGCGCTCGGGCAGCAAACCCGCGACGGGGTCGATCCGCTCCTGGTCGGTGGTGTAGGTGACGCCGAGGTCGGGCAGCGCGACCGCCCCCGCCACCAGGCCCGACCCGGCGTGCCAGAGGGCCACGTGCACGGCCCAGTCGGCGCGGTCGGGCATGCCGAACTCCCGTGTCCCGTCGAGGGGATCGACGATCCACACGCGGTCGGCGGCGAGACGTCGGCGGTCGTCGGAGGACTCCTCCGACAGCACGGCGTCGTCGGGACGTTCCTCGCGCAGACGCGCGAGGAGGAGGTCGTTGGCCTGTTCGTCGCCCGCGGCGCCGAGCGCCTTCCCCGACAGTCCGTCCTCGGACCGCAGCCGCACCAGCAGTTCCCCGGCGGCCGCGGCGAGTTCGCCCGCCAACCGTGCGTCGGCCGTCACAGGCCGAGGTCGCGGATGATCGCGTCGGCCACGTCGCCCGGGGAGCCGTCCTCGGGGGTCACCACGAGGTCCGCCGCGGTCGGCCGTTCGTACGCGGAGTCGATGCCGGTGAAGTTCCTGACCTCACCTCGACGGGCGCGGGCGTAGAGGCCCTTGGGATCGCGGCGTTCACATTCCTCCAGCGGTGTGTCGACGAAGACCTCGTGGAAGGTCAGTCCGCGGGCGCCGTGGATGTCGCGGGCGCGCTGCCGTTCGGCGGCGAACGGACTGATCAGCGACACTATGGCAACCGCGCCGGAATCGGCGAACAACGCGGCCACCTCACCGGTGCGGCGGATGTTCTCGCGACGGTCGGCGTCGCCGAAGCCCAGGTCGGCGTTGAGGCCGTGACGCAGGTTGTCCCCGTCCATCAGGTACGCCGGCCGCCCGGACGCGACGAGGCGCCGCTCGAGCTCGACGGCCAGCGAACTCTTCCCCGAACCCGACAGGCCCGTCAGCCAGATGGTCGCGCCGGGGTACGGCCGCTGGTCGGGCGTCACCTTCGACCCGTGCCAGACGATGGTCGCCTCACGGCTCACCGGACCGGTGATCATCCCCGCGCCGACCGTCTGGTGGGTGGCCTCGTCGACGAGGATGAAGCTGCCCGTCTCGCGGTTGCGCCGGTACGCGTCGAACATGAGCGGCTGCTGCGAGTGCAGGGTGACCCGACCGATCTCGTTCAGCGACAACGACTCCGCGGACTCGTCGCGGTGCAGGCTGTTGACGTCGAGGCGGTATTCGACCGTCGACACCTGCGCCCGCGACTGCGTCGTCGAGGAGGCGATGACGTAACGGTTCCCCTCCCGCAGGGTGGTCGCGTCGGAGAACCAGCAGACCATCGCGTCGACGTCGCGGCCCACCCAGGGACGGTTGTTCGGCCGCGCGATCATCTCCCCGCGCGAGATGTCGATCTCGTCGGTGAGTGCCATCGACACCGCCATCGGCGGGAACGCCTCGGCGACGGGAGTCCCTCCAGGACCCCAGATCTCGGAGATCGTCGACGTGAACCCACCGGGGAGCACCACCACGTCGTCGCCGGGTCGGAACACCCCACCGGCGACGGTGCCCGCGTACCCGCGGTGGTCGGACCCGTCCGCACGCTGCGGTCGGATGACGTACTGCACGGGCAGGCGCGCGTCGATGAGGTTCCGGTCCGAGGCGATGTGGACCTCCTCGAGGTGGTGCAGCAGCGGCGTGCCGTGGAACCAGGGCATGGCCTCCGAGCGGTCGACGACGTTGTCGCCGTGCAGCGCCGACACCGGGATGAACGTCAGGTCCCCGACGGTGAGCTTCGAGGCGAACGCCGCGAACTCGGCGCGGATCTCGTCGAAGCGCTCCTGCGAGTAGTCGACGAGGTCCATCTTGTTCACCGCGAGCGTGAGGTGCGGGATGCCCAGCAGCGACGAGAGGAACGCGTGCCGGCGCGTCTGCTCCAGCACCCCCTTGCGCGCGTCGATGAGGACGATCGCCAGGTCGGCGGTGGAGGCGCCGGTGACCATGTTCCGCGTGTACTGCACGTGGCCCGGGGTGTCGGCGACGATGAACTTGCGGCGCGGTGTCGCGAAGTAGCGGTAGGCGACATCGATGGTGATCCCCTGCTCGCGCTCCGCGCGCAGACCGTCGGTGAGCAGCGCGAGGTTCGCGTAGTCGTCACCACGTTCGGCGCTGGTGCGCTCGATGGACTCCATCTGGTCGGTGAAGATCGACTTCGAGTCGTAGAGCAGGCGTCCGATCAGTGTCGACTTGCCGTCGTCGACGCTCCCGGCGGTCGCCAGTCGCAGGAGTTCCTTGCCCGCACGTTCGGTGCCGGGTGCCCGGTGGTCGACCGCGGTCATCAGAAGTACCCCTCTTTCTTGCGATCCTCCATGCCCGACTCCGAGATCCGGTCGTCGGCGCGGGTCGCACCCCGTTCGGTCAGGCGGGTCGCCGCGACCTCGTCGATCACCTCGGCCACCGTCGTCGCGGTGGACAGGACGCACCCCGTACAGGTCGCGTCACCGACGGTCCGGAACCGGACCGTCTCGGTGCGCGTCTGCTCACCGTCCTCGGGCTGCAGGAAGCGGGTGCGCGCCAGCAGCATCCCGTCACGGGGGATCACCTCGCGCTCATGGGCGTAGTAGATCGGCGGGAGATCGATCTGCTCGGCGCCGATGTACTGCCAGATGTCGAGCTCGGTCCAGTTGCTGAGCGGGAAGACCCGGATGTGCTCGCCCGGTGCGTGGCGTCCGTTGTAGAGGTTCCACAGCTCGGGTCGCTGCGCTCGGGGATCCCACGCGCCGAACCGGTCCCGGAAGCTGAACACCCGCTCCTTCGCCCGGGCCTTCTCCTCGTCGCGGCGGGCCCCGCCGAACACCGCGTCGAACCGGTTCTCGGTGATGCCCCGCAGCAGTGCCGCGGTCTGCAGGCGGTTGCGGCTCGCCCCGCGTCCGGTCTGTTCGACCACGCGCCCGGCGTCGATGTCGTCCTGGACCGACGACACCACCAGACGCACACCGGTCTGGGCCACCACGCGGTCGCGGTAGGCGATCACCTCGTCGAAGTTGTGTCCGGTGTCGACGTGCATCAGCGGGAACGGCACCGGCGCAGGCCAGAACGCCTTGCGCGCGATGTGGAACATCACGACCGAGTCCTTGCCACCGGAGAACAGCATGCCGGGGCGCTCGAACACGGCGGCGACCTCGCGGAAGATGTGGACCGACTCCGCTTCGAGGGCGGCGAGGTGCGAGATCTCGTAGCCGCGCACGGCCACCTCCCTGGTGTCGAATTGTCGACGTCGTGTTCGACTATGTGATGGTGAATCTAGGGGCCGGTCTCGACGTGCGTCAACCCGGTGGGCAGCTTTACCAACCAAGCACTTGCTAGGTACCCTCCGAGATGTGTCCGACACCCCCATCCCCGCGCCTCTGACCGGGGACGAGCTGACGTCCGACTCCACCCCGGTGGCCTACGAGGTCGCCGACGGCGTGGCCTACGTGACGCTGAACCGACCCGAGTACCGCAACGCCCAGAACTCGGTCATGACGTACTCGCTCGACGCCGCCTTCGTACGGGCTGTCGACGACGCCGCGGTGAAGGTCATCGTGCTGCGCGCGAACGGCAAGCACTTCTCCGCCGGCCACGACATCGGCACCCCCGAGCGGGACTTCCATGTCCGGTATCCCAACACGGCGTCGCTGTACTGGGACCACACCGATCGCAGCGGCGGCGACCAGCGTCTGGCGCGCGAGATCGAGGTGTACGTCGGCATGTGCCGTCGGTGGCGCGAGATCCCCAAGCCGGTGATCGCCCAGGTCCACGGGGCGTGCATCGCGGGCGGCCTCATGCTCGCCTGGATCTGCGACTTCATCGTCGCCTCCGACGACGCGTTCTTCTCCGATCCGGTGGCCCGCATGGGCATCCCCGGCGTCGAGTACTTCGCCCACGCGTTCGTGCTCGGTCCGCGCCGGGCGAAGGAGCTGCTGTTCACGGGCAAGCGCTTCACCGCCGAACAGGCCGAGAGATGGGGCATGGTCAACCACGTCGTCCCCCGTGCGGAGCTGCAGTCGACCGTCGACGGGATCGCCGCACAGATCGTCGAGATGCCGCAGCTGGGACTCGCGCTGTGCAAGAAGGCCGTCAACATCTGCGAGGACCAGATGGGGCTGCGCACCGCCATGGACTCCGTCTTCGGCTGGCACCACTTCGCGCACAGCGCCAACGCCGAGTCCGCCGGCGACTCGCTGGGCGGTATGGACGCGAAGTCCATGAAGGCCAGTGCGGGCGGGGACTCCTGATGGATCTCGACTTCGACCCCGAGGTCGTCGAGTTCCGGTCGCAGGTGCGGGAGTGGTTGCGAGACAACGTCCCCGCGACCCCACTGCCGTCGATGGACTCCGCCGAAGGGTTCGAGGCCCACCGTGACTGGGAGCGGCGGATGGCCGACGCCCGATGGTCGGTGGTGAGCTGGCCGGAGGAGTTCGGCGGCCGCGACGCCGATCTCGTGCACTGGCTCGTCTTCGAGGAGGAGTACCACCGCAGCGGCGCACCGGGCCGCGTCAGCCAGAACGGCATCTTCCTGCTGGCCCCCACCCTGTTCGAGCACGCCCACCCCGAGCAACTGGCCGCGATCATGCCCCGGATGGCCCGCGCCGACGACATCTGGGGGCAGGCATGGAGCGAGCCCGAGGCCGGCAGCGACCTCGCGTCGCTGCGATCGACGGCGGTGCGGACCGACGGCGGGTGGCTGCTCAACGGTCAGAAGACGTGGAGTTCCCGGTCCAGTTTCGCCGACCGCGGATTCGGCCTGTTCCGGTCCGATCCCGACGCGACGCGGCATCGGGGCCTGACCTACTTCATGTTCGATCTGCGCGCCGAGGGCGTGACCGTCCGCCCCATCGACCAGCTCGACGGCGAACCCGGTTTCGCCGAGCTGTTCCTCGACAACGTCTTCGTCCCCGACGATCCCGATTCTCCCGGTGAGTCGGGGGTGATCGGCACGGCGAACGACGGGTGGCGGATCGCCATGAGCACGGCGGCGAACGAACGTGGTCTGTCGTTGCGCTCTCCGGGTCGCTTCCTCGCCGCGACCGATCGCCTCCTCGCGCTGTGGGGTCGTTCGCGCGATCGCGACGACCTCCCGGCCGACGCCGCCGACCGCGTCGTCGACGCCTGGATCGGCTCGCGCGCCTACGAATTGTCCACCTACGCCACGGTCAGTCGGCTCCTCGACGGCGGGAAGCTGGGGATGGAGTCGTCGATCAACAAGGTGTTCTGGTCGGAGTGGGACATCGCGACCCATGCGACCGCACTCGACCTGCTCGGCCCGGACGCCGAGATCGCCGACGCCGACGACGCCGGATGGCTGGACGGCTACCTGTTCTCGCTGTCGGGGCCGATCTACGCCGGGACCAACGAGATCCAACGCAACGTGATCGGTGAGCGCCTGCTCGGGCTGCCCCGGGGGGACCGATGAGATTCCTGCTGGACACCGAACACAGCGATCTCGCCGGGAGCATCGACGCGATGCTCACCCGCGCCGACGTCACGAAGGTGGTGCGCGCCCTCGTCGACGGCGACACCCAGCCGACCGCCGCGGTGTGGTCGCGGCTCGCCGAGACCGGCGTGCCCGCGCTCCTGGTCGACGAGGAGTCAGGCGGGATGGGCGCCGGGGCCGTCGAGATGGTCGTCGCGGTCGAGCAGCTGGGGCGTCACTGCGTCCCCGGACCGGTGGCGGAGGCCATCGCCGTGGTGCCCACGGTCCTCGCCGCCGCCGGGCGGTCCGATCTGCTCGAAGGCGTCCTGGACGGCGGCCCGGCGACGATCGCCGTCGCGCCGGCCGCTCCTCGAGCCGCCGACGTCGGCCTGTCATCGGCGGTGTTCCTCCTGCGCGACGGGGTGCTGGCGACCGCGTCTCCGGCCACCACCCACCGGTCCGTGGACCCCGCGCGCACCGTGTCCGACGTGGAGCAGACCGACGTGCTCGCCGAGGGTGTCGACGGCGACCGCGCCACCGATCTCGGCGCACTGGCGACGGCGGCGCAGCTGCTCGGCCTGGCGTCGGGGATGCTCGCCATGGCCTCGGACCACGCACGTTCCCGTACCCAGTTCGGCCGTCCGATCGGCTCGTTCCAGGCCGTCAAACACCACCTCGCCGACGTGGCGATCGCCGTCGAGATGGCGCGCCCGTTGCTCCACGGCGCCGCGCTCGCCGTCGACCGACCCACGAGCGACGGTCACGCGGTCCCCGTCGACGCCCGCCGGGACGTCTCGGCGGCGAAGATCGCCTGTGGACAGGCGGCCGACCTCGCCGCCCGCACGGGTCTGCAGACCCTCGGTGCGATCGGCTACACCCGGGAACACGACCTGTCGCTGTACCTGACGAAGACGCGCGCGCTGCTCACCGCGTGGGGGACGCCCGCGGTCCATCGCCGGCGGGTCCTGGAGGCGATCGCCCCATGAGCACCCCCGAGCCGCAGGCCCCGCCGCTGTACTCCCCCGGGATCGACACCGAGGAACAGGCCGCGTTGCGGGCGTCGGTGGCCGACGTGCTGCGCCGTCAGGCCGGTCCCGATCGTCTCCGGTCGGCGATGGCGGCCACGCCCCGTACCGATCGGGACCTGTGGGCCACCCTGAGCGGGCAGGTGGGCGTCGCGGCGTTGTCGATCCCGGAACGGTTCGGCGGTGTGGGCGCGAGCCTTGTCGAGACCCACATCGTCGTCGAGGAGCTGGGCCGCACCCTCGCCGCGGTGCCGATGCTCGGATCCGCGGTGCTCGCGACGCAGGCCCTGCTCCACAGTCGCGACGACGACGCCTGCGACCGCCTTCTCCCGGCCATGGCCGAGGGCGAGACCGTCGCGGCACTGTGCTGGGCCGACGAGGCGGGGTGGGGACGCGGTGGTGTGACCGCCACCGGTGGGTTGCTCACCGGGACAGCGCACTACGTGCTCGACGGCGAGTTCGCGGACGTGCTGCTGGTGATCGCCCGCGCGGGCGGGCAGACGACCCTGCACGAGGTCGCCGCCGACGCCGACGGGGTCACCCGACGCCCCGTCCCCGTCATGGACCCCACCCGGTCGATGGCGAGCATCTCGTTCGACGAGACCCCGTCGACCCCGATCGCGGCACCCGCCGACCTCGTCGAGCGTCTGCTCGCCGTCGGGGCGGTTGCGCTGAGCGCGGAACAGGTCGGTGTCGCGTCCGCGGCGCTGCAGCGGACCGTGGAGTACACGTCCACCCGTACCCAGTTCGGGCGGCCGATCGGGTCGTTCCAGGCCCTCAAGCACCGCATGGCGGACATGTTCGCCGCGGTCGAGACGGCGCGGTCGGTGTCCTACGACGCCGTCGACGCCCTCGTCCGCGACAGTCTCGACGTCGACGAGGCCGTGGCGGCGGCGCGCATGCTGTGTTCGGACACCGTGACCGCCGTGGCCGGCGAGGCCGTCCAGATGCACGGCGGCATCGGCATCACCTGGGAACACGACGTCCAGTTGTTCTTCAAGCGCGCCCACGCGACGACGCTCCTCCTCAACCGCCCGTGGACCCACGCGGCGGCGATCGAGACCGCCGCAGGCCTGTAGGAGGAACCTGCACACGCATGCCTGATTCGTGACAGTCCCCAGCGTCCCGCGACTACCATTCGCCTGATGACACAGGGTGGGGCGTCGCGCTTCGGGCACGCCACCAATTACCTCGGTGACGGTGCCGTCAGCGCCAACCTGTCCACCACCCTCGAACTCGCGGCCCTGGCCGTCGGTTTCTCGCAGGCCCGCCTGCACATCCTCGACGAACACCACCAGTACGTGCTCGCCGCCTTCGGCGACCCCGACAGCGTCGGTCTCATCGTGGACCGGTCGGCGACCATGTGCCGCGCCGTCGTCGACAGCGCCCAGCCGCTGGTCATCGGGGACGCCCAGTCGACATCGGTCGACCCGTCCCTCGCCTCGCCGCTGAGTGCCGCGGGGCTGCGGACCTACGTGGGCGTCCCGCTGTTCAGTCGGGAGCACACCGCGGTCGGGACGCTGTGCCTGACCGACGCGGTCCCCCACACCGTGTCGGCGTCCGACGTGACACTGCTGCAGAAGTACGCGAAGGTGATCGAGGAGCAACTCGAACTGCAGCGGGACCGCACGCGCCTCCCCGACGACACCGGCCTCGACGACGTCGCCGCGGCGCTGTCGAGAGGCGAGATCCAGCCGTGGTTCCAGGCCATCGTCGACCCGTCCGACGGTGCCGTCCGGGGCTTCGAGGCGCTCAGTCGGTGGGTCCACCCGGTGCACGGCGTCCTGACCCCCGCGCACTTCCTGCCCGCCGTACGCGCGACGGACATCATGCTCGACATCGACCTCGACATCCTGCGCGCGTCGAGCGACATGATGCGAGCACACGAGTCGACCATCGGCGACGACCTGCTGCTCCACGTCAACATCGAGGGCGGGCACCTCCACCGACCGGCCCGGCTCGAGCGGCTCATCGAGACCGTCCGCGGGGCCTCCGTGCCCACCGACCGCCTGGCCGTGGAGATCATCGAGTCGACGGTCGGCGACGACCTGCACACCCGCGACGCCCTCGACACGTTGCGCGGCCTGGGTGTCCACGTCGTCGTCGACGATCTCGGTCGGGGATGGTCGTCGCTGTCCCGGTTGGTGCACTGGTCGATCGACGGGTTCAAACTGGACGCCTCGCTGACGGCGTCACTGGGCACGCCCGCCGTGGACCATCTCCTGCGGGGACTCGTCGAGCACGGCGCGGCCAACGGGCTCGTCGTGATCGCCGAGGGCATCGAGACGGCCCGGCAACGACAGGCGCTCGTCGAGATGAACTGCCCTCAGGCCCAGGGGTTCCTGTTCCAACGACCGGGCCCAGAACCGGTCCTGCCGACCGGTTCCTGACCGGGCGACGGACACCCGTCAGGCCCCGGCGCCGCCGTCGACCGGGACGACGGCACCGGTCACGTAGGACGCGCGGTCGCTCAGCAGCCACGCCGCCACCTCCGCGATTTCGCGCGGGGCGGCCATCCGTCCCAGAGGGATCGACGCGACGATGCCGGCCCGCACGCCCGGCGTCGCGTCCTCCCACTCGTCGATCATCGCGGTGTCGGTGCCTCCGGGCGCGATGCCGTTGACCCGGATGCCCTCCGGTGCCCACGTCACCGCGGCGGTCTCGGTGAGGCTGTTGAGCGCGCGCTTCATCGCCCCGTAGGCCGGCAGTGCGGGGTTGGCGCGTCGGCTGCCGATGCTCGACGTGTTCACGATCGCGCCGGCACCGACCCGCCGTATCGCCTCGGCCTGCACCCGCATGGCGATCCACTGGGCGCGGAAGTTGACCGCGAACTGCATGTCGATGTCGTCGTCGCCGGTGGCGTCGAGCGGACCGGGCTGTTGGATGGTCGCGGCGTTGTTGAACGCGACGTCGAGACGTCCGTGGAGGTCCTCGACGTGGGCCACCGCCGATCGGATCGAGTCGCTGTCGGCGAGGTCCAGTGAGACGGCATGGGCCACACCACCGTCGGCCCGGATCTCATCGACGACGCGATCCAGGGTGTCGACCCCGCGCGCGGCCAGCACCACCGACGCCCCCTCCTCGGCGAAGAGCCGGGCGGCCGCCTCGCCGATCCCCCGGCTCGCCCCGGTGATCAGCGCGGCCTTGCCCTCCAGGAGGCCTGCGCGGGTGGATGTCGTGGTGGATCTCGATGTCTCGGTCATGTCGCCAGTCTCCGACCGGATCCGGCACCACAGCCAGGTACAGGCGGTACCACCCTTCCCCTGTGACGCCGCGGCACACTGGGCCGATGGACTCCGCCGGACTGGCCGCCTTCCTCCGCAGTCGTCGCGCGCGACTGCGCCCGGAGGACGTGGGCATGGCATCAGGTGCCCGGCGGCGCACGCCGGGCCTGCGACGCGAGGAGGTCGCCGTCCTCGCCCACATCTCCACCGAGTACTACGTCCGACTCGAACAGGCTCGCGCACCCCGCCCGTCGGTCGAGGTGGTGTCTGCGATCGCGCGCGCCCTGCGCCTCACCGTGGCGGAGACCGATCATCTGCACGACCTGACGGACACGACCCCACCACGCGACGGACTGGTGTCGCGCGACGTGCGGCCGAGCATCCGTGCACTCCTCGACCGACTTCCGCTCACCGCGGGTTTCGTCATCTCGGCGATCTACGACGTCCTCGCCTGGAACGACCTGGCCCGAGCGCTCATGGACGACTTCGAGGCCGTCGCGCCGGCCGACCGCAACCTGGCACGGCGGGCGTTCCTGCCGCCGGATCCGGACCGGTCGCCCCTGTACGGCGTGTCCGATCTCCAGGATTTCCGTCAGGGCGCCGTGATGCAGCTGCGCGTGGCCGCCACCCGCTACCCCCGCGACGACAGCGTCCGGGAGCTGATCGCCGAACTGTCCGAGGGCAGCGAGGAGTTCGCGCGGCTGTGGGGGCGGCAGGACGTCGAGGTCCCGACGATGCTGCGCAAGACGTTCCGGCATCGTGCCGTCGGCGACGTGACCGTCGACTGCGACGTGCTCGCGATCCCGGAGGTCGACCAGCATCTCGTGCCCTGCACCGCCCCCGTCGGTTCGTCCGACGCCGACGCCCTCGCGCTCCTGGGGGTGCTGGGGCCCGAGGCGACGTCGAGGGGGTGAGTTCTGACCTATCCTGCGCTGGTGGCGATCACCGACGACGACCTCGTGCACCTGCGACGGTGCGTCGGGTTGGCGCGTGAGGCCCTGGACGCCGGGGACGAGCCGTTCGGGTCCGTTCTGGTGGACCGCACCGGACGGATCGTGTTCACCGATCGCAACCGCGTCGGCGGCGGCGACGCCACCCGCCATCCGGAACTCGCCGCCGCGCTCTGGGCGGAGGAGAACCTCACTCCCGACGAGCGTTCCGCGGCAACGGTGTTCACGTCCGGGGAGCACTGTCCCATGTGTGCGGCCGCGCACGCCTGGGTGGGGCTGGGACGCATCGTGCACGCGGTGTCCGCGGCGCAACTGGCGGCCTGGTGCACCGAGTGGGGTGCTCCGGCGTCCCCGGGAGACTGACGGGCGGTCAGCTCGTCGGCACCAGACCGTCGAACGTCTCGTCCACCATCTCCGTGGTCAGGCCGTAATCGGCCAGGCTGTACTCGTGCTTCGGGGCGCGGGGCCCCTTCTTGCTGTCGGCGTCCATCGCCGTGACTGCCTCGCGCGCAGCGTCGCTGAACGGGATACCCGCCGCGGAGTAGATCCCCTCGACGACGGCGACCGGATCACGTCGGAGGTCGTCGAAGTCGACGTCGACGAAGTGCGCGGCGTCGTGGCGTGCCCGTGCATCGGCGAAACGCCGCAGACCGCGTGACCACAACTCGAGTTGGGTCGCCCCGATCGTCTCGCCGACGAAGGTCGTCGACCACCCCTCGGTGGCGCTCTCCGCGAGCGAACACATGGACGCGACGATCGTGCGTGGGGCGCGGTGGGTCTGGACGATGATCGCGTCGGGGTAGACCGACAGCAGTTCGTCGATGGCGAACAGATGGCTGGGATTCTTGAGCACCCAGCGCTTCTCGCGGTCCGGGGACCCGATCAGCTGCAGGTTCCGCTTGTGCCGACGGTAGGCGTCGGTCCAGTCCTGGCCGTCGAGCCACCGCGAGTACGACGGCAGGTACGCCAGCGACTCGTACGAGATCGACTTGAGCGTCTGCCGCAACAGCTGCCAGCACTCCTCGACATCATCGGCGCTCATGTAGTGCAGGCCCATGAACTCCGGGTTCTCGACGTGGTGCTGGGCGAAGTTCGCCGTGATGGCCTGGTACACCGGGTTCGATTCCCAGGTGTCCCGGGGTGGCCTGGGCTGGGGGTACTCGGTCAGCCACATCTCCAGGCCCTGATGCGCCGGGTCGGCGGTCAGCAGACGATGCAGCGCCGTGGTCCCGGTGCGGGGCAGTCCGGTCACGAAGATCGGTCGCTCGACGTCGATGTCGGCGAGATCGGGGTGGTCGGTGAACGCCTTCTCGCTGAGCAGGCGCGCGACCAGGGCCCCTTTCAGGAAGAACCGCGACATCTTGCTGCCGAGCTCGGTCAGCCCGGCCTCACCCCGGTAGGAGTCGAGCAGGACCCCGAGCGCCTCGACCGGGTCGTCGGCGCCGAAGTCCTCGAGACCGGTGGCCCGGGAAGCGGAGGCGTGCAGGTCCTCGACCGTGCCGACGTCGGTGCGTGGGGTCATCGCGTCTCCTCGTGGATCATGCGTGGCCTGTCATGCGTGGTACTCGGGTCATGCGTGGTACTCCCCGCAGTTGACGTCGAGGGTCTGGCCGGTGATCGCGCTGGCCCAGTCCGACGCGAGGAACACGACGGCGCGGGCGATCTCGTCCGGCTCCGGCAACCTCTTCAGATCCGAGTTCTTCGCGGTGTCGGCGTAGACGTCGTCCGGTGAGATCTCGTACTTCTTCGCGATCTCGCCGAAGTACCACTGCAGCTGGTCGTCCCAGATGTATCCCGGTGCGACGGAGTTGACCCGGATCTGCTTCTCGCCGAGCTCGGTGGCGAGCGTCTGCGACATCGCCAGCAACGCCGCCTTGGCCAGCTTGTAACTGCCGTAGCGGGGTTCGCTGTGCCGCAGCACCATCGAGTTGATCATGACCACGGCGCCGGCGGCGTCCGCCAGTGCGTCGGTGAAGGCCTTGGTGACGCGGAGACCACCCAGCACCGTCAACTCCAGACTGGCGGTGATCTGCTCGAAGTCCGTGCGTGCCAGCGGTTTCATGGACGGCAGCGCGAAGGCGTTGTTGACCAGCGCGTCCACGCGGCCGAGCTCGGAGACCGTCGTCTCCACGAGACGCTGCACCTGCGCGTCGTCGGTGATGTCGGTGGGGACGACCAGGGACCGGCCGCCGATGCCGTCGATCTCGGCGGCGACGTCCCGCAGGCGCGACTCGGTGCGGGCGGCCAGCACCACCGCGGCACCGGCGTGCGCGGACTGCACCGCGATCGACCGCCCCAGTCCGGGGCCGACACCGCTGACGACGACCACCTTCCCGTCGAGGAGTCCGCTCATCCGAGCATCCGGTCGGCGAAGGCGCGCTGCCGCGCCGCGATGCGATCACGCCACCCGTCGGCGTCGATGGTGTTGTGGTCGTGGAAGGGCAGATGGTCGGCGACGTCGGCGACCGGCACGACGACCGCGGTCGGGCCCTCGGTGACGGGCTCGTCGACGCGCTGCCAGCGGAACTGCATGATCCCGCGCGTCCGCCCGGTCGTCTCGATCCAGTTCGCGACGCCGGGGTCGCTGTGCGACACCACCATGCGGATCATCCCGTCCGGGTCGACCTGGGCCTGATGGGAGTTGAGGCTCGTCTGGTGGTGGACGTAGTCGAGCGAGATGTACCAGAGACTGCCCAGTTGGAACCCCTGATAGGGCGCATCCGACCTCGGGACCGTGATGACGATCGCCTGGTCGTCGGCGAGGTCGAAATGCCCGACGGACGAGTACTGCGTCGCGAGCCCCCCGGGGGTCTGCCGCGGCTCGGTCAGCGTGTTGACCGGCAGGTCGAGGTAGAACCACTTCGGGAAGTTGAACCAGGTGTCGATGCGGGACAGCAGCATCTTGCCGGCCACCCGGTACCGTTTGCGCAACAGGGCCATGTCGGGTTCGACGGGCGCGGTGCCGACGGTGTCGATGCGCTCGATGGCGATCGACCCGCGGGTCGCGGTCCAGTCGGAGTACACCTCCCGGACCGCGAGGGTGGTGGCGCCGTCGGGCAGGACGAAGTGGTCGGTGCCGGCGGTGGCGGCCCCCTCGGGTCCGAGGGTGAAGGCGAACGTCCCGTCGTCGGCGAGGGTGAGGCGGCGGTCGTCGAAGGCGGTGTCCCCGTTCGGGACGGTGTCGGCGTCGTAGTGTCCGGCGATCACCTGGAAGCTGAGATCGGCGGTCGTCCCGCGACGGCCGCGGACGAGGTAGTGGCCGTCCGGCTCGAGATCGGCACTCCAGTACAGGGTGTCGGGGTTGTCGAGGCCCATCTTCGTCCACGGTCCGGTGGCCGTGACGAAGTGCGGGTGGGAGTGGTTGCGCGCCCACGCGAGCTGCATGATCGCGGCGATGCACTGTGCGAGATAGGTGTACCCCTCGGCACGGTCGACGTCGGAGCGGATGAACTCCGCGGTCGCGATGCGGCGTTCCGCCTCCCGGATCGCCTCCGACAGGCCCGCGGTGAGGTCGGCCTCGTCGACCGGCGCGGTGGTCGTCTCGGGTGCGGTCACAGCCATGTGTCCCCTCCGGTCCAGGTGAGGAAGTTCTCGAGCTCGGCCTGCGCCGGCGTGACACGGGGGTGTTCGGTTGACAGGTACCCGCCCCGGTAGAACAACAGCGGCTTGTCCTGCAACACCTCTCCCAACGTCTGCACACGACCGATGACGACGAAGTGGTCGCCGCCGTCCTCGACGCGGTCGACGGTGCAGTCCATCCACGTGAGGCTGCGCTTGATGACGGGCAGGCCGCTCGGCGACGGGTCCCACTCGACGGTCCGGAACTTGTCCTCGCCGGGCGCGCCGAACACGGCGCTCACCTGTTGCTGGTGGTTGGAGAGGACGTTGACGCAGAATCGTCCGGCGGACTCGATGACCTTCCAGCTCCGTGAGGTCTTCTGCGGGCAGAACAGGACCAGGGGCGGGTCGAGAGAGAGCGCGGCGAAGGACTGGCAGGCGAACCCCACCGGTTCGTCGGCGTCGTTCAGCGTGGTGATGACCGTGACGCCGGTGCAGAACTGCCCCATCGCGGTCCGGAACTGACGAGGATCGAAGTCGGCGGTACCGAGCGAGACGTGGGTCATGGCAGTCGGCTCAGGAACTCTTCAGTCCCACCGAGAAATCGTGGCCCCACAGGCTCACCGCGGTGCTCTCCCGCGCGACCCAGGCGCTGTCGTCGACGGTGCGTCCCTCGCAGCCGAACTCGATGTCGAAGCCGCCGGGGGTCTTCATGTAGAAGGACAGCATGAGGTCGTTGACGTGGCGGCCCAGGGTCGCCGACATCGGCACCTTCTTGCGCAGGGCGCGGTCGTGGGCGAGACCGACGTCGTCGGAGTTCTCGACCTCCACCATGAGGTGCACGATGCCGGTGCTGTTCGGGATGGGCAGGAACGCCAGGCTGTGGTGGCGCGGGTTGCAGCCGAGGAACCGCAGCCACGGCACCTCGTCACCCTCGTTGCGACCGACGGCCTGCGGCGGCAGTCGCATGGAGTCGCGCAGCTTGAAGCCGAGGACGTCGCGGTAGAACTCGAGTGCGGCCCGGTCGTCGTCGGTGGTCAGGACGACGTGCCCCAGGCCCTGGTCCTCGGTGACGAAGCGGTGCCCGTACGGGCTCACGATGCGCCTGTGCTGCAGCGCCACACCGTGGAACGCCTCGAGCACATGACCGCTGGGGTCGGAGAAGACGATCATCTCGACGACCTGCCGGTCGACCAGCTCCTCGTCCTTGGCCTCGCGGTAGACGACGCCGGCCGCCGAGAGGCGATCGCGGACGTCCTGCAGCGCAGCGGCATCCGGGCACTCCCACCCGGCCGAGGCGAGCCTGTCGTGCTCGCCGGGGACGATGACCAGCCGGGCCGGGAAGTCGTCCATGCGCAGGTACAGCGCGCCGTCGACGACACCCTTGCCCTCGATCATCCCGAGGACCTTGAGGCCGTACTCCCGCCAGGCGGCGACGTCGGTGGCCTCGATCCGCATGTAGCCGAGCGAAGAGATGGGGCAGGACGCAGTCATACGGGAACCGTTTCCGTCGTCGTGGGGGCAGTCGGCGCGGGAGAGGCGAAGGCGCCCAGACCATCGTGTCCGGGCGCGGCGCGCCTCAGACCATCGTGTCGCCGATGGGGATGCCGAACTCGCCGTTGGCGTAGGCCTGGTAGGCGCGTTCGGCGTCGTTGGCGGCGTGGACGCGTCCGGCGTGGGCATCGCGCCAGAACCGCTGCAGCGGCTGGTCGCTGTCGAGTGCGCGGGCTCCGGCGGCCTCGAAGAGCCGGTCGATGGCGGAGATGGACCGCTGCGACGCCCGCACCTGGTCGCGACGGGCGCGCAGGCGCATCTCCATCGGGACCTCCTTGCCGGCGAGGATGCAGTCGTACTCGTCCTGCACGTTGCCCGACAGCTGACGCCACGCGGCGTCGATGTCGCTGGCGGCCTCGGCGATCCGGACCTTGCCGAACGGGTCGTCCTTCGCCTTCTCACCGGCGTAGGCGGCACGGACGCGCTTGCCCTGGGCCTCCACGTGTGCGTCGTAGGCGCCGTAGCCCATGCCGACGACCGGGGTGGAGATGACGGTCGGATGCACGGTGCCCCAGGGCATCCTGTAGACCGGCGCGGTGTTGTTCTCCAGCCCCGGAGCCGTCCCTGTGGCCATGGCCTTGAAGCTGAGCATCCGGTGCGACGGGACGAAGGCGTCCTTCACGACGAGGGTGTTCGACCCGGTGCCCTTGAGTCCGGCGACGTGCCAGACGTCGCGGATCTCGTAGTCGCTGCGCGGCAGCAGGAAGCTGACGAAGTCGACGGGCTTGCCGTTCTTGAACACCGGCCCCCCGACGAAGGTCCACTGCGCGTGATCGCATCCGGAGGACCAGTGCCATTCCCCGTTGACCTTGTAGCCGCCGTCGACGACCTCGCCCATGCCCATCGGGGCGTACGAGGAGCCGATGCGGGTCGTGGGATCCTCGCCCCAGACCTCCTCCTGCGCCTGCTGCGGGAACAGGGCGAGGTGCCAGTTGTGGATGCCGAGGATCGACGAGACCCACCCGGTCGAGCCGCAGGCGCTCGCGATCCGACGGACGGCCTCGTAGTAGGTGACCGGGTCGACCTCGTAACCACCCCACTGCGCGGGCTGGACCAGCTTGAAGAAGCCGACCTCGTCCAGGCTGTCGATCGTCTCGACCGGGATGCGACGCTGGTCCTCGCACTCCTGCGCGCGCTTCTCGATCTCCGGGAGCAGCGCGGTGATCCTCTCCAGGACCTCTGCGCCGGCCTCACTCCGCTGCGACATCGCCTGAACTCCTCCGTGTCGGGGCTGTACGATGGCCAATATTAGAACACGTTCTCGTTTGTGTCGAGGTCGGTGCGTTCGGCCTCGTCAGAGCGGGAAACGGAAGCGATACCAGTGGCGTCGAAACGCCGGTTTTTGTAACATGTTCTCGTATCGGCAGCACCGTCGGCGCCCGCGTCGGCCAGGAGGAGGTAGGCGATGACCACATCGCAGGACGACGTGGCGGTCCGCGAGATCGACACCGGGACCCCACCCACGCGATTCGCCCGCGGCTGGCACTGCCTCGGTCTGGCATCGGAGTTCACCGACGAGAAGCCGCACGCGGTACAGGCTTTCGGCACCAAGCTCGTCGTCTGGGGTGACCAGACCGGCGAGATCAAGATCCTCGACGCGTACTGCCGGCACATGGGCGG
Organism: Williamsia deligens; assembly: GCF_024171765.1. Lineage (GTDB taxonomy): Bacteria > Actinomycetota > Actinomycetes > Mycobacteriales > Mycobacteriaceae > Williamsia_A > Williamsia_A deligens. The sequence continues at coordinate 746,114 of NZ_JAMTCI010000001.1, forward strand.
CGACCTGTCGCAGGGCAGCGTGAAGGACGGGAACATCGCGTGCCCGTTCCACGACTGGCGCTGGAAGGGCAACGGCCGCTGCGCCGGCGTGCCCTACGCGAAGCGCGCACCGAAGCTCGCCAAGACGCGGGCCTGGCCGACGATGATCCGCAACGGGCAGCTGTTCGTCTACAACGACCCCGAGGGCGACCCGCCGCCCGAGGACGTCGTGATCCCCGAGATCGCCGAGTACGCCACCGACGAGTGGACCGACTGGACGTGGAACCGCATCGTCATCGAGGGCTCCAACTGCCGCGAGATCATCGACAACGTCGTCGACATGGCGCACTTCTTCTACATCCACTACGCCCTGCCCGACTACTTCAAGAACGTCTTCGAGGGTGAGACCGCCGCGCAGTACATGAACTCCCGCGGCCGGCCGGACATCGAGCTGACGTCCGCCTACGGCGACAGCTACCTGCGCTCCATCGCGGCGTACTACGGCCCCGCCTACATGCTGAACCCGATGCATCAGACCTATGGCGAGTACGCCATCGAGACGATCCTCACCAACTGCCACTACCCGATCGACAACAACTCGTTCGTGCTGATGTTCGGCGTCATGGCGAAGAAGCCTGCGGGCCTCACCACCGAGCAGGCGACCGGGATGGCCGCCAAGATCGCCGAGGGCGTCGAGGTCGGGTTCCTGCAGGACGTCGAGATCTGGAAGCACAAGAGCCGCATCGACAACCCCCTCCTCGTCGAGGAGGACGGGCCGGTCTACCAGCTGCGCCGCTGGTATGAGCAGTTCTACGTCGACAAGGCCGACGTCACCGAGGAGATGACGCAGCGGTTCGAGTACGAGATCGACACCACCAAGGCCTTGGAGAACTGGGGCATCGAGGTCGAGGACAACCTGCGCCGCAAGGCCGAGGGCGAGGACACCGAGGCCTCGGTGCGGGCCGAGCAGGAGAAGCTGTCGGCGACCAACGACGCCGCGAAGGTCTGAGATGACCCGCTCGGTGGAGGCGCAGGGGTGGGCGAAGGCCCCAACCTTCGCCGACGACCCCGAACGCCAACAGCTGGTGGCCGAGCACACCCGGCGCGACCGGTCGCACTATCTCGACGGCGGCCTGCACGAGATCGAGTGCCGGGCCTGCCACTCCTGTGTCCTGGTGAAGAAGATGTCGCCGTCGCAGACGAGCGTCCAGTGGACGGCCCAGGCGCGTGCGGGGTGCACCGAGCTCCGCGCGGTGCGCGAGTCGGGTGGAAACCCTGCGATGACACCGACCTGTGGACGGCTCTCGGCCAGCATCGATCACGGGGTCGCCGAGGGCATCATCCCGCCGCACGGCCCGTCCGACGATCCCGACGGCTATCTCTGACCCCCGCGACCTGACCCCTGCGATGATTTCTCGCGTCCGGCCCGGTCTGTACCGGTGACCACCCGACTGCGAGGAGATCCGCCGTGACCGACTACTCCGCACCCGCCGGTGCGCCCATCTGGTTCGACCTGATGAGTTCCGACCCCGCGCGAGCCGCCGACTTCTACGGCGGGTTGTTCGGGTGGCAGGTCGAGGCGCCCCGCCCGGAGTTCGGTGGGTACCAGAACTTCACACGCAACGGCCGACGCATCGCCGGGATGAGTCCGGTGATGGACGGAGCCGGCGTTCCCTCCGACGTGTGGTCGGTGTACCTGCACACCACCGACGCGGCAGCGACCACCGCGGCCGCGGAGAAGGCCGGCGCCCAGGTGCTGTTCCCGCCGATGGCGGTCGGGACCGAGGGGACGATGGTCCTCGTGTCCGACCCGGCCGGCGCGGCCATCGGGTTCTGGCAGCCCGACGAGCACCTCGGTTTCACCAGTTGGGGCGAGCACGGTGCGCCCTACTGGTTCGACTGTCTGACCAAGGACTACGCGGCGTCGACGGCGTTCTACCCGGCGGTCACCGGCGTCTCACTCCTCGAGGTCGGCACCGGCGGAGATCCGGACGCCGTCGGGCCGGATCGCTACTCGCAGATGATGTTCGGGGAGACGGGATACGGCGGGATCATGGACGCCGCGACGCTCCTGCCGGCCGAGGCCCCGTCGTTCTGGCAGGTGTACATCATGGTCGACGACGTCGCCGCCGCGACCGCACAGGTCACCCAGCTCGGCGGCGAGGTGATGATGGCCGGCGAGGACACCCCGTACGGCACCCTCGCCTCCGCCAAGGACCCCATGGGCGCGATCTTCTGCTACGCCTCGCCTCCCGCCGGCATGTAGTCGCCGCGCCGGCGCGAACCCGCGTCCTTCCCGCGAACCCGCGTCGTGTTCGGCGCGGGTTCGCTCGTTCGACGCGGGTTCGGGGCCGAGCGGCAGCACCCGCGCCATTCGTGCGGTCCCGCGCTGTGCTCGCTGACCCGTGCCCGGCAGGCCCACCCGCGTCGAGCTTCGCGCGGGTTCTCTTGCTCGACACGAATTCGTGCCGGCATGGATCCGAACGGGTGGCCGGAACGTCCAATCAGCATGCTGAACATCCCCATCGATCGGCACGGGATCGTGCTCCGCAGTCACGCCGTCGCGGCCGGTGTCAGTGACAGCGAGTTGGCGCAGGCGGTCGCCCGCGGCCAGCTGGTCCGACTGACCCGCGGTGCGTTCGCAGTCGCCGTGAACCGCAGACCGCGCGAACACCACCGACTCGCGGCGATCGCGGTGGCGGCGATCTGCCCCGACGCCGTCCTCAGCCACCAGTCGGCCGCGACCGTCCTGGGCCTCGAGATGCTCCGCCCCGACCTGGAGCGCGTGCACCTCGGCGTCGGGATCGGCACAGGTGCACACCACACACCGACACGTCACGAGCATGAGGTCGACCTCGGCACGGGCGACATCCTGGTCCGCGACGGGGTCCGGGTGACGTCGCTGGAGCGAACCGCCGTCGACGTGGCGTGCACATCGGCGATGGGGTTCGCCGGCGCGCTCGCCGTGTTCGACTCGGCCCTGCGGCTCGGCGCCGACCGCGACCGCATGGCCGGGATGCTGCTGGCCGCCCGACGTGGGGTGGGGCCTGCGCGGCGCGCCCTCCGGCACGCCGACGGACGCGCGGAGAACCCCGGTGAGCCGTGGGGCCGCGCGCAGATGATCGACGCCGGGTTGCCCGTCGACGATCTGCAACGGGAATTCGTCGACGACGACGGCCGGTTGGTCGCACGCACCGACTTCGCATGGCGCGACGTCCTGGTCGGCGAGTTCGACGGGATGGTCAAGTACCAGAAGCACCTGCGGCCCGGCGAGACGCCGTTCGAGGCGATGCGTCGCGAGAAGGATCGCGAGGATGCCCTCCGGAGGATGGGAATCATGGTGATCCGTTGGACCTGGGACGACCTGGTCCACGGCCGGGTGGTCCCGATGGTCCGTGAGTGGCTGACCCGTCTGGGGCTGATCGCCGCCTGACCCCGCCTCGTTCGCGAGAACCCGCGCCGAGCACGGCGCGGGTGGGCCTGCACCGCGCGGGTGCGGGAGAAGACCGCGGTGCGACAGGAACGACGCGGGGATGGCACCCGCGGCGGGCTCCTGAACCCGCGTCGTGCAGGGCGCGGGGTGGCGAGGTCGGCGCGGGAACGCCGGTCAGACTCCGGCGTTGGCGTCTTGTTTCTTGCGGAGTTCGAGGGCGATGTCGATGAGTTGGTCCTCTTGGCCGCCGACGAGTTTGCGGGCGCCGGCCTCGAGGAGGATCTCCGCCACCGAGACGCCGTACTTGGCGGCATGACCCTCGGCGTGCTTGAGGAACGAGCTGTAGCAGCCGGCGTAGCCCATCATCATCGCGGCGCGGTCCACGAGGCACTCGCTGGGCATGATCGGCGCGACGACGTCCTGGGCGGCGTCGGCGATCTTCATGAAGTCGATGCCGGTGCGGATGCCGAGCTTGTCGCACACCGCGACGAACGCCTCGACCGGCGTGTTGCCCGCGCCGGCACCGAACCGACGCACCGAGCCGTCGATCTGGCGGGCGCCTGCCCGTACCGCGGCGACGGAGTTGGCGACGGCGATGTCGAGGTTCTCGTGGCCATGGAAGCCGACCTGCGCGTCGTCGCCGAGCTCGGCGACCAGCGCCGACACCCGATCCGAGACCTGCTCGAGCACCAGCGCACCCGCGGAGTCGACCACATAGACGCACTGGCATCCCGCGTCGACCTGGATGCGGGCCTGCTGCGCGAGGACCTCCGGTGGCTGGCTGTGGCTCATCATCAGGAACCCGACCGTCTCGAGACCGAGTTCGCGGGCGAGCCCGAAGTGCTGGATGGAGACGTCGGCCTCGGTGCAGTGGGTGGCGATCCGACAGATCTGCGCACCGTTGTCCTGCGCAGCGCGGATGTCGTCCTTCACGCCCAGCCCGGGCAGCATCAGGAAGGCGATCTTCGCCGTCGTGGCGGTCTCCACCGCAGCGCGGATCAGCTGCTGCTCCGGGGTCTTGGAGAACCCGTAGTTGAACGACGACCCACCGAGACCGTCGCCGTGGGTCACCTCGATGACCGGGACCCCGGCGCCGTCGAGCGCGCCGACGATGTCGCGGACGTCCTGCTCGGTGAACTGGTGGCGCTTGTGGTGGCTGCCGTCGCGCAGCGACGAGTCGGTGACCCGGATGTCGAGGGTGTCGGAGTACGCGATCGCGCTCATGTCAGATCCCCAGCTTCTGCTTGGCCAGCTCTTCGCCGACCTTCGTGGCGGCGGCGGTCATGATGTCGAGGTTGCCCGCATACGGCGGCAGGAAATCCCCGGCGCCCTCGACCTCGACGAAGATCGACACCCGCGCCATGCCGCCGTTGACGACACTCGGCGGGTCGAACTGCGGGTCTTGCAGCAGCCGGTATCCGGGCACGTAGGACTGGATCTCCTTCTCACGCCGGTGGATCGACTCGGCGATCGCATCGGTGTCGGCGTCCTCTGGGATGGCGCAGAAGATGGTGTCGCGCATGATCATCGGCGGGTCGGCCGGGTTGAGGATGATGATCGCCTTCCCCCTATCGGCGCCGCCGATCGTCTCGATGCCCTTCGACGTGGTCTTGGTGAACTCGTCGATGTTCGCCCGCGTCCCCGGACCCGCCGACACCGAGGCGACCGACGCGACGATCTCGGCGTAGGCCACCGGCACCACCGACGACACCGCGTGCACCATCGGGATCGTCGCCTGACCGCCGCAGGTGATCATGTTCGTGTTGGGCTTGTCGAGGTGCTCGCGCAGGTTCGCCGGCGGCACGACCGCCGGGCCGACCGCGGCCGGCGTCAGGTCGATCGCGGTGATCCCCGCCGCCTCGTACCGCGGCGCGTACTCGCGGTGGACGTACGCCGACGTCGCCTCGAAGATCAGATCCGGCTTCTCCGACGACGACAACAACTCCTCGGCCCCACCCGACATGGTGATCAGCCCGTGGTCGGCGGCACGCTTCATGCCCTCGGAGTCCGAATCGATCCCGACCATCCAGCGCGGCGAGATCACCTCGGAGCGTTCGAGTTTGTACATCAGGTCGGTCCCGATGTTGCCCGACCCGATGATCGCGGCGGTGACCTTCTGCGGCACTGCGTGCCTCCTGCCCTGTGATGTGTGGTGCGCCCGGATGGGATCGCGGTTCGAGTGAGGTGTCAGCGGAACTGCAGCGACACCGAGCCCAGCCCGGTGAACTCTGCGTGGAAGTCGTCGCCGGGGCGGATGTCGATGGCGCGGGTCGCGGTGCCCGGGAGGATGACGTCGCCGGCCTTCAGCCGCACGCCGAAGGAGTCGACCTTGCGGGCCAGCCAGGCCACCGCGGTCAGCGGATTGCCCAGCACCGCCGAGGAGTTGCCCTTCGCGACGACCTCGCCGTTGCGGTGCAGCACCGCGTCGATGTCGCCGACGTCGATGTCCTCGATCCCGACACGCTCGTCCCCGAGCACCCATCCCAGCGACGACGCGTTGTCGGCGATCGTGTCGCACAGCGTGATCCGCCAGTCACGGATACGGCTGTCGATGAGTTCGATGGACGGCACCACCCACTCCACCGCGTCGACGACGTCGCCGTTGGTGCAGTTCGCCCCGGGCAGGTCCTCCCCGAGGAGGAACCCGACCTCCACCTCGACCCGGGGGAAGCAGAACGCGGACGCGTCGATCGGCGTCCCCTGGTGGTACTGCATCGTGTCGAGCAGATGCCCGTAGTCGGGCTCGTCGACGCCCATCATCTGCTGCATCGCCTCCGACGCGAGCCCCACCTTGTGCCCGGCGATCCGAGCACCTGCGTCGAGTCGACGGCGGATGTTGATCAGCTGGATCTCGTAGGCGTCGACCACGTCGAGATCGGGGTGGGCCGACGTCGGCGGATCGATAGCTGTCGCGCTCTCCTCCGCCCGCGCCAGGTCGTCGGCGATCCGTCGGCGGACGTCGTCGGCGACGGTCATGCGCGCTCCCTGCGGTGGTGGACGGGTTGGGCGTCCGGGCGGTCCCGTGGGGGTGGAGAACGGCTCACGGGCTGGTATAACTGGCTCGAGCGGCAATTCTATAACGTGTTCTAGAAATGTGTGAAGGGTGTGCCCATGACCAGCGCGAACACCTCCGGCGGCAGCGAGCTGCAGTCGGCCTACGACGTCGTCGTCGTGGGCTCCGGGGCGGCCGGGATGAGTGCCGCCATCACCGCGGCGTCCCGGGGACTGTCGACCGTCCTCATCGAGAAGGCGGCCCACTGGGGAGGGTCGACCTCCCGCTCGGGCGGCGGCGTGTGGATCCCCAACAACTCGGTGCTGCGCCGCGACGGTGTGCAGGACACCGACGCTGCCGCGCGCCAGTACGTGAAGTCGATCGTGGGCGACGTGGTGCCCGAGGAGAAGATCGACACCTACATCGACCGCGGTCCCGAGGCCCTGGACTTCCTCATCGACCACTCCGAGATCGACCTCGAGTGGGTGAAGAACTACTCCGACTACTACCCCGAGGCTCCCGGTGGCCGGCTGCACGGGCGGTCGTGTGAACCGCGTCCGTTCGACACCCGCCGGCTCGGTGCCGACGCCGCGACCATCCATCCGCCGTACACCAAGGCGCCGCTGAACGTCGTGGTGAAGCAGTCCGACTACCGGTGGATGAGCATGGGCCTGCGGCACTGGCGTGGACCGGTGAAGATGATGCAGGTCGGCGCCCGCACGTTCGGCGCGAAGATGACCGGCAAGCGGATCATCGGGATGGGCGCGGCCCTCATGTCGGGCCTGCTGCTCGGCGTCCGCCGCGCCGGCGTGCCGATGTTCCTCGAGACCCCTCTGCTGGACCTCGTGACCGAGAACGACAGGGTCACCGGCGTCGTCGTCGAGCACAAAGGTGAGCGGCGGACCATCACGGCCCGTCGCGGGGTCGTGCTGGCGTGCGGCGGTTTCGAGCACAACGAGGAGATGCGCCGCAAGTACCAGCGCGACCCGATCGGCAGCGAGTGGACCACCGGTGCGCCGTCGAACACCGGTGACGGCATCACCGCCGGCCTGAAACTGGGTGCATCCGTGTCGTTCATGGAGGACTCCTGGTGGGGTCCGACGTTCATGCTCCCGCGCGGCCCGTGGTTCGCCCTCGCCGAGCGGTCGCTGCCGCGCAGCTTCATGGTCAACACCCGCGGACAGCGCTTCATGAACGAGTCGCTGCCGTATGTCGAAGCGGTGCACCGCATGTACGGCGGCGAGTACGGACAGGGCGACGGCCCGGGCGAGAACGTGCCCGCGTGGCTCGTGTTCGACCAGGGTTACCGCGACCGCTACCTCTTCGCCGGGGTCCCGGGCCGCCAACCGCTGCCCAAGAAGTGGCTCGCGACCGGCAGCATCATCAAGGCCGACAGCATCGCCGAGCTCGCCGCGAAGATGGAGGTGCCCGCCGACGCGTTGCAGGCCACCGTCGAACGGTTCAACGGGTTCGCGAAGACCGGGGTCGACGAGGACTTCCACCGCGGCGAGAGCGGCTACGACCACTACTACGGCGACATCACCAACAAGCCGAACCCCGGCCTCGGCGAGCTGACGAAGGCACCGTTCTGGGCGGTGAAGATGTATCCCGGTGACCTGGGCACCAAGGGTGGGATCGACACCGACACATCGGGTCGCGCACTGCGCGCCGACGGTTCGGTGATCAGCGGGCTCTACGCCGCGGGCAACACCAGCTCCCCGGTCATGGGCCACACCTACGCCGGCCCGGGCGCGACGATCGGTCCCGCGATGGTGTTCGGATACCTCGCGGCACTGGACATGGCCGGACAGGGCGCCGACTCGGTGACCGACGCCCGGGCTGTCTGATGCCGATCGATCTCGACGTCGCGCTCGGCGCCGACCTGGGTTCGACCACGTTCTCGTGGTCCGCGTCGGATGTGGCGCTCTACAACCTGGCCGTCGGCGCGGCTGCCGATCCCCTGGACACCGAGGGGTTGCGCTACGTCGACGACCGTGACCCGAAGGTGTTGCCCACCTTCGCGACGGTGGCCGCGGGATTCCACGACGACACACCGCCGACGGTGTCCTTCCCCGGTGTCGAGATCGATCTGGCCAAGGTGGTCCACGGCAGTCAGCAGGTCACCGCCCATCGGCCCATCCCGGCGGCCGGGACGGCGACGACGCGGACACGGATCGCCGAGATCCAGGACAAGGGCTCCGCGGCGGTCATCATCCAGGAGTCGGAGACCACCGGGGACTCGGGCGACCTGCTGTGGACGTCGCGCTCGGCGATCTTCGCCAAGGGCGAGGGCGGTTTCGGCGGCGAGCGTGGGCGCTCCACCCGCGTCGATGTCCCCGATGGTGAAGCCGACCACGTCCTGACGGTGCCCACCCGTCCGGATCAGGCTCTGCTGTACCGCCTCTGCGGCGACCGCAACCCACTCCACTCCGACCCCGCGTTCGCGAAGGACGCGGGGTTCCCCGCGCCGATCCTGCACGGTCTGTGCAGCTACGGCCTGACGTGCCGGGCTGTCGTCGACGCGGCGCTCGGCGGTGACCCGACGGCCGTGGGGTCGTTCGGTGCCACGTTCGCCGGCGTCGTCTTCCCGGGCGAGACCCTGCGCATCTCGGTGTGGGACACCGGCGATCAGCTCGTGGCGGCCGCGGCGGCGATCGAGCGCGACGGGGCGCCGGTGCTCGGCAACGTCGTCCTCACGCGCGGCTGATCCTCACCGCTCGCGCGCATGCAGCGCGACGAAGCCGTCGACGGCCGCGCGGGCGGTCTTCTCGTAGTCGAACGACGGCAGCGTGCTGAGGCGACCCATCGCCAGCGGGCCGATGAGCAACGACATCGCCAGCACGCGGTCGACGTCGCCCAACAGCTCGACCGCGTCCGGGCTCGACAGGACCTCGTCGAACGGGCGGAGGAACTGATCGGCGACGCGTTCACGCAGCGTGAGCATCTCGGCTCCCTCGCGCACCCGGTCCACCGATCCGGTGTCGAGGTCGACGCCGAGCGAGAGCCACGCGAGGACGGTGGTCGTCGCCGGGACCTCCGCGATCAGACGCGCCTGGGCGAGAACGAGTTCGGTCAGTCGGTCGTGCACGGAACCCGTCGCCGACGGGGCCGGGGCGGTCGGCATCACGACGGCGAACGCGGCGGCGACCAGTTCCGTCGTGCTCGCGAAGTGGCGGTAGAACGTGGCGCGGCTGACGTCGGCGGCGCCGATGACGGCATCCACGGTGACCGCGGCGGGTCCGTGCTCGCGCACCAGTCCCGCAGCGGCGTCGACGAGCTTGGCACGGGACCGGGCCGGTCGCGGGTCGCTGCGTCGCACCGTGTCACCACCTCTCGTCGTTCGACCGTCGCCGAGAAGTGTACGAGACTGTTAGTCTCAAAAATGTGGCGCACCGACGCTGGTCGGCGCGTCCGATGGTCAGCCCATCGACCCCATGACCAGCAACATGCCGATCACGAGTCCGACGAGAGGGGCCAGCATGGCGACGATCCGCCAGATGCGCACCGAGGTGCTGGAGTGGGATGTGTCGCGGGGGGAGATCGCGGCCATGATCACGGTTCCTTTCGCCCGGGGCTGCGTCGACCCGGAATGAGTGATCTTGTGACTAGCGACAACCAGAGTGACATGCGTTACACACGTGACACGGGAGGCTGCGCGTGTCTCGTGGTCACGATCGGACAACACCCCGGTGACGAGCGCCCGAACGGCGAGGGCTGACCGATGACCGTCACGACCCCGACCACCGCCACGAAGCCGGACAAGCTGGCGCTGCGGGACATCTGGCTCATCGTCGTCGCGTGCTCGGCCCTGAGCGCGGTCGTCGCCGCGATGGCGTCGCTCAACGTCGCCCTCGCCGAGATCGCCCCGGACATCGGCGCCGACTCCGCGCAGATCACCTGGCTCGTCGACGGATACACGCTCACGCTCGCTGCGCTGCTGTTGCCGTGCGGTGCGCTCGGCGACCGGTTCGGCCGACGGGGTGTGCTCGTCGTCGGGCTCGTCATCTTCGCGATCGCGTCGGCGCTGGCGATCGTGCTGTCGACCCCGGAGGAGATCATCGCGACCCGCGTCATCGCGGGCGCCGGTGCCGCGCTGGTGATGCCGGCGACGCTGTCGCTCATCACGTCCGGGGTACCCGAGAGCAGACGACCCCTGGCCGTGGGCATCTGGGCCGGCGTCGCCGGCGCCGGCGCGATCCTGGGGTTCCTCGTCACCGGCGTCCTGCTCGAGTTCTTCTCGTGGCACTCGATCTTCATCGCCTTCGCCGTGGCGGCGGCGTCGATGGCGCTGCTGTCGTTGACCATCGGGAGCTCCCGCGACGCGAACCCGCCCCGATTCGACGTCCTCGGCTCGATCACCTCGGCGGTCGCGGTCGCCGCGTTCGTGTTCGGGCTCATCGAGGGCCCGATCCGCGGATGGGCCGACCCCCTCGTTCTCGTCGGGCTCGTCGGCGGTCTCGTGCTCGCGGCGATCTTCGTCTGGCTCCAGCTCAGGGGCACGCGCACCCTGCTCGATGTCCGACTCTTCCGTCGACGCGCCTTCGGTGCCGGGTCGTTCGCGATCGCGCTGCAGTTCATCGGGTCGTTCGGCGTGTTCTTCCTGGTGCTGCAACGCTTCCAGATCATCATGGGCTACTCGCCGCTGAAGTCCGCTCTGGCCCTGATCCCCCTCGTCGTCGTGGTGATGGTGATGTCCCTCGTCGGCACCTGGGCCGCGGTGCGGTTCAGTTTCCGTGCGGTCATGCCCGTCGGGATGTTCGTGTTCGGCGTCGCGATCGTCGTGCTCGGGGTGTACGACTCCGACACCTACTGGGTGATCGCCGCCGAGCTGAGCGTGATGGCGTTCGGCATCGGACTGGCCGGTGCGCCGGCGACCACCGGCATCATGGTGTCCACCCCCGCCGACAACCAGGGGATCGCCTCGGCGGTGAACGACACCTCGCGGGAACTCGGTGCCGCGATCGGGATGGCACTGGCGGGCAGCATCGTCGCGGCCGGGTTCACCACGCGCATCAGCGGCACCGTCGACGCCGCACGTGAGCAACTCCGGGGCGTCGCCCAGCAGCTGTCGGCATCCGGTCGTGTCGCCGACGGCCAGGCGATCCTGGGCCAGATCGACACCATCACCGACCGGATCGGCAAGTCGCTGGCCGAGGCCTCGGCCGTCGCGGATCAGCTTCGACAACGCATCCCGGGTCCTGTGGCCGACACCATCGCGTCCGGCGCACGCGACGCCTTCCTGGCCCCGATGAGCCAGGCCTACATCGTCCTCGGGTCGATCGTCGTCGCCGGGTCGGTGGTCCTGTTCTTCTGGACACCGACCCGCATGCCCGACGCGCAGGACGCCGCACCCATCGACACGGGTGAGCCCCGCTCAGGCGAGGTCTGACCCCAGCCCCTACCGCCCAGAAGACGGGGTGTTCACGCCGGTGGCGGACTCCAGGGCCGAGGTGGCTGTGGCGCTCGCCCACCGGTAGTCGGCCTTGCCCGCGGGGCTGCGCTTCACGGCGTCGACGGGCACGACCAGTCGCGGGACCTTGTAGCCGGCGAGACTCTGCCGACAGTGGGCCTGCAGTTCCTCCATCGTCGGGGGTGTCGCGCCGTCGGGCGCGGAGACGACCGCGGCCACCTTCTGCCCGAAGCGCTCGTCGGGGACACCGACCACCAGGACGTCGGCGACGTCCGGGTGTCCCTGCACGACAGCCTCCACCTCTTCGGGGAAGACCTTCTCGCCGCCGGTGTTGATGCACCCCGATCCGCGACCGAGGAAGACGATGCTGCCGTCCTCCTCGAGCCGACCCATGTCACCGAGGATCGCCGCGCGCCGCCCGTCGGGCAGGGTCACGAACGTCCGTGCCGACTTCTCCGGGTCCTTGTAGTAGCCCAACGGGACCCGACCGACCCGGGCGATGTAGCCGATGTCCGGCGACCCGGGCTCGACCGGCGTCAGCGACTCGTCGAGCACCGTCATCCCCGGACTCGGGGCGGACCGCAGCGTGCCGTGCTCGTCGATCAGGAGTTCGCCGTCGTTGCCGGTCTCCGACGCACCGAAGTTGTCGCGGAACCAGAGGTCGGGCTTGACCGCCCGCATCCGTTCGCGCACCGAGGTCGACCAGATGGCACCGCCGTTCGTGATCGACAGCAGGCCTGTCACGTCCAGGGTGCCGGCCGCCTGTCGCCGTTCCATCTCCGCGACGAGCGGTGCACCCATCCCGTCCCCGACGATGAGGATGATCTGCACCCCGCCGTTCTCGACGGCGTCGAGGACCTTCGAGGCGACGAAGTCGCGCTGCAGGACCAGGCGTCCACCGTTGATGAAGAACATGAACATCGAGTAGATCGCGGCGCCGTGCATCAGCGGGGCGGCCAGCAGGAACGACAGCGGCGCAAAGGTACTGGCGTTGTGGGCGATGGCGGCGAGGTCCGTGAGCGACTCCGGACCGTAGGGGTTCCCGCCCGACAGCGGCTTGTGGAAGAAGTCGTCGTGGCGCCACATCACGCCCTTCGGATAGCCGGTGGTGCCACCGGTGTACAGCAGGTACAGCTGATCACCGGTGCGCGGCGCGAAGTCCCGCTCGGTGCTCTGCCCGGAGAGGTCCACCGTGGCCACCGTCGTCGACGCGGACGCGGCGGCCGCGAGCTCGTCGACGGTGTCCCCGACGACGAACACCGTGTGCACCCGGCTGCCGGGCAGCACCGACGCCAGCGTGCGCTGATGCTCGGGCAGCTCGACGACGACCGCGGTGACGTCCGCGTTGTCGACGATGTAACCGAGTTCCGCTGCGGTGTAGCGGTAGTTGACGTTCACCGACGTCGCACCGATCTTGAGCAACGCGACCATCGCGTAGACGTGCTCGAGGCTGTTCTTGAGGTACAGCGCGACATGGTCGCCGGGGCCGATGCCGTGGGCGAGGAACAGATGCCCCATCGCGTTGGCGCGCTCGTCGAGTTCGCGGTAGGACACGTCGGTGCCCTCGTATCCGATGGCAGGACGGTCGGGTACGGCGTCGGCGATGGCCTCGAAGATGTCGCCGAGGTTGAAGTCGGTCTCCACCTCGCCGGTCGTGGTGGGCGGCACTGTCGTGTCGGTCATGTCGTGAGAACCAATCCACTCGTGGGGACGCCGGTGCCGGCGGTGACGACGACCCGTCGGGCGTCGTCGACCTGGTTCACCGACGTCCCGCGGAGTTGCCGGACGCCCTCGGCGATGCCGTTCATCCCGTGGATGTAGGCCTCACCGAGCTGCCCGCCGTGGGTGTTCAGCGGGATGCGGCCACCCACCTCCAGGGCGCCGGGCTCCCGCACCAGGTCCTTCGCCTCACCCCGACCACAGAAGCCGAGCTCCTCGAGCTGCATGAGCGTGTAGGGGGTGAAGTGGTCGTAGAGGATCGCGACGTCCATGTCGTCCGGGCGCAGGCCGGACTGCTCCCAGAGCTGACGGCCGACCAACCCCATCTCGGGCAGACCCGCGAGGTCGTCACGGTAGTAACTGGTCATGATGTATTGGTCCTGACCGCTCCCCGACGCGGCCCCGGCGATCGCGACGGGGGTGTGCGGGAGGTCGCGCGCCCGCTCGGCCGAGGTGATCACCAGCGCGACACCGCCGTCCGATTCCTGACAGCAGTCCAGAAGGTGCAGCGGCTCGGCGATCCACCGTGAGTTCTGGTGATCTTCGAGGGTGATGGGTTTGCCGTGGAAGAACGCGGCCGGGTTCACGGCGGCGTGCTTGCGGTCGACGACGGCGATCCGTCCGAAGTCCTCGCTGGTGACGCCGAAGTCGTGCATGTACCGCTGGGCGACCATGGCGACGAACGCCGCGGGTGTCGACAACCCGTGCGGGTAGCTGAAGGCGTTGTCGGTGCCGGACGAGTTGTCCTGCGCGGCCAGACCTGCGTTCACCTGCCCGAAGCGCATCCCGGACCGCTCGTTGAACGCCCGGTAGGCGACGACCACGTCCGCGACGCCCGTCGCGACGGCCATCGCCGCCTGCTGGACGGTGGAACACGCTGCGCCGCCGCCGTAGTGGATGCGGGAGAAGTAGGTCAGCTCGCCGATGCCCGTGGCGCGTGCCACCGCGATCTCGGTGTTGGTGTCCATCGTGAACGAGACCAGGCCGTCGACGTCCGCCGGTGTCAGGCCCGCGTCCGCGATGGCCGCGGTGACGGCCTCGGCGGCGAGCCGCAACTCGCTGCGCCCGGAGTCCTTGGAGAAGTCGGTGGCGCCGACACCGACGATCGCCGCCGCACCGGACAGTGACGCGGTCATCGATCGCCTCCGACAGAAGATTCCGACGCAGAAGAATCCGACACGGTGTGGTCCAGGACGACGGAGACGGTGGACACCACATGCTTGCCCAGGGAGTTCGTCCCGACCACGTCGACGGTCGCAACCCCGGCGTCGAGTGCGGTCACCGTCCCGGTCAGCGCCAGGGTGTCGTAGGCGTACCACGGGACACCGAGACGCAGGGTGATGGACCGGATCCGGGCTCGCTGTCCCGCCCAGTCGGTGACGAACCGTCCGACGAGACCGGTGTCGGTGAGGATGTTGACGAAGATGTCCTTCGACCCCTTCGCGTGTGCGAGATCGCGGTCGTGGTGGACGTCCTGGAAGTCGCGGGTCGCCAGAGCGCTCGACACGATGAAGGTCGGGGTGGCCTCGATCCGCAGTTCCGGCAGTCCGATGCCGACGGTCGCGGCCGGCGGGGCAGTCGAGACGGTCACGCGGTTCCTCCGGTCTCACGAGCGCGCCAGGCGTACAGCGTCCACGGTCCGTCGGCACCCGGGGGACCGTCGGGATCAGCGGGGAAGTCGAGAAATTCGACCTCGACGGGCAGTCCGATCCGCACGTCCGCGGGGTCCACGCCGCGCAGCTGACCGAGCATCCGCACACCCTCGTCGAGCTCGACCAGGGCGACGACGAACGGCAGCGTGCGGCCCGGGACGCGGGGGGCGTGGTGGACGACGAAGCTGTGGACGAGGCCGGTGCCCGCGGCGACCTGGTGATCGATGGGCGCACCCGGCGCCGACCACAGTGCGGGCACAGGCGGATGCACCAGCGTCCCGTCGGGCCGGCGTTGCAGGCGGAGTTCGTGCGCGGCGACGCCCTCCCAGAAGAAGGCGGTGTCGCGGGAGGCGCTGGGGCGCATCATGGTCGCGGCGTCGAGGTCGGAGGTGTCGGCACCGGCCGACGACGTGATCCCGTCCTGCGCCGCCACGGCCTGCGGGCGGAACTTGAGCATGCGGAACTCCATCTCGGCGACGACCTCGTCACCCACCCGCCACATGTTGCGGGTGGTGAAGAACCACCCCTCACCGAGGCCGGTGGTCTTGGGGCCGACGACATCGGTCAGCTCCGAGGACAGCGTGATCTCCTCGCCCGGCCGTAGGTACCGGTGGTAGGTGGAGTCGCAGTTGGTCGCGACGACCGAGGTGTAGCCGGCGGCGTCGAAGAGTTCCGATGCCGCACCCAGCGGGTCGTCGTCGGCACGTCGGCCGTGCAGGCCGCGCATCGTCCACACCTGCGCCATCGCCGGTGGCGCGACGATGCCGTCCCATCCGGCTGCCCGCGCGGCGTCGTCGTCGGTGTAGATCGGGTTGGTGTCCCCGATCGCCTCGGTCCAGTTCGCGATCATCGGGGTGTTCACCGGGTCGCGTCCGGCGACCGGCGCACTCGCACCGCGTGCCCGGATCGCCTCTGCGGCGGCGCGGATCGCGTCCGGGTCGGACGCGTCGTCGACACGAGGAGCGGTCGCGCTGTCGACGCTCACCGTGCCGCTCGCGGCAAGCCGAGTCCCGCCGTGGAGATCATGTCGCGCATGACCTCGTTGACCCCGCCACCGAAGGTGATCACCGAGTTCCGCTTCTGCTGGGCGTCCAACCAGTCGACGAGGTCGGCGGTGTCCGGGTCGGTGAGATCCCCGTGGCGGGCGATGATCTCGTCGATGATGCGCCCGATCCGCTGGATCCGTTCGGTCGCGAAGACCTTGGTCGCCGCGGCATCGGCCATCGAGATCGACTCGTTGCCCGACGACGCCACCTGCCAGTTGAGCAGCTCGTTGATGCGGGCGATCCCCGCGATCTCGGCCAGGGCGCGTTTCACGTCGGGGTTCTTCGCGGGCACCGTGCCGTCCGCTCCGGGTCGTTGCGTCCATGCGGCCACGCGGGCGAGGAGACCGTCCACCCGGCCGGCGGGTCCGAGCATCACGCGTTCGTGGTTGAGCTGTGTGGTCAACAGCTTCCACCCCTTGTTCTCCTCACCGACGAGCATCCCGGCCGGGACCCGGACGTCGGAGTAGTAGGTGGCGTTGACGTGGTGGGCGCCGTCGGCGGTGATGATCGGGGTGAAGCTGTAGCCCGGGTCGGTCGTGTCGACGATGAGGATCGAGATGCCCTTGTGCTTCGGCGCGCTCGGATCGGTGCGCACGGCGAGCCACACGAAGTCGGCGTCGTGTCCGCCGGTGGTCCACAGCTTCTGGCCGTTGACGACGTAGTCGTCGCCGTCGCGGACCGCCGCGGTGCGCAGGGACGCGAGGTCGGTCCCTGCCGCGGGCTCGCTGTAGCCGATGGCGAAATGCACCTCACCCGCGAGGATGGCCGGCAGGAACCGCTCCTTCTGCTCCGCGGTGCCGTACACCTGCAGCGTCGGCCCGACGGTCTGCAGCGTGACCGCGGGCAACGGCACGTCGGCGCGGGCCGCCTCGTTGACGAAGATCTGTTGCTCGATCTCGCCGAAACCCTTGCCGCCGAACTCGGTCGGCCATCCGACCCCGAGCCACCCGTCGGATCCCATGCGCCGGATCACGGCACGGTAGGTCGGACCGTGCCTCTCGGTGCGCATCACCGCGTGTTCCTCGGGCGTGACGAGAGTCGAGAAGTACTCGCGCAGTTCGGCCTTGAGGGCGCGCTGCTCGGGTGTCAGATCGATGAACATGTCAGAACTCCTGCTCGGCCAGTTCGTCGAGACGTGCGGTGGGGCCGCCGACCAGGCGGGCCAGATCCTTGACGACGGAGAAGTAGCGGTGCAGCGGGTAGGTGATGTCGACCCCGACACCCCCGTGCAGGTGGGTCATGGTGCGGACCGTGGCCGGCAGTTCCGCCGCCAACCACCACGTCGCCAGTGCGAGGTCACGGTCGGCGTCGAGCCCTTCCGACAGGCGCCACATCGCCGCGGTGACGGCGAGGTTCATCGACCGCGCCACGACGTAGACGTCGGCGAGTTGCTGGCTGACCGCCTGGAACGTGCCGATCGGCCTGCCGAACTGTTCACGGTTGGTGACGTGGTCGGCCGTGATGCGGGTGGCCCCTGCGACCAGCCCGTCGGCGTAGGCCGCCAGCGCGACGCGGTACAGGTCGCGCACCGTGCGCGCATCGGCGGCGACACGGGTCGTGGCACGCAGCGCGACGCGGTCGAAGGCCACCGAGTACTCACCCCAACCGGACGACGTGGTGGTGCGGGTGAGGCGGACGCCGTCGGCGCCGGCGTCGACGAGGACGGCACCGGCATCGGTGGTCACCAGGATCGCGGCGGCACCCTCGGCGTGGAGCACCCCGACCTTCGTCCCGGTCAGGACGTCGTCGGCCGAGGTCGTCTGCGGGCTCGCCGTGATGGCGGCGCCCGGTTCGGAGACGGCCACCGCGATGTGGCCGCCGACCGCGAGGATCTCGGCGATCCGGGCCGCCGCGTCGCCCTCGCCGGCGGCGATCCCCGCGACGATCGTCCCGATCGCCGGGGTGACGGCAGCGTGCTCGCCGAGTGCGCGCAGGAGCGGGGCGAGCCCCAGCACGCCGACACCGTCGCCGCCGTGGGCCTCGGGCAGGGGGAGACCGGCGACGCCCGCGGCCACCAGCGCGGACCAGAGCGACCCCTCGAAGCCCGGTGACGCGACGAACCGGTCGTCCCAGACCGGTTGGTGGCGACGCAACACATCCGTGGCCACGTCCGCGACGGCGGTGGCCGTCGAGTCCAGCGTGAAGTCCATGTCCGCGCGCACTCCGTTCCCTGCTGAGCGGCACCGGTGTCGCGGCCCTGCTCGGACCGGCGCTCCGACCGCAAATCTAGAACCTGTTCTAGTTATAGCAGCGATGGGATGTCAAACACAGCACGGACAGCCGGGGAGACGTCGATGTCCCCCCGGCCGCCCGCCCCGAGCGTCCCCGGCACGCTCGGGGTCCGTCCGGACGGTGCCCGGACCGACCCGTCACGCAGTGGGACCGAACACCATCGCGGCGGTGTATCCCCCCATCCCCAGCGAGGTCTTGAGGGTGAGACCCGGTTCCGCCGGCGTCGCACCGTCGAGCAGCGTGTCGACGGTCGGCGTGGACACCTGCGGCGACGCCGGGATCCGGCCGTTCTCGAACGACAGCAGCGACGACGCCACCTCGACCGCGCCGGCCGCGGCCTGGCAGTGACCCACCAGAGGCTTCACCGAGAACACCGACGCCCCGGGCACGACCTCGCGCGCCAGGACACCCTCGGCGGCGTCGCACTGCGCGGTGCCCGGTCCGTGGGCGTTCAGGTACCGGATGTCGCCGGCGTCGACGCCGGACATCGTGAGGGCCTCGTCGACGCACCGACGGACCTCGGTCAGTGACGGATCGATGGACGTCGGGTGATATCCGTCGTGGGTCAGCGATCCGCCGAGCACGTCGGCGTACCCGGGTGCGTCCGCGCGATTTGTCATCGTGAACGCGATCGCGGCCTCACCGAAGCTGAAGCCCCGGCTGCCCTCCTGGAACGGACGGCACGCCGACAGCGGTTCGTCGTCGGTGATGGCGACCCCGAGCTTCGTGAACATGTGCACGATCTCCGGCGTGGCCGAGAGGTCGGTGGCCACGACGATCACGTCGTCGACCATGTCCGCCGCGAGCCACGTCCGCGCGGTGATGATCGCGGCCACGCCGGAGGCGCACATCGACGACACGCTCACCACCGGGCCGTGGAAGCCGTACTCGGCCATCAGCAACGACGGCGCCGTCGACGGGGTGACCGCGACGTACTGCCGGCCGGAGAACGATCCCGCCGGCGCAGCGAGCATGGGGTGCATGGCCGTATCGCCCATGACCGCGGCGTGGACGACGCCGACACGACGGCCTGGTGTCCACCCCCGCTCGAGCGCGTCGTCGATGGCCTCCCGCGCGGCGAACCGCAGGGCCCGCATGTAGCGGGTGGGTCCGTCGCCGGGATCCCCGCCCTCGGGGACCATCGAGACCCAGCCCGGTTCGGTGGCGTCGGGCCCGAAACCGTCGCGCATCGACGCCGACGGCTTGCCCGAGACGAGGCCGTCCCACAGCGCACGCCGTCCCCAGCCGTACCCCGTCACAGCACCCATGCCGGAAATGCGGGCCAGAGTTGGTGAATTTCCCATCATGAACTCCTTGTCGAATTCGACGACAAGCGATCGCTTATCGTGTATCGCCCCAGGTCAGGGGGCATCTACCACGATGTCCTACGAATGCCGTACAGCGCGAGTGCAGGAGAAGTCACAGACCCCGGGAAAAAGCTTTCGCACTAGCAGTCACCTGCGATATCGCTGTGCGGGACAATGGCGGTGGCGTCGTGGTCGAACCGGTGCCCGTGAACGGGCGAGTCGAGGGGTCGGAGAGGTCGTGGATGACGGTGACGATCAGGAGATCGACGATCAGGACATCGTCGCGCCGGCGGCCGCGCCGATGACGTCACCCGCCGCCTCCTCGTCGGTCGCCGAGCGCTATCGCCTGCTGCTCGAGCTCAGTCCGGACTCCATCGCGGTCCACCAGCACGGCGAGATCGTCTACGTGAACTCCGCGGCCGTGCGGTTCGCCCGCGTCGACGATCCGGCCGCGCTCATCGGCCGGCCCATCTCCGACTTCGTCCACCCGGACTCGCTGCCGCGCATGCTCGAACGCATCACCGCCATGGGTGCCGAGGCCGGGGCGTCGACGATCCCCGAGGAGATGTTGATGACCAACTCGACCGGGGAGACCCGGACGATGGAGGTCACCTCGGTCCGCACCGTCTGGAGCGGCGAGCCCGCCTATCAGGTGATCATGCGCGACGTCGCGGCCCAGAAGGCCGCCGAGATCGCGCTGCGCCACCAGGCGGCGCTCGTCGACCACGTCAGCGACGCGGTGATCTCGGTGGACGCGCAGCTCGCCGTCCGCTCGTGGAACCAGGGGGCGCGCAGGCTCTACGGGATCGCGCCGATCGGTGCCGTGGGACTCCCGCTGGCGACCCTCGTCGGCGCGGACATCGATCCCCAGCGCATCCTCGCCACGGGTGGGTCCGTCGACGCCCTGCACCACCGCGGCGACACGGGGCGACCGATCATGGTGCACCTGTCGGTGACCGCGCTGGGCGACGGCTACCTCGTGGTCGGCGCGGCCACGCGCCGCCCGCTCATCGAGCGCCTGGGCACCATCCTCACCTCGCTGCACCAGGCCGTCGTCGTGGTCGACGAGGACGGGCGCGTGGCGCTCGCGAACCCGGCCGCGCTGGCGGCGTTGCAGGTGACCGCCCCACAGGTGCCCGGCCTGCCGTTCGACGACATCGGGCTGGACTTCCCCGACGACGCCACCTCACCCGTCGCGGCCTGCCTGCGCACCGGTCGGCCCGTCGTCGACAGGCTCGCGACGATCGAGACCCCGGACGGGCGGCGGTGGTTGTCGTGCAGCGTGCGCGCGATCGACGACGACGTCGACGTGACCGCCGCGCTCGTGTCCATGGTGGACATCACCGATCACCACGAACGCACCTCACAGCTCGCCTGGGAGGCCAACCACGACTACCTGACGGGTCTCCTGAACCGCGGAGGTGTGCTGCGGCGCCTCGCCACCCACCTCGAGGCGCTCACCGACGCCGACGACCGGATCGCGGTCTACTACCTCGATCTCGACAACTTCAAGCTCGTCAACGACTCCCTCGGTCACTCCGTCGGCGACGAGGTGCTCCAGGAGATCGCCCGGCGGCTCGACGGCGTCACGCCACCCGGCAGTGCGATCGGACGGATCGGTGGGGACGAGTTCGTCATCGTGACCCCACTGTCCGCGGACTACGCCGACAGCATCGAGCGGCAGAGCCTGCAGGTCCACGCCGCGGTCAACGGTCCCATCGCGCTGGGGTCCCGCAGCGAGCGCCTGACCATCAGCATCGGTGTCGTCGTGGCCGGCGTCGGTGACACCCGCACGCCGACAGATCTGCTGCGTGACGCCGACATCGCTCTCTACCAGGCGAAGCTCGAGGCCAGTTCGCAGACGCCCTACGTCCGGTTCCGCGTGGCCCACCGCCAGGACCTGCAGCGCCGACAACGGATCGAACAGGACCTCCGTGCGGCCATGCACGCCGACGCCGAGGGCCTGCACCTCGAGTACCAACCGGTCGTCACGACCGGCGACCACCGTGTGGTCGCCGTCGAGGCGCTGTTGCGCTGGGACCACCCGGAGTTGGGCCGCATCTCCCCCGCGGAGTTCATCCCGATCGCCGAGATGACCGATCTCATCGACCTCGTCGGTGAGTTCGTCGTGCGCACCGCCACACGCGAGTTCACGCAACGCCCCTGGACCACCGATCTGACGTTGTGCGTCAACGTGTCCCGACGCGAACTGTCCGACCGCGCACTGCTCTCCCGCCTGAACCGCGCCCTGATCGAGACCGGACTCGCCCCCGAGCGGTTGTGCGTCGAGATCACCGAGAGCGCGCTGGCCGCCATCGACTCCCGCGCCCCGGCGACGGTGGCCGCGGTGCGCGAGCTGGGCATCCAGGTCGCGATCGACGACTTCGGCACCGGCGCATCGTCGTTGAACCAGCTCTACCGGATGCCGATCAGCATCCTGAAGACGGCCAAGCCGTTCGTCGACGCCCTCGACGAGAGCGTCGAGGCGCGCGCAATCCTCTCCAGCATCGTCGCCATGGCCCACACGACCGGGATGCGGGTCGTCGCCGAGGGTGTCGAGACCTCCAGCCAGGCAGCGAAGGTCGCGGGCGTCGGCTGCGACTTCGCGCAGGGGTACTACTACGCGACACCGCGTCTGCTGGCCGACATCGAGCCCCTGGTGCGCGCGGGCACCACCGCGACCACCCGGGTCGGCACGGAGGGGCAACCCTCCCCCGACTTCCGCGACGACGCCCGCTGACCCGACCGGGTCAGTGCGGGGTCACCGCGGCAGGCCCAGGATCCGTTCCGCCGCGGCGGTCGCCAACACCTGCGACGTGCCGCCGGCGATGGTGAGACACCGGTTGCGCAGGTAGAGATCTGCCGCGTCGGACATCGCGAGACCGTCGGGACCGAGCACCGACAGCGCGAACTCCGGTACGTCCTGACGGTGACGCGCGCCGATCAGCTTGCGCACACTCGAGATCGCCCCGGGGTCGGTGCCGGCGAGCTGCTGGACCACCGACCGCGCGTCGAGCACCCGACCGATCTGGGCGTGGACGCACAACCGCCCCAACCGGTCTCGTGCGACCGGGTCGAGCCCAGCCGGTGCGTGGGCGAGCTGGTCCAGGAGGGATTCCATCTCCTTGCCCAGTCCCCCACCGCCCATCGCCACCCGCTCGTTGGCCAGCGTGGTCCGCGCGAGGCGCCACCCGCCGCCGGTCTCGCCGACGAGACAGTCGTCGCCGACGAACACGTCGTCGAGGAACACCTCGTTGAACAGGGCGTTGCCGGTGATCTCGCGCAGCGGGCGCACGTCGATGCCGGGACTGCGCATGTCGACGAGGAAGTAGCTGATGCCCTTGTGTTTCGGGGCGTCCGGATCGGTCCGGGCGAGGCAGATCGCCCAGTCGGCGTTGTGCGCCTCGGAGGTCCAGATCTTCTGGCCGGTGAGCAGCCACCCGCCGTCGGTGCGCACCGCCTTCGTGCGCAGGGCGGCGAGATCCGACCCGGCCTCGGGCTCGCTGAAGAGCTGACACCACGTGATGTCGCCGGCGAGGGTCGGTGCGACGAACCGGTCACGCTGCTCGTCGGTCCCGTGTTCAAGAATGGTCGGGATGGCCCAGCCCGCGATGACGATGTCGGGGCGGGCCACCCCGGCCCTGTCGAGTTCGTCGTCGACGAGCAGCTGCAACGCCGGACCCGCACCGAGCCCGTACGGACGCGGCCAGTGCGGCATCAGGTAGCCGGAGTCGGCCAGGGCCCGGCGGACGTCGTCGGAGGCGGCGATGCGCTCGCTGGTGGCGCGGACCTCGTCGCGCAGGTGTTCGGAGTCGGACAGGTCGACCTCGACGCGTCGTCGCGTACCGGAGAGCACCGCCCCCGCGACCGCGTCGTGCCAGGGCGTCGTCCCGCCCAGCTGCTGTCGCAGCGAGAGTGCCGCCCGCAGATAGAGGTGTGCCGCGTGGTCGAACGTGAAACCGATCCCGCCGAGCACCTGGATGCAGTCGGCCGCGGTCGCGGCGGGGAGGTCGGCGGTGGCCGCGGCCGCCACCGCGGTGGCCAGTCCGAGTTGGGCCGTGGAGTCAGAAGAGAGGGCGTCAGAAGAGAGGGCGTCGGACACGGCGTGCGCGGCGTCCCAGGCCGCCGCGGTCATCTGCTCACTGCGGCAGAGCATCTCGGCGCAGAGGTGCTTGACCGCCTGGAACGAGCCGATCGGCTTCCCGAACTGCTCACGGAACTTCGCGTGCTCGGTCGCGGTGTCGAGCGCCCAGCGGGTCAGACCGGAGGCATACGCCGCGTACCCCGCCACCACCGCGGCACGGACGAGCTCGTCGGGGGCTGCGAGAACCGCCGAGTCGGGGACACCCACGCCCCGCAACGAGACCACGGCGACGGTGGCGGTGCCGTCGACCGCCGACATCACCTTGCTCGCGACGCCCGGGCCGTCGGCGTCCACGACGACCCACCGGGTCGCCGAGTCGACGACGACCGCCAGCATCAGCAGACCGCCGGGATGCAGGCCGACCGCGGTGAGGTGATCGGCGTCGAGGACGAGCGCACCGTCGACCCGACGGCCGGAGACCGTCTCGGTCGACGATGCGGACAGCGCCGACGGCACGATCCCCACGGGCCGCTCTCCCGCCATGACCGACTCCGCCAGGTCGGCGACATCCGGGCCGGCGACGTCCGGGCCGCCCGACGCGAGGAAGTGCGCCGCGACGGCGGTGGGCACCACCGGACCGGGCACGAGATCGTGTCCGCACTGCTCGACCATCACGGCCAGGTCGACGAACGGTGCGCCGAGCCCGCCGGACTCCTCCGGCGCGGTCACGGCGAAGAGGCCGAGCTCGGCGGCACCGGGCAGCAGGGCGGGCTCGGCGCCGTCCAGCGCACCGCGTACGGCGGACACCGCGTCGCCGCGTGCGGCCCATCGATGGACGGCGTCGGTGAAGGACGCGTGGTCGGCCGAATCGGCGATCGACATCGGCGGATACTCCCTCGTCATACGTGTCGCGCGAACTAGAACGTGTTCTAATCATGCCATGCCGCATCACGCCGCGAATCGCCGTTCCCCGGCCCGGGGGAATATCGTGGTCGTAACGGATGAAGGGTCGCCGACGGGATCGGGGTGCAGTCGACGTCGGTCGACCGTCACTCCCGCGGCGCGTGACGTGAGGAACTGACCATGGCCACCCCGGCGACGAACGGCGGCACGACGACAGTCGCCACGGCGGCGACCGACGCCGACCTCGGCTCCACCGCCCAGCGCGAACGCCGTCGTCGCATCCTCGACGCCACGCTCGCGCTGGCCAGCAAGGGTGGCTACGACGCGGTGCAGATGCGCGCCGTGGCCGACAGGGCCGACGTCGCGGTCGGGACGCTCTACCGCTACTTCCCGTCCAAGGTGCATCTCCTCGTCACCGCGCTCTCCCGCGAACTCGCCCGCGTCGAGGGACGCGCCGACCGCTCGAAGCTGCAGGGCGACAACGCCGTCGAGCGACTCCGGCACGTGCTGGACCTCATCACCCTGGCCATGCAGCGCGATCCCCTCCTGACGGAGGCCATGACGAGGGCGTTCATGTTCGCCGACGCGTCCGCCGCCACCGAGGTCGACGCCGTCGCCGGCATCATCGACCGTCTGCTCGCCGGCGCCATGGCCGAGGACGAGCCGACCGACGAGGACCTCAAGATCGCGCGCGTCATCTCCGACGTCTGGATGTCCAACCTCGTGCAGTGGCTCACCCGTCGCGTCACCGCCACCGACGTCACCAACCGCCTCGAACTCACCGTGGAACTGCTGCTCGCCGGCCGCGACTCGCGAGAGGCGGGGTGACACCGGCCGCGATCGCGCTGCCCCGGCTGGTCCACATCGGCGCCGGGGCGCTCGACCGCCTCGGGTCCGTGATCGCGACCCTCGGCGTCCACCGGCCCGTGGTCGTCACCGATCGCTTCATGGTCGAGTCCGGCGTCGCGCAGCGGGTGATGGACCTGCTCGTCGCGGCCGGGACCACCCCCGCCCTGTTCGACGGCACCGTCCCCGACCCCACCACCGACTCGCTCGGCCCCGGCCTGGACGCCGTCCGGGCGGCGCATGCCGATGCCGTTGTCGGGCTCGGCGGCGGCAGCCCCATCGACACCGCCAAGGCGCTGTCGGTGCTGTACGCCAATGGCGGGACGATGACCGACTACCGCGCGCCCGGGCCCTACACGGGACCCGCGCTGCCGATCGTCGCGATCCCGACCACCGCCGGGTCCGGCTCGGAGGCCACGCAGTTCACCGTCATCACCGACAGCGTGACCGACGAGAAGATGCTCTGCCCCGGCCTGTCGTTCCTGCCGGTGGCCACCATCGTCGACGTCGACCTCACCATGACGATGCCCGCGCGACTGTCCGCCGACACCGGCGTCGATGCACTCACCCATGCGATCGAGGCGTACGTGAGCCGCAAGGCCAACCCCGTCAGCGACGGACTCGCGGTGGCCGCGATGCGCACCATCGCGGGAGCGCTGCGGCGCGTGTACGCCGACGGCACCGATCGCGACGCCCGGGCGGCGATGATGGTCGCCGCGACACAGGCGGGGATGGCCTTCTCGAACGCCTCGGTGGCACTCGTCCACGGGATGAGCCGGCCCATCGGTGGTCATTTCCACGTCGCCCACGGCCTGTCGAACGCGATGCTGCTGCCCGCGGTGACGCGGTTCTCCGTCGACGCGGCGCTCGACCGCTACGCCGACTGCGCCCGCGCGATGCGCATCGTCACCGACAGCGCCGACGATCGCACGGCCGCGTACGCCCTGGTCGACGAGCTGACGTGCCTGTGCGCCGACGTGGAGGTGCCGACACCGGCGACCCACGGGATCGACGCCGACGCCTGGGCGGCACGCCTGCCGGTGATGGCCGAGCAGGCCCTGGCGTCGGGCTCACCGGCGAACAACCCCCGCGTCCCCGACGCGGACGAGATCGTCGCGCTGTACCAGCAGATCTATCGCTGACCCCGTCTGAGTAGAACCCCCCACGCCGGATGGGTGGCGACACCGACGCCGTGGCCCGCCCGGCGTCCTACCGTTCGGGACATGACCTCGCCGTATCCGCAGCCGTACCCCCAGCCGTATCCGCAGTACGCGCCCGCGTCCCGCCCCATGTCGCGGACGAACACCGCCGACGTGATCGTCACCAGCCTGCTGATCGCCACCCATGTCGCGGTCGTCGGCGCATCCGCGTTCTTCAGCATGTTCTATGCGATGGCGAGCGACCCGTGCGGATCGGGCACAGCGTGCAACACCGGGAACATCGGGTGGGCCTACGCCGTGACCGACCTCGGGGGCATGGGCGTGCTCCTGGCCGCGTCGATCGTCGCCGTGGTCCTCATGGTCCGGCGTCGGATCGCGTTCTGGGTGCCGCTCGTCGGGATCGCGGTCCACGTCGGGCTGATGGCGCTGTCGTTCTCCCTGCTCGACAGCGTCGTCCCCTGACCCGAAAATGCCGGGGATCCGCGGTCGGCGCATCATGGCTGCCATACCGATGAATGGGAGACCCATGGCCGAGCCGCTGTCCCGTCGAGACCTCGACTTCCTGCTGTACGAGTGGCTCGACGTCGTCGCGCTGACCGAGAGGGAGCGTTTCGCCGAGCACTCGAAGGACACCTTCGACGACGTGCTGTCCCTCAGCGCCGACATGGCCGAGCAGCTGTTCGCGCCGCACAACAAGAAGGCCGACCAGAACGAGCCGTACGTCGGCGAGGACGGCCGGGTGGTCCTCATCGACGAGGTCCACGAGGCCCTCGCCGAGTTCCGGAAGTCCGGACTCACCGCCGGCTCGTTCGACGAGGCCGTCGGCGGGCTGCAGCTGCCGAACGTCGTCAGCCGGGCCTCGCTCGCGTTCTTCCAGGCCGCGAACCCGTCGTCGTCGACGTACCCGTTCCTCACCGTCGGCAACGCCAACCTGCTCATCGAGTACGGCACCGACGAGCAGATCGACACGTGGGTCAAGCCGATGGTGGACGGACGGTTCTACGGCACCATGTGCCTGTCGGAGCCGCAGGCGGGGTCCACCCTCGCCGACATCACCACCAAGGCCGTACCCGCCGACGACGGCAGCTGGCGGCTGACCGGCACCAAGATGTGGATCTCGGCCGGCGAGCACGAACTGAGCGAGAACATCGTCCACCTCGTGTTGGCGAAGACACCCGGCGCTCCCGCCGGCGTCAAGGGCATCTCGCTGTTCATCGCGCCCAAGTACCTGGCCGACGGCACCCGCAACGACATCGCCCTCGTGGGCCTGAACCACAAGATGGGCAACCGCGGCACCACCAACTGCCTGCTCAACTTCGGCGACGGAACCCATTCGCCCGCACCGGAGAAGGGGGCGGTCGCCTACCTCGTCGGCGAGGAGCACCTCGGGCTCACCTACATGTTCCACATGATGAACGAGGCCCGGATCGGCGTCGGGTTCCTCGCGACCGCCATCGGCTACGCCGGGTACCAGGCCTCGCTGGAGTACGCGAAGGTCCGCACACAGGGACGTCCGCTGGACAACAAGGACCCGTCGTCGCCGCCCGTGCCGATCATCGACCACGCCGACGTACGACGGATGCTCCTGGCGCAGAAGTCCTACGTCGAGGGTGCGCTGGCCCTGGGCCTGTACGCGTGCACCCTCGTCGACGAGGAGCAGACCTCGACGGGACAGTCCCGCGACGACGCGCACCTGCTCCTCGACGTGTTGACGCCCATCGTGAAGAGCTGGCCGTCGCAGTGGTGCCTCGAGGCCAACAGCCTCGCCATCCAGGTCCACGGCGGCTACGGCTACACCCGGGACTACGACGTCGAGCAGTTCTACCGCGACAACCGGCTCAACCCGATCCACGAGGGCGCCCACGGCATCCACGGACTCGACCTGCTCGGCCGGAAGGTCGTGATCAACGGGGGCAAAGGTCTCGCACTGCTGGTGCAGACGATCACCGCCACCATCGACCGCGCCGTCGCGGCCGGTGGTGCCGCAGCCGAGCACGCCGCCGCGCTGAGGACCGCCGTCGACCGCCTCGCCGCGGTCACCGCGGCGGTGTGGTCGACCGGGGACCCGACCGTCGCGCTCGCGAACGCCACGGTGTACCTCGAGGCCGCGGGGCATGTCGTGATCAGCTGGATCTGGCTGGAGCAGCTCCTCGCGGTCGGCGAGAAGCAGGGCGACTTCTACGACGGGAAACGTGCTGCCGCGCAGTACTTCTTCCGCTACGAGTTGCCGAAGACAGGCGCCCAGTTCGATCTGCTGGAGTCCCTGGACCGCACCACGGTCGACCTCGATCCCGCCTGGCTGTAGGTCGACCGCCGCGGCCCGCGGTCTACTTCAGCGGGTCGTTGCCCCAGTTCATCAGGGAATAGCGCCACTTGGTGTCGGTCACGTCGCCCTTCGGCTCCTGCGCGCGATGGCGGTGCACGTAGCCGACGACCTTGCGCATGTGGGCGGCGTCGTCGTCGGTGAGGTCGGACTTGTTCGTCCGGAGTATCTCCACGATGCGTCGGCCCGACTCGTGCCCGGTCGACTCGCCGCCGTCCTTCGACTGGCCGACGGACCGCGACTCGTCGGTCTGCAGGAACTCCTCGAGTTCCTTCGCGGTCATGTTCACGGCGTCCTGCCAGTCGTCCCAGACCTCGGCCACAGCGTCGTTCGTCACGCTCACTCCTCAGACACGAAGGGACGCAGCCGTGCGGCTGCGTCCCTTCGGATAACCATGTCGCCGGGGGCTCATTCCCCGATGGGCATCACTCGACCGACGACGGAGTCATCACTCGACGCCCACGATGTCCTTCGCGATGGACGCGAGCTGCGTCTGTGCGGCGGAGACGACGCCCTGGCGGTTCTTGTGCGCCTCCTCGTAGTCGACCACGAGGCGGACGTCGGACGGCTTGTCGAGGTCCTTGATGGCGGACACCGCCGACGCCACGGTCAGGTCGTCGTAGTCCGCGATCGGCAGGTCCTGCGCCGACAGCGTGCCGGTCACGGCGCGGGCGCTGTGGATGGTCTCGGCGATGCCGGTCGCACCGGTCTCGCGGGCGGCCTCCTCGGCGGCCTCGAGCGCCGCGTCACGGCCTGCGGTGAGGGTGACGGCGACGGTCTCGGTGGTCTCCTTCGCCGCCGAACGCAGCCCGCTGACGCGCTGCGGCAGCTTCGTGACGCTGTCGATGACCCGATCGGCGCCGCGGGCGACGACCGTGCCCGGCAGCGTGACCGCGGTGGTCAGCAGGCCGGTGGCGAACTGCGAGGGGGTACGGCGCAGGGCTACGGGGCCACCGATGGCCTCCTCGGCGAGGACGGTGGTGAGCCAGTCGACGGTCGCCGTGTGCGCGGTGATCAACGTGTCGGCGAGGTCGACGACATCCCCGAGATCGTGTGCCGTGGCCAGGGCCTTGAGGTACTTCGACCGGCCGAGCAGTTGGTACTCGAGCTGGAGGTCACCGAGGAGCGTCTCGTCGAGGGGCTGTGCCTGCTCGAGCAGGGTCTTGCCCGCGGCGATGCCGCGGCCGATGAGCGGGCGGATGATCTCCGGCAGCCCGCCCAGATCCCGCAGCGCCTTCTCGATGGCGAGCGCGCGGACGCGACCGTTCTCCGCGTTCTGGGTGAGCTCGTCGACGACGGCGTCGGTGCGGGCCTGCAGGACGCGCGTCTGCGCGATCTGGATCTCCGTGTGGGTGAGCGTGAGCAGAACACTCAGCTGCGAGCGAACCGGCGTGGTGGATGCGGCCATGATCGGACCTCCTGGATGTCGGTTGACGTGCTTCTCAACGGTGGAGTCGACCGTGCGCCTCCGATCTACACGCAACCGTGGCGAAGGTCACGATGACAGCGGCACACAGGCCACAGCGGCCACAGGAGGCTCGGTGCGCTGCGCGCGGGGCTCAGCGCGCTGCGCGCAGGGTGCTCACCATCCGATCGCCGTCGGAGGGAACGACCGCGCCGGGGACGCCCTGGGGCAGGGAGATGACGAAGAGGACCGTGCCGGGCTGTCCGGGCACGGTCGTCGCGACCATGCTGTGCAGCGCCGTGGTCCCCTGGCAGGCCGACGGTTCGATCCCGGAGACGGCGGCGACCATCTGCACCGCAGGTCGCCCGCTGACCGAGAACCGCCGCATCTCGCTCAGCTTGACCCGGGGCACGGTGCCCGAGTCCGACGTGTAGATGTCGGTGACGAGCGCGGCCTCGTCCCGCAGCGCGGTGTCGATGTCGCCGGTGCTCGCGGCCCCGGGCAACCCTGCGACCGCGAGGGAGCTCTTCGGGCATCGCGGCGACTCGAGCGAGGACGCACCGCTCATCGTCCGGATGGGGCAGTACCCGAACGGACCGTCGTCACACTTCTTCTCCCAGCCCACCAGTGAGCTGCAGCTCGCGACGGTCCACGTCGACGGGACGTCGTAGGCCAGTCCGCGTTTCCCGGCCACCGTCTTCCACCCGGCCGGTGTGGTCGACGCCGCTGTGGCCGGCGGGCAGGTGTCCTCGGCATCGGCCGACGACGACGGCGCGTCCGTCGCGGTGGACGACGGCGCGGAGGTCGTCGAACTCGCCGCGGTGGTCGTGCTCGAGTCGTCGGAGTCGCGCAGGACGACGACTCCGAGGACCACGACGACGACCACGAGAGCGAGGACGACGCCGACCACGATGGCGACCGTCCGGCCGCTGCCACCCCCACCGGGCGGCTTCCCGGGCGGTCCTCCGGGGCCCCAGGGCGGCGGACCGGGTGGTGGTCCCCACCCGGGAGGTGGACCCTGCGGCGGGATCGGCGGCCCCCACCCGGGTGGCGGTCCCTGGGGTGGCGGTCCCTGGGGCGGCGGTCCCTGGGGCGGAACCCACCCCGGTGGCGGTCCGTACGGCGATCCCATCTCCGGCCTCCCTGCGTCGTCTCGCGCAGGAAGGTATCAGCCGCCGGTCAGGCGTACGACCGCGAGAGCCTCACCGCGCCAGGGCGGGGTCGGCGTCGACGCGGTAGTCCGTCACCCACGACTGCGACCGGTCGGTGACGACGTAGCGGAACACCACCCGCATGATCGCCTCCGAGATCACCCGCTGCACCGCTCCTGGGGTCTTCGCCGACGACGATCGCGCACCCATCGCGACGATCTTCTCGACGCGTCGACGCCGGGCGGTCTCGAAAGCGGCGAACGCCGTCGCGGGGTCGTCGGTGTGACGCGCCAGCAGATCACCCATGACCACGGCGTCCTCCAGCGCCATCGACGCGCCCTGGCCCGAGCTCGGCGCGGGCGCATGGACGGCGTCACCGATGAGGCCGAGGCGGCCCCGGTACCAGTGCGGGACGGAGGGCAGGTCATGGGTGTTGTCGCCGGCGAGGTCCAACCGTCCCGCCGCGATGAGAGCGGCGAAGGGGCTGTCGTCCACCGCAGCGAGGTCGGTCAGATGCGAGCGCCAGTCGTCGGCCGTCGTGGCGGCACGCTCGTGGTCCGAGACGGCCTCGCGGGGCTCGTTGACGAACCAGACGACACGGCCGTCGGCCACCGGCAGGGCGCCGAAGAAGGCGCGCCGTCCGAACACGAAGGTCCAGACGCCCGGGGCGAGACCGTGATCGGTCCCCGCCGCGGTGATCCCGCCGAAGTTGACGAGGCCGAGATACCGGCCCGTCGGGGCACTCGTGTCGATCGCCCGCCGCACCGCGGATCGGATCCCGTCCGCCCCGATGACGACGTCGGCGGAGCGGGTCGTCCCGTCCTCACAGGTGACCGTGGCGATGTCGGAGTCCGTCGACGCCGAGGTCACCCGGACGCCCTTGACCACCTCGGCGCCGCGATGCCGTGCCAGGTTGAGCAGTGCGGCCGCGAGATCGGGGCGGCGGAAGGACAGGGCGGTGGTCCCGTCGGCGAGCGGTGCACCCGCCCCGATCATCCCGAGCCGTCGGCCCGTCGCACCGAGGACGAGATTCCCACCGGTCGGCGACCCCAGCGCGCGGACGTCGTCGAGGGCGCCCACCGCGGCCAACGCCGACAGCCCGTTGGGCGTCACCGTGAACCAGGACCCCTGGTCCCGCCGCCCGACCGCGGACCGTTCCAGCACGGTCACATCGACCCCGCGGTCCCGCAGTGCCATCGCGAGCACCGGCCCCCCGATCCCTCCCCCCACCACGAGTGCGCGCATGCCACAATCCCTTCTACGAGAGTCGTACGATTCGATTTTCGAATGATTCGAATATCGAAAGGTAAGCATGCCAGGCCGTTCCCGTCAACAGGCCATCGCCGACGTGGGCACGGCGATGCAGCACTACCAGCGCAGCGTGCAGGCCTTCGACGACGCCGTCGGCCGCAGACTCGGCGTCGGACCGGCGGACCAACGCTGCCTCGACTGGCTGTCCGAGGGGCCCCTGACGGCCAAGGAACTCGCTGTCGCCACCGGCCTCCGGCCGGCGGCCACCACGGCGCTCATCGACCGCCTGGAGGCGAAGGGGTTCGTCCGCCGGACGCCGTCACCGGACGATCGGCGGCGCGTCCTCGTCGAGATGACCGAGGAGGGCCACGAGCGCGTCTGGGAGGCCTATGGGCCGATGGTCACCGAGGGGCAACGCCTCTTCGACGGGCACACCGTCGCGCAGTTGGACGCCCTGACCGACCTGCTCGAGCGCATGACGGCCCTCACCGAGACCCACCGCGACCGGGTCACCGGGTCGGACTGATCGGCGGACCCACCCCGGACATGACGAAGGGGCGCAACCGTGACGGTTGCGCCCCTTCGTTGTTCAGCGGGTCAGGAGCCGGCCCTGACCTATTCGGCGGCCCTGGGCTACTCGGCTGCCTTGGTGAGCTCCACCGGCGACTCGGGCAGCTCGACGGGCTTCTTCTCACCCTTGAAGGTGAACTTCACGTCCTCGCCGTCGCCTTCGCCGTCCCAGTTGTCGACGTCGACGAGCACGATCTGACCGGGGGTCAGTTCGTTGAAGAGGATCTTCTCCGACATCTGGTCCTCGATCTCGCGCTGGATCGTGCGACGCAGCGGACGAGCACCGAGCACGGGATCGAACCCGCGCTTGGCCAACAGACTCTTGGCCTTGTCGGTGACCTCGAGGGCCATGTCCTTGTTCTTCAGCGCGGTCTCCACCCGGTTCAGCATGAGGTCGACCATCGAGATGATCTCGTCCTTGGTGAGCTGGTGGAAGACGACGATGTCGTCGATGCGGTTGAGGAACTCCGGGCGGAAGTGCTTCTTCAGCTCGTCGTTGACCTTCTGCTTCATCCGCTCGTAGTTCGAGCCGGAGCCGTCACCCGAGGAGAAGCCCAGACCCACGGCCTTGGAGATGTCCGAGGTACCGAGGTTCGAGGTGAAGATCAGGACGGTGTTCTTGAAGTCCACCGTGCGGCCCTGACCGTCGGTGAGACGGCCGTCCTCCAACACCTGCAGCAGCGTGTTGTAGATCTCCGAGTGCGCCTTCTCGATCTCGTCGAACAGCACCACCGAGAACGGCTTGCGGCGGACCTTCTCGGTCAGCTGACCACCCTCTTCGTAGCCGACGTAGCCGGGAGGGGCACCGAACAGGCGCGACGCGGTGAAGCGGTCGTGGAACTCACCCATGTCGATCTGGATGAGCGCGTCGTCCTCACCGAACAGGAAGTTCGCCAGCGCCTTCGACAGCTCGGTCTTACCGACACCGGACGGACCGGCGAAGATGAACGAGCCCGAGGGACGCTTGGGGTCCTTCAGACCGGCGCGCGTACGACGGATCGCCTTCGACACGGCCTTGACCGCCTCGACCTGGCCGATGATCCGCTTGTGCAGCTCGTCCTCCATGCGGAGCAGACGGGTCGTCTCCTCCTCGGTGAGCTTGAACACGGGGATGCCGGTCCAGTTGCCCAGGACCTCGGCGATCTGCTCGTCGTCGACCTCGGCGACGACGTCCATGTCGCCCGAACGCCACTGCTTCTCCCGCTCGGCGCGCTCGGCGACGAGCTGCTTCTCCTTGTCGCGGAGGTTGGCGGCCTTCTCGAAGTCCTGGGCGTCGATCGCCGATTCCTTCTCCTTGCGCGCCGACGCGATCTTGTCGTCGAACTCGCGGAGGTCCGGCGGCGCGGTCATCCGACGGATGCGCATCCGCGCGCCCGCCTCGTCGATGAGGTCGATCGCCTTGTCCGGCAGGAAGCGGTCGTTGATGTAGCGGTCGGCCAGGGTGGCCGCGGCCACGAGCGCACCGTCGGTGATGGACACGCGGTGGTGGCTCTCGTACCGGTCGCGCAGACCCTTGAGGATCTCGATGGTGTGCTCCACCGACGGCTCGCCGACCTGGACCGGCTGGAAACGACGCTCGAGAGCGGCGTCCTTCTCGATGTACTTGCGGTACTCGTCGAGCGTGGTGGCACCGATGGTCTGCAGCTCGCCCCGGGCCAGCTTCGGCTTCAGGATCGAGGCGGCGTCGATCGCGCCCTCGGCGGCACCTGCGCCGACGAGCGTGTGCAGCTCGTCGATGAACAGGATGATGTCGCCGCGGGTGTTGATCTCCTTGAGCACCTTCTTCAGGCGCTCCTCGAAGTCACCGCGGTACCGGCTGCCGGCCACCAGCGACCCGAGGTCGAGGGTGTAGAGCTGCTTGTCCTTGAGCGTCTCCGGCACGTTGCCGTTGACGATGGCCTGCGCGAGGCCCTCGACGACGGCGGTCTTGCCGACACCGGGCTCACCGATGAGGACCGGGTTGTTCTTGGTGCGGCGGCTCAGCACCTGCATGACCCGCTCGATCTCCTTCTCGCGCCCGATGACCGGGTCGAGCTTGGCGTCGGCGGCGGCCGCGGTGAGGTTGCGGCCGAACTGGTCGAGCACGAGCGAGGTCGACGGCGTGCCGGACTCCGAGCTGCGTCCGCCGGTGCCGGCCTCCTGCGGCTCCTTGCCCTGGTAGCCCGACAGCAGCTGGATGACCTGCTGTCGGACGCGGTTCAGGTCGGCGCCGAGCTTCACCAGCACCTGGGCGGCGACGCCCTCGCCCTCACGGATCAGGCCGAGCAGGATGTGCTCGGTGCCGATGTAGTTGTGGCCGAGCTGCAGCGCCTCACGCAGCGAGAGCTCGAGGACTTTCTTGGCGCGCGGCGTGAACGGGATGTGTCCCGACGGGGCCTGCTGGCCCTGGCCGATGATCTCCTCGACCTGGCTGCGGACACCCTCGAGCGAGATGCCGAGCGACTCGAGCGACTTGGCCGCGACACCCTCGCCCTCGTGGATGAGGCCCAGGAGGATGTGCTCGGTACCGATGTAGTTGTGGTTGAGCATCCGCGCCTCTTCCTGGGCGAGGACGACAACCCGGCGAGCGCGGTCGGTGAACCGTTCGAACATTGTTCTCCCTTACGACGTGGTAGCCCCTCGACGCGGACGCCGGGGAAGCTGTGTGGCACTCGATCACCGGAGACCCCGTGTGGGTACACGTCACCTGCGTCGATGCCCTGCGTCCACTGTAGTGGCCGCGATCGGACGGCACCGGTGTTGCGTCACCGTCCATCCGGTGCGAACCCGGACACCTGCGACAACAGTGCAGGTGAGCGGTCCGATACCACGGTGAATACGCCGTCAGCGAACGGCACCGGGACACGCTGACACCGCCGCGGACAGCGGATTGCCAGCATCGGGTCGTATCGTCAGGACCCGCGATGGTTCCCCCCGGCCCGCGCTCCCGCACCGAGCCTGCGCCCACCCCAGCTCCCGCGGCAGCGGTCGATCCGGTCGAACCGGACGAAACACCCACCGAGCCGCCCGCGGCGACACGTCCCGCGAAGGACCGGCACCTCCACCAGATCGATCTCGTCCGGATCGTCACGTTCGCCGCCGTGATCCTCGACCACGTCATGTTGGGCCCCGCCGCGCCCCAGGGATCGTCGACGGTCGGTGGCGTCGGGGTCATTCTGCGCTACACGCGGTACTCGTTCTTCGCGCTGACCGGTTTCGTCCTGACCTACCAGTACCGGCACCGCGAGCTGGAGGTCGTGCCGTTCTGGCGCCGCCGCTTCAAGCTGATCGGCCTGCCCTTCGTGGTGTGGAGTCTCTTCTACTGGCTCTACGGGCACTACACCACCGGCGGCGTCGCGAACATCGTCGACACCGTCCGCTCCGCCCACGCCGCCGCACTCGCCGCGAAGAGCCTCGCCTACGACCTGATCACCGGCACGGCCTGGTACCACCTGTACTTCCTGTCGGTGAGCATGCAGATCTACCTGGTGTTCCCGGCCGCCCTGTGGGTGCTGCGCCGCACGTGGGGCAAGCACCGCTACCTGCTCGCCGCCAGCTTCGCCTTCCACGCGGTGCTGCTGTACCTGATGGTCCGTCCGCAGCACGGGATCTTCACCCACGGCGTCGTCGGGCTCGTGTGGCGTCACCTCGAGGTGACGATCTTCCCGTACCAGTTCTTCATCCTGTCCGGCGCGATCGCGGCCATGCACTTCGAGGCCTTCCAGGCGTTCGCGCGACGCCGGCGGATGCAGGTGTTCGCGGTCGGCGCGGCCGTCGTCGCCGGGACCCTCGGCTACTTCCTGTACCTGGTGCACCACGGCGAGCCGATGTTCCGGGCCACGAACGTCTTCATGCTGCACAACACGTTCGCTTACGTCGCGATCATCGCGATGCTCTACTGCGTCGGCACGCTGTGGCAGGAACGCCGCACCCCGGGCTCGGTGCCCGCCCGGTTCCTGACCACCGCCGCAGACCGGTCCTTCGGGATCTATCTCGCCCACGCGCTCGCTCTGGACGTGGTGCAGTCGACCCTCGTCCGCGACCTCCACACGAACTCGGCGGTCCTGATCATCGTCGACTACCTCGCGACGGTGGCCGTGACCATCGTGATCGTCGAGGCGCTGCGACGGTCGCCGCTGAGCCTGGTGACCACCGGCCGCAGCATGATCGACCCCGGCAGGCAGGACCTCATCCGATCGGCCCTGGTGGGCCTGGCGGCCGCGATCGTCGGCGTGACACTGCGGTACACCGCGTCGCCGCTCACGGGCACAGCGCTCCTGGGAGCCGGTGCGCTGATGCTGCTCTCGGCCGCCTGGGTCACGTGGCGCCGACACGCGACACGCCCACCCGCTCCCGTCGGCTGAGCTCGAGAGTCGGCCGGGCGCGAGGAGTCGGCCGGGCGCTCAGCTCGGGACGGACGCGGGCACGACGCCGGCGGTCCTGATGGCGTCGATCGTCAGCGCGGCCATCGCTTCGCGACCCGCGGCGTTCGGGTGATAGGGCGCAGGCGGGACGAACCCGGACACCCAGGGGTCCGACGAGCAGACCGTGTGGCCGGCGGCCTGCGCCGCGGCGTCGACCAGGATCGCCCCGGAACGATCGGCGGCCGCGCGCGTCGCGGCGGTCAGGCGATCGAAGGTGGCGACGGTCTCGGCTGCCTGGGCCGGGGTCAGCGGGACGTCCGCGCACAGCGTCGCAGAGGGGTCGAGCACAGAGGGGTCGAGCACGGGGATGTAGTCGACGATCATCACCACCGCCCGCGGTGCGCGAGCCCGCACCGCGTCGACGACGGCCACCATCGCGGCCTCCAGCGCCGCGTACTCGCCGTCGGAGGACACCGACGACGGCCGCTCGGGATGACAGTGCCGCAACCGATGTGCCTGTCGCGCCGGCGCGTTCGCGCAACTGAGGTCGGTGAGACGCGGGATGTAGTGGACGTCGTTGCCGCCGGTGGTGACGGTGACGAGGTCGGTGTCGGCGGTCACCGCGTCTATCTGCGGGCGGGTGGCGCGTCCGGGTTGTGCGCGACGCAGGATGTCCGGGATCGTCGAGCCCGAGCAGGTCACGTCGGTCAGGTCCATCGACTCCGCGGCGGCGACCCGGTGCGGGTAGTCGTCGCCACCGCGCAGGCACCGGCGGTCGACGATGTCGGAGGAGTCCGGCCCGGCTGCGTAAGAACTCCCGAGCGCGACGTAGTGCACGACGCGCTCGCCCACGGTCGCGCTGCTCGGCGTCGTCGGCTCGTCGTCGGTGGCAGGTGCGCCCCGCCACGGGATGCTGACGGCGACGACCACCGCCACCACGGCGACGACCGTCACCGCGACGGCTGATCGCCGTCGTCCACGCCTGATCCTCACCGCGCGGACGGACCTCCGACGGCGACGTCCTGGGGCGCGTGCGCGTCGTCGTACTCGGCACGCGCCTCGACCACGTCGCCCACCGAGGACTGCACGGTCTCGACGAGGGCGGTCACCGGTCCGGCGACGCGGCGGCCCAGCTCGGTGAGCGAGTACTCGACGCGCGGCGGGATGGTCTGCAGCACGGCGCGCGAGACGAACCCGTCGCGCTCGAGTGACTGCAGGGTCTGGGAGAGCATCCGCTCGCTGACACCGTCGACGCGACGGCGCAGCGCGTTGAACCGGAAGTCACCCTCGGCCAGCGCCGCGATCGCCAACACCGCCCACCGGGTCGTGAGGCCCTGCAGGATGTCGCGCGAGTTGCAGTTGCGCGCGAAGACATCAGCCTCGAGGGAGGGATCGATGTCGTCGGTGTGCACGCGGAGATCATAGCGGACCAGGTGGGCACGCATGCTCAGCCGCTTGCACTGTCTTATTTGTTAGTGCTATCTCTTGTGTCATCGCAGACGCGATCGAGACCGGACGAAGGAGACACGGTGACCACCTACGCAGTGACAGGCGCAACAGGACAACTCGGATCGGCGGCGGTGGATGCGCTCCTCGCCCGGCATGTCGCACCCGCCGACGTCGTCGCGATCGTGCGTGACCCGGCGAAAGCGGGCTCGCTGCGCGACCGCGGGGTCGAGGTTCGCGTCGCCGACTACGCCGACGGTGCGGCCGTCCGCGCGGCCCTCGAGGGCGTCGACCGGCTGCTGCTCGTGTCGGGGTCCGAGGTCGGCAGCCGCGTCCCGCAGCACTCGACCGTGATCGACGCCGCGCGCGACGCGGGCGTCGCCCTGATCGCGTACACGAGCATCCTCCGCGGCGCCGACAGCGGACTGGCCCTCGCCGGCGAACACGCCGAGACCGAGAAGCTCCTCGCCGCGTCCGGGATCGACGTCATCCTGCTGCGCAACGGGTGGTACTCGGAGAACTACGTCGCCGCGCTGGCGCCGACCCTGGACGGCGGCGTGCTCTACGGCGCCGCCGGCGAGGGGCGCGTCGCCCCCGCCGCGCGGGCCGACTTCGCGGCCGCCGCGGCTGCGGCACTCGTCGACGGGACCCCGCGGGTGTACGAACTCGCCGGCGCGGAGAGCCTCTCCTACGGCGACATCGCCGAGGTTCTCGCCGAGGTGTCGGGGAAGCCGGTCCGCTATCAGGACCTGCCGCAGGCGGACTACGCCGCGGCGCTCGCGCAGAACGGCGTGCCCGCCCCGATGAACGAGGTGCTGGCCGACTCCGACGCCGGGATCGCCCGCGGTGAACTCGACGGCGACGCCGGCGACCTCGCCGGGCTCGTCGGCGACCTCACCCCGTTCCGCGACGTCGTCCGCGCGGCGCTCTGACGCCTCACCCGGCCGCGAACGAGTCGATGAGCCGGTCGAGGACGACCAGCATCTCGGCCCGGGCGCGGTCGGGGTCGTCGGCGGCGGCGACGTAGAGCGCGGCCTCGTCGATCGCGGCGATCGCGATGTGGGCGAGAGGTCGCGTCGGCTGCTCGGCGATGGCGCCGACCTGCACCGCGGTCTGCAGCATGCCGCCGACGAGAGCCATCCCGAAGTGCTCGCCCCGTGCCCGCCAGTCCTTCCACCCCATCACCGACGGCGCCTCGACGAGCACGATCGTCTGCGCCACCGGGTCGACGAACGCCTCGAGGAACACCCGGGCGCCCAGCCGCATCGCGGCGAGCGGGTCGGCCTCCCCCGCCTCGACGACGCGCTCGGCGATGGTCTGCGTGATCTCGCCCTCGACCTCGTCGAAGACCGCGACGAACAGACCCTTCTTGTCACCGAAGTGGTGGTAGAGCGCCCCGCGGGTGACGCCCGCGGCGTCGACGATCGCCTGCGTCGCGACGTCGGCGAAGGGGGCCGCGCCGAACAGGGGGCGTGCGGCCGCCATCAGCGCGCTGCGCGTGGCCGCGTTCCGCTCGGACTGGGTGCGGCGTCTCGGCCGACCGTTGACTTCCATACCGGCTGTATGTAACTTTCGTACAAGCTGTTTGTAAGTGACTTCCGACGACGAGAGCGTAGTCGACATGGCCGATCACCCCGCCCCCTCCACGCAGGCGCAGTTCGCCTCGGCCATCGGCCCGATCCCGTACAGCGTCGTCGGCCCCGACGACACCGATGCGCCGACTGCGGTGTTCGTGCACGGCGTCCTCGCCGACCACCGGTTGTGGTCGGGTGTGGCGGACCGGCTCGCCGCGCGCGGGGTCCGCAGCGTCTTCCCGACGCTGCCCCTCGGCGCCCACCCCGTCCCGATGTCGGCCGACGTCGCGCTGACGCCCGCGAGTGTCGCTGCAGCGATCGCCGGTCTCGTCGACCATCTCGACCTGCGGGCGATCACCCTCGTCGGGAACGACACCGGCGGCGCCCTCTGCCAGTTCCTGCTCGCCGCACAGCCGGACCGCGTCGGCCGCGTCGTGTTCACCAACTGCGACGCGTTCGACGTCTTCCCGCCGCAGCCGTTCCGACAGGTGTTCGCACTCCTGCGGCGTCCGTCGATCCTGCGCGCGATGATCCCGACGATGCGCCTGACCGCGCTGCGCCACAGCCCGCTCGGCTACGGGCTGCTGGCCCATGCACCCGACACCGACCTGACCCGATCGTGGATCGACCCGCTGCTCACCGACGCCGCGATCCGTCAGGACCTCGTGCGCTTCCTGCGCGCGATCCGTCCCGCCGACCTCGACACGATCACCCACTCGCTGGCCGGCTTCGACAAGCCCGTCTCGCTGGTGTGGGGATCCGACGACCGCTGTTTCACACCCGAGCTGGGGCGCCGTCTCGCCGACGTCTTCGCTGACGCGGAGTTCACGCCCGTCCCGGGTGCCCGCACCTTCGTGCCGCTCGACGTCCCCGACGCCGTCGCCGATGCGGTCGTCGCCATCGCCGCCCGCAGCGACGCCCGGCCCTGATCCGCTCCTCGATCCGCAGGACATCGACGCCGTCGTCGTCGTACATTTGTCCACAC
The DNA here is from genome assembly GCF_024171765.1 of Williamsia deligens. GTDB lineage: Bacteria > Actinomycetota > Actinomycetes > Mycobacteriales > Mycobacteriaceae > Williamsia_A > Williamsia_A deligens. Next base: position 787,925 of record NZ_JAMTCI010000001.1, read on the forward strand.
GGGGGACGACGGAAGGAGCACCATGCGGACGACACGACGGGCGGCAGCAGTTCTCGGAGCGGCTGCGATCGCGATGACGGTGGCGGGCGCCGGGCCGGCGGGCGCCGCGGAGCTGACCCCGACACCGGCTGCGAGCCAGGGCTTCACCTTCTACCTGCCCCTGGGCTGCACCGGCGGTCTGGGGTGCCTGCCGGTGACCATCGCCTTCCCGGGGAGCTGACGGGACCGGCCAACCCTCGCGCTGTCACCGTTCACCGGCGTCACCTCGGACCACTCGCTCGAGGAGATCGAGCTCCCCACGGATGCGGCCGATCACCTGCGCAGGGCCCGACATGCCGTCCTCGGCGTAGGACACGTCGGTCACCGAACGGACAGCCATGTCCGCCAGCGCCCGCGCCACCGACCGATCGGTGTCCACGCTGTCGGCCCGGTGCCACCACGCGATCCAGTTGAGCATCCCCACGATGCCCAGCGCATGGGTCCGGGAGTCGCCCCGGACGAACTGGCCGGACTCCATCCCCGCCTCGATGACGGTGATGAGTTCCTTCAAGACCTGCCGTCGGCTCGTCCGGTAGGTCTCGGCGAGGTGTTCGGGGAGTTCGGCTTCCGAGCGGATGAGCAGACGAAAGCGTTCCTGGGTGCGGATCTGGTGTTCGGCGAGGCTTGTCGCCATCGTCCGGAGCTTGGACGCCGGATCCAGGTCGCCGGCATTGATGTCGTGCAGAGCTGCGGCCGGTTCCTCGACGATCTCACTCACCAGGCGGGCGAACAGGGCGTCCTTGTTCGCGACGTAGTGGTACAGCGCAGGACGTGTGAGGCCAGTCGCGTCCGCGATGTCCTGCAACGTCGTCCTGGCCAGACCACGCTCGGCGAACAGCCGAGTGGCCTGCTCCATGATCTCCCGCTCGACCAGTTCGCGCCGAGCCCCGCCACGCGTACCGCGATCGCCCTCGCGACTGTTCCCCTCACCTACCCCATTCGCCATCTGCGCAGGATAGAGGGCGGTCAGGCCGGTGCCGAGCGCACGGCTCGGGCCGTCAGCGACCGGTCATCCCGGACGGACATCGATACGAGATCCGTCCGGTGGGCCACGACGCCGGCGACGAGGTCGTCCCGGTGGACCTCGGGGGCTTCCACGACCACGATCGCGTCGTTCTCCCGTCGCAACCGCTCTCCGAGGTCCAGGCGGGAGAGAACCGCGTCGCGATCGCTCGGACCGGTCACCCATACGACGGGAGCATGTGCGGTGGTGGCGACGACCCGGTCGGCGTCCATCGACCAGGCGGACCGCAGATCGGTGTCGACCACCGACGTCGTGGGGGCGTCGCGGAGGTCGTGTGTAGCGATGCGGTCTGCGAAGTGTCGACCGTGTCGGTCCAGGGGGCGAGCAAGTGTCCAACTGGCGATGTCGGTGGACGGGATGTCGCCGGGGGACACACCGGCGAACTCGGCGAGTCCCGTCCTCGCGACGTCGGGTGACGAGGACGCGAAGCGGTCCACGCTGACTTTCCCCGCCCGGGTCATGTAGGCGAGCATGAGCTGTGCTGGGTGCATGCCCGCGCGGCCCGGGAACGAATCCCACCATGCCTCGCTGCGCCGCGCGATTGCCTGCAGGTGTTCCACCCCGGGCCGACGTCGGGACTCGTACTGCGCCAGGGCATCGGCCAGGGAGTCTGCGCGCTCGACGGCGGCGGTCAGGGCGATGGCGTCCTCCATCGCCAGCTTCGTACCGGACCCGATGGAGTAGTGCGCCGTGTGTGCTGCGTCGCCGAGGAGTACGACGTTGCCCCGGGACCACTGCGCGCACCGCACGGTCCGGAACCGGGTCCACCGGGTGCGGTTGCCGATCAGTCGATGGCCTGCGAGGCTGCCGCCGAAGGCGTCCGCGAGATAGTCCAGGGAGACCTGGTCGCTCTCGCCCGGGGGCGTCGACTCGGTCGACACATCGAACCCTGCTGCCCGCCAGGTCTGTTCGTCGGTCTCGACCAGGAACGTGCTGCGGTCATCCGCATAGGGGTACGCATGTGCGACGAACGTGCCGTGCTGCGTCGTCGCCGGCGTGAAGATCGCTGTGGGCAGCGCGAAGTCGGTGCCGCACCACAGGTACAACCCCTCGCCGACGGAGAATGTCGGCCTGAACGCTTCCGGGTCGGCGGTGCGTGTCGCACTGTTCACACCGTCGGCGGCGACAATCAGATCGGCGTCGATCTCGTCGGCGGCGACGCGCGACCCGTAGACGAGTCGCACACCCGCGGCAGCGGCATGCCGGTGCAGGATCGCGAGCAGCGTCGTACGCGCGATCGCGAGCAGGTTGCCGTGGGACAGTCGCGCCTCCCCGGCCGGGACCTGCATGGCCATGTCGTGCTGCCACGCCGTGGAGACGATGTCCTCGAACGACTGAGGATCGGCGGAATGCAGGTTCTGTTGAGTGCGCGAGGCGAGTCCGACGCCGAACCCGAACGTGTCCTCGGGAGCGACCTGTTCGTAGAGGCTGACGTCGCAGTCGGGATGGCTGCGTTTGAGCAGCCGCGCCGCGTACAGGCCCCCGGGCCCACCGCCCAGGACGGCGATACGGTGAAGTCTCATCTGTGTTCCTCAGTGTGTGTTCGGCGCGGTGGACGACATGCCGGTGCGGCCCTCCGGGGCATCGACCTTGGCTGCGATGTCGGCGCGCAGTGTCTTCTTGTCGACCTTGCCGACGGGCGTGGTGGGCAGGTCCTGCACCCATTCGAGACGTTCGGGCCATTTGAACTTCGCGACGCCGAGCACCGTCAGGTGCTGCTGCACCTCGCCCATCGACAGAGGGCGGCCTCTGCTGACCAGATAGGCGCAGGTGCGTTCCCCCAACCGCGGGTCGGGCATCGCGACGACCGCGGCGTCGACGATCTCGTGGTGGCGGACCAGCAGCAGCTCGAGCTCCTCTGCGTTGATCTTCTCGCCGCCGCGGTTGATGACGTCCTTGATCCGACCCTCGATCACCACGCAGTCGAGCCCGTCGATGCTCTCGATGCGCGCAAGGTCACCGGTGCGGTAGAAGCCGTCGCTGGTGAAAGCCCGGGCGTTGTGGTCATCCGCGTCGAAGTACCCCGGGATCGTGTACGGCCCACGGCAACAGAGCTCGCCGATCGACCCCGCGTCGACCGGCTCCTCCGACCCGGGTTCGAGGATGCGAATCTCGTCCTCGCGCGCGATGGGAGTTCCCACCGTGGTCGCGCGTGCACGTGGTGACGCATCGCGGGGCGTGACCAGGAACAGTCCCTCGGACATCCCGAACAGTTGCCCCGCCCACCGGGATCGGCCGTCGTCGACCCGTGCGAACAGGTCGGGACGCACCTTTGCGCCGGACAGCAGCACCGTCGACAGGTGCTCACGCGCTTCGTCGAAGAGCGTGCCGCCGACCGCCTGGTAGTGCCCGTGACCGATCAGGACGTCGGTGACACGCTCGCGTGCCATCAGCGGGAACGCCTGCGACACATCGGCCGTGGTGAGGACGAGGCATGCCCCCACGGAATGCGCCGCGTGCAGGCCACAGGTGATCCCGGCGTTGTGGACGATCGGGATCAGGTGTGCGACGCGGGTCTGTTCGGTCCACCCCAGACGACGGGCGTAGAGCAGTGCGTTGTCCCAGTACTCCACGTGCAGTCGTGGGATGACCTTGGGGACACCGGTCGTGCCACCGGACAGCTGGAACGCGCAGATGTCGAGCGGGTCGACACCGGCGGTGATCTCGTCGACGATCCGCCGTGCCTCGTCGTCGCCGATCTGCGAGCCGAGGTCCTCGAGGGCGAACGTGACGTTGTCGGTCGGGTGTTCGCCGATGGTGACGATGTGGCGCAGTGTCGGATGATCACGACCGCGGTCGCGGGCGAATCCCACGAGGTCGAACGAGAGCCCCGCCTCGACGATGTGCCCGACCGCACCCACCGCTCGCGAGATGTGGTCGATCTCGTGCGCGCGGTGTGCGGCGAGGGTCGCCACCGGGATGAGTCCGGCCTTCACGCAGCCGTACCAGGCGAGGATCGTCGACATGCGGTTGGTCACCTGGAACAGGACCGGATCGCCGGGCATCAGGCCGAGTCCGACGAGGCCGGCCGCGATGCGGTCGGTTCGTCCGTCGAGCTCCGCGTAGGTGAGCGAGCCCTCCGCGGTGATGACGGCGGGGCGGTCCCGGTGCCGGGCCACGGTCTCGCGGAACCGGTGTGTCACCGGCGCGTCGGTCCACTCCCCGGCGCGTCGATACCGCTCGGCGAGATCGTCGGGGTGGGCGACGAGGCGTTGCCCCCACCGACCGTGAGACCTCGGGAGGGTGGCCGTCATCCGCCGGCCACCGCTGGGAGGATCTGCGCGAGGTCGGCCAGTCGGTCGGGATGATCGGCCGGGACCACGCCGGAGAACAACGCGGTCCAGCAGCCGGGGCAGCACTGCTGTCGGAACACCACCTCGGTGTCGACGTACTCCGACGGGTCGGATGTCACCTGGGCCCCCGCCGTGGAGGTCGGGCCCTCGTAGCGTGCAACGTCGAGTCGTCCGGTCGTCGTGTCGCCCAACAGGCGTCCACAGTGGGCGCAGCCCACGACCTCGGCGTCCCCGATGGTCACCGTCGCGAGGTTGTCGTCGAGGCGACGCGCCCTCGTCAGGTCGATCGTCGCGTCCTGGGTCGCCGGCACGGTGGAGCGATCCTTGCGCTCCCCGCGGATGTCCGCACGACGTCGCGTCGTGGCGTCGTCGTCGACGGCGCCGTCGGCGATGACCACGCCGTAGGTGTCCGTCGCCCCCGCCTCACTGATCTTGCCCTCGCGCAGATCGACGGCGACGGCGCCGGGATCGCGACGGATCGGGTCACCGTAGCCACCGCCTCCCTGCCAGTGCATGTAGAGGACCTCACCGGGCGCGAGGTAACTCTCGGCGTAGCAGGCACCGATCTCCTGCCGGCCGCCGATCTCGGCGACAGAACCGGGGATGGCACCATCGGAGAGGATCGTCGTGATCGCGGTGTCCCGGGCCAGGATCTCCAGACCGGTGTTGCCGGGCAGACCACCCGCGAGACCGGAGTTCTGCGCGACCGCTTTCCCGGCCGAGGCGAACACGAGTCCCATGGGAACGCTGGTGCCGTGCGGGGTGACCGCGAGGGATGCGCTCACGCCACCGCGGTGGCGGCCTGGGCCGCCGGAGTCGGGCTCCTCCCGACGCCACAGGGTGAGCAGCGGGTACAGGAACTCGGTCATCTCGGTGTCGGGGACCCGTCCCATCGGGATGCAGAAGAGGCCACCGGTGTCCATGCCATCGGCGACGGGGCGGGCACCGTATCCACCGGCCATCGGCTCCATCATGATGTTCAGGAACGGGACCGGGACCTCCCCGCGCTCGTCGAGTCCCGCGACCACCGCGGTGTCCCACGTGCCACAACACGATGCCTGGACGTTCTCACCGAACTCGATGTGGCGGTCGAGCATCTGAGCCAGACACTCCGCGATCAAATTGCCCGTCAACCACGCCGGCCCGATCGGACCCCGACTGACGGCAGCCGGGAATGTCGCGTTGTTGATCGTGCCCTCCTCCGACACGAGGTCGAAGCAGCGCATGAGACCGCCCGCGGACCAGGGGATGTCGCCGGCCAGGATGGGCAGCAGCGCCAGCATGACCCCGCCGCGCATGCCGGCGTAGGTGCAGTTGATGACGCCGACCTGCGGGTCGGTTCCGGTGAAGTCGAAGGTCAGGTGGTCGTCACGCTTGGTCATCGCGACCGTGATCTTGTGGATGTCGCGGTCACCGACCTTCGCCTGGTCCTGATATCCCGTCGCGCGCCACGTCCCGTCGGGTAGATCGGAGAGCTTGCCGCGCAGTCGACTCTCGGCATCGGTCATCATGCGCTTCATGACGGCTTTGACGGTGTCCGCCCCGTACTGCTCGATCACCGACAGCAGACGGTCACGGCCGACGCTGTTGGCGCCGACCTTCGCGCGCAGGTCCAATCCGACCAACATGGGGACCCGGGACCGGCGCACCCACAGGTCGGCGACGTCTCGCTGCAACTCGAAGTCGCGCACCACCTTCACCGGGGGTGTCGGCAACGATTCGGAGAACACGTCGTTCGCGGACGGGTCGAACGACCCGAGCCCCGAGCCGCCGAGGTCGGGCTCGTGACAGATCGCGCTGGTCCACCCGAACAGCGCGCCGTCGTGGAACACCGGCTGGTACACGATCACATCGCTCTGGTGCAGGCCACCACCCACCCAGGGGTCGTTGCAGAGGAACATGTCCCCTTCGAGGATCCCGGGGTTGAGGGAGCGGTGCTGCAGGGTCCAGTAGATGGCCAGGTCCACGGCACCGACGAGCATCGTGTTGTAGAGGCCGACCTGCACCTCCTGACCCATCTCGTCGCTGACCGCGAAGTCGAAGTCGTTGGCGTCGGTGACGATCGGGGACCCGGACATGCGCTTGAGCGCCTCGCCCATCTCGTCGGTGACCGACCACAGCCGGTGCCGGATCACCTCGTAGGTCAGCGGGTCCACGGCGTCGATCTGCTCCTGCGTGACCGAGTGCACGGGGAGATCCGGTGGGAGAGAACGACGAAGGGCCTCGACGTCGACGGGTCGGCTCGAGAAGACCTCGGAACCGGGGATCGGTGCGGTCATGGTGTCACTCCTGAGGAAGGTCGGCGGTGTCGACGGTGATGACGAGATTTCCCAGACGGTCGATCCGGCCGGTGGTGTGGTGGGGGACGACGACGGTCGTCGTGGGGACCTCGATGATCGCGGGACCGGGGACGACGTGGCCCGCGCGCAGACCGGTGTAGTCGTAGACGGCGGTGTCGACGTAGCCGAGGCGACCGTCGAGACACACGGGACGACTCCCCACACGGGCGGTGCCCGCGTCCGACGAGTCGGCGTCGGCCAGCTCGGGCAGCTGGGTGGAGAACGGCAGCACACCGGTGCCCCGCACCCGGTAGGTGATGGCCTGGATGCCGGCCTCCCGGAATCCACTGTCCTTGCCGTACAGCTCGGCGTAGCGCCGTTCAAATGATTCTGCGGCCCCGACCATCTCGGTCGACGTCAGCTGTCCCGCCTCGACCGGGGTGGCCACCTCGGCGAGCTGCATCGAGTAGCGCATGTCGATCTCGCGCTCGACGATGACCGAGGCGAAGTCCAGGCCCTGCCGTTCGAGTTGCTCGCGCACCTGCTCCTCGAGCATCTTGAAGTTCTGTTCTGCACGCGCGGGGTCCACCGGCATCGCGGCGGGGTCCGACAGTTCTCGCGCCAGCACGACATCGGAGGACGCGAGCCCGTACGCGGAGAACGCCGACGCCACCTGTCCCAGCGGCACGACGACCCGGGAGACACCGATCTCCTGGGCGTAGAACCCACAGTGCGCGGGACCCGACCCACCGAACGCGTAGACGATGAAGTCACGGGGGTCGTGCCCGGCCTCGACGACCGTCTTGCGCAGGAGATCGCCGGTCTGCGCGTTCTGGACCGCATAGATCGCCGCGGCCGCGTCCTCGACCGATAGACCCAGGGGCTCGGCGATCCGCGTCCTGATGGCCTCGCGCGCCAGCGCGATGTCGAGCGGCTTGCGGCCACCGAGGAGCCCACGCGACGGGAGGATGCCGAGGACGAGGTTGGCGTCGGTGTTGGTCGGTTCGGTGCCGCCCTGGCCGTAACAGGCGGGTCCCGGCACCGCCTGCGCACTGTGCGGACCGATCTGCAGGTTCCCGCCGGCGTCGACCCACGCGATCGCACCTCCGCCCGCGCCGATCGCGTGCACCTCCAGGGTCGGCACGTTGATGGGGTGGTGGTTGATGATCGTCGTCGAGGCGCGAACGGGTTCGCCGTCGACGACCAGACCGACGAGGAAGGTCGTCCCGCCGGCGTCGGTCGCGATGATGTTCTCGTGCCCGAGCTGTCGGCCCAGTGACAGCGACCCGATCACACCACCGGTGAGAACCGAGCCGACGGTCGAGATCGCGTTCGCCGGCGCCTCCGAGGCCTCGACAGCACCGCCGTTGCTCTGCATGACCAGTAAGGGGCCCGCCAGGTGTGCCGACCGCAGACGGGCCTCGAGCTCACCGAGGTAGTCGCGGAGCCCGGGCCCGATCTGCGTACTCATGATCGTCGTCGCGTTGCGTGCGAACTCGCGGATACGAGGGCTGACCTCGCTCGACAACGAGACGAAGACCGACGGGTCGATCTCGGCGACGATCTCGCGGATCCGCCGCTCGTGGGCCGGGTTGCGGAAGGACCACAACAGTGACACCGCGATTGCACGAATCCCCTGGTCCAGGAGCGCGGTCACCTGGAGGCGGACGTCGTCCTCGTCGAGCGCGACGATCACCCGTCCATCCCGGTCGACGCGCTCGGTGACCTCCAGGGCGTGTTCCTTCGGGATCAGGCCGTGGGACTTGCTCTGCGCCATGACGTTCTGCAGCTGCTCGGGCGATCGACCGAGGTACCGACCCTCGACGTTCATGATGTAGATCGAGTCCCGGTGACCCTTGGTCGTCAGGAACCCGACATCGGGGACCTGACCCATGACCAGGGCGTTGAGCGACGACGTCGTGCCGTGGGCGATGTGGTGGGTGTCGGCGAGCATGTCCTCGAGCGGCCGGCCGAGGTGCTCGGCCAACTGGTCGAGCACGTCCATCACGCCCTGCGAGTAGTCCGGCGGCGTGGACGGCGCCTTGCCGGCGACCACCAGCCCGTTCCCATCGTCGAGGACTGCGTCGGTGAACGTGCCTCCCACGTCCACGCCGATCACATAGGCCATGCGGAGCAACCCCTTCGGTCCGGTGGGTCGCCCCACATGTTTACGTTCACGTCGATTATTTGACGCGACTGACATCGCTGTCAAGGACCGCGGGTGATCGACATCACCGACCACGCCGACCGGGGCCTTGACTGGGTGTCACGAACGTCGAATAATCGTCGTCAGCGTCAAAACACCTGAGAGCTCACCCGACGAAAGCTGCGCACATGGATGTCCACCACATCGGACTGGTCGTACCCAGCTCCAACGTGACCGTCGAGAGCGAGATCCCCGAGCTGCTGGGTCGCCACCCGGCGTCGCGGTTCTCGTTCCACTCGACCCGCATGCGCATGCATTCCGTCACCCCGGCCCAGTTGGCAGCGATGAACGCCCAGCGCGAACGGTGCGTGCTCGAGATCGCCGATGCGGGGCCCGAGGCGATCCTCTACGCGTGCCTCGTCGCGGTCATGGTCGGCGGAGCAGGAGAGCATGCACGCGTCGAGGGCGCGATCGCCGAACAGCTGGCCACCGGTGGATCGGACGCCGTGATCCGGTCCAGTGCCGGCGCGCTCGTCGAGGCCCTGACCGATCTGGGTGCACGACGGATCGCACTCGTGACGCCCTACATGCGTCCCCTCGCCGCGCAGGTGGTCGCCTATCTCGAGGCCGAGGGGTTCGAGGTCGCGGACTGGGCAGCACTCGAGGTGGCGGACAACGCCGAGGTCGGTCGGATCCCGGGCGCCGACGTCATGGCGGCAGCACGCTCCCTGTCGCTGACCGGCGTCGACGCACTCGTCCTGTCCTGCTGCGTGCAGATGCCCTCGCTCGACCTGATCGAGGCGGCCGAACAGGAGTTCGCGGTGCCGGTCCTGTCCGCCGCGACCGCCGGCGCGTACAGCATCCTGCGCAGCTTGGGGCTCGCGGCGGCGGTCGACGGCGCGGGGTCTCTGCTGCGTTCCGACCTGAGCTCCGTCCCCGCCTGACATCGGCACACGCCGTCGTACCACCGACCCACGTCTCCGAGAGGATTGCAATGCCCCACAACGACCACAGGGTTCGAGGGGTCGACCACGTCGCGTACCCGACGTTCGACCCGACCGGGACCGTCCGCTTCTACCGGGACGTCCTGGGCTTCCCTGTCGTCCACTCCATCTGCGCCGCGGGGTGGGGTCCCGACAAGCACCCCGACTTCATCCACTTCTTCTTCGACATAGGCAACGACGACCGGCTGGCCTTCTTCTACTACTTCGGGCTCGAGCCGTTCGACGGCGGCCCGCTCGGGGACGTCTACTCCCGCTTCGCCGAGGACGTCCCGATCTTCTTCATCCGCTCCCGCCACCTCGCCATCCACGTGGACTCCGAGAAGGACCTGCTCGACTACCGTCGCCGCCTCGACGACTCTGAGTGGCCGGTGGAGATGCAGATACAACACGAGACCATCGAGTCGATCTACACCCACGACCCGAACGGCTACATGATCGAGATCACCCGTGCGATGCGCCCGGTCACCCCCCAGGAGGACCTGGACGCCAACATCACGATCGACGCGCTTCTGGACGTCGTTGCCGGCGGCGCGCCCAGCATGTCGGCGCTACTCGACCGCAAGGCGGAACTCATCATGGAGCGTGCGGTCGAATGGCAGGACCGGCACGACAAGCTCGCCGGTTCCTTCGAGGCGGTGGACCGGTGACGACGCTCTTCATCCTCGACGTCCCCGAGAACAAGGCCGTCGCGGTGGTGGCAGCAGAGGGCGACGGTGTGAGCGTCGATCACCACGGACCGTACTTCCGTGTGACCGCGACGGGAACGATCACCATCGACCGCCGCGCCACCGGCTGTCGCCATGCCGTCTGGTACAGCTGCGTGGCAGGTCTGCTGGACGCGGCCATCACACAGTGGGACAAGGACGCGCTCGTCGTCGAGCACGCTGCAGGAGCTCCGAGTGCGGACGGCTGACGCGACGTCGGGTCTCGGCGCCGGGCGCTACATCGAATCCGCGGCAGCGCCCGAGTCGACGGTGACAACCGTTCACCAGTTGACCACCGCCGACGGCGCCACCGTCTCCGGCGTGCTGCGCACGGTCCCCGGTGCACAGACCGTCGTCGCCCTGATGCACCCACGCCAAGATCTCACCCACCACGTCCTCGTCCCCGAGCTCCTCAAACGAGGCTTCGCTGTGTGGACTCAGGGGACGCGGTCGGTCAACAACGACGTCGACCTCATCCACGAACAGGCGCTCCTCGACGTCGCGGCGGGACAGGTCTTTCTCCGGACGCGATCGTTCGGATCCGTTGTCACGGTGGGCCATTCCGGCGGTGGGGCATTGTTCGCCTTCTACCACCAGCAATCCGGAATGTCGCCGAGCAACCGACTCGCTGACACCCCCGCGGGCAGGCCGATCGACCTTGCATCCGCCGACATGCCCACACCGGACGGTGCGATCTTCATGGCACCACACCCGGGTCAGGGCGTGTTGCTGGAACGCCTCATCGACCCGTCGGTCATCGACGAAGCGGACCCGTTGAGTGTCGACCCTGCCTTCGACGCCTTCAACCCGGACAACGGGTTCGCGGAACCACCGACGCCGGCGGAGTACAGCGACGAGTTCGTCGGGCGATACCGCGCCGCGCAGCGTCGGCGCATCGAGCGCATCGACGCTGTTGCCGCCGAACGGGTCGCGACTGCGAACGCGGCCAGGAGTCGCCACCGCGCCTCAGGCGACCCGGCTGACCGACGCGACGCGATCGCTCCCCGGCTGCTCACCGTGTATCGCACAGACGCCGATCTGCGCTTCACCGACCTGCGGCTCAGCCCGAACAAACGACCCTATGGGTCGTTGTTCGGACGGCGACCCGACCTCACCGACTACGGGCTCGTCGGGTTCGCGCGCACGCTGACGCCGGAGGCGTGGATGTCGACTTGGTCCGCCACCACCAGCCGCGCCGGACTGGTCCGCTGCGCGCCGGGCGTCGCGGCGCCCACGCTGTTCATCGAACTGACCGGCGACCAAGCATGTTTCCCCGAGGACGCGGAGGAGGCGGTCGCCGCGCTCGGGTCACCGGACGTCACCCACCTGTCCGTCGACGGGACCCACTTCGGCGGCCCCCTCCACCCCGGGGGCCCCACCGGCGCGAGCCTCGCCGCCGCACACATCGGCGGATGGCTCGACGATCGGTTCTGACGTCACGTCAGTGCAGCACCGACAGGACGTTGCCGGACGGGTCGGTGAACCAGGCGATGTCGGGGCCCATGCCGACGGAGCGGCCGCGCATGACGCCCTTCTCGTCACACGACATGCCGTCGTAGCGGAGCGTCTGGACACCCTTCGCCGCGAGGTCGTCGACGGCGACGTCGATGTCGGGAACGGGGATGTTGAGCACGGTGAAGCCGGCGGGTTCGTGGTCGGGCTTGGGGTAGACGATGACGCGCGTCCGCCGATCGAGATGCAGTGTCAGCAGGCCCATCTCGTTGCGGTCGGCGCGCAGGCCGAGGACGTCGGAGTAGAACGCCGCCGCCGCGTCGACGTCGCGGACGGCGAAGCCGCTGAACGGTGTCATCGACGCCTCCTGCGCCTCCCGCTCCATCGCGTCGGAGAGCCGCATTATCTGCACCAGGTTGCCGTCGGGGTCGAGCGCGGTGCCGAACCAGTTGCCGTCACGCTTCTCGACCGGCGCGCGCCATCCCAGCCCGAGCCGGTCGACGCGTGTGGCGGTGGCCTCCACGTCGTCCACCTCGACGTTCAGGATGACCCGGGCAGGCTCCTGGGTCGGGCCCGCGATGTCGTCGCGGGAGTCGATCATCAGATAGAAGCCGTCGAGGTCGACGACCTCGTACCCCTTCTCGTCGCCGACCTTTTCGACGGAGGCGTCGAACACCTCCGCGTACCAGTCACGCAGACGGCCGGGGTCGTCGCTGGAGAGCAGGGCGCTGAAGATCGTTCCGGTTGCCATGTCGGTACTGACCGGCCGCGCGCCCGGAACTCATCGCGCACGCCGAACTCGTCGTGCGTCCGTCAGCCAGGGATCCCCGGAGCCACTGGGACGCACGGCACCGGGACGGGATGCGCGGGGTCGAGTGCGTTCCGCACGATCGCGACGGTCCGGGGGGACGAGACCAGCGACAGGTGGTCGGATCGGTCGGCGGCGCAGGAGTCCTGCACGACGACGTTCCGCGTCCGCGGGCCGGGGACGAGACCGTCCGTCCAGGGCACGACGATGCCGTCGTCCCGCGTGAGCACGTTGGTGTAGTCGATCCCCGGCGAGTACGGGCTGCCCCCGGCGTTGATCGCCCGCATGAACGACGAGCCGTAATCCTCCTCGTTGCATTCGGGGTAGGGCCAGGCACTCGCGGGGAGCCCGACCGCGCGGATCGCCGCGACGGCGTCGTCGCACCCGGACGAGTCCTGGCCCTTCCAGTACGGCGCGAGCGAGACGTACTTCCCCACCACCGACGCCCCGCCGCGGTAGCGCACCCAGTACTGCGGCATGAGCGTGCCCTCGGAGTGACCGACGATGTCGACCTTCGCGGCGCCGGTCGCCGCCCGCACACGGTCGACGAAGGACCCGAGCTGCTTCGAGCTGTCGACCATGCTGATCAGTCCGCCGAGCTGCGACACCGGATAGGTCGCGCCGGGCAGGGTCCCGTAGGTGAGTGCGAAGACGCAGTAGCCCGCGTTGGCCAGTGCGGGTGCGAGCGTCGCCCAGTTCGTCTGCCGGTTGCCGCCGGTGCCGTGGACGAGGACGACCGGATCGGGGTGTGCCGACGACGGACGGCAGCCGAAGTCGTTCGTCCCGGGCAGCGAGCCGCCCGGGTGCGCCAGCTCCGCGCGGGCACCGGCGAAGAAGTCGTAGGTGACCGGCAGCGGCGGGCGCGCCGACGCGGGAGCGACGACGGCGACGGCCGCCACGAGGGCGCAGGCGAGGACGATCAGCCGAAGAACGGCGGGACGAACATGCACGGCACATCCTCCTTCGTCGTGGGGTCGAGCGCGTTGAGCACATGGCGTGCCGCGCGCGGTGATCCACAGATACCCAGATGGTCACAGAAGTCCTGGCCGCAGTTGCGCTGGACGACGATGTTGGTGACGTCCTGGTCGGCGCTCGTCGGCGGCAGCTGACCGCTCGTGTAGGGGCGGACGAACTCGTCGAACCTCGTCGAGATGTTCGTGTAGGCGATGCCGGCGACATACGGCCCGCCGTCGGCGTTCATCGCCGCGATGAACGCCGACCCCCGCGTCATCTGCGACACCGCGCGGCACGGGAGGACCCGCAAGGGATCGATGCCGAGCCGGACGTCGACGGTGTGCGCCACCCCGGCGCCGAACGCGGTGGTCCCCTCCCACAGCGGCGCGAGGGAGACGTATCTGCCGATCCGATCCGCGCCGCCGAGGAACTTCGCGTAGTGGTTGGGCACGAGCGTCCCCTGCGAGTGGCCGACGATGTCGACCTTCTCCGCTCCCGTCGCCGCCAGCACCCGCTCGACGAAGTCGCCGAGTTCTGCGGCGCTGTCCTCCATGCGCGCCATCCCGCCCATCGCCGACAGCGGCCACGGCGTGCGTCTGATGGCGCCGTACGTGAGCGTGAACACCGAGTACCCGTGCGCGGTCAGCAGCGGGACGTAGGTCCCCCAGTTGGTCTGTCCGCCGCCGCCGGTCCCGTGCACCAGGACCACCGGATGGGGATGCGCGGGGTCGACGGGGTCGTCCCAGCGGTTCGCGCCGGGCAGCGACCCCCGCGGGTTGGCGATCTCCGGACCGATCCCGGAGAAGAAGTTGTAGGCGACCTCGGCGTGGTCGGTACGCGGGGCCGGGTTGTCGACCTCCTGGTCGGGGGCGAGTTCCCCGACGTGCGGACCGCCCCGGCCGAGCAACCCGCCCAGGCGCATCGGGATCGTCAACGCGTCCGCGAACACCCTGCCGAACGGTCCGGTCGCCACGGGCGTCAGAGTACTTCCGCGAATTCCTGTGATTCGACCGACGGAAACCCGCGCGCCGCGACGACGATGTGGACGTGAGCGATGGACCCGGTCCCGAGGCGGTGCTGGCGGTGTACGACGAAGCCCTTCCCGCCGTCTACGGCTATGTGGTGCGTCGCTGCGGTGACCGCGCTGTCGCCGAGGACGTCACGTCGGAGACGTTCCTCGCCGCGATGGACAGCATGCGACGCCCGGACCCGCCGACACCCACGACGGCGTGGCTCATCGGGGTCGCCCGTCACAAACTGGCCGACCACTGGCGCCGCCAGGCACGGACGCCCGAACCCGTCGGCGACACCCCCGACGCCGGCCACGACGACTGGGACGTCGAACTCGACAGGATGGTCGCCGAGTACACGCTCGCGCGCTGCACGCCGCTGCACCGGGCGGTCCTGACGCTGCGCTACGTCGACGACTGCACGGTCGGGCAGTGCGCGGAGGCACTGGGGCGCAGCGTCGCTGCGACCGAATCGCTCCTCACCCGCGCCAAGCACGAGTTCCGCACGCGCTACCCCCACGAGAAACACCCGAGCGCCGCGAGAGGAGGTCGGCGATGACCACCCACGACCCGCTGGCCGTCCTGCGCGCCGAGAACCACCCCGTCGCACCCGACCCCGCGTTCACCGAGCACCTGCGTGAGCGGTTGCGTCGCGGCGTCACCCTTCCTGAAGGAGTCGACATGACGATCACCGTGGACACACCCGTCGCGACCGCGCCGGCCGTGGAGCGCCCGGGGGCGTTGCCCTACCTCGCCGTCGACGACGCGGCCGCCGCGATCGACTGGTACGTCGAGCATCTGGGCGCCCGCCTGCGCGGTACGCCCATCGAGATGGAGGACGGCCGCATAGGCCACGCCGAGCTGGAGATGGGCGGGGGTGCGGTGTACCTGGCCGAGGCGTTCGACGAGATCGGCCTCGCCGCCCCGGCTCCGGGCGCAGTGTCGGTGAGCCTGATGCTCGCCGTCGACGACGCCGACGCGGCCGTCACGCAGGCCGCCACCGGTGGCGCGACCGTGCAGCGCGAACCGTACGACGCCCACGGATCCCGCACCGGTGTCGTCATCGACCCGTTCGGACACCGCTGGATGCTGTCCGGGCCGGCACCGACCGGGATCGCCGCCGACGACCGGGCCCACCCCGGCGACGTCGTCTACCTGTCGCTGTGGTGCCCCGACGCCGCACGCGCCGAGGCGTTCTACTCCTCGGTCCTGGGCTGGGAGATCGACGACGGTCAGGTGACGAACCTGTCGCACCGTCTCGGCATCTCCGAGGCGCCGGACCGCCGGACGATCTTCGCCGTGTACGCCGTCGACGACCTCGACGCGGCACGATCGGCCACTCTCGCCGCCGGCGGGTCCGTGCCCGACAACACCGCCGCGCGGCACGATGCCGTCGATCTGGTCGATCCGCAAGGAGTCGAGTTCGCGGTGACCGTCCCGGACCCGTCGGTCGGCCGCGGCGAGATGCACCCGTCGGGACACGGCGAGCTGACCTACCTGACCGTCCTCACCCCAGACAGTGCGGCGTACCGCGACTTCTACGGGCAGGTCCTCGGCTGGGAGTTCTCGGCCGGTCGGATCGACGACGGGTGGGAGGTCGTCGACAGCAGACCGCAGATCGGGATCGGTGGCGGGGCACAGACATCGGAGGCTGTCGCGATGTGGACTGTCGATGACATCGAGGCCGCGGTGCGGCGGGTCGTCGAGGCCGGTGGTCGCGTCGTCGATCCGGTCGCCCGGCAGCCCTACGCGACCACGGCCGAGTGCGTCGACGACCAGGGCATCCGCTTCTGGCTCGCGCAGTACTGAGATCCCTCTCGCCGAGGTCGGTCAGGCGGTGAGGACGCGGATCGCGTCGGCGAACTGCCCCGGGAGTTCCTGGGGCGGGTTGTGACCGCAGGCCATCTCGCGGACGGCGACGAGATCGTCGAAGTGGGCGGCGTGGTCGGGCGAACCGTAGAGCGCGGCGACCGTGTCCTCGGTCGGGTCGACGACGACGGCGGGGACGGAGATCACCGGCGTCGCGGCCAGTGCCCGCTCGGCGTCGTCGTATGCCGGGTGCCCCGCGGCGAGGCCGTAGCGGTGGCGGTAGGAGTGCGTGGCCACGTCGACGAAGTCCGGGTTGTCCAGCGCGGCCGCGCTCGCGGCGAACTCGGAGTCGCCGAAACGCCAGGTGGGTGACCACTCCGTCCACAGGATCTGCGCGAATTCCTCACGGTGGGCGGCCAACCCGACCCGGCCGCGCTCCGAGTGCAGATACCACTGGTACCAGTAGCGCTTCTCCAGGTGCGGGGCGGCGGGCGTCCGTGCCGCGGCGGCGATGTCCTGGACGAGGTAGCCCGAGACGCTCACCAGACCGGACACCATCTCGGGCCAGAGCGCGGCGACGACGCACGCGGCACGGCCACCCCAGTCGTACCCGGCCACGACAGGCCGTCGCAGGCCCATGGCCTCGATCAGCGCCCGCAGATCGTGTCCGAGTGCCGCCTGCTGTCCCGACCGCGGCGTGTCCACATCGGCGAATCGTGTGGCGCCGTATCCCCGGAGGTACGGGACGACGACGTCGTGGCCGGTGTCCGCGAGCAACCGGGCGACGTCGTCGTATCCCCGTGGGCTGTAGGGGAAGCCGTGCAGCAACACCACGGTGGGGCCGGTCGGGTCGCCGTGGCGTTCCACCGCGACGTCGAGGACACCGGCACGGACGGTCGAGGTCTCCATACCCCGATCATGCCGAACCGCTCAGGCGTCGTGCAGCTCGATGGCCTGCGTCGGGCAGTCGACGATCGCGCGGCGGACGCTGTCGACCTTGCCGTCCACCGCACTGTCGTCGACCTGCACGTCGCCGGAATCGGCGAGCTCGAAGACGGCGGGCGCGGCCATCTCGCAGTTGCCGGACGCACAGCACACGTCCCGGTCGACGGTCACCCGCATGACGGACCTCTCACAACATGCGACGCAGCAGCTTCACCGCGCGGTCACTGTAGGGCGGATAGATCAGCGACAGATCGGGTTTCGCCGGCTTGGCCAGCACCGCCTTGCGGTGACTGAGCGCCTCGAAACCCCACCTGCCGTGGTAGGCGCCCATGCCGCTGGCCCCGACACCCCCGAACGGGAGGCTGGGTACGAGGCAGTGCATCGCGATGTGGTTCACCACCGCGCCACCGGACGGGATCGAGTCGATCATGCGCTGCGCCAACGCCTTCGACGACGTGAAGACATAGCTGGCCAGCGGCTTGGGTCGCGCGTTGACGAACGCGATCGCCGCCTCGGGGGAGTCGACGGTGAGGACAGGCAGGATCGGGCCGAAGATCTCGTTCTCCATCACGGCGTCGCCCGGGCCCGGGTCGAGGACGATGGTCGGTTCGATCCGCTCGTTCGCCCGGTCGACGCCGCCGCCGAGGACGACCCGCCCGCTGGTCGCCTCGATGTAGGAGGCGAGACGCTCGAACTGCCGTGCGTTGACGATGGGCACGGTCGGCTCGGTCTTGTCGGCGCGGAACTCGGCGATCGTCGCGCGGATCTTCTCGACGAGGCTGTCGACCACCGACGGGTCGGCGAGGACGTAGTCGGGGGCGATGCAGGTCTGGCCCGAGTTGAGCAGCTTCGTCCACGCGATGCGGCGCGCAGCGACGTCCACGTCGGCGTCGGCGGCGACGTAGACGGGGCTCTTGCCGCCGAGCTCCAGGGTGACCGGGGTGAGGGTCGGGGCCGCGGCGGCCATGATCTTCTTGCCGACCTCGGTGCCACCGGTGAACACGGCGTGGTCGAAACCCAGGGCCAGCAGGTCCTGTGTGGTCTGGGCGGCTCCCTCGACGACGCGGAACGCCTTCGTGTCGAGGTACTGCGGCACGATCCGCGCCAGGAGCGCCGACGACGCCGGGGCCATCTCCGACGGCTTCAGCACGGCACAGTTGCCGGCCGCGATCGCCGCGACGAGCGGACCGAGCGTGAGGTACACCGGGTAGTTCCACGGCCCGATCACGAGCACCACACCGAGCGGTTCGTACTGCACCCACCCGCGCGCGGGCAGCTGCGCCAGCGGCATCGACTGACGCTGCCGCTTCATCCACTTCTTGAGGTTCTTGCGCGCGAAGGTCGCCTCGCCCTTCGTCGACGCGACGTCACCGAGCCAGGCGTCGAAACCGGCGCGTCCGAGGTCGGCGTCGAGGGCCGCGACGATCTCGTCCTCGCGTTCGTCGAGCATGCGCTCGAGCGCCGACAGCTGCCCGAGACGCCAGTCGAGGGTGCGGGTGACGCCGGTGGCGTGATGTCGACGGAGATCGGCGAGCAGGGAGGGATCGACGCGGTCGCCGTCGATCGCGGTCACGTCGGTGGTGGGTGCAGCCATGGTGTTCCTTCTTCTCTCGACGGCCCCGTCGGGGGTCAGACATGCGGGGCCGGGACGACGCCACCGGTCGGGTACATCCTCGCCCATCGACGCTCGCCGGTCGGTCGGATTCGCAGCGTGGACTGCCCGGACCCTCATGTCAGCGGAGCGTGTAGGGCATCGACCGCACCGCATGGACGAAGTTCCCGACGAGCGGCTCGGGCTCGCCGAGCACCAGGCCCGGTGCGCGGGTGATGAGCCGGCCGAACAGCTCGCGCAACTGCGTCTTCGCGAGGAACGCGCCCATGCAGTAGTGCGGCCCGCCGCCCCCGAACCCCAGGTGCGGGTTGGGGGACCGCGTGAGGTCGAAGCGGTCGGGGTCGTCGAAGACGTCGGCGTCGCGGTTGCCCGACGGGTAGAGCAGCAGGACCCACTCCCCCGCCCGGATCGGCTGGCCCGCGATCTCCGTGTCGACCAGGGCGGTGCGACGGAACGTCATGACCGGCGTCGCCCAGCGCACGAACTCCTCGATCGCGGTCGGCATGACCCCGTCGAGGTCGTCGACGAGGAGCTGACGCTGCTCGGGGTGGTCCTGCAGCGCCCTCGCGATGAGGCTGATGGTGTTGCGGGTGGTGTCGTTGCCGGCGACCGACAACAGCACGAAGAAGGCTGCGATCTCGTCGTCGGTGAGCTGCTCGCCCTCGACCTCCGCCTGCACCAGCGCGGTCATCAGGTCGTCCTGCGGGTGCGCGCGTCGCGCGTCGACGAGGTCGAGGGCCAGACCGAGCAGGGTGACGAGCGACTCGGCGAGGATCTCACCGGGCTCGCGCCCCGCGGCCACGTCGGGGTCGTTCCAGGACACCAACCCGTCGGCGTGGTGGGCACCGGTCTCCCGCAGTTCGGGCGGCAGCCCCATCATCTCGTAGATCGTCCACATCGGGAGGCGCTTGCTCACCGCGGAGACGAAGTCGCCCTCGGGGTGGGCGAGCAGGTCGTCGACGATCGATTCCGCCTGACGACGGATCTGGTCGGCGATCGCGGCGACTCGACGGGGGGTGAAGGCGGCACTGACCAGCCGACGCAGCGTCGTGTGGCGCTTGCCGTCCATCGCCAGGAACGACATCGACGCCTCGAGCATGTCCTCGGGGACCTCCTCGATCATCACGCCCTGACCCGACGTGAACAGCTCGGGATGCTTGCTCACCCAGGCGATGTCGGCATGGCGGGCCACCGCCCACACGCCGGGCTGCTCGGGCGTCATCAGCCCGCCTTCGACCGGTGGGTGCCAGCTCACCGGCGCCTGCGCGCGCAGCCGCGCGAAGGTGGCCTCGCGCTCGGCGGCGGACCCCGCCCAGAACGAGATCGGCGAGATGGAGTCGGGGTGGAACGTGCGGTCGACCGACGGTGCGCTCATGGGTGTCCTCCTCGGACGGCGGGGATCGGGTGCGGCTCAGGCGACGACGAGATCGTCGCGTCCGTCGGCGCGCAGACGCTCGACGTAGACGGGGAACAACTTCCTCGACAGCGGCGCCAGTCTGAGCATCGTGGCGATCTCACCGGACACGGTGATGCGCTTGCGCGCCATGGCCATCGGCAGGTTCACCCTGCCCTGCCAGTAGGCGTTGCTCACCGCCGACGACATCGCCATCGTGGCCGTCGCCGGCGGCGCCCCGGGACCGTCGGGGTGCACAATCCCCGATCGGGTGTCGATGACGAGACGGGCATCCGGTTCGGTGCACTCGACGGCGAGGACGATGCCGACGGCGGCCAGCTTCGGGCCGAGCTCGGGGTCGGCGAACGCGGTCTCGAAGATGCCCCCGATGTAGCGGCGGACCTCCTCGGCCGTCGAGAACCCCACCGCGTCGGTCGTCGTCATCGCCCACCTCCGTGTCCGCATCAGGCCCGCCAGCCGTGGCCTGCGTCACAGTAACATAAGTCGTGTTATGGCACCCGTGCCTTCGTGGTCCCCACATGTGTCCTGCGAAATACGCCCCACGACCCCTCTAGGCTGGCTCCATGCCCGCCACGACATCCCGACACGCCTACCTGGAGACAGGGCTCGGGATCCTGGCCGATCGGGGCTACGGCGGCCTCAAACTGGCCGAGGTGTGCCGGCGGCTCGGGGTGACGTCGGGGTCCTTCTATCACTTCTTCCCGAACTGGGGCGCCTACACCTCCGAGCTCATCGAGCACTGGCGGTCGGAGAGCAACACCGCGCTCATCGAGCACGTCCGGTCCGAGCCGAACCCCCGGCGGCGCATCGACATCCTGCGCGGGATCGCGATGTCGCTGCCGTATCACGCGGAGGCCGCGATCCGGACGTGGAGCAGCCTCGACCCCGAGGTGCGCGCGGTCCAGCAGGCGGTCGACGCGTCGCGCTACGAGGTCCTCGTCGAGTCCGCCGAGGCCATCATGGGCGACCGCCGTCGGGCGGAGTACTTCGCGAAGTGGTCGATGTACCTGCTCGTGGGATACGAGCAGATCACCCTCGACGACGACCCCGACGCTCTGCAGTGGCTGTTCGCCCGCGCCGAGGAGGCACTGGACACCCACGCCGACACGGATCGGTGACCGGTCAGCTGGGGGCGAGGAACGCCTGCAGCGCAGCGGAATAGGACGCCACGTCGGCGGCGCCCATCACCTCGCGGGCGCTGTGCATCGCGAGCTGTGGCGCGCCGACGTCGACCGTCGTCAGCCCGGTGCGCGTCGCGGTGATCGGACCGATGGTGGAACCGCACGGCAGATCGGCCCGGTGCACATACCGCTGCAGCGGCACACCGGCGTCGGCGCATGCGATCGCGAAGACGGCCTCACCGCCGGCGTCGCTGGCGTACCGCAGGTTCTGGTTGACCTTGAGCACCGGCCCACCGTTCACCGCGATGGTGTGCGACGGCTCGTGCCGGTCCGGGTAGTTCGGGTGGGTGGCGTGGGCCATGTCGCCGGAGGCGCAGACACTCCCGGCCATCGCGGCCAGGAACCCGTCGCGATCGCCCCCGCGCGCCAACACGATCCGTTCGAGCACGGTGATCAGGAAGTCCGACGCCGCACCACGATCCGAGCCGCTGCCGACCTCCTCGTGGTCGAAGAGCGCCAGCACCCTCGTGCCGGCGGCCCCCGCACGGTCACGGGCGTCGAGGAGAGCGCGCAGTCCCGCGTAGCAGGTGCCCTGGTTGTCGAGTCGTGGTGCGCTGAGCAGGTCGCCCGTGGCACCCACCACCGCGCTGGGCGCGAGATCGTGCGTCATGATCTCCCAGCCGAGGACGTCCCCCGCCGCGACACCGGCATGGTCTGCGACGGTCTCGACGAAGCCCGGGCCGCCCGGCACACCCCACACCGCGTTCACATGTCGCTGCGGGTCGAGCGAGACGCCCTTGCGGTCCTCGGACAGGTGGATCGCAAGCTGCGGCACGCGCAGGATCGGTTCGTCGATGCGGAACAGCACCTCGCGGACCCCGTCGGATGCGCGGAGCGCGAGTCGACCGGACACGCCGAGATCGCGGTCGAGCCAGGAGTTCAGCCACGCACCGCCGTACGGCTCGAGACCCACCATGGCCAGTCCGGCCGAGGAGTACTCGGGATGCTGCTTCACCCGCAGGTTCGGGCTGTCGGTGTGACCGCCGACGATCCGGAACGTCGCGTCGTGGGCATCGCGTGCATCCCACGCGATGATCGATCCCCCACGGACGACGAAGAACGTTCCCGCGGAATCGGATCCGACGCGGTCACCCCAGGGATCGGTCTCCGACAGCTCCGTCCACCCGGCATCGCGCAGCGCGGCGGCGACGGTGGCACAGACGTGGAACGGAGACGGTGAGGCGTCGACGAAGGCGGCGAGCCCCGTCGCGTCGGCCGTGGTGGTGATCATGCTGCCGTGGCGGTCATGGTGCGCAGGCGATCTCAGGCGGTGGCGAGCACCGCGTCGAGCGCGGAGTAGAGGAGGCCGAGGCCGTCGTCGCTCGGGCCGGTGAGCGGCTCGGTGGCGTGCTCGGGGTGCGGCATCAGTCCGACGATCCGCTTGTCGGCACTCGCGATCCCGGCGATCGCGTTCAGCGACCCGTTCGGGTTGTCGCCGGCATACCGGAAGACCACACGGCCCTCGCCCTCGAGCTCGGCGAGCACCTCGCTCGACGCGACGTAGCGTCCCTCACCGGATTTCAGCGGGATGAGGATCTCGGCGCCGGCCTCGAAACGGCTGCTCCACGCAGTGTCGGTGGAGACCACCTCGAGCCACTGGTCGCGGCAGACGAAGTGCAGACCCAGGTTGCGGGTGAGCGCGCCCGGGAGCAGCCCGGCCTCGCACAGCACCTGAAAGCCGTTGCAGATCCCCAGGATCGGGGTCCCCCGGGTGGCGGCCTGGACCACGGCACCCATCATCGGCGCGAAGCGTGCGATCGCCCCGGCGCGGAGGTAGTCACCGTAGGAGAACCCACCCGGCACGACGACCGCGTCGACCCCGGCGAGGTCGGCGTCGGCGTGCCACAGCGCGACGGGCTCGGCCCCGGCCAGGCGCACCGCGCGTGCGGCGTCGACGTCGTCGAGGGTTCCCGGGAAGGTGATGACACCGATCCGCGCGGTCACGACGAGACCCGGCTGACGGTGAAGTCCTCGATCACGGTGTTGGCGAGGAGTTCCGAGGCGATGCGCTCCAGGGTGACGTCGTCGACGTCGCCGTCGAGTTCGAGCTCGAAGCGCTTGCCCTGTCGGACGTCGGCGACACCGGAGAACCCGAGTCGGCCGAGGGCGCCGACGATCGCCTGGCCCTGGGGGTCGAGGATCTCGGTCTTCGGCATCACGTCGACCACAACACGCGCCATGCGCACACTCCCTGTCTGTCGCCGTCGGGCACAGCGAGCAGGTGCGCGCCACGCACCGGCTCCGCCCGAGGATTCGCGCGTCACTCTACCGGCCGGGACCCCGGGGGAACGACCTCAGGCCGCCCCGCGCCCGACACCCGCGACGGTCAGGTCGCGATAGGTGGCCGGGGTGAGTCCGTGGTGTCGAGCGTGGTCCACGCAGTCGAGGAAGGTGGCCCGCGCGAGCGGGGTCTGCAGGTGCTTGGCCGCGATCGACAGCCGTACGTGCCCGCCCCGTCGCCCCGTGCGGTTCGTGGCGGCGACGACCATGCGACACCACCACGGATCGACCCGGAAGCCGTCGCCGAACCCCAGGACGCGTGACCTCGTGGACTGCCCGGTCGTCAGGTCGTCCCATCCGGTGAAGCCCAGGTTGACGCCGAATCCCGCCCGCGGCAGAGCCGAGAGCGCGCCGGGGGACGCGGTCCATCGGGGTGCCGCGAAGATGCGGGTGCGCAGGCCGCACGTCTCCAGCACGCGGTCGGCGGCGGCGAGCCGCAGGCCGGCCTCGTGGGCGTCGATGACGGCGAACTCGGCACGCCGACGTTTCGTCGGGGCCTGGTCGTAGCCGTGGAGGACGATCGCGTCGTCGCCGGCGCGGCGCTCGCGCAACCAGCTCACCGTGGCGGGGTCCTCGTGCAGGCGATATCCGTGCTTGAGGCGCGGTGACACCAGCAGCGACGTCGGGACGTCGCGAGCAGCGAGGTCCTCGACGAGGACGCGCACGTCGTCGAGGGTCTCGGTGCGGATCCCGGAGACGGACACATACAACCGACCAGCCATGGCACCGAGTGTGGTGTCCGCAGGTGAGGCGATGGTGGATGCGACGTGTACTCCGGTCGAACGCCGGGAGCCGATCGTCCTCAGTCGCCCAGGACGTCCTCGATCGCGGCGATCACCTCGGGGGCGTCGGGCTCGGTACGGGGCCGGAACCGCCGCACGACGGTGCCGTCGGCGTCGACGAGGAACTTCTCGAAGTTCCACTGCACGTCGCCGGCCTCGCCGTCGGCGTCCTGCGCCTTGGTCA
Source organism: Williamsia deligens (assembly GCF_024171765.1). Taxonomy (GTDB): domain Bacteria; phylum Actinomycetota; class Actinomycetes; order Mycobacteriales; family Mycobacteriaceae; genus Williamsia_A; species Williamsia_A deligens. The sequence goes on from NZ_JAMTCI010000001.1 coordinate 812,845, forward strand.
GCTCCGTGTAGAGCGGGTGGCGGTTCTCCCCGTTGACGTCGGTCTTCTCCAGGAGCGGGAAGGTGACGCCGTAGGTCGTCGAGCAGAACGTCTCGATCTCCTCCGCGGTCCCCGGCTCCTGCCCCATGAACTGGTTGCACGGCACGCCGACGACGGTGAGTCCGCGGTCGCGGTAGTCCTCGGCGATCTTCTCGAGGCCGGTGTACTGCGGGGTCAGTCCGCACTTGCTCGCGACGTTGACGACGAGGACGGGTCCGCCGAACTGGCCCAGGGTCGCCTCCTCGCCGCGAAGAGTGGACAGCGGGATCTCGGTGAGTGCGCTCATGGCGACGAGGGTAGGCCACAGCAGCACGGATGCCGGGTCCCGGCGGGCACGGATGCCGGGTCGCCGCATCTCCCCCGGTCGCGGTGACCATCGTCTCTTCCGCCCCGGGTGGTGACCGAACCCACAGTCACTTGCATTGGCGTCGATAGTTGCGTGCGCGTTACCTTTTCTCGGTGCAGGGGGAGACCGTGGGTGAGGTGTCGACAGAGGCGACGTTCGACGTCCTCGTCGAGTTCATCAACCGCCTGCTGTGCACCGCCGAGGTCGACGCGATCGACGGGCTGATGTCCACCGACATCTCGTTCTCCCACTTCCGCACCCTCATGGTGCTGGCCGGTCGGGCTCGGGCGCTCTCCCTGAACGAGTTGAGCGAGGTGCTCGGACTGTCGCTGGCGGCCACGGGCCGCAACGTGGACAAGCTGGTGGGTCTCGGACTGGTCGACCGTCGCGAGGACCCCGCCGACCGGCGCGTCAAGCGGGTGTCCCTCACCGACGAGGGGCAGCACAAGGTCTCCGAACACCTCGACAGCAAGGAGGACGAGTTCCGGAATTTCCTGGACCGTCTGCCCGCTGCACTCCGCAACGACCTGCACTCCGCACTGAGCTCGATAGTCACCGGGGACTATCTCGCCGATCCCGATCCGGTGTTCACCCACCGACGTCAGAAAGCGAACCGATGACCACCTCCCAGGCACCGACGACCCCGGCCGCCGACGCGGCGCCGGGCCTCGACGCCCGCACCCTGAAAGTCGCCGCAGTCGTCGTGCTCGGCGCCATCATGTCCATCCTCGACACCACCGTCGTGGCCGTCGCGCAGAACACCTTCCAGGAGGTGTTCTCGACGTCCGCGGCGAACGCGGCGTGGACCGCGACCGGCTACACGCTCGCCCTGGCCGCCGTCATCCCGCTCTCGAGCTGGGCCACAGCCCGATTCGGCACCAAGAACGTCTACCTGCTGTCGCTGGTGCTCTTCGTCATCGGCTCCGTGCTGTGTGCCTTCGCGTGGAACATCGGTTCGCTGGTCGCCTTCCGCATGCTGCAGGGCGCGGGCGGCGGCATGCTGATGCCCGTCGGCATGATGATCCTGACCCGCGCGGCCGGCCCGGAGCGCGTCGGCTCGATCATGGCCGTCCTCGGCATCCCGATGCTGCTCGGCCCCATCGCCGGGCCCATCCTCGGCGGCGTGCTCATCGAGTTCGTCTCGTGGCACTGGATCTTCCTCATCAACGTGCCGATCGGCATCGCGGCGATCGCGTACTCGGCGTGGATCCTCGACGGTGACGAGGAGAAGTCCAAGCCCTCGTTCGACTTCGTCGGACTGCTGCTGCTCTCGCCCGGTCTCGCGGTCTTCCTCTTCGGTGTGTCGTCGTCGAACGAGGAGGGCACGTTCCTCGCGGCCAAGGTGCTGATCCCGATGGCCGTCGGCGCGATCCTGATCGTCTCCTTCGTGGTGCACGCCCTGCGCGGGAAGAAGCCCCTGCTCGACCTGCGGCTGTTCAAGAACCGCACCCTGAGCGTCACCATCGTCACGTTCACGTTCTTCCTGATCGCGTTCTTCGGTGCGTCGCTGCTGTTCCCGCAGTACTTCATCGGGGTCCGCGGCGAGTCCACGTTGATGGCCGGTCTGCTGGTGGCCCCGCAGGGCATCGGCGCGATGATCACCATGCCCATCGCCGGCCGCATGACCGACAAGATCGGTCCCGGCAAGTTCGTGCTCACCGGCATCGTGCTGATCGCGATCGGCCTGGGCGCCTCATGTTCCTCGGCGCGGACACGTCGTACTGGCTGCTCGGCGGTGCGCTGTTCGTCCAGGGTCTCGGCATGGGCATGTCGATGATGCCGATGATGTCGGCTGCGCTCGCGACGCTGAAGGCCGAGTCCGTCGCCGACGGCTCGACGCTGGTGAACGTCGTGCAGCAGACCGCTGCGTCGATCGGCACCGCGGTCATCTCGGTGATCCTCGCGACGAACCTGAAGTCGCTGGTGCCGCCGACCCCGTCGGGTGCGGCCGGTGCGTTCGGTGACACCTTCGTCGTGGCCGTCGTGCTCATCGCCATCTGCCTCGTGCCGGCGTTCTTCCTGCCACGCAAGAAGATCGCGGTCGCGACGCCCGACGGCGAGCCCGCCGCACCGATGATGGTGCACTGACACACCAGGTCTCACGAACGGCCCCCGGCACACACCGTGCCGGGGGCCGTTCGCTGTTTCGACCCCTGCGACCCCAAACCCCCGTAACCCTGCCCCGAAACCCCGCCCCGAAACCCACCCTCACCCGTCGAGTGGGCGTTTACAGACGTCGAGTGGGCGTTTACAAACGTCGAGTGGGCGGCTACAGACGTCGACTGGGCGGCTACGGACGTCGAGTGGGCGGTGGACGACCGGGTGGAACCACATCACGCCCGCCCGCGTCCCATGAACATGGTCCACCTACCGGAGGCGCACGCCGCCGCACCGAGTCATATCCGGCAGACGGACGCAGCCGCCCATCGGACGAGAAGAGAGTTCGACCGGCTGCACCGTGGCGTCTACGCGGATCCCGCAGTCACGTTGAGCGCGACCGACCGCATCCGCGCCGCTCATCTCAGCGCCGGCCCCGCCGCGGTCGTCGCGGGCCTCAGCGCCCACTTCCTCCACGGGACGCGCTATCCGGACATCAGCGGCGACGTCGAGGTCATCCGGGACCTGCGTGGTCAGGGACGGCGACGGACCGGGGTGACCATCATCCGCACCGACCGGCTCGGCGCAGACGACATCGTCGACATCTCGGGGATGCCTGTAACCAGCGTTGTCCGCACCGCGTACGACCTGGGGAGGCGCCGACCCGACTGGCTCGCGCTGGGCCACCTCGACGACCTCGCCCGGTGTTCGGGGCTCGACCTCTCCCAGCTCTGGGCGTACACGCGCGATCACGACCGTGCACGCGGCATCTGCCAACTTCGCGAGTTGGTCGGTCTGGTCGACCCACTCTCCGAATCACCGGGAGAGAGCTGGACCCGGCTGATCATGCATCGCCACCAACTCCCCCGACCCGAGAGCCAGATCGAGGTGTTCGACGACTCGGGCGCGCTGATCGCCCGGTTCGACCTCGGCTATCGGCGGTACAAGATCGGCATCGACTACGACGGGGTCGACTACCACTCGTCGGAAGAACAAAAGCTGCACGATCTTCGCCGCGACGGCGCAGTGAGGCAGCGAGGGTGGATCCCGCTGCGAACGAATGCGGCGGCGCTGTCGTCAGATGAGGTCGGCGAGATGGCCAGGATCGAACGCGCCCTTGAACTCCGAGGCCACCGATGAGCGCCGGCCGCCGCGTGGTGCCCACTCGACGTCGCCAACCGCCCACTCGACGTCTGTAAACGCCCAGTCGACGTTGTTAACCGCCCACTCGACGGGGTGAGAGGGTCGGGTCAGAGGGCCTTCGTCTGGCGGAGGACCCAGGCGTGCTCGAAGGCGACCTCTTCCCACTGCTGGTAGCGACCACTCACACCACCGTGGCCCGCACTCATCTCGGTCTTCAGCAGGATCGGCGCATCCGAGGTCGTGTGTGCCTGCAGCCGTGCCACCCATTTCGCGGCCTCGGTGTACATGACCCGGGTGTCGTTGAGCGACGTCAGCGCGAGGATCGCGGGATACGGCTTCGCCTCGACGTTCTCGTACGGGGAGTAGCTCTTCATGTAGGCGTAGACCTCGGGATCCTCGAGCGGGTTGCCCCACTCGTCCCACTCGATGACCGTCAGCGGCAGCGACGGGTCCAGGATGGAGGTCAGCGGGTCGACGAAGGGCACGACGGCCAGGATCCCGCTGAACAGCTCCGGGGCGATGTTCGCGACGGCACCGATGAGCAGTCCGCCCGCCGAGCCTCCCTCACCCACCAGTTGCGACGGCGTCGTCGCCCCCGTGTCGACGAGATGCTGTGCGGCGTCGACGAAGTCGAAGAAGGTGTTCTGCTTCGTCAGCGTCTTGCCGTCGTCGTACCAGTGCCGCCCCATCTCGCCGCCACCGCGGATGTGGGCGACGACGAACACGACGCCACGGTCCAGCAGCGACAGCCTCGCGATGGAGAACGACGGATCCATGCTGGCCTCGTACGAGCCGTATCCGTAGAGCAGCGTCGGCGCCGGCCGCTGCACGCCGCGGCGTGCGATCACCGACAGCGGTACCCGGGTCCCGTCGCGCGCGGTGACCCACTCGCGTCGTTGCTCGTAGTCGGCCGGGTCGTACCCACCGAGAACGGGCTGACGCCGCAACAGGATCCGTTCACCGGTCGTCAGATCGAGGTCGAGGACCTCCGACGGTTCGATGAAGCTGGTGTAGCCGATCCGCAGTCGGGGTGCGGCCCATTCCGGGTTCGACGCCAGGCCGGTGGAGGCGAGCTCCTGCTCGAACTCGACCTCGGCGAACGCGATCTCGTCGTCCGCACCGACACCGCGCAGATCAGCGACGGCGATACGCGGTGTCGCGCCCCGGCGGTAGCTCAGAACCAGGCGCTCGGCGAACGCGTCGACACCCTCGATCCGGCGTTCGGTGTCATGGGCGACGACCACCCGTGTCGACGTCGGGTCGTCGACGGGCGCGGAGACGATCTCGAAGTTCTCCGCGTTCTCGTTGTGCGTGATGAGGAACCGGTCCTCGCCGCCGATCACCGCGTGTTCCACGTCGTACTCGACGCCGTCGCGACGCGGCCACACGACCGTGAACTCCCCCGTGGGGTCCGACGAGTCGAGGACATACGCCTCGGAGGTGATCTTGGAACCGAGGACGATCATCAGGTAGCGGTCGCTGCGCGTCGTGCCCATCCCGACCCAGTAGCGCTCGTCCGGCTCGTGGAAGACTCGGACGTCGTCGGAGCCGGCACCGATGTCGTGCCGCCACACCGTGTCCGGACGCCAGGCGTCGTCGACGGTGAGATAGAAGACGTGGCGACCGTCCGCCGACCACGTCGCCCCCGGCGCCGTGTTCTCGACGGTGTCGGGCAGGAGTTCCCCGGTCGCGAGGTCCTTGATCCGCAGCGTGTACCGCTCGTCACCGACGGTGTCGACGGCGTAGGCAAGCAGACCGCCGTCGTCGCTGACGGAGAACGCGCCGAGGGAGAAGAACTCGGTCCCCTCCGCCTCGAGATTCGAGTCGAGCAGGACCATCTCGCCGTCGAGGGGATCGTCGCCGACGGTGGGCGGGTTCCAGTCGTCGTCGGCGCGGATCGGACACCGGCAGCTGACGCCGTACTGCTTGCCCTCGGCGGTCCGCGAGTAGTACCAGAAGCGACCACGCCGGACCGGGACCGACATGTCGGTCTCCTTGGTCCGGGACTTGATCTCCCCAACGATGGCCGCCCGCAGGTCGGCCAGCTCGGCGGTGTCGGCCTCGGTCAGCGCGTTCTGCGCCTCGAGGTACGCGATGACCTCCGGATCGTCCTTGACGCGGAGCCACTCGTACTCGTCGACGACGACGTCGCCGTGATGCTCCCGCGTGGTGGGCACCTTCTTGGCCGTCGGCACCTCCGGGCGGGCGGTCACAGCGACGCTCCCGGCCACTGCGCGAACGCCAGACCCGAGATCGTCTCGTACGCCTCGATGTAGCGGGCTCGAGTCCTCGCGACGACGTCGTCGGGAAGGGGCGGCGGTGGGGTTTGCCCCGTTCTGTCCCATCCCGATTCGGGTCCGGTCAGCCAGTTGCGGACGATCTGCTTGTCGAAGCTGGGCTGCACGGCGCCCGGGGTGTGGATGCTCGCGTCCCAGTACCGCGACGAGTCGGGTGTGAGCACCTCGTCGGCGAGGACCAGCGACCCGTCGGCGTCGACCCCGAACTCGAACTTGGTGTCGGCGAGGATGATCCCGCGGCTCGCGGCCAATTCTGCTCCCCGCATGTAGATCTCGAGTGTGGCGTCGCGCAGTGCGCGGGCGGTGGGCTCACCGACCCGGTCGACGACACCGGCGAAGTCGATGTTCTCGTCGTGGTCACCGACGGCGGCCTTGCTCGCGGGGGTGAAGATGGGCACCGGCAGGCGCGAGGCCTCCTGCAGTCCCTCCGGCAGCTCGATCCCACAGACGGCGCCGGTGGCGCGGTAGTCGAGCAGACCCGATCCCGTCAGATAACCGCGGGCCACACATTCGACGGGCAGCATCGGCAGCTTGCGCACCACCATCGAGCGGCCCAGTTCCGCGGCGGGGATGCGCGGGTCCTCGGGCCCACCGGCGAGGTGGTGGGGGACGCCGAGTGTCTCGAACCAGAAGAACGACATCGCCGTGAGGACCCGACCCTTGTCGGGGATGAGGCTGTCGAGCACGTGGTCATAGGCGGAGATGCGATCCGTCGACACCATCAGCAGCGTGTCGGCGTCGATCTCGTAGAGCTCACGGACCTTGCCCGACGCCACGTGGCGGTAGGACGCGAGGGTGGGACGCATGGCCCCAAGGCTAGTGGTGGGCCCCTCGCGGCACGCCGCGCGCCTATCCTCGTCACGCATGACGACGCCCGAGGTCTCCCGACCGACTGTGCGCATCCGCTACTGCACGTTGTGCAACTGGCTGTTGCGCGCGAACTGGATGTCGGCGGAGCTGCTGTCGACGTTCGGGACCGAGCTGGACTCGGTCACCCTCGTCCCCGGCACAGGCGGCGTCTTCGCCGTCGACGTCGACGGCACGCCGGTGTGGGACCGCGCCACCGACGGCGGCTTCCCCGACGCGGCCGAACTCAAGCGTCGCGTGCGCGACGTGGCATTCCCCGACCGCGACCTCGGACATGGCGACGTGCGCACCCCCTGATCTGCGGGGAATGCGCGACCACACCGTCGCGCGTTGCACCGAGAGCCCCTGCCGACCCGAGGAGTCACCGTGACCGACACCGACACCGCCCTGCACGACGTTCTCACCGACGCGTTCACCCGCGCCGACGACGCCGTCACCTCGCTCACCGACGGTTCGTCCGCGACGCGACTGACCCATCGGGTCGACGCCGACGCCAACACCATCGCCTGGTTGATCTGGCACTCCTCGCGCATCCTCGACGACCACGTCGCGGGACTGACGGGTGAGGAGCAGGCGTGGGCGCAGTGGCGCGACCGCTTCGCGCTCCCGTTCGACGACTGGGCCACGGGGTACGGACAGAGCAGCGAGGACGTCGCCGCGGTGCCCGGCGACGGCGATCTGCTGGCCGGGTACTTCCACGTCGCGCTGACCGGCGCGCTCGACTACATCCGCCGTCTCGACGCCGACGAGGTGGAGCGCATCGTCGACGAGAACTGGGATCCCCCGGTCACCGCCGGCGTCCGCCTGGTCAGCGTCCTCAACGACATCACGCTGCACATCGGGCAGGCGCAGTTCATCGCCGGCATCGCCGAGCGCGCCGGGGTCTGACCTAGAGGATCGGGGCAGGCGTGTAGCGGGCGGCGTCGGGGTACTGATCCGCGAGCCGGCCGACCGCCGCGACGACGTCGGCGACCTGCTGCTCGGCGGCGCCGATGAACGCGTGCTTGTCGGCGAGGGCCGCGTCGAGCGCGGCGCGGTCGAGCGGGAGACGGTCGTCGGCGGCGAGGCGGTCGAGGAGGTCGGGTTCGCGGCCCTCCTCCCGCATCGCCAGCGCGACGGCGACCGCGTTCTCCTTGATGGCCTCGTGCGCGGTCTCGCGTCCGACGCCGGCACGCACCGCGGCGATGAGCACCTTGGTGGTCGCGAGGAACGGCAGGTAGCGGTCGAGTTCGTTCGCGATCACCGCGGGATAGGCCCCGAACTCGGCGAGCACGGTCAGGAACGTCTCCATCAGCCCGTCGACGGCGAAGAACGCATCGGGCAGGGCGACGCGGCGCACCACCGAGCAGAAGACGTCGCCCTCGTTCCACTGGGCGCCCGCGAGTTCGGCCGTCATCGACGAGTACCCGCGCAACACGACAGCGAGACCGTTCACGCGCTCGCAACTGCGGGTGTTCATCTTGTGCGGCATGGCCGAGCTGCCCACCTGACCCGGCTGGAACCCCTCGGTGACGAGCTCGTGGCCTGCCATCAGGCGGATGGTGTGCGCCATCGACGACGGCCCGGCCGCCACCTGCACGAGCGCGGAGACGACGTCGTGGTCGAGTGATCGCGGGTACACCTGACCGACCGACGTCAGCGACCGCGAGAACCCGAGGTGCGCCGCCACTCTCGATTCGAGGGACGCGAGCCGCCCGGTGTCGCCGTCGAGCAGATCGAGCATGTCCTGCGAGGTCCCCATCGGGCCCTTGATGCCCCGCAGCGGGTATCGGTCGATCAGCTCCCGCAGGCGGGTCAGCGCGATCAGGACCTCGTCGGCGGCGGAGGCGAACCGCTTGCCCAGCGTGGTCGCCTGCGCGGCGACGTTGTGGCTGCGACCGGCCATCACCACCGACGCGTACTGCGCCGCTCGGTCGGCCAACCGCGCCGCGACCGCCACACCGTGGGCGTGGACATGCTCGAGTGATCGCAGGATCTGCAGCTGCTCGACGTTCTCGGTGAGGTCGCGGCTGGTCATGCCCTTGTGGATGTGCTCGTGACCGGCGAGGGCGTTGAACTCCTCGATCCGCGCCTTCACGTCGTGCCGCGTCACCCGTTCCCGATCGGCGATCGACGCGAGGTCGACGTCGTCGACGACGCGCTCGTAGTCCTCGATGACACCGTCGGGGACGTCGACACCGAGGTCGCGCTGCGCGGTGAGCACCGCGATCCACAGGCGACGTTCGAGGACGATCTTGTGCTCGGGGGACCACAGCGTGACGAGGTCGGCCGATGCGTATCGGCCGGCCAGGACATCGGTGATGCGCGGCTTGTCAGACACGCGGCTCATTCTGCCCCGCGCGGACACGACGACCCCAATCGCGCCGCAGCGAGGCGCGGGAGATCAGCGGTCGCTGGGCGCCAGCGTCTCGACCACGTGGCACAGCGCCTCGTAGGTCAGCGCGTGCACGTCGTCGACGCAGTCGGACAGCGCGCGCACCACCGCACCCTCCTCGACGGCCATCAGGTGGGCGACACCTCCGGGTGTCGGTGATCGATGCGACTTGCCGAGCACCTCGTGGTGCAGCTCGCCGATCAGCTTGCCGCGGTTGGCCAGCAGCGGCCGCAACCGCGGGAACCGCTGCGCCAGAACGACTGTCTCGCACCGGGTGACGAGCAGATCGCGATCCTCGTCGCTGCCGACGAACACGTCGGCGAGCGCCTCGGCGCTGGCCTCGCACCCGCGACGGCGGCGGGCAAGGTGGGTCGCGCGATCGCGGATGGCGTCCTCGTCGTGGTGACTGACATGGGTGACCGCCTCCACCACGAGGTCCTCGAGCGACTCGAAGTAGTAGGTCGTCGACGCCAGCGGGAGTTGCGCACGGTCGGCGACAGCGCGGTGCCGAACTGCGTCAAAACCGCCCTCCATCAGCAGATCTCCGGCGGCGGCGATGAGACGAGCACGACGCCGCAGACCCTTCGGAGTCGCTGCTGACGTCATGGGAGGACATGCTGCCAAATCCGGGGTTGCCGTCGGCGCGTTTTCGCTGGTCTGGTGCCGTCGGCGGCGTGTCCGGTGCGGGCGCGTCGCCGCGTCAGCCGCGGGACAGGACCGGACCGAGCAACTCGAGCCCGCGGTCGATGTCGGTGCGATCGCCCGCGAAGCTGAGACGGATGGTGCGCGTGCCACGCACGGTGTCGAAGTCGACTCCCGGGGCGACCGCGACACCGGTCGTGCGCAGGACGTCGGCGCTCCACCCGAGGCTGTCGTCGGTGAGGTGCCCGATGTCGGCGTAGAGGTAGAACGCCCCGTCGGGTGGGGCGATGTCGGTGACACCGAACGCCGTCAGCCCGGCCACGAGCGCATCGCGGTTGGCGGTGTAGCGGGCCACGTGGGCGTCACACTCCCGCAGCGACGCGTCGTCGAAGGCGGCGACCGCCGCGATCTGCGACAGCGTCGGCGGACAGATCGTGAGGTTCGCGGTCAACCGCTCGACCGCCCGGCGATAGCGACGCGGCACGAGCATCCACCCCAACCGCCAGCCCGTCATGCAGAAGTACTTGGAGACCGAGCCCATAACGACCGACTCCCGCGAGGTGGACCAGGCACACGACGTCGGCGGCGCACCCGGGTGCTCGATGCCGTGGTAGATCTCGTCGGAGATGAGCAGGGTGCCGTGGTCGTCGCACCACCGCGCGAGGGCGGCGAGGTCGTCGGGCGGGATGATCGTGCCCGTCGGGTTGGCGGGACTGGCGACGATGAGACCGGCGGGCGGGTCACCGAGGGCGTCGAGCATCTCGACGGTGGGACAGAAATCGTGCTCGGGCCCGCAGTCGAGTTCGACGACCTCGCAGCCGAGGGCCCGCAGGGCGTTGCGGTAGGCCGGATACCCGGGGCGCAGCAGGACGACCCGGTCGCCCGGGGAGAACGCGGCCAGGAAGATCAGCGTGAACGCCCCCGACGACCCGGTGGTGACCACGACGTCGTCGGGATCGACGTCGAGGTCGTAGCGACGACGGTGGTACCCCGCGATGGCGCCGCGGATCGCGGCGGTGCCGACCGACTCCGTGTAGCCGAGCAGGTCCGACGAGATCGCGTCGACGACCGCGGCCCGCACCGGCGCCGGAGCCGGTTTGGAGGGTTGTCCGGCGGCGAGCGACACCACCTCCAGGCCCTCGGCCCGGCGTGCGGCGCTCGCGGCGAGCACGTCCATGACGTGGAACATCGCCACGTCCGAGCGGGCGGACGGACCGGGGACCACGGGTCCCGGGCGCTGGGTGGTCATGGATCGCAGCGTAGGCGAGAGCCGGTACCCTCAGGGCTCGTCATCAGCCGAGACGGCGGTCGTCGCAGACCGCGGTCGTGTCGGGGAGAGAGGGCATGCGCGCAGTCGACCGTCGCACCGTTCTGGGTGCGGGAGCCGGATTGAGCGCACTGATCGCCCTCGGTGCATGCGCCCGGGACGACGACGCGCCGCGCAAGCAGGCCCAGACCCGCACCCAGGACGAGGTGTCGCCGGAGTCCACCGTGTCGACCGCCCCGAAGCCCGGCGACCCCGCCCTCGTCAGCGGGTCGTTCGTGTCGGCGAAGATGCTGGGCCGGCAGACGCGGTGGATCGTCGCGCGCCCACCCGGCGTCACGGGGGTGCTCCCCGTCGTGGTGGTGCTGCACGCGCTCAACACCGACGAGAAGACCGCGTTCATCAGCAGCCTGCAGATGCACCGCTACCTCGCACAGTCCGTCGCGGCGGGCACCGCGCCGTTCGCGCTCGCGGCCCCGGACACGGGCCGCAACTACTACCACCCGCGCGTCGACGGCACCGACGCCGCGGCGATGATCATCGACGAGTTCCTCCCGATGCTCGCCGCCGATCCCTCGTTGGGCCTGTCGACCGAGCGCATCGGCCTGTACGGGTGGTCGATGGGCGGGTACGGCGCGCTGCGCCTCGGCGCCATCCTCGGACCGCGTCGTGTCGTCGCCATCGCGGCGAGTTCGCCTGCGCTGTGGGGGGATCCGCGCTCGTTCCCGCCCCGCGCGTTCGACGGCGCGGAGGACTACGCCGCGAACTCGCTGTTCGGACAGCAGGCCGCGTTCACGCAGATCCCGCTGCTCATCGACGTCGGCGCGAGCGACCAGTTCTACCTCTATACCCGGCAGTGGATGGCGGGACTGCATCCGCCCGCCGCCTTCACCACCTCGCCGGGTGGCCACAACAACCGCTTCTGGCGCAGCGTCCTCCCGGACCAGATGGCGTTCCTGGGACGCAATCTCGCCACCTGAGCCGCGGTTCAGGGGATGGCGATCCGGCCCTCGAGCGCGGCGAGACCGATGTCGGTGCGGTGGTGCGCCCCGGCGAGGCGGATGCCGTCGACCCGCTCGTAGGCCGCAGCGCGTGCCCGCGCGAGGTCGTCGCCGACACCCACGACGGCGAGCACCCGGCCACCCGACGACACGACGACACCGTCGGCGTCGGTCGTGGTGCCGGCGTGCAGGACACCGGCCTGGTCGGCGCCGGTGATCGGATCCCCGGTGCGGGGCTTGCCCGGGTAGTTCTCGGCGGCGACGACGACGGTCACGGCCGCCCCGTCCCGCCATCGCAGGGGCTCGAGGCCGGCCAACGTGCCCGTCGCGGTGGCGTTCAGCGCCTCCCCCAGTGGGGATTCCAGCAGCGCCAGCACCGCCTGGGTCTCGGGATCACCGAAGCGACAGTTGAACTCGACGACGGCGGGTCCGTCGGCACCGATCGCCAACCCGGCGTACAGGAGGCCACTGAACGGGCATCCCCGCGAGACCATCTCCTGCGCAACAGGTCTGACGACCTCGTCGACGATGCGCCCGACCATGTCCTCGGGAAGCCAGGGCAACGGGGTGTAGGCACCCATCCCGCCGGTGTTGGGGCCCTGGTCGCCGTCGCCGACACGCTTGTGGTCCTGCGCCGGCAGCAGCGGGACGACGTCGGTGCCGTCCACGAGGCAGAACAGCGACACCTCGGGTCCGTCGAGGAACGACTCCAGCAGCACCGGATGTCCGGCCTCGAGGAGGTCGGCCGCGTGTGCCCGCGCCGCCGCCCGGTCCGGGGACACGACGACTCCCTTGCCGGCTGCGAGTCCGTCGTCCTTCACCACCCAGGTCGGTCCGAAGCGGTCGAGCGCGGCGTCGAGGTGCGCGGGGGTGTCGACGATCTCGCTGTGCGCCGTGCGCACCCCGGCGGCGGCCATCACGTCCTTGGCGAACGCCTTCGACCCCTCGATCCGCGCGGCGGCGGCACTCGGTCCGAAGGTGGCGATACCGGCGTCGCGCAGCGCGTCGGCGACGCCGAGCACCAGCGGCACCTCGGGGCCGATGACCACGAGGTCCGCGGCGACCTGCCGGGCCAGCGCGACGACGGCGTCGGCGGAGGCGACGTCCACGGCGTGGGTGGTCGCGAGCGCCCGGGTGCCAGCGTTGCCGGGTGCCACGTGCAGGTCGTCGACCCCAGGGTCGGCCGCCAGGCCGAGAAGTAACGCATGCTCACGTCCGCCGGACCCGATGACCAGAACTCGCACGGGGCAGGACTCTACCGTCGCCGTCGGCGACGTCAGGACGAGCGCAGGCGCACGAGCGCCTCCGCGCGGCGCCTGGTCCCGACAGCCTCGTCGACGGCCACGATCCCGACCGGGGCCACGGCCGCGATGACCAGCGCATACACCAGCGGCACCCCGGCGGCCGCGGCGGCGACGGCCACACCGAGGACGACGAGCCCGCCCAGCGTGAGCGCGGCGTTCAGGACGTCGAACTCGACCAGATACGAGTAGGTGAGCGTCAACATCACGAAGTACACGGCGAGCGGCACCGCGACGGCCGTGACCACGACGGCCGCCCCGACCTCGGAGTGGTACTCGATGTACAGGGCGGCGACGTGCAGACCGGCACCGACCGCGGCGATCGCCATGAACACGAGGATGTGGGAGTACCCCCAGACGAAGCACTTCGAGCGGTCCCGTTCGAGCGCGTCACCGGTGGGGACGACGAAGTAGATCCACCACAGCGAGAAGGTGATCGCGATGCCCGCGAGGCCGAGGACGACCGTCTGCACCGTCCACCCCTGTGCCGCGATCACCGACTGCAGCGCGACGGCGGTCCCGACGATCCCCTCCCCCAGGGTGATGATCGCCAGCAGCCCGTAGCGCTCGGCGATGTGGTGCGGGTGCCACGGTGTCGGCATGCGCCGTTCGGCGACGAACGGCCCGGCCAGCTCGACACCCACGAGGACGACGGTCGCGACGAGCGTCGGGACGAGCGCCATCTCGAGCACGATGACGACCACCCACCCGATCTGCGCGACGAGGATCGCCACGGCGTAGGTCAGGCACGTGCGCCGGTAGGTCTCGCTCTGCGTCGCGGCGCGCAACCACTGGACCATCATCGCCACCCGCATCACGACGTAACCCAGGACCATCACGCGGTTGTCGATGGTGGCGCCGGAGTCGACGGAGGAGAACACAGACGCGACACCGAGGGACAGGATGAGCACGCCACCCATCTGCACCATCGTCACCACGCGGAAGACCCAGTCGTCGGTGTCGAACGCGGAGGCGAACCAGGAGAAGTTGATCCACGCCCAGATCGTCGAGAACGACGCGAAGAGGAACCCGACGATCGCGGTCCGGTAGTGCCCCTCGGCGAGGTACTCGGCGACCTGGACACCCGCGACGGAGAACGCGACGACGAAGGTGAGGTCGAAGAAGAGCTCGAGGTCGGACGCCGTGCGACCGTCCTCGTGGTGGTCGCGACCGGTCATCCGGCGCAGTCGGTGCGCGACGGACGGCGTGGCGTCGACGGTCATGGGTCCTCCCGGTCACTGCCCGCCCGGTCGTCGGGGGCGGTGCTGTCGGTGACCGTATAGCGAGGGTTCGCGACCCGCGGACTCAGCCCGTGAGGACAGGCGCCTCCGGGTGCACGGCCGCAGCCGCGGCCGCCAGGGCGGAGACGTCGAGGCGGAGTGACCGACGCCAGCGCCGGATGCGGGACCAGCGGTGTCGGGACATGCCGTGGACTCTCGCGGGCGCTGCGTCCCGGGTCCAGGGTTGTGGTCACGCTGATCGCAGGGTCAGCCGACGACGCGGGCGACGAACGCCGCCATGTTCTCGCGCACCCGCGTCACCTTCGCCGCGATGTCGAGGTCCTCCTTGTACTGCTTGCCCAGCGACGGGGTCTTCGTCCCCCGCGCATAGGCCGAGCACGCGAGGTCGGCGCAGATGTAGGCCCCGACGGTGTCCCCGCGCCGCCCCGCCGGACCGGCCTTCGCCGCGGACATCAGCGCGACCCCGCCGGACGGGTGCGTCGTCAAACAGATGGTGCACATCTGGGCGCGTCGGGTACCGCCCGCCGCTCGGCGCAGCGCGATCCCGACGATCTCGTCGTCGACGCCGGGGGTCACGACGTAGCAGCGGCCCGCGTAGGTCGCGTCCGCCCAGCCGAGGAAGTCGAGGTTCTCGAAGTCCAGTGTCCCGAGGGCCGTCGGGACCGACAGACGCTTGGCGTCGCCCTTGGAGCAGTTGACGAACGACGACCGGATGTCGGCCTCGGAGACGGGGAGCATTGCCCGACCGTAGTCATCGGCCCGTGAGCCCGACAAAAGGTTTTCGTCGCCGCGCCCTCCCTTGTGCTCAGCGGACGCCTAACCCTTCACCTCTCGCCCCACCCTGAGCAGCGTGGCACCGGTCGAGAGACGTTCCGATCCACCACGAACTCCGGGCAGGAGCCACACATGACAGACACGACCCGATCGGCAGCCGTCGTCGGCGCCGGTATCGCCGGCACCACCGCAGCACTCGGACTGCGTGACGCCGGTTTCGACGTCACCCTCTACAGCGACCGCGACCGCGCCTCGCTCCGCGACGACGTACCACCGACCGGTACGGCGGTCCTGTTCGGCAAGTCGAAGGACTACGACGCGTCGATCATCGAGGACCTCTACTCCGTCGGGAACACGAGCGGCATCAGCGCGCGGCTGTACGCGGGCGACGGCGACGACCGGGCACAGGTCCTCGAGTTCAACCCCGACTTCCACTACGTCACCCAAGCCGTCGACGTGCGGCTGCGCTCCGACGACCGCATCGGCCGGTTCCTCGAGCGTGGCGGCCGGTTCGAGGTGCGCGCCATCGACGCCGCCGCCCTCGACGAGATCGCCGGCGCCCACGATCTGACGCTGGTCGCGACCGGCAAGGGCGGGCTCGCCCAGCTGTTCGGTGTCGACGAGTCCCGCACCGTCTACGACCGGCCGCAGCGCCACCTCCTGCAGATCGTCCTCAAGGGCCTCGACCAGGGCGAGGACGTGTTCGCCTACCGCAACCGTGAGGGCGGCAAGCACGACCTCTACAACCTCGACGCGGACAACGGTGAGGCGTGGCTCGGCCCGTACCTGCACAAGGACGAGGGCCTCACCTGGGCGTTCCTCGGATTCGCCAAGCCGGAGGGCCAGTGGGTCGACCGCTTCGCCGCCGCGACCGACCGCGAGTCGGCTCGGCAGATCGTGCTGGACCTCTACCGCGACTACTTCCCGCATGACCTCCCCGAGGTCGAGAAGCTGGAGATCGTGGAGTCCGACGAGAAGTCCTGGGCGAAGGGCGCGGTCACCCCGGTCGTGCGGAACTCCACGGCGACCACGGCGAGCGGTCACGTCGTCGCGGCGATCGGTGACACGGCGATCGCCGTCGACCCGGTGGCCGGACAGGGTGCACAGAACGCCCTCGTGCAGGTGTCGGAACTGGTGAGAGCCGCTGCCGCACACGAGGGGCCGTTCACCGCGGACTGGCTGTCGGAGCAGTTCGAGAAGTTCTGGGAGCTGCGCGGGCACGCCGCCGTCGAGGTGACACGCCTGTTCCTCGGCCACCCCGACTACGCCGAGCACCTCGAGCTGGCGTTCCCGGCCGCGGCGGTGAACACCGACATCGCGTCGGCGTTGTTCGGGCTGCTGTCGGACCCGAACCCGCTGCTGACGTTGAAGACCCGCGACGACATCCTGGGCTTCATCTCCGCGGTCGCCGGGGAGCCTGCCGAGGACGTGCTGGCGAAGTTCACCCCCGCCGGCGACTTCACCCGGGCGGAGCCGGTCCCGGCCTGAGCGGTCCCCGACGCACACCGCCCGCGACGATCCTTCGTCGCGGGCGGTGTCGTGTGCACAGGGTCGGGCTGGGTCAGGCCG
Organism: Williamsia deligens; assembly: GCF_024171765.1. GTDB lineage: Bacteria > Actinomycetota > Actinomycetes > Mycobacteriales > Mycobacteriaceae > Williamsia_A > Williamsia_A deligens. Next base: position 829,800 of record NZ_JAMTCI010000001.1, read on the forward strand.
GCAGACCCCACGCCTTGGCGAGGAGTTCGTAGGACCGGAAGCGGTCCTGCTCGTCGTGGGTGACGCTGGTGACGACGAGTTCGTCGGCACCGAGTCCCCGTGCGAGAGTCTGCAGTCCGTCGACGACGGTGTCGGGCGAACCCACGATCTGGGTCCGGATGCGGTCGGACACCACCGCCAGCTGATCGTCCGAGAGGGGGTGCGCCGACCGGGGATACGGCTGCGCGCCCTTGCCGGTGCGGATGTCGTGGACCCAGCCCCCGAAGCCCGCGGCGAGTTCCCGCGCGGTCTCGTCGTCGTCGGCGACGACGACGTCCGCCGAGGCGATGACATACGGCTCGGCGAGGTGTTCGGACGGTCGGAACGCCGCGCGGTACGCCTCCACCGCGTCGAGCGCCCCCGACGGGACGATGTGGTAGGCCGCGACGAACGGCAGACCGCGCTCGCCGGCGACACGTGCGCTCTGGCCGCCGCTGCTCCCCAGGATCCACACCGCCACATCGGCTTCGGCCGCCTGCCACGACCGCAGCGGGACCGGTGTGTCCGACGTCGGCGGCGCGACCGCGTAGGTGCCGTCCAGCAGCGACAGCACCGTGTCGACGGCGTCGTCGAAGTCGGGGATCTGTGCGCCGGGGAACACCAGTGCCTCCGTGGAGGCGGCGATCGTCGGCGAGCCCAGGAGTTCCTTCGGCAGCGGGAAGGGCGCAGGGATGAGGAGACCGTCGACGACGCGGTCCTCACGGGGCGGTCGCGGGGCCGTCGACGGTCCGGCGGGCGCGGCTGCCGTCGTCTCCGCGCGTCGCTGCACCGATCGACCGAGACCCAGATCGAGACGGCCTGGATGCAACGCGGCGATGGTGGCGAACGACTCGACGGCACCGACCGGCGTGCTGAACCCGATGAGCACGGCGGCCGAACCCACGCGGATCGTCGTCGTCCGCTCGGCGACCAGGGCGACGAGAGCCGCGGGCGATGCGCCCGCGACGGCGGCGAAGTGGTGCTCGGCGAGCCAGTACCGTGAGTAGCCCCACTGCTCGGCGGCGACCGCGAGATCGATGGTGGTGCGCAGGGCCTGCGTCGCGGATCCGCCCTCGGGGATCGGCGACAGGTCGAGCACGGACAGCGGTATCGGCGCGGCAGACGTCACCCGATCGTGTCTAGCGCGCACCCGGGGTCCGGCGCCCGGGTTGTGCTCAGGGTGATCGCATGTCGCCCGTCCGGGATCACCCGTGCCACCGTCGGGGTTCGCATCGATGGACGCGTCGACGACAGGAGTACCCGTGACCGTTTCGTCAGACCACATCCACCTGGTGGTCGCCCTGGAGGGCGCCGGGTGGCATCCGGCCGCGTGGCGTGAGGACACCGCCCGACCGGACGCACTCCTCGGTGCCCGCTACTGGGTGGACCTGGTCGCGACCGCCGAGCGCGCGGCGGTCGACGCCGTGACCATCGAGGACTCGTTCGGGCTGCGGCCGACGAAGCGACGCGATCTGGAACCCCGCACCGACCTGGTGTCCGGGCGTCTCGACGCCGTGCTGCTGGCCAACCGGATCGCTCCGACCACCAGCCACATCGGCTTCCTCCCCACCGCGGTGGTGACGCACACCGAGCCGTTCCACACCTCGAAGGCCATCGCGACCCTCGACCACGTCAGCGGGGGTCGGGCCGGTGTGCGACTGCAGGTCTCGGCGCGCCCGCACGAAGCCGCGCTGTTCGGACGTCGGGAGTTCCCCGCCGGCGCCGCGTCGGACCCCACCGACCCCGCGAACGCGGCGCTCGTCGGCGACCTGTTCCGTGAGGCGCACGACTACGCCGAGGTGCTGCGCCGACTGTGGGACTCGTGGGAGGACGACGCCGAGATCCGCGATGTGGCGACCGGCCGGTTCGTCGATCGGGACAAGCTGCACTACATCGACTTCGAGGGTGCGTGGTTCTCGGTGCGCGGCCCCTCCATCACGCCGCGATCGCCGCAGGGCCAACCGCTGATCGCCGCGCTCGGGCACCAGGCGGTGCCGTTCGAGTTCATCGGCGAGTCCGCCGACATCGGGTTCATCACGCCCGCCGACACCGACGAGGCAGCCGACATCGTCGCCGCGGTGGACGCCGCGCACCGGGCCGCCGACCGGAGCGAGCCGGTCCGCATCCTCGTCGACCTCGTCGTCGTGCTCGGGGACACCACCGAGCAGGCCCGCGACACCCTCGCGCGCCTCGACGACCGCTTCGGGTCGCCACTGCGCAGCGACGCGGAGATCGTCGCCGGGACGGCCACCGACGTCGCCGATCGCATCGTCGAACTGACCGCGGTGGACGGGATCTCGGGTCTCCGTCTTCGTCCGGCACGACTCCCCGACGACCTCACACGCATCGCCGAGGATCTCGTCCCCGAACTCCGGCGACGCGGTGTCTTCCGCGAGCAGTACGGCGAGAGTTCGCTCCGGGAGCGGTTCGGGCTGACACCGCGACCCGTCAACCGGTACGCCACGACAGGAGGCGCGTCAGCATGAGCAAGCAGGTCCACCTCGCCGCACACTTCCCCGGCGTGAACAACACCACCGTGTGGAGCGATCCCGCCGCGGGCAGCCACATCGACTTCTCCTCGTTCGTCCACTTCGCGCAGACCGCCGAGCGCGCCAAGATGGACTTCCTGTTCCTCGCCGAGGGCCTTCGGTTACGTGAGCAGAACGGGAGGATCTACGACCTCGACGTCGTCGGACGACCCGACACGTTCGCGATCCTCTCCGCTCTCGCCGCGGTGACCACCCATCTCGGGCTGGCCGGGACGATCAACTCCACGTTCAACGAACCCCTCGAGGTGGCACGGCAGTTCGCCACCCTCGACCATCTCAGCGACGGCCGCGCCGCGTGGAACGTCGTCACGTCGTGGGACGAGTTCACCGGCGAGAACTTCCGGCGCGGCGGGTACCTCCCGCAGAGCGAGCGGTACACGCGCGCACAGCAGTTCCTGCAGGTGGCGACCGAGTTGTGGGACTCGTGGCGCGACGACGACGTCGTCGCCGACAAGGAATCCGGGCAGTTCCTGGCCCGCCCGGACGTGGGTGCGTTCTCCCACACCGACTCCCAGTTCGACATCGCCGGCCAGTTCTCCGTCCCCCGCAGCCCACAGGGGCGCCCGGTGATCTTCCAGGCCGGCGACTCCGACGCCGGACGCGACTTCGCCGCGCAGCGCGCGGACGCGATCTTCTCGCGGCACGCCACCTACGACGAGGGCCGGGCGTTCTACGCCGACGTCAAGGGCCGTCTGCCCGGCTTCGGTCGCGCGCCCGAGGACCTGCTCATCCTCCCGGCCGCGACCTTCGTCCTGGGTGACACGGACTCCGACGCCGCCGACATCGCCCACGAGGTCCGGCTGCAGCAGGTCAGCGGCGCCACCGCCATCGCGTTCCTGGAACAGATGTGGAACCGCGATCTCTCCGACCACGACCCGGACGGCCCGCTGCCGTCCGTCGATCCCGTCCCCGGTGAGAACACCGTCGCGCGGGGGCGGGCCAGCGTGCGCCACCACCGGGACCCGGTAGAGGTGGCACAGGAGTGGCGGGCACTCGCCGAGTCGAAGAACCTCTCCACGCGCGAGCTGATCGTCGAGGTGACCAGCCGCCAGAACTTCGTCGGGTCGGCGCGCACCGTGGCCGACACGATCGAGAAGTTCGTCGCCGACGACGTCTCCGACGGCTTCATCCTCGTCCCGCACATCACGCCCGGCGGCCTCGACCGCTTCGCCGACGAGGTGATCCCGCTCCTGCAGGAGAAGGGCGTGTACCGGACCGAGTGGGAGGGCACCACGCTGCGCGACAACCTCGGGCTGACGGGCGCGCGCGTCGGCGGCTGACGGGACCGGTCCGGCGCACCGCTATCCTCCGCGCATGGATCTGCGGCATGACGTCATCGGTGACGGCCCCACCCTCGTCCTCGTCCACGGCGTCATCCACCGCCGACAGGCGTGGAAGCCCGTGGCAGACCTGCTCGCCCCCTACCGCCGGGTGGTGGTGGTCGATCTGCCGGGACACGGGGAGTCCGACGACTTCGAGCGGCCCGGTGCACAGCGCGTCGCGATGATGCTCGACGAACTCAGCGCGTTCGTGCAGGAGGTCGGCGACGGGACCGGTCCCGCACACATCGCGGGCAACTCGCTGGGCGGGTACCTGGCACTGAGTCTCGCCGCGCGCGGGGAGGTCGCGACGGCCACCGCGCTGTCACCGGCGGGGTTCTGGCGCAGTCCCTCCGAGCAGTCCCGCGCCATCGGCCGGTTCAAGGCCCTGCGGGCGGCCGCGTCGGTCATGGGTGACCGCGCCCCGTCGCTGTTCCGCAGTCGCGTCGTCCGGTACCCGTCGCTGGCCCCGTTCTTCGCCCATCCGAGTCGCGTGTCCTACGAGAACGCGGTCGTCGACGTGAACTCGTTGCGCAGCAACACCGCTCTGGACGACGGGATCGACTCGGAGTTCGTCTTCCCGCCCACCACCGACCCGACGGTGCCGGTCACCGTCGCCTGGGGCACCCGCGACCTGATCCTCCCGCACGGCCAGAGACACCGTGTGCAGGAACGTTTCCCGCAGGCCCGGGTGATCTCGGTCCCGGGTGTCGGCCACGTCCCCATGACCGACAACCCGGAACTGATCGCCGCTGTGCTCCTGGCGGGCAGCACGACGCCGGCCGCAGGCCCTACCGCGGATCGGTGAGGTCGTACAGGGTCACCGATCCGACGGTCCGCGCGGTGTAGGTCTTCTCCACCCATGCGGTGATGTCCGACGCGGTGCCGCGGGCGTTCATCCCGCCGCCGAACCCGCCACCGGCAATGAACCAGTGGATCTTCCCCTCGCGGACGTACTGCTGGAACTGCGCGAGGGTCGGCGACGGATCGCTGCCGTTGAACCCACCGATCGGCATCACCGGCTGCTGGGTCGCCAGCTGATACCCCGACGCCGAGTTGGAGCCGATGGCCGCGGCCATCCACGTGTAGCGGTCCGCGTCACGCTCGAGCAGCGCCGTCAGCTCCGCGGACGGGCGGGACCCCTCGAGCAGGCCGCCACCGGGGCCGCCCATCCCACCGAACCCGCCGGCCCGCGAACCGGTCGCGCCCGCCGCACCGGGCAGACCCGCCTGACCGGGCTGACCCTGCTGCGCACCGAACCGACCCGGTCCTGCCTGCCCGCCACCGAACTGACCGGCACCGGGCTGGCCTGCCCCGAACTGGCCGGGACCGCCACGTCCGCCGAAGCGACCCGGCCCACCGTGGCCGCCCGGGCCGAACCCGCCGGCCACGCGCGGTCCGGCACTGATAATCGAGCCGCTCACCGACGACGACACCGTGTCGACGGCGTAGGCCGCGGGCCCCGCGAGACCGAGGATCACCGCCAGGGCCGCACCGATCGCTGCCACGCGGGGGATCCTGGTCAGCACCACGGCGACCGCCGCGATCACCGCACCCACGAGGACGATCCACCGCAGCCACGGGACGAAGTCCGACGAGCGTCCGAGGAGGACGAAGGCCATCACGCCGGTCGCGACCACCGAAGCCGCGAGCACCGCCCGGACCCAGATGCGCTGTCGCTCAAGCCAGCACATCCACCCGGCGGTCCCGACCACCCCGGCGATCGCGGGTGCCAGCGCCACCGTGTAGTAGGCGTGGAAGATCCCCGACATGAAGCTGAACGTCAGGTAGGTGACCGCGAACCAGAGCAGCATCACGACGAGCAGCGCCCGGCGCAGGTCGGTGCGCGCGGCACGACCACAGATCACCAGCGCGGCGACACCCAGGATGACCGCGGCCGGGATGAGCCAGGCGATCTGGCCGCCCTGTTCCGGCTGGAACATCCGCCAGAACCCGGTCTCACCCCACATGCTGCCGCCGCGGCCACCCGGACCGCCCGCGGGGAACCCCGCGGCGCGGGCGAACTCGGCGAAGGCGGCGTTGTTGCGGCCACCGCCGGGCATCGTGCTGCCGGTCTCGTTGCCCGTGAGTCGCCCGAAGCCGTTGTAGCCGAACGTCAGTTCCAGGATCGAGTTGTGTTGTGAGCCGCCGATGTAGGGACGCGAGTCCTTCGGCCACAGGGTGACCGCCAGGACCCACCACCCCGCCGCGACGACGAGTGCCACACCGGCGGCGAGGAGATGTCCGATGCGCTTGACCCAGGAGTGCTGCCCGAACGCGAGGTACGCGATCGCGAGTGGTGGGATCACGAGGAACACCTGGAGCTGCTTGGTGAGGAACCCGAACCCCACGAAGGCACCCGTGAGCACCATCCATCGGATGCGGCCGTCGTCGATGCCGCGCAGCGTCGCCCACACCGCGCCCAGCATCAGCAGGACGAGCAGCGCGTCGGGGTTGTCGAACCGGAACATCAACGCCGCCACGGGGGTCAGGGCGAGGGCGAGTCCGGCGAGCAGGCCCGCCTGCCACCCGACGTACCGCCGCACGATCGCGGACAGCAGCGCGACCGATGCGACACCCATGAGAGCCTGGGGCACCAGGATCGACCAGGAGTTCAGACCGAAGACCCGCACCGCGATGCCCGGGATCCACAGGGACATCGGCGGTTTGTCGACGGTGATGGAGTTGGCCGCGTCCGACGACCCGAAGAACCACGCCTTCCAGGACACAGAGCCGGCCTGGATCGCCGCGGAGTAGAAGGAGTTCGCCCAACCGTTGGCCGACAACCCCCACAGGTAGAGGACCGCCGTCCCCGTCAGGAGCAGACCGAGACCCCAGCGGTCGGGTCGGGCGACACGTCGGCCTCCCGGCGAGACCGGCTGCGGGACGTCGGTCCTGGTGGTGTCGACTGTGCTGGTCACCGGGCCACCTCGGCGGGGGCGTCGGCGTCGTCGGAGGTCTCGCCGCGGAACACCCACCGCAGCGCGACGAACCGTGTCACCGTTGCGACGAGGTTGGCGAGCACGAGGACCGCGAGCTGCACGTGCTTCGACGCGCCGGGCGCTGTCGTCTCGAGGACCCACAGCGACCCGGAGGTGAGCGCCCAGCCGAAGACGAACACCACGAAGCCCTGCATGTGGTGTCGCGCTGCGCCGTCGCGTCCCTTCACGCCGAAGGTGAAGGCGCGGTTGGCCGCGGTGTTGAACACGGCGGTGACGAGCAGGGCGACGAAGTTCGCGGCCTGCGCCCCCATCATCGGGTGCAGCAGCAGGTACAGGACGGCGAACGCGACGGTCGAGATCACGCCGATCAGCGCGAAGCGGACCAGCTGACCGACCATCCCCCGCGGGACGCCCGCGACCTGAGGGTCGTCGAATCGGTTGCGTCCCAGTGAGCGTCGCAGATCGGCCACGGGGAGATCGCCCTTCGCCAGGGCGCGTCCCACACGCCAGCAGCCGCGCAGGTCCTTCAGCGCGGTGTCGACGATGTCGACCTTGGAGTTCGGGTCGTCGACCCAGTCGACCGGGACCTCGGCGATGCGCAGGCCGACCCGCTCGGCGAGCACCAGCAGTTCGGTGTCGAAGAACCACCCGGTGTCCGCGACGTAGGGCAGCAGGGCTTTCGCGACGTCGGTCCGCACGGCCTTGAAGCCGCACTGGGCGTCGGAGAACTTCGCCCCCATCGTGGTGCGCAGGATCAGGTTGTAGCTGCGGGAGATGAACTCCCGCTTGGCGCCGCGGACGACCCGCGACGACCGCGACAGCCGCGACCCGATCGCGACGTCGGAGTGCCCCGACAGCAGCGGGGCGACGAGCGGCATGAGCGCGTTGAGGTCGGTCGAGAGGTCGACGTCGCAGTAGGCGACGACGGTGGCGTCGCTTGCCCGCCACGTCGCGTTGAGTGCGCGACCGCGCCCCTTCTCCGCGAGATGGACGACGCGGACGCAGTCCATGGTCTGGGCGAGTTCGACCGCGACGGCGAGGGTCGAGTCGGTGCTCGCGTTGTCGGCGATGGTGATCCGCGCCGAGTACGGGACGCGCGTCCGCAGGTGCTCGGCGAGCCGCTCGACACAGGACGCGAGGTCGGTCTCCTCGTTGTAGACCGGCACCACGACGTCGAGCGCCGGGGTCCTCGGGGTGCGGTCGACCACGACCGTCATCTCGGGGTCGCCGGCCCCCTCCGGACGTCCTGCGCCCCGGGACCGGTCCATGGTGTCTGCTGTCATGACGCAGACTCTCGTGCGCTCCACTGTCGTGGCTCTGCGCGCAGACTGTCAGATTGCTGTGAGCGGGCGCGGTGCCGGATCCGTGCAGGTCGGGCGACTGCCGTTCAGGAGCTGCCGGCGAAGAACAGTTGCAGGGCCGGCGCCGGATCCAGGGCGGTCCCGACGTTCGCCACGACGATGACCGCGAGCAGTGCCGCGGCGACGGCGAACACGACGGTCGACGCCGCGGCGAGTGGCCGGAGCGCGGTGCCGCGGGCGGCCCGGCGCGCTGCGCGTCCGACCGCGACCGTGAGTACGGCCAGGCCGAGCACGACGACACCCAGACAGATCGCGAGCACTGCGTGGTAGCGCCCGAAGTCCCGGACCAGTGCACCGATCGCGGGATCCTCGGCACCGTCGGCGACACCTGCGCTCGCCGCGGCGCGCACGCCGGACAGATCGTCGTCGGCGCGGGCGCGGGGCAGCAGGCTCAGGGCCGACGACGCAGGGGCGAGTGCGCCCTGGACGTTCGCGACGACCACCACCATCGCGGCCACCGCGGTCGATGCGACCAGGCCACCCGTCGCGGCCCATCGCGCGCGGTCGAGTCGGGTGGACGCGGTGCCGGCAGATCGCGACAGCCCACGACCGAGGAGTGCGAGTGCACCGACCGCGACCAGGCCGAACACGACCTTCACCCAGTGGTAGTGCGCCCAGTAGTCGGTGAGATCCCCGAAGGCACCGGTCATCGCGGCCGAGTGCCGACCGAGGAAGTCGGCGACCCCGACGCGCGCGGCGTCGCCGAGCCCTCGCCCGTCGCCGATGCCTGCGTCGTACGGGTCGCCGGCGATCAGAGTCGGTGCGACGACGAACCCGACGCCACCGACGACCGCTGTCGCCGCCCACACCCAGCTCGCACGGTGAGGTCGCGATCTCGATGCGTCGACGGTGTGTGTCATCGTCGTCGGCTCAGTCCGCGGTGTGCGCGGACTCGCCCGCCGCGCGCAGGGCCGCGCGGATCTTCTCGGCGGCGTCGTCGAGGGCCGCCGGATCGGGGTCCTTCTCGGCCTGGGCGAGGTCGAAGGTTTCCAGCGAGTGCGCCGGGAAGACGTGGATGTGCAGGTGCGGGACCTCGAGCCCGGCGATGAGCAGACCCATCCGCGGGGCGTCGAACGCGTCGCGGGTGGCGCGACCGACGGTCTGGGCGACCGTGGTGAGGTGCGCGAACACACCGGGGTCGACCTGCTCCCAGTGGTCGATCTCCTCGCGGGGGACCACCAGCACGTGCCCCGGGGTGACCGGGTTGATGGTGAGGAAGGCGACGGCGGTGTCGTCCTTCCACACGAAACGTCCGGGTATGTCGCCGTTGATGATCATGCTGAACACCGATGCCATGCGCCGATCGTAGGCCCGGGGTCCCCTGATGCCCTGTCCGGCTGACGCGACGTGTCAACCGCCCACTCGACGTCTCCAACCGCCCACTCGACGTCTTCAAACGCCCACTCGACGTCTTCAAACGCCCAGTCGACGTCTTCAACCGCCCACTCGACGGGTTGCGACGGGGGTGCGACGGAGCCGGGCCGACGCGCCTCAGTCCTCCCGGGGCAGACGCACCCGGAAGGTGGCACCGCCGCCGGGGGTGTCGACGACCTCGACGGTGCCGTCGTGGGCGTCGACGATGGCCGCGACGATCGACAACCCGAGTCCGCTGCCGCCCGCGGCGCCACCGCGGAATCGCGAGGTGTCCCCGCGGAAGAAGCGTTCGAACACGCGGTGACGGTCCTCCGGACCCAACCCCGGGCCGGTGTCGACCACCTCGATGATCGCCGAGGTGTCGTCGGTCCCCACCCGGGCGACGATCGCCGCCTCGTCGGGCGTGTGCCGGATCGCGTTGGCGAGCAGGTTGCTCAGCACCTGCGTCAGCCGGGGCGCGTCGCCGACGACCATCGGCACCCCGGGCCCGTCGATCACCTCGAGGGCGATGTCTCGCTGCGGTGCCGTCGCGCGGGCACTGTGCACGGCGTCGGACGCCAGGGACAGCAGGTCCACCTGTGCCCGCTCGAGCGGTCGCTGCGCGTCGAGGCGGGCCAGCATCAGCAGCTCCTCCACCAACAGCCCCATCCGCTGCGCCTCGTGTTCGATCCGCGACATCAACTGGTCGGGATCGGTCATCGCACCCTGGCGGTAGAGCTCGGAGAACCCGCGGATCGAGGTCAACGGCGTCCGCAGTTCGTGGCTGGCGTCGGCGACGAACCTGCGCATGAGGTCCTCGGACGCGCGGGCCTGCTCCTCCGATGCCGCTGTCGCCGCGAACGCCCCCTGGATCTGGTGCAGCATCGCGTTCAGGGACATGGCGAGGCTGCCGACCTCGGTGTTCGGCGCCGATTCCGGGACGCGGTGGTCGAGGTCGCCGCCGGCGATCTTCTCCGCCGTCTCCTCGACCCGACGCAGCGGCCGCAGGCTGGTGCGGACCAACACGTACCCCAGGCCCCCGACGACCACCATCACCGCGAGGCCGATGCCGAGTTGCAGCCAGATGAGGCGCTGCACGGTGTCGTCGACGTCGGTGAGCTTGATCGCGACCACCGACGTGCCGAAGGAGTTCACGGTCTTCACCACCCGCCATCGGGTCGACGAGCCGTCGGCCGATCCGACCGTCTGCGGGTCGTCGCCGATCCGGGAGAGGTCGTCGACGGCCGGATCCCCGCCGACGTCGTTGATGGTGAACGGGGCGCTGTCGGAGCGGATGATCCGCACCCAGTACGGCGACGGCGGTCTCCGTTCGTCCTGCGGCGGCCCGATGCGGTCGTTGCCGCGGGGCCGTGCCCAGCTGTCCGCGGCACCGACGAGCCCGTTGTCGGTGCGGTCGACGAGCCGGTTCTCCATCGCCGACGTCACCGACACCCCGGACACCAGGAGCCCGACCGCGAGGACGACGACCATCAGCGCCACCAGCGACACGCGCAGGGGTACGCCCCGACGACGCCGTGGGACGGCCGCCGGAGGTGTCACGAGCGCTGCGGCGGTCACCGGGGTTCGCGCATCACATATCCCACGCCCCGCAGGGTGTGGATGAGTCGCTTCTCCCCCGTGTCGACCTTGCGCCGCAGGTAGGACACATACGACTCGACGACGTTGACCTCGCCGCCGAAGTCGTAGTTCCAGACGTGGTCGAGGATGCGCGGCTTCGACAGGACCGTGCCGGCGTTGATCATGAAGTAGCGCAGCAGCGTGAACTCCGTCGGCGAGAGCGCGACCAGTTCACCGTTCTTCCACACCTCGTGGGTGTCGTCGTCGAGTTCGATGTCGGCGAACGTGATCCGGCTGGGCTCGGGTTCCTTCTCGCCGAAACCGCTGCGCCGCAAAATCACCCGGAGACGTGCCACGACCTCCTCGAGACTGAACGGCTTGGTGACGTAGTCGTCGCCGCCGATGGTCAGGCCGGTGATCTTGTCCTCCATCGAGTCCCGGGCGGTGAGGAACAGCGCCGGGGCCTCGACGCCGTCGGCCCGGAGCCTGCGCAGCAGACCGAACCCGTCCATCCCGGGCATCATCACGTCGAGCACGAGGGCATCGGGGCGGAAGCTGCGCGCCTTGTCGATCGCGGCGGGCCCGTTCGCCGCCGTCGCGACGTCGAAGTTCTGGAACTTCAGCGACACCGACAGCAGTTCGAGGATGTTGGGCTCGTCGTCGACGACGAGGACGCGGGCACCGGAATCAGACATGCTGCCACCTTCCGACGCCGTGCTGGGTCGAGCCTGCGAGAAACCTGGACGATCCCTGTGAACGCTCACCAGCGTCGCACGTGCCGCCGGGCGGGTGCTCAGAACAGCGTCGGCTCGCCGAACCCGACCACGCCCTCGGCGGCGAGGATGGCGCGCTTGGTCGCGACGCCGCCGGGTGCGGAGAAGCCCCCGATCTCGGTGCCGGCACCGAGCACGCGATGGCACGGCACCACGATGGGGAACGGGTTGCGTCCCATCGCGCGACCGACGGCCTGTGCGGCGCCGGGCGCACCGACGAGTGCCGCCACCTCGCCGTAGGTCGCGACCCTCCCGCGGGGGATGGACCGCAGCACCCGGTACACGCGGCTGTCGAAGTCGGGGAGGTCGTCGTCGGCCAGGACGACGTCGTCGAGCGTGACGTCGTCACCCCGCAGCAACGCCGCCATCCGGTCGGCGATCTCGACGATCCGCGCGGGTGGTGTCGCCACCGGCGCGCCGAGGTGGGCCACGACGCTGGCGGCGTCGGTGTCGGGCAGGGCCGCCGCCGTCACGCGGGCCTCGTCGTCCCACGCCACACCGCACGGTCCGAGGACGGTGTCGACGACATGACACCCGACCGTCCCTCTCGCTCCGGTCACCGCGCCACGTCCTTCATGAACGGTGCGGGATATCCGGGCGTCGCCTTCACCTCGCCCAGCCAGGTCCCGAGGGCGTCGGCACGACGCGTCAGCTGTGCGACGACCCGCTTCGGCAGCTTCTCGAGCAGGTGGAGTCCGACCCCACCGTCGTCGCGGCGGTACCAGCCGCCGACGATCCGACCGTCCCACCACGCCGTCTGTCCACCGTTGCCGTTGCGGTCGAAGACGTGCGCGGCGTGCGGCGCGAGGTACCAGTCGCGCTGCTTCCAGCCCATCGTCGTCGGATCGAGTTCGGGGAGCAGGAACCCCTCGGCGGTCACCGGCTCCACGGGGTCGACGTCGTCGGACAGGACGTACCCGAGCGCCCACTCGTCGGCGCCGACCGCCACGTCGACCTCGACGACGTCGAGCTCGGCGATCGCCGCGCGCACAGCGGCTTTCGTGGAACCCAGCCACCACACGATGTCGGTCTCGGTGCCGGGACCGAACGCACGCAACCACTTCCGGACGAGCGCCACGTGCCCCTCCGCCACGGTGCCCGTCTGCGGCGGGCCGCCGAGCCACGCGTCCATCGCCGACCACCGCGGACGCGACACGTGCCACCCACCGGTGTTGACGCCCCGCACGATCTCGCCTGCCGCACTCATCATGTTGAGGACACGCGGCGCCATCGGGATGGAGCCGCCCCAGCTCTTGTCGACGGCGATGGACACCCGCCCGTCGAGCTCCGGCAGTCGCTCCCGCAGCTCGGCCGAGGTCGCGTCACCCCCGTCGGCGAGGTGCGCGCGGACGGCCGCGGCGGCGGTGTCGATCCACCCCTCCGGGTCGGGGAAGTCGGGACTGCGCCGTAGGTCCCGGAGCATGTTGGTGCGTTCGGAGGCGGACACCCTGGGCCCCACGGCCGCGATGGCGTCGGCGAGGGTGTCACGGTCGAGCACGAACGCGGTCCTGCGCATGCAGAGGTGCCGCACCAGCGACCGGTCCTCGTAGAGCGCCTGCTGGAGATGGGCCGGGGTGACCCCGTCGACGCGAGCCCAGGCGGCGAGGTACACCGTCGGCGGGCAGGTGGCGTGCAGCGCGACGAGATCGCGCGCGAGCCGACCCACCGCCGCGGGATCGGAGGCGTCGAGTCGGGTCGAGGAGACCAGGTGATGCCGCGCCAGCATCCGTGCACGCCGCTGCGCGACGTCGATGCGGGGTCGCGCGGTGGACATCAGGCGCAGGTCACGATGCCGGCGGGAGCGCCGCGACCGCCTCGATCTCGACGAGTTGCTCGTCGTGGGCGAGCACCGTGACCCCGAGCAGCGATGCGACCGGCTTGTGATCGCCGAAGGCGGCGGCGACCGCGTCCCACGCCACCGACAGATCGGCCTGGAGACTCTCGGCGACGTAGACGGTCACCTTCGCGACGTCGGACAGGGCGGCGCCCGCGTCACGCAGTGCCACCTCGAGGTTGGCCATGCACTGGCGCGCCTGCGCCTGCACGTCGCCGGGGGCGACGGTGGCGCCGTCGGCGTCGATCGGGGCGGCGCCGGCGGTGAAGACCACCGAGCCGGGGGACGCGACGGCGATGTGCGACCACCCGCCGTCGAACAGCGAATCGGACGCAGCGAGACGGAGGTGCGACATGTCCGCATCCTACGTCCGCGCGACGAGCCCCTCCCGACGCCCGTATCGTCGACAAATGACGAATCCGCGACGCCCACGGTGAGCGACGACCGCACCCGACGCGAGGTCGGCAGCAACGACGGGCCCCTCGAGAACGAGCTCGAACGCAGCTTCTCCACCGTCGTGACCGAGGGTGCCGAACGCCTGCACCGCACCCTGCGCACGGTGCTCATCACGGGGCTGTTCGGCGGCATCGAGGTGGGCATCGGCGTGATGGCGATGCTCGCGGTCCTGCACGAGACCGGCAACCACCTGCTCGCCGGGCTCGCGTTCTCCATCGGGCTCATCGCCATCTACCTCGCCCACAGCGAGTTGTTCACCGAGGACTTCCTCATGCCGATCGCCGCGGTGGTGGGCCGCGACGGCCGGGTCCGCGACCTGGTCAAGCTGTGGGTCGGGACGCTCTCGGCCAACCTCGTCGGCGGCTGGGTGATCATGGTGATCGTCACCCAGGCCTTCCCCGAGTGGTCGTCGACGCTGTCGGAGTCGGCCCATCACTTCGTCGACGCCCCCCTGGACTGGCAGTCGGTGTGTCTGGCGGTCCTGGGCGGATCGACCATGACGCTGCTGACCCGGATGCAGCAGGGCACCGACTCCCCCGTCGCGAAACTCGTGGCGTGCGTGGGTGCCGCGTTCCTGCTCGCCGGACTCCAGCTGTTCCACTCTGTCCTCGACTCGCTGCTGGTGTTCGGCGCGATCGTCTCCGGCGCCGATGTCGGCTACGGCGACTGGCTGTCGTGGTTCTGGTACACCGTGCTGCTCAACATCGCCGGCGGGATCGTGTTGGTGACCGCCCTGCGGCTGCTCCGCACCCAGGAACTGATGCGCGAGGAGCGTCAGGACTCGCGCCATTCGGAGGTCTGACCCGGGTCTGATGTCGTGAAGCAGATCACCCGCGCGAGGAGCTGTCGTCGGGAACCCGCGCGGGCCACGAACCGTTGCGGTCAGGTGGGTTTCGCCGATGGCACACCGGGACATACGGTGTGCGCGAGAGCGGGCCTCGAGGGCCATGAGAGCCCCCTGTCGGGTTTGAACCGACGACCGCTCGCTTACAAGGCGAGTGCTCTACCACTGAGCTAAGGAGGCGTGGGCAGCGTGCGTGAGTATATCGGCAGGATGATGCGGCCATTGGCCGGATCCCGCCGGGCGACGATCGACACCATCGAGCCGCTCACCTCCGCGCTCTCCCCCCGCCAACCCGTCGACCTCACCGACGACGGCGCGGTCACCGAGGTGCTCGACCTCGCCATCAAGGTCGGGTCCGTCCTGCTCGACTCCGGCACCGGCGCGATCGACACCCAGACCCAGATCCGTTTCGTCGCAGGCATGTTCGGTGTCGAGCGGTGCGAGGTCGACGTCACCTACAACACGATCGTCGTCAGCGCGCGGCGTGGTTCGGCGCTGCCGCCGGTGACCGCGATGCGCACCGTGCACTACCGCTCCCTCGACTTCACCCGGCTGGCGCAGGTGGACCGCCTCATCCGCAAGATCCGCGGGCTGGCCGTCACACCGTCGGAGGCGCACGCGGTCATCGACGAGATCGTCGCCGCGCCGCACCCCTACCGACGGTGGATCGCGACGGTGGCGTGGTCGACGTTGGCCGCCTCGCTGGCCGTCGCCTTCGGTGGTGGGGTCTGGGTGGCCGTGGTCGCGTTCCTCACCACGGCCGTCATCGACCGCGTCAACCGCGTGCTGAACACCTACGGGACACCCATCTTCTTCCAGCAGCTCACCGGTGGCTTCATCGCGGTCATCCCGGCCGCGGTGGTGTTCCGGTACTCGGCGAGTCTCGGGGTCTCCGTGGCACCCACGCTGGTCATCGCGGCGGGCGTCACCGTGCTGCTGTCGGGGTTGTCGCTGGTGGGCTCGGTGCAGGACGCCATCACCGGCGCGCCCATCACCGGGGTCGCCCGGTTCTTCGAGCTGCTCATCATGACCGGCGGCATCATCGCGGGCGTCTCCATGGCCATCCGGCTGCTCGAGGCGACCGGCATCCTGCTGCCCACGATCACCAGCACGACGTCGCTCGGGTTCTCCGACGCGCCCGCGCAGGTCGCCGGTGGTGGTGTCGCGGCGATGGCGTTCGCGCTCGCCAGCTACGCCGAGCAGCGGGCACTGCCGGTCGCGTTCTTCGCCGGCGTCCTGGGCACCGCGGTGACCGCCGTCGCCGCGCTCGTCGGCATCGGCAGCGTGATCGCCTCAGGGGTCGCCGCGGTCGCGGTCGGGTTCCTCGGTGGTCTGCTCGCCCGCCGCGCCCTCACCCCGCCCCTGGTCGTCGCGGTCGCCGGGATCACCCCGCTGCTCCCGGGTCTCGCGGTCTACCGCGGTCTGTACGGCGTCCTCAACGATCAGACGCTCGACGGCTTCACCGCACTCGCCGCCGCGCTCGGCACCGGTGCCGCGCTGGCCGCGGGCGTCACCTTCGGCGAGTTCCTGGCCCGCACGCTGCGGCGTCCGCGCATCACCTCCCGTCCGACGCGTGCTCTGCTGACGGCGCGGTCCGCGCTGCGTCCGAAGAGGTTCACCCGCCTCGATCCCGCGACCCGCCAACCGGACACCGCCGCCCCGGTCCTGCACACCGACCACCTCATCGAGGTGCACACCGGCGCGCTGAGCGGCATCCGTGAGCGACTCGACGCGGACATGGCCGCGCACGAGCACTCACCCCGTCCACCGCAGGCCACACCCGCCCCGGCAGAACCCGTACCGGCGTCCCAGCGGCACCGGCGGTCGCCGGGAGTGCCCCGTGACCGAGTAAAGTGACGCTCATGCCTGGGAAGACGACCGACAAGACCGACCTCGTCGACGACGACCTCGAGGCGGTCGCGGAACAGACCGCCAGTGCGGCGCGTCGGGTCGTCGCGACCTTCGCGACCGACGCCGAGGAGTGCCGCATGCTGCTGTCGATGCTCGGCATCGCGCACGCAGCCGGCGACAACTGATTCGTGACCACGGCCGGCACATCCACCCCTGATCCGACGGCTCCGAGCGACCACACCTCGGCCGAGATGGACATCCCCGCCGAGGTGGCGCAGACGGCTGATTTCGTCGTCGTCGCCAACCGGCTTCCCGTCGACAAGGAGACCCTCCCGGACGGGACGGTGCGCTGGAAGCGCAGCCCGGGCGGCCTCGTCACCGCGCTCGAGCCGATCCTGCGGTCGCAGACCGGGGCCTGGGTGGGCTGGTCCGGAGTCCCCGATTCGGCCGACAATCCCGTCGTCGACGGCTTGCAGCTGGTCTCGGTGCCGCTCTCCGCGCAGGAGATCAACGAGTACTACGAGGGCTTCTCCAACGCGACCCTGTGGCCGCTGTACCACGACGTGCTGGTGAAACCGGAGTACCACCGCGAATGGTGGAACTCCTATGTCGAGGTCAACCGGCGCTTCGCCGAGGCCGCGTCGACCGTCGCCTCCGAGGGCGCGATGGTGTGGGTGCAGGACTACCAGCTGCAGCTGGTGCCGAAGATGCTCCGGATGCTGCGCCCGGACCTGAAGATCGGCTTCTTCCTGCACATCCCGTTCCCCCCGGTCGAGCTGTTCATGCAGCTGCCGTGGCGCACGGAGATCGTGGAGGGCCTCCTCGGGGCCGACCTCATCGGCTTCCACCTCCCCGGCGGCGCCCAGAACTTCCTCTACCTCGCGCGACGCCTCGCCGGGCAGGCGACGTCGAAGGGATCCGTCGGCGTCCGCGCCAAGTTCGGCGTCGTGCAGGTCGGTTTCCGACACGTCCGTGTGGGCGCGTTCCCCATCTCGATCGACTCCGGTGCGCTCGACGCGACATCGAGGTCGAAGAAGATCCGCGACCGCGCCGCCGAGCTGCGCCGTGATCTGGGCAACCCGAAGACGATCATGTTGGGCGTCGACCGCCTCGACTACACCAAGGGCATCGACGTGCGCCTGATCGCGCTGTCGGAGCTGTTGGCCGAGGGACGCGTCGACCCCCGCGACACCGTGATGATCCAGCTGGCCACCCCGAGCCGCGAGCGCGTCGACAGCTACATCAAGATGCGCGCCGGGATCGAGCAGCTCGTCGGCAACATCAACGGCACCCACGGCGAGGTCGCCCACCAGGTCGTGCAGTACCTGCACCGGCCGGTCGAACGCGACGAACTGATCGCGTTCTTCGTCGCCGCCGACGTGATGTTGGTGACGCCGTTGCGCGACGGCATGAACCTGGTCGCCAAGGAGTACGTGGCGTGCCGCAGCGACCTCGGCGGCGCCCTGGTCCTCAGCGAGTTCACCGGCGCCGCGGCGGAGCTGCGCTCGGCGTATCAGGCGAACCCGTACGACCTCGACGGGGTGAAGGACGCCATCGTGAGCGCGGTGGCGCAGACCCCCGACGAGGGTCGTCGCCGGATGCGCGCTCTGCGCCGACAGGTCCTCGCCCACGACGTCAGCCGCTGGGCGGAGAGTTTCCTCGGCGCCCTGGCCGCGGCCAACGACGTCGCGACGGGCGAGAACCGCAGCGTCGACCTCGTCGAAGACGACTAGTCGCGCGAGTCGAAGACGACTGGTCGCGCGAGTCGACGACGACTGGTCAGGCGAGTCGACGGCGACTGTATTTCTGTGCGACGTCTCCGATTGGGCCCGGCACGCGCGCGGGTCCTAGACTTTCCCCGGTGAGCGCACAGGACCTGGCACCCGAGTTGCGACGCGCGCTCAAGGACATCGCCCGCACGCCGCGACTCCTCGTCGCCTCCGACTACGACGGCTGCATGGCACCCATCGTGTCCCGTCCGGAGGACGCCCGCCCCAACCCCGATTCGGTCCGCGCGATGCGTGCCATCGCCGACCTCGACTCGACCACCGCCGCGGTGATCTCCGGTCGCGCGCTGCGTGACCTCGCGACGCTGTCGCGGCTCCCGGCCGAGGTGCACCTCGTGGGCAGCCACGGCAGCGAGTTCGACATCGGCTTCGTCCACGAGATCGGCCCGGCGGCACAGGAACTCCTGGCCACGGTGGTCGGTGAGTTGGAGGCGATCGCGGTCGACTACGAGGGCGTGACCGTCGAGTCGAAGCCCGCGAGCACCGCGCTGCACGTCCGCAACGCGACCGACGTCGACGCCGACGCCGCGCTGCACCGTGTCCGCACCGGTCCCGCCACCTGGGACGGCGTGCAGGTCACCGAGGGCAAGTCCGTGATCGAGCTCGCCGTCATCCGCACCGACAAGGGCCAGGCGCTCGACATCCTGCGCCATCAGGCGGGTGCGGGTGCGGCGATCTTCTTCGGCGACGACGTGACCGACGAGAAGGCGTTCCGTCGGCTGCACGGCCCCGACTTCGGCGTGAAGGTGGGCGACGGCGACACCCTGGCCACCTACCGCGTCCCGGACACCGACCAGGTCGCCACCGCGCTGGCGTTCCTCTACGAGGAGCGCCGCGCCTGGCTGCGGGGCGAGAACGCGGCCCCGATCGAGCGATTGACGATGCTCGCCTCGCCGCGCACCGTCGCGCTGGTGACCCCGGACGCCAAGGTGTGCTGGATGTGTCACCCGGAGCCGGACTCGGCCGCGTTGTTCGCGAGCCTGCTCGGCACCGTCGACGCCGGCGAGTTCGGCATCCGCCCCCACGTCGGCGACGACCGCCGACCGCCGCTGCCACAGAGCCAGCGCTACGTCGACGGCACCATGACCGTCGCCACGCGGTGGGCCGGTCTCGAGGTCATCGACTACCTCCCGCACGACGTCGCCCCGGGCCGCACCGACCTGATCCGCGTCGTCACCGGCGCCGTCCCCGCGCTGGTGGAGTTCGCCCCGCGCCCCGAGTTCGGTCAGACCAGCGTGCAGATCGAACCGGTCGAGGACGGGCTGCGCGTCTACGGCTCGAACGACCCGATCGTCCTGCGTGCACCCGGTGTCACCTGGCGCGTGGACACCGAGCGCTTCTATCAGCGCGCGACGGCCGTCGTCGACCCGTCGTCGGGACCCATCGTCTTCGAACTGCGGTGCGGCACCGACTACATCGGCGAGGAGGAGCGCACCGAGGCGCAGCAGCGGGCGATCGCCGAGGAGTACTGGCGATCGTGGGCGGCCGATCTGCAGCTGCCCGCGCTGAAGCGTGACCTGATGAAGCGGTCGGCGCTGACCCTGAAGGGACTGGTCCACGCCGACTCCGGCTCGATCATGGCCGCGGGCACCACGTCGCTGCCCGAGGAGATCGGTGGCGTCCGCAACTGGGACTACCGCTACTGCTGGCTGCGGGATGCCGCGCTGACCGCGTCGGCGCTGGTGTCGGTGGGCTCCCTGCACGAGGCCGAGGGCTACCTGACCTGGCTGTACCGCGTGCTCGGCACCATCAGCGGCCCGGAGTGGCTGCACCCGCTGTACACGCTGCACGGGGGTGGCCTGCCGCCCGAGGCCATCATCGACTCGCTTCCCGGGTACGCGGGCTCGCGGCCGGTCCGGGTCGGCAACGCCGCGAACCAGCAGGTCCAGCTCGACGTGTTCGGGCCCATCGTGGACCTGATCGGCCATCTCGCCGACGCCCGGGCCGCCGGCGGGGCGCAGGTGCCGCTGACCGACGCCGACTGGGACCTCGTCGCCAACATGGTCTGGGCCGTCGAACGCCGCTGGTTCGAGCCGGACCACGGCATCTGGGAGATCCGCGGCAACCCGCGTCACCACGTGTACTCGAAGGTGATGTGCTGGATGACCGTCGCGCGCGCCATCACGATCGGCGAGCGGTTCGGTCGCGAGATCGAGCCCGGGTGGACGGTCCTGCGCGACGTGATCGCCTCGCAGGTCCTCGACCAGGGGTGGAACCCGACGGTCAGGTCGTTCACCGCCGCCTACGACGGCACCGACCTCGACGCGGCCACGCTGCACATCGGGCTGTCCGGACTCATCGCCGCCGACGACCCGCGCTTCACCCAGACCGTCGAGGCCACCGAGGCCGAACTGCGCAGCGGCGCAACGGTGTACCGCTACCACCACGACGACGGGCTGCCCGGCGGCGAGGGTGGCTTCCACCTCTGCGCGGCGTGGCTCGTCGAGGCGTATCTCCTGATCGGTCGCCGCTCGGACGCCGAGGCCCTGTTCGACCAGCTCGTGAAGGCCGCCGGCCCGACCGGACTGCTGTCGGAGGAGTACGACCCCGTCGCCGAGCGCTCGCTGGGCAACCACCCGCAGGCCTACAGCCACATCGGGCTGCTGCGCTGCGCCGCGCTGCTGCAGGCCTGACGCTGCACCTCGTGGTCAGACGCTCCACCTGTTCGAGGACGCTCCGCCTGCAGGCGGAGCGCGCTTCGACAGGTGGAGCGGGAACCCTGGAAGTGGAGCGTCAGCCGATGGTGAGCTGCTGGGTGCCGTCGTCGATCGGGAGGTCACCGGAGACGGTGGCGATCACCTGGTAGGCGTCGAGGGAGATGGTGCCGCGGTGGTTGTCGAGGAACGCGGTGTCGGCGGCGTCGCGACCGGTCGCGATGCGCACCAGACTCTGGCGCGGCGCGAGTCCCGTCGCGTCGACGACGAGCCAGCGGTCGTCGACGAGGGCCTCGGCCACCGCGTGGAAGTCCATCGGATCGCACCCGGGGGCGTAGACCGCGACCAGCCGTGCCGGGATGTTGAGGGCCCGCAGCAGCGCGACGACGAGGTGGGCGTAGTCCCGGCACACCCCGGCACCGGCGAGCAGGGTGTCCGCGGCGCCGTCGATCGGATCGCTCGCACCGGGCAGGTAGTTCAGGCGACGCGCCACGAACCGTGCGACCTGCTGCAGGAGATCGGCCGGGTCGGCGTCGAGGTCGAACTCGCCGGTGACATACCCGAAGAACTTGTCGGCCTCGGCATATCGACTGGGGCGCAAGTAGACCGAGCGATCACCGATCTCCACGGCCACCGGGTCGGCGGGTGAGGTCACCGACGCGGAGTAGTTGACCAGGACCTGCCCGGACTCCACCGACAGCTGGTGGATGCGGCTCCCGCTCTCCGCTGTGATCTCCTTCGGCGTGACGGGGTTGCCGTCGACCGTGATCGACAGCGACTCCGTCATCTCGAGCCCGGGGAGCTTCGCGACGGTGATCTGGAACTCGAGTTCGGTGGGTGCGTCGACGCGGATGTCGAGCATGGCCGACACCTCACGCGGCGGGGTGATGGCGTCGGACATGAAGGCCTCCTGGGGAGCGGCACGCTGATGTGGCGACCCCCCGACTGCTGCACGGCGTCCACCCTGATCGCAACCGTAGTGCCGCGCGTGGGTGGCCGTAAACTCGGTGACCGTGAGCACCGACAGCACCTCCACCGACCGTCGCGTCGCCGTCGTCACCGGGGCCAGCTCCGGCATCGGGGCGGCCACCGCGAGAACTCTTGCGGCACAGGGATTCCATGTGATCATCGGCGCCCGCCGCACCGACCGTCTGCGGGAACTCGCCGACGAGATCGGCGCGACCGCCGTGGCGCTGGACGTCACCGACGACGAGTCGGTCGCCGCGTTCTGTTCCGGACTCGACCGCGTCGACGTCCTGGTGAACAACGCCGGTGGCGCGAAGGGCCTGGCCATGGTCGCCGAGGCCGATCTCGACGACTGGCGCTGGATGTGGGAGACCAACGTCCTGGGCACACTGCGCCTGACCCGCGCGCTCCTGCCGGCCCTCGAGGCGTCGGGCGACGGGCTGATCGTGACGATCACGTCGATCGCGGCCCTGGAGGCCTACGACAACGGCGCCGGCTACACCTCGGCGAAGCACGCGCAGGGAGTCCTGCACCGCACCTTGCGATTCGAGTTGCTGGGCAAGCCGATCCGGTTGACCGAGATCGCCCCCGGGATGGTCGAGACCGAGTTCTCGCTCGTCCGCTTCGACGGCGACAAGGACAAGGCCGACGCCGTCTACGACGGCCTGACGCCGCTGACCGCCGACGACGTCGCCGAGGTCATCGGGTTCGTGGCGTCCCGACCGCCGCACGTCGACCTGGACCTGATCGTGCTCAAGCCGCGCGACCAGGCCAGCGCCCGACGCAACATCAAGACCGGCTAGGGCCGGCTCAGCCCGTCCGGCCCTGCGTCGCCGGCTGCGGGGCAGTCGTGGAGATCCCCGACAACTGCGGGGCGCCCGAGGGGGTGGCCGGCGCCGAGGACTGGGTGACCTCGCCCTGCAGCGCCGACATCGACTTCCAGTCGTCCCAGCTGAAGGTCCAGTCGTAGATGTCACCGTCCGCCGCGGACAACGGGATCCGCGTGTTGGTGACCTCGACGGGGTCGCCGTAGATGGCGACGTTGAAGTACTGCTGCGCGTTGTCGAGCGACAGGTTGATGCAGCCGTTGGTGACGTTCGACGACCCCTGCACCCCGGTGGTCTCGGGGTTGGCGTGGATGAACTCGCCGTTGTTGGAGATGCGCACCGCGAACCGCTCGCGCACGTTGAAGTACCCGGCGGCCGGGTTCGACATGTAGAAGTCCTCGTGCTTCTCGCTGACCACGTGGATGCCCGACCGCGTGACGTTGCGGTCGAGGTCACCGCTGCCGTAGCTGCACGGCAGGGTCATCAGCACGGCACCGTCGCGCACGACGTCGATCTTGAACGAGGTGGCGTCGGCCTTGACGATCTGCGACCGCCCGATGGTGAAGTTCGAGGTGACGTCGGCGGCGCCGTAAGCGCCGTCGCCGTGGTCGAGGCCGTAGAGCTTGCCGACCATCGAGACCGTGGTGCCGGGCGCGAAGTACTCCTTCGACCGCCAGTGCGCCCGCGATCCGTTGTCCTCGGGGAGCCATGCCCAGCTGCCCTCGGTCTCCGGCTTGGTCGTGACCGTGAGCGCCTTCTCCACGGCCTTCTTGTCGGTGACCGTGGAGTCGAACTTGAGGATCAGGGGCGCGGCGATGCCGACCTCCTGGCCGTCGGCCACGTTGATGACGACGTTGATCTGTTCCTGCGGGTTCAGGGTGGTGAACGACCCCTGCACCGGGATGGTCTTGCGGTCTTCGCCGATCGCCGACCCGGACCACGTGTAGCTGCCGCCGTACCCGAGGGGTTCGGTGACGGTGAACGTCGTCCGGTCCTGCGACAACGCGCCCTGCACGACGGTCCCGCGTGCGTTGGAGAGCTTGACGTCGGGGTTCAGCTGGCCCTTGTCGACCTTGACGGAGAAGGTCGCCGTCGGGCTGGGCGCATCCTTGGCGTCGAGCGCGGGGGTGAAGGTGAGTGTCGCGGTCGGCTCGGCGCTCTTCGACGCCGCAGCGCCGGTGGTCGAGCCCTTGTCGCCGGTGGAACACGCGGCGGCGGCGACACCCGCGGCGCCGACGGCGAGCGCGGCGAGTGCACCGCGCCTGGTCATCTGGGCACGGGAGACGGCAGTCATGTCCGCCGAGGATACCGGGTACCGCAGGCGATCCCGACGAACCCGCAGGTCGCGGGCCCGTTCGAGACACGATTCACACAGGTCAGATGTCCAACGAGCACCCGACGAGGACGGGCTCGGGGTGCAGGGACACCCCGAACGCGTCGTACACGCCGTCACGAACCCGCCGCGCGAGCGCGACGATGTCCTGCGAGGTGGCCGTCCCGCGGTTGGTGAGTGCCAACGTGTGCTTCGTCGACAGGCGGGCGGGCGCCTGGGCGTCGGGGAAGCCGCGGGTGAAGCCGGCGCGCTCGATCAACCATCCCGCCGACAGCTTCACGCCACCCTCGGCGGGGAACCGCGGCATGTCCGTCGACCCGGTACGGGCACGCACCGCTGCCTCGATCGCCGGCAGGGCGTCCTCGGTCACGACCGGGTTGGTGAAGAAGGACCCCGAGCTCCAGGTGTCGGGATCGTCGGCGTCGAGGACCATCCCCTTGCCCGCCCGCAGGGCGAGGACGGCGGCACGGACGTCGGCGACCGGCGCGCGATCGCCCATCGCGACGCCGAGCGCCGTGGCCAGCTCCCGGTACCGGACGGGTGCGCTCACGCCGTCGTCGGTGAGCCGGAACGCGACGCTGAGCACGATCCGCTCGTCGCGGTGCTTGAGCGCGCTGGTCCGGTAGCCGAGGCCCAACGCGGCCGGTGCCACCCAGGTCCGGGTCCCGTCGGTGCGGTCGAACAGTTCGACCCCGTCGAGCACGTCGGCGACCTCGACGCCGTAGGCGCCCACGTTCTGCACCGGCGTCGCCCCCACCGATCCCGGTATGCCCGAGAGGCATTCGAGCCCGCCGAGCCCGCGCGCGACCGAGTCGGCGACGATCGCGTCCCAGTCGGCGCCCGCGCCGGCCGTCATCCGCACGCCGCCGTCGGTCAGCGGCTCGACGGCGACGTCGGCGTGGGTGACCTTCACGACCGTCGCGTCGACACCGTCGTCGCCGACGAGCAGGTTGGACCCACCGCCGATGATGAACACGGGTTCCCCCGCGGCGTCGAGGCGGGAGACGGCGGCCACGAGGTCCTCGGCCGACGCCGGCGTCACGAGAGCGCGGGCCGGACCGCCGACGCGCATCGTCGTGAGCGACGACAGCGACACCCCGGACATGGGCCAACGGTAACGTCTGCAGACCATGGCGACGAAGCTGCAGCATCCGGTGACCTATCCGCTGGGTATCGACCGGGTCCGCGCGGCCGTGAGCGACCGCGCGTACTGGGAGGCCCTCGCCCAGAGCGTGAAGAAGTCACCCGGCGAGGTGCGGTCGGTGACGGTCGACGGCGACACGGTGGCCGTCGAACTGACGCAGCGGATCCCCTCGGACAAGCTGCCGTCGGTGGTCACGTCGATGGTCAACGGCGACCTGTCCATCGAACGGTCGATGACCTGGACGTTCACCTCGCCGACCTCGGCCGACGGCCGTTTCAGCGCGACGGTCCCGGGTACACCGGCCACCACCGAGGGCACGTTCTCGCTGCGCGAGGAGGCCGGCGCGACCGTCGCGGACTTCTCCGGTTCGGTCACTGTCCGAATCCCGTTGGTCGGCGGCAAGATCGAGAAGATGATCAGCCAGAACATGCTGACCCTGTTCGACGCCGAGCGTGACTTCACCGTTGCGTGGGACGCCGAGAAGCACTGAGCACCCCCCGGGTAGCGTGAGCGCCATGGCGCGCCGACTCAGCTACTCGGCTCGGTTCGAGCACCCGACCGAGACCGTCTACTCCGCTCTGTCCTCCCGACAGTTCTGGGACGATCAGATGGTCGAGTTCCGCAAGCTCACCCCGCAGTCCGACGTCGACAAGTTCGTCGTCGACGAGAACGGGATCGACATCGTCCTCGTGCAGACGCTGCCCCGCTCGGACCTGCCCTCGATCGCGAGTGCGGTGATCAAGAAGGACATGGTCATCACCCGGACCGAGAAGCTCGGCCCGTACCACCCGGAGAAGACCGAGGGCACCTACACCGCGGGCATCCCCGCAGGTCCGGGCAGCCTCACCGGGGTGCAGGAGCTCTTCCCCACCGAGACCGGCTCCACGTTGCGGCGCACCACCGAGGTCAAGGTGTACGTGCCGTTCGTCAACGGCAAACTCGAGCAGCTGATCCTGGTGAACCTCGTCGACCTGTTCCGCGGCGAGGCCGAGTTCACGGCCGACTGGATCGCCGCCAACCGCTGATCCCCACCCGGGAGATCGCTGCTGTGGTGGACCGTGCCGGACGCGCCGCCGACGGCCACATCACCCGCGGCACGACAAACGTCGGCCGGTTGCGTCGCATCGACCGATGGATCGCCGCGCGCCCCGAGATCGTCGATCGACTCCGGGCGGCGTCCTCACCCCTCGTCGTCGACCTCGGCTACGGCGACCGCCCGGACACCGCAGTCGACCTGCACCGACGTCTGCGGGACGTCGTCCCCCACGTCGCGACGGTCGGCCTGGAGATCGACCCCGATCGCGTCGTCGACGACCGCGACGGCGTCCGCTTCGCCCGCGGCGGGTTCGAGCTCGCCGGCCTGTCGCCCCACCTCGTGCGCGCGTTCAACGTGCTGCGCCAGTACGACGAGGACCAGGTCTGGCCGGCCTGGGCGCGGATGCAGGCCGCACTCGCACCGGGCGGCCAGATCGTCGAGGGCACCTGCGACGAGATCGGCCGACGCTGCGCGTGGGTGGTCCTCGACGCCGAGGCGCCCCGGACCCTCACCCTGGCCTGGGATCCTGCCCACAGCGAGCGCCCGTCCGACGTCGCCGAACGACTGCCCAAGGCCCTGATCCACCGCAACGTGGCGGGCACCGGCATCGGGGACCTGCTCGTCGCCGCCGACCGGTGCTGGGACGCGGCGGCCGCCTACGCGCCGTACGGCCCGCGGTTCCGCTGGGCGCGGGCACGGGATGCCCTGGCGCAGAACGGGGTGCCCTGCGAACGCCCACGGCGCCGTGAGCACGACAACACCCTGACCGTCCCGTGGTCGGTGGTGGCGCCGGCCGGTCGCTAGGCCGTCTCGCCGGGCCGACTCAGAAGGCGGTCTCACCGGGCCGTCTCACTAGACTGGGGCCCATGCGAGTGGCGATGGCGCAGGTGGCGGCCGGTACCGATCCCGAGGCCAACCTCGAGACGGTGCGTGCGCGGACCGCCGAGGCCGCCGGGCGCGGGGCCGATCTGGTGGTGTTCCCCGAGGCGATGATGTGCCGGTTCGGCGTCCCGCTGGGACCGGTCGCAGAGCCCCTCGACGGCCCGTGGGGTGCCGGCGTCCGCGACGCCGCCGTCGCGAACGAGGTCACCGTCGTGGCGGGGATGTTCACCCCCGGCGACGAGCACGAGGGCCGCCGCCGGGTGGTCAACACGCTCGTCGCGGCAGGCCCCGATGGCACCGTGACCCGCTACGACAAGATCCACCTGTACGACGCCTACGGGTTCCGCGAGTCCGACACCGTCGCCCCGGGCACCACCCCGGTCACCATCACCGTCGAGGGCGTCACTGTCGGGCTCGCCACCTGCTACGACATCCGCTTCCCCGGACTCTTCACCACCCTCGCCCGCCGGGGCGCCGAGGTGATCGTGGTGCCGACCTCCTGGGGGTCGGGGCCCGGCAAGATCGAGCAGTGGCAGGTGCTCACCCGCGCCCGCGCCCTCGACAGCTCCACCGTCGTGATCGGTGTCGGACAACCGCTGCCGACCGATCCCGCCGTCGCCGACGCCACCGCACCGACGGGCATCGGGCACTCGATCGTCGCCGACCCCTATGGACGAGTCCTGGCCGAATACGGCGACGGCGTCCACCTCGACGTCCACGACGTCGACACCGGACCGGTCACCAGGGCCCGCCGCGACATCGCCGTCCTGGACAACGCCCGCCTGTAGACCGGCCGCCTGTCGATCAGCAGCTGCGGATCGCGGTTTCCTCACCGAACCCTCAATCAAGTCACAACTGCCCGGCCCGGCCACCGGGCACAATCGACCACGATGACCGAACGCGATGAACCATCTCAGCAGGGAGCACGGTCCGACCCCGGCACCGAACGCATCCCCCAGCAGCAGCCCCCGCCGCAGGCGTGGTCGCAGACCCGGCCGTTCGAGTCCGGCTCCGACCCCTACTCCGGCGCCCAGCCGCAGGTCGACCCGCAGTACACCCAGCCTGCGGCCGACCCGGCGACGCAGGCACGCCGACCTCGGCGGCGCAGGGGCGTGATCGCGGGCGTGAGCGTCCTCGTCGTCCTCTTGGTGCTGGTGATCGCCGGTGTCGGCAGTGAGCTGTATCTGCGGAACGCGACGAAGGACTGCCTCGAGCAGTCCTTCACCACCGCGACGGGCTCGTCGGCGACAGTGTCGCTGAGCAAGAAGCCGATGCTGCTGCAGTACGTCACCAAAGAGGTGCCGTACGTGCAGATCGACGCCAACGGCGACAACGGGCAGGCCATCGAGCTGCACGGCCGGGCCGACAACATCACCGCCCGGTCCGACGGCTCGACGCTGGGTTCCCTGGACGCCACCGGCTCGGTCCCGTTCACGCGGATCGTCGAGCTGAGCAAGCAGGGTGCGCAGCAGTCCCAGTCGCAGGACCAGTCGGGCACGGGTCAGTCGGGCGAGTCGTCCGGGCTGGGCGGGCTGTTCGGGGGTTTCACGGTGAACAGCGTGACCGGCAACGAGGCGTCGGGGACGATGAGCATCGACGCGACGGTCACCGTCGCGATCTTCCCGATCCCCGTCAGCACCGAGATCAAGCCGGTCGTGACCGACGGGAAGTTGACCTTCCAGGTGGTCAAGGCCAGCGCCCTGGTGTTCGGCGTGCCCGCCGGGTTCGCGCAGACCATCGTCGACGGCGTCACGAAGTCGCTGTTCCCGCCGCTCTTCGACGACCTGACGTTCCAGAAGCTGACCGTCACCTCCCAGGGCGTCGACTTCGCGGTCCGCGGGTCGGACGTCCCGCTGAACGCGCAGTCCCTCGGCTCGACCCAGCAGGACACCGGGTCGTCACAGAACACGTGCAGCGTCCTGTGACCGCGGGCAAGAAGTCCCCGGATCCGTTGTGGCTCTTCGCCGACCAGCTCGGACCCCACATCCACTCCGCGCCGGAGCACGCCGATCGTCAGGTGCTGCTCGTCGAGTCGACGGCGGCCCTGGCGCGGCGCGGTGGGCACCGGCAGAAGGCCCACCTGGTGCTCTCGGGCATGCGGCACCTCGCCGCCGAACTCGGTGACCGTGCGGAGTTCTGGCAGGCCGAGGGGTACCGCGACGCGCTCGAGGGACTCGGCCGTCCGGTCGTCGTGCACGAACCGACGTCGCGCGCCGCCTCGGCGTTCGTCCACAGGCTGCACGACGAGGGCCTGGTCTCGGAGATCCTCCCGAACCCGACTTTCGCGTTGTCCCGCGAGGACTTCACCACCTGGGCCGGCGACGGCGAGAACTTCCGGATGGAGAACTTCTACCGCGACCAGCGTCGCCGGTTCGACATCCTCATGGACGGCCTCTCCCCGGCCGGCGGCAAGTGGAACTACGACGCGCAGAACCGCGACAGTCCACCCAAGACGCAGAAGACCCTTGGAGTCGACCCGCCGTGGTGGCCGGAGGAGGACCAGATCGACGAGGAGGTCCGCGCCGACCTCGACGCCCTCGTCGCCGATCGGCCCGACGTGTCGTTCTCAGGCGTCGACGGTCCCCGGCAGTTCGCCGTGACCGGCGACGAGGCGCAGAAGGCGTTGCGCACCTTCATCGATCACCGACTCGCGACGTTCGGCCGGTGGGAGGACGCCATCATGGGCGCCGACTGGACCATGTCGCACTCGCTGCTGTCGGTACCGCTGAACCTGTCGCTGCTCGATCCGCTCGACGTCGTGCACGCGGCGGAGTCCGCAGCACGCGACGGATCGGTCGACCTCGCCGCCGCCGAGGGTTTCATCCGGCAGATCCTCGGGTGGCGCGAGTTCGTGTGGCATCTGTACTGGCACTTCGGTGCCGACTACACCTCGAACAACACCCTCGACGCACACGCCCGCATCCCCGACTGGTTCGCCGACCTCGACGCCGACGCCGTCACCTCACGCTGCCTGTCGGACGCGTTGGCCGGTGTCCGCGATCGCGGTTGGGTGCACCACATCCCCCGGCTGATGATCCTCGGCAGCCACGCACTGCAGCGCGGTTACGACCCCGCCGAGCTCACCGAGTGGTTCCGCGCAAACTTCGTCGACGGGTTCGACTGGGTGATGCCGGTCAACGTGATCGGGATGAGCCAGCACGCCGACGGCGGACGGATGGCCACCAAGCCGTACACATCGGGCGGGGCCTACATCAACACGATGTCCGACCACTGTGGCGACTGCGAGTTCGACCCGAAGAAGCGTCTCGGCGAGAAGGCCTGCCCGTTCACCGCGGGGTACTGGTACTTCACCCACCGACACGAGGACCTGTTGCGGCACAACCACCGCACCGCGCGTTCGGTGGCCACGATGAACCGCCTGAAGGACCTCGACGCCGTCCTGGAGCAGGAGCGCAACCGCGAGCGTTTCTGAGGTGCAATTCAGGTGGAGGGGTTACGCTCGGCGTTCCGATCGACCGATTCGACCGACACCGATCAGCTGCACATGAGGTGACACACGATGAGGAACGACATCCACAACCCCACCGCCCTGGCGATCCTCGGATATGCCGGGGTCGTCTACGCCGCAGTGGCCGTCTTCGTGGTGACGCTGTTCGGGGCGTCCGCGGTGGACAGCCACGTCGGCGGCTACACGTTCCCCGCCGACCACTGGATCCTCGCCGCGAGCGCGACCGCCGTGGTCGTCGGGATCGTCCTGTCCGCGGTGCGCTCGATGCTCTACGAGGTGCCGGCGGTCCGTCACCGCCGCTGACCGTTCCCGCGGCGGGTTGAACCCACCGCGATCCTGACCCTCGACCGCGACACGTCCCCGCCCATAACGTTGGCGCGCGTGTCCGCTGTCGACGAGGTCCCCGCCGCCCACGCCGCCCCGCCCGAGCCCACCCGTCACCTCCGACTGGTGATCGCCTCGGCGCTGCTGGGCACCACCATCGAGTGGTACGACTTCTTCCTCTACGCCACTGCGGCGTCACTCGTCTTCAACCGACTCTTCTTCCCCGACACCGACTCCTACGTCGGCACGATGCTGTCGCTGGCGACGTTCGCGGTCGGGTTCCTCGTCCGCCCGATCGGCGGGATCGTCTTCGGCCACATCGGCGACCGCATCGGCCGGAAGAGGACGCTCGCCATCACGATGCTGCTGATGGGCCTGGCCACGGCACTGATGGCGGTCCTGCCGACCGCGGCGCAGGTCGGGGTGTTGGCACCGATCCTGCTGCTGCTCCTGCGGATCGTGCAGGGCTTCGCGCTCGGCGGCGAGTGGGCCGGTGCGGTGCTCATGGCCGTCGAGCACGGGCCGCGGGGGCGCACCGGGTTCTTCGGCTCCGTCCCGCAGATCGGCCTGCCGCTGGGCCTCGGGTTGGGCACCGCGGTGTTCGCGATCCTGCAGACCGTCCTCGACGAGTCCGCGTTCCTGGCCTACGGCTGGCGCATCGCCTTCGGCGTCAGCCTGGTGCTGGTGATCGTCGGGTTCGTGGTGCGGCTCGCGGTCGAGGAGACGCCGTCGTTCCGGGCCGTCGAACAGGCGGTCGCCACGGTGCGCACACCCATCGCGACGATGCTCTCCGACCGCAGCCTGCGGCGGCCGACGCTCCTCGGCCTGCTGTCGCGGTGGGCCGAGGGCGCCGCGTTCAACACCTGGGGCGTCTTCGCGATCACCTACGCCACGGGCACGCTGGGGATGGCGAAGGTGCCGGTCCTGTGGGCGGTGACGCTGGCGTGTGCCGTGATGGCCGCAGTCATCCCCCTGTCGGGTCGCATGGCCGACCGCATCTCCCCGAAGTGGATCTTCGCCTCCGGTGTCGCGCTGTACGGCTGCGCCGTGTTCCCCGTCTTCGCGCTGTTCAGCACCGCCGACATCGTGTGGTTCGCCGTCGGCCTGATCATCGTGTTCGGGTTCGTGCACGGCTGGTTCTACGGGGCGCAGGGCACGTTGTACGCGCTGCTCTACCCGACCCAGGTCCGGTACACGGGCATCTCGTTCATCTACAACGTCGCGGGCGTCTACGCCTCCGGGCTCACGCCGCTGATCCTCACCGCGCTCATCCACAGCGGCGACGGGAGCCCGTGGCGCGCCGCGACCTACCTCGCGGCGACCGGCGTCGTCTCCGCGGTGGCGACGGTGTTCCTGCGCCCGGCGAGCCCGGATGCCGCGCTCGGGCGGGCCGGGACCGCGTGACATATTCGTCGGGTGACTGCCACGCTCACCCGACGCCGGGTCGCCGCCATGGTCGACCACACACTCCTCGCCCCCGAGGCGAGCCGCGACGACGCGCTCGCCTGCGTCGCCGAGGCCAACGAGCTCGGGGTGTACGCGGTGTGCCTGTCACCGTCGATGCTCCCGATCGACACCGGGTCCGCGGTGTCCTGCGTCGTCGCGGGATTCCCCTCCGGCAAACATCATTCGCTGGTGAAGGCGGCCGAGGCACGCATGGCCGTCGACACCGGCGCCCGCGAGATCGACATGGTGATCGACGTCGGGGCGGCCGTCGCCGGGCTCTACGACGAGGTGTTCGCCGACGTGCTGACCGTCCGCGAGGCGATCGGCGCGGACGTGGTCCTCAAGGTCATCATCGAGTCCGCGGCGCTGCTCGCCGGTGGCGGTCCCGACACCGTCACCGCGACCGCCGAGCGAGCGGCCCGCGCAGGGGCCTCCCTGGTGAAGACGTCGACGGGCTTCCACCCGGCGGGCGGGGCGAGCGTGGAGGCGGTCACGCTCATGCGGGCAGCGGTGCCGCCGTCGGTCGGCATCAAGGCATCGGGCGGGATCCGCACCGCCGAGGCGGCCGCCGCGCTCATCGCCGCCGGTGCCACGCGACTCGGCCTGTCGCGCAGCCGCGACGTCCTCGCCGGCTTCCCCGAGGAGTAGCCGTCCGCGCGGGTCAGAGCCGGGTGACGCGGTCCTTCGTGGCGTCGAGCAGGTCGGTCAGCAGACGGTTGTAGGACCCGGAGTCCTCGATGTTCGCCATGTGACCGATGTGCGGCAGGACCAGGTACTCCCGCAACACCCCCTGCTTCTCGAGCTGGGCGACGATGGCGTCGGAATGCTTCCGCGGTGTCAACCGATCGTCGGTGCCGACGACCACGTCCGTCGGGACGGTCAGGTTGACCACGCCCTGCCAGACGTCGAGATCGAGCATCGCCACACCCCATCCGCCGCGCGCTCGCGCGGGGCACTCGCTGATCATGTGGTCGCAGAACTCGACGTGCGCCAGCCGGGCCTGGGTGTTCATCGCGATGTACTGGGCGACCCGCGGCGTCATCGCGGTGTGCGGCAGCGGGACCGGGGCGGTCGCGATCAGGCGGCTCACGCCGCGCTCGAACGGCTTGGTGTAGCGCGGCAGCCCCTCCGGGATCACGGCAAGGTTCTGGATGATCTCCACCGCGGCGGTCGAGGTCAGCACGACACCCCGCGCCAGGTCGTCGACGTCGTCTCCGTGGTCCTTGGCCCACGCCATGACCGACATCCCACCCATGCTGTGACCGGCGACGAGCGCGCGGCGACCGCCGGCCGTCGCGGCCTGCAGCACCGCGTGCAGGTCGGCGCCGAGCAGAGACGTGCTGAGCTTCGTCGTCCCGAGCGGCGTGCGCCCGTGACCCCGCTGGTCGTAGACGATGACGCGGTGGTCCGCCGAGAAGGCGTTGATCTGCGCGTACCAGTGGCGCGTCGAACAGGTCCACCCGTGCGCGAACACCATCGGGTCCGCGTCGGGCGGTCCGTAGGCCTCGACGTGGATCGGGTTCCCGTCGGCGGACCGCACCGCGAGGATCTCCGGGGACGCCGTCGGTGTCGCCAGCAGGGGATCCGGCCCGTCGTCGACGGGAGCGGGCGCGTCGAACGCCGCCTTCAGCAGCGCCGCGAGGATGGTCCCGACGGCAGCGCCGGTCGCCGCCGCGGCGACTCCCCCGCCGATCGCGACGCCCTCGACCGCATGACGCGTGGAACGCTTCATCGACCTGCTCTCTGCTCGTCCCCGTCGATCAGGGGGTGGTGTCGGCCTCGAGGATCTCCGAGGCCTCGCCGATGGCCGAGGAGATCTTGGCGTCGAGTGCACGACGGAACTGGCTGTCCACGATCTCGTGCGCCATGGGACGGACCGCACCGATGAGGTGCGCGACCTTGGCGACCTCGGTCTCCTCCATGTCCAGCAGACGTCCGTCGTCGCCGAAGTACTTGTCGGTGATGATCGCGACGAAGTTGTCGGCGATGTCCTCGATGTCGTGCTGGATCCGCTCCCACTTCCGCAGCAGCGGCTCCAGGTCGATCCCCGCCTTGACCAGCACCTCCGCGCCCTCGAGCAGCTCCGGGCTCTTCACCGCGTACTGGGCGCCCTCCTTGGCGAGCAGGCCCAGCTTCTGGCTCATGGCGATGGTCTTCTCGTCCGCGCCCAACGTCTTGCGCAGCTCGGTCAGGGTGATCGTCGCCGCGCGTTTGAAGGTGCGCCAGCGGCCGCCCCGCGGCTCGCCGTGCAGGACGTGCTCCACCTTCATCCCGTAGTGCGCGGCGAGGAGCAGCTCGCTGATCGTCGCGAAGGTGTAGCCACGCTCCAGCAGACGCGAGATGAGGTTCAGACGAACGAGGTGTTCGGTCGAGTACCAGCCGGTGCGGCCTTTGATCTTGGGCGCCGGGAGGAGTCCGCGGTCCTGGTACACGCGGATGTTGCGGACACTGACGCCCGACACCTCCGCGAGTTCGTTGATCCGGTACTCCGCCACCGGGCGAGTCTATCGGTGCCCGTGATCGATGACCGTGACCGCGCGAGCGGCAGGTCACATGATCGCGCCGCGACGCAACAGATACGTCCCGGGTCCACCGATCAGGCCGCACTCGTCGAGGAACTCGATGGTCTTGGCGCACCCGGTGCGCTTGCGGTCGTTGTAGTGGGTGTTCGCCCGCGCCGCGCGCACGGCCTGCTTGCGGTCGAGACCGGCGGCCTCGTACACCTTCGGGTTCACCAGGCAGTACACGACCATGTACACGATGATCGCCAGGTTCAGCCGGGTGACGGCGCGGCGGAACGGCGTCATCGTCGCGGCGATCCGCTTCGTCTCCTCGCGAGCGAAACGGATGTGGCGGGCCTCCTCCAGCACGTGGATCTTGCTGACCGTCCGGGTGACCGGCTGCACGCGCGGGTCCTTCATGAAGTCGCGCTGCATCATGTCGAGGATCTCCTCGGCGGCCAGGGTGCCACCGAAGGCCAGCGACCCCGAGGCGAGCGCCTTGAACGGCCGGCTCAGGAAGTTGATCCACCGGGGACGCTCGTAGTTGGGGATGCCGAAGTGCTCGGCGGCCTTGGCGAACATCGTCGAGTGTCGGCACTCGTCGGCGATCTCTGTCAGCGCGAACTGGAAGTGGGGCGACGCGGGGTCCTGCTTGTAGGCGTCACGGATGAGCATCTGCATGAGGATGATCTCGAACCAGATGCCGGTGGCGCTGATGCTCGCGGCCTCGTGCTCGGTCAGGGTGATGCGCTGCTCCTGCGTCATCTGGTCCCACATCCCGGTGCCGTAGAGGCTGCACCACTCGGGGGTCATGCCGTAGAAGCTCTCGTGGTCGACCGGTGCGTCCCAGTCGACCTCGATCAGTGGGTCGTAGGACTTGCGGGCGGACGAGGCCAGCAACCGTCGTGCGGTGTCCTGGCGATCGTTCAGCTTCTGACGACTGCCGACGTGCTCCGTGGTGAGCGTCATGGGGTGCTCCTCGACTGCGAGGCGCACCGCTGTGACGTGCACCGTTGTCACTCAACCGTGCACCATGACACTGATCGTTGTCAAGGTAATCAGACAACGAACATTGTCTCGATGCCTGGCGGCATCGAGACCAGCGGGAACGTCGTCAGACCTTCTTGAACCACCGCTTGTTCTGGATACCGTCGACCCGGGGCCGGACGTCGACGAGGTAGATCAGCACCGCCACGATGCCGATGATCCCGAGCAGGCTCAGCAGTCCGAAGAACCAGATGAACAGAGCGCCGACGACGAGGAGCGACACCCAGATCACCTTGGACTGGCGGTCGACGGCGGGGAACGCGTCGGGGCGCTGGACGGCGGCGTGCACCAGGGCCAACACCGCGGCTGCACCCCCGACGATGGTCAGGATGAGCACGATGATGTTCTGCCCGTAGGCCAGGAATGACACGACGTTCACGAGCGACAGACTAATCGGAGTCGGGCAGATCAGACCCGGGCACGGCACCCCACGACGACGAACCGCGCCCCCGGCAGAAGCCGGGGGCGCGGTCGGATCGGTCGAGCTGCGATCAGTTCGCGGTCTTCTTGGCCGGAGCCTTCTTGGCCGGGGTCTTCTTCGCCGGGGTCTTCTTGGCCGGCGTCGTCGTCTTCTTCGCGGTCGTCTTCTTCGCGGGCGACTTCTTGGCCGGGGCCGAGGTCGCGGGCTCCTTCAGCTCATCGAGCACGGCGGCGGGCGAGTCCTTGGACCCGCGAGCCTTCGCCTCGACGGTGCCGGCGGCGCCGGACACCTTGCCGGACGCGAGGTTCGCGAGCTTGGCGGCACGCTCACCGACGGCGCGCGTCTGCGACGAGACCGTGCCGAGCGCGTCCTCGGTGAGGTCGACGGCGTCGTTGTAGGCCTTCTCGACCTTCGAGACGTTCTCCTGGAACTCGGGCTGCGAGCGGAGGCGCTCCACCGTCTCCTCGCCGCGCTCGGCGAGCGAGTTGTAGATGCCGGTCGCGACCTCGATGTAGGCCTCGGCGACCTTGCGCAGTTCCTCGCTGGTGAAACGCGTACGCAGCTCCTCGATGTTGGAGGGGATGTCCTCGGGCAGCGACGTGATGCGCTCCCGGGTCCCCTCGATCCGCTCCCGGGTCTCCTCGACGCGGGCCTGGGCGGTCTCGGTGGCCGACTCGGCGCGCTCCCGCAGCTGCGACAGCACCTCGTTGACCTGCTGCAGTGCCAGGTCACCGGCACCGACGGCGGCGTAGATCGGTGTGGCCAGGCCACGCTCGTTCTTGCTCATGGTTCTCCTCGCTGTGATCTCGTGAGTACCGACCCTCGGGTCGGCTGACGTCATGCTGTGGTCTCGACGGACCCGTTCTCCTTGCGGAACGACTCGTAGATCTCGAGCAGCATCTGCTTCTGCCGCTCGGTGATCTGCGAGTCCGCCAGCAGTGCGTCACGCACGGGGCTCGCGGCTCGTTCCTCGAGGATGCCGGCCCGCACGTACAGCACTTCGGCCGACACACGCAGACCCTTGGCGATCTGCGCCAGCACGTCGGCGGAGGGCTTGCGCAGCCCTCGTTCGACCTGACTGAGGTACGGATTGCTCACCCCGGCCCGTTCCGCCAACTGGCGGAGCGAGACCTCGGCGGCGACCCGCTGAGACCGGATGAAAGAACCGATGTCCTGGGCGGCGTTGACGACGCCCTCGACCGCTCGGGTGGCCAGTTCCTCGGCATCGACGTCGGGTGACGTCGTGTCGGGGTCGTGCGACTCCGAACCCATCGGTTCCTCCTCTCGATTCCGTGACCCACGGTAGGAGGCGGTGCTAGCAAATGCAAGCACTTCAGCTAACACGTTGTCGACGTCACATCACCAGGCCGTTCGCCGAGCGTCAGGCGTCCGGTACTTCTCCGACAAGCGCGAGGCCCTCTTCTGGGGGGCCGACGAGTTCGAGACCTCGTTTCTCGACCCCATCGACGCCCTCCCGCCCGACACGCCCGCGATGGCCGTCGTGATGGCGGCGGTCCAGGGCGGCGCCGCGAGATTCACACCCGAGCGGCGGGAGTTCTCCGCGCTGCGCTCCGGGATCGTCGAGGCCACGCCGCAGCTGCGCGAACGGGAGCGGGACAAGTTGGCGCGACTGGCGCGGCTCATCGCTGCGCGGCTGGTCGCCCGCGGGGTCGGTGCGACCGACGCCGAACTGGCCGCCCAGAGCGGGGTGACGGTGTTCGTGGCGGCCTTCGACCGGTGGGTCGTCGGCGACGAGGAGTCACCGGAGTCGTTGTGTCGACGGCTCTTCGACGACCTGGCCCGCCTGGCGGGTCAGCTGAACAACAGCACCGAGACCGTGTAGATGGCCAGACCGGCCAGCGACCCGACGACCGTGCCGTTGATGCGGATGAACTGCAGGTCTCGGCCGACCTGCAGTTCGATCTTGCGGCTCGTGTCGTCGGCGTCCCAGCCACGGACGGTCTCGGTGATCACCGAGATGATCTCGCCGGAGTAGTTCTGCGCCACGTGCCG
Organism: Williamsia deligens; assembly: GCF_024171765.1. Taxonomy (GTDB): domain Bacteria; phylum Actinomycetota; class Actinomycetes; order Mycobacteriales; family Mycobacteriaceae; genus Williamsia_A; species Williamsia_A deligens. The sequence goes on from NZ_JAMTCI010000001.1 coordinate 868,528, forward strand.
TGCGACCCGCACGGTCCAGAAGTTCATCTTGTCCTGGAGCACGTCGTCGGCGCTGATGCGGGTCGCCACGCGGATGACGCCGTCGGCCAACGCCGTCCGCAGGGTGCTGTCGGGGTCGTCGAGGGCCTGCTCGAGGACGGCCTTCGCCGCCGTCCACGCGGTCGACGCGGCGCCGGCCACCTCGTCACGTCCGATGAACTCGTCCTTGATCTCCTCGACCTTCGCGATCGTCTCCGGGTCGTGCTGAAGGTCGTTCGCGAAGTTGACGGCGAGCTCGCGCAGGGCGCGACGGATGTCGTGGTCGGGATCGGAGGCGATCTTGGCGGTGTACTCGACGAGTTCCCGGTGGATGCGGTCCCCGACGAGGAGGTTGACGAACTTCGGCGCCCAGGCGGGGCCGTCCTTGTCGATGACGCGGTCGATCAACGGTTGACTGTCCTCGGCCCACACACGCGCGCGCTCGCAGAGCATCTGGATGAGCGGTTCGAGCCGCTCCTCGTCGATCAATTGCTCGAGCACGCGACCGGCGGGCGGCCCCCACTGCGGCTCGGCCATCCACCGCATGGCCGAGATGATGAACGCCTCGACGTCCTCGTCGGCGAGCATCTCGCCCGCGAGGCCGATCGCACGGGACGCCTCGTCGCTGATCCGGGGGGCGTTGGCGGGATCGGCCAACCATCGCGAGACGCGTTGCGGCAGATGCAGTTTCTCGACCTGACCCTCGATCACCGAGGGCGTCATGAAGTTCTCCTCGATGAATCCACCGAGCTGGTCGCCGATCTGGTCCTTCTTGCGTCGGATCAGGGCGGTGTGCGGGATCGGGAGACCCAGCGGCTGCTTGAACAGCGCCGTGACGGCGAACCAGTCGGCGAGCGCGCCCACCATGCCCGCCTCCGCCGCGGCGCGCACGTATCCGACCCAGCCGGCCACGTCGGCGCCGTCCCGCGCCTCGACGTAGCGGGTGAATAGGTAGACCAGCGCCGCGGCCCCGAGGAACCCGGTCGCGACGACCTTCATCTTGCGCAGGTCGCGGCGGCGCTGCGCGTCACCCGACGGGTCACCGCCGAGCCCGGCGATGCTCGACCCCGTGGTCGTGCCCCGCGCCGGGTGCTGCCTGTCCTTCAGGGACGTCTCGTTCACCCGGTCAGTCTTACCCGAATCGGACGCACGGTCCTCACCGCGTGTGTCGCGGTCTCCCCCGGCGGACGCGGGTGACGGGCGCCACGACGGATAGTCTGGGGTGATGCCGAGCCGTCAGTCCACCGCCGCGGCGGCCCGTGCCGCGATCACCGCGGCGGCCGCCGCGACGAAGGGACTCGAGGCGGCGTTGCGGGCCACGGCCGACACCGGCAGCGCGCCCGCCGTCGACGGTCGCAAACAGCGGTGGCAGCGGCACAAGGAGGCCCGGCGCGGGGAGTTGGTGGACGGCACCCTCGCGGCCGTCCGCGAACACGGCGCCGACGTGGGCATGGACGAGATCGCCGCGTACATGGGCGTCAGCAAGACCGTCCTCTACCGGTATTTCACCGACAAGAACGACCTGAACACCGCGGCGATGATCCGGTTCATCGAGACCACGCTGCTCCCCCGGCTCACCGAGGCCCTCATCGACGACGTCGACGAGTACACGCTCACACGGACCGTCATCTCGGTGTACGTGGGGACGATCTCCGACGAACCGGAGATCTACCAGTTCGTGACGAGTTCGAAGTCGGCGAGCCCCAGCGTCCTGGCCGACTCCGAGAAGCTCATCGCCGAGGTGGTGGCGTTCGCGATGCACGAGCGTCTCGGTGACCGCGGCCTCGACACCGACGGCTTCCAGACGTGGTCCTACGCGCTCGTCGGCGGCGTGCAGTTGGCCACGCACTGGTGGATGCAGGACCGACGGGTGGCCCGCAGCGACCTCATCGACCAGTTGACGATGCTGGTGTGGACCGCGTTCGTCGGGATCGTGGAGGTCGGCGGTTCCTCCGCGGAGTTCGCACGACGGGACCATCCCCTCCCCCAGTTCCCGAACGCCGCCGGGACGGTGCCGAGCTGATGAGCGACCCCGGCGGCTACACCGGTCCTGCCTCGGTGACCGTGGACGGCCGGGGACCGGCGCAGCTCGGCGTGCAGCTCGTCGGCCACTTCGACCCGATCGCGGGACGGTTCACGTGGCAGGGCCGGATCCGCGGACTCGCCGCCGTCGAGGGTGACCCGGTCGCCGAGGGCACGCCCGTCCGGATCGAGACACCATACGGGGTGGGCGAGGGAACGCTGTCGGCGCAGGACGCGTTCGGCGGTCACATCGTGACCGGCACGGGCGCACCGCCGTTCGCGCAACTCCCCGACGACGACCTCGAGGGCTGACGGGTGACCTCCCCCGATCGGCGGGTCGCCCTGGTCACGGGCGGTGCCGGCGGCGTGGGGCGCGGTGTGGTGACAGCCCTGGCCGCGGCGGGGTGGACGGTGTGGTTCACCGGACGGGGCGGGACGTCCCCGGAGGACCGGCTCGGTCGTCTCGCCACGCGGATCGCCGCGCACGGTGGGGATGCGCGCCCGGTCTCGTGTGACCACACCGACGACGACGCGGTGGCGGCCCTGTTCGACAGGATCGCCGCGGAGAGCGGCGGTCTCGACCTCCTCGTCAACGCGGTCTGGGCGGCACCCGAGGGCTTCGCCGGCTTCACCGCGCCGTTCTGGGAGCGACCGGTGTCGGACTGGGACCCTCTCGTCGGCGTCGGCCTGCGCGCGCACTACGTCGCCACGGTGCACGCCGCGCGGATCATGGTCCCCGCCGGTCGCGGTCTCGTCGTGCACATCTCGTCGTTCGGTTCCCGCGGCCATCTGCACTCGGTCGCCTACGGGGTGAGCAAGACCGGGCTGGACAAGATGGCGGCGGACATGGCGGTCGAGCTCTCGGGAACCGGCGTCAGCGTCGTCAGCCTGTGGCTGGGGCTCATCCGCACCCGCATGCTGGTGGCGTCCGGGCTGACCGAGTTCGCCGGGTTCTCGATCGACCGCGCCGAGGACCCCGGGTTCGTGGGCCGCGTCGTCGACGCGCTGGCGCGGGACCCCGAGATCGGGAAACGCAGTGGCGCAACCCTTGTCAGCGCGGAGATCGGTGCCGCTCTCGGCATCACCAACGACGACGGCACCGTCCCCGACTCGCACCGCGCGGCGTTCGGGGGCGGTGGTCTGTTCGGGCCCGGCGGGACGGTCACGACAGTAGGGTGAGCCGATGGGCACCCCGGACGCACCGCTGTCGGCCGACATCCTGCGCGCGTCGACGATCGGACCGCTCGACGACGTCGACCCGGGCGGCACGCCGGGGTTCGACGGGGGCAAGTCCGCGGGCAAGGCGATCCGCAAGGCCCGCGGCAAGATCCTCGCCGACCTGCAGGAGAAGTTGTACGCCGGTGGCCGCATCGACGACCGGCGCTCGGTGTTGCTGGTGCTGCAGGGGATGGACACCGCGGGCAAGGGTGGGATCGTCCGACACGTGATGGGGATGGTGGACCCGCAGGGCGTCAGCCACTCCTCGTTCGGCAAGCCCACCGACACCGAACTCGCCCACCACTTCCTGTGGCGGATCCGGAACAAGGTCCCCGCGGCCGGTCAGATCGGGGTCTTCGACCGCTCCCACTACGAGGACGTCCTCGTCGTCCGTGTCCACGATCTCGTGCCGCAGGATGTGTGGGAGTCCCGCTACGGCACGATCGTCGACTTCGAGCGCGAGCTCGTCGCCACCGGCACCACCGTCGTCAAGGTGATGCTCCACATCTCGCGGGATGAACAGCGGGATCGGCTGGCCCGCAGGCTCCACCGACCCGACAAGTACTGGAAGTACAACCCCGGGGACGTCGACGAGCGGGAGTTCTGGTCGTCGTATCGCACGGCGTATCAGGCCGTGCTCGACCGCACCGACATCGACGAGGCCCCCTGGTACGTCGTCCCCGCCGACCACAAGTGGTACGCGCGTCTCGCCGTGACCGAGCTCCTCATCGGCGCGTTGAGCGCCATGGACCTCGACTGGCCCGACCCTGACTTCGACATCGAGGTGGAGAAGAAGCGGCTCGCCGCCAGCTGATCGTCGCGCACGAGGATCGGACCGACCACCAACCCGGTGACCAGCGCGGTGAGGTGACCGAGGTTCGTCACGCCGGGGTCGACGACAACCGCGACGGCCAGGATCGAGCACACCGTCGCCACGAACAGACGCCGGTGTGCCCGCGTCACGAAACACGCCGCGCCGCCGACGAAGGCCATCACCGCGTAGCTGACACCGATGTCGCGCATGGACACCTGCGTCGACGACGAGACCCCCAGGGCGATCGCCACCCACAGTGCCCCCTGGCTGACACCCGTCCCGATCACGTGCCCGGCGAGGCCCAGCCCCGCCCACCGCCGGAACCCGAGTCGGCGTTCCATCGGCATGACGACGATCGCGAACATCGCCACGTAGGGCAGCCAGTAGGCGCCGTCGAGCCAGGCGAGACTCGCCGCGAGGACGGTGACCGGGTCGCGGACGAGGTTGTCGAGGTCGGTCGACGAACTCGCGAGCCACGCGGCGACGCGAGCGGGTTCCGCGGTGTGCTGCAGCATCGTCGTCACGAACAGCATGGCCAGCCATACGCACGACGCGGGCGCTGTGCGCACCATCTCCAGGGCCCGACGGATCACCATGACGCCAGTGTGCGGACGTCGGTGCAACGGACGCTGCGCGCTCGCTGTGAGGTCCCTGTCTACGAGGGTGACGACTCCGCTGCGGCGAGAAGGCGACGACGCTGACGGCGCGCAGCGGCGACCATGTTGCGCAGGGACGGCTCGAGCTGCCAGTAGTGGCGGGTCTTGAGACCACCGTCGGGGTTGACCCACAGCCGTTCCGGATCGATCGCGAGGACGGCGCGCTGGATGCGCTCGTCGATCTCGTCGATGTCGGGGATGGCCGCGCTGCGGCTCTCGTAGACACCGGGCCCGACGCCGCGCTGGATCGGCGTGCCGGATTCGACGATCTGGTCCAGCACCCAGTCGATCGACCGTGTGGCCACGATCGACGTGACGTCGGCGTCGAGCGCGTCGAACGCCTCCACCACCTGCGCCTTGCTCGAGTAGCCGAGGTGCGTGTGGATCTGCGTCTCCGGCTTGGCGCCACCGACCGCGAGCTTGAACGCGTTCACAGCCCAGTCGAGGTAGCCCTCGCGGCCGCGCTCGCGCAGCGGCAGCAGCTCGCGGATGGACGGCTCGTCGATCTGGATGATCTTGATGCCCGCACGTTCGAGGTCGGCGACCTCGTCGCGGATGGCCAGTGCCAGCTGCTCGGCCGATTCGTAGAGAGGCTGGTCCTGGCGCACGAACGACCGGGCGAGCATCGTGACCGGTCCGGTGAGGATGGCCTTCACCGGCTTGTCGGTGAGCGACTGCGCGTACCGGATCCACTCGACGGTCATCGGCCCGGAGCGCTTGATGTCGCCGTACATGATCGGCGGCCGCACACACCGCGACCCGTAGACCTGTACCCACCCCATCTGGGTGGCCACGTAGCCGTCCATCAGCTCCGCGAAGTACTGGATCATGTCGTTGCGCTCGGGTTCACCGTGCACCAGGACGTCGAGACCGATGTCCTCCTGGAGCTCGATCACGCGCTTGATCTCGTCGCGGACGCGGCCGGCGTAGTCGTCCCAGGACAACCGGCCCTGCCCGTAGTCGTAGCGGGCCTTGCGCAGGTCCGCGGTCTGCGGGAACGAACCGAGGGTGCAGGTGGGCACCGGCGGCAGACCGAGGACCTCCTGCTGGGCGACCTTGCGCTCCTCGTAGGGGGCGCGCTCGCGCTGGTCGGGACGGATTGCCGCGACCCGCTGACGCACGTCGTGCTTGAGCTTGAAGTGCACGCTGGTGGGACGGGTGTACCAGTGTTCGGGCGCGCCGTTGGTGACGGCCTTGGCCAGCGCGACCACCTCGCCGACCTTCTGCTTGGCGAAGGAGAGACGGTCGGCGACGTCACCGGGGATGTCGGGCTCGATGAGCTTGTCGACCGGCACGTGCATCAGGGAGCACGACGTCGAGACGACGATGTCGGGGATGACCTTCTTGATGGCCAGCAGGTAGTCGAGCTTGCCGCCCTTGGCGGCCTTCCAGACGTTGCGGCCGTCGATCACCCCGGCGTAGAGGCGCTTGCGCTTCAGGCCGGGGATCGCGCCGAGCTGGGCGGGGCTCATGGGAGCGCTGATCAGGTCGAGACCGATGGCCTCGACCTTGGTCGCGGCCAGCACGGCCAGGGCGGGACCGAGGTCGCCGTACTGCCCGGTGACGAGCAGGCGCGGACGCGACGCCACACCCGACAGGCGGTCGTAGACGCGGGCCAGGATCTCGAGCTCCTGCACGGTGCGATCGGTGGCGAACGCCGGCTCGTCGAGCTGAACGCACTTCGCGCCCTGCTTGTAGAGCGCGGCGAGCAACTCGAGGTAGACCTCGACGAGGTCGTCGACGCGGTCGAGAGGGGTGAAGTCCTCGTCCGCGTCGGGACCCGGCTTCGACAGCAGCAGGAGGCTGACCGGGCCGTGCACGACCGGCCTCAGCTCGATGCCGCCGGCCTTCGCCCGGGCGTGCTCGGCGAGGAGGCTCTCCCCGTGCAGCGAGAACGACGTCGCGGGGCTGATCTCGGGCTGGCGGTAGTGGTAGTTGGTGTTGAAGTACTTGATGAGCTCCAGCGGCGGGAAGTCCGGCTTGCCGCGCGCCATCGCGAAGTAGAACTCCAACGGCTCCAACGAGTCCTGCAGCGGCCGGAAGCGTTCGGGCACGGCGCCGAACAGCAGGGCGTCGTCGAGGACGTGGTCGTAGAACGAGAAGATGTTGCCCGGCACCTGCTCGAGGCCGGTCGCCGCCAGCTCCCGCCAGATGTCGTCGCCGAGTTCGCGACCGATGGCCTCGAGCTCGGCGAGCGACGTCCCGTGGTGCCAGTGGTCCTCCAGCGCACGCTTCAACTCACGGCGTGCACCGATCCGGGGGTACCCCAGGATCGATGAGCCGTATTCGATCGAATCCGACGCGCTGGTCATCGTGCGTCAGCGCGCCGTGGCGGCGGCGTCGGCGTACGGGTAGAAGCCGTGGCCCGCCTTCTTGCCGAGCCGGCCCGCCTCGACCATGCGCAGCAGCAGCGGCGGCGGCGAGTATAGCGGCTCCTTGAACTCCTCGTACATCTTGTCCGCGATGGCCTTGACGGTGTCGAGACCGACGAGGTCGGTGAGCTTGAGCGGACCCATCGGGTGCGCACAGCCGAGCACCATCGCCTTGTCGATGTCCTCGACGGTGGCGAAACCGCTCTCCACCATGCGGATGGCCGACAGCAGGTACGGTACCAGCAGCGCGTTGACGACGAAGCCGGAGCGGTCGGTGGAGCGCACGACCTGCTTGCCCAACACGTCGGCGGCGAACTGCTCGGCGCGGGCGGTCACCTCGGCCGACGTCATCAGGGTGGTGATGAGCTCGACGAGCGGCAGCACCGGCACGGGGTTGAAGAAGTGCATGCCGACCACGCGGTGGGCGTTGGCCGTGGCCATGCCGAGCTTCATGATCGGGATGGACGACGTGTTCGACGCCAGCACGGCGGTCGGGTCGGTGACGACCTTGTCGAGTTCCTTGAAGATGGCGGTCTTGACGGCCTCGTCCTCGACGACGGCCTCGCACACCATCTGACGGTCGGCGAAGTCGCCGAGGTCGGAGGTGAAACGCAGTCGCCACGACGACTGCTCGCGCTCACGCTCGGTCAGCTTGCCGCTGCTGACACCACGGTCGAGGGACCGGAGGATGCGCGATCGGCCGGCGGCGGCCAGTTCGCGGGTGGACTCGTAGACCAGCACGTCGGTGTGGGCACGGGCGCAGACCTCGGCGATACCGGCGCCCATCTGGCCGGCACCGATGACGCCGACCCGCGAAATCTTCTCGCTTGCCATGAAAGGCTCCTCGACCTCGAAAACTACTTGTCTTGCTGTGGTTTACCCGTGCCGCCTGACGTCGCGACACAAGACTGTCATATCTGCACCCGGTACGGATCGGGGTGGGCACGACGAGTGTCGTACCCACCCCTGGTCCGTCTCAGGTCACGCTGGGATCAGTGGAACTGACCCTCTTCGGTCGAGCCCTTGAGGGCGGTGGTGGAGCTGGTCGGGTCGACCGTGGTGGCGATCGAGTCGAAGTAGCCCGCGCCGACCTCACGCTGGTGCTTGACGGCGGTGAAGCCACGCTCCTCGGCGGCCTTGAACTCGCGGTTCTGCAGGTCGACGAACGCGGTCATCTGGTTGCGGGCGTAGCCGTAGGCCAGATCGAACATGCCGTAGTTCAGCGAGTGGAAGCCGGCGAGGGTGATGAACTGGAACGTGAAGCCCATCGCGCCGAGCTCGTTCTGGAACTTCGCGATCGTCGAGTCGTCGAGGTGCTTGCTCCAGTTGAACGACGGGCTGCAGTTGTAGGACAGCAGCTGGTCGGGGTACTCGGCCTTGACGGCCTCGGCGAACTTGCGCGCCAGCTCGAGATCGGGGGTGCCGGTCTCCATCCAGATCAGGTCCGCGTAGGGCGCGTAGGACTTCGCACGCTCGATGCAGGGCTCGATGCCGTTCTTCACGTGGTAGTAGCCCTCGGCGGTGCGCTCACCGGTGACGAACTGCTTGTCACGGTCGTCGACGTCGGAGGTGATCAGCGTGGCGGCCTCGGCGTCGGTACGCGCGATGACAACGGTGGGGACACCGGCGACGTCGGCGGCCAGACGGGCCGAGTTCAGCGTGCGGACGTGCTGCTGGGTCGGGATGAGCACCTTGCCACCGAGGTGGCCGCACTTCTTCTCCGACGCGAGCTGGTCCTCCCAGTGGGTGCCGGCGGCACCTGCGGCGATCATCGCCTTCTGGAGCTCGTAGACGTTCAGCGCGCCACCGAAGCCGGCCTCACCGTCGGCGACGATCGGGACGAGCCAGTTGTCGATCGAGGTGTCGCCCTCGACGCGCGAGATCTCGTCGGCGCGCAGCAGTGCGTTGTTGATGCGACGCACGACGTTGGGGACCGAGTTCGCGGGGTACAGCGACTGGTCGGGGTAGGTGTGGCCCGACAGGTTCGCGTCACCGGCGACCTGCCAGCCGGAGAGGTACACGGCCTTCAGGCCGGCGCGCACCTGCTGCACGGCCTGGTTGCCGGTGAGGGCACCGAGCGCGTTGATGTAGCTGCCGTCGCCCTGCGTGACGCCCTCCCAGAGGACCTCCGCGCCGCGACGGGCGAGGGTGTGCTCCTCGACGACGGTGCCCTGCAGCTCGGCGACCTGCTCGGCGGTGTAGTCGCGCGTGACGTTCTTCCAGCGGGGGTTGGTGTCCCAGTCCTGCTGGATCTCCGCTGCGGTCCTCGGCTTGCCGACGTTGCTCATCTGCACTCCACTTCCTTCGTGTGCCCGACCTCGGTCGGTGTATCTCGGAGCTCGACCATGTGGTCGGCGCTCCATCTCCACAGGCGCGGCCGCGTCCCTGCCGTGGCGATCGACCGGGCCGATCGCCTCTGCGTGACCGGCGGGCGGTCATCGGTTTCGCAATCGCCCGGCGTCTGGTCCGCGGCGCCTGCACAGAGGGTGCCACACCACAAACGTGCTGGTCCACACCTTGCGCATGCCAAGCAACGCCACATCTGCAAGGGCTTTTGCAAACTCTGCGAAGATCGGTCTGCGAACAACTGGCCCGACGGGACCCAAAAAGTACGCTCGTACTGCGAGGATGCCGGACGGACGGCCCCACCGGGTGGACGCGGTATCGGACACCACCGACGGCCGAGGACGGCCCGGACCGCGGCATCGAGTGGTGACAGTCACACCCACGCGGGCACCGGCGGCAACTCGGCCCGGTCGTCCCCGCCCCGGGTCGACGTAACCTGTCCGTCGTGAGCAGGACCTACGTCGGATCGAGGGTGCGGCAGTTGCGCTCCGACCGCGGCCTGTCGCAGGTGGCGCTCGCGCAGACGCTCGGCATCTCCCCGTCGTATCTCAACCAGATCGAGCACGACGCCCGGCCGCTGACGGACCCGGTGCTGGTGAAGATCAGCGACGCCTTCGGCCTCGACGCCGACTTCTTCGACTCGCAGGACGACGTCCGGCTGGTCGCGGAGGTGCGGGAGGTGCTCATGGACCCCGACGTGGAGGCCGCCGCGGACACCGCGCTCGCCGCGGCGGACATGGTCCGCACCCATCCCGACGTCGCACGCGCCCTGGTCAACCTGCACCGTCGCTACCGCACGACCACCGATCAGCTCGTCGCCGCCACCGACGACCGCGGCGACGGCTCGATGCGGGGATCCATCACGGCACCCCACGAGGAGGTGCGCGACTACTTCTACCGGCGGCACAACTACCTGCACGAGCTGGACACCGCGGCCGAGGACATGACCACGCGGATGCGGATGCACTCCGGTGACGTCCGTCGCGAGATCTTCGACCGCCTCGAGAAGGTGCACGGGATCTCGATCGTCCGTCGTGTCGACATGGGTGACACGCTGCTCCACCGGTACGACCCGGAGTCGCGACGGCTGGAGATCTCGCGCCACCTCTCCGCCGGACAACGCACGTTCAAACTCGCCACCGAGCTGGCGTACCTCGAATTCGGCGACCTGCTCGACAGCCTCGCCGACGACGGCAACTTCACCAGCGACGAGGCGCGCAGCCTCGCACGTCTCGGCCTGGCGAACTACGCCGCGGCGGCGATGGTGTTGCCCTACGCCCAGTTCCACGGGGCCGCCGAGGACTTCCGCTACGACATCGAACGGTTGTCGGCGTTCTTCCAGGTGTCCTACGAGACGATCTGCCACCGCCTGTCGACGCTGCAGCGTCCCGACCTGCGCGGGGTGCCCTTCTCGTTCGTCCGGGTGGACCGGGCCGGCAACATGTCGAAACGACAGTCCGCCACGGGTTTCCACTTCTCCTCGTCGGGGGGCACCTGCCCGCTGTGGAACGTCTACGAGACGTTCGCGTCCCCGGGCAAGATCCTTACGCAGATCGCGCAGATGCCCGACGGACGCGACTACCTCTGGGTCGCACGCACCGTCGAACGCCGCGCGGCGCGCTTCGGCCAGCCGGGCAAGACGTTCGCGATCGGCCTGGGCTGCGAGCTGCGCCATGCCGGTCGACTCGTCTACGCCGACGGCCTCGAGATCGGGCCGCAGGCCCACGTCACGCCGATCGGTGCGGGCTGCCGGGTGTGCGAGCGTGTCAACTGTGCACAGCGGGCGTTCCCGGCACTGGGTGCGACGCTGCACATCTCCGAACACCGCAGCACGATCTCGCCGTATCTGGTCGACTGAGCGACCGCGCACACCCCTGATCCTCGACCGCCCGAGAGGCCTCCATGACCACCCCTCGTATCGCCCCCGGGAACCTGCGTGAGCTGGGTCCCCTCAACTGGGCGTTCTGCCGCGTCGCGTCCCGGGTCGTCGGCGTCCCCGACATGCACATCTTCTCGACCCTCGGCCGCACCGGCGGACTGTTCCGCGGCTGGCTGCACCACTCGGCGCGGCTGATGCCGTTCGGACCGTTGAGCCGACGCGACACCGAGATGATCATCATCCGTGTCGCCCACCTGCGCGACTGCGCCTACGAACTCGACCACCACCTGCGACTGGGCAAGCGGGCGGGGATCGACGGCGACCTGGCCGAGCGCATCCGGACCGGGCCCGACGCCGTCGGCGGCGACCGTGATCGCGCGATCCTCACCGCCGTCGACGAGCTCGTCGGCAACCGCGACATCGCCGACGCGACCTGGACCGACCTGAGCCGACACCTCACCGAGCGCGAGCGCATCGGCCTGCTGCTGCTGGTCGGCAACTACGACTCCCTCGCGACCACCATCGGGACGCTGCGCATCGAGCGCGACCGGTGACCGACGCCGCCAGCGTCGACGCCGTCCGCGCGTTGCTCACCGACGACGTCCGCGACGACTCCGCCGGCTACCTCGACCTCCTCGAGAAGCAGCGCTCGGGCTCCTCGCCCAGTCAGCGTCTGATGGAGAACCCCGTGTTCGCCGCGGTCTACGAACGCGCGTGGCGGCCCACCTTCACCCGGCTCTTCTCGCTCGGGGGCACCTCGACCCTGATCGCCGGGAAGGAACTGACCGACCGCCTCGCGCGCGGCGGTGACCGCCGCATCCTCGACGTCGCCTGCGGCCCCGGGACGTACACGGCGCAGTTCGCGCGCGACCTCACCGGCGACGGGGTCTGCGTCGGGCTCGACTTCTCCGCCCCGATGCTCGGGCGCGCTGTCGCCGACAACGCCGCACCGCGCGCGGTCTACGTCCGCGGTGACGCGCATCGGCTCCCGTTCGCCGACGGCACCTTCGACACGGTCAGCTGTCTCGCGGCGCTGTACCTCATCTCCGAGCCGATGCAGGTGATCGACGAGATGGTGCGCGTGCTCGCACCGGGCGGCGAGATCGCGATCTTCACGTCGGTGCGCACCGCCCTGACCGCGCTGCCGCCGACCCGCATCGTCGGTGCGATCGGTGGGTATCGGGTGTTCGGTCGCCGCGAGATCACGGCGCGCCTCGCCGCCGCGGGGATGGTCGACATCCGCCAGACGATCACCGGACAGGGCCAGTACGTGGTCGCCACCGCACCGCCCCGCGCGCACTGAGACGGATTCCGCACCCCGTTCCTTCCAACGCTGGCTCAACAGGTGTCAGGTGAGTTACCGTGATCACACACGCCGGGGAGGGTGTGCGAACTCGGGGGTTCGATCTGATGCAGTCCGACAAGGCCATGGCCACCGCGACAACGGGTTTCGGGGCGCTCGCACGAGCGTGCCGCGACCGCGACGACTGGCCCGACATCCTGGGCATGCTCGTCCGCACGGTGGTGGCTGCCGGTGTCGCCGGTGGTCCACCGCGCTCCGGTGACACCGCTCTCGCGCTGACGCGGCAGGGTCGCGCGACCCTCGACGCCGCGGTGCGCCGCACCCTCGACGACGTGTCGTTCCTCCGTCCACACCTCGCGGACGCGACCCCGTGCCGCAGGATCCGCGCCGCGTTCACCGACTGGGCGCGCGCCGGTGTCCCCCTGTCGAGTGCGGTCCTCGTCATCGGCGCCGGTGTCGACGCGGTCGCCGACACGGCCGCCCGCACCATCGACGACGTCGACATCGCGCGCCGCACCATGACGGCGATCGTGGACATCCGCTGCTCGCTGCTGTCGGAGGTCTCGGCGATCGTGGCGGAGGCCTCCGCGCTCGAGCAGTCGCACCCGTCGCGGACACCGCACGAGCAGTTCGTCGCCGCGGTGATCCGCGGTGACGTCGACGTCCGCCGCGCCGCCGATGTCGGGCTGCCCGTCGCCGACCGGTACCAGGTGCTCTCGCTCGCCCCCCTCGACGCCGCGAACGGCACGGGCCCGGCCGGCGCGACGCTCGCAAGGGCGGTGGCCGACGCCCTCGGCCCGGCGGCCCTCTCGGTGATCAGCGGGGCGGGTGGCACCACGGTCATCCCGTTCCGGTCCCGCGAGGACGCGATCTCGCCGGACGTCGTCGAGGCCATCGGTGACGCCATCGCGACACCGTTGCTGTGCACCCTGGTCATCGGCGACGCCGGTGAGGTCCCCGAGCTCGTCGCCCGTGCCGACGAGCTCCTCGACCTGGCGCGCGCGGTGGGTCGTGGGCCCGGCCTGTACACGATGGACGATCTGGTCATCGAGTACCAGATGACCCGACCGGGCCCGGCACGCGACGGTCTCGCCGCCCTCATCGAACCGCTGCGGTCGCACGAGGACCTGCTGACGACCCTGCGGGTCCACATGTCGTGCGGGATGAACCGCCGGGAGACAGCCCGCCGACTCGCGGTGCACCCCAACACCGTCGACAACCGGATGTCACGGGTGGCCGCGACGATCGGGCTCGACATGACGCAGCCGCGGTCGATCACGCAGACGCGATCGGCCATCCTCGCCTTCGACGCCGTCTCCGCAGGCTCGTAGGGCAGTCCGCGGACGAACCGTGCTGCGGCACCCCTATCGTTGGGCGGTGTCGATCTCCGTGGTCATCCCCGCCTTCAACGAGGGCCGCGGGATCGAGCGGTGTCTGCAGCGGGTGTCGCAGCAGGGTGACGACGTCATCGAGATCGTCGTGGTCGACAACGCGAGCACCGACGACACCGCGGACCTGGTGCGGCGAGCCGCCGACACCGACCCACGGATCCGGCTCGTCCACGAGCCACGGCCCGGGGTCGCGCACGCCCGGTACCGCGGTTTCGCCGAGACGCGCGGGGAGATCATCGCGAGTCTCGACTGCGACACACTCGTCGAGCCGGGGTGGGCCGCCGCGGTCGCGGCGACGTTCGCCGGTCACCCCGAGGTCATGGCGGGGACCGCACCCATGCCGATGTGGGATCTCCCGTTCCAGAGGCCCTACCGGTTCCTGCACCGTCGCCTCGAGTCCACGGCGCACGCGCGCCTCGCCCGTGGGATCCCGCTCCGGGCGCCCGGGCTCAGCGGCGCCAACTCCGCGATCCGCCGATCTGCGTGGGAGGACATCGCGGGGCAGGTGAGTACCCGGTCCGACGTGTTCGAGGACCTCGACCGATGGCTGTTGCTGCGCGAGCACGGGCACCACACCGTCGTCGTCCCCGGGATGTCGGCGGTCGTCTCGGGGCGACGGCTCCTGTCCAGCCCGCGCAGCATCATCCGGTACGCGATGTGCGGGCCGCGGACCTACGCCGTCCACGGGCGGTGGGGGATGGTCGGCATCGCCTCCGTCGTCAACACCGTGTCGGTCCTCGTGACGATGGTGAAACTGCCCGTCAACCGCGCCTGGGATCCCCACCACCGACGCTTCTCGCTGCGTCGCGCCGTGGGACGCGACCTGGAGATCCGCGACTCCCCGATCGGCTGAACCGCTACAGACCGCGGTAGTCGCGCACCGACATCCGGGCGCCGTGCCGTTCCGGCCGGACGCCGTACATCTCGATGAGCCGCACCACCCGATACCGTTGTCCCCGATAGGGTTCGAGCAGTTCGAGCATCCCGGCGTCGTCGACGGGACGCCCGATCAGCGTCTGCCCGACCGTCTTGCACACGTGGTAGTCGCCGACGGGGACGACGTCGGGGTCACCGAGAGCTCGACACCGCACCTCGGACTCCGTCCATCGACCGACGCCGTGCAGCGACCGCAGGTGCTCGTGGTGACGCTCGACGTCGACGGTGACGCCGCGTCGGATCGTCCGCATCCGGACCGGCTCCGCGCCGGCCAGATGCCATTCCCACGACGGGATGGCCGCCCAGTCACGCTGCGGCGGGCACACGTGCATGTCGGGGGCACCCGGTGCCGGTTCGCCGAAGCGGCGCAGCAGGTGACGCCAGGCGCGCCACGCCTCCTTGCCGACGACCTTCTGCTCGAGGACCGCGGGTACGAACGCCTCCCACACACGGTCGGTCCGTCCCAGCCGGATGCCCGAGTTCTCCGCACGCCGCATCAGTTGCGCGACAACGGGATCACGGGCGACGAGCGCGGACGGATCGTCGTCGGCGCCGAGCAGCGACGGCAGGTGGTCGAGCAACCACTCGGCACCGGGCCCCCAGCCGTGACCGGTGATGACGCCGGAGCGCCGCGTGATTGCCAACGTGCCCGGGCCGTCGGGCGTGTGGCTGGTCCGCCACACGGATCCGTCGGGCCGTACGCGATAGGCCGGGTCCGACCCACCCCGTTTGTGCAGCCCCAGCGTGCGGCGGATGTCGACGGCGAACCCGGGCGTCCACTCGCGGACGCGGTCGGCACCCGTGATCACCACACCTCCGCCGCCGGATGCCGTCAGAGGTTGATCATGTGACCGATCGCGCCGTGGAACGTCTCCTGCATCGCCTCGGACATCGTCGGGTGCGTGTGCACGTTGCGAGCGAGTTCCTTGGCCGTGAGGTCCCACTTCTGCGCGAGGGTCAGCTGCGGGAGCATCTCGGAGACGTTGTCCCCCACGAGGTGTGCGCCGAGCAGTTCGTCGTTCTCGGTGTCCGTGATGAGCTTGACGAACCCGCCGGGCTCGCCCAGCCCCTGCGCCTTGCCGTTCGCGGTGAACGGGAACGACGTCACCTTGACGTCGTGGCCCTCTTCCTTCGCCTGCGCCTCGGTGAGGCCGAACGACGCGACCTGCGGCTGACAGAAGGTCGCACGAGGCATCATCCGGTAGTCGCCCAGCGGCATGGTCTCCACGCCGGCGATGGTCTCGGCCGCGACGACGCCCTGCGCCTCGGCGACGTGGGCGAGCATGAGCTTCGCGGTGACATCACCGATCGCGTAGATGCCGTCGACGTTGGTGCGCATGAACTCGTCGATCGCGATGGCGCCGCGGTCGGTCAGCTCGACACCGGTCTTGTCGAGGCCGTATCCCTCGACGCGCGGGGCGAACCCGACGCTCATCATCACCTTGTCGACGGTGACGGAGTCGTCGTTGCCCTTCGCGTCGGTGTAGGAGACGACGACCTGCGAGCCCTGGTCGTCGACCTTGTTCACCTTCGTCGACGTCAGGATCTTCACGCCGAGCTTCTTGTACTGCTTGGCGAGCTCCTTCGAGGAGTCGGCGTCCTCGTTGGGCAGCACCCGGTCGAGGAACTCGATGATCGTCACGTCGACGCCATAGTTCGCCAGCACGTAGCCGAACTCCATGCCGATCGCGCCGGCACCCACGATCACGATCGACTCCGGCAGCTCGCGCGTGAGGATCTGCGACTCGTAGGTGACGACGTTGTCGGACAGCTCCACGCCCGGCAGCAGCTTCACGTAGGAGCCGGTGTCGATGATGACGTTGTCGAAGGTGACCTCACGGTCGTCTGTGTCAGGGGCCGAATCCGCTTCGCTGCTCGGACGGACGGTGATCGTCTTGGCGTCGGTGAACACGCCGTAGCCGTCGATCTCGGTGATCTTGTTCTTCTTCATCAGGAAGTGGACGCCCTTGACGATGCCGTCCGACACCTTGCGGCTGCGATCGAACGCCGCGCCGAAGTCGAAGGTGACGTCACCGGACATGCCGAACGTCTTCGCCTGCGTGTGGAAGATGTGCGCGAGCTCCGCGTTCCGCAGGAGCGCCTTCGACGGGATGCACCCGACGTTCAGGCACACACCGCCCCAGTACTTCTCCTCGATGACGGCGACCTTCTGGCCGAGTTGGGCGCACCGGATCGCGGCGACGTACCCACCCGGACCTGCGCCGAGGACAACTGTGTCGAAGTGTTCAGCCACGTCGCTCACCCTACGTTGCGCACCACCTCACACGCAGGCGGGATCGCGCAGGGCGAACACCGTCGTACCCGGTGTTTCTAGAACACGTTCTCGTTCGTGGGTTACCGTCGAGGGATGGTCGCGTCACCGTTCGATCCCGCCCCGCTCGGACCCCTGCATCTGCGCAATCGGCTCATCAAGTGCGCCACGTTCGAGGGACGGACGCCCGACGCCCTGGTGACCGACGAACTCGTCGAGTTCCACCGGGAGGTGGCGGCCGGGGGCGTCGCCATGTCGACCGTCGCCTACCTCGCCATCAGCCCCGAGGGACGCACCGACCGGCACCAGATCTGGCTCCGGCCCGAGGCGGCGCCGGGTCTGCGCCGTCTGACCGATGCCATCCACTCCGAGGGCGCGTTGGCCGCGGCACAGATCGGCCACGCGGGGCCTGTCGCGAACCCGCTCTCCAACCGGGCCCGAGCGCTGGCACCCTCCCGCATACCGGCGCCGATGGGGATGGCGCCGTCGTCGATGGCGGTGTGCCGGCGCCCGTCGCTCGAGGAGATCGGCGAGCTGCTCCGGACGGCGAGGCGTGGCGCACGGATCGCCGTCGACAGCGGCTTCGACGCCCTCGAGCTGCACTTCGGCCACAACTACCTCGCGAGCAGCTTCCTCAGTCCGCTGCTCAACCGCCGCCACGACGGGTACGGCGGATCGGTGGTCGCACGGGCACGGTTCGCACGGGAGATGGCGGAAGCCGTCCGTGAGGAGGTCGGCGACACCGTCGCGGTGTGGGCCAAACTCGGCATGTACGACGGGGTCCCGGGCGGCCTCATGCCCGACGACGCCTGCGAGGTGGCGCGTCTGCTCGAACGCGACGGGCACCTCGACGCCTTCGAGCCCACCGCGGGCAGTTCTCTGCTGAACCCGATGTACCTGTTCCACGGCGACGCACCACGGCGCGAGTTCGCGGCGACCTTCCACGGCGTCCTGCGGTGGGGCCTGCGCGCCGCGGGGCCCGTGTTCCTGCGTCGCTACCCGTACAGCCCGGCCTATCTCCTGCCCCTGGCGCGGCAACTCCGCGAGGCCGTGTCCCTGCCGCTGATCCTGCTCGGCGGCGTCACCGACCGGCCGTCGATGGACCTCGCGCTCGCCGAGGGTTTCGACTTCGTCGCCATGGGCCGCGCCCTGCTGCGCGAGCCGGACCTGCCGCTGCGCATCGCGGCGGATCCGTCGACGCGGTCGCTGTGCACCCACTGCAACCAGTGCATGCCGACCATCTACACCCAGACGCGATGCCCGTTGCGCGAGGACTCCCCGCAGCCGCGCGAGGAGAACGCGACAATCACCGCGTAAGCCCCGCGCCGGTGGCGGCGGGCGCGCAGACCGGCGCACACTCGGTTCCGTGCCACGCCCGTTGACCGTCGAGACCGCCCTCACGACAGGCCATCTCGACCTCGTCACCGCGGCGATCTGTGTGGTCGTCCTCGTCGGCTACTGGTGGTGCTGGCGACGGTCGCAGGTGTCCCTCGGCCGGGGCCTCGTCTTCTCCCTGCTGGGGGTCGGCGTGTGGGCGCTGTCGACGGTGAGTTCTGTCGGCGCCTACGCCGACACCCTGTTCTGGGTCCGCGCATTGCAGGTGGTGCTGCTGCTGCTCGTGGCCCCGTTCGGACTCGCCCTCGGCATGCCGCTGACCGTGCTGCGGGACTCACTCGCCGCCGGCGGGCGCGACCGGTTCGACCGCGTCCTCGGCTCGCGCGCCGCCCGGATGCTCACGCATCCCGCCGTCACGTCGGGGACGATCCTGGTCACGCCATGGCTGTTCTATCTGACGCCCTGGTACACCGCGGTGCTCCGCGGGGACGCACTCGACGTCCTCACGCGACTGTTCTTCGTCGCCGTCGGCCTGGGCTACTTCGTGACCCGCCTCCAGGTCGATCCCGTGCCGCGCCGACGGCCGCAGTCGCTGTCGCTGCTGATCACCCTGGCCGAGACGATCGGCGACGGGTTGCTCGGCGTCGTGATCTGGCAGGGCCCCGACATCGCGCACACCTACTACGCCACCCTCGACCGCACGTGGGGGCCGTCGCTGCGCACCGACCAGATCATCGGGGCCGGGATCCTCTGGGTCCTCGGCGACGTCGTCGGGTTGCCCTTCCTGCTCGCGCTGTTCGGACGGTTCCGCGCCGAGCAGGAGGTCGCGGCAACGGAGGTCGACGCCGCCCTCGACGCGGAGGAGGTCACCGCGGCGGCGGAGCCCGTGTCCGCCGGTGCGGAACCGGCCACCGGCGGACTGTGGTGGGAGGCGGACCCGGAACTGCGGCGGCGCTTCGGTCGGTGATCCGGGCAGGGGGACAATGGACCGGGTGACCGACGCGACGACCACCTCCTCCGCCCCGACCACACTCGTCGACGACGACCCGTACCGCTGGCTGGAGGACGTCACCGGCGACGACGCACTCGAGTGGGTGCGCAGCCACAACCAGCCGACCGTGGAGGCGCTGACCCACTCCCCCCGGTTCACCGAACTCGAGTCCGGTGCGTTGGAGGTCCTCGACACCGACCAGCGCATCCCGTACGTGCGGCGCCGCGGTGAGCACCTGTACAACTTCTGGCGCGACGCGACCAACGTCCGCGGCCTGTGGCGCCGCACGACGATGGAGTCCTACCGGACCGACGCGCCGGAGTGGGAGGTCCTCGTCGACCTCGACGAGGTCGCGGAGGCCGACGGCGAGAACTGGGTGTGGCAGAGCGCGTCGGTGCTCCCGCCCGACCACGAGCGTGCGTTGATCTCGCTGTCGCGCGGCGGGGCGGACGCGGCCGTGGTGCGGGAGTTCGACCTCACCACCCGCACCTGGGTCGACCCCGACGGCGACGACGCCGGATTCGCTCTGCCCGAGGCGAAGTCGGACATCGGCTGGATCGACCGCGACACCGTCTTCGTCGGCACCGACTTCGGAGTCCACGACGACGGCGACCCGTCACTCACCGACTCCGGCTACCCCCGGGTGGTCAAGCGGTGGCGCCGCGGAACGGCCCTCGCGGAGGCGCAGACCGTGTTCGTCGGCGCCACCTCCGACGTCGCCGTCCAGGTCAGCCACGACCACACCCCCGGTCACGAACGGGATTTCGCGGTCCGCGCCGTGGACTTCTTCCACCAGGAGACCGCGGAACTCCGCGCCGACGACGCGGTCCTGGTGCCCGTTCCCGACGACAGCCACACCCTCATCCGCGAGGACTGGCTCTTGGTGTTGACCCGATCGGCATGGGAGCGCGAGGGCACCACCTACGCCGCGGGCACACTCGTCGCCTTCGACTACGAGGCGTTCCTGGCGGGACCGACCCCCGGTACCGTCCTGTTCACACCCGACGCCCACACCAGCCTGCAGGATGTCCGCTGCACCGCAACGCATCTGGTGCTGGTCTCCCTGCACGACGTGCAGACACGCCTGCACACGCTGGTGATCGGCACGTGGGAGCGCGGGGAGATCGCAGGACTGCCCGAGCTGGCCACCATCTCCGTCGTCGACACCGACCCCGACACCAGTGACGAGATCTTCCTGTCCGCCAGCAGCTACACGACGCCGCCCAGCCTGCTGCACGGCACCAGCCACGGGCCGGTCTCGGTGATCAAGCAGACGCCCGAGTTCTTCGACGCGGCCGGCGTCAGCGCGTCGCAGTTCTTCGCCACCTCCGACGACGGCACGCAGATCCCGTATTTCGTCGTCCGCCGCGACGATGTCGAGACGGGCCCTGCCCTGCTCTACGGCTACGGCGGGTTCGAGATCTCGCAGACGCCCGGTTACGCGGCGATCGCCGCACGCAGCTGGATCACGCGGGGCGGCGTGTACGTCGTCGCCAACATCCGCGGCGGCGGCGAATACGGCCCCGAGTGGCACACCGCCGCCCTGAAGGCCGGGCGTCATCTCGCGTACGAGGATTTCGCGGCCGTCGCACGGGACCTCGTCGCCCGGGGGATCACCACCCATCGGCAGCTCGCCGCGCAGGGCGGTTCGAATGGCGGGCTGCTCATGGGGGTGATGACGACGAGTTACCCGGAGCTGTTCGGCGCCATCGTCTGTCAGGTGCCGCTCCTGGACATGCGGCGCTACCACCTGCTCCTCGCGGGCGCGTCCTGGATGGCCGAGTACGGCGACCCCGACGATCCCGACGAGTGGGAGTTCATCCGGGAGTACTCGCCCTATCAGCGCATCCGGGCCGACGTCGACTACCCGGAGCTGCTGGTCACCACCTCCACCCGCGACGACCGGGTCCACCCCGGCCACGCCCGGAAGTTCACCGCGCGGCTGGAGGAGCTGGGCCACCCGGTGCGCTACTACGAGAACATCGAGGGCGGCCACGGCGGCGCGGCGGACAACCGGCAGGCCGCGTTCAAGTCCGCTCTGGCGTACGAGTTCCTGTGGCAGACCGTGGGGGCCGTCGGTGACGACGACTCAGCGGCGACGGCGCTCGAGCAGGAGTGAGCCGAGGATCCCGACAGCGATCACCGCGACGCCCACGCCGCCGGTGATCAGTGCGGTGTGCTGCAGGTCGTCGCCGGCGCGGTCGAGGATGATCCGCGCGACCTGACGAGGTGACGAGTCCGCACCGGAGAACTCGTCCAGCGCACGGTTTCGGAGGATGCCGGTGGCGCCCCAGCTGACCGCTGCGGAGATCACCGCCCCGACCCCGAGGAGAGCCAGCGTCGTCCCCCGGCGACGCGCGGCCATCAGTGCCAGGAGTCCGGCGATGACGACGACGGCCAGGGCGAGCCAGCCGGTGCGGGTCACCTGGTCGCCGGTGTGCGCGTAGCGCCCCGCCTCCAGTCCGTCGCGCTGCGACTCCCCGAGGGGGATGCGGATCGGCCCGTCGAGACGGATCGAGGACGGCAGGCCGAACCGCGCGATCACGCGGTTCACCATCTCGGTCAGGTCGAGTTCGAGCACCCCCGACCGCTCGGCGTCCGTCGTCGGCTCGGTGAACAGGAAGTCGTGCTGTTGGCCCAGGACGTCGGCGAAGTCCGGCGGGAAGAGGTCGCTGCGGGTGTACCTGCGGGTCGCGGGCTCGACCAGGATCGACGGCGCGTCCGTCTGGTCGGTGATCTGCCGGGTCAGCTCGTCGGCGATGAGGTCCTGGATCTGCCGGTCGTGCGCCATCGGTTCGACGAACCCGATGAACCCCGACCGGTCGACGATCCGCTCATGGGTCCACAGCGCGGGAAGTGCGACCACCATGGCCACGATCGCGACGAGGGTGGCCAGTCCGGCTACGAGCGTGCGCATCGGACCAACGCTACCGAGCGTTCCGCGGAACGCTCACGCGGCGGTCTCGGTGGTCTGTCGTCGGCGCCAGGCCCAGGCGGTGTGCAGGACTTCCGTGGTGTAGCCGAGGTCGAGTGTGCCCCCGCCGATGGTGGCGAGTCCGTCTGTCGCGATCGCGCGGTTCGGTGCCCAGCCGGTGGCAGCCCGCGTCGTGGGCGCGTCGGGGAGCAGTGTCCCGTCGGGGGCGTGGAAGCTGAAGAGCTGGTGCCCGCGGGCGGCGATCCCGTATTCGCCGCGGTGCAGCGCCCGGTGGTGGGTCGAGCACAACAGGATCAGGTTGTCGGGATCGGTGGTGCCACCCTCGCTCCAGAACCGCACATGGTGGGCGTGCAGGTGGCGGGTCCTCCCGCAACCGGGGTGGCGACACCCGCGGTCGCGTTCGAACACCAGCCGCAGCAGGCGCCGCGTCGGGAGGCGGCGCCTGCGCCCCCACCGCAACACCACCCCGGGACGTCCCCGCTTGTGGGCGACCGCCCTCCTCGACCCACCACACGACATCTCGTCGACCTCTGCGTCGTCGAGCGCGGGCCCGCCGTCGAGATACGGATCGGCGACAGGACGAGGAGCGCCGCCATCTGACACGGTGTCGTCGCTGGTGTGGACGACGATCTCGGCGCCGGGCACGAACTCGGGCACCGTGATCGCGTCGGCGACGGTGTCGGCCATGACGACCACCGCGGCAGCGATGTCGGTCGGCACACCCCGCCACAGATCAGCCCGCGATGCCGGTTCATCGGACGTCGCATCACCGGTCGTCGGATCGCCGGATCTCGCTTCGGCCGGTGCGCTGTCCGCGGGGCTGGGGACGTCGGCGTCGTCGTGGGTGCGGGTGCGTTCGTACTCCGCGCGGGTCACGCCGGCCAGGAAGCGGGCACCGTCGAGCGGGGCGAGCCGCATGGTCACCGACAGGGTGCCGTCCTCGTTCCACCGCCACCGGCCCTGGGAGTCGATCCGCCGCTCGCGCTGCTCGATGTCGCGACGGTCGATGTGACGCAGGGCCCGCACCAGCGTCTCGACCTGAGATGCCGATGCCGATGCCGACAGTGCGACGTTGCGCAGTTCCTCTTCCCTCTCGGGTGTGGCCACCCGGGTCAGTGCGCGGATCTTCGAGTACGACAACGTGCCCTGCGCGAACGCCGCGTGCAGCAGCGGCAACCCGGCCAGTGCGTGCGCCACCCGCAGATGATCCTGCGCGGTCCGCTGCGACATCCCGGCGCGCCACGACAGCCAGTGCGCACACGACGCGATCCCGTTCCCCTACCAGCCGTGGCGGGTGTCGAACTCGACCAGCAGATCGAAGAACCGCGCCGTCAGAGCTGCGATCTGCCCCGCACATCCGACGATCCGCAGCCCGAGTTGATCATCGGTCAACTCCCCCGGCGCGGTGTCGTCGAACACCAAACCCTCACCGCCCACCGAACGCAACGCCGTCACCGACACGACTCCCCCTCAGCCTCGACCTGCCGACACCGTACAAACGTGCACCGAGAACATCGCGGACGTTCCGCGGAACGCCCGGTGCCCGCGGGCAGTTGCACATCTCTTCCGAACAGTCGTACAGCTATGCTCTCCGACTGTTCTGGTTGCCTGAGCGTCCGGGGAGGAATGCATGTCGGGTCCGGCGGTGTCCTCGAGACGGAGGCGACGCCGCGTTCGGGTCGTCGACGCGGCGGCGCGATCCGTCGCGGTCGGAACCGGGGCGGCGTCTGTCGCCGCGGCTGTGCTCGCTGTCGTCGCAGGTGTGCCGGACGGCGTCGTGCTCACCGACAACTCATCGGTGACCACGACCACCTGGATGATCGTCGTGATGTGCGTGGTGTCGTTCGTCGTGTCGCTGACCGTGGCGGCGGGCACCGATCGACTGCACCGAACCGCGCAGATCCTGACCGCGATGTCGCTGGGTGTGCTGGCACTGGCCGCGCTGTGCTTCTCCGTGGTGACCCTGCGGAATCGCCTCCTCGACGCGTCCGCGGTACTCGACGGGCCGATCGGCTCACCGACCGTGTCGGCCGCGACCATCGCGACCACGCTCGCCGTCGTGTCGCTGATCGCGTCGACCCTGGCCCTCGCGCACGTCACACAGCCCGTCCCGGGACTGACCACGACGGTCACCTCGGTCGTCGTCGCGGTGGTCGTCGCCGCCGTGGCGGTGGGTGTCCCCCAGATCACCACGGGGTCCGTGGAGGTGGAGCGCACGGGTTCGCAGCCGACTGCCGCCACCGGTGACCCGTCGACGGCTGTCGCGGGCGCGCGTGCGGTGGTCTGGCGGGCGTCGACCAGCGTCGACCGCATCGTCGGGGATCGTCTGCTCGTCCTCGACGGCACGACTCTCGCGGCGCACGACCTCCGAACGGGCTCACCGCTGTGGTCGACGGATCGGGAACCGCTGGGTCGTACACCAGCAACTCGTGGACCGCGCGGTTCGTCAATGCAGGCCGACTCGACAAGCGACCACGACGTCGCCCTCGTCCGTGTCGGGTCACGACTCTCCGGGCTCGATGTGCGCACCGGGAGGTTGAGGTGGACGACGGCGTCGACCGCGCAACTCCTCGGCGCGGACTCCGGGACGGCGGTGATCGCCGTGTACGAGGGCGCTCCGGTCCCCGAGCGCGCCGTCGACGACGCGGAGAACGCTCGCCTCGTCGCCGTCGACTCGTGGAGCGGCACCCCGAGATGGTCGGTTCCCCTGAACGGTCGCGACAGTGTCACCTGCGACGTGGACGGGATCGTGCGCGACGGGCACGCGATCTACACCGACTGCGACCAGGTTCCCTGGTCTGTCGACCTCACCACCGGTGCGGCCACCCGGATACGGGGTGCGACGGACCGCGTGCGAACAGTGACCGACGCCGGCTCCGCCGGGGCTCTGCTCGAGATCCGCGGCGCCGACCCGAGAGACGAGACGCGGGCGGTGGTGCCGGTCGGAGCGGATCGGATCGGGCGCACCTACCCGTCCGGGACGGACGTGATCTCCCCCGCGGCCGCCGGCCGCGTCCTGACCACCGACCGAGTCACCGAGACCAGCGCGCTGACCGAGATCGCGTCCGGCAGGCAGATCCCTGTCCCCATCGATCTCGCGGGCCTGGATTCGCGGACGCAGAATTGGACGGCGACGGGCGACACGCTGGCGGGACCCGCCAGCACGAGCGGGGCGTCGTCGCGTCGTGTGCTGGCCTCGGTGGACGCACGCACCGGTGCGCTCACCACAGCCCCGTCACCCTGTGGGGGCGGCAGGCTGACCTCGGCGCGGATCGTGGGCGATCACGTCGTGGCCCACTGCGAGTACGGCGGGCTGGAATCGCCGACGCGCAGAGAAGTCCTCGTCCTCGGACCGGTGATGCGGTGACGTCGACCGGCCGGGATCCCTACTCCCCCAGCAGGTCGCGGGCGCGGCCGACGATGAGCGGGTCGGGGGCACCGACGATCTCGAGGTCCTTGCCGTCGTAGTCGAAAAGGCTCAGGACGTGGCGCATCGCGTTGACGCGGGCACGCTTCTTGTCGTTGCTCTTCACGACGGTCCACGGTGCGAGATCGGTGTCGGTGGCGGCGAACATCTCCTCCTTCGCCGCCGTGTACCGATCCCACTTGTCCAGCGAGGCCAGATCCATCGGGGAGAGTTTCCACTGCCGCACCGGGTCGACCTGGCGGATGGCGAACCGCGTCCGCTGCTCCAGCGCGGTGACCGAGAACCAGAACTTCACCAGATGGACACCGTCGTCGATGAGCATCTGCTCGAAGAGCGGCACCTGCCGGATGAAGCGTTCGTGCGCGCTGTCGCTGCAGAACCCCATGACCCGTTCCACACCGGCACGGTTGTACCAACTGCGGTCGAAGAGGACGAGTTCGCCGGCGGCCGGGAGGTGGGCGACGTACCGCTGGAAGTACCACTGCGTCGACTCCCGCTCCGACGGCTTCTCCAACGCCACGACGCGGGCACCGCGCGGGTTCAGGTGTTCCATGAACCGCTTGATGGTGCCGCCCTTGCCGGCGGCGTCGCGCCCCTCGAAGAGGATGACGTGGCGGGCACCGGTCTCCTTGGACCACTTCTGCAGCTTCAGCAGCTCGATCTGCAGCAGTCGCTTCTCCCGCTCGTACTCCTCGCGCGACATCCGCTCGTCGTAGGGATATCCCTCGCGCCAGGTGTCGACGACGGCGTGGTCGCGCGTGACGATCAGGCGGGGATCGTCGTCGTCGGAGTCGTCGACGACGTACCCCGAGGTGTCGGCCAGGTCGACGAAGCGGGCCAGTTCGTCGCGGCCGACGGATCGGCTCAGGTCGATGGGAGCCGTACGGCCGGTCTCGGTCAGTTCGCTCACGCGCGTGAATCTAGGACCCGGAGGCGACCGGGAGGTTGCGCCCAGGTGAACCGCCGCCGCCCGCGGTTCAGCGGGTGCTGTTGTTCAGGTAGTTGCGGCCCGTGCCGATGCAGTACTTGCCGGTGCGGCTGTCGTACGCGGCGGCGAAGCCACCCGAGCAGCGGACGCCGTCGGGGCCGGCGTAGGTGAGGCCACCGATACCGGCGATCGCGACGGTGAGGCCACCGTTGCGGGCCTGCGACAGCGCGAACCCGCCGGGACCGAAGGTCACCGAGTACGCGGTCGAGTTGTTGCTCGCCCCGGACAGTGCCGTGCCGCCCGGAACGGTGTTGTAGGAGTTGGCATGTCCGCGGTTCGTGGCCGCCGCGACAGCGCTGCCCGCACCCGACTGGTCCTCACCGTGTGCGGAGGACGTCGCGTCGGACTTGGCGCCGCAGGCGCCGTCGCCGACGACTCGGTTCACCTGGTGGTCGCCCGTGGTGTCGCAGACCAGGGGCGCGGCGCTCGCGCTGCCCGCACCCAGCACACCGAGCACGCCCGCCGCACTCGCACCGATGAAACCCAGAGCCGCGGCGCGCAGCGCCCGACGGTGACGTGCGGAGTGACCGGAATGCCCGAACATGTTCAACCTCAATCGACTTCGGAGAGACCCGCAGGACACCCGGCGGGGACATCCGTACGGTACCCGCGTGCGCCGGCCCCGACCGACGGGACACGCATCGATCCGGTCACGAAGGTCGGTCGCCGACGACCGGTCAGGACGAGCGGCGTTTCGCCTCTGCTGTCAGACCCTTCTTGGCCGTCTCGAGGGCCTTCTTCTGACCCTGCTTCACGACGAGTCCGGGCAGTTTGATCTTGAGGTCCACCTCGAGCTCGAAGTCGACATGGCAAGAGTCCGCAGACTTCTCGGTGACGGTGTACTTCCCCTTCTGCGCCTTCAGCTGGTCGCTCTCGACCAGTTCCCACGCGCAGCTGGTGTCGGTCCACGTGTAGGCGAGCACCTCGTTGTCGGTGACGCCCGACATGCTCACCTGCATCTTGGCCTTCGTGGGACGACCGTCGTCGTCGGTCTCCAGGATCTCGGCGCTCTTGTGCGGGCCCGACCAGTCGGGCAGGGACTCCACGTCGAGCAGGATCTCCATGACGAGAGATGCGGGGGCGTCGACGTCGAAGTCGGTGGTTCCATGGACAGCCATGGGGAGCAAACTACCCCGGAAGTGCCTGGCGCCTGCGCGGAATCGCGGCGCCGCGAGAAGGGACTACTCCCGGTCCTCGAGTCGTAGAGGCCATGCCTCGTCGGGGATGTCGTGGATGGTGCACGGCTGATCGCTGGCGGTGAACCATCCGCGGAAGTGCATGATCTCGCCGAGGGTCACGTTGCGGACTGTCGCGTCGAGGCGGAACCGCTGTTCGTCGTCGTCCCACTCCTCCACGTAGCGCATGGAGGTGGAGAACAGTCCGCGCATGCCGAGTCGCGTCCCCCGGCTGAGCATCTGCATCGGTTCGCTCTCGAGGATCAGCGACCCGCCGGGACCCACCCGCGGGTTGAGCGGGATCAACATGTCGGGTCCGTCGCCGAAGTAGTCGACCAGACCCGACGAGCCGTTCACGAGCAACGAGTGGAGCCGCTGTTCGCCGTTGGAGTAGGCGAAGCGGCGGATGACGGCGAGGTTCTCCCGACCCCGCTCGTCGGTGTAGCAGTAGTTGTCCATGAAGAACGGGACCAGGCGGCTCGTCGTCGTCGGCATGACGTTGCGGCGCCGGAACATGCGCAGCACCGGCGGTGTCAGCTTGGAGGTGCAGTAGACCGACTCGACGATGCCGCTCGTCACCTGCGCGACACCGGACGTCGAGTCCACGCCGTAGCGCCACTGGATGTTCGGGTGCAGCTTGAGGAAGTCGCTGCCGAGCGCGGAGCGGTACACGGGCGTCATGCGCTCTCCCCCACCCGGCCCGACATGCTTGAGCAATCTACTACCGCCTCCGACACCCCGGAAGCCACATCAGCACCAACGACACCGCACACGTGCCCCGACCGGCCCAGGGGAAGCCTTCACGGCGACCCCGCGTTCACCGCCACATGAGTGCAACCGTGTTCGCCACCGCCCTGGGCGGTCCCGAGGTCCTCGAGGTCCGCGACGTCGAGGTGCCCGACCCCGCTCCCGGCGAGGTCGTCGTCGACTTCCAAGCGGTCGGCACCAATCCCGTCGACCACAAGATCTACAGCGGCGCGATGGGGACCCCGCCGGACCTGCCGCACCGCGTGGGTTTCGAGGGCGCGGGTGTCATCGCCGCCGTCGGCCCGGACACCGAGGGCCCCTACGGGTCGATCGCCGTCGGTGACGAGGTGGTCGTGTTCCGCGGTTCGGGTACCTACGCGGCGAGCAGCGTGCAACCGGCGTCGGCGATCGTGCCGAAGCCCGCAGGGGTGTCCTGGGAGGTCGCCGCGGGGCTGCTCCTGGTGGCCACGACCGCGCACGACGGTCTCGAGGTCACGGCCGTGACCGAGGGCGACACCGTCGTCGTGCACGGCGGCTCCGGCGCGGTGGGCCTGCTGGTGGTGCAACTGGCACGCATCCGCGGCGCACGGGTCATCGCCACGGCGCGGACGGAGAACCACGACGTCCTGCGCGGACTCGGTGCGGAACCGACGACCTACGGACCCGGCCTGACCGACCGGCTTCGGGAACTGGCCCCCGACGGCATCACCGCCGCCTACGACGCCGTCGGCACCGACGAGGCGATCGACAGCTCGCTCGGGCTCGGGATCGACCGGAGCCGGATCGTCACGGTCGCGGCGTTCGGCCGGGTCGAGTCCGACGGCATCGTCGGTATCGGCGGGTCCGACCCCGACAGTGCCCGTCGTCGGGACGCCGCGCGAGCCGACCTCCTCGGCCTCGTCGAGGCCGGTCGACTCGTCAGCCCGGTCGCCGCGACGTTCCCGCTGTCCGATGTGGCGGACGCGCACCGTCTGCTGCAGGCATCCCATCCGATCGGCAAGATCATCCTGCTGCCCTGAGCCTGTCGTGACCCGTGACAACGGGTCACGAGAGGGCCGTCCGGCCCGTCGTCGCGCGGGTACGTTCAGGCGGACAGCGCGACCGACGTCCCCGGGAGATCCATGCCGCTCACCGAGCAGCTCCAGGCCAAGCCCGATCACGGCTACGTCTTCACGACGCAGTGGCCTGTCCGCACCAGCGACATGAACGAGGCCGAGGTGCTCGGCGCCGACTCCGTCGCCCGCTACCTCCAGGAGGCCGGCGCGCTGCACCTCTCCGACGGGGAGGCGCTCGCCGACCACCAGTTCTGGATCGCGCGCCGGACCGTGATCGACATCATCGAGCCGATCAGCTGGCCCGACACGGTGACGGTCTCCCGCTGGTGTTCGGCACTGTCCAACCGCTGGTGCGACATGCGCGTCCGCATCGAGGGGGAGAACGGCGGCCTCGTGGAGACCGTCGGGTTCTGGATCAACATCAACATCGAGACCCGCGGGATCGGCCGCATGAGCGACCACGTCATCGAGCGTCTGTCCACCACTGCCGACGACACGCGTCTGCGGTGGACGCCGTCCATCCGCGAGCCGATGCCGCCCGAGTCCGACCGCACGTTCCAGATCCGTCGCACCGACACCGACCGATTCGGTCATGTCACCAACGCCATCTACTGGCAGATGGTGGCCGAGGTGTACCCGGAGGTCGCCGAGCTGATCAGCCGCCCGCACCGACTCGTCGTCGAGTTCGACACCCCGATCATGGTCGGCGAGGAGGTCCACATCACCACCGCGCCGATCGAGACCGGTGTGCTGATCTGGATCTCCGTCGACGGCGAGTCCCGGTCCCACGCCTCGATCACGGAGTTGCCAGACTAGGCGGCGATGCCTCTCACCGATCGCCTCGCCG
This sequence comes from Williamsia deligens, assembly GCF_024171765.1. Lineage (GTDB taxonomy): Bacteria > Actinomycetota > Actinomycetes > Mycobacteriales > Mycobacteriaceae > Williamsia_A > Williamsia_A deligens. Next base: position 899,255 of record NZ_JAMTCI010000001.1, read on the forward strand.
ACCTGCCCTCCGAGGGCTACGTCTTCCACACCTCCTGGCCGTTGTCGAGCGCCGACATCGATCAGCACGAGCGGCTCAGCGTCGACGGTGTCGCGCGCTACCTGCAGGAGGCCGGCGCCCAGCACCTGGTCGACGCGGGAGCTTTCGAGTCGCACAAGTTCTGGATCGTCCGCCGCACGGTCATGGACGTCATCCGTCCCATCGCCTGGCCCGACACCGTCCAGTTGTGGCGGTGGTGCGCGGGGATCTCCCCGCGCTGGTGCTCGATGCGCGTGCGCGTCACCGGCGACGGTGTCGACGGGGAGCCGGGCGGTCTCATCGAGACCGAGGGCTTCTGGATCAACATGAACATGGAGACGAAGTCACCCGGCCGCATGGAGGACCGCTTCTTCGAGATGCTGGCGACCACCACCGACGAGCGACGACTGCGGTGGAAGGCGTGGCTCGCGCAGCAGCCCTCGGAAGCCGCGGACGACAGCCGCGTGTTCGCGCTGCGCCACGCCGACACCGACCGGCTCGACCACGTCAACAACTCGATCTACCTGCAGGCGCTGCGCGAGGTGTTCCCCGAGGCCGGCGACCTGGTCGAGAACCCGTATCGGCTGGTCATCGAATACGACAAGCCGATCACCTACGGCGAGACCGTCCACATCGCCACCGAGGCGTTCCACCACGACACCGGCGACGGGATGCTCGTGTGGCTCACCGTCGACGGCGACGTCCGGGCGCGTGCGTCGATCACCCCGTTGGCCGTCTGACCCTTGTGACCGCCTAGCAGTACGCGCATACTGTTTGGGAAGCAGTACGCGCGTACTGCTGGACGTCGCAAGGAGGCGCCATGTGGGACCCCGGGCAGTATCTGACCTTCGCCGATCACCGCGGCCGGCCGTACGGCGAGCTGATCAGCCGTGTCGGGTCGACGTCACCGAGGGTGATCGCCGACCTCGGCTGTGGGCCCGGCAACCTGACGGTGGGCCTGCGTGACCGCTGGCCGCACGCGCGCATCGAGGCGATCGACTCCTCGCCCGAGATGGTCGCCGCGGCGCGTGATCGCGGCCTCGACGCCGTCGTCACCGACGTCGCCACGTGGATGCCGCACGACGAGGTCGATGCGATCGTCTCGAACGCGACCCTGCAGTGGATCCCGACGCACCGAGAGCTGCTCGCCCGGTGGGTCGAGGTGATGGCTCCCGGAACGTGGCTGGCGTTCCAGGTGCCGGGCAACTTCGAGGCGCCCTCGCATCGCGCCATCCGTGAACTCGCGGCGTCGCCGGCATGGCGGGATCGCCTCGGCGGTCTCGAACTGCGCGGCGGCGAGACCGTGGAGGACCCGGCCGGGTACGCGGCGATCCTGCAGCGGGCGGGCGCACGCGTCGACGCCTGGGAGACGACATATCTGCAGGAGCTCGAGGGCCCCGACGCGGTGCTCGAGTGGGTCACCGGCACCGCGCTCACCCCGATCCGCGACGTCCTCGACGACGCGGGGTGGGACGAGTTCCGCTCGGACCTGGCGCCGCACCTGCGTGCGGCCTACCCCGAACACTCGCCGGGCCGGACCTGGTTCCCGTTCCGTCGGGTGTTCGTCGTCGCGGAGATCGTGGCATGACGATGGTGCGACCCCCGATGTGGCGCCAGGTGCTCTACGGCTACGGCGCCCGCCTCGACGACCAGTTCCTGCCGTGGGTGACGCACGACCTGGCCGGCAGAGGAGCGGGCCCGAAGATGGTTGCGCGCTGGGCAGTCCCGTGTCTCGTCCTGCTCGCCCCGTTCCTCGTCCTGCCGACCGACTGGGTCGTCAAGGCCATGATGACCATCCCGATCCTGCTGCCCTACGTGTACTTCTCCATCGCGCTGAACCGCGTCTACCGGCGGCATCGTCTCGCCCAGCACGGGCTCGACCCCGCGCTCGTCGACGCGCGCGAGCGGGAACGGAACCGCCCGGCGGAAGAGGCGTACATCCACAAGTACCGGGGGATCTGAGACCCGGTCCCGACTCAGGTGATGTCGGCCCCGGCGTCCGACATCTCCTGCAGCGCCGCGGTGGTCGTCTCGTCGGCGACGCCTGCGACGAGGTCGCGCCGGACTCGCACCGTGACACCGTTCCCGAGTGCGTCGAGCGCGGATGCCCGCACGCAGTAGTCGGTAGCCAGGCCGACGACCTCGATTGCGTCGATCCCGTTCCCGCGGAGCACCTCTGCGAGCGGGACACCGTCATCCGTCGCGCCCTCGAACGCCGAGTACGCGGGTTCGCCGCGACCCTTGTAGATCTCGACGTCGACGGACGAGGTGTCGAGCGCGGGGTGATAGTCGGCGCCGGGGGACCCGGCGACACAGTGCACCGGCCAGGTGGTGGTGTAGTCGGGCTCGCCCACGAGGGCGAAGTGTCCGCCGTTGTCGGAATCGGCGTCATGCCAGTCCCGCGACGCGACCACGAGCGCGTAGTCGTCGCGGTGCTCCCGCAGCAGGTCGGTGACCCCCCGCGCGACGGCAGTCCCACCCGCGACACCGAGTGCGCCGCCCTCGACGAAGTCGTTCTGTACGTCGACGATCAGCAGTGCTGTGGCCATGACCCCAGGGTAGTCAGACCACCGGCGCCCCGATCACGACCCACCCCCGGGCACCGGGAACAGCGTTCGCGGATTCTGGAGCAGCGCAACCGGTTCGATCGCCTCCCGGTCCACGACGTCCGACCACACGACGGACCTCCGATGCGGGACGCGCGTCGTGGCGGATCGCGAGAACCGGTACTCCCCGTCGACAACACCGCGGGCGAGACGACCCGGCTCGTCGGGGATGGGGACGACGACGACGTCCCCGACCTCGACGTGAGCCACGAACTCGGCGAGGACGCGCGTCTCCTTGTTCGGCCGTCGGGGCGGGTCCTGCGCGCGGAGCAGCGCACGCAGTTCGGCGGTTCCCCCCTCCCCCGCGTCGACCTCGATGCCCGATGCCGTGCCGAGGCCGACGATCCCGCGTCGGCGGAACTCGGTGTAGGCATCGGGGTCGGCCGCGCGCAGCACCCACAGATGTGATGCGGGGGCGTCGTCGAGGGGCGTGACCTCGGCGGGCGGTTCGGGCCAGAAATAGGGCAGGTCATCGGGGAGCTCGTCACCGAAGAGCAGCCGGTAGCGGCCGGGGTCCTTGCGCAGGAGGGCCGACCGATGACTGTCGTGCAGTCGGTCGTCGTCGAGCCAGGGCGGCATCAGCCCGTCGGCGGCCAGGTCCGCCTGCGTCCGGTCGACCACGTCCGGGGCGAACTCGGCGATGAGTCCCGCGGTGGTGTCCGCGCGGCCGCCGTCGGTCCACACCTGTGCGACGTCGAGGCCGTACCGGATGAGGGCAGGGGTGTGCCCCCGCCACATACGGACTGCCGGGTGTGTCGACCAGCCGTAGTCGTACAACTCGAGCGAACGGACGATCTGCAGCGTCTCGACCCGTTGCTTGCCGAGCCGTGGGGTGTCGAGCACCTGGGCCGACCGGAGGAAGTCCGCGTAGGGCAGGAAGGTCTGCATGACCGTCGACTACCCCACCGGGGACTGCGTCATTCCTCCGACGTGGGGTCACCCTGTTCGGCACGGACCTGCTCGAGTGCGGCGGTGAAGGTGTCCGGCGACTGCGCCCCGGAGATCCCGTACCGGCCGTCGAGAACGAAGAACGGCACCCCGGTGATGCCGTACGCCCGCGCCTGCTCGATGTCGACGGTGACGGCGTCGGCGTATGTGCCCTCCTCGAGGGCGATGAGGACCTCGTCGCGGTCCAGGCCGACCTCGGCCGCGAGATCGGCCAGTTCGTCGTCGCGTCCGAGGTGCCGGCCCTGCGTGAAGTAGGCGGCGAACAGCCGCTCGGCCAGCTCGCGCTGGACGCCGTCCTCCTTCGCCAGATGGAGCACCTCGTGCGCCTTGCGCGTGTTGGTGTGGCGCAGGGCGTCGAAGTCGTAGCGCAGACCCTCCTGCTGCCCGGTCTCCGCCATCTGTTCGAGCATGCGGCGCACCTGATCCGCGGGAAGGCCCTTGTGATGCACCAGGAAGTCGACCTCGGACCCGTCGAAGTCGACCGGTGTGTCGGGGGAGAGTTCGAAGCTGTGGTAGGTCACGACGACGTCGTCGCGGCCGTCGAATGCCGCCAGCCCGGCCTCGAAGCGGTGCTTGCCGAGGTAGCACCACGGGCACGCGATGTCCGACCAGATGTCGACCGTGACAGGCGATCCCATCAGCGCAGCGAGGTCGTGATCGGACCCTGCGGGGCGGAGGTGACGGCGGTGTGTCCCGTGCGCAGGTACTCGACGACAGCCGCGTCGACCACAGGGTTCGACCGCCCGAACTGGGCGTGGTCTCCACCGGCCACGGTGATCAGCTGCGCACCCATGCGTGCGCGGTGCTCGAGGCTGGGACGGTAGGGCGTCTGCGGATCGCCGAGGGACTGCAACTGCAGAGGCCGCACCCGCAGGCCCTTCCCGGTGATCCCCACCGGACGGCTCGACGGCGCGACGCCCGAGCAGAAGAGGCCCGACGCGAACAGCAGGGCCGGTCCGCCGACGGGATCGGTGACGAGGAAGGTGTCGAGCAGCGACGCGGGGGCCAGGAGCGGGTTCGCCGGCACGGCGTTCTCGTTGCACAGGAGGGTGTTCTGCATCGTGACCGAGTTCAGCTCCTCGCGCTGCGCCTCGGGCGAGACCTTGCGGGCCGGTTGCGGCCCCGCGACGATGCGCTGCGCGATGAGCGGCCACACGTTGCGGTCGGGGGCGCCGGCCCGCGTGAGCCCCACGAGCGCCGACGACGACTGCCGTTTCCCGGTGACCAGGCTCGCCAGGAAGTTCTCGGCCTGGGCACGGGCCGGACCGGTCAGGTTCTGACCGGTGATGTAGGCCTGCACCTGCGACCGCAGTCCGGGCGGGACGTCGCCGACCCGTGCGGGCGGGGGCGAGACCGACGACGGCACGCCCGCCTCGGCGGTGACGACGCGGCTCCACGAGCGGTAGACCGCCAGCGGGGTCCTGCCGAGCCGATAGATGCTGTCGTGGTCGGCGATCCACGTGAACAGGTCGGTGATACGCGCCCGGTACCCCGGGGTCTGGGCGGTGAGCAGCGAGTTCCACTCGAGCCGGGGATCGACGGCGGAGTCGAGGATCAGCCGGTCGGTGTGCTGCGGGAACAGCGTCGCGTACGTCGACATCAGGGTGGTGCCGTAGGAGATGCCGAGCAGGTTCACCCGGTCGCCGAGACCCAGCTGCGTTCGCGCGGAATCGATGTCGCGGGCGGTGTTCGCGGTGGTGACGGTTCGCGCGTAGCCCGGGGCGGTGCGGTCGCAGGCCGCGCGCAGCGCCCCGCCGGCGGCCAGGTACGACGCCGGGTCCGACGGCGACGGGACGGCGCAGCGGAGCTCGCCGGCGTCGATGAGCCCGCGGGGTTGCACGGCGATGAGATCGTACGAATCACGCAGGGCCGCAGGCGTCTGCAGCAGCGAGAACATCCCGATGGCGTCACCGCCCGGGCCGCCCGGGTTGCCCAGCAGCACCCCGCGCCGCTCGCCCCGCGCGGGCAGCTTCGAGACGAGGACGTCGATGGTGCCCGCGGAGGGCCGCGCATAGTCTTTCGGCACTCGGATCGTGGTGCAGACCGTGTCCTTCGACGCACCGTGCAGAGCGGGACACCGCCCCCACGTCGCCGGGGCCGCCTGAGCCGTCGCGGTCGGGGCCAGCACCCCCGCCACGACCGCGAGGAGCGATGTCAGCACGACGAACCGGGTGCGCGAGGTGGTCACGGCGATCACCGTAGCCGGTCATGCGCACGGCTACCGACCCCGCGTGCGCCCGGTCCGTCGACGCCGACGGCGATCGCGCGTACTGTCGGGTCATGACCGAATCGAACTCACGTTCGACATCCGGGACCGGCGAGGTCCTCGGTGCCGACGCAGGCAACACCACGGAGAAGGACCCGCAGGACTGGGTCACCGGCGACGAGCCCATGACCGGGGCGCAGAAAAGCTACCTGGACACGCTCGCCCGCGACGCCGGCGAGACCCTGTCGGCGGATCTGACGAAGGCACAGGCCTCCGAGGAGATCGAGCGTCTGCAGGGCGAGACCGACCGGGGCTGATCGCGCGAGCATGCGTCGGACGGGAGCGTCCGGCGCACATCGGCCCACGGTGAGGGGAACCCTCGTCGGATGACGGCGGGTTCGTGATGGTGGTGCGATGGTCACGTCGTATGCGCAGTCCACCACCGCGGTCGCGCCGGTCCGAGGACCCGTCGCCGACGGTGTGCGGCCTGCCGCCGAGGGCCACTGGTCGCGGCACCGGTGGACCGTCATCCGTGTGTTGTCGCCGGTTGCGCTGCTCGTCCTCTGGCAGATCGGCAGCGCGCTGCGGATCATCCCCGAGCGGATCCTGCCCGCTCCGTCGCTGATCGCCGACGCCGGTGCCGAACTCGTGCGCAACGGCGAACTGGCGGACGCGCTGGTGGTGTCCGGGACGCGTGTCGCCGAGGGCCTCCTGATCGGTGGTGTCATCGGAGTCGCGCTGGGGGCACTCGTCGGGCTGTCGCGCGTCGCCGAGGCGACCGTCGATCCACCCCTGCAGATGCTGCGTGCGCTCCCCCACCTGGGCCTGATCCCGCTCTTCATCCTGTGGTTCGGGATCGGCGAGACGCCGAAGATCCTGCTCGTCGCCCTCGGTGTCGCGTTCCCGCTGTACCTCAACACGTTCTCCGCGATCCGTCAGATAGACCGCCGCCACCTCGAGACCGCGACGGTGCTCGGATTCTCGTGGCGGCAACGCTTCTCGCGGGTCATCCTCCCGAGCATCGCCCCGCAGCTGCTCGTCGGATTCCGACAGTCCCTCGCCATCGCGTGGTTGACCCTGATCGTCGCCGAGCAGGTCAACTCCGACGCGGGACTCGGCTTCATCATCAACCAGGCTCGCGACTTCCTCCAGATCGACACCATCATCTTCGGTCTCGTCGTCTACGCGTTGCTCGGCATCGTCACCGACGGCATCGTGCGGATCCTCGAGGCCCGCGCACTGCGCTACCAGGCCGACCGATGACGGCCACCGACATCGCCGTCGCATCGCTGCGCGGCGTCGACAAGTGGTACGGCGACCACCGGGTCCTGCAGGCGTCGACCTGACCGTCGCCCGCGGCGAGATCGTCGCGCTCGTCGGACGATCCGGCTCGGGCAAGTCCACCATCCTGCGCGTCCTCGCCGGACTGTCCGACGACCACAGCGGCGACACCCACGTCGCCGGCCGACCGGCCGTCGCGTTCCAGGAACCTCGCCTGTTCCCGTGGCGCAGCGTGATCGACAACGTGTCCTACGGACTGAACCCGTCGGGTATCACCGGTGCGCCGGCGGTGCGTGCCGCCGCGGCGACGCTCGCCGAGGTCGGCCTCGACGACAAGGCCGACGCGTGGCCGGCGACCCTCTCGGGTGGGCAGGCTCAGCGAGCGGCCCTTGCCCGCGCCCTCATCGGCGAGCCCGAATTGCTGTTGCTGGACGAACCTTTCGGCGCTCTCGACGCACTGACGAGGCTGTCGATGCAGTCCCTGCTCCTGGACCTGTGGGTGCGCCGCGACTTCGGCGTCCTCCTGGTGACCCATGACGTCGACGAGGCGGTGGCCCTGGCCGACCGTGTCCTCGTCCTCGAGGACGGCGCCGTCGTCGACCAGGTCACGGTCGACCTGCCCCGCCCCCGTGACCGCGGGACAGCCGCGTTCGCGGCATTACGGGCGCATCTGCTCGACGCACTCGGCGTGCACTGACCACCTCTGTTCACCACCGACCGAAGGACTCGATTCTCCATGCGCTGCACCCCGATCCGATCGATCGGCGCCCTCGCCGTCGTCCTCGTCGCGACACTCACCCTCGCGGGCTGTGTGTCCCGGGAGTCCGACGAGCGGACGGCGGCACCCCCGTCGACCGTCGATGCCGCGCAGCTGTCCACGGTGACGCTCAACGTCGGTGACCAGAAGGGCGGTACGCAGGCGCTGCTCCAGGCGTCGGGCCAGCTGTCGGGAACGCCGTACAAGGTCTCGTTCTCGACGTTCACCTCCGGGCCCCCACAGGTGGAGGCCGCCACCGCCGGCCGGATCGATTTCGCGGTCACCGGCAACACCCCACCGATCTTCGGCGCCGCGTCCGACGCCCGCATCAAGGTGGTCAGCGCCTACACCAACGACGCGTCCGGCGACCAGATCCTGGTGCCGAAGACCTCGACCGCGCGCAGCGTCGCCGACCTGCGCGGGAAGCGGATCGCGTTCGGCAAGGGCAGCTCCGCCCACGGGCACCTGCTGTTGCAACTGAGCAAGGCCGGCCTGACGCCTGCCGACGTGCAACTCGTCCCGCTGCAACCCGCCGACGCGCTGACCGCCTTCACCGCCGGACAGGTCGACGCCTGGGCCATCTGGGATCCGTTCACCGCGATCGCCCAGCAGCAGACCGGGGCCCGGACCCTGACCACGGCTCAGGGTGTCGCCAACGGCTACGGCTTCGGCATCGCCTCGCAGCAGGCCCTCGGCGACCCCGCGAAGAACACCGCCCTGGCCGACCTGGTGAGCCGCATCGCGAAGGCGTCCGCGTGGGCGAAGGCCAATCCCACCGAGTGGGCGGCGAAGTACTCGGCCGCGGTGAAGATCGACCCGGTGGCCGGCGAGACCGCCCAGAAACGCAGCCTGCGTCCCGCAATCCCCCTCGACGACAGCATCGTCGCCTCGGAACAGAAGCTGTACGACGCGTTCGTCGCAGCGAAGCAGATCCCCGCGGGCAAGCTGTTCTCCGACTTCGTCGACACGCGTTACGACGCGGCTGTGAAGGAGGCCACCAAGTGAGCGCCCGCGTCTTCTGGTTTTTGCCCACCGCCGGCGACGGGCGATCGATCGTCGGCGCGTCGCACGCGTCGTCGCACCGCGTCGAGCCCGTCGGGTTCCGGGCACCCACCCTCCGGTATCTCACCGAGGTGGCGCAGGCCGCTGACCGTCTCGACTTCGAGGGCGTCCTGACGCCGACCGGAACATGGTGTGAGGACGCGTGGTTGACCACCGCGGCGCTGCTGCAGGCCACCCGTCGCCTGAAGTTCCTCGTCGCGTTCCGGCCCGGCCTCACGCCGCCGACGCTGGCCGCACAGCAGGCCGCGACACTACAGCGGATGTCGGAGGGGCGGCTGCTGCTCAACATCGTGACCGGCGGCGACGACGCCGAACAACGACGGTTCGGCGACTGGGTCGACCACGACCGTCGTTATGCGCGCACCGAGGAGTTCCTCGACCTGGTGCACCGCATCTGGACGAACGACTCCGTCGACCACGAGGGCGAGTTCTACCGCGTCGCCGACGCTCGCGTGTCCCGGGCCCCGGATCCGTTGCCGGAGTTCTGGTTCGGCGGATCGTCGGATCCGGCTCTGGGGGTCGCGGCCCGTCGGGTGCAGACCTACCTCACGTGGGGCGAACCACCGGCCGACGCGAGAGCCAAGATCGATCGGGTGCGGGCTCTGGCCACGGCCGCGGGTCGTCGACTGCGCTACGGCATCCGGCTGCACACCATCAGCCGCGACACCTCGGCCGAGGCATGGGCTGTCGCACAGAAGCTGCTCGACGAACTGCCGACGGAGCAGATCGCCAACGCCCATCAGCTGCACTCGTCGTCGCAGTCCGAGGGTCAGCGCCGGATGGCCGCCCTGCACGGCGGCCGCACCGATTCACTCGAGATCTACCCGAATCTCTGGGCGGGCGTGGGTCTCATCCGCGGCGGGGCGGGGACCGCACTCGTCGGATCGCACGAAGAGGTCGCCGACCTCATCGGCGAATACCACGACGCGGGCTTCACCGAGTTCATCCTCTCGGGCTATCCGCACCTCGAGGAGGCCTACCACTTCGGCGAGGGCGTCCGCCCCATCCTCGACCGTCGCGGCATCACCGCCCCGGCACCCCGGCGAGCCGCCTGACCCGGCTCCCTGCGGACTCGGCGGATCCTCGCGCGGCCTGTGACCTCAGGTCGCGTCGTCCCACTGCACCAACTCCACCTGCACATCCCCCAGCCGGACGGTCGCGTTGCGGCCCGTCGGAACCCGCGTCGGAGGCGCGACGACCCGGTCGATCCGCGGCAGCAGCGCCGACAGCGTCTCGTCGAGATCGTCGACCAGCCAGGTGGTCTGGGTGTCGCGCACCGCGGCGAGGGCGTCGTCGTCGCCCGCGACGACGACGGTATCGTCTGTGATCATCACCTGCAATCCGCGATCGGGCAGGGCGAACCGCCTGCGCACGGTGATGCGTGGCCCCAGCAACTCCCGCGCTGCCACGAAGTCGTCGAGATCGGCGGTGTACACCCGCGCGAACGTCCGCAGAACGGCGCTCAATGGTTCACGTTGATGTCGCGGGACATCGTGAACCCGACTCCGCGGTGAAAACATGTGATCCCCGCGGTGGTCGAGGCGCAGGTGGTGCCGTCGATGGTCACGACCTGGCCGTACTGGAGGACGTTCGCCAAGATCAGTTCGCCGGACGATGTGGAGAAGTATCCCGCGACGAAATTGCGGCGGCCGCAGGCGTTCTGGATGCCACCGGCCTTGAACAGGTAGTTGATGTACTCGCTGTCCTCGGTGTTCCTGCAGTACCCGCCGATAGTGTTCCGGACGGTGACCTTCGCCCCACAGCTCACCGTCCGCGACTTCTCGTCGTCGTCCACGCCGCACTCCACGTTGCCGCTCGGCGACCGGAAGTAGTGTCCTGGAACGTTTCCGGACGGATCGTATCGGAACTCGTCCGCCGACACCGTGTCGTCCGCCGACGACAGGCTGCGTGGGATGCCCTCCACCGCGGGACGGTTCGGCGATCCGGCCGCCTGGTTCGGCGCCTCGTCCGCGGCAGCTGTCGGTCGGTTGGCGGTCGGTTGATCGGAAGCCTCGTCCGACGGTGCGTCGCCCGCTGTCGAGGCCGACTGCGTGACCGTGAGTGTGGACGTACCGGTCGCGCTCGATGTGGCGCCGTCGGAACCGCAGGCGGCCAGTAGCGGAACCGCCATCACCGCGGCCACGACAGCCATGAGTGCGGTGCGTGTGAAAACAGATCGCGTCATGACTTCTCCATGATTCGTTCGGGCGTACACATGGACATCGAATCATGGACGAGACGCCGAAGGCCGACCACCGCGAACGGTGACCGGCCTCCGGTTGTCTGATGAGTCAGACGGACGGGCTCAGAAGCCCATGCCGCCCATCTCGTCGCCACCCGGCATCGCCGGGGCCGGGTTCTTCTCCGGCTTGTCGGCGACAACGGCCTCGGTGGTGAGGAACAGAGCCGCGATCGAGGCTGCGTTCTGCAGCGCCGAGCGGGTGACCTTCACCGGGTCGTTGATGCCGGCGGCGAGGAGATCCTCGTACACGCCGGTGCCGGCGTTGAGGCCGGTGCCCAGCGGGCTGTTGCGGATCTTGTCGGCGACGACGCCGGGCTCGAGGCCCGCGTTGAACGCGATCTGCTTGGCCGGGGCCTCGAGCGCGACGCGCACGATGTTGGCACCGGTGGCCTCGTCACCCTCGAGCGACAGGCCGTCGATGGCCGGCTCCGACTGCAGCAGGGCCACGCCACCACCGGCGACGATGCCCTCTTCGACAGCGGCCTTGGCGTTGCGCACGGCATCTTCGATGCGGTGCTTGCGCTCCTTGAGCTCGACCTCGGTCGCAGCGCCGGCCTTGATGACCGCGACGCCGCCGGCCAGCTTGGCCAGACGCTCCTGCAGCTTCTCGCGGTCGTAGTCGGAGTCGCTGTTCTCGATCTCGCCACGGATCTGCGAGACACGACCGGCGATGGCGTCGGAATCGCCCGCGCCCTCGACGATGGTGGTCTCGTCCTTGGTGACGACGACCTTGCGCGCGGTACCGAGCAGCTCGATGCCCGCGCCCTCGAGCGAGAGGCCGACCTCTTCGCTGATGACCTCGCCACCGGTGAGGATGGCGATGTCGGCCAGCATGGCCTTGCGGCGGTCACCGAAGCCCGGGGCCTTCACGGCGACGGACTTGAAGGTGCCACGGATCTTGTTGACCACCAGGGTCGAGAGCGCTTCGCCCTCGATGTCCTCGGCGATGATCAGCAGCGGCTTGCCGGCCTGGATGACCTTCTCCAGCAGCGGCAGCAGGTCCTTGACCGTCGAGACCTTGCCCGAGACGAGCAGGATGTAGGGGTCCTCGAGGACCGCTTCCTGACGATCGGCGTCGGTCACGAAGTAGCCCGAGATGTAGCCCTTGTCGAAGCGCATGCCCTCGGTGAGCTCGAGCTGCAGGCCGAAGGTCTGAGCCTCCTCGACCGTGATGACGCCTTCCTTGCCGACCTTGTCCATGGCCTCGGCGATGAGCTCGCCGATGGACGGGTCGCCCGCGGAGATACCAGCGGTCGCAGCGATCTGCTCCTTGGTGTCGATCTCCTTGGCGGACTTCAGCAGCGACTCGGTGACGGCCTCGACGGCCTTCTCGATGCCGCGCTTGAGGCCGAGCGGGTTCGCGCCGGCCGCGACGTTGCGCAGGCCCTCACGAACGAGCGCCTGGGCGAGGACGGTGGCGGTGGTGGTGCCGTCGCCTGCGACGTCGTCGGTCTTCTTGGCGACCTCCTTGACGAGCTCGGCACCGATCTTCTCGTAGGGATCCTCGAGCTCGATCTCCTTGGCAATGGACACACCGTCGTTGGTGATGGTGGGGGCGCCCCACTTCTTCTCCAGCACGACGTTGCGACCCTTGGGTCCCAACGTCACCTTGACGGCGTCGGCGAGGCTGTTCAGTCCCCGCTCGAGGCCGCGACGGGCCTCTTCGTCGAACGCGATTTGCTTGGCCATGCGAAGTGATCCTCCGATAGGGGGTGACACTGAAGTTCGTTGGCCGGACTCGGTGCCCGCGACGGACGACCAGGTATCAGCAGGACCCGATCTCACCGTCCCGACCTGGCACTCACGGTCCGCGAGTGCCAACCGCATTTCTAGCACTCGCCCCTGGTGAGTGCAAGGTTACGGGGGCGACGTCCACAACTGACACCGCGGGCAGCCGGCATGTGCGACACGCGTACGCCTCACGCCATCGGTGAGGGTTGTGGACGAGCGGCCGCGCTCAGCCCGTGTGGTCGCGGAGGTAGGCGAGATCGTCGCGGGTCGGGCGGTCGACGATGTCGGCGTAGTCGTCGTGTTTCTCGACGAAGGCCTTGAACAGCGGGCACACCGGCACCACTCGGGTCCCCGCCGCGCGCATCGCGTCGAGTGAGGCGCGGACGAGGACAGTGCCGAGTCCGCGGCCACCGAACGCCTCGTCGACCTCGGTGTGGAAGAAGATGCGGCGACCCGCGTGGTCGCGATAGTGGGCGAACCCGACGACAGCACCGTCGAGGACGATCTCGAAGCGCTGCCGGTCCGGGGCGTCGACGACGTCGACGGCGGCGCCGGTCTTGTCCGTGAGCATCTGCGTCATCCTTCGTCGCGGGGGCGTGCGTGCGGGTCGGGGTTGTGGCGCGGCCGCAACACCGTGGTCGGGAGGGTGGGTGCCGGGATGCGCGGGTGCGGTCCGACGTAGCCGTCGACCACACCGAACCTGTCCGCGTGCGCCTCCCACTCCTGGCGGTATCGGGCGATCTCGTCGTGCGTGCGACCGACGAAGTTCCACCACATGACGATCCGCTCGCCGAACGGTGTCCCCCCGAGGACGAGCACCCGTCCGGGCTCGGTGGAGTCGTTGCCGATCTCGATGCGCTCGGCACCGACACCGACGTATCCCAGCTCGGCGACCGCGAGACGCTCACCCTCGACCGCGATGTCGCCCCGGTCGACCAGGATCCCGTGTTCGAAGGCCGGGTCGACGTCGAGCACCACCCGCGCACCGGGGTCGACGACGAGTTCCGCCCCGACCAGCGGGGTCGCCGTCGGCACCGGCGACGACGAGTCCGCCAGCGAGCCCAGGAACACCCGCAGCGTGCCGCCGTCGAGCGGAACGGGATCCGGGACGTGGTGGTGGAAGTCGCGCCGACCGTCGCGCGCCCCGTCGGGCAACGCCAGCCACAGCTGCGCGCCGTGCAGGATCGTCGTCTCGGGTGTGGACACCTCGGAGTGGCTGATCCCCGCGCCCGCGGTCATCAGGTTGATCTCGCCCGGCCGCACCATCGCGTGGACGCCGGCGCTGTCGCGGTGCTCGACCTCCCCGGAGAACAACCAGCTCACCGTGGCCAGCCCCGTGTGCGGGTGCGGCGCGACGTCCATCCCCGTGGACACCGAGACGTCCTCCGGGCCGTAGTGGTCGATGAAGCACCACGCGCCGATCAGCGACCGGCGACGCTGGGGCAGGGTGCGGCGGACCGCCATCGCGCGTGGTCCACCGAGGGGCACCTCCCGCGCCGTGATGACCTCGACGGCCACCCGCGGGCCGGCGACACATTCCTGCTCGACCGGCTCGGCTTCCAGATTGCTCATACGACCCGCCCTCTATCGTGGTGCGTGCGACGAGGATACGCCCGACCGGCCGTCGCGCCCGGAGCCGAGAGGACCGCCCGTGACGCAGCCGCACGTGTTCATCGACAAGCAGTCACCCGCCGTCTATCGCGCGTTCGGTGCAGCCGCGGCGGCGGTCGGCGACGACGCCGCCGGCGCCGACATCCCCCGCGTCCTCGTCGAGTTGATCAACGTCCGCGTCTCGCAGATCAACGGGTGCGCGTTCTGCCTCGACCTGCACACCCGCCGCGCGCTCGCCGCCGGGGAGACGAGCAACCGACTCGCGACGCTCCCCGCCTGGCGGGACACCGAACTCTTCGACGACACCGAGCGCGCCGCACTGCGGCTGGCGGAGATGGCGACGACCCTGCCCGACCACGGGACGCAGGAGCGGGAGTACGAGCACGCCCGGTCGGTGTTGTCCGACGCCCAGATCTCGGCCGTCGTGTGGACGGCCATCGCGATCAACGCCTTCAACCGGGTGTCGATACTCAGCCGACATCCCGTGCGGCAGTAGCGCTCAGTTCGTCGCCGGGGCCAGGGCGCTCATCGCGACGACGTCGTCCACGAGGCGGTGGGCGTACTCCTCGTCGACCTCGAGACCGAACGCGACGTGGTGGTACAGCGGCGCGATGACGTGGTCGAGGACCTGCATCACGGTCGGCACCGACTCGCCGCGGTCGGCGCCGCGGGCGAGCATGCGGGCGGCCTGCTCGAGCCGGATGTCCCAGCACGGGCACGAACCGGGCACCCCGACGCGCGCGCCGACCATCGCGCGCAGGTAGACGACGCGCTGCGGACGGGTGATGTCGGCGGCAATGATCGCGGCCCAGTCCCGGAGGTCGCCGACGACCGTCCCGGTGTCGGGGAGAGGCTCGTCGCCGGTCAACGCCGCCACCGCGACCTCCGAGAGCAGGGCGTCGATGGTCCCCCACCTGCGGTAGATGCTGGTCGGGTTCACACCCGCGCGTTCCGCCACCTGCGGCACCGTCATCGAGTCGCGGTGTCCGGCACTGACGAGCTCGCCGACGGCGGCGTACACAGACGCCTGCACACGGGCGCTGCGGCCACCGGGACGGCGTACGGAACGACGATCGGGCGAAGGCATGCGACCATTATTGCAAACGGGTTGGCTTTTGGGCACACCATGGCTTACCGTTTCGAAAAGCAAACGCCATTGCTTTAACGAACGCCTGGACCCGGGAGGCCCGCCATGCCCCGACTGCCCCGCCCCGTCGCCTTCTGGACCGTCGCGGTCATGACGACGACGGTGCTGCTCTCGTCGGCCGCGCCGTCCCCGCTGTACCCGGTGTATCAGCAGGTCTTCGGATTCTCCGCGTTCACCCTGACCCTGGTGTTCGCCGTGTACGTGGTCGCCCTCGTCGGCACCCTGCTCACGGTCGGGTCCATCTCGGACCACATCGGGCGGCGTCCCGTCCTCGCCGCGTCGATCGTCCTGCTCATCGTCAGCATGGTGGTGTTCGTCGAGGCCGACGGCGTCGGGATGCTGCTGACCGCGCGCGTCCTGCAGGGACTGGCCACGGGCGCGTTGACGGGTACGGCCAGCGCGGCCCTCGTCGACCT
Source organism: Williamsia deligens (assembly GCF_024171765.1). Lineage (GTDB taxonomy): Bacteria > Actinomycetota > Actinomycetes > Mycobacteriales > Mycobacteriaceae > Williamsia_A > Williamsia_A deligens. Next base: position 915,280 of record NZ_JAMTCI010000001.1, read on the forward strand.
CGCCCCGACCCCCCGCCTCGGCTCCATGATCAGCACCGCCACGCCGCCGCTGGGTCTCGCGACCGGATCCGTGCTCGCCGGCGTCCTGGTGCAGTACGCGCCACTCCCCCGCGAGCTCGTGTACGTCGTCGTCGGGACCGCCCTCGCCGTCCTGCTCGTGACGATCGTGTTCCTGCCGGAGACGTCACCGCTGCACGGGTTCACCTCGCGCCGCCACCTGGCCACGACGATGTCGCCGTCGATGTCGGTCCCGGGCGAGGTCCGTCCGACCTTCTTCGCAGCTGCCCCCGCCATGATGGCCACCTGGTCGCTGGGTGGGTTGTACCTGTCGCTGGGGTCGTCGATCGCGGCGAAGGTGCTGGGCGTCTCGAACCACGCCGCCGCGGGCGCGATCCTCTTCTCCTTCTTCGGCAGCGCGGCGGTGTCCGCGGCCCTGGGCACCCGTTTGCCGTCCCGGATCGCGTTGACCCTCGGCTACGGCGCCCTCGGCGCCGGCGTGCTGGTCAGCATGCGCGCGACGCTCCTGGCCTCCGCACCGCTCTACGTGGTCGGGTCCGTCGTGGCCGGGACGGGGTTCGGCACCACCATGCTCGGGGTGATGACGAACATGGCCACGGCGACGGCACCGGGCGACCGGGGCCGGGTCTTCGCCGCGGTCTTCGCCCTGAGCTACACGGCCTTCAGCGTCCCGGCCGTCGTCGCCGGGGTGGTGGCCACCCACGTCGGACTGACCCCGACCGCCGTCGGCTACGCCCTGTTCATCGTCGGTCTCGTGGTACTGGCCGCCGGAGCCGCGATCATCCTCGGACGGCGCGGGGTGACCGACGAGTCGGCAGCCGAGGATTTCGCCGAGGTCGCCGACTGCGTCGCCTGAGGCGTCAGTCGAGGATGCGGGCGAGGAACTCCAGCACCTCGCCGCGTGCCGTGCGCTGCGCGAGCGCCTGACCGACGCGGTCACCGCCGAACGCGATCCCGCCGGTCCACTGCGCAGCGGTCGGGAACTCGCCGAACCGGATGAGGTGTCCGGCGCCCGGGACCACGACGAGACGGTCGTCGTCGGAGTGGCGAGCCTGCACCAGGGTGTGCGCCATGCGCGCCGACGGCCACAGGGCGTCGTCGGCGCCGGCGATGCACAGAACCGGCACGGGCACATCGGACCCCAACGACGGTCCGTCGGGCAACGGGGTCGCCACGATCGCGGCGTCGAGGCCCGCGGCGTAGGCGGGCCAGAGGCGGAGCAGGCTCGGCCGCCCCCGGTCGATGTCGCGACCGACGGTCGCGGCCTCCGCCACCAGCTGCGGCATCAGGCGTCCGGTCGGGACGGGTACCGCGGGCACGGGGACACCCGACCACCGCCACGACGACGTGTCCGGGATGTCCCCGTCGGGGCCGACGGCCTGCCAACTCACCGACGAGGGACTCACGAGCACGAGCCCCGAGAGGACGGTCTCGCGGATCGCCGAGCCGGCCATCGCGACCGCCGCCACCAGTCCCTCGGCCCCGCGCGAGATCCCCACGCACACCACACTGAGCGGGTTGACGTCGTCCAGCGCGCACGCCTCCGTGATCGCACGCGTGAACCGTTCGAGCGGGATGTCGACGACAGTCGCCTCGTCCGGCGCGGTGGGCTCGTCCACCCATGAGACGGCGACGGCCAGGCGACCGTGTGAGGCCAGCATCGCCACGGTCGACCGCTGCGAGTCGACGCCGCCCTCGGATCCGCCGAAGCACACGACGACCGGCCACCCCGCCGGCGGACGATCACCGTCCGGTCGGGCGACCACCGCGGCGCGACCACCGAGCTCGACGTCCTCAACGCGCACGTCGTCGTCGGCGTGGGATCGGGAGACGGAGCGCCGCACCACGTCCTGGCCGTCCCGGCGCACCGTGACGGTCACCGTCCAGGCGTCTGCGGGCGGGACGAACATCTCGCCACCCGGCTCCGGCCGCATCGCCCAGATCGGCGCGGCAGGGTCCGCGACAGACCAGTCGCCGTCGCGGGGTGCGTCGCGACCGGTGTCGACCGTCCCGTCGGACGTCGGCGTGAAGCGGGCGTGCGACGCCCACCGTCGGCCCACGAGGTCGACGCCCGTGCACTCCAGGTCGACATCCGTGTCGGGGTCGAGGCCGGCGACGGTCACGACGAACGGCTCGTCGTGGCGGGTCGCCACGGGCAACTCCAGTGTCACGGTGTCGTCGGCGATGTCCGGCGGGGCTGCGGGCTGATCGACGGGCGTCGCCGGCGCCGCTCGTGCTGCGACCTTCGCGGACTGCCTGTCGAACCAGGGCGGGAACGCGCCGGACACGGCCCCGGCCACACCCAGCACCACGAACGGGATCACCCAGTAGCAGACGACGGACAGCGGACGGTCGGCGTCGCGGACGGTCGCGCTGCCGTCGACGATCGGCGGCACGAACGACACCGCGGTCATCACCGCGAAGGCGCCCACCCACATCCACGTCATCGCGAGCGTGACGGCGCGGAACCCGTCGGTCCGGGCGGTCACGTCGTCCACCGCGTCCGCGGCGTACTCCCGCACGAAGGGCCGGCCGACGAGCACCCCCACCAGCGCGACCAGGAACAGCCCCAGGTTGCCGACAGGCTGCAACCAGCGTTCCAGCACGGAGTCGTCGAGGGCGATCGCGGCGATCAGCAGGACGACGAAGACGACCGCGGTCCCGACGTCGAGGGACCGCCACCTGCGCCCGGAGGCCCGGGTGACCGTCGTCGCCAGGAGTGCGACCCCGGTCGCACACGCGACGGCGACGACGAAGCCCGTGTTGCCCACGAGCACCCAGAACAGGATCCAGGGCGCGAACCCCAGGACGAAGGACATCCGCGCACCCTTCTCTCGTCGGCCCCGGACCTCATCTCATCGCATCCGACGGCGACGTGAGCCCGGTTCGTCGTTGCCGACCTGCGACCTCCTGCCCGGCGGTCGAGACGGGGTCGTGCTTCCGGGCGGAGCTGCTCGGGAGTATCAAAGAGGTATGCACCTGCAGCTCACGCCCGACGAGGCAGCCTTCCGCGACGAGATGCGGACGTTCTTCACCACGAAGATCCCCAAGGAGATCCGCGAGCGCTCCGCCAAGGGCGCGCTGAACTTCCCCGACGACATCATCACGACCCAGCGCATCCTCAACGAGGAGGGCATCGCGGTCCCGAACTGGCCTGTCGCCGACGGCGGCAAGGACTGGACCCCGGTGCAACGCCACATCTGGCAGGACCAGCTGAACCTGGCCGCCGTCCCGGAGCCGCTGGCGTTCAACGCCGCCATGGTCGGCCCGGTGATCGCCCAGTTCGGGTCGCAGGAGATCAAGGACCGCTTCCTGCCCGCGACGGCGAACCTCGACATCTGGTGGTGCCAGGGCTTCTCCGAGCCTGAGGCCGGCTCCGACCTCGCGTCGCTGAAGACCAAGGCCGTGCGCGACGGTGACCACTACATCGTCAACGGGCAGAAGACCTGGACGACGCTGGCCCAGTACGCCGACTGGATCTTCTGCCTCGTCCGCACCGACCCCGACGCGCCGAAGAAGCAGGCCGGCATCAGCTTCCTGCTCATCGACATGAACTCCGAGGGCATCGAACGCCGCCCGATCCAGCTCATCGACGGTGGCCACGAGGTCAACGAGGTCTGGTTCACCGACGTCCGCGTCCCCGTCGAGAACCTGGTGGGCGAGGAGAACCAGGGCTGGAGCTACGCCAAGTTCCTCCTGTCGAACGAGCGCGGCGGCATCGCCCGCGTCTCCTACAACAAGATCCGTCTGGCCCGGGCGAAGGAGCTCGCCGCGTCGATCACGACCCCGAACGGCACCCTGCTCGACGACCCGCACATGCGCGCCCGCTTCGTCGAGCTCGAGAACGCGCTGCTGGCGCTGGAGCTGACCCAGCTGCGCGTCGTCGCCGCGGAGACCGGCGGCAAGCCGAACCCGGCGTCGTCGGTGCTCAAGCTGCGGGGCAGCGAGATCACCCAGGACGTCACCGAGCTGATGACCGACCTCGCGGGCAACGACGCGCTGACGGTGTTCGACGCCGACGTCGACGACTCCGAGTGGGCCCACCTGGCCATGCCGACGTACCTCAACACCCGCAAGGTGTCGATCTACGGCGGCTCGTCGGAGGTGCAGCGCACCATCATCGCCTCCGGGATCCTCGGGCTCTGACCCGCCGCCCTCCCCGCTCACCTCCCACACCCGTACCCACGAGAGAGGGTCGTCCCCCCATGGATTTCGAACTGACCGAAGAGCAGACACTGCTGCGTGACACCGCGCGCGAGGTGCTCGGCCGCGCCTACGACGTCGAGAAGCTGCGCGATGTCGCCGCGACCGATCGCGGCTGGAGCACCGACGTCTGGAACTCACTCGCCGAGATCGGCATCCTCGGACTGCCGTTCACCGAGGAGGACGGCGGTGTCGGCGCCGGATTCGCCGAGACCGCGGTCATCGCAGGCGAATTCGGGCGCTCACTGGCACCCGAGCCGTTCATCACCGGCATGGCCACCCCCGGTGTCGCCCTGGCCGCGGCCACCGACGACGCACTGCGCGGCGAGATCGTCGCAGCACTCGCCGGGGGCGACCTGGTGCTCGCCTACGCCCACGACGAGCCCGGGGACCGCTGGCCCACCGCGGCGCTGTCGACCACGGCCACCGCGTCCGGCGACGGCCACACCCTGACCGGCACCAAGAGCCCGGTGCTCGCCGGTGACGTGGCGGGCAAGTTCATCGTCACCGCCACTCTCGACGGGGCGCCCGCACTGTTCGTCGTCGACGCCGACGCCGACGGCGTCACCCGCACACCGCTGCGCACGCACGATCGTCGCCGCGCCGCACGCATCACCTTCGACGGCGCGGCCGCCACCGCGCTCGCCGTGGACGACGCCGCCGCCGTCATCACCAAGACCGAGGTCGTGACGCAGACCCTGCTGTGCGCCGAGGCCGTCGGCGCGATGGAGCAGGCCCTGAACCAGACGACCGACTACCTGAAGTCGCGCAAGCAGTTCGGCGTCCCGCTGAAGACGTTCCAGGCGCTGACTCACCGCGCCTCGAACATGTATGTGGAGCTGGAACTGGCCCGCAGCATCAGCACCTACGCCACCATGCGACTGGCCGACGACGACGTCGACCCTGCCACCGCATCGCGCGCGAAGCTGCAGATCTGCCGGTCGGCCCGCCTCATCGGGCAGGAGACCATCCAGCTGCACGGCGGGATCGGCCTCACCGCCGAGTACCCGGTGGGTCACGTCGTGAGCCGGCTGACGGCGATCGCGCACACGCTCGGTGGCTCCGACGACCACCTGCGGGTGCTCGCGGAGTCGGTCGCCGATCACGACATGCTGACGCTGATCTGAGCGCCCCGGGGGCCATGGGGTGTGGGGTACCGACGGTTACACTCACGTCTCCCCGACGAAGGAGTCACCCCATGGCCGCCCCGCTCATCGAGACGTCCACCGAGATCGCCGCCACGCCCGAGCGTGTGTGGTCGATCGTGTCCGACCTCGGGCGGATGGGTGAGTGGAGCCCGCAGTGCCGCAAGGTGATCGTGCGGGGTGGGACGGTCAAGCTCGGCGCCCGGACGATCAACGTCAACAAGCGGGGGCTGCTCGTGTGGCCGACCACGGCGAAGGTGGTGCGGTTCGAGCCGAACAAGCAGATCGCCTACAGGATCACCGAGAACCGCACCGTCTGGGGCTTCGAGATCACCCCGACCGACGCCGGCGTCCGTCTCACCGAACGGCGTGAGGCCACGGGCGGGCAGACCACCAAGGTCTCGTCGACGCTCATCGACCTCGTCATGGGCGGCACCGACTCGTTCGACGCGGAACTCGAAGAGGGCATGCGCGAGACCCTCGTGAAGATCAAGGCAGCGGCCGAGCGCGGCTGAGGCGCACCCCCGCCGCGCCCGACCGGGGTCTCACTCGGCGAGCTTCGACACCGCCTGCGCCCACAGGAAGAACTTGTTGGTGCCCAGGTCCTTCACGGTGGTGATGTTGAACGCCTCCTTGAGGAGTTCGGCGTGACGGGGGCTGACACCCTGCAGCGCGTCGACCGGCGCGTCGGCCAGCTCGTCGATCGGCTTGTCCTCGTAGGCCTTGTCGAACTTGTCCTTGAATCCCGCCATGGGCTCCTCCTTCTCGGCGCCGCGGACGTCCCCGCGCGCACCGACCACCGTACGACCCGTCGGCGGCGTCAGGAACCGAGTCGCGACATCAGATCAGGCAGATCGGCGATCGAGTCGATGACATGGTCGGGGACGGGACCGAACTCGTCGGCCAGGACCTTGTCGAGTTCGTCGGCGCGGAACTTGCCGGTGCGCACCAGGACTCCCTGCAGGGCCGACGCCTGCGCGCCCAGCACGTCGTTGTGGAGATCGTCGCCGACCATCACCACCGAGGTGGGTTCCATCCCCAACATCTCCACGGCCGCACGGAATCCGATGGGCGACGGTTTTCCGATGGCCCGGATCCCCTGTCCCACAGCCTTCTCCAGGCCCTCGAGGTAGACGCCGGTGTCGATCTTGACGCCGTCGTCGGTGGACCAGGTCATCGAGCGGTGCATCGCGACGACGGGCACGCCGTCGAGCATCATCTGCAGGATCCGCGACATGGCGTCGTGGGTGAAGCCCGGGCCCGCACCCCCGAGGACGACGACCTCGGGGTCGTCGTCAGGGCCGTCGACGATCTCGACACCGGACATGTCCTCGGCGATCGGCCCCTTGTTCAGCACCCACACCCGCCGACCCGGGTACTCCTCCCCGAGGAACTCCGCGGTCAACCGCGCCGCCGACAGGATCTCCTCCGGGCCGACCCGCAACCCACACGACGTGAGCGCGTCGGCGATCTGGTGTCGCGACCGCGACGTCGTGTTCGTGAGGAACATCCGGGGTACCCCGCGACGCTCGAGGGCGTCGAGGGCCTCGACGGCGCCGGGCAGCGGACGCCATGAGGTGACCAGGACCCCGTCGATGTCCAGCAACAACCCCGTCATGGCTCGAATCTAGTCGGCCCCAGAGTCCGTCGCACCGCGCCCGTCGCCTGGCATGCTGGCTCCCATGCCCCCGTTGCCGGACACGGCCGATCGCACCCAGGACCACGCGGCCCTCGCCCCGCTCGTCGCCGACCTGATGGACCGAGCCCGCACCGACCTCGCCGCCCTCGTCGCGCACCCGTCCGTGCACGGCGCCCCCGGCCGCGAACAGGCCTGCGCCGACGCGGCGCAGTGGGTGGTCGACGCCTTCACCGAGGCCGGTGTGCCGTGCTCGTCGATCTGCACCGTCGACGGCAGCCACGCCGTCATCGGGCACCACCCCGGGCCGGAGGGCTCGCCGACCGTCCTGCTCTACGCCCACCACGACGTCCAGCCCGCCGACGACGCCGACTGGGCCTCACCGCCGTTCACGCTGACCGACCGCGACGGCCGCTGGTACGGACGCGGCGCTTCGGACTGCAAGGGCAACGTCGTCGCCCATCTCACCGCCCTGCGTGCGCTCACCGCGCTCGACGGCGACGGCCTGCCCTGCGGCGTCCGCGTCGTCGTCGAGGGCTCCGAGGAGGCCGGCGGAGAAGGCCTCGACCGTCTCGCCCGCGACCAACCGAGCCTGTTCGACGCCGACGTCATCCTCATCTGCGACACCGGCAACGTCGCCGCCGGCACCCCCACCCTGACCACAAGCCTGCGCGGCGTGGTCAACGTGAAGGTGACCGTGGAGACCCTCGAATCGCGCGTGCACTCCGGCCAGTTCGGCGGTGCGGCACCCGACGCGCTCGCCGCCCTCATCGCCGGACTCGCCAGCCTGCGGGATGCCGAGGGCGACACCACCATCGACGGCCTGCCGGCCACCGCGACGTTCGACGGCGCCCCGTACGACCCCGAGACGTTCCGGTCCGACGCCACGGTGCTCGACGGCGTCGACGTGATCGGGTCCGGCGCCCCCGCCGACATGGTCTGGGCGCGTCCCGCGGTCACCGTCATCGGGCTCGACGCCCCCGCCACCGCCGGGGCCGCGTCGGCCATCGCCCCGCGCGCCGCGGCGATGCTGAACCTGCGGGTGCCCCCCGGTGTCGACCCGATCGTCGCCCGCGATGCCCTCGCCGACCACCTGCGCGCCCACATCCCGTGGAACGCGCGGGTCACGGTCGAACCCGAGGCGGTCGGCGCCCCGTTCGCCGCCGACACCACCGGCCCCGGCTACCGGGCGCTCACGGCCGCGATGGAGCAGGCCTACGGCGCGCCCGTCGTGCGTTCGGGCCAGGGCGGGTCCATCCCGCTGTGCACGGTGCTCTCGGAGATCAGCCCCGACGCCGAGATCGCCCTCCTCGGCGTGGAGGAACCCCGGTGTCGCATCCATGCCGCCGACGAGAGCGTCGACCCCGACGAGATCGCGCGGACAGCACTGTCGGAGGCACTCTTCCTGCGCGGGATGGCCGGCGGGATGGCCACCGGGACCGCGCGACCGTGAGCGGTCACGACCACCCGCTCCGGCCCGGTGAGTCCTTACGGCCCGTCGCCGAGCACGCCCGCGTCGTCGCGGCGCTCGTCTCCGCGCGGCCACCGGAGCGCGTGCGACTGGCCGACGCGCTCGGACGTGCCTGCGTCCACGACGTCACCGCACCGATCGCGCTGCCCGGCTTCGACAACTCCGCGATGGACGGTTACGCGGTCCGCGCCACCGACGTCGCCGCGGCGACCGACGACGAGCCCGTCGTCCTTCCCGTCGCCGCGGACATCCCCGCGGGCCGGACCGACGAACTGACGCTCGAGCCGGGCACCGCGCACCGGATCATGACCGGCGCACCGATGCCCGACGGCGCCGACGCCGTGGTGCAGGTCGAGTACACCGACGGCGGCACCACCACCGTCGCGATCCGCCGCGCCGTGGACGCCGGCACGTCGGTCCGCCGTGCCGGCTCCGACATCGCCGCCGGTGATCTCGCGCTGGCCGCCGGGACCGTGCTCCACGCACCCCAGATCGGTCTGCTCTCCGCGCTCGGCGTCGCCGAGGTCGACGTCCCACCCCGGCTGCACGTCGTCGTCCTCTCGACGGGCAGCGAGCTGGTGGCCGCCGGACAACCGTTGCTGCACGGGCAGATCCACGAGTCGAACGGCGCGATGCTGTGTGCCGCCGTCACCGCCGCGGGGGCGCGCGCGAGTGCCATGCACTTCGTGCCCGACGACGTCGACGAGTTCCGCGCCCACCTCGACGGCGTGGTCGACTCCGACGACCCACCCGACCTCGTTCTGACCTCCGGCGGCGTGAGCGCCGGCGCCTACGAGGTGGTCAAGGACGCGCTCGCCCGTGACGAGGTCGAGTTCGTCAAGGTCGCGATGCAGCCCGGGATGCCGCAGGGCTGCGGTCGGTACTCCTCCTCCTCGGGACGGTCGGTGCCGATCGTCACGCTGCCCGGCAACCCCGTCAGCGCACAGGTCTCGTTCGAGATCTTCGTGCGCCCACCCCTGCGGGACGCGATGGGTCTGTCGCGGGATCGTCGCCGCGCCACGGCCGTTCTCACCGACGATCTGCGCTCGCCCCCGGGCAAGCGGCAGTTCCGTCGGGGTGTCGTCGAACCCGCCGACGGCGGCGGACTGCAGGTGCACCCCATCGGGCCGCCGTCGTCGCACCACCTGCGCTACCTCGCCTCCGCGAACGCCCTGGTGGACATCCCCGCCGAGGCCTCCGACGTCGCCCGCGGCACCGCCGTCGAGGTGCTCCTGCTCGACGACTGATTGCCCGCCCGTCCCGGGGAGCCGTTAGGCTGGCGGTCCGTACAGGCGCGTCGGCGACACGGCGCAACAGCGCGTCGGTGACACGACGCATCCGATCGAAGGGACGGTGCGAGGCACGTGGCACGACGCCCGAAGCCCGCCCTCCCCGCCGACGCCGTCCCGGGTGCCCCCCTCGACGACCGCGGGCGCATCACCCGGCACACACAGGGTCTCGCGCACATCGTCGAGCTTGTCGGCCACACCCTGCCGCCGATGCATCCCGCCGGTCTGCCGTTCGTCGCGGTGCCGGCCGCGGTCGCCGTCGCCGGACGCCGCCACCGCTGGATCCGGACGCCGGCGGTCACCACCGCCATGGCGTGCGCGGCGTTCTTCCGTCACCCCTCGCGGGTGCCGCCCACCACCACCGGGGCCGTGGTCGCACCCGCCGACGGCGAGATCACCCTCGTCGACGTCGCGATCCCGCCACCCGAGCTGGGTCTGGGCGACGCGCCGCTCCCCCGGGTCTCCACGTTCCTCAGCGTCCTCGACGTGCACGTGCAGCGCGCGCCGGTCAGCGGCGAGGTGGTGTCGGTGACGCACACACCGGGGTCGTTCCTCTCCGCGGACCTGCCCGCGGCGAGCGCCGAGAACGAACGCACCTGCATGCACATTCGCACCGACTCCGGTGACGACGTCGGTGTCGTCCAGATCGCCGGGTTGCTGGCCCGTCGCATCGTCAACGAGAAGTCGGCCGGTGACCGCGTCGAACTCGGTGAGACCTACGGCCTCATCCGGTTCGGCTCCCGTGTGGACGTCTACCTGCCCGCGGGCACCGAGCACTCCGTCCTCCCGGGCCAGCGCGCGGTGGGCGCGGAGACCGTGCTGGCGAGGTTGTAGATGACCCAGCAGCGTCCCGCCCGGACGGGCTCCGCGACGCGCCGCACGGTCCGTCGCCCCAGGTCCGACAGCAGCGTCCTGCGTCGTCGACACGGCCGCCGGGCCGACGTCGACCGCCGCGTGCCCGACCTCGCCGCCGGACGACTGCTCATCCCGTCCGGCCTCACCGTCCTGGCCATCTGCGCCGGCCTGTCGGGGGCACGGTTCGCGCTCGACGGCCGCGTCGACCTCGCCGTCGGCATGATCGCCGCGGCGGCCCTGCTCGACGGCGTCGACGGACGCATCGCCCGACTGCTCGACGCAACCACCCGGATCGGCGCCGAACTCGACTCCCTCGCCGACGCCATCAACTTCGGGGTGGTGCCGGCACTGACGGTCTACCTGCTGTTGCTGCGCGGTCAGGACGCCGGCTGGATCATCGTGCTGATCTTCGCCTGCGCGATCGTGCTGCGGCTGGCCCGGTTCAACATCCTCGACGACGACGTCAGCGCACCGACCTACACGCGCGACTACTTCATGGGGGTGCCCGCGCCCGCCGCCGCGATCATCGCGCTCCTGCCGGTGGCGTGCGACAAGCAGTTCGGTGAGGGCTGGTGGACGTCGACCGCAGCCGTGGGCGCGTGGATGCTCGTCACCGCCGCGCTCGCGGTCAGCCGGGTGCCGACCGTCTCGGTGAAGACGGTGTCCGTACCCCCGCACAAGGTCGCCGGGATCCTCATCCTCGTCGCGGTGGCCGCCGCACTGCTGCTGACGTTCCCGTACGTCCTGATGATCCTGCTGATCGTGGGTTACCTCGCCCACATCCCGTTCGCGTGGCGGGCCAGCCGGTGGACGGCGAAGCGGCCACACACCTGGGACAAGGCGCCGGCCGAACGGCGCGCGGAACGCCGTGCCGACCGCGGTCGCGACCGCAACCGACCCGTGCGGTCGCAGGCGCGCCTCGGTCTGCGCCGACCGGGCAGGCCCTGACAGCTCAGCCGCGCGACACCTGGTAGAACACCGAGTTCCCGCCACCCGCGGCGCCCGCCACGCTGCCGACCTCGACGGTGTAGAGCGTCCCCGACTTCGTCGCGCTGAGCACCACCACCTTGTTGCCGCCCTCGGTGGTCCGCTGGACCTCCTTGTAGCCGGCCTTCGTGAGGTCGCCGACGGCGTCGTCGAGGGCGGTGGTCGCGGTGGCCGGGCCCTGCACCGTGAGGTTCCAGCCCTCGTCCGCGGTGCCTCCCGCCGACAGCAGCGGGCCGTCGAGCACCGGGACGTCGTCCTTCGGGAAGTCCGACGGCAGCGCGAGCGCCGACGGCGACCCCGGGCCCGCCGGTGAGTCCGATCCCGAACCGCACGCGCCGAGGAGCCCGCAGACGGCGAGGACCGCGATCACCACCGCCGCCACGCGCGGCGCTGACCGGTGGCGGGCCCGTCGGGGGGCGGGGGTCGACAAGGAGTTCATGGTGTCCCTTCGTTCGCAGGCAACCTACCGGCTGCGACGGCCGCGCTCCGGGTGGGGACAGCGGGGGCCCTCCGGGCCGGGACCTCGGGGCCCTCCGGGCCGGGACGGCCGCAAACGGACACGCCCGGTAGAGTCGACACCGCGGATGAGCAGCGGCGTAGGCCTGCGCGGTCCGTGACACCCCGCCCATGCCGGACAAGACGGAGTGCCCGTGATCGCCATTCTGCTCGCGTTGGTCGCCACGGCCGCCGCAGCACCCGCGATCATCATCTGGCTCGGTCGACGGGGCTTCTACGTCCTCGCGCTGGCCCCCGCGGCAGCCACCGTCGTCGTGATCAGCAGGTGGCCCACCGACGACTCACCCTGGACCGAACGCATCTCCTGGGTGCCCGCCCTGCACATGGACATCGACCTGCGGATGGACACCCTCGCCGCGGTGATGTCGGTGCTGGTCCTCGGTGTCGGTGCGCTGGTGCTCTGCTACTGCGCGGAGTACTTCAGCGACGTCCGCCGTCGGGTCGCCGGCTTCGGCGGGGAGATGGTCGCGTTCGCCGCGGCCATGTTCGGGCTCGTCGTCAGCGACAACATGATCGTGCTGTACATCTTCTGGGAGGCCACCACGGTCCTCTCGTTCCTGCTCGTCGGGTTCTACGCCCAGCGCGCGACGTCCCGCCGGGCCGCCACCCAGGCCCTGCTCGTCACCACCGCGGGTGGCCTGGCGATGCTCGCGGGCATCATCGTCCTCGGCGAGCGCGCGGGCAGCTACCTCCTCTCCGACGTGATCGCGTCGCCACCGACGGGTACGGCGGTCACCGTCGCGGTGGTGCTGATCGTGATCGGCGCGCTGAGCAAGTCCGCCATCGTGCCGTTCCACTTCTGGTTGCCCGGCGCTATGGCCGCCCCCACCCCGGTCAGCTCCTACCTGCACGCGGCCGCGATGGTGAAGGCCGGCATCTTCCTGATCGCCCGGTTGGCACCGGGCTACTCCGACCTGCTCGCCTGGCAGATCCTCTGTGTCGGGCTCGGCGGGCTCACGATGATCCTCGGCGGGTGGCGGTCGCTGCGCGAGTTCGATCTCAAGCTGATCCTCGCCTTCGGCACCGTGTCCCAGCTCGGCTTCCTCATGGTGCTCGTCGGCGTGGGCGATGCGAACGTGGCGCTGGCGGGTCTCGCGATGCTGGTGGCCCACGCCCTGTTCAAGGCGTCGCTGTTCATGGTGGTCGGCGTCATCGACCACTCCACCGGTACCCGCGACGTCCGCAAGCTCGCCCGACTGGGATCGGCCATGCCCGGGCTGACCGTCGTCGCCGTGCTCGCCGGCGCCAGCATGGCCGGGCTGCCGATCACGATGGGGTTCGTCGGCAAGGAGGCGGCGCTCGCCTCGCTGCTGGACTACGACGGTGTCGGCGGCTGGGAGGGCGGCGTCCTGACCACCGTCGTGGTCGTCGGGTCGGTGCTGACGATGGCCTACACGGTGCGCTTCCTGTGGGGCGGTTTCGGGCGCAAGGTGCAGTCGACCCCGAGTGCCGCAGTCGCCCGCATGCACCGTCCCTCACTCGCCTTCCAGGCGCCCGCCGCCGTCCTGGCCGTCGCCGGTGTCGTCGCCGGGTTCCTCGCGTCCCCGCTCGGCGACATCCTCGAGCGGTACGCGTCGACGCTGCCCGCGCACGGCCACGAGATCGAGCACCTCGCCATCTGGCACGGTCTGACACCCGCCCTCGGGTTGACCGCGGTGGTGATCGTCGGCGGTGTCACCACGTTCGTGGTGCTGCGCGCCCGTCGCCGTCGTCTCGGTTTCACCACCCCGCCGCTGGGCAACGCCGACCGCATCTACGACGCGGTGCTGCGCGGCGCCGACGTCGCCTCGCTCGCACTGACGCGCGTCACCCAGACCGGTTCGCTGCCCGTCACCCAGGGCGTCGTCATGGTCACGCTGATCATCACCCCGCTGGCCGCCCTGTTCCTGGGCAACCGGAACCGCCTGGAGGTGGCCGGTTTCGACTCGCCCGTCCAGGTGGTCATCGGTGCCATCATGATCGCCGCGGCGTTCGCGGCGACCATCCTGCGCAACCGTCTCGCGGCCACCCTCATCGTGGGCGTCACGGGGTACGGCTGCGGCATGATCTTCGCGTTCTACGGTGCGCCCGACCTCGCGCTCACCCAGTTCCTCGTCGAGACACTGAGCCTCGTCATCTTCGTGCTCGTGCTCCGCAAGCTGCCCGCCGAGACCGAGAAGCGCCACCTCACCGGGTTCCGTCCGCTGCGCATCCTCATCGCCCTGGCGTTCGGCGCCCTGCTCGTCATCATCGGGCTGTTCGCCGCCGCCGCCCGCTCCGGGCCCGGCGTCGCCGCCGACCTGCCCAAGGCCGCATACGAACTCGGCAACGGCGCGAACGCCGTCAACGTGCTGCTCGTCGACATCCGCGCGTGGGACACCCTCGGCGAGATCTCGGTCCTGCTCGTCGCGGCGACCGGTGTCGCGTCGATGGTGTTCCGGCACCGGCGATTCGGCTCCGCGCCGCGGGTCGCCGACGCCGCCCGTCACCAGGGTGCCGACCCGTCCACCGTCGACGGCTCGGAGGCACCCACGCCCGCCGAGCCCCCGATGCCGCTGGCGCGCACCACCTGGCTGCGCGGCAGCGAACTGCGCGACCCCCGGCACCGGTCGATGGTGCTCGAGGCGACCACCCGACTCATCTTCCCGACCATGGTGGTGCTGTCCATCTACTTCTTCTTCGCCGGCCACAACTCCCCCGGCGGCGGTTTCGCGGGCGGCCTCACCATGGGCATGGCCCTGGTGCTGCGCTACCTCGCGGGTGGTCGATACGAACTCGGCGAGACCATCCCGTTCGACGCCGGCCGGGTCCTCGGTGTGGGACTGGCGTTCGCCGCCGGGACCGCCATCGCGTCGGTGCTCATGGGCGCACCCGCGTTGTCCTCGGCGACCATCGAGATCACGCTGCCGGTGCTCGGCGACATCAAGTTCGTCACCGCACTCTTCTTCGACCTCGGCGTCTACCTCATCGTCGTCGGACTCGTGCTCGACGTGTTGCGGAGCCTCGGCGCCCGCCTCGACATCGAGGAGACCGCGACCAACGCACAGCCCGGTGAGACCACCGAGGTGGCGACGAGCCGATGAACCTCGACCCCTCACCGGTGAACCTCGGACTGCTCGTCGTCGTCGGACTCGTCGCGGCCTGCGGCGTCTACATGCTCCTCGAGCGCAGCCTCATCCGGATGCTGCTGGGCCTGCTGCTCGTCGGCAACGCGATCAACCTCATGATCATCGTGCTCGCCGGCAGCATGGGGAACCCGCCGATCTACGGGCGCACCAGCGACAACCGCTCGGGCGACGCCGACCCCCTGGCGCAGGGCATGGTGCTCACGGCGATCGTCATCACGATGGGCGTGGCCGCCTTCGTCCTGTCGTTGGCCTACCGCTCCTTCGTCATCAACACCGACGACGAGGTCGACGACGATCCCGAGGACGTGAAGGTCGGCGCGCAGTCGCTATCCGACGCCCCCGACCGCGACCGCAGCGACGACCCCCTCACCGGCGTCGACACCAAGGTCGGCGACATGTTCGACGACGACGGCAACCCGCTGTCCGTCGACGAGATCCGTGAACGCAAGCGCAGCCGCATCGAGGCCGACCTCATGCCGGAGGACACCGACTCCGACAACGACGACCTCATCGACGACGAGGCCCTCCTCGACGAGGACCAGTCGCAGAAGGGCCAGTCACACGAGGACGGGGCCCGATGACCCCCGACACGTCGTGGTTCGCGACGCTCATCGTGCTGCCGACGCTGCTGCCCCTGATCGGCGCCGCGTCGACCCTGGTGATGGGACGCAGCCCCCGCGTCCAACGCGCGGTCACCATCCTGGCCATCGGCGGGGCGTTCGTCGCGTCGTGTCTGCTGCTCTACCTGACCGACAGGCACGGCACCTACGCGCTGCACGTCGGCGGGTGGGACGCCCGCGGCACCGACAACGGTCCGCTGGGCATCACCCTCGTGGTCGACCAGTTGTCCGCACTGATGCTGGTGGTCTCCACCGTCGTGCTGCTCTGCGTCGTCCTGTACGCCGTCGGGCAGGGCATCCGCGACGGCACCAGCGAGCAACCGACGTCGATCTTCCTGCCGACCTACCTCGCGCTCACCGCGGGCGTCTGCAACGCCTTCCTCGCCGGCGACCTGTTCAACCTGTTCGTCTCGTTCGAGGTGCTGCTCGCGGCGAGCTTCGTGCTGCTCACGCTGGGCGCCAGCGCCGACCGCGTCCGCGCGGGCGTGTCCTACGTGATGGTCTCGATGGTCTCGTCGCTGATCTTCCTCGCGGGCATCGGCTTCGCCTACGCGGCGACCGGCACGCTGAACCTCGCCGAGATGGCGGTGCGCCTGCAGGACGTCCCCGACGGAACCCGCACCGCGCTGTACGCGGTCCTGCTGGTCGCGTTCGGGATCAAGGCCGCCGTCTTCCCGCTGTCGACGTGGCTGCCGGACTCCTACCCGACCGCGCCGGCACCGGTCACCGCCGTCTTCGCCGGCCTGCTCACCAAGGTGGGTGTCTACGCGATCATCCGCACGCACACCCTGCTGTTCCCGGGTGGGTCGATGGACACGGTGCTCCTCGTCGCGGGCCTGCTGACGATGGTGGTCGGCATCCTCGGTGCGATCGCCCAGGCCGACATCAAGCGGCTGCTCTCGTTCACCCTGGTCAGCCACATCGGCTACATGATCTTCGGTGTCGCGCTGTCGTCGGAGTTCGGTCTCGCCGGGGCGATCTACTACGTCGCGCACCACATCCTCGTGCAGACGACGTTGTTCCTCGTCGTGGGACTCATCGAACGACAGGCCGGGTCGGCGTCCCTGCGTCGTCTGGGCGGTCTCGCCGCCAGCCCGCTGCTGGCCGGACTGTTCCTCATCCCCGCGCTGAACCTCGGCGGCATCCCACCGTTCTCCGGGTTCATCGGCAAGGTCGCACTCATCGAGGCGGGTACGCAGGACGGCAGCGTGCTGGCCTGGATCCTCATCGCCGGGTCGGTCGTCACCAGCCTGCTGACGCTGTACGTCATGGCCCGGGTGTGGACGAAGGCGTTCTGGCGTCCGCGCGCCGACGCACCCGAGGGCGACCTCGCCGACATAGGCCCGTCCGCCCTGGTCGACGAGGAGGGCGACATCGCCTTCGGCGAACGTGCCGACGTCGGGCGGATGCCCATCGGCATGGTGGTCCCGACGATGATGATGGTCGCCGCGGGACTGGTGTTGACGGTGTGGGCCGGCCCCATCTTCGACTTCGCGTCGACGGCGGCCACCGATCTCAGCGACCGCGGGATCTACCTGACCGCCGTGCTGGGGGGTCCCCGATGAGCCGTCCGATGGGTGGGACACCCACGAAGGGTCGCGTGTGGGGATCGCTGCACCACGCATGGCGGGTCAGCTTCATGTTCGTCGCGTGGCACCTCGCGCACGCGGTGGTCTGGGTGAAGAACCGCATCCACGTGCTGCGCTGGTTCGGCTCCGACGGCCGTGAGGTCGCTGTCCGACTCTGGACCATCGCCTGGCTGACGTTCGTGTGGGTGTTGCTGTGGGGCACCCTCTCCTGGGCCAACATCCTCGGCGGCATGCTGGCCGCGGTGCTGATCCTGGTGCTCCTGCCGCTGCCGCGGGTACCGGTCGAGGGTCGGATCCACCCCGGCACCGTGCTGCTCCTGCTGCTGTACCTCGTCCGCGACTTCTTCGTGTCCAGCGCCGAGGTCGCCTGGTTGGCGGTCCGCCCGGGCCGCGCACCCCTCAGCGCGGTGCTGCGTGCACGCGTCGCCATCAAGTCCGACATGGTGTTGACGCTCGCCGTCGACTACATCAACCTCGTCCCCGGCACGATGGTCGTCGAGATCGATCACCGCCGACGCCTGCTCTACGTGCACCTCATCGACGTGTCGTCGGAGAAGAAGGTGCGCGACTTCCACAAGCAGATGGCGACGGTGGAACGACTGTTCGTGCGCGCGTTCGAGCGTGACAGCGAATGGCACCCCAGCCCCTACCACGGTCTCGACGACGAGTTCCACCGTCCGCTGCCCGTCGCGCCGACCCGCAGGACACCCGCGCAGACCCGGGGAGAGGACCGCACATGACCGTCGTGTGGGTGATCGCCGCGACGATGCTCCTCGCCGCGGCCGCGATCACGATGATCCGCATCCTCGCCGGCCCGGGCACCCTGGACCGTCTCGTCGCCCTGGACACACTCATCGCGCTGTCGATGTGCAGCCTCGCCGGGTGGGCGGCCTACAGCCTCGACTCGACGGTGGTGCCCGCGGTCGTCGCGCTGGCCCTGCTGAGCTTCGTCGGGTCGGCCGCCATCGCCCGGTTCCGTGTCCGCGACGACGTCGTGCGTGTGCAACCCCCGCGCGACGAGGTCGCGTATCACCCCGGAGAGGCGGAGACGGTGGTCGGCACCGACGTCGACGCCGACCAGGGCGCCGCGATCGCAGCCGACGACGAACTCGACGAGAAGGACGGGGACTCCTGATGATCACCGACATCGTCGTCGCCGTGCTGGTGCTCCTCGGCTCGTTGCTGGCGCTGACCGCCGCGATCGGGGTGCTGCGCTTCCCCGACACCCTCACCCGGATGCACGCGACCACCAAGCCGCAGACCTTCGGGCTGCTGCTGGTGCTGATCGCGGCGATGATCCGGCTGTCGGGCAGTGTCGACTTCGGCATGTTGGTCCTGTCGGGACTCTTCGCCCTCGCGACCGCGCCCGTCGTCGCGCACAGGATCGGCCGCCTCGCATACCAGGAACAACGGGTGCGCGACGCCGACGACTCCACGTCCTGAGCGACTCGTCGCCGACGGCGGCGACGCCCCGGCGCGCACCGAAGGATCGCTCGGTAGCTTTCGTCCAAACGCACATATCCGTTATGGTTCTCGTCACAGTAACGTCGCGCTCTGTGGGGGACACGCGACGCTGATCGGGGAGGGCTCCATCGTCATGTCGAATGATTCCGCCGAGGTCACGCGCCCAGGGGGGCTGACCATCACCGTCGCAGGACGGCCGGCATCCCGGTCTCTCGCCGACATCAACAAGCTCGCGACGCAGCTCGTCGGCCATTTCGCCGACAACGTGGCGCCCTGCCACACGTTGCCCGGCGAGCAGCTGCATGGCGACGTCACGGCGGTCACGCAGACCTGTCTGCGGATGGCCATCGAGGTGCTCGACCAGCAGACGCTCCCCGACGAGGCGCAACTCGCGCAGCTGCGTGAGGCGGCGGCCCAGTGGGCCCGCGAGGGCGTCCCGCTCGACACGATCATCCACACGTACCACGAGGGCATCAAGGTCGGATTCGACCTCATCGCGGCCCAGGCGTCGGCCGACGACCTCCCCGACCTGATGTCGGGGTTCCGCCTGGTCATGGCCCTGCTCGACACGTTCACCGTGGCCGTGTCGACCGCGTACGTGGAGGAGCACCACCTCGTCGCCGGCCAGCACCACTCGGCCACGCAGACCCTGATGTCGGCACTGCTGTCCGGTCACACCGCGTCGGCCGTCGCACGACAGACCGGTCTGCCGGTCGCGCAGTCGTACCAGGTGATCTCGATGGCGATCGCGCCGCATCCCGACGAGCTCGACCCGCGGGTGAACACCAAGATCGCCGCTCGACGCAAGCTGCGGCGGGTGCAGTCGACGCTCGCCTCGATGTTCAACGGCCGGGCGCTGACGTTGCTGTCGAACAAGGGCGGCACCATCCTCGTCCCCGCCGACGGGGACATGCCGCGCCTGACCGGGGCTCTGCTCGAGGAGCTCAGCGCGACCGCCGAGGCCCCGATCATCGCGACGCAGGCGGTGGGGTCCACGGACACCATCCCGAACATGGCCGAGGAGACGCAGGAGCTGATGGACCTGGTGCGGGCCATCCGGCGCCCGCCGGGTCTGTACCAGATGCAGGACCTGCTCATCGAGTACCAGATCACGCGCCCCGGTCCCGCCCGCGATCACCTCGCGGCGACGCTGTCGCCGTTGGAGAACCACCCCGAGCTGCTCGAGACGCTGCGGGTGCACCTCGAGACCGGGCTGAACCGCAAGGGCACCGGCCGCCGGATGCACATCCACCCGAACACCGTCGACTACCGACTGCGCCGGATCACCCAGACCACAGGGATCGATCTCGCTCTGCCGGAGGGCATCTCGCGCGCCCACATCGCGTTGCTCGCCCTCGAGCTCGAGCAGCAGGCGACCCGCCCGTCGGCCTGACGCCTCGTCAGGTGCGGTCGAGCTCGCCGACCACGGCGGCGACCACGTCGAACATGCTGCCGGTGCGTTCCAGCACCGCCCGCTGGCGTTGGTAGGAGCCCTTGCCCGACGCGATCGTCAGCACCGACGCGAGTTCCTCGCTGCACCCGAGGCGTTCGGCGATCGGCGACAACCGCTCGACGATGTCGGCGAGGTCGTCGGTGACGAGGCGTTCGGTGCAGTCGGCGTCGGTGATGATCACCGCGTCGAGGCCGTAGCGCGCCGCCCGCCACTTGTTCTCCTGCACCAGCCACGGCGCCATCTCGCGCGGCAGTGTGCCCGCGGTCCAGCGCTCGTCGAGATCGACGACGAGGCAGTGGATCAGCGAGACGATCGCGCCGAGCTCGGCCAGCGTCGAGATCCCGTCGCACACACGCACCTCGACGGTCCCCAGCCGGGGGGAGGGGCGGATGTCCCAGCGCACCTCGTTGATGTGGTCGATGATGCCGGTGGTCTTCTGGTCGGCGACGAACCCCTCGAACTGATCCCACGTCGAGAACTGGAACGGCAGACCCGCGGTCGGCAACTGCTGGAACATCATGGCCCGGTTGCTGGCGTAGCCGGTGTCCGTGCCGGACCACATCGGGGACGACGCCGAGAGCGCCAGCAGATGCGGGTAGAAGGCCAACAGCGCGTTGACGATCGGGAGGACCTTCTCCTGCCGGTCGATGCCGACGTGGACGTGGACACCCCAGATGAGCATCTGACGTCCCCACCACTGGGTGCGCTCGATCAGTTCGGCGTAGCGCGGTGCGTCGGTGAGTTGCTGGGTGGACCACTCGCCGTAGGGATGGGTTCCCGCGCCGAAGAGGTCGACACCGATTTCGTCGGCCATCCCCGACACGACCCGCAGGGTCGACCGCAGATCGGCGACCGCGTCGCCGGTCGTCGCACAGACGCCGGTGACCAGTTCGACGGTGTTGCGCAACAACTCTCGGTGCACGCGTTGCTCGAGAGTGGGGTCGCCGTGGGCGACGACCTTCTCGAAGAGATCCGCCGCGGAGTTCGAGAGCTCACCGGTCGTCTTGTCGACGAGGGCGAACTCCCATTCCACCCCGATGGTCGGGGCGGGCGAGCCGACGAACTCGATGTGCTCCACGGGCACGCGAGCGCCGCCCGCCGCGGGGGTGGTCACCCCTGTCCGATGACCCCGCAGGCCACGCGCGAGCCGGCGTCACCCGTGGAGAGCGTCTCGCTGTCGGGAGCGGGCGCGTACCGGGTGGGGATGTTGGCGAAGTTGTCGGGACCGCTGTGGATGATGATCGCCTTGCCGGTGATGTCGCTGAGCGACACCGCGTCGGTGGTGGTCACCGTCTCGCCGCGGCCGTTGCCGTCGACCAGGATCGACACGAGGTCACCGCTGGAGGGGTGACCGGTGCGGCCGTCGACCTGCAGGTGTCCGCCGGCGGACAGGAACGCGCCGGGGGCGCCACCGGTCGGGGCGGTGGAGTTGTTCTCGCACTTGCCGACGGAGTGGATGTGCATGCCGTGGAACCCGGGGGTGACGCCGCTGGTCACGGTGACGTCGACGCGGACGGCGTTCGATCCCGCCGAGGTGAACTTCGCGGAGCCGACCTGCGCTCCCGACGGCGAGATGAGCGATGCGGTCAGACCCGAGCTCGAGGAGCTGCCCGAGGACCCCTCGGATCCGGATTGCTGCGACGCGGACACCGATCCGCCGGACTCGCCCTCGCCCAGCCCGCCGGGCGCCTGGTCTCCGGTGATCACGGCCGGGGTGGTGCCGGGGGTGGACGACGGCTGCTCGTCGGGGCTGCAGCCCGCGACGACGGCGCCGACGGCGGCCGCCGAGGCCATGGCCGCGACGACGCGGCGGACGGTGCGGCGGGTGGTCGGCTGGAACGTCATCGCTGGTGGGTCTCCCTCTGGTGCGGGCGCCGGGCCTGGCCGGATCGTGTCCCGGGAATCATATCGGTCGCACCCGGGTCTCCCGGCCACCCACCTGCGCGGCCCGTGCGGGTCAGCGGGTGAGGACGACGACCGCGATGCCGCCGCGACACTGCGTGAACGCCGACGGACGCGCGTCGATGCTGGCCCCGCCGTCGAGATCGGAGGCGACCTTCTGGGCCTCCGCACGCTGGGACGCGGTATAGAACACCGTGTTCTCGGTGATGCTCGAGGTGGAGAGGTTCCCCGGGGCGCTGGTGCGGTACCCCTTCGCCTTCAACGCGTCGGTCACCTCGACGGCCAGTCCGGTGATGGTGCCGGCGTTGTACACGCAGACCAGCGGACCGGACGTGGATGCGCTGCTCTCACCCGCCGCGCTCGGGGCGAGGGAACCGCTGCTCGCAGCGGTGGTCGACGACGGTGCGCCGGACGTGCTCGGCGCCGTCGACTCGGAGGCGGCCGCCGCCCGCAGATCGGCCTCGGGGCTGTTGCCGGAACTCGCCGCGGAGTGCCATCCGAGTCCGACGAACACGACCGCGACGGCCAACAGGAGCATCGCGCCGGCGCGCAGGGGCAGGCGATCGGAGTCGCGTTCCGGCGTCATCACGGGCGCCACTCTACGAGATCAGGTGATGTCGAAGCCGAGGCGCCGCGCGGCCCGGGCCTTCTGACGGCTCGCACGCAGACGGCGGAGACGCTTCACCAGCATCGGATCGACGGCGAGCGCCTCGGGACGGTCGACCAGCGCGTTGAGCACCTGGTAGTACCGGGTCGCCGAGAGACCGAAGAGCTCCTTGATGGCCTCTTCCTTCGCGCCGGCGTACTTCCACCACTGGCGTTCGAAGGCGAGGATGTCGTGTTCGCGACGGGTCAGCCCGTCGGCTCCGACGGCGTTCGCGTCGACCGTCTGCCCGTCGGTTGTGGTCGTGTCGGATGGGGAGGCCTGGTCTGCCGGTCGCCCCGACCCCTTCTGGCTACGCGCGGTTGCGCCGTCCATCTCGCTCCCTCGAGGTACCTGCTGCTGACACCACACCGATTGCGCCGACTCGCATGTCGCCCCGATCCCGACGACGGGTCGCCGGGTGAGTTACATCGATGTGTTTCACGGAGTATCTAATCACGGTCGGGCCGGGATTCCCGGGTGCAACGTGCCGGGCGTCGACCCCGGATGTGCCGAGTAATCTCTCGCGCATGGCGATTCTCCCCATCTGCATCGTCGGCGAGCCGGTGCTGCACGAGCCCACCGCCCCGGTGGAACTCGACGCCGACGGCAAGCCCCCCGCCGACGTGGTGGCCCTCATCGACGACATGTTCGAGACGATGGACGCCGCCCACGGTGTCGGTCTCGCCGCCAACCAGGTCGGCGTCGGCAAGCGGTTCTTCGTCTACGACTGCCCCTCCGGTGAGACGCGCGCCTCCACCCGCCAGCGCGGCGAGGTGATCAACCCCGTCCTCGAGACGTCCGAGATCCCCGAGACCATGCCGGATCCCGACGACGACGAGGAGGGCTGCCTGTCGGTGCCGGGCGAGCAGTTCCCCACCGGACGTGCCGACTGGGCCCGCGTCACCGGCGTCGACCGCACCGGTGCAGAGATCGTGGTCGAGGGAACCGGCTTCTTCGCCCGGATGCTGCAGCACGAGACGGGCCACCTCGACGGCAAGCTCTACGTCGACGTCCTCGTCGGGCGCAACGCGCGCGCCGCCAAGAAGGCGATCAAGCGCAACGGCTGGGGCACACCGGGCCTCACGTGGACGCCGGGCGAGGACCCCGACCCGTTCGGCCACGACGACCCCGACGAGTGACCTCCCCCGTCGACGGCGCACCCGGCGACCGGGTGGTCGTGCGGTTCGCCAAAGGCGACGGCGCGCCGGGTGACTGGCGCCGCGACCCGTCGGCGACCCGCACCGACGTCACCGGCGTCCTGGTGTCCGCGGACGACACCGCGATCGTCGTCCGCCGTGACGGCGAGGAGGTTTCCATCCCCGCTGCGCTGGTGCTGTCGGTGCGTGTCCTCCCCGACCGCGCGGTGCGCACCAGCGAGATCCGCGAGCTCGAGACCGCGGCCGCCCACGGATGGCCCGGCACCGATCGGGAGACCGTCGACGGATGGCTGCTGCGCGCCGGTGGTGGTTGGTCGCGGCGCGCGAACTCGGCCGTGCCCCTGGCCTTCGGTGTGACCGCGGACGTGGCGACTCTCTCGGTGATCCGGCGGTGGTACGACGACCACGGACTGCCGACGACCATCGCGGCCGTGGACCGGGTTCTTCCCGCCGGCGCTGTGCCCGACGGTGTCCGCGTGGCGGTGATGACGCGTGACATCCTGTCGGTTCGTCCCGATCCCGCTGTCTTCGTGGACGTCTCGACCACCCCGACCGACGACTGGCTCGCCGCGGTGATCGGTCATCGCGACGAGGTCGTCGACCCCGCGGTGGCCGCCGATGTCCTGTCAGCCGTCGTCGACGGCACGCTCCTGTTCGCGTCGGTGACGGTCGACGGGACGCTCGTCGCGACGGGACGGGGCGCGATCACCCGGTCCACCGAGGCGGCCCCGACCTGGCTCGGGTTGTCCTGCCTCCGGACGCATCCCGACCACCGCGGCCACGGGGTCGGGACCGCGGTCGTCACCGCCCTGATGCAGGACGCGCGCAAGACCGGTTGCGAGCGGGCCTATCTGCAGGTCGAGCAGGACAACGCCGCCGCGATCCGGCTGTATCGCCGCCTCGGCTTCGTCCGGCACCACGGGTACGGCTACCTCACGCTCTGATCCTCCGGGTCACAAGCGGTTCTCGGTCGGCTCACAGTCGGCGTCCAGGTTCGCGGATCACGGTGGTCTCCATCAGCACCGCAACCCCAGGAGCCCGCCATGATCGCCACCGCACATCTCTCCGGTCTCGGAACCGACATCGCGGTGTCGGTCACCGAGCCCTCGTCGCTCGAATCCGCCGTGCGTGACGCCGCTCGCCACGCCCGCAACATCGAGCTCACCGTCGACCGCAGCCGACCCGGAGCCGAGATCCACGCCGTCGATGTCGCCGCCGGGGCGCCGGTGCTGGTCAGCGCGGTGATGGAACAGATCGTGGCGCGCGCCCTCTATTTCGCCGACATCACCGACGGCGCCACGCAGGCGGTGCGCCGCAGCAGCATCCCCGACGACCGGTTCCTCGCCCGGATGCGGTTCTCCGGCGACGGATCCGCGCCGGTCGTCATCACGTCGTCCGAGGTGGCGCCCGTCTGGCACCGCCCGCGTCTGTCGGGCGGCATCCTGGAGGTCCCCGCGGACGTGCGGCTGGAACTGGTGTCGACGGGCCGTGCGTTCCTCGCCGATCGCGCCGCCCACCGCATCGCCGACCGTCTGCAGTGCGGGGTGATGGTCAGCGTGGCCGGCGTGACCGCCACCGCCGGCCATCCCCCGCTCGGGGGTTGGCGACTCGACGCTGCGGCGGGGCTGCGGGCCGTCGAGATCCCGGCCGGGTGGGCATGTGCCGTCGTGACGGAGGACGACGTGGCCCGTCTCCCGCGTAGCCCGTTCGATGCGCGCCCACATTCCGACCACGCGGCCGTGCGGGTGATCGCGCACGAAGCGGGAACCGCTGCGGCAGCGACGATCCTGACGCACATCGATCCGGTGCGCGCGCAGGCCTGGGCCGAGGCGGAGGACATGGTCGTCACCGCCTCCTCGGCGCACGCCGGTCACGCCGCCGCCTGATCAGCCCGCGCGGGCGCGCGGGATCGGTGTTCGTGTCCGGTGGGTGTGGTGATCAGCGTGTCGTGTCGGACTGCTGTCGGCTATCCGCGTCCGACGGGTGGGCGTGCCGTCGTGACGGATGACGAGACGGCTCACGAAACGAGAGCAGCTGCGGCAGCAGTGATCCTGACCTGACGCACATCGGTGCGGTGCATGCGACAAGTGGAGACCCCAGCACGTATAGGTCATTCCGCCGACTGACCCACATCCCGTTCAGCCGGGCGTATGTTGCCGTCTGTAGCGACCGCGGGTGCGCGGGATCGATGTTCGTGTCCGGTGGGTGTGGTGATCAGGGCGTCGTGTCGGCCGGTGTCGTCGATCGCGGTGGTGACCTCCCACCCGGCCGCTTCTTTCTGCCGGTTGTGGGTTCGGCATTCACCGAGACCGTTCAGTGCGTCGGTGGGCCCGCCATCGCGGTGCGGGTGGGCGTGGTCGATCTCGGCGATCGGGGCGTCGCAGTACGGGATCCGGCAGGAGATGTCGCGGCGGGTGATGAACCGGCGCAGCCCTGACGGGAAGATCCGGGCGCGGGATTCCATCGCCACGAGGGCGCCGCTGTCGGGGGTGGCGAACAGTCGCCGCAGGGTGACGAGCGCGTCTGCGTCGAGGGCGTCGGCGATCATGCCGCGCGCGGTGTCGGCCGGGACAAGGCCGTAGCCCGCAACCTCCGCGGCGGCGGCGGCGCCGACGAGCACGTCCGCCGACACGACGACGTCGACCGCGACGGCCACATCCTCAGCCCTGGCTTTGCCGGTGAGGCGTTCGAGCAGGGTGTCGGCCATGACCTGCGCGTGGGTGCGGTCGTCGTCTCCGACCAGGCCGTCAGCGTGCTGCTTGAGCGCCGCGTAGGCGGCGATGCCTGCGGTCATCGGTAGCAGCGCCGACAGTTGCACCATGGCATCGGGTTTCGGACGCATCGACACCCGGCGGTCCTTCGGTGCAGTGGCGTTGCGGTCGACCACAGCATGCGGATCACGCTGATAGGCAATCTGCTTGGCCAGCGCCTCGAGCGCCCGGTCACCGACACCGTCGAGCGTCGCGGCGTCTGCGCACAGGGCCTGATCGATGACTCGCCGGTCCTCGACCTGCAGGTACCCGGTCTCCCGGACCAAGATGGTGGCCCGCCACTCCGAGAGCGAGCCTTCGCGCAGCCGAGCGAACGCGTTGGGCATCTCCGCCATCGCCCGCGCGAACCCCAGATGCCGCCCACCCGCGTTACCCGACACCCGCCGCGCCAGCGCGACCTCTGCCGACAATCCGCGGCACCGCCGTTCGACCGGAACCCCGCGCTCGGCCTCAGCGGCGGACCGCAGCTCCTGCAGGCGCAGGGTGTCGGCGGCCTGTCCGGCAGCACAGGCGGCCTTGACCGACTCCATCAGCGAGATCCGGTCAACGGCCTCCGCCTCGTCACCGGCAGCGGGGAGCGCAGCGAGCACAGCCATCACATCGCGCAGCGCTTCCCGCGCGTCGATGCCGATGTGCTCCATACGGACATGTGTACACGAGGGGTCCGACAATGAATACGGCCGAAACCTGCTTGTGCACAACATTTCTGCGCCGTGACGGTCACCCGGTCACCCCACCCGTCGAGTGGGCGGCTGGAGACGTCGAGTGGGCGTTTGGAGACGTCGAGTGGGCACCCGGCGTGACCGTCACCCGCCGTGGAGCGAATTTCGCCATCGGCACGACGGCACCTCTTGCGCCGTCCACCGATCTGTAGAACAGTGTTCCATAGAACACCGTTCTACAAGACGCCGTCGACCTCGATCGGAGCGCACCATGCCAACCCTCCCGTGGGCACCCGGATCCGCACGGACCGGTCTCGACCGAGGCGAGGTCGTGGTGATGGCCTCACGATTTGAGCTCACCTCCTACCGCGACGTGCCGGCGTTCTTCCTGGCCGCGCTCCGCGTCCATCAACAGGTGAGGCGGGCGGACGGGGCGATCGGGGTGTCGCTGGTCGCCCGACCGCTCCACCGCACGTTCTTCACCGTGAGCTCATGGACCGAGCGTGAAGCGGTGACGGCGATGATCCGATGCGAACCGCACCGGTCGGTGATGACCACGTTCCGGGAGTGCACAGCGGACTCCGCGTTCGTGTTCTGGACGGCGCCGGCCGATGTCCGCCCGGACTGGGCGGACGCCTACCGACGACTCGGCTGCGATGTTCGAGGAAAGGCGCCGCGGCCCACGTCGTAACCTGACGACGATGACACTGCGCATGCCTCCGCCGAGCGATCCCGGGCCGCCAGACCCCGGACCGCCGGACCTCGGATCGCCCGACGACGAGCGGCGGCGTCGCACACGCATCCTCATCGCAATCGCTGCAGTCCTCGCACTGTTGGTGATCGTCCTGTCCATCGGGGTGTCGTGCAGCGGTGACGGCGACGACCCGGTCCCCGCGGGGACCACGACGGTGACCAGCACCGTCGAGACGACCACGACGACCACCACCGACGACACCCCCACGCCGACAACCGCCGAGACGACCGAGCAGACGCAGCAGCAGACCACCGAGCAGCAGCAGGCTCCGGCGACGCGCCAGCCGGGCAGGACTCAGGCGCCCGGCCAGCAGAAGAAGCAGGAGAAAGACGACAAGCCGGGTGGTGGCCCCGGGGCTGCCGGGAAGGACGCGCCCGGTCCCCCGAGGTGAGATCGTGCCCCGTGGCGTCGCTCCTCCGCCGCGGGGGCTCGGCTCCTAAAAGCTGGAGTGCGGCGCCCCGATGCCGGGATCGATGGTGACCGGACCCGACGCGCTCGGCGTCACCGGGAAGTCGAAGATCGCCGTCGGCAGGTAGACGGTCGCACAGGCGTTGGGGATGTCGACGACGCCCGAGAGCCGTCCCTCGATCGGCGCGGCCCCGAGCAGCAGGTAGGCCTGCTCCGGTGAGTACCCGAACTTCGTCAGGTAGTCGATCGCGTGCAGACATGCCCGCTGGTAGGCGAGATGGGAGTCGAGATAGCGCTGTTCGCCGTCAAGCGTCACCGACGTCCCCGAGAACGCGAGCCACTCACTGAACTGTGGATCGGTGGTGCCGGGCATGAAGATGGCGTTCTCACTGACGCCGTAGGTGCTCATGCCGTCCCGGATGATGTCGACGCGCAGGTCGATGAACCCGCCCATCTCGATGGCGCCACAGAAGGTGATCTCACCGTCGCCCTGGGAGAAGTGCAGGTCACCCACCGAGAGGTTCGCGCCGTCGACGAACACCGGGTAGAAGATGCGACTGCCCTTGGTGAGGTTCTTGATGTCCTGGTTGCCGCCGTTCTCGCGCGGGGGTGCCGTGCGCGCGGCCTCGGCGGCGGCGGAGTCGAACGCGTCGCCGGTGAGGGTTCCGAGGATGGCGTCCTTCGGCAGGGGCGCCAGCGCCAACGGCGGGACCCGCTCGGGGTCGGTGGCGATGAGCGCCGCCTCCCGGGTGTTCCACGTGGACAACAGATCCGACGACGGTGCCGTGCCCATCAGGCCGGGGTGGACGATGCCGGTGAACTCGACGTGCGGGACGTGGCGCGACGTGCAGCGCTGACCGCTGAAGTCCCAGATCGCCTTGTAGGCGTCGGGGAACTGCTCGGTGAGGAAGCCACCACCGTTGAGGGTGGGGAAGATGCCCGTGTACCCCCACCCCTGCCCGGCCAGCGGACCCGAGTCCTCCTGCGGGATGGGCCCGAGATCGAGGATGTCGACGATGAGCAGGTCGCCGGGCTTCGCACCCTCGACGGCGATCGGCCCCGAGAGCACATGGACGCCGTCGAGCGGGGCATCGCGGATGTCGTCGGCGGAGTCGTCGTTCACGATCGCCCCGTCGAACCACTCGCGGCAGTGCACCCGGAACTCGTCACCCGGCTTCACGGTCACCGCGGCGGGGATGTCGGGATGCCACCGGTTGTGTCCCACCTTCTCCTGCTGTGTGAAGGGCTTGGTGGAGTCGAGGGGAAAGACCAACTCGGGCATGCGATCTCCGTTCGTCGTGGGGACAGATCAGGGTCGCGGGAGGCGACGATGTCGGGGATCGGTGGAGACGCGCCGGGGGGCCGACGAGCGGCCGGGAACGCCGCCGACCACGGCGGGCCGTTCCGCCGTCGCGCGGGTCGCGTCGATGAGTGCCGTCGCCGTCGTGTCCGCACGGACACCGACGGCGGTGACCACCCGACGGGCGTCCGCCCCGCAGGTGTC
Organism: Williamsia deligens; assembly: GCF_024171765.1. GTDB lineage: Bacteria > Actinomycetota > Actinomycetes > Mycobacteriales > Mycobacteriaceae > Williamsia_A > Williamsia_A deligens. Next base: position 945,437 of record NZ_JAMTCI010000001.1, read on the forward strand.
GCAGTCGACGGCGTCGGGGACGCGCGTCATCGAGAACGATCGTTCGACGTCAGGACACGTCGGACAACGAAAGACGTAGAGCGGCATACGGGCTCCTGCCGGGAGGGCGTGCCACGACGCTACGACCGGCGCGCGGGACTGTCCACACGAACCGCGAACTACGCTGAGGCGTCATGCGCATCGCGACGTGGAACGTCAATTCCATCCGGGCCCGGGCCGAACGTGTCGCCGACTGGCTCGACCGCCACGACGTCGACGTCCTGGCGATGCAGGAGACCAAGTGCTCCGACGACCAGTTCCCGACGATGTCGTTCCTGGCCGCCGGGTACGAGGTCGCGACCGTCGGCGTGAGCCAGTGGAACGGCGTGGCCATCGCCTCGAGGGTCGGCCTCGACGACGTCGCGACGCACTTCCCCGGGCAGCCCGGCTTCGCCAAAGACCCGGAGGCGGACCCCGTCGTCGAGGCGCGTGCCATCGGGGCCACGTGCGGCGGGGTGCGGGTCTGGAGCCTGTACGTACCGAACGGCCGCGCTCTCGACGACCCGCACTACACCTACAAGCTGCAGTGGCTGAGTGCCCTGCACGACGCCGGCGCGCGATGGCTCGCCGGCGATCCCAACGCTGCGGTGGCGCTGACCGGCGACTGGAACATCGCCCCGACCGACGAGGACGTCTGGGACGTCGAGTACTTCGCCGACAAGACCCACACCTCGGAACCGGAGCGATCGGCGTTCTCCGCGATCGTCGACGCCGGTTACGCCGACGTGGTCCGTCCGTTCACCCCGGGCGAGTTCACGTACTGGGACTACACCCAGCTGCGATTCGCGCGCCGCGAGGGCATGCGCATCGACTTCGCCCTGTGCTCTCCGGCGCTCGCCGCACGTGTCAGCCACGCCGAGATCGACCGGCAGGAACGCAAGGGCAAGGGCGCGAGCGATCACGCGCCCGTCATCGTCGACGTGGACTGACGGACCCGGTGGACGTGGCGCGACCGTCCGGTAGCGCCGGCCTCAGCGGGGGCACGACCACACCCAGGACCCCGCGGGCCGCGGCCGCGAGCATCGCGACGGCGTCGAAGTAGTCCCGCCACAGCGTGATCCGTCCGTCCCGCACCTCGAACACCCCGCAGACCCAGAACGTCATCACGAACGGACCGAACGCCAGCAGGTCGGTGCGTTCGTTGAGAACCGCGCCGTCCTCATCGCCGGTCGCGCGGTGGACGACGACGTCGAAGCGACCGACGCGGGTGAAGCGACGGAACAGCGCGATGGTCGAGCGGGCGGAGCGGATGCTGGGAAGTCCGACGTTCTGGTAGAGCAGGTCGTCGTCGAGGAGCTCGGAAGCGCGTCCGAGGTCGGCACGCGCGAGGGCGTGCAGGAAATCGTCGACGACCTCGACCTGACTCATCGACACTCAGACAGCGACAGCGGCGTAGCCGGGGTGCGTGGTGAGGAAATGGCGGGTGAACGTGCACACCGGGCGGACCTTGCCGCCGCTGTCGACGACATGCTGCAGGGCGCCGACGGTCAGCTTCGACGCGAGACCGTGGCCGGTGAACTCGTCGTAGAGGACCGTGTGCAGCACGGTCAGGACCTGCTGCCCGCCAACGTCCTCCACGGAGTACCCGAGCACGCCGACGAGGTCGCCCGCGACGTACAGCTCGAACCGATCACGCTCCGCGTTGTGTCTGACCTCGGACAACTGGTGCAGGATCGACTGCGCGGACTGTTCTGGCCTCTTCTTGCGTCGGACGTGCATCGCCACCTCCCTCGGGTTCATCGTCGCCTCTCGTGGCTCGTCGTGTGACTGCGATCACACTAGCGCTCACCGTACCTACGTAGGCGTAGTTATGCTTTTGTTCAGTCATTCGTGACCATCCCGACGCACCCCCGCTGGAGCCGGTCACAGCCCGGTTCACGCCGCACTTCCGTATGACGCAGGCGAGCCCCATCCGGTTCCACGGCGCACCGCGTACGCTCTCGTCGGGGCCGCAGTCCGGCCCCGACACAACTGCACATTCCACGGGGGCTCTCACGTACCGAGGGCTGAGATGGCGGCAGGCGGCCGCCGACCGACTGAACCTGACCGGGTAATGCCGGCGTAGGGAGCACTCGATGACGACCGATTCCGTCACGTCCATCACCACCGGCCCCATCCGTGGGAGCCACAAGCATCTGCACGAGGTCGACGGCATGTCGGTGCCGTTCCGCCGTGTCGAACTCTCGACCGGTGACCACCTCGACGTCTACGACACCTCCGGCCCGTACACCGCCGACGTCCCGCACACCGACCTCGACGCCGGACTCCCCGCCATCCGTGACACGTGGGAACACCCCGACCCCGTCGACGGCGCGTCGACCCAGTTGGCCTGGGCCCGAGCCGGACTCGTCACACCGGAGATGCGGTACATCGCCACGCGCGAGGGTGTCGACGTCGAACTCGTGCGGTCCGAGGTCGCCCGCGGCCGTGCGGTGATCCCCGCGAACCACAGACACCCCGAGTCCGAGCCGATGATCATCGGCAAGGCGTTCGCGGTGAAGGTCAACGCCAACATCGGCAACTCGGCGGTCACGTCGTCGGTGGCCGAGGAGGTCGAGAAGATGGTGTGGGCCACCCGCTGGGGTGCCGACACGATCATGGACCTCTCGACCGGCGACGACATCCACCTCACCCGCGAGTGGATCATGCGCAACTCCCCCGTGCCCGTGGGGACCGTGCCGATCTACCAGGCTCTGGAGAAATGCAAGGGCGACCCCACCGCACTGACCTGGGAGATGTACCGCGACACCGTGATCGAGCAGGCGGAGCAGGGTGTCGACTACATGACCGTGCACGCCGGGGTGCTCCTGCGGTACGTACCGCTCGCCGCACACCGGGTCACGGGGATCGTCTCGCGCGGTGGGTCGATCATGGCGGCGTGGTGTCTCGCGCACCATCAGGAGTCGTTCCTCTACACCCACTTCTCCGAGCTGTGCGAGATCTTCCGCCGCTACGACATCACCTTCTCCCTCGGCGACGGCCTGCGTCCCGGGTCGATCGCCGACGCCAACGACGAGGCGCAGTTCGCCGAACTCCGGACGCTCGGCGAGCTGACGACGATCGCCAAATCCCATGGTGTGCAGGTGATGATCGAGGGACCCGGTCACATCCCGATGCACAAGATCGTCGAGAACGTCCGACTCGAGGAGGAGCTGTGCGAGGAGGCGCCGTTCTACACCCTCGGGCCGCTCGCCACCGACATCGCACCCGCCTACGACCACATCACCTCGGCGATCGGCGCGGCGATGATCGCTCAGGCCGGCACCGCCATGCTCTGCTACGTGACCCCGAAGGAGCACCTCGGTCTGCCGGATCGTGACGACGTCAAGGTCGGGGTGATCACCTACAAGATCGCCGCGCACGCAGCCGATCTCGCGAAGAACCATCCCCGGGCGCAGGAACGCGACGACGCCCTGAGCCGGGCCCGGTTCGAGTTCCGGTGGAACGACCAGTTCAACCTCGCGCTCGACCCGGACACGGCGGTGGCCTACCACGACCAGACGCTGCCCGCCGAGCCCGCCAAGACCGCGCACTTCTGCTCCATGTGCGGACCGAAGTTCTGCTCGATGCGGATCTCGGCGGACGTGCGTGCCTTCGCCGAGGACAACGACCTGCGCACCCAGGCCGACATCGACGCCATGCTCGCCCGCGAGATGGACCGCAAGTCCGAGGAGTTCGTGGCGAGCGGCAAGAACGTCTACCTGCCGATCGAACCGGTCGGCTGACCGCCCGACGGGTCGCGTGGACTCAGTCCCGCGCGACCCGCCAGAGCGGGTTCACCGGGCCGTGTCCCGCACCGAGCGGATACGACCACCGGATGGACTCGCTGACCCACTCCTTGGCGAACCGCGCGGCGTCGGGGACCGACTTCCCGTGTGCCAGTGCGCACACCATCGCCGAGGCGAGGGTGTCGCCGGCACCGTGGTCGTGCGGGGTGTCGATGCGCTCGTGCTCGAGCCGGAGGAAATCGGTGCCGTCGTAGAGGATGTCGGAGCTGTGCGGGCTCGAGCGCAGGTGCCCGCCCTTCACGATCGCCCACTGGGCGCCCATCGCGTGCAGCGCCACCGCCGCCTCGCGCTGCGTGTCCTCGTCGACGACCTCGATGCCCGTGATCAGGACGACCTCGTCGAGGTTGGGCGTGACCACCGTCGCGATGGGGATGAGCCGCTCGCGTAATGCGGTCATGGCCTCGACGGCGAGCAGACGGTCACCGTGCATCGATGCGCACACGGGGTCGACGACGAGCGGTATCGGCCGGTCGCGTCCGATGCCGACCTCGGCCGCCACGTCGACGATGGCGTCGATGATCGCGCCGGTCGCGAGCATCCCGGTCTTCACCGCACCGAGGCCGATGTCCTCTGCGACGACACGGATCTGGCCGGCGACGGTCTCCGGCGGTACTGGGTGGACACCGGTCACGCCGAGCGTGTTCTGGACGGTCACCGCGGTGACCGCGACACACCCGTGGACGCCTGCGAGCGCCATCGTGCGCAGGTCGGCGGCGACACCGGCACCACCGCCGGAATCGGTACCGGCGACGGTCATCGCGCGGACGGGCGTCTGTCCGAGGGGAGCTGTCGGCAGCAGGTTCACGGACTCGAATCTACGCCGACGGACGCGGCCTCAGGCGTCGCGGCGCATGGTCACGACGACTCCGCCGGCGAAGATGGCGATCGCCCACACCGCGAAGTAGAGCAGCGACCCGTAAGGCCCCCAGGGGAAGTCGATGCTGTCCCCGACGGCGCTCTCGCTGATGAAGTGTGTCGCGTTGTTGAACGGCAGGTAGGGACCGATCGCGCTGACCTTCGGGATGGCCCCGATGATGCCCTCGAGCGCCAGCGACCAGATCAGCAGGATCACGATCGCACCGGCGCTCTGACGCACCAGTGCACCGATGCCCAGACCGATGAGCACGCAGAGCACCGCGTAGACGGGGATGCCCCAGTACTGCCGGACCGCCTCGGAACCGGTGAGGTCGATCGACGACCCCGCGTCGCCCGCGAGGGCCTTGCCGAGCACGATCGCGACGACCGCGAGGACGAGGGTCACGACCCCCGACAGGCCGCCGTAGACGATGGCCTTCGCACCCAGGACCACCTCGCGGCGCGGGATGGCCTGGAAGGTGGTGCGGATGGTCCCGAACCGGAACTCGCTGGTCACCGCGAGGACCGCCATGATCATCAGGACGATGACACCGATCTGGGACACCCCGATCGCGAAGAACGACGGGTCGCGCAGGTCGGAGGTGTCGCTGGTGCTGGTGCTCGCCGAGAGCACCCCGATGAGCACCGAGATGAGGATGCCCAGGACGACGACGATGCCGACGCACCAGTAGGGCGAGCGGGTACTGAGCAGCTTGATCCGCTCGGCGTCGATGGCGTGGCTGATCATCGTGTCCCTCCCTGCGGCCCCGCGGAGCCGTGATACTGCACTTCGTTCGCGGTCAGCGACATGAACACGTCCTCGAGCGAGGCGACACTGCCCGAGAGTTCGTTCAGGACGATGCTGTTCGCCGCCGCGATCTCACCGACGCGGTCGGTGGTGACGTCGGGGACGGTCATGACGGGCGACCCGTCGGACTTGGGCGCGGGGTGCAGACCCTCCGCCTCGAGGAGCCGATGGAGCTCGGGCAGTTGCGGACTGCGCACGGTCACCGTGCGCTGCGCCTGGCTGGTGAACTCGGTGACCGAGCAGTCGGCCATGAGTCGGCCCTTGCCGATGACGATGAGATGGTCCGCGGTCAGGGACATCTCGGTGAGCAGGTGGCTCGAGACGAGCACGGTGCGGCCCTGCGTCGCCAGTGCCTTCATGAACTTGCGGATCCAGACGATGCCCTCGGGGTCGAGACCGTTCACGGGCTCGTCGAACAGGAGTACGCCGGGGTCCCCCAGCAGCGCTCCCGCCAACCCGAGTCGCTGGGACATGCCGAGCGAGAAGCCGCCGGCACGTTTGCCGGCCACCTCCGACAGACCCACGTCGGCGAGGACCTGGTCGACGCGCTGCGCCCCGATCCCGCTAGCCGCGGCCATCCACCGCAGGTGCGAGCGCGCGGAACGGTTGGGGTGCACCCACTTCGCGTCGAGCAGGGCGCCGACCTGCCGCAGCGGGTCCTGCAGGTCGCGGTACGGCTGCCCGTTGATGGTGGCGGTGCCCGAGGTGGGGTTGTCCAGACCGAGGATCATCCGCATCGTCGTCGACTTGCCTGCACCGTTCGGGCCGAGGAAGCCGGTGACCATCCCCGGCTTCACGTCGAACGTGAGGTCGTCGACGGCACGGGTGGCCCCGTACGTCTTCGTCAGTCCCTGCACTGTGATCACAGCCGCGACTATGCCAGCCGCCCCGGGTGACGACATCGGACGAAGGGTGGACGTCGCGACGGCGGGCGTCAGTCGGGGGTCGGGGACCAGTCCAGGTCCGGCGAGGACGCGTGCGCCCAGAACCGCCGCGGTATCCGACCCGCATGGCGCGCCAGATGGCCCGCCTGCACCGCATGCGCCATCGCCGTCGCCATCGCGACCGGGTCGTCGGCACGGTTGACCGCGGACGCCAACAGGACGGCGTCGCACCCGAGTTCCATCGCCAGCGCCGCGTCGCTCGCCGTCCCCACCCCCGCGTCGAGCACGACCGGGACGGTCGCGGCGGCAACGATCATCTCGATGTTGTGCGGGTTCGCGATGCCCAGCCCGGTGCCGATGGGCGACCCGAGCGGCATCACCGCCGCGACACCGGCGTCCTGGAGTCGGGACGCCAGGACGGGGTCGTCGTTGGTGTAGGCCATCACGTCGAAACCGTCGGCGACGAGCTGGTCGGTCGCGTCGAGGAGTTCGACGGGGTCCGGCAGTAGCGTGCGGTCGTCGCCTGCGATCTCGAGTTTGACCAGGGTCGTCTGCAGCGCCTCCCGCGCGAGCTGCGCGGTGAGCACCGCCTCCGCCGCCGTCCGCGTGCCCGCGGTGTTCGGGAGGACCTCGATGTCCAGTGACCGCAGCAGGTCGACGACGCCGCTCGAGCCGCCGGCACCCGCCCGACGCATGGCGACGGTGGTCAGCTCGGTGCCCGACGCCTGCAGCGCCCGCCGGAGGACATCGTGGTTGGCGGCACCGCCGGTGCCCATGATGAGGCGCGAGCCGAAGGTCCTGCCCGCGACGAGGAACGCGTCAGCCACCCTGCACCGCCGTCAGCACCTCGACCCGGGCACCGGCCGAGACGCCGTCCTCCCAGGTCGAGCGGGGGCGGACACTGCCGTCGACGGCGACCGCCACGCCCTGGTCGGGCAGGTCCAACACCCGCAGCAGGTCGCTCACGGAGATGTCGTCGTCGACGTCGTGGTCGGTGCCGTTGACGGTCACGGTGATCATGCGAACCTCCGGGGGTGCAGGGTGTCCGACCACCGGTGCGTGGGGCGGTCGGCGAGGGTGTCGAGGACGATGTCCGCGGTCAGCGGGGCGAGCAGGATGCCGCCGCGCCCGTGTCCGGCCGCGACGACGGTGCGGGCGTCGATCCGCCCGATGAGCGGCAACCCGTCGGGGGTGAGCGGGCGGAACCCGGCGCCGGACTCGGCCAACCGGTACTCGGCCAGCCCCGGCATGAGGTCGCCGACGTCGCGCAGCAGGTCGGCGACACCGCCGACGCGGGGTGCGGTGTCGGCGTGATCGGACACCTCGTACTGCGTGGCGCCCACCACCACCCCGTCGGGACGCGGGACGACGTAGACGGGCCGCCCGTGCCACCGGGCGCGGACCACCACCGACGGCGGGGCGGGCGCGGTCGGCGGCCGGTGCAGGCGCAGCACCTCGCCCTTCTCGATGCGGACGGGGACGTCCGCCACGACGGAGGGCACCCACGCCCCCGCGGCGACGACGACCTGATCGGCGTGGAGGTCGGCCAGGTCGTCGACGCGGTGGACACACCGGCGGACACCCTCGGCGCCGCCCGCTGTCCGCAGCGCCGCGAGCAGGCCCCGGTTGTCGACAGCTCCCTCGCCCCGCACCAGGTGGCCGCGTCGTACGCCCGCCAGACCCGGTGCCCGCGTGCGGATGTCACCGGCACCGACCGTCTCGACGGGGTGCGCCCGGCCGGAACACCAGTCGGTGACCGCGGCGAGCTCGGTGAGGTCGGATCGGTCGCCGCCGACCAGCAGGGTGTCGTGGGCGACGAGCACGTCCGCGGCACCGAGGTCGTCGACGAACCCCGGCCAGCAGGCGGCGGCCGCCGCGGTCAGTTCGAGGGCGTCGTCCTCGCCGATGCGCGCCTCGCCCACCACGCCGAGCATCCCGGCCGCGACGGACGACCCCGACGCCGCGCGTCCGTCGTCGACGACCGTGACGTCCCACCCGGCACGCGCGGCACGCCAGGCGACGGCGGCGCCGACGACTCCTGCGCCGACGACGGCGAGGGTGGGACGGGACGGACTCATGGCGATGCGGCCTTCCTTCGCCGGCATTACCCGGATCAGGTGTGACGGTCGGCGACGGATGGTGTCGCGATCTCAGCCCGGCCGTTCCCCGAGCCCCCGTGTGTGTCGGTTCGCCAGCCTACGCGCCGACGCGACCGCAGCCGGACCGTCGCGCGTCGCTACCGTGCACTCCTGTGGACCCCCGCACGCGACTGGCCGACGCCCGCCTCTACCTGTGCACCGACGCCCGGCGTGACCGCGGCGACCTGATGGCCTTCCTCGACGCCGCCCTCGCCGGCGGTGTCGACATCGTGCAGTTGCGCGACAAGGGATCCGAGGGTGAGCGCACGTTCGGGGCGCTCGAGGCGCGGGAGGAACTGGAGATCCTCGCCGCGATGCGCGTGGTAGCCGACCGCCACGGCGCCCTGCTGGCCGTGAACGATCGCGCCGACATCGCCGCCGCCGCCCGCGCCGACGTCCTGCACCTCGGTCAGGACGACCTCCCGCCCGCCGCCGCCCGAGCGATCGTGGGACCCGACGTGGTCATCGGTCGCTCCACCCACGACCCCGACCAGGCCGACGCCGCCGACGACGACGTCGACATCGACTACCTCTGCGTCGGCCCGTGCTGGGCCACACCGACCAAACCGGGCCGGGCGGCTGCCGGCCTCGACCTGGTCTCGCACGCGGCCGGTCGAGCACGGCGACTCCCCTGGTTCGCCATCGGCGGCATCGACGCCGAGCGGCTGCCCGAGGTCACAGGCAGGGGTGCGGAGCGCGTGGTGGTGGTCCGCGCGATCACCGGCGCCGACGACGCAGGCGCGGCGGCGCAGATCCTGCGCGGGGCACTTCCCGGGGCGAGGAGATCTTGATCGGGGCGCCGACCCGGTCTAGCCTCGTCCTCACCATGACTCGCGCACTCGTAGTAACCCGCCGCAGCGGGGTCTGACACGACCGACCCCCCGTCTGCGGGTCGTTGCGCTCTCTCTCCTCTCGGTCACTTTCTCCCCGCGCCACGGCGCGATGACAGAAGACCACCGTCATGACCACTCTGATCGACCACCGGGATCCGTCCACCACCTGCGCCGCGACCCGATTCGCCGCGCCGCTGCCCCGGCCCGTCCGCGCGGACGCCGAACGTCTCGCCTGGGATGACTTCGTCGGCACCTATGCACCGACCGGTGCTGGCGGGACGCGTCTCGGCAGCTGGGACTCCTGCCCCGCCCGCAACGACCTCACCGACTACCGCGCGACCATCGCCGTCGACGGACGCATCTGGTCGCTGCGGGAGTCCGCCTGTGGTCCGCTCGCCGCGGCCACGGCGATGCTGCACGCGCTCGGGTGCGGCGTGGAGATCACGGGACTGCACCAGCAACGTCTCGGTTCCCGGGTCGCGATGCTCGTCGAGGTCGACCGGTGCGGCCGCCGGGCCTGGGGCCTCGGAATCGACGGATCGGGCGATCGCGCGGGCGTCCTGGCCCTCCTCGCGGCCCTCGACCGCGCCGTCTGACCGGGCCGGGCCGACCTCTCTACAGCGTGCGCAGCCGTGTGCGCAGTGTCGGCCACGCCTGGGCGAAGGCGGGGTGCAGGGGGAGGTCGTCGACGGCGTCCTCGGGCACCCAGCGCAGTTCGGCCGACTCCAGGTTGGCGACGGTCGCGAGCTGCTCGTCGACCTCGGCGATGACCGTGGTGTAGGTCCACCCGCTGGTCGCGGTGTGTGTGACCACCTCGTCGCGGACGGTCAGCGCGGCCGGCGTGATCCCGGCTTCCTCCCCCGCCTCGCGCACCGCGGTGTCCACGGCGGTCTCATGGGAGTCCCGTGCACCGCCCGGCAGCGCCCACGTGCCGCCCTGGTGCGACCACAGCGCGCGGTGCTGCAGGAGCACCGCGCGCGCCCCCGTGTCCACCGGTGCGCGCAGCAGGAGTCCGGCCGCGCCATGCAGTCCCCAGTACCGGGCGCCGTCCGGGTCGAACACCCACCCGTCACCGTCTCCACGCACCTGCGTGCCTCCCTCGCCGTCGTGGCCGGGGGTGTGCCCGGCCGACGAACCCACGGTAAACACCTCGCCCGGGTTTAGAGTCGACCACAGCCCCGCGCGAGGAGCGCGGCGACGGCGAGACGAAAGAGGTACCGGTTGTGACCGGCGACGCGGCGTCACTGCGCTCCCGGCTGAACCGTGGTGGTGTGGCCTCGCGCGACCGGTCGTCGCGGCGCGCCGACCGCGGCCCGCGACTCACCCGCACCGAACGCCGTGAACTGATCACGCTCGCCCGGGAACAGGCACGGTCGCCGTTGTCGAGTGTCCGACGCCTCGCCGGAACCACGCCGGGACGACTCCTGCTCATCACGTTCCTGCTCGTCCTCGTGATCCTGGGCAACGGGTGGTACGCGTCGGTGTCCCTGGACAGCCGCACCGACGCCCTGCGCCAGACCATCAGCGACACCGAGCCGATCGCGGAGTCCTCGCAGATCCTCTACAGCAACCTGTCCATCGCCGACGCGTCCGCCAACGCGGCGTTCATCTCCGGGGGACTCGAACCCGCGTCTCTGCGCAACCGCTACGCCACCGCGATCGCCACGGCGTCGCGGGCGCTCATCGAGGCCGCCGGGGGCACCGCCGCCGAGAACGACACCGTCCGGGCCGACCTGGGGACCCTCGCCGAGCAGCTGCCCGTCTACACGGGCCTCATCGAGTCGGCCCGGACGAACAACCGGCTCGCCAACCCGGTCGGCTCGGCGTATCTCAGCGAGGCGTCCAACCTCATGCAGACGACGATCCTGCCCGCCGCGGAGCGTCTCTACAGCGCCCGCGCCACCGCTCTCGCCGATCCGCAGAACCGTTTCACGACGCCACCGTGGGTGGTCTACGTGACGCTCGGCGTCGTGCTCCTGGCGTTGATGGCCACCCATCGGTACCTGTCGCAGCGCACCCGTCGACGGTTCAACCTGGGGCTGGTGTTGGCGATCCTGCTCACCGTCGTGGCGATCGTCTGGGTGCTCGTCGGGTCGTTGCTGTCGGTGTCGTCGGTGGACACCGCCGAACGCCGCGGCGCCGAGCCGCTGCGCGAGCTCACCTCGGCCCGCATCCTCGCCCAGCAGGCGCGGTCGTCGGAGACGCTGGCGCTGGCCCGCCGCGGCGACCAGGATGCCCTGCAGCAGCGCGTGGCGTCGGCGTTCTCGCGGATCACCACCGCCCTCGACGACTACCGGGCCGACGCCCGCACCGACACCGACAGGTCGATCGCCGACCGCGCGGAGGGTGCACTGGGGGCCTGGAAGGACGCGCACGAGGCGGCCAACGACATGTCGTCGGCCGGCGACATCCCCGGCGCGACCGCCATGGCCGTCGGTTCCGGGTCCAACGGGGCCGCAGCCGCCTACACCGCTCTCGACGAGGCCCTCATCGACGGGATCCGCACCACACGCACGGCGTTCCGCGACGACATCAACACCGCGCGCGTGGTCATCGGGTACGCCGGGACCGGGGCGCTCGTCCTCGGGGCGATCGCCGCGGTGATGACCGTGCTCGGGATGGTCCCCCGGATCCGGGAGTACCGATGACACCGCGGCGACTGTTCTGCCTGCTGGCGCTCCTCGTCACGCTGGCCACCTGCGCGGGGTGTGTGCGTGCCCCGGCACCGCCGGATGCGGTGCCCTCGGCGCAGGCGACCACCCCCACCCCACCCGGCCTCACCACCGACGCGCCGCGGGAGACGACCACAGCGTCCACGTGCGACCTCGGCAGCCTGCGTCCCACCCCGCTGCCGCGCCCCGGGTTGATGCCGCGGGGTTCGGCGATGGAGCAGATCTTCGCCCGCGGCCGGCTCATCGTCGGCCTGGACGTCGGATCGAACCTGTTCAGCTTCCGCGACCCCGTCAGCGGTGACATACAGGGCTTCGACGTCGACATCGCCAAGGAGATCGCGCGCGCGATCTTCGGCGACCCCCAGCGCGTCGAGTACCGCATCCTCACCTCCGGCGACCGCATCCCCGCGCTGCAACAGCGCGACGTCGACGTGGTGGTCAAGACCTTGAGCATCACCTGCGACCGCCTGCAGGACATCGCCTTCTCGACCGTCTACTACGAGGCCAGCCAACGGATCCTCGCGCTGCGGAACTCGACGATCAGCACCGCCGCGGACCTCGCGGGCAAGCGGGTGTGCGCCGCGCGCGGCACCACATCGATCGCCCGCCTGCAGCAGCAGGTCCCCACCGTGCGCATGACCACGGTCCCCACGTGGGCCGACTGCCTGGTGGTGCTGCAGCAGGGCGGGGTGGACGCGGTGTCGACCGACGACGCGATCCTCGCCGGTCTGGCCGAACAGGACCCCTACGTCCACGTCGTCGGGTCGAGCCTCGGCGATGAGCCGTATGGCATTGGCATGAACAAGGATTCACCGGATCTGGTGCGGTTCGTCAACGCGGTGTTGGACAAGATCCGCGCGGACGGGACGTGGTACTCGATCTACAATCGGTGGCTCTCCATCCTGGGGCCGGTCTACTACCCGCCCCAGCCGCGCTACCGGGACTGAGAGGAGGTGGCGCAGCGCGTGCACGACGAGTCCGATGTCGCCACCCAGGCGGCCGTCCCCGACGTCGCCACCCAGGCCGCGGTCCCCGATGTCGCCACCCAGGCCGCCGTGCCCGATGTCGGCACCGTCGCGGCCTCCCCCGACACCGACCAGACCACCGACGACACCGGCACGCGTGTCCCCCCGTCCGCCCAGGCACTGACGAGCCGGGTCACGCGCAAGCGCCGCCGGCTGGGCACCGGCCTCGTCGACGTCACCTGGGTCCGCGACATCGAGCCCGACGACGCGGTGATGGACAACCCCGTCATCCCCGAGTCCAAGCGCCACTGCTGGCAGTGCGGGACGTCGCTCGGCCGCGCGGAGGGCGCCGGGGAGGGTCCGCTCACCGGGCACTGCCCGAACTGCGGTGTGCGATACTCCTTCGTCCCCGGTCTGGCGCCGGGCACCGTCGTCGCCGACCAGTACGAGATCCGCGGGGCCATCGCCCACGGCGGGCTCGGGTGGATCTATCTCGCCGTCGACCGCAACGTGGCCGACCGCGTCGTCGTGCTCAAGGGCCTGTTGAACTCCAAGGACGACGAGGCCCAGGCCGTCGCGTTCGCCGAACGGCAGTTCCTCGCCGCCGTCTCGCACCCCAACATCGTCAAGATCTTCAACTTCGTCGAACACACCGACGACAACGGCAACACGTTCGGCTACATCGTCATGGAGTACGTCGGCGGGGCGACGTTGAAGAGCCTCACCGCGCCCGCCGACGATTCGTCCGCGCGCACCCAGCTCCCGCCCGAGGAGGCCATCGCCTACGTCCTCGAGGTCATGCCGGCGGTCTCCTACCTGCACTCCGTCGGTCTGGTGTTCAACGACATCAAGCCGGAGAACATCATGATCGGCGGACAGGAGGTCAAGCTCATCGACCTCGGCGCCGTCTCCGCGATCAACGGGTACGGCCACCTCTACGGCACACCGGGATTCCAGGCCCCGGAGATCGTCTCCACCGGACCGCAGGTGGCGACGGACATCTACAGCATCGGCCGCACGCTGGCCGTGCTCGCCGTCGACATGCCCATGGACAACGGGCGCTACCTCGACGGGATGCCGTCGGCCGAGGACTCCCCCGTCCTCGCCGAGAACGAGTCCTTCCGTCGACTGCTGCTGCGCGCCACCGACCCCGACCCGGACGAGCGGTTCGCCTCGGCCGACGAGATGACCGGCCAGATGGTGACGGTGCTGCGCGAGATCGTCGCCCGCCACACCGGCGTCCCCCGCCCCGCGCTGTCGACCGTCTTCACCCCGCAGCGCACGACGTTCGGGACCGATCTGATGCTCGGACCCGTCGACGGCTTCTTCGACCCGGTGAACTCCGAGACCTTCCTCGACCCCGACGACATCGCGGCGGCACTGCCGGTGCCCCTCGTCGACCAGTCGGATCCGGCCGCGGGGTTGCTCACCTCGGCGGCGCTGTCGGAGCCGAACCAGACCCTGGACACCATCCGCTCGGCGAAGCAGGACGGGCTGTCGTCGCTGATCGGCACCGACCCCTCCGACGACCACCCGTCTCTCGAGGTCGACCTCGCCGAGGCACGCGCCTACATCGAGCTGCGCGACGTCGACACCGCTCTGGGTCTGCTCGACATCACCGCGCGCCACCACCAGCACTCCTGGCGCATCGAGTGGTATCTCGGGCTGTGCGCCCTCATCAACGGGGAGGCGGAACTCGCCCACGATCGGTTCTGCGCCGTGCTGTCCGCCATGCCGGGCGAGGTGGCACCCAAGCTCGCCGTCGCCGCGACCGCCGAGCTGATGGGCCGGTGGCAGCGCGCCGGGGGCAGCGGGGACACCGGCGGCGAGGCGGCGGAGCGGGATTCCGCGGTGGCACGGTGGTACCAGAAGGCGCGCCACGAGTACTGGACGCTCTGGCAGACCGATCGCGGGATCGTCACGGCCGCCTTCGGTCTCGCGCGGATGCGGTTCGCCGCCGGCGACATCGCAGGCACGGTCTCCGCGCTCGACGAGGTGCCCGCGACGAGTCGCCACTTCACGACCGCCGCGTGCACCGCGGTGCTCGCCCTCGTCCACGGGCGGCCGCCGGACGCCGTCACCGGCGATCAGCTGCGTGAGGCGGCGCGTCGTCTGGCCGCCATGTCCGACGCCGAGCCCCGCAAGCCACGGTTGTCGATCATGGTGTTGGGCACCGCGCTGGGGTGGTTGGCGGTCAACCCGGACCGCGCGTCGGACGGGGTGACCCTGCTCGGCTTCCCGTTCACCGAACACGGTCTCCGCGAGGGTCTCGAGACGTCGCTGCGACGACTGGCACGGTCCACCGTCGACCGCACCCAGCGGTTCCGCCTGGTCGACCTCGCGAACGTGATCCGACCACGAACCCTGTTCTGAGGCCTCAGATCCACCGTCGAGGGTTCAGGCCCAGTCCATCGACGCGCACTCGAAGCGTCGGACACTGCCGGGGAGCGTCGCGCGGCACATGGTCAGCACGGTGTCCTCGGAGAGGTACGAGCGGACGGTCACCACGAGGCGACGGCCGTCGCCGCCGTCGAGAGTCACGCGGGCGAGGGTCTCCTCCACCTGGATCTCGAGGGGCGCCCACGCATCGATGCGATCGTCGCCGGTGTCCTGGCGGGCGAAATGTTGTGCCGCCTGGACGTGGTGGGACCAGCAGGTCCGTCCGCGCAGATGCGTTGTGTCGACGCGACCTTCCCTGTGCTTGCGCATGATCTCGAGCGGGTCCGCGCTGTCGACCCGCCCGTACGACAGGCCCTCGGGCAGTACCAGCATCGTCGCGGCGAAGCGATCGCCTCCGAGATGCGAGCACTCCCACGTCTCATCGGGGTACTCCGCGTGCAGTGCCGCTGCCACACCACGTCCCCGGACGGCGCAACAGGTGTCGTGCTTTCCGTGCGCGCACACCGCGATGAACGGGGCGGGGACCGGCTCACCGGTCGATCCGTCGAGGGGGATGTCGAGATAGGCAGCGGGACCGTCGACCTCACCGCCGACAAGCGTCGGACCGTCGGGGCTGGTGTGGGCGATGAACCAGCGCCACCGACGCGTCTGATCGCGACGACCGTGCTTGCGGACGGCCACGATCCGCATCGACGCCGCCTCGGCACGCCGCACGATCGAGAGCCCGAGCGCGGGGTCGATCACGGTCGGGGACTCCAGGAACGCCGACGATCCCCACGGGCCGCACAACTCCAGCATCAGCCAGGCCGCACCGGCCGAGGCCGTCGCGAACATCGGTTCGTCGGCGGCCAGTGACCGGTTGCTGCAGGGAAGGGAGACGGCGGGCGTCGTCACCGGCTCACCGCGACGACCACGGACTCCCGCAGCAGACGGCGGAGCAGGACGGCGGAGTCGGCCTCGTCGAGTCCCGGCAGCGACGACACGTCGGCCACGTTGCCGTCGACGAGATGCCGTATCGCGGCGGTGCACACGGCGGGGAAGGAGATCGTCCGGTCGGCCAGCCGGAGGTGGACCCGTTCGGCGTCGTCGGTCACGCTCGCGATGAGTCCGTGCCGCCAGGCCACCTGCACAGACGACACCGAGGAGATCGCGTCGAGCGTCGCGAGCGGCCGCACTGCGACAGGTCTTGTGCGCGACGCCATCTCGCGTGTGAGGTCGTCGGCGACAGCCGAGCCCCACTCGTGCGCGCGGTCGCGGAGCTGGTCGGCGAAGGCGAGCAACGCCTTCGTCGCCTCGGCCTCGAGTGCGGCGTGGTCGGTGGGATCGACCCCCATCGGCAACGACGTGCGCAGGTCCGTGACGGCGGCGGCGACACGGTCGACCGCGGCACGCACGACGTCGACGCGGGTCAGGGCCGGGATCCCGATGGTGAGGTGGATCGACGTCTCGTCGGTCGTCCGCGCCGAGTGCAGCCAGCCACGCGGCAGGTAGAGGGCGTCGCCGGGAGCGAGGGTGGTGTCGATGTGGGGCGGGTGCGCCACGCGCTCGGTGATCGCCGAGCGGTGATCGGTCCACGGCTGCGACGACAGCGGGCTCTCGACGACGGGCTCGTGCACGGTCCAGTGCTTGTGCCCGGAGATCTGGAGGACGAAGACGTCGTGGACGTCGTGGTGGGAGTCGAAGCCCTGGCTGCCCGGCGGCGTGATGTACGCGTTGGCCTGCACGGGATGTCCGAGGTCGTCGACGAGTCCACGGACGAAGTCGATGACGGGCGGCCACAGTCGGTGCAGTCCCTGCAGGACGATGGAGGCGCCGTCGGCGAACGCGGCGAGCGCCTTGGCGGAGTCGACCTGGTCGCCGATCTCGGCGCCCACCCCGGCCGGCGACAGGAACGCGTCGCGACCCAGCAGCGAACCGTTCTTCGCCATGCGGATGAAGGGTGCCCGCACACCGCGCTCCGCGAGGAGTTCGTCGACCGCTGCCGGTGACAGCAGGTCGGAGAAGTCGCGGGGGAGGTCGGCGGCAGGACTGAGCAGGGGTCGGACACCCCAGTGGTTCGCGGCGAACGTCGACGGATCGACGGCGACGCACCTCGTCAGGGTGTCCGACCTCTGCATGTGTTCAGCCTTGCTGTGAGCGGGGTGTGTCAGGCGGTGCCGTCGGCGCCGCCGTCGTGGCCGTTCGGGTTCGAGCCGCCGTCGGCCGGACCCTCGCCCGCGGAGCCGTCGGCGCCGCCGTCGTGGCCGTCGGGGTTCGAGCCGCCGTCGGCCGGGCCCTCGCCCGCGCTCGCGGTGCCGTCGGCGCCGCCGTCATGGCCGCCCGGGTTGGAGCCGCCGTCGGCCGGGCCTTCGCCGCCCGCGCCCGAGGTGGTGATGTCGTTGTCGTCCAGTGCCATGGTGGCCCTTTCGTCGGCCCCGCTCCGGGCGAGGCGTATGGGTGGATCTCATCTCTGTCTACCACCGTCGGTGTCGGCCACAACGCGTCTTGGCGAGCCGACGCAGACGGTCACGGTGTACCCCGCGGTGTCCGGGTCAACCCCCTGCGATCGCGGGGGTATTCCCCCGGCGCCGTCAGCTGCCGTCGACGAGTTCCGCGGCCTTGCGCGCTATGGCGAGTTCCTCGTCGGTGGGGACGACGAGGACGGCGACCGACGAGTCGTCGGGCGAGATGCGCCGGGCGTCGTGCGAGCGGACCGCGTTGGCGTCGGGGTCCACCGCGATCCCGAAACCGTCCATCCCGGCCAGTGCGTCGGCGCGGACCGTCGTCGCGTTCTCCCCCACGCCGGCGGTGAACACGATCGCGTCGACACGGCCGAGGTCGATCATGTAGGCACCGATGTAGCGGCGCAGTCGGTGGATGTAGACGTCGTAGGCGAGTCGGGCGCGCTCGTCACCCTCGTCGATGCGGGCGGTGATGGTGCGGAAGTCGTTGTCGCCGCACAGACCCTTCAGCCCGGAGCCGCTGTTGAGCATTCGGTCGACGGCGTCGATGTCCATGTCCGCGACCCGCTCGAGATAGGCGACGATCGCCGGGTCGAGATCGCCGCTGCGCGTGCCCATCACCAGCCCCTCGAGCGGGGTGAGTCCCATCGAGGTGTCGACGGCCCGACCGGCCCGTACCGCCGACGCCGACGCGCCGTTGCCGAGGTGGAGCACGATGAGGTTCAGCGCCGACGCGGGCCGGTCGAGGAACTCGGCGGCCACGCCGCTGACGTACTCGTGCGACGTCCCGTGGAAGCCGTAGCGGCGGATGTCATGTCGTCGGGCGATCTCGTCGTCGATGGCGTAGGTGGCCGCGTGGGCCGGGAGGTCGTGGAAGAACGCGGTGTCGAACACGGCGACCTGCGGCACGTCGGGCAGGATCTCGCGCATCGCCTGGACACCGGCGAGGTTGACCGGGTTGTGCAGGGGCGCCAGGCTGCTGAGCTCGTCGATGGCGGTGACGACGTCGTCGTCGATGAGGACGGGATCGCTGAAGCGTCGCCCGCCGTGCACGACCCGGTGACCGACGGCCAGCAGGTCGGCGGAGCGCAGATCGGTACCCGCGGCGGCGAACAGGTCCAACGCGGTGTGCAGGGCATCGCGGTGGTCGGCGATGCCGCCCTCCGACTCCCGGGTTCGACCACCCTGCTCGTGACGCGCGGAGGCGTCGTCGGAGCCGATGCGCTCGACGATCCCCGTCGCGACCCGCTCACCGGAACCCGGGTGCAGGAGTTGATATTTGAGCGACGACGAGCCGGCGTTGAGGACCAGGACGGTGTCGGCGGCGGTCATCGGTTGTCCGCCAGCGCCTGCGCCTGGATGGCCGTGATGGCGACCGTGTTGACGATGTCGGAGACCAGCGCGCCACGGGAGAGGTCGTTGATCGGCGCGGCAAGCCCCTGCAGGACCGGGCCGATCGCCACCGCACCGGCGCTGCGCTGCACGGCCTTGTAGGTGTTGTTGCCGGTGTTCAGGTCGGGGAAGACCAACACCGTCGCACGGCCGGCGACATCGGAGTCGGGCATCTTGCTCTTCGCGACGCTCGGCTCCACGGCGGCGTCGTACTGGATCGGTCCCTCCACCAACAGATCCGGGTCGCGGTCGCGGACCAGCTCTGTGGCCTCACGCACCTTGTCCACGTCGGCGCCGGAGCCCGACTCACCCGTCGAGTACGAGAGCAGGGCCACCCGCGGTTCGATGCCGAACTGCGATGCGGTCGCGGCCGAGGAGATGGCGATGTCGGCGAGTTGCTCCGCGCTGGGATCGGGAACGATCGCGCAGTCGCCGTACGCGAGAACGCGATCGGCGAGGCACATGAAGAACACGCTCGAGACCGTCGACACACCCTCGGTCGTCTTGACGATCTCGAACGCCGGCCGGATGGTGTGTGCCGTCGTGTGCGCGGCGCCCGAGACCATCCCGTCGACCATCCCCGCGTGCACCATGAGGGTCCCGAAGTACGAGACGTCACTGATGACGTGGTGCGCGCGGTCGAGGTTGACACCCTTGTGCGCGCGGAGGTCGGCGTAGGTCTGCGCGAACTGCTCCCGATGCTCGGACTTCTGGGGATCGATCACCTCGGCGTCGGAGAGGTCGATACCGAGTTCCTGTGCGCGCGAGTGCACCTCGTCGACGTTGCCCAGCAGGGTGAGGTCGGCGACACCCCGACGCAGCAGACGCCCCGACGCGCGCAGGATGCGGTCGTCGGTGCCCTCCGGCAGCACGATCCGCTTCCGGTCGGACTTCGCCCGCGCGACGAGCTGGTACTCGAACATCTGCGGCGTCACGACGGTGGGCGCGGAGAGTCGCAGCTTGTCCAGGAGGCTGTCGGAGTCGACGTGGTTCTCCATCAGCGTGAGGGCGGCGTCGATCTTGCGGACCGATTCGACGCCGACCCGACCGCGGGCGTGTGCCGCCGTGCGGGCGGTCTCGTAGGTGCCCTGCTCGCAGGTGATGATCGGCAGCGCCGGGCGCAGTCCCTCGACCAGGGACTCGATCATCGGGTGCGGCTTGATGCCGCCGTTGAGGATGATGCCGGAGAGCTTCGGGAAGCCCTGCGCCGCATTGGCGGTGACGAGGGCGAGCAGGACGTCGGACCGGTCGGCGGGTGCGATCACCGCGACGCCGTCGGTGAGACGTTCGAGGATGTGCTCGGCGGTCATGCCACCGACCATCACGCTGAGCGCCTCACGGTCGAGCAGTTCACGGTCGCCGCTGAACAGCTCACCGTCGAGCGCCGTCATCAACTCGTTCATGGTGGGCGCGACGAGGACCGGGTCCTCCGGCAGCGCCCATGCGGGTAGTCCGGTGCCCTCGAGGCGCTCCCGGATGGTGTCGAGGTCGTCGGGGTCGCAGCGGTTCGCGATCAGCGCGACGGCCTGCGCGTGTTCGCCGCGGATCTCCGACAGGCACACCTCGGCGAGCGAGACGATCTCGTCGGGACTCCGGTCGGCCGCCTTGAGGGCCAGCAGCATCGGGGTGCCCAGATTGGCCGCGATGCGTGCGTTGAAGCTCAGCTCCGACGGGCTGGCGACGTCGGTGAAGTCCGAACCGATGACGAGCACGGAATCGCACTGCTCCTCGACGGCGTGGAACCGGTCGACGATTTCGGCCAGCGTCGCCTCCGGATCGCTGTGGACGTCCTCGTAGGTGACGCCGATGCACTCGTCGTAGGACAGCTCCACCGAGTCGTGCTCCATGAGGAGTTCGAGGATGTAGTCGCGTTCGCCGGAGGCCGCCCGCGAGATGGGCCGGAAGACGCCCACCCGTCCGCCGGTGGCCGCGAGCAGGTGCAACGCGCCCAACGCGATCGTCGACTTGCCCGTGTCCCCCTCCGGTGACGCGATGTAGATGCTGCTCGACGTGCCGGGGAGTCCCTCGGGACTGTCTGCGCCCATGGGCACAGCCTAGGGCGTGACCGGATCGGGACGTTCCTGCGATCCGATCGAGTGTTCAGACGATCGACGGCGCCGTCCCGACGGAGTTTCATGATCATGATGCGGCGATTCACTATGTCGATGTCAGGGTGTGCAGTGGCGATGGGGATCATCGCGGCCCAGACGGTGGCTGTGGCGTCTGCCGCGCCCCCGCCTGCGGTGATCTCGCTGGTCCCGACAGCGGACGCGCCGACGTTCCGCACCGTCGTCGACGTGCGCCGCTATGCCGTCGACCATCCCGATGCTCGGCCCGCCGGTGCCAACAAGTGGTCCTGCCGGCCCACGCCGCGGCACCCCCGCCCGGTGTTCCTGCTGCACGGCACGGACTCGAGCGCTTACGCCGACTTCTCGCAGATCTCGCCCCTGCTGGCGGGCCAGGGGTTCTGCGTGTTCGCGATCAACTACGGCGGGGCGGCCGGTGCGACCACCTTCGGCACGCAGGACATCCGGGCGGGCGCACCAGCCGTGCGGGAGTTCGTCGACCGGGTGCGGGCCTCGACGGCGGCGGCGGCCGTCGACGTCGTCGGGTACTCCCAGGGTGCGACGGTCGCCCGCTATGTCGTCGACAAGCTCCGCGCGGCGCCTGTCGTGGCGCACTGGGTTGGGCTCGCCCCACCGAGCCACGGCAGCACGTTCTACGGACTCGGGTTGCTCACCCGCATACCCGGGGTGAGTGGTCTGGTGTCACCGAAGCCGGTGAACGAGTCCATGCTGCAGCAGGTGGCCGGGTCGGATTTCCTGCGTGACCTGAACTCCCCGACCGAGACGGTCCGCGGCGTGCGGTACCTGACCGTCCGCACCGCCGTCGACGAGGTGATCCAGCCGTCGAGCAGCGGCATCCTGCACGGCCCCGACGCACGGGACGTGCTGGTCCAGGACCGATGTCCCGTCGACCTGACCGGCCACTTCCGCATGCCCTACGACGCGGTCGCCCAGAACCTGCTCCTCGAGGAACTCGGCGGGACACCCGTCGCGGGAGCCTGCCGGCCTGTCGCACTCGGGACAGGCATCGCGGACGTCATCCTGAACGCCCGGCGCTGACGGGTCTCCCGCCGCTCCGTGTCAGAACGGTGGTGGGTCGGCGTCCTCGGCGCGTTCGATGGCGCGGAGATGCGCCGCGCGTTCTGTGTCGCGTCGGGTTGCGAGTGTGGTTCTCGCGGGATGGTTCTCGGGTTTCCTGGGTGGTCCGAGGGCGGGGAAGATGTCGATGCCGGTGTAGGCGTTGCCGAGGAACATGTGTCCGGTCGGGGATTCGAAGAACGCCTCGCCCAGGGGTGTCTGGTAGTCGCGCCACCGTGTGTCGAAGGTTTTGATGCGGTGGTGGAACCGGCACAGGGGTTTCAGGTTGTCCCGGGTCGTCTGACCACCAGAGTCCGGGTTGTGGTGGTCGAACGGGGTGGT
>NZ_JAMTCI010000001.1:969136-2032015 GCF_024171765.1 Williamsia deligens
ACCAGCTCGTGGGCGGGGAGCGCCGAGTCGGCAGCCAACGACGCCACCACACCCGAGGTGTCGAAGGTTGCCGTCTCGCTCATGTGTTCGATTGTACGGTCACCCACCGACAGGAATCGGCCGCGGCAATCATCGGTCGCCGACGCGCGCCAATCTGTAGTGGAGTCGCATCGCGGTCAGGGAACCGACGGCGAGGCGGTGGTCGGTACGGACCGTGTATTCGCCGTCGGGGTAGACGACGAACTCCTCCCGAAGTGGGGCCCGCGCGGCGAACCACCGACCGCGGTGCCGGACGGAGACATACGCCCCGTCCGCACCGAACGTCTGCGATCCGGAGACAAGTCTCAGCGAACCGTCAGGGGTCACCGACGGACGCAGGAACACCTGGACCGACCCCATCTCGAGTGCGAACGCGACCTTCACGTGCGGCTGCCCGTCGGCGGCGGCAGGTGGGGTCTGCACCCCGTAGAAACCGCTGTAGACGGGGCTGCCGTCACTCACCAACGTGCGCAGCCATGCGGCGCCGAGTCGACTGCCATCGTGGTCGCGCACCACACGAACGTCGCTGGTCATGCCGCGACTGACCGACAGAGACGACGTGGGTAACGCGAGCTGACGGACGCGCCGACCGAAGTATCGGGTGACGAACGCCCCGCCCGGGGCGAAGAGTGGGTTCCACTGCGACCACACGTCCATCGCCCAGGCCGAGGTCTGCTCGTAGAAATCCCGGACGAGGCCGTCGAGATCGTCTGCGCGGAACCCGGGCCCGTCGAGGGCCGACATGTCGTCGAGAAGCCCCGCGGGGCCGGCGGCCGCGACCATCCCCTCCGCGGCGAAGTCCTCCAACCAGGCGTCACCGGTGCCGCCACGCCGGTTGTGAGGAGCGGCGAGCCACGCGCCGTCGTCCGACGAGGGGTCGATCGGAACACCGACCGCCCGCCAGAACAGACGGGTGGACAGGTCGATCCGTGCGCTGATCCCGCCTGCCGTCATGCCACCGGAGAGTAGGGCGTTGCCCCCACACTGGCATCCTCGGTCCGTGACCACCCGTCTCGCCTCTGACCCGCACGAGGTGGCGGCCCTGCGCTGCGAATGGGCCCACGAGCGTGACCACACCGTCGACCCTCATCCGGACCAGGACTTCACCGAGGCCGTCGGCGCTTGGATGGACAACCCCTCACGCACGGTCTGGACAGCGCGCGGCGTCGACGACGCGGTCGGGATGGTCTGCCTGACCGAGTACACCCGGATGCCGTCGCCGTCGGAATCGGCGAGCGGGCGGTGGGGGTACCTCGGCCACCTCTATGTCCGGCCCGAAGCCCGCGGCGCGGGCGCCGGGGAGGCACTGGTCCGGACGCTGCTCGCCGAGTCGGCACGGCGTGGCCACACCAAGGTGGTGCTGTCACCGACCGCCCGGTCGATCCCGCTCTACGAGCGCTGCGGATTCACCGCCGGCAACGACCTCATGATCCGGCACCCCTGACCCACAACGGTTCCGGTGCAGCTGCGTGTCGCCGGGCGACACGTGCGTGCACCGGAACCGTCATGAGCGGAGCGGATCAGGTCAGGGCGTAGACCGTCTGGCCGCCGACCGTCGTCGCGGTGTAGTTCGCCGCGACCCACTGCGCGATCTGCTGCGCGCTCGAGCTGCTACCACCCGGGCCGCCGCCCGATCCACTGCCGATGTAGTAGGCGATCTTGCCGTCCTTCACGTAGGAGATGAACTGCGCGAGCGTCGGGGTGGGATCACCACTCCATCCGCCGATGGCCATCACCGATGTGCCGCTGGCGATCTCGAGGCCCGCAGCCGACTGTGACCCGTTGGTGGCCGCCGCCCACGTGGTGGTGGTCGACTTCAGCAAGGCCGTCAGCTGCGACGAGGTCGCGCCGCCGCCCATACCCATCCCGCCACCTGCACCACGGGCTCCGGCCTGCGCGGAACCCTGCCCGGCCGGCGCAGAACCCTGACCACCCGGTGCACCGGAACGTGCGGCGCCGCCACCCATGCCACCACCGGGGCCACCCATGCCCGACGACTGCGATGTCGACACCGCGGTCGGGATGGACCCCGTGTGCTCCGTCGCGGCGGTCGCGATGCCGAACGCGGCTGTCGCACTGGACCCGACGAGCGCACCGAGGATCGCCGCGGTGGCAACCATCTTCTTCCACCGGAGGACACCGCCGACGAGGACAGCCAGTACGCAGATGACCGCGACGACGCCGATCGCCCAGCGGGTCCACACCGGGCCGAAGTCGTTGCGGGAGAGCAGCACGATCGACCATCCGGCGGCCAGCCCGATCATGGCGGAGAGGGCGACACGGCCGTCGAGCCGGTCCCGCAGTCGCCACGCGAACGCCGCGCCGAGCCCGACCAACGCACCGATCGCCGGCGCGAGCGCCACCGTGTAGTACGGGTGAATCGTGCCGCTCATGTAGCTGAAGATCACGCCGGTGACGACGAGCCACCCACCCCACATCAGCAGTCCGGTCTTCTCCCCGCGGTCGAGCTGGCGGGTGTCCCGTGCCCGGATGAACTGTTGTGCAACGAGATACAGACCGAAGACGAGCACGAACAGTGCGACGGGGAGCAACCAGGAGATCTCGTTGCCCATCTCGGACCCGAAGAGCCGATCGAGTCCGGTGGCGCCACCGAAGCTGGACCCGGCCGCTCCCTGGCCACCACCGCCGCCTCCGCCACCGTTACCGCTCCCGCCCAGGATCCGGCCGAGGCCGTTGTACCCCAGCACCAGGTCCATCACGGTGTTGTCCGTCGACCCGCCGATGTAGGGCCGCGATCCCGCGGGCCAGAGCGCGACCACGAGAACCCACCACCCGGCGCCGACGATCAGCGACACGAACGCCAGGGCGAGGTGCGCGATCCGACGCAGCCACCCGGTGTTCGCCAGCAGCAGGTAGGCGAGACCGAAGGCAGGCAGGACGAGCAGGCCCTGGAGCATCTTGGTCAGGAACGCGAATCCCAGTGCGACACCGACGAGGGCGAGCCACCGGCCGGATCCGCCGGTCGTCGCCCGGATCAGCGCATACCCCGCGGCGACCATCAGGAGCACCAACAGCGCGTCGGGGTTGTCGAACCGGAACATCAGTGCGGCCGCCGGGGTGAACGCGAGCACCGCACCCGCGATGGTCGCGGCAGCGGTCCCGAGCCCTGGGTCGGCGATCGTCCGTCGGATGGTGGCGTACAGCAGGGCGACAGCGGCGACACCCATGAGTGCCTGCGGGGCGAGGACGGCCCAGCTGTTCATCCCGAAGACCCGCACCGACAATCCGGTCACCCACAACGACGCGGGCGGTTTGTCGACGGTGATGAAGTTCTGCGCATCGAGCGATCCGAAGAACCACGCCTTCCAGCTCGTCCCGCCGGCCTGAGCGGCCGCCGCGTAGAAACTGTTGGCGTATCCGTTCATCGACAGGTTCCACAGGTAGAGCACCGCGGTCACCGTCAGAAGGATGGGCAGTGGCGCCCTGGTCAGCAGACGTGAACGGGTGGTCTGCGGGGATCGCGCGCTGACCCGATGGCGACCGCCGTCAGGGTCCGGATCGGCGGGCGGACGGGCCCGGTCGACGAGGGTGGTCATGGTTCCTCCGTGGGGATGGGACCGACACATGTCGGTCGGTTCGGTCCTGACGATGTCCGTTCTGCCTCGGTTGCGACTGTCCGGAGGCTGGGAGGTCGCTGGGAGCGATCGCTGGTAGGAACGAGAGATGATCGGCGATCGGTGGGGAGTGCGGGACGACGAGACCCGTCGCCGGTTCGCCTGCGACGACATCGTCACCGCACCGGTCCTGCAGGCCTGGCGGGGCGTGACGATCGATGCACCGGCCGACCGTGTCTGGCCGTGGGTCACGCAGATCCGCGCCGCGCCGTACTCGTACGACTGGATCGACAACCTCGGGCGACGCTCACCGCAGACGTTGCTCGGCCTGCCGGGACCGGAGGTCGGTGAACCGTTCATGTCCTGCGGTGCGCGCCCGATGGGTCGCATCCTGGACGTGACGCCGGGCGAGCAGCTCACGGGCGAGATCGCCGGGGCGGTGATGTCCTATGTGCTGATGCCGCAGGGTGATTCGACGCGACTGCTGCTCAAGATCGTGATGGGCCGAGGGCGCCTGATCGCGCCGCTGGTGTCCGTCGGCGACCTCGTCATGGCCCGACGCCAGCTGCTGAACCTGCAGCGCCTCGCGGCGACCTGAACCGGGATCAGCTGCCGGCGATCGCCGCCTGATCGCCGACGCCGGTCACCGTCGCCTGCAGCGCGGCGACCGTCGAGGCATACCGCGACGACTTGATCTCGCCCAGAGTGCGACCGCGGGTGTTCTGGTGGGTCCGTCCGTAGGTGATGGCGGCGGCCAGCACCTCGTCGACCGCGACAGCCGCGTCGGCGATCCCGAGGTCACGCGCCAGTTCCCCGCCATAGCGACGGCCGGTCATGAGCATCTCGTGGGCGGGGCGCACGGGCAGGCGGTCGGCCACCAGCAGCACGCTTCCCGGTGCGTAGCTGGCACCGATGGTGATGCCGGGCATGCAGATGTAGCCGCGGTCGGCGCGCATGACGATGTGGTCGTGGGCGATGGCGACGAGCGCGCCACCGCCGAACGCGTGACCCTGCACCGCGGCGGCGGTCGGCATCGGGAAGGTCAACAGCCGCGCGAGGAGCTCCTGCACGCTCTGGGTGTAGGCGTCCACCTGGTCGACGTGCTCGAGCACCCACGCGGTGTCGAGACCGGTGGAGAAGAACTTGCCTGCGCCGGTGGTGACCAGCGCCGCAGGTCCTTCCGAGGCGAGCACCTCGTCGAGCAGGGTGTTGATCTCGGTGATCTGCGGCGGTCCCAGGACGTTCTCGGTGTCGGTCACACCCTCGTCGTTGAGATGGAGCACGAACACGGTGTCATCACGCGTCAGGTGGGGCACACGCCTGACCCTAGTCGGCCGCGCGGACCGGTGACGCCGGGTCGAGAACGTCCGGCGGCGCCGGCCTAGCCCGCGGCCGGCGCCGACTGATCGCCACACCGGTCAGGCACAGGGCGCCCCCGACGAATCCGAACACCGTCGGCACCTCGCCGAGGGTCAGCCACGACAGGCCGATCGCGAGCGCCGGCACCACCAACGACGTCGCCGCGAGCTTGCCCGCATCCGTGCGGGTCAGCGCGTACGCCCACGTGGTGAAGGCGATCGCGGTCGGTCCCACGCCCAGGTACACGACCCCCAGGACGGCGGACACCGGGGCGTCGGCGAGTTCACCGACGCCCACGGGCGCGAACGGGAGCGTCGCGAGCATGCCCGCGGCACAGCCGACCCACGTCGCCGTCACCGAATCCACCGTGCGCAGTGCGGCCTTCTGCATCAGGACACCTGACGCGTAGAGGACCGCGGTGACCAGTCCCAGCCCGATCCCGAGGACGTCGTTGGTCCCACCGCCCGTGCCCCCGACCGCGATGATGACCACCCCGGTGAACGCGATCGCCATGCCGACCACGAGCGGCCGGGGGAATCCCTCGCCGAAGAACAGCCCGGCCAGCACCGCGACGATGATCGGCGCGAAGTTGACCAACAGCGACGCCGTGCCCGCGTCGAGGTGGCGTTCGGCCCAGTTGAGGATGACGGTGTAGGCGCCGAACCACAGCACGCCGTACCCAGCCACCAGCGCCAGCGGACGTCCCCGCGGGATCCGACGCCGGTGCCGCAGTGCGAGGAGCAGCAGCACAGCGGTCCCCACCAGCAGCCGACCGAGAGCCATCACCCCGGGTGAGAAGTGCTCGCCCACAGCGCGGATCACGACGAACGACGACGCCCACAACAGCATGGTGACCGCGGCGGCGATCACCGCCAGGTTCGCGGGATCCCTGCGACGCGTCATGGACAGAGCGTGCGCGACGGGACACCGCAGGGGCAAGCGGGATCCGGACGCGGACCGTACAGATCGCGCCAGAGTCCGTTCAGTCGAGGCCGAGGAACAGGGCGAGACGGTCGACCATCGCGTCCGGGTCCCACATGTGGTGGGCGCCGGCGATCCGCTCGGACGCGCCGTCGGGCGCCGCCGCGGCGATCGCGTCGGCCGCCTGCGCCATCCCGGGGAAGGTGTCCTCGCCGACGATCGCCAGCACCGGGACCGAAACCGCCTCGAGGACGCGCTGCAAGGGCTCGGCGGCGACCGCGACGAGCGCGCGCCCGTCGGGACGAAGGCTCTCGACCGCGGCGACGATCGCGTCCCACACCCCGGCCGCCTGCGCGTTCTCGATGAACTCGGCGGGCATGTCCCGCATGTACTGTCGCTGCGCGCCGTCACGGTCGCCGGCGTCGAGCCGACGCTCGAACTCGTCGATCCACTCCCGGGCGTCATCGGCCGTCTTCATGAACGGCGCCTCCCAGAGGACGAGGCCGTCCACCGGGGCCCCGGCCCGCGCCGCCTCGATCGCGATCGCACACCCCGACGAGTGGCCGACGAGCACAGCCGATCCACCCGCGGCGTCGATCATGGCCGCGACCGCCGCGAGTTCCCGCTCGAGCGTGAGGACACCCTCGGCGGGACTCTCGTTGCGTCCCAGTCGATCGTGGACGACGGCCGTGACCCCACGGTCGGCGAGCATGCGCGCCGTCGCGGTGGTCATCGGGTCGCCGGCACGGTTCGGTCCCGCACCGGCGATGAACACCACCCCCGGACCACCGTCGCCGTGGCGGTCGTAGGCGACGGTGTCGCCCATCGTGGTGGTCGCGAACTCGGTCATGCGCAGGTCCCCTCGGCTCGATGTCGTGTCACCGGTACTGACCCGACGCCGAGCGAGAACTCATCGCGGCCGGGGTCAGTCGGTCGAGACCGACAGCTCGCGCAGACGGGGCGCGAGGTCGGAGGCGAAGTTGTCGAGGAATCTCTGCTGGTCGTGGCCGGGCGCGTGGAACACCAGGTGGTTGAGACCGGCGTCGGTGTACTGCTTCACGGCCTCGACCGCCTCGTCGGGGTCGGACGCGACGATCCACCGCTTGGCGACCTGCTCGATCGGCAGCTCGTCGGCGAGGCGCTCCATCTCGGTCGAGCTGTTCACGCTGTGCTTCTGTTCCTGCGTCAACGACAGCGGCGCCCAGAACCGCGTGTTCTCCAACGCCAGTTCGGGATCCGGGTCGTAGGAGATCTTGATCTCGATCATGCGGTCGATCTCGTCGATGGACCGTTCCGCCTTCTCGGCGCCCTCCTTGACGGCGGGGATCAGCTTCTCGGTGTAGAGCTCCATCCCCTTGCCCGAGGTGCAGATGAAACCGTCGCCCTGGCGGCCGGCGTAGCGGGCGACGACAGGACCGCCCGCGGCGACGTACACCGGGACCGGCTTCTCGGGGATGTCGTACATATATGCACCCTGGGTCGTGTAGTACTCGCCCTCGAAGTCCACCTTCTCGCCGGTCCACAGTTCCCGCATCAGGCGGATGGACTCGCGCAGACGGGCGAAGCGTTCCTTGAACTCCG
The DNA here is from genome assembly GCF_024171765.1 of Williamsia deligens. Lineage (GTDB taxonomy): Bacteria > Actinomycetota > Actinomycetes > Mycobacteriales > Mycobacteriaceae > Williamsia_A > Williamsia_A deligens. The sequence continues at coordinate 976,612 of NZ_JAMTCI010000001.1, forward strand.
GCCATTCGCCCTGGAAGCCGGTCGCGTACTCGTTGAGCGCCTCGCCGGTGCCCACGCCGAGCATGATCCGGTTCGGGTAGAGGCAGGCCATCGACGCGAACGCCTGAGCGATGACGGCGGGGTTGTAGCGGAAGGTCGGGGTCATCACCGACGTGCCGATCTGGACGCGCTTCGTGCGCTCGCCGACCGCGGCCATCCACGACAGGGAGAACGGTGCGTGGCCACCCTCGTGGCGCCACGGCTGGAAGTGGTCGCTGACGGCGACGGAGTCCATGCCGGCGCCCTCGGCCGCGACGGCGATCTCGACGAGTTCCCGCGGGTCGAACTGTTCTGCCGACGCCTTGTATCCGAGTCTCAGTTCCTGGGCCACTGCTCCACCTCACCCTGTGACGATCACCGCCGCGTTCGCGACAGCTCCACCGTAGTCCGACCTACGGAACGGGCGACGGCGCAGATCCCGGTGCTGCCGCGGGGAGGTCGAGCCGGAACTCCGCGCCGGGCGGTCCCGTCGGCACCAGCACGACGTCCCCGCCGTGCAGGCGGGCCAGGCCACGGGCGACGGCGAGCCCGAGACCCGATCCGCCCGACCGCCGGTCGCGGGAGTCGTCGAGGCGCACCATCCGCTCGAAGACGCGGGCGGCGTCGTCGGGCGGGACGCCGACACCGGCGTCGATGACGCGCAGGTGGACCCAGCCCGGGGTGGGGTCGCGGGGGCTGGACTCGACGACGAGACGGACGTCGCCACCGGGGGGTGTCGCCTGGCAGGCGTTGTCGAGGAGGTTCGCGACCACCTGGGCCACGCGCACCGGGTCGGCCAGGGCGGGCGGGGCGGTGCCGCTCACCGTGATGGTCAGCTCGGGGTGCAGCAGCCGCACGCGCTGCGCCTGCTCGTCGGCGATGACGGCGAGGTCGGTCGGGACCGGGGTCAGGGTCAGCCCGGCGTCGATGCGGGCCATGTCGAGCATGTCGTCGACGAGGCGCCCGGCGCGACGGGTCTCCCGGATCAGCAGCAGGGTCAGCCGCTCCCGCTCCTCGACGGGGGTGTCGCTGTCGGCCTGGAGCAGCGTCTCGGCGACCGCCTGGACCCCGGTCACGGGGGTGCGCAGCTCGTGGGCGGCGTCGGCGACGAACTGTCGCACCGCCTGCTGCGCGCCGCGTTCGCGGACCTCGGCCCCCTCCAGCGAGTCGAGCATGTCGTCGAACGCCGCGGCGGTCCGACCGAGTTCGGTGTCGCGCCGGGTCGGCGCCAACCGGGCACCCCGGTTGCCGCCGGCGATGGACCGTGCCAGTTCCGTCATCGCGTCCAGCGGGGCGAGCGCGACCCGCACGAGGACCAGCAGCAGACCGGCCGTCACGAGCAGGGCGACCGCACCGGTGACGACCATCCCCCACACGAGACGCGACTCGACGCGGTCGAGCAGCCGTCCGTCGACCTCGAGCGTGAGCCGTGCACCCCTCGTCCACGCCCGCGCACCCGTCAGGTCCACGGTCCGGCGGGCGCGCGCGTCCTCCGTCGGCGACTCCGGCGGGCCGTAGACGGTCCCGTCGGACAGGACGAGCCGGGCCCGCACCGACCGCCCGTCGACGCGGGCGAAGAACTGTCGCGGGGTCGCCGCCGTGCGCGCGAGTTGACGGGCGACGGCGACCCGGTCGGTGAGTTGCCCGTCGACGGCGTGCCGCGACGCGGTCTGGAACAGGGTCAGGCCGATACCGACCACCGCGGCGAGCGCGACGGTGAGAACGAGCACCCCGGCCGCGGTCACCCGCAACCGCAGCGACCCGGTCACCGTGCGGGCCCCAGCAGGTATCCCAGCCCACGCTCGGTGTGGATCAGCCGCGGCCCGTGCGCCTCGACCTTGCGGCGCAGCGCGCTGATGTTCACCTCGACGATGTTCGGATCGTAGTGCTCGTACCCCCACACCCCGGTCAGGATCTGGGTCTTGGTGACCACCCTCCCCCTGCGCCGGGCGAGGAACAGCAACACTTTGAACTCGGTGGCGGTCACCGCGATCGGTTCGCCGTCGCGCTGCACCACCGCGGCGTCGGGATCGATGACGAGGTCGTCGACGTGGAGCACGTCCGACGACCGGCCGCGACGCCGGAGCACCGCACCCACCCGGGCCACCAGCTCCGCCATCTCGAACGGCTTGGAGATGTAGTCGTCGGCGCCCTCGGTGAGTCCGTGCAACCGGTCGGCCACGGAGTCCCGCGCGGTGACCATGAGGATCCCGGCGTCGCTGCGTCGCCGGACCACGTGGAGCAGGTCGAAACCGTCCGAGCCGGGCAGCATCACGTCCAGCAGCACCGCGTCGGGGCGGAACTCGCGCAGGTCGTGTTCGATGCGCGATCCGTCGCCCCGCGCGCGGACGGTGTGCCCGGCCGCGCCGAGCGCAGCGCTGATCGCCACACGGATCGGTTCGGAGTCCTCCACCACGAGGACCGCGGGGCTCACGGGCGCCGATTCTGCCAGGTGGCGACGCCGATCAGCTCGGCTGCACGGGCGCGCTCGACGACGGGGCCGTCGTCGGTGCGGTGCGCTTCACCACGTGCGTCGCGGTGAGGGCGCCGTCGGTGCGTGTCCCGGTCGCGGCGACGCGGTCGCCGACGGCGAAGTCGGTCCGCTGCTGGGGCGTCCTCGTCGTCCCGAAGGCCGTCGACGCGGTGATGGTGACCGTCACGTTCTGACCCTTCGCGGTCGTGAGCGTCCACGAGTCGCCGTTGATGGCGTCGATCGTCCCGACGACACCGCGCGCCCGGTGGGCCCTCTTCTGGCCGCCCCCGTTCTGCGTCCCACCGGTCCCGTCGCCGAACCGATGGCTGTGGGACGCCTGCGCGACCGCGGCCCGCGAGGAGCCGCCGGAGTCGCCGGTGACGCCCCAGCCGATCAACCCGCCGAGCACGGCACCGATCACCAGACCGCCGGCCGCGGCGAGCACGCCCACTCGCGTGGCCCCGGTGAGGCGACGGCGAGGCGGCGGCCCGGCGACGACCTGTCCGTCACCGCCGGCGGTGTACGGCGCGGCGGGTGGCGGCGAGCCCGGCGGCGTCTCGAACTGCCGTGTCGGCTCGTCCTGCGGTCCGGGGTTCTCGGGTGTGTCGGTCATGGCACCACGCTAGGAACGAACGGACGGCCGGGACAGAAGGCCACCTGAGGGATCGTCGGATTCCTCTGAGCGCGAACATGCCCTGAGCAGCAGACTTCGAGTCCGCTTGATGTCTTACGCTCGGGTCCATGACCATGGAATCGGTCGCGTACAACACCATGTACCGCGGCATGGCCGCGAGCCGGAAACCGCCTCGCCTGCCGAAGGGCACCCGGCGGAGCACCATCCGCCGCATCGGGGCGTTCGCCCGCCCGCACCGTCGGATGATCTCGGTGTTCCTCGCACTCAGCGTGCTCACCGCGATCCTCACCGTGGTCACGCCCATCCTCGCCGGACGGGTCGTCAACCAGATCACCGGACACGGGTCCACGACGACCATCACGTGGCTGGCCGTGGTCATAGCGGTGGTCGCTCTCGCCGAGGCCGGCGTCGGGCTCGTCGTGCGGTGGCTGTCGGCGTCGATCGGCGAGGGGCTGATCCTCGACCTCCGTCGGACCGTCTACGACCACGTCCAGCGGATGCCGGTCGCCTTCTTCACCCGCACCCGCACCGGTGCGCTCGTCAGCCGGTTGAACAACGACGTGATCGGCGCCCAGCGCGCCTTCTCCGACACCCTCTCCGGTGTCGTCTCCAACTTCGTGACGCTGGTGCTGACGCTGACCACCATGCTGCTCATCTCCTGGCAGATCACACTTCTCGCGCTGGTGCTGCTGCCGGTGTTCGTCATCCCCGCACGGCTGATGGGGCGCCGGATGGCGGCGCTCTCACGCCAGGCCGCGGAGTACAACGCGCTGATGTCCACGCAGATGACCGAGCGGTTCTCGGCGCCCGGCGCGACGCTGGTGAAGCTCTACGGTCGACCCGACGAAGAGTCGCGGCGCTTCGCCGACCGGGCGTCGTCGGTGCGGGACATCGGTGTCGCGCGGGCGATGTCGCAGTCGTACTTCGTCACCGCGCTGACGCTGGTCTCGGCCCTGGCGCTGGCCATGGTCTACGGCCTGGGCGGCGTGCTCGCCGTCGACGGTCACCTGAACGCGGGCGCCGTCGTGTCCCTCGCGCTGCTGCTCACCCGGATGTACGCACCGCTCACCGCACTGGCGAACGCGCGTGTCGAGATCATGAGCGCGCTGGTCAGTTTCGAGCGCGTCTTCGAGGTCACCGACCTCGTCCCGCTCATCGACGACAAGCCCGACGCGACACCCGTCCCCGCCGGACCGCTGTCGATGCGGTTCGAGGACGTGCGCTTCGCCTATCCATCGGCGGACAAGGTGTCGCTGGCGTCGCTGGAGGAGGTGTCCGCGCTCGACACCCGCGGGGGTGTCGATGTGCTGCACGACATCTCCTTCGAGGTGCCGGCCGGCGAGATGGTCGCCCTCGTCGGCAGTTCCGGTGCGGGGAAGTCGACCATCGCCCAGTTGGCGACCCGCCTCTACGACGTCGACTCCGGCGCGGTCCGGGTGAACGACGTCGACGTCCGCGACGTGACATCGCAGTCACTGCACCGGGCAGTGGGCCTCGTGACCCAGGACGGCCACCTCTTCCACGACTCCGTCCGCGACAACCTCCTGCTGTCGAACCCGGACGCGTCCGAGGACGACATCTGGACGGCGCTGCGGCGCGCACGCCTCGAGGAGCTGATCGCGTCACTGCCCGACGGACTCGACACCGTCGTCGGGGAGCGCGGGTACCGCCTGTCGGGCGGGGAACGGCAGCGGCTGACCATCGCGCGGCTGCTGCTCGCCGCGCCGTCGGTGGTGATCCTCGACGAGGCCACCGCCCACCTCGACTCGACGTCGGAGGCAGCGGTGCAGGAGGCCCTGTCCGAGGCGCTCGTGGGTCGGACGTCGATCGTCATCGCCCACCGACTGTCGACGGTCCGGGCCGCGCACCAGATCCTCGTGCTCGAGGCGGGGCGCATCGTCGAACGGGGCACCCACCTGTCGCTGTTGGCCGCGAACGGCCGGTACGCCGAGCTGTACCGCACCCAGTTCGCCGACGACGCCGACGCACCGGTCGCGGCGATCGCCCCCGCACAGGTGTGATCGCGCCCCAGGTGTGACTGCCCCGCAGCGCGGGTAGCCGTGCACCTGTCCCCGACAGACAGGTGCTCCCCGATGACGTCCATCGCCCACCGCCCGGTGCACGAACTGGGCGGGCCCACCAGCGTTCTCGTCCGCCAGCGCGACGACCACGTCGAGCTCGACCGACTCATCCGGGCCGTGCACGACACACACGGCCCCGAACGTCAGCTGACGGTGAACCGCCTGTGCCGCCTCGTGTTCCCGCACGCGTTCGCCGAGGAGTCGGTGCTGTGGCCGGTGATCCGTCGCGTCCTCCCCGACGGTGAGGAGCAGACACTGCAGATCGAGCGGGAGCACCAGCAGATCAACGAGCTGTTCACCCGCCTCGAGCGCGCCCGGCCCGACTCGATCGAGTACGACGACCTGTTCGCACGGATCACCGACCTGCTGAGGGAGGACGTCCGCGACGAGGAGGACCAGATGTTCCCCGACCTGCGCGATGCCCTCGACGACCGCGAACTCCGACGTCTCGGGTGGGCGTGGCTGGCAGTCCGGCGCACGGCGCCGACGCGGCCCCATCCGGTGGTCTCACGGCGACCACCAGGGAACGCCCTGGCCGCCCTCCCACTGACCCTGATCGACCGCTCCCGCGACGTGCTCGATCAGGTCGCGGTGCGGGGGTCCTCGCGGGTCGCGTCGTCGATCAGCACCGGACTGGCCGCCGCGGCCGGTCGCGTCGAACGCGTCGGCGTCCTCCGTCGGGGCGAGCGCCCCGACACCCACATCGACTGATCCCCGCGTCAGCGCGGTGAGGCCAGCAGCAGTTCGACGTTGTGGTCGGCAGCACCGCCGAGACGCTTCGCCTCGTAGCCGATGTCGTTGTACGAGAACTCGCGGTACATCGACGCCAGACCCGTCACCGAGTGGTCGCTGTAGTCCACCGAGTACGGTGCGCCCGACTCGATGAGCGTGCAGAACAGTGACAGCGTGCCGTCGCGGTTGTCGCACACCTCGATGATGCGGGCGTTCTGTGGGAAGTCGATGTGCGAGGCGGTGTTGATCTCCCAGAAGCTCTGTGCCGGAGTGGCGCCGGCGTGCGGGGTGATCTTGTTCTCGTGCGTGTGCCCGTTCACCCAGGCGACGACGTTCGGGAAGCGGTGGAAGAAGTCGACGAGCTGCTTCCCCGTCCGGCGGGCCTCGAACGGTCGCTCCGGGTCGGGGATGGGCAGCTCCATCGTGTCGCTGGTGTGGTGACTGAACGCGACGAACAACGTCCCGCGGTTGCCGGTGATCAGCCGTTCCATCCAGTCCAGCTGGCCCTGCCCGATGGACCCGTCGGTGAACCCGGCGTGGTTCGTCGTGTCCATGGAGATACCCACGACGCCGGGGGCGATCTCGAACGAGTAGTAGGTGACGCCGGATTGCGGTGCGTCGGAGGCGAACCCGTGTCCGACGGGGCCGGGACCGGTGTAGCGCGGCCGGAAGTGCTCGGCCATGTACTGCCGCGGCGTGAACGGTGCCCGCTTCGCGTCGGGGGTGACCTTGCGGATCGGTCCGGTCGCGACCTGCTCGGCGAACACGCGGCCGGCCGCCTTCGGGTCGGACCCGAACACGCGTGCCATCGCGTCGATCTGACGACGATCCTGCGGCAGGTCGATCTTGATGTCGCCGGTGTACAGCGCGTCGATGAAGGCGATACCGCTGGGCAGGGTGCCCTCGACGCTGTCGTCGTGGTTGCCGAAGACGCTGTACCAGCGGGTGTTCAGCCCCGGGCTGGCGATCGGCGTGATGCTCGACGCGAGGAGGCCGGGGATCTGGGGGAACCCCTTCTGCTTGTAGATGTCGTTCACCGCCGACTCCGGCTGCCAGTAGAGCGTCGACCCCCACACCTGCACGCCCTCATAGCGGTTCGGGTCGCCGGTGGACGGGCGGAACGTCCCGCCGCTGAACGCGGTGAGGAACCAGTCCAGCTCGGCGAACTCGTGGTTGTCGGTGTTGTCACCGGTCGAGACGACGGCGTCGAACGTCCGGCCCGAGAACGGGGCCGACCGCAGTGCGTTGATGCGCTCGACGAGGGTGATCGCACCGTGCGGACCCAGCTTCTCGTGGGGGCGGAACGCCGACCCGTTCTGCAGGTGGATGAACTCCGCGCGCACGGGACTCTCCGCGTCGACCATGTGGATGTCGGTGGTCTGCACCACCGAGGCCAACCCGACGCGGCGACCGTCGCGACCCGCCTTGGGCGCCGCCAACTCCGAACGCACGATGAGCGGCCATCCCGGGCCGGCGACCAACCTGCGGTACTTGTCCGGCCCGCTCGCGGCGGGAACGCCGACCACGTCGAGGGTGGTCCCGGCGACCGAGGCCGCGCGGGACGCCGCGGGCTCGGCCCAGGCGAACGGCGACAGCTTCGTCCCCAGGTACGCCGCCGCGGCACCGACACCGGTGGCCTTGACGAATGTGCGGCGGTTGAACGAGCGACGATCCATCACGACCTCCTGGTGCGGCAGGCGCTCTGCCCCGGGCGCCCAGGTGGATCCTGCCCTACCGAGTCACCGATCGTCGGTGTTCTCCGCGACGCGGAGTCCGTCGAGCAGCACCGTCACCATCCGGCGGGCGTCGTAGCGCGCGTCGGTCCCCGCCCCGATGCAGAGGCTGCCGACGGCCCGCATCACCGCGATCGCCCCGACGTCGGCGCGGATGTCGCCGTGGGCGACACCGGCCTGCAGGAGGTGCGCACAGACCGGCACGAGACGGTCGAGGAAATAGGTGTGGAGGTTCTCGAACGCAGCGTCGTCCGAGCGCAACGCCTCCGCGAGCCCGTGCTTGGTCACGAGGAAGTCGACGAACTGATCGATCCACCGGGACAGGGCCTCGTGCGGGGTGAGTTCGCCGTCGAGCAGCGCCGGCCCCGCGTCCGCCAACGCCTCCACCTGGTGGCGGTACACCGCGACGATCAGGTCGGCCCGCGTCGGGAAGTGCCGATAGATGGTCCCGACCCCGACGCCGGCGCGGGTCGCGATCTCGCGGACCGGGACACCCACGCCGGACTCGACGAACGCGGCCGCCGCGGCGTCGACGAGAGCGTCCGCGTTGCGTCGTGCGTCGGCCCGCTGACGCGGTGGCTGATCGCCGGCCATGCCCGCCTCCCGAAATGATCCCTTGGCAAACGGAACAGTGTTCCGTATCGTCGTCGTGGTGAGCGGAACAACGTTCCGCTTCACGCCCCAGGATGCCAGACCAGCCCTGCCGCATCCACTCGCACCACGGAGAAGAGATCACCATGCAGTACCGCACTCTCGGACGCACCGGCGTCACCGTCAGCACGCTCTCGCTCGGGGCGATGAACTTCGGCGCCATCGGTCGCACCACGCAGGACGAGGCGACCGCCATCGTCGACGCCGCGCTCGAGGCCGGCATCAACGTCATCGACACCGCCGACATGTACGGCCAGGGCGAGTCGGAGGAGATGGTCGGACGGGCCATCGCCGGCCGTCGCGACGACGTCGTCCTCGCGACGAAGGTCTTCAACCCGATGGGCGACGAGCGCAACCACCGGGGCAGCTCACGCCGGTGGATCACGACCGAGCTCGAGAACAGCCTCCGCCGGCTCGACGTGGACCACGTCGACCTCTATCAGATCCACCGCGCGGACCCGACGACGAGCGACGAGGAGACGCTGTCGGCGCTCACCGATCTGCAACGCGCGGGCAAGATCCGCTACGTCGGCTCGTCGACCTATCCGGCCCACCGGATCGTGCAGGCGCAGTGGGCGGCGCGGGAGAACCACCTCACCCGCTTCGTGACCGAGCAGCCGCCGTACTCGATCCTGCAGCGCGGCATCGAGTCCCACGTCCTCCCGGTGACCGAGCAGTACGGGATGGGTGTGCTGGTGTGGAGCCCGCTGGCCGGCGGCTTCCTGTCCGGTGCGATCCGCGCGGGTCAGGAGAACACCACGCACCGCGCCACGCTGCTCCCCGATCGATTCGGGCCCGACGCCCCCGCGACGGCCTCGAAGCTCGATGCGGTCGAGAAGCTCGTCGCCCTGGCGGACGAGGCGGGTCTGACCCTCATCCAGCTCGCCCTGGGGTTCGCGACCGCTCATCCGGGTGTGACCAGCGCGATCATCGGCCCGCGCACACTCGACCACCTGCGCTCGCAACTCGCCGCCGCCGACACCGTCCTGACCGCGGATGTGCTCGACGCGATCGACGAGATCGTCGCGCCCGGTGTCGATCTCGCGCCCGAGGAGAAGTTCGACACCCCGCCGTCGCTGCTCGAGAAGTCCCTCCGGAGGCGCTGACATGGTCTCGTTCGGCATCATGACGGCGGCGCAGAACGTCGACTACGCCGACGTCGCACGCGTCTGGCAGGAGGCCGACGGCCTGCCGGAGATCGAGCACGCCTGGCTGTTCGACCACCTCATGCCGATCGGCGGCGACCTCGACGGTCCGATCCTCGAGGGGTGGACGCTGCTGTCGGCGCTCGCCGCCCAGACGCGTCGTCTGCGGCTGGGGCTGTTGGTGACCAGCAACAGGATCCGTCCGCCGGCCCTGCTCGCGAAGATCGCGACCACCGTCGACGTGGTGTCCGACGGGCGGCTGGACTTCGGCATCGGTGTGGGGTCACGACCGAGCGTCCCGTGGGCGCGTCGCGAATACGACGCGTTCGGCCTGCCCTGGGTCGAGACACAGGAGGCGATCACCGGTCTCCGCGAGGGCGTGGCGCTCATCCGACGCGTCTGGACCGAGGAGTCACCGTTCGACGTCGACGGCGCCGTGGTGCGGGTGGCCGGGGCGTTCCAGAGGCCCACACCGGTGCAGTCGCCGGGGCCGCCGATCATGATCGGCGGCCGGTCCGCCGCGGTCCTGCGGATCGCCGCCGAGCACGCGGACCTGTGGAACATCCCGGGCGGCGACATCGCCGACGCCGCCGACCGGAGCCGCCTCCTCGACCGGTACTGCGCGGACGCCGGACGCGATCCGGCGGCGATCACCCGGTCGATCCATCTCGGGGTGTCCTACGACCGCCCACAGGACACCCGCGCTGCGATCGGCGCGGCGATCGACGCAGGGTTCACGCACATCGTGCTCGGACTCGGTGCGCCGTACCCCGACGGCGTCGCCGGGTGGGTCGCGGACGAACTCGTCCGACCGTCGAACTGACGGGTCCGGGATCCGCGGGTCAGTGGTCCGCGCGGGCCTCGGAGACGAGCGATGCGGCCTGGGCCAGGCTCAGGCCCCTGTCGGCGCGACGCAGCGTGCGGATCTGCGCGACCTCACCGTGGACGGGCTCGATCACGGCGCGCACCTCGTCGACCGTCCAGTCGCGGGGCTTGGGTGTGGGCCGCAGCCGCACGAACACCACACCCAGGTTGGCCACGATCACGACGACGCCGATGACGACCCAGCCCCAGCGGCGGTCGTCCCACCAGCCGCCCAGCAGGTAGCCGACGCAGGCGATCAACACCACCGACCCGATCAGGGTCAGGCTGTTGGCGAACGTCCGCATCCCCTTCTCCATGGGCAGCAGCCTAGTGGGGGATCAGCGGAACGCGTCACGCCCCGTCAGGGCCTTGCCGACGGTGAGCTGGTGCATCTCGCTCGTACCCTCGTAGGTCAGCACCGACTCGAGGTTGTTGATGTGCCGGATCACCGGGTACTCCAACGTGATCCCGTTCGCGCCCAGGATCGTGCGGCACTCGCGTGCGATCTGGATCGACTCACGCACGTTGTTCAGCTTGCCGGTGCTGATCTGCTCGGGACGGATCTCGCCGCGGTCCTTGATGCGGCCGAGGTGCACGGCCAGCAGCTGACCCTTCCCCAGCTCGAGCGCCATGTCGGCGAGTTTCGCCTGGGTCAGCTGGTATCCCGACAGCGGCTTGTCGAAGACCTCGCGGTCGGCGGCATAGGAGATGGCGGTCTCCAGGCAGTCGCGAGCGGCGCCCAGCGATCCGAAGACGATGCCGAAGCGTGCCTCGTTCAGACAGCTCAGCGGCCCCTTGAGCCCGGTGACACCCGGGAGCATCGCCGACGCGGGCAGCCGCACGTCCTCCAGCACCAGCTCGGAGGTGACCGATGCGCGCAGCGAGAGCTTCCGGGTGATCTCCGGGGCGCTGAAACCCGGTGTGTCGGTGGGCACCACGAACCCGCGGATGCCGCGGGGCCCCTCGTCGAGGTCGGTGCGGGCCCAGATGACGGCGACGTCGGCGACGGACCCGTTGGTGATCCACATCTTCGAGCCGTTGAGCACCCAGTCGTCGCCGTCGCGCTTGGCGTTGGTGCGCATGCCGCCGGGGTTCGAGCCGTAGTCGGCCTCGGTGAGACCGAAGCAGCCGATGGCCTGGCCCGCCGACATCTTCGGCAGCCACTCGTCCTTCTGCTCGTCGCTGCCGAACGCGTGGATGGCGAACATCGCCAGCGACCCCTGCACGGAGACGAAGCTGCGCAGGCCGGAGTCGACGGCCTCGAGCTCCTGGCAGGCGAGGCCGTAGGTGGTGGCCGACATGCCGGCGCACCCGTACCCGGTGAGGTGCATGCCGAACAGCCCGAGCTCGCCGAGCTCGCCGGCGAGCTCCCGCACCGGCAGGTGGGCGTTCTCGAACCACTCGCCGACGTGGGGGCGGAGCTTCTCGTCGCCGAAGCGACGGACGGTGTCCCGGATCTCCCGCTCGTCGGCGTCGAGGATGTCGTCGAACGCGAACAGGTCACCGATCGTCTGAGCGGACATCAGCGTCACTCCCTCTCGTGTGGAACTCGATCCACACTAACCCCGGCACAATGGGGAGATGACCGACCGCGAATCCAAGGTGTGCGAGGTGTGCGGCCGCCCGTTCACCAACCGGAAGCGGTGGAACTCCCGCGGCCAGTGGGACGAGGTGCGCTACTGCTCGCAGTCCTGCCGGCGCGCGGCCCGCCGGTTGCGCCGGAGTGGAGACCGTCCCGCGTCCTGACCTGAAGTCATTCATCGAGCAAGGTGCGGGCGCTTGACGGCTGCGCGCTCAAGGATTCGCGTGACCGACGGCTTAATGGCATCCTCGCGACGCCACCCGAGATGACTCTCAGTCGGGTTGTAGCCCCGCCGATCGTCGATCAGCGAGAGGTCGCCCGCACTATCGAGGGTCCAGCCAGTCCCGGACCAGCTGATCGTTGACTTCGTTTCTATCGAGCGTCTTGTCGGCCTCCAACGCTGCCTTGAGGCGGGCCACGAGATCGATGTCGACACTCCCAAGCAACGGCGTGCGCTTCTTCGGTTGCCTCGTCGGCTGAACCGCGAGCTTTTCTCTCGGGAACAGGTCGACCAGATCGATCATTTGCTCGTAGCGGACCTGTATCGGATCACCCTTGTTGAACTTCCACGGGATCACCCGCAGCTTGGTTGCGCTGTCGGCCTCGCCGTAGTGGTGGACGAAGTCGTTCCTGATCAAACGAATATCACCGAAGAAGTCAGACGTTATGTCATTCTTGCCCAACGCATCCGGTTCCGGCAGCGACCGGTTGAAGAACTCGGCGAGCCGCGGCCTGAACTGTTCATCCCAGATTGCGTGCATGTAGGTGAACCACTGGGCGTACTCGATCGACTGCATCTCGGGGTAGTACTCAGTCTCGCCGAAGCCGCCGCCCGCGATAGCCAGGTTGGTCCCTGAGTTAATCGCAGAAATAAAGTGCTGCATGTGAACGCGTCCTGGGCCTGGGGTGTTCGCGTAGAACCGCCTCTCCTCCGGGATCAACGCCGCCTGCATGGGTGATGTCTCCGCCGGAACGTTTGCACGGAAACTGAAGTAGTGCCCGATATCCCGGGATCTTCCGCCTTCCAGAAACCGCTTGTGTTGCTGCTCCCACCCCTCGACACGCTGCGTGCTCGGGAAGTGTGCGGACATCGACATGAATAGCGAGATCATGAACGTTCGTTCTAGCTCGGCAATCAGATCCTCGACCACCTCGACTTCGTCTACGACCGTCGCCTGAAGCACAGGTACAACGACTCGAACCGCGTCCAGCAGGGTCTTTATGTCGGCATCGAATGTTCGTCCTGTCCGCAGACCTGCCGCCGCTTCGATCACATCCTCGAGCTGGCTCTTCAGGACCGTCCCAGCCATCGGTGGGTCCGCCTCCGCGATCAAGTTGATCGGGTCTGCAAGGTGAATGACGAGCAGTTGTTGACCTTGCACTGGGATTGAGTTTCCCGCCGATGCGAAAGCGGCGAACGATCTTAAAATCTGCTCCGTCATGTTTTGACTGTTTTCGAGCACCTTCAACCACCGCGAGGCCCTGCTCTGCCTGTTCATGGGGCAAGTATCGACGCGAGCACTGGCGTCGAACCCGATCTAAGAGACCGGTGTCCTACGAACGGCCGACCCAGCTGATCGCCATATAAAGCAACCCGATTGATTGCAGCAGCGCGGAGGAGTCTCGGTGTTCTTTGACTAATTTGCGACGTTGCATGTCGGCTTCCCGTGCTGCTGGAGAACGCCTGGCTGCGAACCAGTAGGCGGTTTACGCACCTGTTTAAGGCGCAGCGGACGCCCATCACGTGGCGCCCGGACCGATCGGTCAGAACACAGACCCGACGTCGGACGGGATGATTCGGTCGATTGCCCATTCGGCGATCGCCGCGATCGTCATCGACGGGTTGCACGCCGCGGTGTTGCCCGGCATCAGGGCGCCGTCGAGGACGTAGAGGCCCCGGTGCCCGTTCACACGCCCCTGCAGGTCACACACCACGTCCATCGGTGCGCCACCGAGCGGGTGCCAGGTGGACGGGTAGGGCTTGAACGTGTCGAACAGGATCGACGACGGGCCGGCGATCTTCTGCGTCAGCGGGCCGATCCGGGTGTCCTGCAGGACGTGGTCCCCGTCGCGTGGCCAGCGCAGCACCGCCTGGTCCTGGGCGCGGTCCCACACGAACGTCCCGCGGGCGTCGCTGACGCCGTAGCCGACCATCATCGTGGTCCGCGGATCGGTGCCCAGCGTCGGGATCGACGCCTGGATGACCGTCGCGGCCTTCCGGGGGTCACCGGACCAGTCGAGGCTGCCGAACACCACCGGCCCACCCTGCTGTGTGCCCATGCTGTCGGCGGGGTCGGTCCACGTGTAGATGCGGTCGCCGTTGCTGCCCCACCCGGTACCGAGACCGGCCGGCAGGTCCGGGATGGTGTCGTGCGCCTGGGCGCGCATGAGCAGCTTGGTCGTGTTCATCGTCCCCGCGGCCATCACCAGAGCCCGCGTCGTCATCTCGATGGTCTCGAGGACTCCGCCGGACGACGAGATGCGGTTGACCCGGACCCTCCAGCGCCCGTCGCGCTCGCGGATCACGTCGGTGACCTCATGCTGCAGGCGCAGGTCGAGCCGGCCGGTGGCCTCCGCCTGCTTGATGTAGGTGACGTCGACGGTGTGCTTGCCACCGTTGTTCACCCCGAGTGATCCGGCACCGTTCGTGTAGGACTTGCGCATCTCACCGCGCAGCTCGGCGAGCGCGTAGCTCCAGTCGATGGGCATCGGGATCTTCGACACCGGCAACCCGGCCCGGATGCAGTGATCCCGGAACACCCGGGGCGCGAGGTACTCCGGCGAGCTGATCAACGCGTCCGGCGCTGTCTCGATCCGGAGCATCTTCGAGACGCGCGGGTAGTAGGTCCGGGCGAGCAGGCCGTAGTCGATGCGCGAGGGGAACTGCGTGTAGAAGACCGACTCGATCGGCTGCAGCGTCATCCCCTGGTACACGAGCGATCCGCCGCCGAGCCCCGCCGCACACAACGCCGACATGTTCTCGCCCGCAACGGCTTCGATCAGACCCACGTAGGGATCGACGACGAGCGGCCGCCCGAACAGTGTCGGCGCCGACCGGTACCAGAGCATCCGCTTGTCGGGGTTCGTCGGGGTGGCGAAGGTGTTCGCGTTCGGGCCGGTCGCCCACCGACGGCCACGCTCGAGCATGGTGACCGGGACACCCGCCTGGGTCAGACGCAGCGCGGTGACGCCGCCGCCGAAGCCGGACCCGATGACCACGACGCGGTGGTCCTCGCGTCGGAACGGGATGCGGCCCGGCCGCGGGGCGGTGGGCTCGGCGACCGCCCTCCCCGCGACGCCCGCACCTGCGGCCACCGCAGCCGCCGCCCCGGCACCCGCGATGAACGTCCTGCGTCCGAATCCACCCACTGTCGACCCCCGCGTCGTCTCGTGACCTGTGTCACGCAAAAACTAGACAGAACGCAGCGCGAGTGTCAATTTCGTGGTGACGGCGACCAGTCGCGGAACGCCGGCTCGACCCAGCGCAGCAGGAAGGCCGCCAGGTCGTCGTCGGGGCGGTCGGGGCTCTCGAAGAGCACGCTGAACAATCCGACCGCGAGCGCGATGTCGATGACGTCGTCCCAGCGATCCGCGAGCTCGGGATGGCGAGACGCCATGCGGGCGAACATCTCTCGCGCGATGGGCCGTGCTCGGTCCACCATGCCGGGGTCGAACAGGGGGTTCTGGCCGGAGGGTCCCATCAGGACCGCGAGCACCGGGTGGTCCCGCATCACCGCCCGGGCGCCGACGATGAGCGCGACGAACTCCCCGGCCGGCCCGGGATGTGTCGGTGTCACACCATGGATCTCGTCGAACGCCGTTCGCGCGAGTTCGGAGACGGCCTCGGAGATGAGCTGCTCGCGCGACCCGAAGATCGAGTAGACGGTCTGCCGGGACACGGCCGCGGATTGCGCCACCGCCGCGATGGACGCCGCGTCGAACCCGCCCGACCCGATCAGGTCCAGCGTGGCGTCGAGGATCTTCTGTCGCGACCGCACTCGGTCATGGTCCCACCGCGGGACCCGTCACGGCGGAGGTCGGCTCAGCCGGCCTGGCCCCGTGCGGTGTCGTGCTCCGCTGCGCGGGACGACCGGATCGCCTCGGTGATGAAGTCGGCGGCCAGTGCGATGGCCTCGAGCGACTCGGGATGTCGGGCGTTGAGCGCCGGGAACGCGTGTACCTGCCAGCGGAAGCGATGGGCCACCGCGACACCACCCACCGAGTCGATCGACTCGACGAGCTCGATGATGTCGGCCTCGAGCATCTCGTCCTGCGCATTGATGATGAGCGTCGGCGGGAGCCGGTCGGCCGGGACGTCGATGATGCGACGGACGCCGCGCAGGGCGATGGGCCCCTGGTCGAACATCGGCGCGAGCTCGGCCATCTTGGATTTCGGCAGGTACGCGTCGCTGCGGCTGCTGCGGTCGGGATTCGAGGCGAGATCCAGGTCGAGCAGAGGCGAGAACCCGACGAACGCGTCCGGGACCTGGATCCCGTCGGCGGCGGCCAGCTCGGCGACCTTGGGGGCGAGGAACCCGCCCGCGGAGTCGCCGGCGACCACGACGTGGCGATACCCGCGCTCCATGATCAGCTCGCGATAGGCCATGTAGGCGTCGTTGACAGACGTGCCCACACCGGCCTCGGGCAGCTGCCGGTAGGCGAGGGAGACGACAGGCAGGCCGGTCTTCCGCGACAGGCGGGAGGCGACGGCGCGATGCGTCGCGAGTCCGCACACCACGAACGCCCCACCGTGCAGGTACAGCACCGCGGTGTCGCTGTCGCGGCGGCTCGGGCCCGACGGGACGATGTACTCCGCCGGACGGCCGGCGAGGGTCATCGGCTCCCCGACGACGCCCTTCGGCTTCGGCCCCCGCGCGAGCGCCTTGTCGACGAGGTACAGCATCTTCATCGTCTGCGGCGTCAGCGGCCAGTACTTGAGCACCGGCCGGATCAGCAGACGGCTGCCGAACCACAGTGCATAGGAACCGCGACTGGGATTGTCATGGGTGATCACCGGCATCGAGAACCTCCTCCGGCGTGGTCGGCAGTCCGTCCGCGGGCACTTCTTGCCGCACCGGACGCCGGTCCCGGTCTCTGCAGTGTGCCCCGATCCATCCGTGGCCACCCAACTTTTGTGATCCTTCGGGACGCCGGGGGTCGACGGTTGTGTGGATCACCGGCACCCGGGGACTGTGACGTGGCTGGGTGGTGATGCCCGCGTCGTCGCCCCGGCGACGATGATGGGAAACTCTTCTGCGGTCGGCTCCCGGTCGGGAGATGTCGGTTCGAGCAGCGGAAGGACCCTGGTGGACGTCACCGCCAACGCGTCGCAACACCCGTCCCCACCGCCGTACCCGATCCCGTCGCACTTCCTCGCCGGCGACCGCGCGCCGAGTCCGCGCACCCTGATCGACATCCTCCACGCGACGGCGGAGACGTTCCCCCAGGCGCCCGCGATCGACGACGGCGAGGCCGTCCTCAGCTACGCCGAGCTGATCGAGGCCGTCGACGAGGGCGCGCTGTGGATGGCGCGGCAGGGCATCCGGCGCGGCGATCGCGTCGGCATCCGCATGCCGTCGGGATCACGGGCCCTCTACCTCGCGATCCTCTCGGCCATCGCCGCCGGTGCGGCCTATGTCCCTGTCGACGTCGACGACCCGGACGAGCGCGCGGACCTGGTGTTCGGTGAGGCGCAGGTCGCCGCCGTCGTGGACTCGG
Source organism: Williamsia deligens (assembly GCF_024171765.1). GTDB lineage: Bacteria > Actinomycetota > Actinomycetes > Mycobacteriales > Mycobacteriaceae > Williamsia_A > Williamsia_A deligens. The sequence goes on from NZ_JAMTCI010000001.1 coordinate 994,243, forward strand.
TCGGTCTGCACCGTGCGGCGGCGGTCCGCGAGCGGGACGCTCCCACCGACCCCGACCTGACCGAGCTGGCCCCCCGCACCACCGACGACGCCTGGGTCATCTTCACGTCCGGGTCGACGGGTACGCCGAAAGGTGTTGCGGTGACGCATCGCAACGCCGCGGCCTTCGTCGACGCCGAGGCGCAGCTGTTCCTGCAGGACGAGCCGATCGCCCCGGGTGATCGCGTGCTCGCCGGGCTGTCGGTGGCGTTCGACGCCTCCTGCGAGGAGATGTGGTTGGCGTGGCGGCACGGCGCCTGCCTGGTGCCGGCACCCCGATCGCTGGTGCGCAGCGGGATGGATCTCGGCCCGTGGCTGGTCGCCCGCGACATCACGGTGGTCTCGACTGTGCCCACACTGGCGTCGTTGTGGCCGGCCGAGGCACTCGAGGCGGTCCGTCTGCTCATCTTCGGCGGCGAGGCGTGCCCACCCGAGCTCGGTGAGCGCCTGGCCGTCGCCGGGCGCGAGGTGTGGAACACCTACGGGCCCACCGAGGCGACGGTGGTCGCATGCGCCGCACCGCTCACCGGTTCCGGGCCCGTCCGCATCGGCCTGCCGCTCGCCGGATGGGATCTCGCCGTCGTCGACCCCGCCGGCCTGCCCGTGGCGGAGGGCGAGACCGGGGAACTCGTCATCGGTGGCGTGGGCCTCGCGCGCTACCTCGACCCCGCCAAGGACGCCGAGAAGTACTCGCCGATGCCGTCGCTGGGGTGGGACCGCGCCTACCGCAGCGGTGACCTCGTCCGACTCGACCCCGAGGGTCTGGTGTTCGCCGGACGCGCCGACGACCAGGTGAAGGTCGGCGGCAGGCGCATCGAGCTCGGCGAGATCGACACCGCACTGCAGAACCTGCCCGGGGTCGGCGGGGCGGCGGCCGCCGTGCGGACCACGGCCGCCGGGAACTCCGTGCTCATCGGGTACCTGGTGTCCACCGATCCCGACTTCGACGTCGAGGCCGCGCACGACCTGCTCTCCGAGCGGCTCCCCGCGGCGCTGGTACCGCGCCTCGCACTCGTCGACGAGCTGCCGACCCGCACCTCCGGCAAGGTGGACCGCGCCGCACTGCCGTGGCCCCTGCCCGGCTCCGCCGGGGGCGGCGAGGGCGACCTGTCCGCGACGGAGCGGTGGGTGGCCGACCGGTGGACCGCCGTCCTCGGGGTCACGATCACCGACGCCGACACCGACTTCTTCGCCGAGGGCGGGGGGTCGCTCGCCGCGGCCCAGCTCGTCACGGCGCTGCGCGAGCGGTATCCCGAGGTCACCGTCGCCGACCTCTACGACCACCCGCGGCTCGGTGCCCTCGCGGGCATGCTCGACGACTCGTCGCCGCAGGTCGCCGTCGAGCCGCGCACCGTCCGGCCCACCCCCCGGATCACCGGTGTCGCGCAGATCCTGCTGTCGGTACCGCTCACCACCCTCACCGGACTGCAGTGGGCGACGTGGCTGGGAGTCGCGAACAACATCGCGGCGTCGGTCACGGACGTCCCGTGGCTGATCTCGGTGAACTGGTGGGTCCTGCTCGCCGCCTTCGTCGTGTTCATCACCCCGGTGGGCCGTATGGCCATCGCCGTCGGCGGATGTCGGCTGCTGCTCGCCGGTGTGCGGCCGGGGCGGTACCCCCGCGGTGGCGGCGTCCACCTCCGCCTGTGGGTGGCCGAGCGGCTCACCGAGGCCAGCGGCGCGGCGAACCTCGCGGGCGCACCGTGGATGATCTATTTCGCCCGGGCGTTGGGCGCGGACATCGGCCACGGCGTCGACCTGCACACCCTCCCCCCGGTGACGGGGATGCTGTCGCTGGGCGACGGCTGCTCGATCGAGCCCGAGGTCGACCTCGCCGGGTGGTGGATCGACGGTGACGTCGTCCACATCGGCGACGTCGAGATCGGCGAACGGGCCACCGTCGGTGCACGGTCCACCCTGCTGCCCGGTGCGCGGGTCGGACGCGACGCGATCGTCGCACCCGGGTCGGCGGTGCTCGGCAGGGTCAAGGCCCGCCAGCACTGGGCGGGTTCGCCCGCGGTGAAGACCGGCAAGGCGACGACCCACTGGCCCGCGCAGCGACCGCCGCGCGCCAGCGGGTGGGTCCCGGTCTACGGGCTGACGTCGATCCTGCTCGCCGGGATCCCGCTGATCGCGCTCGCGGCCGGTCTGGGTGTGATCGCCACGTGGGCGGTCCACGCCGATCGACTCCGCGATGTCGCCGTCCGCGCGCTGATCCTGCTCCCCGCGGCCACGCTGACGAGCCTGCTGGTGTTCGCGGCGATCACCGCGGGTGGCGTCCGCCTGCTGTCGATCGGTCTGCACCAGGGCTACCACCCCGTCCGCTCCCGGATCGGGTGGCAGGTGTGGGCGACGGAGCGGTTGATGGACTCCGCCCGCACCTATCTGTTCCCGCTGTACGCGAGCCTGCTGACGCCCGCGTGGTTCCGACTGCTCGGCGCCGACATCGGCACGGGCACCGAGATCAGCACCGCCCTGGTCATCCCGAAGTTCACCTCGGTCGGCGACGGCGCGTTCCTCGCCGACGACACGATGGTCGCGTCCTACGAACTGGGCGGCGGGTGGATCCACATCGACGAGGCGCGGATCGGCAAACGCGCGTTCCTCGGCAACTCCGGCATGACCGGCCCGGGCCGCAAGGTGCCGAAGAACAGCCTGGTGGCCGTCCTCTCGGCGACACCGGACAAGGCCAAGTCCGGGTCGAGCTGGCTCGGCAGTCCCCCGGTCCGCCTGCGTCGTGCGGTCGCCCCGACGGACAGCTCACGCACCTTCGATCCCCCACTGCGGCTGAAGATCGCCCGCGGCGTGGTGGAGACGCTGCGGCTGATCCCGGTCATGATCTCGTTCGGGCTCGGGTTGTTCGTCCTGATCGGCCTGCAGTACATCGCGTCGCAGTCGAACTTCTGGCTCGCCGGACTGGTCAGCGGGCTGGTGCTGCTCGTGGCCGGGGCCGCCGCATGTTGCATCGCGGCGGCCGCCAAATGGCTGGTGGTGGGCCGGATCTCGGTGGGTGACCACCCGCTGTGGAGCTCGTTCGTCTGGCGCAACGAGCTGTCGGACGCGTTCGTCGAGACGGTGGCGGCGCCGTGGTTCGCCAACGCCGCCACCGGCACGCCGATCCTCAACCTGTGGCTGCGGATGCTCGGTGCCACCATCGGCCGCGGCGTCTGGTGCGAGACCTACTGGCTGCCCGAGGCCGACCTGGTGACCCTCGGTGACGGCGCCACCGTGCAACGCGGCTGCGTGGTGCAGACCCACCTCTTCCACGACCGGGTCATGGCGATGGACGAGGTGCGGATCTCCGACGGCGCCACGCTCGGCCCGCACTGCGTGGCGCTCCCCGCGTCGGGTCTGGGCGAGTCCGCCACGGTGGGCCCGGCCTCGCTGGTGATGCGCGGGGACGTCGTGCCCGCGCACACCCGCTGGCAGGGCAACCCCATCGCCCCCTGGTCTGATCGATGACCGTCGGGGACGTGACGCCTACGTGCGGGCGCGGCGACGGCGGTTGACGAGGTACCCGTCGACGCCGGTGCGTCCGGTGTTCACCAGACCGACCGCGACGAGGGCGGCGATGAGCGCGAGCGGGAACTCGTAGCCGCCGTCGCTGTTCCAGAAGCCCTTGTCGGCGTGGACGGTGATGATCGCGCCGGCCATGTCGATGATGAGCAGGATCGACACCAGCGGGACCAGGACGCCGACGATCAGCAGGATGCCGCCGACGAACTCGACCCACGTCGCGTAGTGCGCACTGAACTCGGGGAACGGCACGTCCATCGCCCGAAAGCCCTTCTCGGTGGCGCCGATTCCGTTGGTGTGCAGCTTCTGCCACCCGTGCATGATGAAGATGATCCCGAGGATCACCCGGGCCACCAGCGACGTGATACTGCGCGACGAATCCATGAGCGATGTCCTCTCGAGGGGGGATGTGGCGGTGTCCGGTTGGTCGGACTCGATCCGTCGCGAACGCTACCGCGCGGGATCGACGAGCGACAGCGTAACCGGTCCGCGGTCCGTTTACGGCGAGGGCGCCGACCCCGCAGCTCCACGGACCGCCCGGTAACGTCGTCCCTCACAGCATCTCGGCCGGCGAGTGGAGGTTCGGTGCCGGGCAAGTCCCACAAGCGCGACGCGGCCGGGAACGGCGGTCCGCTCCTCGGCGACCCCGCGGACGGCATCGACCCCTATCTGCCCACCAACGGCAACCTCGGTTACCGGGTGAGCCGCTACGAACTCGATCTCGAGTACAAGGTGGCGAGCAATCGCCTGGCCGGCGAGGCGACGCTCACCGCGACAGCGATCAACCACCTCGGGCGTTTCACCGTCGATCTCGCCAGTCACCTCTCGGTGTCCAAGGTGTCGGTGAACGGTCACCGGGCGCAGCGGTACTCCCATCGGTCGGGGAAGCTGTCGATCAGTCCGGCCCACCCCCTGCCCCCGGGCTCGGCCTTCACCGTCGACATCAAGTACGGCGGGTCGCCGCGTCCCATCCGCGGGCCCTGGGGGGAGGTCGGGTTCGAGGAGCTGACCGAGGGCGCGCTCTGCGCCAACCAGCCCAACGGCGCGGCGTCGTGGTTCCCGTGCGACGACCATCCCGCCTCCAAGGCGTCCTATCGCATCGCGATCACCACGGAGTCCCCGTACTTCGCCGTCGCGAACGGGACGTTGGCGCACAAGCGGACCAAGGCCGCGATGACGACGTGGGTCTACGAGCAGGTCGAGCCGATGGCGACCTACCTCGCCACCATCTCGATCGGCCCGTACGAGAAGAAGCAGCTCGCCCGCAAGCCCGTCCCCATCACGGCGGTCCTCCCCCACCGGTTGCTGGACCGCTTCGAGTCCGACTTCGGCCGCCAGACCGAGATGATGGACGCGTTCACCGACATGTTCGGCCCCTACCCGTTCCCGGAGTACACGGTCGTCGTCACCGACGACGACCTCGAGATCCCCATCGAGGCGCAGGGGATGTCGACGTTCGGGGCGAACCACTGCGACGGCGAGCGGGGGTCGGAGCGGCTCGTCGCGCACGAACTCGCTCACCAGTGGTTCGGGAACTCCCTGACGCTGACCCGGTGGCGGGACATCTGGCTGCACGAGGGGTTCGCCTGCTACAGCGAGTGGTTGTGGGCCGAGCGCGCAGGCGACGACACCGCCGACGCGCTGGCGCGGTCACACCATCGCCGGGTCGCCGGTCAGAAGCAGGACCTCGTCCTGGCCGATCCGGGCCCGTCGACGATGTTCGACGACCGTGTCTACAAGCGCGGCGCCCTGACCCTGCACGCGCTGCGCCTGACGATCGGCGACGACGCGTTCTTCGACCTGCTGCGCGACTGGACCCACGAGTACCGGTACAGCTCGGTCACCACCGACGACTTCATCGGCGTCGCCGCACGCCACACGGACCTGTCGCTGAGCGAGCTGTGGGACGAATGGCTCTGGTCCGAACCCCTGCCGGACCTGCCGGACGCCTGAACCCGCCCAGCCCTCTCGGGGCCGGGCGGGGCGGGTGATCAGGGCAGCTGGTCGGACGGGATCGTGTGCACGGCAGCCTCTTCCGCGGACGCGGCGGCTCCGTCGATCCCGGCGTCGGAGGCGATCTCCTGGTGGGTGCGGTGGTCGACACCACCGTCGGGTCCGACCAGTCGACCGGATCGGTCGTCCCCGGTCTGTGGGTCGTACTCCTCGATCGCGTCGATGTCCTCGGACAGCTCGTCGTCGTTCTCGGGCACACGCGGACGGGTGTCCTCGTGGAAGGCGACCTCGGTTGCCGGGTCCGGCTCCTCCTCGGCGAGGTGCTGGTCGAGCGACTCGCCCTCGCGCTGCTCTTCGGCGGTGATGCCGTAGCGGGTGGCCGGGCTGGGCTTCTCCGGCGGGGAGATCCCCTCGTCGAGGATGTCGTCGACACCGCGGTCGTCGAGGGTGTCCTCGGGCTGGAGCTGATCGTCGGGGTCGTAGTTGTACTCCCCGTCGGATCCCTCGGTCATGCTCTCGACATCGTCTTTCATGTCTCCACCCTGCCACGGTCGCGGCGGGCGTTGCCACCGGCTCAGACGATGCTGATGCTTCGCAAGAATTCCGTGACCGTCGCTGCGTCCGGTAACAGTCCGGACTCGCGGGCCTGCGCGAGCGCGGGCGCGGCGGTGTCCTTCTCCGACAGCGAGTAGGTGAGCGGGGAGCCGTCGCGGGCCGTGGCGGGCCATTCGATGCCGATCTCGGGGTCGAGCGGGTGCACCCCGTGCTCGCCGGTCGGGTTGTAGCCGGTGGAACACAGGTAGGTGACCGTGCTGTCGTCCTCGAGCGCGCAGAACCCGTGGCCGAGCCCCTCCGACAGGAAGATCGCGCGGCGGTCGACGTCGTCGAGGAGCACCGAGTCCCACCGGCCGAATGTCGGCGACCCCACGCGGATGTCCACGACGATGTCGAGGACCGCTCCGCGGGCACAGGTGACGTATTTCGCCTGCCCCGGAGGCACATCCGCGAAGTGGATGCCGCGCAGCGTGCCCGCCGTCGACACCGACAGGTTCACCTGCGCCAGGTCGAGCCGTCGGCCCGTCGCCTCCTCGAGAGCCTGCGCCTTGAACGCCTCGAGGAACACGCCGCGGGCATCGCCGAACTGCTTCGGCGTCACCTCCCACGCGCCCTCGACGGCCAGCGGTCGGATGATCACGCCGGTCCTCGCCCCCGTTCCAACAGTCCGAGGAGGTAGTCGCCGTATCCCGACTTCCGCAGCGTCTCCGCGCGGGCGCGCAGGGTCTCGTCGTCGATGAACCCCCGGCGCCAGGCGATCTCCTCCGGCACCGCGATCTTCAGGCCCTGTCGTTGTTCGACGGTGCGGACGAAGGCGCCGGCGTCCTGCAGGTCGGCGAAGGTCCCCGTGTCCAGCCATGCCGTGCCCCGCGGGAGGACGTGCACCGAGAGACGGCCCTGTTCGAGGTACGTCGCGTTCACATCGGTGATCTCGAGCTCGCCCCGCGGACTGGGGCGGAGGTTCCTGGCGATCTCGACCACGTCGTTGCCGTAGAAGTACAGTCCCGGCACCGCATAGTTCGACCGCGGGTTCTCCGGCTTCTCCTGCAGGGCAACCGCTTTGCCGTCGTCGTCGAAGTCGACGACGCCGTAGGCGGACGGGTTCGCCACCCAGTAGGCGAAGATCGCACCACCGTCGACCGAACTGAACCGCATCAGCTGGTTGCCCAGGCCGGGACCGTAGAAGATGTTGTCGCCCAACACCAGAGCGACGGAGTCCGAGCCGATGTGGTCGGCGCCGAGGACGAACGCCTGGGCGAGGCCGTCCGGCGAGGGCTGCACCGCATAGGTGATGTCGACACCGAACTGGCTGCCGTCGCCGAGCAACGCCTGGAACGACGACGCGTCGGTCGGCGTGGTGATGACGAGGATGTCGCGGACGCCCGCCAGCATCAACGTCGAGAGTGGGTAGTAGATCATCGGTTTGTCGTAGACAGGGACGAGCTGCTTGCTCACGCCGAGCGTGATCGGGTGCAGCCGAGACCCCGTCCCACCCGCCAGGATGATTCCCCGCATGTCGCCCAGCCTAGAACAGCGGACAGATGTCCGCGTGTCGTGCATCCAGGTGACGTCGCGACCGCGCGAGGAGCCCCCGCACGCCGGTACTGTCGCCGCATGCGTGTTCTGGTCACCGGCGGTGCCGGATTCATCGGTGCGAACTTCGTCCTGCGGACCGCCCACGAGCGGCCCGACACCCAGATCACGGTGCTGGACAAGCTGACCTACGCCGCCAACCCCGCGACACTGGCCCCCGTGGCCGACCGCGTGCGCATCGTCGCCGGCGACATCGCCGACGCCGCACTGGTGGACGGCCTCGTGGCCGAGTCCGACCTCGTCGTCCACTTCGCCGCCGAGTCCCACAACGACAACTCCCTCGCCGACCCGTCGGCGTTCGTGCAGACCAACCTCGTCGGCACCTTCACGTTGCTGGAGGCGGTCCGCCGGCACGGCATCCGGTTCCACCACATCAGTACCGACGAGGTCTACGGCGACCTCGAACTCGACGACCCGTCACGGTTCACCGAGTCGACGCCGTACAACCCGTCGAGTCCCTACAGCTCCACCAAGGCCGGCAGCGACCTGCTGGTCCGCGCGTGGGTGCGGTCGTTCGGGGTCGCGGCGACGTTGTCGAACTGCTCCAACAACTACGGCCCCTACCAGCACGTCGAGAAGTTCATCCCGCGTCAGATCACCAACGTGCTCAGCGGCTCCCGCCCGAAGCTGTACGGGGCGGGCACCAACGTGCGCGACTGGATCCACGTCGACGACCACAACGACGCCGTGTGGACGATCATCGAGCGGGGCGAGATCGGCCAGACCTACCTCATCGGCGCCGACGGCGAGGCCGACAACAAGACGGTCGTCGAGAAGATCCTGACGATCCTCGGGCATCCCGCCGACGCCTACGACCACGTCACCGACCGCCCCGGGCACGACCTGCGCTACGCGATCGACTCCACACGGCTGCGCACCGAACTGGGATGGCGCCCGCGGTACACCGACTTCGACGCGGGACTGCGGGCGACCATCGAGTGGTACCGCGACAACGAGCAGTGGTGGCGGCCCGTCAAGGACGCCGTGGAGCAGAAGTACGCCCGCGCCGAGAAGGTCCTCGGCTAGACCGGCCCGAGCAGCCGCAGCACGCCGTCGATCACCTCGGACATCGCCGGGATCCCGGTGGAGTGCCCGAACAGCGTCGGCTGCGCCGACCGCAGGAACGTCGCGCTCACCATGAGATACGCCGCCGCGTGGACGTCGACGTCGGCGCCGACCACACCCGTCTCGCGCAGCGCGTCGAAATAATTGGTCATCGCCGCGACACCGCGGTGCGGCCCGAAGTCGTTGGCCGTCACCACCGCACCGACCTCGTCACGGACCGCGGCGTCCCCGTGGGCGGCGACCAGCACCTCGAGGCCGTCGTCGAGGAACGCGCGCATCGCCTCGGCGTACTGCCCCAGCACCACGCGGACGTCGTCGAGATCGCGCGCCGCGGCGGGGTCCAGGTCGTTCTTGAACGCGAACAGCGGCCGGAGCGCCTCGTCGAAGACGGCGGTGAGCAGACCCCGTCGATCGGTGAAGTGATAGAAGATCGACCCCTCGGACACCCCTGCGCGAGACGAGACCTCGCGCGTGGTCAGGCGTGCGACGCCGCGCTCGCGCAGCACGTCGAGCGCGGCGGAGAGCACCTCGTCGCGCCCGATCGCCGGTGGTCTCCCGCGTCGCGCCATGGCGGCCACGATACGCACCAGAAGTCAATTCTTGAGTATCCACTCAGAATATGCGATCTTTCCTGAGCACGCACTCAGACCTGGAGGCACCATGGCCCGCAAGTGGCTCACCCTGACCGCCGTGTGCACCGGCGTCTTCATGCTCCTGCTCGACGTCACGATCGTGAACGTCGCGCTCCCCGACATCCAGAAGGACCTCGACTCGAACCTGTCGGACCTGCAGTGGGTCGTCGACGCGTACGCGCTGTCGCTGGCCGCGCTGCTGCTCACGTCGGGCACGATCGCCGACATCGTCGGCCGACGCCTGGTCTTCGCGACGGGGATCGTCGTGTTCACGGTCGGGTCACTCGCCTGCGGCCTGGCCCCGAACATCCTCACGCTGATCATCGCCCGCCTGGCGCAGGGCGTCGGCGGCGCGATCATGTTCGCGACGGCTCTCGCGCTGCTCGCCCAGGCCTTCGCCCCGCGCGAGCGCGGCACCGCCTTCGGCGTCTTCGGCGCCGTCACCGGCGTGTCGGTCGCCGTGGGCCCGGTCCTCGGCGGCGTCCTCACCACCGGCCTGTCCTGGCACTGGATCTTCTTCGTCAACATCCCGGTCGGCGTGATCGCACTGATCATCACGATCGTCGGGGTCGACGAGTCGAAGGCGCCGGGCACCCACAGGATCGACTGGCTCGGATGCGTGACCTTCAGTGCCGCACTGGCGTTCCTGGTGTTCGGGTTGATCCGCAGCCACGCCGACGGGTGGGGTTCGCTGCAGGTCTCGGGGTCCCTGATCGCCGCCGCGGTCCTGCTGGTCGCGTTCGCGGTGATCGAACGGATGGTGGCCGAACCGATGGTCGACGCCTCGCTGTTCCGGGTCCCGACGTTCACCGGTGGCCTGATCGCGGCATGGGCCATCTCGGCGGCCATGTTCTCGCTGCTGACCTACATCGTCATCTACCTGCAGGGCACGATGGGATATTCGGCGCTGCAGGCCGGGCTGTACTTCCTGCCGTTCTCCGGACTCGTCTTCGTCGCCGCGGCGATCGCCGGTCGACTCTCGGACAAGGTGCCCGCGCGCTGGCTCATCACGCCCGGGTTCGTCCTGGTCGGCGTGGGCCTGTTGCTCATGCGCGGCACGGATCCCACCGGCGGCTGGACCCAGTTCGTGCCCGGTTTCGTCGTCGCCGGGATCGGGACCGGTCTCATCAACGTCCCGCTGGCGTCGACGGCGGTCGGCGTGGTGGAGCAGGCGCGCGCAGGCATGGCGTCGGGGATGAACTCGACGTTCCGACAGATCGGGATCGCCACCGGCGTCGCGCTCCTCGGCAGCCTGCTCGCCTCCCGCCTCAGCGACAACGTCCAGCAGGCCCTGGCGGGGACACCGCTCGCCGAGAGGGGACGCGAGATCGGGGATGCCGTCGCCAACGGCGCCGCGGGTCAGGTCATCGCCTCGGTGCCCGCTCCGCTCCGTGAACTGGTGGCCGACCGGGCCGGTCGCGGGTACGCCGACGCGCTCGACCTCATCCTGCTCATCGCCGCGTGCATCGCGGGTGCGGCAGCCGTGTGCTCGGCGGTGCTGATCCGGTCGAAGGACTTCCACGCCGCCCGAGTGGAGGCCGGCCAGGCCGTCGACCCCGGGTTGGCGACCGCCGAGTCCTGACCCGGCTCGACAACCGGGCGAATCCCGCGAAACGCTTCCTTCGGGCGCTCTGACCGGGCACCATTCGAACCATGACAACGACGGTTGGTGTGGTCCTGGCGGCGCCGGGGTCCGAGGGCGGCGGCGCCGCGCTCGATCAGGTCTTCGGGATGAGTGCGGCGGCAGCCGTCGTCTCCGTCGCCCTGCTGTGGATCGGCTGGCGACACCGCACGCACAAGATCACCTGGCTGGCGCGACTGGGCGCGTGGGCCGGACGGACGATCAACCGCCCGGGCTGGGCGGCGCTGCCGGTCGGCATGTTCATCTCGACGATCATCTGCGCGCTCTTCGGGTTCCTCTGGGACGTCAGCCTGCACGTCGGCAAGGGGCGCGATGCCGGCCCCCTGGCGAACCCCGCCCATTACTTCATCCTGGTGGGCCTGTTCTTCCTGTTCATCGCGGGCATGCTGTCGATCTTCCTGCCGTTCGAACGGCCCGGCCGTGCCGCCATCCGGATCACCCGCACCTGGTACGCACCGGTGGGCGGCGTGCTGCTCGCGGGGTGCGGACTGTACGCACTGATCGGCTTCCCGCTCGACGACATCTGGCACCGCATCTTCGGTCAGGACGTCACGCTCTGGGGACCCACCCATCTCATGCTGATCGGTGGTGCCGGCACGTCACTGATGGCGCTGTTGCTGCTGGAACGTGAGGGCCGCGCCGCGATGGGCGACGCCGCGCCTCCGGACTCCCGCGGGGTGTGGGTGATGCGCTGCACCGCATTCGGCGGCCTCCTCATCGGCCTGTCGGTCTTCCAGATCGAGTACGACTTCGGCATCGAGCAGTTCCGACTGGTCTTGCAGCCCATGATGATCGCGGGCGCCGCCGCGTTCGCGCTGGTCGCGGCCCGCATCACCCTCGGTCGCGGCGCGGCACTCATCGCAGCGGTGTCCGCGGCCCTCATCCGCGGTGCCGTCGCGCTCGTCGTCGGACCCGGGTTGGGTGCGCCCCTCAACGTCTTCGCGCTCTACATCGGACCCGCGCTGGTCGTCGAGCTCATCGGGCTGACGGCGCTGGTCCGTCGCCCGGTGCTGTTCGGCGTCGTCGCGGGTCTCGGCGTCGGCACGATCGGGCTGTGGCTCGAGTCGTTCTGGATCGACGGGGTCTACCACTACCCGTGGCCCACGAGCATGTGGGGCGAGGCACTGGCGATGGCCGTGCCGGTGGCCGTTGCGATGGGGATCTGCGGTGCTCTGATGGGGATCGTCCTCACCGGAGAACGTCTTCCCCGGCCGAAGCTCGCAGGGGTCGCCGTCGCCCTCACCGTCCTCGTCATCGGGGGCGCCGTCGCGAACGGACTGCGCGTCGAGGTCCCGTCCGACGCGCGGGCGTCGATGACGCTGACACCGGCGGCGTCGGTCGACGGCGAGACCCGCGCGACGGCCGTCGTCGCCCTCTCCCCCACCGACCTCGTCTCGGACGACCCCGAGTGGGTGACGATCCTGTCCTGGCAAGGGGGACTGGACAAGTCGCGCGGCCTGCTCATCGATCCGCTCGAGAAGATCGGACCCGGGCTGTACCGCTCGACGCAGTCGTTCCCGACCTCCGGCTCGTGGAAGACCCTGCTGCGGGTGCAGGACGGGACCACGATGACCGCGGTGCCCATCTACCTGCCCTCGGACCCCGGGATCGGCGCGCGGGAGGTGACGGCGGAGCCGCAGATGACACGGCCGTTCGTCAAGGAGATCTCGATCCTGCAGCGCGAGAGGACCTTCCACTACCCGAGCTGGTTGTACGGTGCGGCGTCGCTGGTGGTGCTGGTCTGTTCGATCATCCTCATCACCGCGCTGGCCTGGGGTGCCGCCCGGATCAACCGTGCCGACGCCCTGCCCGCGCGTTCCCGGGATCGCGAACCCGTGGAACCCCGCCCGTGACGGCCACCCTCGCCAGTCACTCACTGCTCCTCGCCCTGCCCGCGTTCGTCCCCGCCGTGCTCCTGGTCGGGGTGATCGTGGCGATCGCCGTCCGCGACCGGCGACGGGGCGACGACGAGGGCGACGAGCTGCCGCTCGAGGACTGGGGTACCGGCGACGGGGGTACGCGCGACGCGGGTGACGACGACCGGCGATGAGCGACACCGTGTTCTCCGCGCACGGACTCGGCGCGGAGTATCTCCCTCTGCCGTACACCTATGCGCTGATCGGCGGGGCGTGGGCGCTCACCGCGTCGTTCGCGATCGTCGCCTTCGCCTGGAAGTCACCGAGGCTCGACCCCGACCGCGCTGGCGTCCGACTACCGGCCTCGCTGACGCGCGCCGTCGACTCCCGTGTCGTGCGCGGTGTCGTCGCGGCGCTCGCGCTGCTGCTGACCCTGTGGATCCTGCTGGCCGCGGTCGCCGGTCCGTCGGACGCCGACGAGAACCCGCTCCCGGGTGCCTTCTACATCCTGCTGTGGGTCGGCTTAGTCGTCCTGTCGGTGCTTATCGGGCCGGTGTGGCGGGTCGTCTCTCCACTGCGGTTCCTCACCTCGGCGGTGCACCGCGCCCCGACCCGGACCTACCCGCAGTCGTGGGGTCATCGACCCGCCGCCCTCGGACTGCTCGCGTTCGTGTGGCTGGAACTGGCATCGCCGGACCCCGACTCGGTTCTGGCGGTGCGGATCTGGCTGGCGCTCTACGTCGTCGTCATGCTCGCAGGGTGGTGGTCGTTCGGGACCAGGTGGTTCGCCCGGACCGATCCGTTCGAGACCTACAGCGTGGTCGCCTCACGGATCGCCCCGTTCCGACGGGACCGTGACACCGGCCGTGTGGTCCTGGGCAATCCCCTCGCGCACCTGACGACCCTGCCGGATCGGCCGGGGATGCTCGCGGTGATGGCCGTGCTCCTGGGTTCCACCGCGTTCGACAGTTTCTCCGCTTTTCCCGTGTGGCGCCGGTGGATCGACGGTCTGGGTGAGGGCAGCGCCGCCGCGACGCTCGTCTCCACCGCCGCGCTGGGGGTCTTCGTCGCCGTGGTGGCGGTGACGTTCTGGGCGGCGACCCGCGCGACCGGCGGCGTCACACCCGAGCAGCGTCGCCGCCTCCCCGGGCGGATGGCGCACACCCTGATCCCGATCGTGGTGGGCTACATCCTCGCCCATTATCTGAACTACATCGTCGAACGCAGCCAGGCGGTGATCGCCTCCTTGGGCGACCCTCTGGGACGAGGGTGGAACGTGTTGTGGCTGGGTGACATCCACCCCGAGTACGTCCTCAGCGAGCACCCGACCGTGTCCTCGACGCTCAAGCTGGTGTTCGTCGTCGGCGGACACATCGCGGCGGTGGTCAGCGCCCACGACGCCTCGTTACGCCTGCTGCCCCGTCGACATCGCCTGACGGGGCAGCTGGCGCTGATGCTCACGATGGTGGGTTACACCTTCCTGGGCCTCTACCTGCTTTTCGGGGGCTGATCAGCCCGCGACACGCTCCGGCTCACGCTCCTGTGCACGCTGCGCGGCGGTCAGGGCCGGACGGCGATTGGCACCGTAGGCGCCGAACCACCGGCCGATCGCGTCGATGCGATTGCCCACGCCCGACAGGTAGTACAGGTGCACCGCGAGCCAGGCACCCCAGGCCGGCAACCCGCTGATGCCCGGGCCGACCGGTCCCTGCAGGACGGCCTTGCCGCGCCCGATGATCGACATGCTGCCCTTGTCGAAGTAGCGGAACGGCGTCCCGGGACCGATCTTTCGGGTGATGGTGTCGGCCGCGTGGCGGCCTTCCTGCATCGCGACCGGGCTCTGCCCGGGGTAGCCCTTCAGCGACGTCATGTCGCCGATCGCGTAGATGTCCGCGTACCCGCCGACCGTCAGATCCGGGTTGACGAGCAACCGGCCGGCGCGGTCGGTGTCACATCCGGTGGCCTCCGCCAGCACCGCCGCGAACGGCGACGCCGACACCCCGGCGGCCCAGATCACGGTGTCCGACGCGATCCGCCGTGTCGCAGCGCCCTTCTCGATGTCGACGGTGACGACGCCGTCGTCGATGTCGGTGACGAGCGACTTCAGCACCACGTCCACACCGGCGGCCTCGAGGGTCTTCTTCGCATACCGGCTCAGGCGGCCGCCGAACACGGGCAGCACCTCACCGACACCCTCGACGAGGGTGATGGACACGTCCGCGCGCTGGTGGCGGCGGGCGAGCCCGGCGATCTCACCGGCCAGCTCGACGCCTGTGGCACCCGCACCGACCACCACGTAGCTCGACGCGGAGCGGTCGTCGGGCCGGGCGAAATTGCGGACGAGCTGCTCACGCAATGCGACGGCGTCCTCGCGGGTCTTCAGCGAGAACGTCCGGTGCGCGTACTCGTCGTGACCGAAGTACGACTGCGACGCACCGGTCGCGGCGATCAGCGACGAGTACCCGGCCTGCTGCTCACGGTCGGCTCCGGTGTAGGTCACGCTGTGCGCGTCGGGGTCGATCGCGGTGACCGTGCCCTCGACGACGTCGATCTTCGTATCGACCGAGTCCGCAGCGGCGGGCGAGACGGTGTCGGCGTCGAGGACACCTGTCGCGACCTGGTACAGCAGCGGCTGGAAGAGGTACTGCGCCACGGAGCTGATCATCAGCACCGACTTGTCCGACCGCGCGAGCCGACGGGCGGCGGCGACACCACCGAACCCCGATCCGACCACCACCACGTCGTACTGCGGTGCACCCATGACCATCTCCTCACCGTCTCGTCGATCAGAGAACTTCGCGTTTCATCATCGACAACGCCCATGCTGACGGCGTTTCATCCGTCCGACCAGCGCATTTCTCCGATGACATCTATCTCGATCGTCGATCAATGGCGGTAGGGTCGCCCGGTGGAGATCCGACAGCTGACCTACTTCGTGGCGGTGTGCGGCGACCTGAGCTTCTCCCGGGCCGCCGAGCGGCTCTACATGTCGCAGTCGGCGATCAGTCATCAGGTGGCGCGGCTCGAGCGCGACCTGGGCGTCACCCTGCTCGAGCGCTCGACGCGGTCGGTGACGATCACGGATGCGGGACGCCGGCTGCTGCCCGTGGCCGAACAGATCCTCGCTCTCACCGACCGCGCCTACGCGGTGGTGCGGGAACGCACGTCGCGGATCCGGCTCGCCGCGAACATGTCCTTCGCCGAACGGGCGTTGGCCGCCATCTCCGACGTCCGCGACGAGCACACCGAGGTCGAGATCGAGTTCGTGCTCAAGGACTTCACCCAGCGCGTCGACGCGGTCGTGTCCGGTGACGTCGACATCGCCCTGATCCGCGGCGACCTCGACGACCACCGCGTCACCGTCCACCCGCTGTGGGTGGAGGACCTCGTGGTCGCCGTCGCCAAGCGACATCCCCTGGCCAGGAACGACACCGTCACCCTCGACGACCTCGCGCCCTATCCGCTGCTCCTGCCACCGCGTCGGCAGCAGGTCCTGCTGCACGGGATCGTCGAATCCGCCTTCGCCGCAGCGGGACTGACACCGCGCTACGGCGACCCCGTCCCCAGCGACCACACCGCCACGCTCGAGCTGGTGAACCGTCCGGATGCGTGGACCGTCCTCTACGACGAACCGCACGCGCAGGCCCTCGCGGGACTCCGCGAGTCGAGCGGACGGTTGCGGGTCCCCGTCTGCGGCATCGTCCGGGGGCGGGCCTCGGACCGTCGACGACCGTCCGGGGAACCCGTCGTCGATGACCTCCTGCAGGCCCTCCGACGGACCGGGGGTGAACTCACGTGAGCCTCGACTGGCCGCGTCGGATCCCGACCATCGCCGACGACGTCGTGGAACTGCGCCCCCTCGAGGCCCATGACGTCGACGCCGTCCTCGAGTGCGCGTCGGACCCTGTGTCGCAACGGTTCACGACCGTCCCCAGCCCGTACCGCCGCCAGGACGCCGTGGAGTTCGTCGACCGGGCATCCGCGCAGGTGTGGCCGGGCTTCGTGGTGGCGATCACCGAGGGCGACGACGACGACCTGCTGGGCACCTGCCACCTGCGAGTCCACGACGAGGACAGTGACGTCGTCGCGATCGGCTACATGGTGTCGCCGGCCGCGCGAGGGCGCGGCATCGCCACGCGGGCGACACGACTGCTCATCGACTTCGCGTGGTCGGTCGGTGCCCATCGCGTCACGATCGACGCCTTCGCGACCAACGCCGCGTCCCGCGCGGTGGCGGTGCGCTGCGGGATGCGACAGGAGGGGGTCCTGCGGGAGGCACACCTCGGCAACGGCGGGATCCGCCACGACGTCGTCGTCTACGGACTGCTGCGGTCGGATCCTGCTGCAGCGTCGGATGATCCGAGCACCGGGGGCGGCATCCGGTAGGTCGCCGGCGTCGCCGACAGACCGATCGGGTTGCGCACGGTGGGCTGCGCGACATCCCCGATCCGCGCCGTCGGGTCGATGCCCACCGACCGCGCGAAGTCGAACGCCTCGGCCATGTCGTTGATCGGTCCCGCCGGGACACCGGCCCCGGTGAGCGCGTCGAACCAGTGGTCGGCGCCGTGCCGGGCGAGCGCCGGCGCGACCGCCTCGATCAGCGCGTCGTGGTGGGCGACACGGTCGGAGTTGGTCACGAACCGCGCATCGTCCGCGAGGTCCGCGGCGCCGATCGTCTCGACGAAGCGCCGGAACTGGACGTCGTTGCCGACCGCCACCGCCAGTGGACGGTCCGCGGTGGGCAGGACCTCGTACGGGACGATGCTCGGGTGTCGGCTCCCCATCGCCGTCGGCACGACGTCGGCCGCGAGGTAAGCGGTGGTCTGGTTCGACATCGTCGCCAGCGCGACCGACAGCAGGTCGAGATCGACGCGTTGGCCCTCGCCGGTGCGGTCCCGGTGTCGCAGCGCCGCCAGGATCCCTGCCATCGCATGCGCTCCGGTGAGGACGTCGACGACGGCGACACCGACCTTGACCGGCGGGCCGCCGGGCTCACCGGTGATGCTCATCAACCCGCTCATGGCCTGGATCAGCAGGTCGTACCCGGGGATCGATGCGCCCGCGTCGCGACCGAAACCGGTGATGGCGCAGTAGATCAGGTCCGGCTTCACCGCGACGAGGTCGTCGTACCCGAGTCCGAGACGCTCCATGGTCCCCGCCCGGAAGTTCTCGATGACGACGTCGGCACCCCGCACGATCTCGAACGCCGCGTCACGCCCGTCATCGGTGGACAGGTCGAGGGCGACCGACCGCTTGTTGCGGTTGACCGACGCGAAGTAGGTGGCCATCTGTTCGGGTCCGTCGGGGCCCGGCACCTCGAGATGCGGCGGCCCCCACGACCGGGTGTCGTCGCCTGTTCCCGGTCGTTCGATCTTCACGACCTCGGCACCGAGGTCGGCCATCAGCATCGTCGTGTACGGCCCGGCGAGCACCCGACTGAAGTCGGCCACGACGATCCCGTCGAGAGCTCCCGCCATGTCCGTCCCGTCCCTCGTCGCCGCACGCCGTCGTGACACCTACCGTAGGCGGGCACCGCCCCACCCGATCCCGAGAGGCCCGCGTGATCGCCCACACCTCCCGCCTGACCCTCGCCCCGGTGGGCGAGCAGGACGTGGACGACTTCGTCGCGTTGGTGATCCGTCCGGAGCTGTACGTCGTCATCGGCGGCGCCCCGGCCGACCACGGCGAGGCCCGCGGCCGGGTCGAGCGGTGGTTGGCGGGATCCCCGGACCCGCGACACCTGTGGATCAACCACGTCGTGCGACACCGCGACACCGGCAGCCTGATCGGCCACTGTCAGGGCACGATCACGACGGACGACGATGCCGGCGCGCCCGATTGCGTCGTCGGCTACACCGTTCACCCCGACCACCACGGCCAGGGTGTCGCGACGGAGATGATGCGTGCGTTCGTTGATGTGATCACCTCGGAGTTCCACCCGAGACGATTCGTCGCCCACATCGCCCCGGGTCATGAGGCGTCCGAGCACGTGGCAGCGGCGCTCGGCCTGTTTCCGACAGGCCGACTCGACGACGCCGGCGAGCGGATCTGGGCGTCGCACACCACCCCGTGACGGCAATGTCCGGGTTGCACGGCCAACACTTGTAGTTTCACAATGGTTGCCATGGGTCAAGAACTCACCGCACGCCGGAAGACGATCATCCTGGCCACCTGCTGCCTGAGCCTGCTGATCGTCTCGATGGACGTCACCATCCTCAACGTCGCCCTCCCCGACATCCGCCGCGACCTCGGCGCGTCGGTGTCCGGGCTGCAGTGGGTGATCGACATCTACACGCTGACCGTCGCGAGCCTCCTGCTGCTCTCCGGCGCGACGGCCGACCGCTTCGGCCGCCGGCGCGTGTTCCAGATCGGGCTGACCGTCTTCGCCGTCGGATCGCTGCTCTGCAGCCTCGCGACCAGCGTCGACATGCTCATCGGGGCACGGTTCCTGCAGGCCATCGGCGGGTCGATGCTCAACCCGGTGGCGATGTCGATCATCACGCAGGTGTTCACCGGCAAGCAGGAACGCGCCAAGGCGGTCGGCGTGTGGGGTGCGGTCGTCGGCATCTCGATGGCTCTCGGGCCGATCGTCGGCGGCGTCCTCATCGACACCCTGCGGTGGCAGTCGGTGTTCTGGATCAACCTGCCGATCTGCGCGGCGGCGATCGTCCTCTCGGCGATCTACGTGCCCGAGTCGAAGGCGTCGACGGTCCGACGCCTGGACCCGGTCGGTCAGGTCCTCGGCATCCTCTTCATGGCGACGATCGTGTCGGGGCTCATCGAGGGACCGAACATGGGCTGGTCGGACCCGCGGACCCTGGCGCTGTTCGCCGTCGGGATCGCGGGCCTGGTGGGCTTCATCGCCTGGGAGCTGCGGCACCACACACCGTTCATCGACGTGCGCTTCTTCCGCAGCGTGCCGTTCTCCACGGCGACGGTGGTCGGGGTCATGGCGTTCGCCGCCTACGGCGCCTTCCTGTTCCTGATGTCGAGCTACCTGCAGAACGTGCGCGGCTACTCCGCGATCCACGCCGGCATGTTGTACCTGCCGATCGCGGTCGCGACCCTGGTCTTCTCGCCCGTCTCCGGGCGGCTCGTGGGCAGGTACGGGACGCGGCCGTCGCTGCTGGCCGCGGGACCCCTGCTCGCGGCGGGCTCCGTCCTGCTGACGTTCCTCACCCCGACCACCCCGGTCTGGCAGGTGATCGCGACGTTCTTCGTGTTCGGGATGGGGTTCGCCTTCGTCAACGCACCGATCACCACATCCGCGGTCAGCGGGATGCCGCGCGAGCGGGCGGGCGCCGCCTCGGCGGTCGCGTCCACCAGCCGCCAGCTCGGGGTCAGTCTCGGTGTGGCGATCAGCGGTTCGGTCGCCGGGTCGGCGATCGCCGCGAGCGGCGTGACGTTCACCGACGCGATCGCACCCCTGTGGTGGATCACGGCGGTGTTCGCGGTCGTCATCGCCGCACTCGGCCTGATCAGCACCACCGCGTGGGCAGACCGCACGACCCAGCGCATCGCCTACCTCTTCGGCGACGAGGCGACCGTGCCGGCGGCGTCGGCGCCCGTCCCGGAACGGGTCTGACGTGGAGTCGGGCACGCGGGCCGGACACTGGGCCGCTGCGCGCACGTCGGATCCGGCCGACGAGGCGTGGCAGCTCATGGCGCACTTCGTGATCGACAACCGCGGGGCGTGGAAGAAGGCCGTCACCGAGCGGACCGGTCTGGCGTTCAACCAGATCCGACTGTTGCGCCGCATCGCGGCGCAGCCCCGCTCGGTGTCCGAACTCGCCGAGGCGGTCGGCATCGACGCGCCCGCCGCATCGGTGGCCATGACGCACCTCGAGCGCGACGGTCTGGTGGCGCGTCATGTCGACCCGGAGAACCGGCGGCGCAAGATCGTGTCGGTCACCGAGGCCGGTCGCGCGGTGCTGCACTCCGCGATGACCACCCCGGACCCCGCGCCACCCGCCTTCGGCGTCCTCGACGCCGAGGAGATCCAGACCCTGCGCCGCATCGTCGGACGGCTCGACGGCGCCCGCGACGACGCGGAGCGCTGAGCGACCCCGGTCAGCCGGCCGATCGCACCGCGCTGCGGACGCGATCCGCCTCGCGGACCGCGCCGCTGTTCGACGTCCCCTGGCGGGACCCGGCCAGTTTCGCCGCGATGTGGTCGCGCACGGTGATCGGCTCGTAGGGGATCCCCTCGCCCTCCCACCCGCGCAGCGTGCTGACGACGGCGTCGGGATTGCCGTCGTGGAAGAACGCGGCCGACCGCCGGCGGCGGATGGTCCCGTCCACGATCGGGGGCTTCACGCGGTGCAGCGTCGACATCCACCGGTCGCCGGTGAGGCGCGCGGTGAGATCACCGAGGTTGACGAGCAACGCATCGTCCACCGGTGCCACGTCGTGCCACTGCCGTTCCGAACCCAGGACCTGCAGCCCCGCGACCTGGTCGGCCCACAACACCGTGACGATGCCGAAGTCGGTGTGCTCCCCCATGCCCGTGAGATCGCCGTCGAGCGTGACCGTCCCCTCGGGAAGCGCGTAGTTGTTCATCCGCAGCACATCGATGGAGTGGTCGGCGATCGACGGGAAGAACTCGTCGGGCACACCCAACGCCGCGGCGAAGATCGTGGTGAGCGCCCGGGCCACGCGCGACGCCTCGTCGAAGTAGGCCTGCACCTGCGACCGGAAGCCCTCGACCTGCGGCCAGACGTTGGTGCCGTAGTCCGACTCCGACAGATCGAGGTCGGGGAAGGACGCCGCCTCGACCCCGACGTTGTAGGCCTCGAAGAAGTCGTTCATGCCCGAGGCCGCCGCCACACCCAGGCTGAGCGACAGCGATTCGCTCGCCGGTGGGCTGTAGCCGCGGTTCGCGCCCGCCACCCGCCAGGTCTTCTTCGCGTCGATCGGGAGACCGAAGAAGGCGTCGATGGCGTCAGCCAGACCGTGCGTCACGGAGTCCGGGATGCCGTGGCCCCGGATCTGCATGAAGCCGACCCGACGGCAGGCGTCGTCGACGGCGTCGACCACCGCGGCGACCTCACGCGGGGAACCGCCACCGGTCGCTGCGCTGATGTCGATCACGGGGACGTCGAACGGGGGTTCTGGGGAACGGTCCATGGTGGATCCTCACCGGATGCGCGTCCTCGCATCTCGCCGACGCCGCGGTCGCGGTGTGCGGCGCTCCGCGGCCCCGCGCATCTCGACCGGCCTCAGGTTGTTGCCGGTGCAATCATCCCTGCGCTGCGACAGGCGTCGTGTCGTCGGCGATGTGGTCCCGCACCTCGCCGAACACCTGCCCGATCCGGTCGACGTCGCGCGGACTGAGGCTGTCGAACAGCAGCCGCCGCACCTGGTTCACGTGACCGGGACTGGTGACCTGCAGCTTGGCCCGCCCGGCGTCGGTCAGGACCGCGACCTGACCGCGCCGATCACTGGGACAGGGGCGCCGCTCCACCCACCCCAGGTCGACGAGTCGGCTGATCGCCCTGGTCACGCCGCTGCGGGTCGCCATCGTCGCATCCGCGAGGGACGACATCCGCATCTGACCGCCCTCGGCCTCCGACAACGTCACCAGCAGTTCGAAGTCGGTGAGCGAGATGCCGGCGTCGCGCTGCAGCTGGTGGTCCAGACGGGCGAGCAGCATGCGCGTGGCGTCGAGGTAGGCGCGCCAACTGCGCTGTTCGTCCTCCGAGAGCCATCGGACCTCATCCATGGGTCCCAGTCTAGACGAAGTAGTTGACATCGCAATCAACTTCGGTAGCGTGGTCGGGGACAGACAGACGACGAGAGGTGAGGGACACCCTGATGACGAAGATCGCGATCATCTACTACTCCGCGACCGGGCACGGCACCACGATGGCGAAGAAGCTCGAGGAGGCCGCACAGGCCGCCGGCGCCGAGGTGCGCGTGCGCCACATCGCCGAGACCACCGACCCGTCGGTGTTCGCCGAGAACCCCGCGTGGACCGCCAACTACGAGGCCACCAAGGATCTCCCGGCCGCGACCGGTGACGACATCGTCTGGGCCGACGGCGTGATCCTCGGTTCGCCCACCCGCTTCGGCAACACCGCCGGACCGTTCCAGGCGTTCATCGACACCCTGGGCGGCCTGTGGGCGCAGGGCAAGCTGGCGAACAAGGCCTACGCCGGGTTCACCTCCAGCCAGACCGCGCACGGCGGTCAGGAGGCCACGCTGCTGGCGCTCTACACCACGATCATGCACTGGGGTGGCCTCGTCGTCGCCCCGGGTTACACCGACGGCCTGAAGTTCGCCGACGGCAACCCCTACGGCGTCGGCCACGTCACCGGCCCGAACAACACCGAGGAGCTCGCGCCGGAGACCGTCGCCGCGCTCGAGCATCTGGCGCAGCGCATCGTCACCTTCGCCGGCAAGCTGGCACAGTAGGTCTCACCACCGCGGCGGGCGTTCCGACACCGGGACGCCCGCCGTGTCGTCTCCCAGGGTCGTCCCCCAGTGAGGTTCGCATGACTTCAGCAACACCCCTCGTCGACGTCCGCCGCGCGGCCGATCGCTACTCCACGCAGATCGGCTGGCTGGACTCCCACCACTCGTTCTCGTTCTCGTCGCACTACGACCCCGACAACACCCACCACGGGCTGCTGCTGGTCAACAACGACGACATCGTCACGCCCGGTCAGGGATTCGACACGCACCCGCACCGGGACATGGAGATCGTCACCTGGGTGCTGCAGGGATCACTGGTCCACCAGGACTCGATGGGACACTCGGGCGTCATCTATCCCGGCCTGGCGCAGCGGATGAGCGCCGGGACCGGCATCCTGCACTCGGAGAAGAACGACTCGTGGCGCCTCGGCGCCGACGCCGGCACCCACGGTGATCGTCACGACGACCCCGTGCACTTCATCCAGATGTGGGTCGTCCCCGACGAATCCGGGATCACACCGACCTACGAGCAACTCGAGATCGACGACGAATTGCTCTCGGGCGGGCTCGTGACCGTGGCCTCGGGCATGCCGGGGCACGTCGACCACTCGGCGATCCGCATCCGCAACAAGTTCGCGGCGATGCACGTCGCGCGACTACGGCCCGGCGGTGAGCCGGTCACCCTGCCCGACAGTCCGCTCGGGCACGTGTTCGTCGCCCGCGGCGAGGTCGAGATGGAAGGTGTCGGTCCACTCTCCGAGGGCGATGCCGTACGTCTCACCGGTTCCGGCGGCCAGAGGGTCTCCAGCGCGACCGGCGCCGAGGTCATCGTGTGGGAGATGCACGCGACGATCGGGTGACCCCGACGCGCGTCAGAGCGGCAGTCGGTCGACCATCGGTCGCTGCCGCAGATCGGCGTGACGGAACCACTCGACCCCGAAGACGGTGCGCAACAGCTCGATCGGCATCGCGAGGAACGGGCCGAAGTCGCCCACCTGCGTGGCGTGGGCGACCATCGCCGCACGTTTCGCGTCGATCACCGAGGTCACGTCGACCTCGACGGTGATCTCCGAGGCGGGCACACCGAACGAGTCAAGGTCGAGATCGGGGGTGTCCTCCGTCCACGCCGGGTTGGCCTTCATCATCGCCTTCATGCTGTCGCGGTTGGCGACGCTCTCGAAACGGTGTGGTGTCTCGGCCATCTCGGCGGCCGCGCGTCCGACATGGTGCACCGCGATGTGGTCGGGGTGGCCGTACCCACCGTTGCTGTCGTAGAAGGTGACGACGTCGGCCGACTCCTCGACGAGGACATCGGCGAGACGGCGGGCCGCCTCCTCGACCGGGATGTTGGAGAAGGCCGCGGGGTTCTCGTTCTCCGGCGTGCCCGCCATCCCCGAGTCGGGGTAGTCGAACATGACCAGCCGATGGACGCCGAGCGCCTCCGCCGACGTCTCCAGTTCTCGGCGACGCCGCGACAACAGCGACTCCCCCGGTTCGAGGATCCCGTCCGGGAACTCGCCCAGCGCACCGTCGGTGGCGGTCACCAACACCACGCGATGCCCGGCATCGGCGGCCAGACGGATCGTGCCTCCCGTCGAGAAGACCTCGTCGTCGGGATGGGCGTGGAAACACACGAGAACACTCACCCGACGAGCGTAGTCAGCCCGGCCCGACGTCACCGACCGGCCGTCGCCCGCCCGAGGAACGCCGCGAGTCCGTACGGCGCGGAGTCGCCGATGCAGAGCTCCAGGATCTCGCGGGCGTCGGGCCCCGCCGTCGCCGTGCGCGCCGCCATCGCCTCCTCATACTTGGCGATCGCCCGGTCGGCGTCGTCGGGATGCCCCGCCAGCGCCAGCGCGAGCTGTGCACCGTCGAGCATGGCCAGATTCGCGCCGTCACCGGCCGGCGGAGCGAGGTGGGCGGCGTCGCCGATCAGCGTCACCCCCGGGATCCGGTCCCAGCGTGTCCCCTCCGGCAGCTCGTGGATCCGTCGGATCACCGGGGGTGTCGCGGTCTCGGTGATGAGCGCGAGCAGCTCGGGCGCCCAGCCGTCGAACTCGGCGGCGACGCGGGCGCGGACGTCGCCCGATGCCTCCAGGTCATCGACCCAGTCCGCCGATCGGCGCAGCTGGAAGTAGGCGTGCAGCACACCGCCGGATTCGCGGTGGGTCGAGATCCCCTGTCCGGGGGACAGCGCGAACATCGCGCCGCTCCCGGCCAGTGCCGCGGTCGCCGGGTGATCGGTGTCGACGTCGTGCAGGTAGGTCTCGACGAACGTCACGCCGACGTATTGCGGGGCAGCGTCGGTCAGCAGCGATCGCACGCGGGACCAGGCACCATCCGCACCGACGAGCACGTCGGTGACGGTCGCGGTGCCGTCGGTGAACCGCACCTCGTGACGGCCGTCGTCGAGGGTGGTCACCGACGCCACCTTCATCCCCCACCGGACCGCGCCGTCGGGGAGGGACTCGAGGAGGATGCGGCGCAGATCGCCCCGCAGGACCTCGGGTCGACCCGTGGCGACGTCGTCCTCGGGGGCGTCGTCGTCGAGCAGGACGGTGCCGATGCTGTCGACGACGCGGGTGGCCTGGCCGCCGGAATGGATGATCGCGCGGAACTCGTCGGTGAGCCCGGCCGCCGCCAGGGCCGCCTGTCCGTCCTCCTCGTGGATGTCGAGCTGGCCACCCTGCGTACGACTCTGCGCCGACGACTCCGCCTCGTAGACGGTCGCGGTGATCCCGTGTACGTGCAGGACCCGGGCGAGGGTCAGCCCGCCGAGACCCGCCCCGATGATCGTGATGGTGGTCATGCCGACTCCCTCCGTTGCCTGGAACGGCGTTCCAGTCTCGCCAGCAAGTTTGGAACGCCGTTCCAGAGATGTCAAGATGTCGGCATGCCCCCGCGTGCCCGTCGTACCGACTCGCTGTCGAAGGAGGCCATCGTCGCCGCGGCGACGGAGATCCTCGACGCCGACGGCGAGAGCGCACTGACCTTCCGGGCACTCGCCGCGCGGTTGTCGACCGGGGCGGGCGCGATCTACTGGCACGTCGCCGACAAGGACGATCTGCTCACCGCGGCGACCACCGACGCCGTCGACCGCACGCTGACCGGGATCGACGATCTCGCGGATCCGCGAGAAGCGCTGCGCGCGATCGCCGTTCGTGTCTTCGACACGGTCGACGACCACCCGTGGGTCGCCACCCACCTCGCACGGGGCCTCGGTCAGCCGGGGATGATCGCGGTGCTCGACGCGATCGGCCGTCAGGTCGACGCCCTGGGCGTGCCGCCGGGGCGCCTGTTCGACACGGCCACGGCACTGCTCAGCTACATCCTCGGTGGGGCGGGTCAGAACGCGGCCAACGCCCGCCTGCACGCGCAGGACCCGGAGGCGGCCGGACGCTCGGCGGCACTCGGCCGGGAGTCGGATCGGTGGGCGTCCCTCGACGCGGAGCGGTACCCCTTCGTCCGGGCGATGGCCGACTCCCTGCGGGATCACGACGACCGAGAGCAGTTCCTCGCCGGGGTGGACCTCATCCTGGCCGGGATCGATGCCCGGGATGGGTGACGTCCGGGGCGGGTGGTGCGTGGAGCCGCCTGCGAGAATCGAACTCGCGACCTTTTCATTACGAGTGAAGCGCTCTACCGACTGAGCTAAGGCGGCGTGCCGCCCGAAGGCAGCGTCGACCAGTGTATCGACCGCGCGGCGGCGCGGCCAAACCGCTCCGGCCCAGGCGCCCGCGTCAGCGACGCAGCGCGGTGGCGATGGCCGCGACCATGGCGTCGACAGCGAACTTCGGTTTGACGTTGTGGTCGAGGACCTCGCGGCACTCGAGGACCGCCTCGACGCACTGCAGGAGCCGTTCGGGCGGGGCGAACGCGGCCATCCGGTGTGTCTGGTCCGCCATGTCCGGGTGCATCGCGGCGACCGGGGCCGCGTAGGCCGCGACGACCGCGTCGCGGAACAACGCCGCGAGGTCGACCAGGGCACGGTCGAGGACATCGCGCTGCAGGCGGGTCCGCCGCGACTTCTGTTGACGCTCCAGGTCTTTGAGCACGCCGGCGGACCCGCGCAGCGCTCCCGCCGATCCCTTGCCCGTACCGCCCGCACCCAGCGCGGTGCGCATGGTCTCGGTCTCGGCCTCGTCGATCTCGGTGCTGATGGACTTCGCGACCGCCTCGGCGGAGCGGACCAGGTTCTCGGCGTCGCCGTAGACCGTCGACTCTCGGGTGGCGGCCCGCGCCAGGCCCAGGGCCTGCGTCCGCTGCGACCGGGCGCTCTCGTCGGTCGCGAGCCGGCGCGCCCGCCCGACATGGCCGCCGCAGACCGAGGCGGCCCAGCGGGCGGTCTCGGGGTCGACGCCGTCGGCCGCGAGGACCTGCGCGATCGCCGCGACCGACGGCATCGTCAGCGGGACATGGCGGCAGCGGGAGCGCAGGGTCACCGAGATGTCCTCGGGATCGATGCTGGGGGCGCACAGCAGCAGCACCGTCCGTGACGGCGGTTCCTCGACCACCTTCAGCAGGGCGTTGGCGGCCTGCTCGGTCAGACGGTCGGCGTCCTCGATGAGGACGACCTGCCAGCGGCCCGTGGCCGGGCGCCGCGACGCGATCTGCACGGTCTCGCGGATCAGCTTGACGGAGATGCTCAGGCCATCCGGGACGATCCGCCGTACGTCGGCGTGGGTGCCGCTCATGACCGTGGTGCACGCGTGGCAGTGGCCGCAACCCACCTCGTCGGCGTCCTGACACTGCAGGGCCGCGGCAAAGCACTGCGCTGCGACCGAGCGACCGCTGCCGGGCGGACCGGTGAACAGCCAGGCGTGCGTCATCGAGCTGCGCACCGGGACGGAACCGGCTCCGGAGTCCTCGCCGAACATGGAGACCGCGCCGTCCTCGGTCATCGTGATGTCGGAGGACACGGCACGGGCGGAGCGGGCGGCCGCGGAGAGTTCGTCGACGACACCCTGCTGCCCCACGAGGCGGTCGAACACCGATGTCACGCGGGCAAGCCTAGCCGCGCCCCACGACACCGCCCGCCCGCTACCGTTACGTCGTGGTCGAACGTCAGTCCCGTGCGCGCAGGCTTCTCCACCTGCTGCGCTGGCTGGCGCACACGCCCTGGCCGGTGCTGCTGCTCGACCTGCTGCGCGCGAACATCATCGGCGCGCTGTTCACCTTCGCCTTCCTGCGCTTCGGCATGCCGTACGAGTACAGCGTCCGGCTCGACCAGATCAACGGCTACAACCAGGCGGTCTTCGTCGTCTACCTGTTGACGGCGGCGTTCGTCGGGGGCTACCTCAGCATCCTGCTGACGCTGCCGGTCCTGGTGTGGCACCGCCGCCGCAGCCGTCTCGACAACGAGTTCGCCCGCCGCCGGGCACTGCGTCTGCCGGTGCTGCTCACCATGGTCAACCTCGGCCTGTGGACTGTCGGCGGGATCCTGTTCGCCCTGCTCAACCTGCAGGCGTCGGGGTCGACGGCGTTCGTGGTGTGGTTGGCGTCGGCGATCGGCGGGTTCGTCTCGTGCGTGCTCGGCTACCTGCAGGCCGAGAAGGTGTTGCGGCCCATCACCGTCTCGGCGATGGCCAACGACCCCACCAGCACCCCCGTCGCGCTCAGCGTGACCATCCGCATCGTCCTCTTCTGGTGCATCAGCGTCGTCGTGCCATTGGTGGCGATCGTGCTGCTGATCGTCGGCCAGCAGACCGGGGTCATCACCACCGACGCCGCCGGCCTCCAGCGCCCTCTGCTGTGGCTCGTCGTCGCGACCGCCGTGTTCGGGCTGATCGGTCTGATCCGGCTCGTCGGTGCCATCGCCGACCCGATCCGTGAGCTGCGGGAGGCACTGCTCTCGGTCCGCGCCGGTGACCTCGACACCTCGGTGCGGGTCTATGACGGCAGCGACATCGGCCTGCTGCAGACCGGGTTCAACGACATGGTGGTGGAACTGCGCGAACGCCAGGAGCTGCGCAACCTGTTCGGCCGCTACGTCGGCGAGGACGTCGCCCGCAAGGCCATCGAGAGCGGGACCCAGCTCGGCGGCGAGGAACGCTACGTGGGGGTCCTCTTCGTCGACATCGTCGGCTCGACGCGACTGGCCGTGACGCGTCCGCCGCGCGAGGTCGTGGATCTGCTCAACGAGTTCTTCCGGGTGGTGGTCGAGACCGTGGGTCGCCACGGCGGGTTCATCAACAAGTTCCAGGGCGACGCGGCGCTGGCGATCTTCGGCGCCCCCCTGGATCTGCAGGACTTCGCAGGGCAGGCACTCGCCGCGGCCCGCGAACTGCGGATCGAGCTCGAGCGCACCCTGGGCGAGACCGACGTCGGCATCGGCGTGTCCGCGGGCAAGGCGATCGCCGGTCACATCGGGTCGGAGAAGCGACTCGAGTACACCGTCATCGGCGACCCGGTGAACGAGGCAGCGCGTCTGACGGAGATGGCGAAGGGCGAGTCCGCCCGTGTGCTGGCCTCGGCCCGCGCCATCTACCTCGCGTCCGACGCCGAGGCCGAGTGCTGGGACATCGGCGAGAGCGTCGAGCTGCGGGGTCGGGGTCTCGAGACCAAGCTCGCGCGACCGAAGTTCGCCCTCGTCGTCGAGGACGACGAGGCCGTCGACGACAACGCCGACGGTGTCGTCGACAGTGCGGTGGGCGCGTCGCTCACCAGCCCGACAGGCCGTGGTGGCGCGTCGAGCGGGGCCGTCGACGACGAGGACGAGGACTCCGACGAAAGTGCCGCGTCGCGCCGCTGACCTGACGGGTCGTGGCCGGTCGGCGATCGTGGTCTGGGTCCGGGGTCGGGGTCCGGGCCGCCTCAGCCCGTGACGACGCGACCGCGGCCGCTGCGTTTCGCCTGGTACAGAAGGGCGTCCGCCCGACGGAAACAGTCGACCGTCGCCTCGTCGGGACGACGGACGGTCAGGCCCGCGCAGAACGTCTGACCGTCGGGGACCACCGCCGCGAGCTCGTCGAGCACCTGTCGCGCGGACTCGTCGTCGCTGTCGGGCAGTGCGACCGCGAACTCCTCGCCGCCCCACCGCGCGAGAACCGCCCTGTTCCCGACGGCGGTCGTGGCGTCCCGCGCGAAGTCGACGAGGAGCTGATCACCGGCCGCGTGCCCGAACGTGTCGTTGTAGGTCTTGAACCGATCGAGGTCGACGATGGCCAGGGCCACGTCCTGCGACCGCGCCGGCGGCTGCTCGAACCGGGTGAGCAGGTCCTCCCAGCCACGCCGGTTCATCAAACCGGTCAGCGGATCGGTGGTGGCGGCGACCATGAGCGACTCCTCGGCGCGCCGACGGTCGGTGGTGTCGTGGATGACCGCCATCGTCCACACCTGCCCCTGCGGCCCGGTCACCGGACTCGCCGACACCCACCCCCATCGGACGCTGCCGTCGGGATGGACATACCGCTTCTCCACGCGCAGTGCCTCACCGCGCGACGCGGCTGCGTCCATCAACTGCGCCATCGCCCGGTGCTGGGCGATGTCGTCGGGATGGGTGAACGCCCGCGACGACATCCCGGCGATGTCCGACCAGGGCCGCCCGACCATCGCGCAGTAGGCGGAGTTCGCGGCGGTGAGGAGTCCCTCCTCGTCCGCGAGCGCCATCGGGACCGTGCTCGCCTCGAACGCGGCCACGAACCAGCGATGGTCGACACGACCGTGGTCCCTCATCGCTGCGCCCCCCGCGTCACGATGACCGGCGCAGGACTAGTCCTGCGCCGATCCGCTCGACTTCTTCGCGGCCGACTTCTTCGCGCCCGACTTCTTCGCAGCTGACTTCGAGGCGGTCGCCTTCTTCGTCGTCTTCGTGGCGGTGGCCTTCTTGGCGGTGGTCTTCTTCGCCGGTGCCTTCTTCGCCGCGGTGGTCTTCTTCGCGGCAGCCTTCTTGGCACGCTTCGGGGCGGGACCCCGCGCGCGTCGGTCCGCGAGGAGCTCCATCGCACGCTCGGCGGTGATGGAGGCGACGTCGTCGTCCTTGCGGAGGCTCGCGTTCGTCTCGCCGTCGGTGACATACGGCCCGAAGCGGCCGTCCTTGATCACCATCGGCTTCTCGCTCACCGAGTCGTTGCCGAGTTCCCGCAGCGGAGGAGCCGCGGCCTGACGACCACGCCGCTTGGGTTCGGCGTAGATCTTCAGTGCCTCCTCCAGCGTGATGTCGAAGATCTGCGACTCCGTCGCCAGCGAGCGCGAGTCGGTGCCCTTCTTCAGGTACGGCCCGTAGCGACCGTTCTGCGCGGTGATCTCGTCACCGGTCTCCGGGTCGGTCCCGACGACGCGCGGAAGCGACAGCAGCTTGAGCGCGTCCTCCAACGTGACCGACGCGATCTCCATCGACTTGAACAGCGAACCGGTGCGCGGCTTGGGGCCGGCCTTCTTCGCGGCGGTCTTCTTCGCGGCCTTCTTCGCCGGTGCTGCAGCGGTTTTCGTGGCGGTCGCGGTGCCGCCGCCCGAACCACCCGGGGCGCCTGCCGACACCGGGTCGCCGTCGAGCGGCGTCGGCCCCGACGGCACCGTGGCCGGGTCGGACCCGTCGTCGTCCGAACCGTCGTCGTCGGGATCCGGGAGGATCTCGGTGACGTACGGGCCGAAACGGCCCTCCTTGGCGACGATCTCGTGACCGGTCACCGGGTCGTTGCCCAGTGAGCGCCCCTCCTGCGGGGTGCTGAACAGCTTCTCGGCCACCTCGAGCGTCAGCTCGTCCGGCGTCATGTCGTCGGGGAGATTCGCCCGCTGCAGATCCGGGTCGGCCCCGGCCGGCGCCACGTCGCGCTCGAGGTACGGCCCGAACCGTCCGACGCGCACGACGACGGGCCTGCCCTCGGCGTCGTCGAAGAGCTTGATGGAGTTGATCTCCCGGGCGTCGATCTCCTCGAGGTTCAACCCGACGAGCTTCTTCAGCCCGCCGTCATGGGCGATCTCGGCGTCCGCATGCGACCCCGACGTCTCGCCGCCGAAGTAGAAACGCGACAACCACGCGGTGCGGTTCTCCGCACCCGACGCGATCTGGTCGAGGTCGTCCTCGAGCGAGGCGGTGAAGTCGTAGTCGACGAGTCGACGGAAGTACGCCTCCAGCAGACCGACGACCGCGAACGCCACCCACGAGGGGACGAGCGCACTGCCCTTCTTGTGGACGTATCCGCGGTCCTGGATCGTGCCGATGATCGAGGCGTAGGTCGACGGGCGTCCGATCCCGAGGTCCTCGAGCATCTTCACCAGCGACGCCTCGGTGTACCGGGCCGGCGGGTTGGTCGAGTGCCCCTCGGCCTGCAGGTCGGTGCTGGTGAGGTGCTGGCCCTCGGTGAGGGTCGGCAGACGCACCTCGGCGTTGTCCGCCTGGCCCCCGGCCTGCTCGTCGACGGTCTCGACGTAAGCGGACAGGAAGCCGGGGAAGGTGATGGTGCGCCCGGATGCGGCGAACGTCGCGCGTTCGCCGGTGGTGGCGGTGCCGCTGATCCGCAGGCTCATCGTGGTGCCGCGGGCGTCGGCCATCTGCGACGCGACCGTGCGCTGCCAGATCAGCTCGTAGAGACGGAACTCGTCGGACTGCAGCGCCGAGGCCACCTGGCCCGGCGTCCGGAAGGACTCACCGGCGGGACGGATCGCCTCGTGGGCCTCCTGCGCGTTCTTCACCTTGCGCGTGTACTGCCGCGGCGTCGGGTGCACGAAGTCGGGGCCGTAGAGCTCGCGGGCCTGATCCCGGGCAGCGGTGATCGCCGACTCCGACAGCGTCGTGGAGTCGGTACGCATGTAGGTGATGTAGCCGTTCTCGTACAGGCGCTGCGCCACCCGCATGGTGCGGTCGGAGGTGAAGCGCAGCTTGCGTCCCGCCTCCTGCTGCAGCGTCGACGTCATGAACGGTGCGTAGGGGCGGCGTGTGTACGGCTTCTCCTCGACGGAGGTCACCGTCATGTCCGCGCCCTGCAGCCCGTCGGCGAGGGCACGGGCGCGGGCCTCGTCGAGGACGACGATCCCGTCGGTCTTCTTGACCGTGCCGGTGGAGTCGAAGTCGCGTCCGCTGGCGACCCGGTTCGCGTCGACCGAGACCAGCTTGGCGCCGAACGTCCGCGGGGTCACGTCGGCCCCTGCATCCAGTGTGGCCTCGATGTCCCAGTACGACGCGGACACGAACGCCATCCGCTCCCGTTCGCGCTCGACGATGATGCGCGTGGCCACCGACTGCACGCGGCCCGCCGAGAGCTTCGGCATGACCTTCTTCCACAGCACCGGCGACACCTCGTAGCCGTAGAGGCGGTCGAGGATGCGGCGGGTCTCCTGCGCGTCGACGAGGTCGATGTCGAGGTCACGGGGGTTGTCGGCGGCGGCCTGGATGGCCGACTGGGTGATCTCGTGGAACACCATCCGGCGCACGGGCACGCTGGGGCGCAGGGTCTCCAACAGGTGCCACGCGATGGCCTCGCCCTCGCGGTCACCATCCGTCGCGAGGTAGAGCTCGTCGACACCCTTCAGGAGCTGCTTGAGCTCGCTGACGGTCGACTTCTTGTCCGGGGAGACGACGTAGAGGGGCTCGAAGTCCTCGTCGACGTTGACGCCGAGGCGCGCCCAGGGCTGTCCCTTGTACTTGGCGGGGACGTCGGCGGCGCCGCGGGGCAGGTCACGGATGTGCCCGCGGGAGGACTCGACGACGTAGTTGGACCCGAGGTAGCCCGCGATCTTGCGCGCCTTGGTCGGTGACTCGACGATCACCAGACGACGCACGTCGCCCCGTGACGGGGACGAGGTGTCGCTATCTGCCACGGTGTGTTCCCGCGCCCTTCCTCATATATGTCGACTCGGTTGTCGACCGCTGTGCCGGACTGACGACAAGCACACTTGTGGCCTGTTGTACCCCATGAACGGTCCCTCCTGCACAACGCTCCGGCCCGACCGATCGTTTCCCGGCGCTCCGACACGCCGGGACCGATGCGCTGTGGTCGTCCACAAAGCGCTGGTCACGGGCGGTCACCGGACGAGATCAGACGGTCGGCCAGGCGGCGAACGCGGCCGGGTGGTCCGGCGGGGCGCCGATGCTCTCGACCAACCGGGTCAGACGCCGACGACCCGCCACCCTCAGCGCCGGACTGCTGCCACGGGTACCGACGAGGGTGGGCGCGATGCCCGCCCGCATGAGCGCCGTCGCCAGCGGGCCGTGGGTGTCGGGCGCATGGGGGTCGAGACCCAGCAGGTAGCGGCCACCCTCGTCCGCGCGTCCGGCCGCGATCGTCCACAGCCGTAGCGCCCGGGGCGACGGGACCCACCCCGCGGGCATCGTCTTGACCGCACCTGTGATCCACGCCCGGGTCAGCGATTCCAGGGCCTTGCTCGTCTCGGTCCGCGCCATCGGCGAGCCCTCGTCGGAGACGGCGGTCGCCGCGCGGGCACCGCTGAGCTCGATCTCCTCCACCAGCGCATCGGCACGCCACGGGGCGGCGACGACGATCGACACCCGGCTGCCGGCCGGTGTGTGACTCGACTGGCCCTGCGCCGCAAACAATCCCGCGAGATCGTCGAGCGAGGGCTCGTCGGTCTCGGCGGAGAAGAAGGAGAGCTGGCCCACGCCGGGAACACTACCGCCCCCGTACCCGCGCGACCTGCACGGACGCCGTCGGGACAGGTGCGGACAGACGTCGCCCCCGACACCCGTGACGGGTGCCGGGGGCGAGTCGTGAAAGTCATGGTCGCCATCTGTGCGGGTCACGCCACGAGGACGTGGCCCACCGGGACCGTGAAATTCTCAGAGTGCGCGGACCCCGGTGGCCTGCGGGCCCTTGGTGCCCTGACCGACCTCGAACTCCACGCGCTGGTTCTCCTCCAGCGAGCGGAAGCCCGACCCCTGGATCTCCGAGTAGTGGACGAACACGTCGTCGGGTCCGCCATCAGGTGCGATGAAGCCGAAGCCCTTCTCCGCGTTGAACCACTTCACAGTCCCCTGTGCCATATCTCCTGCTGTCCTCACTGCTCACAGATTGCGGCGTGATGTGTCTCGCGCCGGGTCCGTCACGTCCGCCATACCTGGTGGGCGACGTTCGCGGGACAACCGCGCACTAACCTCGGGTACCACGTCCGCAACGCGGTTCCGGGTGTCCGACATCGCGATGAAGCACCCCGGCACCTGCGACCGACGTCAGTCAACCATGAAGGGTCCGATCCCGTCAGTCAGGAAGCCATGCAGTTCACAACGCTGTCAGATGTCAACTCCCGGACACCTGGTGGTCATGGTGATCGACAACATCGGTGTCTGCGATGACGCTGCCCGACACGTTCGGTGGGCAGCTCCTCCAGCGGTCGCTCGCGGGCGTCACCGAGGGGTTGTCACCTGTCACATACGCGACCGTGATCGACTCGCAGACAGCACAGTTCGACGACTGGCCCGCGTGGGCGTCACCGGCGGTGGTCGACGCGTTCCGCGAGCGTGGAGTCGCACGGCCGTGGATCCACCAGACCGCCGCCGCGGACCACGCGCATGCCGGTCGACACGTCGTGGTCGCGACGGGCACGGCGTCGGGGAAGTCGGTCGCCTACCAGCTCCCCGTCCTCACCGACCTCGTCGCGAATCCCCGTGCCACCGCGCTCTACATCTCACCGACGAAGGCGTTGGGCGCCGACCAGATCCGCTCGGTGAGCGGCCTGATCGCGGGCCGTCCCGAATTCGCCCACATCGCACCGTGTTCCTACGACGGCGACACCGAACCCGATGTGCGCCGATGGGCCCGCGAACACTCCCGGTGGTTGTTCACCAACCCCGACATGCTGCACATCGGGTTCCTCGGGTCGCCCGGGCGCTGGCGACACTTCTTCCGCAACCTCCGCTACATCGTCGTCGACGAGTGCCATCACTACCGCGGCGTGTTCGGTGCCCACACCGGACTCGTCCTGCGGCGCGCGCTGCGCATCGCCCGGGCTGCCGGCGCCGATCCCACCGTGGTCGCGGCGAGCGCGACCGCCGGGGACCCGCAGGGCGCGCTCACACGGCTGATCGGCGCGGAGTGCGTCGCCGTGACGACCGACGGTTCGCCCCACGGCGAGCGCACGGTCGCGCTGTGGGAACCGGGGTTCAGCCCGGGCATCACCGGCGAGCACGGTGCGCCCGTGCGACGGTCCGCCGGTGCCGACGCGGCGCGCATCCTGGCCGACCTCGTCGTCGAGGGCGCCCGCACCCTCTGTTTCGTCCGCAGTCGGCGCGGCGCGGAGATCACCGCGCTCAGCGCCCGCCATCTGCTCGCCGCCGCGGATCCGGAGCTCGTCGACCGCGTCGCGGCCTATCGCGCCGGATACCTCGCCGAAGACCGTCGCGCGCTGGAGGCCGCGCTCTCGGACGGGCAGCTCCTGGGTGTGGCGACCACCAACGCCCTCGAACTCGGCGTCGACATCGCCGGACTCGACGCCGTCGTCGTGGCGGGCTATCCCGGCACCGTCGCGTCGTTCTGGCAGCAGGCCGGCCGCGCCGGCCGCCGCGGCGAGGGGTCGCTGGTGGTGATGGTGGCCCGCGACGACCCCCTGGACACCTACCTGGTGCACCACCCGGAGGCGTTGTTGGGTCGCCCCGTCGAGTCCGGCGTGTTCGACCCGGGCAACCCCTATGTGCTCGGTCCGCACATCCTGTGCGCCGCCACCGAGGCGCCGCTGACCGAGGCGGATGTCGTCGCGTTCGACGCCGCCGAGGTGGTCGCCGACCTGACCGACCGCGGTCTGCTGCGACGCCGCGCCGCGGGCTGGTACCCGGCCGCCGGGCTCGACCCGCACGGCGACGTCGACATCCGCGGGGGGATCGGCGGACAGGTGATGATCGTCGACACCACCACCTCGCAGCTGCTCGGCACCGTCGACACCGGGCGGGCGATGTCGACGGTGCACGCCGGTGCCGTCCACCTGCACCAGGGGCGCACCTTCGTCGTCGACGAACTCGACCTGACCGACGGCCTGGCGCTGTGTCACCCCGAGGAACCGGACTGGACGACGTCGGCGCGGGAGACGACGTCCATGGACATCACCGCCGTCCTCGAGTCCGTCGACGCGGGTGAGCTGCAGATCGCGTTCGTCGAGGTCGACGTCACGCACCAGGTGGTGGGGTATCTCCGGACCCTGGTGTCGGGTGAGGTGCTCGACGTCGTCGAACTCGACATGCCTCCGCAGACGCTGCACACGCGGTCGGTGATGTACACCCTCACGCCCGAGGCGCTCGAGGGCGCCGGGGTGACCGCATCGGCCTTCCCCGGTGCGCTGCATGCCGCCGAGCACGCGGCCATCGGACTGCTCCCCCTCATCGCGACCTGCGACCGGTGGGACATCGGCGGCCTGTCGACCAACCTGCACCCGGACACCGGCCTGCCCACCGTGTTCGTCTACGACGGCTACCCCGGTGGCGCGGGGTTCGGTGAGCGTGGTTTCCGCGCGTTCCGCACCTGGATCCGCGCCACGCTCGACGCGGTCACCGCCTGTCGGTGTGAGTCGGGCTGTCCGTCGTGTGTGCAGTCGCCCAAGTGCGGCAACGGGAACGAGCCACTGGACAAGGCGGGGGCGATCGCGGTGCTCACGCTGGTGCTCGCCCACGCCGGCGACGACTGACCGACAGCCCGACCCCTACGGTGGGTCGTCCCCGGCGGGACCTGCGCGCGCCCGCGCCCGGGCGACACGGTCCCCGAACGGCCCCAGCGCCACCGCGACGTCAGCGGTCACCGTCACCTCCGTCCCGTCGACCACACACTCCGACACCGTCAGATGATTCGCCGCCGCGACCGTCCGCGCGGCGGAACACGGGTCGGGTTCGGCGAGGATCGCGCGACCGGCACCCGCGAGGGCGGCGAGATCGGCGCCGCTCTGGGCACGATGCCGGGCCACCACCGCCGCCCCCACGAACACGATCGTCACGGTCAGCCCGACGACTGCGGCGACGACGAATGCGCCCAGCACGGTGGCGAATCCGCGATCGTCGGCGACCGACCCCGGCCCGTCCCGTGACCTCATCCGTCCGCGCCCTGCGGTTCGCGGGCGGCGACAGCCGTCGCACCCAGTTCCACACCGGGCAGCACCGGCGAGCGGACCCTCACCCGGGCGGTGACGCTGTCGGAGTCGATCGCGATCGAGATGTCGGCCCCGGCCGGGGCGACCGACCGGCCGCGCGCGAGGGCCGAATCGTCATCGGCCGCGGCGAGTCGCGCGACCTCCCGGGCGGCGTCGACGCTGCGGACATGGGTCGCGACCCCCAGGACGGCCCCGACGCCGAGGACCACCACCGCGACGATCGCCGCGATCGCGAACGCGGCCTCCACGGTGACCATCCCGCGTTCGTCGCCGACCAGTCGCATACGCCGGCGCCGACGTGTCCCATCCCCCATGTCCATCAGACGCGGCGGCGTCCGATCCGGTTCCACCGTCGGGTCAGACGGACCCGACGTCGACGGTCAGGGCGCGGTCACCACCACGTTGTTTCGCCTCGTACATCACCGTGTCCGCGGTGCGCAGCGCCGGCCGGACCACCCCGATCCCCGCCTCCCGCACGGCCGCGGCGCCGACGATGGCGGCGCCCACGCTGACCGTGCAACCAGGGTCGCGGATCGCGCGGATACGGGCGGGCACAGCGGCGATCCGCCGACGCAGGTCCTCCGGCGGGCCCGCGATGTGCGCGGTGAACTCCTCACCGCCGGTCCGAGCGCACACGCCGTCCCCCACCGCGTCGACGAAGGCCGCGGCGAGTCGACGCAGTGTCTCGTCGCCGACGTCGTGGCCGAAGGTGTCGTTGATGCGTTTGAAGTCGTCGACGTCGATGACCATCACCGCGACCGCGTGTCCGTCCGCCGCGGCATGTGACCACAGCGGTTCCACCGACACGTCCGCCCCGCGGCGGTTCAACAGACCCGTCAACGGGTCGCGAATGGCCTGTCGGGAATCGGCCGACAGCGTGGACCAGGCGAAATGCGCCACCGCAGGGATCCCGTCGACCGCGGCGACGAGCACGATGGTGCCGGCGACGATGGCCTGGTCGTCGAAGCTCCCCGCCGCGTGCAGGCGGGCCACCGTCACCGCGATCACGGCGGTCGCGAACGCCAGGTGCGCCAACAACCAGCGCGAACTCACCATGAACGTGCACAACGCGCCGTTGACCACGAAGAACACACACGCGTACGCGCTGACGATCGGCGAGTACAGGAGCAACACCGAGGCCAGTCCGAGGTCGGCGAAGATGCCGAACCCGACGATGCAGGGGCGCGCATGCCGGATGAGGAAGTCGCGGGGCACCGCGGCGATCAGCAGGACGACTGCGACCTGCACGACGAACACGAGGATCGTCCACACCACGCCCGCCCGGGTCGGAGGACCTTCCTCGCTGCTCAGGAGCGTCATCGCGCAGATCGCGAGGAGCGCGGTGTTGCCCGCGAGGATCACGCGCATCGGGTTGTACAGCGGTCGCAACGAGTGGTGCTCGATGACGTACGCGTAGTCGAAGTCGCCTGTCAGCCACCGCCACAGCAGGGCACGGAACGAGGGCTTCGGGGTGGGCCCGGGCATGGGGCCATCGACGTTCGTCAGGGGGTCCACGCGTACCCCCCGTTCGAACTCGGTCTCGGCGGACCGCGGTGGTGCGGTCATCGCGGGATTCATCGTCTCCCGCATCGAGGTGGTTACGGGTCGGATTCTGTGGAGCCGCCCACGCCGACCCGCACGGCTCGGGGTGCAGTGCTTTACTCCCCGTGTGACCAGCAGCCCCGGGCCCCGCGGCGGGCCGACCGAACCCGCGGTGGCGGTCATCGTCCCCGCCCACAACGAGGAACGCCTGATCACCGACACGCTGCGCGCCCTCGACAGGCAGTCCTTCGACGACGTCGTCCACCGGGACGTCCTGCGCGGGTACCGGGTGATCGTCGTGGACAACGCGAGCACGGACTCGACCGCCCAGGTCGTCGCGGACTTCATCGACCGCGGCACCTCGGTGCCCATGGAACTGGTGAGCGAACCGGAGAAGGGCACCGGGTGCGCCGCGGACACCGGCGCACGCCGCGCGATCGAACTGGGTGCGGCGTTCATCGCCCGCACCGACGCCGACACCCTGCCCGCACCGGACTGGCTCGCGCGGATCGTCGCGCCCCTGCTGCACGGGTACCGCCTGGTCGGCGGCCGGGTGCAGGCGCGCTCGGACGGCGGGAGCTCCGCGACGGTGTTCAACGCGGTGGGCCGGCTCTGGCGTGTCGGTCACGCCGTCGAGTGGGCGCGGACGCTGCGAGCGGCCCCCCACGAGCGGCGCAGCTTCGCCGTGGTCGGCAACAACATGGCGATCGACGCCGAGATGTACGAGGAATCCGGCGGATTCCCCCGGACCCGTATCGAGGACGCGCACGAGGACGAGGTGCTGCACCAGCGCGTCCGCGGCATCGTCGGGGCCGACGGGATCGCGCTCGCGACGAACGCCGTCGTGCGCACGTCGCTGCGCCGGCTCGACGAGTACGGCACCCGCGACTTCGTGACCTGGTACAGCTCCGACGACCGGGGTCGACCCGACCGCGACGCCGACATCCGCTGAGCTGCACAGACTCTGCAGGGCGGTCGGATCCATGTTGTACTGAAGTAATGACTAGCGATCAGTCGCCGGTGGCCGTGATCGTTGCCGCGTTCAACGAGGAGAAATACATCCTCGACACGCTGCGGGCGATCGACGCCCAGCGCTTCGACACGGTGCTCGCCCGTCGGGTGTTCGACGGGTTCCGGGTCATCGTCGTCGACAACAACAGCACCGACCGCACCGCGGAGATCGTGCGAGCCCACATCGCGAGCGGTCCGCGTTTCCCGGTCGAGCTGATCTCGGAGACCGAGAAGGGCTGCGGCTTCGCCGTCGACACCGCGACGCGCTACGCCATCGCCACCGGTGCGAAGTTCATCGCCCGCACCGACGCCGACTCCCTCCCCGAGCCGGCGTGGCTGTCGGAGATCCTGCGGCCGCTGTACGACGGCAAGCGGCTCGTCGGCGGGCGGCTGCGCGCGCGCGAGGACGAGGGCGCCGTGAACGTCGTCTTCAACATCATCGGCAACGGGTGGCGGCTCGGACACCTGCTCGAGTGGTACAAGACCCGTAAGGAGCCCGACGCCCACCGCCGCAGCTTCGCCATCTGCGGGCCGAACATGGCCTTCGACGCCGACATATACGAACGCAGCGGCGGTTTCCCGCGCGCCTCCATGGACGACACCGACGAGGACCTGGTGTTCCACCGCCGCGTCCGTGCGCTGATCGGGGCCGACGGGATCGCGTTGGCGCAGAAGGCCGTCGTGCGGATCTCCCTGCGACGCCTCCACGAGGTGGGCCTGAGGGACTTCGTCGCCTGGTACGGCGAGAAGGAACGCGACACCACGGGCAAGAAGGTCGACATCCGTTAACCGTCGAGTCGCGCACCGGACCGATGTCTGCCACTGTCGTCCGGTATGCCGCACGATCGGGTCGCCGTCGTCATCCCTGCACACGACGCCGCCGGTCTGCTGCGGGACTGTCTCGAATCCGTGATCGGCCAGCTCCTCCCGGACGATGAGCTGGTGGTCGTCGACGACCGGTCCACCGACGCCACACTGTCGGTGTGCGCTGAGGTCGGGGTCCGAGTGGTGCCCAACACCCATGCGCCCGGGCCGTACGGAGCCAGGAACTGCGGGGTCGGGGCGACCGACGCGGAACTGCTGGTGTTCTTCGACAGTCGCTGTCGGGCGCGTCCCGGCTGGCTCGACCATCACCGACGCGCGCTGGCGGCCGGTTCCGACCCGGTCATCACCTACTCGGACGTCGCTGTTCGGCCCGGTGGATCGCCCGCGGGTGCGATCGCAGCGCACATGAACCCGTTCGGCACGGCCACTTACCGCGGACTCGGCTTCTTCCCGGCCTGCAATCTCGGTGTGTCGCGGCGACTCTGGGCGTCCGTCGGGGGTTTTCCGGAGGTGCGCAGCGGTGGCGACGAGACACTGTGCCGGCGCGCCGTCGTCGCGGGGGCGCGGCTCGACGGGGATTCGACGACCCGGGTGGACTGGACCCCGCGAGAGCGATTCGGCGACCTGCTGTCGCAATATCACCGCTACGGCAGGAGTTCCTACGACCCGTCCGCGGCGTCCCCGCTGGGCTTCGCGGCCCGTCGGCTGCCGCTGCTGCCGATCCGTGCGCTCGGGACGTTCGTCGGCCCCCTGTCACGCAGATCTCGGTTCTCGGCGCGCATGGGCGCGGCCGCGGTGCAGGCGGGTTTCGAGGTGGGCGGCCTGCGCGCGGCGGCCGCCGCCCTTCGCAGCCGCACCGCTGTCCCCGCCGCCGCCGGCCCCTGATCCCCGCGACGGCCCGACGTCGGACCGTCGCGGGAGTGGCTCAGAACCGTCCCAACCTCAGCCGACCGAGGTGTTCAGCGCCTTGGTCACGATCCCCGTCAGCGCGGACACGATGTTGTCGCCGGTCACGACCGTGTAGAGGATCGCCCCGAACGCCGCCGCCGCGATCGTGCCGATGGCGTACTCCGCCGTGGACATGCCGTCGTCGGCGGCGGCCGCCTCCATCACCCGCACCTGCGCGCGTTCGATCCACCTGTGTTGCATGATCTCTCCCTTCACCCCGACCGGCGGACC
This sequence comes from Williamsia deligens, assembly GCF_024171765.1. Taxonomy (GTDB): domain Bacteria; phylum Actinomycetota; class Actinomycetes; order Mycobacteriales; family Mycobacteriaceae; genus Williamsia_A; species Williamsia_A deligens. The sequence goes on from NZ_JAMTCI010000001.1 coordinate 1,037,084, forward strand.
ATCCACCGTTCGCATCTGCGGCGGGCGTGTCACAACACCCCGCCGCCGAGCACCGTCCCGGCCAGTCCGACCACCACGGGCACGATGCCCAGGCACACGAACGCCGGGAGGAAACAGAGACCGAGCGGCCCCGAGACGGCGACCCCGGCCCGCTCCGCCGCGGCAGCGGCGGCGTCCTGCGCCGACTCCCGTTGTGACCGGGCCAGTTCCGCCAGACCGTGCACTGGCGAGGACCCCGCGCGCGCCGACCGACGGGCCATGGCGCACAACGACACCGCGGCCGGCGCGGCGTCGGGCGACGGTTCCCACGCCTGCACCGGGTCCGCGCCGAGAGCCAGCAGCTCGGCGGCGCGACGCAGGGTGTCCGCCAGCTCGGGTGGAGCGGTGTCCGCCACCACGGCTGCGGCGGTCGACACTGGCATCCCGGAGCGCAGACACACCCCGAACAGGTCGTACCCGGCGGCGACCGCGAACGGATCGGTGCGGGCACGGGCGACCCCCAGCCACCGCGGCGAGCGATCCCGCGGCGGCGGCGGCGCGACACGCCACAGGACCCACCCGCTCGGGGGTGCGACGATCACGGCCATCGCCGCCGCGACGGCTGCCGGTACCCACCACCCGCTCACGGCGACAACACCTTCGCGGTGATCCGCTCGGTCCACCACAGTCCCGTGACCACGAGGACGACACCGACCACCAGCAGGATGCCGCCGAGACCACCCCCGAGGAGGATCGCGACCGGGCCGGCGCCCATGGCCTGCCCGAGGCCGATCCCGAGCACCGGCAGTCCCGCCAGCACGATGGCGGTCGCCCGCGCACCCGCCAGGGCGGCACGGGTTCGCTCGGCGAATCGCCTGCGGGCCACGAGGTCCTCCCGCACCGACTGCAGCAGGTCGGCCATGGGCAGCCCGTGATGGTCGGCGGTCCTCCAGGCCACAGCGATCCGCGACCATGTCTGCGATGCGGCGCCGTCGACGGCGTCGAGACCTGCCGCGACGTCGCCACCGAGCTCCGCTCGACCGGCCATCCCGGTGACCACGTCCGCCACCGAGTCGACCCGGTCGTCCGGGGTCCTGCGATTCACGTCCTCCGCCGCCTGACGGCAGGCGAGAGCCGGGTGCGCGCCGACCGAGAGTTCCGCCACGATGACGGTCACCGCGTCGAGAACAGCGTCCAGCTCACGGTCCCGCGCGCGGTCCGCTCGGCGAGATCTTCTGCGGCGCACCACGGCCGACGTCGCGACACCCGCAGCGATCCCGGCGGACACCCCCACGACGAGCAGCGAGCCGAGAACCACCACCGCACCGCCGACGACCCAGGAGTCGGCCGGGAGGAACCTGCGGAACCCGGCCAAGCCGTCCACCGGCGCCGGTGTCACCGCGGACAGGCGACGGGTGGGCACCGCGACAGGCCACAGGCACACCACCGCGGCGACCGCGAGGAACACCACCGCCCCGCTCACCCGCGGTGTCCCGTCACGTCGTCGCGGATCCGGCCGCTCATCAGCAGACGCAATTCGTCTGCCGCGGCGGTGAACCCGTCGGTGCGGTCCCACACGCAGCGGGTCCGCACCCATCCGTCGGGTCCACGGTCCAACAGGCCGATCTGGCTGATGCCCCGTGAACCGTCGGCGCCACGGGCGACGGCGACGACCACGTCCACGGCGGCGGCCAGCTGACTGTGGACGGCAGGCCGGTCCATCCCGCCGAGAGCGGCCAGTGCCTCGATGCGGGCCGGCACCTCCTCGATGGAGTTGGCGTGCAGCGTGCCCGCGCAGCCCTCGTGTCCGGTGTTGAGGGCGGTCAGCAGGTCGACGACCTCCGCGCCCCGGACCTCCCCGACGACGATGCGGTCCGGCCGCATCCGCAGCGCCTGGCGCACCAGATCACGGACACCCACCGCACCCACGCCCTCCACGTTCGCGGTGCGCGCCACCAGACGCACGACGTGCGGGTGCGTGGGAGCGAGTTCCACGGCGTCCTCGACGCACAGGATCCGCTCGGCCGGGTCCACCCGGCCCAGCAGCCCGCTGAGCAGCGAGGTCTTCCCTGCCCCGGTGCCGCCGACCACGAGGAAGGCCAGGCGCGCGGCGACGATGCCGTCGACGAGACCGACGATGTCCGGGGCGATCGCGTCGCGGGCGACCAGCGCGGCGAAGTCCAGGGTGGCCGGCCGCAGGACACGCAGCGACAGGCAGGTGCCGTCGACGCTGATCGGTGGGATGACCGCGTGCAACCGCACGCTGTACCCACGCCGTCCGACCGCCCGGAGCTGCCCGTCGACCCACGGAGCGGCGTCGTCGAGGCGGCGCCCCGCGCCGGCGGCGAGGCGCACGGCGAGTCGGCGGACGGCCGCGTCGTCGTCGAACACGATGTCGGTGAGTCGCAGGCCCGCCCCGCGGTCGACCCAGACCTGGCGTGGTCCGACGACAAGGACGTCGGCGACGTCGGGTTCGGCGAGGACGTCCTCGAGCAGACCTGCACCCACCAGCTCGGTCTGGAGGAACCGCAGGGCCTCCAGGAGGTCGGTGTCGCCGAGCATCCCACGGGATTCCGTGCGGATCGCATCCGCCATGACCTGCGGCGTCGGGTCGGCAGCGTCACCGGCCAGTCGCTCGCGGACACGCGTCAACAGCTCCCGCCGCCCATCGGCGCCGTCGGTCATGCCGCCACACCCGTCGGGTCGAGGACGCGATCGAGGACGGCGTCCGCGGCGCGACCCAGCGGGGAGCGCCGTGCGATCGGCAGCCGCCCGGACTCCAGGCCCGCCACGACGGAGGGCTGCGACCGGACCGCGGCCAGGAGGTCGACGTCGACCGTCGACGCGATGCGGGCGGCCGTCAGACCTCCGGGCGCGGGACCCCGCACCACGAGCCCCATCCGCTCGGTGACGGCCCGCCACCGGTCGACGGTGGACCGGGTCGCCGCGCATCCGCGGACGGTCGCACCGGTCACGACGACGACGAGGTCGGCCGCCTCCACGACAGCGTGGGCGACGTCGTCGTCGCGGCGGGACAGGTCGACGATGACCACGTCGCCACCGCTCCGGGACGCTTCGAGCACCGCGGTGGCTGCGTCCACACCGACCCGATGGCCGCTGCCCCGGCGCGGTCCGAGCACGGTGACGCCGCCGGATGTCCGCGGGAGTGCCGCATGCAGGCTCTCGGCGAACACCTGACCGCTGTCGACGGTGAGGTCGGGCCAGCGGAGGCCCGCAGCGTCCTCGACACCGAACACCAGGTCGAGTCCACCGCCGGCGTCGTCGAGGTCGACGACGAGGGTCTGCGTCCCGAGATCGTGGGCCGCGCGGAGAGCCGTCGCGGACGCCAGGACGGACGCTCCGGCGCCCCCGTGCCCACCGACGACCGCGATCGCGGCCCCGACGGCACGACGCGGCGCGCGCAGCCGGCTCAGCGTCCCGACCACCGCGTGTTCGTCGGCGGGGAGCAGATGGGCGTCCTCTGCGCCGATGGCCATCGCCGAGCGCCAGAGAAGTGCCTCCACCTGGGGTGATCCGACGACGACCACTCCTCGGCGCCGCGGCCACCCGGCGTCGGCGACGTGCTGGGCGGTGGTCGGGTCGACCACGACGGCCATGGCCTCCGACCATGCGCGACGTGCTCCGTCCGGGTCCGACGCGACCACCCGATAGCCGGCGGCCGCGGCGCACCGGGCGACGTCGTCGGCGAGATCGTCCTGGACCATCGCCAGGAGGCGGTCGATTGCGGGAGCGGTGGGTGGCATGACGGCGAGAATGGCCGATCGGCGCGTCGTCGCGTGCTCAGAAAACGCACTCGTGCGCCATTCTGGTGATGCACCATGAAGTGTGCACAAATGCTCACCGAGTGCATCGCCGTCGCTGAGGTGACCGGCCGCGGATCCGCGAGACAGCTACTGTCCGCGAGGGAGAAAAAGACCCCCGAATAGAGGACGACCCCGGCCAGGGGGGGAGGAGGCCAGGGTCGTCGCGTTTCAGCCCCGGGGGGTCGGGCTGAAAGCCCCGGATGAACCGGGTAACCCAGACTATACACATCACCACCCCGAAGATTGCAACCCCGACCATCTTGTTACCGCTGGGTAATTTATGCGGCCTGACCTGCACAGGTGTGTTGCGCAACCTACCGGACCGTAAGTTCACCTACCGCGCACCGCCGATCCGGTCGGCGACAGTCCCCTGTCCCTCGGCCGACCGACGTAGGCTTCTCGCGTGGACTCCGCATCGACGGACGAGGGGACGCCGGGGACCGGTCGGTCGGGACCGACAGAACCCCGGGCGGGCTCGGTCGCCGCATTCTTTGATCTCGACAAGACCATCATCGCGAAATCGAGCACGCTCGCCTTTTCTCGGCCCTTCTTCGACGAGGGCTTGATCAATCGTCGCGCGGTCCTGAAATCCAGCTACGCACAATTCCTGTTCCTGCTCACGGCGGCCGATCACGACCAGGTCGACCGTCTCCGTCGACACGTCACCCAGATGTGCGCCGGCTGGGACGTCGCGCAGGTCCGGGCGATCGTGGCCGAGACACTCCACGGCATCGTCGAGCCGCTGGTGTTCGCCGAGGCGGCCGAGTTGATCGCCGGGCACCGGGCGCGCGGCCACGACGTCGTCATCGTCTCCGCCTCCGGCAGCGAGATGGTGGAGCCGATCGGCGAGATGCTCGGAGTGGAGACCGTTCTGGCGAGCCGCATGGAGGTCGTCGACGGTCACTACACCGGCGAGCTGGACTTCTACTGCTACGGCGACGCCAAGGTGACCGCCATGCGGGAACTGGCCGAACGCGTCGGCTACGACCTCGAGCAGTGCTTCGCCTACTCGGACTCCGTCACCGACCTCCCCATGCTGGACGCCGTGGGCCACCCGACGGCGGTCAACCCCGACCGCGCACTGCGCAAGGCGGCGTCGTCCCGAGGGTGGCCGGTGGCGTCCTTCAACCGGCCGGTGTCGATGAGGGATCGGATACCGCACCCGCCACGACCGTCCAGCCCCGGCGGGGTCGTCGCGATGGGTCTCGGTGCAGCGATCGCCGGCGGCCTCACCTACGCGGCCGTCCACCGGGGGCGCGCCCGACGCGCCCGCACCCTCGTCGCCGCAGACCCTTGATGTGACGCCGATCACGGTGTAGAACTACAGGCACGGCAGGCACCACCGGCAACGTCCACCCCGGAAGAGAAGGGATGGATCCCCGGGCCGGCGCCTCCCAGCACGGATACCGAGCACCCACGCGGAGCACGCCGCGACAGGCAGAAGCGTTGCGGGCCTGCGACTCCCGGTACCACTCGATCACGACAGCCCTTGGGTGGGCATCGAGGACGAGCGGTCGCCGCCGAGGACGCCGAGGCCACCCACGCAACCCACCTTTGCACGCTTGGTAACTCGGGTCCGTGCTCGCAGGCGGCGCGATCTCTGGAGATCGCGTCGCCTGCAATGTTTTCCGGGTCCTCGTGGTCCGCAGCCGACGTCAGCGGCGGGCGTCCGCGATCGAACGTGCCTCCGCCGCACCGGCTTCGAGCGCCTCGATGTGCAGGACGATCCACGCCGCGACCCCCTCCGCCGTCCCCGTCGCGAAGCCCTCGGCCGCTGTGCGATAGGCGTCAGCCTTGCGCAGCCAGGTCACCTCGGGGACCCCGAGGCTGTGCGGGTCCAGGCCGGCGGCTGCGGCTGCCAATCGCGCCGCCGCCCGGGCGACCAGACCGTTCGCGACACCGAACGGCGCCATCGCCGCCAGCTCTCCGTGGACGACCGCGGTGAGGACAGGTGCCGGCACCGACGTCCCGCCGGTCACGAGACCCGCCAGCAGGTCGAGCCGATGGGACACCTCGGGGTCCACGCGGGGGCGACCGAGCTGGTCGGCGTCGTCGACGATGTCGGCCGCGGCCAGCAGGTGCAGCCGCGCCAACGCCTGCAGGGGCGCGCGGGTCCACACCGTCGTCAGCGACTCGAGGGACTCCCCCGTCAACGCGAGGTTCACGCGCAGCGCCCCGGACACCACGGGATCGACGACCTCGTCGTCGCGACGCAGGGAGACCGACGACCCCTCGATCGCCGCCGACGACTGCGCCGCGCGCCACGAAGCCTCCACCGAGCTGTCGAGCCATCCGCGCAGGTTGACGGGGTGCCGATGCACGGCGGCCAGCGCATCACGGGCGGCGTCCGCGGCAGCCGCCACACCGGGCAGCCCCACCAGGGGCGCCAACGGGTCCGCGTTCTGGGGATCCGTGGTCGAACGATCGGGGCTCACGTCGCCAACCCTAGTGACGCGTCATCGCAGCAGCGCGGCACCCGGGATGGCGTCGAGGAGAGTGCGTGTGTACTCCTGCTGCGGTGCGTCGAACACGGCGTCCGTCGTGTTGTGTTCGACCACCCGACCCTGCTCCATCACCACGACGTCGTCGGCTATCTGCCGGACCACCGCGAGGTCATGGGTGATGAACAGATAGGTCAGTCCCAGCTCGGCCTGCAGCTGGTTCAGCAACTCGAGGATCTGCGCCTGCACCAGCACGTCGAGCGCGGACACCGCCTCGTCGCAGACCACCAGTTCGGGGTCGAGTGCGAGCGCCCGGGCGATCGCGACGCGCTGTCGCTGACCGCCGGACAGCTCGTTCGGGAAACGCTTCATCACCGACGACGGCAGCGCCACCTTGTCCAGCAGGTCCCGGACACGCGCCTCCCGCTCCTTCGCCGACCCGATCTTGTGGATCCGCAGGGGCTCCTCGACGACGCGATAGATCGAGAAGAGCGGGTCGATCGACCCGTACGGGTTCTGGAAGATCGGCTGCACCCGCCGACGGAACGCGGATGCGTCGCGGCGGGCTAACTCGCGGACGTCGCGACCGTCGAAGGCCACCGAGCCGCTGGTGGGTTCCAGCAGACCGAGCACCATCTGCGCCACCGTCGACTTGCCCGACCCGGACTCGCCGACGATCGCGGTGGTGGTGCCGCGGCGGATGGAGAAGGAGACGTCGTCGACCGCGGTCAACTGCGACGACTTCCACGGCGCGCCACCGCGGATCGAGAACACCTTGGTGAGGTTATCGACCGCGACGATGTCGGTGGGGGCGTCCGCGGGGGCCGACTCCTCGGCGATCTCGGCGGCCTGCTCGACGATCTCGGCGCGCTCGGCGCTCACGGACCGTCGTGTCGACGCCAGCGACGGAGCGGAGGCGATGAGACGTTTCGTGTACTCGTGCTGCGGATCCCGCAGGATGTCCAGCGCGGGACCGCTCTCCACCACGCGTCCGCGGTACATCACGACCAGATGCGACGCACGCTCGGCGGCGAGCCCGAGGTCGTGGGTGATGAGCAGGACGGCGGTGCCCAGGTCCCGGGTCAACCCGTCGAGGTGGTCGAGGATCTGTCGCTGGACGGTCACGTCGAGCGCGGACGTCGGCTCGTCGGCGACGAGCAGCTTCGGCCGACACGCCAGCCCGATCGCGATGAGCGCGCGCTGCCGCATACCGCCGGAGAACTCGTGCGGGAACTGGTTCATGCGCTTCTCGGCGTCCCGCATACCGGCCTCGGTGAGCAGCTCGGCCGCTCGCTTCTTCGCCGCCGCGCCCTTGGCCACGTTGTTGGCCTCGAGCGCCTCCCGCACCTGGAACCCGATGCGCCACAGTGGGTTGAGGTTGCTCATCGGGTCCTGCGGGACGAGTCCGATCGCACTGCCGCGCAACGAGTCGACCTGCTTGCGCGACGCGGTGGTGAGCTCGGTGCCGTCGAAGACGATGCTGCCGGCGGTGACCCGACCGGTGCCCGGCAGGAGGTTGAGCACGGCGTTCGCCGTCGTCGTCTTGCCCGAACCCGACTCGCCGACGATCGCGACGGTCTGGCCCGGGTAGATGGTGAGGTCGACGCCGGAGACGGCCTCCGTGGTGCCGAAGGAGACGGCGAGATCACGGACGGACAGGATCGGTTCCGGGGTGCTCGCGCTCATCGGGTTCGGGCCTTCGGGTCGAGGGCGTCGCGCAGCGCGTCGCCCATCATGATGAACGCCAGGACCGTCAACGCCAGCGCCACGGCCGGATACAGCAGGATCGGGTTGCCCGAGCGCAGCAGGTTCTGGCCCGCGGCGATGTCGATGCCCCAGGAGACGCTCGTCGCGGGGAGCCCGATGCCGAGGTACGACAGCGTCGCCTCGGTCACGATGAACACACCCAGGCTGATCGTGCAGATGACGATGATCGGGCCGAGCGCGTTGGGCACCACGTGGGCGACGATGATGCGGAGTCGGGAGGCGCCCAACGCCTTCGAGGCGGTGATGAACTCCTCGTTGCGGATCGAGATCGTCGCGCCGCGGGCGATGCGGGCGACCTGGGGCCACCCGAACACGGCGAGGATGGTGACCACCGTCCACACGCTGCGTTGGGCGAACATCTGCATGATGACGATCGCCGCGAGGATGAGCGGCAGGGCGAAGAAGACGTCGGTGATGCGCGAGATCAGGACGTCGAGCCAGCCGCCGATGAACCCGGCCAGGACGCCGAAGACGGTGCCGATGACGAACACGATGAGGGTCGTCACGACACCCACCACCACCGACGCCCGGGCACCGTAGATCGTGCGGGCGTAGATGTCGCAGCCCTGCAGATCGGTGCCGAACCAGTGAGCGCCGGAGGGCTTCTGCAGGCTCAGCGACCCCAGACACTGCCGCGGGTCCTGGTGTGCGAACAGCCCCGGGAACAGGCTGACCACGATGACCAGCAGGATCATGAGCGCGGAGATGATGAAGAGCGGACGGCGGCGCAGGTTGACCCACGCGCCCTTCCAGAACCCTGCCGACGACCCGGACTCGTCGACGACGTCGACGGCGAGGACCTCGGCCTCCGACGCCCCGGCGACGAACCGGTCCTGGTGCGGATAGATGGTGGGGACGCCCGGTCGCGGCGCGTCGGGATCGTGCTCAGGCATAACGGATCCTCGGATCGATGAGGGCGTAGAGCAGGTCCACCACCAGATTGGCGATGAGGTAGATCAGGACGAGCACGGTGACGATGGAGACCACCGTCGGTGCCTCGCCGATCTGGACGCTGCGGAAGACGGTCTGGCCGATGCCGTTGATGTTGAAGATGCCCTCGGTGACGACGGCGCCGGCCATCAACGCCCCGAGGTCCGCTCCGAGGAACGTCACCACGGGGATCAGCGAGTTGCGCAGGATGTGCACGGTGACCACGCGGGGCCGTCCGAGCCCCTTCGCCGTCGCCGTGCGGACGTGATCCGCCCCGGCGACCTCCGCGACGGAGTTGCGGGTGAGCCGCAGGATGTAGGCGATCGACACCAGCGCCAACACGAACGCCGGCAGCAGCAGGTTCTGGACGGAGGTGTTCGCCCCCACGGTCACCGGCGCGACGCCCCACTTCACCCCGAGGACGAACTGGGCGAGGAAGCCGAGCACGAAGATCGGGATCGCGATGACGATGAGGCTCGTGACGAGGACCGTCGAGTCGAACCACCCGCCGCGACGCAGACCGGCGATCACACCGATCGCGATGCCCAGGACGGCCTCGATGAGCAGCGCCATCACCGCGAGCTTGATGGTGGTGGGGAACGTCTGCTGCATCACGTCGAGCACCGGTCGGCCCGAGAACGACTGGCCGAAGTCGAACGTGAAGATGCCCTTGAGGTAGATCCAGTACTGCTGGAAGAAGCTGTCGTTGAGGTGGAACTGCTCCCGGATCTGTTCGCGCACAGCGGGGGTCAGCGGTCGCCCGCCGCCCAGCGCGGCTGTCGGGTCACCCGGCAGCTTGTAGACCATGAAGTAGAGGAGCAGCGTCGCACCGAAGAAGACGGGGATCAGCTGCAGGATCCGCCGGACGGTGTACCAGACCATGATCGGTCACTTCCTTCGCACACACCTGCATCCTCCCGCCCCGGGCGGACCCGGGGCGGGAGGACGTCGGTGGATCGTCAGCTCTTGGTGATGTTCTCGAAGTCCGCGAGACCCGACCAGGTCATCGGCGCGTTGACGCCGACGCCCTCGCCGCCGTTGGCGACGTAGTCCCACATCGGGATCGCGGGCAGGTCGTTGAGCAGGATGGACTGCGCCTGACCGGTGAGCTGGTAGGAGGCCTCGTTGCTCGACGCCGCCTCGGACTCACGCAGCTTGGCGTCGAACGCGGGGTTCGAGTAGTCGGTGTCGTTCGACCCTGCACCGGTCACGAAGATCGGCTCGAGGAACTCCAACATCGACGGGTAGTCACCCTGCCACCCCGCACGGAACGCCGACTTGATGGTGCGGGCGTTGATCTGCTGACGCAGCTGCGAGAACGTCGCGACGGCCTGCGGCTGCGCGTCGATCTTCAGCACGTTCTTGATGCTGTTGGCCGTCGCCTCGATCCACTCCTTGTGGCCGCCGTCGTAGTTCGACGCCAGGACGAACGACCCGCTCCACGGGGAGATGGCGTTCGCCTGGTTCCACAGCTGGACCGCCTTCGTCGGGTTGTAGTCCAGGTTCGACGCGTTCGGCAGGTCACCGTTGTACCCGGGCAGTGTCTTCGCGGTGAAGTCCCGGGACGGGTTGCGCGACCCGGCGAAGATGTTCTGGGTGATCTGCTTGCGGTCGATCGCCATCGAGATGGCCTGACGACGCAGGACACCCTCCTGGCCGGAGAAGTGCGGCAGCGAGTACGGGATGTCCACGGTCTGGTTCTGCGCGGTCGGCTTGGTGATCGCGCGATCGCCGAGGTCCTGCTTGTAGGTGCGCAGCGCCGAGACCGGGATGGTGTCGAGGAAGTCGAGGTTGCCCGACTGCAGGTCGCTGTAGGCCGAGTCGAAGTCGAGGTAGAACTTGAACACGAGGCCCTTGTTCTTGGCCTTGTTGTCCCCCGGGTACTGGTCGTTGGGGACCAGCGTCGCCTGGACGTTGTGCTGCCAGCTCTGCAGCTTGTACGGGCCGTTGCCGACCGGGTTCTCGCCGAAGGCCTTGATGTCCTTGAACGCGACGTCGGGCAGCGGCTTGAACGGCGTGAAACCGAGGCCGAGCTTGAAGTCGATCGCCGGGTTCTTGAGCGCGACGGTGAATGTGTAGTCGTCGACGACCTTCAGTCCCGACATCGTCTTCGCGGTGGGCTTCTCCGCGGACACGGCGTCGTAGCCCTCGATGGGGGCGAAGAAGCTCTGCTGCTTCTGGGCGTTCGGGGTGTAGGCGCCGAAGTTCCAGGCGTCGACGAAGTTGTGGGCCTTCACCTCGGTGCCGTCGGTGAACTTCCACCCCTTCTTGATGGTGATGGTGTAGTTCTTGTTGTCCGTCGTCTGCAGGTTGTCGACCATGGCGGGCTTCGGATTGCCGTCGGCGTCGTAGTAGTACAGACCGGTGAACAGGCGGTCGACGATGCGTCCGCCGCCGTTCTCGTTCGTCGTGGTGGTGATCAAGCCCGTCTCGGGCTCGCTACCGTTCACGGTCACCATCGAGCTGTCCGACGACGAGCCGCCACACGCCGCGAGCACGCCCGCGCTGATGACCACTGCGCCGGCGACCGCTGCCAGCCTCTTGAATCTCACCTGAGTTGATCTCTCTTCTCGACCGCACGTGGGTGCCCGGGTTCCGGCCACCGGTTCTCGTCCATCTCGCGTGCACCTGGTGGACGCACGGCGGTCACGGACCCGGCAGACGATACCCAGGCAAACGACAGGTCGTCTCGGTGAGTGGGAAAACAGGTGGCGCACGTTACCGCTGGCTACGCGGCAATCGGACCTATCGGACAGCACGGGGTCCGAGGGCGCCTGCAACGCGATCCCAACGTGACTACCCTCACGATGACCGCGAACTCGCGACGACGGAGAGGTGTCACCACATCATGTCCAGCGCCACAGGCCAGTCCGGATCGGAATCGGCCACGGCCGACCACCCGAAGGACTACCCGCCGCCCGCCGAGTTCGCCTCGGCAGCGGTGGCCACCGCCGATCTCTACGACGAGGCCGACGCGGACCGGTTGGCGTTCTGGGCGAAGCAGGCGCGCGCGCTGCGGTGGGACACCGATTTCACCGACACCCTCGACTGGTCGGACGCCCCGTTCGCGAAGTGGTTCGTCGGCGGGACGCTCAACGTCGCCGCGAACTGCATCGACCGCCACGTCGACGCCGGCAACGGCGACCGTGTCGCCATCCACTGGGTCGGCGAGCCCGGCGACACCCGCGACCTCACCTACTCCGACCTGCTGGCCGAGGTCAGCAAGGCCGCCAACTACCTGACCGAGCTCGGGCTGCAGGCCGGTGACCGCGTCGCGATCTACATGCCGATGGTCCCCGAGGCGATCGTCGCGATCCTCGCGTGCGCACGCCTGGGACTTCCGCACTCGGTGGTGTTCGCCGGCTTCTCCGCCACTGCGTTGCGCTCCCGGGTCGACGACGCTCAGGCCAAGCTGGTCATCACCACCGACGGCCAGTTCCGACGCGGCAAGCCCGCGCCGCTGAAGGCGTCCGTGGACGAGGCGTTGGGCACCGGCGACGACGCCGCGCCGTCGGTGGAGCACGTCCTGGTCGTCAAGCGCACCGACCACGACCCCGATCTGAACTGGGTGCAGGGTCGTGACCTGTGGTGGCACGAGACAGTCGGGCAGGCGTCGGACACCCACGCGTACACCGCGTTCGACTCCGAGCACCCGCTCTTCCTGCTGTACACCTCCGGCACCACGGGCAAGCCCAAGGGCATCCTGCACACCTCCGGCGGCTACCTGACCCAGATCGCCTACACCTTCAAGAACGTCTTCGACCACAAGCCGGAGACCGACGTCTTCTGGTGCGGCGCCGACATCGGCTGGGTGACCGGGCACAGCTATCTCGTCTACGGCCCGCTGTCGAACGGCGCCACCGAGGTCGTCTACGAGGGCACCCCGAACTCCCCGAACGAGCACCGGCACTTCGAGATCATCGAGAAGTACAAGGTCACGACCTACTACATCGCGCCCACGCTGATCCGCACGTTCATGAAGTGGGGCCGCGAGATCCCCGACGCCCACGATCTGTCCTCGCTGCGACTGCTCGGCAGCGTCGGCGAACCGATCAACCCCGAGGCGTGGCGGTGGTACCGCAGCGTCCTCGGCGCCGACCGCTGCCCCATCGTCGACACCTGGTGGCAGACCGAGACCGGCGCGATGATGATCGCCCCGCTCCCCGGCGTCACCCACACCAAGCCCGGGTCCGCGATGCGCCCGCTGCCCGGGATCAGCGCGAAGATCGTCGACGACGACGCCAACCCCGTCGCCGCCGGCGAGCAGGGCTACCTCGTGCTCGACCAGCCGTGGCCGGCGATGCTGCGCGGCGTGTGGGGCGACGACGACCGCTTCCGCGACACCTACTGGTCGCGGTTCGCCGAGCAGGGCTGGTACTTCGCCGGTGACGGCGCCCGGTACGACGAGGACGGCGCCCTCTGGGTGCTCGGTCGCATCGACGACGTGATGAACGTGTCCGGCCACCGCATCTCCACCTCCGAGGTCGAGTCGGCTCTGGTCGGGCACTCCGGTGTCGCCGAAGCGGCGGTCATCGGCGCCGCCGACGAGACCACCGGCCAGGGGATCGTCGCGTTCGTCATCCTGCGCAGCGGCATCGCCGACCGCGGCGACGAACTCATCGACGAGCTCAAGGCCCATGTGTCCAAGGACATCTCGCCGATCGCCAAGCCGCGCGAGATCTACGTGGTCCCTGAGCTGCCGAAGACCCGCAGCGGCAAGATCATGCGCCGACTCCTCAAGGACGTCGCCGAGGGCCGCGAACTCGGCGACACCTCCACCCTCGTCGACCCCACCGTCTTCGAGAACATCCGCAAGAAGAACTAGCGCGCCCGGCCATCGCCCGCGCGGTTGCGCCCTAGATCGACAAACGTCAATATAGACGCGTGTCGATACACGGGACCGCCGCGCAACCGCCCGACCCGTGTTGCTCGCCCCTGGTCGCCGAGCCGCTGGGCGCCGACGACGCGGACGGGCTCGCCCGGATGTTCAAGGCACTCGGCGACCCGGTGCGGCTGAGGATGCTCAGCCTCGTGGCGAGCCACGCCACCGGCGAGGCCTGCGTCTGCGACATCACCGACTCGTTCGAGCTGTCGCAACCCACCATCTCCCATCACCTCAAGGTGCTGCGGGAGGCGGGACTGCTCGAATGCGAACGTCGCGGCACGTGGGTCTACCACCGCATCGTTCCCGCTGCGCTGGAACAACTCTCGACCGTGCTCGGTGCCGTCGATCCCGCCGCGGCCGGGATGACGGCGGTGCGGGCGTGAGTACCACCACCGACGCCCCGGCCGTCGTCGGCAAGCTCTCGACCCTCGACCGTTTCCTCCCGGTCTGGATCGGCGTCGCGATGGTCGCGGGCCTCCTGCTCGGGCGCGGCATCCCCGGATTGAACGATGCGTTGTCGTCGATCTCGGTCGACGGCGTCTCCCTGCCGATCGCGATCGGCCTGTTGATCATGATGTACCCGGTGCTGGCGAAGGTCCGCTACGACCGCCTCGACACGGTGACCGGCGACAAGAAGTTGCTGCTCGGGTCGCTGGCGCTGAACTGGATCCTGGGGCCTGCGGTGATGTTCGCGCTGGCCTGGCTGTTCCTGCCCGACCTGCCCGAATATCGCACCGGACTGATCATCGTCGGGCTGGCCCGTTGCATCGCGATGGTCGTCATCTGGAACGACCTCGCCTGCGGCGACCGCGAGGCCGCGGCGGTGCTCGTCGCGATCAACTCGGTGTTCCAGGTCCTCATGTTCGCGGTCCTGGGCTGGTTCTACCTGTCGGTGCTGCCCGGCTGGCTGGGCCTGGAACAGACCACCATCTCCACCTCGCCGTGGCAGATCGCGAAGTCGGTCCTGATCTTCCTCGGCATCCCCCTGGTGGCGGGATTCCTCTCGCGTGTTCTCGGCGAGAAGGCCAAGGGCCGCACCTGGTACGAATCGAGATTCATTCCGCGCATCGGCCCGTGGGCGCTCTACGGACTGTTGTTCACCATCGTCATCCTGTTCGCCCTGCAGGGCGATCAGATCACCTCCCGCCCGCTCGACGTCGTCCGGATCGCCCTGCCGCTGCTGGTGTACTTCGCGGTGATGTGGGGCGGCGGGTACGCGCTCGGCGCCGCGATGGGTCTCGGGTACGAACGCACCACAACGCTCGCGTTCACCGCGGCGGGCAACAACTTCGAACTCGCCATCGCCGTGGCCATCGCCACCTACGGCGCAACCTCGGGTCAGGCCCTCGCCGGTGTCGTCGGCCCCCTCATCGAGGTACCGGTCCTGGTGGGGCTGGTCTACGTGTCACTCGCGCTACGACAGCGATTCGCCGTCCATGCCTGACATCCCCAGCGTCCTGTTCGTGTGTGTGAAGAACGGCGGCAAGTCGCAGATGGCGGCCGGCCTCATGCGCGCGCTCGCCGGTGACACCGTCGAGGTGCACTCCGCAGGCACGAAACCCGGTTCGACGATCAACGCACAATCGGCCGCGTCGCTGCTCGAAGTGGGCGTCGACATCAGCGCCGAGCACACCAAGCCCGTCGACCCGGACCTGATGGCGCGCATGGACCACGTCATCACCCTGGGCCGCGAGGCCACCGTCGAGCAGGTCGCCGGACCGCGATACGAGAACTGGGACACCGACGAACCGTCGACCCGAGGCATCGAGGGAATGGAACGGATGCGGCTCGTGCGCGACGACATCGCCGCGCGGGTCCGCGAGCTCCACTCTCGCCTCGCGTCGCGGTAAAGTCGTAGCCGGTGCGCCGGGAAGTCTGGTCGGCAAGTTCTGCTGCCGACCCCGCGACACGAAGGACCCCGTCATCGACGCGCCGAAGCTGTCACCACCGTCCCCGAGCGACTTCGCGCGGTACCTGCGCACCGAGACCTTCGGCGGCATGGTTCTTCTCGGCGCCGCGGCCGTCGCACTGCTGTGGGTGAACTCGCCGTGGGGTGATGTCTACCTGTCGCTGCGGGACGCCCACGTGGGCCCCGACGTCCTCGGCCTCCACCTCAGCGTCGGCCACTGGGCGCAGGACGCCCTGCTCGCGGTCTTCTTCTTCGTCGCCGGCCTGGAGCTGAAACGCGAGATCGTCCTCGGCGAGCTGTCGAGCCTCAGACAGGCGACGCTCCCGATCGCCGCGGCGGTCGGCGGCGTGGTGGTCCCCATCGTGATCTGCCTCGCCATCGGTTGGGGCACATCGGGAATCGAGAGGGCCTGGGCGATCCCCGCAGCCACCGACATCGCCTTCGCACTCGGCATCCTCGCGCTGGTGGGTTCGCAGATCCCCTCGAGCGCGCGCGTGTTCCTGCTCGCCCTCGCCGTCGTCGACGACCTCATCGCCATCGCCATCATCGCCATCGTCTTCACCGAGTCGCTGAACTTCCTCGCGGCCGGCGTGGCCGTCGCAGCACTGGCGTCGTACTGGCTCTGCCAGCGGCAGCGTGTCACCAGTCCAGTCGTCTACGTCCCGCTGGCGGTGATTACCTGGGTGGCGGTGTACGACGCCGGGATCCACGCGACCATCGCCGGTGTCGCACTCGGCCTGCTCACGCGCGTGCGCCCCGACCCGGACGAGGACCACGCTCCCGGTGCCCGGCTCGAACATCGGATACAGCCGATCTCCGCCGCGATCTGCGTGCCGATCTTCGCGCTCTTCGCCGCGGGTGTCCCCGTCAACCCGTCGGTGGCGGGTGAGCTGTTCAGCGACCGCATCGCCCTCGGGATCATGGTGGGCCTCGTGGTCGGCAAGACCGTGGGCATCTTCGGCGTGAGCTGGGTGCTCATCCGCCTCGGCTGGGTGACCAAACCCGCGGGTTTCTTCCCGCGGGACATGCTCGCGGTGGCCATCCTCGGCGGCATCGGGTTCACCGTCAGCCTGCTGATCGCCGAACTCGCCCTACCGCCGGAGGAGGCCGAGTTGGCCAAGGCCGCAGTGCTTCTCAGCTCGATGGCCGCCTCGCTGATCGGTGCGGCGGCCCTGATCAGACGGGGCCGGGTCCACACCCGACTGCTCGACGAGGACTAGACCGCCCGGGATCAGGCGAGCGTCGCGAAGTGCTTCACGGTGTCGGTGCGGAACGTGCTCAGCGCGGGCTTGCTGACGACCGACAGACCCGGCAGCTTGGCGAGCGGACCCGCGGGCTCGATCGCGAACGCCCACGTCAGCCGCGATCCGAGTCCGGCGGGGACGACCTCGGTCAGTTCGCCGAAGCGGCGCAGTCCGGGGACGTTCGCGGAGACGACGGTGAACGCGTTGCGGTAGGTGCCGGCCTCGGCGTCGGCCTCCCACACGAAGAATCGCTCGTCGATCTTCACGAGTCCGGGCGCGAGTTCGGCGGTGCGGGTGGTGCCCACGCCGTGTGGCTCGGGCGAGGTGAACGTGACCTTCTTGATCATCCGGCACCAGTCGAGGGTGTTCTGCCGCGTCAATTCGGCCCACGCGACATCGGGCGTCACCGGGAGATCGACGGTGAACCGGTAGGTCACCGGCGCACGGTGGAAGAAGGTCAGGTCGTCGATCGGGAGCAGCGCATGGTCGGCCATCGCGCGAGCCTAGCCCGCACCGGTCCCGGCATCCTCGTCCACGCCTGACCGTCGGGGTCGCAGGACCAGCAGGACGCCGATCCCGACCACCAGAGCCCAGAAGGCCGCGCCGACACCGAGGAACGCCGCGCCGGACGCCGCGGTCAGCACGGTCGCCACCGCAGCGATGGTCTCGTGTGGGCGCGCCGAGGAGGAGTCCGCATCCGGGCCGACCGCGGCGGTCAGTGCGCCTCCCAGGGTCCCGAGGAGCGCGACGCCGGCGACGGCCTGCACCACACCGTCCGGCGCCAGGGCCACGAGGGTGGCCGCCGCGGCGGATGCCGCCCCCAGGGCGAGGTAGACCCCGCCCGCGGTCACCGAGGCGATCCACCGTCGTGACCGGTCGGGGTGGACGTCGGGACCCGCCGCCAGCGCCGCGGAGATCGCCGCGAGGTTCAGCGCGTGCACCCCGACCGCCGCGCCGAGAACCGTCGCACCCCCGGTGACGGCCATCGACGACCGCCACGGCACCCGGTAGCCGAACGCCCGCATGATCGCGACGCCCGGGATGTTCTGCGCCGCCATCGTCGCGACGAACAGGGGGACCGCGAGGCCGGTGATCGCGGCGAGCGACCACGCAGGCGCAGTGAACTCGAGGCGGGGGACGAGTGCGCCCGCGTCGATGGTCGTTCCGGTGCGCACGATCTCGACGCCGACGACGACGGCCGCGACGAGGAACGCTGTCGGGACCGCCCACCGCGGCGCAAATCGGCTGAGCAGGAGCCAGACCGCGAGCACGGGCGCGACCGAGGCGGGGTGGTGGGCGAGAGCGGTCACCGGGGCGAGACACAGCGGCACCAGGACGCCGGCGAGCATCGCCTGCGCGATCCTCGTCGGGATCGCCCGGACCAGCGCGGCGAGAGCCGGCACGAAACCGGTCGCGGCCAGCAGCACACCGCACACCGCGAAGGCGCCGACGGCCATCGGCCACCCGCCGGCCGCTCCCCCGGCGCCGGCGAGCACGGCCGCCCCCGGGGTGGACCAGGCGAACGCCAGCGGCATCCGGTACCGCAGACCCATCGCGATCATGATCACGCCCTGCAGCACGCACGCCGCCACGAGGCCCGACGCCGCCTGGGCGGGCGTCGCACCCACCGCACGCAACCCGGTGAGCACCACGGCGAAGGAACTGGTGAACCCGACGAGCGCGCACACCACGCCCGCCGACACCGCCCCCGCCGTCCGGGTCCGTCCTGTCGTCGTCACGGCTCCACTGTTCTGTTTGCGGAACGTTCTGTCAACAGAACGCTTGTGGCACGCTGGTGCCGTGGACGACGACATCGCACGACCAGCCGCCGACGTGGGTCGTCGCGTCCGCGAGCTGCGTGTCGACCGTGGGCTGAGCCTGTCGGAACTGGCCCGGCGGGCCGGGATCGGGAAAGGGTCGCTGTCCGAGATCGAGGCGGGCCGACGCAACCCCACCATCGAGACGCTCTATGCCCTGTGCGGACCGATGTCGGTGCCGATGACCGCGCTCGTGGGCGATGAGCCTGCTCCGCCCGGGCACCATCCACGCACCCGCGGCGGCGGGATGACGTCGGTGACGCTCGACGTCCGCCATCTCGCCGACCACACCGTCGAGGTGTTCCGACTCGAGTTCGAGCCCGGCGCCGACCACACCTCACCCGCCCACGGGCCGGGCGTCGTCGAGCACCTCACCGTCGTCGCGGGGACCGTGTCCGCAGGCCCGACAGGCCGCCTCACGACGGTCCCGGCGGGGTCGTCGACGTCGTTTCGCAGCGATTCGACCCATCGCTATCGCGCCGGCGACGACCCCGCCGAGGCGGTCCTGGTGATCCTCACCCCCGCCGACGCCGAACCGCCCCCGCCGGGCATGGCACGATGAGACCGACCGACAGGCGGGAGCCCGCCCGTCACGAGCGACACCGATGGACGACATCGATGAAGGGATCCCCCGTGAGCCTGGACGACCGTGCCCCGATTGCCGGCGATCGAGCTGTCTCCTCGATCCCCCTGACCGATCCGCACGACCCCGCCACGCAGTCGATCGGTGGCCTGGTCAAGGACGCGACGGCGCACATGTCGACGCTGCTGCGCGCCGAGGTGGAGCTGGCCAAGGCCGAGGTCGTCGGCGAGGCCAAGAAGGCCGCCATCGGCGGCGTGCTGTTCCTGGTGGCCGGGGCGATCGCCCTCTACTCGAGCTTTTTCTTCTTCTTCTTCCTCGCCGAGCTGCTCGACGAGTGGCTCCCCCGCTGGGCGGCCTTCGGCATCGTGTTCCTGATCCTGGTGGTCATCACCGTGATCGCGGGCATCGTCGGGTTCATCTTCTTCAAGCGCATCCGCGGGCCGAAGAAGACCATCGAGACGGTGAAGGCCGTCCCGTCGGTCATCCCCGGCACCGGCAAGGGTGCCCCGGTGGACCTGCCCGGTGGGACGGGCGTCGCGCCGCGTCGCTGACGTCACGCGCGCTCTCGATCTGACACCATGCCACCGCCCGACCCGTCGACCGTCCGGTTCGAGGGGCCGTGGACGCACCTCGACGTCCGCGCGAACGGCATCCGGTTCCACGCCGTCGAATGCGGTCCACCTCGCCTCGACCGACCGCTGGTGTTGCTGCTGCACGGTTTCGGGGAGTTCTGGTGGAGCTGGCGTCACCAACTGGCCGACCTCGACGCCGCCGGATATCGAGCTGTCGCCGTGGACCTGCGCGGCTACGGGGACACCGACAAGCCGCCGCGCGGCTATGACGGCTGGACTCTCGCCGGTGACACGAACGCACTGATCCGCTCGTTGGGGCACACACACGCCTCGCTCGTCGGTCACGCCGACGGTGGACTGGTCTGCTGGGCGACAGCGACCCTGCATCCCCGCGCCGTCGACTCCATCGCGACGGTCGCCTCACCGCACCCGCGGGCCCTGCGTCGCGCGGTCATCCGGGACCGCGCGCAGCGATCCGCGTTCCTCGGCGACTTCCTGGGCAACCAGCTGCCGCGGAGGGCGGAGAAGACCCTCACCCGCGACGACGGCGCGTTCATCGCCCGGATGTTCGTCGAGCGGGCCGGCGCCGCCTGGCGCCGCACCGAGGACTTCGCGACCACGGTCGGACACAACCGGTCCGCCATCCAGATCCCCGGCGCCGCGCACTGCAGCCTGGAGTACCGGCGCTGGGCGTTCCGCTCCCAGTTCCGGCGGGACGGGGCGACGTTCCTGCACCTGATGAACAGACGCCTGACGGTCCCTGTGCTCGAGATGCGGGGACAGGACGACCACTACATCGGCGCCGACACCGTGGCCGCGGGTCGCTACTACGCCACCCGGTTCGCCTATGCCGAGATCCCCGACGCCGCCCACTTCGCGCACCAGGAGAACCCGACGCGCAGCACGGAGCTGCTCACCGAGCATCTGGCCGGCGTCGACCGCTGACGGTCAGGAGTGCACGCAGGACTGCGTGTCGACCGCCTCGGTGAGGTTCTCCGACCGGGCGAGGTCGTCGGAGACCTGCTTGGCGGTCAGCACGAACCCGGTCTCGGTGGTGGTGTCCTCGGCGGCGCCGAACACGACCCCCAGCACGCGGCCGTCGCTGTCGATGAGCGGCCCGCCGGAGTTGCCCTGCCGGATGGACCCGCGCACGGTGTACACCTCGCGACGGACCTGGCTGTCGCGGTAGATGTCGGGCCCCGACAGGTCGACGACCTCACGGATCCGCTCGGGACTCGCGGTGTACGGGCCGGCTTCCGGGTATCCGAGCGCGATCGCGTCGTCGCCGGTGGACGCCGGCCGGTCGGCGAACCGCAGCGCGGGGGCCGTGAGCCCCGGGACGTCGAGGATCGCGATGTCGGTCGACGGGTCGAACAGGACGACGGTCGCGTCGAGCGTCCCGTCCTGCGACTCCACGCGCAGGGTCCGGGTGCCGGCGACGACGTGGGCGTTGGTCATCACCCGCTCGGGGGACACGACGAACCCGCTGCCCTCCAGCGCCTGGTTGCAGCTCGGCGCGACGCCCTCGATCTTCACCACGCTCGGACGGACCGACGCGACGACGGGGAGACCACCCAACCCGGTGTCCGGTGGGTCGACAGAGACGATCGGCGTGCGGCCGAACGGACCGATGACCTGCGGCAGGCCGGAGTCGTCGAGAAGGGCGCTGAAGTCGCTGGGCAGGTCACGCATCCACTGGGGTGCGACGTCGTCGACACCGCCGAGGACCTGTGATCCCCGCACCGCCGACGCGATGGTCGGTTCCGCCGAGCTGCTCACCGGGATGGCCAGCAGCCACGCCGCGATGAGCACGGCGACGGCCTGCAGGACCGACCCGACCACGCTGTCGACGCGGCGCACGCCCACCGACCGGATCACGCTGCGTGCGGCGCGGCCCAGGATCATCCCCGCGGCCTCACCGATCAGCACGAGCACCACCAGCAGCGCGACGCCGACGAGCAGACGCCACCGGCGGTCGTCGATGTGCCCGATCACCGTGGGCGCGAGCATGATCCCCGCGACGGCGCCGAGCACGACACCGACGAACGCGAGTCCCGACGCCACCGCCCCCTGGCGATACCCGGATCCGGCGGCGAGCAGCGCGATCACCACGACGACGATGTCGACCCAGGTGGACCCACTCATCGCTGCCCCGCCTTCGCCAGTTCGTCGTTCAGATCACGGATGTCGTCGGTGTCCCAGGGCCGGGCCCACCCGGCGGCGTCGAACACCGCGGCGAGAAGGCCTCCGGTGAACCCCCAGACGAGCATCCCCTCGACCGCGAACGCCGGTCCGCGATAGACCCGCCCGCCCATGACCGAGCGCTGCACCTGGAAACGGTTCGCCGGGTCGACGAGGTTCGCGATAGGGACGCGGACCACCCGGGACGTCTCACCCGTGTCGACGACGCGGACGGGCGTCGGCTGCGCCGACCATGCGAGCACGGGGATGACGTCGAAGCCCGACGGCGGGACCGGGAACGAGCGGAGGCGGGCGATCGGCGTGACGTCGGCCGCGGCGAGACCGGTCTCCTCGGTCGCCTCCCGCAGCGCGGTGCCGACGGGATAGTCGTCACCCGGGTCGCGGGCGCCGCCGGGGAAGGCGACCTGACCGGCGTGGTTGCGCAGGGTCGTGGCCCGCGCGGTGAGCAGCACGGTGGCCTCGGGCGGCGGCGTGGTGTCGGGACCGTCGGGGCCGGCGACGGCGATCAGCACCGCTGCCGAGCGGCGGTTCGGCTTGAGCGCGGCCAGCAGACGGGTGCGGTCGCCACCGCGGTTCTCCACGGCGGAGGTCACCGCGTCCACGTCGGCGGCGAGCGGGCGCAGCCACGCCGGGATGGTCTCCAGCGGGACGAGCGGCCCGGGCGGGACCGACGGTTCGGGGTCGGTGTCCGAGGATCGGCCGCTCACACGCGCACGCCGAGGTAGCGGTCGACGGCGTCGGCGACGGACTGTTCGTCGGTGAAGACCGTCGGCAACACCTTGGCGACGGTGCCGTCGGCGCGGACGAGGACCGAGACCGGGTACACGCGGGGGATGCCGAGGGCGGCGGCGATCCGCGACTGCGAGTCGACGACGGAGGGCAACCGGACACCGATCTCGGTGAGGAGGCCGAGCGCGAGCACCGGGTTCTCCGACCCCTCCTTGGCCTGCACGGCGAGCACGTCGACGGCGGCCCGGGCGCGGTTCGCGAACGCCTCGACGGTCGGGAGCTCGCGGCGGCACGGCAGACACCACGGCGCCCAGAAGTTGATCAGCAGCGGTTGGCCCGCGGTCGCGGCACCGAGGTCCACGTCGCCCGGTGCGCCCAGGCACGGGACGGTCACACCTCGCAGCGCCGACGACGCCGGCGCGGGTCCGGTAGCCGTCGGGCACGGCGCCAGCCCGGCTCGCGACCGGGCCTCGTCGAGATCCGCCGGGGTGACCGATGCCGTCGCGCCCGGGATCGGACCGGCGGTCTGTGCCGAGCCACCCGAGTCGAGCACAGTGTCGCCGCCGCCGCGGGGCCAGATCGCGACGATCAGGGCCACGACCACGACGAGCAGCACGACGCCCCAGCGTGCGGACGCAGGGATGCGCGAGAGTCGGTTCATGGGCGTCACAGCCCGGCCAGCGAGAGCAGATGCTCGGTCTCGGGGCCCTTCACCAGCGCGGCCGCCACCTGTGGATCGGTGGGACCCTCCCCGAACGACGGGCAGTCCGCGGCGAGGACGCAGACACCGCAGGCGGGCTTCTTCGCGTGGCACACGCGGCGTCCGTGAAAGATCACGCGGTGCGACAGGTCGGTCCAGGCCTTGCGCTCGATGAGCTCGCCGACGGCGTGTTCCACCTTGACCGGGTCGGTCTCCTCGGTCCACCGCCACCGGCGGACCAGCCGGCCGAAGTGCGTGTCGACGGTGATGCCCGGCACCCCGAATGCGTTGCCCAGCACGACGTTCGCGGTCTTGCGACCGAATCCCGGCAGCGTGACCAGATCCTCGAGTCGACCGGGGACCTCACCGTCGAACCGTTCGAGAAGCGCCTGCGCGAGCCCCATGATCGACGTCGCCTTGTTGCGGTAGAAGCCCGTGCTGCGGATCAGTTCCTCGAGCTCGGTCCGGTCGGCGGAGGCATAGGCCTGCGCGTCGGGGTACCGACGGAACAGTGCCGGGGTGACCATGTTGACGCGGACATCGGTGCACTGTGCGGACAGGATCGTCGCCACCGACAGCTCCAGCGGCGTCGTGAAGTCGAGTTCGCAGTACACGTGGGGGAACGCCACCTGCAGGGTGCGGTCCATTCGTCGTGCGCGGCGCACCAGCCC
Source organism: Williamsia deligens (assembly GCF_024171765.1). Taxonomy (GTDB): domain Bacteria; phylum Actinomycetota; class Actinomycetes; order Mycobacteriales; family Mycobacteriaceae; genus Williamsia_A; species Williamsia_A deligens. Next base: position 1,061,337 of record NZ_JAMTCI010000001.1, read on the forward strand.
GGTGCGGGTCTCGGTCCCGCGCTCCGCCGCGGTCCTGCGACGAGGTCGCGTACCGCTCGCTGACGCGGGAACAGCGGCGTCCGGTTCGTTCACGCAGGCAAGACTACTGAGGCCCCCTGAAGGGCTCTTCAGGAGCGCCGCGCGAGGTAACACTTGTGTTCCGACCCCGGTCGTCGTTGCCCTGTCGAGACCTGCGGTGTGTTTACTGCAAGCCATGCACGGACTGGCCGTACTGCTCTTCCCGGCGGTGCTCATGCTGTTCGCACTCGCCATGGAACGCATGGAGAACGAGGTCGACGACCACAGCGTGCACCGCGAGGAGGTCGAGGACTTCCTCGCCTCCGCCGCACTGCCCGACGCGACCGCGCTCCCGTCCTCGACGCCCGCCGATCACCCCCGCGACCACGACGATCTCGCCCACCGGCGCGACACCATCGAGTTCGACCTGCCGAGCGAGTTCCAGCAGGGTCTCGGCACCCGGACGCATCGCGCGGGCTGAGGCTCCGCGCGCCGCCCCACACCCACCGCAGCGGGTTCACCGCCTATGCGCGGTGGATGGTCGTAGACTCGACATCACATGTGAGTGACACATCTGACACTCACCACGACGGGCGTGCGAGAACACCGCCGCTCACGCCGACGGCGATGAAAGGGACGTACGTGGAGGAAGTACTGGCCAGGGCCGGCATCTTTCAGGGAGTCGAGCCCAGCGCGGTGGCCGCTCTCACCAAGCAGCTACAGCCCGTCGACTTCCCTCGCGGTCACGTGATCTTCAACGAGGGCGAGCCGGGCGACCGGCTCTACATCATCCTCAGCGGCAAGGTGAAGGTCGGCCGACGGTCGACCGACGGTCGCGAGAACCTGCTGACCATCATGGGTCCGTCGGACATGTTCGGTGAGCTGTCCATCTTCGATCCCGGCCCCCGGACGTCGTCGGCCACCACGGTGACCGAGGTCCGTACGGTCTCCATGGACCGCGACGCCCTGCGCGCGTGGATCGCCGACCGCCCCGAGATCGCCGAGCAGTTGCTGCGCGTCCTGGCCCGTCGTCTGCGGCGCACCAACAACAACCTCGCCGACCTCATCTTCACCGACGTCCCGGGTCGCGTCGCCAAGCAGCTCCTGCAGCTCGCGCAGCGCTTCGGCACCCAGGAGGCCGGGGCTCTCCGCGTCACCCACGACCTCACGCAGGAGGAGATCGCCCAGCTCGTCGGCGCCTCCCGCGAGACCGTGAACAAGGCACTGGCCGACTTCGCCCAGCGTGGATGGTTGCGGCTCGAGGGCAAGAGCGTCCTCATCGCCGACTCCGAGCGTTTGGCGCGTCGCGCCCGCTGACGCCGCGTCGGACCGGGTGAGCACCGTGACCGACGTGTGGCTCCGTGACGCCTCCGCCGCCGAACTGGCCGAGGCGATCCACTCGGGACAGGTCACGTCCCGGCGGGTCGTCGAATTCCACATCGGTCGCCTCCGCAGCCGGTCGTCGCTGACGTCCGTCGTCGCCGACCGGTACGACGCCGCCCTCGACGAGGCCGATGCCGTCGACGCGCGGATCGCCTCGGGTGAGGCGCCCGGCGGTCCGCTCGCGGGGGTGCCGTGCACGGTGAAGGAGTCGATCCCCGTCACCGGGATGCCGCACACCGCGGGGATGGCGAGCCGACGCGGCATCGTCTCCCCGACCGACGCCGTCGCCGTCCAGCGCATCCGTGCAGCCGGGGCGATCGTCCTCGGCGTCACCAACACCGCCGAGCTCTGTCTCGGCATCGAGAGCACCAACAGCGTCCACGGCCGGACCAACAACCCCTACGACGAGCGCCGGGTCTCCGGTGGGTCCTCGGGTGGTGAGGGCGCCGCGATCGGCAGCGGCGGCAGCCCCATCGGGATCGGCGGTGACACCGGCGGGTCGATCCGGATCCCGTCGTTCTACTGCGGCGTGTTCGGGCACAAGCCGTCGCCGGGTCTCGTGCCCGCGAACGAGAGCGTCCCGTCGCTGGCGGGCGACGCCGACCTCGACACGATGGAGACGCTGGGCCCGATGGCCCGCCGCGCGGGCGATCTCATGCCGCTGCTGCGGATCCTCGCCGACGACGACGGAACCCGATGCGGGGAAGTCGGATCCGTCGACCTCGACGGGCTCACCGTCGTCGTGCCGACGAAGTCGTCGTTCGTGCGGCCGATGAACCGCGCCGTCCGGGACGCCCGCGACGCTGCCGGTCGGGCGCTCGCCGAGGCCGGCGCCGACGTGACCTGGCAACCGATGCCCGGGATGCGTCGCGTGATCGCCAGCTACCTCATGGAACTGCGCCGCCATGCCGGGATGCCGGTCATGTCCCTGTTCGACTCGCTGTCGGAGAAGCCGGGTCGCCACCTCACGCCGGCCGTCCTGCGGGCCGACAGCCTGCAGCTGCGCCTGGCGATGATCGGCGACCGCATCCCCGAACTGCTCCCCAAGCCCGGGCGCGACCTGCTCGACCGGTACGCCCGCGAACTCGCCGACGAGGTGTTCACCGCCGTCGGCGACGGCGTCATGCTGCATCCCCCGTTGCCCGCGCCGGCACCCCTGCACCACGGGACGCTCGCCCGGCCCTGGCTGTTCGGCGGGGCCGCGATGTTCAACATGCTCGGCATGGCCGTCACCGAGGTGCCGCTGGGCTTCGATCCCCGCGGTCTGCCCGTCGGCGTGCAGGTCGCCGCCGCGCCCGGCAACGACCACGTCGCCATCGCCGTCGCCGAACACCTCGAGTCGGTCTTCGGCGGCTGGGTCGCCCCCGAGGACGTCACCCGCGCCTGACTCAGGCCTCCGGCGACGCGATCACGTCGACATCGGATGCGCGGAACGCGAAGCCGTCCTGAGATGCGGCCTCCCAGGCGAACTCGACGCGCGCGCCGGGTGTCAGCACCCGATAGCCGGTTCCATGGACCTCGCTGAAGTGGACCCATGCACCGCCGGGTGTCGCGTCCGAATCGACCACACCCCAGCCCTCCTCCGGATGCCACCCGCGAACGACACCCGTGGTCCGGGGTAGCGGAGGTCGCGGAGGAACCGGCGGCAGGTTGTACGGATCGACCTCCCGCATGATCGTGACGCCGTCCTCGCGGGTTGCACTCATCCATAGCGAAGTCCGGTACGCGCCCGTCGACGGCGAATCCGGCGCGGCACACCGCGACGGCCACACATCGGTGATCTCGGGCCCGTAGGCGTCGTCCCCTGTTCGCCAGAAGAAGTCGACGACCTCGCCGGTGTCGAGACCGTGGGTCTCGAGTCCGTCCGAGGTGTCGACGGTCACGGCCTCACGCCGGATCGCCCACGCCGAGGCGACGCACCCACCCGGGATGTCATCCGAGTCGATGATCCCCTGGCCCGCGTCGAAGTCCCATGATCGGACGATGCCTGTGCTCCTCACGGCGGGTCAGCGTAGGCGCGGGAGCGATCACCGGTCACCCGGTTTTCGACCCGGCGTTCACCGACCCTCGGGCGACCACCTGCGCTCGATGTCGCCGATACGCCAGATGGCCAGGGCGAGGGCCCAACTGGCGACGAAGAGAGCGACCACCACGTAGCCCGCGTACTCGAGGTCGATGGCACCGATCCAGGCCAGCGGGCCCGAGGTGATCCCGAGCTTGTCCGCGAGCAACCCGATGAGCTCGATCCCACCGATCAGCAGCGCGACCGCCACCGACAGCGCCGTCACCGTCACGTTGTAGAACAGTCGTCGCGCGGGTCGTTGGTGCGCCCAGCCGTAGGCGTAGTGCATGACGGCCCCGTCGAGGCTGTCGAACAACGACATCCCGGCGGTGAACAGCACCGGCAGCGTGAGGATCGCGTACCAGGGCAGGCTGACGGCGGCGGTCCCGGCGAGCACGAGCAGCGACACCTCGGTCGCCGTGTCGAACCCGAGTCCGAACAGCAGCCCGACCGGGTACATGTGCCACGGCGCGCGGACGACGCCGAGGAACCGTCCGACGACCCGGGTCATCACGCCACGTTCGCTGAGCCGCGCATCGAGCTCTGCCTCGTCGAACCGGCCGTCACGCATGTCCCGAACGATCTGTCGGATACGCAGCAGCACAACGAGGTTGAGTACGCCGATGGCGATGAGGAACAGCCCCGAGACGCTCGTGCCGAACACGCCGGTGACCGTCTGCAGCGTCGAGGAGTCGTCGTCGATCTGCGAGGCCAGCGCGCGGACACCGGCCGCGAGCAGCAGACACAACCCGAACACGACCGTGGAGTGTCCGAGGGAGAACCAGAAGCCGACCGTCAGCGGTCGACGTCCGTCGACGACGAGTTTGCGGGTGGTGTTGTCGATGGCGGCAATGTGGTCGGCGTCGAAGGCGTGTCGCATGCCCAGCGTGTACGCGGTGACACCCAACCCGATGCCGAACACCGCTCCCCCGGCCATCCGGTGGTCGCCCGACGCGACGGCGATCAGCGCGGCGAACCCGATGACGTGCAGTGCGACGACGGCGCCGGCCATCGCAAGGAGCGGACGGAGGTCGCCCCGCCGGAACCCCCCACGTGGCACCGCCGGAGCGTCGGGGGTGTTCGTCGACATGGACCTGCCTTCTCTCCGGGTGCCTGATTCCTAGCAGGTGCCGCGACCGGCCGCATCGCGGAGAGCGCACGGGGTCTCCGGCGATACGCTCGGCCCCATGCGTATCGCCGTCGTCGGTGCCGGCCCCTGGGCGCTCGAGACCCACTACCCGGCACTCCTCGCCCATCCCGATGTCGATGTCGTCGGGGGGTGGACCCGACGACCCGAGGCGGCCGGCGACCTGCCGGTATCCCGGTTCGAGAGCGTCGAGGCGATGCTCGACGCTGCCGACGCCGTCAGTCTCGCGGTACCACCCGACGCGCAGGCACCGATCGCGCTGCAGGCCGTCCGGGCGGGCAAGCACGTCATCCTCGACAAGCCGATCGCCGGATCGGTCGAGCAGGCCGCCGTACTCGCCGACGCCGTCGAGGCGGCGGGCGTTACGTCGATCGTCACGTTCACCCGGCGCTTCGCCCCCGAGACCCGGGCGTTCCTCGACGCGGCCCGGTCCGGGCAGTACGGGGGTGGGATCGGGCGGTGGCTGTCCGGCGCCCTGTTGGGCGGTCGCTACTCGTCGTCGCAGTGGCGCAAGGACGGCGGCGCGCTCCTCGATGTGGGGCCCCACGTCGTGGACCTGCTCGACGCGGCGCTCGGCGAGGTCACCGAGGTGGTCGACGCCCGCCTCGTCCCCGACGACCTGTGGCACATCACCCTCGGCCACGCGGGCGGGGCGACCTCGGCGCTGCAGTTGTCGCTGTGTGTCCCCGCACGTCCCACCGTCACCGAGTTCGCGGTACACGGCCGCGACGGCGTCGTCTCCCTGACCGATCGGTCGACGTCGTCGGTGGACTGCTTCACCACGCTGATCGACGAGTTCCTGGCCTCGGCCGCGTCCGGCACCCCGCATGCCTGCGACGTCCACCGGGGCCTGCACGTGCAGGAGGTCCTCGGCCGGGTGCTCGACGCGGTCGGGTGACGACGGACCCCCTGACGCTGTGGGCGGCAGGGGGTCCGGGTGTCCGATGCGCCGCATCCGCTCCGGTCGGGGGTCGAGAGCGGACCCGGCGGCATCGGGTGTCCGCAGGTGCGAACAGAGACGAACCTACGGTCGGTTCCTGTCGTCCCGATGCGACGACGCTGTCTGCCTGCTGTGGGCCCGGAGATGGGTGGACACCGCGGTGAAGGCCGTCTCGATCCGGCGCACGGCGTCGTCGCGCCCTCGGGCGTTGCGTTGCGACGGGTGGGGTGCGGCCACCACCGGCAGCAGGCGGCGGCCCGGCTCGGCGGTCAGGTAGCCCATGTACCCGGCGAGAGCCGGGCGCCCGAGAGTGAGGACCACCTCGACGTCCGTCGCCCGGGAGAGGACGTCGTGCAGCATGGCGCCGCCCTCGGCGAGCTCGAGCGCGGACGGCGACCGGGCGCCGCCTGCGTCGTCGAGGACGGCCCACGGGACGATGTTCCACTTCAGACAGTCCGAGCGGGGCGGCCCGTGCGTACCTCGCAGTGACGACAGCAACCGGTTGCTCGGGTCGGGGTTGTCCCCCGAGCAGAACCCGCTTCCGCCGGCGCGCATGGTGCGGGGCGCCGGCGACTCCATCAGGATCAGCAGCCGGGCCCGGACGCCACCGTCGTCCGGATCGAACCAGGGCACCATCGCGTGGTCGCGGCGCCAGGTCGCGACGAGCTCGTTGAGGGGTGCGACGTGCGGATCGCGGATGCGCGACAGCTTGTCACCGTTCACCGCGTCGACCACCTGTCGATGGTGGCACGGGTGTCACACCCACTGCTGGTGTGCTGCGGGGTCGTCCCCGACAATGCGGGGATGATGTCGGCCGGCACCGCGGAGACCCGACGATGACCTCGTCGGAGCGTCAGCGCCGCCCGCTGCCGCTGGTGAAGAAGCGAATGCCGTCCGGGCGCGGCTCCATGATCCAGCCGAACGTGACGAACGACGGGGACACGCCCCTGACACCGCGGTTCTGGGTGCTCGTCGCCGTGGTCGGCGTCGTGGCCGGGCTCGTGGGGATCGCCCTGATGCGTCTGCTGTTCCTCGTCGAACACCTCGCCTTCGGTGTCGGCAGCGACGGACAGGGGTTCACCGCCGCCGTCGAGCGGGCGGGCGGGTGGGAACGCGCCACCCCCGTGCTCGTCGCCGGCGTGATCGGCGGCGTCGGGTGGTATCTCCTGCGGAAGTTCACACCCGGCATGAAGTCCGAGGCCGACGAGGTCCTGTGGACCGGGGAGGGCCGGTTGTCGTTCCGACGCAGCGCCGGGACGTCGGTGCTGTCCGAGATCGTCATCGGCCTGGGAGCATCGCTCGGCCGTGAGGCCGCACCGAAGTTGATGGGCGCCGTGGCCGGCGGCCTCGTCGGCGAGTGGGCGCGACTGTCGGATGCGCAGCGGCGGTTGCTCGTCGCCTGTGGCGGTGGCGCCGGACTGGCAGCGGTCTACAACGTCCCGCTCGGCGGCGCCCTGTTCACCGCGGAGGTCCTGATCGGTTCGGTCACCCTGCCGACGGTGATGCCCGCGCTGGCCTGCGCGGCCGTCGCGACGATGGTCGCGTGGGTGTCGTTGGGCGACAACCCGATCTACCCCGGCGTGCCCGACTACGCCTTCGACGTGCGACTGCTCGTGTGGGCGGTCGTCGCCGGACCCGTCATCGGTGTCCTCGCCGCCGTGTACATCCGGTTCATCGGCTGGATCTCGTTCCGTGGGGCACGCGGGGCCTGGATCCTGGTCGCCATCCCGGTGGTGTTCGCCGGCCTCGCGGCGCTCGCCGTCGTGTACCCGCAGCTCTACGGCAACGGCCGGTCCATCGCCCACGACGCGTTCCTGGGCATCGGGAGCGTCGCGGTCCTCGCCGCGCTCGCCGTCCTCAAACCGGTCGTCACCGCTCTGTGTCTCGGCGCCGGGGCCTCGGGCGGGTTGTTCACCCCGGTGATGTGCACAGGCGCCGCGATCGGCGCCGTCGGCGGCATCCTGTTCGGCCACCTGTGGCCGGGCAGCCCGGTCGGTGCCTACGCCATGATCGGTGCCGCCGCGATGATCGGCGCCGGGATGCAGGCACCGCTCGCGGGCCTCCTGCTGGTCGTGGAGCTGACCCACAGCGGCCTGTCGTTGATGGCGCCGATGGTGGTCGCGACCGTCCTCGCGACCGCCGTGACCCGGCGCGTCGACGGCTACTCCATCTACTCCGCACGCATCGCGGGCGAGGCCCCCGTCGCCCCTGCCGTCGCGCCGATGACCTCGCCTCCCACCGACGGTGACGGGCGGTGATCGACGACCGCCGGCTGAGCCCGCGCATGCCGGATCTCGCCGCGCTCGAACTGCTCGTCGCCGTGGCCCGCACCGGCAGCCTCGGCGCCGCCGGACGCGAACTCGGGATGACCCAGCAGGCGGCGTCCGCGCGCATCCGGTCGATGGAGACCCGGACGGGGGTCGCACTGGTGCAGCGGTCCCCGCGGGGATCGACACTCACCGACCACGGCGCGCTGGTCGCCGAGTGGGGTTCCGCCGTGCTCGACGCCGCCCACCGCGTCGACGCCGGGCTCGCCGGGATCCGCGGCGAGTCCCGCGATCACCTCACCGTGGTCGCGAGCCAGACCATCGCCGAGCAGCTCCTGCCGCGCTGGCTGGTGTCGTCGCGCGCCGCTGCCGTCCGCGCGGGTGTGACCCCGCCCGAGGTGACGCTGACCGCGAGCAACAGCGACGGCGCCGTCGACGCGGTCCGCGGTGGACGCGCCGCGCTGGGGTTCGTCGAAGCGCCGGACGTGCCGTCGGACGTGCGCAGCCGGGTGGTCGCGCACGACGACCTGGTGCTCGTGGTCGCGCCGTCGCATCCGTGGGCCGGGTCCGGGGTCACCGTCGACGCGGCGACCCTCGCACGGACGCCGCTGGTCAGTCGTGAGGCGGGATCGGGGACGCGGTTGTTCCTCGACGCGGCCCTGCGGGCGGCGACAGGACCGGACCGCGCGCCGGTCGCCCCGGCCGCGGAGATGCCGACCGCATCCGGGGTCCGCGCGGCTGTCGCCGCCGATGCCGGCCCCGCCGTGATCAGCCGACTCGCCGTCTCCGACGACCTCGCGATGGGCCGCCTGGTCCTCGTCCCGACCACGGGACTCGATCTGAGCCGTCCCCTGCGGGCCATCTGGCTCGGCGGAGCGGCGCCTCCCGCCGGACCCGCTCGCGATCTCGTCGACCACATCGGCCGCGGCACCCACAACGCGGACCGGTGAGCTGCCACAACTCGCGGTTGTGAGCTCACGCTCGCAGGCGCTCTACCAGCGATGACCCTGTCGGCCGAGACTCATCTCATGACCGCAGCACACGCCGGATTCCCTCCCGTGACGTTCCCGCGGACGGCGAGTCGACGTGTCCTCGCCGAGCTCGAGCACCCGCGCGATGTCATCGCTCACATCACCCCGAACTGGTACGCGTCGGTGATGGGCACGGGGATCGTGGCCAACGCCGCGGCGACCCTGCCCCTGCAGTTCACGGGCCTGCACGCGTTCGCACTCGTCGTGTGGCTCATCGCGTCGGCCGCCCTGGTCGCGCTGACGGTCGCGTTCGCCGCGCACTGGGTGATGCACCGCGACAACGCCCGGGCCCACGCTGCGCATCCGGTCATGTCGCAGTTCTACGGCGCACCGCCGATGGCCATGCTGACCGTCGGCGCCGGCGCGATCACGCTGGGCCCGTCGCTGATCGGGACGAGCACCGCGGTGTGGATCGACGGGGTCCTGTGGACTGCGGGCACGCTGGCCGGCCTCGCGACCAGCGTGTTGATCCCGTTCCGCATGATCACCGCCCGCGATCACGGCACCGCCACGGCTCTGCCGGCCTGGTTGATGCCGATCGTGCCGCCCATGGTGTCGGCGTCGACCGGCGCGCTTCTGCTCGACCACGTCGCGGCCGGGCAGCCGCGACTGGCCCTGCTCGCCGCGTGCTACGCCATGTTCGGCCTGAGCCTGTGCCTCGGGATGATCACCATGACGATGATCTGGTCGCGACTCGTCCACAGCGGTGTACCCGCGGTCCAGGCCACCCCCACCGTGTGGATCACGCTCGGCGTGATCGGCCAGTCGATCACCGCGAGCAACCTGCTCGGCACCCACGCGGCATCGGTGTTCGTCGGGACGCAGGCCGAGATCGCGACCGGACTGCACGTGTTCGGCATCGCCTACGGGTTCGCGATGGGCGGCTTCGGGATTCTGGTGTTCGCGCTCGCCACCATGCTGACCGTCCACGCGGCGCGCCGGGGTCTGCGCTTCTCGCTCACCTGGTGGAGCTTCACCTTCCCGATCGGCACCTGCGTGACCGGCGCCACCGCACTCGGCACCGCCGCCGGGATCTCCGTCGTCCACGTCCTCGCCGTGGCGCTGTACGTCGTGCTCGTCGGGGCATGGGTCACGGTCGCCGCTCACACGCTGCGCGGGACCATCACCGGTCGAGTCTTCCTTCCCGCCTGACCATGCGACGGGCGTCTGTCACCATCGGGAGATGTCCACAGACCCGCGCGGCGCCGACCTCAAACGCTTCCTCGCCGAGGATCCCGGTGGCGAGGTCGTGATGCTCAACCTCCTGCGGTTCGCCGAGGGCGGACGGGAGTCGTACGCGCAGTACGCGGCCGCGCTGAACGAGAAGTTTCTCCCGCGCCACGGTGGCGAGGTGCTCTACGCGGGCGACGGGTCGACCGCGCTGGTCGCCGACGACGGACAGCAGTGGGACGCCGTGTTGATCGTCCGCTATCCCTCGCGTCGGGCGTTCTCGGAGATGGTGGCCGACCCGGCCTACCAGGAGGTGACGCAGCTGCGGACCCGCGCACTCACCGAAGCCGTGCTGCAGGCGACGTCGCCCTGGCCGACCACCATCTGAGAGCACAGCTCGACCGGCCTCACCCGCAGACCCCCGCGCATCGCCTGTTCACGACGATGCGGACACGGCGTAGCGTCAGCGCCATGGGCGCACCAGAGCATCCCGCGTACGAGACCCCCAGGCAGGTCACACCGTTCGCGTCGGTGGTGCTGTGTGAGAACCCCGGGATGATGGAGCTCGACGGCACCAACACCTGGATCCTGAGGGCCCCCGGCCGGTCCGACTGCGTCGTCGTCGATCCGGGACCGAAGAAGCATCGCGACCACCTGCGCCGCGTCGCCGAGCAGGGCGAGGTGGTGCTCACGCTGATCACCCACCGCCACCGCGACCACACCGGCGCCATCAAGCGGTTCCACGCGATGACCGGCGCACCGGTACGTGCGCGCACCGAGGAGCACTGCCGCGACGGCGCACGACTCGCCGACCGCGAGGTCATCGAGGCGGCGGGTCTGCGGATCACCGTCCTCACCACCCCCGGTCACACCGGCGACTCGGTCAGCTTCCTCGTCGAACATGTCGCTGTCGACGACCCGGCGAACACGGCGACCGACGAGCCGGCGCGCGTCGTCGGACGCGCAATGGTCACCGGGGACACCATCCTCGGCTCCGGCACCACCGTGCTCGACCCGACCGACGGCACCCTGCGCGACTACATGAACTCGCTGAACCGGCTCATCGTCGAGGGCACCGACTGTGCGATCCTCCCCGGGCACGGGCCCGACCATCCCGATCTCATCCCGGTCGCCCAGTTCTACAAGCGGCACCGTGAGGAGCGGATCGACCAGATCCGTTCCGCCATCGCCGATCTCGGCACCACCCCGGAGAAGGCGAAGCCGATGAAGCTGGTGCGTCGCGTCTACCGTGACGTCGACAAGAAGCTGTGGCCCGCCGCGCGGATGTCGGTGAAGGCGCAGCTGCAGTACCTCCGCGAGGCGTGACACACCTCCGACCGGGCGCCCTGGCGCTCGTCTTCCTCGGCGGGATCGTCGGCACCGCATCACGCTACGGACTCGAGGAGGCGTTCCCGCACCACGGGACCGGTTGGCCCACAGGAACATTCGTGGCGAACATGCTCGGGGCGTTCGCCCTCGGTCTGCTGCTCGAGGCCCTCGTCCGTCTCGGCGACGACACCGGGCGTCGACGAGATGTGCGGCTGCTCCTGGGCGTCGGGTTCTGCGGAGCGTTCACCACCTACAGCACGCTCGCGCTGGAGATCTCGTTGTTCGTGCGGGACGACGCCGTGGGGATGGCCGTGCTCTACGGGGTGGTGTCGGTGCTCGCCGGCCTCGTCGCGGTGTGGCTCGGGATCGTCACGGCGACCGCTCTGGTCCGTCGCGGGGTCGAGTCGTGATCGTCGCCCTCGTGTTTCTCGCCGGGGCTCTCGGGAGTGTCACCCGGTTCGTGGTCGACTCCGAGGTCAAGGCGCGGCTGGCGCCCCGATTCCCCTGGGCGACGGTCGGTATCAACATCTCCGGCTCGTTCGTCCTCGGGGTGCTCGCCGGTGCTGTTCTGTTCCACGCCGCATCACCCGACTGGCAGACGGTACTGGGCACCGGGTTCTGCGGCGGCTACACGACGTTCAGCACCGCGAGCGTCGAGACCGTCCGGCTGGCGCAGGCGCGACGACATGCCGCCGCGCTGATCAATCTGCTCGGCACCCTGGGGCTGTCGGTCGGCGCCTGCGCACTCGGATTGGTGCTCGCCTCCGCCGCCTAGACGGGTCTAGCTCGTGACCTCGACGATCAGTTCCACCTCGACCGGTGAGCCGAGCGGCAGTTCCGCCACTCCGACCGCGGACCGCGCGTGGTGCCCGGCGGTACCGAAGATCTCGCCGATGAGGTCCGATGCGCCGTTGAGGACACCGGGCTGACCGGTGAACCCCGGCGCCGACGCGACGAACCCGACCACCTTGACCACACGGACCACGGTGTCGATCCCGACCAGTCCGTGGACCGCGGCGAGAGCGTTGAGGGCGCACAGCCGCGCCGCCTGCGTGGCCTGCTCCGGGCGGACGACACCCTCGGCGCCGTCGGACACCTTGCCGTGCAGGGTCAGTTCACCGTCGGCCATCGGCAACTGCCCGGAGGTGTAGACGAGCGAACCGGACTGGACGGCCGGGTAGTAGACCCCGAGAGGCGCGACCACCTTGGGCAGTTCGATGCCCAGCTCCGACAACCGCTGCGACCAGGTCACGGGGCTCAGCCCTTCGGACGCTTGAGGTAGGCGACGTGCTGCTCGCCGGTGGGTCCCGGCAGGACGCTGACCAGCTCCCACCCGTCGGCGCCCCACGTGTCGAGGATCTGCTTGGTCGCGTGGGTCAGCAGAGGCACGGTCGCGTATTCCCAGCGGGTGAGCTCACTCATGCCGCCACCCTATCCACTCGGGCGTGCCCCGCATCACCCGCCGATCGGCGTTGGCGGGACCCGCGCGTCGATATCCTCGGAGATGTGGCGCAACAACCCGCGACCGATACGCAACGACGCGTGACCGACCTGAACAAGGCTGTCACCGAGTCCGGCGATGCCTGGCCCGAGAGCGCACGCCGCGCCCGGCTGCACTTCGTCTCCGGCAAGGGCGGCACCGGCAAGACGACCCTCGCCTCCGCACTCGCCCTGGCCCTGGCCGGCGAGGGCAAGAAGGTGCTCCTGGTCGAGTCGGAGGGACGTCAGGGCCTCGCCCAACTCTTCGACAGGCCGCCGCTGCCGCCGACCGAGACCAAGATCGCCACCGCCGAGGGCGGCGGGCAGGTGCACGGGCTCGCGATCGACATCGAGCACGCGCTCCTCGAATACCTCGACATGTTCTACAACCTCGGTTTCGCCGGTCGCGCGATGCGCCGTATCGGTGCGATCGACTTCGTGACCACCGTCGCGCCGGGTCTCCGGGACGTGCTGATCACCGGGAAGATCAAGGAGTGCGTGATCCGCGTCGACGACAGCGGCCGTCCCGTCTACGACGCGATCGTGGTCGACGCACCGCCGACCGGACGCATCGGCAACTTCCTCGATGTGACCACGGCGATGCGTGACCTCACCAAGACCGGCCCGATCCGGAACCAGAGCGACGGTGTCGCACAGTTGCTGCACTCGGAGAACACCGTCGTGCACCTGGTGACGCTGCTGGAGGCCATGCCGATCCAGGAGACGATCGACGCCGTGGCCGAGCTGCGCGGCAAGGACCTGCCCGTCGGCGCACTCATCGTCAACCGCGTCGCGCCGCCACACCTGTCCGACGACCAGATCGATCCCGTCGCCGAGGGTGACGTGGACGGACCGGCGCTGGCGGAGGCGCTCACCCGCGCCGGACTCACGGCCACCGACGCCGACCTGCAGGGCTTGCTGACCGAGGCCATCGAACACGCCGGCCGGGTCCAGGCCCAGCAGGTGGCCAAGTCCCAACTCGACGAGATCGATGTCGCGGCTGTCGAGATCCCGTCGTTCGACGACGGCGTCGACCTCGGTCGCGTCTACGAGATCGCGGCGCTGCTGCGCCAGGCAGGTGCATGAGATGACCGAACGACTGCAGATGGGCCGTGTCCTGGCCGACAGCAACACCCGGGTGGTCGTGTGTTGCGGGGCCGGCGGTGTCGGCAAGACCACGACGGCGGCGGCGATGGCCGTCCACGCCGCGGAGCAGGGACGCAGGGTCGTCGTGCTCACCATCGACCCGGCGCGACGCCTCGCGCAGTCGCTGGGGATGAGCGAGCTGACCAACACCCCGCAGCCGGTCGCGATCGACGGCCGCGGATCGCTCGACGCGATGATGCTCGACATGCGTCGCACCTTCGACGAGATGGTGACGCAGTACTCGACGCCCGACCGCGCCGAGGCGATCATGAACAACCCCTTCTACCAAACGGTCGCCACCTCGTTCTCCGGGACGCAGGAGTACATGGCGATGGAGAAGCTGGGTCAGCTGATCGCGCTCGACAAGTGGGATCTCATCGTCGTCGACACCCCACCGTCGCGGAACGCTCTGGACTTCCTCGACGCGCCGGCACGTCTGGGCTCGTTCCTCAGCGGACGCCTGATGAAGGTGCTGCTCGGCGGGGGCCGCGGCGTGGGCCGCGTGGTCACCGGCGTCGTCAGCCTGGCGATGCGCGGCGTCTCGACGATCGTCGGCGGCGACACCCTGCGTGACGTGTCGACCTTCGTGCAGTCCCTCGACGCGATGTTCGGTGGTTTCCAGGACCGCGCCTCGACGACCTACGCACTGCTCAAGCGGCCCGGCACGCAGTTCGTGGTGGTCGCGGCGGCGGAACCCGATGCGCTGCGGGAGGCCGCGTTCTTCGTCGAGCGGCTGTCGGAGGAGTCGATGCCGCTGGCCGGGCTGATCCTCAACCGGACGCATCCGAACCTGACGACCATCAGCGCCGACGCCGCGCGCTCGGCACTGGAGTCCGCCGACGACCCGCTGGCGCGGGCCGTGCTGTCGATCCACGCCGAGAGGACGACGACCGGTCGTCGCGAACTGCAGCTGCTGCAGCGGTTCACGTCGTCGCACCCGGGCGTGCCCATCGTGGGCGTGCCGTCGCTGCCGTTCGAGGTGGCCGACATGACCGCCCTCAGGGCGGTCGTCGAACAGATCGTCGGCGACGCGGTCTAGCTCGACCGACCGGGCGAACCGGCCAGGTCAGACGGCTGGCTCAGGCGGCCGGGTCAGACGGCATCGGCGTGACGCCGACGCTGCAGCTCGAAGAACTCGCCCCACGAGGTGACCTCGGGGTGCTGGCGGAGCAGTGCGCGGCGCTGACGCTCGGTCATGCCACCCCACACGCCGAACTCCACGCGGTTGTCGAGGGCGTCGGCCCCGCACTCCAGCTGCACCGGGCAGTGGCGGCAGATCGTCGCGGCCTTGCGCTGGGCGGCGCCGCGGACGAACAGCTCGTCGGGGTCACCCCCACGGCAACGCGCCTGTGACACCCATGCGAGACGGGCCTCTGCTTCTTTGGTGGTCACTGCCGCGTCGGCCATAGCCAAACCCCTGTCTGCGGTGCGAACACGCCGCCGGGGCGTGGTGGGCCACTTTTCCCGGCAACTGTTATGTGGATCACATTCGGTACATCAATCTAGGTATCAGCGACAGTGAGCGTCAAGTCGGGGGGCCATACGAAGTGGGACCGGCGTGCAACCTGGATCGAGACGGGCGTGCAGCACGGCCGTGACCGCGGCGTCGCCGGGCCCTCTCAGAACCGACCCGTATCCTGTGCTCGTGTCCGATGTCACCCGCCGCCCGGTGCGGTCCCGTGCGCTCTGGGTCCTCCTCGGGTGTTGTGTCCTCGCGGGCGTCCTCGTCGCCGCGCTGATCTTCCCGCTGGCCGGCGGGGTGGGCCTGCTCACCACGAAGGCCGCGACCACCGTCGAGAACTCGTCGTCGGAGCTGCTGGACGGAACCGTCCCCGAGGTCACGACGATGACCGACTCCACCGGGCGACCCATCGCGTATCTCTACGACCAGCGTCGCCAGCAGGTCGCCTACGACGACATCTCACCGGACATGATCCGGGCGATCATCTCCATCGAGGACCGTCGCTTCCTCGAGCACGACGGCGTCGACTGGAAGGGCACCATCCGCGCCTTCCTCAAGAACTCCTCGTCGGGCGAGGTCCAGCAGGGTGCGTCGACGCTCGACCAGCAGTACGTGAAGAACTACCAACTGCTGGTGCTCGCCCGCAGCGAGGCGGACCGCGAGGCGGCCACCGCCACCACCCCGGCGCGCAAGCTCCGCGAGGCGCGGATGGCACTCACCCTGGAGCAGACGCTCACCGATCAGGCCATGCGGGACCGCAACATCGACCGCGCCGCGGCCAAGCAGGAGGCGAAGAAGGAGATCGTCACCCGCTACCTGAACATCGTCCCGTTCGGCAACGGCGCGTACGGGATCGAGGCGGCGGCGCAGACCTACTTCGGCAAGCCCGCGAAGGCCCTCACCGTCACGGAGTCGGCGATGTTGGCCGGCATGGTGCAGTCGAGCTCGGCACTGAACCCGTACACGAACCAGTCCGGCGTCACCGATCGTCGGAACCTGGTGTTGGACACCATGAAGCAGAACTTCCCGGCCCGGGCCGCGGAGTTCGAGGCGGACAAGGGACAGCCGCTCGGTGTGCTCCCGCAACCGCGGTCGCTGCCCCAGGGATGCATCTCCTCCGGCGACAACGGCTTCTTCTGCGACTACGCGCTGCAGTTCCTGGCCGAGAACGGGATCAGCCGCGACGCGGTGCTGCGCGGCGGGTACACGATCCGCACCACCCTCGACCCGCAGGTGCAGCAGGCGACGCACTCCGCCGTGCAGTCCGTGGCCGCACCGGATCTCACCGGCATCGCGAACGTCATGAACGTCATCAAGCCGGGCACGAACTCGCACGACCTCCTCGCGATGACGTCGAGCCGTGAGTACGGCCTGGACGCCAACCGGGATCAGACCGTTCAGCCGCAACCGTTCTCGATGGTCGGCGACGGCGCCGGCTCGGTCTTCAAGATCTTCACGGTCGCGGCGGCGATGGAGAAGGGGCTCGGGACGTCGGCCTCGCTGGACGTCCCGACGACCTACCAGGCCAAGGGGATGGGCTCGTCGGGCGGCGTGAACGGCTGCCCCGTCAACACCTACTGCGTGAAGAACGACGGTCGCTACCCGCGGACGATGTCCATCACCAACGCCCTCGCGCAGTCGCCGAACACGGCGTTCGTGAAGCTGCTGCAGCAGGTCGGTGTCCCGTCCGCGGTCGACATGGCGGTGAAGCTCGGCATGCGGTCCTACGCGCAGCCCGGCACCGCGGGCCAGGGCGACCTGAGCCTGGCCGACTACACCAAGCGCGGCAACTTCGGCTCGTTCACGCTGGGCCCGAACGCCGTCAACCCGCTCGAGCTCGCGAACGTGGCGGCGACGTTGTCGTCGGGCGGGGTGTGGTGCCCGCCGAACCCGATCGCCTCGATCACGCAGAAGAAGCGGGACCGCTACGGCAACACGGTGGTCGGGTCCAACGGCCAGCCGGAGACGACGCAGGTCGCCTTCACCCCGCCGAAGTGCGAGCAGGTCGTCCCGCAGGGCCTCGCCCACTCGCTGGCCAACGCGCTCTCCGCCGACGACCGCGGGGGCGGCACGTCCGCGGGCGCCGCGCGCTCCGCCGGATGGTCCCTGCCCGTCTCGGCCAAGACGGGGACCACCGAGGCGCACCGCTCGTCGGCGTTCCTCGGGTTCACCAACAACTTCGCCGGGGCCAGCTACATCTACGGCGACTCGACGAGCCCGGAGGACATCTGCTCGTCACCGCTGCGCCAGTGCTACGGCGGCGATCTGTACGGCGGCCTCGAACCGGCGCGTACCTGGTACAACGCGATCCTGCCGGTCGCGGACAAGTTCGGACCGACCTCCCTGCCGCCGACCGATCCGCAGTACGTCGAGGGCAGCAACCAGGGCCGGGTGCCCAACGTGGTCGGCCTGACGGCGAGCGCCGCGACGCAGCGTCTGCAGGAGAACGGTTTCCAGGTCGATCAGGAGACAACGACCAGCGCGGAGAGCGCCGGGACGGTCACCGGGACCGCGCCCTCGGGGACCGCCATCCCCGGCAGCACCGTGGTCATCTACGTCAGCGACGGTCAGGGTCGGGTCACCAACACCCCGGACCCCGGACCCCGTCTACCGCCGACGACGATCCAGATCCCCGGCATCGGCCCGATCGTCATCCCGGGCGGATAGCCCGGGTCGGCCGGTCGCGCGTCAGCCGAGTGCGGCTCGCACTGCGTCCGACAAGCGCTTGCCGTCGGCGCGGCCGGCGGCCTTCGTCTTGGCGATCCCCATGACCTGACCCATCTGGCGCATGCCGGGGGCCTCGCCGAGGTCGGCGGCCACCTGGTCGACGGCCTCCTGCACGAGGGACTGCAGACCCTCGTCGTCGAGCGGGGTCGGCAGGTACTCGGCGATGATGGCCGCCTCGGCACGCTCGGCGTCGGCCAGCTCGCCGCGACCGTTCTCGTCGTAGATGGCCGCGGACTCACCGCGCTTCTTGCTCTCCCGCATGAGCACCGCGAGCACCTGCTCGTCGGAGAGTTCCGTCGCCTGCGCGCCGGCCACCTCCTCGGCCCCGATCGCCGCGATGAGCATCCGCAGCGTCGCGGTGGTCGCGGTGTCCCGGGCCTTCATCGCCGCGGTCAGATCGGTGCGGATGCGCTGTTTCAGGGGTGCGTCGGCCATGGCGCCACCGTAGTGCGGATGCCGCGCGCCGGGACCCGGCGGCGACAACGGACCGCCTCCGGCCGCGACAACGGACCGCCTCCGGCGGCGACAACGCTCCACCTCGTGGCGTGCGGCCGCTATCCTGGCCGGATGGACGCGTTCGATCCGGTGCGGCGAGCTGTCGGGGCCTCGCCTGAGCGCCTCACCCGCATACAGCAGACCGCGGCGGTCACCGCCGGAGCGGCGGCGGCAGGTCTCGCCTACGCCACGCTCATCGAGCGCAACGCGTTCGTCCTGCGCCATCAGACGATGAACGTCCTCGAGCCCGGGTCGAGCACCCTGCGCGTGCTGCACATCAGCGACATCCACATGCTGCCGAACCAGCGGTTGAAGCAGGCGTGGATCTCCGAGCTCGAGGCCCTCGAACCGGATCTGGTCGTCAACACCGGCGACAACCTCGCCCACCCGCAGGCGGTGCCGTCGGTCATCCAGTCGCTCGGCGGGCTGCTGTCGCGTCCGGGCCTGTTCGTCTTCGGCTCCAACGACTACTTCGGGCCCACGCCGAAGAACCCGCTGAAGTACTTCAAGAAGGACCACAAGCGGAGCCACGGCGCGCCGCTGCCCTGGCAGGACCTGCGCGCGGCGTTCACCGAGCGCGGCTGGCTCGACGCGACGCACACCATCCGCGAGCTCGAGGTCGCCGGTGTCCGCGTGGCCGCGGCCGGCGTCGACGACCCGCACATCGGCCGCGACCGCTACGAGACCGTCGCAGGGCGGCCGAACCCGCTCGCACACCTGAGGCTGGGTCTCACCCACTCACCCGAGCCCCGTGTCCTCGACCAGTTCGCCGACGACGGCTACGACCTCGTGATGGCGGGCCACACGCACGGTGGGCAGCTGTGCCTGCCGCTGGTGGGCGCGCTGGTGACCAACTGCAACATCGACCGGTCGCGCGTGAAGGGCCCGTCGAGCTGGGGTGCGTCGATGAAACTGCACGTCAGCGCCGGCCTGGGCACATCGCCGTATGCGCCGGCCCGGTTCTGCTGCCGCCCGGAGGCGACGTTGCTGACGCTCACCCCTGTGTCGCACGGCGACGCGGAATACGACGAGGAGCAGTCGGTCCCGCCTCTCGCGGAGACGCGTCGGGGCTGACCGCTTCGTCCTGCTCGACCGTCGGATGTGCCGGTAGGTAGACAAGGGTCAGGATCGCGGCCACTGCTGTGACCGCACCCGCGACTATGCAGCCCGTGGTGAAGCCGTCCACGAAGCTCGCCCGCGCAGCGTCGGCGAGGCGGGCACCGGCCTCCGCGCCGAGTCGGCCGAACTGGGCGGCAGCCTGTTCCGAGGCGGCGAGTGCCGCACCCACCGACTCCCGCGCGGGCTCGCGGAGTGGTTCCGGGAGCGAGCCGGCACCCAGATGGTCGCGGTAGACCGACAGCGCCACCGATCCGATCACCGCGACGCCGAGGGTGCCTCCCAGCTCGCGGGTGGCGTCGTTGACCGCTGAACCCATGCCCGCCTTGTCCGGCGACACGACGCCCATGATGGCCTCGGTCGCGGGGGTGCTGGTCAGTCCGATGCCGGCACCCAGGAACACCATCTGGCCCACGACGATCCAGTAGCTGGTGTCGGTCGAGAGCGTCGACGCCCATCCGAAGGCCGCGCTCAGGGACACCAGACCCAGCGCGACGACCACCTTCGACCCGATGGCCACCGCGATCCGGGGTCCCAGGATCGAGGCGACCGCGATGGACCCTGCCACCGGCAACATGCGCACGCCGGTCTCGAGGGCGCCGTAGTCGCGAACCGACTGGAAGTACTGGGTCACCAGGAAGATGAACCCGAACAGCGCGAAGAACGCGCTGGTCACGGCACCGCTGGCCGCGGTGAAGCGCAAGTTGGTGAACAGTCGGACATCCAGCATCGGATGTTCGACGCGAACCTCCTGCAGCACGAAGACCACCAGGACGACAGCAGCGACCGCGAACCCGACCAGGGTGGGAACCGACGCCCAGCCGCGGTCGGGGGCCTCGATGATCGTGTAGACGAGCGCCCCGAGGGCGACAGTCGACAGGACAAGTCCGATCCGATCGAGCGGCGGCGTGGACGGATCCTTCGAGTTCGGCACGTACCGCAGCGCGAACAGGAGGGTCCCCGCGGCGGCGAGACCGTTGAACACGAGGATCGACCCCCACCAGAAGGACTCGAGCAGCGCACCGCCGACCACCGGCCCCACGGCGACCGACAGTCCGGTTGCCGCACCCCACATCCCCAGTGCCATCACGCGTTCCGACCGTTCCGTGAACACGTTCGTCAGGATCGACAGGGTCACGGGGTAGACCATCGCGGCGGCGACTCCCGCCAGGACCCGCCACGCGATGAGCGCGTCGGGACTGCCGCTCAGCGCGCCACCGACCGACGCGACGAGGAACAGGCCGAGGCCCGCGAGCAGCATCGGCCGGCGACCGAACCGGTCGCTGAGAGAACCGCCCGCCAGCACCAGCGCCGCGAACGCGAGGTTGAACGCGTCGACGATCCACAGCAGATCCCGGGTCGACGCACCGATCTCGGTCACCAACGACGGAAGGGCGATGTTGATGATCGTCGTCGAGACGTTCACGACGAACACGGCCAGGCAGAGGGTGATCAACACGGCAGTCTTGTTCGTGACCGCAGATCGACGTCGCGTCAGCATAATGAAGTTATAGCAGATGCTGTGGAACGATGGCGCGATGCGATCGGCACCCGACCCCGATGGGCGTGGAGCCGACGAACCGGTGCGCGAACGCCTCATCCGATCCACCGTCCGACTGCTGGCCGACGCCGGCCCCGGCGAGATCAAGGTCCGGCGGATCACCGACGACGCAGGCGTCTCGACCATCGCCGTCTACCACCACTTCGGGGGCCTGGCCGAGCTACTGCGCGCTGTGGTCGAGCGGGGGTACGCCAACCTGCGGGCGGCCATGGTCGCGGCGTCCACAGCCGATCCCGACCCCGGGGTGCAGCTGTTCGCCATCGCGCTGTCGACGCGGGATGTGGCGCAACGCAACGCCCACCTCTACGACATGATGTTCGGCCTCTCGACACGGGGCACCTACCGCCACATCGCATCTCCCGAGCACGGCCACGACGACGGGTTCGCCGCCGCGTACGCGGTCCTCGTCGAGGTGTGCGACCGTCTCGTGCAGTCGGGACGCGTCACGATCGACGACCCCCAACAGATCGCCGCGGAGCTGTGGAGCGCCGTCCACGGCTTCGTCACCCTGGAGATGGCGGGGTACTTCGCCCACTTCGACGACCCCGTGACGAGCGTGCTCCGACCGATGGCCGTCAACCACTTCGTCGGCATGGGCGACGAGCGTGCCCGCGCCGAGTCCGGGGCCGACGAGGCGCTGCGATGGTGGTCGCACCGGTGACCGGTGCGGCCGATTTCGACCGCGGGTGATCGGGGCGGTAGGCTGGTCGAGGTCGTCCGCAAGGACAGCCACCGGGGTGTGGCGCAGCTTGGTAGCGTGCCTCGTTCGGGACGAGGAGGTCGTGGGTTCGAATCCCGCCACCCCGACAGGACGTCAGTCCGACAGATGTGTTGGTTGAGACACAGCAGATGAGGCCCTGACCAGGGAAACCCGGTCAGGGCTTCCTCGTTTCACGCGGTTGTCACCCTCCGGGCTCGTACGGCGGGGCGACGCCCCAGCCCCACCTGGGCACCGGAGCCTGCCTGATCGGCTGCGCGCCCGGCTGCGAGTTCGCCATCGCCAACCGCGTACCCCACTCGACGTAGGCGAGCAGTGCCGACCGGAACTCAGGATCGTCGGGGAGGCCGGCGGCGTCGGCGGCGATGCTCATGAGCTCCACGAATCGGCGGCGCTGCTCGGCGGTGATCCCCAGGTCGATGTGGTGCGCGAGCATGGTGGAGTACCCGCCGTGTTCGCTGGTGTACCGGGCCGGGCCGCCGAACACCTCCACCCACCACACGGTGACGTGTGCTCGGTGTTCTTCCGACACCCCACCGGGAAACATCGGTGCGAGCAGGTCGTCGCGTTCGACGCGGTCGTAGAAGGCGTCGAGGAGTCGCCTCAGCGCTTGCTCACCGCCAGCCCACTCGATCAGAGTCGGGGTCATCCCCCAATGAGAACAGAGTCGGCGGCCGCTGTCGTCCGATCGATTCCGTCGCCATCACGACCGGACACCGACATGCGCGACGTCAGACGTGCGTCCACGTCAGCGCCGGATCAGTCGATGATGACGTCGAGCCCCCGCTCGCGGAGTCCCCTGAGTCCGGCCGTCATGGCGTCGATCTGCTCGGGCGTGTGCCCGGTCCAGTCGATCAGTTCACCCACGACGCGCAGCGGCTCCAGCGACCGGTAGGACCGCGTCGGATTCCCGGGCAGCTTCTTGTCGGTGACGTTCGGGTCGTCCTCGACATCCCCGAGAGGCTCGACGACGTAGATCCGGGGCGGCCCGTCGCCCTGCGCGAGCTCCGCTCCCCACGCGGCCGCGTCGAGTGTCTGCGTCATGTAGATGTGCCGCAGCGGCCGTTCCCGGAAGTTGGATCCGCGTCCCGGCGCGAGCAGGTCGCCGACGGCGAGGTCGGCTCGCGTGCCGTGCAGGTACGCCCCCGACTCGTGGACCTCGAACGGTGTGGGTGGGTTGCTCGTCATGTGGTCTCCCCATCTGCCTGACGCGGTGTGCGCCGGAGCAGTCTGGACCACCCACGGGGTCTTGCCGCAAGCCCCTCCTCCACCCATAATCTGAGATGGGACGAGGGTGCGACGAGGTCAGCTGACGATGTCCTTGCGGCCGAACCACCACCACGACGCCCCGAACAGGATCGCCGCGTAGATCAGTGAGATCCCCACACCGCGCGCCATGTCCTCCCACACCACACTCGGGTTGAGGGCGTCCAGCCACGCGAATTGATAATGGGTGGGCAGGAACTGGCGGTACGGGTCCAGCGCCGAGATCGAGTCGAGGATGTTCGACAGGATCACCAGCATCGTCGCGCCACCGACCGCACCCAGTGGTGCGTCCGTCACCACGCTCAGCAGGAACGCGAAGCCCGCGACCACCAGCGACTGGATCAGGGTGTAGCCCACCACGATCGCCAACCGTTGCAGGGTCTCGGCACTCGTGAACTCACCGCCGAGTGGCGACCTCGCCGGACCCCACCCGAAGAAGAGTCCCCCGACGACGTACGCCCACACCGGCAGCAGGATCAGCACGACCGCACTCGACGCGAGTCCGACGATCAGCTTCTGCCGCAACAGGTGTGACCGTCGGACCGGGATCACCAGCAGATACCGCAGCGACGCCCACCCGGCCTCACTCGCCACCGTGTCGCCGCAGAACAGTGCCACGAGCACGGTGAGGAGGAACGAGCCGGCGGCGAACTCGGTGAACAGCGCGAAATTCGCGCCGCCCGCGGTCGCCAGCGAGTACAGGGCCGACGTCTGACGTCCGCCGCCCGAGTCCGACCCACCGGCCGTCGACGGGTCGTCGGAGCTGAGCGAGAAGGCGATCGCGATGATCGGCGGCAGGATCACCAGCAGCACCGCGGCCACCTGCGTGCGCCGTCGACGGAGCTGTCGGATCGTCTCGACGCGCAGGCCCAGGGTCCGGCGCGGGTGCAGATCCACCGGTTGCACGGCACCGAGTCCGTCGAGGCGATCGTGCACACCCTTACGGGTGGCCGCCACCCTCGCGGTGGGCTCCTGGTCGCTCATCGCGACTCCTCTCCGATCAGGTCGAGGAAGGCCTCTTCGAGGTGACGACGGGACTCGACGACGTCCGAGGCGATCCCCGCCTCCGACAGGACACGTTGTGCCGCATCCACATCCGCCACCGACAGCGTCGACGACGCCGCACCGGCGAGATCGGCGACCGACCCCGTGGTGATGAGCCGACCCTTGTGCATCACGACGACGTGGCTACAGGTCTGCTCCACCTCCGACAGCAGGTGGCTGGACACCACGACGGTGCGTCCGGTTGCGGCGTAGCGCCGCATGACCTCGCGCATCTCGGCGATCTGCGGCGGGTCGAGACCGTTGGTGGGCTCGTCGAGGATGAGCAGCTCCGGCAGTCCGAGCATCGCCTGCGCGATGGCCAGCCGCTGGCGCATGCCCTGGCTGTACTTGCGGACCTTGCGGTCGACCGAGGCCCCCAGGCCGGCGATCTCGAGAGCGGTCTCGACGTCGGCCTCCTCCCGCGGACGGCCTGTCGCGGCCCAGAACAGGTCGAGGTTCTCGCGGCCCGAGAGATGCGGCAGCAGCCCGGGCCCCTCGATGAACGCCCCGACGCGGGCGAGGACGTCGGAGCCGGGGCCGACGGTCTCGCCGAACAGGCGGATGGACCCCTCCGTCGGGGCGATCAGGCCGACCATCATGCGCAGCACCGTCGTCTTGCCGGCGCCGTTGGGGCCGAGCAGACCGACGACCTGTCCACGCTCGACCGAGAACGACACCCCGTCGACGGCGCGGTAGGAGTCGCCGTACTCCTTCACCAGGGAGTCCACGACGATCGGCGTGGTATCACCGAGGGCGTCGGCGCGGTCGCGACGGTTGCGTCGCCACCCGGCCAGCACGATGCCCGCGATGAGCACGAGGATCGCGACCACGCCGGCGACCGGCCATCCCCACGGGAACGGTGTCGACGTCGCACGTCCGGACAGCGTGGTGAGCGCGAGCGTGGGCTGATCCAGGGCGATCGAGTAGGTGCGGGCGTCGTCGGGCAGTCGGTAGCCGAGGTCGGTCGTCGAGACCTGCACGGCCAGTCGGTGTCCGCCGGCGACCGTGCGCACCACGGTGGGCAGCGGCACGGTCACCGCGCGGGGCTGTCCCGGGGTGAGTCCGGTCAGCCGCACCGGCGTCACGAGACCCGACGGCTGGGTGCGCTGGCCGTCGGGGGCGACGTCGACCAGGGACACGAACAGCGTCGCGTCGGTCGTGGTGCGAGGCGTCACGCGCAGACGCACCGACGACGACCCACCGACCAGGGTGTCCGACGACAGCGGCGCGGACACGAACCCGCCCGCCTGGCCGGGTATCGCCGACAGGGCCGATCCGCCGGTCACCGACGCCGCCGTCGCGAGCAGGCTGCCGATGCCGGGGACGGCGGTGATGGCGGTCGGGGTGCCACCCGCGGGGGCGTTGATCGTCTGCGCGGGTCCGAGAAGTGGCAGCTGCGTGGTCTTCTGCCCGTCGGCGAGCGACGACGCGGTCAGCTGACGCGGCGTGGACCGGCCCGTCTGCGTCGAGAGCGCGGCATCGGGCACGGACGCGGCGAAGCCGTCGCGCGGGGTCTGCCGGTCCGTCAGCACCTCGGTGAACCAATCACGCGCCTGCGCCGTCGGGTCGCCGCCGGGCTGATCGTGGCCGCCGGAGCGCCACACCATCCGCACGGGCGCACCCGTCGCCCGGATCCCCGCGGCGTTGCGCACGGCCTGGTCCAGCGGGAACAGCGAGTCCTGCTGTCCCTGGCTCAGCAGCGTGGGGACGGTGATCCTCGACAGGACCGACGCCGGGCTCGACGCCTCCATGAGTCTGTTCAGCTCGGCGGTGGGCGCCCCCGCCGCGGCCGACGCCTGGTAGGCGGCACACACGTCGGGCGCGAACGTCCCACACCCGGAGGCCGTCCCGGTCCGCGCGGCCTGGGAGAAGAGCTGGCCCGCCCATCCCTGCTTGAAGACCTCGTCGGTGCCCTGCCCCGCGGTGGGGAACAGCGCCTGCGACAACCGGTTCCACGTGATGTCGGCGGCGACCGCGTCGACGCGGCGGTCGTAGGCGGCGGTGAGCAGCGCGAGCGCGCCGCCGTACGACGCTCCGGCCACACCCACCCGGGGACTGCCGTCGGCGTCCTCGCGCACCTGCGGCATCCCGGCGAGCACGTCGATCATGCGGCGGGCGTCGGCCACCTCGTAGTCGGGGCTGTCGAGGTGGATCAGTCCGCCCGACGCACCGAACCCGCGCGCGGAGTAGGTGATGACGACGAAACCGCGCCCCGCGAGATCCCGTGCCTGCGCGCGGAGATCGTCCTTGGACCCGCCGAATCCGTGGGCCAGCACCACCGCCGGCGCCGGTGTCGTCGTCGCGGGCAGGAACAGCGAGGTGTCGAGCGAGACCGGCGTCGACCCCTCCGGCACACCGGCCACGCTCATCGCCTTCTCGGTGACGCCCGCGTCGTCGTCACCGGAGGTCGAGACCACGGCCGCGACGATGGCGACGATCAGGACCACGAGAAGCGCCACCGCGACCCACAGGCGGCGACCGCGCGTCAGGGTGCCTACCCGAGACCTGAGACTGGAGATGACAGTGCCTTTCCGGCTGGGCGTACCCACGAGGTGTCC
The DNA here is from genome assembly GCF_024171765.1 of Williamsia deligens. Taxonomy (GTDB): domain Bacteria; phylum Actinomycetota; class Actinomycetes; order Mycobacteriales; family Mycobacteriaceae; genus Williamsia_A; species Williamsia_A deligens. The sequence goes on from NZ_JAMTCI010000001.1 coordinate 1,088,256, forward strand.
GCTGATGACCGATGGTAGGCGCGCCCCGGCGCAGCCGTCGGTGTCATCAGCGTCGGCGACCTCAGGGGATGATGTGCGCCTCGCGGTAGCGGGCGACGGCGTCGGCGAAGCTCTGCGGCGTGGACCGGAATCCGAGGAAGCCGGCCTGACGGCTCTTGGTCATGTCGGTGAGACACTCGATGTCGCGGCCGAGGTCGCTGTCGGTGTGCCACCACGAGGCGAGGCGGTCGACGTCGCCCTCGACGAGTGAGTGCTTCTCGGCCAGTTCGGACCACTCGGTCGCGGCATCACCCATGCGGTCGTCGAGCGGACGCGGCTCCTCGTCGAACCCGACGGGCTCCACGCCGAACATCTCCGCGATCTGCGGCCACATCCACCGCCACCGGAACACGTCGCCGTTCGCGACATTGAACGGCTCGTCCGCGCCCTCTGGATGTGTTGCGGCCCAGATCATCTGCTCGGCGAGCAGGCCGACGTCGGTCACGTCGGTGAGGCCGTCCCACTGCGTCCGCGACCCCGGGAACACGAACGGCCGGTCGTGCTCGCGACACAGGGTGGCGTAGACCGACAGCGTCAGCGCCATGTTCATGGCGTTGCCGACGGCGAACCCGACGATGGTGTGCGCGCGGTGCACGCTCCAGGTGAAGCCCATCCGCTCGGCGGCGGCGAAGAGCTCGTCCTCCTGCGCGTAGTAGAAGTTCTCGTTGTCCAGGCGCGGTTCGGACTCGTGGAACGGCGTCTCGGCCATGACGGCGGTGCCGTAGTCCTCGAACGGTCCGAGGTAGTGCTTGAGACCGGTCATGAGGGCGACGTGGCGCACCGACCCCGCCGGTTCCAGTGCGGCGAACACGTTGCGCAGGAGCTCGCTGTTGACCTCGATGTTCTCGCGCTCGGTGTCCTTCTTCATCCACGCGACGAGGAACACGACATCCGGCCGGACGTCGCGGAGCCGCTCGGTGAGCTGGACGGGGTCGAGGAGATCGGCCGCGATCGGGGTGACGCCGTCGACGGGGAGCGTCTCGTGGCGGGACAGGCCGTAGGTGGTCCATCCGCCGTCGACGAGCTGTTCGCACAGCGCCTGGCCGGAGATCCCGGTGGCGCCCACGACGAGGGCGGTACCGGGTGCACGGGTGGTCGATGCGGGGGTGGTCATGCCTCGTGCAGCACGCGCCGTGTCCTTCTTGTTCCGTGCCCGCTCGTTCACGGTCGACGCTCAGAGTGGCGTTCTACTCTTGTCGCGTGACCGCACAGCTCGACGACCGCGCCGACGACCGTCTCGACCCCGAGGACGTCGTCGACCACACGCGGCCCGGCGCGGTCGCCTCGTGGATCGTGCTGGTCACGGGTGTGATCGGCCTGGTCGCGGCGAGCACCCTCACCATCGAGCGGTTCAAGCTGTTCGCCGATCCGGGGTACCGGCCGAGCTGCAGCATCAACCCGATCATCTCGTGCGGCTCGGTCATGACGACCGATCAGGCCGCGTTCTTCGGCTTCCCCAACCCGATCATCGGCATCGCCGCGTTCGCGGTGGTGATCGTGGCGGGTGTCCTCGGGGTGGCGCGGGTGCCGATCCCCGGATGGTTCTGGGCCGGGCTGACCGCGGGCACCGCGGTGGGTCTGGTGTTCATCGGGTACCTGATCACCCAGAGCCTGTACCGGATCGGCGCGCTGTGCCCCTACTGCATGGTGGTCTGGGTCGTGACGCCGCTGCTGTTCGTGACGACAGCGCAGCTCGCGGCGGCCGCGAGCGGGCGCCGGTCGCTCATCGAGGCGGCCGGGTGGCTCCGACCGCTGCTGATCGTGGCGTACGCGGTCGTCGTGGCGATGATCGCGGTGCGCTTCTGGTCCTACTGGTCGACGCTGATCTGACGTCGTCGCGCCCACCGGGCGCCGACGAGGCCCCAGACGCTGCACACGAGCGCGAGTTGTTCCTTGGTGAGAACCGCGTAGCCCATGATCCGACCTCTCGTTCGACTGTGACGCACGTTACACAAGCGAGTGCTTGGTCGGCGGGCTTTCGTAGGCATCCACGATCGGTTCGAGTTCGGTCGGCGTCGAGCCGTGGAGGATGACCGCGTCGCAGCCGAGACCGCGTTGGCCGCGGATCGCCGCGGCGCACGTCTCCGGGCTCCCCACCGCCGCGTTCGCGAGCCACTCGTCCGGCAGGAGCGACGCCGCGTGCTCGAGCTGGTCGGGAGTGGCGGCGATGTCGAGGCCGGCGATGGACGAGACCACCGGGTCGGCGAGGAACCGCTGCAGGACGGCGGGGTCCCAGTCGTTGGTGCGCACCAGCAGATCTCCGTAGCCCTGCAGATACGTGCCGAGCCGGCCGACGGTCTTGCGCAGCCGCACGGTCTCGGGCAGGTGGTCGCCGACGGTCGCCAGGCACGACCACACGCGGACGGAGGAAGGATCCCGACCGGCCTTCTCGGCGGCCTCCTTCACCGTCCGGACGCAGCGCTGGGTGGTCTCCGGCGTGAAGTAGGTGTGGAGCACGACCTCGTCGAAACAGCGGCCGCCGAGGGCCAGGGTCTGTGGTCCGAACGCGACGAGCGCCAGGGGCAGGTGCTCGTCGAGGGACGAGTCGAGGTGGAGGAGGGGAAAGTGCCCCGCCGGACCGTCGTGACCACCCACCATCTCCCCGCGGAACAGTCGCCGCAGGAGGCCGGCGGTGTCCTCGAGCGCCGCAGTGGTGACCAGCGGCAGTCCGTACAGGGACTGCAGGATCGGGATGCCGCGGCCGAGGCCGAGCACGAACCGCCCGCCGGACAGGTCGCGCAGGGTGCGGGTCATGCCCGCGGTGACCATCAGGTGGCGGGTGTTGTGGTTGGTGGCCGCGGTGGCGACGGTGATGCTCTCGGTCACGGCCACCGCTGCGCCGGCCAGCGCGACGGCCTCTTTCCGGTTGTAGCGCTCGGAGATGAACGCCGTGCCGATGCCGAGCCGCTCCGCGGTACGGGCCTCGTCGAGGATGTCGCGGCTCGAATCCGGCTGGCCCGCCAGCAGGTAGCAGCCGAGATCGGGATGCGATCGGCTCACACGTACTCCTCGACGAGGGACAGGGTGTCCAGGTCGCGGATCGCCGCGCACCCGCGGGTGAGCATCACCGCCGCCATCTCGTCACCGCGGTCGGTGGCGGCGGAGAAGGCGAACCCGAGGGTCGTGATGAGGGGCACCTGGAGCATCGCGAGCCGGTGGTCTCGACGACACTGCGCGAGGTCGTGTCCGGTGACGCCGTGCTCCAGCAGCCCGTCGTGGTAGGCCGCGACCGCGTCGTCCTCGATGGTCGATCTGCGATCCGGCTCGACCGACGTCGCCACGAGGTAGGCGAGGTCGCGTGCGGGCAGCCCCACCGCGAGCGTCTGCCAGTCGACCACCGTCACCGATGTGCGGTCCGGGCTGAACATGAGGTTGTCGAGGCGGTAGTCGCCGTGCAGCACGGAGAACCGGTCGTGTTCGGCCATCAGCCACGGCGCGATGTGCGGGGCGACTGCACGCAACGTCGCCACGTCGTCGGCACGCAACCGATCCCCCAGCCGCTCGATCGTCGTGTCGATCGCGATGCCGGCGATCTCCCCCAGGCCCTGCGCTCCGTCACGGTCGGGTCGTCCGAGGACGATGCCCGGCAGCGACAACCACGCCGGGTCGCACCACCGCGGGCCGTGCAGCCCCGCGAGTGCGCGTGCCGCCGCCACCGCCTCGTCGCGGCTGCATCCCGCGATCTGATCGCCCTGTTCGGCCGGTGCGAGATCGTCCATGAGGAGCACGAACTCGGCGCCGTCCCCGGCGATGTCGATGTGGTGGCACGTCGGGACGGGGACAGCGACGGTGTCGGCCACCCGGGTGTAGAAGGTGTGCTCCGAGCGGTAGCCGAGCGCGACACGGTCGCGGACGTCCGGGTCCACCGACGGCAGCTTCACCGCGAACGTCGCCGGCAGACCGTGATCGGCACCGTCGGGATAGGTGACCTCGAGCCGATACGTCGAGCCGGTCTGACCTGTCCCGACGACGGCCGACCCGACCGACTCGACGACGACCGGGCGATCGGGACGGGACTGCACCTGACCGAGCCAGGTGGGCGTGACGTCGTCGATGCCTTCGGGTATCGGAGCGCGGTCCACCATCACCATCCGGCCGACGATAGACAGGTGGATGGACAGCTGTCCAGATCCAGGGGTCGGCGACTTCCTCTCGCCGTGACGATTTCGTTATCCGCGCCACGAGCGCGTACCGGTTGTCGCGAACTGCTTGTCGTCATGGCCCCGGGGGCGCACGCTGCGATGGACCTGTCCCCGGCGGCGCCCGCGGTGCCGCCCTGCCGGAGAGCTGACCGCCATGACCTCCATCGCCGATCGCAGCGCCTCCAGCCCGTCGTCCGACGTCCACGTCGCCATCGCGGAGATGGTCCGGCACCTCGCCTCCGCCGGGCCTCGTGACCTCGACCAGGTCCTCGACGACCTCGCCGCCGGCGCCGTCCACAACATCGACGGTGCCGAGGAGGCCAGCATCTCGATCGCGGGTCGCAAGCGCACGCTGGTCATCGAGGCCGCGACCGGGGAACTCGCCGAGGTGCACAACAAGATCCAGAACAGCACCGGACAGGGTCCATGCCTCTCCGCGATCTGGGAGGAGCCGCTGGTCCGGATCACCGATCTGCACGACGAGACCCGGTGGCCGCAGTACACACCCGACGCCCGGGCGACCATCCCCTACCGGTCCATCCTGTCCGTGCGCCTGCACACCGGGTCGGAACCGTTGGGGTCGCTGAGTCTCTACGCCACACCACCGCACGCCTTCGCGCCCGAGTCGGAGGAGATCGCGTCGATCTTCGCCGCCCACGCCTCGGCGGCGTGGACCGCCGCCGTGCGCGGCGCCCAGTTCGAGGACGCGCTGGCCAGCCGCGACATCATCGCCCAGGCCAAGGGCATGGTGATGGAACGGTTCGGCATCGACGCGATGGAGGCGTTCGGACTGCTCAGCAAGCTGTCCCAGGACACGAACACCCGCGTGATCGAGGTCGCCCGGAAGCTGCTCGACGCCGAGGCACGGGGCATCACCCCCTCCTGACCTCCCTCGGAACCCGTTGCGACGCAGTGGCGAGTGTTCGACCCACGGTGATCGCAACTCCGTGCGGGTGCGGTTCTCGCGGGGTCGTCGGTGTTGGCTGATGTCATGCCGACCCACGTCGGCGACATGAGCCGAGGAGGACCCATGACGACCGCGACGGACGACGACCGTCACGTGGACGAGCTCCGCATCCTCGAGGCCGAGGCGGTGCACATCATCCGCGAGGTGGTGGCCGAGCTCGAACGACCCGTGCTGCTGTTCTCGGCGGGCAAGGACTCGATCGTCCTGCTCCGGTTGGCGGAGAAGGCGTTCCGTCCGGCCCCGATGCCGTTCCCGGTGCTCCACGTCGACACCGGGCACAATTTCGACGAGGTCGTCGAGTTCCGTGACCGCCGTGTCCGCGGGGCCGGGCACGAACTGATCGTCGCGTCGGTGCAGGAGTCCATCGACTCCGGTCGCGTCACCGAGGTCGGCGGCCCGAGTGCCTCCCGCAACCGGCAGCAGACCCGCACCCTGCTCGACGCCCTGGAGGCCGGACGGTTCGACGCCGCGTTCGGCGGTGCGCGTCGCGACGAGGAGCGGGCGCGCGCCAAGGAGCGGGTGCTCAGTTTCCGCGACGAGTTCGGACAGTGGGATCCCCGCGCGCAACGACCGGAACCGTGGTCGCTGTACAACGGTCGGATCCGACGGGGCGAGCAGGTGCGGGTGTTCCCCCTGAGCAACTGGACCGAGACCGACGTGTGGAGGTACATCGAGCTCGAGGGCCTCGAGATCCCGTCGATCTACTTCGCCCATGAGCGCGAGGTGTTCGAGCGGGACGGGATCCTGCTGGCGACGTCACAGTTCACCGCGCCCCGCGACGGCGAGACCGCCCAGGTGGAGACGGTGCGGTACCGGACCGTCGGTGACCTCACCATCACGGGCGCCGTTCGGTCGAACGCTGCCGACGTCGCGTCGGTGATCGAGGAGATCTCTGCGGCCACGGTGTCCGAACGTGGCGCGACCCGCGCCGACGACCGGACGTCGGTGGCGGCCATGGAAGACCGCAAACGCGAAGGGTATTTCTGATGACGACCGGCACCGGGACGAACCGCCGCGAGCTGCTCCGTCTGGCGACCGCGGGTTCCGTCGACGACGGGAAGAGCACGCTCATCGGGCGGCTCATGCACGACACCGACAGTCTTCCGCTCGACCACCTCGACGCGGTCCGCCGCGACGGTGTCCCCGACCTCGCGGCGCTGTCGGACGGACTGCGCGCCGAGCAGGAGCAGGGCATCACGATCGACGTCGCCTACCGCTTCTTCTCGACGGACGCCCGCAGCTACATCCTCGCGGACACGCCGGGTCACGAACGCTACACGCGCAACATGTTCACGGGCGCATCCACCGCCGACGTCGCCGTGCTGCTCGTCGACGCGAGCGCCGGCGTGCTCCGCCAGACCCGTCGGCACGCCCGCATCGCGACACTGCTCGGGGTGCCGCACCTCGTCGCCGCGGTCAACAAGATCGATCTCGTCGACTTCGACGCGGCGCGGTTCACCGAGGTCGAGGCCGAGTTGCGCACGCTCGCAGAACGTCTCGGCGGTGTGGACATCACCGTCATCCCGATGGTGGCTCGAGACGGCGACAACGTCGTGCACCGGTCGACCCGGACTCCCTGGTACTACGGACCGTCACTCCTCGAGTGCCTGGAGACCATCGATCTCGAGGCGCCGGCCGCGCGCGCCGGACATCTGCGCCTCCCCGTGCAGTGGGTGTCGCGGCCCGCGGCCGGGGAACGACGCCGCTACACGGGACGGCTGTCCGCCGGGACCGTGCGGACCGGGGACGAGATCGTGGTGTTGCCGTCGGGGTCGCGCAGCACTGTGACCGCGATCGACACGCTCGACCCCGAACGGTCGGTGGCGGTGGCGCCCCTGTCGGTGTCGGTCGAGCTCGCCGACGACATCGACGTCGGCCGCGGCGACGTCCTCGTCGCGGGTTCCGACGACGCGCACCGACCCGTGTTGGCCCGCGAACTCGATGCGACCGTCTGCTGGTTCGGCGAGACCCCGCTGCGGGCGGGCGACCGACTCGCGCTGAAGCACTCCACCTCGACGGTCCGTGCGACGGTCCAGACCATCGGCAACCGCCTCGACCCCGAGACGCTCGAGGTCCAGGACCTGCCGGTGGCGTTGGCGCTCAACGACATCGGGTCGGTGACGATCCGGACGAGCTCGGTCCTCGTCGCGGACCCGTACACCACCGACCGCGAGGCCGGGGCGTTCATCCTCATCGACGAGACGACCAACGACACCGTCGGCGCCGGCGTGATCGACGAGGCGAGGGAGGTGGTGCCGGGCAAGCAGACCCGCAACGACATCACCTGGCACCCGTCGGCCCTCGACCGCGGCCACCGGTGGTCGAGCACGGGTCAGCGCGGGGCCACCATCTGGCTGACCGGTCTGCCCGCGTCCGGGAAGTCGACGGTGGCGGTCGCCCTCGAGCGGGCACTCGTCGAATCGGGGCGGGCCGCATACCTCCTCGACGGTGACAACGTGCGTCACGGCCTGTCCGACGACCTCGGCTTCTCGGCCGGCGACCGCGCGGAGAACATCCGTCGGGTCGGGCACCTGACGCGACTTCTCGCCGACGCGGGCGTGGTGGCGATCGCGTCGCTGGTCTCGCCCCTCCGGTCGGACCGTGCGGTCGCCCGTGCGTTGAACGACGCCGCGGGGTTGCCGTTCGTCGAGGTCGCGGTGACGACGCCGCTGGCAGAGTGCGAGCGCCGTGACCCGAAGGGCCTGTACGCGCGCGCACGGGCCGGTGAGCTCACAGGCCTGACCGGCCTCGACGCGCCCTACGAGGCACCGGAGTCACCCGAGGTGTCCGTCGACACCACCGACGTCGACACCGACGCGGCGGTCGCGCTCGTGTTGGCCGAACTGGCCCGCGTCGAGACACAGACGGGTGTCGGCGCCCTGCGCTGAGGAACGAGAACAGGTTCTCGTTGCGGTGTTATCGTGCGGAGATGGCACGGATCGGCGATTTCGCACCTGACGACCTGATCGGCTGGATGGGGCTCTCGCCGACCATCGGCGGGGCCCTCGGCGGCTATGCCGACGCCGTGTACCGGCACGGGAGGTTGGCGCCGCGGGTCCGCGAGATCGCGCGGATGGTGATCGCCCTGGACAACGAGTGCGAGGTCTGCCGCAACACCAGGACCGCAGACGGCGTGTCCCATGGGCTCGACGAGACCTTCTACGAGCAGGTCGAGCAGTGGCGGACGTCCCCCGACCACTCCGACGCCGAGCGCCTCGCAGCCGAGTTCGCCGAACGGTTCGCCCGCGACCACGTCGGCCTCCGCGAGGACGACGGCTTCTGGACGCGGCTCCACGCGGCGTTCACCGACGAGGAGATCACCGACCTCGCCCTGTCCTGCGCACTGTGGCTCGGGCAGGGACGGGCGCTCCGTGTGCTCGACGTCGGTCAGGCGTGTCACCTCACCCTGTGACCGGTGCGCGGTAGTCGATGACGCGGATGATCCGCGGCTCGGATTCGGGCGGCGGCGCGGTCTCTGCCGAGTTGTGTTCGGCGAGGATGAGTTCGAGGCGATGCTCGATGTCGGACCAGTGCGGGTCCGGTGGGGCGTGATCGGCGAGTATCTGACCCGGTCGGTGCAGGTGGTTGGTTCTGGGTGGGTCGGTGGTGCCGTTGGCGGTCCACCCGAACTTCCCGCGATCGGGACCCTCGGTGATCTTGCGGGTCTGCCAGCCACCGGGCCTGTCGTGCACGGCACGGTTGTGGGGTCCGCACGCCGGGGCGAGGTCAGTGATGTCGGTCGACCCGCCCTGCGCCCAGTCCTGTTCAGCGTGATGAGCCTCGGTGTGGGAGAACGGTGCCGGGCAGTTAGGCATGGAACACCCGCCGTACTGGGCGAACGACACGAACCGTTGCGCCTCCGACGCGAGTCGGCGGCTGCGGCCGTAGAACAGGGCTTCGCCGGTGATGTCGTCGAACACCGCCAGATGCATCTGCGCGTGCGCGGCCAAGCTGATGATGTCGCTCATGGGGAGATCGGTGCCGGTGGCGGTGTGGCCGATCCCTGCGCGTTCGCGCAGTTGGGTGTCGGTGATGGAGATGATCAGGTGCGGCGGCAGTCCACGATGCGACTTCCCCAGCAACCCACCATCGGCAGCGGCCCGCAGCAGCGCGTTCAGTGCGTCGTGGTTGCGTTGCTGCTGGGACCGCGAATCCCGCTCCGCAGCAGCCTTCACGGCGTCGGCGTCTAGGCCGTCATCGTCGACTCCACCGCGCGGTGAGGCCTCGTCGTCGGGGTTGTTCATGCCGGGCTTGGCCCACTTGGCCAGGACGACTTCGAACAGTGCTCGGGTAACTGGATCGAGATCCCCGCGCAGCTTCGACATGAGCTGCGGATCATGGTTACCCAACGACAGCGAGCGTTGACGAGCACGGTCCCGATCCGACGGTTCGGCACCGTCGGGGTCGAGGTGGGCAAGCAGCCGCGCACCCGCCCGGTGGATGTCCTTCGGCGAGTGATGCCGGGCGATGTCGGCGAGTTGTTCCTCGGCCTTCTCCCGTACCTCCGGTGAGGTCGCGGCCGGCACTTTGTCCATCACCGACAACACTGCATCGACGTGCTCGTGGGTGAGGTCGCCATCGGCCATGGCCGCCGCGGTCTCGGGGCACTTGGCCGGCAGCTTCTCGCCGGTCACAGAGTGCATCTCCGACAACGCCAGCACCTGCTTCAACCGGCGCTTCGGATTCGGCACCCGCAACCGCTCAGCGACAAAGTGCGTGAGCGTCGGAGACTGCACCGACGTGTGGGCATCACGATCACTCACGTCCAGGATGCGTCGCAGACCGATCGACCCCATCGTGCGAACCGCACGCTCATGGGTGATCGCGAGTTCCGCGACCTCCGCCTCGGAGCACGAGTCGGACGTCGTTGCAGCAATGCGATCCAGGAGCTGTTCCAGCGCAGCGTAATCCGCGATCAGAGAGTCCTCGACGACGTCACCCACGATGCACCTCCCCCGGCTGCGGCAACGTCTCCCTCATAGAACATGTGTACGGCATTCGCCGGGGTGTTCGATACGTTTCGTCGGGCCCCCCACGTGGAATCCCCCTCCCCGTGACCGACGAGCCTGATGATGCGCGCAAGCCCGATTCCCCCACCGACCTGACGAAGCCGTCGATGATCTTCGTCCTGAAGAAGACGGCGCGGGAGTTCTCCCGTGACCAGTGCACCGACATCGCGGCGAGCCTGACCTACTACGCGGTGTTGTCGCTGTTCCCCGCACTGCTGGCACTGGTGTCGCTGCTGGGTGTGTTCGGGCAGGGGCAGCGGACGATGAACGCGGTCCTCGACGCGATCGGCGACATCGGTTCGGCGTCGGTGGTCGACGCGCTGCGTGACCCCGTCCAACAACTCGTCGACGCCCCGAGCGCCGGGTTCGCGCTCGTCGTCGGACTCCTGGGTGCGCTGTGGTCGGCGTCGGGGTACGTCGGGGCGTTCGGCCGGGCGCTCAACCGGATGTACGAGATCGAGGAGGGGCGGCCGATCTGGAAGCTGCGTCCGGCGATGCTGCTCGTCACCCTCGTGGCGGTCGTCATGGCGGCGGCGGTCGCGCTGATGCTGGCGATCAGCGGTCCGATCGCGCGCACCATCGGTGACTCCATCGGACTCGGCGACACGGCCCTGCTCGTCTGGAACATCGCGCGGTGGCCGGTCATCCTCGTCTTCGTCGTCGCCGTGGTCGCGATCCTCTACTGGGCGACACCCAATGTGCAGCAGCCGAAGTTCCGATGGATCAGCACCGGCGCACTCCTGGCCATCGTCACCTGGATCGTGGCGTCGGCGGCGTTCGCCGTGTACGTCACCAACTTCAGCAGCTACAACAAGACCTACGGCGCGCTCGCCGGCGTCATCGTCTTCCTGCTCTGGCTGTGGATCACCAACCTGGCGCTGCTGTTCGGGGCCGAGTTCGACTCCGAACTGGAACGCGCTCGCGAGTTGCAGGCCGGGCTTCCCGCGGAGGAGAGCGTCCAGCTGCCGCCGCGGGACACCAGGGCGTCGGTCAAGAACGACGAGAAGGACGCCCAGTTCGTCGAGAAGGCCAGGGCCCTGCGGGAGTCGCGGGGCCGGCGGGAATGATCACCCCGCGTCGATGACCGGTGCTGCGGTGGAGGAGATCTCGGCCCGGGACGTGTCCTTCAGGGCGACCCCGGACCGACCGAGCCTGCGGGCACCCTCGACGAGGGACAGCGCGATTCGCGCTGCCGTCGCGTAGTCGAGTCCATCCGGCGGGTGGATGTTCGAGATGCAGTTGCGGTCGGCGTCGCTGCGTCCCGGCTTCGGCAGATGGGTGAGATAGATGCCGAGGCTGTCGGCGACCGACAGGCCCGGTCGCTCCCCGATCACCACGATGAGGGTCCCGACGCCCAACGCTTCCCCGATGTGGTCGCCGAGCGCCACCCGCGCCTGGGTGGCGATGACCGGCGGTGCCACCGAGAACCGTTCTGCGAGGACGTCTCTCAGGGCGCTCAGCAGGCCCGTCGCGTGATCGACCAGGGCCCGCGGCGACAGGCCGTCGGCGAGCACGATGCCGATGTCGGCGTCGGCTGCCTCGAGCCCGCCGAGATCGTCGGGCTGTCGACCGAGGTCCGGACGCCGCAGGTACTCGCTGCGCGAACCCGCCCGACTCTGCACGTGGACCGGTTCACCGAGACCCACCTCGCGGACCGCAGCGGCGAAGGTCTCCACGTCGAGGGGATCGTGGACGGCGTCGCGGGCGGCGGCATGGGCGGCCCGGAACTCCAGCACGCGCTGTGACGGTAGGGAGTTGCCGGCCCGACCGAGTCCGATCCGTGCCTGCGTGGTGCGACGGAGATCGGCCCACCCGTCGACGGCGGGCTCGCGGGCGGTGCTCACCGTGCCACCGTCAGTGATCGCAGCGGCGACGACCCGACGTCGACCGGCAGGATGCGACCGTCGGTGTCGGCCATGCCGAGTCCCGCCAGCCACGCCTCGAACTCCGGTGCGGGACGAAGGTTCAACGCCTGTCGGACGTAGAGGGCGTCGTGGAACGACAGGCTCTGGTAGCCGAGCATGATGTCGTCGGCGCCCGGGACGGCGATGACGAATGCGGCGCCGGCCACGCCGAGAAGCGTGAGCAGCGTGTCCATGTCGTCCTGATCGGCCTCGGCGTGGTTCGTGTAGCAGACGTCGACGCCCATGGGCAGGCCCAGCAGCTTCCCGCAGAAGTGATCTTCGAGACCCGCTCGGATGATCTGCTTGCCGTCGTAGAGGTACTCGGGACCGATGAAACCGACCACGGTGTTGATCAGCAGGGGATCCAGCGCCCGCGCGACCGCGTACGCGCGGGTCTCCAGCGTCTGCTGATCGACCGGCCGGCCGCCGGTGCCGATGTGCGCACCGGCCGAGAGCGCCGACCCCTGACCCGTCTCGAGGTACATGACGTTGTCCCCGACGGTTCCCCGCCCCAGGGAACGCCCGGCCTCGTTGGCCTGCAGGAGGATCGAGAGATCGACACCGAAGCCGGTGTTGGCGCCTTCCGTCCCGGCGATCGACTGGAAGACGAGGTCGACGGGGACGCCCTTCTCGATGAGCTCGATCGTCGTCGTCACGTGCGAGAGGACGCAGGACTGCATGGGGATCGCGAACCGCTGTCGGATGTCGTCGAGCAGGTACAGCAGATCCGCTGTCGCCTCGGGCGAGTCGGTGGCCGGGTTTATCCCGATCACCGCGTCGCCGCACCCCATCAGCAGGCCGTCGAGGGTGGCCGCCGCGATCCCCCGGGGGTCGTCGGTGGGGTGGTTCGGTTGCAGCCGTGTCGCGATGCGTCCCGGCAGGCCGATGGTCGTCCGGAAGCCGGACACCACCGAACACGCCTTCGCGACGAGGACCAGGTCCTGGTTGCGCATGATCTTCGACGTGGCCGCGACCATCTCCGGTGTCAGACCGGGTGACACCGCGGCCAACCGGGCAGCGGCGTCGTCGCGCGTCGAGGTCTCCAGGAGCCAGTCGCGGAACCCGCCGACGGTGAGGTGGGAGATCGGGGCGAACGCGTCCGCGTCGTGCGTGTCGACGATGAGGCGGGTCACCTCGTCCGTCTCGTAGGGGACCACCAGCTCCGACAGGAACGTCGAGAGCTCCACGTCGGCGAGTTGCCATGCCGCGGCGGCGCGTTCGGCATCGGACTCCGCGGCGCACCCCGCCAGCTCGTCACCGGAGCGCAGCGGGGTCGCCTTCGCCATCAGGTCGACGAGACCGTCGAACTCGTAGGTGGTCCCCGCGAGCGACTGGGAGAACCTCACCGGAGGTCCTCCTCCGCGCGGGCGAGCGCCGCGAACTCCTCGTCGGGGGACGCGGCCACCAGGTGGTGGCGGCTGTGGAACGCGAAGTACGCCATGAACACCGCGAAGACACCGAGGCAGCTCAGGGCGGCGACCGTGTCGACGAGGAACGTGGCGATGACCGCGACGACCGCGACGACGAGCGCGAAGCCGGTGGTGACGACGCCACCGGGGGTGCGGTACGGACGCGGCATGTCGGGCTCACGGCGACGCAGGACGATGTGGCTCACCATGATCAACACATAGCTGAGCGCGGCACCGAAAACGGCCATGTTCAGCAGGAGCGCACCCTCACCGGTCAGCGACAGCAGGAACCCGATGACCCCGGGCACGACGAGCGCCCATGTCGGTGTCTTGCGCTTGTTCGTCACCGACAGCACCGTCGGGAGATATCCCGCCCGCGAGAGGGCGAACAACTGCCGCGAGTACGCGTAGATGATCGAGAAGAAGCTCGCGACGAGACCGGCGAGACCGATGTAGTTGACCACCGTCGCCATGGACGACCCGCCGAGCGCCTCGACGAGCGGGTTGCCCGACGCCGACATGGCGTCGGCCCCTCCTGCACCCGTGGTGAGGACGAGCACCGCGACGCAGGTGACGACGAGGATCCCCATCGCCGCGATGATGCCGCGGGGGACGTTGCGCTCGGGATTCGCGGTCTCCTCCGCGGCCAGCGGTACCCCCTCCACGGCGAGGAAGAACCAGATGGCGAAGGGGATCGCCGACCAGATGCCGATGTAGCCGTAGGGCAGGAAGTCCGAGGCGCCGGCGGCCGTCGTCGGGGCGATGTCGGTGAGGTTGCCGATGTCGAACTGTCCGAGGGCACTCACGGCGAAGACGATCAGCCCCACCAGGGCGATGGCCGTGATGACGAACATGACCTTGAGCGCCTCGCCCGCCCCGGAGAGGTGGATGGCGATGAAGATCGCGTAGACGGCGAGGTAGACCCACCAGCCGTCGGTGATGCCGAACAGGTTCAACGACTCGACGTAGGCCCCGATGAAGGTGGCGATCGCGGCGGGGGCGATGGAGTACTCGATGAGGATGGCTGTGCCGGTGGCGAATCCGCCCCACGGCCCCAACGCGCGTCGCGCGAACGTGTACCCGCCGCCCGCGGCGGGCAGCGCGGACGACAGCTCCGCCATGCCCAGCACCAGGCAGACGTACATCGCCGCGATGACGACGGCCGCGATGGCCAACCCGCCGAAGCCGCCCTCGGCCAGGCCGAAGTTCCACCCCGAGTAGTCACCGGAGACGACGTAGCTGACACCCAGGCCGGCCAGCAGCAGCCACCCGGCGGTGCCGCCCTTCAACTGGCGTTTCTGCAGGTAGTCGTCACCGGGCGCGGCGGCGGTCGGCGGCTGGGTGCGGATCGGTTCGTCGATGGACACCGTCGTGCTCCTGTCTCCTCCCCGGCGACGCCGGGATGTGCGGCCGGGATCGCCGGCGCAGTGTGAGGCCAGACACTAGGACCGCGACGTTGCGGTGACGTTGCAACGACAAGGCGGACAAAGCACGCGAGCCCACCGCCGTACGGTCGTCCGCCTGACGGCGGGCATCGTCGTCCCCTACGCTCCGGTCACCGGCCTCGTGAGATCCCCGCGGCCTGCAGAGAGTGGACGACACCGACGATGGATGATCGGTTCCGACAGCTCGTCGAGACCTCCCCGGATGGGATGTGCGTCCACGACGGCGAGCGGATCCTCTACACGAACCCCTCGGGGGCGGGGATTCTCGGAGTGGCCTCGCCGTCCGAGGTCATCGGTGAGCGGATCGACACGTACATCCATGTCGACTCCCGCAGCGCCCATGTCGATCGGGTCTCGGCCCTCGTCTCGGGCGGACCGGCGCGGGCGACCGTGGTGACACAGGTGGTCCGTCGCGACGGGAGGGTGCGGACGGTCGAGGCCCGATCGACATCCACGACGTGGGACGACCGACCCGCGATCCTGACCATGGTGCGCGACCTGACCGGCCAGACGACGGCGGAGGAGGCGGCGCGCGCCGCCGAACAACGCCTCGCCGAGATCGTCGACAGCCTCGTCGACGGCGTGATCGTCCAGGACCGTCACGGGTACGTCCGGTCGATGAACCCGGCAGCGGCCGCGATCCTCGGGGTCGACGCCGACGCGGTCGTCGGTACCGACCTGCCGGCGATGATGCTCGAACGCGGTGCGGTGCGCAGGGCGGACGGGCACCCGATCACCCTCGCCGACCTCCCCCAGCGAACCGCCCAGCGGTCGCCGTCGCCGAGCCGGTTCGGACTCGAGATCACCCGGCGCGACGGCAGCACGGTGACGATCAGTGGCACCACGACCCTGGTGGGCGCGGACGAGGCACAGCTCGTGGTCAGCACGTTCGCCGATGTCACGGCCGATGCGCGGGCCGCCGCCCACCTCGAGTACCTGGCACGGCACGACTCGCTCACCGGCCTCGCGAACCGCCAGCACGTCGTCGAGGAACTCGCTGCGGCCGTCCGCGAGCCGGACCGCGACCACGACCTCGGGGTCCTCTACATCGATCTCGACGCCCTGAAGTCCGTCAACGACTCCCTCGGCCACAGCGTCGGCGACGACATCCTGACCCACGTCGCGACGAGACTGTCGTCGGCGATCCCGGCCGACGGTGTCATCGGACGCGTCGGCGGGGACGAGTTCGTGGCCGTGTTGCGCGGTGACACCGACACCGTCGCCGACGTCGCCGACGCCCTCCACGAGGTCCTCCAGGAGGCCATCGAGCTCGACGGGCACTCCGTCCGCATCACCGCGAGCGTCGGCGCGGTGGCCGTCCCCGTCGGCGACCACCGATCGATCGACGAGGTGCTCCGCGACGCCGACTTCGCCATGTACGAGGCCAAGGGGTCCGGTGGCGACCGCACGGCGTGGCACCGACGGACCGGACGCACCGACTGAGGCCGACCGCGGACGGCGCGGGCTTGTCGGTGGCACGCGGTAGAACGGGCGGATGCCCGCCTCACCCGCGACGTCACGCCCCGTCGTCACCGATCTGCTCGACGTCCGGACGCTCTGGGCCGAACCCGGCGCGCTCGAGAGCCCCCGCGGACAGCAGGTGCGGGCGCGCTTCCCGGACGCCGAGGTGGTCGAGGTCGCGTCGCACTGGAACATCCCCGAGCTCCACGGCAACGCCGGCAGCGCGGACCGCTGGGTCCGCACGAAGATCGAGAACCTGGTCGTCGGCGAGAAGAAGTCGCTGTCGGCCCGTCCGAACGGCCGCTCGACCGACTTCGTGGCCCCGTCGATCGCGAACGGGTGCGCGTTGGCGTGCGCCTACTGCTACGTGCCGCGTCGCAAGGGCTACGCGAACCCGATCACGGTGTTCACCAACATCGACCGCATCGTGGGCTACCTCCGGCGCCACGCCGTCCGTCAGGGCGCGAAAGCGGAACCGAACCAGTGCGATCCGTACGCGTGGGTCTACGACATCGGCGAGAACAACGACTGCTCGGTCGACGCACTCGTCAGCGACAACGTCGCCGACCTCGTCACCGCGTTCGCCGAGATGCCCACGGCGAAGGCGTCGTTCGCGACGAAGTTCGTCAACAGGTCCCTGCTCGACCTGGACCCACGGGGGCGCACGCGCATCCGGTTCTCCCTCATGCCCGAGAGCGACTCCCGACTGCTCGACATCCGCACCACGCCGATCGCCGACCGCATCGCCGCCATCGACGACTTCGTGGCCGCCGGGTACGAGGTGCATCTGAACCTGTCACCGGTCGTCATCCGCGACGGCTGGCTGGCGGACTGGCGCGACCTGCTCGAGCAGATCGCCGACGGCACGGGCGCCGCGTTCCGCGAGCAGGCGGCCGCCGAGGTCATCTTCCTCACCCACAACGAGCAGCTGCACGAGGTCAACCTGGGCTGGCACCCGCGCGCCGAGGACGCGCTGTGGCGTCCGGACATCCAGCAGCCCAAGCGATCACAGAACGGCATGACCAACGTCCGCTACCGCAACGACGTGAAACGTCGTGGGGTCGAGGACCTCTGCGACCTCATCGCGACCACCACGCCGTGGTTGCGCGTGCGCTACGCGTTCTGACCGGACGAGCCGACCGCCGAGACCGTCAGCGCGGGTCCGAGCGGTGCTTGGCCAGTTCGAGGCGGGCGACCACACCCAGATGCACCTCGTCGGGGCCGTCGGCGAGTCGGATCGCCCGTGCCGCCGTCCACGCCGAGGCCAACGGGGTGTCGCTGCTGAGCCCACCGCCGCCGTGGATCTGCATCGCGACGTCGATGACCTGCTGAGCCATCGTCGGGACCGCGACCTTGATCTGCGACACCTCCGACAGCGCGTTCGCCGGACCGCCCTCGTCGAGCTTCCACGCCGCGTTCAGCACCAGCAGGCGCGCGGAGTCGATCTGGATGCGCGCCCACGCGATCCGCTCGCGGTTGCCGCCGAGATCGATCAGGCGTTTGCCGAACGCCGTGCGTTCCATGCCGCGACGGATCGCGAGCTCGAGTGACTTCTCGGCGAGTCCGATCAGACGCATGCAGTGGTGCACGCGACCCGGACCGAGACGCCCCTGAGCGATCTCGGACGCCTTCCCCGCGCCGGCGATCACGTTCTCGGCGGGGACGCGGACGTCGGTGAAGCTCACCTCGCCGTGGCCGTAGGGCTCGTCCTTGAAGCCCATGGTGTCGAGCAGCCGCTCGACGACCACGCCGTCGGTGTCACGCGGGACCAGGATCATCGAGTGGCGGTGGTGGCGGTCGGCGTCGGCGTCGGTGACCGCCATGACGATGAGGATGCGACAGTCCGGGTGGCCGACCCCGGTCGACCACCACTTACGACCGTTCAGGACGTAGTCGGCGCCGTCGCGCACCGCGGTCAGCTCCATGTTGGTGGCGTCCGACGACGCCACCCCGGGCTCGGTCATGCAGAACGCGCTGCGGATCTCGCCGGCGAGCAGCGGTGCGAGCCACTGTTCCTTCTGGTCCTGCGAGCCGTACTTCAACAGCACCTCGGCGTTGCCGGTGTCCGGCGCGTTGCAGTTGAACGCGTAGGGGGCCATCGCCGACCGACCCATCACCTCCGCCACCGGCGCGTAGTCGACGTTGCTCAGCCCGGCACCGCCGCGCGTGCCGTACCGCTCCGCCCACGGACCCTCGTGCCCGGCCGGGAGGAAGAGGTTCCACAGACCCTGGGCCCTGGCCTTCTCCCGCAGCTCGGCCAACACCGGCAGCGGCACCCACGGGTCGCCGCCGGAGTCGCGCACCGCGGCGAGCTCCCGGTGGTACCCGTCCTCGATCGGCTCGATCTCGGTAGCGACGAACTCGGAGACGGCGTCGACCAGCGCGGTCGCCCGGGGGGAGTGAGAGAAGTCCATGCCCTGAGGCTACGACCGGGCCGGCCCTCGGATCAGTCGCGCACCGGGTAGGCCGCGGTCCGCTCGAAGACGACGTCCTCACGGGCGACCCGATGCCCGTCCCCGTCGACGAATGCGACATCGACGGGCGCGCCCGTGAGCCTGTGCCGTCGCACCACCGTCGGACCGCAGTCCACGGGAAGGTGGGCATCGCCCCATTGCTGCAGCGCCGCGACGACCACCGTCAGGTCCGCGCCCCGCTCGGTGAGGTGGTAGCTGGGCCGCTCCCGCGCTCCGGGTTCGCGGTAGTCCTCGCGGCGCAGGACGCCCGCGTCGACCAACGCCCGGAGGCGTTGGGTCAGAACGTCACTCGCGACGCCGAGGTGCGTGCGGAAGTCCGAGAAGCGGGTGACCCCGTCGAGGGCTTCCCGCACGATGAGGAAGGTCCACGGATCGCGCAGGACATCGACCGTCCGGGCGATGGCGCATCGGCCACCACCCTTGATCGCTCGGTCCTCGGGCATACCTCCATCCTACCCCTGGATTGGATTCTCCAACTGAGCTACGCTGAGTTGGATTCACGAAGCCAGGAGGAACAATGTCCGTCGATCTGACCACCAGCACCGTTCTCGTGACCGGCTCGAACCGAGGGTTCGGCCGCCATCTGGCCGAACAACTCGTGGCGCGCGGGGCGACGGTCTACGCGGCCGCACGCGACCCCGAGTCCGTCGACATCGCGGGGGTGCGCGCAGTTGCCCTGGACATCACCGACCACGCCTCCGTCACGGCCGCCGCGGCCCTGGCCTCCGACGTCACCGTGCTGATCAACAACGCGGGGATCGCCACCGGCGCATCCTGGCTGAGCGGGGACGTCGCGGACCTGCATCGGGAGTTCGAGACGCAGGTGTTCGGGACGTCCGACGTCATCCGCGCCTTCGCGCCTCTCATCGAGGCGAACGGAGGCGGGGCCATCCTCAACGTCCTGAGCGTTCTCTCGTGGTACGCGACACCCGAGCTCGGCGGGTACAGCGCGTCGAAGGCGGCCGAATGGTCCATGACGAACTCGGTACGGGCCGAGCTGGCCCCCCGGGGCATCACGGTGACCGGACTGCATGTCGGCTACATGGACACCGACCTCGCGGCCGGCGTGGACGGACCCAAGTCCGACCCGGCGGAGGTGGCCACGCTCGCCCTCGACCAGTTCGCGGCCGGCGTGCCGGAGATCGTCGCCGACGAGATCAGTGCGCAGGTGCGCGCGGGACTGTCCGGAGGGGTTCCGGCGCTCTATCCCGATCTCGTGTCGTGATCAGCCCCGGCGACGACGCCGACGACGCGCGGTCTCGGTGAGTTCCGCTGCGCTCGTGAGCTTCACACGGGGACGGCCGGCGCCACGACCCCGTTCCCGCTCGACGCGGTCGATGGTGGCGATTCCGCGACGACGGATCGGGGACACGCCGCGCTTCTTGAGGAAGGCCTCGAAGTCACCGCCGTCCTTGGCCGACCTGGGCACACGCCCCTCGGCGATGTCGTCGATGACGGCCTGCACGGTGTCCTCGGCACAGGCGCGGTTGGCTCCGATGCCGCCCGACGGCCCGCGCTTGGCCCACCCGACGACGTACGAGCCGCGCAGGACCTCGTCGCCGTCGACGACGCGACCGTCGCGGCTCGGGATCATCCCGGCGTCGCCGTCGAACGGCAGCCCCTCGATGGGACGCGTCCGGTAGCCGATGGAGCTGATGAGGTTGTCCGCAGCGATCGCGTACTCGCGGTCACCACTGCGCACACGGACGGCGGTCATCGTGGCGTCGTCCCCGACCACCTCGACGGGCGCTGTCCCGAAGACGAACACGACCCGACGACGACCCGGCTCGG
Source organism: Williamsia deligens (assembly GCF_024171765.1). Lineage (GTDB taxonomy): Bacteria > Actinomycetota > Actinomycetes > Mycobacteriales > Mycobacteriaceae > Williamsia_A > Williamsia_A deligens. The sequence continues at coordinate 1,108,897 of NZ_JAMTCI010000001.1, forward strand.
GTGGCCCGGCGAACGTCTCGGGCTCGACGTCGGCGGCATCGAGCGTGACGATCTCGACGTCGGGCATCGCGGTCAACGCGGCGAACTCGGCCTTCGTGTACGCCGCGGTCTCGGGACCACGCCGTCCGAGCAGGACGATCTCCGAGGTCGCGTTCTCGTCGAAGAACGGCAGCGAGCGGTCGGCGATGTCCGTGCGGCGCAGCGCATCCGACGACGTGTGGAACAGCCGCGCGATGTCCAGCGCGACGTTGCCGGTGCCGACGAGGACGGTGCGCCCGACCGTCGCGGGGCGCAGCGGGTTCTCGACGTCGGGGATGCCGTTGTACCAGGCGACGACCTCGGTGGCACTGGTGCTGCCGGCGAGGTTCTCACCCTCGATCCCGAGACGTCGCGGCTCGGACGCCCCCACGGCGTAGACGACGGCGTCGAAGTGGTCGGCCAGGTCGGATGGTGCGACGTCCGTACCGATCTCGACCCCACCCAACATCGTCACCCGCGGGTCACGGAGGTGCAGGTCGAAGCCGTGCATGATGTTCTTCGTCGCGGGGTGGTCGGGTGCGACACCCGAGCGGATCAGACCGCCCGGCGTGGGCAGCTTGTCGATGACCGTGACGGCGGCCGTCGTCCGGTTCAGCACGGCCCGCAACGCGTATCCGGCGGACGGCCCGGTGCCGACGATCGCGATGTGGAGTCCCTGCGGGAGTCGCGGCAGCCGCGCGTACTGCGTGGTCGTCGGACCGGCATCGACCTCGGTGTCGCGGTAGTACGCCGCATTCACCTCGGCGAAATGCGCGTCCTTCACACCCAGCCGGTCGATCGGGAAGATCGCGTCGACGGGACAGGCATCGGCGCAGGCGCCGCAGTCGATGCACTTCTCCGGGTCGATGTGCAGGATGTCGGCCGTGCCGAACCCGGGCTCACCCGGCGCCGGGTGGATGCATCCGACAGGGCACACCGACACACACCCGGCGTCGCTACAACACGACTGGGTGATCGCGAAAGCCATTGCGCGCGATCAGAGGATGTGCGCGCGGCGGTACCAGAACGCCGCGGGGCGGGTCAGCAGACCGACGCTGTCGAGGAACTCCATGAGGTGGGTGCAGCTGCCCCGCATCATCGAGTGGAAGTGCGCGTTGCCGCGACGGGCGGCCAGTGCCTGCTTGCGGTCGAGACCGGCGTTCACGTACGCCTCCGGCGAGTGCAGGCTGCCGACGATGACGAAGCCGGCGATCGCGATGATGAGCGCGCTGATCTGGCGACGGAGCCAGCCCACACCCTTCAGCGAGTCCCGGACCTCCTCGCGGGCGAACTTCATGTGCCGCGATTCCTCGAGGACATGGATCTCGTTGATGGTGCGCACGAACGGCAGGACGCGGTCGTCGTTCATGCATCCACGCTGGAGGACGTCGAGCACCTCCTCCGCGACGAGGATGCCCGCGTAGGCGACCTCCTTGCGGGCGAGCAACTTGAAGCCCTGGCCCAACCAGCCGACGACGCGCGACGGACGGTACGACGTGCCGACGAGCTTCTCCGAGCCCTTCGCGAACATCAGCGAGTGGCGGCACTCGTCGGCGATCTCGATGAGCGACCACTGGAACTCGGGGCTGTGGTACTGGCCCAGGTACTGATCGCGCAGCACCATCTCCTGCAGGATCATCTCGAACCAGATGCCGTTGGAGGCGACCGACGCGGTCTCGTGCCGGGTCAGCTCGATCTGCTGCTCGGTCGACAGGCTGTTCCACAGGTCGGTGCCGTACAGGGTGCACCATTCGGGGCTGCAGCCGTACTTGGTCGGGTCCATGGGCTCGTCCCAGTCGACCTCGGTCATCGCGTTGCGCGACAGCCGCGCCGCGGAGGCGATCAGACGGTCGGAGACCTCGTGAGCCCCCTGATCGAGACGCGACTCGGTCGGGGCGGCCTGCCCTGCAGCTGCGTCCTGCTCAACCGTGTTGTCGGCGATCACCGTCATCGTGCACCTCCGTTGTCAGACGGCATCGTCGCCGTCATCGATGTGACAATTTCTGTTGTCGTCAACGCTCATTGTCACGATACGGCGCGGGTTCCGACCTGTAAACAAGTGCGTTCGATCACACCGCGACGTCGGGGAGTGACCTACGTCACTGTCACGGCGCGGTAGTCCGCGGGACGCATCCGACCTGCCCGGCGACGGTACGACCACATCGACCACTGCCAGTTGTGGATGTCGTGGCCGTGGTCGTCGCGGTACCAGTTGCGGCAGCCGGCCCACACCGTCCGCCCCTCGGCGGCGCGCACCGCACGCCGGAATCCGTCGTACGCCGAGCGCCGCACCTCGAGGCCGCTTCCCGTCGCCGTGATGGCCGCGACCGCGTCGAGGATGTGCGCCGTCTGCGTCTCCAGCATGTAGACGATCGAGCCGGCGCCGAGGTTCGTGTTGGGCCCGTATACCAGGAACAGGTTGGGGAAACCCGGGACCGACATCCCCAGGTGCGCGGCCGCCCCGTCCCGCCAGGCCTCGGCCGGTGACAGGCCGTTGCGACCCCGGATGTCGACGGTCGAACAGAACTCCGTGGTGGCGAATCCCGTGGCGAGGACGATCACGTCGGCCGGGTGTGTGGTGTCCCCGGCGACGATCCCCGACGCCGCCACGCCGCTGATCCGGTCGGTCACCAGGTCCACATCGTCCCGTTGCAGGGCGGGATACCAGTCGCTGGACACGGTGATCCGCTTGCACCCGATCTCGTGGTCCGGGGTGAGGACGGCACGCAGGGCGGGGTCGGGCACCGCTGACCGGAGCTGTCGGAGGAAGAGTCGCCGCACCACCGCCATGCTCGCAGGCCAGCGCCAGAACGAGAGGGTGAACAGCTCGAACACCGCCCAGATCGATGCCCGCGCGACCGCCGTGTAGCCCGGCATCCTCCGACGACGCGCGCCGTACTCGGCGTCGGGCCGCGCCATCACATAGGGCGCGCTGCGCTGGAACACCGTGACGTGCGCGGCGTCGCCGACGATCTCGGGGACGACCTGCACGGCACTGGCCCCGGTGCCGACCACCGCGACGCGCCGCCCGGTGAGGTCGACGTCGTCGCGCCATCGAGCGGTGTGGACGACCTCTCCGGTGAACCCTGCGGCAGCCAGCGCCTCGGGCTGCGCCCACCCGGGCACCTTCGGCACCGACAACTGTCCGAGCGCGGGGACGAGCACGTCGGCGACGTCGGTGGTCCCGTCGGCGAGGGCGATCTGCCACCGACCGTCGACCCAGGCGGCCGATCGCACCGGTGTCGACAGGCGGATCCGGTCGGCGATGCCCGCGTCGTCGACGCATCGACGGAGGTAGGCGTGGATCTCGGGGCCCGGGGCGAACCGCCGCGACCACGAGACGGTACGTGCGAAGGAGTAGCTGTAGATGTGCGACGGGGCGTCACACGCCGCGCCGGGATAGGTGTTGGCGTACCAGGTGCCGCCGACGTCGTCGGCCTGCTCGAACACGACGAAGTCGTGATGACCGCGGGCTGCGAGGCGCAGGGCGACGCACAGACCGCCGAAGCCCGCGCCGATGATCGCGACCCGGGGCTGCGTCGACACCATCCGCGATGGTGGACACGCATCCGGACAGGTGTCAACCCCGGTGTGTCGACCCCGGTGTGTCGACCCTGGTGTGTCGACCCTGGTGTGTCGACCCTGGCCGACGACCCGTCCGGGACGGCTCAGCCGGCGGGTGCGAGGACGAGCGATGCGATGACGCGCTCGACCCCGTGTTCCTGGTCGACGACCCGGGACTCGGTGATGCGTGACATCGCGGCGGCGATGCGGGCACCGCCCCCGATCGGCTGCAGCTCGACGAAGTCGACCGGGCTGTGCCGGACCGCGACCACCGTGCAGACGCAGCGTCGGCCGTCGGGCAACGCGACCGAGACCAGTTCTCCCTTGTGCATGGAAGGTGGGTACCCGGCCGTGGACCCCACAAACGCATTCGTCACCGGGAGATCACTGATAGCTGATGTAATCCGGCGGCGGCGCCAGGGCGAGCACCTGCGCCGGTCCCATCATCCCGATGTCCTGCCGGTAGAAGACCTTGAACCCGCTGTGCATCCGCGGGTCGGCGAGCTCCGCGTATTTGCGCACCTTCGTGGGGGTCGTCCCGAAGCCGTCGGTGTGGTTGACGAGCGCGAGCTCGACGGGCGCCGCGAGGGCGGCGCGGTCGGTGATCATGTCCGGCGTGAACTGGTGCAGGACCAACGGTTTCTGCGGCAGCGCGCCCCGGCGGACGACGCCCGCGAGCCAGTCGGTGACCGCGTTGACCTCGCCGGCCGTGACGGTGCCGATCTGGGTACCGGGCACCGCGCCCGGGGGCATCCGCCACTCGGCGTCGAGCGCGAGGCCGACATCGGGCTGGGCCAGATATCGGCTCCACCGCATGACCTGGGGCAGGAACGGGCATCGGCCGGGTTGCACGTCCAGCACGACGAGCTGCCGGTGCGCGCGGGCGGCGGCGAGGTACCGGTCGACGTCCCCGTCGGCCACGGCGTGCGCGTAGCACCCGTCGGGACCCGGGGTGGGGTCCGCGACGGTCACGATCATCTCCATCACCGGCCGCACGGGTCGGCCCGGCCGCGCGTACGCCGCCGCCTGCTGCTCCAGGCGCGTCGCAGCCGCCTCGGGTGTGCCGACACCGAGGGCGCCCAGTCCCCCACCGTCGCCGGTCCCGTAGAGCGCGACGAGCCGATGACCGTCACCGAAGACGGTCCGTCCCCCGCGCGGCAGCTCGGACGGACGCTGAACCGCGGTGGTCGTTGACACGGGACTCGATGTCCCGTGCATCGCGGCGACGTGGTCAACGGGCTCCGCGTCGCTGCAGCCCACGACCGACGACATCAGCCCGACTGCGGCCGCCAGGATCGCGAGACACCGACCGCCCCGATGCGTTCTGTCCGTCCCACCCACGGTGGGCGATGCTGCCACGGCCGCGGTACGGGCCGACGCGCCGGGCTCGGTCGCACCGCGGCAGTCGCCGACGGCGTGCCGGTCAGCTGCGAGCGGCGACCGGTCGGAGGAGATCGTCGGGCGACAACTGCGCCACCTGGTCGGCGAACCACGGGCTGAAGGCCCAGGGGGTTGCGCGCACGGACGTCCACACGTCGGCGACATCCGCCCAGGCGTGCTCGGCCACCTCATCGGGCGCGGCGTCCACCGGGCCGACCGGCCGCGCCACGAACACCGGGCAGATCTCGTTCTCGACGACGCCACTGGCGTCGACGGCGCGGTAGCGGAAGTCCGGCAGGACGCACTGCAGGTCGGTCACGCGCAGACCGAGCTCGCGCGGGGCGTACCGCCGGACGGCGTCCTCGACGGCCTCGTCGGGGCGGGGATGCCCGCAGAAGGAGTTGGTCCACACACCGGGCCACGTGCGCTTGGACAAGGCGCGCCGGGTCATGAGGATGGCGCCGTCGGCGACGACGAAGCAGGAGAATGCGAGATGCAGGGGCGTGTCCAGCGTGTGGACCGCCGTCCGGTCGGCGGTGCCGGTCGGGCGCCCGGCGTCGTCGGTGAGCACCACCAGATCAGCGTTCATGTCTCCCGGCCGTTCCACGCGTACAGATTCCTGAACTGATCGTACAGAACCGATGCGTCCGGGAGGCGCGACCGCATCGAGACCTCCGGCCGGGAATGTCTCTGTTCGGCCGCACGTGACCGACGACACCGCTGGTGGCTCGCCACGGCTGATCGACGTCCGTAGCGTCGGGAACATGACCAGTGACCTCGTTTGCAGCCCCTCGCCGACGGGTATGTCTCGACGATGACCGAACCCGAGAAGACCCCCGACCTCGAACCCGGCGGTGGCGTGTCACCGGGAGAGACGCCGCCCGCCGCCGAAGCGACCGCCTGGGTCCACGACGACACCGATCCCCCTGTCACACGGCGTTTCCCGCCGACGGGGCGCACGGCGAAGATCATCGCCGGGATCGTCGTCGTGCTGCTCTTCGCCCTGCTCGTCGCCGGCGCGATCAGCGTCGGCATCAACTACGCCACCTGACGCGGACGCGCCACCTGACGCGAGAGCGCCTAACACGGTCACGTGTCAGGCGCTTTCGCGTAGCTTTCTGAACGAGACGGTGACATCCCGTCCCTCCGAACAGATCTCGGTGGCCACGTCCACCCTGTCGACCGCCGCCTGGACCAGGTGCCACCCGATTCCCTGACCGAATCGCGGCAGCAGTGCGTCGATCACGCCGCGGACCTCGCCGTCGGCAGCGTCTGGTCCGACAACGACCGAACAGGTGACGGGCCGGTAACGCGAGGATCGGTCGACGATCTGTTCGCAGATCTCGGTGATCGCCATCATCAGGTCGGCGGTCGCCTCCACGCTGAAATCAAGTCGCAGCAAGAGTGATTCGACCACCGAGCGCATCACCGACACCCTCTGGGGAGCGACCGTGATGGTCACCATCGCCGACGACTGTGTCCAGTCGTCGGACGGGGCGGCACTCACGGTCGGGCTCCTCACCGCGGCGAGGTCGATCCCGCCGCTGTCGCTGCCGAGGTACCCGCGTGGGGGTCGCTCAAACGCCGACGGGCGGCGACGACGGTGTTTGTGCCGCCTCACCGTGGGTAATCACGACGTCTGAGAGCGCCGACCGGCCCGGACGTGTGCCCATCACCGGAGGAGATCCATGTCATCGCTGTGGCTCGAGAACCGTCCCGTGGCGCCCCACCCCGGCACGGAGGTGGCCGACCTGACTGGATCTCGCTACGACCACGTCGTGGTGGGTGCCGGCATCACCGGCCTGGTCACCGGGGTCCTGCTGGCGCGCGCGGGTGCGACGGTCGCGGTGATCGAGGCCCGCACGGCAGGAGCCGTCACCACCGGACACACCACCGGCAAGGTCAGCCTGCTGCAGGGCACGCGGTTGTCCACGATCGCCTCCCGTCACGACAGCGCGGTGGTCGCGGCCTATGTCGACGCGAACCGCGAGGGCATGGAGTGGCTGCTGCGGTTCTGCGCCGACGCCGGCATCCCCGTCGACCGCGAGACCGCCATCACCTACGCCTCCGACGACAAGTCGGCGGACACCGTCGTCGCCGAGCATCGCGCTGCCCTCGAGGCGGGGCTGGACGTGCAGATGGTCGCCGACACCGACCTCCCGTTCGACGTCGCGGCCGCGGTGGCCCTGCCCGACCAGGCACAGCTCGACCCGATGCCGGTCCTCGACGCCCTCGCCGAGGACCTGCGCTCCCACGGCGGCGTCCTCATCGAGGGCGTCCGGGTCCGCGGGACGGGACTGCCCGGGCTGGGAATACCGGGTCTGCCGTCGACCGGCGACCTCACCCTCCGCACCGATCACGGGCACGTGCGGGCCGGCAGCGTCACCGTCGCGACGGGCATGCCCATCCTCGACCGCGGTGCGCACTTCGCCCGCCTGACCGCCCAACGGTCCTACAGCGCGGTGTTCTCCCTGCCCGACGACCAGATCCCACGATCGATGTCACTGGCCGCGGGATCGCCGTCGGTCTCGCTGCGGTACGCGTGGCGGCCGTCCCCGGACGGCGACGAGCGCGTCCTCATGGTCGGCGGTTTCGGGCACGAGACGGGACGGACCGGCTCCGAGCGCGCCCACGTCGAGGAGCTGATCCGGTGGACACGGGCGACCTTCCCCGGAGCGGAACTCCGGTCGCGCTGGTCGGCCCAGGACTACTCGTCGGTCGACGAACTGCCCGTCGTCGGTCCCGTGCTGCCGGGCGAGAGCCGCGTGCTGGTCGCGACCGGGTTCTCGAAGTGGGGCATGACGAACGGGGTGGCCGCGGCGATCGCCTGCAGCGGTCGGCTCCTGGGTGGTCGCCACCCGTGGGCGGACGTGTATCGCTCGTGGCGGCCGTCGCAGGTCACCTCGGTCGTGTCGGCGGCACAGATGAACGCCCAGGTCGGCATGCACATGGCCCGTGGGTGGGTCGGTGCCCTCACCCGGTCGGTGGGTCCGGCGCCCACCGCCGACGGTGACGGCAGGGTCGGACGCGACGGAGTCCGCCCGGTCGGGCGATGCCGGGTCGACGGCGAGACCACCGACGTGACGCCGGTGTGTCCCCACCTCGGCGGCATCCTGCACTGGAACGCCGCCGAGGAGTCATGGGACTGCCCGCTGCACGGCTCCCGGTTCGATGCCCGGGGAGCCGTGCTGGAGGGTCCCGCCACCCGCGATCTGCCCTGAGACGTCAGGCGGCGTCGGCGATCACGGGATCGTCGGCGACACCGGCGCGCAACCGGCCCAGGGTGGCGGCGAGGATGCGGGACACGTGCATCTGGGAGATACCCACCTCGCGGGCGATCTGCGACTGCGACATCGAGTCGAAGTACCGCAGGATCAGGATCCGGCGTTCGCGCTCGGGGAGCGCGTCCAGCACGGGCCGGACGGACACGAGCTCGTCGATCTGGCCCAGTCGGTCGTCGCGTGCACCCATCGTCTCCCGGATGCTGGACGTGGACGAGTCGGTTCCGTACTCCGCGTCGATGGACGTGGTGTGGTACGACGCGCCGGCGACCAACCCGTCGACGACGTCGTCGATGGACAACCCCGTCTCCGCGGCGATCTCGGCCGGCCGAGGTGACCGGCCCAACTGCTGGATGAGCACGTCGGACACCCGCTTGATCTGCAGGTAGTTCTCCTTCGTACGACGCGGCACGCGCATGCACCACGCCGAGTCACGGAAGTATCGGCGGACCTCGCCCATCACGGTGGGGACGGCGAACGACAGGAAATCGCTGCCGCGCTCCGGGTCGTAACGGTCGACGGAGTTGACCAGGCCGACACGCGCCACCTGGAGCAGGTCGTCGTAGGGCTCACCGCGGCCACCGAAACGACGGGCGACGTGGTCGGCCAATGGTAGGCAGCGAGCAATGACTCTGTCCCGCAGCAATTCTCGCTGAACTCCCGTCAGGGTAGCCATGTCGAGGATTTGGCGGGGAACATCGGCGTAGTCGTCGTCATGATTGCCGCGGGGCCGGCGGCTCGACGTGGATTCGTGCGGAGCGTTGGACATCGTGAATCACCCGGTTCCTGGGTTGATCTCGGGTCGGCGACGCCACGGGCGGATGCTAGAACGCATTGCCTGAGGTGCCATGAAAAGCACGGAGCTTCAGGGATGTGCGCACTTCTCGCGCCGACAACCGGATTGCCGTACGGCTTCCAACTCAACCGAGCGTCCGGTCCTGTACCGATAGTGGCACGTTCTGGACGCCGTGAACACCCACATCTGAACGCGAAGCAGCGGCAACGGCCCGAAAATGCACCCTCACCAGCCAACAGACCGGGCGAAACCCGATTCGACTCGTGCGTGCGGCAATTCGCCTACGCGATGGCCGGGCGATCCGCCTCAGCCGGGCAGCGTCTCACCACCGATCGGGGCGAGCACCTCACCGAAGTAGTAGGACGACATCGTCTCGGAGGCGAAGAACACGAAGGACGGCGCGATCTCGTCGGCGTCGGCCGCACGCCCGAACGGCACCTGCTTGCCGAACTCGGCGACCTGGTCCGCGGGCATCGTGGCCGGGATCAACGGGGTCCACACCGGGCCGGGGGCCACGCAGTTCACGCGAATCTTCCGTTCCAGCAACGACTGCGCCAGCGAATAGGTCAGCGCCGTCACCGCACCCTTGGTCGCCGAGTAGTCGATGAGGGTCTTGTTGCCCCGCAGCCCGTTGATCGACCCGGTGTTGATGATGGCGCCGCCACCCGTCAGGTGGTCCACGGCGGCGCGCGTGACGTGGAAGAAGCTGTGGATGTTGACGTCGAAGGTGCGGTACCACTGCTCGGGGGTGAGCTCGAGGAAGTCCTCGACCGGGTTCTGGAAGGCGACGTTGTTCACCAGGATGTCGAGGCCACCGAGGGCCTCCACCGTCTGGGCCACGACGTCGCGGCAGTGCTGGGGATCGGCCAGATCGCCGTCGATGGACAGGGCGGTCCGGCCCTCCGCCTCGATCAGCTCACAGGTCCTTGCGGCATCGTCGAACTCACTCAGATGCGCTATCGACACGTCCGCACCCTCCTTCGCGAAGGCGACGGCGACGGCACGGCCGATACCCGAGTCCCCACCGGTGACAAGCGCTTTGCGGCCGGACAGCAGGCCGCGACCGACGTAGTTCGTCATCTCGTCGCGGGGCTTCTCCGCCATGTCCTCGATGTGTCCAGGGCGGTCGATGGTCTGTTCGGGATGCTCGCTCATGTCCGGCGGGTGCCCCCGTCGTCGAGGGTCAAACGTGGCACCCGTGCCGTCTCCCGATCTCCGGGCAGCAGGTTTCCGAACACCTACATGGGGGAAGCCCCCGCCAGTCGTGGCCGAGAGGCGCCGCCGCGGCCTCAGAGGGTGTCGTCGACACCCGTCCCCACGAACTCCCATCAGGAGGCGATCGTGACCACTCGTCCGACAACGACCACGGCACCCCCACTGTCCCGTTCACCGCTGCGGCTCGCCGCCGCGGCAGTCGGGGCCGTGTTCCTGGTCGTCGGGATCCTCGGCTTCATCCCGGGGATCACCACCGACTACGACATGCTCGGCTGGGCCGGACATCATTCCGGCGCGAAGTTGTTGGGCATCTTCGCCGTGTCCGCACTGCACAACGTCGTCCACCTCGCCTTCGGCGTGGCCGGACTCGCGTTGTCGCGCACCGCGAGGACGTCGCGGGCATACCTCGTCGGTGGCGGCGTCATCTACGCCGTCCTCTGGGTCTACGGCCTGGTGGTCGACGAGACGAGTTCGGCGAACTTCGTCCCTCTCAACACCGCCGACAACTGGCTCCACCTGGTTCTCGCGGCCGGGATGATCTTGCTCGGCCTCACGCTCCCGGCAACACGGACACCCGGGACGCTCACGACCGCCCGGGCGACGCACGACCGCTGACACGCACGCACGTCTTTCGATCGACACCGCAGATCCTCTGCGACGAAGGGAAATACCATGTTCACCCATACCGACCATCTGCAGTTCGACGTCGCGCCGGAGAAACCGGACCCCGTCTACGCCCGCAAGCTGCAGGAGCTCCTCGGCGGCACCTTCGGTGAGATGACGGTCACCATGCAGTACCTCATGCAGGGTTGGAACTGCCGCATGAAGGGCAAGTACAAGGACCTCATCATGGACGTCGCCACCGAGGAGATCGGGCACGTCGAGATGATCGCGACCATGATCGCCCGCCTGCTCGAGGGAGCGCCCGCGACCGAGTCCACCAAGAACGCGATGGGTGACCCCGTCGTCGCCGCGGTGATGGGCGGCATGGACCCGCAACAGGCGATCGTCAACGGTGGGGCCGCCATGCTGGCCAACAGCAACGGCGTGCCCTGGCAGGGCAGCTTCATCGTCGCGAGCGGGAACCTGTTGGCGGACTTCCGATCCAACGTCTCCGCGGAGTCGCAGGGCCGGCTGCAGACGGCACGGCTCTACCACATGACCGACGACCCCGGTGTCAAGGACATGTTGAAGTTCAACCTGGCGCGCGACACGTACCACCAGAACATGTGGCTCGCCGCGATCGAGGAGCTGCGCGCCGACGGCTACGAGGACGTCATCGCGCCCAACGCCCTTCTCGACGAGGAGCACTCCGAGCACGCGACGTCCCTGTGGCACCTCTCGGACGGCACCGAGTCCGACAAGGGTCGCTGGGCCCACGGGACGGCTCCCGACGGTCGTCGCGAACTGGGCTTCCTCGCCGATCCGCGACCGCTGGGCAGCCCGCAGGCCGGCCCCCCGCCGAACCCGAAGCTGTACGCGACCTATGACGGCGCGATGGGCGATCCGCAGTCGGCGTCGTTGGGGACCGAGAAGGGTGTGATGGGCAAGCTCAAGGACGCTGTCGACCCCACCTGACACCGTCTTCCCATGCGTCCGTGGGGCGGGGCTCTGCCCCGCCCCACGGATGTCTCGTGTCGAGGGCGCTGTCTGTTCACGTCACCCCCTCGCCATCCACCGTCTGAGACCATCGGGGTTCACATTGCCTGCGCGACCTCCTGCTGTCGGCCGAGTCCGGAAACTGCGTTTCGCGGTCATCACCGGGGTCGATCTGCTGCTCGCGACGATTCTGGGGGGTGGGATCGCGGCCGGCGAGCTGCCGATGAACGTCGCGATCTCCGGTCAGCCGTTCACCGCGACGATCGCCAGGGCCGACGCGCGGAGCATCACGCTCTTCCCTCGCAGCATCGGCACCGCCGCGGGATCGAGGTCCAGCATCGCGATCCTGATGCAGTCGGTCACGCTGACCGATCTGTGCATGTCCACGGTCGCGCATGTGCCTGTGGTCGGCGACGTGACGATGTTCCTCCGGGTCCCCGGCACAGGGACCACCGCGGATCGGATCGTCGCCGACGTCAGCGACCTCGGGGGGTCGATCGGCGTTCGCGACACCCACCTGGGCGTCGACGTGTCCACCGTGGGCGAGGTGAAGGGTGTCGCCACCGCCGGGATCGTCGCGGGCGGTTCGGTGATGACCACAGCGCGGCTCACCGGCCTGTCGTTCACCGCGGAACAACTCTCGATGCGCCGCTTCGACCTCGACGTACGGCGCGGAAGTCACACGTGTTGACCCGCAGCGCACGTCGGTCACGCCGTCGGCGGTTCGCCGCGTGGCGGCGTACCCGACCCTTCGTCGGGTCCATGTTCTGTGTCGCATCGGGTCTGCTGCTGTTGCTCCCGGCCTACACGACCATCCATCTCGGTGACGTGATGGTGTCGATCAGCTCGATCAGCGGCGTCTCCACCCTCCTGCTGGGGGCACTCATGCTCAGCTGCGCTGGATGCGTCCTGGTCCGGCCGGGTGCACAGGTACCGGCGGGGGTGAGCGCGATGGTCATCGCGCTGGTGGCCCTGCCGGCGGCGAACTTCGGTGGCTTCGTCCTCGGAACGGTGAGCGGAGTGTGCGGTGCTGCCGCCACACTGGCCTGGACCCGACGCACCGCCGGTGCGCCTGTACCGGGCGACCCTGGCCCAGCCTCTCAGCCGGCTCTCTCGGGACCGGTCGACGGCACGCCGTTGATCGAGTCGACGACGTCGAGGAGGTCGGCCGCCGGGCGCGGCGGGCTCCACAGATATCCCTGACCGTAGGCGGCGCCGAGGTGTGCGGCCTGCTGTGCCTGGGCAGGCGTCTCGATGCCCTCGATCACCAGTACCGCACCCAGGTCCGCGGTCAGGGTGGTCAATGCGCGGGCGACCGCTGTGCCGGCGGGTGTGTGCAGGGATGAGCCGATCGTGCGATCGGCCTTGAACCCGTCGAACGTGAACGCGAGCAGATGCGGTGTGGGTAACCACATCCCACCGATGTCGTCGAGCATCACCCGGTACCCGCGAGAGCGCAGAGCGTCGATGACGTTTGCGTCGATGAGTTCTCGGGTCGGGACCGCGGCGGTCTCGGTGATCTCGATGCCGATCGAGGTGGGATCGACGTCGAAGTCGCGCACGACACCGTCGATGCGCGCGACACAGTCCGGTCGGTAGAAGTGGTGAGCGGAGAAGTTGACGGTGATGTTCAGAGCCTGTGCAGCGGATGACTGTCGACGCCAGGCGGTGAGGTCGGACAACGCATGTCGCAGCATCGTCAGGTCGAAATCGATGATGTGGTCGGTGTTCTCGATGATGGGGATGAACTGGTCCGGAGCCGGCGCCGTCCGCTCGGGGCCGGCCCACCGTGCCAGCGCCTCGACGGCCCGCACCCTGTGCGTCGTCAGGTCGACGATGGGCATGTACCACGGGCGGATGTCGCCGACGGTGAACGCGTCGACGATGTCGCCGATGGTGGAGGTGTGCGCGTCGGTGTCGTCGCTACGCGCAGAGTCCAGACAGTGCTGGGCGAGGAGCCCACACTGCGTCAGGGCAGGGATGTCCAGATCGATGAGAGGTGACGTGTGAGCGATGACGAGGCTCCCGACGGGCAGGCCCTCCCGCCCGGTGAGCGGGATCGCGACATAGGAGGCGAATCCTGCGTCGAGCATCGCCTGCGTCATGGCGGTGATCGGGGTGTGGTTGGCGGCGTCGGCAACGACGACGGGTCCGGGAACATCGATGGCGCCGAGGCAGGCGGCATCGGCGCCGGCGACCCGGGTCTCACCCGGCTCGGCGCCGACAGCGACGAGAGTGCGGTGCCCCGTCCCGCCGACGATGGTGATCGCCGCGACGTCAGCACCGGCGTGGCGCCGGGCCAGGTCGACCACGGCACGCAGCGCGTCGGTGGCGGGCAGGTCGAGGTAGTGCGCTGCGGACCGGGCCCGGCGCTCGTCGTCTGCCATGGGGACCATCCTGTCCCATGCACGGCGGGACCGGACCGGTTCGATTGCGCTGTCCACGGCGACGGCATCGCTCTAGACTCTCCTCGCGTCATCGAGAAGCCGGTGGGGGGCGGCGCGCATGCCCGCGCGTCCGTGTCGATGTTCAATGCTCGGGGACTGTCGGGAGACGAGGGGTTCGATCGATGACTTCCGGACCCTTCCCCCGGGGCCCGGGTGCGGCACCTCTCCGCGACAAGACACTGCGTGAACTGCTGCGGTGGTGGTGGGGACAGCCCTTCGAATACGAGTGGGTCTACGCCTACGCCGAGTCGCGCGCCTGGCTCCGCCTCGACCGCATGGTGATCGCCATCTGCTGTGTTCTGTGCACCGTCGTCGGCGCCACGTTGCTGGTGACGACACGCAACCCGTGGCCGTTCACCGTGGCGGCAATTGTCGCGACCCTCGGTTACGCCTGGGGATCCTGGTGGTGGTGGGCGAACAGGTCCTGGCCGACGGAACGCACATCGCTGCTGTTCATCGCCGCGGGCGACATCGGGACGGTGCCCCTGATCATCGTCGCGCCCAACGCGTTGCTCGCGATGGCGCTGCTCAGCCTCTACATCCTGCCGGGTTCCTACATCATGTTCCTGCACGGGCCCCGAGTCCTGTCCGTGCATCTCGGGTGGGTCACCCTCGTCATCCTGTCCACCGCGGCCTACTTCGTGTTCCTCACCGAACGTCCTGTGATCCCGACCGTCCTCCTGGCCGCCGTCCTGGTGTTCGCGTGCACCGGAGGGTTCGTCGTCGGGCAGATCGCGTTGACGTTCCTCCGCAACGACGCCCGCAGATCGTTCATCGATTCGCTCACGGGACTGCTGAACCGGCGCGGATTGTGGGAAGCCGTGGTGCATGCCCTGACCCGGTATCCGGACGGGAGCCCTGTCAGTGTGTTGATGGTCGACATCGACACGTTCAAGCCGTACAACGACACCCACGGCCACACCACCGGTGACGAACTCCTGCGCGAGGTCGCGCTGACGCTGCTGCGGGTGTGCGACAGTCACGCCGACGCACTCTCGCGGATCGGGGGCGACGAATACGTCGCGGTCCTGCACCTCGATCAGCCGGCCGCCGAAGCGATGGCACACCGGATCAGCGAGGCGGTCAGAGACCTCCCGGTCCCCGAGCCGCCGACCATCAGCGTCGGTGCGGTCACCTTCCACCCTCCGACATGGCCCCTGGCCGACACCGTGCTGCAGGACATGCTCACCGCCGCCGATCGTGCGCTCTACCGATCCAAGGCAGCCGGAGGCGGAACGGTCACCGCACTCTCGCCCTGAGGCGCACCCGGCCCGTAGTTATAGACGACCGGTCTATTCGCGAGTATCCTGGGCAGATGCCCACCCCGGAGATCGACACACGTCAGACGATCCTCGACACCGCCGAGCAGATCATGTCCCACAAGGGCTACGCGGCCGTCGGCCTGAACGAGGTCCTCACCGAGGCGGGCGTACCCAAAGGGTCCTTCTACCACTGGTTCGGCTCCAAGGACGCCTTCGGCAAGGCCCTCATCGAGAGCTACTTCGAGCACTATCTCGCGGGTATGGACGAGATCGTCGCGCGACCCGGCAGCGGTGCGGACAGGTTGAGCGCCTACTGGCAGGACTTCTACGACATGCAGGCCGTCAACGACTGCCAGGGCAGGTGTCTGGTGGTGAAGCTCGGCGCCGAGGTCGCCGACCTGTCGGAGACGATGCGACAGGCACTCATCATCGGCACGTCCGACATCGCCGAGCGCATCGAGCGCATGATCCAGGACGGCGTGAGCGACGGATCCGTGACGATCGACGTGGACCCGAGCGAGCTCGCTCGTGATCTGTACACGGGGTGGATCGGGGCGAGCGTCCTGGCGAAGATCAATCGGGCGCGCGAACCTCTCGACCGGGTGTTCGCGATGACCCGCCACCGCCTGCACCTCTCCTGACGACAGAGGACAACGCGACGAGCCCCACCGCACTGATCGCGGTGGGGCGTGTCGTGGGTGCGACAGGGTCAGCAGCTCACCAATGGAAGTCGGCCGGAACACTGTTCGGGTCGAGGCGGTCGGCCGGAACGCCGTTGACGTAGGTGGCGATGCCGTTGCCCATCGACCAGTCGGCCGGCTGGACGGTCTGCAGGTTGAAGAAGACGTCCTCGGTGCGCAGGAGGAGCTTCTCGTGCAGTTCGTCGACGACAGCCTTGTAGAAGGCGGCCTTCTGCTCAGGAGTGGCGACGTCCAGGAAGATCAGCTGGATGAAGACGGCGTCCTCGGAGCGGCGGATGCCCAGGTAGTCGGGATCGGCGATGACCTCGCCCGGCGGGTGCTGGGTGATGACCTGGAACCGGTCCTCGGGCACACCGAGGTGAACGATCATCTGGTCGTAGACGACGTCGGCGATCGTGCGGCGGTACTCGGCGGACTTGCCTTCGGTGAGGTCGATACGAGCGAGGGGCATGATGTCGTTCCTTGTCGTCGGTGGCGGTGCCTGCAGCCATGACGCTACACACTAGTAGACCAGTCGTCTAGTGCGCCAGTTGTCGTCGAACGTTCGTGGCGGAAGCCTCGTGACCACCCGTGTGCGCGCAAAGGCGGTCGACCCCCACGAGGGTCAGGGAGTCAGGGGTATCGTCGACGACATCGGACCTCATATCTGACAGAACCCTGTTGGCGTCGCCGGTACGCATCGACCACGTGGTGGTCAGTCAGGTGAGCTGTCATGCACGCCAACTGTTTTGCTGTCGCGACCGCCCGTCGCACACATCGTCCCGGAAGTCCCCGAGGCAGGGGGCTCGACTGCGCCCGTCTGCCTGGACCACGCGTGGTCGGCCTCGAATCGGCGCCGGCCGTCCCCGAACGCTTCGTGCGATCGTCGGGCCAGTGATGACACCCCTGCTGGGTCCGACACGCGTACACCTTCACGCTGATCTGACTCAACCCGTCGGGGGTGCCTGGTTCCCGTACACGACGACGTTGAGCGACGAGCTCGCCACGTTCTCCACCGCGATCGTCCCCACGCTGGGCTCGATCGTGGCGCTGCAGATGGACTGGCGTGCATTCCGATCACGCCCGGGGCTCGACTCAGAGGGCTCACCCCTGGTCCCCCCGCTGCTCCGGGTGACCACGAACCGCATGACCGTCGAACTGATAGTGATCCCACCGCGCACTCCGTCCACGCTCGCCGTGGCACTGATACGGCTCGCCAGCGGCAAACCGATACCCACACAGCATCGACACTCACTGCTGGTCCGGTATGCCGAACAGATCCTCGAACGGGCATCCACCGACGTGGGACACCGCAGCACTCTCAGCGTCCCTCCATCTCGGCCGGGAGACCTGGAGGACCTCACACCGCCTGAAGTCCAGCCGCTGAGTCTGTAGACGCGGACCTGTGCCACCGCACCGAACAAGCACAGAGGTCGGCGCGTACTGAGTGATGCACGACAACCAGGTTTTGACGTCACCCGGGCAGGTAATAACCAGTGTTACGGCGACCTTCGGGCCGTCGAGGTGTCGCGGTGAAGAAGTCCGCCCGGCGCCGTCCGCGCACGCGGTCCGGAACGGGTCTCCACAAGTCGACTTACGTTGCCTGTCAGACGATTCGGATCACGCGTGATCCTCTCACGCTCGGCCGTGAGTACACGTCGTGTGCGTTATGTTCACTTCGTGCACGCCACCCCTCACCCGATCACGATCCATGGCCGGAATGACTGACCCCAGCGACGCCGCTCGTCAGTTCATGTACGCGGGTCCGACCGAACGGGTCGGCGAGTTCCGGTTCGTCTACGCCGACAATTCGTGGGAGTGGTCCGCCACGGTCGCAGCGATCCACGGCTACGACCCGTCCCCCAAGCGCGTGACCACCGATGTCGTCCTCGGCCACAAGCACCCCGAGGACCGTGCCGAGTTCGACCGTGCTGTGCAGCGGACCCTGGCCGATCACGGCCCCTTCAACAGTCGCCACCGCATCGTCGACACCCACGGGAAGACCCACCATGTCCTGGTGATCGGCGATTCGATCCACGACGACGTGGGGGACGTCGTGGGCACCACCGGTGTCTACGTCGACCTCTCGGCCGTTCGGACCGATGCGGTGAACACCGAACTCGACAGCCGGGTCTCCGAATTCGCAGCGTCGCGCGCGGTGATCGAGCAGGCGAAAGGCATGCTGATGTTCGCCTACCACCTCACCGCCGACCAGGCGTTCGACCTGTTGTCGTGGCGTTCACAGGAGTCCAACGTCAAAGTCCGCGACCTCGCCACCGCGATCGTCGACCGCGTCCCCCGCGACATCGACCTCATCGACAGCAACAGGACGCGGTTCGACCAACTCCTCATGCACCCCGATCGGCCGCTCCCACCGAAGTGACCGGATCGGTCTCGAGCTCGGCGGCGACAGCGGCGACGGCGACGACGGCCCGCGATGTCGGCGACGGCTGCTGCGCACCCGCAGCGGCGTAGTGTCGGTGATGCCGGGCACACAGTCTCACCATCTGATCCGACGGCGCCCACCGCGCGAGCTTCCCCACCGGCCGTGAGGCCGTGATGATCGAACGTGGCGTGCGAGAACAGGATCCGACCACGGAGATCGGGGACCTGCTCAGCGAATGGGACATCCTCTTCTACCCGTTCGACCCGGGTGACACGGCCTGGTCGTCCGGCAACGTCCTGGCCCGCCGGGTACGCCGCCGTGACCGCTTCTCACGAACCACGATCCACGCCGATGATTCACACCCGGTCATCGTCGTCGCCGCTGTGCCGGATCTGACGGCGGGACGGGCCCTGTGGCAGCGCGCGATCGACCATTCGACCATCAGCGCGTCGCTGCTCGATCTGCTCGCCGAATCCACGCGTGGGCCTGCGGGGTCGCCGGACACAGGCTGAGCGCCCAGGGCCGCACCGCTCGATCTGCGCCGACGCGGCCCGCGTCTGCCGGTTGACTAGGGTGAACACGACGGACGCCCGGACCCGGGTTTCGCGCACGCCCCACGCATGGCCCTCGACGAACGGTCGGCGAAAGCGAGAGCAGATGAAGGCCCGAATGGCCGAGTATGCGCGGCCGGATTTCTGCATCCTCCACCTCAGCGACACCCACTTCGTCGCCGAGGGCACCCTCTATGGCGACGTGGACAGCGCAGAACGGTTGCGGCAGATCCTCGGCGACGTCCGGGCGTCCAAGGCCCGCCCGGACGTACTGGTCTTCAGCGGCGACCTGACCGACCGGGGTGAGGCCGCGGCGTACGACGACCTGCGGGCACTGGTCGATCCGCTCGCGGCCGAACTCGACGCGACGGTGATCTGGGCGATGGGCAACCACGACGACCGCGCGCAGTTCCGTGCCCATCTCCTCGACCAGGAGCCGTCGAGCGATGCCGTCGACGAGGTCCACGACATCGACGGGCTGCGCGTCATCAGTCTCGACACGACTGTCCCCGGTTACCACCACGGTGAGGTCACCGATGCGCAGTTGGCGTGGTTGGCCGACGTGCTCGCGACGCCGTCGCCCCACGGCAGCATCCTCGTGATGCACCACCCGCCGGTCCCCGCGGTCCTGGACCTGTCCACGCTGGTCGAGCTCATCGATCAACACAAACTGGCGGACGTCCTGCGCGGCAGCGACATCCGACAGATCCTGTCGGGCCACCTGCACTACTCGACGACGGCGACGTTCGCGGGTATCCCGGTGTCGGTGGTGTCGGCGACGAGCTACACGCAGGACCTGGCGGTGTCGGCGGGCGCGGTCCGAGGGCGAGACGGAGCCCAGGCGCACAACCTCGTCTACGTCTACGACGAGACCGTGGTCTGCTCGGTCGTCCCCCTGCGCGGCCACCCCACCGTGGGTGAAGGTGTCGACGCCGACGAGGCCGCGCGTCGGATCGAGGCGCATGGCGTCACGATCCGCGACAGCTCGCGGGCCGCGAGCCGGTCGGTCTAGTGCTTCGTGGGGGAGGCCGCTGCCGGCGTCTCCCACTCGGCGGCGATGGGGAAGTACCGGTCGAGGAAGCGCGTGACCCGGTCGGTGCGGACCTCGAGGTCGACCTCGGGAAAGCTGCCGTCGTTGAGGCAGAAGAAGTCCACGGCCCGCTTGGGCAGCAGCTTGTCCATCGACCGCAGACCGGCGGTGGAGGTGGTGTCGATGTACCGCACCTTGGCACCGCGCTGGACCACGGCCTGACCCGTGTGCAGGGCGTAGTAGTGGTAGAGCGAGTTGGTGACCGAGATGTTGTCGCTGGCCCGGAACGCACTGGCCGCGGTGGCGGTGAACTCCTCGGCGAACTCGGCCTCCATCTCCGACATCACGCTCTTGCGCAGCGGCGTCACGACGTGTTCCAGATGTCGCGTCGTCACCGACCCGAAGCGCTGCTCGAGGACTCTGCGGTTGACCCGGGCGGCGTTCTCGAAACCACTGCGCTCGTCGTCGTTCACGCCGAGCCCGATGCGCACGGGACTCTCGACGAACATGCTGATGCCGCCCGGTGAGAAGAACATGTCCGGTTGGACCGGTCGCGCGAAGAACATGTCGTCGTTGGAGTACAGGAAGTGTTCGGACAGGCCCGGGATCCGGTGCAGTTGCGACTCGACGGCCTGCGAGTTGTGGGTGGGGAGCACCGAGGTGTCGGCGAAGAACTCCTCGCTCGGGACGAACGTGACCCGGGGGTCGTCGGCCAGCCACGCCGGGCGCGGAGAGTCGGTCGCGACGAAGATGCGCCGGACCCACGGCGCGTACATGTGCACCGATCGCAGCGCGTATTTGAGTTCGTCGATCTGACGGAACCGTGCGGCGGACTCATCACCGGATCCGATGACGTAGTTCTTCATACGCTTCGCGCGCTGGGCCTGGAACTCCGCGGACGAACCGTCCACCCAGGAGAAGACGATGTCGATGTCGAACGAGAGGTCGGACGCGTGGGCGGCGAACATGTTCTCGATCGTCGGCCAGCTCGCGCCGAACCGCTCGACCGTGCCGAGCACCACCTCGTCGCTGCGGATGGTGGTGCGCGTCAACGAGTTCTCCGCCGGCAGCACCATCACCTCCGACGACATCGACCACAGCTCGACCAGCACCGCTGTCGATGCGCCGTAGTGCAGACCGCTCGTGGGTTCGTAGCGCGGCCGGTAGAGCCTCAGGACCCGTGCGTCGTCGTCCTCGGAGAGCGTGCCGTCGGCGACGAGTGATGGGCGACTGTTCGCGACGTCCATCGCCTTCACATAGAACGGCTCTCGCTCGCACGCGGAGACGAGCGCGGCCCGCAGTTGCGCGCGAAGGTGCCAGTCCACCGCCAGGACGGGCCGCGGATCATTCCCTCGGACCAGCAGGTATGCGATGCCTGCGGTGTCGAGCGCATCCCGGATGAAGAACAGATCGGCGACCATAGCCTGGTGGGGTGTGGTGGTCGTGTTGCACAACGCATGACGGCCGTGGAACTCGACGATGTCGGTGCGATCCCGCAGGCGCGGTGTGGTCGAGCGCTCGGTGGCGCGATCGCGCTGCGCCGCTGTCGAATTCGACGGGACGAGATAGAGCTCACGAGACTGCGGTGTCGATGTGATGGCGATCCTTCCCAGGCGACGCAGAACCCGGGGTTTCAGCCAATGCGTGCGAATCGAGTGTACGGCACATGGCGCCCACCTGACGATGAGAAGAACACCCCGGCGTCAGGCGAGCGCGGTGGATCAGCTCACCGACCGGGCCGCCGCGGCCAATTCGGTGACCGTGGCGCCGAGGCGGCGGATCGACGTCGGCGACAGCCGCGTGAACGGCTGTATCGCAACAGATCTGGGCGGACCGCTGCCCGATATCGCGGCCGCGACGGTCGCGACGGCGACCGTGTCACCCTCCCCCAGCTCGCCGTCGAGGACGTCGACGACCTCGAGTTCGGCGAACGCACCCGCCATGGCGGTGGCGATGCGGTCCGGACCGACGGTCTCACCGAGAGCATCCAGCGCCGCGTGCACCCGCACCAGCGGACCACTCAACCGGTCGATCGCGAAACCGCGGGCGGCGACGACGGACAGCACCGCGTCGAGCCGGTGGCGCAGATCCCCTGCACCCGGGGGGACCGACGACCACCAGCGTTCCCGCTCTTCGGGCGACACCGTCGCGACGTGCTCCCGCCCGAAGGGCGCCACGAACGGGATCGACACCCCCTCCGGGACAACGGATCCCCGATCGGTGCCGGTGACCGGCGGCCGGACGGTGTGCGTCACGACCATCGTCGCGCCCCGGAGCTCGGTGGCTGACACGGCCATCCCGACGTCTCGGGCACAGTCGGCCAGAAGGCGGTGGAGCGGGTCCGCCGAACTACCTGCGGTGGAGCCGGCAAAGCCCGGGCCGAGGGAGTAGGTGCCGTCGTCGCGGCGTCGAACCCAGTCGTGAGCGCACAGCGACCGGAGGACGGCGTGTCCGGTCGCCCGGCTGATCCCCGACGCGCGGCAGATCTGGGCGAGGGTGTGCGACCGATCGGGCGCCGCCGACAACATCTGCATCACCGCGACCACACGGGTCGTCGGGGGGGACGGGTCCCGCCCCGACGGGTCCGCGGGGGCGGGGGCGTCCGCGTCGACGTCATCCGGGGTCACCCCGGCAGGTTATGCGAAAGGCGTCGACATCTCGACAGTGTTGCTTTCTCGACGCCGCAGGCGTCGGCGGCTCAGCGCGGGAGCGCCCCGAACGCGACGGTCAGCAGGATGAGCGCGAGGACCAACAGCCCGACGATGACCATCACGCCGCCGTGGTCACCCAGCAGCAGACGTTCCGGGTCGAAGGCGGTGGTGAGGTCGACGTCCTCGATCGGGAGGGCGTCCCCCTCGCGAGGATCAGGTGAGGAGTGGTCGGTGAGTGGGTGCATCGGCGGTGTCCCTCCAACAGGGGCGAGCCGGACTCCAGGGTCTGCATCCGACGGACAAGGTGAACTCTAGGTACCCCGTCGTCCTGCGGACGAATCCTTCCGGCCTCTGGCGCCGTATCGATGCGGGCCCGAACACAGATCACAAGCCGGTAACGCAAGCTGCCGACATTCTCGCCATTTGGGACTTTCACCAAAGCTGCGTCCGATAGACCGGCTGTTGACAAGTCTCCGTGCCGATCCCTCGAGATCGTGAGACCTGCTTCCTACTGTGACCCCATCGTGTGAGGTCCCTCACACGGACCACGGAACCCACAGACACCCGGGAGTCCCATGACCATCACCTCGATTCGCGTGCGACGGGCGGCAGTCGCCTGTCTGTCGATGGCAGCGGCCGTCGGCATCACCATCGGCGCCACCGGGCCGGCCTCCGCCGCGCCGTCGGTGCAACAGTTGGCCGACACCATCAAGGCCGGCCTGAAGGCCCCGAACACCTCGACCAACCTCAAGGCCCGCCAGCAGAACATCACCACCGCCGCCGCACCCCTCGCGCTCCCGACGGGCACCGACAGCGTCGCCAGCGAGACATCCGGGTTCGGTCCGCGTCAGACCCGCTTCATCCCCGCCTTCGCCTACTCGGCGTTCAACCCGAACGTCGCCCCTCCCGGCGCCAACAACTACTCCTGCAAGCCGAAGGCGGGCCAACGCCCCGTCGTGCTGGTGCACGGCACGTGGGAGAGCGCCTACGACAACTTCGCGATGATGTCCCCGGACCTCACGAAGGCCGGCTTCTGCGTCTACACGTTCAACTACGGGAAGCTGAACATCACCAACGGCGGCGGCGTGATCTCGCTGATCCCCGGTGTCTACGGGACCGGTGACCTCGCGACGTCGGCCGGCCAGTTGTCGACGTTCATCGACAATGTCCTGGCCCGCACCGGTGCGTCCAAGGTGGACATCGTCGGTCACTCGCAGGGCGGCGTGATGCCTCGCTGGTACCTCAAGTTCCTCGGTGGCGCGGCGAAGGTCCAGAAGATGGTCAGCTACGGCGCGACCAACCACGGAACCACTCTCGACGGGATCGGCTCGCTCGGGCGGACCATCAACAACCTGGGCATCGACGTGCTCGGCGTTGCCCAGTTGCCCGTCGGCGTCAGCGGTATCCAGCAGGTGGTCGGGTCGGATTTCCTGACCAAGCTGAACGCGGGTGGCGACACGGCGCCCGGCGTCGACTACACCGCGATCCGAACGTTCTACGACGAGGTGACCACACCGTCGGCGTCGACGTTCCTGGTGGCCGGACCCGGCGCGACCGTCAAGAACATCACGCTGCAGGACGGGTGCCCGATCGACCTGTCCGACCACGTGTCGATGTCGTACTCGCCGCGCCTGATCACGCTGGTGCAGCAGGCCCTCGACCCGACGACGAAGCTCGTCTGCACCATCAACGGCTTCATCACCGGCTGATCCACGCACCACCGCCCGGCACGTCGCGCCCGACCGCAGCAGCGGTCGGGCGCGCTGTGTCTCAGGCGAAGACCGCGACGGTCTGGGTCGCGGCCATCACGGGCCGCAGGTCCTCGTCGAAGATGTGCATGGTCTGGTGTGCGTACCCGTCGCGCGCGTGGTCGCCGCGGGACGAGATGAGGAACCACCCCGACGCGTCGGGGACCTCGTCGACGCACAGGTGCACGTCCCAGGTGACGGAGCTGACCGGCGCCCAGGCCGAGAACGCGGCGGTGGCGGCCGGGGGGAGGGCGTCTCCCAGGGCCACGAGCGCGATCAGTGGGTCGGTGTCCTGCGCATCGCGATGGCGGACCCACACGAGGTAGTGGGGTTCGGTCGCCGACGAGACCGGCGCGGATCCGCCGGCCACCCGCATGTCGAAGTGCTGGGCGAACGCGGGACGCTCGTCGGGCGACCCGGTCATCTCCGGGCAGTCGTCGGGGGCCGGCACGGACGGCGGGGTGATCAGGTCGTGCGCGACAGCGCTGAGACGGCCCTGGGCGAACACAAGCGTGGACTGCGCGGCCACCTGGTCGCCGCTGGTGCCGCGGACCGCGACGGAGGTGACCGATCGGCCGCGGCGCAGGACCTCGACCGTGAGACCGATCGTCTCGACGACGGGGGCGGTGAACGCGAAGTGCGCCGAGACGAGCGGCGGGAGGTCGTCGACAGCGCGTCGGGCGGCCGCCACCGACAACGCCGCGGTGAGGCCCCCATACGCGGTACGACCCTGGGTCCAGTCGGAGGGGACCGGGATGGGCGACGACGTGTCGGTCACGATGCCTGCGAGGGGGGTCACCACCTCACCCGATCACACCGATGGGCCGACCGAGACGGCCGGCCCATCGGTGGGGTGCAGATCTACGCGGTCAGTCGCGCGACGGCATGTCGAAGTTCACGCCGTCCTCGCCGTTGTTGCTCTCCGGGCCCGCGTCGGGGTGGCCGGCGGGCAGACGCCCACGGAAGGTCGCGGCCTCACTCGGACGACCGTCGATGCCGGAGTGCGACGGACGACGGTACGGGCCGGGCTTCGGCTTGACCTCGCCACCGGGGAACGCCAGGCGCAGGATGGTGCGCTGCACCATGCCCCACTGCTTGAGGAACGGGCCGGTGTTGTACGGCAGGTCGTAGCGCTCGCAGATGTCCTTCACCTTCGGGGCGATCTGCGAGTACCGGCTGCTGGGCATGTCCGGGTAGAGGTGGTGCTCCACCTGGTAGCTCAGGTTGCCGCTGGCGATGTGGAACAGCGGGCTGCCGTCGATGTTGGCCGCACCGACCAGCTGGCGGACGTACCACGCGCCGCGGCTCTCGTCGGACGCCTCCTCCTCGCTGAAGGTGTAGGCCTGGTCCGGGAAGTGTCCGCAGAAGATGATCCAGTTGGACCAGAAGTTGCGGATGATGTTGGCCGTGAAGTTCGCCCAGAACGTCGCGATGAACGTGTCCTCGGCGGCCGGCAGGGCCAGGTCGGCGGCGGTCGCCAGCGAACGCGCGGGCTTGCTCTTCAGCGTGCGCAGGCGACGGCCCAGGCGCGAGGTCTTCTGCTGCGGCACACGGCCACCGGTGACGGCGTTCGTGAGCAGGACCGCACCGGCGCTGATCAGCGGCCAGCCGATGTAGTCCTTCACGACCTGGCGGCGCATCTTGTAGCCGCTGCCCTTGAGGTCCTTGAGGACCTCGCTCACCGGCTTCTCACCGCGGCGCATCGCCTCGAGGTCGAGGTCGTGCAGGGCGACGCCCCACTCGAAGAAGGCCATCAGCAGGACGTTGTAGATGGGCTGGAAGAGGTAGACCGGGTGCCACTTCTGGTGCGGGTCGATCCGCATGATCTCGTAGCCGAGATCCTTGTCCTTGCCACGGATGTTCGTGTACGTGTGATGCACGTAGTTGTGGGAGTGCTTCCACGCCTCGGCGGTGGACGCGGTGTCCCAGTCCCACACGGACGAGTGGATGGACGGGTCGTTCATCCAGTCCCACTGACCGTGCATCACGTTGTGCCCGATCTCCATGTTCTCCAGGATCTTCGCGGCGCCGAGCGCCGCGGTCCCGGCGACCCATGCGGGCTTCGACCGCGAGTTCAGCAGCACCACGCGGCCGAGGGCGGCGAGCTGTCGCTGGGCGGCGATGACGGACTTGATGTAGGCGCGATCGTTGTCGCCGAGGTCTGCGTAGACCTCGTCGTGGATCGCGTCGAACTCCTTGCCGAGTTGCTCGATGGTGTCGGCATCGAGATGGGCAATCGGGCTGATCGGTTCCGAACGCTCTGTGGTGGTCATGCTCGTCCTCCAGGTGGTGGGTGGTTCAGGTCGGTGACGCGGGCTCGGGTCGGGGCAGACGACCCGTGCGGTGTACCTGCGCTGCTCTACAGGTCCATCTCGACGTCGCCTTCGGCGCTGTGGACACAGATCCGGACGGATTGCCCCTCGGGTGAGCTGACATCACCCGTGCGCAGATCCCGGATCTGACCCTTCTTGAGAACTCCGGTGCAGGTGTGGCAGATGCCGATCCTGCAGCCGTACTTGAGTTGCAGGCCTGCTTCTTCACCTGCTTGGAGAATGGGAACGCCGGGCTCGCACTCGAATTCCTTGTCCGACTTCAGCATCGTGACATGACCACCCTCACCCTCGCCGGGCTCGGAACCGAAGGTGGGCTGGAACCGCTCGAGGAGGATCTTGTCCTTGATGCCGTTGGCGTCGTAGTGCTCGACGAGGGCGTCGAGCAGTTCGGCCGGCCCGGAGGCCATGGTCACACGCTCACGCCAGTCGGGGCACAGCTCGTCGAGGTCGTCGGGCTTCATGCGGCCCTCGTCGCCGGTGACACGCAGCTGAAGCTTGAAGCCCTCGTGCTCGCGGTCGAACTTCTCGAGCTCCTTGCTGAACATGGTCTGTTCTCGCGCATGGATCGAGTGGATGGCGACGACGTCGTTCATCTCGTCGCGGTGATCGAGGTCGCGCATCATGCTCATGATCGGCGTGATGCCGCTGCCTGCGCTGATGAAGAGCATCTTCTCCGGCAGGGGGTCCGGCAGGAGGAACGTGCCCTCGACGTCGCTGAGGCGGACGATCTCGCCCGGGCGCAACTGCCCGACGAGATACGGGGACACGGTCCCCTCCTCGACGAGCTTCGGCGAGACGCTGATGAGGCCGTCGCGGGGCTCGGGATCGGACGTGAGCGAGTACGCGCGCCAGTGGAACTTGCCGTCGATGACGAGACCGAGCCGGACGTACTGACCCGGCTCGTGTCCGGGCCACTCGTAGCCCGGGCGGATCCAGACGGTCGCGGCGTCGGTGCCCTCCGGGCGGACCTCTTCGACGCGGCCACGGAGTTCCTTCGTCGTCCACAGCGGGTTGATCAGCTCGATGTAGTCGTCGGGCTCGAGCGGGCTGAAGAGCGCCCGGATGCCCTTGAGGAACAGACGACGCGCCGGCGACACCTGTGGTGTCGCACCCCGTTCAGCCACGGTGCATCCCCTTCTCGACCTGATCGGCATGCTCCACGCGCTGCGAGCGCGATGATTGGCTGAGCACGTTCACCCCCTTCGCGCATCGATGTGACCCTCGTCTCTCCCCGAGAGTACAAGTGTTCACGGGTACACGCCGCAGCTTGGGGGGCTTCGAGGGCAGAATCGGACACCGATGGTTCGCGCCCGCGGTCGGGGGTCGCCGTCACCCCCAGGACACCGCCGACGAAGGGCCACGCGTGCGCATCAACGGTCGATCACTCCGGCACCGCCGACAGGCGCTCCGGACGGCGGTGGACACCGCCGATCGTGCGGCCTATCTGGCCGTGGCCCGTGCCGAGTCGCCGCTGCTGGACGCGCCGATGCGCCGACTCACCGTCGCCGCCAACTACTCGCGCCTGTGGTTCGCCATCGCCGCCCTGCTCGCGGCGACGCGCAAGTCGTCGGCACTGCGCGCCGCGGCGCGCGGCGTCACGAGCGTGGCGGTGAGCAGCCTCGTCACCAACCAGATCGCGAAGCGGGTCTTCGGACGCCGTCGCCCCGTGACCGACGCGGTCCCCATCGCCCGACTGATCAGGACACCGACGTCCGGGTCGATGCCCTCCGGACACTCGGCGAGCGCCGCGGCGTTCACCGTCGCCGTCGCGATCGAGAAGCCCGCGCTGGGAGTCGCCGTCGCACCTCTGGCCGCGGCCGTCGGGCTCTCGCGGGTCGCGACCGGCGCCCACTACCCGGGCGACGTCGTCGTGGGCCTGGCGACGGGCGCGGGGATCGCCTGGGCGATGGGCGAGCTGTTCCCGCCCATGTCCTCTCACCTCGACGACGCCCCCGAGCCCACGTGGGTCGACGTCCCGGCGAGGCCCGACGGCGAGGGCGTCGTGATGGTCGTGAACCCGGCGTCGGGGGGCGGCACCGGGTCGCGGGTCGTCGACGTCGTCGAGTCACGACTCCCCCGGGCGCGGATCGTCACGCTGGCGCCCGACGAGGACCTGACCGCGACCCTGGTCGACGCCGCGCGGGACGCGGAGATCCTGGGCATCGCCGGCGGCGACGGGACCGTGGGGGCGGCCGCGGCGACCGCGCGCGACCGCGGCATCCCCCTGGCGGTGTTCCCCGCCGGGACGTTCAACCACTTCGCGAAGGACATCGGGTGCGCGACCGTGGACGACACCGTCCGGGCGATCCACGAGGGCCGCGCCGCCGCTGTCGACCTGGCCCTGCTCAACGACCACGCCGCCTTCGTCAACACGGCGAACATCGGCACCTACCCCCAGTTCGTCCGGTTCCGTGAGCGGTACGAGAAGCGGGTCGGCAAGCCGATCGCGGCGATCATCGCGTTGCTGCACGTCCTGCGGCGCGAACGTCCCGTCCGGCTGCGGGTGGACGGCAGGGAGATCAGCACGTCGATGTTCTTCATCGGCGCCTCCACCTACGAGACGCCCGGGTTCGCGCCGGCACACCGACCCCACATGGACGACGGCGTCCTGGACGTACGCCTGCTCGACGTCGGCCGCCGGTGGGCGATCCCCCGGATCATGGTCGCCGCGCTCACCGGTCGACTCGACCGCTCCCGTCTGTTCCGGGAGACCCGGGTGTCCGAGCTCGAGGTGGTCTCACTGGACGGACCGACCTCCGTGGCTCTCGACGGCGAGGTGCGCACCCGCACCGACCGGGCCCACTTCCGGGTCGCGCACCGCGCCCTCACCGTCTACGGGACCTGGGAACGCGACTGACATCTCGCGGGGTTTGAGCCCACGGAGACGGGGGTAGTCCAGGACGCATCATGGACATCCACACCCGCATGGCAGAAATGGCGCGCAGCCTGCACGCCGTCCCCGAGGCCGACCCCGACGCGTTCGACCAGGTGTTGGCGGCGGTGACCGCGGGGGCGGTCGAGCACGTCGCCGGCGCCGACCACGCGGGGATCCTGCTGGTCGAGTCGAGGGCACGGACCATGACGACGGTGGCACCGACCGACGACGTCATGGTCACGCTGGACACGCTGCAGCAGGAGACGGATCAGGGACCGTGCCTGGAAGCCGCGTGGGAGCACACCGAGGTGTGGGTCGACGACATCGCCACCGACGGACGCTGGCCCGAGCTGTCGCGTCGGGTCGTGGCCGAGACCCCGGCCCGCTCGAGTCTGTCGTTCCAGCTCTTCACCCATCAGGGCACCATGGGGGCCCTGAACCTGTTCTCCGACAGGACCGATGCGTTCTCCCACGAGAGCAGGGAGATAGGCCGGGTGTTCGCCACCCACGCCGCACTCGCGATGTTCCGCACCCGTCAGCAGGGTGAGTTCCGCAGCGCGTTGGCCAGCCGGGACACCATCGGTCAGGCCAAGGGCATGATCATGGAACGCTTCGGCGTCGACCCCGTCGAGGCGTTCGCGTTGTTGCGCAAGCTGTCTCAGGACAGCAACACCCCGGTCACCGACGTCGCCCAGCGACTGGTGGAGTCCCCGCGGTCCACGTGAGACGCGTGCGGATCACGCGATGCGGTGATCCTCCGGCCGGAAATGCCGTGCGAGTCGCCGGAACGTGAAGCTGAAACCGGGGTAGGTCACCACCACGTGGCCGTCCGCGGACTTGTACCAGGAGTTGCAGCCGCCGGCCTCCCACACGGTGCCCTCCATCTCCCGATGGATCATCTCGGTGTAACGCGCCTCGGCGTCCTCGGTCACGTCGATGGTGCGCGCACCACGGGAGCGCACCTCGTCGATGGCGGTCAGGATGTAGTCCATCTGCGCCTCGATGAGGAAGATCGCCGACGTGTGCCCGATCCCGGTGTTCGGGCCGGTGACGACGAACAGGTTCGGGAACGACGGGATGGTCGTCCCGAGGTAGGCCCGGGGGAACGGTGACCAGACATCGGCGAGCATCCGTCCGTCCACCCCCTTGACCGGGTACGAGACGAGTCCGTCGGCGAAGTCGTACCCGGTGGACCAGACGATCACGTCGACGTCGACCCGGTGGCCCTGCGTGGTGACGATGCCCGTCGGGGTGACCTCGGCGATGCCGTCGGTCTTGTCGTGCAGGGTCACGGTGTCGCGCGCGAGTGCCGGGTACAGCGCGCTCGACAGGATCACGCGCTTGCAGCCCAGGGTGTAGTCGGGGGTGAGCTTGCGTCGGAGCTCGGGATCGCGGATCGTCCTGCGCAGCAACCGCTTCGCCGCCGTCTCGTAGACGAGGTGGATGGCCTGGCGGGAGTACTTGAACCCGATGATCCGGGTCTCGAGGTTCCAGTAGATCGCCGCCCGGAGCAGTCGGTTGACCCGCGGCCGGGCGAGGAACCGCGACAGGCGCGGGCCGAACGAGACGTCGTGGCGGCGCAGCACCCAGTGCGGTGTGCGTTGGAAGACATGGAGTTCCGCTACGTCGTCGACGATCGCGGGGATCACCTGCGCCGCACTGGCCCCGCTGCCGACGATCGCGACCCGCTTGCCGGTGAGGTCCACGTCGTGGTCCCAGTCGTTGGTGTGGAACGCGGGGCCGGTGAACGTGTCGCGGCCGGGGAAGTCCGGGACGACCGGGGTGCTCAGCGGACCGGAGGCGTTGACGACGAACCGTCCCCGGAAGTCACCGGCGGAGGTCCGGACGGTCCACGCGTCGTCCTCCCACTCGACGCCCGTGACGTCGGCGCCGAGCACGATGTGCTCGTCGAGGCGATGGCGTTCGATGACGTGACGCGTGTAGTCGGCGAGCTGCTCCTGCCTGGCGAACAGTCGACGCCACGGGTAGGGCTCGTCGGCGATGGAGTACAGCGGGGACGGCACGTCGACCGCCGCCCCCGGATAGGTGTTCTGCGTCCACGTGCCGCCGACGAAGTCGCGGCGTTCCAGCATGACGAAGTCGTCGATGCCCCGCTCCAGCAGGCGGATGGCGGCGCACTGCCCGCCGAAACCGCTCCCGACGATCACGACCGTGTGTTCGCGCATGCCTGCCTTCCCGCAGCCCTGGTCCCCGCCGGGATCCTATCTGACACGACATCGTTCCCGACGCTGGTCGCCGACGGTGCGGGTCGGTGACCGCAGCGCCGGTAGCATCGGCGCCCGTGGAGGACACGAGCGCGGCGGTGGACCGCCGGGGCACCGGTCGCCGGTACGGCGGCCGGTCGACGGCCGCCCGTGTCGCCGAGCGCCGCGCCGCGCTGCTCGAGGCCGGGCTCGACCTGTTCGGGACCGACGGCTATCAGCGGGTCTCGGTCAAGCAGGTCTGCGACCGCGCGGGCCTGACCCAGCGGTACTTCTACGAGTCGTTCGACGAGCGCGAGGCCCTGCTGCTCGCGGTGTACGACGAGATCGTGGCGGACGTGGGACGCCGGACGGTCGCGGCGATCGACGAGACGCTGCCCACCATCGCCGAGCTCGCCCAAGTCGCCCTCGCCGAGTTCATCGGCTACCTCACCGCGGACCGTCGCCGGGCCCGCATCATGCTCCTCGAGGTCGTCGGTGTCAGTCCCGCTCTCGACGCCCGCCGACGACGCGTGATCGGCGACTTCGCCGACATCATCGTCACCGCGGGGATGGCCCACGCCGGACTCGACGAGACCACCGACGAGTTCCGGCTCAGCGCGATCGGTCTCGTGGGGGCGGTGAACCAGCTGCTCGTGGACTGGGTGCTCGGTGAGGGTGTCGCCGACCCCGACGCGATCCGCGTCGTCTGTACGCGCCTGTTCTCGGCCGCTTTCGCCGAGCTCCTCCCCCGCTGACGCCGGACTAGAGCTCGTCGAGCTCGATCAGACCGTCCTGCAGAGCCCGGGCCAGCAGCTGCGCCTTGGTGCGCGCAGGCCGACCGACCTCGGAGTACTTGCCGCGGATACGCGCGATGTGGGTCATCACCGTCGCCGGCGCGATGACGAGGGTCGACCCCACCTCGTCCTTGCTCTCGGACTGGATCCAGAGTCGCAGGACCTCTTTCTCTCTCGGACTCAAAGCCGGCCGCACGAGTTCGGTCATGCCACACCCCCGTCGAGAGTCCTGACGCCGACGCGAGTCCTTGCACGCCGACACACACGAAAATACACAATCGGGAAGCGCGTTTCCGCTGGCAGTGGCGATTTCTGCGTCCGGCCGATCGATGTACAAAATCTTTGCACTCGCGGCCTACGATCATCGAGCGGGTGCGTCCGCCCGTCATCCCGGGCGGTCGGACGAGCTCAGAACCGGCTGCCCGTGAAGGGAGCCGCGCGCTCGCAGACGGTCGGTCGTGGGTGTCGCGGGTCGAGGGCGTTCAGCACGAACGTCGACGCCCGGTGCGACCCCGCCAACCCGGCGTGCTCGGTCAGGTCCTGCGGGCAGCCGTCCTGCACGACGATGTTGCGGACGTTCGCCCCGCCGGCCGCCAGACCCGAGGTGTACGGCACCACCGCCTCGTCGTGGACGGTGGCGATGTTGGTGTACTCGGTGTCGGGCGCGTACAACCCGCCGGCGTGGAGTTCACGGATGAAGGCCGACCCGGGATCGAACTCGCCGCAGGCGGCGCAGACGGGGAACTGCGCCGGCAGGAGCCCCCGCTGCCGCGCGAGCGCGATCATCGCGCCGCTCCCCGCGGGTGAGGTGCCCTCCCAGAGTGCCGCCAGCGACACGTATCTCGCGATCTTCCCGGCGCCGCCGCCGTACTTCGCCCACCACGCGGGGATGAGTGTCCCCTGCGAATGGCCGACGACGTCGAGTCGGGATGCCCCGGTGGCTGCGAGCACGCGAT
Organism: Williamsia deligens; assembly: GCF_024171765.1. Classification (GTDB taxonomy): domain Bacteria; phylum Actinomycetota; class Actinomycetes; order Mycobacteriales; family Mycobacteriaceae; genus Williamsia_A; species Williamsia_A deligens. Next base: position 1,142,667 of record NZ_JAMTCI010000001.1, read on the forward strand.
CGGCGAACGCGCCGAACTGCCGGGCGCTCTGGCGCATCGGCCCCATCCCGCCGACGGCGGTGACGGGCCACGGACCGGCGAGCGCACCGTAGGTGAGCGCGAACACGCAGTAGCCGGCGTTCTTCAGCAGCGGCACATAGGTGCCCCAGTTCGTCTGCTGCGATCCGCCGGTCCCGTGCACCAGGATCACCGGCTCGGGGTGCGCGGCGCTCGGGCGGCACGAGAAGTCGTTGGACCCGGGCAGCGAACCCCCGTGGTTCGCGAGCTCGGGGCCGATCCCGGCGAAGAAGTCGTACGTGACGGGCAGCGGCGCAGCCGACGCCGAGCCCGGCACGGCCACGACCGCGGCGGCGAGACAGGCGAGGACGAGCACGGCGAGGCGACGGGGAGCGGAGAGCACGCAGGCAACCTAGCAACTGCTTGGTCGGGGCGAGGTCGCTTCCGCAGGGCGGTGTCGAGCCGCGTCAGCCGCGGTCGATGATCTCCTGCACGGCGGTCTCGTCGGCGCCGCCGGGGACCTCGATCAGGCGCTCGCCGGCGAGCGAACCGTTGGCCCAGTCGTCGTCGCCCCCCTCACGCCAGTCCATCAGCTTCCCGTCGGCGTCGAAGGCGAGCGCGTCGCGCTGTGGGTACTGCTCGCTGATCTGGGCGATGCGTCGCGTTAACGTGCTCTCGTCATCCATCCCGTGGGGGTACCCGGGTGATCGGTGGTCAAACAGCGCAGATCTGAGGAACGGCAGGTCAGGCGCCCGGCTCCTCCGCAGCGGGAGGGTCGTCGACGGTGACGCGCGGCAATGTGGTCGCGGCGTGGAGCGCACGGCCGGCGAACACGACCGCCGACACCCCGAACATCGCCGTGGCGACCCCGCACACGATGACCAGGACGAGGGAACCCAGGCCGTCGGCCTGGGCCGCGACCACGGTCCCCGCCGCGGCGAGCACGGTCCCGACGACCGCCCACGTCGTGGCGATCACGCGCGGGCCGACCGTGCCCACCGAGAACAGTCGCTGGTAGATGCGGACCTCGAACTCGTCGACCGCAGCGCGGTGTACCGCGTCCGGACCGGCGAGGGACCGCAGCCGTTCGACCAGCGCGGCGTCGTCCTCGAGTCGACGGGAGTCGGCACGACGATGCGCGACGAACGCGACCGCGGCCACCACCGTCACCACGACGAGGACCAGGGCGGCTGTTGTTGGGCTCACGCGGGTCACCGTACAAGCCGTGGACCGAGCGCTCGGACGGTGCGCTGCCCATGTCGCCGATACGATCCGGCGAGGACACGACACGGAGAACGGAGGGGCGCCGTGGACCGACCGGGGCCGACGCGACGGGCGGTGCTCCGGGGGCTGGCCGCAGTCGGGCTCCTGGGTGTCGTCCGGGCCGTCCCCGCGACGGCCGACACCGGCTCGGCGTCCGGACCGGGATCGTTCGCCGCGATCACCGGAGGCGGACTGACGACTCCGCTCGATGCGGGATACGCGGCGGCCAAGCAGGTCTTCAACAGCCGCTTCGACGCGACGACACCGGTCGCCGTCGTCGCACCCACGACGACGGAGCAGGTGTCGGCCGCGATCGGGGTCGCGCGCGAGCTCGGGTTGCGCGTCGCCGTGCGCAGCGGGGGTCACTCCTACGTCGGTGCGTCGACGGCGGATGGCGCGGTCGTCCTCGATCTCCGACGGCTGGCCGGCGGAGTCGTCGTCGACGGCGAGACCGTCACCGTCACACCGGGTTCTCCGCTCGGGCCGCTGCAACGGGCCCTCGCGCAGTCGGGGCGATCGCTGCCTGTGGGGACGTGCCCGACGGTCGGCATCGGCGGGTCGACGCTCGGCGGTGGGATCGGGATCGACTCCCGGACACACGGTCTCACGTGCGATCGTCTCCGATCGGCCGACGTGGTCCTGCCGCCCGGCGAGGTGCTCACTGTCTCGGAGGGGGAGAACCCCGATCTGTTCTGGGCCTGCCGCGGCGGCGCAGGGTCGGTGGGTGTCGTCGTCTCGATGACGTTCCAGACCGCGTCCGCGCGCGACCGGGACGTCGTCGCGATGACCTTCCCCGACGAGGTCGCGCCCGCCGCGATCGTGTCGACCACCGCCTGGACGGCGGGGCGGTCGCGGGAGTCATGGGGAACGGTGACGGTCGCCACGGACGGGGCCGACGACGTCAGCGCGACCGTGCTGCTGGTCGTCCCGCGCGGCGAGGGAGCGGCTGCCACCACCGATCTGACGCAGCGCATCGGGGCGAGACCTCGCGCGTCGCAGACGGTCGGCCTCGACCAGACGGGAGTCCTCGACCTGTTCGCGCAGTACTCGCCGCAGACACCGCACCCGTTCGTCGGCGGATCCGACGTCCTGCGGACGGTCGACGATGCGGTGGCCGTCGCCGTCGTCGAGGCCATCCGCGCCCGACGCACGCAGGGCCGCGCGGCGGCGGCGATCGTCGATCCCCTCGACGGGGCGGTGAACGACGTCGCCGCGTCCGCGACGGTGTTCCCGTGGCGTGCGCACGCGGCCGTCGTGCAGTGGATCGTCGACCCCCTGGCGCCCGACGACACCGCGGCCGGCGCCACCGCATGGTTGTCCGAGTGCCACGACCGGGTACGCGAGGAGTCCGACGGCGGGTACGTGAACTACGTCGAGGTGGGGTCGTTACCCGAGCGCTGGTTCGCGGGCAACACCGCCCGTCTCACCGACATACGACGGCGACACGACCCGGATGGCCGGATCGTGTCGCCGTGGTTCGGGTGAGCGCCGGTCGAGACGACGCGTGGAGCAGATCAGACGTGCGCGTGCACCGTCTGCTCGATGTTGCCCTTGGTGGCCTTGGAGTACGGGCAGAACTGGTGGGCGCCCTGCGCGAGCTTGTCGGCGGTCTCCTGATCGAGACCGGGCAGCGTGACGTCGATGGTGGCGGTCAGTCCGAAGCCGCCGTCGGCGGGGTCCTTGCCGATGCCGATGGTGACGTTGACGGTGCTGTCGTCGGGTGCGGGGGTGCCGGCCTGCTTCGAGGTGGCGTGCAGTGCGCCCAGGAAGCACGCTGCGTACCCGGCCGAGAACAGCTCCTCGGGGTTGCTGCCCTCACCGCTGCCACCGAGCTCCTTCGGCGGGCGCAGGTCGAGGTCGATGTTGCCCGTCGCGGAGTACACCTGGCCGTCGCGCCCACCACCGGTGGCCTTGGAGGAGATGGTGTAGGCCGTCTCGATGCTCATCTGCAGTCCTTTCGATCGGTGCCGCGCAGGACACGCGGCTCGCCGACCCCCTACAACGCTGTGTCACGCATGGTGCATTCCCCTGGGTGAGGGTGACCTCAGTACCCGGTCGTCCGCCCGGGGCGCAGCCGCATCGGTTCTGGCAGCCAGAGGTTGACCTCGCGCCGGAATGTGAAGAGGGCCGACAGGACGACGAGTCCGAGCTGCACCCAGGCGACCACCGACATGACGGTCGGGATCTCGGGATAGCCGAACAGCAGGTCGATCCCGACGGGGATCGCGAGCGCCGTGATCACGACGACGGTGACGTAGAAGTTGCGGCAGCTCCGGCTGTGGCGCCGTGCGATCGCCACGAGCAGCGGGTACTGGATCGCCAGGGCGACCAGGATCCCGACCAGGAGGATCGGCGGCACCGTCGAGGACAGCGAGTCGATCTTGCCCGCCGGGGCGGCGTTGTCCGGGTCACGGACCACCCCGTCGGTCAGACTCGCGCGGAGCGCGTCCTGGATGGTGCCGAGAGACGAGAAACCGTAGACGACGGACACCAGCGCGAAGGCTGCCTGCAGGTACCAGATGGTCAGCGCGTGCCGCAGCGACGCGGGTGGCGGACCCGGATCGTCCGCGTCGCGCAGGTGCTTGTCGGCCGATGTGCGGCGGGCCGCGATCTCCGCCATGTCCATCGCGTCGAGCTCGGCCATGCTCGGTGTCCGTTCGGGGCTGCCGTCCGGCCCGGTGGGCGTCGTCATCGGTCCAGTGTGGCAGCCGACGACGTCACACCGATCGTCATCGTCCGAGCAGCAGCTCGGCGATCTGGATCGTGTTCAGTGCGGCACCCTTTCGGAGGTTGTCACCGGCGACGAAGAGCGCCAGGCCACGACCGTCGGGGACGCCGGGATCCACCCGGATCCGTCCGACCAGCGACTCGTCGATCCCGGCCGCGTCGCGGGGCGTCGGCACGTCCACGACGCGGACGCCCGCGGCGTCGGCCAGGATCTCCTGCGCCCGCGCCGGCGACAACGGCCTGTCGAACTCGGCGTTGATGGACAGCGAGTGCCCGGTGAACACCGGCACGCGCACACACGTGCCGCTGACGAGCAGCTCCGGGAGGTCGAGGATCTTGCGCGACTCGTTGCGCAGCTTCTGGTCCTCGTCGGTCTCGAACGACCCGTCGTCGACGATCGACCCCGCGAGCGGCAGCACGTTGAACGCGATCGGCGCCACGTACTTTACCGGGTCGGGGCCGGTGACGGCCGACCCGTCGTGGACGAGGAGTTCGACGTCGTCGATCCCCGCGCGCAACTGCCCGGCGAGTTCCTCGACCCCGGCCAGTCCGCTGCCCGAGACCGCCTGGTAGCTCGAGATGATCAGGCGGCGCAGCCCGGCCTCGTCGTGCAGGGGCTTGAGCACCGGCATCGCGGCCATCGTCGTGCAGTTGGGGTTGGCGATGATCCCCTTCGGCGGGGTGTGCGCCAGGTGGCCGTTCACCTCCGAGACGATCAACGGCACGTCGGGGTCCTTGCGCCACGCCGACGAGTTGTCGACGACGGTGACCCCGGCGGCGGCGAACCGCGGCGCCTGGTCGCGCGACATCGTGGCACCGGCTGAGAACAACGCGACGTCGAGACCGGACGGGTCCGCGGTCGACGCGTCCTCGACGGTGATCTCGCCGTCGAGCCAGGGGAGCTTCTTCCCCGCCGATCGCGACGACGCGAAGAACCGCACCTCGTCGGCGGGGAACTCGCGCTGTGCCAACAGGGTCCGCATCACGGCGCCGACCTGACCGGTCGCACCGACGACACCCACTCGCATGCCCATGTCTCAGCGCCCCGTTCCGGCGTGGACGACCGCGGGCTCGTCGCCGCCGAGATCGAACGCGGCGTGCAGCACGCGCACGGCGTCGTCGAGTTCGCTGTCGCGGCAGAGCACCGAGATACGGATCTCCGAGGTGGAGATCAGTTCGATGTTGATCCCGGCCGCGCTCAGTGCCTCACAGAACGTCGCCGTGACACCGGGGTGGCTCTTCATCCCGGCACCGACCAACGACACCTTGCCGATGTGGTCGTCGTAGAGGATCTCGGAGAACCCGATCTCGTCCTTGAGCTTCATCAGCTTGTTGGTGGCGAGCGGACCCAGCTCGCGCGGCAGGGTGAACGTGATGTCGGTCTTGCCGGTGTCGACCTTGGAGACGTTCTGCAACACCATGTCGATGTTGATGTCGGCGTCGGCGACGGCCCGGAACACCTTGGCGGCGTAGCCCGGCCGGTCGTCGAGACCGACCACGGTGATCTTGGCCTCGCTGCGGTCGTGCGCCACACCGGTCAGGATTGCGTCTTCCACGGGGATGTCCTCCATCGATCCGGACACGATGGTGCCGGGCTTGGTGGTGTACGACGAACGGACGTGCACCGGAACGTTGTAGCGGCGGGCGTACTCGACGCAGCGCAGCATGAGAACCTTCGCGCCGCAGGCCGCCATCTCGAGCATCTCCTCGAACGACACCGTCGCGAGGTGGCGGGCGTCGGCGACGATGCGCGGATCGGCGGTGTAGATGCCGTCGACGTCGGTGTAGATCTCGCAGACGTCGGCGTTGAGCGCCGCCGCGAGCGCGACGGCGGTGGTGTCGGACCCGCCGCGGCCGAGCGTGGTGACGTCCTTGGTGTCCTGCGATACACCCTGGAAGCCGGCGACCAGCACGATCTTCCCCTCGTCGAGGGCACTGCGCAGGCGGCCGGGTGCGACCTCGATGATCTTCGCCGACCCGTGACTGCTCGTGGTGATGACGCCCGCCTGCGACCCGGTGAAGGACTGGGCGTGCGCGCCCAGCGAACTGATGGCCATGGCGACCAGCGCGTTGGAGATCCGCTCACCGGCGGTCAGCAGCATGTCCATCTCACGCCCCGGGGGCGACGGGCAGACCTGCTCGGCGAGATCGAGGAGTTCGTCGGTGGTGTCGCCCATGGCCGAGCACACGACGACGACGTCGTGACCGGCCTTCTTGGTCTCGACGATGCGCTCGGCGACGCGCCGGATCCGCTCGGCCGACGAGACGGACGAACCGCCGTACTTCTGCACCACGAGCGCCACGCCGGCGTACCTCCACCTGAAGTCCATGCGGTCCGCCGGCGCGCGCATGGTGACGCGTCGACTCGGCGATGACGCGCCACACCTTACCGACAGGGGTGATCGGTGCAGATCGGGCGCCGCGTCGTGGCCGGTCAGGCCATCGCCGTGCGCGGGCTTACGATCTCTGGCGTGGCGAGCACACCCACCGCGACCGTCGACGACGCGGCGCAGGAGACGGCGGGTCCCGTCTCCCTCCCGCACTGGGTCACCGGCCGGGACTGGGTGCTGCCGGTGATCCTCTTCCTCGCGGTCCGCGCGATCGGCGTCGCGACGCTCGCGCGGTTCACCGAGCTGCGCGGCGGGTCGCTGCAGTCGACGCTCTCGGCCTGGGACGGCAAGTGGATGCTGGCGATCGCCGAGTACGGATACGGCGGCGTCCCCTACACGCAGGCCGACGCCCACGGGTACCGCGACGCGAACACCCCGTACGCCTTCTTCCCCGGCTACCCGTACCTGGTGGGCCTCGTCGCCGACGTCCCCGGCGTCTCGGCGCTCGGCGCGGCCATCGCGGTCAACGTGGTGCTCGGCGCCGTCGCGGCCGTCGGCGTCGCCCGCCTGGGCGCGTTGTGCGCGCAGCTGATGTCCCTGCGCCCGCGCGGTGGTCGCGGGTGGTTCACCGACAACCTGCGCGCCCGGACGCGGGTGTCGATGCTCTGGAACGAGAACCCCTCCCCCACCGGCGATCCCGATCCGACGCGCGTCGGCCTCATCCTCGTCGTGCTGTTCGCGGCCGCGCCGATGGGCATCGTCCTGTCGATGGCGTATACCGAGGCACTGTTCTGCGCGCTCGCCGTGTGGGCACTCGTCGGGGTCCTCGAGCATCGGTGGATCCTGGCCGGCCTGATGACGTTCGGCGCGGGACTGACCCGTCCGACCGCCGTCGTCCTCATCGGTGTCGTGATGCTGGCTGCGCTGCTCGCACGCCGCGACGGGCCGTCGACGTGGATCGCTGTCGCGCTGTCCCCGCTGGGCTACATCGGCTACCTCTGCGTCGTCTGGCACCAGACCGGCAGCCCGACGGGCTGGTTCACCATCCAGACGCAGGGGTGGGGCACCGAGATCGACTGGGGTCGCAGCACCTGGGAGTTCGTGAACTACTCGCTGGTCAACTCCTCCGAGGTGGCGTTGGTGGCGACGTCGTGGATCACGGTCGCCACCGTGGCCCTGGTGGCTGTGGCGATCTGGGAGCGGATGCCGTGGCCCGTCGTGGTCTACGGGACCCTCGTGGTGGTGTCGATCGGCGCGTCGAGCGGGTTGATGATGAGCCGGCCACGACTGCTGTTGCCCGCCTTCGTGTTGCTGGTCCCGGCCGCGATCGCGTTGGCCCGCAGCCGACCCTTCACCCAGGCGTGGGTCCTGGTCGCGGTCATCGCGCTGAGTTCGTGGTTCGGCGCCCACATGCTGACGGTGTACCCGCACGCCATCTGACGTCGTGCCGGCACGCGCCGTCACCGCACACCGATCCACCCCGGTCCGGGGAACCCCGTGGCGGGCTCGGTCGACGGACGTTCATGCGCCTGGATGGACAGGACCTCGGCGCGGATCCGGTCGGCGTCGGGGCCGAGGTCGGTGATGTACCCGGGATGCGAGTCGAGCGTGGGGAGCCCCTGGGCGCGACGGCTGCGCCGGTCCATGAGCGCGACGGTCAGGATGAGGAGGGGGATGAGGATGAGTGCGATGGTCATGGCAGAGACGATGCGCTCGCCAAGATCCCGCCACCAGTGGCAGTCACGACACCGTCGGTAAACTTTCTGCCATGATGGTCGGGTGTTGCGCACCATCGCCGTGATCGTCCAGGAACCCGTCGCACTGTTCGAGTACGGCGTGATCCACGAGGTGTTCGGCCTCGACCGCACCGACGACGGTGTGCCCGCGTTCGACCTGCGGATCTGTTCTCCCACCCCGGGTGTCCCTCTGAGCAGCGGCAACGGCGCGTCGGTGATCGCCCCACACCCGTTGTCGGCCGCGCTCGACGCCGACCTCGTCGCGATCCCCGGGGGCAGGACCGACATCGATCCGCCCGCCGAGGTGCTGGACACGCTCCGGACGGTGGTCGCCCGTGGCGGACGGTTGCTGTCGGTCTGTTCCGGCGCGTTCGCACTCGCTGCCACCGGACTGCTCGACGGGAAGCGCTGCACGACGCACTGGCGGCACGGCGACCTCCTCGCCGAGCGGTTCCCCGCCGTCGAGGTCGGCACCGATGTCCTCTTCGTCGACGAGTACCCCGTCATCACCAGCGCGGGCACCGCGGCGGGCATCGATGCGTGCCTGTACGTCGTGCGCGAGGAGCACGGTCCCGTCGTGGCCAACGCCATCGCCCGGCGCATGGTGGTGCCACCTCACCGCGATGGCGGCCAGCGACAGTTCGTCACCGCGCCCGTGCCCAAGTGCTCCGACGACGGCTTCGGCGCGATCCTCGTGTGGATGGTCGAGAACCTCGACACCGACATCTCCGTCGACGACCTCGCCCGCCGCGCGCACATGTCGTCGCGGACGTTCGCCCGACGCTTCGTCGACGAGGTCGGCACCACTCCCCACAAGTGGCTCACCGAGCAGCGGGTGGCGCATGCGCGGACGCTTCTCGAGTCGACCGAGCTCGGCATCGAGCAGGTCGCGGCGCAGGTCGGTCTCGGCAGTGCGACCCTGCTCCGCCATCACTTCACCGCCGCCGTCGGCCTGTCGCCCACGGCCTATCGCCGCCGCTTCGGCTGCGGGGTCACCGCCGACGCGAGCTGACTGATCGCGCCGGGCGAGAACCCCGGCTGGGACAGGCCCGGGGGCACTTCGCACGGTCTCGTGCCGTTCGCACGCCGAGGCGACGTTCGCACGTCGCCGACACCATGCGAACGACGCGAGCAGATGCGAACGCACGCTGATCGTGCGAATGTGCCCGAGACCGCCCCTGTCATTGCTGGTTTCGGGTTTTCGCCCACCTCGTGCGCACCTCGCCACCGAGACCAGGGTTCGCCCGTCGAATGTCCCGGGCGAACCCGACGCACGGTGGCGAAACCTGGAAATCGCGGGCGAACCTAGCTGCGGGACTCCCGGGCGGCGGCCTCGAAGCCGATGCAGAGGAGTTCGACGCCGCGGTCGAGGCGGCGACGCATGTCGGTGAGTCCCGTGCCGTAGCCCGCGCCGACGAGTTCGGCGATGCGCGAGGGCGGGTCGTGCGACGGGGTGCCGTCGAGCACCTCGTCGAGACCGCCACGCGCGGGGTCGTGACCGTCGCCGGTGGTGCGCAGAAGGTCGGCGGAGACCGCGGTCAGGGCGACGCCCTGGATGAAGCTCCACAACGTGAGGGTCATCTCGGCGGCACCCACGCGGTCGACGCCGAGTTGTGCGAAGCCGGCCATCATCCAGTCGAGGCAGTTCAGGCTGGCGGGTCCCATGCTGTGGCGCGGCGAGGAGTAGGCGAGCACCACCCACGGGTGCAGCGTGTAGAGGTTCCAGTCGGTGTCGGTCGCGACCTGGACGCACTCCCGCCAACTACGACCGCCGACCACCGCACGATCGTCTGTCGGGTCGTCGTCGGCGTGGTCGCCGTAGGGGTACGGGAACCGGGACCCGATCTCCTCGGTCATCGCCATGAGCAGCGCATCCTTGTCGGCGACGTGCCGGTACAGCGACATCGCGCCCACGCCGAGCCGCTCGGCGATCTTGCGCATGCTCAGCGCGTCGAAGCCCTCGGCGTCGGCGATGTCGATCGCGGCCGAGACGATCCCGGCACGGGTCAACCGTCCGCTCGGATCGCTGTCGGTCACCGTTTCTCCTTCCTGCCGCCCAGCGTGCGTGAATCACGTTTGCGTACACCGTACCCAGTGGGTATCTTCGCCAGGGCAACGTTTCCGCGTACGCCGTACGCGTCACCCGAGACCAGACGAAGGGGGTCGAGCGCGATGAGCACCATCCACCACACCACGGACGGCGACATCCGTCGTGACGAGACACCCCCGCCGACGCTGCGCACCTGGCTCGGGCTGGCCATCATGTGCATGCCGGTCCTGCTGGTCGCCATGGACTTCTCCGTCCTCTACCTCGCCATCCCCACGATCACCGACCAGCTCGCGCCGACCGCGGCGCAGCAGCTGTGGATCGTGGACATCTACGGCTTCCTCATCGCCGGCCTGCTCATCACCATGGGCAACATCGGCGACCGCTTCGGTCGTCGTCGCGTCCTGCTCAGCGGCGCGGTGCTGTTCGGTGCCGCATCGCTCGTCGCGGCGTTCGCGCCGACGGCGGCCGTCCTCATCGGCGCCCGCGCCGTGATGGGCATCGGTGGGGCGACGCTGCTCCCGTCGAGCCTGTCGCTGATCTCGACGATGTTCCCCGACCTGCGTCGGCGGTCGCTCGCCATCGGCATCTGGACCGCGTGCTTCGCGGGTGGGTCGGCCGTCGGACCGGTCATCGGCGGCGTCATCCTGCACCACTTCTGGTGGGGCTCCATCTTCCTACTGAACGTGCCGGTCCTGCTCGGACTGCTCGTCCTGGCTCCGCGGCTTGTCCCCGAATACCGTTCGGGCACAACGGAACCCTTCGACATCCTCGGCGTGGTGCTGTCCCTGGCCGGCATCCTGCCGCTCGTCTACGCCGTCAAGCACATCGCCGCCGACGGCGTCGACACGACGGGTGTCGTCGCCGGCGTGATCGGCGTCGCGGCCCTGGTCTCGTTCCTCCGCCAGCAGCGCCGCGCCCGGCACCCGTTGCTGCAGCTCGAGCTGTTCGGACTCCCCCGGTTCTCCGCGGCGGTCGTCTCGGCGCTGGTCTGCATGATGTCGCTGGGCGCCCTGTCGTACCTGACCGGCATCTACCTGCAGTCCGTGCTCGGCCGCGACGTCCTCGCCGCGGCCCTGGCGGGGCTCCCCATGGCCATCGCGGTCGCGATGTTCTCCCTCGGCGCGTCGAAGGTCGACAGACTGCTCGGCACGCGCAGGGCGTTCGTGATCGCTCTCCTGGCCGCGGCGGTCGGCAACGGCGGCCTGCTCCTCGTCGGCACCGACAGCCCCCTGTGGGTCTATCTCGCGACGACGACGATCGCGGGCATCGGGTACGGCATCGTCTTCAGCCTCGTGTCCGAGGTCGCCGTCGGGTCGGCCCCCGCCGAACGCGCGGGCGCCGCGTCGGGTATCTCCGAGACGAGCTTCGAGTTGGGCAGCGCCCTGGGCCTCGCATTGCTCGGGTCGCTGGCCACCGCGGTGTTCCGCGCCGACGGGCAGGGGCGGGGCTTCTCCGAGACCCTCGGCCAGACGTTGGACCGCGCGCGAGACCTGGGCGACAGCGCGCTCGCCGGTGATGCCCGGTCCGCCTTCGTTGACGGACTTCACATTGCCGTCGGCACCAGCGCGGTGCTACTCGTGGTCTTGGCCGCGGTGATCGCGGTGGTGCTCCGTCGCCGCGATCCCCGCGTCGACTGAGCACCGGTCGCCGGGCCTGGCCCGACGGCGCGCAGACGACGGGAGGGCACATGCACGAGTTGTTCGAGAAGCGCTGGAGCGCACGGGGTCTGGACGATTCGACACCCATCTCACCCGACGATCTCCACGACATCCTCGAGGCCGGTCGGTGGGCTCCCACGTGGGGCGCGACACAACCGGTCCGCTTCATCGTCGGTGTGCGCGGCGACGACACCTTCACCGCTCTCACCGAGATCCTCAGCCGTGGCAACACCTGGGCGCGGTCGGCATCGGCCTTGATCCTCGTCACCACACGGGACGACGAGCAGGACGACAACGCGACCACCTACGGCGCGGTGGACCTCGGTCTCGCGGTCGGACAGATGATCCTGCAGGCCGTCGCCGGCGGTCACAACGCTCACCCGATGGCCGGGTTCGAGGTCTCCGCGGCCATCGAACGGTTCTCCATCCCCGCGGCGGAACGTCCGCTCGTGATGCTCGCCGTCGGTCGGCTCGCCGATCCGTCGACCGTGGATGAGAAGATCGCCGAGCGTGATGCGCGGGAGCGCACCCGCAGGCCCCTGGAGGAGATCGCGTTTTCCGGACAGTGGGGACTGCCGTTCCGTGGCTGACCCGACGTGACGACGCCCGCAGCGCCCGACCACCCCGAGGCCCCACCCGGACGGCCGACGATCCTGCGCACCTTTGTCACGGTCGCCGGTGTCGGCACCCGCTGGCCGTCGGCGACGCGGGCGGCCGCGGCGTTCCTGCTCCCGGCGTCGCTCCTGCTCGCCGCGGGTCTCGGTCGCTCGGCCCTGCTCGCCGCGCTGGGCGGGTTCGCGGTCCTCTACGGCGAGAACCGTCCGTTCCGGATCCGCTGGCGCGTCATCCTCACGGCCGGTCTCGCACTCGTCGCCTCGGCGGCGGTGATGGGCGGTCTGTCCGACCTCGCGGGCGCGACACCCTCGACGGGCGCGTCACTCGGCCTCGTCGCCGCGGCCGTCGTGATGGCGGCGGTCGTCGTCTACGTCGGCAACGCCCTGCGGATCGGCCCGCCGGGTCCCTTCTTCCTCGTCCTCACCGGCGGGGTCGCGCTGAGCGTCGTCCGCCACGGCGTCCACCCGGGGGTGGTCGTCGGGTGCACCGCCGCCGGTGTCGTCGGGTCGCTGATCGCCGGGATGTCCCCCGCGCTCGTCCGACGACGGTCGCCGGAGACCGTCGCGGTCGCCGCCGCCACCTCGGCGGTCGAGGCATACCTCGACGCGGGTGCATCCCGGTCATCGCACCTCCGTCAGGGCGCGGCGGGCGCGCTCCTGCACGCGTGGAGCGTCCTGCACGACGCCGCGCAGGTCGACGGCCCGTTGGCACGGCGCCTGTGGGAGGCCCACCACCGCGTCCACACCGGGGAGCACCCCGACGACCCTGATCCCACGGCGATGGCACCGCTGCCGCGGCCGTCGATCGGGCAACGGCTCCGGTCCGCAGCGCATCCCGACAGCCCCGCAGCGGTCGCGACCCTGCGCGTGACCGTGGCCGCGACGGTCGCCGGTGTCCTGTCGGTGGTCGTCGGCCTCGACCGCCCCGACTGGGCCATCGTCGCCGTCGTCCTGGTCCTGCAGCTCGGCCCCGACCGTGTCCGGGGCGGTCTGCGCGGCGCGCACCGGCTCGTCGGCACGGTCGCCGGTGTCGGACTGTTCGCGCTGATCCACCACCTCGAACCGTCCACCGCGGCTCTCGTCGTGCTGCTGACGGTCCTGACGTTCGTCATCGAGCTGACCGTGGTCAGCAACTACGGCCTCGCCGTCCTCGCCATCACCCCGCTGGCGTTGTCGATGTCCGCCGTGGGTCCGGCGATCGCCGCGCCGGCGGTGTCCCGCATCGCCGAGACCGTGATCGGGGTGGTCGTCGGTGTCGGGGCCCTGTGGGTGGTCGCGCCGCACGCACACCGGCGGACGACCCGGTTCACCCGCGCCGCCACGATCACCGCGCTGCACCGCCTGCTCGCCGACGTCGTCGTCGACCCGCCCGATTCGCGACGGGCGATGACCCGGCGCCGCGACGTGCAGTGGGCGCTGATGGAGGCCGAGCTCGCGGCCGGGTCGGCTGCGGTCGACGAACCCGCCTTCGCCCACCACGACTGGCCACTCCACCTGAGACTGCGGGCGGTCGCCCACGAGGTGCTGAGCCTGTGTTGGCGGCACGGGGCGACGCCGCTCGGCGACGGCGACGAGACACGCGCGCTGGACCGCGCGGTGCGATCCCTGGCCGACGACGCGGTGTTGTCCCCGCCTGCGAGGCGGGGGTAGGGTCTCCGATCGTGCGGCGCAACCTCCTTCTCGGCTGCCGCGGCGGGGTCTGACCAGACCGGCTCCCTGCCGCGGGATCCCGTGATGTGCCGGTCTCCGTTCCCGAGAACGCAATCGCACCCGCCAGGAGATCACCGCAATGCCCGCAGCTGACAGCTTCACCTCCGGATCGAGCCGCATCGTCGAGCCCTCCGGACCCATCCCCGCCGGCCAGCCCGCCTGGAACACCCAGCGCGGCTCGGCGATGCCGTCCCACCGATACCGGCCGTTCGCCGACGAGGTCGAGACCATCACCCTCGCCGACCGCACCTGGCCCGACAAGGTCATCGACCGTGCGCCCGCGTGGTGTGCGGTGGACCTCCGTGACGGCAACCAGGCCCTGATCGACCCGATGAGCCCGGCGCGCAAGCGCCGCATGTTCGACCTGCTGGTCCGCATGGGCTACAAGGAGATCGAGGTCGGGTTCCCCTCGGCGAGCCAGACCGACTTCGACTTCGTCCGCGAGATCATCACCGACGACGCCATCCCCGACGACGTCACCATCCAGGTCCTCACCCAGTGCCGCAGCGAACTCATCGAGCGGACCTTCGAGGCCTGCCGCGGGGCGCGGTCGGTGATCGTGCACTTCTACAACTCGACGTCGGTGCTGCAGCGCCGGGTCGTGTTCCGTGCGGACAAGGCCGCGATCACGAAGATCGCCACCGACGCAGCGCATCTGGTGAAGTCCGAGGAGAAGAAGTACCCGGAGACCGATTGGCGTTACGAGTACTCGCCCGAGTCCTACACCGGCACAGAGCTCTCCTTCGCCAAGGAGGTCGTCGACGCGGTCAGCGAGATCATCGCGCCCACGCCCGACCACCCGATGATCGTGAACCTGCCCGCGACGGTGGAGATGGCGACGCCGAACGTCTACGCCGACTCCATCGAGTGGATGCACCGGAACCTGGCACGACGCGAGTCGCTCATCTTGAGCCTGCACCCGCACAACGACCGCGGGACCGCCGTCGCCGCAGCGGAACTCGGCTACCAGGCCGGCGCCGACCGCATCGAGGGCTGCCTGTTCGGCAACGGTGAGCGCACCGGCAACGTCTGCCTGGTCACCCTGGGCATGAACCTCTTCAGCCGCAGCGTCGACCCGCAGATCAGCTTCTCCGACATCGACGAGATCCGACGCACGGTCGAGTACTGCAATCAGTTGAACGTCGCCGAGCGTCACCCCTACGGCGGCGACCTGGTCTACACGGCGTTCTCCGGCAGCCACCAGGACGCGATCAACAAGGGCCTCGACCAGATGAAGGTCGACGCCGACGCCTCGGGCGCCGACGTCGACGACATCGTCTGGGCCGTACCGTATCTGCCGATCGACCCCAAGGACGTCGGCCGCAGCTACGAGGCGGTCATCCGCGTCAACAGCCAGTCCGGCAAGGGCGGGGTCGCCTACATCATGAAGGCCGACCACGGCCTGTCGTTGCCGCGGCGCCTGCAGATCGAGTTCAGCCGCGAGATCCAGAAGATCACCGACGGTGAGGGTGGCGAGGTCAACCCGAAGGAGATGTGGGACGTCTTCGCCGACGAGTACCTGCATCCTCTCCGTCCGCTCGAGCGCATCAGCCAGCGCGTCGACGCATCCGAGACCGACGGCGGCGACGACACCATCCACGCGGTGGTGAAGGTCGACGGCGTCGAGAAGGAGATCAGCGGCACCGGCAACGGACCGCTGGCGGCGTTCGTCGACGCCCTCGGCACCGTGGGGTACGACATCCGCGTCCTCGACTACAGCGAGCACGCGCTGACGGCCGGCTTCGACGCACAGGCCGCGAGCTACATCGAGACCGAGATCGACGGCGAGACGGTGTGGGGTGTCGGGATCGCCACCTCGATCACCACCGCGACGCTGCGTGCAGTGGTCTCGGCGGTGAACCGCGCCCACCGGGGTGCCGTACCGGAGTCCGGCGAGCAGGCCCCGCGCACCTGGGCACCGTGATCGTGCGGGTCACCCGGCCGGCAGCGGCCGGGTGGCCCCGATCTGCTGGGTCGCCCGTTCGCGCAGCTCGATCTTGCGGACCTTGCCGGTGACGGTCATCGGGAACTCGTCGAGGACCTGGACGTACCGCGGGATCTTGTAGCGAGCCAGGCCATCCCGGCAGAACTCCCGCAGCGATTCGGGCGTGACCTCGGGCGCCCCGGGTCGCAGCCGCAGGCACGCGACGAGTTCCTCGCCGTACTTCTCGTCGGGGATGCCGACCACCTGCGCATCGACGATGTCGGGGTGGCGGTAGAGGAACTCCTCGATCTCCCGGGGGTAGATGTTCTCGCCGCCGCGGATGACCATGTCCTTGATGCGTCCGGTGACCGCGACGTAGCCGTCGTCGTCCATGACGCCGATGTCGCCGGTGTGCATCCAGCCGTCGCCGTCGATCGCCTGTGCGGTCATCTCCGGGTTGTCCCAGTAGCCGAGCATCACCGAATATCCACGCGTGCAGAGCTCCCCGGGCTCACCACGCGGGACGCGTTCCCCGGTCGCGGGGTCGACGATCGCGACCTCGAGGTGTGGTCCGACCCGGCCGACCGTCGACACCCGCTTCTCCACCGGGTCGTCGACGCGGGTCTGCAAGGAGACCGGCGAGGTCTCGGTCATCCCGTAGGCGATGGACACCTCCGCCATCCCCATCCGGTCGATCACCTGCTTCATGATCTCCATGGGACACGGCGAGCCGGCCATGATCCCGGTCCGCAGGGAGCTGAGGTCGATGTCGGCGAACCGCGGGTGGTCGAGCTCGGCGATGAACATCGTCGGCACCCCGTACAGCGACGTACACCGTTCGGCGGCAACGGCATCGAGGGTCGCGCCCGGGTCGAATGCCGGCGCGGGTATCACCATCGTCGACCCGTGGGTGACGCAGGCGAGGTTGCCCATCACCATGCCGAAGCAGTGGTAGAAGGGCACAGGGATGCAGACGCGGTCGATCTCGGTGTACCCGCACAGCTCGCCGACGAAGTATCCGTTGTTGAGGATGTTGCGGTGGCTGAGCGTGGCTCCCTTCGGCGAACCCGTCGTCCCCGAGGTGTACTGGATGTTGATGGGGTCGCCGACCGCGGTGGTCTCACGTGCCCGCTCCACCGCGGCGGCATCGACAGCGCGGCCCGCGTCGAGGAACTCCGACCAGCTGTCGGTGCCGATCAGCACCACCCGCTCGAGGGTCGGCACCTCCGGCCCGACGTCGGCGAGCATCGCCGCGTAGTCCGACGACCCGGCGGTCGGTGTCGCGACCACGACCCGGGACGTCGACTGCTGCAGGACATAGCGCAGCTCGTGCGTGCGGTAGGCGGGGTTGACCGTCACGAGGATCGCGCCGATCGTCGCGGTGGCGAACTGCACGAGCACCCACTCGGCGCAGTTCGGCGCCCAGATCGCGACACGGTCGCCCTTCTGCACACCGGCGGCCAGCAGTGCGGCGGCCACCTCGTCGACTGCGGTCCTCAGTTCTGCCCACGTCCACCGGCGGCCGGTCGCGACCTCGACGAGTGCGTCGCGGTCCCCGTGTCGTTCTGCAGTCGCCACGAGTACCGCACCGATCGGGTCCTCGAGCAACGGCGGTTCGGTGGGGCCCGCAGCGTGGCTGGTCGTCGCGTCGGCCTGCATCGCAGTCACCTCTCGTCGCGTTCCGTTAAGCGTCGCTAACCGAAAATGGTAGGCGTTCCCTTGACGGCGTCTGACCGGTTCGCGCAGACTGCTCCGGTACCTGTGACGCAGAGTTATACATAGAAGGGCGGTGTCGACGATGACACCAGAGTTCGACGCGGTGATCGTCGGCGCCGGTTTCGGCGGCATGGGCGCGGCCATCGCACTGCAGGAGCTGGGCTACCGGAACCTGACGATCCTCGACCGCGAGGACGACCTCGGCGGCACCTGGCACGTCAACCACTACCCCGGCCTGGCCGTCGACATCGCCTCGGTGACGTACTCCTACTCGTTCGCACCCAACCCGAACTGGACCCGGCTGTTCGCCCCCGGCGCGGAGCTGAAGCGCTACGCCGAGCACATCGCCGATTCCTACGACCTCCGTCGCGCCATGCGGTTCGGCATCCTGGTCGAGCGCGCCGAATGGGATGACGACGCGCAGTTCTGGCGGGTCGTCACCGCGACAGGCGAGTCCATCACGGGCCGATTCCTCGTCACCGCGACCGGATTCCTGTCGCAGCCGCACACACCGGACTTCGCCGGCATCGACACCTTCGCCGGGACGATCCTGCACACCACCCGATGGGACGACGATCACGACGTCGCCGGTGAACGCGTCGCCGTCATCGGCACCGGGGCCACTGCGGTGCAGCTGATCCCGGAACTGGCCGAGCGGGCGCGGCACCTGACCGTGTTCCAGCGGACGCCGATCTGGGTGGTGCCCAAGATCGACTTCCCGATCCCGGCGCCGGTGCGACGCCTGTTCGCGCGGATCCCCACCACGCAGAAGGCCGCACGGTCGGTGAACAACGCGCTGCTCGAGGCGCTGATGATCGTCGGTGTGCTGCACTTCCGGCAGGCCAAGCCGATGAACTCCGCGGCCGCGCTGCTGGCCAAGGCCCATCTGCGGCTGTCCGTCCGCGACCGCGCCACGCGACGTGCCCTCACCCCGCACTACAGCTTCGGATGCAAGCGACCGACGTTCTCCAACAAGTACTTTCGAACGTTCAACCGCAAGGACACCGACCTGCAGACGTCGCCCATCGAGCGCTTCGACGCCGACGGGATCGTCACCGCCGACGGCACCCACACCCCCGTCGACACCCTCGTCCTCGCGACCGGCTTCAACCTGTGGGACGTGAACTTCCCCGCCCTGACCATCGTCGGCCGCGAGGGCCGCGACCTCGGGCAGTGGTGGCGTGACAACCGTTTCCAAGCCTACGAGGGCATCACCGTGTCGCGGTTCCCGAACCTGTTGAGCCTCAACAGCCCCTATTCGTACAGCGGGCTGTCGTACTTCACGACGATCGAGTCGCAGATGGGCCACATGCGTCGCCTCCTGGGCGAACTGCACCGACGCGGGGCTGCGTCCTTCGAGGTCACCGACGAGGCGAACGACGCCTTCCTCGCCTACGTCACCCGCCGACTCGACGACTCGGTGTTCTACCGCGGACAATGCTCGACGGCCCGCAGCTACTACTTCAACCAGCACGGTGAGGCAGCACTCCTGCGACCGACGTCCACCAGTTCGTCGTTCCGCGCGGCCTCCAGCTTTCCCCTCAACGACTACGAGTTCGGTGAGAGCACCCACGCGGGCTGAGTGACATCACTCATGCCGGCGACGCGCGGATGCGGTTGCCTCATGGCATGGACGACATGAGCAACCGCCCCGCCCCCGACGAGCACGAGCACGACAATCGCCACGGGATCGCACGGGGCTGCGCGGCGGTCGCCGTCATGCTCTGCGCGGCGGCCTGGCTGCTGTTCCTCTGGACAGCGTTGCGGGAGCTGAGCGGCGTCGCCGACCAGTCCTTCCGCGGGTCCTACGTGGTCGCCGGGATCATGGGAGCCCTCGCCATGATCGCCACAGCCGTCGCGGGCCGGCTCGGCACCCATGGCGGTGCGAACGTGGGCTGGGTCGACCTTCGTGCTGGTCCTGTGCCGACCTGGTGGGGCATGCACATCGCTCTCGTCATGGCGACCTCGTGACGGCGGGCGAGATCGTCACCCCAGTGCGGTCGCAGCACACAGGTCGGCGAGCGCTCCGACGACCGCGGTGGTGGCCCGCCGGTCGAGCGCACCCGGGCGGTGCAGGATCTCGTAGATCCGCGCGGCCCGTACACCGGACAGCTCGAGTTGGTGGATCCCTGGATGGCGCACCGCGTACCGCGGGATCAGCGCGACACCGTGCCCGTCGGCGACCATCGTCTCGATGACCGCGAAGTCGTTGATGCGGTGCACGACCCGCGGTTGCACACCGGTGATCGTCGCCAACGACAGCAGGACGTCGTCGACGGGGAACCCGCCGCGCACGCTGATCCAGTCCTCGTCCGCGAGGTCGTCGAGCGTGACCGACTCCTGCCCGACGAGCCGATGCCCGGGCGGGACCACCAGGTCGACGGGTTCGCGCATCAGCACCGACGACCGCACCCGCGGCGACGTGATCGACGGGGCCCGCTCATCCCGGTGGGTCAGCACGAGGTCATGGTCCGCCAGCGCCTCCGGAGCCGACGGGTAGGGCACGTCGACGTCGGTGGCCACCACCTCGATCCCGGACGCCCGCATCGCGGTCAGCAACCCGGGCAGCAACAGAGCCGCTGCCGATGGGAACATCGCGAGCCGCACGGTGCCGAGGGTGGACCTGCTGCGTGCCGCCATCTCCTCGGTCGCGCGATCGACGGCGGCCAGCACCTCGTCGGCCCGGAGCACGAGTGCCCGCCCGGCGTCGGTCAGTCGCAGGCCGCGGCCGTCCTGCTCGAGGAGATCGATGCCGGCCTCCCGTGCCAACACCTTGAACTGCTGGGACACCGCCGACGGAGTGAGCCGCATCGCATCGGCGACAGCCCCGACACTGCCCCTGTCGGCGAACTCCCTGAGCAGCCGAAGCCGGTGCACGTCCATGTAGGAAAACTACATCGTCAATGCACATCTATCCAATTGTGCTGCACCCTCGGCGCACCCCACGATGACGGACATGAGCACACGGGATCGCCTGATCGGCCTCACGGTCGTCGTGCTGTGGGGGCTGAACTTCCTCGCCATCCACGCCGGCCTCCAGCACTTCCCACCGTTCTTCTTCGCGGCACTGCGCTTCGCCGTCATGGCGGTGCCGGTCATCCTGTTCGTCCCCCGCCCCCAGGTGCCGCTGCGCTGGCTCCTGCTCTACGGCACCGGGTTCGGCGTCGTCCAGTTCGCGTTCCTGTTCCTGGCCATGGCGCACGGCATGCCGACGGGACTCGCGTCCCTCGTCCTGCAGTCGTCGGCGCCGTTCACGGTGGTCCTCGGCGTCCTGCTCCTCGGTGAACGGATGACCATGCGACAGGTGACCGGGATCGCGGTCGCCGTCGGCGGGATGGTGCTGATCGCCGTCGACCGCATCGGTCATGGCGCAGGCGCCGGCCTGCTGCCGATGGTCCTGACGCTGATCGCCGGGCTGGGCTGGGCGTTCGGCAACCTGGGCAGTCGCCTCGCGAAGGCGCCGAACGCCCTGCACCTCACCCTGTGGATGTGCGTGATCCCACCGGTCCCGACGTATCTGGTCAGCCTCGCCATCGAGGGCCCGGGCGCCGGGTTCCACGCGTTCGCGACGATCGGTGACCACAGCGGTCTCGTCGCCCTCGCAGGCCTGGCGTACGTCGTCGTGCTCGGCACCGCCGCGGGTTCGGGCCTGTGGACGTACCTGATGGGGCGCTACCCCGCGAGCACGGTCGCACCGATGTCGCTGATGGTGCCCGTGGTGGGGATCACCGCGTGCTGGTTGGTGCTCGGCGAGACTCCCTCGGCACTGCAGCTCACCGGGGCGGCGGTGGTGATCGTCGGCTGTGTGGCGGGCCTCATGGCACCACGGGCGAGGCGCCCGCTTGTGACAGACTCGTCGCCATGTCCGACGCCCACGCTCGATCCCGGGCACGCCTTCCCCTCCGTACCCGCACAGCACTCGCAGCGGCTGCCGGAGCCCGATGGGCCTCCCAGAGAACCGGTCGCGGCAAGGGGTCGATGATCGGTGGCCTGATCGCGGCGAAGATCGACCCGTCGATCATGCAGCGGCTCGCCGCGGGCAAGCGGACAGCGGTCATCACCGGCACCAACGGCAAGTCGACGACGACGAAGATGACCGCCGCCGCGCTGGGCACCCTGGGTGAGGTCATCAGCCAGGCCGATGGCGCGAACATGGACGCCGGGATCATCGCGGCACTGACCCTCGGGCGCACCGCATCCTTCGCGGCCATCGAGGTCGACGAGCTGCATGTGCCCCACGTGAGCGACGCCGTCGACCCGGATGTCCTGGTGCTGCTCAACCTCTCCCGCGACCAGCTCGACCGCGTCGGAGAGATCACGATCATCGAACGACGGCTGCGGGAGGGCATCGCACGGCATCCGGACATGACGGTGATCGCGAACTGCGACGACGTCCTGGTCGCCTCCGCTGCCTACGACGCGGCGAACGTGGTGTGGGTGGCCGCGGGCGCCGGCTGGGCCAACGACTCCGTCAGCTGCCCGCGCTCGGGCGAGCCGATCGCCCGCGACGGCGACGACTGGTGGTCGACGGGCACCGACTTCCGGCGTCCGACGCCGACGTGGTGGTTCGACGACTCCTCGATCCATGGGCCCGACGGTTTCACCGCCCCACTGAACCTCGTGCTGCCGGGGAAGGCCAACCGCGGGAACGCAACCCAGGCCGTCGCTGCTGCTGTCGCGATGGGCGCAGAACCGGGGTCGGCCGTCGAGGCTGTCGGGACCGTGGGCGAGGTGGCCGGTCGCTACGGCGTCCGCCAGGTCGGTGAGCACTCGGTACGCCTGCTGCTCGCGAAGAACCCCGCCGGGTGGCAGGAGGCGCTGTCGATGATCGATCCCGACGCCGCCGGACTCGTCATCGCCGTGAACGGCCAGGTCCCCGACGGTGAGGACCTCTCGTGGTTGTGGGACGTGCGGTTCGAGCACTTCGAGAACAACGCCGTCGTGGCATCCGGTGAGCGCGCAGCCGATCTCGGTGTCCGCCTGCTCTACGCGGGTGCGGAGCACACCACGGTCGACGACCCGCTCGCAGCGATCGCGTCGTGCCCACCGGGACGTGTCGACGTCCTCGCGAACTACACGGCGTTCCGCGATCTGGGCGTCGCGATCGACCGCATCGAACGGAGCCGGGAGGCACGTCATGGGTGAGACCTCCACACTGCGTATCGGTCTCGTGCTCGGGGACGTGATGGGCACCTACGGCGACGGCGGCAATGCCCTCGTCCTGCGTCAGCGCGCACTGATGCGCGGCATCGACGCCGAGATCGTCCAGATCACCCTGGACGACCCCGTCCCCGAGTCGCTCGACGTCTACACACTCGGCGGTGCCGAGGACTACGCCCAGCGACTGGCGACCCGACATCTCCTGCGCTACCCGGGATTGCAGCGTGCTGCCGAGCGCGGTGCTCCCGTGTTGGCGATCTGTGCGGCGATCCAGGTGCTCGGCCATTGGTACGAGACGTCGGCCGGTGAGCGCGTCGACGGCATCTCGATGCTCGACCTGACGACCATCCCCCAGGAGAAGCGCAGCATCGGCGAACTCGTCGCAACGCCCACTCTCGACGGGCTCACCGACACCCTCACCGGCTTCGAGAACCACCGGGGCGGAACCACTCTCGGCCCCGACTCCGTCCCTCTCTCCTGGGTCCAAGCCGGCGACGGCAACCGCGCGGGTGACCGCGTCGACGGCGCGGTCACCGGATCGGTAATCGGCACCTACCTGCACGGACCGGCGCTCGCCCGCAATCCGCAGTTGGCAGATCACCTGCTGTCGCAGGCCGTCGGCTCTCCCCTGCCGCCGCTCGACCTCCCCGAGATCGACCGCCTCCGCCAGGAGAGGATCGCCGCGGGCCGTCGCTGAGCGTCCCTCCGCCCACTCGTCGTCACATCTACACGATTGGCGTGTACGTGCAACTTTCGGCCCAAGTTGCGGGTTGCGTCAACGTACCCCGCGTAGGGCACCTATCGGATTTCGGCCATTATCTCGTACAGACCACCCGACAAGTGGTGACAACTGGCTGCGGTTCCGAGGTCGCAGGAACGTGAGGTATCCCGACGAACTTGACAGGACGTCTAGATCGGCCGGTACGCGAACGGCTGCTATGCGTTCAGTCGCGCAGCCGCGCGCCGATAACGTAGAATATACCAGGTCGACGCTCGGAAGTGATGTGCGGCAACCACTTCGTTGACCGCCTGCGCGCCGCGCTCGCGCGCCATGCAGCAATAATAGCCACGGGAACGGTGCGTCGAAGGCCGTCGGCATTACGCCTCGAACACGCCATCCAGGTAGGTCAAATCGAGCTGGGATCGCATATCAACGAGGGTTCCGTCGTAGTCGAACGGTTTTGGGTGCGTCCACGTCTTGGTGTCCATAGACACCAGTGAGCCGCCGTGGGCGGTGTCGACGTAGGACACATCGGGGCCGGCGAGACTTCGATACATCTTCTGGACCGCGAAGTGGCTGGGACAGATGAGTCCAGGGGCCACCGCTCGCCCGTTGCGGATGGCGGGGGGAACGCAGGCGAGGTTGCTCGACACCGCGCCGAGGTAGCTCTCAAAACTGCTGTAGTGCAGTTCGCGGGCAATCATTGTGTTGACCCTGAACTCGGCGGAGATGATCACCACCGGTCCGGCGTGCAGCGCGCTGAACCACGACACCCCTCCGTCGGTCGCGCCGGGCTCGCTCTCGAAGCGCATGAAGTCGAATTGTGTGCCCGGGTAGGTATCAAGGGTGAAGATGAGGTGCGTTCCGAAGTTTTGGGGCTGCCCTGTTCTCGTGAATCTGATCTGGCGTCGGTGCTGGACCGGTACGTCGAACCTGGGGCCTGTCTGCGTTGCGAGTGCGCCGACAATCGTCGCCCAGTGGGCCAGTCGGAAAAGGTCTTTCGGGGGCGGAGCGCCGCGTCCACCCATGAGCGATTCGATGATAGGACCGGCAGCCCTCTCGATCGGCTCCATCCAGAGTCGATTGCAGGGGTCACACAGCTTCTTGACGTTCATGTCACGAACATCACCTGTGTAGATGAGGTCTTGTACGAGCCCCCGAGCGACGCTCGACGCCGCCAGAGTCACCTCCGTGGACTCATTCGGAAGCGCGGCGCGGATGTCCTGATGGAACAGGTGCGCGCGGGTGAGCTTGGCATCAGTTCCGCAGAAGAAGCACTCGGCCATCTTTCCCTAACGTCGTTGTGCCTGGTATTCGGCGTTGTCTACTCCGCCAACAAGTGCGAGACCGGAATACCGAAGTGGTCGGCCAGTCTGAAGGTGAAGGTCTCGGTGTAGTTGGAACCGTCTGATCGTCGGGCTCGCCGCGGCCCTCGGCGTCATCATCACGTGGCGTCAGAAGCGGCGCCACGCCCCGTTGCCCTCACTCTCGACTGATAGGGGCCCTGCGCCGGGTGGCGGCCAGGAAACGGTGCACAGGACGAGAGGTGGGCGGGCGGAATCGCGTCGCATCAAGTCGCAGTGTTTCGCTATCAGTTCCCAGGACCGACCGTGCGAAGAACTGATCGCTATACGAGTTGGAGTGGGGAACCTCTTCGTCGATCGGGATAGGCCGAATGTCGGAGTTCATCACCGTCAGCGTGTTGGCTGTCAACGATGACCGATCCGGAGGTGGCGACGCAGCGGCTCTGGCATGGCCATCGATATCGGCCAGGGGATGGTGTTCATACGAGCCTGTCGCGAAGGTTTCGTACGACCCGGCATGGAAACCGGCGGCCCCAGCCATGTTCTGCGACAGCCAATAGGTTTGGTACGCCCCTGGTCGGCCGCCGTAGTACGACTCGTTGTAGTACCATCTGTACGCACCCATCCAGAAAAACTGACTGGCGGACTCAAGAGGTTTGCCCACGGAATCACGCAGTTGCGCGAACGAATCCCTGCCCAGGTGTCCGCGCATGAGCTGGTGGGTCTGTGCGTCGATGGGGTAGGCCAGATCCCGGTTTGTGATAGTGATCGAGAAAGCCAGCACCACACCGTCAATCAGCTCCACGGCGACCCACGCTCCATCGAGACGATGGATCTGCTGAGGGCGGTCATCAACCCTGTTCACGAACATCGGCGGCCCCAGGAGCTCGTCGACGAACTCCCGTGTTGACCCGCACGCGAGCCTGTCGAGAGTGTGCTGCAGCTGTCGGCGGCGCCCCGCTGTTGTCCGCTGCCCCACCCAGAAAGCCGCACGGATTGCACTGGGTGTCGCGCCGATGATGGTGATGCCAGCAGATGCATAGACGAGGTATGCCAATGCCGTCATGGCTCTCCTTCAAAAGGGATCCGGTGAGAACAGGTCCGCCCGGCATCTAGACGCCCCCGCGGTCGTCGACCAGGGCGCAGGGCTGATCCGGGCGCTAGGTCGGCGGCCGCTCGGCGCGGGGTGCAGCGCAGGCACACGTAGCGGCCCTCGTCGATCACGGTGATCGCCCTATCGCCGGACTCGATGCCGGCGAGACGCTCGGCTGCGGTATCGAATTCGTAGTCCACTCCCCGCCACGACCACGCCACTGTTGTGGCCTGCTCTGCGGTGATCTCGGTGTCGTCGAGATCGTCGACGGTGTAGACGTTCATCGCGCGCAAACCTGGCTCGACATGCTACGGCAAACCTCGGGCTTGCGGGCGGTGGCGTTGCTCGCGCCGGAGACCGAACATCGTGACCACGAACATCGTGACCCCGGCATCGTCACGACGAGTCGTACTTCAGACGTGGATGTGTCGGTGCGGCGTTTGATACTCCCGTACGGTCACCTCAACTGTGGCGAGGGGAGGCAGAGTGGCCGCTGGAGCTCCTGCGGGGTGGTACGCCGATCCGTCGGCTGCGGCGCCGCTGCGATGGTTCGACGGGGTGACGTGGACCTCGGCGGTGACGTCGGCGGCCGGCTGGTACGCCGATCCGTGGCAGCACGCACCGTTGCGCTGGTTTGACGGACGCCAGTGGACCCCGGTAATCCATCCGCCGGCGATAGCGATCGCCGCGTCCCCTCCTCCGGTGCTTGCAGCGGATCGCCCCGTCGCGGCACATACTGCTACGCCATCAACGGCTACGGAGCCGAGACTAAACACGTCCGCGCAGCCGCGTCCCGATCGCCAGCGTTCGCCGGGCATACCGGACAGGGACACCGGTCTATTCGTTCCTGAACTGACCGACCTACTGGGAGCCGCCCGTGGGGTTGCGGTGGTGGATGTGGAGACCACCGGGTTAGGGCGCACAGATCGTGTTGTGGAGATAGCGATCGTCACCCTGGACATCAACGGCAAGCCGCAAGAGACGTTTCACACGCTGGTTAATCCGCATCGCGATGTTGGTCCGACAGCGATTCACGGTGTTACGCCGTCGATGGTCGCGAGGGCGCCGGCGTTCGCTGATATCGCTGACGCCGTCGCGGAACGCCTCGACGGGGCGGTCGTCGCGGCACACAACATCGCATTCGACACCCGGATGATCGGTTACGAATTGCGTCGCGTCGGCATCAATGTCGACTGGGGTTTCGGGCTAGACACCCTGTCCGTGACCAACCGAAAACTACTTCACGCCTGCCGCGACCATGGTGTCGAACTCACTGACGCTCACCAGGCGTCGGCCGACGCTACTGCCACTGCGCAGCTGCTCGTCGCAGTCGCTAAGCAGCTCACCCGGTCCACGCGGCCGGCGGCAGTGCATGCGCCACGTCGTGGAACAGCGCCGAGGCTCCTCCCCCGCGGCGACTCCACCAACGTCGTGGCGTTCGCCCCGGTGGTCGCACTGTCCCGCGACATAGAACCAACCCCGGACGTCGCGCCGTACATGGTGTTGCTCGATCAGGCGCTCGCTGACCTCAAATTGACAGTCGACGAACAAGCGGCACTGCGCGAACTCGCCGACGATATCGGTTTGACGAGCAGCGATGTTCACCGCGCGCACCGCGACTTCCTCACCACTCTGATCGACAACGCACTGGACGACGACGTGGTCACCGACGACGAGCTCGACATGCTGACCAGGGTGGCCGCGCTACTCGAACTCGACCCGCACATGGTCACCACTCGCACAAACCACCACCGGATGCAGACCTCGCAACTCGTCCTCGACCAAGAACTAGCAGTGTGTTTCACCGGTGACGCCGACACCCCGCAGCGAGTCCTGACGCGTCAGGAGTTGCACGCGATCGCGACCGATCACGGACTGCGCACAGTGGACTCAGTTACCGCGTCGGGATGCCACCTCTTAGTCGCAGTAGACACCGCAACCACATCGGGCAAAGCGATCAAGGCCCACAAATTTGGGATCCCGATCGCCTCGGTCGATGGCTTCCTGGAGGCCGTCGCCACCCGGCAACCTCTGCAGGTCGTAACATTAAGCACCGCGGGAGTCGGCTGCGTCTGCACGCACTGCGGCGATTCATGGACCGCGACTCGCCGCGCTCAGCTGTGCCCAGCGTGCCGGGGCCGACAACACTTCACACCCACCCCGGCGCGGCCCGGCCCCAAGCACACGGTGTTACCTGCGGTCGACACCTTAACGTGTATCGAATGCCATGCGACCTGGGAACGACCCCGCGTACGCGGACGACGTCCCCACCGCTGCCCAGCCTGTGCCGCAGCGGCGTGAACAGCTCCACGATCTCAGGAGGCCTTGTGGATACGTTGTCGACAGTCGCAACAGTCTGGACGCGCAATGGCCGGACCGCCATCTGGCACACAGACTGCACCGTCGGCGCCGACACCAACCGCCTCACCGGAGCGTGGGTCGACCCAACCCCGGAACTGGCGCGGCACATCCTTTACCGCCGGATGCTGCTGCTCATGCCCGGCACCCCCGCACCCACCCTCGGCGATGCACGCCGCGAGCTAGTGGTGTTCGATGCCGCCGCCACTCACGCGGAAATCGTGGGCGAAACAGATCGCCTCGACGATCTACACACCGCGACCCGCACTGCCTCCGGCGCCCGTCGCCCACCTATCTCCTGGCCGGAGGTCCCTCGGATGCTGAACGTGACTGACCTGCCCGCCCCGCCGACGGGCGTCACCACTGACCCGTTGATCGCCGACACCATCGCCGTCGCGAGCTGGGTCGCCGCTCTTGCCAACGCCTGGACCAGTATCGAAAACCGCCGCACAGGCCGCGAACACCTCAGAGAGCTGCACCCGACAGCAAGACCATTTCCCGCCATCGCGAAGTAGTTGCGGAAGGGTGCTTGTCCACACAGAGCGACTTGCGTCGTCCGGGCCACCAGCCGCCTCGAAGTTCGAGCCGACGGCTCCGAGGATCTAGAGCGCGCCGACACCGGCGATTCAGTCGCTCCGTATCGAGGAATTGGCGTAATTGGCAAGTAGTGTTTTGGACATGGCCCAGAACTCCCTGCGGGATCGTGTCCCCCCCGCCCAGGAGAAGGTGGTTCTTGCTCGAAGTGGCAACAAGTGCGCCTACCCCAATTGTGGTCAGGACCTAGCAATCGATCCGCAGGCCGACGGCGACCGCCCAAAGGCGACAGGCAGGGTTGCGCACATCGCTGCGGCCAGTCCCGGCGGCCCTAGGTACGACCCGAGCATGACTCCGGAGGAGCGAGGGTCGGCGCAAAATCTCATCTATATGTGCGGCCCACATCACGACGCCGCTGACACACAACTCGAGTATCACACGCGCGCGTTTCTCGAGGAGGCGAAGCGCATTCACGAGACCGCGGTGGAGCGCGCCGTGCGGAACGCCCTTGGCGAGGTCACCTACGAAGAGCTTATGGTTGTGTGCACTGTAATCGCCAGTACATCGGCGGCACCCCAGAAGTTGGGTGTCGAGCTCGCCGTGCCCTTGCAGCAAAAGATCGAAGTGAACGAGCTGGGACCAGCGTCTGTGCAGCGGATCACTGATGGCCTGTCGCAGGCGGCGCGCGTCGAGGCGTTTATTGGCTTCCAAAACGCCGCGACACCCTCGTTCGGGCGCAGCCTGGTCGCGAGATTTAAGAGCGACTATTACGCCGCGCGCGCAGAGAATCTTGAGGCTGATGCGGTTTTCGACTACTTAGTCGACACTGCGATTGAGAACTCCGGTCCGCGAGATACCCCTAAGGTTCGAGCGGCCGCGCTCGCGGTAATCGCTTATCTGTTCGAGATCTGCGAGATCTTTGAACGTGAGTGAATTTTTTCCCGACAAGTTCACGCCCCTAGACCGCACCATTGTTGGTGAAGCTGCCGCGCTGCTGGCTCTTCTGGGAGGCCGCGGCCTAAGCGTTGGGCAGCTGTATGTCGAACATCGGCAAACGTCAGTTGCCTCGACATATGACGGTTTTGTTGCGGCGTTAACTCTTCTGTATGGCGCCGCTGTGGTCGATTACAAGGACGGGACGGTAAGGGAAAGCTAGTGTTTATCCGCCTCGGTGCTAACCGCGATGAGTTCAGAACAATCAACTTTCAGCCTGGCTTCAATGCGATTATTGCCGATCGGGCCCACGATTCGACCGATCAGGATAGCCGCAATGCTCGCGGCAAGTCGACGCTTCTCTTGCTGATGAATTATGTCTTGGCCGGCGCTCTGCACCCCAGCTTGCGCCCGCTGGCCGACGACGGGTGGGAAATCACCCTGACTCTGGAAATGTTTGGCGGAACGGTCGCTGCGACCCGTTCTCTGGCAAGCGGTCGCAGACTCTCTATCGAGGCGGACGGCCCTGCGCGCGGGGTGATGAGTCCTTGGTTTTCGGAAGGTCAGATCACCGTCGATAGCTGGAAACAGCTCCTGGGGCTCGCGCTTTTCCGGTTGGAGCCTTTGCAACAGGAAGTAAGCGGCGGGCTATCGGTGCGCACGCTGCTGTCGTACGTCGTCCGGACCGACACTCCCAAGGACCCGCTTAAGGTATTGGCCCAGCAGAGCGCGACCAGCAGCCGCGAGCACGTCGCGTTTCTTCTCGGACTCGATTGGGAGGTAATCCATGAGCTAGCCGCCGTTAAAAAGGGCTTAGAACAATTAAAGGCAATCACCGCGGCGTCTAAAGAGGGATTGGTTGCTACGCTTCGACCCGAGCACGAACTGGTGCTTACCCGTGCCGCTCTTCGAAACGAGGCCGACGCGTGGCAACAACGAATTTCGGGATTCCGCATCCTTGAAGACCCGAACTCGCTGGTCGGTCGTGCAGATCAATTAACGGCGGAGATCAGCCGTCTGCGGGACGCGGCCGTCATAGATCGACGCATGCGCGAATTGTATCTTTCATCCTTGTCCGATACGCAGGTTGCTGACAGTGCGATTCCTGTCGAAGAAATCTTTAGCGCAGCAGGCGCGGTTCTTGCCGATGGCTTTAAACGTCAGACCAGCGAGGTCCGCGACTTCCACGCCGCTCTGCTTGCCAACCGCCGGATATTTCTGCGCGGCGAACTTGAAGTACTCGACGAACGAATTAATGTGCGCTCAGCTGAGTTGACGCGCCTCGATGAGCAACGCGACGGCATCTTGCGAACGCTCGATGCGGGAGGTGCACTACAAGAGCTAAACGATATGCGTGCGGAGCTAAGTAACATTGAAGTTCGTATCGCTGCATTAGATCTCCAGATCGAACAAGCGCGCGAGCTGGTCACCCGCCGCGAGGAGCTCAAGCTCGAGCAGTCTACGAGGCGGAGCGAAGCGACCCGCTACCTGACGACGTCACGCGAAAAGTTGGACCGAATCGGTGACCGGTTCAGCCAGAAGATGCGGCAGCTTTACGGAAAAGACGCCGCGTTAACGGTCTCCGTCGACGACGCAGGCTACAAGTTCGCGCTTCGCGCCTCAGGCTCTGGCAGCAGTGGAGTCGATCGCATGACCCTCTTCTGCTTCGACCTCACGATGCTGGAGGAGGGCATCACCACCGCACACCACCCCGACTTTCTCGTGCACGACTCGTCGGTCTTCGACGGTGTCGATCCTCGTCAACGAGCGGGCGCACTGCACTTTGCTCAAGCGATGGTCGAGTCAACGGGTGGACAATACATCTGCACCATCAATAGCAATGACGTTCCCGACGAAGTCCTTGATCAGGAATGGTTCAAGGCTGGGGTTGTCCGCACTGTCTTAGATACGGAAATTGGGGGATTGCTCGGACGAGAGTTCTAGATAAGCGTACCAACCGATGCTACGGCGAAGTCCTGCCGCCGCGGCGGGCAACTAAAAACCCTTTCTCAGGTCATTTGCAAGGAGGGGCTATCTTAGGCGGACAATTAAAAACATAGGTCGCGCCGATCAGATCCGATCGGCCCTCGACTATTACTTCACATTCCGGCTCAGCGACACCGCGGCCATCTAGGCCGGAATCAAGGGCGCCCGCGACCGCCAGGACGCCGCGCTTTCTGTGCTAACAGCCGACTCCGCCCCGCGGTCCGTCCCGGACGTTGTCGAGGAAGGGGAGGGCGCCGATGGCGAGCGCCCGCGGCTGGACAAGCCGGTGACGCAGCGCGTCCGGAGCCGTGCTTTCGACCAGCTCACCGCGTTCTCGCTCATCGACGACGTGTCGTTGGCCGACGTGTTGAGGTCGGCAATTCACTGGTACATCGCCTACCGCGAAGACGACCCCGATTTGCGTCGAGCGCTGCGGCAGGCGAAGGCAAATTATGAAACCACAATGGCGGTGCTGGCGGCCGGGTCTGAGTAGCGAACGACGCGAAGACAAATCCCACTACGTATTCGATCGTCACTCGACCGCGGACGCGAGTTTCCCTGGCCGCTCGCGCAACAGCGGAATCCTGCTCGTCACCGCGGGCGCTGTCGTGGCGCGTGGCTCGCGGTACGGGCGGCCGTCCCCTATAGACGCTCCCGTGTATGACGGGTGCAGCGCTGTTCACCCGTGCGGCATGATGCCCGGATGAGCTAGAACTCCGCGTTCTGGTGCGGTGGTGATGATTTCGACGCCGAGCATGTCTATCACCAGCTGTCCGCCGTTGAACGAGTCACCGGTCGGAAGATCGTCGATCGATCGCAGACGCCCTCGAACAGCGCGACGTCACCCGCCTCGAAACCGGGATGGTGATTCTCGGAGACTGGCAACCATCGGTCCAGGCCGACACCGAGTATGACCGCGCCAGCGAACAACACCGGCGCGAGGCCATCGCTGCGCTCGCCACCGAGCTCCCCATCTCCCCCGACACCGTCGAGGACGTCTACAAGCTCGCACGGCGCCGCCACCGGCATCCGCGTCTCACGCACTCACGGACCGACAGGAACCCGCAATGAGCCACTCGCACAGCAACGTCGACATCGTGAAGATCGACGACACCATTACCGACGGCGAACCCAACACCTGGTACGTCGGGCCTACGGCCCCACCCGCGCCGGCCAGGTCGCCTCCAGCCTCGATTCCAAGGCGCAGCGGCCACGGACATGCACCGTCATCCCCCTGTTTTCCGACGACGAATGCCTCGTCGTCCAGGACTACGGCCGCGCCACCACCAGATCCCTGCACTGACCACCTACAGAGCTACCGCGACCCCGGCGACTTCCCGGACCCGCGCCGCTCCCGGGCAACCACCACGAGCTGGTGGTGCGGTGGAGCCACTCACCCCACCACCGGCGACGCGGCCCAGTCGCCCGGCGAGCACCCACGACAGACACCCGCGGTGCTGCGGTTGCTTCGTCGACGAGCGTCCAGCCATGATGAGCCGCCACCTTCGAGAGGCCCACGGTGGCAGGGGTGCCTTCGCAGTTCGGTGTACCCGACCGTCCGGGCTCGACCGGTTCCACGGCTGGACCGAGTAACTACCAGGAACTGACTGGACGTGCGCGTGCCCAGAATGTTGCCCCGATGACTGTCAGCAGGATTGCGCCTACGAGAAGGCCGACTCCGAGTGCGACGTGGGAAATGGCGACGTTCTGGCATTGATCCTGGAACATTTGCGCAGCGCGGGCGCCACTCTCGCTCGAGGTGTCCATTCCCGTGGTCACAACGGTGGGGTGGAACAATACGGTCACTGCGGACTGTCAGCTCGAGCCGACACCACACCACCCGTTGGGCTGTGCAGGGAGCGGCTCGAAACTTGTGATGACCGCCCAAACCAGCACTGTTACGGCGCTCACAATAAAGATGATGGCCGCAGGTCGCTGCAAACGGTTCCCGCTCGGCGGTGCCCACTGCTGCCCGTCCCACCATCGCGCAACGCCGTCCCCGCGGTCGTACCGGCCTGGCGGCGGCGGCGGCCCGTCTGGGTTCATGTCACGGACTTTACCGTCGTCCGACGACGTTCTGGCGCTACAGGTCGTAACCGTGATCGCCCTCCGCACCCTCTGAGAGGTGTTTTTCGTGTCTTCATAGCACGGCCTGGGCCCGGCGATTCCACACGAACCCAGTGCGCACCCCCCGGCCACGCATGCGTGCAGAATTACCCGTCATGGTCAAACCGCACGCAGAGGCGCTAGCCGACAGAATCGTCGAGGGCAGATGGCCCAGTATCGAATGTCCCGTGTGTGAGTCCGGACATTTGGTGGCCCAAAACTTCGGTGAGGATGTCCCAGACTGGCTCGGAGATTCAGCAAGTTCGTCCTGGTCAGACTGGGGTGATCCCAGCGACATCACCGGAACGTTCGGAATTAGGTTTCGTTGCAACAACTCCGCGCGGTGCGGGGACTATGTCCACATCGTGGGCGACGCCGAGGTCGACTACAACCGGACGACACTGCTGAACCGCGATGACCCATTTGAAACCTACTTCACTGTCCGGTACGCCTACCCGCCCCTTCGCGTAGTTCAGCACCCGGCGGACACCCCAAAGGCCGTCCAGGCCGAGCTTCGCAACGTCGGGGCGCTTATCTGGTCGAATCCGGACGCCGCAATGTGGACCCTGCGGAAGGCAGAGGAATTTTTACTAGATGATCAGGGGGTCGAGAAGCAGAAATCGAACGGCTCACCTATCCCGCTGAACGATCGACTCAAGACCTTCGCACGCGAAAAGCCTGAGTATGCAGACGTATCCGAGCTACTGCTTGCCGTCAAATGGGTTGGCAACGACAGCACACATGGCACCACCCGCAATGTCCGGGAGGTGCTAAAGATGGCCCGATTCGTCGAGCTGGCGCTAGAGAGTCTCTACTCGGAGTCCGATCGAGATGCCGCGTTGAGACACGCTCGAACAATCAACGAAAACCGCCGGTATACCGCCCCGCCCGCGCCGTAGCTGTCGTCCCTCGTGAGCCTGGTCAGACCACTCCGGTAGCCCCATAGCTACCGCGGCCCCGGTGACCTCCCGGACAAACGCCGCTCCCGCACAACCAGCTCCCAGCAGTGTTGCGGTTGAGCTACCCACCTACCGCGGTCGGCGCCGGTCGGCCGGGCCTGCCGGCCGGGGCGAGCCGGGCCATGCTGCGCATCCCCACTCGGAGCTCCCTGCGGTCGCACTGCCAGAAGAATTGTTGGTTTCCCTTCTGGCCGTCCGATTTTGACCGGCGTCGTCCGCCGCGCAACCCCCTGACGCTGACGCGCCCTGTCGGGTCGAGAAACTTTCAACCCCCTCACTGCTTTCGGTGAACCTTTCCCGATCGCGGGGTTGTGCTCTGTCCTCCTATTCCGGTCTTTATCTCCCTTGCCAGAAGGGCAAAAGAATTGGCGGACAACAGGAGGCAGCCATGACCGGTATCGATCCCATCCAGGCCGCGCGCATCGCGTGGCGAAAGCTAGCAACCCCCACTGACGGGGCGTTCGACGTCCTGAGCGTTGACGACAAGGTCGCGCTGATGGAGCTGGGCCTGGACGACCCCGCCATCCGCGAGGCCGCGACCGTCACCGTCGAGATCGCCTGAGAGCAGGGACGACATGACCACCACCGACGTGCACCTCGACCCCGACGCCCTGACCGTGGACGGGCCGGATCTGACAGCGGTCGCGGTGATCGCCGCGACACGAGGGATCACAAAGCCCAGGCCCGCGAACAGCTCCTCGCCGAATGGGACGAGCGGCTGGTGGCGGGGATCAACAGCGAGGCGCAGATGGCCACCGACTGGCTGGGCAAGGCCCGCGACGACACGAGCGCCGGGGACCTCGCCACCGCAGCCCTCGACATCATCGCCGACCAGGAGTGCCACGCCGCGATGGAGGTCTACCGCACCAAGCGCGAACAGTGCGCCGCGATGCGCCGCATGAACCGCGAGCACTCCCAGCTCGGGGACCAGAACTACCGCTGACCCGATCCGGGTCCGTGGACAGCCCGACCGGGGTTGCCGCACAAACAAAAACAACCAGCCATCCGCAAAATGGCTGGTTGCTTCCCCACCAGATTAGGAGACACATCCGTGGGAATCAACCAGGACACCACCGCCCCCGCCGAGACCACCGAAGCGGTCCTCGAACACGTCGACCCGACCACGCTGGTGGTCGACGCGAACGTGCGCACCGAGGCCACGTGGACCGGGCGTTCGTCGCGTCGATCACAGAGCGCGGGGTGATTCAGCCGGTGCTCGCGACCCGTGACAGCGCGGGCACGCTGCACGTGCGTGACGGGCAGCGCCGCACCCTGGCCGCACGCGAGGCCGAGCTGACGAGCATTCCGGTCTACGTGATCGCCACCCGCCGGTGACGACGAGGTGATCGAGCGGGTCACTGATCAGCTCATCGCCAACGAGCACCGCGCGGACCTCACCACGACCCAGCGCGCCGCCGCGGCGCAGCAGCTCATCGAGTTGGGTGTGTCGCGCACCAATGTCGCCAAGGCGACCCCGCCTGGGTCGACCAAGGCTGTCGACGCCGCCGTGACCGTCGCAGGGTTCGAGGCCGCAATCACCGGCCTGGCGTGGGGTCTGACGATCGAGCAGGCCGCGATCGTCGCCGGATACGAAGACGACGGTGACACCCAGGCGGTCGAGGCTCTGATGAGTGCCACGACCGAGGGCCGTTTCGACCACAAGGCGGCCGAGCTGGTCGCCACCGCCGATGACCGGTCCGCGCCCCGTGCAGCAGCCGAACCGCTGATCGCCCATTAGTACACGATCCTCGAATCTCGCCCTGTGGGGGTGCGGCAGCGAGTACACGCCGCTGAGCCGGTTGGTCCACATCAAAACCGGCGACGAAGTGACCCGACGATCAGGTGCCGTCGCTGACGCGCGAGTACCTCGCCGCCGACGTTTGTCTCGCCAACTGCATGGGGGGCAACCCACTTGACCGTCACCCCCGTCAGGCGTCGAGGACCCGGCACCGCTCGCGGGTGCGGTCGACGGCGAACCAGCCGGTCTCGAAGTCCTGCCAGCGACGCAAGTGGGGGCGGGCGGACTCCCCGTCGCGGGCGACGGCACGTTCGAGACGGGCGTCGCGGTCGTCACCGTTGATCCAGAACGCCTGCGACACATCGCCACTCACGCGTCGACGAGCGGACGTGACGCCCTCGATGACCAACAGCGGTTCCCACCGACGCCACACGCGCGGGCCGGGTTCGGCGACGTCCCCGGACCACACGCGAGGTCGGTGCCGGTAGTCGTGTCCGCGGCGATAGGCCTGCAGCACTTCCCGTTCGAGTTCCGGCCACCAGCCGGCGGGGTCGTCCCAGGTGGCGAACTCGTCGGTGCGCACGAGCGCCGCATGCACCCGTCGGGCAGCGAGCTCACGCATCAGCGCGTCGGCGAACGTGGATTTCCCCGCGCCCGACGGGCCGTCGATGACGACGATCCCGGACTCCAACTCGGCGGCGACAGCCGCGGCCGCGGAGTCGACGTCGAACCGGGTCACGTCAGGATCCGACGTCCCGACAACGCGCGACCCAGCGTCAACTCGTCGGCGAACTCGAGGTCGCCACCCATCGGCAACCCCGAGGCGAGCCGTGTCACCGACAGCCCCGGGAAGTCCTTGAGCATGCGCACCAGATAGGTGGCCGTCGCCTCGCCCTCGGTGTTGGGGTCGGTCGCGACGATCACCTCGGTGACGTCGACGCCGTCGGCCTGGTTGGCCAGCCGCCGCAGGAGCTCGCGGATGCGCAGCTGGTCGGGTCCGACCCCGCCCAGCGGATCCAGCGCCCCACCGAGCACGTGGTACCGCCCGACGAACTCCTTGGTCCGCTCGATCGCCTGCACGTCCTTGGGCTCCTCGACGACGCAGATCTTCGACGCGTCGCGACGCCCGTCGGAGCAGATCCGGCAGAGGCGGTCCGCGGAGACGTTGCCGCACTCCGCGCAGAAGGTGACGTTGTCGCGGACGTTTCCGAGCGCGGCGATCAGACGGTCGATGTCGGTGCGTTCGCCGGCCAGGAGGTGGAACGCGATGCGCTGGGCACCCTTGGGACCGAGACCGGGCTGTTTGGCCAGCTCGTCGATCAGATCCTGGATCGGCCCCTCGTACACCGGCCGGTCACTGCCCCAGGCCGGGGCCGCCGAATCCGGGGATGCCCCCGCCCAGGCCTCCGGCGAGCGGGCCCATCGTCGACGACGTCAGCTCGTCCCGCTTCTGCGCGAGGTCCGCCAGGGCCCCGACGAGGAGGTCCTGCAACGTCTCGACGTCGGTCGGGTCGACGACCGCGGGGTCGATGGTGACACCGGTGACGTCTCCGGCTCCGGTGCCGGAGACGGTCACGCGACCGTTGCCGGCAGTGCCCGTCAGCTCGGTCGCCGCGATCGTGTTCTGGGCCTCGAGCAGCTGCTGCTGCATCTTCTGTGCCTGCTCGAGCAGGCCGGCCATCGGGTTCTCGGGATCCACGTCCCCGAGAGTAGTGCGCGGCGGCGACAGGTCAGCAGACGAGGCGCTCGACGTGGTCGGCGATGTCGGCGAGCGTCATCCCGTCGGCGGGTTCCACCACGAACGACAGCACGTCGGCGCCTCCGAAGATCCGGGCGGCGCGCGGGGTGAGCGCGAACTCGAAGCGGTCGTCGACCCGTCGCCAGTCGTCGATCCCGCCGGGCAGCGGCGCCGACACCCCGGTGGTCAGGTGGTAGGTCGGCGCGGTGTCGGTGACGACCGCGGGCAGGTCACGCTGGATCTGGAAGCACTCGCCGCTCTCGGTGTCGAGGAAGACGACGGCCTCCACCCCGTGCCGCTCGAGGCGGTCGTACGACGCGACGATCACCCGCCCATCGTCGCACTGTGCCCGGCAGACCACCGCGAGCGTGCACTCGAATCGTCGCGTCCTGACGAAGTGCACGCTCGGCGCTCAGTTTGTGCACGCTCGGCGGCGAGTTTGTGCACGCTCGGCGGTCAGCGGGGCGACGTGAACTCCCGACGGCGACCGGTGATCGGATCGTCGAAGGCCAGTCGGTGCGCGACGAGCCGCAGCGGCCGGGAGAAGTCGCCGTGGTCGGGCAGGGCGGCGAGGTCCGGTCGGACGTCGGGATAGAGCGGGTCGTCGACGATGGGCACGCCGAGCCGGGCCATGTGCAGGCGCAGCTGATGGGTCCGACCGGTCAGCGGCAGCAGCCGGTACAGCGACGTCCCCACCTCGGGCCCCGGGCCGAGCACCTCGATCCGGGAGCGGGCGTTGACCGGCCCGTCGACGACTCGGGCACGCAGATCCCCGGCCGTCTTCTCGATCCTGTCGGCGACATCGCACGGCAACGACAGGCCGTCCGGTGGCGACGGCGCGAGCGCCCGGTACTCCTTCTCGACGCGACGGTCGGCGAAGAGCTCCTGGTAGGGCCGTCGCACCTCGGGTCGGCGCGTGAACAGCAGGACTCCGGCGGTGAGCCGGTCCAGGCGGTGCGCCGGGCTCACCGCGTCGTCGTCGAGGAGACGACGCAGGCGCACCAGTGCCGTCTGCGACACGTGGGCACCGCGGGGCATCGTCGCCAGGAAGTGCGGTTTGTCGACCACGACGATGTCGTCGTCGAGGTGCAGGACGGTCAGCTCGAACGGGACCGGCGTCTCGACGGGGAGATCCCGGTACATCCACAACGGCTGGCGGGCGGGCACCGGGTCGTCGGCGCGGAGCGGCCGCCCGGCGCCGTCCACCACCTCACCGTCGGCGAAGCGGGCCAGGATCGCCTCGTCGCCCAGGTCCGCGAGCGACGGCGCGGCTCGCAGGGCGTCGACGGCGAGAGCATCGACGCGCGGGACGATCCGGGTCGCGTCCACGCCGTCCCGCGCGGGCAGCGGCACCGGCCGCCGCCGACGGGACATCGCCCGCTACTTCTCCAGGCGCGACTTGAGGTTGCCCAGCAGCGCGGCCTGGATGCGGTTGAGGCCCTTGGGCGCGAAGGTCTTCTCGAAGAACCCGCCGATGCCGCCGGCGCCCTGCCACGACGTCGTGGTCGACACGGTCGAGCCCGATCCGCTCGGCGTCACGGTGTAGGTGGTCACCATCGTCGAGTTCGCGTCGGTCTCGGTGATCGTCGAGCCCTGGACGGCGACGGTGGCCTTCACGTTCCGTGAGCGCTTCTTGGTCGCCTGCAGCGTCCACTGCGCGACGGTCCCGCTCCCGGTCTTGCCCTCGAGCACCTGGTAGTCGAGGTACTGCTCGGGAAGGATCTGCGGGCGCACGGTCGCGTAGTCCGCCAACGCCGTCAGCGTCGCATCGGGCGCGGCCGCGATGTCGATCGACTGGGTCGCGGTCACCTGTGCCACGTCGTCACTCCTGGGTCGTCTCGGATGGATGTCGGCATCGAGGGTACGGCGACCGGGACGCGCGGGCGTCTCAGCCCCGGCGCACCGCGACCGGGACGCCGAGCGTCTGCGCGACGACGCAGTACCGCTCGGTCAGCTCCAGCAGCTTGGCCACCTTCGCGTCGTCGGCGTCGGTCTCGAAGGTGAAGGTCAGGCCGACGTCGTACATGCCCACCGGCGCCTCACGGTCGATGCCGAGGGTGCCGCGGGCGTCGAAGGCACCGTCGGCGCGGACCGCGACGTCACGCACGTCGATCGACATGGCCGTCGCGACGGACCGGAACGTGACCCCCGCGCAGCCCACCAGCGCCTGCAGGAGCATGTCGGCCGAGCACGCGTCGCTGCCGTCGCCGCCGGTGGTCGGGTGGAACCCGGCGCGCACCGGCCCGGCCCAGGTGTCGACGGTCGCGGTGATCCCCGCGTCGGCGAACAACCCGTCGGCGTGCACGTGGGCGACCGCGGCCGACGGGTCCGTCTTGTAGGTGTCCTTGAGCGGCTTCTGGAGTTCGCGCAGCGAAGAGGCATCCATGCCCCGATGCTCCCACGGGGTCCGCCGCGCACCCGCGCGCGAGGGGTCCTAGGCTCATCGGTGATGACTGCTGACGACTCCGGTGCGGCCGGGCGGGAGATGGGCTGGGACGCCTTCTCCCGCGGAGTCGACACACTGCAGGCGAGCTACCGGGCGATACCGCCGGAGGCGACCGTCCGTCTGGCGAAGAAGACGTCGAACCTCTTCCGACGTCGTGC
The DNA here is from genome assembly GCF_024171765.1 of Williamsia deligens. Taxonomy (GTDB): domain Bacteria; phylum Actinomycetota; class Actinomycetes; order Mycobacteriales; family Mycobacteriaceae; genus Williamsia_A; species Williamsia_A deligens. The sequence goes on from NZ_JAMTCI010000001.1 coordinate 1,183,626, forward strand.
CGCCAACCCCCACCCCGGTCTGGACGTGTCCGGCCTCGACGCCGTGATCGAGGTCCACCCGGACGACCTCACCGCCGACGTCGCGGGCATGTGCACCTACGAGGACCTCGTCGCCGCGACCTTGCCGTACGGCCTCGCACCGCTCGTGGTCCCGCAGTTGAAGACCATCACCCTCGGCGGCGCGGTCACCGGTCTCGGCATCGAGAGCACGTCCTTCCGCAACGGCCTCCCGCACGAGTCGGTCCTCGAGATGGACATCCTCACCGGCAGCGGCGACATCGTCACCGCGAGCCCCGACGGCCCCGAGTCGGCGCTCTTCTTCGGGTTCCCCAACTCCTACGGGACGCTCGGGTACGCGACGCGTCTGCGGATCCGGCTCGAACGGGTCCAGCCCTACGTCGAACTGCGGCACGTGCGGTTCACCGACGTCGACGAGCTGCAGGCCACGATGGACGCGATCGTCACCAGCCGCACCCACGACGGCGAGCCCGTCGACTATCTCGACGGCGTCGTGTTCTCCGCGACGGAGAGCTACCTGACGCTCGGCCGTCGCACCGACGTCGCCGGCGCGGTGAGTGACTACACGGGCTCGCAGATCTACTACCGGTCGATGCAGCACGCGGCCGCGCACACCCCGCTCCGGGACCGGTTGACCATCCACGACTACCTGTGGCGCTGGGACACCGACTGGTTCTGGTGTTCGCGGGCGTTCGGGGCGCAGAACCCCCGGATCCGCCGTCTGTGGCCGAAGCGCCTGCTGCGCAGCAGCTTCTACTGGAAGCTCATCGCGCTCGACCATCGTTTCGACATCGCCGACCGACTCAACGCGCGCAAGGGTCTGCCCGCGAACGAACGCGTAGTGCAGGACATCGAGGTGCCGATCGAGCGCACCGCGGAGTTCGTCACCTGGTTCCTGGATAACATCCCGATCGAGCCGATCTGGTTGTGTCCGTTGCGTCTCGCCGACCCCGGTCCGCCCGGGTCCGACCCTGTGCGTCCCTGGCCGCTGTACCCGCTGGAACCGCGGCGGACCTACGTCAACGTCGGCTTCTGGTCGGCGGTGCCCATCGAGCCCGGCGCTCCCGAGGGCCGCGCGAACCGTCTGATCGAGACGATGGTGTCGAAGCTGGACGGTCACAAATCCCTGTACTCCGACGCGTTCTACGACGAGGCGGAGTTCGACGAGTTGTACGGCGGCGACGCCCTTCGCCTCCTCAAGAAGCAGTACGACCCCGGGTCGCGACTGCTCGGCCTGTACGCGAAAGCAGTGAGAAGACAGTGATGGTGACCCGATGACCACATCCCGCGAACGCGCGCGTACCGACCACCCGAACGCCCGCGCACTGCTCGACGCCCCGCGGATGACCCTCGCCCAGATCGTCGAGTCCATCGCCGGAGGCGATCTGCGGGTCCGCGTCACCGCCTACGACGGGAGCACCGCCGGGCCGCAGGACGCGGAGTTCGGTCTGGATCTCGTGTCGCCGCGCGGGACGACCTACCTCGTCACCGCGCCCGGCGATCTCGGGTTGGCGCGCGCCTACATCGCGGGCGACCTCCGTCTGCACGGCAGTCCTCCCGGTGACCCCTACGACGCGTTGAAGGCGTTGTCGGACACCGTGAGTTTCCGCCGTCCCGACGCGTTGACCCTGGCCACGATCGCCCGCTCGCTCGGGCGTGAGCACTTCAAGCCGATCGCCCCGCCCGCCCAGGAGGCGCTGCCGCGGTGGCGCCGGATCGCGGAGGGGTTGCGCCACAGCAAGACCCGGGATGCCGAGGCCATCCATCACCACTACGACGTCTCGAACACGTTCTACGAGTACGTCCTCGGGCCGTCGATGACCTACACCTGCGCCTGCTACCCCGAGCGGGACGCGAGCCTGGAGACCGCGCAGGACAACAAGTACCGGCTCGTGTTCGAGAAGCTCGGCCTCAAGGCCGGCGACCGTCTCCTCGACATCGGGTGCGGCTGGGGCGGAATGGTGCGCTACGCCGCCCGCCAGGGTGTGCACGCGATCGGTGCGACGCTGTCCGCGGAGCAGGCGGCCTGGGCGCAGAAGGCGATCGCCGACGAGGGACTCGCCGAGTTCGCCGAGGTGCGTCACAGCGACTACCGCGACATCACCGAGAGCGGTTTCGACGCGGTCTCCTCGATCGGGCTCACCGAGCACATCGGCGTCGCGAACTATCCGTCGTACTTCGGGTTCATGCACGACAAGGTGAAGCCCGGCGGGCTGATCCTGAACCACTGCATCACCCGGCCAGACAACAAGGGCAAGCACAAGGCCGGCGCGTTCATCGACCGCTACGTCTTCCCCGACGGCGAACTCACCGGCTCGGGCACCATCATCAGCGCCATCCAGAACCTGGGTGGGCTCGAGGTCATGCACGAGGAGAACCTCCGCGAGCACTACGCGATGACGCTGCGTGACTGGAACCGCAACCTGGTGGAGAACTGGGACGCCGCGGTCGCGGAGGTCGACGAGTCGACCGCGCGGCTCTGGGGTCTGTACATGGCGGCGTGCCGGATCGGGTTCGACCGCAACGTCATCCAGCTGCACCAGGTGCTCGCGGTCCGCCTGCACGACGACGGGTCGAACGGCCTGCCGCTGCGTCCGTGGTGGAGCGCCTGACCCGGGGCCTCTGACCCCAGGCGTCTGGCCTCAGCCGCCGGCACCCCCGCCGAGCGTGCCGAAACTCGCCGCCGAGTGTGCCGACACTGGTCGCCGACCGTGCCAGAAATCCGCGGCGAGTCAGCGCTCACGCAGGTTCGGCCCACTCGGCGAGGGGTTTTGGCACGCTCGGCGCAGTAGGTCGGGGGTACCCGTCGGTCAGTCGATGCGGCGGGCGCCGAGCTCGGACTGCAGCAACTCCAGCGCCAGCGTGTCCGGGTCCTGGTGGGGGTCCGGATCGCTGTCGCGGGCGTCGGCGATCATCTCGTCGCGTTCGGCCTCACTGAGGTCCTCGTCGGCGACAGGCGGCCCGGGTTCCGGCGCAGGCTCCTCCGGCGGCGGCTCGTCACCCGCCGACACAGCCGGGGAGGGCTTGTTCCGCCGGGTGTAGGTCGGCGTCGTCGCGGCTTTGGCCGGCTTGCCGCCCTGGGGTGTGGGCGGTGCCGCGTCCGCGGGCATGTGCACGCAGCGCATGCTCCACTCGCCGCCGAAGATCGACCCCATCGCTGTCCCGACCGCCGCGGACGCGCGTGCGTCCGACAGACGCGCGACGAGTGGTGCGGTGTCGTGGCTGATCACCAGCGTCGACCCCTCGACGGCACGGACCACCGCCGCCGACAGCATCACCTGGATGACCTTGTCGCTCTCGCCGACCTTCGCCCGGACATCGCTCCACGCGGCGCGCACCGCATCGATGTCGACGGACGGCCCGGCAGCGGGTTCGGCCTGCTGTGCGGGTTCCGGCTCGGGCTCAGGTTCGGGCTCTGGATCAGGCTCCGCGGCCGGCTCGGGCCCCGGATCGAACTCCGGTTCCGGCTCGGACTGCACGACCGGCTCGGGCTCCCGCTCCGGCTCGGGCTCGACGGCCGGCGCTGCCTGGGGCTCCGACTCCGGCTCCGGCGCAGGGACCGGCTCCGGCTCGACGGCCGGGACCGGTGCGGGAGCAGCCGCGTCAGGTTCGGGCTCGGGGGCGGGGACCTGCTGCGACCGGCGGACGAACCGCGATCCGGCCTCCGACGAGTCCACCGACGCCGGGGGCGCGGTCACCGGGGCACTCGGGGCCTGCACCGAAACGCTCGGCGACGGGCCATCGGCCGCAGACGCTGCCCGCGCGGGCGGAGCGGCGACAGCCGGTGCGCCACCGGCGAGCTGGGCCTCGATGCGTTCGAGGCGCTGCAACAGTGCCGATTCCTCGTCGGAAGCGGCCGGAAGCAGCATCCGCGCGCACATCACCTCGAGCAGAAGGCGCGGTGACGTGGTGCCGCGCATCTCGCCGAGTGCTGCGTGCACGGTCTCCGCATAGCGGGTGAGCGTCGCGGGTCCGATGCGGGCGATCTCCTCCCGCAGGTGTTCCAGCTGTTCGCCGGGTGCCTCGACCAACCCACGCTCGGCGGCGTCGGGCACGGCCTGCAACAGGATCAGGTCGCGGAAGCGCTCCAACAGGTCGACGGCGAACCGACGGGGATCGTGACCGGCGTCCACGAGGCGCTCGACGGCGGAGAACAACGACGCGCCGTCCCCGCCGGCCAGGGCGTCGACGGCGGCGTCGATGAGGGCGACGTCGGTGACGCCGAGCAACGTCAGCGCGCGGGCGTAGGTGACGCCGGTGTCGTCGGCGCCGGCCAACAGCTGGTCCAACACGCTGAGCGAGTCACGGGGCGAGCCGCCGCCCGCGCGGATCACGAGCGGGAACACCAGCGGGTCGACGGTGACGCCCTCCCGGGCGCAGATCGACTCGAGCAGACCGCGCATCACCGGCGGCGGAAGCAACCGGAACGGGTAGTGGTGCGTCCGCGACCGGATCGTCGGCAGCACCTTCTCGGGTTCGGTGGTGGCGAACACGAAGATCAGGTGTTCCGGCGGCTCCTCGACGATCTTGAGCAGCGCGTTGAAGCCGGCCGTCGTGACCATGTGCGCCTCGTCGACGATGAACACGCGGTAGCGCGACTCGGCGGGTGCGAAGAACGCGCGGTCGCGGAGTTCACGGGTGTCGTCGACACCGCCGTGGCTCGCGGCGTCGAGCTCGATGACGTCGAGGTTGCCGGGCCCTCCGGGTGCGAGCGCCACACACGACGAACAGACCCCACACGGTGTCGAGGTGGGGCCCTGCACGCAGTTCAGGGAGCGCGCGAGGATCCGCGCCGACGACGTCTTGCCACAGCCGCGCGGTCCGGAGAACAGATAGGCGTGGTTGATGCGACCCGAATCGAGCGCGCGGCAGAGCGGCTCGGTCACATGTTCCTGGCCGATGACCTCGGCGAATGTCGACGGTCGATACGTCCGGTACAGCGCCACGGGTAGAGACTACCGGCGGACCCCGACGCTCTCCCGGCCCGTCACGGCAGCCTGTGGACGGCGCTGTCGACGGGCATACACCACGATCGTGACCACGGCCGTCACCGCGAACGCCCACAGGTACGGCTGGGCCGCGAACCACTTCAGCGCGGGATGGACGGGGTTCATGAACATGCCGATCCCGTAGAAGGGCCGCAGGGCTCCCACACCCTCGGGCGCGAAGAACTTCCAGATGAACGCGTCGAGCACGACGGCGAGCGGGGCGACCACGAGTGCGGCGGCCGCGAGACGACGGCCCTGTGCCCACGCCCGCAGGACGAGGTCGATCGCGATCACGAGGAGCGGGACGAACCACACCCAGTGATGGCCCCACGAGAACGGCGACACCGCGGTGGTGGTCATGCCCGTCAGCGTCAGCGCCAGGAGGGCGTTGCCGTTCCGGTGCGCGAGCCAGGCCGCGGTCAGCCCGAGCCCGGCGGCGGCCAGGCACAGGAGGATCCAGAGGACCGGGTTCGGCTGGGCGTCACCGAGCGAGATGGCCAGGGCGCCCCGCAACGACTGGTTCGCGGGGTTGAGGTTCGCCCCGACGCGCTGGGAGTCGAAGACCTTGTCGGTCCAGAACATCCACGACTGGCGGGGGATGACGGCGAAGCCCAGGGCGACGGTCCCGACGAACGTCGTGACGGCGACGGCAGCTGCACGCCACTGGCGGGTCACGGCGAGGTGGACGACGAAGAAGGCGGGTGTCAGCTTCACGCCCGCGGCGAGACCCACCGCGAAACCCCGGGCCCGTGATTCGGTGCCCCGCATCAGATCCCACAGGATCGCCGCCATCAGGAAGATGTTGACCTGGCCGTACCAGATGGTGGTCCGCACGGGCTCCAGCACCGACGCGACCGCCGCTGTCGCCACCGTGAGCAGCATCAACGTGACACCGGGCCGATGACCCAACCGGCGGAAGCTCATCCACACGACCCACAGCAGGGCCGCCAGCTCCAGTCCCGTCCAGACCCCGATCGCGACGTCTCGGCTCAGGAGGGCGAACGGCGTCAACACGATCGTCGAGAACGGCGGGTACGTGTACTCGAAGCGGCCGAGGACGGTCCCGTCGTAGATGGGCAGTCCGTGGAGGAGGCGGGCTGCACCCGCGCGGTAGACCCTCAGGTCGACCTGGTTGTCGAACAGCCCGAACACCCTGGCCGACAGGGGGATGTAGCGGTACTGGACATACAGTGCGAATCCGGTCACGAGCACCAACAGCACCCGGAACGTCGTGTGTCGGGGCAACACTCGGGCACCTGGGGTGGTCACGGAAACGAACTCGGCTCGATCGGGGGACTCGGGCGTCTGTGATGCTATAGCCAGACGCGCCGATCGCGGCCCGTGCACCGCTGGAACCCCCGCTCGAACCCCCGCTCGAGCCCACCGTCAGGAGTTCACCATGCCCGCTGTCCTCGTCACCGGAGCCGGGCGCGGCATCGGGCTCGCGACCACCCGGCGTCTGGCCGTGGCCGGGATCACCGTCTACGCGGGCGCCCGATCGCAGACGCAGCGCGACGAGCTCGCGGCAATCGACGGCGTCGTCCCCGTCGAGCTCGACATCACGTCCGAGGCGCATGTCGACGCACTCGTCGAGAACCTGCCCGAGCGTCTCGACGGGCTGGTGAACAACGCCGGTGTCGCGATCCACGGGCCGATCGAGGCGCTGTCCCGCGCCGACGTCGACCGCCAACTGCAGATCAACGTCGCCGCCCAGGTGGCTGTCACCCAGGCTGCGCTACCGCTGCTGCGCCGTGCGCGCGGTCGGATCGTGTTCGTGTCGTCGGTCAGCGGTCGTGTGGCGACGCCGGGCACCGGGATCTACTGCGCGTCGAAGTACGCCGTCGAGGGACTGGCCGACGCGCTGCGCATCGAGCTACGCCCGTGGCGGATCGGCGTCTCGCTGGTGGAGCCCGGACCCACGCGCACCGACATGTGGACCGGCGTGTTCGACGACTTCGACGCCGCGACCGCGGCGATGAGCGAGGAACACCGGCAGCTGTACCGCCCACAGCTCACCGGGATGCGTCGACTGCTCCCCGCGATGCAGCGCAGTGCCGTCGACCCGGATGTGGTCGCGCAGCGGATCGAGCACGCCCTGACCGCCCAGCGTCCGCGGCGGCGTTATCTGTGCGACACGGCCAGTCGGGCGCAGGTGGTCAGCACGCTCCTCACGCCCGCCGCGGTCACGGACCGGATCATCTCGCGGGTGACGCGGTCTCGCTGACCCGGGCGTCGACCGCCGCGACGTCGCGCGGTCGACGCAGGGTCACCAGCGTGACCACCGCGGTCACGACCAACACCCAGACGTACGGCGCGAGGGTGAACCACCGCAGCCAGTCGATGCCGTACTTGAAGAACAGGCCGGTGTAGAGCGCATACGGGTGGTCGGTCCCGACGTAGATCATCGGGCCGTCGATGCGGGTCCGCCAGGCGAACGACGTCAGCACCAGAGCGACAACACCGACCCCCGCCGCGACGGCGACGGTCCGCCGACCGTCGAGCAGGTGGTGCACGCCGATCACCAGCAACGGGACGAACCAGACCCAGTGATGTCCCCACGACATCGGCGACACCGCGCACGACGTCATCCCGACGAGGGTGACGGCGAGCAGTTCCTGGCCGCATCGATGGGCGCGGTGCGCGGCGGCGAACCCCAGCACGCCGACGACCGCCGCGAGCACCACCCACAGCAGGGTCGACGGCGAGTCCGTGCGGCCGAGGTTCGCGATGAGACCCCGCAGGGACTGGTTGCCCGCGGTGTCCGGGTCGCCGACGCGGTCGGAGTCGACGAATGTGCCCGTCCAGTACTTCCAGGAGTCGCCCGGCAGGACGGCGAACGCGACGGCGATGGTGCCGAGGAAGCCGGCGAGGCTGGTCATCGCGGCGCGGGTCCGGCGCGTCATCAGCAGGTAGACGGTGAAGATCAGCGGCGTCAGCTTGATCCCCGCCGCGATCCCCGCGCCGAGACCCCGCGCGCGAGACCCCCTGCGTCGCAGCAGGTCCGCCAGGACGACAGCCATGAGGAACACGTTGACCTGACCGAACCAGATGGTGCTGCGTACCGGCTCGAGCATCGTCGACACCGCGACGAGTGCGATGGCGACCACACGCAGCCGCCAGGTGACGTCCCGGCCGAGTGCACGGAAGGACGCGACGATCACCCAGTACAGCGCCGCGAACACCAGTGCGGTCCAGAGGATCCGGGCGACGAGGAACGGGACCGCGGCGAACGGGGTGAACACCAGCACCGAGATGGGTGCGTAGGTGTAGTCCATGTGACCGAGCAGCTTGGCGTCGTAGAGGTTCCCGCCGTCGAGGACCGTCTGCGCTCCGGCGCGGTAGACGTCGAGGTCGAGCTGGTTGTCGAACAGCCCCCAGAACGGCTCGTCGAACGCCGTGATCAGGTGTTGCAGCCAGATCGACACCAGACCGAGCACCACGAACGCGACGAGCACGACGCCCCGGACATCACGCGGTGGTCGAGTACCGGCGAGCGGCTCCCCGACTGTCGTCACGGCGGACTCAGTCCTCGTGGGCGGTGAGCAGGCTGTCGGCCGCGGCGAGCAGAACGCAAGTCGCCACACCGTCCATCGCCGTCTCGAGGTCGTCGGTGCCCGGGAACGTCGGCGCCAACCGGATGTTGCGATCGTGCGGATCACGCTTGTACGGGAACGTGGACCCCGCCGCGGTCAACGCGATCCCGGCGTCCTTCGCGAGATCGATGACGCGCGATGCCGTCCCGTCGAGGACGTCGAGGCTGACGAAGTAACCGCCCTCCGGTTCGGTCCACGACGCGACCTTCGACGCGCTCAAGCGGTCGTCGAGGATGGAGTTGACCAGCGCGAACTTCGGCGCCAGCAGCTCACGGTGGCGCTTCATGTGTGCGCGCACCCCGTCGGCGTCACCGAAGAAGCGGAGGTGGCGGAGGTGGTTCAGCTTGTCCGGACCGATGGTCGAGACCGACTGGTTATCCTGGTGCCAGGCCAGCGTCTGCTCCGAGGCGCCGAGGAACGCCACGCCACCACCGGCGAACGTGATCTTCGACGTCGATCCGAACACGTAGGGACGGTTGGGCACCCCGGCGTCGGCAGCCATCTCGAGGATCGGCAGCGGGGTCAGGAACTCGTCGGTCAGGGTGTGCACCGCGTAGGCGTTGTCCCAGTAGATGCGGAAGTCCGGTGCCGCGGGCATCGACAGCAGTGCACGCAGGACGTCCTCGGTGACCGTGACGCCGGTCGGGTTCGAGTACATCGGCACCAACCACATGCCCTTGATGGACGGGTCGGCGGCGGTCAGCGCCGCACACTGGTCGACGTCGGGCCCGGTGGGCAGCATGTCGACGACGATCATCTCGATGCCGAGCTTCTCGCAGATCGCGAAGTGCCTGTCGTATCCCGGTGCGGGACAGAGGAACTTGACCGTTTCCCGCGACCACGGACCGTCGGAGTCGGGTGTGCCGTGCAGCAACGCCTCGACGGTGAGGTCGTACATGATCTCGAGGCTGGAGTTGTTGGCGGCGACGAGGTTGTCCGTCGGCACGCCCAGCAGCTCGGCGAAGACCGCCCGCAGGTCCTTCAGTCCCGCCAGACCGCCGTAGTTGCGGCAGTCGGTGCCGTCCGGCGCACGGAAGTCGTCGCCGGGGAGGGAGAGCAGCGGCGCCGACAGGTCCAGCTGGTCGGGCGCGGGTTTGCCGCGGGTGAGATCGAGGGTGAGGCCGGCCGCGAGGAGCTCGTCGTAGCGGGTGGTCAGCTCGTCGCGGGTGGCGCCCAGTTCGGCGGCACTCATCGAGTGGAAGTTCACGCTGACCTCTCACCGGCGGCTGCGGCCGGTCGATCCCGGGAAATTAAGGGGACCCCGCGCACCCGAGAGAGCCCGTTGACCCTTGCTGTCTTCCGACCCTGGGGGAGTTCACAGGATGCACGCCGCGCGGGATCCGTGGCCAAGTGTAGACGCCCCGCCGCTGCCACCCGAATCCATCCTCTGACCTGGTGCGTTGTGTCGGTCGCCGCGGGCGCGGCTACTATCTTCCCCACTGGAGGATTCGCCTAGTGGCCTATGGCGCTCGCCTGGAACGCGGGTTGGGTTAACAGCCCTCAGGGGTTCGAATCCCCTATCCTCCGCCACACCTCTCACGGCTCGGTCACCCACGGTGACCGGGCCGTGGTCGTCTCGTGACCCCTCTGTGACCACCGTGGGTCTCGGCTGTGTCGGCCCGTGACGACCATGGCGGACACGCGTCGATCCAACAGAGGGGTTCACATGTCCGTCACCACACGTCGTATCGCCGCCACCGGCGCATTCACCCTGTTCGCCGGTGCGGGGATCGCATTCGCCGCGGCTCCCGCCTCCGCCGCACCTCTGGCCTGCCCGGCACTGCCGAACCAGACGTCGGTCACGGACAACTGCTCGGCGACCTCGTCACCCACCGGCACCTCGGCCGGCATCGGCGACACGAAGGGCGCCGCCTCCGCGAACGCCAAGGCGAACGGCCTGTCGTTGGCGATCGGACTCGGCGGCGGCAAGGCCACCTCGCAGGCGCAGAACTTCGCGGCGCCGGCGGCGATCGCCAACGGCAAGGGCGCCGTCGTCGACCTCACCGGCGTGAAGCCCGGCCTGGCGATCGGTATCGCGGGCCCCGGCGCCACCGTCACGGTGACCGGCACCTCCGCGGCCACCTGCACCGGCGGGCAGGGCTTCGCGGGTGACTTCCAGACGTTCTCCGGATGCATCAACTTCGGCAACGGATCCATCCCGCTCGGCAACCGCTGACCCGTTCATCAGGGGCGGTTCTTCCTGTGACCAGGGGGAACCGCCCCTGATGCATGTCCGTGGAAAGTTTTCCTCCCGCCGGGAACCTTTCGCGTCGTCGACCGCATCCAACGCTGTGACCGACCGGAGACCACTTCGGTCGCCGACACACGGAGGCACCGATGACCACGCGCAACTACGACACCAACCACGACGGCCGCACCGATGTCCGCCTCACCGACACCAACGGTGACGGCCGCGCCGACATCGAGGAGAAGGACACGAACTTCGACGGGCGCGTCGACGTCAAGCTCACCGACACCGACGGGGACGGCCGGGCCGACATCAAGCAGACCGACACCGACCACGACGGACGCTTCGACCGCACCGTCCGCGACACCGACCACGACGGACGGGCCGACAGCACGGGCGTCGGCGGGACGTCGGTGACGACCACGTCGGACACGACCGGCGGCAGCGCGACGACCTCCGACTCGACCTCGTCCTCCAGCTCGAGCTCGTCCTCGTCCTCGTCCTCAGCCCACGCCGACAGGTACGGGATCACCCACACCACCGACTCCCGCGGAGACGCCGTCGTCCTCATGGACACCGACCGCGACGGCCGCACCGACATCAAGCTCTGGGACACCGACCACGACGGCAAGGCGGACGTCACCACCGCCGACACCGACCACGACGGCAAGGTCGACATCACCATGTGGGACACCGACCACGACGGCTACTACGACACCGCGCAGACCGATCGGGACGGCGACGGCACGGGTGACCACACCTTCTCGGTGCACATCGCCTCGTCGACGATGCCCGAGGACACCTCGTCGGACAGCTACTCCTCCGGCAGCGACAGCTACTCCGGGCACGACAGCTACTCGGGCAGCGACAGCCACAGCTCGGGCGCGTACGACCACTACGGGGCCTGAGATGCGAGGTCGGCCGGCCCGGGACCCCACGCCCGGGCCGGTCGGCCGGTCAGTTCGCGTTCTGGTCGGCCTGGGTGAGGACGAGATATTGCGCCGAGATCTGTTGCGCCGCGGCTGTTGCCGATTCGTCGTTGCTCTCCCCGACGTACCGACCCACGACGACGACGCAGGAGTTCTGGGAGCCGGAGCTCGCGTCGCGGGTGAGACACGTGGCGATGGGCAGTCCTCGTGGCGAGGGCGCCCTGGTCCACCCGGAGGCCAGGGACGACGTCACCAGGGTGTCGCGCAGACGCTCGGCGGCGGTCCCCGTCGACGCGCGGTACACCGAGGTCAGCCAGTAGGCGTTGTGCTCCGCGCCGGCCGCCGTCAGCGCGCGGAACACGGTGTCGGGGGATCCGCTGATGTGCGCGATGCCGCGAGGCCCGTACACCGCGCGATCGGTCCCGTTGACGGCGTCCGCCTTGGGGTTCGGGAGCGCGTAGATCAGGATGCGGTTGGCGTCGACCTGCGCAGACGGCGTCCGACCCCCGTTCTGGGAGCGGGTGGGCGTCTTGGGGAACCGGTCGAGCAACGGCACCTGGAGCGCCAGCGCCTTCTGGATCGCCGGCACCTGGCGGGGCTCCTCCGCCGGAGGTGTGGAGGACCAGGTGTAGACCACGTAGTCGTTGTGGGCGGTGAACGCCGACAACGACGTGTTGGGGTCCTTGTCCTGGAACCGCACCCCGGGCACCCGGACGCCGACCGTGTCCGGTGCACCGGGGATCGTGACCCGCGTGGCCCCCGCCTGGCGCGCGAACGCCGTCGACATCTGTTGCGCGGCAGTGGTCGCCGTGGCGGGATCGGCGTACCGGATCACCATCTCGATGACCGTGCGGCTCGGATCGGTCTGCCGCAGGGTGGGCGTCGACGCCGCCGAGACGAACCCGGCGAGGAACTTCTCGTTCGCCGGCACGAACGCCGCCTCCTTGCCGACGACGGCGGAGATGTTGGCACGACTACGGATGATCTCCGTGGGAAGGACGGTCCTCGTGGCATCGCTGTCGATCTCGAAGGGCACCACCGTGAACTCCGCCATCCGCTGGCCCTCCACCGGGACGATGTCGTCACCGGTCACGGCGGCGAACGGCCGCGACGGGGTCTTCTGGTACGTCCCGGTGTCCAGGGCTGCGATGTCGACCTCGCCGGACGGGACGGCCGAGGACGAGGGCGCACCGGAGTCGGTGGCGCTGCCGGAGCGGCCGCCCTCCCCGCAGGCCCCGCACAGCAGTGCCGCCGCGGTCACCGCGCAGGCCAGCCGCACTACCCTCATCCGCATGTCGCCTCCTGCCGACGTCGCCTCGGGGCGGGCCCCCGTCTCGGTGGTCGACGTCTGGTTCGCGGGCAACAGTCAATCAGATCGGTCAGGTGTCCGATGAGTCATGAGTCCGCCACCGCCGCCCCCGACGGGGTCGAATCGGTGATCAGCGCGGCGTCGTCGGTGCTGCGCGCGTACCGCCTCGGGGACATCGCCGACCTGGCGGCCCGCAAGGCTGCGCGCGAGAGCCAGCGGCGCACCGTCGTCGTGGTCGGCGAGGTTGCCCGCGGCAAGAGTTCGCTGGTCAACGCCCTGGTGGGGCGGCGCGACCTGTGCCCTGTCGGGGTGGACGCCACCACCACCGTCGCGATCGGTGTGGTGCCGACGGACGACCCCCCGCTCGACGGCACCGCCGAACTGCTCTTCGCCGACCGTGCCGAGCAGGTGCCGTTGAGCACCCTGGCCGACTGGGCCACCACCGGCGGGTCCCACGTCACCGATCCCCGCACGCCGTCCCTCCCGACCAGCGCCAGCATCCCCGTCACCGACACCGCCCTGCCCGGCGTCACGATCGTCGACACCCCGGGCGTCGGTGGGCTCGACCCGGCGATGGCCGCGCTGGCGACGCAGACGGCGCAGACCGCGTGCGTCGTCGTCGTCGTGTGCGACGCCTCGAGTCCCCTCACCGCTCCGGAGATGGCGTTCATCCGTGAGGCCGGCGCCTCGGTCGACTCGCTGATCGTCGCGGTGACCAAGACCGACAAGCACCTGCGCCGGTGGCGGGCCATCGTCGACGACGACCGCCGACTGCTCACCGAACACCTGCAGCGCGACATCACCGTCGTCGGTGTGTCCAGCCTGCGGGCCTCGCTCGCCCGCGACATGCCGACCGGCCCCGATCGTGATCGCGCGGAGGAGGCGTCCGGCATCGTCGCCCTCCGATCGCTCGTCCTCGATCGTCTCGACGCCGCAGCGGGTCTGCCGGCCGCGGACGCTCTGCGCACCCTGCGCGAGGGGCTCGTCCGTGTCCGGACCCAGGTCTCCGCCGAGCGGGACGCCATCGACGGCCGCGGCGCGACGGTCCCCGACCTCACCGCGAAGCTCGACGAGCTCAACGCTTTCCGTGAGCAGAGCCGCGAGTGGGAGCAGTTCCTCGCCCGCGATCTCACCGAGCTGCGACAGAAGGCCATCGAGGACAGCGACCGGCGCCTGGAGGACATCCGCCGGCGGTGGACCGAGCGCATCACGAAGAGCGGCATCGCCGTGCTCCGTCGCAGCCCACAACAGTTCACCGCAGAGATGCAGTCGGAGCTGGAGGTGGCTCTGGCGGAGACGATCTCGGGATTCCTGCAGAGCCTGTACACGACGGTCGTCGAGCCGCGGTTCGCCTCCGACGCCGTGTGGGAGCAGATCTGCGGACGGATCGTCGAGTCGATGGCCGGCCCCCGGATCGATGCCCCGCCCGTGGGCAGTCGCAAGCAGGGTCTCTTCGACCCGACGTTGCTGAACATGGGCGTGATGGGGTCGTCGGTGATCGGCGGGATGGTCGGCCTGTCCGCCGTCCTGGGCGTCGGCGCCGTCGTCGGGACCCTCTGGGTCGGCGTGAATCTCGGGTTCCGCGCGATGCGCACCGGGAAGTCGAACCTGCTGTCCTGGTTGCGGGAGACGCTCGCGACCACGAAGACGGTGACAGCCCGGCTGCTGGAGATGGCCATCGCGCAGGCCCGCCCCGAGATCGTCGTGCGCCACCGCGAGTACCTCCGGGTGTCCATCGAGGACCTGCAGCGTCAGATCACCGTCGCCCGGGAGTCCGCCACCGCCGACGCCTCGCGTCGGGAGAAGGACCTGGCGCGCGTCACGTCCAACCTGGAGATCATCGGCAAGCGCCTCGTCGAGGTCGAGACAGCGCTCGGCGCGCTCGCACCGGCGGGAGCGCTCCGATGACCGGGGTCGGGATCGATCCCGTGCACGCTGCACTCGACCGTGGTCTGCACGCGCTCGCCGCCATCGGGGGCGATCTCGTCGAGCACGCGAACGCGATCGGCGCGACACTGTGGGCGCCACCGCGTCTCGTGGTGGTCGGCCGGCTGAAGGCGGGCAAGTCGACCCTGGTGAACGCGATCGTCGGCGCACCGATCGCGGAGACCGCGGCCCTGGAGGCGACGAGGGTCGTCGCGGTGTACTCCGACGGTCAGCCGTCGCGCGCCGAGGTCGTCGCGCTGGACGGCACCCGCATGCCGGTCCCGTTGGGGCCCGGGCACGTCCGCGAACTGCCCCTGCCCGACGAGGAGATCGCCTACCTGCAGCGGTGGCTGCCGTCGGCCGCGATCCGCGACCTCACCTTCGTCGACACCCCCGGACTGGCGACGCTCACCGCACGGAACGACCGCGCGACCCGGCGGGTGCTCATCGACGGCGTGGAGCAGACGCGCGCTGCGTCGGTGGACGCCGACGCAGCCGTCTTCCTGTTCGACGCGACACCCCGCCAGGACGAGCTGGATTTCCTGCGGAAGCTGCCGCTGTCGCCGCTGAACACCATCGGGGTCCTCTCCCGCGCAGACGGTTTCGCCGAGGGCGCCCTCGGACGACGGGACCCGATGCAGCATGCCGCCGAACACGCCCGCCACCTCGCGTCCCGCCTCGCGGGGACCGTCGCGACGGTGGTGCCCGTCTCGGGACTGATGGCCCAGACCGCGCGGACGGGTGCGGTGTCGGAGGCGGACGCGCGGGCGTTGGCCGCGCTCGACGGGCTGCCCGCCCTCGACCTGGTCGAACTGCTCGAGTCCGACGCCCCCGGGCCTGTGTCGCCGGAGACGCGGGATCGACTGCTCGATCTCGTCGGCGAGTACGGGATGATCCACGGACGCACCGTCGCCGGCCGGGGCGCCGCCGCACTCACGGCCTGGCTCGATTCGACGTCGGGCATGGCCGAGCTCATGAGCGTCGTGCGGTCGTCGTTGCGGGAGTACGCGGTGCTGAACCGGGCCCGACGGGTACTCGACCAGATCGAGGCGTTGGCGTGGTCGCATCCCGACCGCGACCGCATCCGGGGAGTTGTCCACGAGGTGCGATCCGATCCGGTGATGCTGCGCGTCGCGCTGCTGCGGGACCTGCAGAACGTCCTCACCGCGGATCCGACAGCGCTCGTGGCCGACGATCTGCGGACGCTCCTGGTCGGCCGCACGCCCGCAGCACAGGTGGGGCTCTCGCCGGACGCCCCGGACCACGAGGTACGCCGGGTGGCGCGTGACCGCGCCGCCGAGGTGGGTTCGCGAGCACTGGCCTCGGCGAGCGCCGCCGAGGACGCCGCGATCGTCGACGTGGTGCGCGCCTACACCGCCATCGCGAGCGGACCGGGCGCCGGCCCCGCACAGTCATACGGGAGGATGCAGCCATGAGCACGGGGAACTGGCTCCTCAGCGTCGATTTCGGGACCTCCAACACGGCGGCCGCGCATTCGGCTGCGGTGAGCGGTGCGACAGAGACACTCCCGCTGTCGCACACCTCCAACGTGATGCCGTCGGGCGTGTTCGTCGCCGGACCGGACCGGATCGCCGTCGGCGACCATGCACTGGATGAGGCTCAGCGGTTCCCCGCCGGGTTCCTCCCCGCCCCCAAGAGGCTCGTCGGCCAGGGTTCGGTGTCGGTGAACGGCGTCGACCTGCCGACGTGGCAGCCGGTGGCGGCCATCTTCCGCACGGTGTTCTCGCGCGCCGCCGCGGTCCACGCGGGGCAGATGCCGGAGCGGCTGGTGCTCACCCATCCCGAGGCGTGGTCGCCCGCCCAGGTCGACGTCCTCCGGCAGGCCGCTGCGGCAGCGGGGATGGATCCGGCCGCGACGGTCACCGTCTCCGAACCGCGAGCTGCAGCAGCACATTACGCACGCGGCAACCGGGTCCCGCCGGGTGGCCGCATCGCGGTGTTCGATTTCGGTGGCGGCACACTCGACGTCGCCGTGCTCGGGACGGACACGGACGGCGGGTTCGAAGTGGTCGCGGCGCGGGGCGACAACGCGTTGGGCGGCAAGACACTCGACGCCACCGTGCGCAGCTGGGTGATCGAGCAGCTCGATGCGCGCGATCCCGACCTGTCCACCGCGCTGCGGTCGCCGGTGGCGCGACGCGCGCTGGACGAGTCGATCCGCCGTGCCAAGGAGTTCCTGTCGGAAGCGCCGTCGGCCACGATCAGCGTCTCGGGCGACGGCGTCGCCGAGACCCTCCAGATCACGCGCGACGAGTTCGAGGAGTTGATCGCCGACCCCGTCGCGGCCGCGGTGCGGTTGGCGCGGGCGGTGTTCGACGACGCCGGCGTGTCCGCCGAGAACCCGCTGTCCGCGATCTTCCTGACGGGCGGCACGTCCCGGGTTCCCCTCGTCCAGCGCGCCCTGCAGGATCTCGGTCCCGTCGCCACCCTCGACGATCCGAAGACCGTGGTCGCCCGCGGCGCGATCGCTGCCGTCACCACAGCGGGTCGTCAGCCGTCGATGCCTGCCGCCGGCGATCTGCTCACCCGGTGGGACACGGCGCCGACGCCGGCCGCGCGCGCCGACGACCAGCCCCAGCGTCGTGGCCGACGGCCGCTGATCGCTGCGGGTGTCGCGGCCGTGCTGGTCGTCGCCGCGGTGGTGACGGCGGTGGTCCTGACCCGCGGCGGTTCCGACGAGAACCCCTCGGCAGGGGGCGCATCACCGTCGGCGGCCGCGTCGTCGTCGGTCGCGTCGGCGACCACCGCGGAGCAGGTCCAGGCCGCACTCCCCGACCGCCTGCGGGGGTCGCTGCGCGGGTGCACGCAGAGTTCGGCGATGGTGGGCAGCCCGTTCGCGATCACCTGCAGCATCGACTCGTCGAGCGGCCTGGTCACCGGCCTGCTCGACAGCAGGGCCCGCATCATCCTGGCCGTGGACGACGGCAACGCCCGCCGCGACGTGGTGCGGATCCGTCAGG
Organism: Williamsia deligens; assembly: GCF_024171765.1. GTDB lineage: Bacteria > Actinomycetota > Actinomycetes > Mycobacteriales > Mycobacteriaceae > Williamsia_A > Williamsia_A deligens. Next base: position 1,201,558 of record NZ_JAMTCI010000001.1, read on the forward strand.
GCGCCGGGGCTTCTGCCGACGACGTGCTGGTGGAGAACACCGCACGGACAGCCGCGGCCACCATCAGTCAGGACCCCGGGTCGTCGGCGACGATCATGTACGCCGGCTCCGCCAACGGCATCCGGATGTTCCTCACCGGCGTGCTCGGTGCCACGGAGGGCAAGACCTTCCTCACCCGATCGGAGTTGATCCAGTGACCGATCCCGACGAACCGGTGCTGCGCGGCCTCGCGCTGACCGACACCGTCCCGGACGACGTGTGGACGCGAGCGCTGTCGGTCGCGTTCGATCCGGACGCCCACGCGGCGGACGCGTCGGTGGTGCCGACGATGGACGACGCCGGCGACCTGCCGGACACCGCCGACGACAGCGATGTCGGGATCGTCCACCACGCCGGTCACGACGACGGCGCTCACGAGGGACACGACGCGATCGACCTGGGTGGCCACGAACACGACGGGGTCCACGACGACGAGACGCATCACGACACCGGCGCGCACGACATCGATCACGGACACGACGACGGCCCCGGTCACGATCCCCATGATTCGGGGTGGCATGTCTGACGCGGCGACGCTGATGGCCGCCCGGACCGGCGACCAGCAGGCGTTCGCGCAGTTGGTCGGCGAGCACCGCAACCACATCTGGGCGGTGTGTGTGTCGATCACGGGGAACGCGCAGGACGCCGAGGACGCGCTGCAGGAGACGTTGATCTCGGCGTGGCAGCACCTCGACCGCTTCCGGGGTGACGCGAAGTTCGGGACGTGGCTGCACCGCATCGCCGCGAACTGCGCACTCGCCGTGGTGCGGCGGCGGAAACCGAACACCGACACCGTCGACTTCACCGACACGGAGCGTCCCGTCGTCCTGGTCGACACCGCCCCCGCTGTCGACGAGCGCGTCGCGCGTGAGGATCAGGTGCGGGCTGCGCTGGCGACGCTGTCGGAGGACTTCCGCGAGGCGATCGTGTTGCGGGAGTTCGGCGATCTCAGTTACGAGGACATCGCGACCCACCAGGGGGTGGGTGTGCAGACTGTTCGGTCGCGGCTCAATCGTGCGCGCAGCCAACTCGCCGCGGCGCTCGCGACGTCCGACGCATAGTCGGGTCCTTCAGCACTCGGCGAATCCGTACGCGGACGGATGGATTCCCGGGACGGTACGGACATCGATGACCGTGATCGGCGGCGGGATGGTCTCGCGCAGAATGGTTCTCAGACCATGCTCGACCGCGGACTCGACATCCGGTGGTGCGTGGTCGGCGAGTATCTGATCCGGTCGGTGCAGATGGTTGGTGCGGGGTGGATCGGTGGTGCCGTTGGCGGTCCATCCGAACTTTCCGCGGTCGGGGCCCTCGGTGATCTTGCGGGTCTGCCATCCGCCGGGTCTGTCGTGGACGGCGCGGTTGTGGGGTCCGCAGGCTGGGGCGAGGTCGGTGATGTCGGTGTTGCCGCCTTGGGCCCAGTCCTGTTCGGCGTGATGGGCCTCGGTGTGGGAGAACGGCGCCGGGCAGCCGGGCATGGAGCAGCCACCGTACTGGGCGAACGTCATGAACCGTTGCGCCTCCGAGGCCAGGCGGCGGCTGCGGCCGTAGAACAGGGCTTCGCCGGTGATGTCGTCGAACACGGCCAGGTGCATCTGGGCTTGCGCGGCGAGTTTGATGATCTCGCTCATGGGCAGGTCGGTCCCGGTCGCGGTGTGCCCGATCCCCGCGCGCTCGCGGAGTTGGGTGTCGGTGATGGAGATGATCAGGTGCGGCGGCAACCCACGGTGGGATTTACCGAGCAGCCCGCCGTCCGCGGCGGCACGCAGCAGCGCGTTCAGTGCGTCGTGGTTGCGCTGCGGCTGCGACCGCGAATCCCGTTCTGCCGCCGCTGTGAGTGCGTCGGTGTCGATGCCGGCGTCATCGACCCCGCCGCGCGGTGAGGCCTCGTCGTCGGGGTTGTTCATGCCCGGCTTGGCCCACTTCGCCAACACCACCTCGAACAACGCCCGCGTGACCGGATCGAGATTCCCGCGCAGCTTCGACATCAATTGCGGGTCCTGGTTGCCCAACGACAGCGACCGCTGCCGGGCCCGATCACGATCCGACGGTTCCTCGCCGTCGGGGTCGAGGTGGGCGAGCAGCCGCGCCCCCGCGCGGTGAATGTCCTTCGGCGAGTGATGCCGAGCGATCTCAGCCATCTGCTCCTCGGCCTTCTCCCGCACCTCCGGCGGTGTCGCGGCCGGGACCTTGTCCATCACGCCCAGTACCGCATCCACGTGCTCGTGGGTGAGGTCGCCGTCGGCCATCGCCGCCGCGGTCTCGGGGCACTTCGCGGGCAGTTTCTCGCCGGTCACCGAGTGCATCTCCGACAGTGCCAGCACCTGCTTCAACCGCCGCTTGGGGTTCGGCACCCGCAATCGTTCGGCCACGAACTGCGTCAGCGTCGAGCACTGCACCGACGTGTGGGCATCACGATCGCTCACATCGAGAATGCGTCGCAGCCCGATCGACCCCATCGTGCGGACCGCACGCTCATGCGTGATCGCCAACTTCGCGACCTCCGCCTCGGAGCACGAGTCGGACGTCGTGGCAGCAATACGATCCAGGAGCTGTTCCAGCGCAGCGTAATCCGCGATCAGAGAATCCTCGACGACGTCACTCACGATGCACCTCCCCCAGCTACAGCGACACCTCCATCATAGAACAGGCGTACGACATTCGCAAGGGTGTTCGAACGCGAACAGGGCTACCGGCGGCTTCTCTCGACGTAGCGGGCGACCATCGTGGCGACGGCCTCGTCGACCACCTGGCCGACACGCTCAGCGGACACCGTCCACCCCGACACCAGCAACGCCGGCCAGAAGACGTAGTTCGAGATCATCCCCAGGAACTGGGTCGCGGCGAGGTCCGGGTCGTCGAGATCGAGTCCACCGGAATGCTTCTCGGTCACCAGGTATCGGCGGACCGATTCGAAGTAGGGCAGTTTGCCGCGCGTGAACTGTGCATCGGCGAGGTCGGGGAATCGTGGGAGTTCTGCGATGACGATGCGGAAGAGGTCGACCATCTGCGGACGGAGCAGCAGGTCGGCGTAGCGGCGCCCGATGGTCGTCAGGCCGGCGGCGAGGTCGCCGGGAGGCGGCGCTTCGTCGTCATGGTCGGTGGACCACGCCTCGCCGACGATGGCCTCGAACAGCGCGGCTTTCGTCGGGAACTGCTTGAACAAGGTGGCCCGAGAGACGCCCGACTGGGTGGCGATGCGGGCCAGGGAGGTCCTGTCGTACCCCAGCTCGAGGAACAGGTCCGTCGCCGCCTGCACGATGACGGCGCGCTTCTCCTCAGCCACACGCTGGTGGTACGTCGAGACGGCCTTGGTCACCTCGCCACCTTATGAGGTGAGTGGCTTGACTCACCTCACTGCCCGGCCTACCGTCGTCAATGGTGAGTCACCGGGCTCACCACTACGACAGGGAGAGCAACCATGGGCCGCTTCACCGATCAGACCGTGCTCGTGACCGGCGGGACCGGCGGGCAGGGTGCGAACCACGTCCGCGCCTTCCATGCCGAGGGCGCCAACGTGGTCATCGGTGCCACCGACCCCGACCGTGGGGCCGCTCTCGCATCCGAGCTCGGCAGCCGCACTCTGGTGGCATCCCTCGACGTCACCGACGAGAGGGCGTGGACCGGTGCCGTCCGAGACGCGGAACGCTCGTTCGGATCTCTCGACGTGCTGGTCAACAACGCGGGCGTGCAGAATCCCCCGGCGCTGATCGAACACACGGATCAGGCGACCTGGTCGCGCATCCTCGACATCAACCTCACCGGCGCCTTTCTCGGCATCAAGGCAGCGGTGCCCGCGCTGCGTCGTGCCGGCGGCGGATCGGTGGTCACCGTCGGCTCAGTCATGGGCATCGGCGGAACGGCCCATTACGCCCCGTATGTCGCGAGCAAGTGGGCGCTGCGCGGCCTGACGCGGACGGCGGCCCTGGAACTGGGTCGCGACCTCATCCGGGTCAACGCCATCCATCCGGGGGTGATCTCGACCCCGTTCATCCACCAGCCCGCACTCGGGGCCGCCGCCGCGATCGCCGACCACTTCTCCCCCGAGCCTTTCGCCGTCTCCCGGCTCGGAGAGCCCGCCGACGTCACTCAGCTCCTGCTGTTCCTCGCATCGTCCGACGCGTCGTTCGTCACCGGCTCCGAGTACGTCGTCGACGGCGGACTGCACCTCGGCCCGGCGCTCGCGCACGACGCGGCGTGACGGCCCCTCAGCCGGCCGGGTTCTTTGCGCAGACGATCACCCCTGGGGGTACGGACGCCTCGGGCGACGGCACGCGCAGCTCGACGGTCCGGCGGAGACCGGCGTCCTCGACCAGTCCCGCCAACTCGTCCGGCTGATACAGGTGCGAGGTCCAGTCGACAGGGACGTCGCCGTAGCAGCGCGTGCGACGCAGATCCCCGTCGCCGCAGTGCATCCCCATCAGGAGCTGTCCGCCCGGACGGAGTGCACCTGCCATGGTCGCGATGATTCGTGGGAGCCACGGCCGCGGGAGGTCGAACCAGGACCACCAGCCGAGGACACCACCGAGAGACCACGGATCGGGGCGGAACTCCGTCACCGACGCCACGTCGAACGTGATGTCGGGGTGCCGCCGCCGCGCGTGGTCGATCATGCGCGGCGACAGATCGATGCCGTGGATGTCGACGCCCCTGTCGTGCAGGTAGCCCGTGACCCAGCCGGGCCCGCACCCGGCATCCAGCACCGGACCGACGGGCCGAACCTGCTCGGCGAACGCGTCGAGAACCGCGCGATGCCATGGACCGGGGTCGCCCACCATCGCGACATAGTTGTCGGCCACGGCGTCGTAGGACGCGCGCACCGCGTCCAGATCCGGGGGCGGCTCAGGGTCCACACCGAGCACAGTAACGAGGGTCCGCCGGTCGGTGACGAGCACTGGACAGCGTCGTCTCGTCAGACGTACTCTTCGGTCAGTTATTCACGATTAACCGAACCGGGGGTCGAGCTGTGGCCGTGGATCGTGCGCGCAACCGTGCCGAGCACGAACGTCTCGTCGCCGAGCTGCGCGAGCGGACGGCCGTGGCCGCCCGGGGTGGGCCGGAGAAGGCCCGCGATCGCCATGTGGCGCGCGGGAAACTGCTCCCCCGCGACCGCGTCGACACCCTTCTCGACCCGGGCAGTCCCTTCCTCGAGCTGTCGCCGCTGGCGGCGTTCGGCATGTACGACGACGCCTGCCCCGGCGCCGGGATGATCGGCGGGATCGGGCGGGTGTCGGGCCGCGAGTGCCTCGTGGTGGCCAACGACGCGACGGTCAAGGGCGGCACCTACTACCCGATGAGCGTGAAGAAGCACCTCCGCGCGCAGGAGGTGGCCGCGGCCAACAACCTGCCGTGCATCTACCTCGTCGACTCCGGTGGCGCCTTCCTCCCACTCCAGGACGAGGTCTTCCCCGACCGCGATCACTTCGGCCGGATCTTCTTCAACCAGGCGACGATGAGCGCACGCGGTATCCCGCAGATCGCCGCGGTGCTCGGATCCTGCACCGCGGGAGGCGCGTACGTGCCGGCCATGAGCGACGAGGCCGTGATCGTCGCCAACCAGGGCACGATCTTCCTCGGCGGTCCGCCGCTGGTGAAGGCGGCCACCGGTGAGGACGTCACCCCCGAGGAACTCGGTGGCGGCCTGTTGCACTCGCAGACGTCGGGCGTCACCGACCATCTCGCCGCCGACGACAGCGACGCGCTCGCCCGGGTCCGGTCGATCGTCGCGACGCTCGGGCCGAGGAGCCCGTCACCGTGGGAGGTCGCCGAGACGGTCTCTCCCGCCTACGATCCCGACGAGCTGTACGACGTCGTGCCGGTGGACCTGCGCACCCCCTACGACGTGCGGGAGGTGATCACGAGGGTCGTCGACGGCCGCCCCGACGGTTCGTCGTCGTTCGACGAGTTCAAGGCCCTGTACGGGACCACCCTCGTGACGGGGTTCGCCCGCATCCACGGCCACCCCGTGGGCATCGTCGCCAACAACGGTGTGCTGTTCGCCGAGTCGGCGATGAAGGGCGCGCACTTCATCGAGCTGTGTGACAAGCGCTCCATCCCACTCCTGTTCCTGCAGAACATCTCCGGCTTCATGGTCGGGCGTGAGTACGAGGCGGGCGGCATCGCCAAACACGGCGCGAAGATGGTCACCGCCGTGGCGTGCGCCCGGGTGCCGAAGCTGACCGTCGTTATCGGCGGGTCGTACGGGGCGGGCAACTACTCCATGTGCGGACGCGCGTATTCGCCACGTTTCCTGTGGATGTGGCCCAACGCCCGGGTGTCGGTGATGGGCGGAGAACAGGCCGCCTCGGTGCTGGCGACCGTCCGCGGCGACCAGCTCGACGCGGCCGGCGAGCCGTGGTCCGAGGACGACGTCGAGGCGTTCAAGGCGCCGATCCGCGACCAGTACGAACAGCAGGGCAATCCGTACCATTCGACTGCCCGGCTGTGGGACGACGGGATCATCGACCCCCTCGACACCCGGCGCATCGTCGGCCTGGCCCTGGGGGCGTGCGCCAACGCGCCCCTCGCGCCGGTCTCCTACGGCGTCTTCAGGATGTGACCGCGATGACCGGGAACCGTTCCATCGACTGCGTCCTCGTCGCGAACCGCGGCGAGATCGCCGTGCGCGTGATGCGCACCCTGCGCGCCATGAACATCCGGTCCGTCGCGGTGTTCAGCGACGCCGATGCCGACGCACCGCACGTCCACGCCGCTGACGACGCCGTCCGGGTCGGTCCGGCGCCCGCCCGCGAGAGCTACCTCGATGTCGCCGCGGTGCTTGCCGCCGCGAAGGCGACCGGGGCCGACGCCATCCATCCCGGCTACGGGTTCCTCTCCGAGAACGCGGCGTTCGCCCATGCCTGTGCGGACGCGGGGATCGTGTTCATCGGTCCGCCGGCGGAGGCCATCCGCGTCATGGGCGACAAGATCACCGCGAAGGCGACGGTCACCGGCCACGGAGTCCCTGTGGTCCCGGGGATCTCGCGCCCCGGGCTGACCGACGACGACCTGCTCTCCGCCGCGCCCGAGATCGGCTTCCCGGTCCTGGTCAAGCCGTCCGCCGGCGGCGGGGGCAAGGGGATGCGCGTCGTCGCGGCGATCGACGACCTCCCTGCTGCGCTGGCGGGCGCACGACGCGAGGCCGCGGCGTCCTTCGGCGACGACGCCCTGTTCCTGGAACGATTCGTCCACCGCCCCCGCCACATCGAGGTGCAGGTCCTCGCCGACGGACAGGGAGGCGTCGTCCATCTCGGCGAGCGCGAGTGCAGCCTCCAACGCCGCCACCAGAAGGTGATCGAGGAGGCCCCGTCACCCCTTCTCGACGAGGCGACCCGCGCCCGTATCGGCGAGGCGGCCTGCGCCACCGCGCGCAGCGTCGACTACTCCGGCGCCGGCACCGTCGAGTTCATCGTGTCCGCCGACGCACCCGACGAGTTCTTCTTCATGGAGATGAACACGCGGCTGCAGGTGGAGCACCCCGTCACCGAGATGGTCACCGGGATCGACCTGGTGGAGTGGCAGATCAGGGTCGCCCGCGGTGAGCGGCTCACCATCGCGCAGTCCGACATCACCATGACGGGCCACGCCGTCGAAGCGCGCGTCTACGCCGAGGACCCGGCAGCCGGGTTCGTCCCGACCGGCGGCACGGTCGCCCGCGCACTTGTCGCCGACGGCCCCGGGATCCGCGTCGACACCGGCATCGCCGACGGCACCGTGGTCGGCGGCCACTACGACCCGATGCTCGCCAAGGTGATCGCCCACGCGCCCGACCGGACGGCAGCCCTCGCACGACTCGACCGAGCACTCGCCGACACCGCCGTCGTCGGCGTCGGTACGAACATCGACTTCCTGCGGTACCTGCTGTCGGACAGCGAGGTACAGGCCGGACGCCTCGACACCGCACTTCTCGACACGATCGCCGCCGACTACGCACCCACTCCCGCACCCGACGACGTCGTCGCGGCGGTGGCGGCTGTCGAGGTCGCGAGGCGATGGGCCGCCGCGGACGACGACCTGTGGTCCCGACCGGACGGCTGGCGCAGCGGCAGCTCGTCCGCTCCCCACCGCATCACCCTGGGCGTGGAGGATTCCGAGACAGTCGTCGAGGTCACCGGACCCCCGACGGGCATGCAGGTGGTCATCGACGCCACCCCACACCCGACGACGGTGGGGCGACTCGATTCGACGGGGATCACGACGACAGCACAGGTGACCGTCGACGGACGTCGGCGGTCCTACGTGCTCACGACGACACCGGATCGCTGGTGGGTCGCGCGCAGCGGTGGGTGTTGGGAGGTGCGCCGCGTCGACGCGGAGCGAGCCGAGGCGGGCTCGACGGTCGGGGGCGACACCGATGTGCGGAGTCCCATGCCGGGCAGCGTCATCGCGCTCCCCGTCGAGACCGGCAGCACGGTCACCGCGGGAACCGTCGTCGCCGTCGTCGAGGCGATGAAGATGGAACATTCACTGACCGCAGCCGTCGACGGTGTCGTCGACGTGACCGTCGCGGTCGGGGACCAGGTCAAGGTCGGTGACGTGCTGGCGCATGTCACCGCGGAGGGAGACGAGACATGAGCGGGTTCTTGAGCACCGAGGATCTACCCGAGGACTACCGCGACCTGAAGGCGACGGTGGCCGACTTCGCCCAGAGCGTCGTCGCACCCGTTGCGGCGCAGCATGATCGCGACCACACGTTCCCGTACGAGGTCGTGAAGGGCATGGCCGACATGGGCTTGTTCGGCCTCCCGTTCCCGGAGGAGTACGGCGGGATGGGTGGCGACTACTTCGCGCTGTGTCTGGCGCTGGAGGAGCTCGGCAAGGTCGACCAGAGCGTCGCGATCACGCTGGAGGCGGCGGTCTCCCTCGGCGCCATGCCGATCCACCGTTTCGGGACCGAGGAGCAGAAGCAGGAGTGGCTGCCCCGCCTGACGTCCGGGCAGTCCCTGGGTGCGTTCGGCCTCACCGAACCCGGCGCGGGCAGCGACGCCGGCGGCACGACCACCACGGCCGTGCTCGACGACGACGAGTGGGTGATCAACGGCGCCAAGCAGTTCATCACCAACTCCGGCACCGACATCACCGCGCTCGTCACCGTCGCCGCGGTGACCGGTACCGACACCGCCGGCCGCAAACAGATCTCGACGATCATCGTCCCGAGTGACACCCCCGGCTTCGAGGTCGGCCCCGCCTACGACAAGGTCGGCTGGAACGCTTCGGACACCCATCCCCTCTCGTTCACCGACGTCCGGGTTCCCCGCGAGAACCTGCTGGGTCAGGAGGGGCGTGGGTACGCCAACTTCCTGCGCATCCTCGACGAGGGGCGTATCGCGATCGCCGCCCTGGCGGTCGGTGTGGCGCAGGGATGCGTCGACGAGTGCGTGCGATACGCCAAGGAGCGCAGCGCCTTCGGCAAGCCCATCGGCGCGAATCAGTCGATCGCCTTCACCATCGCCCGTATGCAGGCACGGGCGTACGCGGCACGGACCGCGTACTACGACGCCGCAGCACTGATGCTGTCGGGCAAGCCCTTCAAGCGTCAGGCGTCGATCGCGAAGATGGTGGCGTCCGAGGCCGCCATGGACAACGCCCGCGATGGCACACAGGTGCACGGCGGCTACGGCTTCATGAACGAGTACCTGGTGTCGCGGCACTACCGCGACTCCAAGATCCTCGAGATCGGTGAGGGCACCACCGAGGTGCAGTTGATGCTCATCGCCCGCGACCTCGGCCTCTGAGCACAGACTGATCTGACCGAAGCCGTCAGGAGCCGTGGGACGCGACGACCCCCGGTAGCGCGTCGACGAACCGTTGCAGCATCGCCGCGACCACCGGTCGGCCCGCTCTCACACCGAGTTTCGCGGGTGCGGTCCTCGGTGCCATCGCGACGACCCACGTCAGCCGACACCCCGTCGCGGTTCTCTCCAACCGGTAGTCCTCGAGGAACGCCGACAGCGCCGAGGACGACGTCGCGTCGAATCGGAAGACAAGTCGGCTGCCGCGGTCCCACACCAGGAACTTCTCGTAACCGGTGAGGCCGGCGAGCATCGACACCGTCCGTTCGGAGTCGACGCCGTAGGGCTCACCCGTCGTCCACCGCGCGTGCCGGACGACCTTCGCCCACTTCGGGAGCGCGATGGCGTCGACGAGGACGTCGAAGACGACCTCGGGCGTCGCGTCGATCTCGACCGTGCTGTCGAACCGGACCGGTGCCGCATCCGCGTAGTCGGGCCCGACCTTCTCGAACTCGTGTCGTGCAGCCATCGCCCCATCCTCTCGGACAACGGACCCGCAGAACGAGCGTTCTCACATCGTGGGACGGACGGGAATCGACCCCGGAGAACGCTCGTTGTCGGGGCCATGACGAACTTGAGCGACAAGGCCACCACCCTCCTGCAGCTGCACAAGCCGGGCGACCCCGTGATCCTCCCGACCGTGTGGGACGCGTGGTCGGCGAACCTCGCCGTCAGCGCAGGGTTCACCGCCCTGACCGTCGGAAGCCACCCGATCTCGGACTCGATCGGCAAGCCCGACAACGAGGGACTCACCTTCGACGAGGTGCTCACCCGCATCCGTCAGATCACCGCTGCCGTCGACGTCCCCATCTCCGTCGACATCGAGAGCGGGTACGGGGAGGACCCGAAGCGCCTGATCGAGGGGCTCATCGACGCCGGGGCGGTCGGCCTGAACATCGAGGACACCGTGCACAGCGAGGGCGGCCGGCTCCGCGAGGCACAGGAACACGCGGACTTCGTCGCGGCACTGCGCGCCGCGTCGGACGCGACCGACGTCCACGTCGTCGTGAACGCCCGCACCGACCTGTTCGTGAAGCAGATCGGCGACGAGGCCGACCGGGTCGATCGCGCGATCGAGCGCCTGAACCTCGCCGCCCAGGCCGGCGCCGACGTCCTGTACCCCGTCGGGTTCCACAGCGACGCCGACCAGAAGCGCCTGGCCGACGAGCTGGCGAAGCCGATCAACGCCATCGGCCACCCGGCGAAGAACGACAAGGCGTCGCTCGCCGCACTCGGTGTCGCCCGGGTCAGCTTCGGCCCCCTGCTGCAGGCCACTCTCGCCGAGCGCGCGACGGAGCTGCTCAACCGCTGGAACTGAGGAATTCTCCCGCCCAGACGCATCGCACACCCGCCGGCCTCCGGGTCATGAGGTCGGCGGTGTGCGATGTGGCGGCGCCGCGTGTGGTGGACTGACCACCGGTGTTGAACCATGCTGCACCCGAGATGAAGCATGACGGACAGGCGGTGATGCATGACCGCCGGTGGACAGAGGCTCCAACCGCGGTGGGCGCGGCCACCGCTGTACGTCCCGGGGCGTGACCGCCGCCTCGACTGGGTGGTGCGGTCCGCCGTCGTCGCGGGGAGCGTCAGCCTCGCGGTGTACGGCGCCGTCGCGGCCGCAACCGGACTCGGGAGGCCCGGTCCCGGCACCTACGCCCTGTGGGTGCTCAGCGCGATCGCGGTGTGCAGCGTGCTCGTGTGGGTGAGCACTCCCCGCATCCTCAGCGGAACGCCGGCCGCGGGCTTCGCCGCCCTCGCGGACGTGACCGTCGCTGCCGCGCTCTGGGGGTTGGACGACCCGCGGATCACCCTGTTCGGCTGCGTGTTGTTCGCCCTGCACGCGACGTACGTGGCGATGCATGTCCCGGCCGTCGGACTGGTCCTGCACATGCTCTTCGTCACCGCGTTCGTCAGCTGGGTCGGGGTGCATGTCGCGATGACGACCGACATCTCGTCCACCGTCGTCGCGATCGGCACCACGACGTTGCTGTGGGTGCTGGTCGGTGTTCCGCTCATCGTCCGCCAGGTGTGGGTCGGTCTCTCCAGGGTCGCCGAGTCGGCCAGCTACGACCCGCTCACCGGAGTGCTCAACCGCGGAGGCCTCGAACGGCAGTTCCGCCGACTCACGGAGGACGCTGCGGACGAGCGCGTCGAGGTGTTGGTCGTCGCCGTCGACCTGGACCACTTCAAGGCCGTCAACGACCGCTACGGACATGGCGTGGGCGACGCCGTGCTCATCGAGACCGCTCACCACCTCACACAGCATTTCGGACCCGACGCGGCGGTCGCGCGGAGCGGCGGCGAGGAGTTCACCGTCGTCGCGATCGGACCACGACCCCACCTCACGCACGTCCTCGGCGGCCTGCGCACCGTGTCACCCGGTGTGCACGGCCCGCCGACCACCATGAGCGTCGGAGCCGTCTGGTGCCGGGAATCGCGCGCCCCGAAGGCGCTCACACGGGCCATGGCCGCCGCCGACTACGCGATGTACACGGCGAAATCGGCCGGTGGCGATCGCGCGCACCTCGTCGACGGGGTCGTCTGACGCAGCGTCCGGTCAGCGCGTCGGCGCCGCGCCGAGTTCGATCGCGAGGACTCCGGCCGCGATGAGCACGATCCCCATCAGCATCCGGCGCGTCAGCGGCTCGGCGAACAGGAACCGCGAGGCGATCGCGGTCAGCGCGACCCCCGCCGCGGCCCAGACGCCATAGGCGACGCCCAACGCCAACCCCGCGCGGAGCGTCCAGATCAGCGCGAAGAACGACAGGACATAGCCGACCGCGACGCCGACGTAGAACACCCGGCGGCCGGTGGCCGCCGCCCGCAACGCCAGCGTGCCGAGGACCTCCGACACGATCGCCAGGGTCAGGTAGAGGTACGCCATCACGGGGTTCGCCCCGGCTCGACGGCCTCGTGGCGAGATCCGGTCTCGACCAGCAGGACGCCCGCGATGACGAGGACGATCCCCCCGATCATCACCGGGGTCAGACCCTCGCCGAAGACGAGCCACGCCGCCACTGCGGTGAGTGCGACGCCGGCTGCGCCCCAGATGCCATACGCCACACCGAGAGCCAGCCCGCGCTTCAACACAGCGGTCAGACAGATGAACGCTGCGACGTAGCCGAGGACGACGACGACATACAGGGCCGGGTGCGACTGCGACCCCTTCAGCGACAGCGTCGCCGCGACCTCGGCGAGGATCGCGCCGAGGAGGATGAGCCAGGTCATCCGGTGACTCCACCATCCGACGGGCGCCGCACGCAAAACTCGAACCGTCGTCCCCTTTCAGCATATGAGAGGTACCGGGTCTTGCGGCAAGACCCCTGCGCCGATGCAGAATCCCCCCGGCCACCACAGATGCCACGAGGCGGGAGCGACCTTGGACCACACGCAGACACCACTCGACACAGGGCCGTTCTTCCACGGGACGCGCGCCCACCTTGCGCCCGGCGACCTGCTGACCGCCGGGCGCCGATCGAACTACCGGCCCGAGGTCGTCATGAACCACATCTACTTCACCGCATTGCGGGATGGCGCCGGGCTGGCAGCGGAGATCGCCGCGATGGACGTCGACGGGGCGTCGCCGCATGTGTACGAGGTGGTCCCGACAGGCCCGTTCGAGGACGACCCCAACGTGACCGACAAGAAGTTCCCCGGCAACCCGACCCGATCGTTCCGCAGCACCGAGCCGCTGCGGGTGGTTCGGGAAGTGACCGACTGGACACGCCTCACCGACGCCGATCTGCAGATGTGGCGTCAGCGACTCGGGGCCATCCGCGACCGACGCGGCGAGATCATCAACTAGACGCGACGCGAGGCGTCGTCGAGCCGTGCGCCTCGGTCACCCGCCTTCACGGGGCATGTGCTGCCTGTGGCGGTTCATGATTCGCCGATGAGCCATGAGTTGATGTCGCCGAGGGCGGCGCGTGCGAGGGGTGTGGGGTGGTGCGTGAACCCGTGTGGTGCGTCCGGGTAGACGCGCAGATCGACGTCCACCCCTTGGGCCGACAACCGAGCTGCCATGGCGAGGTTGTCGTTCAGCAGGATGTCCCGATCGCCCACGATCATGAGAACCGCGGGTAGGCCGGTGAGGTCGGCGAAGATCGGGGACAGATCCGGGTGGGTGCGGTCTGGGGTGTCGGCCGCATAGGCGGAGATGAAGTACTCGTCGGTGATGAGCCGTCCGGCCGGGGTCTGTCCACTGAGGTCGTAGGTTCCGAACTGCAACACGGCACCACTGATGCTCGCCATCGCGCGATCACGGAGCCGGAGCATGGTGGTGGTGGCCAGAGTTGCACCGGCGGAGAACCCGAGCACGGTCAACCGGGTGGTGCCGAACCGGGCTTCGGCGTTGTCGCAGAGCCACAGCGCGGCGGTTTCGCAGTCGTCTGGTGCCGCGGGCCACGGGTGTTCGGGGGCGAGCCGGTAGTCCACGCTCACGACCGCGACTCCGGCGCCGTCGGCCAGCTGCTGGTTTCGGACGGCGCCGTCCGCTGCAGATCCCATGGAGAAGCCGCCGCCGTGCATCTCCAGGACCACGCCGGTCGCTGGTCGCGTCTCGGGGTGGTGGACACGGATCGGCACCGATCGGCCGCCTGCCTGCGCCATCTCGACCAGACCCGGTGGTGATGCGACCGCTTGCCGAGTGGCGGCGCCTCGGACATCCCGTAGCTCGGCCAGGCCGGCCGGTCCGCGCCCGGGCGTACGGCCCGCGTAGAAGTGTTGCGAGTCGCGACTCAGGGGGATCAGGCGGGGATCGATCAGATCGGCGAGACCCAGCTTCATCACGACACCATACGAGCCGCAGCACCGGCTTCTCGGTCGCACGAGCAGAACTGCAGAGCTCTGACGGCACGACTCGATATCGTTGCGCACCATGAGCGACAGCCTCCGGATCACGGTGGAGTTGGAGAAGCGCGGGCCGGCCGCCGCGATCGTCCTCACCGACGAGCAGATCGCGACACTGGGGTCCGCCAAGACTCCACCGGTGCGGTTCACCATCGGCGGCCAGACCGTCGAGGGCCGCATCGGGCGGATGGGCGGCGAGAACCTCCTGGGCCTGAGCAAGGCGGTGCGTACACAACTCGGCGTCGAGGCCGGCGACACCGTCGACGTGCTCATCGAGGCCGACACCGCACCGCGCGAGGTCGAACTCCCCGGCGACCTCGCCGCCGCACTCGACGCCGAGCCCGGACTTCGGCCGGCGTTCGACGCCCTCGCTCCGTCGCGTCGCAAGGAGCACGCGCGGTCCGTCGCCGACGCGAAGAAACCCGAGACCCGGGAACGTCGGATCGTCGCGGTCCTCGACGCCGTGCGCGGCTGACTCAGTCCGGACGCGCGTCAGCCGTACCGAGAACGGCCGCAACGGGATCGAGCCAGGTGTCCGCCGCTCGTCGCACCAGGTAGGTGGTGAGGGTCTCGGACATGTCGTCGACGGGCAGGACGGCGAACTCGGTGCGGTCCAGCGACGCCGCCACCTCCGACTCCAGCGGGACGACGGTGAACGCCGCGGCGCCCCGCAGGAAGATGAGCATCCCGCTCACGTCGGTGAACTGGGCGTCGGTGTCGATCACCGCGCCCACCGCCGCCAGTCGATCGGTGCGGCCCGAGCCGAGATCCCAGTGGCGTGGGCCCTGGATGTAGCGCATGCCCCGGAGGTCCTCCGACGTCAACGACGTCCGGTCGGGGAAGCGGGAGGCATCGACGACCGCGCCGAGCGGCTCCCGATAGAGGACCCGCGACGAGAGGGTCGGGTGCGTCGTCCCGACGTGGGAGACGGCGACGTCGATGGACGAGCTGGCCAGGGCGGACTCCATATCCAACGACGGCATCTGCCGCAGTGCGACCGCCCAGTCGGTCTCGAGGTCGCGGATCGCGTCTCCCAGCGCACGTCGATGCCGCGGGTTGAGGACGTCGGGGACCGCGATGCGGACCTCGCGCCGCACCGCGTCGCGGCCGACGAGCTGGGGGATCGCGTCGAAGTCCGCCACCACCGACGACGCCAACGGCACCAGCGCCTCACCGGCCGCGGTCAGCCGCGTGTGGTGGGTCGAGCGCTCGAACAGCGGGGTGCCGAGCTCGCGCTCGAGGGTCCGGATCCGTTGGCTGAGCGGCGGCACCGACATGTTCAACGACCGTGCCGCCCGCGTGAAGTTCAGCTCGCGCGCGACGGCGAGGAAGTAGCGCAGATGGTGCATCTCCACCGGTCACACGCTACCCGCGGTGTTATCGCTGTGGACATACCGTCCTGAGTCCATCGGACATTCCCTTACCTGCAGTAACGACCTAGCGTCGAAGACACAGGGAAAGAGTTCCGGACGAAGGAGGACGCATGACCGTCCAGCAGACCACCGACACCGAGCCGACAGGGCCTCTCGCAGGCGTGAAGGTCGTCGACATCTCGACAGTCGTGATGGGGCCGTACGCCACGCAGATCCTCGGCGACTTCGGCGCCGACGTCATCCGCATCGAGCCGCCCTTCGACACCGCGCGGACCTCCCCGGCCAACACCGGTCGCAATCCCGGCATGGCGCCTCTCTACATGCAGGTGAACCGCAACAAGCGCAGCGTCGCCCTGAACCTCAAGGACCCCGAGGGCCTCGCCGACCTGTTCGCGATCCTCGCCGACGCCGATGTGCTCGTCACGAACATGCGTGCCGGCGCGCTGGCTCGCCTCGGCCTCGACTACGACGCCGTCCACGAGCGCTTCCCCCACCTGATCTACGCCCACGCACAGGGTTTCGCACCGCAGTCGTCACAGGGCAGCCGACCCGCCTATGACGAGGTCATCCAGGCCGTGTCCGGGCTCGTCAGCCTGCAGGACCGCGCCGGCGACTCGCTCCAGTTCATGCCGACGTTCATCGCCGACAAGACCGCGGCGCTGTACCTGCTCAACGGCATCCTCGCCGCACTCTTCCACCAGCAACGGACCGGTGAGGGCCAGCACGTGGCGCTCGCCATGGCCGACGCGATGATCGCCGTGAACCTCGTCGAGCACATGGCCGGCGACGTGTTCGTCCCCGCCGCAGGCGATGTGGGCAACCCGCTCAGCCTCACCGGCGCCCACGCCGCGATGCGCACCAAGGACGGTGGCGCGATCGCCGCCGTGCCCTACACGAACGAGGCTGTCCGGAAGCTGCTCATCGGCGCCGGACTCGACGACGACGCAGCCGATCCGGCCTGGCAGTCACCCACCATCGACCGGCCGGTCTTCACCGCCGGGATCGAGAAGGTGTTGGCGCACTCGACGAACAAGACCACCGCGGAGTGGGAGGCGTACCTCACCGCCAACGACATGCCGTACGGCATCGTCGTGGACATCGCCGACCTGCCGAACGACCCGTACGTGCGGGAGATGGACCTCATCACCGAGGTCGAACACCCCACCGAGGGCACCATCCGCGTGATCGCCAACCCGCTGCACTTCTCGGCGACACCCACCGAGTACCGCCGTCACGCCGAACGCGCCGGCGCCAGCACCGACGAGGTGCTGAGCAGCGTCCGCACCAACGCCTGACGCCGGCTCGACACACCGACCACTCCACCCGAACGATCAAGGGAGACATGATGGACCTCGAACTCTCGAGCGCCGACATCGAGTTCCGCGACAATCTGCGCGAGGTGTTCCTCGGCGAGATCCCCGCCGACATCCGCCGCCGCAGCGCGCTGAACCAGAC
Source organism: Williamsia deligens (assembly GCF_024171765.1). Classification (GTDB taxonomy): domain Bacteria; phylum Actinomycetota; class Actinomycetes; order Mycobacteriales; family Mycobacteriaceae; genus Williamsia_A; species Williamsia_A deligens. Next base: position 1,219,064 of record NZ_JAMTCI010000001.1, read on the forward strand.
CACCCACGACGACATCGTCACCAGCCAGCGCATCCTCAACCGCCACGGACTCGCGGTGCCGCACTGGCCCGCCGAGTGGGGCGGCAAGGACTGGACCGCGACGCAGACGCACATCTACGGGTCGGAACTCCAGCGCGCCGCGGTGCCGCAACCGTTGGCGTTCAACGTCTCCATGGTCGGTCCGATCATCGCCGAGTTCGGCACGCAGGAGCAGAAGGAGAAGTTCCTCCCGGCGACGGCGAACCTCGACATCTGGTGGTCGCAGGGCTTCTCCGAGCCCGAGGCCGGCTCCGACCTGGCGTCGCTGAAGACCACCGCCCGGCGCGACGGTGACCACTACGTGCTCAACGGCCAGAAGACATGGACCACCCTGGGCCAGTACGGCGACTGGATGTTCGTCCTCGCCCGGACGAACCCTGATGCGCCGCGCAAGCAGCAGGGCATCTCGTTCCTTCTGCTCGATCTCACCACTCCCGGCATCGAGCGCCGTCCGATCCGCCTGTTCGACGGCAGCGCCGAGGTCAACGAGTTCTTCTTCGACGACGTCGTGATCCCCGCCGAGAACCTCGTCGGCGAGGAGAACAAGGGCTGGACCTACGCCAAGTTCCTGCTCGGCGACGAGCGCAACAGCATCGCGCAGGTCGGCACAGCCCAGCGGATCTACGCCGATCTCGCCGCGGCAGCCGCCCAGACCGACACCGGAATCGGCACTCTCGCCGACGATCCCGCGTTCCGTGGATCCATGCACGCGCTGAAGACGCGTCTGCTCGCCCTCGAGGCGACGCAGCTGCGGGTCACCGGCGCGTCCGAGAACGGGCAGGCCAGCCCGGTGTCGTCGCTGCTGAAGATGGAGGGCACCCAGACACTGCAGGAGCTGACCCGACTGCGGATGACCGCGGCCGGCTCCGACAGCGCGATGGTGACCGCCGACGGCGACCTCGTCGCCGACCCGGCTGCCACCGCCTCCGCGGCCCAGTACCTCAACCTGCGCAAGCTCTCGATCTTCGGCGGATCCAACGAGATCCAGCGCGGCGTCATCGCCAAGACCATCCTCGGACTCTGAGGGACAGGGAGAACATCATGAACCTCGACTACAACGACGACCAGCAACTCCTCTTCGAGACCGTCGACTCCGCCGTCGGCCGCGACTACACGATGGGCGGACGCGCGAACGCGACGTCGTCAGACCTCGGGTGGAACGCCCGCACCTGGTCCACCCTCATCGAACTCGGGCTCACCGGGCTCACCATCGCCGAGGATCACGGCGGGGTCGGCGCCGGTCCGGTGGAGCTCTACGCGAGCCTGCAGGCCATCGGCCGTCACGCCGCGACCGAGCCCCTGCTCGACGGTGTCGCCCTGCCCGGCTGGGTCATCACCGATCTCGCCACACCGACGCAGGCGAAGGAACTGCTCGGCGCGTTGGCCGCCGGCGAGACGACCATCGCGGTCGCCCACGCCGAGCCCGGTCGCGCCTGGGATGCCTCTCCGACGTCGACCGTGACCGTCGCCGACGACGGCACGGCCACCGTGTCCGGTGTGAAAGCACCCGTCGCGCATGCCGATCAGGCGTCGCACCTGCTCGTCACCGCGGTCGACGCCGACGGGCGCACTCAGGTCGTCCTCGTCGACACCGACGCCTCCGGTGTCAGCCGCGCCGACGGTCGCACCGCGGACTGGACCCACGCCTCGCAGGTGACCTTCGCCGAGGCGTCGGGCGTCCTGCTCGGTGACGGCACCGCCGACGCCGCGAGCGCCCTGCGTTCCGCCTTCGCGAAGGCGCGCATCGCCATCACCGGCGAGGCTGTCGGTCTCATGGAGTCCGGCCTGTCGATGACAGTGGACTACCTGAAGAGCCGCAAGCAGTTCGGCGTCCCGCTGTCGACGTTCCAGGCGCTCGTCCACCGGGCCGCCGACCTGTACGCACAGGTCGAGCTCGCGCGGTCGATGGCCCTCTACGCCACGGCCACCGCCGAAGCCGTCGTGAACGGGACCGCCGACGTCGACGTCCTCACGTCGACCGCCGACGACGCGTTCGTCTTCGTGTGCGACGCCGCGATCGGCGTCGCGGAGGAGATCGTCCAGCTCCACGGCGGCATCGGGATGACCTACGAGTCGGAGATCGGCCACCACGCCGCCCGCCTCGTCGGGCTCACCGCGACACTGGGTGGGGTGGAGGCCGCGCGTCGTCGGGCTGTCGCAGCCGACACCGTGCTCCGCGAACCGAGCGCGCTGCTCAACAACGCCGACGCAGCCTAGGAGGCGACCATGTTCGACCATCTGCTGGTCCTCGACATCGCCGGAGGTGCCATCCGCCGGGTCGACCTCGACGGTGCCGTGAGCACCGTCGTCACCGACACCGGGCCCGCCCCGGACGGCATCGTCCGTGACGCCGCCACCGACCGGATCTGGTGGACCCTGATGGGCCGCCCGACTCGCGGCGACGAGGGATCCGACTTCACCGCCCGCAACGGCGGCCTCCGCTCGGCGCGGACCGACGGCTCCGATGTCACCACCGTCCTTCCTGACGGTGCGATCACCACCGGCAAGCAGCTCGATCTCGCCGGCGGCCATCTCTACTGGGGCGACCGCGAGGGCGGACGCATCAGCCGCGTGGCCGTCGACGGTGGCGAGGTCACCGACCTCGTGGTCCGACCTCGTGATCCCGAGACCGGCCTCGTCGACATCCACGACCAGTGCGTCGGCATCGCGGTGGATGTCGCCGGTGGCCACCTCTACTGGACACAGAAGGGCCCGGCGAAGGGCGATGCGGGACGCATCTTCCGCGCCGGCATCGACATCCCCGACGGCGAGACCGCGGAGACCCGCACAGATGTCGAGACCCTCTGGTCCGATCTCCCCGAGCCCATCGACCTGTGGTTCGACGCGTCGTCGTCGACCCTGTTCTGGACCGATCGCGGCGCGGCCCCGTTCGGCAACACGCTGAACAGCGCGCCCGTCCCCGCTGTCGGTGAGTCCGGCGTCGAGCCGACGGTCCTCGCGAAGGACTTCGCCGAGGCGATCGGACTCGCGGTGGACACCGACGCGGGCGTCGCCTACGTGACCGCCCTCGACGGCAGCGTGCGGGCCGTGCCCATCCGCGACGGCGCCCCGGCCGAGCGGGTCGTCGCGACCGTCGACGGCAGCGCGTTCACCGGGATCGTGGGGGTGGCGTCATGAGCCGCGGCAGCACCGGTCAGACCGTGGCCATCGTGGGTGCCGGCGTCATCGGTCTGTCGTGGGCGCGCCTCGCCCGTGAGCACGGCTGGACCGTCGCCATCACCGACCCCCGGCCCGATCTCGCCGAGATCGTCGCCGCGGAGTTCGGTGACGACCCGTCGGTGCGCGCGGCCGACAGCCTGGCCGACGCCGTCCGTGACGCGGACCTCGTCCAGGAGAACGGACCCGAGCGGTTGGCGATCAAGCAGGAGCTGTTCGCCGAGATCGGCGCTGCGGCTCCCGCGAACGCGATCCTGGCGACCTCCAGCTCGTCGATCACCGCGTCGGAGATCGCCGTCGACCTCGACGCGGATGTCGCTGCCCGGCTCCTCGTCGGTCACCCGTTCAACCCACCGGAGCTGATGCCGCTCGTGGAGGTGTTGCCCGGCACTCGGACAGCGCCCGACACCACCGAGCGGGCTGTCGCTCACTACCGCGAACTGCGACGCGAACCGGTCGTCATCGCGAAGGAGCTCCCCGGTTTCGTCGCGAACCGACTGCAGGGGGCCATCTCCCGCGAGGCGCGGTATCTCGTGCAGCAGGGCGTGGTCTCCCCCGCCGACCTCGACACCATCCTGCAGAACTCGCTGGGTCTGCGGTGGGCGACCATCGGGCTGTTCGAGGGCAACGTCCTCGGCGGCGGCCCGGGCGGCATCCGCCACCTGCTCGCCGGGGTCGGCGCGCAGACCGGCGGCATCGAACCCGGCGTGCCCGCTACGGATCCCGCATCGATGGAGCGTCTCGTCACTGCCGTCGAGGACACCTACGGCACCGGTGACGCCGTGTACGAGGAACTCCGCGCTCGTCGAGACCGGCGCACCCGCGCGGTGCTGGCGGCGCTCGAGGCCGATGACGGCGGCGCCTCCGCTCCGAGCCCTGCGGATGCGCCGGCGTAGGAACCATGTCCGGACGGGCGTACGCTCACGAGGTAGGACATTGCAGGGCAGGTTGCGTCTGATGGCTACAAGGTGATGTGAAGGCGCAACCCCGTCGGTTCAGCAAGTAGCTTGTGGGTCCTTTTCTTCACCGTTGCGATGGCGTTCTCCAACGGATTTCACGTTGTGTTCGATCGCCGCCGTACAACAAGGTGACCCGCTCGTCGGGGCGGGCAAGGGATTCAGCTCTGCGCGGGATGGTCGATGTCGACGAGCCGCTGCGCGACGTCGACAACGAGAGTGTTGGTGTCCTGGGACAGTTCTCGCAGCATGTCGAAGGCTTGTTGGCTGTCGATGTCGAAACGTTCCATGAGCATCCCTTTGCTCTGGCCGATGATGTCGCGGCTGGCCAGGGCGCGCTCGAATTGCTCCTGCCGTCGTGCGGCATCCCAGACCATGGCAGTGTGGGTCGCGAAGGTCATTCCGATGTCGCGTGCGGCGGGGGTGAAAGCGTGCGGCGTGCCGGAATACACGTTGAGCGCGGCCCGGGTGCGGGTGCTGCTGAACAGCTGTAGCGACAGGATCGACCGGATCGGTGTCCGTGCCAGGGCGTCGACGCGGTAGAGCGGCCAACGGGTTTCGGTCTCGAGGTCTGTCACCTCGACAAGGAGGGCGCCGGCTGCGGCAGTCAGGCAGGGCCCCTGGCGGTGTTCGCGTTGGATGTCGTCGAGCGTCACGGGAAAGTCGGTGGTCGCGGCCGGGGTGGTGACGTGGTTCGCGGTGGCGACAGTGATACCGGCGTGTTCGGCACCGGGAATGACGCCGAGCGCATAGTCGGTCATCTGGGCTATGACGGTGCCGGAATCGACAGCGTCGGCGTGAAGATCTCGCGCAAAAGCGTTGATCGCGAGTTGAACAGCGGAAAAATCAGGAGTGGTCACGTGCGATCCCTGCGTAGGTGTCGCACTGACCGGCGGGCGCGGACAATTCTTGCGAGCTCCGTCGCCGCCCGAACGGCAGTGACGAAGCTAGTCAGATCAACAGACCTCAGTGTACGGGCCGCGTCAACGTGTCGAGTCGAGCATCCTGGCCTCGGAAGCGCACTCCCATCCGCCGTCGCCATCGGTCAGCGAACTGCGCGCTGCTGTCTGTACTGAGAACCATCTGACGGAACAGAACTTCTCAATCCTGAATTTTGATCACGGGTGCACCGTTGCAGGTTTACGGTTGCGGAGAATCAGGTGGTTCTCGGTGATCCCGCTCCCCTGCAGCGTCGGCCGACCGGACGAGGTGAGGACTGCAATGACAGGTTCCGGGTGGAGTCTTGGTAAGCGCGTCGCCTGTGATTCACCGGCGAACCGATCCATCGAGCATGCCGTGAGCCCTGCGGTGACCATCACTCGACGGACCCTGCGCAGGTTGCGGGGCGTGGTCATCGCCGTCCTGGTGTTCGCGACGATGTCGGTGGCGCCGGTGGCGAGTGCGGCCGCGTCGCCTCTCGACGACGTTCTCGGTGCTCTCGATCTCGGATCGAGTTCCGTCGCCCCGGGCGTGGGGTCGCCGCCCGCCACCGGGTCGCCGGTGGAGCACACCCTGACCATCCGGTACACCGGGGCCGCCACTGACATCAGCTACGCAACGTTCAACGTGCGTGCGAGTTCGTGCCTGCGACCCGTGTCACCGGATTACGCCACCCAGGAGAACGAGTTCCCGCAGACGAGAACTGCGGCAATCGTTTTCCGTGTGGTCAGAAGCGGTGGCTGCACCAAGGGCTACGTGCTGTTCCAGCTGATCCTCAAAGCGGGGAACCAGCGGTTGACGGGCAACTTCCGACTCGAGGTCACCGACTCGGCCACCGCACCGGCACCGAAGGTGACCTGCTCGTCGGACCCCGACTGGGAGCGAGGAAACACCCCCATGGCGTGTGCTGCCACGCCCGACACCGTCACCTACTCGTGAACGCCACGACCACGGCGACCTCGACGCGCGGCTGCGTACCGGGCCGGTCCCAGAGAGCAGGAGAACCTGGATGATCGGACACAACTTCGTTCGCGTCGCCGTGGTCGCGGCCGGTGTGACTCTGTGCGGCGCGTTCCTCATGCCCGCGGTGTCGGCTGCGCCCGTTGTGCCGCTCGGCATCGACCTCGGGTCGTCGGGAACGACACCGCCATCGGGGCCTACACCCAGCGGGTACGGTGTCTATACCAAAATCGACCCTGACCTGTCCGGGCTCGAGGTCGGAACCACCTGAGGTGCAACGTATCTCGGGGGTGACTGCGTGACCGACCCAGGAGGACGAGGGTTCTTCTGGGACAGCGGGAACGGCAACCCGTTCCGTTCGTGCTTCTACGACCCGTCGACGGCCCTGTACCGGTTCGAGCTCACCACACCCACAAGACAGCGGGCAACGGTGCAGATCCGCTTCACGTCGTTACCCACCATCGTCCCCGGCTTCGCTACGGTCGGCGCGGAATGCGACGGGGGCGGCAACACGACGTGCGCGGATGGACGAGACGGCGCGCAACGAATCACCGGTGCAGTACTGATGCCACGTCCCAAACTCGGACCACTTCCCACATCGCCCGCTGAGAACTACCGGTTCTGCGCGAGCGAGTCGCTGCCGTGCTCGGTGCAAAACGGAACCACAGTCGCCTTCGGAACGGGAACCGCGTTCGTGCAGAAAGTCGTCGATGGCCCCAGCGTCCGCTGCACCACCGAGCAGTTCGGTGGCGTGGACCCCGCGCCGGGGAAGTTCAAAGACTGCTTCGTCGTTCGATGAACGCGAACGCCGACTCCGTGCCGGCGCGACTCAAGTCAGTGGTGGAGCGCAGTGGCGCTCCTCTCGGCGGTGTATGTGTCCCGAGGCGCTGTCGATGAGTAGTGAGCAGGCATCGCTCAAGGATCGGGAAGCCGGCCTCGGTGGGCGCGCCTCTCAGCCGACAATTCCTCTGACAGAGGTTTGCACAATGAATGCACGTCCCGCGTACCGTCCGAAACGGTTGCCCGCAAGCGGCTGCGCGCCTGCCGACCACAAGCCAGACCTCTCGCGAGCTCCTTGCAATCGTTTGCCGGGAGGTGGGTCGACGGCCGTGTGGGCGTGCACGCCGCATGAAGTCGAGCTGTCCCGTCGCGCGCCGAGTCGGCGAAATCGGCCATGCGCGTTGAACAACGACACCACCGAGAAAGCTGGCTGACGATTTTCACCACAGGTCAGAAATCCGATCGGATACACCGACGTGTCTCCGCGACAATCTCCTGCGTTCGTTCGACGACGTTGGTTCTCCTCGTGTCGGCGGTCGCCGTCGCCGTCGTCGGTGCAGCACCTGCGGTCGCGACACCCCCGGCCGCGACGCCGGTCACCACGCTCTTCCAGATCTACGCTTCCCGCGGCGGGGATCAGAGCGGCGCGCGCTGCGCCTGGGACGAATCGAGCGGCACATGCCGACTCGATGGGGGCCCAGCGAATTCGGTGGGCTTCGATTCGACGCCGATCGACGTGCAGTGGAGCACCACATCGACCTCGACTGACGGCTCGAATCGTATTCTCACGGTTCGCCCCTCCAGCCCGACGTCACGGATCTTCATCCAGGGCCGTCTCACCATTCGTACTGAACAAGACCACGACTTCGGTGAGCTGTTCGTCGACAAGATGTTCGACCCCCGATTCGGAGTGCTGACCCAGACAGGGCAGCGACTTTCGCTCCAGGTGCAGACGTTCAGCGACCCATATCTGTTCAGGTTCTTCGTGGGTGGACCCCTCAGTGTCTACAGCCCGGACACACCCAACTCAGGTGCACCTGTGTTCGGGAGCAGCTAGCTGCGTTCGCAGCCGAGACCGCTGTCGTGACGGCGCCCCCATCCGCTCGCCCAGACATACGGTCAACGTCACGAAAGGACACGACGATGTGGCTTCGGTCCAAGCCTTCGGATCACGACCAGGTCGACCCGACGACGCCTCCGACACAGCGGCGGACAACTGGCGCGGGCCGCTCGCCCCGGCGCAGTCTCCCTGTGGCGATCATTGCTGCGGTGATCACACTGGGGTCCGTCGCAGCTCCCGCGACCGCAGACATCACGGCCCCCCGTCACCTCCCCTCCACCGATCCACGAGTCGTCGACAAACCGTTCTCGTTCGTCGGCACCGGTGATCTGGATTCCGGGTCCGGGCCCTGGTGGAGCGACCCACCCGCGGGACGAAGTGTGTTGACGACGGACCGCGGAAACTCAGAAGGATTCGTCGGCGACGGCGCTCTCCTCACGTGGCGGATGGGCTTTCCTGAACTCGACGGCACCCAGATCGTTCCGACCACCTTCGTCTCCCTCAGAGTGCCCGGGGAGGACGGGGTCTTCCTGCACGGCGACTTCGTGTCCTCGCGGCCCTCCGGCGATGATCCATCGGGGTCCGGGACACTGAAGCTCACCAGGTTCCACAGCCCCGACTTCGGAACGCTCATCGACCCGGACACTGGGGGATACCAGCGCGTCCAGCTGACGACGACCCGCACCGCCTCGACGCTCCGGTTCGAGCTCTCCGGCGTCCTCCGCGTGCTCCCACCCGACACCCCGAACACCCCACGGCCGCTGCTCGGGAGCAGCTGAGATCTCTCGCGCTGCGGCGGGGCCACCGTCGACTTATTCTCACGATCGTCCATTCGCGAAGATGAATGTCAGGTTCGGGGAAGCCCATGTCGCGGTTGCTCGTTCTCGTCACGGCGGTGGCGCTGATGTGTCTGTCCGCGGTGTCTGCCGCGTCGGCCACGCCCGTCGACGCCATCGGGACAGCACCCCGAGACCTCGCCCGACCCGGGCCGTTCGTCGTCGCATCGACGGCAGCAACCGTTCCCTGTTCGGGCCCGGGCGCGGCCGATCAGAACGCTGACGCGCGGCGGCAGGGCGCGCGCACCCCACTGCAGTGCACGACGACCCAACCGGTCCTCGGCGGTCCCGAGACGAGCGTCGACTTCTACTACCCGACAACCGCACCCGGCCGACGACCACTCGTCGTGTTCGTTCCCGGCGACGGCGCCAACCCCGGGTACTTCGCCGCGCTGGCGCGCCACTGGGCCGGCTACGGCTTCGTCGTCGCCATCGCGATGATCCGGCACGAGATCCTCCCGGGCAGCCCGTTCCTCGGCGTCCGGCGAGCACTGGCCGCGGACCGCGACCCGCGCTCACCGGTGTTCGGGCGTGTCGACGACAGGTCGGTGATCCTCGCAGGGCATTCCGCAGGTGCGACGAAGGCGATCGAGGCCGCCGGACTGGACGGCGCCGCCCGGCGCGGACTGCCGACGCCACCCGATCTCGCGCTACCTCACGGCGTCCGACTGACAGCCGTCCTCGCACTGCAACCCGACGTCCACACCGTCACCGCCGCCGTCGACGCCCCCACGTTCACCGTCACCGGCGACGCCGACCGGACATCGCGACCGGGTCCGATCGGCTCGATCGTCCAGGATCGGATCGACGGCCCGGCCTGGTTCGCCGTCGCCCACGGTGCGCCACACCTCGTCAGCGTCGATCCCGTCGCCACCGTCCCGTTCACCCGGGCCGCGCTCGCGTTCCTCCTCGCGACGACAGGCGACGTCACCGCCTGCCGGGCATTCGTCGGCCCGCAGTGGTCACTCCGCACCGATCCGACCTTCGTCCGCACCGTCCGGAACCGAACCGCAGCGGCGGTCACCTGCCCGGTGGGAGCGACGCGGTGACCCGCATCCTGGCGCTGACGTCGCCGGCACGGGGACTGCTCTATCCGATCGTCGAGACGGCACTCACCCTGCGCGCCCGCGGCCACGACGTGCACCTCGCGACCATCGCCGACGAGGTCCCGATGCTGTGGGACCTCGGCCTCGGTGCATCCCCGCTGCCGCCCGCGCTGGAGAACGCCGTCCCCGGCGATCACCACGACGGCAACCACCGCAGCGTGCGCGCCCTGACCGACCGCCTCGTGGCCCGCGCCGACGCCGAGTTCGACCACCTCTCCCACCTCATCGCCCAGCACGCCCCCGATGTGGTCATGGCGGACGTGTCCGCGACCGGCGCGCACCTCGCCGCCGAGGCGTCGGGCCTGCCGTGGGCGATCTGGAGTCCGACCTTCCTCCCGCTCCGGACCGACGGGCCACCGCCGGGTCTCGGTCTGCGGGTGCGGCCCGGTCGGGTGTGGCGGGCCCGCGACGCCGCTCTCGGTGCCGTCGCCCGTGGGGTGTGGGACCGCGCGTTCCTGCGACCGCTGAACGACCTGCGTGATCGTCGAGGCCTCCCTCCGGTGGCGCACACCGAGGACATCGTGCGGGGTGCGCCCCTGGTCATCAGCCTCTGCGGCCCGCCGCTGCAGCAGCAGTCGTCGACGTGGCCGTCGTCGATCGTGACCGTCGGCCCGTCGTTGTGGGGGCCGCCGGCCGACCCCGACCCCCGCGTCGCCGCGATCAGCGGACCGCTCGCGCTGGTGACGTGCTCCACCGAGCTACAGGACGACGCGGTACTCGCCCACACCGCTCTCGACGCGCTCGCGGACAGCGGCCTGCACACGGTCGTCACCACCGGCGCCCACGACCCAGCTCGCTTCACCGCGCATCCGTCGGCGACGGTCGCGCGCCTGCTGCCCCACGATCAGGTCCTCGCCCGCGCGGACGTGGTGATCACCCACGGCGGCCTCGGCATCACGCAGAAGGCCCTCGCCCATGGCGTCCCGCTCGTCGTGGTCCCGTTCGGTCGGGATCAGCGCGACGTCGCCGTCCGCGTCGAGGCGGCGGGTGTCGGTGTCCGGCTCCTGCCCCGCTCGATGACGACCCGCAGCCTGCGCGACGCGGTCGATCACGCGGTCGGACTGCGCGCTCGGGTGCGCGACGTCGCACGGGTCATGGACGCCGACGGATCGGCCAGACGCGCCGCCGATGCGCTCGACCACCTCGCCGCGTCCGCGCGGCGACGGGCCGCATGACGTGATGGTCGGCCGGACACCACGTGGACGATCCGGACATCGCCTACGCTGGTTTCGAGATCCGTAGTCCCGAGCGGTACTCCAGGAGAGCGAGACGATGTCCGGCGACAAGACGCGACGATCGACACACCGTCGCTTCGTCGCACGCCCGGAGGCTGCCCGCCGTCATCCACTCGAGCGGGACGTCGACGTCCGCGAGCGCCGACAGCATCTGCTGCTCATCCTGATGGCGATGGTGTTGCTGCCCCTCGCCGTCGTCCCCGGGATCATCATCTGGGCGTCGCAGGATCCTGCGCCGACGCCGACCATCACGATGGTCAACGCCACCACCGACACGTCCGCACCACCGATGACACCGATCGCCTCGACCCTGGGACGCGACGACATCGGAACGGTGGTCGCCCACTGGGACTTCCGCGGCACCACCCACACGGGCCGCATCGTCGTCCCGCCGGGCACGCAGTCCGGTAGCAAGCTGTTGCTGACCGTCGACGACAAGGGCGAACCCACACCGCCCCTCCCGCTGCGTGCGGATTCGAGCGTCACCGGCGTCGCCGTCGCGGTCGTGTTGGTCGGTTTGGTGATCGCGGTCTTCCTGGCGCTCCGGACGTGGGTCACCACCCGGTGCGATCGGGCGCGCATGGCGCAGTGGGATGACGACCTCGCCCGACTGCTGAGCTGACCCGCTCCACCGTCGCCCGGTGACTCAGGCGGAGGCCACCAGACGTACCGCCGCGTCCCTCGCGCTGCCCCAGGGGTCTGCTCCGACGCCGACCCCGTGGGCGACGAGGGCACCTTCGTGGAGCGCGAGGATCGCCTCCGCGACGCCGTCGTCGGCCACTCCGGCATCGGCGATGATGCCCCGGAAGAGGTCGAGCAGTTCCTGTTTCTGCGCCGAGACGAGCTTCGCAACCGGGTGGGCCGGGTCGCTGAACTCGGCGTGGGCGTTGGTGAACCCGCACCCCCTCCCGCCGTCGCTGTCGGACCATCCCGCCGACGCGTCGAACACAGCGCGCAGGCGGTCGATCGGGTCCGGGCCGGCCGCGTCGAGGGACTCGGTGCGCAGCGCGAGCCAGCGGCGGTCGCGGCCCCGCAGATACATCTCGACGAGGACGTCCTTCGACCCGAAGCGGTTGTAGAGGGTTCTCTTCGTGACGCCGGCCTCCTCGGCGATCGTGTCCACCCCGACGGCGTGGATGCCGCGGTCGTAGAAGAGCGTCGACGCCGTGTCGAGGATGCGTCGCGCTCCCGGCGTCAGGTTCGTCATCGAGTCCTGCGACCTCATGGACGTTGACTATACCGATCTGTAAAGTCTGCCCGGTGACTACTTCACAGATCGGTAAAGTTCCCGCGTCGATCAGCGGTGGCACCGTCGCGACGGTCGGCCTGTCGGTGTTGTTCGTCCTGTGCTGGAGCAGCGGGTTCATCGGCGCCAAGCTCGGCGCGGCTGACGCCGAGGTGGCCACCGTCCTGATGTGGCGGTTCCTCCCACTCGCCGCGGTGCTCGCGCTGCCGGCGTGGCTGCTCGCCCGGCGACGCGGCGCAGTGCCCGGCCGGCGATCTCTCGCCCGGCAGGTGACGATCGGCCTGCTCTCGCAGAGCGGCTACCTGCTGTCCGTGTACTGGGCGATCGCGCTCGGTGTGAACACCGGGACCACCGCACTCGTCGACGGCATCCAGCCCCTGGTGGCCGCGGCGGTGATCGGGCCGCTGCTGGGGGTCGTCGTGTCGGGGCGGCAGTGGCTCGGGTTGGTCCTCGGGCTCGCCGGCGTCGCTGTGGTCACCCTCGCCGACGCGGGCACGAACGGCACCGCCCCGTGGTGGTCCTACGCGATCCCGGTCGCGGGGATGCTGTCCCTCGTCGCCGCCACCGTCGTCGAGCGACGTGACGCCGAACCGGTGCCGCCGCTGACCGCACTCGCCATCCACTGCGCGACGAGTGCCGTGGTGTTCACCGCGCTGGCCGTCGTCACCGGACAGGCCGTGCCGCCCGTCGCGCCGTCGTTCTGGATCGCGATGGCGTGGCTGGTGGTACTGCCGACGTTCGGGGGCTACGGGCTCTACTGGCTCTTGCTGCGGCGCATCGGCGTCACCCGGGTCAACACGCTGATGTTCCTCATGGCGCCGGTCACCGCGGTGTGGGGAGCGATCGCGTTCGGCGAGTCCTTCCCCGCGACAACGGCGGTGGGGATGATCATCGGCGTGCTGGCGGTCGCCGTCGTCGCCGGCCGCGATCGGACCGGCGCCGGGGTGTCACGCCGTCTCGCGGACCCGACGACCGCGCACAGCCGCCCACGCGCCGGTGCACCAGAGGGCCCACGCGATCAGCACGGGCTGGAAGAACAACCGGATCAGTCGGGCGCTGTCGGTGTCGAGACCGAAAGCGTCCCGATGATCGACGTACTGCGCGATGTTGCCGGGGAACACGGCCACGAAGAACGCCGCGACGATCCACCCCATGACCACCTTGTGCCGATACAGCAGGATCAGCGCGGCGCCGAGGACGATCTCCACGATCCCCGACGCGATCACCACGAACCCGGTGTCCAGTGGCACCCACCCCGGGACCTGCGCGTCGAACGAGTCGCGCGCGAAGGTCAGGTGCGCAGTACCGGCGAAGATCAGGAACCCACCGAGGACCCCACGCAGGGCGTTGCGCAACCAGAGCACGAGGCCTCCATCGCCGGGGGATGTCGTGTCCCACGGTAAGGGATCGACATCTCGCGCATGCGTGTGTCCGGTTGTGGGTCGGCGTTCACCACGCCGGTAGTTTGCGGGTACTGCACCACCGCCCGCTTTGTGAGGAGCCACCATGGCCGTCGATCGACTCCTTCCCTCCCAGGAGGCGCACGATCTGATCGACCTGACCCGCGATGTCGCCGACCGCGTCCTCGCGCCGATCGTCGACGAGCACGAACGCTCCGCCACCTATCCCGACGGTGTCTTCGCGACCCTCGGTGAGGCGGGACTGCTGAGCCTCCCGTACCCGGAGGAGTGGGGCGGCGGTGGGCAGCCCTACGAGGTGTACCTCCAGGTCCTCGAGGAACTCGCCGCCCGGTGGGCGACGGTGGCGGTGGCCACGAGTGTCCACGGCCTGTCGTGTCACCCGCTCGCCGCGTTCGGTACCGAGGAACAGAAGCAGCGGTGGCTGCCGGACATGCTGAGCGGCAGCATGATCGGGGCGTACAGCCTGTCGGAGCCGCAGGCGGGGTCGGACGCAGCCGCGCTGAGCTGCAAGGCCGTGCTCGAGGGCGATCACTACAGCGTCACCGGGACGAAGGCATGGATCACCCACGGCGGTGTGGCCGACTTCTACAGTCTCTTCGCGCGGACCGGCGAGGGGTCCAAGGGCATCTCGTGTTTCCTCGTCCCGTCGGACACCGACGGCCTGTCGTTCGGTAAGCCGGAGGACAAGATGGGCCTTCATGCCGTGCCCACCACCGCGGCCCACTACGACAAGGCCGTCGTCCCGGCGGATCGACTGATCGGTGACGAGGGCCAGGGTCTGCAGATCGCCTTCAGCGCCCTGGACTCGGGTCGCCTCGGGATCGCCGCCGTCGCGGTCGGTCTCGCGCAGGCCGCGCTGGACGCCGCCGTCGACTACGCGCACGAGCGCACCACCTTCGGGCGCAAGATCATCGACCACCAGGGGCTGGGGTTCCTCCTCGCCGACATGGCCGCGGCCGTGGACTCCGCGCGCGCGACCTACCTCGACGCGGCCCGTCGGCGCGACGCGCAGCGGCCGTACTCGCGGCAGGCGTCGGTGTCGAAGCTCGTCGCCACGGATGCGGCCATGAAGGTCACCACCGATGCGGTCCAGGTCTTCGGTGGGTACGGCTACACCCGCGACTACCCCGTCGAGCGGTACATGCGCGAGGCGAAGATCACCCAGATCTTCGAGGGCACCAACCAGATCCAACGCCTGGTGATCAGCCGGACCCTCGCCCGCTGATCGTCGACGTCAGCCGTCGATCTTGTTGCCGTCGGCGTCCCAGTGCTCGGCGACTTTCTTCGACGGCTGCACCCGCGGCGGTTCGCCGGGCATCTTCGGGTAGTCGGGCGGGAAGTTCAGCTCGCCACCGGGCAGTCGCTCCCACAGCTCGAGCAACGGGTCGAGGGGGTAGGCGGTGTCGTTCATGCCGGCCCACGGGTCGCCGTCGGCGACGTACTCGGGTGCTGTGAACAGGTTGTACGCCGCGGGGTCGGAGGTGTCGGCGAGACGCTCCCAGCTCATCGGTGTCGAGACGGGCGCGCCGGGGCGGGGCCGCAGGCTCCACGCGCTCGCGATCGTGCGGTCACGGTTGTTCTGGTTGTAGTCGATGAACAGCCGCGCACCGCGTTCCTCCTTCCACCAGGCGGTGGTGACGGAGTCGTCGCGGGTCTCGAGCTCGCGGCCGAATCCGATGGCCGCGTGCCGCATGTCCTCGAACGACCACTGCGGGGCGATGCGGACATAGATGTGGATGCCCCGGTTGCCGCTCGTCTTCGGGTACCCGCGCAGTCCCAGCTCCTCGAGCAGCTCGCCGGCGACCAGCGCGACCCGGCGGGCGTCGGTGAACGTCGTCCCCGGCTGGGGGTCGATGTCGATGCGGAGCTCGTCGGGATGGTCGAGGTCCGCCGTCGTCACCGGCCACGGGTGGAAGGTCAGCGTCCCCATCTGCGCCGCCCAGACGATCGCCGCCGGTTCATGGGGACACAGCTCGTCGATCGGCCGACCGTTGGGTGTGTGCACGCGCACCGTCCGCAACCAGTCGGGCGCGCCCTTCGGCAGCCGCTTCTGATAGAAACCGTCCGCGTCCCGGTCCTGTGGACCGGTGGCGAGCTTCATGCCCTCCCGCCAGCCGTCCGGCCAGCGCTCCATCGCTATGGGTCTGTCGCCGACGGCCCGCATCATCGCCTCACCCATCGATGCGAAGTACTCGCAGACCATGAGTTTGGTGACCTCGGGGGTCGATTCGGTCGCCTCGTAGACGACGCGGTCGGGACTGGACACGCGAACCTCACGGCCGCCTGCGTCCACCGTCGTCGCCGGGGTCTTCGCCATGGGTCCACGCTATCCGCGTCACCGTCGGATCGGGCACCGCTGCGCCGTGCCGGTGCGCCACAATGGTCCGGTGGACCTCCCCGTGATGCCCCCGGTCTCGCCGATGCTGGCCAAGCCGGTGAAGTCGATGCCGCCGGCGGCGTCGTACGAACCGAAGTGGGATGGGTTCCGCAGCATCTGCTTCCGCGACGGCGACGACGTCGAACTCGGCAGCCGCAACGAGCGCCCGCTCACGCGCTACTTCCCCGAGGTGGTCGCCGCCGCGCTCGCCGAACTCCCCGACCGGTGCGTCATCGACGGCGAGATCGTCGTCGCCACCGACCACGGACTGGACTTCGAGGCCCTGCAGCAACGCATCCACCCCGCCGACTCCCGCGTGCGCATGCTCTCGGAGAAGACGCCCGCGGCGTTCATCGCCTTCGACCTCCTCGCCCTCGGCGACGAGGACTACACGTCGCGACCCTTCACCGAACGTCGCGCCGCGTTGGTCGAGGCCCTCGACGGTGTCGGCCCCACCTTCAATGTCACCCCGGCCACCACCGACGCCGACGTGGCGCAGACCTGGTTCTCCGACTTCGAGGGCGCCGGCCTCGACGGGGTGATCGCCAAACCCTTCGACGTCACCTACCAGCCCGACAAGCGCGTGATGTTCAAGGTGAAACACGAGCGCACCGCCGACTGCGTCGTCGCCGGCTACCGCGTCCACAAGTCCGGGCCGGACGCGATCGGGTCGCTGATGCTCGGGCTCTACACCGACAGCGGGTCGCTCGCCTCGGTCGGCGTGATCGGCGCCTTCCCGATGGCCAAGCGACGCAGCCTGTTCGAGGAGCTGCAGCCCCTGGTGACCAGCTTCGACGACCACCCCTGGAACTGGGCCGCGACCGAGGCCGGCCAGCAGACACCCGGCCGGAACGCGGGATCGCGGTGGAACTCGGGCAAGGACCTGTCGTTCGTGCCACTGCGACCCGAGCGCGTCGTCGAGGTCCGCTACGACCACATGGAGGGCGAACGCTTCCGGCACACCGCGCAGTTCAACCGGTGGCGTCCCGACCGCAATCCCCTCTCGTGCACGTACGAGCAGCTCGAGCAGCCCGTGACCTTCCGGCTCGACGACATCGTCCCCGGATTGGGCACGTGACCGCCGCCATCCGACCGATCGCACTCGCCCTCATCCGGCGCCCCGCCGACGGCGCGGTGCTGGTGACAGGCCACGGAATGGACAGTGACGACCCGCGCGTCCGGCCCGTGGGCGGCGGCATCGAGTTCGGGGAGTCCGCCCGCACCGCGCTCGACCGGGAGCTGCGCGAGGAACTCGGTGTCGGCGTCCGGGAGGCGGAACTGCTCGGCGTGTTCGAGAGCATCTTCGACGTGGACGGCGTCACCGGCCACGAGATCGTCTTCGCCTTCCGCACCACCGTCGACGACACCGGTCTGCACGACCGCGACCGCTTCCCGATCCTCGACGCACCCCACGAGATCGCCTGGTGGTGGAGGCCCGGCATCGACGACGGACGGCTGGTCCCCGAAGCGCTGACCGATCTCGACGTCAGCCTCGGACGCACCGACCAGGTGTAGGAAGAACCGATGAGCACACGGTTCGGCATCGGGCTCGGCGGCGAGGTCGAGCCCGGCGAGCTCCCGGGATTCGTCGACCGACTCGAGGACGAGGGCGTCGACTCGCTGTGGTTCTCGGAGCTGGTCTATTCGCCCGCGGTCGACCCGTTCGTCGGCATGGCGTACGCGGCGTCGCGGACGAGGCGGCTGAAGGTCGGGACGTCGGTCGCGGTCCTGCCCGGGCGACAACCGGCGCTCGTCGCCAAGCAACTGATGTCGTTGGCGGCGTTGGCCCCTCGCCGGGTACTGCCGGTGTTCGGCCTCCAACCCGGCAACCCCCGCGAACGCGAGCTGTTCCCCGTCGCGGGCCGGCGTGGCGACATCTTCGACGAGTCGCTTCGTCAGCTGCGCGCAGCGCTCGACAGCGATGACATCCGCCAGGGGACACCCGGCTCCCTGGACATCTGGCTCGGGGGACGGGCGCCTGCGGCGTTCCGCCGGATCGGAGCCCTCGGCGACGGGTGGCTCGGCAGCTTCCTCACCCCCGCCGAGACCGAGGCCGGTGTCGCCGCCATCCGTGACGCGGCAGCAGCAGCCGGCCGCCACGTGGACGACGACCACTTCGGCATCACCCTGCTGGTCGCCGATGGTGCCCATCCCGACGAGGTGATGCGCCGCGCCGGGGCGCAGCGACCCGACGCGGACCCGCGCGAACTCGTCGCCACCGACTGGCCCGCATTGCATCGGATGATCGACGACCACATCGCTGCGGGCCTCAGCAAGTTCGTCATCATCCCGGCGGGCGGTGACACGACGTCCTTCGTCGACCGCTTCGTCGGAGAGCTCCTGCCCCGTCAGACGTGACCGTGCGCGCGGCACTCGTCCGGGACATCGGCGGCGGGGCGACAGTGCGCGCGTGAGCGATCCCTAGACTCGGCTCGTGAGTCGTCGTGAGGGGACAGCGGTACAGGTCTCGTGGCGTCCCGCCGTCCGTTCCGCCTCCGGCGCCGTGGCCATGGAGTGGTGGTCGCCGGTGTCGGGTGCGGGTGACCGGCAGTGGTTGGTCGAGTCGTACGTGCAGCGCATCGCCCGCCTCGCCGATGTCGACGACGTCAGCATCCACCATCTCGACGACGGCGAGCTCGTCCTCGTCGAGATCCTGGCGCCGGCGCGCACCGGCCTCGACCTGGCCGACCTCTCCCGGGGCCCCCTCGAGGCCCGATCCCCCACCGCCGGTCTGGTGACCACCCGGGGCGACGCCCTCGTCGTCCGCTCCGAGGCGACGGTGGGCGGTCGCGCTGTTCTGACGCTCTCGCTGCTCCACGAGGTCGCCCGGGCGGACCTGCTGGTGACCCTGCGCGATGCCGTCGTGCCCGCACTGTCCGTCGCACCCGGTGTCCGTGGTGTCCGTGCGCACCTCGCCGACACGCGGCACGGGGGTTCTGTCCTCGGCGATCTCGTCGTCGTGGTCGCGGCGCGCGATGTCGCCTCCGCCGTGGACGCACTCGACGCCGTGACCGAGTCCACCGGGCTCGCGCAGATGGCGACCGAGCTCCGCACCCGACCGGTCCTGTCGACGCAGATCGTGCGCGAGGACGGCCGACCGCTGCTCCCGCAGCGGGGTCCGGTGGCCAAGCCCTCCCTCGACCCGCGACCCCGCCGGCCTGACGCGCGCCCGGAGGTCGGCACGCCGCGCCGACTACGGTCCGCCCGCGTCATCCGTGTGCCCGGCGGGTTCGCCGAAGACGTCGTCGTGGACGGTGCCGGGCAGCTGCTGTGCGGCGTCGACGGTGGTGCCATCCTGCGCATCGATCCGACGACCTTCGCGGTGGAGACCCTCGCGTCCACCGGCGGTCGACCCCTGGGGCTCGAACATCGCGAGGACGACACACTTCTCATCTGCGACGCACACTGCGGGTTGCTCCGCCTCGACCTGTCCACCGGCGAGCTCGTCACCCTGACGCGGTTCGTCGACTCCCGCCCACTCCGGTTCTGCTCGAACGCGACGACGCTGCCCGACGGGACGATCTGGTTCACCGAGTCGACCACGCGCTTCGACTTCGAGCACCACCGCGGATCGATGATGGAGAACCGCCCATCGGGGCGCCTTCTCCGGCGGACGCCCGACGGGATCGTGACCGTGATCCGCGACGACCTGTGGTTCGCCAACGGCGTCACGCGCACACCGGATGCCGACGCGCTGCTCGTCGTCGAGACAGCCGCTCTCCGGGTGAACCGGATGGCGTTGTCCGGCCCACGAGCTGGTGCCTTCGACGCGGTGACCGCGGGGCTACCCGGATACCCCGACAACATGTCCGCGTTCCGCGAAGGGCGTGCGTGGATCCCGCTGACCAACCCGCGGATGGCCGCGCTCGACATGCTCGGCACCGCGCCGCGGCTGCTGTCGCATCTCGCGTGGCGCATGCCCGAGAGGCTGCGCCCCGAGCCGGATCACACGGTGTGGGCCGTGGCCGTCGACCCGAACGGCGACATCGTCGACGAGGTCCACGGCACGCATCCCGACTTCCACACCGCGACCGGGGCCGTCGAGGTCGACGGGACGCTGTTCATCGCGAGCGTGTTCACCGAGGCAATGCTCGCGATCGACCTGACGGGATCGCGGTGACCGGCGCCGGACGGTTCGCCCCGTCACCGTCGGGCGATCTCCACGTCGGCAACCTGCGAACGGCGTTGTTGGCGTGGCTCTTCGCGCGCCACACCGGACGCTCGTTCCTGCTGCGCATCGAGGACCTCGACGACCGCAGCTCGTCGGAGGTGGCCGACCGACAGGTCGCGGATCTCACCGCCATCGGTCTCGACTTCGACGGTGACCCGGTTGTGCAGTCCCAGCGGCGATCACGCTACGACGAGGTGATCGACGGACTCGACACCGCGGGGATGACGTTCGAGTGCTTCTGCACCCGCAAGGAGATCCTCGCCGCACCGCGTGCGCCGCACTCGCCGCCGGGCGCCTACCCGGGGACCTGTCGCGATCTCGACGAGGGCGAGCGGGCGGAACGCCGCGAGTCGGGCCGACCCCCCGCGATCCGGTTGCGGTCGGACATCACTGAGTTCACCGTGCAGGACGAGCTGTGCGGGACGTTCACCGGCGTCGTCGACGACTTCGTGTTGCGCCGTGGGGACGGCGTGGCGGCGTACAACCTCGCCGTGGTCGTCGACGACGCGGACAGCGGCGTCGATCAGGTGGTTCGCGCCGACGACCTGCTGAGTTCGACACCACGGCAGGCGTACCTCGCGCAGGTGCTCGGACTGCCGGTGCCGACCTACGCCCATGTCCCGCTGGTGCTCAACACCTTCGGGACGCGGTTGGCGAAGCGGGACGGCGCGGTCACCCTGACCACCCTGGCGTCTGTCGGGGTGTCCGCCGAGCGGGTCCGCGCGCAGTTGGCCGGATCGCTGGGTCTCGGCGACGGGTCGGAGACCCCCGACCCCGCAACGCTTCTGGCGCGCTTCGACCCGTCGAAGATCCCCGCCGGACCGTGGATCCTCGATCCCGTCGACCTGCTCTGAGGCCGACGGGACCGGAGGTCAGGCCTGGGTGTTCTTCGCCGGGGACACCACGCCACCGGTGAGCACGCGGTAGGCGTAGGTGCCGGCGATGAGGGTGACGGGGATCGTCACCAACAGCCCGACCAGGCACAGGACCGCGCCGACCACGTTGAGCAGGAAGCAGACGATCGCCAGCGGGAACAGCTGCCCGAAGTGCTGGGTCGTCAGCCGGAACGTGTTCGAGAACGCCGCACCGAATCCGTCGTTGCGATCGATCGCGAAGGTGAGCGCGTACCAGGTCAGATAGAGCAGCACGAGGCCCGGGATGATCAGGAGCACGAACCCGATGCCGACGACCAGACCGACCACGATCACCAGCCCGAAGACGGCCCCCAGGTTCTGGAACCGGAAGAAGGCGCCGAGGTTCGGCTTGCGCCCGTCGCACTCGTCGAGCGCACCCCGGATGTAGGCGGCCTGGAACAGCACGCCCACCACGAAGGACACGATCGAGCCGACGATGCTCAGGGCCGACGTCGTCGTGGTCAGGTCATCGGTGCTGAACCCGCGGAACGCCAGGTTGATGACCACGTTCACCAGCACCGACACCAACGCGATCAGCAGCCAGCTGCCGACGTTGCCGCTGAACTTGCTCCAGCCGTAGGACAGGGCCGACCCGATGGAGAACTGCGGCGGTGTCTGCAGGCCCGGTGGCTGCGGCGGCGGGAACGCCGATCCCTGCCCGTACTGAGGAGGCGGCGGGTAGCCACTCGGCGGCGGCGGATATGCGCCGGGCGGAGGGTACGACCCCTGAGGAGGTGGATACGACCCCGGAGGTGGGTATGCGCCGGGCGGGGGCGGGTAGCCCGACTGCCCGTCGTCGGGATGCTTGCGCAGCGGATCCTCGGGTGGCTGGGTCATCGTCGCTCCTCCGCGGGCGGGTCGTCCGGTCGGAGCTGAGCGTATGGGGTCCGCGGTCCCGGCGGGCGGTCTCCGACGACATGGCTCATGCGCTGCACGTCGGCGTCGTCCGAGACACGGTCGCGCCCGATCTGCCTGTTTTAGACTGACGTCCGATCCGCCGTGACCGCGTCGGACACAGGAGAGGACCCCGAGATGACCGGACCGCAGCAGTACCCGGGCCAGAACCCCGAAGGGCAGGACCCCGGGTACGGGCAGTCCCCCCAGTACGGCCAGACGCCCCAGTACGGGCAGGCACCCCAGTACGGCCAGGGGCCAGATCTCGGCAAGGGCGGCCAGCAGGCGAGCTACCCGCCGCCGGGTGCGTACCCGCCCCCGCAGGGCAGCTACCCGCCGCCGGCCCAGGGCAACTACCCGCCCCCTCCGCCCGGTCAGTACGGAGCCCCGAACGAGCAGGGCATCTACTCGACCTCCGGTCAGCCCGCCGGCGCCGGTCTACGACTGGTGGCGCGCATCCTCGACGGCCTCATCGTCGGTATCCCGGTCGCGATCATCGAGGGCATCGCCGCCGCGGTCGGCGGCTGGGTCGTCGGTTACATCGTCGCGCTGATCCTCAGCCTGGCCGGGTTCGCCTACTTCGTGCTGCTGGAGTCCCGCAACGGCGCGACGCTCGGCAAGCGCATCATGTCGCTGCGCACAGTCGGGCCTGACGGCGGCCTGCCTACGCAGGACGTGGCGATCCGTCGCAACGCGTTCATGCTGCTCGGCTTCGTCTCGGCGCTGCTGAACTTCACCTTCATCCTGTCCGGCCTCGTCGGACTGGTGACCCTCGCGGTGTTCATCGCGCTCGGCGTCACGATCGCCAACGACCAGAACAAGCAGGGTTTCCACGACAAGTTCGCGGGTGGCACGCGCGTCATCCGCGCCTGACGCCAGATCGCCTCGACTACTCCGGCCGGTCCGCCTCCGCGGGCCGGCCGGCGTAGTACCGGGCGAGGAACGCGTCGCGGAAATCGGTGTAGGTGCCGTCCTCGATCGCCGCGCGTACGCGGTTCACCAGGGTGACGATGAAGTGTTCGTTGTGGATGGTGCACAGCGTCGAGGCGAGTCCCTCCTTCGCCCGGAACAGGTGGTGGATGTAGGCCCGGGTGTACGCGCTCGAGTAGTTGGTGAGCTCGGGCTCGATGGGCGCGAAGTCGGCGCGGAACCTGCTGTTGGTGATGTTCACGCGGCCGTCGAAGGTGTAGACCGCGCCGTTGCGCGCCACCCGTGACGGCGAGACGCAGTCGAAGGTGTCGGCGCCGTTCTCCACGGCGGTGAAGATGTCGTCGGGCTCGCTGATCCCCAGCAGGTGGCGGGGTGCCTCGTCCGGCAGCTCGTCGACGACCCAGCCGACGATGGTCCCCAGGTTGACCTTCTCGAGCGCTCCGCCGATGCCGTACCCGCCGAATCCCCGTCCGCCGTCGGCGATGTCGCGTCGGTGCAGCTCGACGAGACCCCGTGTGGCACTGCGACGGAGATCCTCGTACTGCGCACCCTGCACCACACCCCACAGCGCCTGCGGCGGCCGGTGAGCGCGCTCGACCGACTGACGGTTGTGTTCGGCGAGACACCGCTCCGCCCACAACCGGGTCCGTTCCACCGACGTCTCCTGGTACCCACGGGTGTTCATCAGCGTGGTGAGTTCGTCGAACGCGAAGATGATGTCGGCGCCGAGCTGGTGCTGGATCCGCATCGACACCTCGGGGGTGAACCGGTGTGTCGACCCGTCCAGGTGCGACTTGAAGGTGACGCCGTCGTCGTCGACACGCGCCAGCCGCTCCTTCCCGGGCGCGATGACGGCGTCGTCCTCTTGCCCGGAGACGTCCATCGAGATGACCTTCTTGAACCCGGCACCCAGGGACATCACCTGGAACCCACCGCTGTCGGTGAAGGTGGGGCCGGGCCAGTTCATGAACGCGCCGAGACCGCCTGCGGCATCGACGATGTCGGGTCCGGGCTGCAGGTAGAGGTGATACGCGTTGGCGAGCACGGCCTGGGCACCGAGCTCGGCGACAGACTCGGGCAGCACCGTCTTGACGGACGCCTTGGTGCCGACGGGCACGAAGGCAGGGGTCGCGATGTCCCCGTGCGCGGTGTGGATGACGCCGGTGCGCCCGCGGGTGCCGGGCAGCTGCGTGCCCG
The DNA here is from genome assembly GCF_024171765.1 of Williamsia deligens. Taxonomy (GTDB): domain Bacteria; phylum Actinomycetota; class Actinomycetes; order Mycobacteriales; family Mycobacteriaceae; genus Williamsia_A; species Williamsia_A deligens. Next base: position 1,243,302 of record NZ_JAMTCI010000001.1, read on the forward strand.
GCGTGAAGGGTGTGGACGTCACCGGGAAATCATCCCAGGCGACGACGTGACCCGCGGGGACGGGTCAGAGGCGTCACCGGTCGCAGGGCGGCGCTGCGGCGTCCTCGAAGAACGGGGCACCCTTGGGCAGGAGATAGACGACGTCGAGCACCACCGGCTTGTCGGTGAGGTTCTGACCTCGGTGGGTGTTCGCCTTGCCCTCGGGCTCGATGATCAACTGCCCCGCCCGGTAGGTGACGGGCTTGCAGTCGGCACCGGGGTGGGTGAGGGTTCCCGACTCGACGATCCCGACGATCCGCCCGTCGTGGAAGTGCCAGCCCGTGGTGCCGCCCGGCGCGATGGTGATGCGGCGCGCCGTCGCGGTGCCCGGACCCGAGATGAACGGCAGGAGCCCCGCCGGGATGTCGGCGGCGGCGAGCGTCTGGGCGGTGATGCCGGCACTCGGCGTGGCGGACGCCGCAGGCAGCGTCGTCGAGGCGATGCCCGCACCACATGCCGCGACGAGCAGGACGCGTGATGCGAGGACGCGGATTCGAGCTGCACTGGTCTGCATCGGCGCAGAGTAGCGCCGCACCGGGTCCCCGCGACGGTGAACGGGCGGAGCGGACATCACGATTCGCTACGGTGGCGACCATGGCTGTCCCCTCGATGCGTCTCCCCGTCCTGTCCCTCGCCGCCGTCGCCGCCGGCCTGCTGCTCGCGGGGTGCGGTTCGGACTCCGGTGAGGTCGCGGGCACGGTGTCGTCGACATCGTCGGCGGCCACCGCGTCATCCCCGGCATCCGCCGAATCGACCGCGATCGAGGCCCCCACCAGCACCGATCCGAGTGCTCAGGCAGTCCCGGGACCGCGACTGCCGGCCGCGACGTCGATCCCCGCCTCCAAGGAGGAGCCGACCGTCGACGGCACCCGCTGCGACACCGCCAACGGTCCCGAGGGTGCGCTGCGCGTGGTGATCCTGAGCGGTGCCACCGACTGCGGGACCGTCATGCCGGTCGCCCGCCGTTTCGGCCCGCTGATCTCCACCGGACGCAACCAGGACGTCGGCGGCTGGAGCTGCGGGCCGTCGCAGACCACCGGTGTGCTCGCGAAGTGCACCCGGGGTGACGCCGCCTTCGGCTTCCTGCCGCAGTAGCCCGACCGACGGGGGACGACGACCCCGGAGACGACGAATCCCCGCCCCGGGATCCGGGACGGGGAGACATCTGGCGGTGGCGGGGGGATTTGAACCCCCGGTACGGGGTTACCGCACACAGCATTTCGAGTGCTGCACCTTCGGCCGCTCGGACACGCCACCGTCGGTGACTGTACCTCAGGCGGCCGGTCGCCTCTGAATCGGCTGCTCAGCGAGCGGCCGAACCGGTCAGTGGCCGGTCAGCTTGTCCTTGACGTCGTCGATCTTGCCCTTGACCGCGTCGGCGGCGTCGGTGGCCTTCTGCTTGATGTCGGCGCTGGCCTGGTCGCCCTTGCCCTCCGACTTCAGCTGATCGTCACCCGTGACGCTGCCGGCGGCTTCCTTGCCGCGACCCTTCAGATCCTCGGCCTTGTTCTTGGCGTCATCTGCGAGACCCATGGGTGCACTCCCCTTCGATCGATGTGTGTGCAGACGTCGTCGACGTCCCGGACCCACACTGTCACCCGCCAACGGTCCCGCCCACCCGTTGCGCTCATCTCAATCCGATCGTTGTCCGACGAAGAATTGGGTAACGAGCCGGACACAGTCGGCCTCACGGACCCCACCGACCACCTCCGGACGGTGGTTCACGCGGCGGTCACGCACCAGATCCCACTGCGATCCGACCGCACCCGTCTTGGGCTCCCATGCCCCGAACACCACCCGACCCACACGGGCGGCGACGATCGCGCCGGCACACATGACGCACGGCTCCAGGGTCACGACGATGGTGCAGCCCTCGAGACGCCAGCCGTCACCGTGAGCGGCGGCAGCGGCCCGCAGGGCGAGGATCTCGGCATGTGCGGTCGGGTCACCGGCGAGCTCGCGGGCGTTCCCGCTCCGCGACAGCTCGTCCCCGTCGGGCCCGAAGACCACCGCGCCGACCGGGACATCCTGCGGCCCCGACGTTCTCGCCGCCGCCAGCGCCTCGCCCATCGCCGCCGCCAACCCGGCCGGGCCGCGGTCCAGGGTCACGGCGATGGGTCAGTGCCCGAGGCGGTCGAGCACGGCCGAGAGCTCGTCGGCGAACCCGAGGCGCGCGGCGATCATGCCGATCTGCTCGTCGGCGTACAGATCGGTGTCGCCGACGATCACGCTCATCACCGAGTCGGGGAGGCCGAGATCCGCGAGGACCCCGAGGTCGCCTTCCTCCCACGGGTCGACGTCGTCGAGGTCGTCGGAGTCGAAATCGGGGACGTCGACGTTGAGGGCGTCCAGGACGTCGGCGGCGATGTCGTAGTCGATGGCGGCGGTGGCGTCGGAGACCAGCAACCGCGATCGCGACGGCCCCGGACGGATGACGACGAAGAACTCGTCGTCGACATCGAGGAGGCCGAAAACAGCGCCCGCGCTGCGCATGTCACGCAGACTCTTCTCGGCGTCCTTCAGGCCGGTCAACGCGTCGGGTTCCATCGCGGTCACCGACCACTTGCCCTCCTCGCGCACCACCGCGACGGCGAAGCCGTCGAGGTCGTCGTCGTCCGCTCCAGCCATGTGCGACACCGTAGTCCTGTCCCCGGTTCTACCCAACTCACCACGGACACAGTCGCCGCAGCGTATGGAACGCTGGCCCCATGACTGCACCACGGGAGCCGGCGTCGCCGCGCGACCCGCACGCCTCGATCCCGGTGTGCGTTCTGGGCCTCGGACTGATCGGCGGATCACTGCTGCGAGCGCTGGCCGACGCCGGCCGGCCGTGTTTCGGCTGGAACCGTTCCGCGGCGACCGTCGCTGCCGCGACCGCGGCAGGGTATGAGGCCGACGCTGACCTCGCCGCCGTGCTCGCCCGCGCGTCCGAGGCGGACGCGCTGATAGTCCTCGCCACCCCGACCACCGTCGTCGACGACATCCTCGACGCGGTCGCCCAGCACGCCCCCCGATGCGCCCTCACCGACGTCGTCAGCGTCAAGGACGCCGTCGCCGCCGCGGTCGACCGTCACGGGTTGTCCGCGCGGTACGTGGGTGGCCACCCGATGGCCGGCACCTCCGAGTCCGGGTGGGACGCGACCGATCCCGCGCTGTTCGTCGACGCCCCGTGGGTGGTCTGCTGCGACGACCACTCCGACCCGGCCACCTGGTCGGCCGTGGCAGATGTCGCGGTGACCGTCGGCGCCCGGGTGGTGCCCGTCGCGACCGCCGATCACGACCTGCTGGTGGCCGCGATCTCCCACGTCCCCCACCTGACCGCGGCGGTGACGGCGGCGATCGGCGCCGGGCCCGGCGACCTCGCGCTCCGACTGGCCGCGGGGAGCTTCCGTGACGGGACGCGCGTCGCCGGGACCGCGGTGGACCTGCAGCGCGCCATGATCGAGGCCAACCGACCCGCGGTCGTCACACTGCTGTCGGAGGCCATCGACAGGCTCGTCGCCGCCCGCGACGATCTCCGCGACTCCGGCAGTGTCGCCACAACCGTCGACGACGGACATCGGGCCCGTCGGCGCTGGGAGGACATGCGTGCGGCCGGCCCGCAACCGATCGTCGACGTCACCGTCGGTGCGCCCGGGTGGGCCGCCGAACTCCGCCGGCAGGCCCACCTCGGACGGGTCTGGACGGGCGCACCCGCCTAGACGCGCGTCGCGAGCCCGGGGTAGTCGACGACGAAACCGGCGCTGTCGGTGGTCAGGGTGACGTTCCCGACCGGCGACTGCACGGAGACACCCGAGTCGTCGGAGGAGTACCGCGTGACGACCGGCTCGACCGTGCCCTCGGGCAGGCGCAGATAGACCAGCGGGACGTCGACCGCGTCGCTCGCCGTGCGGTGCAGCTGGAGCCGACGGATCGGCATGGCGTTGAACAGGGGGCTGAGCACCAGGTCGACGTCCTGGGCCCCGCCGAAGTCACCGCGTTCGGTGCCCTGCGCGGTCTGGATCAGCCAGGTGCTCTCGCCGTCCCGGGTGATCGACACATGCGACTCGCCGGACTCGCGGATCAGGTGCACGGCAAGGCGTCGGGTGACACCGGCGTCGTCGGTGACGAAGTCGTAGTTGACGTTGAACGCGGGGTGCTCGCCCGCCGCCGAGACGATCTGGCCGTAAGCCTTCACTCGCGATCCGGACACCTGCACGCGGGCCTGCTCCAGCCTGGTCGAGCCGTCGGTACCGCTCCAGGTGAGAACGGTTTTCCGGTCGTCAGAGGCTGCTGGCTTCACCTGTGGGCTGTTCACCCGACCACGGTAAGCGAACCCCCGGGTCGGCGGGGAATCGATCGCGGGATCCGTCGTCGGTCACGGTGAAGTCCGACAGGACCCCGGAGTAGCTCTTGGGCAGCGGCCGGGCGAACTCGGCCAGTTTCCCGGTCGAGAGGCCCATCGTGACCAACGACTGCACCGTGAGCGTCGCGGCGCAGACCCCGTCGACGACGGGGACGCCGAGGTCGGCGGTGAGGTCGGCGCACATGGCCGCCATCCCCGCGCACCCGAGCACGATCGCGTCGGAGTCGTCCTGGGCGACCGCTATCCGGCAGGAGTCGGCGATCAGCTGGTACGCCGCAGGGTCGGTCTCGAGGTCCAACACCGGGATCTCGCAGGCGTGGATGCCGCGGCAGAACCGGTGCAGTCCGTAGTGCTCGGCGAGGTCGGCGGCGCGGCCGCTGGTCCGCCCGAGGGTCGTCACCACACTGAAGCCACGCCCGAGGTAGGCCGCGGTCCGCATGGCCGCCTCGGCGATCCCGACCACCGGTCCCGACGCCAGTTCCCGTGCGGCGTCGAGCCCGGGGTCACCGAAGCAGGACACGACGTACCCGTCGATCCCGGTGCGTTCGCCCTCGGCGATCGCCGCGAGCAGACCGGGGACGGCGAGGGCCTCGTCGTAGTGGCTCTCGATGGACGCCGGGCCCATCGTCGAGGTGACCCCGACGATCTCGGTCCCGGGCGCGGCCACCGACCGCGCGGCGGCCGCCGCGACCTCCGTCATCGCGACGGTGGTGTTCGGGTTGACGACGGCGATGCGCATGCTTCTCAGCGTGCCATCGCCGCGTACTGGCGACGACGTGTGGTCGAGAGGGCCAGATAGACGAGCAGACCCACGGCCACACCGATGAACCAGGAGTACTGGGCGGCGCCGGCCATGCCCCAGATGTGCATGCCGAACGGGTGTGCCTTGGTGATGACCGGGATGACGGCGACCACCGCACCGATGATGGTCGCGGCCACCGCCGCCGGGTTCACGCCCTTGGAGTACCAGTACGGCTTGTCCTCCTCCATGGAGAACAGGGCGTCGACGTCGACGACCTGCTTGCGGACGATGTAGTAGTCCGCGATGAGGACACCGAACAGCGGTCCGATGAAGGCGCCCAACGTCTCCAGCGTGTAGTGGATGACATCGGGGTTGTTGTAGAGGTTCCACGGGGTGATGAGGACCGACCCGACGGCGGCGATCATCCCGCCGGCACGCCAACTGATCTTCTGCGGGTTCACGTGGGAGAAGTCGAATGCGGGCGAGACGAAGTTCGCGACGATGTTGATGCCGATCGTGGCGACGATGAAGGTGAGCAGACCCAGGACGACCGCGACGACGCTGTCCATCTGGGCGACCGTCTCGACGGGATCGGTGATGAGCTTCCCGTAGACGGGCAGCGTCGCCGACGCGGTGATGACGGTGAGCAGCGAGAAGAACAGGAAGTTGATGGGCAGGCCGAGGAAGTTGCCCGTCCGCACCGCCGACATCGACTTGGCGTACCGCGAGAAGTCACCGAAGTTCAGCATCGGTCCCGAGAAGTACGAGACCACGAGGGCGATCGCGCCGAGCATGACCGGGACCGCGGACCACCCGGAGTACTCGACCGACCCGAGGTTCAGGCTGATGTTCGACCATCCGGCCTTGGTGACGAGGTAGACCGCGAGCACCAGCATGACGAGATACACGGCGGGACCGCAGAAGTCGATGAACTTGCGGATCGCCTCCATGCCGCGCCAGAACACCAGAGCCTGCAACACCCACATGATCGCGAAGGCACCCCAGCCGAGAGCCGACAGACCGAGGAGCCCGTGTTGGTCGACATCGGCCCACGGCGCGAGCGACGGCCACAGCTTGAGCCCGAGGACGACGAACGCGTTCGAGGCCAGGTAGGTCTGGATTCCGTACCAGGCCACCGCGATCAATCCGCGGATCACGGCGGGGAGGTTCGCGCCGAGCACCCCGAACGCGGCTCGACAGATCACCGGGTAGGGCACCCCGGCGACCTGCGACGGCCGGGCCACCAGGTTGGCGAAGACGTTGACGATGATGATGCCCACCACGAGGGCGACGAGCACCTGCCAACTGGTGAGGCCGAGCGCGAACAGGCTTCCGGCGGTGACGTACCCGCCGACGCTGTGCACGTCCGACATCCAGAAGGCGAAGATGTTGTAGCTCGACCACGTCTGTGGGACGAGCGGCTTGAGATCGTCGTTGGTGAGGCGGGCGTGATAGCCCAGCTCGGCCGTGCTGACCGCCGCGGCGGGGACGGGTGTCGTCGTCATGAGGGGAAAATATTCGCCTTCTGTTTCCGCCCCGTTGCTCGCAAGATATATCTTCACCGGCTCTCCGCGGGCCGCCGAGATGTGGAGGTGGGCGTCATGGCGTGTCGACTGAGCGAACTGGTCCTCGAGTGCCGGGATCCCGAGGTGCTCGCGACGTTCTGGTGCGCAGTCCTCGACCACGTCGTGCTCGACCGACCGGGCGACGGGTCCGTCGAGATCGGCCCTCGCGAGGGTTTCGGTGGGGTCGCACCCACCATCATCCTCAGCCCGCATCCGTCGCCGGAACCGGCGAAGCCACGGCTCCACATCGACGTGAGCCCGACGGACCGGGATCAGGACGCCGAACTGGAGCGCCTCCTCGGGCTCGGCGCACGTCGCGCCGACGTCGGACAGACCGGCGACGAGTCCTGGCATGTCCTGACAGACCCCGAGGGCAACGAGTTCTGCCTCCTGCGCGCCCGGATCCCGAAGACATGATGGAACTCCCCGTCACAATCGTCCGCTCTACGCGCGCAGAGGGAGCATTGCCCTCTGCTCACGTATGACGGACGTTTCTGACCGATTTCAGTCCGGAACGCGCGCTGACAGCAGCCGCCGTGGACACAATGACCACGACATGACCTCAGGACGCGGTTTTCGACAGCGAACCCGGTGAGCTGTCAGGCGGGTCCCTGGGAGGTCGCGATGGCGGCGCGGAGGCGGTCGTTGTGTTCGGTGGTCGCCGCTGCCAGGGCGTCGGCGTCTCGGGCGAGGAAGGCCGACAGCATGTCGGCGTGACCGAGGTGCAATGCGACGCGCTCGGTGACCGGTAGCTGCCACATCGGCCGGCCCGGCTCGGTGATGTTCCACGTGGACTCGAGGACGTGCAGCAGTCGCTGCATCCGACAGGGACGTACCAGCGCGAGGTGGAATGCGCGGCTCTCCTGGTGGTAGCCGGTGACGTCGTCGGCGAGCACCGCGCGATCGAGTGCGATGTACGCCGACTGCGCCTGCGCATCGTCGTCGGCGCAGGCGGCCGGCAGCGCGATGCCGTGCGCCGCCGTCTCCAGCGCACCGCGGACGAGATAGAGCTCGGCGAGCTCGGCGGCGGTCAGTCGGGCGATCGAGTAGCCACCGTTCGCGCGGTGGTCGACGATCCCCTCCCCCACGAGCGTCTTCAGCGCCTCGCGGACGGGTATGCGACTGACCCCGAAGTGCGCGGCGACCGTGTCGACGGGGATGGGTGTGCCGGGCGGCGCGACGCCGTCGAGGATGACGGTGCGCACCGCGTCCAGAATCGCGGCCTGCGACACCCCGCCGTCGGCGCGGGGCAGCGCTGCGATCAGACGTTCCTGCGGTGGACCCAGCATCCGGCCATCATCCCGCCGTGGCGGACTGTCCGCTCGACGTCGGCGGATGTGTCGCGCGCCAGTGTCGCGCGATGTCGACCCTGCGGGTCACCCACACCCGGTCATGCGCAGCGACGTGGTCGCAGAACCGTTCCAGCGCCGCGGTTCTCGCAGGTCGACCGGCGATGCGGCAGTGCAGACCCACCGACAACATCTTCGGCGCACCCCGCTCACCCTCTGCGTACAACACGTCGAAGGCGTCTCGCAGATGGGCGAAGAACTGTTCGCCGGTGGGGAACCCACCCGGCGACGCATAACGCATGTCGTTGGTGTCGAGCGTGTACGGCACGACGAGGTGATCATGGGCCCCGGAGGACGTCGTCACCGTCGTCCAGTACGGCAGATCGTCGGCGTAGGAGTCGGAGTCGTACTCGAACCCTCCGTGCTCGACGACGAGCCGGCGGGTGTTCGGGGAGTCACGGCCGGTGTACCAGCCGACCGGCGCCGACCCTGTCAGCTCCGTCAGCACCTCCACCGCTGCCTGCATGTCGGCGCGCTCGGTGACCTCGTCGACCTGCTGGTACGACTTCCACCACAGCCCGTGACTGGCGATCTCGTGGCCCAGTTCGGCGAACGCGGCCACCGCCTCGGGATTGCGCTGCATCGCCCGCGCGACCGCGAAGATCGTGATCGGCCATCCGCGGCGCTCGAACACCCGCAGGACCCGCCAGAGACCGGCGCGAGACCCGTACTCGTACAACGACTCCATGCTCATGTGCCGGTTCGGGAACGCCTGCGCTCCGATCATCTCCGACAGGAACGTCTCCGACGCGGGGTCCCCGTGCAGTGGGTTGTTCTCCGCGCCCTCCTCGTAGTTCAGGACGAACTGCACGGCGATCCGAGCACCGTCGGGCCACTGCGGATCCGGTGGGGTCCGTCCGTACCCCACCATGTCCCGCGGGTAGGCGTCGCGGCCGCTTGTCACGACGCGAGCTCCGCTCTGCCCGCCTCGGTGAGGCTGCCCCACAACCGGATCCGGGCCATCCCGCCGTCGGGATACGCGTCGACGCGCAGCTCGGTGATGGGCACCCCGTCCGTCACCACGAAACGATGCCGCGTGTCGGGATGCAGATCCGTCCGGGGCAGGAGCTCCACCCACTCCCCGTCCGCCGACCGGCCCTGCACGCGAGCCGCGCCGGGAGCGTTGCCGAGGAAGTAGGACGTGTCCAGCTCGATCAACGTCGGGACGCCCTCCGCGGCCAGGGCGATCTGCACCCAGTCGTTGCCGTCGTCACGACGACGCGCCGTCTCCCAGCCGTCACCCATGGAGCGCGCGACGCCGGGCAGGAGGAGGTTCTGCGGCGAGCTGTAGAACATGTTGGAGCAGTCGGTGACGCGCGCGCCGTTCTCGATCGCCGCGAGGTCGACGGGACCGGCGTCGAGATAGGTCACGTCGGGGCGCGCGATCCCGTGCACGCGGAGGCGGGCGACGCCACCGTCGGGGTGCATCGTCAGTTTCACGTGGGTCACACGGGGGCCGGGTTCGACGTCGAAGTCGTTCTTGGTGTCGCCCCGCACCCGGGACCGCGGGACCAGCGTCACCCACTCGGCCGCGCGGACCTCGTCGACACTCGGATGACCGTCGACGGATGCGCCCTCGACGGACACCTCGGGCGGATAGTTGCCCTTGAACCAGGCGGTGTCGACGACGACTCCGTGGACGATCCCCGGTGCACCGAGCCGGACGATGGCCTCGTCGACACCGGTGGACCGGCGACGGCGCGTCTCCCACCCGTCGTAGACCTGGCCCTTGTGGCCGAACGTCGCGGCGGAGTAGCCGGCCGGACCGGACTTGACGAGGTTCTCCCGCTCGGCGAAGAACTCGTCGTTCGCCCAGATCACCGCGCCGCCGAGGGAGCGCAGGGCGAGGTCGGGCAGGGTGCGGAACACGTGGTCGTCACTCATGATGCGCCCGAGTATCGCAGCAGTCCGCGCAGCGTCTCGACGGTGCAGCGCGGCGCGAGCGCGACGATCTCGGATTCGGCGACGGCGCCGCTGTCGACGCCCCGCAGGACCACCGCGGCGAGCGCCTCGGCTGTCGCGGGTTCGTCGACGACCGATCCGCCCAGCCGTGCCAGGTAGGACTCCAGGCGACGGGCGGCCGGGGGCAACGCCGAGCGGAAGAAGGCGGTGGTCGCCGCCCAGCGGGTCACCAGGTGGCCGGGGTGCATGTCCCATCCTTGGTAGATGCCCCGCTGCAGTGATCGCGTGACCAGGCGGAAGTGGCGGTTGAGTGCGGTCAGCACCACGTCGGTGTCACCCTCGGGGACCACCTGTGTCGACCCGTCGGACACCCACACACCGGTCTGCGCCGCCGCGGCGGTCATCACCGCTTTCGCGTGGTCGGCGACGGGGTGGTCCAGGGACTGGTGCCGGGCGGCGATGCCACACGCGGCGCTGTAATCGTAGGTGCCGTAGTGCAACCCGGTGCACCGACCCTCCGACGCCGCGATGGCCCGCGCCAGAGTCGCCGTGCCGTCGTGTCCGACGACCGCCTGCGGGCTCTCGATCTGCAGTTCGAAACGCAGGGAGTGGTCGCCGAGGCCGTGCGCCCGTTCGAGCTCCTCGCACAGGGCCACGACGCCGTCGACCTGCCGCACCGACCGCAGCTTGGGCACGGTGAACACGAAACCGTCGGGGACACCGCCCGCTGCGTCGAGGACGATCTCGAGAGTGCGGATGCCCCGACGCCGCTCGGCGGGACCCAGTCCCTTGGCGCGGACCCCGAGGGAGAACGGGCCCGACGGGTCGTCCGCCCACGCCCGCAGCGTGGCGCCGGCGCGGGCGGCGTCGGCGTCCTCGGCGTCGTCCCCGCGATCGCCGTAGCCGTCCTCGAAGTCGATGCGCAGATCCTGCACGGGGCGCTCATCGAGGATGGTGTCGATCAGCTCGACGTCGACAGCGGGGTCGAGCGATGCGACCGCGGAACGGTGTTCGGTGAGCAGCGCCCGCGCTCGCGTCCCCCAGGACCGCGGGGTCTGCGGGGACGCGAGATCGGCGGTCACGTAGACGGTGTGGACGGGCTGGCCGTCACGCCGGTCCCCCGGGTAGTGGCGGGCGAGTTCGGCATCCGCCTCGGCGAGCAGACGCTCCACGCGGGCGCGGCCCTCGTCGGGAATCGGTGTGTGCACCATGGGACGAGATCGTGTCAGACGCGCGCCGCGGCACCCGCGCTCGACGGCGTCGTGTCGAGCGATGGCACGCGGCGCAGCCGACCGGTGCCCGGAGCGGCCACCCACACCAGACCGGCCAGGATCGAGTCGAGGACGAGGGCCAGCAGCGTCACCAGGATGGATCCCGCGATCATCGGTGCGTAGTCGTAGGTCGCGAGCCCGTCGAAGATGGGGCGGCCCAGTCCGCCCAGTCCTGCGTACGCGGCGATGGCCGCGGTCGCGACCACCTGGAGGGTGGCGTTGCGCAGCCCGCCGAGGATGAGCGGCAACGCATTCGGCAGTTCCACCCGGAGCAGGATCTGCCACTCCCGCAGCCCCATCGCGCGGGAGGCGTCGACGACGACACGATCGACGTTGGCCACACCCGAGTAGGCGCCGGCCAACAACGGCGGGATGGCCAGCAGGATCAACGCGATGATCGTGGGCGTCAGCCCCAGTCCCATCCACAACACGAACAGCAACAGCAGTCCGAGCGTCGGCAGTGATCGCACCACGTTGACGAGCCCCACGATGACCACCTCGCCACGCCCGGTGTGTCCGACAATCAGTCCCAGCGGGACCGCGATCACCGCGGCGACGACGACCGCGATCACCGTGTACTGCAGGTGTTGTCCGATGAGCAGACCGAGCCCGTCGACGTCGGCGGTGCCCGTCCAGTTCGTACCGGTCGTGAGATACGACCATGTCTGCGAGGCGATCCCGCTCATGCGCCCGCCCCCTTCGCCACGACACGGGCCTGTCGACGACGGAAGCGGCTGGGCGTCGGCGTCGCACGGGTCCACGGGGTGGCGGCCCGGCCGAGCAGGACCAGGATCACGTCGATCACCAGCGCCAGCACGACGGTGGCGATGATGCCCGCGATGATCTCGTCGGTGTAGTTCCGGCTGTAGCCCTCGGTGAATAGCTTGCCCAGCCCACCGAAACCGATCACCGAACCGACCGACACCAGCGAGATGTTCGTGACCGACACGACGCGGATCGCGGCCACGAGGACCGGGATGGCCAGCGGAAACTGCACTCTCACGATCCGTTCCCACGGCTTGTACCCGACCGCCGTCGCGGCGTCGAGAGACGCGGCCGGAACCGCGTCGAGCGCCTCGGGCACCGACCGCACCAGCAGGGCGGTTGCGTAGAGCGCCAACGCCACGATGACGTTCAGGTCGGAGAGGATGCTCGTGCCGATCAGCGACGGCAGCACGATGAACAGCGCGATCGACGGGACGGTGAACAGGATGGACCCGACGACGACGGTGATCCGCCGCGCGAGTGCCGACCGGTGGACGGCCAGGCCGAGCGGGATGGCGATGACCAGTGCGACGACGATCGGGATGAGCGCCAGCTTGAGGTGTTCCCCCGTCAGCGCCCACACCTTGTCGAAGTGGTCGATCAGGTAGTTCACGACGAGGTCCGCTCGCGTTCGATCACCGACAGCACCCCGGCGGCGCGCAGCCCGCCGGTCACCACACCGGCGGCATCCACGACCACCCCGACGCCGGACGGGGACGACAGCGCGGCGTCGAGTGCCTGCCGCGCGGTGCCACCCTCGACGAAGAGCGATCCACCGGCCGAACAACTCTCGTAGAGGCCGGCACCGCCTCGGTGGACGGTCACCCCGGCCGCGTCGACCCAGCCGAACGGGCGTCGCTCGCCGTCGAGGACGAGGCGCCAGTCGTCCTCACCGAGACGGAGCTCGTCGATCTCCGACTCGGTGACGGGGACCAGCGGTTCCATCGGGATCTCCTGCCCGGAGGTGAACTGCAGCAACCGGTATCCCCGGTCGCGGCCGACGAAACCGGCGACGAAGTCGTCCGACGGTGCCGCGAGCAGGCGTTCGGGGGTGTCGTACTGGTGCAGCTTGCCGCCGGCACCGAAGATCGCGATGCGATCGGCGAGCTTGACCGCCTCGTCGATGTCGTGGGTGACGAAGACGATGGTCTTGCGCAGTTCGCCCTGCAGCCGCAGCATCTCGTTCTGCAGGTCCTCACGGACCACGGGATCGACGGCGCTGAAGGGTTCGTCCATCAGCAGGATCGCGGGGTCCGCGGCGAGCGCCCGGGCCACACCGACACGCTGCTGCTGACCACCCGAGAGCTGCGCCGGGTACCGGGTGGCGAGGTTCGCGTCGAGCCCGACGCGCTCCAGCAGCTCCATCGCCGCGGACCGCGCCTTCTTCCGTGAGACACCCTGCAGCACCGGCACGGTCGCGACGTTGTCGACGATGCGCTGGTGCGGCATGAGGCCGGCACTCTGGATGACGTAGCCGATCCCCCGCCGCAGCGTCACCGGGTCGACCCCGGAGATGTCGTCCCCGTCGACGCGGATCGTCCCGCTGGTCGGCGTGATCATCCGGTTGATCATCCGCATCGAGGTGGTCTTGCCACATCCCGACGGCCCGACGAACGCGGTGAACGATCCCTGTTCGATGGACAGGTCGAGGGTGTCGACGGCGGTGGTCCCGTCGGGGTAGGTCTTGGTCACCGACTCGAAGGTGATCATCGTGTTCCGATCTTCTCGTTCAGGTTCCACTTGTCGACCCATTCCGACGCCGCCTGTTCGACCTCGAGTTTGCGCGGCCCGGACACGGCGTAGTTCAGGTCCCGCAGCTCGGTGACCGTCAGTTTCGCGGAGACGGCGTCCAGCACTCCGAGCAGTCGCGGCGACGCCTTCTCCTTCGCGATCAGGGGCACCACGTTGTTGGCGGGGAAGTTGTTCTTCGGGTCCTCGAGCACCACGAGGTTCTCGGTCGTGATCGCCGGCGTCGTCGTGTAGATGTCGGCGGCGGTCACCCGGCCCGAGGTGAGCTCGTTGATGGTGGCCTGGCCACCCGAGTCGTTGTTGGGGCGGAACTCGACGCGCAGGCCGTAGTTCTTCTCGAGACCCGGCACGCCGACGGACCGCGTCGCGAACTCGCTGTTGGCCATGAACGTCACCGTCTGCCGCTGGGAGAGCGCGGCGAGGTCACCGATGGACTTCAGGCTGTACCGACGGGCGGTGTCGGCGGTGACCGTGACGCTGTCGGAGTCGGATCCCGGCGCCGGCGCACCGATCGCGAGATCCGGTCCGAGCGCCTCGGGCATCGCGGCCTCGATCTGCTGCAGTCCGGTGATGGCCGAGATCGTCTCGGCGCGCTCCGCGGACACCGCGGGGTTGTTCGCGGCGAGGTAGTAGAGCAGGTTGCCGATGAAGTCGGGCGTGAGGTCGATGTCGCCCGCCTTCAACGCGGGGACGTACCGCTCCCGGGTACCGGAGTTGAGCTGGTCGGTCACCTGGAACCCGTTGGCCTTCAGCGCATCGATGTAGATCTGACCGATGATCTGCGCTTCCAGGACGCCGCCGGATCCGACGACGATGTGGTTGGGGTCCGGGTCACGGTCGCCGGCCCGGTCGAGCGGGTCGAAGCAGCCGGCGAGGACCACGGCTGCGACCGTCAGGACGACGGCGAGGACGAGACGACCACGCCGTCGACGGCTCCGGGGCTCACGCACCCGATCCATACAACACCACCCACCGACACCGCGTGCGCCTTCGAATACGACGCAGGTCGCCGTGCCTACCGGACGGTGGCGGTGACGACGACGTAGGGCGAGTCGAACGCGACCGTCCCGTCGGAGTCGCTGTGGGTGGTCATGACCGCCTCGAATGCGGTGAGCAGACGGTCGCGTTGCACCTCGTCGACCCGAGCGAGCAGATCGACATGGACCGGCGACTCGCGCGAGATGAAGTGCAGCGCGGCGTCGACGGAGGCGAATCGCCACGTGTGCACGCGCGGATCCACCTCCACGGTGTGGAACCCGTCGGCCAGGCGCGCGTGGACGGTCTCGGCGTCACCCCATGCGTCCGGACCCGGCTGCCCCGCCGGTGCGTCACCGAGGACCTCGACCACCGGGTCGTGGAACGGGTTGTGCGCGGCGCGGGTCCACGCGGTGAACCCCAGCAGCCCACCGGACCGCAGCACGCGGGTGATCTCGGTGAGCACCGGGTCGGCCGCGGTGAAGATGATGCCCATGTTGGACAGCACGACGTCGGCGCTCTCGTCGGGCAGACCGGTGTCGGTCGCGTCGGCGACGAGCCAGCCGATCGCGTCGGGCGAGGAGTTCCGCGCGATCTCGATCAGTTCGGCGGTCAGGTCGACGCCGGTCACCCGGGCGCCTCGCCGCACCGCGGACCGCGCGACCGACCCTGTGCCACAGGCCAGGTCGACGACATCGAGCCCGGCCAGCGGCCGCAGGTCCTCGGCGCGGGCGACGAGCTCCTCGGCGGCGGGAGCGATCATCGTCGCCACCGATTCGTATCGTCCTCGCGCCCACGGCGTCGTCTGCGACATGGGGTCAGCCTAGTGGCGCCCTGCGCCGGGGCGGCCACTTCCGTCCGGGTCGGACCCGATCCTCAGCGGTGAGAACCCGCGCCCTGCGCATCGACCCGCGCCGAGCACGGCGCGGGTCGGCATGGATCACGCGGAGACGTCGGCCGTCGGGGTCTCGGCGGAGACCGCCGGCGACTCGAGGGGGATCCGGACCTCGAACACCGTGTCCCCCGGCTCCGACCGCACCGTGAGACTGCCGCGGTGCTTCTTGACCACGATGCGCCAGGAGATGTCGAGTCCCAGGCCGGTGCCCTGACCGACGGGCTTGGTGGTGAAGAACGGTTCGAAGATGCGGGTGCGCAGGTCCTCGGGGACGCCGGGTCCGGTGTCGCCGATCTCGACGACGGCGCTGTCACCGTCGCGGCGCGTCCGGACCGTCAGGGTGCCGACACCGTCCATCGCGGCGACGGCGTTGTCGATCAGGTTGGTCCACACCTGGTTCAGCTCCGCGGCATAGACCGGGATGTCCGGCAGCGTCTGGTCGTATTCGCGGACGACGGTGACACCGTCACCGAGCTTGCGGCCCAGCATGATCAGCGTGGAGTCGAGCAACTCCCGCACGTCGACCCGCTGGTGCGGGGCACGGTCCATCTGCGAGTACTGCCGCGCCGCATCGACGAGCGTGGACACCCGCGTGGTCGAGTCACCGATCTCGTTCATCAGCAGCTCGGTCTCGACGGTGTAGTCGAGCCAGCGGATCGCGCTCTCCAGCAACGACGGGTCGACCCGAGCCGACACCTTCTCGAGCCAGTCGACGTCGATGCCGGACGCGACGAACGGCGGCGCGAGTTCCCACCCCCGCGAGACGGAGTGGTCGTCGAGCCAGTCGGCGATCGCGTCCTCGCGATCGGAGGTCTCGAGCGGCGTGAGCGTCGGGGCCTTCGCGACGAGCTCGGCCGCCTCGTCTTGGAGTCGGATGAGGGTGGCGATCGCCTCGGCGTCGTAGGTGCCCGACGCGATCACCTGCAGCTTGCGGCGCATGTGGGCGACGCGGTCCCGCAGCGCGGAGGTCGCCCGGACCGCCGCGGCTGCAGGGTTGTTCAACTCGTGTGTCAGGCCGGCCGAGAGCGAGCCGAGCGCGAGCAGCCGCTCGCGCTGGTCGAGGACCTGCCGCGAGTTCTGGTTGCCCCAGAACAGGCCCTCCAGCAGGTGCACGGCCATCGGGAACCACTCGCGTACGACCCGACCGAACACGTCCGCGTCGAGGACGAAGAACCGCGACGGCACCACCACCCGCATCGATCCCGGATAGGTCTGGGCCGCACGCTCACCCAGATACGCCTGCCACGCACCCGCGTACACACCCTTCTGCGCGGTGCGGGAGATCTCGATGTCCTCGCCCGCCGACATCTTCGACAGCACCAGCTCACCGGAGATGAGGACGAAGAAACAGGTCGCCGGATCGCCTTCGGCGTAGACCGGCCCGGGTTCGACGGCCTCGACCCGTCCCAGCCGACACAGTTCGTCGAGTTGGTCGGCGGTGAGGTGCTCGAACAGGAACAGCTCGCGCAGTTCGTCCGGCGTGCAGGTGGTCTCGGTTGTCATGACTGCCCCAGATATCGGTGGACGAGCATCACGGCCATCGCCCCCTCGCCCACGGCGGAGGCGACGCGTTTGGCGGACTGCGACCGGACATCACCGGCCGCGAACACCCCCGGGACGTTGGTCTCGAGGTGGTGTGGCATGCGGCTCAGGGACCATCCGCCGCCGACGGCCCCGTCGCTGACGAGGTCGGGGCCGGACACGATGAACCCGTGGGCGTCGCGTTCGACCACGCCGTCGAGCCATTCGGTGCGCGGTGCGGCACCGATGAACAGGAAGAGGAAACCGCTCTCGACGGACTCCTCCGCCCCGGTGTCGCGGTCCCGCAGGGTGATCCGCTCGAGATGGCCATCGCCCTCGACGCCGACGACCTCGGTGCAGGTGCGCACCGTGACGTTCGGCGTCTTCTCGATCTGCGCGATCAGATAGTGCGACATCGACGCCTCCAGGGACTTCCCCCGGACGACGATGGTCACCGACCGCGCGCCGCGCGCGAGGTACAGGGCTGCCTGGCCCGCACTGTTCGCCCCGCCGACGATGTAGACGTCCTGGTCGCCACAGCGGGCGGCCTCGGTGACCGCCGAGCCGTAGAAGACGCCCCGCCCGGTGAGCTCGTCGAGTCCGGTCGCGTCGTGGCGTCGATAGGCGACTCCGGTCGCGAGGATCACCGCGTGCGCGTCGATGGTGCTGCCGTCGTCGAACCGGACCGTGCGCGCGGACCCGTTGCGCTCCAACGCCACCACGTCGCGTGTCGTGATCAGCTCCGCGCCGAAACGGATGGCCTGACGGCGGGCGCGATCGGCCAACTGTGCGCCGGAGACCCCGTCGGGGAAACCGAGATAGTTCTCGATGCGCGAGCTCTGTCCGGCCTGACCGCCTGTCGCCGTACGTTCCACCAACACCGTGCGCAGACCCTCGCTGGCGCCGTACAACGCCGAGCCCAGACCGGCCGGACCGCCGCCGACCACGACGAGGTCGTAGAACTCGCCGGCCGGATTGGTCTGCAGGCCCAGGCGGTCGGCGAGCTCGGTGTCGGTGGGCTGCTGCAGCACCGTCCCGTCCGCGCACACCACCACGGGCAGTTGCGGGTCGTCGCCGAGACCGGCCGCAGCGAGCAGCCGCGCCCCCTCCGGCTCGTCGGACATGAACCACCGGTACGAGAGCTGGTTGCGTGCGAGGAACTCGCGCACCTCGGAACTGCGCGGATCCCACCGATGGCCGACGACGCGGGTGTCCTCGGCCGGACTGCGGTCCGACGCCGACCACGCCTCCAGCAGCGTGTCGACGACGGGGTAGAGCTTCTCCTCCGGCGGGTCCCACGGCTTGAGGAGGTAGTGGTCGAGGTCGACGACGTTGATCGCGTCGATGGCCGCGCCGGTGTCGGCGTAGGCGGTGAGCAGGACACGACGGGCGGACGGGACAAGATCCATCGCCTGCTCGAGGAACTCGATGCCCGTCATCCCGGGCATGCGGTAGTCGGCGAGGATCACCGCGACGTCGTCGCCGCGCAGGGTCAGCTCGCGCAGGGTGTCGAGCGCCGACTCGGGGGACTCGGCGCGGACGATGCGGTGGTTCTCGCCGTAGCGGCGGCGTAGATCGCGGGCGACAGCGCGCGAGACAGAGGGGTCGTCGTCGACGGTGAGGATGGCGGGTTTGGCACCGTTGGGCACGAGGGTCAATGCTGCCCGTGTCGCACGCCACGTGCCAGTGCAGCTGGCCTGAGAGATACTGGACGACATGTCCACGACCACCGGACCGCCGCTCATCGCGCCGAAGCTGCCGCGCCCCATGATCCTCGATCAGCGCTGGGAGAACCTGACTTTCGTCCACTGGCCCGTGGAGCCGGCGTCGGTCGCGCACCTGTTCCCGCGCGGGACGCGGCCGGACGTGTTCGCGGACGGCTTAACCTACGTCGCCCTCGTCCCGTTCGAGATGCACGACATCTCGCTCGGCCGCACCCCGTCGGTGCCGTATCTGGGGTCGTTCGCCGAGACGAACATCCGCCTCTACTCCGTCGACGACGCCGGCCGGCACGGCGTGGTGTTCCGCTCGCTGGAGACCACCCGGCTCGCCGTGGTGCCGATCACCCGCATCGTGTTCGGCATGCCCTACACCTGGGCGGGGATGTCGGTGCTGCGGCAGGGCACGCGCGTCCGGTACCAGAGCCGTCGGCGGTGGCCGGATCGCGGCCTGAGGAGCCGTCTGGAGGTCGAGATCGGCGAGCCCGTCGAGCCGACGGAGCTCGAACAGTGGCTGACCGCGCGCTGGGGTGCCCACACCCGTATCGCCGGGCAGACGTGGTGGGTCCCCAACGAGCACACCTCGTGGCCTCTGCACCGCGCCGAGATCCTGCACCTCGACGACGACCTGCTCGACGCGAGCGGTGTCACGGCCGCGGGCCCGCCTCTGCGGGCCCTGTGGTCGCCCGGTGTGCGCACACAGTTCGGACGGCCCTCGCTCGTCCGCTGACGCACGCCTCTTGCAGACGACGGATCTGTGATCAGATATCGCACACATGACCCGACTCGCTGCCAGGAGCACTGTCGATGACGTCCCGCACACCCGCCGGCCTCAGCGCGCTCCGTTGGGCCGTCCTGGGTGCTGCGGTCGCGGTGATAGCGCCGACGCTCGCGGCGTGCGGCGACGATGCGTCGACGAACCCGGCCACGCTGTTCGCCGGGACCTACTCGGTCACCCGGACCACCACCACGGTCGACGGGGCGCCGGCCACCGGCACGGATGCGACACCGGCGACGTCGACCTGGGTGGTGCAGACGTCGTGTGCCGGTCCCGGCGACGGTTGCGTCGCGGTGGCGTCGTCGACGAGTCCTGATCCCGGCCTGACCTACGACCAGGACCGCATGGAGTTCGTGTTCGAGAACGGGACCTGGGACCGGGTCGTGGTGCCCCCGACGCGTCCGTGTGTGCCCGACGGGGAGTCGGCGCCGGTCGACGAACCGTGGGTGGCGCTCGACAGCGCGACGATGCGCATCAACGAGTCGGCCAGCCGCGTCATCGGCACGCTGCGGTCGGTGCAGGGCGGCTCGTGCTCCTCCTCGTCGGAGGGCACCATCACCCTGTCCCGCACCGGAGGACTGCCGTCGGCGACACCACGAATCGGTGAGGTCCGCGTGCCGCCGAAGGTCGAATCCCCCGCCGCGGGCTTCCGCGGCTCCTACGAGCAGAAGACGACGATCGTCGCCTGGAACCCGCCGTCGTTGATCCGCACCCCGACCACCGAGACCAGTCGGTTCACCGCGACGCCCACGTGCACCCGCGACGGCGTGACCTGCGCCGTCGTGATGTACGACGCCGGTACCCCGGGGCAGTCGCCGACGGTCGCGGGATACACCGGCGGACCGACCCGAACACTGTCGCAGGTGGAGACCGTCGGCCCGCGGCGATGCGCCGACGGCCGTCAGTACCGTCCGGTGCTCACCTCGACCACGACGCTCCCCACCGACGCGGGGTCACCGGTGCAGTCGGTGACCAGTACGTCCACGCTGTCGTGGACGGAGGCCTGCCCCGGCCGGGTGACCTTCGAGAACGACGTCCGGCGGGTCGGCGACTGATCCTGGTCCCGCCATCCTGCGGTCACTGCCCGTAGGAGTACCGGAGCCCCGCGTTGATCAGCTCGCCGATGCGCTGACACATGTGCCGGAACGACCGATCGTCGGGCGCAGGTCGCTCCACCAGCAGAGTCCACCGCAGGTCGGTCCCTCCGTCGCCGGGTTCGAGGTCGAAGCGGACCTCGGCATCGGGTCGCTTCACCCAGATCGACGACCACACGACGAGGCTCGGCCGCTCCGCGAGCCGGACCTGCGGACGCACCTCGTCGTCGAGGAGGTGCAGCCAGGGACGGCCGGCGTCTCGCTCGGGCTCGACGAGATCGTCGAAGACGACGTGCGGAGGGGCCGGCTGGTTCCGTTTCCGGGTTGCGATCGCGTCCACACCGCGCACGGTACGAGCCCGGCCGGGAGGCGGACCCTGCCTGCGAGGCTGCCGATCAACGGACTGCAATCGACCGTTACCGGATCGCAACCGGCGACACGGTTGGTGGGTCGATTGCCCTCGGACCCTTTCGGGCACGCCTGCGTCGCTTTAGCGTCGGAGAGGTGACGAACCACAAGGCAATCGCAGACCACATCGCACTCGGATCGTCGCCGGCGCAGACGGCCACGCTCCTGGGCGTCTCCCCCGCCGACGTCGACGAGTGCCTCAGCGCGCTCGCGACGATTCTGCGGACGCAATCACTCGAGGCCATTCGCGGCCGGCTCGTGCAGATGGGATACGGCCGAGAGACCGTCGCGCCGTGGACAGCGCCGGCGTTCCGCGGAACGCCGGCGGCACCGCACGTCGCGCCTGCTGCCTGAGAAAGTTTGGGTGACGGGGCCGGCGATGCGCCTCTCGGCAAGTGGCCGCTCTCGGCGGCTGTGAGGTGGGGCCCGGGGCATTCGTCCGGCTCCGTCGAGCTCTACAACCACCCCCGGGGCGTCTGCATTCCCGGGCGTCGCGCGTCTCCTGCGTCACACATCGTCGTCGGAATATCTGCCTGCCGCCGCCCCTTGTCATCGCCGAGAGCTCGGCCACCACACAGCGGGACCGGCACGCGACGAAGGAGACATTATGCGGATCGGGATCATCGGGGCCGGATACATCGGCGGCACGTTGACGCGTCGGCTCACCGCCCTCGGCCATGAGGTGTCGGTCGCCAACTCCCGCGACCCCGAGACGCTGTCGGAACTCGCGTCGGAGACAGGGGCGACCGCAGTGTGGGCACGCGACGCCGCCCGCGGTGCCGACCTCGTCATCCTCTCCATCCCGCAGAAGAACGTCCCCGACCTCGAGCCGGGCATCTTCGCCGCCCGGGCCGACGGCGCGCCGATCATCGAGACGAACAACTACTACCCGCAGCAGCGCGACGGTCTGATCGCGGCGATCGAGGACGGTCAGCCCGAGAGCGCGTGGGTGTCCGAGCAGATCGGCCAGCCGGTGGTGAAGGTGTTCAACGGGATCTACTGGAAGAACCTGCTCGAGAAGGGCAAGCCTGCGGGCACCGAGGGCCGCATCGCCCTGCCGATCGCCGGCGACGACGCCGCCGCGAAGGTGCTCGTCTCCGACATCGTCGATCAGCTCGGTTTCGACCCTGTCGACGCCGGCACGATCGCCGACTCCTGGCGCCAGCAGCCCGGTACGCCCGTCTACGGCCAGCACGGCACCGCCGACGAGACCCGCACCGCCCTCGACCAGGCAACTCTAGAGCGCACCGCGGAGTGGAAGGCTGCGTGAACAGGTTCGCGCACGCGGCCGAATAGGACGCTGCATGCGTCATCTGTACCGTTGGCGGGGCTCGACCCCCTACCGCTCGACGGGAAGGAGACAGGCATGACGCAGACGCAGACCCAATCGCCGACGCAGTCACAGACGCAGGTGCAGACCGGGGTGCAGAAGACCCCGAAGAACCCCGACAAGGGGTACGTGGCCCTCCTCGGATGGAGCCTCGCCGCGGTGGAGGCACTTGACGCATTCGACCGCCGATACGTGGTGGTCGCGCCGCCGTGGGCGGAGGAGTACTGCACCCAACACGACATCCCCTTCCTGCCGTGGGATTTCGAACGTCTCAACGACCGGTCGCTCGAGATCGCGGAGACGCTGCGCGACAAGGGCGTCGACGTCGCGATCCCGCTCTACGAGGAGACCGTCGAGTGGGCGGGCGCCATCAACTCCGTCCTGCTCGACAATCCTCGCCTCTTCGGACAGGCGATGTTGTTGCGCGACAAGGCGTTGATGAAGCGCCGCGCGCAGCTGGGTGGTATCCGCGTCGGCATCTTCGAGGAGGCGCACGACCGCGAGGACGTCATCCGCTTCCTGCGGCGGGTCAACCAGACGCTGTTGAAGCTCGACGGTGACCCGAACGACCCCATCCACCTCAAGGCCTTCGACAAGGCCGGATGCCTGGGGCACCGGGTCATCCGCACCCCCGACGAGGTGGACTCCATCCCGGACGACGAGTTCCCGGTGCTGATGGAATCGCACCTGGACGGTTGGGAATTCGCGGTCGAGGCGTGGATCCACAACGGAAAGATCAAGTTCCTCAACATCTCTGAGTACGTGACGCTCGGCTACTCCGTCTTCGTCCCAGCCACACCGGAGCTCGAGAAGTACCGTCCCGCGATCACGGCCCAGATCGAGAAGCTGATCAAGACCTTCGACATCGAGTTCGGCTTCGTGCACCCCGAGTACTTCGTCACCAGTGACGGCGAGATGTACTTCGGCGAGGTCGCCTACCGTCCGCCGGGCTTCAAGGTGTTCGAACTCCTCGAGCGCGCCTACGGCTTCAACGCCTATCAGGGACTCGCACTCGCGTTCGACCCGAAGACCACCGAGGAGGAGATCGACGCGTTCTTCCCCCGCGAGGTCGTCGACGCCTCCGGTGTCGCCGGGTGTTTCGGCGTGTACCCGCGCCGTCGGGTGGTCTCGAATCTCGAGATCCCGGCGGAGACCGCCGAACACGACTACTACGAGACCAACGATCTCGCCGCGCCGTTGGAGCAGACCGTCACCAAGCGCACCGCTTTCGGGACGCACTGGGGTCTGCTGTACTTCTTCGGTGACGACCCCTACCGGATGCGGGACCTGTTGAAACACCAGGAAGAACTGGACTTCTACGTGTGAGGCAAGAACTCGGCGGGGGTGAACCAGGTCCGACGCAGTCGATGGACGGCGATCCCGGCGCGTCGACACCTGCCCCGGATCCTGCGCTCACCTCGCGGCTCGCCCAGCTCGACCACGCGGTGGTCGCGCTGCGGGACGCGCCCGAGTTCTCCAAGAGCACCAAGGTGCGGCGCGTCCTGGACTCGCTGACCCGGGTGCTCGCACAGAAGGGCGGCTGCGAGGCAGTTCGTGATCGGGCCGGTGCGCTCGAGGACGCGGGTCTGTTCTCGGGCACCGACTGGGGACATCCCGACATCCTCGTCCCGGGCATCGTCGGATCCAGTCTGCGCAGCGGTCACGCCGACACCGTCGCGATGGAGGCGACCAGCGAGCTTCGTCTGGTCGCTGTCGCGGCCGGTGAACTGGTCCACCCCGCGATCGACGCCGACGACGCCCGACGGTTCCTCTCGCAGGTGCTGGCCATGAACCTCGACGTGCTGTTCACGCCGCCGTCGGAGTCCGAGCGGGTCCGTCTGGGCCGCACGGCCCTCCTCATCCGCGACCTCTTCGGCTACGTCGCCGAGCAGATCGGCTACGACAGCGTCCTCGACCAACTCGTCGACGAGATCTGGCGCATCCTGCGACAGCGACCGATCCAGGTGGAGCAGGTGACCGCGATGGTCACGCGCATCGCGATCTATCGCGACGACCCCGACGTGGACCTCGGCACATCAGGTCAAGGCCTCGACCGGCTCATCACCGCCCTCTTCGGCACCACCGACGCCTGCCGGGAGGACCCCGGTGTCGACGTGTACCGCTCACGCCTGGAGGTGATGGACGCCGGCGGCCTGCAGTTCGAGGCCGGCGGATTCGCGCGTGCGATGCACGACACCGGGCTCGTCTCCCCGTATCACGCTGCGCTGCTGCGGTATCTGGTGGAGACGAACCCGCATCTGCTCCCCGAGGCGCTCGGCCTGTCCGACGTCGGACGCACCTCCCTGCAGCGGTTCCCGGACCTGGTCTACCGGCTCGTCGACGTCGCGGTGCATCCCCAGACGGCACAGAGCATCTACGGCCTGGCGCTCATGCTCGATCGCGGGATCCTCCATCAGCCGCCGATCGTCCCGTCGCTGTGGCGTCAGATCGCGCTGCCACTGGCACCCGGGGCGCGGGAGCGCCTGCGCCTCGCGTTCGGCGACGCACCCGATCCCGCCGCGAGGCTCGTCGCCGGGATCCTGTCCATGCTCGGTCAACCGCTCGGCGTCGGACAGGGTGACAACCCGACGTGCCAGTCCGCGCGGGCGCTGTCGATGTGGGCCTACAACGATCCCGACTACCTCCTGCAGATGGTGGTGTGGGCCGCACGTGACGAGGAGATCGTCATGCACTTCGAGGGGCAGTCGCTCTCGTCGACCGCGAGCGAGGGCGGCGTCGCCACGAGCGATCCGATCGACCTCGACCCGGTGTCACTGCTGCTGGTCCCCCACCTCGACCGGATCTACGCCGAGATGGTGCGCCGCTGCGCCGATCGCCCCGGTGACCCCCACCGTTGGGTGAACCCGGAGTTCCACGGGTGGTGGTCGTGGCGGGAGTTCCACATCGACGTGGACGTCGAGACCGGCGACATCGTCGACGTCCACGGGTTCCTGCGCCAGTTCCACGCCTCGTATCACCCCGCCTACAACGGGGATCAGCCGCTGATCCACCCGCAACCGGCCGGGGTCGCGGTCACCGACAGCGCGGCGCGGTATGTCGGGTGGCACGCCATCACCATCCTGCGTGTCGCGGCCGATCCCGACGGCGTCATGCGCGTGTACTTCTTCAACCCCAACAACGACAGCGGCCAGGACTGGGGGGACGGCGTCGTCGTCGGCACCGCGGGCAACGGTGAACGGCACGGCGAGGGGTCACTCCCCTTCGACCAGTTCGCGTCGCGGCTGTACATCTTCCACGCCGACCCCCTCGAGGACGGCGAGCCCGACGCCGTGCCCGCCGAGGACGTCGACCGCATCGTCGGCTACATGCGGCGCAGCTGGGCGACCGACCGCCTTCCCCCTGCCGCCCCGTCCGCGGAGGGCTGAGCGATGACGACCTCCGACGTCTCGATCGTGACCGCGGTGCACCCCGACAGAAGGGCCCTCCTGTGACCATCACCGTCGTTGCCGGGAACCCCAAGCCGGCCTCACGCACTCTCGACGCCGCGACGCGGCTGGCCCACGCGCTCACCGGTGCCGCGCCGGATCATGTCGTCGACGTCATCATCCTCGGTGCCGGCCTTCTCGGCTGGGGTGACCCGGACGTGAAGGCCGCGGTGACGACCGTCGCCGAGTCGGATCTGGTCGTGGTCGCCAGCCCGACGTTCAAGGCCACCTACACCGGCGTGCTGAAGCTGTTCCTGGACCAGTTCGCCGGTGGCGACGGGCTGCGCGACGTGGTCGCGGTGCCCCTGATGCTCGGCGCCGGCCCCGCTCACGCGATGGCGCCGGATCTCCTGCTCAAGCCCGTCCTCGTCGAGCTGGGTGCTGTCACGCCCGCGCCCGGGCTCTACCTGATCGACTCGACCTACACGACCGACACCGCGATCTCGGACTACGTCGAGCGCTGGGGCCCTGCGCTGACGTCCCGACTGTCCACGGAACCCTGAGGTCCTAGCTCGCCGTCACCGCTCGATCGACCACCCGTCGGGGCCGTTGACGATGACGCGGGCGGCGCGCGTCGCCGTCGACGACACCATCTCGGCATTGGGATCGTCGACGTCTGCGATCCACGCGCGGGCCGCCGTCGGCGTCTTCCCGAACTCGACATGCCTGGCCAGCAGACGGTCACGACGTGTCGACTCGTCGGCGGTCACGAACCAGACGGCGTCCATCGCGGCTCTCGCCGACGCCCACGCCGGATCGTCGAGCAGGAGATAGTTGCCCTCGGTGACCACGAGCCGGGCCTCGGGCACCACCACCAGGGCGGCGGCCACCGGTTGCTCCAGCGTCCGCTCGAACCCGGGCGCGTAGACGGGTTGCTCGGTCTCGCGGCGGACCCGCTCGAGGAGAGCCGCGTACCCCGCCGCGTCGAAGGTGTCGGGCGCGCCCTTCCGGCCGAGTGCTCCCAGACGCCGCAGTTGGTCGTCGGCCAGATGGAAGCCGTCCATCGGCACGAGTGCGGCCCAGCCCGGCCCCCGGAGTTCGTCGATCCGGGCGACGAGCGCCTCGCTCACCGTGGTCTTGCCCGCGCCAGGCGGTCCGGTGATGCCCAGGACAGCGCGCGCGTTCGCCCCGACCAGGTCGATGGCATCCCGGGCGAGAGTGTCGATCACCACCGCGACGACTGTAGACGTCCTCGGAGACGACGACTCCCACATGTCACATGGCCAGCCCGCCGTCGACTGGCAGGACCGCGCCGGTGATGTATCCGGCCTCTGTCGACGCGAGGAACGCGACAGCAGCGGCCATCTCGTCCGGGTCGCCGAAGCGCCCCAGGGGAATGCCGGCCTCCGTCTGCGCCCGGATGCCGTCGGGGATGGAGGCAATCATTCGGGTGTCGGCATTCGGCGAGATCGCGTTCACCGTCACGCCGAACACGGCCAGTTCCTTGGCGACGGTTTTCGTGAAGCCGATGATGCCGGCTTTCGCCGCGGCGTAGTTGGCCTGGCCGACGTTGCCGTGGAGGCCGGTGTATGAGGTGACGTTGACGATGCGACCGTGGTGCTGGGCTCGGAACGAGGGGATGCAGGCCTGCGTGAAGTGGAAAGCTCCCGTCAGGTGAACCCCGAGGACGGCGTTCCAGTCCTCGGCCGTCAGCTTCCAGACCCTTCGGTCTCGGAGGATTCCCGCGTTGTTGACCAGGACATCGACCCGGCCGGTGTGCTCCACGGCAACGGCGACGACGTGGTCGACCTGGGTGCGGTCCGACACATCCGCACCCACGGCGATCGCGCCGATCCCCGCCGCTGCCGCAGAGAGCACATCCTCGTCCACGTCGACGGCGACGACCGTTGCTCCTGATGCAGCGAACAGCGTCGCAATGCTCAGCCCCACACCTCGTCCAGCGCCGGTCACGATCACGGTCTGCCCGGAGAAGTCGAACTCCAGAGTGGGCGGACGATCGGGCCGCGGTGTGTTCACAGTGCCACCTCGAAGAGACCGGCGGCACCCATACCGCCGCCGACGCACATCGAGACCACGACCCAACGGACCCCGCGGCGTCGTCCCTCGACCAGAGCATGACCGACGAGCCGGGCACCGGTCATGCCGTACGGATGCCCCAGCGCGATGGCGCCACCATCGACGTTCATCTTGTCCGGATCGATGCCGAGGACGTCGCGCGAGTAGACCGCCTGAGATGCAAAAGCCTCGTTGAGTTCCCAGAGCCCGACGTCGTCCACGGACAGCGAATGGTTCTGCAGGAGTCTCGGGATCGCGGTCACCGGACCGATGCCCATCTCTTCGGGAGAACACCCTGTGACGGCCATGCCGCGGTAGAAGCCGAGGGGGATGACACCCCGCCGACTGGCCTCGCTCGCCTCCATCATGACGACCGCGGCCGCGCCGTCCGACAGCTGCGACGCATTCCCCGCCGTCACGGTGGGTACTTCACTGGCGTCACCGGGAGCGAGGACCGGCCTGAGCGCCCCGAGCCTGTCAGCCGTGGTGGGTCGGATGCCCTCGTCGTGGGTCAGCGTCACCTCCTCTTCGGTGACCTCGCCGGTCTCACGGTCGTGCACCTTCTTGACCACGGTGATCGGCGCGATCTCGGAGGCGAACCGGCCTGTGTCCCTGGCAGCAGCGGCGCGCTCCTGCGACTGGAGACCCATGAGGTCCTGGGCCTGCCTGCTCACGTCATACCGCTCGGCGACGACCTCGGCGGTGCGCAGCATGGGCCAGTACACGCCGGGCGCATTCTGTTCGAGCCAACCGTCCGCGGCGCGATGGGTGTTGCGGTGCGCGTTCTGGACCAACGAGATCGACTCGACACCCCCGCCGATGGTCACGGTCATGTTTTCGTGCACCACCTGTCGACCCGCCGCGGCGATCGCCATGAGTCCTGACGCGCACTGACGATCGACCGTCGACCCCGGAACGGTGACCGGCAGCCCTGCGCGCAGCGATGCCTGGCGCGCGACGTTGAAGCCCGTGGTGCCCTCCTGCATGGCGCAGCCCAACACCACGTCCTCGACCTCCGACGGGTGGACGCCCGCGCGCTCGACAGCGTGACGTATGGCGTGCCCCGCCAGTTCCTGTCCGGACGTGTCGTTGAAGGCGCCGCGGTAGGCCTTGCCGATCGGCGTGCGTGCCACCGAGACGATCGCTGCTTCTCTCTGACTCATGGGACGCAGCGTCGCAGTGTTCTACCCATAAGTCAATAATTCGACCCGCCGTTTAAATCGCGGCCACCTCACCCTTGACGCAGGCGTCCGAGGGCACCATGATCGACCAATAGTTCAATTTTTCGACCGCGCGACCGGCCAGGAGTTCCGATGTCCCAGAAGCCCATTCCCTATTACTGGTCCAGCGTCGACTGGGAGAAGCTAGTGGCGGACTACCCGCCGCCTCCGCACTTCGACGCAGCCATGGCCGGGCTGTCTGATGAAGCCGTGCACGAACTGCAGAACGCCCGCTTTCTCGCGCGGATGGACGATGCGTGGCGGGTCCCGTTCTATCGGGAACGCTGGACGGCTGCCGGCCTGGAGCCCGGGGACATCCGCTGCCTCGACGACCTGGCCCTCGTCCCGACCTTCACCAGCGAAGACCTCAAGCACAGCGCGGAGAGGACCCCGCCGTTCGGCGACCACCAGACATTCGCGCTGGCCGATATGAGCACGCCGTTGAAGATCCAGTCGAGCGGCGGAACGTCTGGCCTGCCCCGACCCACACTCTTCGACCCGATCGCGTGGGAGGTGCAGGCAATCCAGTTCGCGAGAGCCTTTGTGGCACAGGGATCTGAGGTCGGCGACATCCTCCAGATCACTCTGACCAACAGTCTCGCCAACACGGCGTGGTGCTCCTCGACGGCTGCGATGCACTGGTCGGGCATGGTGCCTCTGACGACGGGTTCCGGTGCCGTCACGAGCTCTGTGCGCCAGCTCGAGCTCGCTCGGGAATGGGGCACAGCCGGGTGGGTCGCATTCGGCGAGTACCTGAAGATCCTCGCCGAGACGGCGGAGAACACCGGCATCGACCTGCGCAAGGATCTGCCGACCCGCTTCATCCACACCTATCTCGGTGTCGACACCGACGGCCACCTGCGGCGCCTCCTGGAGGACGCCTGGGGAGCGCCCGTGTACGACAACTACGGGACCCATGAGGTCGGACTCATCGGCTACGAGTGCCGGGGGCAGAACGGCTTGCACGTCAACGACGACACCGCGGTGCTGCAGATCGTGGATCGTGAGACCGGTCAGCCTCTGCCCGACGGTGGAGCGGGGAACATCGTCGTCACGAGCCTGCACCGATCGGTGCCCCCCATCATCAGGTACGACCTGCGGGACCTCATGCGTCGGGAGTCGCGCACCCTGTGCGCGTGCGGCGCACGCACGACCAAGCTGTCCGGCTTCCTGGGCAGGAGCGACGAGATGGTGAAGCTTCGGGCGACCAGCGTCTATCCCCGTGCTGCCCAGGACACCGTCCAGGGTGACGAACGCTCGACGGGCGAGTTCCTGTGCGTCGTGGAAAAAGTCGGGGCCGGCCTCGCCGAGCGCGAACGGATGACCGTGCGGGTCGAGGCGCGGCGGGGGGTCGACGAGGCGGCCCTGCACGCGGACATGGCCCAGGGTCTGAAGGTCCTGTTCGGAGTGGGTGTGGACGTCGACATCGTCCCGGCCGGCTCACTGGCGGAGTTCACGGGCCTCGGCGGCGAAGGCAAGGTCAAGCGGCTCCTGGATCTCCGATGACCGGGCCGCTGAGCGACTGGTTCTCGCTGCAGGACAAGGTCGTCGTCGTCACGGGCGCATCCGCGGGACTGGGGGCCGTCTTCGCCGAGACCTTCGCGCGCGCAGGCGCGGACGTGGTCGTCGGCGCCCGGCGGCCCGACCGCCTCCGGGTGACGGTCGACGCTGTCACGGCCCACGGCCGTAGGGCGCTGGCCGTACGGACGGACGTGTCGGTGCCAGAGGACTGCGACGAGCTCGTGCAACAGGCAGTCGAGGAGTTCGGCCATGTCGACGTGCTCGTGAACAACGCCGGCGTCGCAGGGGCGGTCCCTGCCACGCGGGAGACTCCCGAGCAGTTCCGATCTGTCGTCGACGTCAACCTTCACGGTTCCTACTGGATGGCGCAGGCGTGCGCGCGAGTCATGCGGCCGGGCAGTTCGATCATCAACATCTCGAGCGTGCTCGCCGTCACGACAGCAGGGCTACCCCAGGCGGCCTACTCCGCCAGCAAAGCAGCCTTGATCGGACTGACCCGCGACCTGGCGCAGCAGTGGGGTCGCCGCAGGGGCATCAGGGTCAACGCACTCGCCCCCGGATTCTTCGAGAGCGAGATGACCGAGGCGTACACCGCCCAGTACATCGACGAGGTGCTGATGCCGCGCGTGCTCCTGGGTCGCGCAGGCATCCCCGAGGAGCTGGCGACGACGGCGGTCTGGTTGGCCTCGCCGGCAGCGGGATTCGTCACGGGCCACACGCTTCTCGTCGACGGTGGCATGTCCATCACCTGACCCCGCTGCACAGGAACCCCCGGAAGTCCCCACCTCGCTCGTCCCGGCTCCCCCGCCGGATCCGATGAAAGGCCCTCACATGAAGTCGAACTCCGTCTACGGGATCAACATCGCCGTCAGCGACCTGGATCGTTGGACCCGTCAGTACGAGCAGGTGCTCGGCATCACCAGCGACCCCGTACCAGAGGAAGGTTTCGCGTTCCCTGGCATGCGCGGTTCGTCGTTCGACGTCGACGGGTTCAAGCTCAACCTGATCACCAGTGCCGATCCGACCACATCGGTCGGCCGCTTCCTCGCCCGAAACGGTGACGGCGTCTTCCTGTTGTCGGTGCGCGTGGACGACGTCGAGCAGGCGAGCCAGGAGCTCCGCGACCTGGGCATCGATCCGCTCCTCGAGCAGACCAAGAGGGGGCCCGGGCACCTCCCGGTGAACTTCGTGCACCCCAAGGCGATGGCCGGAGTGCAGATCGAGCTCATCGAGGTCCCACGGTAAAATTCCTCCGACGTCCTACTTCCCGGAGACAGCGAGCACAGATCCGCATGGCCAGAGGCGCGATGGTACGAGACGAAGTCGTGCGGGCGGCCACGAGGCTGTTCACGGAGCGCGGCATCCGTGGCGTGTCCCTGCAGGACATCGCCGACGAGGTCGAACTGACCAAAGGCGCCCTGTACCACTACTTCAACAACCGCGACGACCTGTTACGCCAGGTGTTCGGCGACTGGATCACCGGTGAGTTCACGAGTCTGCAGGAGCACACATCGAGGTCGGGTACTGCGACCGACAAACTCCGTGACTACGTCCGCTACCACGTGTCGTCCGTGGTCGACAACATCGAGCTGTACAGTCTCTCCTTCTCGTCCGAGGCCGAGCTGCCTCCGGAGGTCCGCACAGAATTCCGTCACCTCAAGCGCCGCAGCGACAGCGTGCTGAAGGACATCCTGAGCCAAGGCGTCTCCGACGGTGAGTTCGAGCTCCGCGACGAGAAGGTCATCGCCTTCGCCATCGACGGCATGTGCAACTGGCTGTGCCAGTGGTACGTGTCCGATGGCCCCAAGTCGGCCACCGAGATCGCCAACGACTTCAACGACCTCCTGCTCAGGGGCCTCCTAAGAGGGGACGGCGACGAGAGTCCTGTTCAGTCCGGCCGCACACACAGCCCGGCCGAGGCGGTCGAGTACCACGCCAGGGCCATACGGTTCCACAGCGAGCGCCTAGAGCAACTGCTGCCGTCACTGACGGGCGACCATCCCGGCCCGACTCACGAGACTCCCTGACTCACAACACGTTGTAGTCGACATCGCGACAGAACGTCTGTTGGCCGCTGACGACGCGCAACCACGCACCTACGCGCGGGAGCTCGTGTGTGAAAAAGTAGCGCATCGCCGCAGTCCGGCCCGGCGCGTCCGGGTGGCTGGACGATGCCGCCGCGATCGCGAGGTCCAGGTGGATCCACGCCAGCACCACGTGCCCGAACCCCTGTAGGTAGGGCGTCGCATTGGCCAATGCGTCCGCCGGTTTCCCGGTGGCCCATGCAGCGTCGGTCGCGCTCATGATCTCGACCCAGGCGTCGTCCAACATCGACGACTCCGCCACGAGACCGGCCGAGCGCGCGGCCTGGACCGTCGACCCGATCGCGGTCCCTAGTTCACGCAAGTGCGACCCCCCGTCGAGTCGGACCTTGCGCCCGAGGAGATCCATCGCCTGGATGCCGTGTGTCCCCTCGTGGATCATGTTCAGGCGCTGATCGCGCCAGAACTGCTCGACCGGGAAGTCGCGGGTGTAACCGGCGCCGCCGAGCACCTGGATGGCCAGGCTGTTCCCTTCGAGGCACCACTCGCTGGGCCAGCTCTTCAGCACCGGGGTCAGGATCTCCAGCAGTGCGCGGGCCCGACGCCGCTGTGAGGCGTCGCCGGTTCTCTCGTCGTCGAGGAGTTTCGCGACGTACAGCGTCAGGGCGATGCCGCCCTCTGCGTACGCCTTCTGGGCCAACAGCATCCGCTTGACGTCCGCGTGCTCGATGATCGGTACCTGGTCCGTGGTGACGCCGTCACGGGGCCTACCCTGACGCCGGGTCTTCGCATAGTCCAATGAGACGGCGAACCCTGCATATCCGACGGCCGCCGAGAGCAGCCCGATCTCAGCTCGTGCGGCGTTCATCATGTGGAACATCTGGGACAGTCCGCGCCCCGGGTCGCCCACCAGGTAACCGACAGCGCCTCGTCCGCCCCGCGGACCGTGACTCCGCTGCCCGAAGGCGAGTGCGGTGTTGGGGATACCGCGGTTACCCAGCTTGTGGTTCAGCCCGACGAGCGCCACGTCGTTCCGCTCGAGCATCTCCGAGTCCTGACCGACCAGGAACTTCGGCACGATGAACAACGAGAGCGCGCCGGTCGAGGCACCGACCGTGCCGGCCGCGTCAGGGATCTTCGCCAGGACGAGGTGCACGATGTTCTCGGTCAGGGTGTGTTCCGCGCCGCTGATCCACATCTTGTCGCCGACGATGCGATAGCGCGGCCCCAGGGGGTCGGTGTCGAAGTCGTCCCCGTCCGGGGTGGCGCGGGTTGCGATGTCGGCGAGCGAGGAACCGGCCTGCGACTCCGACATGGCCATCGTGCCGGTCCATCGAGCCTGGATCTGCGGCAGCGCGAACGCTGTGCGCTGACCCGGCGTGCCGTGCGCCAGGATCAGCGCGGCATTGCTCTCGGTCAGGAGGATGGGAGCGACGTTGGGGCCGGCCGCCGAGAACAGGACCCGGATGGCCATGTCGACCACGCGAGGCAGCTGAGCGCCTCCGTGCTCTTGGTCGTGGCCGGCGCCCATGAGTCCGAACGCCGCGTAGGCCTTCCACGCGCGGTGGGTCGTCTCGGGGAGGACGACCTCGCCGTCCGCGTCGACGTAGGGCTCCTGCAGGTCGCTGATCCGATTGGCCGGTTCGAAGACCTCGGCAGCGAGGTCGGACGATGCATCCAGCAGGTCGCGGCATGACTCCGTGGAGTGGTCGTCGAACCGCGGTCGATCGAGCAGGTCCTCGAGGGCCAGCCAGTCGAACAGCAGGAAGTCGATGGTCGAGAGCAGCTTGCGCTGTGTCACCGAGTTGTTCACGGGCGTGGTCGGTCCTCGCCGTCAGACCGACGTCAGCCGGTAGGAGTCCCCGTCGCGGACGATCCGGCCGGCGCTGGTACCCGCGAAGTGGGTGCCCAGCACGAGCAGATCCGTGTCGGCACTGCTCGCGACGAAGTCGGTGCGATGGTCGGCGCTGATGGCACGCTCGAAATCACCGCGGGAGCTCCATCGCGGTCGCGCGATCTGGACGGGGTGATGGATGAAGTCCCCGGTGATGAAAGCGCGCTCGCCACCGGACTCGACCATGACGCTGTGATGGAACTTGGTGTGTCCAGGCGTCGACACGTACCGCACCCCATCGGTCACGACGTGGTTCATCGGGACGAGATCGACCAGGTCGGCGTCGAGGCATGGCTGGAGCGATTCTGCGAACACGAGCCGCGTCTGGGAGTGGATGTCGGGGTCGGCGCCCTCGTAGACGACGGCGTGGGCGAGGTCGTCCGAGATCGCGCTCTCCTGACCGATTCCACGGTGATACTCGAACTCCTCCTCCACGAACGTGTATCGAGCGTTGGGGAACGTCGGCACCCATCGACCGTCGACCTGGACGGTGTTCCAACCGACGTGGTCGAGGTGCAGATGCGTGGCGAGGACATGGTCCACCTGGTCGGGCATGTAACCCGCTGCGGCGAGGCGCTCCAGGAACGGGTCGTGGCGGCTCCAGTTCGGGATGAGCGGGAGGGTCTTGCCGGGGCCACATCCCGTGTCGACGACAACCACGCTCGACCCGGTGTCCACGACATAGGAATGGACACTCCACAGCATCTGACCGTCGGCATTCGCGTAATCCGGTTCGAGCCAGGGAATCTCTCGCACCGCTTCGGGCGTGGCCTGCTCGATCAGCCCGTCGAGCTCACCGATCTCCACCTCGAACTCGACCACCTGAG
Source organism: Williamsia deligens (assembly GCF_024171765.1). GTDB lineage: Bacteria > Actinomycetota > Actinomycetes > Mycobacteriales > Mycobacteriaceae > Williamsia_A > Williamsia_A deligens. The sequence goes on from NZ_JAMTCI010000001.1 coordinate 1,278,714, forward strand.
TGACCGTGATGTCACCGATCGTCCAGCTGCGCACTGCGTCGTCCTCCGAATGTGTTGGGGATGTGGGGGTGTCAGATCGCACGGCCGGCCATCTCACCTTCGTAGATGGCCTCGTCGACCTGGCGCGGCGCCAGGCAGTCACCGACCTGGGTCACCTCGAACTCGCGCTGGAGGGACGACAGCAGTGACGTCTCGGAATCGCGGAGCATGACCGTGACGATCGAGTCGACCTTCGACAACCGGGAACTCCCATCCCAGATTCGCGTCAGCACAGCACCATCCGAGTTCACCTCGCCGACGATGTGCTGGGGGGTCAAGGTGACACCCAGGGCGTAGAGCCTGGGATAGAGATGGCCGACGTCCAGCGTCAGAAGGATCTTGTCGCCGAGGAACAGGCCGGCCGTGATGACCTCGACAGACTTGCCTGCCTCGGCCAACGTCTCGGCCAGACCGAGAGCTGTGTACTCGCCGGTGTCGTCGACGATGAGCACGGAGTCTCCGCACCGGTCGGGCTCTGCAATCGCCTCCAGCGGGTCCAGCACGGTCACATGGTCCAGCCCGGGGATACCGGGACGGGCGGCCAGCTTCGCTGAGAACCCGTCGGTCCGCCAGCTCGACCCTGTCGCCAGCACGACGTGGTCCGGTTCGAGCTCACGGATGTTCTCCACGGTCGCCTCGAAGCCGGCCCGGATGTCGACCCCGTGCACGTCGAGCGTCCGCTCCATGTCGCGGATCATGACGGCCCAGCGGCCGCGGGTGGCGAGCTGGGCGGCGTACCGGATCTGTCCTCCGAGCCGGTCGCTCCTCTCCAGCAGCACGACGTCGTGCCCGCGGGATGCAGCGGCCTCTGCGGCCCGCATACCCGCGGGGCCCCCGCCGACGACGACGATCCTCTTGCGACGGTCGGGCACTGTGATCGTGCCGATGCCCAAGGTCTTCTCTCGTCCGGCGGCCGGATTCTGCGTGCAGGTCAGGGAGAGGCCCTGGGCCATGCGGTTGATGCATCCCTGATTGGCGCTGACGCAGTGGCGGATCTCCTTCTCCCGTCCGGATCGCGCCTTGCTGATCAGGTGGGGATCGGCGATGTGGGCCCTGGTCATGGCGACCATGTCGGCCTTGCCCCCACCCACGATGTCCGCGGCGATCGACAGGTCGGTGATGCCGTTTGCGGTCAGGACGGGCGCGCCGTTGACGACCTTCTTGGCGCGTACGGCGAGGTCGACGAGCCGTGCGCCGGGCAGACTCATCGGCGAGACGACCTGATCGAATGTCGACGCGTTGCCGGCGCTGATACTGAAGTAGTCGAAGATGCCGGAGTCGGCCAGATGCTCGGCGATGCGCTCACCCTCCGACTCGTCGATCCCACCGGGCACTCCTTCAACCATGGACAGTCGCACACCGATCGGGAAGCCCGGTCCACACTGGTCGCGCACTGCTTGCGCGCATTCGAGGACGATGCGGCACCGGTTCTCGGTACTGCCGCCGTACTGGTCGGTCCGCAGATTCGTCAGCGGGGACAGGAAGCTGCACAGGAGATACCCGTGGGCAGCATGGACCTCGGCACCGTCGAGGCCGGCGACCTGTGCGTTGCGTGCGCTCCGCGCGAAGCCGGCGACCAGTTCGTCGATGTCGCCGTGGGTCATGGCCCGGCCGATCTCGTTGTAGGTCGACGACGGGAGTCCGGAAGGGCTCCACAGGGCGCGCCAGTTGTCCAGGTGCATCGAGCTGTTGTCCTCGACGCCGAAATGCGACAAGTCGATGAACACCTTCGCGCCATGGCGGTGGACGGCCTCGGCGAGACGTTCATAGACCGGGATGACGTCGGTAGGCCACCCCTGCGTCGTGCGCGGCGCCAGACCCCGGCTCGTCGGGTGCACTGCTTGCGCCTCGGTGAGGATCAGGCCGGCGCCTCCCTTCGCCCGCTCCTCGTAGTAGTCGACACTCTGCTGGGTCATGAGGTTGTGCTCGGCGTACTGGAGTGCGTGCGCGGTGACGACGATGCGGTTCTTGAGCGTCACGGAGCCGAGCGTCAGGGGCTCCCACAACGGCGCGTACTTGTCCATGTCTGTTCCTCCACGATCCACAAGAGGGCCGCCTCACGACCGACTCGACCGATCATTCAATTTTCCAACTTGATGGTCAGTTGTCATCATGGTGCTCTGCGTCACACGTGTCAAGAGCACGCTGGTTTCAGCCGGTCGACTGTGCAAAACAGCTCTGCTGCAACGGCTCTACTGGTTCGACGGGCGTCCACGTCCTCGTGTGGGACCTCCGGTGTCCATCGCCGTCAACGTCACCGACGACTCCGATCCGTGCACGATGGCCGGGCGTCGTGAACCAGGCGTCGCTCGGGCAGGCCTGAGCTGAGTGAGTCGCGGACGGCGACGGCGCCGCAGTTCTTCGCGGTGAGGCTGCCACGCACCGCCGCCAGGTCGAGGGTGTTCCTACCGCGCACAGCGGCGCGGTGGACCCGCCCGCTCTCCGTGTCGAGCGGCCCGGGAACGAGGAACTCCCCGGCACCTGAGGTACCGGGGAGTTCGTGGGTGCGCCCGAAGGGATTCGAACCCCTAACCTTCTGATCCGTAGTCAGATGCTCTATCCGTTGAGCTACGGGCGCGTGCTGTGTTCAGTTGTGGCGGCCGGCCCCGCGAGGGGCCGATGCCGGTGCGGAGGCGAGAGGATTTGAACCTCCGGTCCCGTTTTAGCGGGACAATTCATTAGCAGTGAATCCCATTCGGCCGCTCTGGCACGCCTCCAGCGAGTCCTTGCGAACTGCCGAACGCAAAGGTTACACATCGCGTCCGAGGCGGAGCAAACCAGGTTGGAACCCCTGCTCACACGGCCCTAGATTGGACGTGTGACCCCGCGCATCCGCCCCGATCTGGCCTCGGTCCCCGCCTACGTGCCGGGCAAGACGTTCCCCGGCTCGGTGAAACTCGCGAGCAACGAGGTCACCTTCGGTCCGCTCCCGAGTGTGGCCCGGGCGATCGCGGACGCGGCGACGTCCCTCAACCGCTACCCCGACAACGGCATGGTGGAGCTCACCGAGACCATCGCGAAGAAGCTCGGCGTCCCGCCGGACGCGATCCAGACCGGGTGCGGCTCGGTCAGCCTCTGCCAGAACCTCATCACCATCACCTGCACGCCCGGCGACGAGGTGTTGTTCGCATGGCGGTCGTTCGAGACCTACCCCCTCGCGACCCGTGTCGCCGGCGCCACGCCCGTGCAGGTCCCGCTCACCGGGGACCGCGTGCACGACCTCACCGCGATGGCCGACGCGATCACCGATCGCACGCGTCTGATCTTCGTCTGCAACCCGAACAACCCGACCGGCACCGTCGTCGAGGCGCAGGCTCTCGTCGACTTCCTGGAGAAGGTGCCGCCGGAGGTCGTCGTCGCCCTCGACGAGGCGTACGTCGAGTACGTGCGGCCGTCGCAGACGCAGGCCTACGACGCGATCGAACTGCAGCGCCGGTTCTCGAACGTGGTGGTGTTGCGGACGTTCTCCAAGGCGTACGGGCTGGCCGGCCTGCGGGTGGGCTACGCGGTCGCCGACGCGGCGGTGATCGACGGCCTCCGTCGCGTCCATGTCCCGTTCAGCGTGAACTCCCTGGCGCAGGCCGCGGCCACCGCATGTCTCCATGCCGACGACGAGCTGCTCGCCCGCACCGAGGCCGTCGTGGCCGAACGGGCCCGGGTCGCCGGTCGACTCCGCGAACTCGGCTACGTGGTGCCGGAGTCGCAGGCCAACTTCGTCTGGCTGGACCTCGGCGACGACGCCGCGCCGTTCGCGGCCGCCGCCCTCGACGCGCGCGTCGTGATCCGCCCGTTCGCGGGCGACGGTGTCCGCGTCACGATCGGTGACACGGTCGAGAACGACCAGTTCCTCACGTTCGCCGGGACCTGGGCCGGCCGGGACGGGGCCGTGGCCCATCACTGACGCGATGGGGTTCTCGCAGTGTGCACGAACCCGCGGATGCGACATGGTCCCGCACTACCTCGAGGTGTCCGCCTGGCTCGCTCTCGCGGCGGTGACCTTCGCGTGGATCGCGCTCGCCGCCTACCTGACGATGGTGGTCATCGCACAGGACGACGCCACCCGGGCGCAGCGATCACGCTGGATCGCGGCGCTGTGGCTTCTGCCGTTCGTGGGTGTCGCGGTCGTCCTGGTCGCTCGGCGCGCTCAGAGCCCGCGGGCGATCGTCGGCCACAGGTCGGGCAGGTCACGCTTCCAGTAGGCCCAGGAGTGTGTGCCGATGAGCGGGAAGTCCACCGTCGCCGGGATGTTGTTCGCGCGCAACGTGACCGCGAACTCCACCGAGCAGCGGTAGGCGCCGCTCTCGAGCCCCGACGCGGCCAGGGTCTGTTGCTGTCGGCTCATCCCCGGATCCAGGGGCTCGGCGAAGTCCAGTGGCCCGACGGCCCCGGTGCCCGCGGAGATGTAGAGGTTCTTGCCGCGCAGCTTGTCGAGGTGCAGGCTCGGATCGTGGTCAGCCCACCCCGGCGCACCGAACGGGCCCCACATGTTCGTCGCGTCGGCGCCGTCGCGGCCGACCGTGGCCCGGATGTACGCCTCGTTGAGGATGCCGCTGGTGGGAGGACAGCCGCTCAAGGACGCTGCACCCGTGTACAACTCGGGATGCCGGAATGTCAGCGCGATGGCCGCCTGACCGCCCATCGAGAGACCCACGATGGCGTTGCGACCGTTGCCGTTGTAGTACCGGTCGATCAGCGGCGGGAGTTCCTTCGTCAGGAACGTCTCCCACATCGGCTTGCCGACGACACGGTCGGTGCGTTCCCAGTCGGTGTAGAAGGTGCTCTTGCCCCCGGACGGCAGGACGACGTTGACGTCCTTGTCCTCGAACAACTTCGCCGCGCCACCCTTGGTGATCCAATCGCTCACCGAGCCCGTCGCGCCGGCACCGTCGAGCATGTACACCGTGGATCGGCTGCGGGACGTGTCGCGGGGCAGCAGCACCGTGACCGACACCGGGCCACCCATCGCGGGCGACTGCACGGTGATCTCGAGTTGGCGCGGCGACACCTTCGTCACCTCGTCGAGCGCGACCTCGCGGGGCGCGACGAAGGGTGCGGCGGGCGCGGCGATCGCCGACGGCGCGGCCACACCACAGCACGCGAGAAGGACGGACGCGGACACGACGGCACGCCGCAACACACGTCGCCTACCCGTCGAGCTGGTCACGCCACCCACCCCTCCATCGCGGTTCATCGGACCACCGCGTTGTATCAACAGTAACTTCGGCACCATCCCGCACCCGGTTGCCGACGGGGCTCGGCGGCTATCGGCTCGATCACGATCAGGCATCCGGACGGCAACATCAAGGAGGAGACGTGCACGGATCCGACGGCTACGCGTTCGTGGCCACCGTCGCCGTCCGGTGGTCCGACGTCGACGTCACCGGCCACCTCGCACCCGCCCGACTCGTCACCGCGATGGAGGAGGCCCGCGTCGCCTGGCTGCTCAGCGCCGGTGACGAGTACCGACCCCTGATCACCAGCGCGATGATCGTGTCCGTCGAGCTCAGCACCGACAGGCGCCTGACCTACGACGACGGACCGCTGCGCATCGCGATGTGGATCGAGGGGTTCCGCAGCGTCGACTTCACCATCGCCTACGCCGTGCACTCGTCCCGGGACGCACCCGACGCGCCGGCCGCCTACACGGCGCGGACGCAGATGGCGGTCGTCGACGTCGCGGCGCACACGCTGCGCAGGCTGACCGACGAGGAGAAGGGTCACCTGCGGGCCTGGTCCCGTCCGTCCACCTGACGTCGGAAACGTCGGCTGCGTCCGGGTTCCATTGTGTGCACATCGATCTCACAGCGACCGGCCAGGTTCGCTCGGCACCATCGGGGCCGTGCCTGTGTCGTCACATGAGGGTGTGTCCCTGCTCGACGGGTGGTTCCCGATCACCCTGCAGATCGTGTCCGTCGTCCTGCTGGTGGTCGCCGTCGGATGGCGCACCCGGCGGTGGCGACTGGTCTGGCTGCCGGTCTCGGTGGCCGTCGCGGTGCTCGGGGCGGTACTCGTGCACGTCTACTTCGACGCACAGGGGCTCGCGACCGACCCCGCACCGTGGCAGCTGTGGGTATGGGTGGGCGTGACGGTCGGGGCGCTCGCGGTGGTGGTCGTCGGGTTCCGCAGCGCCCGGTGGTGGCGGCGCGGTGTCGCCGTCCTCGCGGTCGCCGCGGCCGCGCTGACCACCTCGGTGGTCCTCAACCAGTGGGTGGGGTACTACCCGACGCTGACCGCCGCGTGGGGCGCCATCACCGCCGGTCCGCTACCGGATCAGGTGTCCGCCGACCACCTCGCCTCGATGCGCGACACGAACCGGACCACCGGGGCCGTCGTCCCCATCACCACCACCGACGACGTCAGCCACTTCGCGCATCGCACCGAGTACGTCTACCTGCCGCCCGCATGGTTCCGCGGTGCCACACCACCCACCCTGCCCGTGGTGATGATGATCGCGGGCGAGTTCAACACCCCGTCGGACTGGATGCGCACCGGCAACGCGATCCCCGTCGTCGACGCCTACGCCGCCCAGCACGGCGGACAGGCCCCGGTGCTCGTGTTCGTCGACGCGGGTGGGTCGTTCAACAACGACACCGAGTGCGTGAACGGGCCCCGCGGGAATGTCGCCACCCACCTCATCGACGAGGTCCGACCGGCGGTGATCTCGCAGTTCCACACGTCGTCGGCGGCCGCGAACTGGGGGATCGTCGGGTGGTCGATGGGCGGGACCTGCTCGGTGGACCTGACGGTCATGCATCCGGATCTGTTCCACTCCTACGTCGACATCGCCGGGGACGCAGCGCCGGTCGCCGGGACGAAGCAGCAGACGATCGATCGACTCTTCGGCGGGAACGCCGCCGCCTACGCATCCTTCGACCCGGCGACCGTGATGCAGAAGCACGGCCCTTATCAGGGCGTGTCCGCACGGTACGAGGAAGCCGACCAGTCCGGCATGCCCCGTTGGCGCGGGCAACACGGCGGCGGACACCACCGCCCGCCGGGCGGCTGGAAGCCCCCGTCCCAGGGCGGCGCCGGGCTCGGCGGTCGCCAGGACGGCGGCTCGGCGAACCAGGCCCAGGAGGCCGTGCAGTTGTGCGCCGCGAATCGCGCCGCGGACATCACCTGCAGCATCGACAACCGCGCGGGCCGGCACTCGTGGCAGTTCGCGTCGACGTCGTTCCAAGACTCGCTCCCCTGGCTCGCCCAGCGGGTCGGGGTCAGCGGGGTGTGACGGTCACTTCCCCGACCACGGGCGCCCACCCGACGCCAACCGGAGGATGTTGCCCTGCAACACATCCCGGTAGATGCGAATGTTCTCCTCGCCCGAGCGCACCTGCTCGGTGAGGCGACGGGTGTTGTCGGCGGAGATCTCGCGGTTCCCGGACCGGGACACCAGCTGATCGATGCGGTCGTCGATGGTGGTGGTGTGCGCGAACTCCTCGAGCACCCGCAGCTCGGTCGCGGCCGACTCGACCACCTCGGCGACCGTCGCCAGCGCGGCGACCCGGTCGACGAGTTCCCGCCACACCGGTCGCAACGATTCCTCGCGCTGCGCGATGTGACCGAGCAGTTCGGCGTCGCCGCCAGCGGCCCGTCGGCTCGACTCGAGATCGACCCGGATGGTGCGCAGCGCGACCACGTCGGCGGCGACGTCGGCGAGTTCCGCCTCGAGATCGACCTGTCCGCGCTGGACCGCGAAGTGCTCGGAATGCCATGCGGGACACCGCTGCACACGGTCGTAGAAGCTGCCGACGGCGAACAGCATGGTCTCGTAGCCGTCGACGAACTTCGAGTCCGCACCGGGCGTGGCGGTCTCGACGTCACCGAGGAGGTCGGTGATCCACCGCCGCCCGGATTCCTTGCCCGCCTTGGCCGCCGCGTTCTCGATCGCGCCCGCGACGCGCTCCAGGGCGGCGTTGCCCATGCGGCGGACGTAGCTGCCGAGGTCCGGGGTCGGGGTGTGGGTGAGCCCGAGGAACAACCGCTCCCGGTCGACGGCTTCGAGGTGGGTGCCCTCGCGGCGTTCCCGGCGGATCGCGCGCACCCCGGTCGCGAAGATGCCCTTCCCACCGACGAGGGCACGTCGGGCGTCGTCGAGCTTGCGCGCCACGGAGTTCCGGCGTGCGCGGATGAGTGCCGCGACCATCGCGGGGGTCAGCGGCGCATCGGCCTGCTCGTCGAGCGCCGCGACCGTGCGCTGCAGACGACGTAACTCGGCGAAGCCCTGGGTGCCGGTGAGGTTCCACGACGACGGGATCGGCAGTCCCGCACGCATCCGGGCGAGGACCACAGCCCGCGCGGAGGAGTCCAGGTGACCGGTCGCGATCGCGACCGCCGCGGCGTCGGAGAGTTCGGGGTGCCGACCCGGGATGGTGGCCCGCTCGCACCAGCGCTGCACCGTGTCCGAGGTGACCTCCACGGCCGCGGCATCGCGTCGACGTGGGTGGTTGTCGGTCATCGGGCACCGTCTCCGATCGGGGTCGCAGGCCTCTCCGATGGTACGGATCGCGCGAGCGCGACACCGCGCGTGAACCGGTGCAACGCCCAGGCCACCGGGATGCTCACGACGGTCGTGACGATGAGCACCCCCAGCATCGACCCGGTGAACGTGACGTAGCCGAGGAGGTCCATCGCCCACACCAGGACGACGAGGTGGACCAGGAAGAACTCGTAGGAGATCTCCCCGAACCACACCGCGACGCGGTGACCCAGGAGGCGGTCGAGGAACGTGCCCGGCCGGGACAGCGCCAGAGCGCCCACGAGACATGACGCGACGATCGCGTAGAGGACCGACTTCACGATCGTCGCGCTCGCGGTCGTCGGGGTGATCGTGGGCTCACCGGCGGCTGCAGTCCAGCTGAGCTGGAACGCCAGGATCGCCACGAGGACCGCCAGCACGGGGTGGACCCGGACAGCGCACTGCGCGGCGACGGCGAGTGCCATCCCGCACGCGAACCAGATGACGAACGCCGGCGGCCACAGACGTGCGGTCGGGTCGGTGAGCGTGCCGTCGGCGGTGAGCAGAGCCCAGACGGGGCTGACCGCAGCCACCACGACGATCGCGGCCAGGGCTGCCCACGGACGCCATCGCCCACGGCACACGACGGCCGTGATGATCCAGGCGATGACGGGGAGCGCGACGTAGAACGCGGCCTCCACGGCAAGGCTCCACATCTGCGTCAGGCCGGTGTGCAGGTGGCCGAAGCCGTAGATCTGGGTGAGTGTCATCGACCGCAGGAACCCGGACCAGTCGTGGGCGAGCGTCGCGTCCTGGGTCCGCCACACCGAGAACAGCGCGTACGTCACGGTCACCGTCACCCAGTAGGCCGGCAGGATGCGCCGCGCGCGGTGCAGAGCGTAGCGGCGGACCGAGGGACCGGGTGTCCCCTGCGCCAGAGACCGGACCCACGGCCGGAACAGCAGGTAGCCCGAGAGCACGAAGAAGATGGCGACGCCGACCTCGAGTCGCGCGGCCATGCGGCCGAGGAGATCGTCGGTGTACCCGCCCGTCCAGAACGCCGCGTGCGTCGCACACACCGATAACGCCGCGACGGCGCGCAGTCCGGTCAGTGAGTCCCGGCGTCCCCCGATCGGGGTGTCCTCGGCGATGATCAGCGAGACGCGGGCGCGGCCATGAGGGCGGCGGCGACGCGTTCGAGCGCGGCCACGCGCGACCCCTTCACGAGCACCGCGTCCCCCGCCTCGAGGTCGGCGACGGCCGCGACGGCCGTGTCGATGTCGGGGACATGCCGCGCGCCCGATCCGTAGTCGGGGGCATCGACGGCGATGAGGTCGACGCCCAGGTCGCGGGCATGGGCGGTGATGGCCCGGTGCTCGGCCGGCGCGGTGTCACCGATCTCGGCCATGATCCCGACGACGGCGACCTTGCGGCCGGCCGTGAGCCCGACGAGGGCGTCGAGAGCGGCTCGCATCGACGTCGGGTTGGCGTTGTAGGCGTCGTTGAGGACGGCCACACCGTCCACCGTGCGCGTCAGCTCCATCCGCAGACCGGAGATGGCCGCACCCGAGAGGCCCTCGGCAATCTGCTCGACCTCGAGACCCAGCCCGCCCGCGACAGACGCCGCCGCCAGGGCGTTGTGCACGTTGTGCCGACCCCGCGCGGCCATGGACACCTCGATCGACCCCCACGGCGATCGCAGCATGAAGGTGGGTCGCAGTTCGTCGTCGACGCGGATGTCCTCGGCGTACACGTCGGCCGTCGTCGACATCCCGTAGGCGATGACGTCGGCCGTCGTCCGCGCCGCCATGGCGATCACGGCGTCCTGATCGACGTTGAGCACCGCGAGGCCGTCGTCGGGCAGAGACGCGATGAGCTCGCCCTTGGCCTGCGCGATGGCCCCGATGTCACCGAACAGTTCGAGGTGCACCCCGTCGACGCGGGTGACGACACCCACGGTCGGGTGCGCGATGTCACACAGGGTCGCGATGTGCCCGACGCCCCGCGCACCCATCTCGACGACGATCGCCTCGGTGTCGTCGGGAGCGGCGAGAAGCGTCAGCGGGAGCCCGAGCTCGTTGTTGAACGACCGCTCGTTGGCGTGGGTTCGCACCGCCACCGACAACACACGGGCGAGCATGTCCTTCGTCGATGTCTTGCCGACTGACCCGGTGACACCGACGACGGGTCCGGTGATCCGCGTGCGGGCGGCCTCACCAAGGGCGGCGAGCGCCCGGGCGGTGTCGTCCACCTGCACCGAGGTGACGCCGGAGTCGGCGAGTGGCGGACGGGCGGTCAGGTAGGCGGACGCACCGGCCGACAGCGCCTGGGGGATGAAGTCATGACCGTCCCGCTCGGCGACGACGGGCACGAAGAGCTGGCCCGGGCCGATCGTGCGGGAGTCGATCCCGGCGCCGTCGAGCTGGACATCGGCGCCGGAGAGACTCCCGCCGGTGGCGGACGCGATCTCGCTGGCTGTGAAACGCACCCGTCGAATTTACTCCGACGGGGACGGCGGACAGTTCCCCCACGTCGCGCGGGTGTCCGGATCGTGACCGTAGGGTGTGGCGCATGGTCCAGCCGGCGGATTTCGACGTGCCCCCCGAGCGGGTACGTCTGGTCGTTCTCTATGGCGGCCGGTCGGCCGAACACGACATCTCCTGCATCACCGCCGCGCACGTGATGGCGGCCGCGGACCGCAGCCGGTACGAGATCGTGCCCGTCGGCATCACCCGTTCCGGCGAGTGGATCCGCAACGACAAGGCCGTCGCCGCCCTCGAGGAGGGCCGCGAGCTCCCGTCGAGTCTCGCCCCCGAGGGCACGGCGGTCTCCTCGACCGAGGTCGTGCTCGGTCGAGGAGAGGTGGCCCCCGGCGACCCGATCACCCCCACCGTCGTCCTGCCGCTGCTCCATGGGCCGCACGGGGAGGACGGGACCGTCCAGGGGATGCTGGAACTGCTCGGGGTCCCGTACGTGGGCAGCGGCGTCCTCGGGTCGTCGCTCTGCATGGACAAGGCCATGGCGAAGGTCGTTGCGGCGCAGCACCGGATCCCGCAGTGCCGGTGGCTCGAGTTTCAGGAGGGCGTGGGCACCGCCGCCGACTTCGCCGCGCGCGTCGCCGGCCAGCTCGGCTTCCCGTGTTTCGTCAAACCCGCGAATCTCGGTTCCTCCGTGGGCATCTCGAAAGCGCACGACGCCGGCGAGCTCGACGCGGCCATCGAGGTCGCTCTGCGCTACGACGACGTCCTCGTCGTCGAGGAGGGCGTGACCGGTCGCGAGATCGAGGTCGCGGTGCTCGGCAACGCGCAGCCGGAGGCGTCCCTTCCGGGTGAGGTCCTCCCCGGCGCGGAGTTCTACGACTATGCCGACAAGTACCTGAACGGGACTGCGGGCCTGTCGATCCCGGCAAAGCTGCCCGACGAGGCCGTCGCCGAGGTGCGCGAGCTGGCTGTCCGCGCTTTCACGTCGATGCGCTGCTCGGGGATGGCCCGCGTCGACTTCTTCTACGAGGAGGACGGCCGAGGCTGGCTCCTCAACGAGGTCAACACGATCCCCGGTTTCACGCCGTCCTCGATGTACCCGAAGATGTGGGAGGCCTCGGGGCTCTCCTACGCCGATCTGATCGACCGCCTCGTGGACCTCGCCTGGTTCCGGTTCGGCCGTCGGTCGACCTTCTCCACCGAGCACTGATGACCGTGCCCGACGGTGCCATCACCGGGCAGATCTGGCGAGGCGGCAAGCCCGTCGACGGCTTCGACCTCGCGCAGATCTCGGACTGCCTCACCGAGTCCGACACCCTCGTCTGGGCGGATCTGCAGGATCCGTCGGACGAGGTCATGGGGCGGCTGGCCGACGAACTCGATCTGAGTCCCTGGGCCGTGGAAGACGCGCTGGCCGCATCCGAGCGGACCAAGGCGACCACCTACGCCCACCACACCTTCGTGACCGTCTACGCCGTCCGATGCTCGGCTGACGCCGGCGTGCGCGCCGCCGACTCCCCCACCGGCGCCTCGCAGTCCATCGCCACCCAGCGGATCTCGGTGTTCGTCAAGCGCAACGCCTTGATCACGGTGCGACTCACCGGCGACGCCGACATCGTGGACATGGCGGAGGTGCAGCGGCGCTGGGACGAGACCGAGGCGCACGACCGCGGTGTCGAGGCGCTGCTGCACGGACTCCTCGACGTCGTCGTCGACGGGCACTTCGAGGCAGTGCAGACGCTCGACGATGCGATCGAGGACCTCGAGGGACTGCTGTTCGACGAGTCCGTCGCGGCCCGGACCCTGCAGCGACGCACCTATGGCGTGCGCAAGGACCTCGTCGCGCTGCGCCGGGTGGTGCTGCCGATGCGGGAGGTCGTGGCGGTCATCCAGCACCGGCGTGACGCCCTGGGCACCGGCGACCGCCTCGACGCCGAGTTCGCCGACCTCTACGACCACGTCCTGCGCGCCGCGGAGTGGACCGAGTCGCTGCGGGACATGGTGTCCACCGTGTTCGAGACGAACCTGTCGTTGCAGGACGCGCGACTGAACACCGTCATGAAGAAGCTGACGGGGTGGGCGGCGATCATCGCGGTCCCGACGGCCATCACGGGGTTCTACGGGCAGAACATCCCGTTCCCCGGGTTCGACCACACCGTGGGATTCGTCACCAGCACGGTGTTGCTCGTGACCGCCATGGTCGTCCTGTTCACGCTGTTCAAGCGGCGCGACTGGCTCTGAGCGTCCGATGTGTCGGGCCCCGCGCCCCGACCTCGTCGCCGACCAGCGTTTACCGTGGTCGGTATGCGCATCCTGGTGACCGGAGCCAGCGGCTATGTCGGGTCACGACTGGTCACCGGCCTGCTCGACGCTGGACACGAGGTGATCGCGGCCTCCCGTAAGCCCGACGGCCTCGCCACCTACGGCTGGTACGACGACGTCATCCCAGTGGCGCTCGACGCGTCCGACCGCACGGCGGCCGCCACGGCCTTCGGGGCGGTGGGCCCGGTGGACGTCGTCTACTACCTCGTCCACGGCATCGGACAGCCCGGATTCCGGGAGAAGGACAACGCCGCGGCCCGCAACGTCGCCGAGGCCGCCCGCGACAACGGTGTGTCGCGGATCGTCTACCTCGGCGGCTTCGTCCCGCAGGCGGAGAAGCTGTCCGAACACCTGGTCAGCCGCGCTGAGGTCGCCGACAACCTGCAGGTCCCCGGTGGGCCTGAGCTCGTGTGGCTGCGATCGGCCGTGGTCCTCGGCGCCGGGTCCACGTCCTTCGAGCTGATCCGCTACCTGGCCGACCGACTCCCGGTCATCCCGCTGCCGGCATGGGCCGACAACCGGATGGACCCGGTGTCGATCCGCGACATCGTGCACTACCTCGTCGCCGCGGCCGACTCCTCGACCCTCCCGGCCGGCGCGTACGACGTCGCCGGCGCGGACACCTCGAGCTACCGCGAGGTGCTGACGACGTACCTGTCGGTCGCCCACCGTCGCCGGATCCCGCTGCCGCTGCGGGGCTTCGGGACGGGACTCGCGTCGAAGGTCAGTGGATTGCTGGTCCCCGTGCCGACCGGCCTGACCGGGGACCTCGTGGCCTCGCTCGACTACCCGATGTACGCCTCGGAGAACCGGATCCACTCGCTGGTCCCCGACCCGCCCGGCGGTCTGCTGACCGTCCGCGACGCGATCGGACGTGCGCTCTCCGGTGGCGACGACCCTCGCCCGGTGAACCGCCTCGAGGATCCCCACCACCTCGCCGACTCCGACCCCGACTGGGCCGGCGGCGACGTCGCGCACATCCGCAAGCTCGGGTCGGCGGCGGTCTCGGCTGACGGGTGGGATCAGTTCGAGCGCCTCGGTGCCGCCCTGGTGCTCTCCTACGGTCCGGCGGCCGGGGCGGTCCGGATCGGGTGGGATCTCGCCGCGTCGACGGTTGCCCGCGTCAGCAACCACCTGGGACGGTGACCCCGTGACGACACTCGTGAGCGAGGGCTGGGACCAACTGCGTGGCGCCGTCCTGCACAAGGAGCCCGCACATCCCGCCGAACCGCCCCGCACCATCAAGCGCCGACGCGTCGTCGTGGTGGTCTTCCTCGTCATCGGCGCCGTGTTCCTCGGGCTGTCGTTGTCGACCAAGCCGGGCGACGCGATCTTCTACGTCTACACACTCGCCCTGGCCGGGGTGTGGTGCGTCGGGGCCGCGCTGTCCCGTCCGCTGCACCTGGGCCGGGTGACGTGGCGCGGGCACAGGCGCCGCCCGATCCTCACCGGCATCGGTGTGGGGCTCGGACTGGGTGCGGTGTTCGTCGTCGGCGGTCTCGTCGTGCGCACGATCCCCCCGCTGAAGGACCTCGTCACCTCGGTGTTCGAGCACGCCACCGCAGGCAACCTGGCGCTCGTCCTGGTGATCGCCCTCGTCAACGGCATCGCCGAGGAGCTCTTCTTCCGCGGCGCGCTGTACTCGGCGCTCGGTCGGCACTACCCGGTGGTCTTCTCGACACTCATCTACATCGTCGTGACGATGGCCAGCGGGAACCCGATGCTCGGCTTCGCCGCGATCTTCCTGGGCTTCGTCGCCGCGGTGGAACGTCGAGCGACCGAAGGCGTGCTCGCCCCGATCCTCACCCACGTCGCGTGGACCTCGGTGATCTTCCTGGCGCTGCCGCCGCTCTTCGGCGTCTGAGTTCAGGGCTTGCGCCACACGATGGCGTAGCGCCACATGGGGAGTCGACGCCACCGGCTGCCGGGCAGCATTTCCTCCGCGGCCGTGCGCATCTCGCGGTAGGTGTGCGACTGCCGCCAGATCTTCGGTGCCGTGTGCTCCCAGAAGCCGTGGCGCGCGGACAGGATGCGGTGCTGCAGTTGGCCGACGAGATGGATTGCCACGTCGCCGAGCGTCGACGTCCTCGCGAGCCCCACGACCACCATCACGCCCCCAGGCGCGGTGAGACCGGCGAGTCGTCGCAGGGCGGTCGCCGGATCGCCGAGATGGTGCAGTGTCGCCACCGAAGCGACGACGTCGAAGGACTCCGGCGCGAAAGGGTGCGTCATCACGTCGCCGTGGACCCATGTGACCGACGACGATTCGCGACGGGCCGAGGTGAGGACCTCCGCGTCGGCGTCGATCCCCGTCACCGACCCGACGACCGTCGCGAGATCCGCGGCGAGCAAACCGTCTCCGGTGCCGACGTCCAGCGCGGTCCGGGCGCCGTCGGGAACCGCGTCGAGAACGACACGGTGGTAGTGAATGTTGTGGTTCCACCGGCCGTCGATGGGCCCCCGGCCGCTCATCGCGCCGACCGTACCGTCGACTGTCCGGGAACCGCATCCTGAGATGCACTCGCGGGCGATGTGACCGCGGCGACCGCTGTGGGTGCGGATGTCGGACGGTTCGCGCGAATCCTGGCGGAAGTGGAGGGATTTGAACCCCCGGTGGTTTCACCCACGCTCGCTTTCAAGGCGAGTGCATTCGGCCGCTCTGCCACACTTCCCTCGCCGGTCAGGGTAACGCAGCAGATCCGACGCGGACGTGGTGCCTACAGCCCGTCCCGAACGTCCTCGAAGAACGTCTCGATGTCGCCCAGGTTGCCCGGGCTGCGCTCGAGTGGACCGAGGAGATGCCGGCGGACCCGCGCCGCGTGACCCGCCGCGGCCCGTCGGAGGTGCTCCCGTCCGGCCGGGGTGATGCGCACCAATCGGTTGCGGGCGTCATTCGTGTCGGGGACACGCTCCACGTCGCCGAGTTCGACGAGGCGCGACACCTGCCGCGAGATGGTGCTGCGCGACGCGAGCGCCCCGCCGGCGAGATCGGTCATCCGCAGCATCGGGTGGTCGGCGAGGACCTCGAGCACCATGTACTCACCCAGTCCGAGATCGCTGTCGCGGACGAGTTCCCGGTCGAGGTGGGTGAGCAGTGCCTGCGTCCCCTCGACGAAGCTGCGCCACGCCCGCTGCTCGTCCGGACCGAGTTCCGCGTCGTCATGCCGATCACCGACCGACCTCAGCGGCGAACCCGGGTGGGCCGGACTGTCCGGGTAGTCGTCCGGTTCCGGCTGCATGTCCTCGCCAGTGCTGAACATCGCCCCCCGGATTCGTGTCGCGGCGAATTCCGGGCACGAAGGAACGGAAGGCGCCTTTTCTCGGCTGGTCCCGACACTAATTCGCGGTACCGAGAAAAGGCAGTCGGTCGATCGCGCGACTTGTCGACGGAAATCACCAGATCCATCGCACGCGTGCTTTGTGTTGTGGGGAGGGAATGGGTTCGCCGCCGGCCGGTTGCACTGGGAATGCGTGTCATCTCCGTTCAGGACGAAGGTCCGGAATCCGTCCTCGTCCCGGCGACCGCGGACAAGCCCACGCCGGGTCCGGGTGAGGTCCTCATCGCGGTCGCCGCGGCAGGCATCAACCGTGCCGACCTCATGCAGCGACAGGGCCTCTACCCGCCGCCGCCCGGGGCGAGCGAGATCCTCGGCCTCGAGGTGTCAGGCACCGTCGAGCAGGTCGGCGACGGTGTCGAGTCGTTCACGGTCGGCGACGAGGTCTGCGCGCTCCTCGCCGGCGGCGGATACGCCGAGTACGTCGCGGTGCCCGCCGTGCAGGTCCTCCCCGTCCCCGACGGCGTCGACCTGATCGAGGCCGCGGCACTGCCCGAGGTGTCCGCCACCGTCTGGTCGAACCTCGTCCTCGCGGCTCGGCTGCAGTCCGGCGAACAGTTGCTCGTCCACGGCGGCGCGAGCGGCATCGGCACACACGCGATCCAATTGGCCCGCGCACTCGGCGCCCACATCGCGGTCACCGCCGGCTCACAACGCAAACTCGACATATGCGCCGAATTCGGCGCGACGACCCTCATCGATTACCACCAGGACGATTTCGTCGACGTCATCGACGACGCGGGTGGCGCCGACGTCATCCTCGACATCATCGGCGCGAAATATCTCGCGCGGAATGTCACCGCGCTCGCACCCGGCGGGCGCCTGGTCGTCATCGGGATGCAGGGCGGCACCACCGCCGAGCTCGACCTGTCGACGCTGCTGCGCAAACGCGGCAGCGTCATCGCGACCAATCTGCGCGGCCGCCCGGTCGACGGACCGAACGGCAAGGGCGCGCTCATGGCCGGCGTCCACGAGACCACCTGGCCGCTGATCGCGTCCGGCGACATCCGTCCCGTCGTCGATCGCACGTTCCCCCTGGAGGAGGCGGACGCTGCGCACCGCCACCTCGACGGCGGCGACGCGGTCGGCAAAGTGCTGCTGACGCTGTAGGGGGTCAGCCCAGCGAGCCGAGGCAGCGCACGAGCTGGTCGACCTCGTAGGGCGTCGAGTACTGCCCGAGCCCGATGGTGACCGCGCCACCGACGTCGCGCACACCGATGACGTCGAGCGCTCGATTCGGCACGTCGACGAGAGCGCAGATGCCGTTGTCGGCGAGACGGCGCGCCACCTTGTCCGCGACGACACCGTCGACGGTGAAGCTCACCGTCGGCACCCGGTGCTGAGGAGAACCCACGAGGTGCACCGAACTCAGGTGCGACACCGACTCGACCAGGTAGGCGGTCAGCCGCCGCAGGTACGTGTTGAGGCTGGTCATGGACGTGACGAGCCGCTCTCGCCGGGTGCCCGTCGCCGCGTCGTCGAGGGAGGCGAGATGCTCGACCGACGACGCCAACCCGGCCAACATCGCGTGCTGCAGTCCGTCGACCTCGAGGCGGCCGGGTCCCGTGGTCGTGCCCGACAGGCCCGGTGAGCGCAGCCCGGCGATCCGCGCCGGATCGCGGAAGACCAGAGCCGCGACCTGCGGGCCGCCCCATCGTTCGGCCGAGACGACGAGCACGTCGGCACCCATGGCCTCGATGTCGAGCACCGAGTAGGGCGCGGCCGACGTCGCGTCGACGACGAACAGCGCGCCGACCTCGTGTGCGGCGGCACCGATCGCGGCGACGTCGGTGACGGTGCCGATGGTCGACGACGCTGCGGTGACGGCGACGACGGCTGTCGAGTCGTCGAGGATCTCGGCGAACTGCCACGCCGGCAGCTCACCGGTCTCGATGTCCACCTCGGCCCATCGCACCCGGGCGCCGTACCGGTCGGCCGCGCGCTCCCAGACCGTCACGTTCGGTTCGTCGTCGAGACGACTGACGACAGCCGTGGACCCGAGCCACACCCGTGGCGGCAGGACCTCGGCGAGAGTGGAGAGCAGGATGCCGCGCGTGGGGCCGAGGACGACGCCGTGCGGATCCCCACCGACCAGATCGGCGACGGCGACCCGCGCCGCGTCGATCACGGTCTGCGACTGCCGTGCCGCCGGGTACACGCCGCCGGGCTGGGACACCAGCGCGCGGAACCCCTTGGACACGGTCGACGCGACCGAATCCGGGATCTGCATCCCGGCCTGTGGATCGAGGTGGATCCACCCGTCGCCGAGTGACGGGAAGAGTCCCCGCACCCGAGCGACGTCGTAGGCCATGGCGAACACCATAGACCTCCGGCCCGTCACGCCCTGAGGGCCGACGGACGGCCGGAACGGAGTTCACCAGAGTGCACGCGTGCGTTGTCGTCGCAGGTGGGGACCGGTATTCACCAGGAGGGATCACGGTGGGCGTTCGCGGGCCGTCCGACCCCTGTCGCACAATGGTCGCCATGACGTCACCACTGTTCGGTTCGGGCCGCGACGATCATCCTGATCGCGACGACATCGTCGTCGTCGGTCCGGGTTCCTCCCGTGGGGAGGGCGTGGACGGCGAGTCCGACGACCAGCCCGGCGGCATCGCCGACATGGTGGAGCAGCCGGCCAAGGTCATGCGGATCGGCACGATGATCAAGCAGCTGTTGGAGGAGGTGCGGGCCGCCCCTCTCGACGACGCCAGTCGGACGAGGCTCAAGGAGATCCACGCCTCGTCGATCCGCGAGTTGGAGGGTGGGCTCGCGCCCGAACTCCGCGAGGAGCTGCAGCGCCTCGCGCTGCCCTTCTCCGACGAGGCGACTCCGTCGGACGCGGAGCTGCGCATCGCCCAGGCACAGCTCGTCGGTTGGCTCGAGGGGCTGTTCCACGGCATCCAGACAGCTCTCTTCGCGCAGCAGATGGCCGCACGGGCCCAACTCGAGCAGATGCGTCAGGGCGCTCTGCCCGGTCCGGGCGGTCCCGCGATGGGACCGGGCGGTGGGCACGGGGTCACCGGGACGGGTCAGTACCTCTGACGGCGGAGACCGTGCGGATGCGCGGTCGGTCACTGGCCGCAGGTCGACCGACCTCGGGCCGGTAGGCTCGGGCCTCATGTCCACACTCGCCGACGACGCGGTGCACCCCGGTCCGCCGCCGCCGTCCGACTCGAGGACTCTGCGCCGTGCGGTGACCGACCTGCGTACCGGCTTCGGTCAGCGGGAGATCTGGCTGCACCTCGGTTGGCAGGACATCAAGCAGCGGTACCGACGTTCGCTGCTGGGTCCGCTGTGGATCACCATCGCCACCGGCGTCACCGCCGTGGCCATGGGGCTGCTCTACTCCCAGCTGTTCGACGAGGACATCGCGACGTTCCTGCCCTACGTCACCCTGGGCTTCATCTTCTGGGGCTTCATCGAGGGATCCATCCTCGACGGCGCGGAGGTGTTCTCCAGCAACGAGGGCCTGCTCAAACAGATCCCCACCCCGCTGAGCGTGCACGTCTACCGACTGGCCTGGCGGCAGCTGATCATCTTCGCGCACAACATCGTGATCTACCTCGTGATCCTGGCGATCTTCCCGCAGCCGATCACCTGGACCGTCGTCCTCGTGATCCCGGCGATCGTGCTGTTCGTGCTGAACAGCGTGTGGGTGGCGATCGTCTTCGGCATCCTCACCACCCGCTTCCGCGACATCGGTCAGCTGCTGACGACGTCGGTGCGACTGGTCTTCTTCATGACCCCGATCATCTGGAGCGCGACGAGCCTGAAGAAGGTCACGGGCGCGGAGTCGACGAAGGCGAAGGTCGTCGAGATCAACCCGATGTTCCACTACCTGCAGATCGCGCGCGGACCGCTCCTCGGGGAGCCGGTCCCCTTCTATCACTGGGCCATCGTGATCGGCTGCACGGCGATCGGATGGCTCGCGGCGATGGTGGTGCTGCGCAACTACCGTGCTCGAGTGACCTACTGGGTGTGAGGAACAGATGAGTGACGTCCGGGTCGACACGTGGGGTGCCTGCGTCGACTTCCCCATCTTCGACGCGAAGACGCGGTCGCTGAAGAAGTCGGTACTCGGCAAGGCCGGCGGTGTGATCGGCGCCAACGACTCCGATGTGGTGGTCGTCGAGGCGCTGAAGAACATCGACCTGCACCTGCAGCACGGCGACCGCGTCGGTCTCGTCGGCCACAACGGTGCCGGCAAGTCGACGCTGCTGCGGCTGCTGTCCGGCATCTACGAACCGACCCGGGGCGCCTGCCGCATCCAGGGTCGCGTCGCGCCCGTCTTCGATCTCGGTGTCGGCATGGACCCGGAGATCTCCGGGTACGAGAACATCATCATCCGCGGCATGTTCCTGGGGATGAGCCGTCGCGAGATGCTCAAGCGGGTCGACGAGATCGCCGAGTTCACCGAGCTCGGTGACTACCTGGGCATGCCGCTGCGCACGTACTCGACCGGTATGCGGGTGCGCGTCTCGCTCGGCGTGGTGACCAGCATCGACCCGGAGATCCTCATCCTCGACGAGGGCATCGGAGCCGTCGACGCCGACTTCATGCGCAAAGCCCGTGTGCGATTGCAGGAACTGGTGAAGCGGTCGGGGATCCTGGTGTTCGCCAGCCACTCCAACGAGTTCCTGGCGCAGCTCTGCGACCGCGCGCTGTGGATCGATCGTGGCGAGGTCCGGATGGACAGCGACATCGAGTCGGTCGTCGGCGCCTACGAGGGCCCGGAGGCCGCGAAGCACGTGCGCGAGGTGCTCGCCGAGGTCGCCGGCGACCCCACTCCTGGGGCCTGAGGGTGCCCGAACCGCAGTCGTCCGGCACCGTCGTCGCGGTCGTCGTCACGCATCGTCGCCGTGCGCTGCTGGAGAAGTCCCTGACCGTCCTCGGCGCGCAGACCCGTCCCGTCGACCACCTGGTCGTCGTCGACAACGGCGACGAGCAGGATGTCGCCGACCTGGTTGCGGCGCAGTCGATCCCGACCACCTACCTGGGCTCCAAGCACAACCTCGGCGGTGCCGGCGGTTTCGCGCTCGGCATGCTCCACGCGTTGGCCCTCGGCGCGGACTGGGTGTGGTGCGCCGACGACGACGGTCGACCCGAGGGACCTGACGTCCTGGCCACGTTGCTGCGGTGTGCCGTCGCCGGTGGCTACGACGAGCTGTCGCCCGTCGTGGTGAACATCGACGACTCCGACACCCTCGCCTTCCCCCTGCGCCGCGGACTCGTGTGGCGCCGTAGGCGATCCGAGCTGTTCGCACCCGGCGAGGACACCTCGTCCCAGGAGGTGCTTGACGGGATCGCGTCGCTGATGAACGGGGCGCTGTTCTCGGCCCGGGCCATCGAGGCCGTCGGCGTCCCCGACCTCCGACTGTTCGTCCGCGGCGACGAGGTCGAGATGCACCGGCGGCTCGCCCGCTCCGGGCTGCGGTTCGGCACCTGCCTCGTCACCGCGTATCTGCACCCGGACGGCACGGCGGAGTTCCGCCCGATCCTCGGCGGGCGGATGCACACCCAGTACCCGGATGATGCGACCAAGCGGTTCTACACCTACCGCAACCGGGGATGGCTGCTGCATCAGCCCGGCCTGCGACGACTGATCCCTCAGGAGTACGCACGCTTCGGCTGGTACTTCCTCGTCCAGCGACGGGATGTCACCGGTTTCCGAGAGTGGGTGTCGTTGCGGCAGAAGGGCCGTCGGGAGATGTTCGGTCGACGCTGACCGTCACCGGTCCATCCGCACGACCTGCGAGTTGTGGAAGCTCGTGCGGCTCGTCTCGTGGAGTCCCGCTGACACCGCCAGTGCGTGGATCGGGGTGTCGACGAAACGGTTCGGCTCGAAGTACCAGTAGGTCCCGCCGTCGGGTCGGATGCGCGACGACGTCGTGCGGTCGCGGTCGGCGAGCACCCACACCACACGGCAGGTCTGCATCCACGCTCGGTACGTCGTCGGGTCGGGCTCGCCGTCCCACAGCGCGTTCTCGCGGATCCGGCTGCTGCCGGCCAGGATTCGCAACCCGCGGAAGTCATCCGGTTCCGCGGTGGCGATGATGCGCTGGGACTGGGGGCTCCAACTGAACGTCTGCTGGAACGCGACGCAGTCACCGGGGTGGGCGTTGTCGCGGACGTGCTGGGCGACCTGCGAGAAGTCGGTGCCCCCGGTGCGGCCGTACGGCTCCCGCTGATGCAGGTACGCGGGAACCGACAGCCCGACGAGGACCAGCACCACGATCGCGCGCAGCACCCACCGCTGACTCAGCACGCGGATCCCCTGCGCGACGACCAGCGCGAGGCCCGGCGCGGTGACGGCCAGGTACCGCGGCGTGTACGTGGGCGTGGCCAGCGCGGAGTACACGAGCAGCACCACCGCCGGCCCCACGACCCAGAACACGCCGATCGCGGTGACACCTGCGAGGGACCGCGCTCGTTCGCCGCCGCCGCGCATCGACGCCACGGCGGACACGATCGCGGCCACGGTCAGCACCGCGATGACGCCTCCGAGCATCACCGACCACAGACGCGTGTCGTCGACCATGAGGAACTCGTCGCGCACGTAGTCACCAAGGGTCCGCCACCCGAACGGCGGGATCCACGAGATCTGACCCGACTGGCCGTGGGCGAGGACGAGGAACGGCAGGGACAAGCACGCCGACGCCACCGCCGAGACGATCGCCGGTCGCACAGATCGTCGCCCACCGGCATGCCATGCCCATGCGACGTGGACGGGGAGGAGCAGGATCGCGATGGCGAACCACGACGACGCCAGGGTCGCGAGGAACCACTGGAGAATCCACCGTCCGGCGCCGCCGCGTTCACCGGCGATCACCGCGGCGAGAGCGGCCAGGACGGTCAGGGCGACAGCGAGGGCGTAGGGGCGCGCCTCGGAGCCGGCCCACTGGATCCGCGGCAGCGCCACGAACACGACGGCGGCGGTGATCCCGAACCGCCGGCCGCCGACGCGCGTACCGAGCGCGGTCAGGCCCGCCGCGGCGACGCCCACACCCACCGCCGAAGGGAGGCGTAGGCCGAACTGGGTGAGCCCGAAGGAGCCGGTGGCGTCGAGCCACAGGTGCATCAGCAGGTAGTAGCCGGTGTGCACGGCGTCGACGTGTCCGAGCAGGCCCATCATGTCCGGCAGGGGCCGGTCGGTGGCCGAGACGGTGGCGGCCTCGTCGTACCAGAGCGACGGCCGCCACGTCCCGATCGCGGTGACCAGCGTCGCGACCACCCCGACGATCGCGATCGTCAGAAGGCCCCGCCGGTCATCCGACGCCTCGTCGACGTCGGCCCGACGCTCCGCAGTCGGGCCTGCCGGCGCTGAGTCGTGGACCGTCACGGGCTGACGGTACGTCGCGGCGACGGCGGGAGACCGACACCACCGCGACCGATTCCCCGCCGGGTCTCGCGGGGTGGACCGTTTTCGCACGTTCGACCGATTCGCCTGGCTAAGGTTCGCGTCATGAGTACTCCCTCGTGGCGCGTGCTTCGTGCCAAGAACTACGGCACCGTGGGGCGAACGCTGCACGCCCATCTGCGGTACGCGAACGGCCAGACCAGTGAGCTGTGGCTGGACCCGCCGAAGCGGGAACGCGAGGAGCGCAACGGCGCCCCGATCTACATCGCATCGGAGACGGAGACATTCCGTTTCCCCGCTGATGCCGACGTCGTGCGTACCGATCTCACCCAGGGTCAGTTCGCCATGATGTGGGCCGGGGCGCACCACAGTCGCCTGTTCGGTGCCCATCGCCGATGGCCTTTCGAGGACCGGGGCGGCTTCGACATCGGTCAGCCGACGTCGATCACTGAAGCGACCCACCAGGGCCGACCTGCATGGGAGGTCACCTTCCCCCACGGTCCACATCGGTCCGGTCCCCAGGAGACCTTCATCATCGACGACGCATCGGGCCTCGTCCTGAGGTGGACCGACGGGACCGACCACCTCGAGGTGATGTCATTCGTCCTCGACGAGGAGCTCGACGACTCGCTCTTCACCTGGAGTGGACCCTTCATCACGCACGAGGACGAGACGGCGCAGATGATGCAGCGCAACGAGGAACTGCAGGCGAGGATCGCCGACATCCCCCTCTCGCGGCCGGCCTGGATGCCGTCGGAGATCACCGTGTCCCGCACCGACGGCGACCCCGAGACGGGCTCCCTGACCATGTCGGTCTCGGTGACTGCCCCCTACGTCACGGTGCGACGGTGGCTCACGCGGCTCCCACAACCCGAGCCGTCGTTCGGGTTCCGGGCGCCGGAGAGTCACTCGATCTCCGACGGGACCTGGACGCACGAGCTGCGCTGGCAGACTGATGCGCTCACCGTCGCCGACGCTGAGCGCATCCTGCGATCGATACCCCCCGTCGGCAGCGAGGACGACGCCGCGGACGTCGTCGCGCGAGTCCAGGAGGAGGCGGAGAACTCACGGCGGGAGCTCGAGTCACCGGGTTCGGCGCTCACCACCGGCATCGTCTACTCCGGCCCCGTGGACGTCGCCTACCACCAGTACTACCTGGCTACCCAGGACGACTGGAGCGGTGATTACTGGGCGTCGTTCGTCGGGCAGCGCAACGGGCTCGTCGGCACCGCCGACCCAGCATGCATCCCGCTGAACAGCGGTCTGCACACCGGGGACATCGACGTCACTCTCGAGGTCAGCCAGGAACAGCCCCCGCTCGACACCGACGGGTGGGAGGACATCGTCGAAGCCCCGCTGACGGTCGATTCGCCACTGTTCCTGAACGGTTGGGGCACCGGGGAACCCGGCGTCGAACTGCCCTTGGCGCGCGGTACCTACCGCCTCCGCTACAGCGCGAACGGCATGGACGCCGCGGCCGAGGCCGACACCGGTTCCGGTATCGACAGGTATCTGATCACCATCTGGCCGGCTCCGGCGTCGGCGGACGAGGTCGTCAAACAGACCTCAGACGCAGCGCGGTATCAGCACGACCACACACGGACCCTCACCGCGCCGGACCCATCGCTGCAGAACACCGGGACCGGAGTCGAGGACGCGTCAGTCCGCCTCTCCGGTCCGGTGACCTGGCCGTCCGACTGAACCGCCGAATTCGAGGCGGAACTCGACCACGTCCAGATCTGCGACGTCGGGCATGTCCGGATAGTGATTCTCGCGGAGTTGGGAGACGAATGCGCGCGTGTCGGTCCCCTGCGGAGCACCGACGTCGGCGGCGGTGATGGTGTCCGACCGTCGGCGGGTCACGCTCAGCACCTCGCCGCGCACCGCGCTCAAGGGGTGGGACCCGTCGACGACGAACAGCGCCGGACCCACGACGATGTGCTCGTTCCAGCGGACCGTCGTCGTCTTCACGCCGTCGAGCACCGCGTCGCGATGCCGGGTGTGGAAGACGACGATCTGTTCAGCCACCGAGGTTCGATTCCGGCGTCACTCGCCGTCGAACAACCGCTTCCAGTTCTCGCGGCTGGTGAGATCCGGGAGGGCACGGGTCCACTCGGCCTGGAGTCGGTCGGCGTCACGCCGCAGGTCGCGGCACACCTCGAACAGCTCCTTCAGCTGAGCGGCAGCGATCTCCTTGTCACGCTTGCGGACACGGACCGCGCCCTGTGAGGAATCCGTGACGACGGCGTTGTCGAAGAGCGAGACGTGCCACCACCGCGCGTCGTCGGCGGAGATGGACACCGGCGCCGACGACACCCGGCCGAGGTACTGCTTCGCGACGCGCTTGAGCAGCACCTCGGTCAGACGGTGCTCCTTGGGCTCATGGCCCTTCGCCGAGATCCGCGTGTTCGGATCGGACGCGGCACCGACCTCGTGGGCAGGTCGGCGGACGGTGTCGGGGAATCGACTCCGCAGCGCCTGTAGCTCGGCCAGTTTCGACTGCCCACCGTCGTCGAGGATCGACGGGCCCGCCATGAAGTCGCGCACCGCGAGCAGGAAGGTCGCCGCGAGCCCGTACTGCATCGACACGATGTGCTGACCGATCTCCTCGGCGACCACCCGCGAGTAGTGCTTGCCGTCGAACGGGGTGTGGATGGCGGCGACGATGAGCGCGTTGCGCCAGCTGAAGTACCGCGACCAGTCGTCGTAGTCCTTGAGGTGGAAATCGGCGTGCCACACACCGGCGTTCGGCAGCGTGACCGTCGGGAAACCGTGCATGCGCGCCCGGATGCCGAATTCGATGTCATCCCACTGGAAGAACAACGGCAACGACAGGCTCTCGGCGGTGACCGCCTCGGCCGGCAACAGGCAGGTCCACCACCCGTTCCAGCCCGCATCGGTGCGGGCGTCCTGCTTGAACTTCAGCAGGTTCTTGCCGCGCTTGGCCTTCGCGGTGAGGCGGCCGGCCTTGAGCTCGTCGAGCGCTTCCCACTCGGCGGTGACGTGGATGCGGGAGGTCTCCGACAGCAACAGCATCTGCGCGCCGACGATGAGCGGCTGCACCGTCGAGTTCGCGAACGACGACATCCGCAGGACGCTCTCCGGCTCGCACAGGATGTCGTCGTCCATGACGACGATGTTGGTGTCGGTCGAGCCGCCCTCGGTGAGTTCGTAGATCCCACGGTTGAACCCGCCGGCGCCGCCGAGGTTCGGTTGGGTCAGGTAGTGCAGCTTGTCGCCGAGCAGATCGCGCACCTCGGAGAACCGTTCGCGGTCGGCGACACGATCGCTGCCCTGATCGACCACGTAGACCTGGTCGACGTGACCCATCGCGACCGGGTCGCCGGCGAGGGTGAGGACGGTGGTGACGCAGTCCTCGGCGCGGTTGTGGGTGCACACCACCACCGACGACGGCCGGAACGACGCGGGCGCCGGGACCGTCCACCGGACGTCGGAGATGGTCGCCTCACCGTCGAACGCGTCGACGTCGAACCAGATCGCGCCGCCGTCGACGAAGCGGTCGAGGCGGATGTCGAACGATGCGTGCCCCCGGCCGGAGAGCTGGTGGTTCTCGATCGGCCGTTCGCGCCCACTCTGGTCCGAGGCGCGCAGTGCGACGCCGAGGCCCGTCGCGTCGTCGCAGTGGTGGTCGAACTCGAGCCGGACCGTGTCGACGGCGGTGTACCGCTGCCAGAAGCTGGCGGCGAAGCGACCGAAGTAGGTGTTGGTGCTGGCGGACGCGCCGTCGTGCAGTCGAAGCGTGTCCCGGGTGGCACGGAAGGTGCCGGACTCGGCATCGACGTACATGCCGAGATCCACACGTCGATGGGGACCACAGAACACGGTCCGCTGGGCCAGCAGGCGGTCGACGTCATCCCGCTGATCGCTCACCTGCCGCGCGTCCGTCGACGAAACGGTGGCCACTCGTTCTCCGCATCTACTCGAGGGCATCGGCACCGGGGACTGACGATAACGCACCAGCGTGAAGGATCGCTGTACGCCGGTCCGGTGGTCGGCGACGGTATTCGGACCGTCCGGCAAACTGAAACATGTTCTACTTTGGGGACAATCGGACCGAGGAGCATCGATGCGTTTCACCTATGCGGAGGCGATGACCGATCCGCGGTACTACACCGATCTCGCGGTCGCCGCCGAGGACGCCGGGTACGACGGGTTCACCATCCCCGACTCGATCGCCTACCCGGAGGAGTCGGACGCGACCTATCCGTACACCGAGGACGGCAACCGCGAGTTCCTCGACGGCAAGCCGTTCATCGAGACGTTCATCCAGGCGATGGCGATGGGCGCGGTCACGAGCCGCATCCGGTTCACGCCGTTCGTGCTCAAGCTGCCGATCCGACCGCCGGTGCTCGTCGCCAAGCAGGCCGGCTCGGTCGCCTACCTCACCGACAACCGTCTCGCGCTCGGTGTCGGCAGCAGCCCGTGGCCGGAGGACTACGACATCATGGGTGTCGACTTCGCCCGCCGAGGTCGGCGCATGAACGAGTGCATGGACATCATCCGCGGCCTCACCACCGGCGAGTACTTCGAGTTCCACGGCGAGTTCTACGACATCCAGAAGATCAAGATGACCCCTGCGCCGACGCAACCCATCCCGCTGCTCGTCGGCGGTCACGCCGATGCGGCGCTGAAGCGCGCGGTCATCCGCGGTGACGGGTGGATGCACGGCGGCGGTCAGCCGGAGGAGCTCGACGCACTGCTCGCGAAGATCGACGACATCAAGAAGGCGGAGGGCCTGCAGGACAAGCCGTTCGAGGTCCATGTCATCTCGTTCGACGCCTACACCCCCGACGGCTGCAAGCGCCTCGAGGACAAGGGCGTCACCGACGTCATCGTCGGGTTCCGCATCCCGTACATCATGGGTGACGACACCGAGCCCCTGCAGACCAAGATCGACAACCTCCGCGGGTTCGCCGACGGCGTCATCAGCAAGGTCAACGGCTGAGCGGGAGAATCACCACCGACCGGGAAGGAGAACGATGACGACGCAGGACAGGCAGTACACCGATCTGCACGGCGAGCGCATCGCCTACCGCGACGTCGGGACCGGCGACACCCTGCTGCTCATCCACGGGATGGCCGGTAGTTCGGCGACCTGGGACGCGGTGATCGGGCCCCTGTCGGAGCGGTACCGGGTGATCGCCCCGGACCTGCCCGGGCACGGCCTGTCGGCGAAGCCGCGCGGCGACTACTCCCTCGGCGCGTTCGCGGCGTTCCTGCGCGACCTGCTCGACCACCTCGAGGTCGCCCGGGTGACGGTCGTCGGCCAGTCGCTGGGTGGCGGCATCGCCATGCAGTTCACCTACCAACACCCCGACCGGTGCGAGCGACTGGCGCTGATCGGCTCCGGCGGTCTCGGGCCGGAGGTCAACTGGACGCTGCGGCTGCTCGCCGCCCCGGGTGCCGAGATGGTGCTGCCGATCATCGCCCCGCACTGGGCTGTGGCGGCGGGCGGCCGGGTCCGGGGGTGGATGGCCGCCGCGGGCGTGCGATCGCCGCGCGCGGACCAGTCCTGGCAGGCGTACGCGTCGTTGTCCGATCGGGCGACGCGCGACGCGTTCCTGCGGACCCTGCGATCCGTCGTCGACCATCGGGGACAGGCCGTGAGCGCGATGAGCCGTCTGCACCTGAACGCCGACCTGCCCACCCAACTCATCTGGGGCGCGGCGGACAAGATCATCCCGGTCGCCCACGGCCACGCCGCGCACGAGGCCATGCCGCACAGCCGACTCGAGGTCCTCGACGGCGTCGGCCACTATCCACATGCGGAGGCGCCCGAGAGGGTGGTCGCGATCATGACGGAATTCATGGAGTCGACCACCCCGGAGCGCGCCGGTCTCTGACGGCGCGTCAGGCCGTGACGACGATCGCGAGGTCGACCGCGGCGATCGCGACGGTCACCGCGAGTGGCGCACGACGACACAGGGTGGACACCGCAACCACCACGGCCAACGCGATCCAGTGCCACAGATGCATCCCCGCCCCGACGACGGCCACCGCCGTCGCGGCCGTCATCACCACCGTCGTGGCGACAGGGATCCCCCGGCGGCCCAGACGCTGGGGTAGCCCCCGCACGTCGGTGACGGCGTCGGCCTCGAGGTCGGGATACACGTTGAGCAGATGGGCACCCACGCCGAGCAGACCGGCGACCACGACCACCCAGACCGGCGGGAGTTCCGTCGGGCGGTCGGTGAGCCCGACGGCCACCGGCAGTGACCCGAACGCCACCAGGTACGGCACCCAGGACACGACGGTCGCCTTCAGCCCGACGTTGTAGAGCAACGCCGCGACGACGCCGAGGAGATGGACCGCGGCGGCTGCGGGTCCGCACAGCAGCGAGAACACGGCGCAGACGACGCCGCCGACGGCCACGGCCGAACCCACCGCCCGGACGCGCAGCGTGCCGCCCACCAAGGGCTTCTCGTCGCGACCCGCCTCACGGTCGGTCGCGACGTCGATCAGGTCGTTGGTCCAGCCGACGAGGAGTTGGCCGCTCAACACGGCGACTGCGAGAACCGCGATGCGGTGGGCCGGCAGTCCCGCGAACGCCGCGAGAGCGACGGTCAGTCCGGTGACCGCCAGACCGGGTTCGGGGTGACCCGCTCGCATCAGGGCGCGTGTCCGCGACACGACTCCCGCCCCCGAACCTGGCATCTCGCGACCGTACGCGCCTCCTGCGCGGCGCCTGAGGTCCCGCCGTCAGACGTCCTCCCCCGAGGACCGCACCGCGGCCGTCAGCTGTGGGATCACCGCGACCAGTTCGGCGAGGGCGCTGTCGGACAGGTGCTCGCGCAGGATCCCGTCGTGATCGTCGACGATGGACCGACCCTCCGCGATGAGTCGCCGGCCCGCGTCGGTCACCGAGAGCCGGGCCGTGCGGCCACGCCCCGCGTCGGTCTCCCGTCGAACCGCACCGCTGTCCTCGAGCGTGCGCAGGGTGGCCTGCATGCTCTGCGGGGTGACGCCCGCACGACGGGCGAGCTCGCTGTAGGACACGCCGGGATCGCGGGAGAGATGCCCCAGCGCGGACAGGTGCCGCAGGGCGATGCCATGCACGGCAAGTCGGCTCTCGATCGACTCGCGTATGCAGCGTCCGAGGGTCATGGCCAGGAACGATGCGCTCACCGGAGGAGGGGTGGGTGATGTGTCGGCCATCGGTTACAGTCTAGCTGAAACTGACTCCGGCGAGAGGGACCCCGATGGAGACTCTGCGACACGTCGTCGTTCTGGTGCACATCGTCGGGTTCGCGGTGACGTTCGGCGGATGGACGACGCTCGCCGCCTCCGGGCGCCGCGTGTTCACCCGTCCACTCGAGTACGGATTGCTGGTCTCGCTGCTGAGCGGCGCCGCGCTGGCGTTCCCCTGGCCTGCGGGCACCGAGGTGAACTACGTGAAGGTGGGCGTCAAGCTCGCGATCCTCGTCGTCCTCGGGGCCCTGCTCGGCATGGGGCGAGCCCGCGAGCGACGCACCGGCGACACCGTCCCGACCGCGGCGTTCATCGCCGTCGGGCTGTTGTCGGTGCTGGCGGCGGGCCTCGGAGTCGTGTGGCGCTAGGAATCAGCCCTGGTCGCCCCGCAGCGACCGCTGGTACCGCCGCATCCCGGAGAGCCAGCGGTCGGGATCGGCGGCCTTCTGCGCGTACATCGTCGCGACCTGCGCGTGCGGGAGGATGAGGAACCGCTCGTCACCGATCGCCTCGATCACCACGTCGGCGACAGCATCCGGGCTGAGCACCTCTCCCGCCGATCGCACCGCGTTCGCGGCGATCTCGGCCCCGTCGCGATCGCTGCGGAAACCGGCGTTCAGCAGGTCGGTGTCGACACCCATCGGGCACAGGCAGCTGACGCGGACGCCCGCGTCCCCGTAGGTCACCGACAGCCACTCGGCGAACCCGACCGCGGCGTGCTTGCTGACCGTGTACGTCGCCGACCCGATCTGCGTGAGCAACCCGGCTGCCGACGCCGTCGACAGGAAGTAGCCGTGACCGCGCTCCACCCAGTCCGGGACGAGTGCGCGCGCAGCCCGGACATGCGCGAGCGTGTTGACCTCGAGGGCGGTGTGCCAGGCGATGTCGTCGGAGTCCAGACCCATGCCGACGGTCGTCCCCGCGTTCGCGACGTAGAGGTCGACGGGACCGAACTCGCCGCGCGCGATCTCGATGCAGCGGGAGATCAACTCCGGGTCGCTGGCGTCACCGGCGACCGCGACAGCGCGCGCACCGCCCGCCGCGTCGTTGATCTGTGCGGCGACGTCGGACACCTTGTCCGCGGCGAGGTCGGTGACGACGACGCGGGCGCCGTTGTCCACGAGTGCCCGCGCGATGGCCGCACCGATCCCGGCGCCGGCACCCGTGACGATCGCGACCGTCCCATCGATGTTCATCAGCGGATCCGGAAGATGACGGCGCGCTGGACGACGAAGTTGATGACCGTCGCCGTCCCCTGCGCGATGACGAAGGCGAACAGGCTGTACAGGACCGTCTCGTCCCACACATGCGAGAGCGCCGAGTAGATGCCGACCTGCACGGCGAACGTCACCAGGTACAGCGCCACCACTGCGATGAAGCGGGCTCGACTCGGTTCGGCGCGGAAAGTCCAGCGTCGGTTGATCAAGTACGCGGTCGTGGTGCCACAGATGAAGCCGACGGCCTTGGCCAGCCAGTACGGCGCACCGACGACGTACTG
This sequence comes from Williamsia deligens, assembly GCF_024171765.1. GTDB lineage: Bacteria > Actinomycetota > Actinomycetes > Mycobacteriales > Mycobacteriaceae > Williamsia_A > Williamsia_A deligens. Next base: position 1,311,409 of record NZ_JAMTCI010000001.1, read on the forward strand.
CAGCAGCAGCGTGACACCGAAGTCGAGGACGCCGGAGCCCGCGCCGGTCACGACGAAACGGATCAGCTGGGTCCGCAGATCGACGTCGGTCGACGCCTCGGCGTCGTCGAGCGGGAGTTCGATCGGCATCGGCGCATGCGGGGAGGCGAACTCCTCGTGCGAGTGATGTGGGGCGTCGGTCACGTCGATCAGGGTAGGACCCCCAGTCCCTCCTCCGGCGCGGCGTGCGCGATTAGCGTCGATGACAGCGCGGACGACCGCGACACCACGACGAAGGGAACCACCCATGTCGGACACAGCACATCCCGGCGGCACCTTCCATCTCGGCGACCTGACGGTCACGCGCGTCGGCTACGGCGCGATGCAGCTCGCGGGCCCCGGCGTCTTCGGCCCACCCGCCGACAGGGATGCGGCGATCGCCGTGTTGCGGGAGGTCGTCGAGCTCGGCATCACCCACATCGACACCTCGGACTTCTACGGCCCGTACGTCACCAACGAGATCATCAAAGAGGCGCTGCACCCCTACCCCGACGACCTGCACATCGTCACCAAGGTCGGTGCCCGTCGCGACGACGAGGGCGGGTGGCCGCACGCGCGGACACCGGACGAACTGCGACAGCAGGTGCACGAGAACCTGCAGCATCTCGGTCTCGACGCTCTCGACGTCGTGAACATGCGCGTCGGTGCGGTCGACGGGCCCGAGGCGGGATCGATCGCCGAGCAGATCGAGACCCTCGCGGAGCTGCAGAAGGCAGGCGACATCCGGCACATCGGCGTCAGCAACGTGTCCGCCGACCAGCTGGCGGAGGCGCAGGGGATCGCGTCGATCGTCTGCGTCCAGAACAACTACAACCTCGTGCACCGCGCCGACGACGCGCTCGTGGACAGCACGGCCGAGCAGGGGATCGCCTTCGTGCCGTTCTTCCCGCTCGGCGGGTTCTCGCCGCTGCAGTCGGACAAGCTGTCGGACATCGCGCAGCGACTCGACGCCACTGCGCTGTCGGTGGCGCTGGCCTGGCTGCTGCACCGCTCACCCAACATGCTGCTCATCCCGGGCACCTCGTCCGTCGCGCACCTGAGGGAGAACGTCGCCGGGGCAGGACTCGAGCTGAGCCCGGAGATCCTGACCGAGCTCGACGGCGTCGCCGCGAGCTGACATCCGTCACGAACGTCCGCTCCGCGCGGGTGGAGGGCACAGTGCCCTCTGCTCGCCTGGAGCGGACGTTGGTGACTGCGACGGGCTCACCCGGCCAGCGACGCGATCAGCACGGCACCGAAGGTGATCATGACGACGGCGATCACGGCGTCGAGGATCTGCCAGGCCCGCGGACGCGCGAACCGCGGGGCGAGACGCCCTGCACCGAAGCCCAGCGCAACGAACCACAGGACACTCGCGGCGCACGCACCGAGGCCGAACGCCCACCGCCCCGACGGTCCATGGGCGTTGGCGACGGCACCGAGCGTCAGCACCGTGTCGAGATAGACGTGCGGGTTGCCGAAGGTGAGCAGCAGCGCGGTCGCGACGACAGCAGTGCGTGTCACCTGCCGCCCCTCGTCGGTGACAGTCAGCGCCTCCCCGCCGCCGCGCCAGGCGCGAAACGATCGTCGCGCAGCGAGCAGTCCGAGGACGATGACGTAGCCGCCGCCGAGGACGGTCGCCACGACGACGAGCGACGGGTGCCCGCTGACGACCGTCCCGAGGCCGGCGACGCCACCGAGGATCAGGACGATGTCCGACGTCGCGCACACCGCGACCACCGACCGCACGTGGGTGCGGGCCACCCCGGTGCGGAGCACCATCACGTTCTGGGGACCGATCGCGACGATGAGTCCCGCGCCTGTGAGCAGGCCGGCGAGTGCGGTGGAGAACCAGGTCATGCCGACGACGTTAGGGACGGATCCACGAACAGACCAGCGAATGATTTTCACGTTTCATTAGACTTTCTTCATGTCGATCTCGAGCGACGGTCTCGCCACCCTCGTCGCGGTGGTGCGCGAGGGGACCTTCGACGCCGCGGCCGGCGCGCTGCACATCACCCCGTCGGCGGTGAGTCAGCGCATCAAGTCGCTGGAGTCCGAGACGGGTCGACTGCTCGTCCGCCGGACTCGCCCCTGCTCCCCGACCGCCGACGGCGAAGTGCTCCTGCGGCTCGCCGAGCAGTGGGATCTGTTGCGCACCAGCGCTCTCGCCGAACTTGCCGGCGAACCGGAGGAGCAGTCGACCGATTCCCGGGATCAGCCGAGGGTGTCGTTGCCGATCGCCTCCAACGCCGACTCGCTGGCCATCTGGCTGCTGCCGGTGATCGCCGAGATGCAGCGACGCCATCCCGTGAGCATCGAGGTGCTCCGGGACGACGAGAGCCGCAACACCGATCTGCTCCGGTCTGGTCGTGTGGTCGGGGCGCTGACCTCCGAACCCGGTCGCGTCCGTGGGTGCATCGCGCATCGACTCGGCGCGACACGGTATCTGCCGGTCGCCACACCGGAGTTCGCGTCGTACTGGTTCCCCGACGGTCTCCGTGGTGCCGACCTCGCGCGCGCACCGATGGTCGCGTTCGACCGCGCCGACACGATCATGGCCACGCTGATCCGGCGTCACACCCGTCGCTCCGTCGATCCGCCGACGACCTACATCCCGGCGTCGACCGAGTACCACCGGGCCGTCGAGCTCGGTGCGGGATGGGGAACGGTGCCGGAGGCGCAGATCGCGCCGGCCCTGGCCCGGGGGACGGTGCAGCTGCTCTCCGACAGCCACATCGACGTCGAGTTGTACTGGCAGCACTGGGCTGTCGAGTCACCGCTCGTCAGGGCGCTCACCGAGATGATCCTCACCACCGCCCCCGACCACCTCGTGTGATCCGCGTCTAGAACTCCTCGTCCACGTGGGAGTCGCGCGCGGCGGCCTCGCCGAGGTCGAGGCCCTCCAGCTCGGTCATGTCCTCGTCGGTGAGGACGAAGTCGAACAGCGACGCGTTGTGGACCTGCCGCTCGGCGTCCGCGGACTTCGGGATCACCCCGATCCCCTGCTGTACCGCCCATCGCAGCACGACGTGGATGGGACTGCGGCCGTGGGCCTTCGCGATCCCGGCGACACGCTCGTCGTCGAGCACACCCTCGGTCCGGCCGGTCGGACTCCACGCCTGGGCGTGGATCCCGCGCTCGGTCATGAAGGCGCGCAACTCTCGGCGGGGCAGCGCCGGCGAGCACTGGATCTGGTTGAGCACCGGCCACCGGCCGGTCTCGTCGAACAGCATCTGCAACTGGTCGACGGTGAAGTTCGAGACACCGGCGGCACCGACGAGTCCGTCATCGACGAGGGACAGCATCGCGCGCCACGTCTCCACCGTCAGTCCGAGGCTCGGGCACGGCCAGTGGATGAGATAGACGTCGATGCGGTCGACGCCGAGTCGACGTGCGGACTCGCGGGCCGCGACGATCGTCGGGTCGAATCCGTGGTCGCCGCCACCGAGCTTGGTGATCACGGTGACGTCATCGCGGTCCACGCCCGAGTCGGCGATCCCGATACCCACGCATTTCTCGTTGCTGTATCGGGTCGCGGTGTCGATGAGGCGATATCCGGAGCGGATCGCGGTGGCCACGGCGTCGGCTCCAGGACGCCCCAGGAGTTTGTAGGTGCCCAGTCCGACCAGCGGGATCGGCGGGGCGTCGGTCAGCGGGGCGGTCGGGATCGCGAGAGCGCTCATCGACCCATCATCGTCGACGCGCCGCCCGCCCAGAGCGCCTCGACCGCCACCGGGTGTCCGAGGACCCGGCAGGCCGCCCGATGCCCGGACAGCAGCGCGGCGGGAACGGTGGCCGGATCATCGGTCCACGTCGCCTCACCGGCGACGTGCAGCACGTCGCCGATCGGAGTCGCCAGGTCGTCGTGGTCGGCGGTGGTCGCGCCCACCGCCATGTACGCATAGGAGCCGCGGGCATACGGGTCGCCCAGCCAGTCCGTCCGATGCACCGCGACCGGAGCGGGCACGACGTCGCCGTGCAGGTGACGCAGCTGCGCGAGGATCGACTCGACCAGTCCCGCGTCGTCCCACGATCGCGTCTCCAGCGCGGTCGGCCCCGCCGCGAACGTCAGCAGGGTGGGTTCGCCGTGCAACCGGGTGAGGTCGTACCAGGAGTGCCATCGCCGGCCGTCCGGACCCTGCCGGCGGATCGCGTAGAAGTCATCCGGCCAGAACCGGTGCGGGAATCGCAGGACGACCTTCTCGAAGGCGTTCATCCGCAGGCGATCCAGTGCGCGCGCGTTCGTCGACGGCAGGGGCGGGTCGATCATCAGATCGGAGGACCGCAGGACGCCGACGGGCACCGTGAGGATCGCGGTGCGGCCCTCGAACCGGCCGCGGTCGGTGGTCACGACGACACCGTCGGCGCCCCACCGGATGTGTGTCACGACGTGGGAGAGCCGGATGTCGAGACCGTCGGCGAGGTGCGACGGAAGGGCGTCGTATCCGTCCGGGAAGACCACCTCGTCGCCGGCGACGGAATCGTCGTCGAGACCGTGCGCCGCGAGATCGTCGATACACACGCCGTACTGCTCCTCTGCGCGGTGCTCGAGGTACTCCCGCACGCGAGCCGCGCGGTGGGTGTCCCACCCCTGCTGGGCGAGAGCCTGCTCGGTGACGTCGCGGTAGGAGGCGTCCGGTGGCGACGCGGCGATGACACCGACCAGGGCCGCGTCGAGGGCGTGGATGTCGGCGGCGTGCGCTCGCGACTCGTCCTGCGTCAGACGTCGGCCGTCGGGGCCGTGGAGTGCGATGGGGCGGCTGTCGGGCTGGTAGGCGCCGACGGTGAACTCGACAGTCGCCATCCCGAACGCATCAGCCGCCGCGGCGACCGGACACCCGTCGACGCCGTGGATCCACGACGCCCCGAGGTCGGTGACCCGGCCGTCGGACCGATCGGTGACGACGCGACCGCCGACGCGGTCCCGCGCCTCGAGCACGACGACGTCGCGTCCGTGCTGCGACAGCAACCGGGCGGCGGCGAGCCCCGACACCCCGGCCCCGATCACGACGGTGTCCGGCCGGGCCATCGGCGTCCTCCTCCGGGCAGGTGTCAGACCAGGATCATGCAACTGCTCGTCGCCGACGCGAGAAGTGCCCCGTCGGCGTCGCGGAGCTCGGCCTGCGCGAGAACGGTCCGGCGACCCGCGTGGACGACCGTGCCGGTGCAGACCACAGGACCCGTCTCGACCCGGACCGCGCGGAGGTACTTCACCGACAGGTCCAGGGTCGTGTAGCGGACGCCGGCGGGCAACGTCGTGTGGACGGCGCACCCGGCCGCCGAGTCCAGAAGGGTGGCGATGATCCCGCCGTGTACGGAGCCGATCGGGTTGTAGTGGTACTCGGCCGGCTCGAGGGTGAACGCTGCGACACCCTCGTCGACCCGGGTGAGCTCGGCACCGGTGAGCGCCATGATCGGCGGCGCCGGGATGTCACCCGCGGCCAACGCTCGCATGAACTCGATCCCCGTCCGCCCCACCGCGCCGGACGCCGTCTCCGAGGGGTCCCGCCAGGTGAACGTGCGACGTCGGGCGTCGTCCGCGAGGGCGGAGTCGCCGGTGCGGGGGGTGGTCATGTCTGCGGTCATCGATCCGCTCCTCGGCGATCGCGATGGATTCTCATCCACCGTGGACGGTCAGCACTTGCTGGCTATATGAAACCATAGTCAACCAGTGGGCGAAACCGGAGAGATGGCCACGAGCTGAGGCGGTCGACTCGCCGACCGCGGGCTTAGAGTCACGAGGTGATCGTGTCCGTGCGTCAGCATCTCCGCGTCCTCGTCGTCGGACTCGCCGTCGCGGCCATGACGACGCTCGTCGTCCCGGCGGCGTCGGCCGACGAGCCGCCGCCGACCGCCGCACCGGCGTGGTCCGGTCTCGACGTCCGCGACTACGCCGGCCCGATCCCGACGACGCCGGGGACGGTCATCCGGTCGGTGCCGCTCGACAGGTCGCTGTGGGTGCGATCGGCCGGTGACGCCCGCCGGTTCCTCTACTCCTCGGTCGACCAGCACGGCCGGATGGCGGTCAGCACCGCCGCCGTCTTCCTCCCGCGGTCCGCGCCTCCGGCCGGCGGGTGGCCCGTCGTGGCATGGGCGCACGGCACGGTCGGGATCGGCGACTCGTGCACACCGTCGGCGCAGAAGCGCTCGCCCCGCGACGACGACTACATCTCGCACTGGCTCGACCAGGGCTACGCCGTGGTCGGCACCGACTACACCGGACTGGGCACACCCGGACTCATGAGTTATCTGAACGGCGAGGTCGAGGCCCGATCTGTCGTCGACTCCGTCGTCGCGCTGCGGCAGCTCGGTCTCCGGACCGCATCGAGGTGGGCCATCGTCGGGCAGTCGCAGGGGGCGGGGGCCGCGATGAACGCCGCGCGACGCGCCACCGAGTTCAGCCGCGGTCGTGGTCTGGACTACCGCGGCGTCGTCGCCACCGGCACGCCCGCGAACATCGAGTCGATCATCGCGCTCGGTGGTCCGTCGTTCCCGCCGGTCCGGCTCCCGGTCGGTCTGACGACGTACCTGACCTACATCCTCGCTGCGGTCCGCGACGCACGTCCCGACGTCGGGATCGATCGGATCCTCACCCCGACCGGACGCGCCATGGCCGATCTCTCCGAGACCGTCTGCTACCCCGAGCTCGCGCAGCGGCTGACGGGCGTCGACGTGCGGTCGTACTTCTCCCACCCGATCTCGTCTCTTCCGAACGCCTACCGGGAGCTGAACCGCTTCCTGGGCATCCCGGCGTCCGGCTACGACCGACCGATCTTCCTGGGCCAGGGCCTGCGGGATATCGACGTCCCGGCACCGTTCGCGCTGTCGTTGGCCGCACAGCTGTCCGCGGCCCGCCAATCGTTCGAGCTGCACGTGTATCCCACCGACCACTCGGGCACCGTGTACGCGTCGCAGCGTGACTCGACGCCGTTCCTCGCGCGGATCATGGCGCCCCGGTGATCTCGCCCCACCGCTGGGTCACGGCTGCCCTCGCCGTCGCCGCGACGTTCGCGGTGGTCTCGCCGGCCGCGGCCGAGCCCGACGTCCTCCCGACACCGCCACCGATCTGGTCGGGTCTCGATGCCCGCGACCACACAGGGCCGATCCCCCAGCGGGCGGGCACACTCATCGAGCAGCGTCCGCTCGATCGGCGCCTCTGGCTGCCGGACGCCGGCAGTGCAACCCGGATCCTGTACTCGACCACCGACGGTCTCGGGCGGCGGGCCGTCAGCACCGGGTCGATCACGGTGCCGCGCGGCACCCCGCCCGCGGGCGGGTGGCCGATGCTGGCGTGGGCGCACGGCACCGTCGGGATGGGGGACGACTGCGCCCCCTCGGCGCAGAGGCCCTCCGCCGACGACATCGGCTACCTCGGCCACTGGCTGCGGCGCGGATACGCGATCGTCGCGACCGACTATGTGGGACAGGGCACCCCGGGCCCGCTCTACTATCTCGACAGCACCACGGCCGCGCATTCCGTGGTGGACTCGGTGGTCGCCGCGCGGGCCGGCGGTCTCCCGTTGGCGAGACGCTGGGCGACCCTCGGGCACTCGCAGGGCGGCGCCGCCGCCCTCGCCGCAGCACGCAACGCCCCGGACTTCTCCGCCGGCAGCGGCCTGGACTTCCGTGGCGGTCTCGCCACCGGCGTACCCGCCGACCTCGAGAGCATCCTGCCGACCCTCGGTCCGCAGTTCCCGCCCGTCGTGCTGCCGCGGGCGCTCAACGCCTACGTCCTGTACATCCTGGCCGGGTTCCGTTCCGCCCGCCCGGATCTGCGGATCGACGACCTGCTGACCGTGAGAGGCAGGTCGTTGGTCGACCGCGCGAACAGCGCCTGCGGACGCGAACTCCGTCCGTTCACGCAGGGTCTCGACCTGCGCACGCTCTTCCGCCGACCGCTGGCCTCGATCCCGGACGCCTACGGTGCGATCCGTCGCTACCTGGGCACGCCCGACTCGGGCTACACGCGACCGGTGTTCATCGGCCAGGGACTCGCCGACGTGAACGTCCCGGCCCCGTCGGCGCTGTCGCTCGCGACCCAGATGACGGCCCACCGACAACCGCTGGAACTGCACGTGTACCCCGCCGCCGATCACCCCGGGGTGCTCACCGCCGTCCTCCCCGACGCCGACCGATTCCTCGCTCGCATCCTGCGGTGATCGCGCCGCGATGACCCCGTCCTAGGCTCGACACCGAGCCCGCGTTCCCGCCCCAGCAGTCAGGAGACGACATGTCGACCGAGAACCCCTCCCCCGACGTGAAGCCCCGCAGCCGCGACGTCACCGACGGCCTCGAGAAGACCGCTGCGCGCGGCATGCTGCGCGCGGTCGGGATGGGCGACGACGACTGGGGCAAGTCCCAGATCGGCGTCGCCTCGTCGTGGAACGAGATCACGCCGTGCAACCTCTCGCTGGAACGTCTCGCGAAGGCGGTGAAGGGCGGCGTGAGCGCGGCCGGCGGGTTCCCGCTCGAGTTCGGCACCATCTCCGTCTCCGACGGGATCTCCATGGGCCACGAGGGCATGCACTTCTCGCTGGTGTCGCGCGAGGTGATTGCCGACAGCGTCGAGACCGTGATGAGCGCCGAGCGCCTCGACGGGTCGGTGCTGCTCGCCGGCTGCGACAAGTCGCTGCCCGGAATGCTCATGGCCGCAGCGCGTCTGGACCTCGCGAGCGTCTTCCTGTATGCCGGGTCGACCCTGCCCGGTTTCGCGACGTTGTCCGACGGCAGCGAGCACCAGGTCACGATCATCGACGCCTTCGAGGCCGTCGGCGCCTGCTCACGCGGCCTGATGTCGCGCGAGGACGTGGACACCATCGAGCGCGCGATCTGTCCCGGTGAGGGCGCCTGCGGCGGCATGTACACCGCCAACACGATGGCCAGCGCCGCCGAGGCGCTCGGCATGTCCTTGCCGGGCAGCGCGTCCCCGCCCGCACCGGACCGTCGTCGCGACCAGTTCGCCCACGCCAGCGGCGAGGCCGTCGTCGAACTGCTGCGGCGCGGGATCACCGCGCGCGACATCCTCACCAAGGAGGCGTTCGAGAACGCCATCGCGGTCGTCATGGCGTTCGGCGGGTCCACCAACGCGGTGCTGCACCTGCTCGCGATCGCCAACGAGGCCGAGGTGGAGCTCACCCTCGACGACTTCACCCGCGTCGGTTCCCGGGTCCCGCACCTCGCCGACGTGAAGCCGTTCGGCAAGCACGTCATGACGGATGTCGACCAGATCGGCGGCGTCCCCGTGGTGATGAAGGCCCTGCTCGACGCCGGGCTGGTCCACGGCGACTGCCTCACCGTCACCGGCAGGACCATGGCCGAGAACCTCGCCCACATCGCCCCGCCCGACCCCGACGGCAAGGTGCTGCGCGCGATGTCCGAGCCGATCCACCCGACCGGCGGCATCACCATCCTCCAGGGGTCACTCGCCCCCGGCGGCGCCGTGGTCAAGTCGGCCGGCTTCGACTCCGACGTGTTCGAGGGCACCGCGCGGGTCTTCGAACGCGAGCGTGCCGCGATGGACGCGCTCGAGGACGGGACCATCTCCGCCGGCGACGTCGTCGTCATCCGCTACGAGGGCCCCAAGGGTGGCCCGGGGATGCGGGAGATGCTCGCCATCACCGGAGCCATCAAGGGCGCCGGCCTCGGCAAAGACGTCCTGTTGCTCACCGACGGTCGGTTCTCCGGTGGCACCACCGGGCTGTGCGTCGGGCACGTCGCCCCGGAGGCGGTCGACGGCGGCCCGGTCGCGTTCGTGCGTGACGGCGACCGCATCCGGCTCGACGTCGGGAAGGGGACACTCGACCTGCTGGTCGACGACGCCGAGCTCGAAACCCGCCGTCAGGACTGGGCCCCGCTGCCGCCGCGCTACACCCGCGGGGTGCTCGCGAAGTACACGAAGCTCGTCGGTTCGGCGTCGCAGGGGGCCGTGCTCGCCTGAGCGCCCGTAGGGTCGAGGGCATGCGTCTCGGACTGCACGATCGGATGCCGACGGTGGACCGGGCCATGTCCGTGCCCGCCGAATCGGTCTGGGACGTCATCGTCGACCTCGACGCCTGGCCGGTGTGGGGTCCGACCGTCGTCGGGGCCCAGCTCGACACCCCCGGCCCCTTCACCCTGTCCTCGCGCGGGAAGGTGTGGACACCGGTCGGCGTGCCGCTGCCCTTCGAGATCACCGAGTTCGTCGACGGTCGGGTCTGGGCATGGCGCGTCCTCGGTGTGCCCGCGACCAGGCATGAGGTCATCCCGACGGAGGCCGGCTGCGTCCTGCGCTTCGGTGTGCCGCTGTGGGCCCCGGCCTACCTCACCGTGATGGCACTGGCGTTGCCGCGTATCGAGCGTCTCACGCGACGGCGGATGATCACCGGCGGCGACCGCTGAGGGACCGCGCGATCCGGACGACCGCGACGGTGCCCAGCACCCACGGCCCGCCCACGATCACCGGATCGATCCAGGCGTGATGGGTGTCGGCACGCCGGCGTCCCACGCGTGACCGCCACCCACCGCGGGTGATCTCCGTGCGTATCCCCGTCTGGGTGATCGGGTTGTCCGGTCTCGTCGTCGCGAAGGACCGGAGGTGGTGCTCCGCCGCGTCGACCCGGTCGGCGCCGAGCAGGATGAGCCAGTGCGCGGCGCGCGCCTCGCTGAAGCGGTCGTAGGCGATGCGGCGCAGGCGGCCCGCCATCCCGCCGAGCGGTTGCGCGGTCCCGAACACCGGTGTCAGGAAGCGGTGTTCGATCGATCGCTCTCGGTACCCGTTCTCGGGCTGACGATCCGGGAAACGCCAGTGGGCGCCGGTCTCCAGCCTCTGCAGCTTGGGCACCGACGGGCGGTCGGCCGGGTCGAGGTCGACACCCCAGCCCGGGATCCTCGCCCGGAGTTCGTCGGCCGACGGGACCTGTGGACGGTCGGCGGTGTAGGCCGGGAGGTGCTCCGGCGACCCTGTGACGGCATCTCCTGTCCGGTCGTCGGTCATGCGGCACCACCGAAGGTGATGACGGGCTTGATGATGCCGTCGAGCTTGGCAGAGAACATGTGGTATCCGTCCGCTATGTGTTCCAACGGGATCCGGTGGGTGACCACATCCCTCGGCGTGAGGTGACCGTTCTGGATGTGCGAGAACAACCGGGGCCATTGCCTTTTCACCGGGGCCTGGTTGCCGTGGATGGTGAGGCCCTTGTTGAGGGCGTCCCCGTACTTGATGGCGCTGAACATCGGGCCGTATGCGCCCACCACCGAGACGGTCCCGCCCTTGCGGACGGAGTCGATCGCCCAGTTCAGGGCGATGGGAGATCCGCCCTGCAGCTTGAACTTCGCTGCGCTGACGTGCTGGATGAGATTGCCGTCGGCCTCGGCTCCCACCGCATCGATGGCCACGTCCGCCCCGAGGAAGTCGGTGGTCTTCTTCATCTGCACGACGATGTCGTCGCACTCGGCGAAGTTGATGGTCTCGGCGTGCGCGAACGTGCGCGCCTTCTCCAGGCGGAAGTCGAGGTGGTCGACGACGATCACCCGTCCTGCGCCCATCAACCACGACGAGGCGGCGGCGTAGAGCCCGACCGGCCCCGCGCCGAACACGACGACCGTGTCGCCCTCGACGATGTCACCGAGCTGCGCGCCGAAGTACCCCGTGGACAACGCATCCGTGCACATCAACGCGTCGGTGTCGTCCATCCAGTCGGGGATGATCGAGGGTCCGACGTCGGCGAACGGCACCCGCACGTATTCCGCCTGTCCGCCGTCGAATCCGCCGCACGTGTGGGAGTACCCGTAGATCCCGCCGACGGCGGTCGCGTTCGGGTTCACGTTGTGGCAGTTGGAGAACAGGCCACGCGAGCAGAACCAGCACGACCCGCAGTAGATGTTGAACGGCACCATCACCCGGTCACCGACCGAGAGGTTCTGCACCGACGGTCCGACCTGCTCGACGACGCCGATGAACTCGTGACCGAACGTGTGCCCGACCCGGGTGTCGGGCATCATCCCGTGGTAGAGGTGCAGGTCGGATCCGCAGATGGCGGCCAACTGGACCCGCACGATGGCGTCGTTGGGGTGTTCGATCGTCGGCATCGGTTTGTCCTCGACGCGGATCTTGTACGGACCGCGGTATGTCATCGCCTTCATGGGGCCGCGATACCCGGGCCCGCCAGGTCCAAACTGCCCCGCGACACGATGGGTGAATCCGGGGGCCGAGTCGGTCGGTCCGTGTGGGACCGTGGAGCGCGTCGGGCACACCAGCGTCGCCCGCGTGAGCGCCCAGGAGTTCTCCATGCACCGTGAGACCGTCCGCTACGACGTGACCGACGGGATCGCCGTCCTCACCCTCGACCGGCCCGACGCGCTCAACGCGTTCACCGTGCAGATGGCCGACGATCTCGAGGCCGCGTTCGACGAGGTCTCCGCCGACCCCGCCGTCGCGGCGGTCGTCCTCACCGGCTCCGGGCGCGCGTTCTGCGCCGGGATGGACCTCAGCAGCGAGGGCAACGTCTTCGGTCTCGACGAGACGCTCACCCCGACACTGACCGACCTCGTCGACCACTTCGACGACCCCGCGATCGTCAGCGGCGTCCGCGACACCGGCGGCCGGGTGTCGCTGGCCATCTACCGGTGCACCAAGCCGACCATCGCCGCGATCAACGGTGCCGCGGTGGGCATCGGGGCCACGATGACCCTGCCCATGGACTTCCGGCTGGCGTCGGAGAAGGCGCGGATCGGTTTCGTGTTCGGACGTCTGGGGATCGTCCCCGAGGCCGCCTCGTCGTGGTTCCTCCCGCGGGTCGTCGGGATGCAGAACGCGCTCGAACTCGTGTACTCCGCCGATATCGTCGACGCGGCGACCGCGAAGGACATGAACCTGGTCCGCAGTGTCCACGCCCCGGACGACCTGATGGACGCCGCCCTCGCGCTCGCCCATCGGTTCTCCGACGGCCGTTCTCGCGTCTCGACGGCCCTCACGCGCCAGATGATGTACCGCAACAGCGCCGCCCGGTCGCCGGTGGAGGCCCACCGCGTCGACTCGCTCGCGATGTTCTACACGAGCATCGCCGACGGGAAGGAGGGCGTCGCCGCCTTCCTCGAGAAGCGCCCGGCGCAGTTCACCTCTCGCGTGCCCGAGGACATGCCGGACGCCCTGCGCGACTTCTGACCTCCCCGGGCATCGCCGATCAGCGGTCGGAACGCAGTCCGAACACCGACAGCAGCGCCGGGCGGCGGAGGAACATCGCCACCCACAGCAGCACGCCGAGGTACACGGCGAACAGCGTGGTGCTCACGAGCGGGGCGTCGTCGTTCCAGTTCGCGGTGACCGCGCCACCGAGGTAGGCGGTGATCCCGACAGCGCCGAGCACGGCGGTCCGCGGGATCAACCAGACGATGGTGCACAGGGCCAGGACGATGCCCATCACCGTGGCCTGATCGGCCGTGAAACCGAGTTTCGCCGTGCCCTCGACCACGGAGTCGGGCTGGAACAGCTTGCCCAGGACGTCGACCACGAGGAACGCGGCGATCAGAACGGTGAGCACCGTCCCGGCGATCCAGGTGCGGGGTCGACGCGACGTGGCCGAGACGGCCGGCGAATCGGTGGTGTGCGCTGTGCTGGTGGTGTCGGTCATGGTGACTCCTGGGTCCGAGGGGATGACATCAGGACAGACCCCGCCGATCACCGGAACTCATCGGCGGTGGTGCAGGACCTCCGGAGTCAGCTCGCCGACCGACGTCTGACCGGCCAACCCGAGGGTGAGGTCGAACTCGGCGATGATGTTCGCGACCGCGTCCCGGGCACCGTCACGCCCGTCGATCGCGAGGCCGTACATGTGCGGGCGTCCGACGCACACCGCGTCCGCGCCCAGCGCAAGCGCCTTGTAGACGTCCGACCCGGTCCGCACCCCCGAGTCGAGCAGGACGTGCGCCCGGCCACCGACCTTCTCGGCGATACCCGGCAGCGCGTCGATGGCGGCGATGGACCCGTCGACCTGTCGGCCCCCGTGGTTGCTGACGATGATGCCGCCGACGCCGAGATCGACTGCGCGGGCGGCGTCGTCGGGATGCAGGATGCCCTTGAGCACGACGGGGAGATCGGTGCGGTCGCGCAATCCTGCGATGTCGTCCCAGTTCAGGGACGGCCGTGAATAGATGTCGAGGAAGGTCTGCACCGACTCGCGCGGCACCGGCGACCGCAGGTTCGCCAGGAACGGTCCCGGGACGCGTCGGGCCATGGACGCCAGGGCCGCGACCGCCGACCGCGTGACGCGGACCTTCGGTCCGGCCGGACGGTCCGGGGCGGCGAGGCGGTCGGCGACGATCTGCCGGAACCGGGGGTCGGAGGTGTACTGCGCGATGCCCTCGGCGCGCGCGAACGGCAGCGACCCGATGTTGAGATCCTGCGGGCGCCAGCCCAGCATCGTCGTGTCGAGCGTGACGACGATGGCCTGCGCGCCCATCGCCTCCGCCCGGTGCACGAGGCTGGTCACGAGGTCGTCGTCGGTGGACCAGTAGAGCTGGAACCACCGCGGGGCACCCGGGCGGACCGCCTCCATCGCTGCGGCCGTCTCCTCCATCGGGGAACACCCCTGGTTCGAGAAGATGTAGGGCACACCGAGATCGGCGGCGGCGCGACCGATGAGCACGTCGGAGTCGGGACGGGCCAGCTCGCCCGCACCGACGGGCGCGAACAACACCGGCGCCGGCAACCGGGACCCGAACAACTCCACCGACAGGTCGCGTCGCGAGACGTCACGCAGCACGCGGGGCACGATCTCCCACCGATCGAACGCCGCACGGTTCGCCGCCATCGTCGATCCCTCGCCGGCCCCACCGGCGATGTATGCCCACGCGCGTTCCGACATCGTTGCTTTCGCGCGTCGTTCCAGCTCGGCGAAGTCCGCGGGGATGCGCGGACGGTCACCGAACACACCCGCCGTGTAGATCGCGTTCTGACGAGCCCGTCCCGGGGACAGCGGCTGATCGGTGGTCATCGACGATCCTCTCGACGGACTGCGCTGTGATCGGTACCACGCACGACCAGCACGCTACCTGCACGCGCCTCGTCACGATCGCGCAGCACATTCGCTGGCACGGAGCCGGATTCGGCCTGCATTAGACTGGCAGTTGTAGTGGTTTCGGGGGACACCGCTCATACGATTCGGGGGAGTCATGCGTTCAGTGGGATCCGGGGTGTCTGCCATCCTGCGCGATCCGTCCGGTGTGCAGCCCGTCTTCCAGCCCGTCGTGGAGCTGGCGACCGGGCGAACGGTGGGACATGAGGCGCTGGCGCGCTGGCCGGGATCACCCGAGGTGTCGCCGCTGGAGGCCTTCGACGCCGCCCGCCGTGGCGGTTCGGCGGCGGCGATGGACTGGTGGTGCCGGCGACGGGCCGTGGAGGGCGCGCACCGTCACGGCCGCGGTCACCACCTGTTCGTCAACGTGGAACCCGACTGCCTCGGAACCACCCCTCCGTGGGGACCGACGCCGAGCCTCGCCGACCTCGACGGGTCGCGCAGTGGCATCCAACTCGTCCTCGAGCTGACGGAACGCACACTGATGCACGACCCGGTGGCCGTGATCGCCGGTGTCGAGCGGGCGCGCGCCCTCGGCTTCGGCATCGCCCTCGACGACGTCGGGGCCATCCCCGAGTGCCTCGGCCTCCTCGACCTCGTCGCGCCCGACGTGGTCAAGCTGGACCGGTCGATCACCCAGATGTCAGGGCACGGTGTGGACGCCGCACAGGCGATCAGCGCCGCGGGCGACCTCGCGCGTCGGCGCGGCACGACGATCCTCGCGGAGGGCGTCGAGACCCTGGAGCACGAGATGACCGCCCGCGCGATGGGGGCGACCCTGGCCCAGGGGTACCGCTACGGGCGCCCCACGAAGTCGCGGTCGGCGCCCTCGCGTCTCGCGAGGACGACGGTGGTCGACCCGACGCGCGGTCGGATGCGGTCACTCATGACCATCCTGGACGACGCCCCGAGTGCCGTCGGCGACGCCCACGAGGCTCTCGCCGCCTGTGACCTCGTCGAGTCGATGGCCGCGACCGAACATCACGACGGGTGCGTCGTCACCGCCATGCACGGGGCGCGCCACCTCTCCGCCGAACTCGCACGGCGATACCGACTCCTGGGCGATCGACATGTCCTCGTCGGGATCAGTGCGCCCGGGCTCGGTCGAGCACCGCGACCGGGCGTGCGGGGACCGCGGACGCCCGAGCTCGCCCACCACGACGCGTTCGCCGTGGCATCGATCGGTGTGGCGCATGCGATCGCGGTCATCGCCGCCCCCATCGATCCCGATCAGCCGACCCAGCGGGTCCGCTGGTGCGTGACCACCGACCGCGACGTCGTCGCCGACGCCGCCCGGCGGATCACCGCGGACCTCGCGCCACGCTGAGAGCCCGTCACCCTGGCCTACTCTGGGACCGGATGGTGTCGTGCTGAGCGGAGACGGTGTGTCACAGCGAGAAGACGCCGGGAGTCGGCCCGAGCACGCGCTCGACGAGACGCAACAGCAGACGTGGCTTGCGTACATGCGTGTCCACCATCGCCTCGAATACGAGATGAACCGCCAGTTGCTGTGCGACAGCGGCCTGTCGTTGGGTGACTACACCGTCCTCACCGCACTGTCGCAGCGTCCGGACGACCGCGCCCGGCTCGGCGTCCTCGCCACCACGATCGGGTGGGAACGGAGCCGACTCTCGCACCACCTGAAGCGGATGGGCCGTCGTGACCTCGTCGTGCTCGAGGTGTGCGAATCCGACCGTCGGGCAACCGAAGTCGCCCTGACCGACGTCGGGCGGCGGGAGCTGGACGCCGCCGCACCCGGGCACGCGGCCTGGGTGCGGTCGGCGTTCTTCGCCGATCTCGACACCGACCGGACGCGACAGCTGGGCGGGACCCTGGAGATCGTCCACGAGACCCTGCTGCGCGCGGGGACGCTCCCCCACCCGGATCAGACCTGAATCGACCCGCCGTCGACGAACACCTCGCTGCCGGTCATGAACGTGCTCGCGTCGGACCCGAGGAAGGCGACGACACCGGCGATCTCGTCGGGTCGCCCCACCCGACCGACGGGGAGCGCCGAACCCAGTCCGTCGAGGAACTCCCGCTGCTGCCCGTCCGGTACGAGACCCGTGAGCCCCGGCGTCTCGGTCGGACCGGGGACCACCGTGTTGACGCGGATCCCACGGCCGGCGAGCTCCGCGGCCCAGGTGCGTCCCAGGGATCGGACCGCGGCCTTCGACGCCGCGTAGGCGCCGAACGCCGGAACGCCCTCCGACGCCGCCGTCGACCCGGCGAGCACGACCGATGCACCCTCGTTGAGCAGCGGCAACACCGCCTGCACGGTGAAGACCGTGCCTCCGACGTTGCGGGTCAGGACGTCGAAGAGGTGCTCGCGGGTCTCGTCCTGGAGGGTCGCGAACTCGCCGCCCCCGGCGTTGGTGAACACGACGTCGAGCCCTCGCCCGCGTGCGGCGATGGCCTCGACGAGACGCTCGAGATCCGCGGGGTCGGTGACGTCCCCGACCACCCCGGTCGCGGTGTCGCCGATGGTTGCGACAGCCTCCTCCACCGCGTGGGCGCGCCTGCCGGTGATGAACACATGGGCGCCCTCCGCGGCCAGTCGTTGCGCGGTGGCCAGGCCTATGCCCGAGGTCCCGCCGGTGACCAGAGCCGTCTTGTCGTCGAGCTGATGCATGGTGACCCTCCTGGGTGTCTCGCGCGTCGGCATGTCCGGCGCCCTTGAGTTAACTAGGTGACATGTCACGTTATTCCGAAGCGCGTGTCCCCTTCGGCGGACCCGGCGCGTTCACACCGAAGTGCACGCCGGCCATGCGGATGACGAGGCAGAGCGCGGCACCGATGAGGGCTGACGGGAGGGCGGCGATCCCGATCTGGGTCCCGGCGACCACGACGAGAGCACCGACCATGGCCGGGATGGCGTAGAGCCCGCTGGTGAGCACGGCCGGGATCTGGCGGATCAGGACGTCGCGCAGCGTGCCGCCTCCCACCGCGGTGATGACCCCGAGGATCACCGCCTGTGCCACACCGACCTCGAAGCCGACACCCTTCAGCGCCCCGCTGACGGCGAACAGGCTCAGTCCCATCGCATCCAGCACCAGGATCGGCATCGCGAGCCGGTCGGCGAACTGACCGGACACGAACGCGACGAGCGCACCCGCGGCGGCGACCGCGAGATACCGCCAGTCGGTGAAGGTGGCCGGCGGGAGCGCGTCGAGGATGGTGTCCCGGATGAACCCGCCGCCGAGCGCGGCCATCATCCCCAGCGTCACCACCCCGACGATGTCGAGGCGGGCCATCCGCATCGCCGTCCACGACCCGTTCAGCGCGAACGCGAACGTT
Organism: Williamsia deligens; assembly: GCF_024171765.1. Classification (GTDB taxonomy): domain Bacteria; phylum Actinomycetota; class Actinomycetes; order Mycobacteriales; family Mycobacteriaceae; genus Williamsia_A; species Williamsia_A deligens. The sequence continues at coordinate 1,329,777 of NZ_JAMTCI010000001.1, forward strand.
CCGGCCAGGTCGAGAGCGAGGAACGTCGGTGAGGCCGAGTTCACGACCGCGCCCCGGCATTCTCCGGGATGGCCGCATCCAGCAGGGTTCGGGCGATCGCGGCCGCCGTGGGGATGGACTCGTCACCCAGGGCACGGGTCCGTGCCGCGGCCCCGTCGAGCAGCAGTGCCAGTTGCTCGCCCAGTGCGCCGGGGTCCTCTGCCCCTGCAGCGCGGGCCAGCTCCCGGAAGCGGTCGGCCACGCCGACCTTGTATCGCCGCACGACGTCCCGGGCGGGGTGGCCGTCGTCGCTGATCTCCACCGCGGCGCGGACGAACGGGCACATCGGGGTGAGGCCTCCGGGTGTTTCCGGCTCCGCGGTGAACACGGCCAGGATCTGTTCGCGCGGGCCCAGCGACGGGTCGAGGTCCCACGGTTCCTGGTCCAGGTCCCGCGTCGCGAGGTACGCGACGAGAAGGTCGCCCTTCGTCGGGAAGTGTTGGTAGACGGTGCGTTTCGAGACCCCCGCCTCGCGCGCCACCGCGTCCATCCCCGACCGTGTCATGCCGTCGCTCTCGAAGAGCCGTCGAGCCGCCCCGAGGATCTGCTCGCGTGCACCTCGCCCCCGGCGCCGCCCTGTGGGACCCATCGCCCTGTCCGTCATCGTCCCGCCTCTCAAGTACACGCAGGAGTGTACTTAGCTTGCGCACCGCCGCGGCAGTGCCTACCTTTTTGTAAACACACTCGTTTACATAAAGGGAGCACATGACCACCACGCTCGACACGTACCGCACTCTGGGCCGCTCGGGACTGCGCGTCTCACGGCTGGCCCTCGGGACCGCGACCTTCGGAACGGAGTGGGGGTGGGGTGCGGACCGCGAGGACGCACGCCGCCTGTTCGACCGCTACGTCGACGCCGGCGGGAACTTCCTCGACACGGCCTCGACCTACACCGAGGGCACCTCGGAGCGGTACCTCGGCGAGTTCGCCCGCGGTCGTCGCGACAGCCTGGTCATCGCGACGAAGTACTCGACCCTTCGTCGACCCGGTGACCCGAACTCCGGTGGCGGTCACCGCAAGAACCTTCTCGCCTCCGTCGACGCGAGCCTCGATCGTCTCGGCACCGATCACGTCGACCTGCTCCACCTGCATGTATGGGACGACTCGACCCCGGTCGACGAGATCCTGCGGGGCATGGACGACCTCGTCCGCCAGGGCAAGGTCCTCCACTGCGGCATCTCCAGTGCCCCGGCGTGGCAGATCGCACGCATGCAGACCATCGCCGATCTGCGCGGATGGCGACCGCTCATCGCCTTGCAGGTCGAGCACAACCTCATCGAGCGACGCGGCGAGCTGGACCTGTTCCCGATGGCACGCGAACTCGGTCTCGGCGTGGTCCCGTTCTCCCCGTTGGCCGGCGGCGTGCTGACGGGCCGATATCGGACCCGGTCCGCGGGGGCCGCGCCGCAGGACGGCACCCGCACCGCGTTCAACGTCGGCCTCGGTGCCGTGACCGACCGCTCGCTGTCCATCGCCGACGTCGTCGGCGAGGTCGCCGAGGATCTCGGCGTGACGCCCTCGCAGGTGGCCCTGGCCTGGAGCATCCAGAACCCCCACGTCACCGCCCCGATCATCGGTGCGCGGACACCCGCCCAACTCGAGGAGAACCTGGCCGCGCTGGCCGTGGACCTCGACACCAGCCACCTGACGCGCCTGGAGGGAGGCGACAGCGCCGGACCCGGGCTTCCCGCATGCCCTGCTGGGCAGCGACCACATCCGCCGACAGACCCGCGGCGACATGGTGATCGAGAGCGCGCGATGACATCCTGACGCGATGGACCGCGTGCACAACCCCGCCGACGGTGTCGCCGTCGCCTTTCGGGCCGTCGGCGAGGGCTCGCCGGTCGTCCTGCTCCACCCGACGGGCCTGTCGCAGGCGGTGTGGCGATCGTTCGGCTACGTCGACGGCCTCGACGGGCATCGCCTGGTGCTGCCCGACTTCCGCGGCCACGGTCGCAGCGACAAGCCGCATGACGTCGGGTCCTACGCGATGGACCGTCTCGTCGGGGACGTCGTCGCCGTGCTCGACGAGTGCGGGATCGATCGCACCTCGGTCGTCGGGTACTCCCTCGGATCCCGTGTCGCGCTGGCCCTCGCGACATCGGTCCCGGACCGCATCGACCGGCTCGTGCTCGGCGGCACCAGTTCTCGTGCACTGCACGGCGCGTTCGACGAGTTGTTCTTCCCGGGATGCGCCGCGGTGCTCGCCGACGAGGGCATGGATGCCTTCATCACGCGGTGGGAGCGACAGCGCGGGACCGACCTCGATCCCGCGACGCGGGCGGCGTTCGACCGCAACGACGCCGCTGCACTGTCCGCCTACATGACGAGCGTGGACGCGGAGCCGGGAGTTCCCGACGACGCTCTGGCCGGGATCGCCGCGCCGACACTGGCGTTCGTCGGGTCGGCCGACGGAGGTCGACTGGAGGACACACGGCATGTGGCCGCGACCATCCCCGACTGCGGACTCGTCGTCGTGGACGGTACCGACCACGCGACGACGTTGGCGGCGACGTCGACGGTGCTCCCGGCGATCCGGGAGCACCTGGCGACAGGCGGTCAGACGACTGTGGACTGATCCGACTCAGACGACTGTGGTCCGATCCGACTCAGACGACTGTGGTCCGATCCGACTCAGACGTCGGCGGTCTGACGGACCTTCCCGAAGGTCATCGCGTCGGTCACCTTGGAGCGCTTCTCGTCGATCGTGTCGAGCACGACGTTGGCCCGCACCCGCCACGGCTGCTCCGGTGCCGAGCGCGGCAGCGCGGCCGCCGACCGGGCGATGTAGCCCGACGACAGGTCGACCATCGGCTCGTCCGGCAAGGGCGCGTCGCCGCGATCGGGGAAGGCGTGGGTGTACTCGTGCTCGCCCATGTAGGCGACGAGCTCGGCCACGGCCTTCGACGTGAGGTCGGCGCGCAGCGTCCACGACGCGTTCGTGTAGCCGAAGGTCCACGCGAAGTTCGGGACGCCGTCGAGCATGCGTCCGCGGTACAGGACGTGCTCGTTGGGCTTCATCTCCTCGCCGTCGATCGACAGCTGGATGCCGCCGAAGACGAGCAACTGCAATCCCGTTGCGGTGACGACGATGTCGGCGTCGAGGTAATCCCCGGAGGACAGACGGACCCCGGTCTCGTCGAACGACGCGATGGTGTCGGTCACGATGTCGGCCCTGCCGGACTTGATGGCCCGGTAGAGGTCACCGTCGGGGATGACACACAGCCGCTGATCCCACGGGTTGTAGGTGGGGTTGAAGTGCGTGTCGACGTCATAGTCCTTCGGCAGCACGCGCTTGGCGAGACCGCGCAGACGGGCACGCGCCGAGTCGGGGTACTTGCGGCAGTACAGGTAGAACGCCAGCGCGATGCCCGCGTTCTTGAACCGCACGATCCGGTGGGCGAGACTCGCCGGCAACCGCTTGCGCAGCGCCAGGGCGATCTTGTCCTTCGAGGGCAGGATGGTGATGTAGGTCGGCGACCGCTGCAGCATGGTCACCTTCTCCGCGTCGCGCGACATAGACGGGATCAGGGTGATCGCCGTTGCGCCGCTGCCGATCACGACGACCTTCTTGCCGCTGTGGTCGAGATCCTCGGGCCACTTCTGCGGGTGCACCACCGTGCCCGCGAAGTCCTCGATACCGGGGAACTCCGGGGTGTACCCGCCGGAGTAGTCGTAGTAACCGGTGCACAGGAACAGGAAGCGGCACCGCACGGTCCGGGTCACGCCACCCGCCTCGGTGACGACGGTCCACTCGTCGGTGGTCGAGTCGAAGTCCGCCGAGCGCACCGAGACGCCGAAGCGGATCTTCTCGGTGATGCCGTACTCGTCGGCGGCGTCGGCGATGTACTGCCGGATGTCGGCGCCGTCGGCGATGCTCTTCTCGCCGTCCCAGGGGCGGAACGGGTAGCTCAGCGTGTAGATGTCGCTGTCGGAACGGATCCCGGGGTAGCGGAACAGGTCCCACGTGCCGCCGATCCGGTCGCGCTGCTCCAGCAGGGCGTAGCGCACATTCGGGTTGCGCTCGACGAGGCGGTAGGCGGCGTCGATCCCCGACAAACCGGCACCGACGATCACCACATCGAGGAACTCCGTCGCACCGTCACCGGCGTCGTCGGCCGGGCGGTCCTGCACCTGGGTCATGGCATTCCTTTCGGTCTGTGGACCACGGTACCCGCGCTATTGACGGATCGTCAATAACGAGCTCCGACGACCACGCCGCAGCCCACCGTGAGCGCGAGGATCGCCAGGATCACGACGATGTCGAGGACACCGGGGCGACGATCGCGACGCGCCACGGTGCCCACGCCACCGCGGTTGTCCAGCGAGGTCGCGACCTCCCGGGCGTTCTGCACCGCGAGGCTGCACACGATCGGCAGGCAGGCACTCCACTGCTGCGCGCGCTGCGTGAACGACTGCGGGCCCGGGGTGCGACGCTGCGCGATGGTCTGCAGCAGTGCGCGGAAGTCGGTGAGCATGAACGGCAGCAGACGCAGCGCGACGGTCACCCCGACCGCCACCGGCTGCACCGGGATCCGGAGACGGGCGAACCACCCGACCATCCGCTGCAGGAACGCGGGGACCTCCACCATCGGCGTGGTCCAGCAGAACAGCAGCGAGAGGTAGAGCGACACCACGGTGATGGAGATGAGGATCCCAAACGTGCTGGCGCCGCCGAGCCCGAGCCGTACGTCGGCGACGGTGACGTAGGGCGCCCCGCCGCCCATCGCGGTCACCGTGCCGCCGGCGAGAGCCACGACGGGGACCCACCAGGGCAGTCTCGGCAACGCGGAGAACGACACCCGCCCGGCCAGGGTCCACACGACCGCGAGCGCCGCTGCTGCGCCGACGGTCGTCCAGGACGGGTTCCACCCCAGCATGGCCGCGGTCGCGACGATCGCGAACACCTTGGTACCCACCCAGAGTCGCTTCGCCGGCGACGTCTGCGGCAGCACCCGACCCACCGCGGACACGAGCGAGGCGCGGGATGCCTTGCCGGTGGGGCGGGCGTCGGGCAGGGCCGGGAGCGGGGACACCTCGACGACACGGTCCGCGATCTGGGTGAGCTCGGTCTCGTCGTGGGTGACGATTACGAGGGTCGTCCCGGACGCCCGCACCCGGTACAGCGCGGCCACCATCGCGTGGCGTGACGCCGTGTCGAGACCGGCGAGCGGCTCGTCGAGGACCAACACGCGGGGGCGGGCGGCCAGCAACCCCGCGAGCGCGACGCGCCGCTGCTGTCCGACGCTGAGGTGGTCGATGCGTGCCTCGGCCACCTGCGCCGGGTCGAGGCCGAGTTCCCGCAGCGCCTGCCAGACGAGTCGACCCTGGGCATGGTCGACGCCGGCGGCGTCGCAGATGTCGTCGCGGACGCGGGAGCGCACCAGCGACAGGCGCGCGAACTGCTGTCCGTAGAGGGCGCAGGTGCGGTCGTTGCGGACCGGTTCGCCGTCGACGGTGACCGTCCCGTGCACCGGCTTCTCGATGCCGGCGAGGAGCCGCGCCAGCGTGGTCTTGCCCGATCCGTTGGCCCCGGTCACCAGGACGGTCTGTCCGGGCGCGACCGTCATGGACACGTCCCGGAGCACCTCGCGGTCCCACGGGGTGCCACTGTCGTGGGCGAAGCTCAGGTTCTCGACGCGGACCTCACCGCCGCGCAGCCACCGACCGCCCTGATCCGGCACCGGGACGGCGGGCTCCGAGGTGCCGCCGGGTAACGCGATCACCGCGTCCGCACCGCGCATCTCGACCGGGTCGTGGGTGACGTGCACGACGGCGGTCCCGTCGTTCGCCAGCCCCCGGTACAGCCCCATCAGATCCGCACGACCCCGGCCGTCGATCATGGCGGTGCTCTCGTCGCTCACCAGCAGCCCGGGCGCGCGCACGAGGGCCGACGCCACGGCGAGGCGCTGCAGCTGACCCCCCGACAGGCGCGCGGTCTCGGCGTCGAGATCGAGGTCCAGACCGACGCGGTCGAGGACCTCCCGCGACCGTTCGGGGGTCATGTCCGGCACACCCCAGGCGAGGTCGTCACCGACGGCGAGCGCCAGGACGCTGGTCTCGGGGCGTTGGCCGATCATGGCCGTCCCGCCGGGCATGCCCAACCCGGCGGAACCGGGGCGCCACACGTCGCCGTGTGTCGGGGCGCGCCCGGACACCACCCGCGCCAGCGTCGACTTTCCGGCGCCGTTGTGTCCGACGACCGCGACGAGCGAGCCGGGGAGCACGTCGAGATCCACCCCCGCGATCGTCGGCGTCGTTGACCCCGGATGGACGACGGTGACGCCGCGCGCGTGCAGGGGCACGGGCGCGACGGCGCCGGCGTCGGCGACCGTGTCGTCGGTGGCGATGTCGCCGAGCCGACGGGCGATCGACTGGGCGGGTCGCCACACGAAGACCGCCGTCAACAGCGCGCCGCCGGCTGCGCCGACCAAGCCGACGACGGCGATGGTGATGGGCCAGACCTCCAGTGCGCGACGCACGCCCGCGTCGAAGTCCTCGACCTGGGCGATCCCGGCGTTGGCGAAGATCCGGGCGGTGCCCGCGGTGCCGTTGCGGATGTTCTCGAACACGAACTCGCGGTAGCTCGCGAACACGGCGAGCAGTCCTGTCGTCAGTGCGGCCGACGGGATGCCGATGACGACGATGCCGCGGACGACGACCGACAGCGGCGACCAGCGGCGTCGGATCGCGATGCCGGCGAAGCACCCGGCGATCGCCGCGGCGCCCACCATGTTCGCGGCGGTGTACCCGCCGAAGAGCAGACCGACGATCCACCCGATGACGGTCGCGAGAACGCAGACCCGGAGCCGTCGGCGGATGCCCAGGACGGCGAACGGGATCGACGCGACCAACATGGCTGCGCCGGCGATGGGGAGGATGCGACTCAGGACGCAGATGGCGGCGGCGACGTCGGCGAGAGCGGCGGCCTCCGCCACCTCCATCGCCGTCAGCGACCGCTTGCGACGCGGCGGCGGGACGGGGGCGGTCGCGTGGTCACCGGGGTGCAGGGTCGGCTGCGCCATCCACCTCTCCCCTCTTCTGGTGCGCCCTCGTCGCCGGCACTGCCGGTGTCCTCGGGCGATGTCCGAATCCAGGGTGCCAGAGGGGGTGACACCGCCTGCGGGTCGTCGACCGCGCAGGCACCCGCGGAGTGGGTGGACGCCGGTCAGGCGTGGTCGTGCGGCGCGTCGGGCGCACCGTGGCGTCCTGCCCCCGACGCGAAGCGGGTCGCGCCCTCGACCGTGCCGCTGACCAGCGACGTCGCCCCGTGGCGGGTCTCGTTGAGCAGTGCCTGCTGCAGCGACAGGCCGTGCTGTTCGCGTGCCGACAACCGGTCCTGTCGCAGGCAAGTCTGAGGAAACGCTGCGAGTTCCCGTGCGAGCGTCTGAGCTGCCTCGACAGCGGTCCCCGCGGGCACGACGCGGTTCGCCAGCCCCATCGCCAGCGCCTCGTCGGCATGCACCGCCCGGCCGGTGAGGATCAGGTCCATCGCGCGGCTCTCCCCGATCAGTCGCGGCAACCGCACCGTGCCGCCGTCGATGAGCGGGACGCCCCAGCGGCGGCAGAAGACACCGAGGACGGCGTCGTCGGCGACGACCCTCAGGTCGGCCCACACGGCGAGTTCGAGACCCCCGGCGACCGCGTACCCCTCGATCGCGGCGATCACCGGCTTCGACAGCTCCATCCGCGAGACCCCCATCGGGGCGTCACCGTCGGGGGCGAAGCGGTTGACCCGCGCGGGATCGTTCGCGATCGCGCCCAGGTCGGCACCGGAGCAGAAGGTCGACCCGGCGCCAGCGAGGACCGCGACGGCCGCCTCGTCGTCGGCGTCGACAGCCCGGAACGCCTCCGCCAGCGCCTCCGCGGTGGGTCGGTCGACCGCGTTGCGGACATCGGGCCTGTCGATGGTGACGGTGGTGACCGGGCCGTCGCGGTGGACGTGGACGAGCTCACTCATGCAGCGAGGCTAGGCCCCGGCGCTCAGCGCTCGACCATGTAGCGCAGATAGGTCCACCCCGACGCGCGGAAGACGCGGGCCTCGGCGAGCGACAGGTCCCACCGGTGGCCGCTCGGATAGAACGGCGTGCCGCCGCCCAGGACCGTCGGGAGCAGGTACGGGTCCACCTGGTCGACGAGATCGGCGACGGACGCGGCCAGTCGTGGCCCGCCGATGCTGAGGATGCCGTCGGTCTCCGCTTTGAGGCGGACGACCTCGTCCCTCGCATCACTGCTGCGCACGAGCCGGCATCCGTCGGGCACCGACTCCAGCGAGTCGGAGAAGACGATCCGCGGGGTCGCCCGGTAGATCTCGGCGAACTCCGCCTCGACCCGCTCGCCGTCGGCGCGCTCCGGCGACGTCCAGAAGTCCTCCATCACCTTGTAGAGGCGGCGCCCGAACAGGAACGCCGCGGTGTCGCGGGCCTGGACGTTCGACGCCTTGTGCATCTCCTCGTCGGGGACGCCGAAGGCGATACTCCCGGTCTGGTCCTCGATGTACCCGTCGAGGGAGATGTGCATGCCGTAGGTCAGGATCCCCATGTCGCCTAGTGTCGGCCCATGAGCCACGACGCGGGTCTGAACACACCGACCGAGGGCGGGGACCATCCCGCCGGCTGGCGTGACGACTGGACCTCCGGCCCGCCGGTCTCCGCCGCACGCCACCGCACCCCGCCGGACGCACTGGACTTCCCGACCCTGACCTACGAGGTCACCGGCCGCGTCGCCCGCATCACCTTCAACCGGCCCGCACACGGCAACGCCATCACCGCCGACACCCCGCGAGACATCGCGGCGGCCGTCGAACACGCCGACCTCGATCCGCGGGTGCACGTCATCCTGCTGTCCGGTCGCGGCAAGGGATTCTGCGGGGGATACGACCTCGGCATGTTCGCCGAACGCTGGGAGGACCCGGGCGCCGACGAGACCGGGAAGGCCACCCACCAGGTGAGTGTCGACGGCACCGTCCTCGATCCGCTGGTGCAGGCGACCAACCACGACCCGGCCGGCCAGTGGGACCCGATGGTCGACTACGCGATGATGAGCCGCAACGGACGCGGCTTCGCGAGCCTGCTGCACGCCGACAAGCCGGTCGTCGCCAAACTGCACGGGTTCTGCATCGCCGGTGGCACCGACATCGCCCTGCACTGCGACCAGATCATCACCGCCGACGACGTGCGGATCGGCTATCCGCCCGTGCGGGTGTGGGGCGTGCCGTCGACCGGACTGTGGGCGCACCGGATCGGCGACCAACGGGCCAAGCGGATGTTGTTCACCGGCGACAGCATCGACGGGAAGACCGCGTTGGACTGGGGTCTCGCGGTCGAGTCGGTTCCGGCCGAGCGCCTCGACGAGGTCGTCGAGGACTACGTCGCCCGCATCGCCCGCATGCCGATCAACCAGCTGATGATGATCAAACTCGCGCTGAACAGCGCACTCCTGTCGCAGGGTGTCGCGACGTCGGCGATGGTGAGCACCGTGTTCGACGGGGTGTCACGGCACACCCGCGAGGGCTACGCCTTCCAGACCCGTTCGGCGACAGCGGGGTTCAAGCAGGCCGTTCGGGAGCGCGACGAACCGTTCGGGGATTGGCGGGGTACGCCGAAGCAGTAGACGGACGGCGATGACTGCGTTCCGCGACCAGGGCGGGCTCCACGAGCGACAGCAGGATCCCACAGGTCATCCGCGGCCGGGGTGCCCCAAGCGGATGGTCTACGGCCCCTGCGGCGGTGTCCACGACGACGGCTCCTGCGAGGTCGACTCCGAACCGTGCCCGTTCGCGGCCATGACCGAAGCCCTTCCCTGGCCGACCCCCGCGGTCGGTCCGACCTCCCGCAGTGACCTCCTGCGCCGCGCCCAGGACGGGCCCGTGGTCCTGGCCGACTTCAGCGCACCGGCCTTCGACGTCGAGACGCTTGCCCGGGTGTGCGCGATCATGGCGGGATCGAGCGACGCCGTGCTGGTCGGCGAACACCAGAGCAGACCCGACTTCCCGCCCACGCTGATGGCGCAGTTCATATCGGAGACCGGGTGCCGGCCGTGGATCACCCTCACGTGTCGCGACCGCAACCGTGTCGTCCTCGAACAGGAACTGGCGGGCCTGCGCTCGTCGGGTGCCGACGGCGTCTTCTGTGCCACCGGGGACGGTCGCGCGCCGGGGGTCCGGGCCGGGGTGACGCAGGTGTTCGACCTCGACGGGACACGACTGGCGGCACTGGCCGCGGCCGCCGGTCTCCCGGTCGGTGTGCCCGAGGCGCCACAGGCGGTTCCGACCGCGGTCCGGCCCGGCCGTCTCCTGCAGAAGCAGCGAGCCGGTGCACAGCTCGCCGTGCTCAATCACGTCGGTACCGCAGCACAGTTGAGCGACTTCGTCGCGGCCGCGCAGGGCCTCGGGGTCGACATCCCGATCATCGCGGGGGTGGCTGTGTACTCCGACGAACGGTCCGCGAATGTTTTGGCTGCGTTCCCCGGGTTACACCTGTCTCGTCAGGTGATCGACCGGGTGCTCTCCGCACCCGATCCGGTGGAGGCGGGTATCGCCGCCGCCGTCGAGGAGGCGAATGAGGTGTTGAGCATCGACGGAGTCGTCGGAGTCAATCTGTCGGGCATGGCCGCCGGTACCGGAGCCATCGACGGAGCCCGGATCAAGGCCGAGGTGGGGACACGGATCCGCGACGGCCACAGGGGGGCGCGCAGACGGTGACCGGGCCCGACGCCATGGTCGACGAATTCGACACCGTGGCGGGATGGACGGCCACAGCCATCGCGGAGCTCGGAGAGGACCACGCGATCGCCGGTGCATGCCGGGGCAGTGGCGTGCCCTCGGCGCTGGCGTGGTTCGTCGAGCAGCTCGGCCTGCGAGCCGGCCAGACCCTCCTCGACGTCGGCGCGGGTGTGGGTGGTGCGGCCGAGTTCGCCGCGCGTACCCGCGAGGTGGACGTGGTGCTGATGGATCCGATGTTCGAGGCGTGCCGTGCCGCCCGGCGTGTCTTCGGTCGACGTGCCGTGGTCGCGGACGGCGCCGTTCTCCCGTTCGCGGACAGCACCTTCGACGCCGTGTGGGCGTTGGGGGTGCTGTGCACGGTCCCCGACCAGCCCGGGCTGCTCCGGGAACTCCGCAGGGTGGTGGCGACCGGTACAGGGCGCATCGGACTGCTGGTCTTCGTCGCCACCAGCGACGACGTGCGGGGCGGGCCGGAGGGGAACGACTTCCCGACCGAGCGGAAGTTGCAGCGGATGCTGGACGACGCAGGTCTCCGGGTGGACGCACGGACGACCCTGGCGGACCTCCCCGGCCCGCCGGAGGCGTGGCGGGAGCAGGTCCGGCGGGTCGAGGCACTCGTCGCCCGCGACCACGGGGACGATCCGCGGTGGCAGAGCGCGCGCGACCAGGAGTCGGCCATATCGGGGCTCATCGGTGACGGAGGGGTGGTCGGCGTATTGCTCAGCCTCCGCCTCTCGGGACAGGAGCCACGCCCCGGCGGTGATCGACGTCAGGTGCGCGTGACGTCGGCGACCACCTGAGCCACCGTGCGACGGAACACCGACGGTGAGCAGGCCGTCTCGATGTGCCCCCACCCCGCTTCCCGAGTTCTCCCCCACGCCTGCTCGTCGGTGTGCAGGCGCGCGCACTCTCGTGCGAAACCCTCGGCGTCGTCGGCGATCCCGCAGGCGGAGTCGTCGACGTCGAGTTGGTCCGCGAGCAGTCGGGTGATCACACAGGGGATGCCCTCGCTCATCGCCTCGGTCACCTTGTGCGGGATCCCCGCCGCGAATCGCGTCGGTGCCACGAACACCCGGCACCGGTCGTAGAACGGTGTGAGGTCGTCGACGACACCGTGCACGAGGACACGGTCCGAGGCCAGAGCCGCCACCTCGTCCGAGTCGACGACGCCGACGAGGTGCACCCGGATCGTATGTCCCAGAACCGTGTCCAGGATCGGCAGCACCTCGGACGTGAACCACACGACCGAGTCGACGTTGGGGAAACGGTCGGGGGTGCCCTCGAGCCTCCCGACGAACAGGAGGTCGTCGCGCTCCGCGAAACCCGGGCCGTCCCTGCGGGCGACGTCGGAGTGGGCCAGCACGTAGGTGGGCACGTCGAGGGCCGACTCGATCAGTGCGCGGTCGCCGGGGCCCACCGTCGTGATCGCGTCGACCCCCCGCATGCGACCGAGTTCGTCGTCGAGGGCGCGGCGGTACTCGGTGTCGGACATCGCCGGTGGGTGGAGTTGCCGCCGTAGTCGGTCGCGGGGCGCCTCGACCGCCTCCGCGTCGTGGACGATGGCCGGACGCCGGCGCCGGCGCGGGGTCCATCCGGTGTCGCGGAACATCTGCAGTGGCCCGGGGCGACTGAGGACGACCACATCCGGGGCTCGGAACCGCCTGCGCAGCAGTCGACGGAGGCCGTGGACGCCCGCCGGCCGGTGGAAGCGGACCGCACCGCCGAACTCCGCGGTCATCGTGTCCCGTTCCGAGGACGACGCCGTGACCGGGTACATCTCCACACGATGGCCGTGGTCCACCAGGGCCCGGACGATCTCGTGGGCGCGCGGGAACCCCGCACCACGACGCGGATCCGGCACCCTCTCGTCGACGATGAGGATCCGCACCGACGTCAGCCGGCCTTCTTCGCCGGCGCCTTCTTCGCGGGGGACTTCTTCGCGGCACTCGACGACGCCTTCTTCGCGGCCGTCTTCGCCGGCGCCTTCTTCGCAGCCGTCTTCGTGGCGGTCGTCGACGTGGTCTTCTTGGCAGCGGCCTTCTTCGCAGGCGCCTTCTTCGCCGGGGCCTTCTCCTCGGAGGACGTCGACGAGTCACCCGACGATCCCGACGACTCCCCGCGGCTCTTCACCGAAGCACGCAGCGCGGCGAGCAGATCGGCCACCTCCGAGTCGTCGTCGGTGTCCGCCGACTCCTCCGTCGTCGGGAACGCCTCGGCGCCCGACGCTTTCGCCTCGATCAGCTTGCCCAGCTCGAGCTGATAGGTGTCCTCGTACTCGTCCGGGTCGAAATCGGTGGCCATGCTCTCGATGAGCGATGCCGCCATCGACAGCTCCTGCGGACGGATCTCCGGTTCGTCCTCCAGCGAGGCGAACTCCGGTGCACGCACCTCGTCGGGCCAGAGCAGGGTCTGCAGGGTCATCACGTTCTCGTAGACGCGCAGTGCGGCGAGACGCGTGCGGTTGCGCAGGGTGAACGTCGCGATCGCGAGGCGCTCGGTGTCGGCGAGCGCCTGGCGCAGCAGGACATACGCCTTCGGCGACTTCGACGCCGGTTCGAGGTAGTACGGCTTGTCGAAGAAGATCGGGTCGATCTGGTCCTCGGGGACGAAACCGGTGATCGAGATCTCCGGACTGCGCTGCACCGGGAGCTCGGAGAGATCGGACTTGGTGAGGATGACGGTCTCCCCGGAGTCGGCCTCGTAGGCGCTCGCGATGTCGGAGAACTCGACCTCGGTGTCCGTTCCCTCGCGCACCTTGCGGTACCGGATCCGCGTCCCGTCCTTGGCGTCGACCTGATGCGACGTCCGGTCGTGTGACTCCGTCGCCGAGTAGACCTTGACCGGGACGTTCACCAGGCCAAAGCTCAGATCGCCTTTCCAGATCGAGCGCATCTGCTCATTGTGCCCACCCGGTGACCCGGACGCAGCCCCTTACGACGCGCGGCGTGCCGCCGGTTCACCCAGTCGTGACCGCAGTGCCGCGACCACCGCGGCCCGCGTCGCGGCCTGTACCCGATCCCCGAACATCGCGTACAGCGGGACGTGCGGGATGGCAGGGAGATCCCGCACGCGTCGCAGACCGTCCGGAAGGGGTCCGATCCGCGGCAGGGGCGTCATCCCGGCGCCTCCCCGCGCGGTGGCGAGAACCGTGCTCAGGTCCGCACATTCGCGCGCGACGTGGTGTGCCCGTCCGGCGATCGACGCCAGCGCGCGATGCCGCACCGCGCAGGGGTTCGCGAACAGCACCAGGGCCTCCGACGAGGACCCGTCGGCGCTGAGCCAGTGCAGCGGGATGTCGGCGATGTGCACGCTCCCCCGCGCGGGCCGGGTCAGCATGAGCGCGACGTCGGCACGGTCGTCGTCGGCGAGCTGCCGCACCCGCTCGCTGCGCGTGAGCCGCACGCGGACATCGACCTCCGGGTGGAGACCGTCCAGGGTCGCGACGACCACCGGCACCAGGAACTCAGCGGCGTGCTCGGTTGCCGCGACCAGCAGCTCGCCGTCACCGGGCGGCGCGAGGGCGCGGACCGCGGCGTCGTGGACGTCGAGCAGGGTCCGCGCCCGTTCGACGAGCTCCTCACCGTCGCTGGTCAGACCGATCCCGCGACCCTGTGCCATCAGCAGGCGACATCCCAGCTCGGTCTCCAGCTTGCGGATGTGGCCGCTCACCGCGGCCGGCGACAGGTGCAGCGCCTCGGCGGCCGGACGTACCCCGGAGACCGACGCGACGGTCACGAGGCTGCGCAGTCGGGGGATGTCGAGGGTGGCCACCCCACGATCATGCCACCACGACCATTCACGATCTGTGAACGATCTTGCGGGGCGTCACCCGACCGGCGAACCGTGAGGGCATGACATCGCCACCCGCCTCGCCGACGACCGCCCGCTCGACCGCGGCCCTCGCCGTCCCGACTGTGGTGCTGTACGCGGCGGGGTACCCCATCGGTGCGGCGACCATTGCCGTGATGTCGCCGTTCCTGGTGATCCTGCTGCGCTTCGTGGCCTCCGCGGTGCTCCTGTGGGCGATCGTCGCCGCGCGCGGCATCAGCCTGCCGCCGCGCAGACAGCTCATCCATGCGGTCATCGCGGGGCTGCTCACGCAGGGCGTGCAGTTCATCGGGTGCTACTGGGGCCTGTCCCACGGGGTGCCCGCCGGACTCGCGGCGCTGATCGTGGCGCTCAACCCCGTGGCGACGGCGGCGATCATGACGCTCGCTCTCGGCCATCGGGAGTCGCGGTGGGGGATCCTCGCGCTGGTCCTCGCCACGGTGTCGGTGGTCCTCGCATGCGCGCCGTCGCTGATCGCCGACCACCACCTCGGCGCCGGCATCGTCGCGGTCGTGGTCGGCATGCTCGGTCTGTCGGTGGGCGGCATCCATCAGGCGCGGCGGTGCGCGGGGATGGACCCGATGCTCTTGACGGCCATCGGCGTCACCGCGTCCACCCCGCTCGCGGCGGTGATCGCCGCCGTCAGCCCGATGCAGGTGACCGACTGGCCCCGCGCGGCGGTGCTGCTCGCGGTGATGGTCGTGTTCAGCTCGATCGGCGCCACCACCCTGTACGCCGCATGTGTCGCACGGTCAGGGGCGCGTGGGGCCTCGATCCTGTTCGCGGTCATCCCGTCGGTCGCGGGGGTGATGGCGTGGATCGGATTGGGGGAGAGCCTGTCTCCCCTCGCCGTCGTCGGACTCGTGCTCGGTGCGGCTGCCTGCGTGGTGCAGGCTCGCACTGGTCAACGACCGGACGTCGGGGATGGCGGTGCGACCTCCACGACGGACAGTGCCGATCGAGGACACGCACGCACTGCGCGGGCGACACGACGCGCGTCGGAGTCGGCCACCTCCGGCTCCCGCTGACCCCGCGTCCGCGGATCGGTGACGGCGATCGGGTATCCCCAGGGGTCGCGGGCGAACGTCGCCGGCAGCAGTTCCGCGCACAGGCCTCGGCCGTCGCAGCGGGTCCAGTCGACGTGCAGGGCGACCCTGTCCGGCGTGCTCATCCACGACCTCCTCGAGTGCTCCGGCACCGTCCGCGCGCGTGTGCCGCGATGTCGTCGGCGAACACCCGCAGAGCGGATCGCACGAGTCGCGCGGTGCCGTCGGGATGGGCGCAGGCTCCTCGCCCGTCGACCGTGGACGCCAGTCGCGCGACACGGTCGGCGCTCTCCGGACCACCGCCGGCGCTCAGCGCACGGAACGCCTGCGCCAGGGCCGGCAGCCCGAACATGCACGGTCCGCACTGTCCTGCGCTCTGTCCCGCGAGGTGGTCGACGATCTCGGCGGTGGCCTCCAGACCGCATGTTCCGGGGCTCAGCGAGTGCACGATGCCGGCTCCGGGTGCGGCGCCGACGGCCCGCAGCGACCGCGCCGACAGTGCGAGCGAGTCCACCTCGCCACCCGCGATCCAGGTGCCGTGGTACCCACCCACCAGGACGGCGTGCGCCCCGGGTTCGACGAACGCGGCCAGCGGAGCCCCGAGGTCGCACTCCGCGACCCCGCGGATCCCGCGATCCGACGACACGGTCACGAGCATCGACCCGGACTCCGCGTCGGTGCCACGGTCACGGAACCAGGCGGCACCGTGACGGGCGATCACCGCGATGTGCGCGAGGGTCTCGACGTTGTGCACCACCGTCGGTCGACCGCGCAGCCCGGAGACCGCGGTCGGGACACGACGGTCGGCGGGGAGACCGGGCCCACCGGCGATCCGGTCGACGACCGCTGTCGTCTCACCCGCGACGAAGCGATCGGGGGCGGCGACGACCTGCGGCACCGCGACGTCCCATCCGGCGTCGACACGCTGCCGCACGACGGACTCGACCGCGGCGACCGAACTGTCGGGGACACAGATGTACGTGTCGGTGGCGCCCACGGCGGCCGCGACCGCGGACAGGCCGTCCAGGACGAGGTGCGGGGCCTGCGCGAGCAGGACCGCGTCCTTGCGGGAGAGGGGTTCTCCCTCCGCCCCGTTCGCGATGACCACGGCGGCCCGACCACGGGTCATGGCGTCCCGGGCGACAGCCATCTTGTCCGCGACCGGGAACGCCGCGCCACCACGACCGGTCAGGCCCGCGGCAGCGATCTCGTCGATCAGCGCGGGGCCGGAATGACCGCGTGCGCCGTGCGTCTGCGCATGTGTCGCGAGGTCCTCCCCCACGTCGAGGAGCATCCGACGCCGCCCGCCGGGCGGGATCGCCGTGCGTCGCCCGCACGTGGTCGCGGCCGTCACGGCGTCCCCACCAGCACGTCGTCGCGGGCGATGCGTCGGGTGCGGTCGAACTCGCCCGGTACGAGGAATCGCGCCGTGACGGCAGCGCCCACCGTCAGCGCACAGATCACGCAGACCGCGATCATCCACACGTGTCCGACGTCGGTGCCGCTGCCCAGAGCGTGCGCGAACGCCACGGGCCACAACGCATGGGTCGCGAGGTGGATCACCCGGAACGTTCTCGGCGACATGAGGTGTCGCAGGAGTGCGGTCGCGACGACGACCACCAGCAGGTCGAGCGCCAGGGTGCCGAGACCCACCCAGATCGGGGCGTACCCGGCACGGAAGGGGACGACGACGTCGACGAGACGGATCTGTGCGTAGGGATCGATCACCATCGTCGTGATGTGCAGCGCGATCAGCAGGGTCGCCCCGAGCGCGACCCACCGGTGCAGGGACGACAGGGCGAAGCGCGGCAACCCCACCACAGGACGGCCGGACCGGGCGGCGACGCCCAGGACGATCGACAGCGTGAGCAGCAGCAACGCCGTGACACCGGTGCCACGCCCGAGCGCCCAGAGCGCCTCGTCGCTCATGCCGCCACCGCGCGATCGTGGGGCCATCCGCCGATCAGCGTGACGGACCCGTCCGCAGCGACCAGGCGGGCGGGCAGCCCTGTGCCGCGGACGAGATCTGCTCCGCGGGAACCGTTCACGATGCACGCCGTCGACGCGGTGTTGGCGTCGACGCACCGCCGCGCGACCACCGTCACGGTCCGCCACACCTCGTCGGCGGGGAACCCCGTCCGGGGGTCGATGATGTGGTGCCGCTCGATCCCGTCGCCGTCCCGCCACCGACGGTGCAGCGTGCTGGACGTCGCAATCCCGCAGTCCCCGCCGACGGCGATCTGCGCGGTGGGTTGGCCCGGTCCGTCGTCGACGACGACCTGCCAGCCGCCGACAGGGGCGACCCCCCGGGTGGCGATGTCACCGCCGAGATCCACCAGGACCCCACTCTGCAACTGCCGCGCAGCGACATCGGCGGCGAGGTCCGCGGCAACGGCCTTCGCGGTGGCCCCGAGATCGAGCGAGATCCCCTCCGGGACCGTGAGGACGTCACCCCTGCGGCTGATCATCCCCGCGTGCGCGCGGTGCGCGGCGAAGCGAGCAGTCCCGGCGGGCGACGTCGGTCCGCCCCGTGTCCCGGGATCCTTGACCGCCGCCAGGTCCCGGTCGT
This sequence comes from Williamsia deligens, assembly GCF_024171765.1. Lineage (GTDB taxonomy): Bacteria > Actinomycetota > Actinomycetes > Mycobacteriales > Mycobacteriaceae > Williamsia_A > Williamsia_A deligens. The sequence continues at coordinate 1,347,982 of NZ_JAMTCI010000001.1, forward strand.
ACCCGAGCGCCACCAGTCGACGACCGATGGTCGGGTCCACCGCGCCCCCGGACATCCGCGCCGCCCGCAGTCCTGCATCGACGAGGGCGGCCAGCATCGGCGAGATGCGGGTGGGGCGCCCGCGACGCAGCGACGCGCTCGTGATCTCCGAGTCGGGACGGAACCGACTGCAGGCGCGGTCGACGTCGGCGAGCACGGTCTCCACGATCGCTCGGGCGTCGGCGCGCAGACCCGGGTCGGTCACGGTGACCGACGCGTCGAGACACCACACCTGCCACTCGGATGTCGCGGTGCGCATGTCAGCTCCCGTTCGTCTGGGCATGGCTGTCGCCGCTCCCGGCGGAGACGGTGGGTGCGGTACCCCAGTCGGTCGAGGAGTTGCCGGTGCCGGTCGAGGCGTCCGGCGAGGACTGGTCCGACCCGGTCGACTGGTCTGTCCCCGCCTCCGTCGACGAGGGCGTCGCGGTGGACGCGGGCGACGTGCTCGACTGGTGTGTATCCGCATAGGCGAGGCTTGATGTGACGCCGATCGCGCCGAGTGCCGCGACCCCGAGGCCGACCGCCACCGCCCTCGCCCGTCGGATGCCCCGTTCCGGTGTGGTCATCAGTACTGCTCCCTCGTGTTCTCGCGATCCGCAGACCTCTGCGTCGACGTCGAGGATGCGCAGCGACCCTGTGGGCAGGCTGGCAGGGCGATGTGAGGTGAGCGAGAGGTGCACGAGGCGGCACGGAACATCGACGGCGCGCCAGGACGTTGACCCGGGGTTCGCACCATGTCCGACACGACAGGAGAGTCATGACCACCCACACGACCCGACGCATCGTCCTCGCCGCCCGACCCCACGGGGAGCCGACCGACGACGACTTCCGGTTCGAGGAGGTGGAGCTGCCGGCGCCCACCGACGGGCAGGCGGTCCTGCAGACGCTGGATCTGTCCCTGGACCCCTACATGCGCGGCCGGATGAGCGCCGCGAAGTCCTACGCGCCGCCGGTGGAGATCGGCGACCCGATGGTGGGTGCCACGGTCTCCCGCGTGCTCGAGTCCACCGACCCGGCGTTCGCCGAGGGCGACGTCGTCCTCGGCTACGGCGGATGGCAGACGCACTCGGTGGAGCCGACGAAGCACCTGCGCAAGGTCGACACGTCCGTGGCGCCGGCGAGCACCGCGCTCGGCGTCCTCGGGATGCCCGGGTTCACCGCCTACTCGGGGTTGCTCACCATCGGTGACCCGAAGCCGGGTGAGACGGTCGTCGTCGCGGCCGCCGTCGGCCCCGTCGGATCGGCTGTCGGCCAGATCGCGAAGCTCAGGGGCGCGCGGGCCGTCGGGATCGCGGGTGGTCCCGACAAGGTCGCGCACCTCCGCGACGAGTTCGGCTTCGACGCTGCGGTCGATCACCGCGCGGACGACTTCGCCGACCGGTTGGCGGCCGCGACCCCCGATGGGATCGACGTCTACTTCGAGAACGTGGGCGGTCACGTGTTCGACGCGGTGCTCCCCCGGATGAACACCTACGGCCGGATCCCGGTCTGCGGCCTCGTCGCCAACTACAACCGCACCTCGCTGCCGGAGGGGCCTGACCGCAGTGGTGCGCTCATGGGTCAGATCCTGACGCGCAGTCTCACCGTGCGCGGGTTCATCCAGACCGAGTTCGTCGCGACCCAGCAGGAGGCGTTCCTGCGGGAGGCGACGCAGTGGGTCGCCGACGGGAAGCTCAAGTACGTCGAGGACGTCACCGACGGTTTCGACAACACCCTGGACGCATTCCGGGCCATGCTCGCGGGCCGGACCTTCGGCAAGACCGTCGTGCACGTCGCCGACTAGGGTCCGACGGCTCGTCCGCCGACTACTGTCGGAGGCATGGTCGCCGTCCACTCGCACTCGGATTCCGTTGTCGTCGCCGCTGATCCGAACACCGTCTACGACGTCGTCGCGGATGTGACGCGCACCGGCGAGTGGAGTCCGATCTGCGAGGCCTGTTGGTGGGACGCCGGCGACGAGCCGGGTCCCGACGGGCCTCGCGTGGGGGCGTGGTTCACCGGTCGGAACGTCACCCCCGACCGCACCTGGGAGACCCGCTCTCTCGTGGTCGCGGCCGACCGTGGGCGCGAGTTCGCCTGGCTGGTCTGGGGGAAGTACGCCCGCTGGGGGTACACCCTGCGGGCGACCGACGGCGGGACCGAACTCACCGAGTCGTGGCAGTTCCTCGACGAGGGCATCGAGTACTTCCACGGGAAGTACGGCGACGAGGCCCAGGCGCAGATCCAGAACCGGATCGACGCCGCGCACAGTGGGATCCCCGCCACACTCGCGCGCGTGAAGGACAGCGTCGAGGGTTCCTGAAGTCGGTTTTCGCAGGACACAGCCCTTCTCAGGCTTGCCTGGGCTTGCTGGACGGCCGCGGGACCCGCGTGTTGGATCGTCGCCATGACCGAGACGCCGACACAGCACGGAGCCGAGCCGCACGCCGGCGCGACCGCCAGCAAGCTGAACTGGCTGCGCGCCGGCGTGCTGGGCGCGAACGACGGGATCGTCTCCGTCGCAGGCATCGTCATCGGTGTCGCGGCGGCGACCGCGTCCCGCGAACCCATCCTCACCGCCGGGATCGCCGGCCTCACCGCCGGAGCGGTGTCGATGGCGTTGGGCGAGTACGTCTCCGTGTCCACGCAGCGCGACACCGAGAAGGCACTGCTGGCCAAGGAGCGCACCGAACTCGACGAGCAGCCGGAGGAGGAGCTCGAGGAACTGGCCGCGATCTACGAGGCGAAGGGGCTGTCCGCCGAGACCGCCTGGCAGGTGGCCACCGAGCTCACCGAGAAGGACGCGTTCGCCGCGCACGTCGAGGCCGAACTGGGCATCGATCCCGACGAGCTCACCAACCCGTGGCATGCGGCGTTCTCCTCGGCCGTCTCCTTCACGCTGGGCGCCCTGCTCCCGTTGCTCGCGATCGTCCTGCTCCCGGCGCACCTGCGGATCCCGCTGACCTTCGTCGTCGTCGCGCTTGCCCTCGCGCTCGCCGGCTACATCAGCGCCGTCGTCGGTGACGCCGACCGCGGCACCGCGGTACTCCGGGTCACCGTCGGCGGCGTGATCGCGATGGCGGTCACCTACCTGATCGGCACACTGGTCGGCACAGCAGTCGGCTGACGTCCCCACGGCGGGTGAGCCCGCACCGACGGAGACGACCGACGCCCATCACGCAGTCAGCGTCGACCCCGACCGTGGACCGCGGGTGATCGCGAGGAGGAGACCTGCGGCGGCGATCTGTGTGGCCGCGGTGTAGCCGATGACGGTCGGCACCGAGCGCTCGTAGAGGGCTCCGATGAGCACCGACCCACCCAGCCATGCCACCCCATACACAGCCGCGAACACACCGAACCCGGTGCCCCGTCGTGTCGCGGGTACGAGATCGGCGACGGCTGCGCGGAACGTCGACTCGTGGACACCCATCGACGCGCCCCACACCACGGCACCGATCACCACGAGCGCCGCAGACGTCGTGAAGACCAGCACGGGGACCGCGGCCGCGAGGGGCAGGGCGATCATCAGCGCTCGCATCCCGACGGCGTCGTAGAGCCGGCCCGACACGATCGCGGCGGCCGCGGCGGCTGCCATCGCACCCGCGTAGACCACCGGGATCAGCGCGTCGGGGATCACGTGACGGGCATGCATGTGGAATGCGAGCACCGCGAACGTCGACGATCCCGCCATGGCGACGGCGGTGAAGACCGCGTATCGCCAGAACTCGGCGGGCAACCGCGTCGGCGACACCCCGGTCGACGGTCGCTGGACCGACTCCTCGTAGGAGGCCGGCGCGGGAACCGCGCGGCGGAGCCAAAGGAGAGCGACGAGGGCCAGTGCGCCGGGGATCGCCAACACCCCGAAGCCCGCGCGGTACCCGATCCACGCCACGGCCCCGGCCACCAGCAGCGGTCCGATCAGGGCACCCGACTGGTCGAGCGCCTCGTGCACCGCGAACACCCGGCCCCGTCGACGTCCGGCACTCGCCTGGGCCAGCATCGTGTCGCGCGCCGGGGTGCGTACCGCCTTGCCGAACCGCTCGACGATCACCAGCGCCGAGGCCGACCACAACGCCCCGGTGAGAGCGATGAGAGGGGCGGCGATCGCGGTCATCGCGTAGCCGAGCATCGACTGGTCCCACTGGCGCCCCACGCGGTCGGAGATCGGTCCGGTCACCATCCGCAGGATGAGGGCCACCGCCTCTCCGACACCGGTGATCAGGCCCACCACGGCCGCCGAGGCACCCAGTGCCGCGAGATAGGGGCCGGTGATCGACCGCGCACCCTCGTAGACCATGTCGGTCAGCATGCTGACCACGCCGAACCCCACCACGAAGCCCATGGGGCTCAGCCGGTTCGACCGTCGTCGTACCCGCGACGCACTCATCGGACGGACTGGGCCGTTCGGCGTCGGACGCGGTGCTCATGACGTTCTGCCGTGCGGATCGCGCGGGCGACGACCAGAGCAGTCACGACGGAGAAGCCGACCCACAGCAGACCCGCCGCGGCGGCCACCAGCGCGACAACCGTCACCGCGTCGCCCCTGCCGGCGTCGATCCGCCGACCATCGTCCGCAACCGGACCGGGAGGTGCGGGCGGATCGCGGTCAGGATCGCGTCGACCAGCAGCGGCGCGGCGAGGACCGCCGCCACCGCGACGGCCACCGAGGCGACGACGTCGGTGAGCCAATGGGCTCCGAGGTACAGGCGTGACGCGCCGACTGCGACCGAGACCACCGCCGCCACCGCGACGGCGATGACGCGGGCGCGGCGACGTGCGGTCACGATCACCGCGAGCCCGAGCACGAGAGCGCAGGTCCCGGTGACATGGCCCGACGGGAACGACATCGCCGCCTCGGGTGATCCCACCTGATCCATCTCCGGAGGTCGCAGCCGGTCGACCGCCACCTTGAGCACCTCGGCGAGTGCTCCGGCGATCGCGACGACACCGAGGACACGGGCGCCACGGTCAAGGCGTCGGTCGCGTCGGATCAGCACGACGGCGACGACAACGGCAGCGACGGCCACCCACGTCGGCGAGAACACGTCGCTGAGGGCGGTCGCGAGATGGGTCACCCACGGCGTGCGGTGATCGAGAACCCAACGCAGCGTCGACCTGTCGGCCCCGGCTGCCGGGTCGTGATGCACCGCGATGGCCAGACCGAGCCCGAGGACCGCGGCGACCAGCACGAGGGTGACCGCACCCCGGGCACGAGAAGACATGCGAGCACAGTGCACCAGCACCGCTGAGAGGACGCTGAAGGAGCATGCGTTCCGATCACCGCACCGCGCCTACCCTGCTGACGTGCCCCTTCCGACGCGCCTCGACCTCACGGTCGCACGCGGCAGGATGGCGAGCGTCCGCGTACGCCTCACCGTCGTCGCCACGGTGCTGATGGCGATCGGCCTGGCGGTGGCGGCCGCGATCATGCTGCTGATCCTGCACCGTTCGCTGCTCGACACCGCCGACGGCGCGACCCGCGCCCGCGCCACCGAGATCGCCGCCGCGCTCCGTTCGGCCCCTCCGTCCGACCTCGACCCCACCGTGCTCGCCCCGACGACGGGAATCGATCTCGTCCAGGTCGTCGACGCCGACGGCCGGATCGTCGCATCGTCGCCGGGCGGCCGCGGAGCGCTGAGCGGCCCGTTGGTGGCTGGGCGTTCGGAGACACTCGACGACGCGCGCGTCCCCGGCAGTGACGACGACGCGAAATACCGGGCGACTGCCCGCGCCCTGACCACGCCGACCGGAACCCTGACGGTCGTGGTGGGCGCGGCCGAGGGCCCCATCGATGACGTGGTGCTCACCGTGGCCCTGTTGCTCACCGTGGTGTTCCCCGTCATCCTCGCGCTGCTGGCGGTGGCCACGTACGTCCTGAGTGGCCGCACCCTGGCGCCGGTCGAGCGGATCCGTTCGCAGGTCGCCGATCTCGGTGGGCGGGACCTCGGTCGGCGGATCCCCGTGCCCGCGACCCGCGACGAGATCGCCCGGCTCGCCGACACCATGAACGCGATGCTCGAACGCCTCGACACGGCACAGCGCCGGCAGGTGCAGTTCGTCGGGGACGCCTCCCACGAGCTGCGCAGCCCGCTCGTGACCCTGCTGGGTCTCATGGAACTGGCTGCTGCGCAGGGTGAGTCGATCGACCCCGAGACCGTCTCGACCGTTCTGCTGCCCGAGACGCAACGGCTGCACACCATGATCGACGACCTGCTGCTGTTGGCGCGATCCGACGAACAGGGCCTGTCGCTGCGACGCGACGACGTCGATCTCGACGACGTCGTCGACTTCACCCTCCGACATCTCCGCGCGACAACGGATCTCACCGTCACCGGCGAGGTGACGGCTGTCCGGGTGACCGGGGATCGCGACGCACTCGCTCGCGCCGTCCGGAACATCACCGACAACGCCGTGCGTCACGCGCACTCGACCGTCCGGGTGTCCATGGCGGTCGACTCCCCCGGCGCAGTGTGCATCCACGTCGACGACGACGGCCCGGGCATCCCACCCGAGGATCGGGGACGGGTGGTCGAGCGGTTCGTCCGCCTCGACGACGCCCGTGCCCGCGGTGGCGGTCACGGCAGCGGGCTGGGTTTGGCGATCGTGGGCGAGATCATCGCGGCGCACGGCGGTGAGCTGACCCTCGACGAGTCACCGCTCGGAGGGACCCGCGCGACGCTGTCGGCGCCGACCGCGGATCGACCGACCACGGATCAGTCGACGGCGACCAACCGGTAACCGACACCCCGAACGGTCTCGATGGACGCGCACCCGAACGGCCTGTCGATGCGGCGCCGGAGATACCCGATGTAGACCTCGACGACGTTGTCGTCGCCGTCGAAGTGGTCGTCCCAGACCGCGCGCAGGATCTCGGCCTTGCTGACCACGGCCCCGACGTTGCGCATGAGGAACTCCAGCACCGCGAACTCCCTCGGCGTCGGGGAGAGCGTCGTCCCCCGCCGGGCGACGACGTGTGCCGCGGGATCCAGGGTCAGCGATCCGGCGGTGAGCACCGCCGGACGCTCGGGTGCGCCGCGTCGGACCAGGGCACGCAGACGTGCGACGAGGACCCCGACCGAGACCGGCTTCACCAGATAGTCGTCGGCCCCGAGATCGAACGCGTCGATCTGGTCGAAGTCGCCGTCCTTCGCGGTCAGCATCACCACGGGCGTCCAGACGCCCTCGCGCCGTAGGGCGCGGACCACCTCGTAGCCGTTCTTGCCCGGCATCATGATGTCGAGAACGATCGCCTGGTAGTCGCCGTGCGTCGCGTGGGCGAGGCCGCCGATCCCGTCGTGTGCGAGGTCGACCACCCACCCCTGTGCGACCAACGCCCGCCGCAGCGTCTCGGCGGCATTCCTGTCGTCGTCGACCACGAGAACACGCACGGGTGGCCACCTCCCTCAGGTGTGCCTCACCTGTTTCAGCGAATTCTCAACGAGTCTCTGCTTGCATCACGCGTATGGATTCCATCAACGGGATACCCGCCCACCCGCTCTTCGTCCACCTCGCGGTGGTCGCGATCCCTCTGCTCGCCGTCCTCGGCATCCTCACCGTGGTGTGGCCGGCGGCCCGGCGCAAGCTCGGGATCATCGTCCCGATCGTCGGCCTGGTCGCCGTGGTGATCACGCCGCTGACCACGTCCGCCGGCGAATCGCTGGAGAAGGTCACCCGCCCGAATCCCGTGCTCGAGCGCCACACCGAACTCGGTGACCAGATGATCTACTTCGTCGCACCGCTGTTCGTCGCGGTGGTCCTCTACTGGGCCCTGTCCAGTCCCGTGGTGATGGACCGTCTTCCGTCCGCACCGGCAGGAGCGGTACGCGTGGGGTCCATCGTGCTGGCCGTGGCCACGGTGATCCTGGCCGTCGGCGCGATCATCTGGGTCTATCGCATCGGCGACACCGGCGCGGAGTCCGTCTGGCTCCACTGATCGGCGGCCCCCGGCTCCGACGGACCTGGGACACTGGAGTGCATGGCTGACACGCTCGACGTCGACGGCCGGTCGGTGTCCGTGACGCACCTGGACAAGGTGCTGTATCCGGCGACGGGTACCCGCAAGGCGGAGGTCATCGAGTACTACGACCACGTCGCCTCCCTGATGCTGCCGCACCTGTGGTGGCGTCCGGTCACGCGCAAACGCTGGCCGGACGGGACGGGCTCACAACCCTTCTTCGAGAAGAACCTGCCCCAGGGAACCCCGGACTGGGTGACCCGTCGCGTGATCGAACACAGTGACCGGAGCGCCTCCTACCCGCTGGCCACCTCGCGGGCCGATCTCATCTGGTTCGCCCAGCAGGCGGCACTGGAACTGCACGTCCCGCAGTGGACGTTCCCCGCCGACGACGACGGGCCCCTGCCGAAGGACCAGCGCCGTGCGAACCGTCTCGTGCTCGACCTCGATCCCGGCCCCGGTGTGCCGCTGACCCACACGGCCGAGATCGCGCTGATGGTCCGCGACGTCCTCGCCGGCGCCGGCCTGACCGGGTACCCGGTGACCAGCGGCAGCAAGGGGATCCACGTCTACGCGCCGCTTCCTGCCGCGGTCACCTCGGACAACGCGCGCACCGTCGCCAAGCAGATCGCGACCGCGCTGGCCGCCGAACGGCCGCACGACGTGACGGCGGTGATGTCGAAGGCCGTGCGCGCCGGGAAGGTGTTCATCGACTGGAGTCAGAACAGCAGCGCCAAGACCACGCTCTCGCCGTATTCGTTACGGGGGCGGGACGAGCCGATGGTGGCCGCACCCCGGACCTGGGACGAACTCGAGGACCCCGACCTGGCGCACGTGACGTTGTCCGAGATGCATTCGCGCGTCGAGGATCTCGGTGACCTCCTCGCCGATCTCGATCGCGCGATCCTGTCTCCGGACGCGGATCCGGTGCAGGCGTCGACCGCCGAGCCCGGCGTCGTCGACCTCTCCGAGTACCGCCGCAAACGCGACGAGACCCGCACCCCCGAACCGTTCGGTGACAGCGGGGATCGGGCGGCGACCGACGACACCGACGACGACGCGTCATCGCCCGACGACACCCCGGCAGGCCCCATCTTCGTCATCCAGGAGCACCACGCCCGTCGGCTCCACTACGACTTCCGCCTCGAACGCAACGGGGTGCTCGTGTCGTGGGCGGTTCCCAAGAACCTCCCTGTCGACCCCGGCCAGAACCGCCTCGCGGTGCACACCGAGGACCACCCCATGGACTACGCCGGTTTCGCCGGCGACATCCCTGCGGGGGAGTACGGCGGAGGGCATGTCGAGATCTGGGACCGCGGCACCTTCGAGACCGAGAAGTGGCGCGATGACGAGGTCATCGTCCGGTTGCACGGGGAGCGCATCCAGGGTCGCTACGCGCTGATCAGGACCGGGGACAAGAACTGGCTCGCGCACCTCATGTCCGACGAACCACGGCCGATCGTCCCCGACAGCCTCCGGGACCCGCATCCCATGTTGGCGACCCTTGAGCCGGTCGAATCCCTCGACGCGCAGACCTGGGCGTTCGAGGGCAAGTGGGACGGCTATCGCATCCTCGCGCAGTACACCGACGGGACGCTGCGCCTGCGGAGTCGATCCGGCATCGACATGACCGCCGACTTCCCCGAGTTGGGATCTCTCGCCGACGACCTCGGTCTGCTGGACGTCATCCTCGACGGTGAGGTCGTCGCGATCGACTCGACCGGCCGGAGCAACTTCACGCTGCTGGCCAGCCGCGGCGCGACGGAGGAGCCGTTCGAGATCCGATACCTGGTGTTCGACGTGCTGTTCCTCAACGGGACCTCCTTGCTACGGCGCCCCTGGCACGATCGCCGCGCGGTCCTGGAGGAGATCGCCCCCTTGTTCGCCCGCGACCCCGTCGTCGACGTCCCGCCCGTGCTCGAGGGGTCGGGTGCCGAGGCAATGGCGCACAGCCGCGACCGCAATTGGGAGGGTGTCGTCGCGAAGCGCCGCGACTCGGTCTATCAGCAGGGACGGCGCTCGACGACGTGGCGCAAGCAGAAGAACTGGCAGGACGTGGAGGTCGTCGTCGGCGGGTGGCGCCCCGGCAAGGGGAACCGCTCGTCGACCATCGGATCGCTGCTCGTCGGTCTGCCGGAGGAGACCGGGCTGCGGTATGTCGGCCGCGTGGGGACCGGTCTCACCGACCGCCAACTCGCGGAGCTGACCGCCGAGCTCGCCCCACTGCGTCGCAAGACCTCACCCTTCCTCGACCGTCTCGACCGGCCCATCGAGCGGGACGCGGTCTGGGTCCTCCCGCAGGTGGTCGCGGAGGTCCGTTTCATGGACTGGACGACGGCCGGTCATCTGCGCCACCCCAGTTGGCGGGGCATCCGGCGGGACAAGCTTCCGGGCGATCTGTGACCATGGTCGGCGTGACCGTCGTCGCCCACATCAGTGACCTCCACTTCACCGGCGACCCTGCACGACGCGATCGGATCCGCAGGGTCATCGATCACGTGAACGCCCGGGCGGATGGGATCGACGTGTTGGTCGTGACGGGGGACATCACCGACAGCGGCACGCCCGCGCAGTACGCCGAGGCCGCCGAGACGCTCGGTGCCGCCGCGGTCCCGACCCTGGTCATCCCGGGCAACCACGACAGGCGGGCCGAGTTCTCCCACGCGCTGCTGCGTACCGAACGCACCGACCTGCCGCTCAACCGCTCCGCCGTCATCGGCGACGTGCTGTACCTCATGTGCGACAGCACCATCCCCGGCCGCGACGACGGCTGGATGTCGGACGCGAGCATCGCGTGGATGGAGGGCGAGATCGACGCCGTCGACGCCTCGACCCCCGTCGTCGTGTCCTTCCACCATCCGCCCGCGACGCTGCTGATGCCCTTCATGGACTCGATCCGACAGATCGGCGAGGACCGGGTCGCCGAGATGACGGCGCGTCACCCCAACGTCGTCGGGTTCCTCTGCGGTCACGCGCACACGGGCGCGGTGACGACGTTCGCCGGGCGCCCGCTCGTGATCGCACCCGGGGTCTCGGCCACCTTGAAGCTCTCGTTCGAGGGCGAGGGAATCGTCGACGAGTCGCAGCCAGCGGGACTGACTTTCCACCAACTCGACGGCTTCCGGCTCATCAGCCACTTCCGTTCGGTGGTGTGATCGGTTTCGTCACGCTGCATCGGCGCCTCGATCCGGCGCACGAGATCGGTGTTCGTGTCCGGTGGGTGTGGTGATCAGCGCTTCGTGGGTGCCGTCGCCGCCGATGCAGGTGGTGACCTGCCACCCGGCGGCTTCTTTCTGCCGGTTGTGGGTTCGGCACTCCCCGAGACCGTTCAGTGCGTCTGTCGGTCCGCCGTCGTGGTGGGGGTGGGCGTGGTCGATCTCGGCGATCGGGGCGTCGCAGTACGGGATCCGACACGAGATGTCGCGGCGGGTGATGAAGCGCCGCAACCCTGACGGGAAAATACGAGCGCGGGATTCCATCGCCACCAGGGGCCCGCTGTCGGGGGTGGCGAACAGTCGCCGCAGCGTCACCAGTGCGTCTGCATCCAGGGCGTCGGCGATGATGCCGCGGGCGGTGCCGGCTGGGACGGGTCCGTAGCCCGCGACCTCCGCGGCGGCGTCGGTGCCGCCGACGAGTACGTCCGCCGACACGATGACGTCGACTGCGACGGCCACATCCTCAGCCCTGGCTTTGCCGGTGAGGCGTTCGAGCAGGGTGTCGGCCATGACCTGGGCGTGGGTGCGGTCGTCGTCTCCGACGAGGCCGTCGGCGTGCTGCTTGAGCGCGGCGTAGGCGGCGATGCCTGCGGTCATCGGGAGCAGCGCCGACAGTTGCACCATGGCGTCGGGTTTCGGACGCATCGACACCCGGCGGTCCTTGGGGGCGGATGCGTTGCGGTCGACCACGGCGTGCGGGTCACGCTGATAGGCGATCTGCTTGGCCAGTGCTTCGAGCGCCCGGTCCCCGATACCGTCGAGCGTCGCGGCGTCTGCACACAGGGCGTGGTCGATCGCGGCGCGGTCCTCGAGCTGCAGGTAGCCGGTCTCGCGAACCAGGATGGTGGCCCGCCACTCCGAGAGCGCGCCTTCGCGCAGCCGCGCGAAGGCGTTGGGCATCTCCCCCATCGCCCGGGCGAACCCCAGATGCCGGCGACCGGCGTTCCCCGACACTCGCCGCGCCAGTGCCACTTCCGCCGACAATCCGCGACACCGCCGCTCCAACGGAACACCGCGTTCCGCCTCGGCCGCTGACCGCAACTCCTGCAGTCGTAGCGTCTGTTCCGACTGCACCGCAGCGCAAGTGGCCTTCACCGACTCGGCGAGCGAGATCAGGTCAATGGCCTCCGCCTCGTCACCGGCAGCGGGGAGCGCAGCGAGCACAGCCATCACATCGCGCAGCGCCTCCCGCGCGTCGACGGTGCGGCTGGTCTCCATACGGACATGTGTACACGAGGGGTCTGACAATCCCGTCAGGCGAGAAGCCCTGTGTCACAACCGCCCAACAGACGGTTCCTACCGCCCAACGAACGGTTCCTGGTGCCCAACAGACGGGGCGCTACGCGTCGGCGGTCGTGAGTGCGGACGGAGCGCCTGCCGTCGGCTGCCCGGGGACGGCGCGCTGCGGCGTCATCAGCAGGGCGGCGAGAGCGGCAGCGACAGCGACGGCCGCTGCGGCCCACCATGCGTGCTGAAAAGCGTTGTGAGCGGCCGCGTATCCGATCGGCGCACCGATCGCGGCGACGACCAGGCTGACGCCCAGCACGGTTCCGACCTGACGGAACATGTTGACCGTCGCGCTGCCCGCCGCAGCCTGGGAGTTGGGCAGATCGACCGTGGCCGACGACAGGATCGACGGCAGGGCGAGACCGACGCCGACGCCACCGATCAGCCAGCCCGGCAACATGTCTCCGGCGTAGTCGGCCGTGGGCCCGACCGACAGCGACACGAGGACCGACCCGGTGGCCGCCAGCAGACACCCGACCGCGACGACGACACCGACAGGCACCCTCTGCGCGAGGCGATGTGCGACGGCGGCGAAGACCGGCACCATCAGCGGCCCCGGCGCCACGGCGAACCCGGTCGCGATGGCCGAGTATCCCCAGACCTGTTGCATCCACAGGATGTTGATCAGCAGCGCCGCCGCGAACGGGACGGCGAACAACAACGAGGTCGCGTTGGACCATGCGAAGGCCCGCACCCGGAAGAGCGATGCCGCGAGCAACGGCGAGCGGTGGCGGGCGTTGCTCACCGCGAACACGGCGAGCGCGGCCACCGTGACCACCCAGACAACCGCGGATCGGGTCGACGTCCATCCCCAGTCCGGCCCCTCGACCAGGGCCAGCGTCAGACCGCCGATGCCGACGACCACCGCGACCGCGCCGAGCACGTCGGGGAACGGGGTCGCGACCTCCTCCCGCGACGACGGGACGACGAGCGCCGCCCCCACCATCGCGGCGATCCCGATCGGGACGTTGACGAGGAACACCCAGCGCCAGTCCAGCGTGACCAGCAGACCGCCGGCGACGGGACCGAACGCCGCGGCCAGGGCACCCGTCGCCGCCCAGATCCGCACCGACCGTTCGCGGTGTTCAGGCCGCGCGGCGGCGACGACCAGGCCCAGACTCGCCGGGGTGAGGATCGCGGCGCCGAGGGCCTGCACCACCCGGAAGGCCACCAGCCACCAGACGCCGGGACTGAGTGCACAGGCCACCGAGGCGGCCGTGAACACGCCGAGTCCGAGGAGGAACCCCCCTTTGCGTCCGAACCGGTCGTTCAGTCGACCCGCGGGGATCAGGAAGGCGGCGAACACGATCGCGTAGGCGTTGAGCACCCACGACAGCGTCGTGAGATCTGTTCCGCCGAAGTCCTTCCCGATCGCGTCGAAGGCGACGTTGACGATGAACACGTCCAGACTGGCCATGAAGGCCGCCAGGCAGAGAACCGCGAGAGCGATCGGTTCCCTGCGGCCGCCCAGACTTGTGTTTGCCATAGTCAGGAACTACAGACCCTGGCCGTGGTTTTGTCAAGCTAGACTCGGACCATGACCGTCGAACCCATGAGCTCAGGAACCGTGGCCTCAGGACACGACGCCGATGCCGACGGCGCAGTCCTCGCCCCGACGGGACCGCTGGCCCACCGGTCGGCCTGGAGGGCCGACGCATGCCCCGCGGCGGCCACGCTCGGGGTCGTCGGCACCCGGTCGGCGCTGCTCATCATGCGTGAGGCCCTCTATGGCACAACACGGTTCGACGACTTCGTCGAGCGGGTCGGCATCACCGACGCCGTCGCGTCGGCGCGACTGAAGGAACTGACCGCCGCGGGACTGCTGCACAAGGTCCCCTACCGCGAGCCCGGGCGGCGTACCCGCCACGAGTACCGTCCGACGCCGGCCGGGACGGATTTCGCGCCCGTCATCCTCGCCCTCTACGACTGGGGTGCGAAACACCTCACCTCCGACGGGCGCGCTCCGCTGGACTTCCGGCACGTCGGGTGCGAGGCCCCCGTCCATGTCGACGTCGTCTGCGACGAGGGCCACCGCGTATCGATCGACGAGGTCCACGTGGTGCGGCCGCGTCGCTGAGTCCCGGGGGGCCTACACCGCTCCGTCGGCGACCGCGTCCAGGAACGCGCGGTAGTCGGCATCGACCCGGTCGGCATAGTCCACCGACCACCGCGCGACCGCGGACTGGGCAGAGTCGTTCTTGCCGAGGTAGCCCGCGATCTGCCCGAACGCGGGACTCTGACTGTGCGCGCGGGCGAGCGACCGCGCGCACAGCTGGCCGTAGCGCCGCAGCTCCTTCGCCGACAGGTCGGAGGCGTCGATGGACCCCTTCATGTCCCGGAACTGCCGCCAGTAGAACGCACCCTCCGGTGACGCCGTCCACCCCAGGAACGGATCCGAGTTCGCCTGCAACACATGTGCGCTCGCGACCACCCGTACCGCATCCCGCGCAGCGACCGGGGTGCCCTCGGTCTCGGGGATCACGTCGACAAGACCCCCGTTGGTCTCCAGCACCGACGGCGCCGCCTGCTTGAGCTGCAGGACCATGGGCTCACCCGACGGCCCCTCGAGCAGCACGATGAGCGCGATGTTCCCGACCGATCCCACTCCGACCACCCGGCGGGCGACGTCGACGATCTCGAACTGCGACAGCAGCAGCGCGACGTCGGTCCGCAACGATCCGAGGTAGTGGGCGAAGATCTCGTCGACCCGCTGTCCTGCCAGTTCGACGGTGGCCGGCTCCTGCGCCGAGAGCGGCACGACGATCGGCGGATCCGGGACGATGCGGCGACGACCGTCCGGTCCGACCTCGGTCATCCTGTCGACGATGGTCGCCGCGGTCCGCCGCCGCGCCTTCGCCAACGCCTCCTCGATCACCTCCGCGACGGCGCCCGGTCCCGAGTCGGCGAGTTCCTCGGCGTCGACGGAGGTGTAGTACCGCTCCAGCACCGACTCGCCGGCGGCCCGCCGGATCGCCCGCCGATACGCCTCGCCGACCTGCTCGCCGAGGTCGCGTTGCTCGTCACGATCAGCGCCGTCAGCGCGAGCACACACCACCGCACTGGTCACCAGACGCTTGAGGTCCCATTCCCACGGGCCCACACCGGATTCGTCGAAGTCGTTCAGGTCGAACAGGATCCGACGCTCGGGGCTCGCGTACAGGCCGAAGTTCCCGATGTGCGCGTCGCCGCTGATGACGACGTCGACGCCAGTGACGGGCGTCGCGGCCAGGTCGGTGGCCATGATGTCGGCGGTCGCCCGGAAGAACGTGAACGGCGACTCGCTCATCCGGGCCAGGCGCAGCGGGATCAGTTCCGGGATCCGGCCCTCGTGCTGGCGACGCACCAGGTCGACGACATCGCGTTGCGCAGCCGACGGCTCGGCGAGCGCAGACCGGGGGACGTCGTCGCGGCGGGCCTTGCCCATCGCGACGGCCTCGTCGTGGACATGGCGTTCGAGGAACCGGTGGAACGGCACGCGCAGATGGTAGCGATGCGGACGCCGCCTGGCCGCCCCGTGTCGGTGGCCGCGGTCTACCGTCACCCCATGCCCAGTCGGCTCGCCGTCATCGCCATCGACTGTCACGACTCGCGGACGCTGTCCGATTTCTGGTGTTCGGCACTGGGGTGGGCCGTTCGCGACATCGACGGCCCCGACATCGGCATCGGCCCCGACGACCCCGATCTCCCCGGTATCGACCTGCTGACGGTGCCCGAGGCGAAGACGGTCAAGAACCGACTGCACCTCGATCTCCGCGCCGACGAGACCACCACAGCCGCCGACGAGGTCCGACGGCTCCTGTCCCTCGGCGCCCGCCACGTCGACGTCGGCCAGCCCGCCGACGCCCGCTGGGTGACCCTCGTCGACCCGGAGGGCAATGAGTTCTGCGTCCTGGGTGTGAGCCGCCGGGAGGTCGGGTGACCACCACAGGGGTCGCGGACTGGCTCCGCACCGGACGGTCCGCGCTGGTGCCGCTCGCCGTCGTCATCGGTCTCGGCACCGGGCTGGGCGCCGTCGGTTTTCGCTACCTCATCGAGGCGATCACCTGGCTGTTCACCGGGACGTTCGACTTCTCCGACGCCGGACGCATCGGGAGTCCGCACTTCCCGGGGCTCGGCATCTGGTTCCTGCTGATCGCACCGGTGATCGCCGGCGCGCTCTACGGCCCGCTCGTCTACCGGTTCGCGCCGGAGGCCAAGGGCCACGGCGTTCCCGAGGTCATGTTCGCCGTCGCCGAGCGCGGCGGGCGCATCGCGCCGCGGGTCGCGATCGTCAAGGCAGTCGCCTCCGCGCTGTGCATCGGCGGTGGCGGGTCGGTCGGTCGGGAGGGTCCGATCGTGCAGATCGGATCGGCGCTGGGGTCGACCCTCGGGCAGTGGACGCGACTCGACGCCGAACGCCTCAAGGTGATGGTGGCGTGCGGTGCGGCGGCGGGGATCTCCGCGACGTTCAACGCGCCGCTGGCCGGCCCGTTCTTCGCCCTCGAGCTCATCCTGCGGACCTTCGCGGCCGAGTCCTTCGGCGCGGTCGTCCTGGCCAGCGTGACGGCGAGCATCGTGGCCCGCGCGATCCTCGGGGACGAGACGTTCCTGCAACTCCCCCACTTCACCGTCGACCACCCGGCCGAGTACCTCCTCTACATCGCGCTGGGCCTCATCGTCGGCGTTCTGGGCGTGTCCTTCTCGCGTGTGCTCTACCTGATCGAGGACCTCTGCGACTGGGCGTGGCGCTGGCCGGAGTGGGCGCGCCCGATCGTGGGAGGTGTCCTGCTCGGTGGCCTGCTGCTCGGGGTGCCCCAGATGTACGGCGTCGGGTACCCGATCCTGCAGAAGGCCGTCGAAGGCCATTACGTCGTCGCCGCCCTCGTCGGCCTGCTGCTCGCGAAGATGCTCGCCACCAGCCTGACCATCGGCATCGGCGGCTCGGGTGGGGTGTTCGCACCGACGCTGTTCGTGGGCGCCATGGCGGGCAGCGCATTCGGCATCGTCGGACACGACGTGGCGCCCGGGATCGTCGGCAACGCGGGCGCCTACGGTCTCGTCGCGATGGCCGCCGCCCTCGCCGGCGCCACCCGGGCGCCGGTCACCTCGGTCGTCATCATCTTCGAGCTCACCGGCGAGTACGGGATCATCCTCCCGCTGATGCTCGCCGTCGCGATGGCCGCCGGTGTGTCCCGGCTCATCTCCGAGGACACCATCTACACGCGAAAGCTGTTGCGGCGTGGCATCGACATCGACCGCGCGCCCGAGCGCGACCTGTTCACCGGCGTGACGGTGGCCGACGCCGCGACAGCTCCACCCGAGTCGATCGCCTCGTCGACCTCCCTCGAGGACGCGGCAGACGCTCTGGCCGGGGCCGAGCACGCGATGCTCCCGGTGATCGACGCCCACGACGGTCGATACATCGGATGCGTCACCGCGCAGGGCGTCGCCGAGGCCCTACGGATCCCGCACGCTCGCGCGGTCACCGTCGAACAGGTCACCGCACTGCCGGACCCGGTCACCGCCGACGACCCCGTCGACACCGCACTCGACGCCCTCGCCTCCCACGGGACCACCGGGCTCCCGGTCCTCGACGCCGACCACTCACGCGTCGTCGGCTGGATCACCCACGCCGACGTGCTGGGTGCTCTGCGCCGATAGGCGACGGTCCGCCGCCCGGTCTGGTACAGCTGTACGGGCCACCCCTCGGACACAGGAGACCCATGCGCAGCTGGACCCGACCCCTGACCGCCCTCGTCGCGACGGCCTGCGCCGCAGCCGGACTCGTCGCCGGCGTCTCGTCGGCATCGGCCATCCCCGCCCGTCCGGATCTGGTGGTGTCGTTGCCGGAGCTGGGTCCGCGGAACTACCCGCCGCAGGTGCCGTTCGTCGTGCGGATCGCCAACCGCGGCGCCGCCACCGCCACGAACATCGCGGTGTCGGTGTCCGGCATCCCGCCGACCGCGAGCGACGGCTTCACCATCGAGTCGATCCGACCCGGGCAGACGTTCACCGTCCACACCCGCAGCCTGCTCGGACGCTTCTACATCGGACAGTCGACCGTCACCGCACGGGAGGTCGAGCGCGACGCGAACCCGGCGAACAACTCCATCACCGGATTCCGCTTCCTCGTCGGCTGAGACGAGAACAGACGAGGCGATCCCTCCCGCTGAGCGGAAGGGATCGCCTCGACTGTGTGAGCGGGTGACTCAGAGCGCCTTGAGTTCCTCGATGACCTCGCCGACCGACTTCTTGGCGTCGCCGAAGAGCATCGACGTGCCGGAGGCGCCGAACAGCGGGTTGTCGATGCCGGCGTAGCCCGACGACATCGACCGCTTGAGCACGATCACCGACCGCGCCTCGTCGACGTTCAGGATCGGCATGCCGTGGATGGGCGAACTCGGGTCGTTGCGGGCCGCGGGGTTGGTGACGTCGTTGGCGCCGATGACGATGGCGACGTCGGTGCGGCTGAACTCGCCGTTGATGTCGTCCATCTCCTTCATGGCGTCGTACTCGACGTCGGCCTCGGCCAGCAGCACGTTCATGTGCCCGGGCATGCGACCCGCGACCGGGTGGATCGCGTACTTGACCTCGACGCCCTTGCCCTCGAGCAGGGTCGCCATCTCCTTCACCGCGTGCTGCGCCTGCGCGACCGCCAGCCCGTAGCCGGGAACCACGATCACCTGGTTGGCGTAGGCCATCTGGATGGCCGCATCGGCCGCGGACGTCGCCTTGACGGTGCCGCCCTCACCCGCGGGCCCGGCCGCGGCGGTCGCGCCGCCACCGAACGAGCCGAACACGATGGCGGGGATCGAGCGGTTCATGGCCTTGGCCATGAGGTTGGTGAGGATCGACCCCGAGGCGCCGACGATCATGCCGGCGACGATCAGGGCGGTGTTGTCCAGCGCGATACCCGCTGCAGCGGCGGACAACCCGGTCATGGCGTTCAGCAGCGAGATCACGACGGGCATGTCGGCGCCACCGATGGGCAGCACCACGAACAGTCCCATCACGCCGGCCGCGATCAGCAGGCCGACGATCCACCAGACGCTGGCGCCGCCACCGCTGGTGGCCTGAACGCCGAGGAAGATCGCGATGCCGATCGACAGGGCGAGCAGGACCATGTTCGCGAGCTGGAACAGCTTGGCGTTGCCGACGAAGACCTTCTCGATGCCCTTGGGCAGGACCTCCTGCAGCTTTGAGAACGCGATCAGCGAGCCCCAGAACGAGATCGAGCCGATGATCGCCGCGATGAGCGACCCGACGACGAGCGGCGAGGCCGGCTGCTTGTCGCCGAACTCGGAGAAGCCCGACGTCTCGATGAACTCCGACCACGCGATCAGGGCGACCGTGCCGCCGCCGACGCCGTTGAACAGCGCGACCAGCTGCGGCATCGCCGTCATCTTGGTCTTGAGCGCGGGCGGGATGCCCAGCGCGACACCGAGGACCAGGCCGACGGCGATGAGGATCCAGTTGATGGTCGGGACCTCGACACGGCCGATCCCGCCGTCGCCGCGCGCGCCCTCGTTCCAGACGTAGAGCAGGGTGGCCGCGACCGCGATGCCCATGCCGACGGCGGCGATCCAGTTGCCGCGCACAGCGGTCTTCGGACCGGTCAGTCCCGAGAGGCCGTAGATGAACAGGCCGAACGCGAGGATGTACAGCGCGGTGACGCCGTAGGACACGCCCTGGTTCGGCGCATGGCTGCTGACGAATGCGAGATCGACGGTCACTTGCCGACCTCCTTCTTGCCCTTGAACATCCCGAGCATGCGGTCGGTGACGGCGAAGCCGCCGATGACGTTCAGGGTGCCGAACACCAGCGCGACGAACGCGATGATGCGCACGCCCCAGTTGGCGTCGGCGGGCAGCGCACCGAGGACCACGAGCGCGCCGAGCACGACGATGCCGTGGATGGCGTTGGTGCCCGACATCAGCGGCGTGTGCAGGGTGTTGGGCACCTTGGAGATGACGGCGAAGCCCACGAACCCGGCCAGGACCAGGATCGCGAGGTTCGCGAGTAGACCGGTGTACATCAGGCGTCCGCCTCTCGGGTCACGCACGACTTCGCCAGCACCTCGTCGGAGAAATCCGGTGCGATGGCGCCGTTCTCGTCGAGCATCAGCTCGATGAGGGCGAGGAGATTCTTGGAGTAGAGCTCGCTGGCGTGCTCGGGCATGCCGGCGGGGAGGTTGAGCGGCGAGCAGATGGTGACGTCGTGCTTGACGACGTCCTGCCCGGGCTCGGTGAGTTCGCAGTTGCCGCCGGTCTCGCCGGCGAGGTCGACGATGACGCTGCCGGGCTTCATGCCCTCGACGGCGGCGGCGGTCACCAGTCGCGGAGCGGGACGCCCCGGGACCAGCGCGGTCGTGATGACCACGTCGAATCCCTTGATCGCGTCCTCGAGTGCCTTCTGCTGCTGCGCGCGCTCGTCCTCGGTGAGCTCGCGGGCGTAGCCGCCCTCACCGGCGGCGTCGATGCCGAGGTCCAGCCACTGCGCACCGACCGACTTCACCTGCTCGGCGACCTCGGGACGCACGTCGTATCCGGTGGTGCGGGCGCCGAGACGCTTGGCGGTGGCCAGCGCCTGCAGCCCCGCGACGCCGACACCGAGGATCAGTGCGGTCGCGGGCTTCACCGTGCCTGCGGCGGTGGTCAGCATCGGGAAGTAGCGCGTGGACTTCTCCGCCGCGAGGATCACGGCCTTGTAGCCGGACACGTTGCCCTGCGAGCTGAGCGCGTCCATCGCCTGGGCGCGCGAGATGCGCGGGATGGCCTCCACCGCGAACGCCTGCACACCGGCGGACTTCAGCGCACCGATCTGGTTCTCCTGGTTGCGCGGGGCCAGGAACCCGATGAGCGTCTGCCCCGAGTGGAGCTTGCCCACCTCGTCGTCCGTGGGGGCCACGACCTTCACCACCACGTCGGCCGACCACGCGTCACCGATGGTGGCGCCGGCCTCGGAGTAGAGCTGATCGGGGATGAGCGCCTGCTCCCCCGCACCGGACTCGACGATGACGTCGACTCCCTTGTTGACCAACGTCGCGACGACCTTGGGTACGAGCGCGACTCTGCGCTCTCCCTCGGCCACCTCCCGCACGACACCGACACTCATGGACACACCTGTTTCTCACATACCGCGGACGCGATGGACACACCCGTTCGACACGTCGGGGGTCCCCCGAGCCGACGGGATCAGTGCGTACGGCCGCGATCGGCGGCCGAGGTTGCAAGGAACATAGCATGATGCAGAACACTGTTCGTGCACTAACAGTTCGCGTACGATCCATATATGCCCACGACAACTGCGCAGGACGACGATCTCCTCGCCCTGGACCGCCAACTCTGTTTCGCGTTGGCCGTCACCAACAGGACGGTCCTGACCGTCTACCGCCCCCTGCTCGAACCCCTCGGCCTGACGCACCCGCAGTACCTGGTGATGTTGGCGCTGTGGGAGCAGTCGCCGCGGTCGGTGCGATCGATCGGCGAGGCACTGGTCCTCGACTCGCCCACCATGTCGCCTCTCCTGAAGCGGCTCGAGGCGATGGGGCTGGTCACGCGCCGGCGGTCCGACGTCGACGAGCGCAGGCTCGACGTCGCGCTCACCGATGCCGGACTGGCGCTGCGTGAGGAGGCGAAGGCGATCCCGCCCGCGGTCATCGACCGCCTCGGCGTCTCGATCGCCGAGCTCGAACGACTGCGCGACGTGCTCTGGGGCCTCAACCGTGCAGCGACGGCCGGAGCCCCCGAATGAGCGCGCGCAGGCGGCCGAACCCCGTGCAGTGGGTCGGCTACGCCTTCGGCCGTCGACTGCCCGACAGCATGCAGGACTGGGTGCGCGAGGACCTGACCGGTCGCAACTCCTACGTCCGCCACCTGGTGCGCGGCATGGTGCCGTTCGTCCCGATCTTCGTGGTGTTCATGCTCTTCCCCGGCCCGTGGTGGCTACGGGCGCAGATGGTCGCGCTCGGCCTGGTCCTGGGACTCATCTACTCCGCGGCGTACATGAAGCAGAACCGCGCCCACCGACTCGACAAGCACGGCCTCGACCCCGACCTGAAGCCCGCACGGCAGCAGGCGCAGGACGATCGGGCGCGCACCGAGTACGAGAGGCTCTACCGGTCGGGTCCGCAGTCCTGACGCAGGTCGCGTCAGATGGTGACGGCGGCGAGCACCTCGCCCGTGGGTTGCGGTGATCCGCCCTCGGGCTCCTCGGTCATCCCGATCGTGCGGGAGTCGGCGAGACCGGTGATGACCACCGGCGCCTGTGCGCTGACCTCCGTGACGAGACCGGCCGACCGCGGCGAGTGGGCGTTGCCGATCAGCCACAGCTGGTAGGCGCGTTCGGTCGGCGGCTGCTGGGCGCCCTCGAGGAGCACCACGGCGGTGTCGGCGCTGCGGGACGACGCGACGACCACGGTCCCCGGCATGCCCGTCATCTGGGTGCGGTGCACCTCGGCGTCGGGGCGGCTCATGACCGACTGCAGCTGTGCCATCTGGTCGGACTGTGCGATCGACGGTGGAGGGTTGTCGGAGGTGACCGTCGAACGCCCGATCAGGACCCCACCCACCACGAGGATGAGCGCGGCGGCGGCCGACGACATCGCCACGGCGATGCGGCGACGTCGCGAGCGTCGGGCGGCGAGCTCGTCGACGACGACCGGGGCCGCGCCGGATCCGGTGGCAGCAGGTCGGGGGTCGGAGCCGACACGGGCGTCGAGCGACGACAGGACACCGGCGCGGACCTCGGCCCGCGGTGCGAACTCGTACTCCGCAGCCCAGCGTGCGACCGCCTCGCGGGTCCCGCGGATCTCGGCGACGGCGCGCCGCCGGTGGATCGCGTCGACGACCGCCAACGACTCCTCGAACGCGCGCATCTCGTCGGCCGGGAGCGCGTCGATCGCGTAGAGCTCCAGCAGGTCGTCGACCATCCGCCCCGCGTCCTCGCGTGCGGTCTCGTCAGACATCATCGGAGGAGTCCAGACAGTTCTTGAGACGTTTCAACCCGTCGCGGATGCGTGACTTCACCGTGGGCAGAGCCGCATCGAGCCGCTCGGCCACCTGCGGGTAGCTGAGACCGCCGTAGTACGACAGCTCGATGCTCTCCCGCTGCGTGTCGGTGAGAGTCCCCAGGCACAACATCACCGCGCGCCTGTCCTCCCTCGTGATCACCGAGTCGACCACCTGATCGGTCTCGATCGTCGCGGTCGAGACCGAGTACTCGACCCCACGCCTCGTCGACGCCTCCTCCGACCGCACCCGGTCGACGGCTCGTCGGTGACCGATGGTCAACATCCACGAGACGACCGACCCCATGTCGGAGCGGTACTTGCCGGCGTTCTGCCAGACCTGCAGGTAGACCTCCTGCAACGTCTCCTCGGCGTAGCCCGGGTCGCGCAACACGCGCTTGATCAGACCGAAGACGCGGGAGCTGGTGGCGTCGTACAGGGCCGCGAACGCCGCACGATCCCCCTCGGCCACTCGTTCCACCAGGGCGACGAGGCCCGCGGGATCCGGTGGTCCAGCTGCTGGTGTCGCGGCCTCCGGTGTGGTCTCCGGCGGCGACTGCGCTGCGGGACGGTCGATCACAGAGACGACAGTAGCGTGTCATGGTCATCCTCCTAGGTGATCGTGAAGACGCGGTTGTTCCAGCCGGTGGCACCGCCGGGGATGGGTGGGGTGCGCTCCTCGGTCTGGAGCTGCCCCGTCTTGTCCGTCGCGCGACACGTCACCGTGTGCTGACCGGGTGTGGCCTGGTAGCGGTAGGACCACTGACGCCAGGTGTCGTTCGAGTACTCCTCGGTCAATTCCGCAGGCACCCAGGGACCCTTGTCGATCTGTACCTCGACCTTCGAGATCCCTCGATGCTGTGCCCACGCGGTTCCGGCGATCATCACCTCACCGGCCGGCGCCTGGGAGAACGACGCCGGGGTGTCGATCCGCGACGCGGTCTTGATCGGACCCTCCTGGCCCCAACCACGTTGCGTCCAGTAGGCCTTCTTGCGATCGAACCGGGTCAGCTCCCAGTCCACGACCCACTTGCACGCGGACACGAACCCGTACAGGCCCGGGACCACCTGACGCACCGGGTAGCCGTGCTCGAGCGGGAGCGGCTGACCGTTCATCCCGACGGCGAGGATCGCGTCGCGGCCATCGGTCAACGCCGACACCGGTGTTCCCGACGTCCACCCGTCGACGCTGGTGGAGAACAGCATGTCCGCGTCGGACTTCACGCCCACGCGCTCGAGGATGTCCTTGATCGGGTAGCCGATCCACGTCGCGTTGCCGGCCAGGTCGCCGCCGACCTGATTCGACACACACGTCAGGGTGATCACCTTCTCGACCGGCTTCATCCCCATCAGGTCATCCCACGTGAGCGTCAGCTCGCGGTCGACCATGCCGTGGATGCGCAGCTGCCACTCCGAGGTCTTCAGTTCGGGGACCTGCAGGGCCGTGTCGATGCGATAGAACGACGTGTTCGACGTGACAAACGGTGTGGCACCGGGGATGTCGAGGTTCGCACCCGCGGGGATCGGGGTGGCACGAGAGGTCGGGGTGGGCAGTTTCAGCGATCGGCGTTCGGAGATGGCGTTGCCCGCGTTGGCGATCTGGCGCCCGACCACCGCCACCACACCCGCGGCGACCGCGGCGGTTCCCGCCGCGACGACGAAGGCCCGCCGGGACAGACCGTCCTGCTCCGGCGCCGCGGAGTTGCGACGCCCGACGAACCCGGTCAACACGCGCAGCACGACGACGCCCACGATCACCGCCGCGAGCGACGGGAACACGTAGGTCGCATCCGCGGTGGGACGCGCGAACGCCGCCACGATGCCGACGACGCCGAACAGCACGATGAGCACGGAACCGAAGGGCTTGGTGCGCCGCTCGACGAGTCCTGCGACCACCGCGAGCACCGCGATGCCGATCGCCATGCCGGTGAGCAGCACCTGCTTGTCGGAGGTGCCGAAGGTGCGGATCGCGAACTCGCGCACCGCCGATGGCGCGTTGTCGACGAGGAGTGCGCCGACCGCGAAGTACGGCGAGGAGAACGAGGACACAGCGACCGAGACCAGCTCGCCCGCTGCGAGCGACGCGCCGATGGCGATCAGTCCGGCCAGTGCACGACGGATGAATGTCTCCGTGCGCTTCACACGCGTCACCCCTTCCGGGAATCGGGACGTAGAACCTGTCGACGCCTCCGTGGGGAAACACAGGCGCATATGTCAGGTGTTCGGTGCAGCCACATCTGTGGATGGGCCACGACCTCCGTCTTCCCGCACGTCTGCGTTACTCGTCCGTGACCGATCGGATGGATAGTCATGCATTCGAGACAGGAAATTTCGGGCGTGACCCATCCGACCGCCCGTACGTTGCGAATGGAAAGCGACCGACATCACCAACAGAAGGATTCAGCAATGGCTCTGAAGCGCACCCAACGATTCGCCGTGGCAATCGCCGGCGCCGGCCTGGCCATGGGCCTCGTCGCCGGTTGTTCGAGCGACGACAGCTCGAGCTCCTCGGCGTCGTCGAGCACCGCTGCCACCTCCACCGCCGCCGAGTCCTCGGCGTCGAACGGCGGCGCCAGCGCCGACCCGGCCGCCGATCTCGTCGGCTCGGGCTGCGCGAGCTACGCCGCGGCCAACGCCTCGGGCCCCGGCTCCGTCGGCGGCATGGCTCTGGACCCGGTCGCCACCGCGGCCAGCAACAACCCGCTCCTGAAGACCCTCACCGCGGCCGTCTCCGGCAAGCTCAACCCGCAGGTGAACCTGGTCGACACCCTGAACGGCAGCCAGTTCACCGTCTTCGCGCCGGTCGACGAGGCGTTCGCCAAGGTCCCGGCGGCCACCATCGACACCCTGAAGACGGACAGCGCGCTGCTGACCAAGATCCTGACCTACCACGTGATCCCGGGTCAGCTGTCGCCGTCGCAGATCGCCGGCACCCACAAGACCGTCGAGGGCCAGGACGTCACCGTCTCCGGCTCGGGCAACGACCTGAAGGTCGGCTCCGGCAACGCGTCGGTCATCTGCGGTGGCGTCAAGACCGCCAACGCGACCGTCTACCTGATCGACTCGGTGCTCATGCCCCCGAGCTGATCACACCCGTGATCCGGTGAGTCGGAGCATGTCTCCGCACTGACCGACCCACACACGACGACCCGGAGTCATCCTCGGACGGCTCCGGGTCTCGTCGTCTTGGGGGATGCTCAGCGAGAGTTCGCCGCGTGGCGCCCGGCTCGGCGGCCGAAGTACGACCCCTCCCCGAGCTGTGTCCCACTCGCGTATCCCTTGGCGTCCTGGGCGATGTTCGCGGCTCCCGCGCCCGCGGCGTAGAGCCCCGGGATGCGATCGCCTGCGGCGGTGAGCACCTCGCCGTCCACCGAGGTGGCGAGGCCACCCATCGTGAAGCCCGCGTAGAGCGCCTCGCCGAGGCTCATGTTGAACGCCGCCCACGGTCCGGTGTCCTGAGGCGCCAACCAGTCCGGGCTCTTGTGGAAGTCGGGGTCCTCACCCTTCGCCGCGTACTCGTTGTACCGGTGGATGGTCGCGACCAGTTCGCCCTTGGGCATCCCGAGGTCGGCCTCCATCTCCTCGAGCGTCTCCCACCCGTCGACGAACTTGATCAACGGCATCTTGGGGCGCTCCATGTGCGCCTCGTCGACGATCAACCACGCCTTCGCATCCGGCTGATCGAGCACGAAACCCGATGTGCGGGAATGGTAGGAGTCCTCGGCGACGAATCGTCGGCCGAGCTTGTTCACGATCAGACCGGTGATGAGGATGGACGGCGGATACGCCGGCGCTGTGACGAACGGCTCCTCCATGTGCTTCATCGCGGCACCGACCGAGGCACCCAGGCGGATGCCGAGCCCGTCGTCGTAGGTGTTGCCGAGCGTGTACGGCTTCTCGGCGAGAGCGGGGACGAACTCGTCCACCATCTCCGGGTTCATCACGAAACCACCGGCGGCGATCACCGTGCTCTTCGCACGGATGAACCCACTGTCCGACAGGCTCTTCCACGCGACGCCGACGACGGCGCCCGATGCGTCGAGGACGAGGTTGCGTGCACCGGTCTCGTACCGGATCTCGACACCGCGGTCGGCCAGACGCTTCACGATCAGCTCGATGACCATCCCCGCGCCACCGGTGTCACCGGGGACGGGGACCTTGTGTCCCCGGGGCGCGGGGCGGGCGATGTCCTTGAACGGCCAGACCTTCTCGTTGCCCGTGTACATCAGGCCCTGCGTCTCGGGCTGGATCACGGCCTTGCCCTCGAAGAAGCTGCGCTCGAACTCGAACCCCAGGGCCTCGATCCAGTCGAAGTGATCGACGCTGTCCTGGCAGTAGGCGTGGATCTTGTCCGGCTCGGGGTCGCGGCTCACCGCGGTGATGTACTTCTCCATCTCCTCCGCGGAGTCCTCCTGGCCGGTGGCCTTCTGCACCGCGGTGCCACCGCCGAGGTAGAAGTGGCCGCCCGCCAGCGACGTCGTGCCGCCGGCCACGGCAGCTCGTTCGAGCACGAGCACCGACGCGCCGTGCGTCGCCGCCTCCAGCGCCGCGCACCCACCGGCGATCCCGCATCCGATCACCAGGACGTCGATCTCGTCGGACCACTGTGCGACGGACGACGCGGCGACCACCTCGGGGAGTTCGGCACGCATGGGGGACCTCCGGCACTCGACGCGACGACGCCGGGCGGCGTGGCCGCACTCAGACTACCGGGACGCTAGAACAGGTTCTAGTTCTTGTGCGGTACGCGCAGGTCGGGACTCATTCGAGATCGGCCCAGTGGACGTCGATGGCCGACGACACCCGCGCTGCGTGATCAGCACCGATGACGTCCGCGAGCAAGGCCTCGATGGCCGCCCGCGCTTGCTGCGCCACCACCTCCAGGTCGTCGGCGTAGTGCGCCACGAGGCCGAGGGTGATGCCGGTGGCCTCACCGTCGACGATGCGGACGGCGACCTCGACGACGCGGCGTCCGATCGCCGACCGAACGGCCAGCAGGACGAGCCGCCGCACCACGCGGTCGGTCACCACGACGAGCCCGTCGTCGGTGGCGAGCTCGTCGCGGGACTGCGACAGACGACGGGCGGTGTCGACCACGGTCTTGGTGAGTCGCGTGATGTCCGCCGCGGTGGGCCCGAGTCGTCGGCCGGCGTCGAGGATCCAGTCCTCGGTCCGCGACTGCGCGAAGTCGGCCTGCATGTCGACCATCACACCCCCGCTTCCACTGCTGTGGCGACGTCCTCATCCGACACATCCGGTCGGGCCGGGCGCGGACGCCATGGTTCGAGTCGTTCGGCCAATCGGGCCCGGGTGCGTTGGAGATGCCCGCGAACGGAATTGGGCGAGATGGACAGGATCTCCCCGATCTCCGGATGGGACAGGCCCTCCATCTCGCGTAACCACCATACGGCGCGGGAGGTGGGCGTGAGTGCGGACAGTTCGGCCTCGAGCGCCTCCTGCAGCGACCGACCGAGCGCGGCGTCCGCGGGACCCGGACGGCGGTCGGGCAGAGCGATCATGACCTCGTCGTCGAAGGGTGCCTCGACACGTCGACGACGCAGGTCGATGATCTTGCGATGGGCGATGGCGAAGACCCAGGTGCGGAAGCTGCTCTGGAAGGTGAACTTGGGCAGGCCTTTCCACGCCGCGACCAAGGTCTCCTGCACGACGTCCTCGGCGTTCTGCGCGTCCGGGGTGAGCCGGCGCGCGTACCGCAGGAGGAGAGGAAGGGTGCGGCGGACGAGCTCCTCGAACGCGGCCCTGTCCCCCACCGCGGCGCTCGAAGCGAGCGATTCGTCGGTCTCCTCGGCGAGCCGGCCCCGGAACTGTCGGCTGTCGCCGGCGCCTTCTGCACCGATCGCCACGTCGTCTCCGTTCGCCGGGACCTGTCGGCCCTTGTCGTACACACACAACGGACCGGACCCGACATCGTATCCCGCTGTGAGTCACATCACAGCACGCGTGCAGTGCAAGAACGCCCCGGCGGTCGTCTACACAGATGCGCCGATTGAGGAACTGCGAGAGCGGGTACTTCTCATCGGCGCGACCGCGTCCGAATCGTGCGAGCCGACCCAGACGGTCGGCTCATGTGTTGACATGAAGGAGTGCAGATGAGCACCTCGACCACCACCACCAGCAGCGCTGCGGCGAAGGTCAGCCCCAGCAAGGAGATCGCGCCGGAGCACCGCGACCTCGTGGGCGACCACGGCCGCACCACCATCGCCGATCAGGTCGTCGCCAAGATCGCCGGCATCGCCGCGCGTGAGATCGACGGCGTGTTCGCGCTCGGCGGCCAGGCCGCCCGCATCGTCGGCCGTGTCCGTGAGGCCATCCCCGGTGGCCAGCAGAGCATCACCCAGGGGATCTCCGTCGAGGTCGGCGAGAAGCAGGCCGCGGTCGACCTCGGCCTCGTCGCCGAGTACGGCGTCGCGATCCATGATCTCGCCGCCGCCGTCCGCTCGAACGTCATCAGCTCGATCCAGCAGATGACCGGCCTCGAGGTCACCGAGGTCAACGTCGCCGTGCACGACGTGCACTTCGAGGACGACGACGCCGACGAGCAGACCGCAGAGCCGCGCGTCCAGTGACGTCCGACGCCGAACTGGCCGACGCGGTGGCGACTGCCGCCGCGTCGGTCCCCGGTGTGACCGGGCTCAACGCCGGTCGGTTCGGTGAGGTGGCGACCTACTCGACCAAGGGGCGCGTCGTGGGTGTGCGTCTGCACGACCACAGCGGCGAGGTCCACATCGAGGTCACCCTCGACCGCGGTGTGATGGACACCGCCGAAGACGTCCGTCGCGCCGTCGAGGCCGTCGCCGGCCGACCGATGACCGTCGTCGTCGAGGATGTCTCGGTCGACGGCGATCAGCCGGCGGTCGACGAGCCCACTGCCCCGCCGGCGGCCGAGGTCTCCGCGAGCCCGGCCGGCGCGGCGGACCCGGGAGTCTGACCGACCGTGCCCGTCCCGTCCGAGTACGCCGCGCGGCGACGTGCACTCATCCGCAGACATCACCCCGACGTCGGGGGAGACGCGGATGTGCTCGCCGCCGAGTTGGCCGCACTCGACGCGGAATTCGACCAACGGCGCTCGATCGTGCCCGCACGCCCCGCGCCGACCGTGTACCCGCGGGTGCGTCCCACCGGTCGCATCCGTCGGCTCCGTCGTGCGGCTGGGCGCGAGGTCACGCGACTGCGTGGCCGTCTTCCGCGTTCCGTCCCGGGCAGCCGCCGGTACTTCGAGATCTGATCCACACAACCCCTGCATCGAAAGAAGACACGACATGACCAACAACGCCACCATCGGACTGCTCGTCGGGCTGCTCCTGGCCATCGCCGCGACCACCGGCGGCTTCGGCGGGTTCGTCCTCGCCGTGCTCCTCGGTGCCATCGGCCTGGCCATCGGCCTGCAGCGCGACGGGACGATCGACCTGTCCGGTCTCCTGCGGAGCCGGAACCGTGGCTGAGGGAAAGCTCCCCGTCGCACGTCCCGACCTCACCGTCCGCCCGCCCACCGAGCCCAACGGCGGACCCGGCACGACGACGATCGACGACCGCGTCGGGGAGAGCATCGGCAAGAAGGCGTCGCTGTCCATCGAGGGCGTTCTGCGTCGTCGCGGATCGCTGGGACTGATCACCGGCGGGGAGTACCCGAAGGTCTCCGTCGACATGTCCCGTCCGCATCCGGACGTCAAGGTCGACGTCGCAGTCCGCTGGCCCACCCAGGTCACAGCCCTGTGCCAGGAGGTCCGTGCGCTGGTCCACACCGAGTTGGCCCGCCTCACCGGCGTGTCACCGCATCGGGTGGACGTCACCATCGCCGACGTGGTCGTCGGTGAGCAGAGTTCGCAGAGGAGGGTCCGATGAGCGCGTCATCCCGTGACGGTGCCGTGGCCGAAATCGGTCCCGCGAAGGGCCTGAAGAAGATCGTCCCGCCGACCGCCACACCCGGCGCCGTCTGGACCACCTCACTGTTCGCGATCGCGCTGATCGCCCTGGGCGGCATCGCGATCCGCGACATCTGCGTGGACCAGAAATGGATCTCGGGTTCCGAGTGGATCGCGGCCGCATCGCGATGGATCGGTCGGCTCTCCTGGCAGGGCTGGTTCTGGGCGGTGGCGATCGCGCTGATCGTCGTCGGTCTGCTGCTGCTGTGGACGGCGATCCGCCCACGCACCAAGACCCACATCGCGCTCGACGGTGCGGGGACGGTCGACGGGTACGCGCCGAGCACCTGGACTCGCAAGGTCGACGTCGCCCGACGCGCGAGCGCCGTTGCGCGCGGCGTGGCCGGCGTGACCGCGGCGAACACCAACGTGAAGCGCCGCAAGGTCGTCACCCGGATCACCACCAATGACGAGGCGCCCGCTGACGCCGACGCCGTGCGGACGGCGGTCACCGCGGCCGTCACCCCGGTGCTGCCGAAGCACTCGGTGAAGGTCAAGACCCACACAGTCAAGATCCCTCGCTCGCAGACACCGCCGGCGCCGTCCGGACGACCGGATCTGCCCGAGCCCATCGTCGACACCGACGAGGACTCGCCGGAGGCTCCGTCCTCGACTGCGGGGTCCACGCCGTCCACCTCGACGACGTCGTCGACCACCACCAAGGAGGTGCGCTCGTGAACGCGTTGCCCGCCGGCGTCAACCGGCTTATCACGTTCCTTCTCGGCGCGGTGTTCATCGTCGTCGGTGCCGGCGCGATCGCGTGGGAGCTCAAGGTGCGACAGGTCCGCGACCAGCTCGACAAGGTCGACCTGTCCTGGTTCGAGCGCGCTCCTCGTGAGGGCTGGTGGCTCTATGTCCTCATCGGGATCGCGGTGGGCGGCATCCTCATCGGTCTGCTGCTGCTGGCCCTGAACAGCCGTCCGCGCAAGACCGGGGCGGTCGTGCTGCCCGGCAGTGACGCGTCGGGGACCCTCTCGGTGAACCCGTCGAAGATCGCCGCCGCCGTCGCCGACGATCTCGAGCGGCACCGACTGGTGTCGTCGACGCGCTCCCGAGCGGTCGACGACCGCAAGCGGAAGCTGGTCGAGGTCACTGTCGTGGCCGACGCCGACCGCGACTTCGCCGAGCTGGCCGAGCTCGTCGGCCGCGCAGAACAGCAGGTCGCCGCGGCACTGCCCGGCAGCGAGATCCGACCACGGTTCCAGATCCACCTGAACACGGTCAAGAAGCCGGTCCGCGTCAGCTGACGCGCAGTGTGTGACACGAGGGGCCCGGGGCGCCATCGCCCCGGGCCCTTCGTCTGTCGCAAATGTGCTGCGGTCGGCTACCGGAACCGTCGCAGTCGCAAGCTGTTCGTCACGACGAAGACCGACGAGAAGGCCATCGCCGCGCCGGCGAACATCGGGTTCAGCAGCCCAGTCGCCGCGAGGGGCAGCGCCGCGAGGTTGTAGGCGAACGCCCAGAACAGGTTTCCGTGGATGATCCTGCGCGTGGCCCGGGCCAGCCGGATCGCGTCGACCGTCGACGTCAGCTCGCCGGACATCACGGTGACGTCCGCCGACGCGATGGCGGCATCGGTGCCCGTGCCCATGGCCAGACCGAGGTCAGCCGTCGCGAGCGCGGCCGCGTCGTTGACGCCGTCGCCGACCATCGCGACGCGAGCACCGTCGGCGCGCATGCGCATCACCACCGACGCCTTGTCGGCCGGCAGCACGCCGGCGATGACGCGGTCGATGCCGACCACTCGGGCGACCGCCCTCGCCGCGCCCTCGTTGTCCCCGGTGAGCAGCACCGGGGTGAGCCCGAGGTCGCGGAACCGTGCGATCGCCTCCGCCGATGACTCCTTGACCTCGTCGGACACGACCACGACTCCGCGGACGGCTCCGTCCCATCCCACGGCCACGGCTGTCGCCCCCGCCGACTCCGCCGCGTCCACGGCATCGGTCAGAGCCGCGTCGACATGGTGTCCCGTGTCCTCGAGCCAGGCGATCCGCCCCGCCGCCACAGAGACGCCATCGAATGTGGCCGCCACACCGCGCCCCGGCTCGGCCACGAAATCGCTCACTGGGTATGACGTGCTCCCACCCCGGCGGTCGGCGGCCCCGCGGACGATCGCGCGCGCGATCGGGTGTTCCGATCGCGACTCGACTGCCGCGGCCCGCGCCACGAGCTCGTCCACGTCCTGCCCGGGAGCGGGGATGACGTCGACGAGGATCATGACACCGGTCGTGACGGTCCCGGTCTTGTCGAGCACGACCGTGTCGATGCGACCGGCGCGTTCCAACGCCTCCTGACCACGGATAAGGACGCCGAGCTGCGCACCGCGACCGGTCCCCGCCATCAGCGCGGTCGGCGTCGCCAGCCCGAGCGCGCACGGACACGCGATGATCAGGACCGCGACCGCGGCGGTGAACGCCCCGGACACACCGCCACCGGCGACGAGCCACGCGACGAGGGTGATCACCGACAGCGCGAGCACCACGGGGACGAAGAACGCGGAGATGGTGTCCGCCAGACGCTGCAGTCCCGCGCTGCCCTCCTGTGCCTGTTCCACCAGGCGTGCGATCTGCGCGATCTGGGTGTCGGCGCCCACCGAGGTCGCCCGGACCGTCAGGGTCCCGTCGACGGTGATCGACGCCCCGACGACCCGGTCACCGCGTCCGACGTCGACGGGCACCGATTCACCCGTGACGGCCGAGGCGTCGACCGATGACCGCCCGTCTTCGACGACGCCGTCGACCGGGATCTTCTCGCCGGGCCGCACGAGCACCCGATCACCGACGGTGACGTCGGCGACGTCGACCGTGCGTTCGTCCCCGTCGATGAGCAACGTCGCCTGCTTGGCCCCGACCTCGGCGAGGGCTCGCATCGCGGCTCCGGCCTCCCGCGTCGACCGTGCCTCGAGGTACCTCCCGGCGAGGAGGAAGACGGTGACCCCGGCTGCCACCTCGAGATAGATCGACGACGAGGCATCGCCGCGGTCGAGCGTGAAGGAGAAGCCGTGGCGCATCCCGGGCATGCCGGCGTGTCCGAGGAAGAGCGCGTACAGCGACCAGCCGAAGGCGGCGGAGATCCCGATCGACACGAGCGTGTCCATGGTCGTCGCGCCGTGGCGGAGGTTGCGGACGGTGGCCACGTGGAACGGCCAGGCACCCCAGACGACGACCGGCGCCGCGAGCGTCAGCGACAGCCACTGCCAGTTGTCGAACTGCAGCGCCGGGATCATCGCGAGCAGGACGACGGGGATCCCCAGCAGCGCGGAGATGCGCAGGCGGTTCCGGAGATCGGCGGCGTTCCCACCGTGGGATCCATGATCACCGTCCGCCGGGGCGTCGGCAGGGGCGGCGTCCGGAGAGTGGGTGGCTGGGGTCCGGGCGACGGCGCGGTAGCCGGCCGCGGCGACCTGACCGGCGAGCTCGGAGACGGTCACGTCGGCGGGATGGTCGACGCGGGCACTGCCGGTCGCGAAGTTCACCGTCGCCTCGACGCCGTCGATCTTGTTGAGGCGCCGCTGGATCCGCGCCGCACACGACGCGCAGGTCATGCCCTCGATGTCGAAGCGGGCGGTGGCCGTCGCGGACGGGGTGACCTGATCCAGGGCGTCCGTCGTCGGCGTCACGACCCCAGCTCGTAACCCGCCTCGTCGACCGCTGCGGCGACCGCAGCTCGGTCCGGCTCGGCGTCGGAGTGGATCGTGAGTCCGCCGGAGGTGAGGTCGACCTCGACGCCGGTCACGCCGGGGATCTGCCCGACCTCCTCGGACACCGCGCGCACGCAGTGCTCGCAGGTCATCCCGGAGACGGTGTAGGTGCTGACGGTCATGGGACCTTCTTCGTGTCGTGGTGGATGGGGTCAGGACCGGACGAGTCGCGTGATGGCGTCCATCGCCTCGTCGACCTTGGCCTGGCCCAGTGCGGGGTCCTCGCGCGCGGCGTCGACCACGCAGTGGCTCATGTGCTCCTCGAGCAGTCCGAGACTGACGGCATGCAGCGCCTTCGTCATGGCGGTGACCTGCGTCAGGATGTCGATGCAGTAGGCCTCGTCGTCGACCATCCGCTGCAGTCCCCGCGCCTGACCCTCGATCCGGCGCAGACGCTTGAGGTAGTCGTCTTTGCGGTGGATGTAGCCGTGCTGGTGCGTCTCGGCCATGGCGCCTCCTGGAGTTCGGGATACCCCCACTAGGTATACGCCGAAACACGCTGTCCGGCTACCCCCTGGGGGTATCAGCTGTCGGTCGTCGCGCGAGATCACCTGACCGGTCGTAACCTCGGCGGATGGGTGCGGCGAACGATCACGGCGTCTTCGGGGTGGACGAGACGGCGGACCTCCTGTGGTTCTACGACATGCACGGGTACGCCATCCTGCGCGGACTCGTCGACGAGGCGCGGTTGGCGCAGATCGAAGCCGAGTGCACCGAGGCGCAGGCGCGGGTGGCCGGCGGAGAACTCGCCGGACGGCACGGGTCGACGGTCTTTCTCGACGAGGACGTGTCGGTGTCGGCGAGGGTGGTGAACTACGTCGAGTACGTGTCCGAGGTGTCCCCGGCGGTGGCCGAGGCGGTCACCGACCCGGTGCTGGCCTCGGTGATGCGGGCGATCCTCGGTCCGGAGTGTTGGCTCCGGGCGCACGAGCAGTTCGGGGTCGTCTACCAGGATGCGCGGCCCGGGCGCGATTCCGGCTACGCACGGATCGGGTGGCACTCGGACTGGCAGGCCGGGCCGAGTCTCGACGTGTGGCCGAGCACCGCTTTCACCATCCATGTCGACGGCACGAGCCCCGCCAACGGGTTCCTGAGAGTCGTTCCCGGCAGCCATCTCTGGGCCACGCCGGCACCGTTCCGCAACGCGAACGGGGTGACGGTTCCCGACAGCGCACGTGCGACCGGGGGTCGCACCGATCGGACACCGCCGTTCGACATGCCCCTGCGATTCGAGAAGATGCGCGGCGAGGTCGCAGTGTACGCCGAGGCCGGGGACGTCCTCCTGCACGATGCCTACCTGTGGCACTCGGCCGCACGCGCCACCGACGACGACACGCGCCGACGGCACGTGCGAGGTGGCTATTTCGGCGGCGTGCGACCGCCCGCAGGCGTCGAGGAATTCATCAAGAACGCCGCCCGCTGACGCCTCTGATCAGACCGGCCGGGCCAGGCTCCCCCGGTACTCACGCATGGCGTTGGCTCCGGGCCAAATCGAGGGTGGGTCCTGAGGCGAACCGAAGCCCGGTTGCCCCTGGCTCTCACATGAAGACACTCGCACGTGGCTGCGGCCCACAGCGTCGACGAGCTGCTCATCCCGCGGGGATGCCCACCCGTTCACGTTCGAGGTACGTACGCAGACAACCCAGCGCTGCTGCCGTGCCCGCCAACTCCTCGTCACCGAGAGCTGGGGTCAGCAACTGTTCCAGGCACCGCAGATAGGTCCCCTCGGCTCGCACGGCCACCCTGTCGCCGTCGGCGGTGAGGCTCACCAGCGACGAACGCCGGTCGTCGGGATTCGTATCCCGCATCACCCACCCCCGCTCTTGCAGGCGGTCGACGCCCTTGCTGATCGCCCCCATACCCGCGGCGAAGTAGGCGGCGACATCCGCGACGCGCGATCGGGGACGCGCTCGAAAATATCGCAGGAGTTCGTACTGCGTTGTCGTCAGCGAGTGTTCAGCCCTGAGCTGTTCACCCACCGCGTTGTAGAGGCGAGTCTCGCATCGCACCAGATCGTCGAACAGTGACGCACGGATCAGGCCAGCCTCATTGTTGGTTGCCACGGCATGTACTTTACTGGGTGCATGCCGTGGAATGCATCCCGGCCACGCAACGAAGAAGGCAGAAGATGAGTATCGAGCAGCGGCGAGCGTTGACATCACGGTTGCGGCAGGCCTTCGGTTCGAGCGCGCCGGCGTCGGTCGAGCAGATGCGCGACGGGTTCGCCCGGTTCATGGGTACGTTCGCGATCCCCTCGGGGGTGAGGTGCACAGCGGCCGACGTCGGCGGCGTTCGAGCGGTCGTCGTGGAACCGGAGGGGCCAACAGCGGCGGGAATCATCCTCTACTTTCACGGTGGTTCGTTCCTGCTCGGTTCCCCCGAGACGGCCCTCGCGCTGACCGCCCACCTGGTGGAGCGCACTCACGTTCGGGCGATTTCGATCGACTACGCGCTTGCCCCCGAACTCCCGTTTCCTGCTGCGATCGGAGACTGTCTCAACGCCTACCGTGCCCTCCTGGACAGCGGCGAGGACCCCGCGGCAATCGTTTTCGCGGGCGACTCCGCCGGGGGCGGTCTCACCGTCACGACCACCCTTGCCGCCCGGGACGCCGGGCTGCCGCTTCCCGCAGGCATCGTGGCGTTCTCACCGGGGCTCGATCACACCCGCACCGGCGAATCGATGGTCACCAACGATGGCGCCGACCCGTTGTTCACCAGAGCAGCGATGGCGCAGACCGGCTCGATGTACCTCGCCGGTCAAGATCCAGATCAGCCACTGCTGGCGCCGGCGGTGCATGCCGACCTCACAGGGTTCCCGCCCGTTTTACTCCAGGTCGGCGGGACCGAGCTTCTGCTCGACGACTCAGTACGGTTGGCCACCCGGGCGCGGGCAGCCGGCGTCGACATCATTCTCGATGTGGTCGCCGACGTCCCACACGTGTTCCCCGCGTTCGTCGAGGATCTCGACGAAGCCAGTGAAGCCCTCGACCGGGCGACACTGTTCATCACCCAACGGCTTCGCAGCCGCTGACCTGTCACCGGTCCCTAGAACCCCGCGCCTACGCGCACCTGCAAGCAACGAAACCCGACACCCAGCGTGGGCCCTGTCGGACTCACCTGCGCGCCCCAGTCCCCCGCTCCATCGCACCAGTCGCAGTCAACCAACCCGCACGCGCGGAATACTGGCCCCGAGGTCATGGTGGGAACGATCTCGATCACTGATCCGCCACACCAGCCTCCCCGGCGCCAGCCACTCCCCAGCTCGAGATCACGCGTGATCTCGTCACATGAAGGCCCTGAGGACGTTATCGGCGTCGCGGTGACCCGGGTGTGGGGCGGTCGTCGGTTCACTTGCCGACCGTCGGCGTCACAACAGGTCCGTCGGGGGGTGGTCAGCGGTGATGAGCCGCTCGGCAAGGGCGACGACCTTGACGTTGGTATCCATCGACACCCGTTTGAGCATGCCGAACGCGGCGTGGGAATCGAGCGAATAGCGTTCCATCAGTACACCTTTCGCTTGGCCAAGGATG
The DNA here is from genome assembly GCF_024171765.1 of Williamsia deligens. Lineage (GTDB taxonomy): Bacteria > Actinomycetota > Actinomycetes > Mycobacteriales > Mycobacteriaceae > Williamsia_A > Williamsia_A deligens. The sequence continues at coordinate 1,386,616 of NZ_JAMTCI010000001.1, forward strand.
TCGCGGGACGCCAGCGCTTCCGCGAATTGGCGTTCACGTTGCGCGGCGTGCGCTGCCAGGGCGATGACGGTGGCGAAGGTCGCCGCTGTGGTCACTGCTGCGGTGTCGAATGCGGCGTGAACGGGGCTGTACACAGCGAGTGCCGCGCGCGCCTGGTGGGTGCGAAACAGATGTATGGGCAGAACACACCGCACCGGTGTCTGCTGCACTGCGTATGTGCTGAACGTCGGCCACGGGTTGCGGTGGTGCAGGTCCACGGGCTCCCCGGAGCCGGCGCGGTAACTCGCGGCTGTCGCCAGGGTCGGGCCGCCGCCGGTGGCGACGCGCTCGAGTCGCAGTAGGTCTCTGGCAACGTCGTCGGTTGCCGCGACGGTGCTGACCGAGCGGGCGTCGATGACGACGATCCCTGCGTGATGAGCGGTGTCGATTGTGTCGACGACCCCGCGCACCAGAGCTTGGAGGGTGGCGGCAACCGTGGCCTCGTCAGGTTTCTGCTGGTGGAGACGGGTTGTTTCCGCAGCAATAGTGCAGACGAGCTCGTTGTCGGGATGAAGCATCTATGTCAGGAGGTCCATGACGACAAGAATCATGACTACCCAGTTCTCGTTCGCGCGCCGTTCAACGCTGGAGCAGTAGCGTTCGGCCCCCGATCCTGGACGCTCGACTCGACGCAATACTCTACAGGAAGCTCAGGAAACCACGGCGGCGTGTCCCAGACCAACGTCACCGGAGCCAGGCCGGCGGTGGCCCGATGGTCGGTTGTCGAGCACCTGGCCGAGCAGGGACAGACCACTGCCTCCCCGACGGGACGTTCACATGGTGCGGGTCAGACGCCGTCGAACACATGCCCGGGATCGGTCCGCGTCCGTCGGGGCACAGCGTGGCACAGGTGAGGCCACCATGGAACCGAAAACGCCTGCAGGGCAGCCTCTTTCGTCCCGTCCTGTCATCGGCTTCCGACTAGGACCAGTTCGAACGTGCACGACAGGAGCACTCAGCGTCGAGGACGAGGCGCGCGGTCATTCCCCGGGCGGCTCAGACGCCTGTGGATGCCACACAGCCGCCGAACGGAAGAAGTCCCGGGCCTGCTGATCAGGCGGTGTCGCGGCGGGCTGCTTCACCACGACACCTCGACGGCCCGTGAGTCGCCGTATGGTCGGGATTACCTGCACGAAGCACCCGTCAAACACCCGACCCGCACCACCGGGGGACCGAGCGTCGCGCCCTTGCGGCGATGACCGTCGACCGCGTCCCCGCGACGTCGACGTGAAGCGTCGGCGGCTTTCCCGGCGGACCCGTGCGCGCGCCAACGCCGTCGTCTCGTCGACACGGCCATGCACGGCCGCCTCGAGCTCGACGTGTTTCGTGGCCGGGGCGCGTGCCGGACCGGGTGCCGCATCACCCGCACCCCGGTCGCGCCCGTGACCCAGGCGGGGTCAGGCCGGCCGGCCGGGTCTCGGGGGGCTTGTCACGGCGCTCTGCGCGCTGGGGTCGTGCCGGCGTCGCTTGATGAAGTAGATGGTGCTGCTGCTGGCGGCGATGAGCATGGCCACGACGAGGGTGGGCAGCACCATCCTTGACCATTCGTGGTGCTCGACGAGCTCGCCCATCTCCTTGATGGCGATGAACGTGCCACCGAGCGCGACCACGAACCACCCAGCCGCTTTGTGGAGGAAGCCGGCGCGTTGGGCTCGCTCCGCCGGTGTGAGTCTGGCGAGGACATCGTCTCGGTACCTGTTGCTGCGTCGGCGGCGGAGGATGAGCATGAATGGCGGCAGGAGCCACCACCAGGCCGAGGGCGGTGGGGGCGGGGCGGGCAGCCTGTTCGAGGTTTCGGCTGCGGCGCGCTGGTCTTGCTCGAGTAGTTCGACGGCGCCTTGGTAGAGCGGGCCCGCGACGAGCAGCCATGCGCCGAGGAAGCCGCTCCATGCGATGACCGTCTCGGTCACGACGCGCTCCGATCTGTTCTGGTCACCTGATTCCGAAATCAGTCGAGGTGGGCTGTCAGCGTGTGGGTTCGGCAGACAGGGCGTGCGGGTCGAGCCGGGCGCGCGCGGTGATGCCCGCGATGATGATGTCGACTCCGGCGGTGAATTGGTCCCGGTCGTCGTGATGGACCAGCTGTGGGCCGATCTTCTCGAGGAACGGGTGCGGAGCGCCGTCGGTGGCGGTGTCGGTCGCGGCGTGGATGAATGCGGGTCTGTCGGAACTGGTGGACGTCAGCTCCCCGGTGGCGCGGAATTGGCTGGCGATTCCGAGGACATGGTGGACGAGCACGGAGGCAGCGTCGAACAGGTGCTCGTCGGGGACGTCGAGTGCGTCGAGCTCGCTGCCGATCCTGTCGAACAGGTGCAGCACGGCTGGTTGCCACGGCGCGCCGGCGAGCTGCGCACCGAGCCATGGATGCGCGGTCATCGCATCGAACGCCGCCGTCATCGTCTCGTGGACACGGGCTGCCGAACGGGCAGTGCTGGCGGTGCCGCTCAGGGCGTGCGCGAGGACGTCGGTGGCGGCCAGGGCCAGCAGCTCGGCCTTGTTCGCCACGTGGTGGAAGAGCGCGCCCTGGCCGGTCGACAGGCTCGCGGCCAGTGATCGGAACGTCAGGGCGTCGATCCCACCGTCGTCCAGGATCGCAATGGCCTGGGCGACGATTCGCGGTCGGGACAATGCGTCGGTACGTCGGACGCTTCGGGTCGGGATCTTTCCCACTTCACCATCTTGACACAGTTTGGAACGGCGCTCCATAGTTGTTGGAGCACTGCTCCAACACACGAGGGGACCGATCATGGCGTTCGCGGATCAGCCTGCGTACATCATTCAGATGCGAGCCGAGAAGGGGATGGGTGATCGCCTGTTCGAGTTGGCGACCGAGGGGATGTTCAAGTCCGGCTCGTCGGACCGGTTCATCATGTTGCGCGAAGACGCAGACCCCGACGTGCTGTGGAACATCGAGGTGTTCCGCTCGGTGGGCGACAAGGACCGCTACGAGAACAGTCCAGTTGCCGACGAGCTGCGTGACCAGATCCTCGACCTACTCGACGGCCCGCCGACGCGCATCGAGGCTCATCCCTTCGCCGCGATCCCCGCCCTGCCCGGCGACGCCGCCTGAACGCCCTGGACACCCGACCGCGGCCCGGTTCATGACCAGAAGCGACTAGAGGGCTAGGTCCCGGTCGAACGAGCGACGCCCACGGCGTTGCATCAGGTGATCATTGATTCACCAGATGCAACATCAGCTCCGAACGCGCTGGTCAACCGATCGCCACCTCGGCAATGCCCGACGGACTACCGCCCAGTCCCTAGGCGCTGAACACACACGTCGATCTTCGATCGTTCCTGCGCATGCCATCTCACCTGACAAGACTCGATTCGGCCGGCGCAGTGAAGTGCTGGATCAGGTTGCATCTACTGCGATGTGCAGCACTTCACCCGACATGGCCAATGTCATTGGCGCGCAACGGGACAGGTTGAACCCCGATGCGCGAACATGTCTCGCGATGCTGTTGCGCAGCGCAGTCCAGTCGGTAGGTCGTACGTGTCGCTCCGACAAAACCTTCTTCACGATTGTGAGTGCGTTGATGACTCGTGGGAATCCTGTGTCCGGGATGAGGTGGAGGACGGTTTCGACGATTTCTGTGGGGGTGACTCCGGCGGTGAGTGCGGTGTTGACGTGCAGTTCGACTTGGGGGTCGGTTCCTTGCGTGGCCAGCGATGACAGCGTGATGATGGCCCGTTGCTGGTTGGTCAGACCAGGTCGGGTGTAGATGTCGCCGTAGGCGAACTCGGTGATGTAGCGACTGAGGTCTGGGGCGATCGCGTGGAGATCTGCGTCGATGCGGCTGTGCGTGGCCATGGCATCCGGACTGGTGAACTCGGCGAGTTTCTGCTGCCCCCGGTTGAGGCGGTCGCTGGTCACAAGGTGCCCTCTCGGCTGGGTGGTTCGGTCAGGACCGGTGTGGTCGGCACGAGCAGTGTGTTGTCGAGTTCTGCCGAGAAGTGCAGGGTCGTCGTCGTGGTGCGGTCACCGATCGGCCGGTCGTGCGGGTCGGTGTGCAGGAACAGCGACGCGGCGGTGGGATCCTGGCCTGGGCGGGCGTAGTCGTGACCGCCGATGGTCAGCGCGAGGCTGTACCCGACGGGCAGGTGCACACCGGTGGGCCAGATTTCGACGTCGACCACGTACATCACCCCGGGTTCGGCCGGCTGGTTTTCGTCGTGGGTGTGCCATGGTCGCCAGGGCAGGCTGCATGTGGGGTCGCTCTTGCGGTGTGAGAGTCGGAGCCACCCGTTGCTGAGGACCTGTTCGGAGGCGATCGCGCCGACGAATGTGACCTCGCTACCGTCGGGGTCGATAACGCGGACGGTGAGGAACAGGTCGGTGTCGGAACTGTAGGTGGAGACGTGCAGTCGCGCCGCCATTGGTCCGACGATGTCGGTGTCGCCGACCATGGGCGCGCTCGTGAACGTCAGTCCCTCCCCGTCGGCGGCGAAGTGCAGATCCGTCGTGATCTGCGGCGTTTCGGGGTCGAGTGTGCGACTGACGGGGTTGAGGTGCAGCTCAGTCCAGATGGTGTCGTGGGGTGGCCAGGTATGCGAGGTGCGGGTGCGGTATCCGCCGTCCGTGTCGGGGACGTGCATGACGACGCGGGGCGTGTCGGGCCATCCGTTGTCCTCGCCTTTGAGGAAGTGGTCGAAGAATTGTTGTTGCAGCGCAACGCTGTCGGGGAGGTAGAACCATTCCTCGTGGCGACCGGGGTGGACGGCCAGCCACCGGTCGACGGATGCAGCGGAGGTGAAAGCCTCGAAATTGCCGCGCCCGTGGAGTCCCTGTCCGAACCAGTTCGCGGCGGACAGCACGGGCACGGTGATCTGTGAGACATCCGGGGTCCGGGCGCGGTGCCAGTCGTCGTCGAGGATGTGTTCGCGCAGCGCCGGGATGGGGTCGGTGCGCCGGGCGGCGAGGTCGTCGTTGCTGAGAGTCTCAGCGCCGGTGGCGGGTTGGCCTGTCCAGGGGTTGACCGGGCCGTTCTCGCCGAGGCCGTGCTGGTTCGACAGCACCTGGTTGGGGTACCAGAGTTCGTAGAACAGGTTGCTGAGGATGCCGCCGTGGCGGGTCATGTCGCGGTAGTTGTCCAGCGCCCCTTCCCACGGGCAGATCGCGGCGAGGTGCGGTGGGCGCAGCGCGGCGACGCGCCACTGGTTGATCGCGTAGTACGAGATCCCGCACAATCCGACCGCGCCGCTGGACCAGGGTTGGGTTCCCACCCATTCGATCGCGTCGTGGTAGTCGGCGGTTTCCTGGGGGGAGAAGATCTCCAGGTGCCCGGGTGACGCGCCGGTGCCGCGGGAGTCGACACGCACGACGGCGTAACCGGCGGCGGTCCACAGCTGGGGATCGACGGTCTCGTAGGTCATGTAGTCACACGCAGATGCTGCGAGGACGTCAGGGTGTTCGTCGACCAGACGCCGCCAGCGCGACGCGTACGGCTCGTCCTGGAAGCGGCGGCCTTTCCCGTACGGGCCCATCGACATGATCACCGGGAACCGAGATCCGCCGGCAGGTAGGAACACATCGCCCCGCAGCACCGTGCCGTCGGTGGTGGGCACAGCGACGTCGAACCCGATCCGCATCCGGTCTCGTAGAGGGAACATCAGCGATTCTGCCCGTGTCGGCTGGTCGCTGACGGGAGGTGCTCGAAGAGCCAGTGTTGGGAGTAGTCGAGCCACTCGCGGTAGTGGCCCATGGCGCAGTGGTCGTCGTCGGGGTAGAGCAGGACGGTCCCCTGCGGGGCGGCCTCGGCGAGGTCGACGCTGTCTTGGGTGCTCATCAGGGTGTCGGTGTCGCCGTTGATGACCAACAGCGGCATCGAGATGTCGCCGTATCGGTCTGCGATGGACAGGGCTGCGAGTTTGCGCATCAGGTCCAGCGGGTGTTTGGCGCCGACGGTGTCGGCGAGCGCGCCGAGGATGACCTGGGGGGTTCCGAGGGCACCGCCGCTGAACGAGCGGTGCGTCGGCGCCCCACACGCGATCGCGCAGGCAAGACGGGGATCGGTGGCGGCCAGGCGGGCTGTCCAGTAGCCGCCGAAGCTGACCCCGACCATGGCGATCCGGTCGGCGTCGAGCCGGTCGTCGGCGACGAGGTGGTCGATGACGTCGTGATAGATCACCTCCGATTCCGGCCGCATGGGATCGGTGTAGGCGTAGCTGCCGGGCATCTCCATCAGGAACATCGCCATGCCCGAGTCGCGGTAGCGCAGCTGCGGGATCGCCAGCTCCTGGGCGGTGCCCTCGAGTCCGTTGGTGGTCAGCACAACCGGGTGCGGTCCTGGCCCCGGGGGCAGGATCAGATGCCCGGTGACGGTCTGCCCGCCGGCGACCGGGATGCCGACGCGCTCGACGGTGAGGTCCAGCGATGGGGCCAGCGCACCGATCAGAACCTCGAACAGGTGCCGTGAACGCCAGTAGGCCTGCATCCGCTGCGGGGAGTGTCCGGGGAAAGCACTGACCTGGCAGTAGGTCATGGCCTTCACCCAGGAGTCGACGGCGTGGAACGCCGTTGCCGTTCGCAGTCGGTCCTCGGTCGAGTCGTGGGTGTCGATGAGGTCGGCGACAGCTGTCGCATCTGGTTGCGGTCCGTGGTCGGCGAACAACGTCGCCGCGGGCGCGATCAGTTCTGCGAGGACGCCGAGGGCTTGTGTGTCGAGGACCGTCTCGGGGTCGGTGATGTCGGGGACGATTGACGATGTGGCGGCTGCCAGATCACGGAGCAGTCCGGTGGCGCGGTCGGTGTGCTCGGCCGCGATCCGATTCCAGTAGGTGCACCAGCGGTCGTCGCGGAACGACCGCGCCCCGGAGAGCTGCTGGGCGAACACGTCTCGGTCGAATCCGCCCATGTTGGCGTAGCGCAGTGCGAACAGGGCGGGCAGGAACGGTCGGGCGCCGGTCATGCGGGCGGCGAGGTCGGTGGTTCGGGTGATCGCGCACGCTGTGACGAGCAGCTTGTGCAACACGGTGGGCTGGGCCATGGTTTCTCCGTTCAGAGCGTGTCGGTGACGGCGGTGTTGCGGCGCGCGAGGGCAGCGGAGTCGGCGGGGCTGCCGCGCCAGGGCGATCCGTGCCCCGGCACGATCCAGTCGGCGTCGATGCCGGCGAGCACGTCGAGCGCGGCCAGGGCCTGGGCGGGTTCGTGGGCGAAGAACCGCGGAAGCAGCTGCGGCCCAGTGATCGGCGACAGGCCGTGCCCGGTGACCAACGCGTCCCCGGTGACCAGGACACGCCTGTCGGGCAGGTGGAAGGCACTGTGGCCGAAGGTGTGCCCGGAACACCCGACCGGGACAGGGCGGCCGGGAAGGTCGAGCGCACCCACGTTCGGGTACGGCTGAGCGTGCCGCACCGTGATGGGCGTGAGGGCGCCCGCTGCGACGATGCGGGCTGTCCAGCGCAGCCCGCGGGGCCGCACGCATTGCTTGATGACGTCCACCGGCCGGGCCTGTTCCAGATGGCCGCTGCGAGCGTGGTCGGCGTCAGCGTCGCTCATCAACACCGGGGTGCCGTAGGCCCGGTGGAAGTGGTTGATCGCACCCATGTGGTCGAGGTGCGCGTGAGTCAGCAGTATCGCCTGCACATCGCGAGGGACACACCCCACCGCGCGAATCGATGCCTCCACCCGCTCGGTGTCGCCCGACCACCCCGCGTCGATCAACGTCACATCCTTGCCATCACGCAACACCACCCAGTTGACGGCAGTCCCCTCCGCGCAGAAGACGTCGTCGGCGACCTCGTGCATGCACACCCCTCACCACTACCGGAACGATCGTTCCGAGGCTAACATCCGTACACCACGAAGCGGAACACCTGTTCCGGCAGATGGAGGGATCGACAGGGATGAGATTGCGACGAGTGCGCACCGCCGACGGCCTGCAGCTGCAGGCGAGCGAGCACGGCGGGCCATGGCGACCCACCATTGATCGGACCGCCCTGGGAGGTGTGGTGTTCGATCCGTCGTGGGAGCTGGCCCGCGCGGAGGAACATCTGCGGCACAGCGAGACGCTGCTGCCGTTCCAGCCGGCGTCGTTTCGCGACTTCATGGTCTACGAGCAGCACGTTCTCGACGCCAGCAGAGGGCTGCTCGGACGATTCCATCCGGGCCAGGCTCGGATCGTCTCCAGCGTCGAAACCCTGACCCGGCGAACGTTGCCAGCGCTCAGGCCCAAGCCCCTGTTCTACGCCCAGCCGATCTACTACATGTCCAACGCGATGACTTTCGTACCCACGGGAACGCCCATCGCGACGCCGTCCTACTCCACCGCGCTGGACTACGAGCTCGAGATCGGGTTCGTTCTGGCCCGTGGCCTGTTCGACGCCACCGCCGAGGAGGCGCTCGACGCGATCGGCGCATTCGTCGTGCTCAACGATCTGAGCACCCGTGATGTACAGCGCGCGGAGATGGGCAGCGGATTCGGTCCGCAGAAGTCGAAGCACTTCGCGACATCCCTGTCGGAGGTCGCGGTGACCGCCGACGAGATCCTGCCGCTCATCGATTCCCTAGGAGGATCGGTCGCCATCAACGGGACCACCGTCAGCAGGGTGTCGAGCGCGGGGATGACCCACACCATCGGTGACATGCTCGCCCACGCGTCCCGCGACGAAATCCTCCGCCCCGGGGAGCTGTTCGCCACAGGCACACTCCCTGGCGGTAGTGGCATGGAAACCGGCCACTGGTTGAATCGCCACGACACCATCGAGCTGACCATCGAGGGGATCGGAACCATCGAGCACACCATCATCGGCTGATGGGCATTCCCGCCGCCGACGACACCACACCTCCCCCACCGTCGCGAACCGCCCACACCGAGTTGCAGACGCGACTCCTCGACGCCGCCGAGGAGCTCTTCGCCCTCCGCGGCTACTTCGGTGTCAGCGTCCGTGACATCACCGACCACGCCCAGACACGGCTCGCCGCGGTCAGCGACCAATTCGGCGGCAAAGAACCGCTGTTCCGGGCCGTCCTCATCCGACGCATCCAACCCCTCAACGAGGACCGCCGCACCCGCCTCGCGGCAATGCCCACGCGCGGGGCCCGAACACGTCGACTGCTCGCACTCATCGACGCGTTCACCGAACCGATGCGCGACCGCGCCGGCGACCCCGGGTGGGACAACTACTTCCGCCTCATCGCCCAATTCGCCAACGCCCCATACCCCATCGGCCGCCCAGGCGTCGGCGACTTCAACGCCATCGCCGCCGAGTTCATCACCCACCTACACACGCTCTTCCCCGACGCCGACAACGCGGCCGTCCACGACGCCTACCTCCACCTGGTCGCCGCAACGATGCACACCTACTCCAACAACATGCGCATCGACAGCCTCACCGCAGGACGTATGCACACCCGCGACAAAGACGAACGCCACCGCGCACTGCGCCTCTTCGTCGAGGGCGGTATCACTCGCCTGGCAACCCGTGAACCGCCGACCTAGCGTGAGAGGCTCGCATCCTGGTTGACGAATGCAAACACCCTGAGTAACAACAGATTCATGGGAACACAGACATAACCCATGTCACTGGCGACCCGGTCCTCGGCCTACAGGTGCCTGGCTATGGCGCGGAGGAATTCGACGTTCTCGACGTCTCGGTTGGTGGTTTCTTCGGTGGATGTGCCGTAGGCGCGGTTGGCGGAGAGCTTGACGATGGTGGTGCGGGTGTTCGGGTCGACGTAGATCAGCTGGTTGTAGACGCCGATCGCGCAGTAGTCGCCGCGGTGGCCGGCGGGGATCCACCACTGATATCCGTATCCGAAGTCGATCTCGTGGCCGCCGACGATCGGTCGGCCCGCCTCGCGGATGGCGCCGTCGATGGTGGTCGACTCACGGATCCACTGCGGGTCGATGATGCTGCGGCCGTCCCATACGCCGTTGTTGCGGTACAACTCTCCGAGGCGGGCGAAGTCGCGGGCGGTCAGATTCAGCCCGCCGTAGGACATCTCGGTGCCTCGCATGTCGGTGACCCAGAACCCGGGAGACTCGAAGCCGAGTGGTTCGACGAGTTTCTCGGTCATGTAGTCGGCGACTGTGCGGCCGGTGGCCTTAGCGATCAACGCACCGAGGATCTGGGTTTCTCCGGAGTTGTAGCGGCACACGGTCTGAGGCGCCGATTGCGTGACCATGCGTGCGACGAAACCGTCGAGGCCGCCCCGCTTGCCCATCATGGCGCCGGTGAGCTGGTGGACGTCTGACTGCGGGTCGTTGTAGTCCTCGTTCCACCGGGCACCTGAGGACATCTGCAGGACGTCGAGGATGCTGACGCCGTCGTAGGCCGAACCCGGCTGAACGGGAACGTGATCGCTGATGGGATCCGAGGTGCCGGCGATGTGGCCTTCCTGGATCGCGATGCCGACCAGCGCCGAGATGAAGCTCTTGGCGACTGACATCGACAGCCACCGCACGGTCGGTCCGCCGGTCAGCAGGTACCGCTCGTAACGGACGACCCCGTCGACCACCACCAGCAGGGCGCTGGTGTCGGTGTCGGACAGGAACTTCTCCGTCGACCGTTGCATGCCACCGAAGTCGTAGGTGGCAGGCAGGTTTACGCGCGGACCTTCCGGCCATCGCCGCGGGGTGGAGGACGCCGGCATCCGCCGGACCGGGGTGAGTTCGTCGATCCGGGCGAACGTCTCGTGCTGCGGTGCGCCGGTGAACAAGCCCGCCTCCGCCAGCGAGGCCGGGCGAGAACGGTTCACGACCCGCCGCAGTAGATAGCGCATCGCGAACGACATGCGGGTGGAACGGGTGCGCGAGGCCATGACTTCTCTCCTTCAGGGGCTGACGCTGACGAAGATACACGTACCAATCGGTTTATATAACCGATTGGTACTGTCAGGTGCACCTCGGGTCGAGTAGGAGGGTGACGAGATGGGCACGGACGAGACGAGCGTCGACGGCCGGACCACGCGGTTCCGGAACCGGCGGCCGCAGTTGCTGGTGGCCGTCACCCAGTACGTGCTCGACCATGGACTCGCCGGACTGTCGCTGCGGCCGTTGGCCGACGCGGTGGGGGTGACTCACGCGACGCTGTTGCGGCATTTCGGCTCGAAGGAGCAGCTGATGGCCGAGGTTGCCGATCAGCTCCTCGCAGGTGTCAGTGGACAGCTCGATGCCGACCCCGGCTTCGCCGGAGCCACCTCGACCGACGAGCTCGCTCGAGCGTTGTGGAAACTGCTGTGTGAGCCCGATCAGCAACGCCAGTTCCGGCTCCTGTTCGAACTCGCCGGCACCCACGACGATTCGATCATCGATCCAGACGGTCTGGCCGGGCCGGTGGTACACGCCTGGGTCGCGGCAATCGCCGCACACCTCAGCGCACAGGGATGGGACGACGACGGCGCGACAATCCGCGCCACGTCGTTCCTCGCCCACACCCGTGGGCTGCAACTCGACCTGTTGATCACCGGCGACCGTCGCCGTGTCGACGCCGCTTTCGAGGTGTCACTCGAACTGCTGCGACCACCGGCCGCGCCTCCCGTCAACGACCGTCAGGCGTGAGCCCTGCCGGACGAATGACAGCCATCACCTCCGCGCGCGGCGAGGGTTGGATGCGCAAAAGCGTTGTCCTGCATTTAGTTTGCACGCACAACGTGACAAGAGGCACGCTGTCGGCGCTCGACTGGAGGCGAGTTGGAACCAGATGAGGGACGTCGCGGGTAGGCGGCTCGTGTCAGACACCGCCGCCGAGGCCGCCGGCCTGTCCACGCTCATGTCATGACTGATGCCCTCGAAAACTACACGTGGTGACCGCCGACCAGGCTCTGCCCGCCTGGGTCGACGCCCTGCATGGCCTGATCGTCGAGAACCTCGACGGCCTCGGCGCCGTCGTCGATCAGATCGGCGACGAACTCATCAACGTCGTCCCGCCACTCCCGCAGGCGAATTCGGGATACGGAATCGTCTACCACTGCACGCAGGTCGTCCTGTTCTGGGCGGGCAGCGTGATCGGCGGCGAACGCATCCCCCGCGACCGCGGCGCCGAGTTCACCTCAACCGGAACGGTCGCAGACCTACACACCGCGATCGACGACGTCGTCGCCCGATTGCCGGCTTGGGTCGATGTCGCCATCACCGACGGGGTCCGCGACCGGACCGCGGCCGGATCCCGCGCCGCGACGGCCACCCCGGAGTATCTCCTCGGCCACCTGGTCCGGGAACTGGCGCAACACCTGGGGCAGCTCGAGATCACGCGTGACCTCGTCACATCAAGGCCCTGAGGACGCTACCCGCGTCGCGGTGACCCGGGTGCGGGCGGTCGTCGGTTCACTTGTCAACGGCGGCGTGGGCCGCGACGGCCTGGACTCCGTCTCGGGCAGTTGGCAACGACCCCAGGATCGCCGCGCAGCAGTCGAGCTCGGCGACGCCCATGGCTACCCCACGACACTACGTTCTGCTGGCAGGCGGTGTTTCGCCTCGACGCACTGCCGGAGGCGGTTGGTGTCGGTCGCGGCGAGAGTGTGGATGGCCACTTTGCTGTCAGCTGATCACCGGCCTGCAGTGCGCGACACTGCTCGTCTCGGCGGAGCGGGAAGAGTCGGCCGCACATCGCCCCACGCGGTGTAGTGTCGGTGATGTTGGGCACACAGTCTCACCTTCGATCCGACGGCGCCCGACATCGCGTCGAACAGTAATCAGGTGCGTCTATGGCGCTGTCAGGTCGACCACCTCACCCCAATACCGTGGTGATCAGTGCACCACAGTCCTGCCGCCACATCGACGGCGATCTCCTGGTGACGTCGTGATGATCGCTTGGGTCGTCGCCGGGGTGATTGTCGCGGTGCTCGCCGTGTCGGCGGCATCCGCTCTCAAGGTGGTGAACCAATACGAGAAGGGTGTCGTCTTCCGGCTGGGCCGCGTGAGCAGCGTCCGAGAACCCGGCCTGCGCGTGATCATCCCGGTCGTCGAGCGCATGCGGAAGGTCTTGCTGCGCGTCGTGACGATGCCGATCCAGTCGCAGGGCATCATCACTCGCGACAATGTGAGTGTCGACATCTCCGCGGTGGCCTACTTCCGGGTTGTCGATCCGGTCAAATCGATTGTTGCGATCGAGAATGTCACCGCGGCCATCGACCAGATCGCACAGACGACGTTGCGAAAAGTCGTCGGTCAACACACCCTCGATGAGGCTCTGTCAGACACCGACACCATCAACGCGAACATCGCATCCATCCTGGACACCACCACACTCGAGTGGGGAGTCGAGGTGACGATTGTCGAACTCAAAGACATCCAGCTCCCGGAGAGCATGCAACGGGCGATGGCTCGCCAAGCAGAGGCCGAGCGTGAGAAGCGGGCGAAGATCATTGCTGCCGAGGGCGAGTCATTGGCTGCCTCGGCGCTTGGGGACGCGTCGGACATGATGATGGCGCATCCGCTGGCGTTGCAACTACGCAACCTGCAGACCCTGGCTGAGCTTGGCGTCGAGAAGAACACGACGGTGGTGTTTCCCGCACCGATCATGACCGCTATCAGCGAGCTGAGCACATTCCTCAATCGCGAGCAGGCTGCTGCCGTGCACGCGGTACCGCCTGATCCGGCCGGACCCGGTGGCGTCCTGAACACCAACGGGTTCCCGAATGGCCAGGCCCACAACGGAACGTCCGCGCTGCCGAACACCTGACCCCGCCACCTCGGGGGTCAAGGGAGGAGAGTCATGACGGATGCGAGTGCGCCGACAGAGGGGTTCATTCAGCGAGTGTCGTTTCGGGACCTCGAAACACGCTCCAAAGGACTCCACGGCGCGTGGTGGCCGGCCGACAACGACCTGCACGCCCGACTACCCATGTTGTTCGACGCCTTGATCGAACGTGTGGGAGAGGTCCAACGTGTGATCGTGCACGGTCCGGACTGGGAACTCGGCGCCCCGCGCATGCGACGCGGCGACCGTGTGGTCCGCCTGGACAGCGACCGGCGTTGCCGATCGGCGACGATCAAGATCTGCGGCCCAGGGGGCACGCCGCCCGTCACGTTGATGGTCATTCCGCCCGACACCGACTCCGCTACAGCGCAACGTGTACTCGTATCCGCCTCGGAGGCGACGATCACCGTCGCTGGACTACTGGCCCAGACACAGTGAAAGCGAGCACCGCGCTGTGGGATCCGACCTCTCGCTTGATCCGTCGAAGCCGACGGTCGGCCACACCCACGCTCACCACTCCATCATCTAGCTGAATCGCTGCCCACCATGACACTTGACGCGTCAACCGAACAGTTCGAGACCTTGTCTGCCTACCGCACCGTGTTTCCCACCGACCGCGAGTTCGTCGTCATCGAAAGCGGCGTGCGAGAGCAGGACTCGGTCGACGAGAGCGGAGACCTGCTCGGTGAATGGGACATTCTCTTCTATCCCTACGATGCGGCCGACACGCCGTGGTCGTCGGGAAACGTTCTCGCGCGACGGGTGCATGAACGCGACCGCTTCTCGTTGACAGCGTCTGCCGGCGACGACGTGCACCCAGTCGTCATGGTTGCGGCAGTCGCCGACCTGACCGCGGGGCGGGCTCTGTGGCAACGCACCCTTGAGCACTCCACGTTCGAAGCATCGTTGGTGGACCTTCTGTCCGAGACGGACTACGAGGCCGAGCAGATCAATCAGCGCAATCCCACGCCCTGAGCCGCGGCGTTCGCAGAACCTGCCGCCAGGGTCACCGCGCTCGACTACCGCTCCACCGCCATCCAGGCGAGCGACTCAACCACATGAACGAGAGCAAGAAGGCACATCTCATGCGCGATCGACTCGACCTTCCGCCGGTCACCAGAAACATCAACCATCTGCTGCTCGACCTCGAACACGATGCGGGCGCCTCCGCTGAGGCCGTGCACATGCTGCGAACCGACCTGATCAACACCCTGACGGGGATCGAGAACGACATCGCGATCGATCGTCCGGCTCAGTAGCGCGTGCGGTTGTCGTCGGCCCGGCGGTGAGTTCGAGAACGCAACCGACGTCGCTGAACCGGGGACCAGAGCCGGGTGCCGCCGGTCAGTCCTCGCGTGCGCGGCGACCGCCCGGGCCGCGCAGGAGATCCGCGAGGCGGGTCAGTGCCGCGACGACGTCGTCGAGGGCGGCCACGACCTCGCGGTCGGCCGGGACCTTCGACCCGGACGGCGCACTCTCTGTGCCGGAGGCGCTGTCCCGCGATCGGTCGCCGTGGCGGCCGATGGGGACCCCGTCGGGGCGGTGGGCGTCGACATCGGGCGTGAACCGGACGGCGCGGTTCCGCATCGACGGCACGTCCTGGGGAATCGCGGGCGCATCCGGCGCGACGTCCACCACATCCACCGCGGATCGCGGTTCGACGATGTCACCGATCGATCGCGGTGCCGCCGCGGGGGCCGGTCGGTGGGCGTGCCCGTTGCTCGGCGCGAACCAGTGCGCTCCGGGATGACCCTCGAAGAGGAGGCAGGGCGTCGCGGCGGGCACCGCGCACGGGTTGCGCTCGATCAGCGACTGCGCGTGCGCGTCCATGTCGTTCCATTGCAGCCAGAGCCGACGGTCGAACTTCGGCACCACCTCGGCATCGCTCGCGTGATCACCGCGGTGCCCGATGCTGAGCCGACAGCTGATGACCCAGCCACCGACGCTCGTCTCCCCCAACGTGGCCCGCTCGGCCTCGGTACAGATGACGGTCGACCAACACCCGTCGTGAACCATGCTCGTCCCCTCGCCCCCCGCGCGCGATCAGACTAACCGCAGGACACGTCCACGCGCACGGGCGTCAGTGCCCGTGATCCACGGGGATGCGCATGTCGACGAGATCGGGGACATGAGCCTCCTCCCGCTCCTGCGCGAGATCGATGGAGCGACCGACGACGACGGCGACGAGCACCGCGACGGTGCTCCACACGACGACGACGGTCGCGATCACGGCGATGAGAAAGACGCTCATCGGCGTCACCTGCCTTCCGGCCGGCCCGCCCCACCCGGCTGCCCGAATTCACCAGAGTGCATCTGCACTTTGTCCTTCCAGGATGCATGACGATGCTGAAAGCATGATGAGCACCCCGTAGGAGAAGACCGAGAGAACCGGACGGCCCGCTCAGAAGCCCAGGTCACGCCCCACGATGTCCTTCATGATCTCGGTGGTGCCGCCGTAGATCGTCTCGATGCGGACGTCGGTGTACAGCCGCGAGATCGGGTACTCGGCCATGTAGCCATAGCCGCCGTGCAGCTGCACGCAGGTGTCGACGATGCGCTTGAGCAGCTCGGTGGTCCACCACTTCGCCTTCGACGCGTCCACCGCGGTCAGTTCGCCGTCGACCATCGCCTGGATGCTGCGGTCGACGTAGGCGCGGGCCACGTCGAGTTCGGTGGCGATCTCGGCCAACTTGTGTCGGTTGACCTGGAACGATCCGATCGACTGGCCGAACGCCTTGCGGTCGTTCGCGTAGTCCTTGGTGATCGCGAACGCCTGATGCGCGGTCGCCACGGCACCGACGGCGATGGCCAGGCGCTCCGACGGGAGGTTGTGCATCAGGTGATAGAAGCCGCGACCCTCCTGCCCGATCACGTTGGCGGCGGGGACGCGGACGTTGTCGAAGTGGAGCTCGGCGGTGTCCTGGGCGTGCTGGCCCATCTTGTCGAGATTGCGACCGCGCTCGAAGCCCTCCATGCCGCGCTCGACGGCCAGCAGGGTGAACCCCTTGTGCCCGGCTTCGGGGTCCGTGCGGGTCACGACGATGACGAGGTCGGAGTTGATGCCGCAGGAGATGAAGGTCTTCGACCCGTTGAGGACCCAGTGATCCCCGTCCTTGACCGCGGAGGTCTTGATACCTGCGAGGTCGCTGCCCGCGCCCGGCTCGGTCATGGCGATCGCACCGATGATGTCGCCGGCGGCGAACCCGGGCAGCCACCGCTGCTTCTGCTCGTCGGTACACAGGTTGACCAGATACGGACCCACGATGTCGTTCTGCAGGGTCAGGCCCGGTGCGCGCGATCCCGCCCGCGCCATCTCCTCGATGATCACCGCGTTGAACCGGAAGTCGTCGATCCCGGAGCCGCCGTACTCCTCGGGGATGTAGTGGCCGACGAGCCCGGCCTCGCCGGCCTTCTTGAAGACCTCGCGGTCGATGATCCCGTCGGCCTCCCACTGGTCGGCGTACGGCAGGACCTCACGCTCGACGAATGCACTCGCCGACGAGCGGAGTTGATCGTGCTCGGATTCGAAGACCAGGCGCTTCATCGCGACCTCTCGGTTGTCGGGCACAGCCCGGCCGGGGCGGCGACGGGCCGACATAACAGAGGTTACACAGATCGAGCTGTTTCTGAAAGGAGGTTCAGTTTTTCCGGCCCGGCGGACCTCATGCCGCGTGCGTAGCATTCGACGGTGACCACGGGGGACATCTCAGCAGCGACGACAGCGGGGTCCGGGGAGGTCGTCTCGACCGTCCGGTTCACGGGCGTGGACGGCATCGACCTCGTCGGCAGCCGGTGGGAGCCGTCGGGCACACCCACCTCGACGGCGCTGCTGCTCCACGGCGGAGGACAGACGCGGCATTCGTGGAAGGCCACCGGCGACCACCTCGCCGCAGCCGGACTCCGCGTGGTCACGCTCGACTGCCGGGGCCACGGCGACAGCGACTGGTCACCGGAGGGTCACTACGACATGGACCTGCTCGCCGGCGACGTGCACGGCGTGATCGAGGACCTCGGCGGACCGGTGATCCTGATCGGCGCCAGCATGGGCGGCCTCACCGGGATCGCCGTCGCCGACCGTCACCCGGAGCAGGTCTCTGCCCTGGTCCTCGTCGACGTGGTGCCCCGCTACGACCGTGGTGGCAGTCGGCGGATCAGGACGTTCATGCGGAGCGGCACACAGGGATTCGACTCCCTCGACGACGCCGCCGACGCGGTCGCCGCCTACCTCCCACACCGCCGACGGCCTCGCAGCGTGGACGGACTGCGCCGCAATCTCCGTCAACGCGCGGACGGGCGGTGGTACTGGCACTGGGATCCCGCGTTCATCTCGCACGAGACGGTCGCCCGCATCCCCACCGACGAGCTCGACGACGCCGCCGCGCGTCTGCAGATCCCGATCATGTTGGTGCGCGGGATGCTGTCCGACGTCGTCCCCGACGACGTCCTGTCGGCGTTCCGCGAGCGCGTCCCGCACGCCCGCGTCACCGAGCTCCGCTCAGCCGGGCACACCGCTGCCGGTGACGACAACGACGCGTTCAGCGAGGCGGTCGTGGACTTCGTGCACGACGTCGACCCCGCCGGCCGCCGGAACCGCTGATCCGACGACCGGCGCACCCTCGTCGTCGAGCCGGACGGTGATCGTCGCGTCCACGACCGAGGTGTCCGGTGCGTCGGCCCGGCGATGGCACCCGCGGCTCTCGGTTCGCTGACGCGCCGCCGTCACGACCGCCCGGGCGACCAGGGTCATCTCCGACGAACCACCCTGCGGCGCATCGGTGTCGAGGACTCGTAGTGTGCGGTCGAGCCCTGCGGCGTCACGCTCGACCCCGGCGCCCGCCGACATCGCCGCACGGATCGCCGACGGTGTCGCCCGAGGACCGCGTGCTCGCGCGCGACGAGCGGCCTGCGCCGCTTCGACCAGCTCGAAGTCGCCGGGGACGCGATGCGCGACGTCCTGCGCGGCCGCCTGCGCGACCCGGCGACCCATCACCACGGCCTCGGTGAGGCTGTTGGACGCCAACCGGTTCGCACCGTGCAGGCCGGTGCGTGCGACCTCCCCGGCGGCGAGGAGGCCACTCACGTCCGTGCGACCCCACAGGTCGGTCATCACACCACCGCAGTGGTAGTGCGCACCCGGCACGACGGGGATGAGATCACGCGCCGGATCGACATCGGCAGTCCTCAGTCCTGCTGTCACGGTGGGGAATCGAGCGGCGACATCGGCCACCCCCCGTGCATCGAGGTACACACACGGCGCCCCGGACCCCGCCATCGCACGATGCACCGCGGTGGCGACCACGTCGCGGGGAGCGAGATCACCCAGGGGATGCACACCGGCGGTCACCGAGACGCCGGCGGCGTCGACGAGCCTCGCGCCCTCTCCCCGGAGCGCCTCGGTGATCAGCAGGCAGCGCCCGCTCGCGCCGGGTGCATGGAACATCGTCGGATGGAACTGGACGAACTCGAGGTCGGCGGTCGTCGCCCCCGCTCGCAGAGCCAGGGCCACACCGGATCCGACGGAGGTGGTCGGGTTCGTGGTCGCGGCGAAGAGACCTCCGAGCCCGCCGGTGGCGAGAAGGACCGAGCTCGCGGTGACGAGTTCCTCCCGACCACGGACGTTCGCGACCACCCCGATGACGCGACCGTCGGCCACGAGGACATCGGTGACGGTGCAGCCGGGCTGGACGGCGATCCTGTCGTCCCGGGAGACCGCCGACCACAGCGCCGCCTGCACGTGGGCACCGGTCGCGTCGCCGCCGGCGTGGACGATGCGACGGGCGCTGTGTCCACCCTCGCGGGTCCGGGCCGGACGACCCGCGGCGTCACGATCGAAGTCGACACCGACGGCGGTCAGCCACGCGACGGCTCCCGGGCCGTCGGCGAGCACCGATCGCACACCCTGCGGATCGCAGTGCCCGGCACCGGCAGCCAGCGTGTCGGACACGTGGGCGTCGAGATCGTCGCCCAGTTCCTCGGCGACCGCGGCCATCCCACCCTGGGCGTATGCGGTGGACGTGGCATCGGCGACGGGAGATCCGGAGGCCAGCACCTGCACCGACAGCCCCAGGTCGGCGGCGTGCAGAGCGGCGGTGAGCCCGGCGGCACCGGCACCCACGACGAGGAGATCGGCGGCGGCGGCCATGTGCCCTCCCGGCGGTCAGGGTGGTTTTCGACCCACAGTCGATAACCTGACCGCCAGCGTACGCGTACCCGGTCAGCCGTCGAAGGTGACCGTGATCTCCTCCGACAGCGGCACCGCCTGACATGCCAGCGTCAGACCCATCGCGATGTCCGAGTCGACGAGGGTGTCGTTCTTGCGCAGCGCCACGTCGCCGTCGACCACCCGACAGGCACACGAACTGCACTCACCCTCGCGGCACGAGTACGGGGCGTCGTGCCCGGCCGCGAGCATCACGTCGAGCAGGGTCGCCGATCGGGGCCAGGCCAGCTCGACGGTCGTGCCGCGCAGCGTCACCGACACCTGAGCGTCGTCGTCGTGGTTGACCACGGAGACGTCGACATCGGCGAAGGGGTCACCGCTGAGCGATCGGTAGCGCTCGGTGTGGATCCGATCGGCCGGGACACCGGCGGCGACCGCGGCGTCCTCGACGACCGCCATGAACGGGGCCGGCCCGCAGATCCAGACATGGCGACCGGCGTGGGCGGCGAGCTCGGCGGCGATCGCCTCTGCCGAGGGGAGTCCGCGCTCGGACTCGAACCAGTGCTCGACGCTGAACCGGTCGCCGAACTCCGCGCGCATCTCCTCGAGTTCGTGGGCGAAGATGACCGACTCCGGATCACGGTTGGCGTAGAACAGGCGCACATCCCGCAACCCACCCATCAGGGCGGAGGTCGCGATCGACATGAGCGGCGTGATGCCGCTGCCCGCGCCGACGAGGAGGAAGTCCTCGTCGAAGGCGCGGGGGAAGAACGAGCCGGACGGCGTCAACACGGTCAGCCGCTGGCCGACCTCCACCTCGTCGCACAGCCACGACGACGCACGCCCACCCGGCACACGCTTCACGGTGAGGATGAGGTCGTCGTCGAGGTGCGGCGAGCTGGACATCGAATAGCACCGCGCCAGTGCGGTGTCCGCGTCGTCACCGGGGACGCGCAGGGTGAGGAACTGACCCGGGTGGTAGCGGAACCGGTGGGCCACCGCCTCCGGGACGTCGAGCACCAGGGACACCGAATCGGATGTCTCCCGGATGATCTCGACGATCTCGAGCTCGTGCGCGCGGCTGCGCGGGCCGTCGGTCACTGACCGATTCGCTGGCCGAGGGCAAGGGGACGGGCCATCACGTCCTGATAGCGACCGCCGAGGATGCGCGGGAGGCTGTCGAAGAGACGGGCGTCGGGCCCGATCAGCACTCGCGGCTTATTCTTCTCCACGCCGCGGATGATCCGCTTGGCCGCCGTCTCCGGACGGGTGAACGCGACCCTCTGGAAGTTCTCGTCCTTGACCTGGAGATCCTGGGCGTACTCACCGCTCTGGCGGCCGTTGCGCACGATGTTCGTCTTGATCCCACCGGGATGCACGCACGTCACACCGACGGGATGACCACCGCTGATCATCTCCTGCCGCAGCGCACCGGTGAAGCCACGGACGGCGAACTTGGCGGCGCTGTAGGCACTCTGGCCCGGGATGGACATGAGCCCGAACACCGAGGAGACGTTGACGACGTGGCCGTCGCCGGAGGCGATGAGGTCGGGCAGGAACGCCTTGGTGCCGTTGGCGACGCCCCAGAAGTCGATGCCCATGATCCAGTCGAAGTCGTCCCAGGTCATGTCCGCGACGGTGGCGCTCAGCGAGACCCCGGCGTTGTTGATCACCAGGTTCACCTGCCCGAAGTGGTCGCGGACCTCCCCGGCGTGGGCGACGAACGCGTCCCGGTCGGCGACGTCGAGTCGCCACGGTTGGGCCTGCGAGCCGGCCTTCTCGCACAGACGCACCGTCTCGGTGGCGGCGTCGATGTCGATGTCGCTCAGCGCGAGACGTGCACCGCGGTCGGCCAGACGCAGTGCCAGCGCACGTCCGATGCCCGACCCTGCACCCGTCACGACCGCGACGCGGTCACGGAAATCCTTCACCGGCTGTTCTCCTCGGCCCGCACCGCGGCGAGCACGTCGTCGGGCAGAGCACGTGAGGCGCGGTAGAGCGCGGTGGTGACCCGGCCCTTGATCAGGCCGGCCTCGTGGAAGTACCGCAGCATCGGACCGCACATGAACGTCGCGTTCTCGCGGTACCGCGGCGACCGCTGGGCGGCGATCCACCCACGCAACTGGCCGATACCGGCTGCGCGGTACGCCTGCGAGTCGACCAGGGTCGGCATGACGAACAGGGTCAGCGCCGCGCACAGCACGCGGTTCACCGCCAACGACACGGGTCCCGAACGCGCGATGGCGTCGGCCAACTCGTTGCGCGCGAACGTGATGTGACGCGCCTCCTCGAGCACGTGGATCTTCATCAGCTGACGGACATGCGGCTGGATGCGCTCGTCGGCCATGGACTCGCGCTGCACCCGGTCGAGGACCTCCTCGACGAGCAGCGTCCCGGCGTAGACCACCGGGCCGTGCGGGATGAACCCGATGAGCCGCAACGGCATCGACAGCGCCTTCGGGCGCCGGAAAGGTTCCATGCCGGTCTTGGTGATCAACCGGCCGAACATCGTCGAGTGGCGGGTCTCCTCGGCGATCTCGCTGAGCGAGTACAGGGTGGTGGCATCGGAGAAGTCCCGGCCGGCGAACACCCCGCGGAGAAGGTTGGTGCACAGGCCGATCTCGGCGTTGATGCCGTAGGTCAGGATGGCCACCGCCTCGGCTCGGCTCAGCAGCAGCTTCTGCTCGTCGGTCAGCGACTCGTAGATCTCGGTCCCGTACAGGGTCCCCCGGTGCTCGGTGGCCCACGGCTTGTCCGGGTCGACCGGAGCGTCCCAGTCGATGTCGAGGTCACCGTCGTACGCGCGGTCGGCGGTGGACCGCAGCAGTCGCTCGGCGAGGGCCTGGCACTCCTCCTCGGACCGGATGGTGTCGGCGGACACCGGGATCGGCGCAACGCTGTCGATCGTCACAAGTGATCTCCCTGTTCGGATGAGGCCGTGGCGGGCGTGGAGGGATCGCGCTGCGTCAACGGTGCGCGTCCTCAACAGCTGTGTCAATTCGAACGCCCGCGCTCCTCAGGAGCGTACGACTGACCGGATCCGCGAACATCCCGGCGGCGGTCGCCTCCCGCAGGAACTCGCCGAACAGGATGTGGGACCGACGTGCTCGCATCGGCCCCCGCCGACGTGCCCAGCGCGCGCGCAACGGTGATATGCCCACGGCGCCTGCGATCTCGGGGGCGTCGATGGCACGGACGACCGCACGCATGATCACGGCGGTGATGATCGAGTAGAGCGTGAGGACCAGGCGACCACGGCCGGAAACCGTGGAATCGAAGTCCAGATGGGCGAACTCACGCAGCCGCGCGGACGATCGGCGGTGGATGTGGGCGACCTGCCGTGCGTGCGGTTGGACCCCGGGATCCTCCGCCAGCGCCTCGGTCAGACCCTGGACGAACGATTCGGCGAGAAGGTAGACCGACGCCGTGGCACCCCCCGCGGGCACCAGCAGCGTGTAGCGCTCGAACCGGCGGGCCAGTGCGGCATCGCGACGGGGCGGTAGACTCGTCACCGTGACCAGTCGACCGAACATCGCGGTGCTCGTCGTCCGGAGGTTGATGGTGGCGAAACCCCAGCGGGCGGTGTCGTCGCAGAGGGTCTGGTCCTCACCGATGCGACGGAACTCGAGCATCGACTGCGCGGTGGTGGCGAACGCGGCCAGCGTCACCAGGTTGACCAGTTCGTGGCGACCGAGATCGGTGCGGGCATCCGCGGACAGTCGCCGCCACGGTCGCGTGCCGGCCAGTCCGACGAGGCTGTCGGGGATCCACGCGGCGTCGGGCTCTGCGGGTGCGGCCCAGTCGATGTCGAGCTCGGCGTCGAACCGGTCGTCGACGGTGTCATAGAGGAACCGCTGCGCGGCGGCGTCACGCTCCGCGATGGACCGGCGACGACCGCTCCTGCGCCCGCCGTCGCGGTGCGGCGTCGAGCCGGGAACCGGGGCGTGCGCCCGGGTCGTCTCGCTCGCCTGTTCAGCGACCTCTGACATCGTCCACCTTTCCGCCCACTCTTCTGTGGTGCGGACCCGAACTATAGGGATCGGCGGGTGCTGTGGCTCACTTTCTGCTCCACTTTGGTGGCGCGTCACAGACCGGTCGGCGAGTTGTCTGCCGACCGTCCGACGCGGGGGACGGACCACGGGGAGGATTCGGATGAACACGTTTCTGGACATTCGCGACGCAGGACGACAGACACCGCGCTCGCACCACCACGACTCCGACTACGTCGGCAACGCGACCATCGTCGTCAAGGGCATCGAGATCCCGGTGCACATCGAGCTGAAGGGGTACCGGGAACCGATCGACGGCGTCTACCGGTGGATCGGGCGGGTCGGCGCGAACGACCGACTCAGCGCCACGGTCGGCGACGCGAAGAGGATCCGCGTGATCGTCTCCACGCCGCACAGCGCACGGGAGGCCTACCTGGGCGACCCGGACTTCTGGGGGCGGTATCGCATCAACGGCAAATCGACCCCACCGTTCGCGGTGGACCTCAGCACCGACTGAGGCGCCGGGAGCCCACGGGCTGCGCGCGCCGACTGTAGCGTCGGTGCATGGCACCGTCGCTGGTCCTCGGACCGATCCTCCGTTTCGTCGACGAGAGCCGTGCCACGATCTGGGTCGAGACGGACCAGCCGTGCGACGTGACCGTCGAGACGGCGGTGGGCGTGCACGCCACCGCCGAGACATGGGGTGTGGGGGGCCACCACTTCGCCCTCGTCGCGGTGCGCGACCTGCCCGCGGACACCCTCATCGACTACTCGGTCCGCCTCGGCGTGCGCGGCGACGAACCCGTCGACGTGTGGCCGCCCGCCGACGTCCCCTGTCATCTGCGGACATCCGGCGCCGACCGTCGGCCGTCGATCGCCTTCGGATCCTGTCGACGCGGTGAGAACCACGACTCGGAGTCCCTCGCCCGCGTGGGTGCGGACGCCCTGACCGGGCTCGCCGCCCGCGTACGCACCGAGGCCGTCGAGCGTCATCCCGACCTGCTCCTGTTCCTGGGCGACCAGGTGTACGCCGACGACCCGTCCCGTGAGGTGCTCGCCCACCTGCGCCGTCATCGCGCGGCGCATTCACCCGACCCCGACCTGACGACCGAGGTACGCGACGAGATCTGCGACTTCGAGGAGTACACCTGGCTGTACCACGAGTCCTGGGGGTCGCCGGCCGTCCGCGGCCTGATGGCCTGCGTGCCGAGCTGCATGATCCTCGACGACCACGACCTCCGCGACGACTGGAACTCGTCATGGTCATGGCGACAGGAGACGTCGGCCAAGCCGTGGTGGCGCCGACGCGTGATCGGTGCGTTCACCTCGTACTGGATCTACCAGCACCTGGGCAACCTCGACCCCGACATGCTCGACCGCGAGCATCTGTACTCGACGGTCCGCTTCGCCGTCGACGACGACGAACGGGAACGGATCCTGGCGGACTTCGCCGTGCGCGCCGACGCCGAGCCGTCCACTGCGCGATGGAGTTTCGTCCGTGACCTCGGCCCGCTGCGACTGGTCATGATCGACTCACGGTGCTCACGAGAACTGACGCCGGACCGGCGCGGCATCCTCGACGACGCCGAGTGGAAGTGGGTGGTGCAGGCCGCCACGGAGCGCCCGGCCCGCCACCTCGTCTTCGGGACGTCCCTGCCGTATCTGATGCTCCCCGCCCTGCATCACCTCGAACAGTGGGACGAGGCCGTCGCGCAGGGTGCGTGGGGTCGACTGGGCGCACGGGTGGGCGAGAAGGCTCGCCTGGCCCTGGACCTCGAGCACTGGGGTGCGTTCGACGCGTCCTTCCGCGACATGGCGCGTCTCGTCGCCGACCTCTCGGACGGTCCGCAGGCGCCGGCGTCGGTGACGTGGGTGTCCGGTGACGTCCACTGCTCCTACATCGCGGAGGCGCAGCTGACCGACGGTGCCCGCCACGGACGGACCGGGCTCTTCCAACTGACCATGTCGCCGTTCCGCAACCCGCTGGAGCGACCGGTCCGGGTGGTGAACCGACTGGCGGTGCGGAAACCGCTGGTGCGCCTGATGCGTCGTCTCGCCCGTAGCGCGGGAGTCGCCGACCTGCCGGTGGAGTGGGACACCACCGCGGGGCCCTGGTTCGACAACGGCGTCATGACCCTCGCGGTCGACGGCGACGACGTGACCGTGCGCGTCGAGCACGCGTTCACCGCCCCGGACGGGACCCAGCGTCTCTCGTCGACGCACCAGCAGCGACTGACGCCTCAGAGCTGAGAACGCACCTCGGGCGGCAGCGACCGGGACAGTCGGTACACCCGCGTGGTGACGCGTCCCCGGATCAACCCCACCTCGTGGAAGAACGTCAGCATCGGCCCACACGCGAAGGTGGCGTTCTCCCGGAACCGGCGGGAGAACTGGGCGACGAGCCACCCCCGCGTCGGTGAGATCCCCACGGACAGATAGGCGCGCGGGTCGATGAGGGTGGGCATGACGACGAGCACCAGCAGAGCGATCGCCACCCGATTGGCCGCCAGCGAGATCCGGCCGCACCGTTCGACGGCGGCGATCAGTTCGGTACGCGCGTAGGTGATGTGCCGCGCCTCCTCGAGGATGTGGATCCGCATCATCTGGCGGACATGGGGCTGCACTGTCTCGTCCTTGCACGCCTCTCGCTGCACGCGGTCGAGGATCTCCTCGACGATGAGCGTGATCGCGTAGATGAGCGGGCCGTGCGGGACGAAGCCCATGAGCCGCAACAGCGCGTTGACACCCGAGGCGGCCGGCCAGGCGGGCATCTCGGCCTTCTCGATGAGGCGGCCGAACATCGTCGAGTGCCGGGCTTCCTCCCCCACCTCCGACAACGAGTACAGCGACTGCGGCGACGTCCAGTCGTCCACGGCGAACAGGGTGCGCAACAGGTTCATGCAGAGCTGCTGTTCCGCGACGATCCCGTAGCTGAGCACGGCGACGGCCTCGGCGCGACCGAGCGTCAGCTGCTCCTCGCGGGAGAGGCGCTCCCATATGCGGGTGCCGTACAGGGTCGCGCGGCACTCGGTGAGCCATGCCTTCTCAGGGTCGACGGGGGCGTCCCAGTCGATGTCGATCTCGCCGTCGAGAGCGTTCTCGGCGGTGGACCTCAGCAGACGTTCGGCGGTCGTGGTCACGTCGGCACCCACTGCGCCACCTTTCCCGGTTCTCGACTGGTGTCGCGACAGCCTCGTCGCGCCGGGCCGCGGACTCCAAGCGCACCGACCGGACCTGGGATCCACCCCACCCTGCGCGTTACCGCGTTGTGACCCCGGGACACGAGTCGGATGCAACGCCCACAGGCCGGTGTACAGCCGACGGAGCCGTACCTACGGTCGAGTACATGGCTGAATACCGAGTTCTGGATCCCACCGGCGACGTCACGTCCACGAAGGACTTCGACAACGCCACCGAGGCATACGAGTGGTTCATCAACTCCAAGGCCGACAACACCGAGCTGGGCTGGCGCCTCGAGGTGAACCACGACGGTGACTGGGCCTTCGTCGACGACACCGAGGGCAACGCCGTCGGCGAAAACGGCGCGGACAGCGTCTGACCTCGATGGGCATCTCGACGACCAACCCCGCCACCGGTGAGACCGTCCGCGAGTTCGACGCACTGACGGAGTCGGAGGTCGAGGAGAAGGTCGCCCGTGCCGCGGCGGCCGCCGCCGACCACGCACGGACGTCGTTCGCCGACCGCGCGCAGATCCTGCACCGTGCGGCCGACATCCTCGACGCCGACAGCGAGTCCCTCGCCTCCACCATGACCACCGAGATGGGCAAGACCATCACGGCGGCGAAGGCAGAGATCGCCAAGTGCGCGAAGGGCCTTCGCTACTACGCCGACAACGCCGCCGACATGCTCGCCGACGACATCGCCGACGCGGACGCCGTGAACGCCTCGCGGGCGTTCCACCGTTTCCAGCCCCTCGGCGTGATCCTCGCGGTCATGCCGTGGAACTTCCCGTTGTGGCAGGTCATCCGGTTCGCCGCGCCCGGCCTGATGGCCGGGAACGTCGGGTTGCTCAAGCATGCGTCGAACGTGCCGCAGACCGCGCTCTACCTCGAGGACCTGTTCCGTCGCGCGGGGCTGGTCGACGGAGGGTTCCAGACCTTGCTCATCTCGTCGAAGCAGGTCGAGGCGATCCTCACCGACGCCCGCGTCGCCGCCGCGACGCTCACCGGCAGCGAGGGCGCCGGCCGGTCGATCGGAGAGACCGCCGGTGGACAGCTGAAGAAGGTCGTCCTGGAGCTCGGCGGGTCCGACCCGTTCGTGGTCCTCCCGTCCGCCGATCTGGAGAAGGCGGCGAAGGTCGCGACCACCGCGCGCTGCCAGAACAACGGGCAGTCCTGCATCGCCGCGAAGCGGTTCATCGTCCACACGGACGTCTACGACGAGTTCGCCCGACTGTTCGTGGAGAACATGGCGGCGCAGAAGGTCGGCGACCCCACCGACGACGACACCGACGTCGGTCCGCTGGCGACGGAACAGGGTCGACAGGACGTCGTGGACCTCGTCGACGACGCGGTGTCGAAGGGTGCGTCCGTCCTCACCGGCGGGCAGGTTCCCGACGGCCCGGGATGGTTCTATCCGCCCACCGTCATCGCCGACATCACCACCGACATGGACATCTACGGCGAGGAGGTGTTCGGCCCGGTCGCGTCGCTGTACCGCGCGTCCGACGTCGACGACGCCCTGCGCATCGCCAACGACACCGACTTCGGCCTGGGGTCGAACGTGTGGACCACGGATTCCTCCGAGATCGAGCAGTTCATCGACGACCTGGAGGCCGGTCAGGTGTTCGTCAACGGGATGACGACCTCGTACCCCGAGATCTCGTTCGGCGGCATCAAGAACAGCGGACACGGACGCGAGCTGGCGAAGTTCGGCATCCACGAGTTCTGTAACGTCAAGACCGTCTGGGTCGCATGACAAGTCTTCGAGAACAGGAGCATTGACCATGTCGCAGCTCGTCTCCTCCTCCCGCACGGGTGCGCGTCGGCGTTCGGTCGTCGTGACCGTGCTGACCGCCGTCGCCGCGGCCGTCGCGCTGATCGCGGGCACCGGTGGTGCCAGTGCGGCACCGCTGCAACCGATCCCGCAGCTGGACGTCAGCCGGTACCTCGGTGTGTGGAACCAGGTGGCCGCGATCCCGCAGCCGTTCAACATCGACTGCCTGCGCAACACGCAGGCGCGGTACACACAGATCGACGCGGACGACATCAAGGTCGAGAACAGCTGCACCAAGTTCACCGGCCAGCGCAGCGGCATCACCGGCAACGCGCGTGTGAACGACCAGAAGACCAAAGCCCAGCTGCACGTGAGCTTCCCGGGCGTCCCGTTCCAGGGCTCGAAGTCGGGACCGACGAACTACATCGTCTCCTACATCGCGCCGGACTACTCGTGGGCCTTCGTCGGGAGTCCGGAACGCCTGTCGGGCTTCATCCTCAAGCGCGACAAGCAGGTCTCGAGCGCGCAGTGGAAGCAGATCCGTGACGTCGTCCGCTCGCGCGGGTACAACGACTGCTTCTTCATCACCACCCCGATCGACGGCGCGTACCCGAACATCCAGCCACTCTGCACAGTGCGCTGACACCTCGGCGAGCACACCTCGACCGCCCGTCCGGACATCGTCCGGGCGGGCGGTTCGTCGTTCACGACGCGAGCGCGTCCAGCCGCTCGCGCGTATCCGAGCTCAGGACCAGCTGGGCTGCAGCGATGTTCGCGCGCAGATGCGCCACATCCGCCGTGCCCGGGATCAGACGCGTCACCGGTGATTGGCCGAGCAGCCAGGCCAGACCCACCTGGGCCGGCGTCGCCCCGAGCTCGTCGGCGACCTCCCGCACCAGGGGATGGTCGACGACGGACGGCATCATCCCGAGCGCACCGCCGAGCGGGAAGTACGGAACCCACGCGACGCCCGACGTCTCACACAGCGCGACCTGCTCCTCGTCCGTGCGGGCGAGCAGGTTGTAGGCGTTCTGGACGCAGACGATCCCCGCGGACAGCGCGCGACGCACGCCGTCCGTGGTCACACCGCTGATCCCGATCGCCCCGATGCTCCCGCGCTCCCGCAGGTCGAGCAGGGCCGCGAGCTGGTCGTCGAGGGGTACCACCTGATCCCCGGTGGCGGAGATCCCGTGCGGGGTGTCGAGCCGGCGGAGATTGACCACGTCGAGCCGGTCGACGCCGAGCCCGGCGAGGGCACTCTCGACCGATGTGCGGAGATCCTCCGGCCGCTGGGCCGGACGAAGCGCACCGTCCCCGTCGAGGTCGGCCCCCACCTTCGTCACGACGAGGACGTCGGCCATGTCCGGGATCGCGTCGCGCAGCACCTCGTCGACACCCCCGGCACCGTAGAACGGCGCGGTGTCGATGTGGTCGACACCGAGATCGACGGCCTGCCGCACCACGTCCACTGCTGCGGCACGGTCACCCGCCCGGAGCGGGCGTTCGAGGTTCATCGCCCCGTATCCGATCGGCGCGCGCGCCGCGAACGGGTTGGTGGCGGGCAGTGCGGTGGCCGTGGTCATGGCGTCCTCCTGTGAGACGATCGACGAGAAGCGGAGGGATCTCCGCTTCTCGTCACCGTAGCGAAACGGAGGACTCTCCGCTTGATGGCCGATCGCCCTGTGCGCAAGGACGCACTGCGCAACCGCGAGCGCATCCTCGACGTCGCGCGCGCTGCGTTCGCGGGCGGCTTCGCCACGCCGTCGTTCGACGCGATCGCGCGGGACGCAGGTGTCGGCGTCGGCACCGTGTACCGCCACTTCCCGACCCGCGAGTCCCTGATCGAGGCCGCGTACGAGGCGGAACTCGACGATCTGACCGGTGACGTCGCCGACCTGCTCAGCCGACTCCCACCCGGCGACGCGTTGCGCGAGTGGATGCGCCGGTACGCCCGCTTCTACACCACGAAGAGCGTCATCATCGAGACGCTGCGCGCCGGGTGGTCGTCGGGCTCGATGACCACCCCGGCCACGCGGGAACGGATCACGGCGGCGGTCGCGACCATCGTCGCGGCCGGCGTCGACGCCGGCTCCCTGCGCGCGGACGTCGAGCCCGACGACATCACCGCGATGGTGCTCGGCACACTGATGTCCACCGGGCCCGACGATCCGGCGAAGACCGACCGGATGTTGTCACTCATCGCCGACGCGGTGAGTGCGTGACCGGTCGTCAGCGGAACAGCGTGTAGTCCGGGAGGCGGAAGTCACCGCCCGCGCGGGACAGCAGGCGATGTTCTAACCGTTCACGGACCGCCGGCCGTGCGAGCACCCGATGCACGGCCCGTTGCACCGCGAGGCCACGGGCACTGCGCGGCAACACCACCCTCGGGCCCCCGGGCGGGAGGGTCTGCACCGCCTCGGCATACGGCCGCATGATCCGGTCGTAGGCGGCGAACGCCCGCGCATGGTCGACCCCGTCGCCGCTGCGCGCTCGGTCCAACTCACCGGACAGCACCACCGCGCCGACGAGAGCGAGCGTGGTGCCCATACCGGTCGGCCCCGCCGCCCACGCTGCGTCGCCGACGACGATCACGCGCCCCCGGGAGTACGAGGACAGTGCGACCTTGTCCATGCGCTCCATGTAGAACTCCTCGGGCGCCGCCTCGAAACCGTCGAGGATGCGCTCGGTCGCCCATCCCACCCCGGCGAAACGCCGTCGCAGCACCTGCATCTGGGCCACATGACCGATGCGCTCGAGACCGAGATCCGGTGCGATGAAGCTGAGGTTCGCACGGATGCTGCCGACGTCGTCGGGCCGCGTCGAGACCATGCGACCGTCGGTGGTGGTCATCCAGTTCCACCAGTCGTCGTCGTCCTCGGTCCGGGGAATGGTGCCGTACGCGATGTACTGGTCCCTGTTCTCGCGCCTCACCGCGTCGGTCAGGACCAGACCCCGCGTCGTGGAGTTGCGGCCCTCCGCCACCACGACGAGCGCGAACCTCTCGGTCGCACCGCCGGCGAACCGCACCTCGACACCCTCGGCATCCTGCTGGACCGCCGCGATGTGGTCTCCGTACCGGTGCTCGACCGTGCCTTCGGTCAGCCCGCGGATGATGCCCGACAGCCGCCCGCGGAGGATCTCGAGCTCGGCCGTCGGACCGTCGGACCCGGCGGTCGTGGGCAGGTCCGCATAGGGCCGACCGTCGGGGTCGCGGTAGCGCAGGCCGCGTTCGCCCGTCGTGTTGGCGGCCACCTCGTCACGAATCGCCATGAGCCGCAGCACGTCGTGTCCGGCGTCGCGGATGTCGATGTTCTGGCCGGCCTCGCGCGGTGCCGGGGCCCGCTCGAGCAGGGTCACGGCGAAGCCGGCGCGGTTCAACGCCCACGCCTGCGCCGGGCCCGCGATGCTGCCGCCGGTCACCAGCACCCTCTGTCGTCCACTCCCCGCCATTACGCGCCCCCTTAACTCGTCTGTCTAGTAAATAGATTGTCTAGTCGCAAGGTACATGGTGAGATAGGCACATGGCTCTCGACGAGACGTTCGCCGATCTCGACCCCGCGACCGTCGCCGTGCGCGACCTGGTGGGCGCATCCCGGGAACTGACTGGACGCATGGCCTCGCTCATGGGGATGAACCCCAACGACATGTCGGCGATAGGGGCGCTCACACTCGGCGGCCCCATGGGCGTCGCGGACCTCGCACGCCATCTGAGCATCCGGTCGGCCTCGGCGACCGCGATGGTCGACCGGCTCGAGCAGGCCGGGCACGTGGTCCGCACCCGCGACAGCGACGACCGTCGGCGTGTCACCGTCACCGAGACGCCGGCCGCACGAAAGGCCTCGTTCGAGGCATGGGCCCCGACCATCGGCGCGATCGACGCCGTCTGTCGTGACCTCGGCGAGGACGACCGCGCCGTCGTCTGCGCGTTCCTCCGACAGATAACAGCGATCGTCGAGGGCAGCGGGTAGCGCTCGACTACCTTTTGCCGGTGCGAACAATCTCGGGGATCACCGCGCTCGTCGTCACCCTTCTCACCGCGTGTCTGGCGGCGCCTGCCGTCGCGGCCCCGGCCTCCGGTGCGTCCGCCGGCTACACCACGGAACTGCTGCACTTCTCCGTGCACACAGGCCCCGGCCGCGCGACGCCGTGCACCATCGTCGGACAGCTCTACCGACCGGACGGCCTGTCGGGGTCCCGCCGCGCGCCGGCCATCCTCACCACCAACGGCTTCGGCGGGTCCTACAAGACCCAGGCACCCATCGCCGCCTACCTCGCCACGCAGGGGTACGTGGTGCTCGCGTACTCCGGACTCGGGTTCGGCGGCAGCACCTGTCCGATCACCCTCGACGACCCGGATGTCGACGGTGTCGCTGCGTCCCAGCTGGTCGACTACCTCGGCGGCAGGGCCGGCGTGGCGTTCACCGACGCGGCCCTGCGCCGGCCCGCACCCCGTCTCGACATCGTGACCCACGATGCGACCGACCACACCGGCCGCCGGCGTGCGGACGACCCGAGGATCGGCATGATCGGCGGGTCGTACGGTGGCGGGATCCAGTTCGCCACCGCCGCAGTGGATCCGCGGATCGACACGATCGTCCCGCAGATCACCTGGAACGACCTGAGCTACTCGCTGGCACCGAATGCGACCTCGACGTCCACCGGTGTCAGCAGCCGGGTGTCCGGGTCGGCCAAGACCATCTACGCCGCGGGACTCTTCCTCGACGGCGTGACCGATCCGGGACGGGCGGGCTACCTCGCCGACCCGGCGCGCATCGGGCCGTGTCCGAACTTCACGGCGTCCCAGTGCGCCACGTTCGCCGAGGGCGCGACGACCGGTGAGTTCGGTCCCGCGAGCGTCGCGCACCTGCGGCATGCGTCGGTCGCGAGCTACCTCGGCCGGATCCGCATCCCGGTCCTGCTCGAGCAGGGTCAGCGCGACACCCTCTTCGACCTCAATGAGGCGACCGCGACCTATCAGGCGCTGCGTGCCCGCGGGGTGGAGACGAAGATGATCTGGCACCAGTGGGGCCACAGCGGGGCCCCGGCGCCGGGTGAGTACGACAAGGCGTACCCCGACCGGACGACGCAGTACGAGGTGGCCCGTTCCCTCGACTGGTTCGACCACCACCTCCGCGGTGCCGACGTGTCCACCGGCCCCGATTTCGCCTACTTCCGGGACTGGGTGCCCTACTCGGGGATCGCGACGCCCGCGTACGCGAGCGGCAGCTACCCCGTCGGTGCGCCGACCACGTTCCGCATGTCCGCCGGTCGCGGCCTGCTGGACAACGCACTCGTCCCAACCGGGCAGTCGGCACGTCCCGGATCCGCGACCATCCGCACACCGCCGCTCGGGGCACCCACCCAGACCGGCCCCTTCAACGACAAGCCCGACGCCGCCAAGCCCGTCCGGCAGGACCCGGGCACGTACGCGCGGTGGGACACCGCGCCGCGGGCCACCCCGCTCGACGTGGTCGGGATCGGATCGATGCGGTTGCGGGTCCGCGCGGTCGGGCAGCCGCTGGTCTTCGCGAAGGTGTACGACGTCGCACCCGACGGCACGGCGGACCTCATCAACGGTCTGGTGTCGCCCGTCCGCATCACGGACCCGTCGACACCCGTGACCGTCACGCTGTCCGGACTCGTCCACCGCTTCGCCGTCGGCCACCGCCTGCGTGTCGAGATCGCCGGTGGGGACCAGAGTTTCCGGAACGGCCTACAGGGTCAGCCCGTCACCATCCTCAGCGGTGGTGACGCGACGCTCACCCTGCCGGTGACGAGCGACTGACCGACCGCGACCGCGCCGGTCGGCTGCGCATGTGGTCGCGGACGCGGGTGAGGATCTCGCCGAGCGCCGTGATGTCGTCGTCGTCGAGGACGCCGTAGAGCAGGTCACGGACGACATCGATGTGCCCCGGGAGGACACCGGTGACACGGTCCCGACCGGACTCGGTGATCTCGACGATGGTGGCCCGCTGGTCGTCGGGACTCGGCGAGCGGGCGATCAGGCCGGCCTTCTCCAGCAGCGACGCCTGGTGGGTGAGACCGCTCCGGCTGTAGACGACCCTGTCGGCGAGATCGGTCATCGTCACCGCGCCGGTGGTCGCGTTCAGCGTCGCCAGGATCTCGAACTGCACGTAGCTGAGGTCGGCGTCGGCTCGCAGTTGACGCTGCACGGCGAACTGCAGCAGCGCGGCGGACTCGCTGAACGCGAGGTAGGTCCGCATCTGTTGGGGCTCGAGCGTCTCCGACACACCCCGCACCCTACTGCTTCGACTTCGTAACAACATGGTCACGATCACCCGTGCGACCATGTACTTCGACATCGAAGCGTTTTACTGTCGTCTCAGTTGCTTCGACTTCGAAGCACATACCCAGAGGAGCAGACATGCACGCGATCACGTTCGATCACCACGGAGACAGCGACGTCCTCACCGAGACGGACATCCCCCGCCCCACACCGGGCCCCGGCGAGGTCCTCGTCGAGGTCGCGGGTACCTCGTTCAACCCTGTCGACGCCGCGATCCGCGGCGGGTGGCTGACCGAGGTCATCCCGGTGACGTTTCCCCACGTCCCGGGGATCGACGTCGCCGGGACGGTCGTCGAGGTCGGCGACGGCGTGCAGGATCGGGCGCCCGGGGACGCGGTCGTGGGGATGCTCCCCATGGTGGCCGACGGCGCCGCCGCGGAGTTCGTCCTCGCACCGGCCGAGGTACTGGCCACGGCTCCCGCCTCGATCCCACTCGCCGACGCCGCCGCGCTCCCCGTCGTCGGACTGACCGCCTGGCAGGCACTGTTCGAGCTGGCCGACCTGCGTCCTGGACAGTCGGTGCTGGTCAACGGCGCCGGCGGTGCCGTCGGCGGGTACGCGGTCCAGCTGGCCGCGCAGGCGGGCGCCCATGTCACCGCGACAGCATCCGACCGCAGCGCCGCGGCCGTGCGCGCCCACGGCGCACAGCACGTCGTCGGCCATCTCGACCTCAGCGGGTCACCCGTGGTGGAGGGTGCGCCGTTCGACCTCGTGCTCAACCTGGTCAGCACATCCGAGGACGAGACCGCGGCGCTGGTCGGGCTCGTCGCCGACGGCGGGATGCATGTGGGCACGATGACCACCGGCGAGCCCGACGCCGCCCGCGGGGTCCGTACGGCCCGAGTGTTCGTGCGCAGCGACGCCGCGCTGCTCGCCGAGCTCGTTCGGCGGGTCGACGACGGGACGTTGACGGTCGATGTGGCACAACGGATCCCGCTGCGTGGTCTCGCAGCCGTCCACGACGCGTCCGATGCCGGCCGCGCGACGGGCAAGGTCATCGTCACACCGCGGTGACCGACGCGCGGCGATGCGGGTGGTCACCCGATCACCGGCCGCCGATCGGCGGTCAACGCGTCCAGTTCGGCCTGCATCGCGGCGGCGACGCGATGGGCGAATTCCTCGGCCGTCTCCTGCTCCCCGGGCGTCATGGGTGCGAGCACCGAGGTGTCGAGTTTGGTGGGCAGCGGGAGGTACGGGAGGAAGCCGACGACGCCGAGGTTGACGCCCCACGGTATGGACACCGACAACGGGAACGTCGTCAACCGGAGGGCTCTGTCCAGTCTCAGCGCCTTCGCCAGCTGTCTCCCGCTGGAGAGCACCAGCAGCGACTCCCCGGCCCCGGCCGTCACCACGGGGACCACAGGGACGCCGGCCTCGATCGCCAACCGGGCGAAACCCGTGCGCCCGTCGAAGACGATCTGGTTGCGCCGAGACCACGATTTCAGCGCGTCCACGTCACCACCCGGGAAGACGAGGACGTTGCAGCCGTCGGAGAACGCCTCGAGCGCAGTCTCGCGGTTGGCGGGCCTGGCGCCGAACGGTTCGACGATCCTGTCGGCGTGCAGGGTCCACGCGATCTGATGGGTCAGGGTGATCAGCTCGCGGTCCACGCCCATCTCGTCGTACGCCGCCGCGAACGCGAAGACGTTCAGGTCCACGATCCCGCCGAACCCGTGGTTCGCGACGAACAGCACCGGCGTGTCCGGGATCGGCTCGGCCACGGTCACGGTCAGGCGGTTGTAGAGGCGCAGGGCCGTGACGGAGGCGGAGCGGAGTGTCCGGGCGATGGGGTGCATGTCGGCGTCCGCTACCGGTCGAGCTGTGCCTCGGCGAGGAGACCGGCGACGACGAACCCACCGGCCACCGCGCATCCGGCGACACGTGTCCTGCGCGGTAGGTCTGCCGTGCGGGCGAACGCGGCGGTGTCCCACACGTCGACCGCCACACCGGCGAGCACCAGCGTGCGCACCGCCGCCGGGGCGAACCTCGTGGCCGCGAAGAGCCCACCACCGATGTAGATCTCCCGGATGCCGAACGTCCGGGCCGCCGCCCGTGTGGTGGGCAGGGCGGCCTCGGAACCGGCGAGCAGTTCGTTGGCGCGGGTCGGGGCGAGCATGTGGGCGATCCCGATCGCGGCGCGGGCCAGCCCGACGGCCTCCGGGAGGCGTCGTGCGAGTCCGTGCTCGTCCGTGCGGTTCATGGCCAGTCCTCCTGGTGTGTCGGTGTCGAGCGCGCCGAGGGCGTGATGGGTCGGGCCGTCGTCACGCCGCGGTGAACGACGCCCGGAACGACTCGAAGCCCTGCAAGCAGTTGTTGCGCAACAGTTCCGGGTCGGTGACGCTCATCGTCGCGACGCGCGGGATCATCGCCCGCAGGAGCGTCTGCATCTCGAGTTTGGCCAGCTGCATGCCCACGCAGGTGTGCACGCCGTGCCCCCAGCCCAGGTTGGGTCCGCGGCGCAGGAGCGAGAACCGGTCGGGGTCGTCGAAGTGACGCTCGTCGGAGTTCGCCGCGGCGAACACCAGTGCCACCCGGTCACCCGGCCGGAGGTCGACGTCCCCGACGGTGACCTGGCGTGTGACGGAGCGGGTGAACGCCCGCACCGGCGACGCCACCCGCGCGGCCTCGACGACGGCCAGCGGCACGAGCGACGGGTCGTCCCGCAACCGGGCCCAGGCCTCGGGATCGGTACCCAGGCTCCAGAGCAGTTGTGCGGTGGTGAGGATCGTGGTGTCGAGGCTGGGGGCGACGAAGTCGATGATCATCGTCTTCGCCTCCCGGGTGCTGATCTCACCCCGGTCCGCGGCGTCGAACACCGTCGACGCCCACCCGTCGGGGGTGACGTGGCGTCGGGACATGCGCAGCGTCGTCGCGACCAGGCCGAGGGAGTCACGCATCGACCGCACCGACCGGGCGTTGACCGGCCCGAGACCGTCGAACGTCGCACGACCCCACCGGAGCATCTGCTCGGCGCCCACCCGGACCCCGACGAGATCGGCGACCGCCTGGACGGGCAACCGCGTGGCGAAATCCGCGACCCCGTCGAAACTCTCGCGACCGAGCAGTCGGTCGACCGTCGCGGCCGCCTCCTCCTCGATGACGGGTCGCGACGGTTGCAGCGCCCGGGACGCCAGGGACCGCATGAGGATCATCCTGCGGGTCATGTGCGTGTCGCCGTCGCTGGCGAGCACGGTGTGGTGGCCCAATGCGTTCGCGACGGGATTGGCCGCGACCCCGGCGCCACTGACGAAGGTCGCGTCGTCGCGGAGCGCGTCGCGGACATCGTCGTACCGGCCCATGGCGAACAGTCGGTGGCGGGGTAGCCACACGACCGGGCCGGCGTCGCGGATCGCGCGATAGACGGCGTCGCGGTGATCGACGACCTCGTCGCCGTAGAGGTCGACGTCGACCACGGGTGCACCGCGTCGCACCGCATCGGCGGTCCTCATGATGCGGCCTGCGTGGGAACGGCTGGGCGCGAACCGATGTCGTCGCATCGGGAGAGCATCGCAGGCACGTCCGACAACCGACGACAGCTCGCACGCACGATGTGGTCCGGCCGCACGAGGACGGCCGCGACACGGTGCTTCCGCAGCCACGCGTCGATCTCCGGCGCGCATCCCTGCGACACGTCGAGGTGGTCGGCGCCGGCGGGGACGTCGCATCCCGCGGGGAGTGGTCCGCGCGTGAGCAGCAGGTGACCGCCACCGACGGTGTCGTCGAACCTGCGCCCGTCGCCGGACGGCCCCTGGGGACAGAGGGTTCCGTTCACCCGGTGCAGCAGTCCGCGGCGATCGACGAGCTGCGTGGCCGCCAGCGGAGGCGATGCCACCGACAGCACCGCGCGCGACACACCGGGGATCCTGCAGACGGCACCGATCGCGGCCCGCCGGACGCGGGCGGCACCGTCCTGCCCCCCGGTGAGGACCCAGCCCACGGTGACGGCCATCCGCACCACGGCCGTGACGTGCGGGATCCGTTCGGCCTCATAGGTGTCGAGGACGGAGTCGTCGCTCACCCCGGTCAGCACGTCGGCGAGCTTCCACGCCAGGTTCTGCGCATCACGGAGGCCGGCACCCAGGCCCTGACCGATGAACGGTGGCGTCTGATGGGCCGCATCACCGGCGATGAGGACACGTCCACGACGCCACCGGTCGGCGACACGCGCGCGGAAGGTGTACTCGGCGTGCCGGATGATCTCGCAGTCGTCGAAATCGGTGGCGTCGATCCACGGCGACAGCAGCTCCGCCAGCCGCGCGGGCTCGGCGAGGTCGGCGGCGGTCTCCCCCGGCGCCATCCGGAACTCCCACCGGTACCGCCGACCGGTCACGTTCATCGCCGTGGCGGGCCGGGCAGGGTCGCAGATCTGGTGCACGCCGGGCCACATGTGCAGGTCGCGTGCGGTCCGGACGTCGACGACGAACCACCGCTCCTCGAAGTGCAGGTCACGCATCGACGCGCCGATGTGCTCGCGCACCATGCTGTTCGCGCCGTCGCAGCCGAGGACCGCATCGGCGACGAGATGCTCGATCGCGTCCTCCGCCGCCACCGTGACGGTCACCCGGCCCGGTCCGGGCGCCACCACCGACGTCACCTCGCAGCCGCGGCGGAGATCGATGCGCTCGTCGCGCTCGGCCAGGTCGAGCAGGACGGCCTCGAGGTCCGGCTGGTCGAACATGCTGGCCTCCGGGAAGCCGTTGCGGCCCTGCGTCGATCCGCGGTCGAACTCCGCCATGACCCGGTGCTCTGCGTCCACCAGCCGCATCCCGGGCATGGGCCGACTGACCCGCAGGAACCCGTCGGCAGCCCCCACTGCCTGCAGGATGCGGACCACCTCGTCGTCGGCGTGCACGGCACGCGGGAGCGGATAGGGCGCGGAGTGGCGTTCGAGCACGGTGCTCTCCACCCCTCGTCGAGAGAGCAGCAGTGCCGCCGTCACACCCACGGGACCGGCGCCGACGATGACGACACGAGGTCGCGACGACGATCTCGTCATCGCAGGTACCGCACCCGGGTCCGCTGGCGTCCGAGATCGACCGCGACGTCGTCGGTGGCGATGCGCACCTCCACCTCGTCGCCGTCCTGCAGATACCGCGGGTTGGACGCCTGGCGGCGGAAGAAGGTCGCCCACTTGCGATGTGGCGGCAGCAGCGCGCCGATCTTCTCGATGATCGCAGGCGGCGCGGTCAGCGCGGTGCCCCCGGGGGTGCCGGTCAGCAGCACGTCGCCGGGATCGAGACGCTGGAAACCGGTCAGCACTCGCAGCGCCTCCGTCGGCCGGACGATCATGTCGTCGCCGACGACCCCGTTCTGTCGGCGCTCGCCGTTGACCCACAGCTGCAGTCGCAGACGCTCGAAATGTGCCCACTCGGCGCGGTCCAGCAGGACCAGCCGGGGCCCGAGCGGGGTGAACGTCGGGTACGACTTGGACTCGTAGAACTGCGTCTTGGGCAGCTGGACGTCCCGGGCGCTCACGTCGTTGCCGATGACCAGTCCCGCGGCGTGGTCGGCGAGGGTGTCCGCCGTGATCTCGGTCCCGACCGGCAGAGTCCGCCCGAACACGATCCCGGCCTCGACCTCATAGTCGAGCAGGCGGACGTGCGGCGGCTTGTCGATGGTGCCGAACGGCCCGCTGATGGACCCCGACGTCTTGCGGAAGAACGTCGCCGGGACCCGCGTCGGGTCGATGTTGGAGTCCCGGGCGTGCGAGGCGAAGTTCACCATCTGCGCGACGACACGGCAGGGTGCGGTGATCGGCGACACGAGGGCGAGATCCTGCACGGCGGTGTGGGTCTCGGACGTGGCCGCCGCGTCGACGGCAGCACGGTCGGCGAGGAGCTCGGCGGTGGTGGTCGCGTCGGTGTCGACACGTGCCGCACCGTCGGGCGTCTCGACCCACCACGCGGCATCGGTACGCAGGATCGTGGTCGTCATGAGCGGGCCACCTTCATCAGGCCGAAGAGTCGGCGGAGGTCGAATTCGTTGTCGGTGTCGCGGAGCGCGGTGAGCACCCCACGCAGCAGGTCGGGATCGGGTTCGGCGCCGAGGAAGTCGCGGGTGACCGGTGGCCCCCACTGCGCCAGTCCGCTCGCGCTCATGTGCGTCCATCCGGCGCTCACCGACGCGTCGAACATGTCGCCGTCGGCGAAGTGCTCGACCATGAACCTGTCGGGATCACGCCAGTAGTCGAAGACCTGGCTGCCCTGGATGTGCCGGCCGATGCCCCAGGAGTGGTGGTAGCCGCGGTCCGCGAGGTACAGCCCTCCGGCGGCGATCGCGTCGATGTCGGCGACCTGGTACGCGCTGTGGACGTAGCGCGCCCGGGGTCCGAGTGTCATGGCGAGGGTGTGGTGGTCAGCCGGTGTGGAACCACGGTCGCACCGCATGAACGCCATCGTCGGGCCGCGGTCACGCTGGCCGGGGAAGTACAGGAAGTCGCTGACGATGAGCCCGAGCAGTTCCTGGTACCAGTCGAGGCACCCCACGAACCGTGGGGTCTCGAGCACGACATGTCCGAGTCGCTGGATGCGCGCCGGCTCGCGCGTCCGTCGCTGGACGGCGTTCACGCGGTCGATGGTGCCGTGGGAGTTCATGACCATCGGCTGGTGGTCGGGAAGAGACGGGAGCTCCGTGACCCCGGCGACCACCCGTACCGACAGCCCCGACGGGTCCTCCAGCGCCACCACATGGCCACCGAACGTCGGCAGTGCCGACACCTGTGCATCCGTGGCCGCCGCCAACCGGCGCAGGTCACCGAGGTCGTGCGCGCGAAAGACGGGCCCGACGAAGCGCGACCGGGGGGCGCGCCGGATCACGATGCACGGCGAGCGCGACCACGTACCCCGGAGGTGCAGCTCATCGGGTGTCCGCAGCGCTACGGCGAAGCCGAAGTCGCGCCCGAACCGTTCAGCACGGTCGAGATCGGGTTTGTCGAACTCGAGCCATGCGATGTCGTCGACCTTGATGACGGGGTTCGCCGCTCGGTCGGCGTGTTCGCCGTGCAGGGCACCCCATTCGCTGTGCAGATCGACATGGGGGTCGTCGTGGACAGGGACGGTCATGCTCACCTCCGGTGGTCGATGCCCATCGTCACCGGGCGCATCCGCGGCGATCAACACTCCTCAGAACTGAACAGAATTCACTTCTGAGTGACTAGGGTTGTTCGCATGGCCCAACCGACACGACCCGGGCGGCTCGAGCGCCGCAAGGCCCGTACCCGCGATGCCCTCATCAGCGCGGCCATGGAGCTGATCGCCGGTCCGCAGGGGGTCGACGTCAGCGTCCAGCAGATCACCGATCGCGCCGACGTCGGTGTGGGGTCCTTCTACAACCACTTCCAGAACAAGGCCGAACTGTTCGACGCGGCGATCGCCGCGGCGCTCGAGCAGTTCGGATCCGTCTTCGACGCGGCGACCGACGGACTCGACGACACCGCCGAGGTGTTCGCCACGGGTGTGCGGCTCACCGTCCACCTGGCACACCGCTTCTCGCCGGTGTCCCACGTATTGGTGCATTCCGGTTTCCGCTTCGCCTCCGCCGACAGCGGTCTCGCCCCGCGGGCTCTGCGTGACCTCACCGCGGCGCAGGACGCGGGGAGGCTCTCCATCTCCGACCTCCCCACCGCCCTCGCCTGCACGGCGGGATCGGTGCTGGGTGCGCTGAGCATGCTGATGAACGAATCCGACCGCGACGCCGACGCGGTGGGCTCGGAACTGGCCGTGAACCTCCTGCGGATGTTCGGACTCACCCTCGACGACGCGCGCGCGGTCGCCACGACGCCACTGCGACTTCCACCCGAACTCGCCGGCTGACGTCGCGCCGAGGACGGATCGGACCGAAACGGCAAGTCGGACAGAGGGTTCTCCCCTGCCGTCGCCTGGACTACCCTCGCCGGGATGACCACCGGAACCGCTCGCCGCGCCGCGGTGCTGCTGATGATCCTCATCGCCCCGATCGCCCTGCTGGCCGGCTGCAAGAAATCAGACTCCAGCTCCTCGGCGGCCCCGTCGTCCGCCGCGGTGGCGAGCCAGTCCGCGGCGAGCGCGTCCGGGTCGGCCACCGACTGCCCGACGTCCAACACGACCTCGTTCGCGAAGACAAAGTTCGTCGCGCACAGCGGTCTGGCCTTCGGCGCGTTCCACCGGTACCTCTACAAGCCCTACAAGGCGGGCACCTTCAAGAAGGGCGCCGACGGGCGGTTGACCGCCTTCGCCAAGGGCGGGCTCGCGGCCCTGTTCATCAAGCGCGAGATCCGGCTGGCGAGCGAGGACGTCAAGGCCAACCCGACGCTGTGTCGGGCCATCGCCGCTCCCCTCGCCCGCATCGGCGACACCGTCCAAGCGGCGTTCGACAAGGTGAAGTCGGGTGACGCCAGCGGGATCGACGGCGTCGAGTCGGCCATCAGCTCGGTCTCGTCGTCGTCGAAGAAGGACGGCGTCGACATCACCGAGAACGAGAACCCGGACCTGACCTCCACCCCCAGCTGACTCAGCCGGATCCGTTCGCCGCGGCCCACTGTCCGAGCGCTTCGATCGCGTCGCGGAGAGCGAGACCGCGGTCGGTCAGCGCGTAGGCACGGGTGTTGTGGCGCAACGGCAGTCGGACCACCACCCCGGCCTGCTCGAGTTCGCGGAGTCGCGTCGCGAGCATGTTGGTCGGCACACCGAGTTCGCGCTGGATGTCGCCGTAGCGTCGCGGGCCGTCGAGCAGACGCTCCACGATCAGCAGCGCCCACCGCGCGCCGACGACGTCGAGGGCAGCGGCGAGATCGGTCACGGAGCGGGTTCGGTGTCCGGCTTCATCCAGAACGGCGAGTAGTGATAGCCGTCCGGGTCGTCGAACTGGCGTTGGTACATGAACGGGTAGTCGTCGATGTCACCGACGCGACCGCCCGCGGCACGGGCGCGCTCGACGATGTCGTCGACGGCGTCGCGGCTGCCGAGGTCGAACGAGACGGTCACCTTCGACGGGGTGTCCGGCCCGCCGATCAGTTCCTCGACGCCCCCGACACTCGCGTACATCTCGCGACTGCCGAGCATCACGTACTGGTCGGGGGCGATCGCGAAGCACGACACGTTGTGATCGGACATCTCGCGGTTCAGGGTCCATCCGAGGGCCGAGTAGAACGCGGTGGCACGGTCGACGTCCGCGACCGGGCAGGTGATGAAGAGGCTCATGTCCTCATGCTTGCAAAATGCAAGTGCCGAGTCAACACCCGCTCCCGAGCAGATCTCGGGAGCGGGTCGAGCGAATCGCTCAGAAGTAGTGCGCCCGGCCGGCGTTGAGTCGACCGTTCTTGCCCGACGCGGCCAGGGTCACGCCGATGACCGTCAGCACGATGCCGACTATCCAGATCCACGGGACACCGATGATGACCCCGAGGACGATCGCGATGATGCCCAGGATCGTCACGATGCGGAGTAGGCGACCGGCAGTCGCTTGATCCCGTTGATCCAGCCGTGCCGCAGACGTTCCG
This sequence comes from Williamsia deligens, assembly GCF_024171765.1. Lineage (GTDB taxonomy): Bacteria > Actinomycetota > Actinomycetes > Mycobacteriales > Mycobacteriaceae > Williamsia_A > Williamsia_A deligens. The sequence goes on from NZ_JAMTCI010000001.1 coordinate 1,431,186, forward strand.
GGTCGCCGAGACGCGAGATGTCCGGGCAGTGGTCGGCGATGGCGTTGAAGATCAGGTTGATCTCCATGCGGGCCAGGTTCGCACCGATGCAGAAGTGCGTGCCGTTGCCACCGAACCCGACGTGCGGGTTGGGGTCGCGGGTGATGTCGAAGGTGAACGGGTCGTCGAACACCTCCTCGTCGAAATTGGCCGAGCCGTAGAACATCCCGACGCGCTCACCGGCCTTGATCTGCACGCCGTCGAGCTCGAGGTCGCGACGGGCGGTGCGCTGGAAGCAGTTGACCGGGGTCGCCCACCGCACGATCTCGTCGGCGGCGGTCCGCGGACGGTCGCGCTTGAAGATCTCCCACTGCTCGGGGTTGTCGAGGAATGCGTTCATGCCGTGGCTGATCGCGTTGCGGGTCGTCTCGTTGCCGGCCACCGACAGCAGGATGAAGAAGTAGCCGAACTCGATCTCCGACAACGACTCCCCGTCGAGGTCGGCGTTGACCAGCTCGCTGACGATGTCCTGGGCGGGACACTGCTTACGCTGCTCGGCCATCTGGTACGCGTAGCCGAGCACCTCGGCCGACGCCGTGGTCGGGTCGACGGTGAACTCGGGGTCGTCGGCGTTCATCATCGAGTTCGACCACTCGAAGAGCTTTTCCCGGTCCTCGCTCGGCACGCCGAGCAGATCCGCGATCGCGATCAGCGGCAGGTCGACGGCCACCTGGTGCACGAAGTCACCGGTGCCCGAGGCCGCTGCCTTCTGCACGATCTCCGCGGCGTGCCTCTCCATCTCCTCCTGCAGCGCGTGGACCGCGCGCGGGGTGAACAGACGGGAGACCAGCTTGCGCAGACGGGTGTGCTCCGGCGGGTCGTGGTTGATCAGCAGCGCCTTGGTGATCTCGAGCGCCTCGGGCGGCATGGTGTCCTCGAAGCGCATGATCACGCCGTTGGCGTTGGTCGACCAGTTCTCGTCGTTCTTGGAGATCTCGCGCACGTGGCGGTGCTTGCTGATCACCCAGTAGCCGGCGTCGTGGAAACCGCCGCCCGCACCCTCGGCCTGGGCGTTCCACCACACCGGCGCTGTCTTGCGGAGCTCCGCGAACTCCGCGACCGGCATCCCCTTGTGGAGCAGGTCCGGACTCGTGAAGTCGAAGCCGTCGTGCATGAAGGGACACGCGTGCGGGTCGCGCGCAGCGCCCGTGGTGAGATCATTGGTGGTCATCGTTCTCCTGACGCCGAGTGCGAGACGGTATCTAGACCACTGGTTCCGATACCGACGGTTACGGTACCACTGGCGTATGAAAGGGGTCACGTGTTCACACCAGATTCGTCGTCGTCGTCCCGCGGGGGTCGCCCGCGCGACGAGACCGTCGACGACAAGGTGCTGCCGGTGGTCCGCGATCTGCTCATGGAAGTCGGCTGGAACGACCTGAGCGTGCGCGCCGTCGCCGCCCGGTCGGGGGTCGCGCGTGCCACCATCAACCGTCGCTGGGAGACCAAGGCCGGGCTCGTCCTGCACGCCGTCCTCAACGACCGGATCCGCCTCGACGACATCGGCACCGACCAGCCCGGCGGGTGGATCGAGGACCTCATCGGTCAGAGCCGCGAGATCTTCTCCCATCCCGAGGTCCGCACCGCGCTGCCCGGCCTGCTCAGCACGTTCGAGCAGGATCCCGGGCTCCGGACGCAGCTGTGGACCGGGCTGGCCGGGCCCGCGGCCGCGCGCTACGCCACCGGCGGCGCTCCCGAACGCCGTGACCAGGCCGAGGTCGACGCACTGGCGATGATCATCATCGCCGCGGGCACCGCGTTGTTCACCAGCGTCCTCGCCCCCGACATCACCACCGAACCGATCCGCGAACGCATCGACGAGCTCCTGCACGTCGCGGCCCGCGAGGTCACGGGCGCGGCCGAGGACGCAGACGTCACCTGACGGGTGACGACTGCACCCTCGGCGGGATCCGTGTGTGCGGGGCGGTCAGCGGCGGGTGCTGAGGACCACGGCGAAACGCTCGTCGGAGTCGGTCCAGATCCTGGTGATGTCGAATCCGGCGGCGGCGAGCTCCTCGGAGATGCCGTCGCGACGGAACTTCGCGGAGATCTCGGTGCGCATCTCCTCGCCCTCGGTGAACTCGACCTCGAGGTCCAGGTCGGCGACACGGACGGTCATCGGACGCTGCGCACGCAGCCGCATCTCGATCCATTCGTTCTCGGCGTCCCAGATCGCGACGTGGTCGAACCCGTCGGGGTCGAAGTCGGCGTCGAGCCGACCGTCGATCACCGACAGCACGTTCTTGTTGAACGCCGCGGTGACGCCCTGGGCGTCGTCGTAGGCGGGGACGACGAGCGACTCGTCCACGACGAGACCGACACCGATCAGCAGGTGTTCGCCCGGGCGCAGGACGTCGGCGATGCCCGTCAGGAACCCGGCCCGCTCGGCCGGCGTCAGGTTGCCCAGCGTCCCGCCGAGGAACGCGACGGTGCGACCCGGCCGGTCCGGGATCGACACCGACAGGTCGGAGAAGTCGCTGACGATCCCCTCGACCGCGAGAGACGGATACGCGGCGCTGAGCTCGTCGACCGCCCCCTGCAGGGCACTGATCGAGACGTCCTGCGGGACATAGGTCTCGAGCGTCCCGGCCCGGAGTCCAGCGTCGAGCAGCAGACGCGTCTTCTCCGACGAGCCCGAGCCCAGCTCCACCAGGGTGACGACTCCGGTCGCCGCGACGATCTCGTCGGCGGCGGCCTCCAGCACACCGCGCTCGGTGCGCGTGGGGTAGTACTCGGGCAGTGCGGTGATCTCCTCGAACAGCTCGCTGCCCCGCGCGTCGTAGAACCACTTCGGCGGCAGATGCTTCGGGGACGCCGTGAGACCCGCGCGGACGTCGGCGACGAGCGCCGCATCGATGTCGGCGTCGGTGAGATGGACCTGCACGGGGATCGATGCGGGCGATGTGGATGTCACGGTCTACGGGTCTCCTCGGGAAAGGCGGTCACAACGGCGTGACCTGAGCGCCGTCGCGGGTCGCGACGACGATGCAGCGATCTGCCACGGCGACCCAGCGCGGGTCGCCGTCGAGCGGTTCGGAGGCGATGACGACGGAACCGTCCGCGGTCAGTACCGACAGCGAGTGGTGAACCGTGGTGGCCCACAACGTCGTCCCGTCCCCGAGCAGCAGGTTCAGTCGGGAGCCCGGTGCCTCGCGGTCGAGGTCGGCGATGACCGACCGCAGCACGGAGGTCGGCTCGTCGTTCCGCAGTCGATGGCGGACGACGGCCCAGAGGCCGGCCGAGTCGGTGGCGGCCGGCAGGCGCAACAGGTCCTCGACGGGAACGTCGGCGGCCAGTGGCGACAGCGTCTGCGGCCAGCCCCGGACGACACCGTTGTGGCTGAACGCCCACGGCCCGTCGACGAACGGCGCCGACGCTGTCGCCGTCACCGGCATCCCCGATGTCGCCGACCGCACCGCGGCCAGGACGGCGTCGCTGCGCACGTGCGCGAGTGTCCCGGCGATCGTGGGGTCACCCCAGGCGGGCATCGCGGACACGTGGACGGCCGCGTCGCGGACACCCGGGGTCGCGTCCCACCAGGCGGCCCCGAATCCGTCGGCGTTCGCGACCGCGTCACACCGCATGTCCGACGGCGCCCACGACTGCACCACCAGCGAATGGTCACCGCGCGTGAGCATCCCGCCCACGGACACGGCCGGGCCCAGATAGCCCAGGTGTCGACACATCGATCAGGCGACGTCTCGCGCGAGTCGCAGTCCCGAGAAGATCTGCCGACGGATGGGATGGTCCCAGTTGCGGAACGTCGCGCGGACGGCGACCGGGTCGGTGCCGAACGACCCGCCCCGCAACACCCGGTAGTCGCCGCCGAAGAACACCTCGGAGTACTCCGGGTAGGGGAACATGGCGAAGCCGGGGTAGGCCTCGAACCCGCTCGACGTCCACTCCCACACGTCGCCGATCATCTGCTGGACGCCGAGCGGCGACGCCCCCGCGGGGTAGGCACCGATGTCGGCCGGTTCGAGGTGACGCTGCGCGAGGTTGGCGTGCTGCGCGGTGGGGTCGTCGTCGCCCCACGGGTAGCGATGACCGGTCGAGTCCGCACGGGGGTCGTACCGGGCGGCCTTCTCCCACTCCGCCTCCGTGGGCAAGCGTTTGCCCGCCCACCGGGCGAACGCCTCGGCCTCGAAGAAGCAGACGTGGACGACCGGGGCGTCCGGGCGCACCGGGGTCATGGTGCCGAACACGTCGCGCCACCACCCGCCGTCGGCGTCGCGCTCCCAGAACTGCGGCGCCGTCATGTCGGCCTCGACGCGGTGCGACCATCCACGGTCACTCCACAACTCACGCCTGTCGTAGCCGCCGTCGTCGATGAACGCGCACCACCGGGCGTTGGTGACGGGGAAGCGTTCGATCGCGAAGGCGGGCACCGACACCCGGTGTGCCGGGCGTTCGTTGTCCAATGCCCACGGGTCGAGGTCGGTGCCCATCACGAAGTCACCCGCCGGGACCACGACCTCGTCGACGACCGGAACAGACGTGACCCGGGGCGCCTCCGCGGCACGCAGAGCCGCTGTGCCCGAACGCAACTGGTGGGTGGCGAGCATCGTCTCGTCGTGTTGCTGCTCGTGCTGGGCGATCATCGCGAACGCGAACCCACCGTCCACCAGGCGATCACCCGTGAGCGACGACGACTCCAGCACCTCGAGGGCGTGGTCGCGCACACCCGCCACATATGTGCGGGCCTGTGTCGGGTCGAGCAGAGGGAGGTCGGGTCGGCTGGCCCGCGCGTGACGGAACGCGTCGTAGAGGTCGTCGAGATCGGGACGCAGCGGGGCGCGCCGCCCCACCTCCCGGATCAACCACATCTCCTCCTGGTTGCCGATGTGGGCGAGGTCCCACACCAGCGGGCTCATGAGCGGTGAATGCTGGCGCCGCAGTTCGTCGTCGGAGACAGCGTCGGTGAGTGCGGCGGTGCGGGCACGCGCATCACGCAGGACGGTCTCCAGACGGGCACGGGCGGCGCGCGGGGTGTCGTCGAGGGCGGTCATCGGGACACGGACTCCTGTCGGTGGGACTGACTGAGGGTCGGATCGCTCTGCGCGACAGGCGGTTCACTCTGCGCGACAGGCGGTTCACCGCGTCGACAGCGTGCAGCGGCTGCCGCGACGAGATCACGGTCGATCCCGGCGGGCGTGACGTCGGCGGCGAGGGTGAGCAGGTCGGCGGCGACCCCACGGACCTCGGCGTCGTCGAGGCCGCACTGCGCGGCACGCAGCCAGGCGTCGGCGGTGGGGGCGGCGATGGCGTCGGCCTCGGCGCCGACGGCGTCGTCGGACATCAGCGCCGCGACCGCGGCGATCGGGACACGCCAGAGGTTCTCGGGCTGGCCGTCGAGGTACCGGACCTCCAGGTACCCCTGGGGACGGACCATCGGGAACACCGTCGTCACGTGGTAGGCGAGGTCCGTCTCGTCGGGGCGCCGCCCCACCTCGCTGTCGAGGGCACCGTCCATCCAGTCGGCGAAGGTCGCTCCGGCCGGTGGTGTGAACCAGTGGTCGTCGGCGCAGCGCACGCACAGCAGCGGCACCGACAGCACCCAGTCGGCGTAGTCCTCGATGGTCTGCGCGTGCGGCGGGATGCGGGTCCGGTCGGTGCCCAGCCACGCCCGCATGCGTTGCGACGCCCACCGTTCGTCGTCGGCGCCGTGCAGGCGTGGGGAGTTCGCGAACGCGGCGGTCATCGCCGGGCCGATGGTGTGCAGGCGTGTCCAGCGCGAGACGGCGTGGTCGGCATCGACGCCGGCGTCGAGGGCGACCTGGACCGCCGCCGTGTTGCACATCATCAGCGATCCGAAAATGCCCCGACGGGCGAACGCGTCCTCCATGGAGCGGTAGCGGTCGCTGACGAGGATGCGGTGGGGCGGTCGCACGCCGTCGGCGGCGCCGGCAACGACCTCGATGTCGGCGGCCGCGAGGAGTGCGCGGAGGTCGCGTTCGTCCGCGGCGAGTGCGGATCCGAGCTCGTCGACGCTGTCGAAGGGTGTGCTGGAGAGTTCGATCTGCCCTCCCGGCTCCACGGAGACGAGGCTTCCGGAGTTCAGGGGGAGGGCCGGCGAGGCCGGGGTGATGGTGCGGGGGGCGTGGTCACCGAGTGCGGCGGCGAGGCGCGGGACGTCGGGACGGCCGGAGGGGCGGTGTCGATCGGTGGTGCGGGTGAACCATTCGAGTTCGGCGCCGACGAGTCGCGGTGGGCCCAGCTTGAAACAGACACGCGTGAGGTGGGCCGCGGCCGCGGGCCGCGAGGTGATCGCCGATGAGGTGGTGGTCGTCATGACACCTTCCCGGTGGAGTGGAGGCCGCCGCGGGCGGGTCCGGGGGCGCCGCGGTCTACAGCGTCCGACGATGACGCATCGATGTTACGGAGTTCCGGTGACAGACACACCTGCGTCGTGGATCTACGCAGGTCGTACGGGCAGGGTCACCACGAAACATGCACCCGTACGGGACGATCCCTCGACGCATCGGACATCGCCGCCGTGCGCCCGCGCGAGCGCACGCGCGATCGGGAGCCCGAGCCCCGCACCGGGTGTGTCCCGGGCGCGGTCGAGCCGGACGAGCCTGTCGAAGATGCGATCCCGATCGGCCGCGGGCACACCGGGGCCCTCGTCGCAGACGGTGATGACGGCGGTCGTGTCCTCGACGGACAGGTCGATGGCGACGACGGACGAGACCCGTGCGGCGTTCTCCGCCAGATTGGTGAGGATCTGCCCGATCCGTCCCGGGTCCACCCGCACCGGGACGGACTCCACGCCCGTGCGCGACACCGTGTGATCGGCGTGGACCAGCGCGGTGCGTTCGACCGCACCGTCCACGATCGCCCCGAGGTCGGCGTCGACCACCTCGAGCCCGGGGTCGTCGTCGATGCGGGCCATGTCCAGCAGGTCGTCGACGAGGCGAGCGGCGTGGCGGGACTCGCTGACGAGCAGATCCGACCACCGCGCGACGCGGTCCGGGCGGGTGGCGCCGTCACGCGCGACGGACTCGGCCACGGCCGACAGGCCGGCGATCGGGGTCCGTAGTTCGTGGGCGGCGTCGGCGAGGAAACGTTTCGTGTCGGCGTCGGCGCGCTGGGCGTTCGCCGCGGCCGCGCGTTGGGCGTTCTCCGCCGACTCGAGGGCGTCCAGCATCTCGTCCATCGACTCTGCGGTCCGGCCGAGTTCGGTGCCGGGTGAGCGCGGTCGGACGCGGCGCCCGCGGTCGCCGGAGGTGATGTCGCGGGCCACGTCCACCATCGCCTCGAGGGGGCGCAGCGCCCGCTGCACCGCGAGCAGCATCAGGCCGGCCGCGACGGCGAGTGCGACGGCGCCGGCCGCCACCATCAGCCATCGCAGCTGGTGGCGGACCTGGGTGATGGAGGTCGTGTCGCCGAGGAGGGTGATCGTCGACCCGTCGGGCAGCGTCCGGGTGACGACGAGGGCGTCGCCCGGCGGGCCGGGCGGTCCCTGGCCTGCCGGTCCCCCGGGGCCCTGGCCGCCCGGTCCCGACCCGTCCGGTCCGCCCGCCGGCCGGTCGCCGCGGGGTCCGCGGGCACCGGACGGCCGGGGTGGCGCCATCTGGCCCGGGTCGTCGACCACGGGCCCGGGGGTCTGGTAGATCGTGCCGTCGGCCGTGCGCAGACGGACACGGATCGCGTCACCCTGCAACGCCCCGACCAGGTCCTGTCCCTGATACCCCTCGGCCAACAGCGACGACGCCCGATCGGCGCGGTCGGTGACACGCGACGACAGGTCCGAGCGCAGGCGCTGCCCGAGCGCGACGTCGACGGCGACACCGACCACGACCAGCAGCACCGCGAACGCCACCGTCACCGACACCAGGACCCGCCACCGCAGGGACGGCGTCGGGGTGGTGTCCGGCGCGGGAGCCCGCCGACGCAGGCGTCCCGGCCAGGCGGGGCTCACCGGGCGGCCCGCAACACGTACCCGAGCCCACGGACGGTGTGGATCATCCGCGGACCGTGGGCCTCCATCTTCCGACGCAGCGCGCTGACGTGGACCTCGACGAGGTTCACGTCGTAGGCGTCGTATCCCCAGACCGCCTGCAGGATCTGCCGTTTGGTCACGGTGCGACCGCGCTGCGCGACGAGGAACTCGGCGAGGCGGAACTCGGTGGCCGTCAGATCCAGGACGGTCCCGTCGCGGGTGATGGTGGAGGCGTCGGGGTCGACGAGGAGGTCGCCGACGGTGACCGCGGCGGCGCGACCACCCCGTCGGCGCAGGACGGCGTCGGCGCGGGCGAGCAGTTCGTCGAGCAGGAACGGCTTGACGAGGTAGTCGTCGGCGCCGCCGTGGAGTCCGCGCAGCCTGTCGTCGATGTGGTCGCGCGCGGTGAGCATGATGATGCCGGCGTCGCTGCGGGCGCGGACGACGTCGATGAGGTCGAACCCGTCGCGGTCGCCGGGGAGCATCACGTCGAGCACCACCAGGTCGGGACGGCGTCCGTCGACGAGATCCTCCATGCCCTCCCCCGACGTCGCGCCGTAGGCGACGTACCCCGCGTCGGCGAACGCGGCGATGACGGGTTCCCGGATGGCGTCGGAGTCCTCGACGACCACCATCCGGCGTCCCACCCGGAAGTCGCCGGTCCCGGCGGCGCCCGTCCCCGTCTCGCCCGCTGCACTCGTCACGACTACCGATTGTCGTCATCAGCCTGAAGACACGCTGAAGACCGCGCCGCGCGACGCCCGTTTCAGGGTGGCTTCAGGTCCGGTGCCCACCGTCGTGTGTGCCGCCGGTGGAACCGACGCCGGTGAAGACGAACGGAAGGGATGCCACGATGGCTGACAAGAACGAGAACCGGGATCCGGCCGGGTCCGCAGACCACGGAGGCGCCGACGTGACGCGCCCCATGGACCGTGTCCACGAGAGCGGTTCCGCCGCAGCGCCGTACTCGGCACCGGTGTCCGACACCGTGCCGCCCGCCGACACCACCACCGCGCCACGCACCTCGCGACTGCAGCGGATGCGTGCCTCGACGTCCAAGCCGTGGGTCCCCGTGGCCGCGATCGCGGTCGGCGCGGCTCTCGTCGGCGCGATCGTGACCTCGGCGATCTTCGTCGCCAACCCCGTCCACGAGAACGTCAGCACCGCGTCGTCGAACAGCGCGCTGCCGGCCTCCGGTGGGCAGAACGGCACCACGGGCCCCGACGGACAGCAGGCGCCGTCGGGACAGCAGGGACCCGGCGGGCAGGCTCCGGCCGCACCGAACGGGCAGGCCCCCGACGGGAAGGGTCCCGGTGGCAAGGGTCCCGACGGCAAGGGTCCCGACGGCAAGGCGGGTCCGGGCGGACCGGCCGGTGGCCCCGGTGGGCCGGGCGGACCGGGCTGCGCCCCGGGTGGACCGGGCGCGGGTGGACCGGGCAAGGACGGACCGGGCAAGGGTGGGCCCCAGGGCGCACCGCAGCCCCCGCAGGGCGGACAGGCACCCCAGGGCGCACCGCAGCCGCCGCAGGGCGGACAGGCGCCGCAGGGCGCTCCGCAGCCCCCGAGCGGACAGGCGCCGACGCAGAACAAGTGATCCCGTCACGACTCCGCACCCCCTCCATGCATCGCGTGGAGGGGGTGCGGTCGTGTGCGGGCCTTCCGTAGCGTGGGTGGGACGCCGAGCCCAGGCGAGCACCACACCTCGACCGAGAGTGAGCACGCCATGAGCAACTTCCCGCATGACGACGAGTCCCAGATCGGTGAGACCGACGAGATCCGCCGCGAGGAGAAGGTCTACGAGGCCGGACAGTCCGACGAGGAGCAGCCGACCGGGGAGATCGGACCCGACGAGCACTCCGCCGGTGGTTCCGACGGGACCACCGACGGCACCTGAGACATCCGTGGGGCACCCCACCGAGCAGGAGATCGTCGGCGAACTGCGCGCAGCGGGCTGCGTGTTCGCCGAGGACGAGGCGCGGGTGCTGATGGAGACGCCGCCGGATGCGCGGGGTGCCCTGCTCGCCCGCCGCGTCGCAGGTGAGCCGCTCGAGCACGTGGTCGGGTGGGTGGAGTTCGCCGGGGCGCGCCTGCACGTCGCGCCGGGGGTGTTCGTCCCCCGGCGGCGCACCGAGGCCCTGGTCCGCGTCGCGCTCCCCCACGCCGAGGGTGCCGTCGTCCTCGAGATGTGTTGCGGCGTCGGTGCGGTCGCGCACGCGATCGCCGACCGCACGCGCCCCCGCGACGTGATCGCGGTCGACATCGACCCGGCCGCCACCGACTGCGCCCGCCGCAACCTCCCTCACGCCGATGTGGTCACCGGTGATCTGTTCGAACCACTCCCGACCGCGCTGCAGGGGACGGTGGACGTCCTCGTGGCCAACGCGCCCTACGTGCCCACAGGGGCTGTCGGGACCATGCCCCGCGAGGCCCGCGACCACGAGCCCGTCGTCGCCCTCGACGGTGGTCCCGACGGGCTCGACATCGCACGGCGCATCGTGGAGCAGGCACCGTCCTGGTTGTCACCCGGCGGGATCCTCGCCATCGAGACCTCCGCGGGGCAGGCCCCGAGCCTCGCCGCGCTGATGACCGCGCAGGGCCTGGCGGCCGAGATCGTCGTCGACGACGACGTCGACGGCCTGGTCGTCGTCGGCCTGCTCGTCGGCGCTGCGGTGCATCCTGAGAACAAACCGACTGCCGCGACAGTTGAGCCCGGTACACCCGCGCGTCCCACCGTCGGGACCGACACGGAAGCGAGCACACCATGAGCACCACACGCACAGCCCTGGTCACCGGGGCCACCGGCTACATCGGGGGGCGCCTCGCGCCGCGACTGGCCGACGCGGGGTGGACGGTGCGTGCGCTGGCCCGCACCCCGAGCAAGCTCGCGGACGCCCCGTGGGTCGGTGAGGGCACCGTGGTGCAGGGCGACCTGTCCGACCGCGAGTCGCTGATGGCCGCGTTCGAGGGCGTGGACGTCGTCTACCACCTGGTCCACTCGATGGGCGGCGACGGCACGGGCGACTTCAAGGAGGAAGAGGCCGAGTCGGCGCGCAACGTCGCCGCCGCCGCGAAGGCGCAGGGTGTCTCCCGCATCGTCTACCTCGGTGGGTTGCACCCCACCGGCACGAAGCTGTCGAAGCATCTGGCCTCCCGCGTCGAGGTGGGCGAGATCCTCCTCGACTCCGGCGTCGAGACCGTCGTCCTGCAGGCCGGCGTCGTCATCGGTTCGGGTTCGGCCTCGTTCGAACTGATCCGGCATCTCACCGAGCGGCTCCCGGTCATGACGACGCCGCGCTGGGTGCACAACAAGATCCAGCCGATCGCGATCCGCGACGCCCTGCACTATCTCGTCGAGGCGGCGTCGGCCGAGGTCCCGACCAGCCGCACCTGGGACATCGGCGGGACCGAGGTGTTCGAGTACGGCGACATGATGCAGCTCTACGCGCAGGCCGCGGGGTTGCCGCGGCGTCGGATGATCGTGCTGCCATACCTGACACCCACGCTCGCCGCCCGATGGGTGGGCACCGTGACGCCGATACCGTCGGCGCTCGCGCGTCCCCTCGTCGAGTCGCTGGAGTGCGACGCGGTGATGAAGTCCCACGACATCGACGACGTGATCCCCCGCCCCGAGGGCGGTCTGCTGACCTACCGCGAGGCCCTGGACGCCGCACTGGCGCGGACGCACCGCGCGGACACCAGCGTGACGTGGGCGAACGCGGAGGCGTCGGTCTCGCCGGCCGAGCCGCTGCCCACCGACCCCGCGTGGTCCGGCGAGGACGTGATGGAGGAGAAGCGCACCGCGTCCACGCGTGTCTCCGCCGCGCAGTTGTGGGCGACGGTGTCCGGCATCGGCGGTGACACCGGGTGGTTCACCTTCGACAAGGCCTGGCGTGCCCGCGCGTCGCTCGACGCCGTCGCCGGCGGTCCCGGACCCCGGCGCGAACGGTCGTCGGGGGAACCCGCCGCGGGCGAGACCCTCGACTGGTGGCGGGTCGAGCACGTCGAGCCCGGACACCTGTTGCGGCTGCGGGCGGAGACGTCGATGCCCGGCACGGCCTGGCTCGAGCTCCGCGTCGACCCCGAGGGATCAGGTTCGCGCCTGACCCAGCGGACCGTCTACTACCCGCGAGGACTCGTCGGCCTCGGGTACTGGTACGGCCAGCTGCCGGCGCACAAGGTCATCTTCGCGACGCTGGTGCGCGACATCATCCGACAGGCCGAGAAGACGGCCTGACCTCCCGCCGGAGCCGAACGGCGCGGTAGGCGAACCCGACGGCGGCGACAACCACGCCGACCACCACGGACCCGACGGGCAGTGTCGCCGCGAGGACGACACACCCGACGGCGCCGACGACGTGGACGCCGCGGGGCCACCGACGGTCCGCGCCCGTCTGCGTGAACGCCGCGATGTTCGCGACGAGGTAGTAGAGCAGCACCCCGAACGACGAGAACCCGATGACGTCGCGCAGGTCGACCACGAGCACCGCCACACAGATCACGACGCCGACCAGGATCTCCATCCGGTGTGGCACCGAGAACCGCGGGTGCACGGCGGCCAGGGGCCGCGGGAGGTCGCCGGTACGCGCCATCGCGAGGCCGGTCCGCCCGACGCCGGCGAGCAACGCCAGCAGGGCACCCAGAGCGGCCACCGCGGCGGTGACCCGCACCAAGGGCGCGAGCGCGTCGGTGCCGCTCGCCGAGACGAGCTCGACGAGCGGGGTGGGGGTGGCGGCGAGGCGATCGGACCCGAGCACCCCGAGCGCCGTGATCCCGACAGCCGCGTAGAGCAGCAGGGCACCGACGAGGGCGCCGCCCATCGCCCGGGGGATCGCCCGGCGCGGATCGCGCACCTCCTCGGCGAGTGTCGCGATGCGCGCATACCCCGCGAAGGCGAAGAAGAGCAGACCGGCTGCCTGCAGGACGCCGTACACGCCTCCGTCGCCGAGAGCGACCGACAGGTTGGCCGAGGTGGGGTCGCCGCCGACGAGACCGACCACTACGAGAACCACCAGCACCGTCACCACCGCTGTCACGATGACAGCCGTCGCGGTCGCGGTGCGTGTCACCCCCAGGCAGTTGACGACGACCATCGCCACGACGGCGACGACCGCGACCAGCGGTCCCCACCGATCGCCCGCGACGTAGGTCCCCACGGTCAGGGCCATCGCCGCGCAGCTCGCGGTCTTGCCGATCACGAACATCCAGCCGGCGGCGAAACCCCACCACTCGCCGAGGCGTTCCCGCCCGTACAGGTAGGCGCCACCGGCCTCGGGATACTGCGCGGCGAGTTGGGCCGACGACAGCGCGTTGCAGGTGGCGACCACCGCTGCGATCGCGAGACCGATCAGCAGTGCGGATCCGGCCGCCGCGGCCGCCGGGGCGAACGCGGTGAACACACCGGCGCCCACCATCGAGCCGAGTCCGATGACGGTGGCCTGCGGGGTCGAGAGACTGCGGGAGAGACGAGAAGAACCCGGTGAGGTCATCGCGGGGACGACCTCGACCGGGTTCTCATCGAGCGTGCTGTGTCAGGCGCCGAGGGCCGGGCCCAGGGTGGAGACCCATGCCTCCTTCAGGCGGGCCTGCCAGTAGGTCCACCAGTGGGTGCCCTCCTGGCTGATGTGGGTGACGGGGTTGATCCCGTTCATCCGCAGGGTGCCGATGTACTGCTGGCTGGCGATGCCGGCCGCGGTCTCCAGCGGCACGAACTGCGCGAACTTCACCGGGTCGGCGGTCGGGCTGATGTTCGACCCGCCCAGGCCGGCCGAGATGTAGACGCGCTTGCCGCGCAGGTTGCCCGCATGCAGCGCCGGGTCCTTGGCGAGCCACTGGCCGCCGGGCCAGACGCCCCACATGTTGTTGATGTCGCCGCCGATCTGGGCCACCGAGAGGCCGATGCCTTGCGCGAAGCCGGGCTCGCTGCTCACCGGGTAGCCGCTGAAGGACGCGACGCCCTGGTACATCGACGGGTGGTCGGTGGCGAGGATCAGGGCGGAGGTGCCGCTCATCGACAGGCCGGCGATGGCGTTGCGTCGGCCGTCGGAGCCGAAGCGCGCCTTCATGGCGGCGGGGAGCTCACGGGTCAGGAACGTCTCCCACTTCACCGTGCCCAGCTTGGGGTCGCGGTTCTGCCAGTCCTGGTAGAACGTCCCGGCGCCGCCGTAGGGCAGGACGACGTTGACGTTCTTGTTCGCGAAGTAGTTGACGACGTCGGTGTTGATGAGCCACCCGTTGTCGTTGTCGGGGGCGCGCAGGCCGTCGAGGAGGTACAGCGTCGGCGCGCTGTTGCTGCCGTTCGCAGCACGCAGCACCTTGATCGGGATGTTCTTGCCCATAGCGGCAGAGAAGACGTAGGCGGTCGCGGGACGGGCCTGCGCCGGGGCCGTGGTGACCACGCCGGCGACACCCGCCGCGGTGACGGTGGCCACGAGGACGGCGGTGAGGCGCGTCCGGAGGCTGCGAATCGACATGAGGTTGTGTGGTCCTTTGGCGGTGGTCGTCGGACGGACCACCGGAGGGTAACAGGCCAATAACAACTGAGCAGAACCGTGAACGGCCGTACCCGGCACACGCGACATATCCGTGCCGTGCGTCATCACCTGCAGTTCTTTACGTCTCGATTACTTAGCTTCTGACAACTAATGTGTTGCGGGTACCAACGGACGAGCACAGGAGGCCCCATGTCGACGACGACCGCAGTGCGCTCCGGTCGGAGCGTGACCGTCTACACCTCACTGGCCCGCATCATCCGCACACTGCGCAGCGAGACCGGATCGGGCTCGCTGTCGCTGGGTTCCACCTCGGCGCTGTGGGTGCTGGTGACAAACCCGCCGATGCGCCTGTCGGAACTCTCCGCCCACGAGGGCGTCTCCGCGCCGACGATGTCGCGGATCGTGTCGTCCCTCGAGCGCGACGGCATGGTCCGCCGGGTGGCCGACCCCGCCGACGGTCGCGCCAGCCTCATCGAGCCGACCGAGGACGGCATCGAGCTGATCGACGGGACGACCTCCGCGCGTGCACGTCTCGTCGAGGACGCCCTGAACCGCCTCGAACCCGGTGATCGGGCCGCAGCGCAGCGGTCCATCGAGCTGCTCGCCGCCGCCCTCACGTCCTCGCGTTCCTGATCGCACCCCTGCAGAGCAGAAAGTCATCATGAGTCTCCACGGAACCGCCGTCCTCGACCGCTCCGATCCACCGGAGCCCCCGCGCCGCGGGGGCACACGGTCCCTGGCCGACCTCGGCCCGAACTACAAGTGGATCGCGTTGTCCAACACGACACTCGGCATGCTGATCGCCACGATCAACTCGTCGATCGTGCTCATCGCGCTGCCCGACATCTTCAAGGGCATCAAGCTCAACCCGCTCGAGCCCGACAACACCAGCTACCTGCTGTGGATGATGATGGGCTTCCTCGTCGTCACCGCGGTGCTGGTCGTCAGCTTCGGACGCCTCGGCGACATGTTCGGCCGAGCCCGTATGTACAACATCGGGTTCCTGGTCTTCACGGTGTCGTCGATCTTCCTGGCCGCGACGTGGTTCGACGGCAGCTCGGCCGCCATCTGGTTGATCTTCTGGCGCGTGATCCAGGGTGTGGGCGGCGCGTTCCTCATGGCGAACTCGTCGGCGATCCTCACCGACGCCTTCCCGCAGCATCAGCGCGGTCTGGCGTTGGGCATCAACGGTGTCGCGGCGATCGCGGGTTCGTTCCTGGGCCTGCTCGTCGGCGGCGTCCTCGCCCCGATCGACTGGAACCTGATCTTCCTGGTGTCTGTGCCCTTCGGTCTCGTCGGCACGGTCTGGGCCTACATGAAGTTGCACGACACCGGCGTTCGCCAGAAGGCGACGATGGACTGGTGGGGCAACATCACCTTCGCGGTGGGCCTCGTCGCGATCCTGGTGGGCATCACCTACGGCATCCAGCCGTACGGCGCCTCGAACATGGGCTGGAGCAGCCCGATGGTGTTGAGCTGCCTCATCGGTGGGGCCGCGGTCCTCGCGCTGTTCGCCGTCATCGAGACCCGTGTCGACAACCCGCTGTTCAACCTGTCGCTTTTCAAGAACCACTCGTTCCTGTACGGCAACATCGCCAACCTAATGGCGTCGATCGGCCGCGGCGGGCTGCAATTCATCCTGATCATCTGGTTGCAGGGCATCTGGTTGCCGCAGCACGGCTACGACTACACGCGGACACCGCTGTGGGCCGGCATCTACATGGTGCCCATGACGATCGGCTTCTTGCTCTCGGCGCCGGTGTCGGGGTACCTCTCCGACAAGCTCGGTACCAAGTGGTTCACGACGACCGGCCTGTTCCTGACCGCCGGCACGTTCGTGGCCCTCATCGCGATCCCGGTGGACTTCAACTACTGGGCCTTCGCCGCGATCCTGCTCATCAACGGCGTCGGGATGGGTCTGTTCGCCTCGCCGAACCGCGCCGAGGTCATGAACAGCCTTCCCGCCAATGCTCGTGGTTCGGGCGCGGGCATGATGACGACGTTCCAGAACGCCGCGATGGTGCTCTCGATCGGTGTCTTCTTCAGCCTCATGATCGCCGGTCTGTCCAGTGACCTGCCGTCGGCGATGAGCAACGGTCTGCTCGCACATGGCGTCTCGGCCGCTGACGCCAACCAGGTCGCGAACCTGCCGACCGTCGGCATCCTGTTCGCGGCGTTCCTCGGCTACAACCCGATCAAGGAACTCGTCGGACCGCACCTGTCGACGCTGTCGCAGACGAACCAGGACACCCTGACGGGGCTGAAGTTCTTCCCGCACCTGATCTCCGAGCCGTTCTCCAACGGCCTGTCGGCGGCGTTCACCTTCGCCATCGTCTGCTGTGTCCTCGGTGCGATCGCCTCGCTGTTCACCGGCCGCAAGCCGGCGGGTGTGGCCGACGACAGCACGGACGCCCCGCACGAGACGGTCGGCGAGGAGCTCGCCAGCGTCGGCTTCAACGAAGTCGCCTCCCGCGACGCCGAGCACGCGGAGGTCTCGCGCCGCTAGCGCCGCCGCTCGCACTGCTGAGAACCACCCCGAGTAGGGATCCCGACGGCATCACGCCCCCGGACCTCCCTCTCGGGGCGGTTCTCGTACACACGTTCGCGTTCATTTGTAAGGTTCAGTACATGACGCCGCCGTGGCCGCAGATCCGCGGCCTGACCTACAGCACCATCGGCCGGAATCTCGTCGGGACGATGCATGCCGGCCCCGAACCCCGGCGGGTGTTCTACGGGCATCCGGGACGGTGGCGGACGGAGGACGCCGACGGTGCCCCGGTCTGGATCGACACACCCACGGATTCCTGGAACATCCCTGGCGACGGGACGGCGGCCACTCACCGGGTCAAGAACGCCCGCGCGCTTGTCTCGTACACGGGGCTCGGGCCTCGCCAGCTGTTCCAACCCCACCGTTGGTGGCCGGCGGAGAACCGGTTCTCGCAGACCGACATAGGGGACCCGGACGGTCCGACGCCGGTGGAGGTCCACGGCCGACCGGGCCACGAGCTCGTGTTCCCGAATGCCGGTTCACCGATCACGGTGGTGATCGACGTGGAGATCGGTGTGGCGCTCCGGTGGGAGCAGGGTGGGGAGGTCATCGAGCTCTCGGACCCCGAGATCGACGTCACGCTCGACCCGACGCTGTTCGCATGGAATGGACCCGTCGTCGACGAGGACGACCCGACGGTGTCCGACGAGCAACGTGCGCACGAGACAAAGATGCAAGCGGTCGCCGAGATGCCCACCACGGACGTCGGCTACCTCCCGCTGTCGACACACAGCTCGGCCATCGACGGCGACCCACTGACCGGGGCTCTCGATCTCAGCGTCCACGGGCAGACACCGCAGGTCGTCGTCCGCCGGTGGCTCACCGCACTTCCCGAGCCGGAGGCACCCTTCCACGTCAGCCATCTCGGCCACGCCTGGCGCCGCGAGATCGCGCCCTGGTCGGTGGAACTGCGTGCTCATGGGCCGCTCGACGACGACGAGGTCGATCGCATCGTCGGGTCCCTCCGTCTTCCCGACCCGCCGGGAGACATCGCCGCGCTTCGGCGTGAGGACGGGGAGCGCCGACGCCACATCGAGGCCCAGGCCTTGTTGGAACGCCTGGGAACCGGGAGGTCTCTCGCGGAGCTGCTCGACAGCGAGTACTCACCGTCACTTCTGGTCCGCACCGACTTCTCCGACGATGCGCGATGGGCGGACGTCGCGCAGGCGGCGATGGAGCCGGTCGAGAGTGGGGATTCGCAGTTCCCGACCTTCGAGGCGAATCTCGTCTGCGTCGACCATCCCGAGAACGAGGGGCTGACAGCGACCGATCTCGTGAATCGAACCGGCGACGACCCGCCCTTCTACGCCTTCATCGCCGACGCGCAGTCGATGAGCGATCCCGAGATGTCCGTCCTTGCTGTCGATCTCGGGCGAACGGAGTGGGGCCACGAACCCGGTCGGACGTTCCGCGTGATCCCGTCGGAGATGTCGTCGGTGGAGAACAACCTGTCCATCTCGAACATGGACTTCCGCGACTTCGCAGATTCCACCGACGACGACGGGGTCTTCCGCGGCTTTCCGCCTCCGCTTCCGGTGGTGGGCACCCTCGACAGGGACACACTGCTCGCCATTGCCGCGTCGGGTTCGAGTCGGTCGATCACGATGTTCGCCGCTGAGGTCGCAGACGATCCCCATGCCGCATGTGAACTGCGGCAGCAGGCTCGGTCTCAGCTACGAGACTGGATCGAGCTCGTGGACAACTTCTCCGCCCGGCCAGGGGCAGGCGAGTTCCTGGCCGCAGCCTCGCATGACGGTGTCGTGCACTCGGGGCATCTGCCGCGACTGATGGGCGGCTACTGGACGATTCTCGTCGATCCCGACACGGGCACACTAGAAGCCGCTCTGCTGATCGAAGCGCCGCACGGGTGACGAGAAGTCGTCACAAACGTCCGCTGGGGACTGGCAGAGGGCAATGCTCCCCCAGATCACGTGGAGCGGACGTTTCTTACGGCAGCCCCCTGCGACCCAGATCACAGTCAGCGTTTTGACCTGCATGACCGTCTCGGCGCAGCATGGAGTCACCTGGAGCTACCCGCCGGTAACAACGGCGCGCCCGGGATCACAGATCTTCTCGAGGAGACACCATGCGCAGGACCCTGTACGGCCCCGACCACCGCGCCTTCGGCGAGTCGGCCCAGGAATTCGTCGACCGCTACGTCACACCGCGGCACGAGAAGATCATCGAGCAGCGGTTCATCGATCGCGAGATCTGGAAGCAGGCCGGCGAGCTCGGCTTCCTGGGCCTCGAGATCCCGGAGGAGTACGGCGGCTCCGCCGCGGGCGACTACCGCTTCAACGCCAAGTTCACCGAGGTGCTGTCCGGCGTGAGCGCGGCGATCCCGTCGGCGTTCGGCATCCACGTCGACATCGTCGCGCCGTACCTCGTGCACCTCACCACCGAGGAGCAGCGACAGCGCTGGCTGCCCGGGTTCTGCACCGGCGACACCGTGACTGCCATCGCGATGACCGAGCCCGCCGCGGGCTCCGATCTCGCGGGCATCAAGACCACCGCCCGCCAGGAGGGATCCGACTGGGTCCTCAACGGCTCGAAGACCTTCATCACCAACGGCTACAACGCCGACCTCGTCGTGGTCGCGGTGAAGACGTCGCCGGAGAAGAAGGCCAAGGGCATCACCCTGTTCGCGGTCGAGAAGGGCATGGAGGGCTTCGAGCGCGGCCGCAAGCTGGACAAGGTCGGCCAGCCCGAGTCCGACACCGCCGAACTGTTCTTCTCCGACGTCCGCGTCCCCGCCGAGAACGTGATCGGCGAGATCGACCGCGGCTTCATCCACATGATGACGTTCCTCCCGCAGGAGCGGATGAACTGCGCGGTCTCGAACCTCGCGCACGCCCGCGCCCTGTTCGACGAGACGCTCACCTATGTCTCCGAGCGCAAGGCGTTCGGGCAGGCAGTCGGCTCGTTCCAGTACAACAAGTTCACGATCGCCGAGCTGTCCACCCAGCTCGACGTCACGCAGGCGTTCGTCGACGCCTGCGTCGCGGCGCACTGCGACGGCGAGCTCAGCCCCGCCGACGCCGCCAAGGCGAAGTGGTGGACCGCCGAGATCCAGAACAAGGTGCTCGACACCTGCGTGCAGCTGCACGGCGGCTACGGGTTCATGAACGAATACCGCATCGCGCAGGCATGGAAGGATGCCCGGGTGACCAAGATCTGGGCCGGCTCCAACGAGATCATGAAGGAGATCATCGGCCGGGATCTCGGTCTGTAAGGACCACAGTTCTCAGCGAGGAGATCTCCATGCCCGTGCTCGACATGTTCCGCCTCGACGGCAAGGTCGTCATCGTGACCGGCGCGTCGTCCGGGCTCGGAGTCGCGTTCGCCCGTGGGGCCGCCGAAGCCGGTGCGTCCGTCGTGCTCGCGGCCCGCCGCGTGGAGAAGCTGGCCGACACCCAGCAGATGGTCGAGTCGCTCGGCGCGACGGCCATCAGCGTGGGCACCGATGTCGCCGTGCCCGAGCAGGCCGTCGCGATGATCGATGCGGCCATGGAGGCCTTCGGCCGCGTCGACGTGCTCATCAACAACGCCGGTGTCGGTACCGCCGTCCCCGCGACCCGCGAGACCCCCGAGCAGTTCCGGTCCGTCATCGACGTCAACCTGAACGGGTCGTACTGGGCAGCCCAGGCGGCGGCGAAGGTGATGCAGCCGGGCAGCAGCATCATCAACATCTCCAGCGTCCTGGGCCTGACCACCGCGGGTCTCCCCCAGGCCGCCTATGCCGCGAGCAAGGCCGGGGTGCTGGGACTGACCCGTGACCTCGCGCAGCAGTGGGGCAGCCGAAAAGGTATCCGCGTCAACGCGATCGCCCCGGGGTTCTTCGCCTCGGAGATGACCGAGCAGTACGACGAGGGCTATTTGGAGTCGCAGCAGCAGCGGCAGCTCCTCAAGCGCATGGGTGACCCCGCGGAACTCGCAGCCACCGCTGTCTGGCTCGCCTCCGACGCCGGCGGGTACGTCACCGGGCAGACCATCGTGGTGGACGGCGGCGTCACCGTCACGTGACCCGCCGTCGTCTGGGGGTCCTGACGGGGGTCGGTGTCGTGGCGGTGATCGCCCTGGTGGGTCTCGTCGCGCCCGACGACACCAAGCAGTCCTCGGACGAGGCCGCTGCGGTCACCCGCATCGAGACGGTCACCACCGCACCGTCATCGACAACGACGACCGAATCGACGCCCACCCCGTCGACCCCGGCTCCCGGCGCCGCATCCGCCGCACTCGCGACCCTCGACGCGCTCCCGGTGAAGGGTCGCGCACCGAAGACCGGGTACACCCGTGCGCAGTTCGGGCAGGCCTGGTCCGACGACGTCGACGTGGCCCTGGGCCACAACGGATGCGACACCCGCAACGACATCCTCCGCCGCGACCTGACCGCGATCACCGCGCGGCCCGGTACCCGCGACTGCGTCGTCCTCACCGGCTCGCTCGCCGACCCCTACACCGGGCGCACCATCGCGTTCACCCGCGGTGCGCAGACCTCCGACGCCGTCCAGATCGATCACGTCGTCGCCTTGTCGGACGCATGGCAAAAAGGCGCACAACAGCTCTCGCCCGACGAGCGTCGCGACCTCGCCAACGATCCCCGCAATCTCCAGGCCACCGACGGACCCACCAATCAGCGCAAGGGCGACGGTGACGCCGCGACCTGGCTGCCACCGAACCGCGCGTACCGATGCACCTATGTGTCCCGTCAGGTGGCGGTGAAGTCCGCCTACCGCCTCTGGGTCACCGCGGCCGAGAAGGACGCGATCACCCGTGTTCTCACCTCGTGTGGCGCGGTGTCGACGCCGACCACCCCGCCGCCCGCCGCCACGCCGGCGCCCCAGACCATCCGGGACACACCCGTCCGCACCCCGGACCCGACCACCGTCGCGCCGCGCCCGGTCATCCCCGCGCCCGCCCCCGACGCCGGCGGCGCGTACTACCGGAACTGCGCCGCGGCCCGGGCCGCCGGCGCCGCACCGTTGCGGGTCGGGCAACCGGGCTATCGCTCCGGACTCGATCGCGACGGCGACGGCGTCGCCTGCGAGTGACCCCCGGCGCCTGCGCGATCCGGCGCGACTACTGGCGGCTCAACGCGTCGACGGCGGCGAGGATCTCCGACGACTCCGTGCGCGTCGTGTAGTTGGGGTGCACGTCGATGAACTGCACCGTCCGCGACCGGTCGAGGACGACGACTGTGGGGAACGGGAGGTCGGCGGTGCCGTCGTCGTTCAACTCGGTGACGTCGAGCCCCAGTTGACGCTGCGCCGCGAGGGCGTCGGGGTTCGTCGGCGCGATGATCCCCAGGCTGCGCGCGACGCTGTTGCCCGGATCGGACAGGACGGAGAAGGTCAGCTCGGCGGCCTCCTGCGCGCTGAGCGAGCCGTCGGGTTTCTGCGGGCTCAGCGCGATCAGGGTGACGCCGCGATCGGCGAGTGCGGGCACCAGTTCCTGCTGGTAGGCGCGCAGGGCGATGTTGCAGTACGGGCACCACGCGCCCCGGTAGAACACGAGAACCGCCGGGCGGTCGCCGATCTCGTCGGACAGGCGCGTCTGCGACCCGTGGACGGTGAGCACGTCGGCGTCCGGGATCGTCGTCCCGATCGCGGCCACGTCGGAGGGCACACCGGCGGCGTCGAGCGCGGCCCGGTCGGCGTCGAACGCCGCGGTGACCTCGGCGGGGAACTGTGTGCGCGACCCGTCGAGCGTCGCGGTGAGTCGGTCGGTCATGGAGTCCTGGGCTGCGGTCATCGTCTCGTCCTCGGGTCGGCGGTGCCGGGAGTGCTTCCCGGTCGCCGTCACGGTGCTCCGCATAAAGTGGATTGTCCACTCCAGAGAGCGCTAGGCTGTCCGTCATGTCCTCCGACACGCTGCGCACGAGCACCGGCCGACCGTTGACGAGCAGGGGACGACGGACGCGCGAACGCATCGTCGCGGCAGCGGCGGAGCTGATGCTCGACATCGGCGTGACGGGCACGACGATGGAGGACGTGCGTGACCGGGCGGAGGTCAGCAGTTCGCAGATCTACCACTACTTCTCGGACAAGGACGAGTTGGTGCGTGCGGTGATCGCACACCAGGACGAGACCATCGTCGGCACCCACGAGGAGGTGTTCGCCCACCTCGACTCCATCGACGGGTTGCGTCGCTGGTGCGACGGGATCGTCGAGTACCAGCGCCTCGGCGGGTGCTCGGGCGGATGCCCACTGGGCGCACTCGGAGCACAGGTCGCCGAGACGGACCCCGACGCACGAGCCGCGGTGGCCCGGGCGCTCGCCCGGTGGGAGCGCGCCATCCGCCGGGGATACGACGCCATGCAGGACCGCGGCGTGCTCGACGGTTCGGTCGACACCGCCTCGCTCGCATTGGCGACACTGGCGGCCCTACAGGGCGGGCTGCTGATGGCGCAGGTCCAGCGCGACACCGCACCGCTGCAGGCCTCGCTGGATGCCGTGGTGCACCGCGCCGAACTGTTGACAGCTCGATGACCGGCGTCGGCGCGGCGACACCCTGTCCGATGGCCGTGCCACGATGACGGGGTGAGTCCCGCCCCACCGACGCATGCCCTCTGGCGGCCCGGGGTGGGGCTGTCGCTGTGGTTCACCGACGACGCCGGCGCACCGACGTCCACCCCGTCGGACACCGTGCCCGCCGCGGTCGCGACGCTGATCGACGGACGCACGCTGCGGCGCACGATCAGCGTCGTCGTCGCCGGGTCGACCGTTCGCGCCGGGACCATCACCCTGGGCCCCGCCGCCACCGTGGAACTCCTCGACTCCCCCACGCTCGGGTCCGCACCCGGGGGTGAGCTGACCTTCTATCGCCATGTCACACAGTCGGTTCGACGGTTCCTCACCTCGGGCGCGGTCGCACCGTCGGTGGCGTGGTCCGGTGGCGCGTGGACGGTGCGGTGGACTCCGGTACCGACCGCGCGGTGGCGGACGTGGCTGTCGCAGACGTCGGCGGCGGCACCCGCGGTCATCACCGACAACGGTGGGGCCGAGGCCGTCGAGGACTTCTGTCACGAGATCGTCGACCTGACCTGTCGCGAGCGCTGTCGGCCGGTTCCGGAGGGCGCCCTGCGGTCACCGTTCGTCCGGTCGTTGCTCCCCGACGTCGGGGGAGGTGTCGACGTCGATCGCGCCGCCGGCGCTGCACGGGCCTGGGACGACTGGACCGCCGCCGTGCGCGAGGGCGAGAGCTCGCTGGTCCTGCGTCTGCACGAGCCGACCGCCCCCACCGATCCGGACCTGGTCGAGATGGATGCCGAGCGCTGGCGCCTGCAGGTCTGCCGTCGTACCCCCGACGGCGACGAGCCGGTCGAGATCCGTCGACTGTCCCCGCTCGAACTCGACGAGGTCACCACCGAACTCGCCGCCGCGGTGAGGGTGTTCGAGCCGCTGACACGCGCCGACCACGACGACCACACCCTGGACTTCCTCGTCGACACCGAGACCGTCGGTGCGCTGTTGGACCATGGCGCGACCGCCCTCGGGGATGCGGGCGTCGGGGTCCTGTTGCCCCGGACCATCGCGGTCGCGACCCCGTCGTTGTCGCTGCGCGGTGCCGCACCCGGTGCGACCGTGCAGCGATCCGTGATGGCGGGGCTGGCCGAGATCCGCGACTTCCAATGGCAACTCGCGCTCGGTGACACCGTCCTCGACGAGGGCGAGCTGCGGTCGCTCGCCGAGCAGAAGGGCGGCCTCGTGCGCGTCCGCGGCGTGTGGGTCAGCGCGGACAGCACCGCGCTGCGACGGGCGGCCGAGTTCATCACCACACAGCAGGCTCTCGCTGCGGCGGGCCATCCCCCCGACATGGGTGAGCTGTTCGGACTCGTCACCGGTGCGGGCGGGCCGGGCCTGCCCGTCACGTCGGTGTCAGGGTTGTCCTGGCTCGACGACATCGCCGACCAGGGCGGTGTCCGGCCCACGCCGCTGCAGCCGCCGGAGACGCTCGACGCCGTCCTGCGTCCGTATCAGCACCGCGGCCTCGAGTGGCTGGCCCACCTGTCCGAGCTCGGGATCGGCGCCGTCCTCGCCGACGACATGGGCCTCGGCAAGACCGTCCAGATCATCGCGCTGCTCTGCGCCGAGCGGGAGGCATACGACGATCCCGGGCCGACGTTGATCGTCTGCCCGATGTCGGTGGTCGGCAACTGGGAGCGTGAGATCGCCCGGTTCGCACCACATTTGCGGGTTCTCGTCCACCACGGACCGGGCCGCACCCGCGCCTCCCGGTTCGCGGCCGCTGTGGCCGCATCCGACGTCGTCGTCACGACGTTCGCGCTCACCGTCCGCGACAAGGAGTCCCTCGGCGCCATCCGGTGGGACCGGGTCGTCGTCGACGAGGCGCAGCACGTGAAGAACGTGTCCACCGCCGCCGCTCGTGCGGTACGGGCCGTCCCGGCCCGCCATCGGATCGCCCTGACCGGCACCCCGGTCGAGAACCGACTGGAGGACCTCCGTGCCGTCGTCGACCTGGTGAACCCGGGGCTTCTCGGATCCCCGTCGGTGTTCAAGGCCCGGTTCGCCGAGGCGATCGAACGCGAGCGTGACCCCGATGCCGTCCGCCGGTTGTCGGCGGTCACGTCACCGTTCATCCTGCGACGGGTCAAGAGCGACCCGACCATCGTCGCCGACCTGCCCGCCAAGACCGAGTTCACCGTCCGCGCGAACCTCACCGTCGAACAGGCCGCCCTGTACCGCGCGGTCACCGACGACCTCATGGCCGCGCTCGGCAAGGTCGAGTCTGACGCGACCCACGAGGGCCATCGGGTCCGGACCGTCCTCGCCGCACTGACGCGTCTCAAACAGGTCTGCAACCATCCCGCGCACTTCCTCGGTGACGGCTCACCGTTGTTGCGGCGCAACGCCCATCGCTCCGGGAAGCTGGAACTCCTCGCCGACATCGTCGACACCATCGTCGCCGACGGCGAACGCGCCCTGCTCTTCACCCAGTTCACCGCGTTCGGCGAGATGCTCGCGCCCTGGCTCGCCACACGGGTCGGCGCCCCGGTGCCGTTCCTGCACGGCGGCGTCGGCCGGTCGGCGCGCGACGCGATGGTCGAGCAGTTCTCCGCCCCGGACGGCCCACCGCTGATGATCGCGTCGCTCAAAGCGGGAGGCACGGGCCTGAACCTCACCGCGGCCAATCACGTCCTGCACGTGGACCGTTGGTGGAATCCCGCGGTGGAGGACCAGGCGACCGATCGCGCACACCGTATCGGGCAGACCCGCGAGGTGGAGGTGCGCACCTTCGTGTGCATCGGCACCATCGAGGAGCGGATCGACGCGATGATCCGCGACAAGCGGGTCCTGTCGGATCTGACCGTGACGTCCGGTGAGCACTGGCTCGCCGACATCGGTGACGACGAACTGCACGACCTCATCCGTCTGCGCGACGAGGCGGTGGGCGAGTGAGCCCGCGCGGCAGCGGTTCCCGACGAAAGGCCGACACGCCCCTGCGGGGGTACGGGCGGACGCCCTGGTCGCGGGCGGTGCTCGCCGTCGCGGACAGGCCGTCGGACACCCGTCGTGTGAACAAGGCACGCGGCTACTTCCGGGAACGGCATGTCCACGATTTCCGTGTCCGGCCGGGCCTGGTCACAGCGCTGGTCCAGGGCAGCCAACTCGACCCGTTCGAGACCGGATTGCGTTTCCGGACCGTCGAACCCGACACCGTCGTCTCGCTGCTGCGCGCGCAGGACGCCACCGACGACCTCCTCGCGGTCGCACGCGGCGAGCAACCCGCGACACTCGGCGCGATGGTGTTGCCCACCGAGTCCGCCGATCTCACCGTCGAATGCTCTTGCCCCGACGACGAACCGCACTGCATCCACGTCCTCGCCGTCGCCTACGAACTCGCCGCCCGCATCGACGACAGTCCCGGGGTCGCGTTGGCGATGATGGGCGCCGACGTGCCGACGCTGCTCACCCGGATGCGGACGGACCCGGTGGACGGGTCCGGAACCCGCGCCGACGACACACCTCCGCGCCGCCCCACCGACGACCCGTTCGCGATCGGGGTGCTCCCGCCCCTGCCCGTACCGGCCGACTTCGACGTCCTCACCGAACTCGACGCGGACGGGCTCGCGCGGGCACTCCGGGCGTCCGGCGTCGCCGCCCTCGACGTCGCGGAGGTCGTCGACGAACTCGCCGAGCTCTACGCGCGCATCCGCGGGCGCTGAACCCGATGGCGGGTCAGGCACTTCAGACCCGCGTTGACGACGAGCAGCACCGCCAGGATGACGGCGCCCAGCCCTAGCGTCTCGACCCAGCCGCCGTCGACGAGCGTGCCGACCGCCGCGCTCGCGGCGACGAGCACCCAGAAGACCGCAGCCATGACCCACCGACGCCACCCCGGGCCGGAGAACCAGAAGCCCGCCCGAGCCGGCGGTTCCGGGACGTGGTCCACCTGACGCATCGGCTGCATGCCGGCGGGAAGAGAACTCCGGTCATCGGACATCGGGATCGTCGCTCCTCCCGGGCTCGGACTCTGTGTCGAGTATGCAGCGCGTGCACCATCTCCGTCGTGGTCACCGCCCGGGAGACGATCGGGCCCGGGTGTCAGGATCGGACGATGACCGACCGCATCACCGAGTTCCAGCACGCGCAATACACCTTCGACGTCGCCGACACCGGCCCCCTCGACAGCCCCGGCGCGGACGGCGCGGTCGTCGTCGCCCTGCACGGGTTCCCGCAGACGAAGGAGTCGTGGCGGCGCGTCGCCGGCGAGCTGGCCGATCGCGGCATCCGCACGATCGCCCCGGACCAGCGGGGGTACAGCCCCCGCGCGCGGCCGTCGGGCCGCCGCGCGTACGCAGTGCCCGAACTCGTCGCCGATGTGAGCGAACTCGTCCAGACGATCGGTCGACCGGTGCACCTCCTGGGCCACGACTGGGGCGCGATGGTCGGGTGGAACGTGGCCGCGAACCGCCCCGATCTCCTCCGCTCGTACACGGCGCTGTCGGTGCCGCACCCGGCGGCGTTCCTCCGGGCGTTGGTGTCGTCGTCGCAGGCGTTGCGCTCCTGGTACATGGCCGCGTTCCAGGCACCGGTCCTGCCGGAGAAGCTGATCCGCGCGGTCGCGTCCCGCCTCACCGACGGTCTGCGCAGGTCGGGTCTCGACGACGAGAGCATCGCAATCGTCCGCGAACGGGTGGTCGAGACCGACGCACTCACCGGCGGGATCAACTACTACCGCGCCATCGCGCTCGGGCTCGGTTCCGCGGCCCGGGACGTCACGGTGCCGACCACCTTCGGGTGGGGGGCGAAGGACGCGTTCCTCACCCGCACCGGTGCGATCGAGACCGCCGCACATGTGGTGTCGAAGTACCGGTTCGCGGTCGTCGAGGACGGCGGGCACTGGCTCCCGGAGACACACCCGGCGGTCGTCGCCGATCTCGTCGTCGATCGCATCGACTCCGCGCGCTGATCTGCACGCTCGGCGGCGAGTTTCTGCACGCTGGGCGGCGAGTTTCTGCACGCTCGGCGAGTGGGGCTACAGCAGGCGGATCGCCGCGGTCGCAGCACGACCACCCGACACCATCGCGCCCTGCAGCGACGGGGTGTCGCGGTGGTCGCCGGCCATCACCGTCCGCTCACCGACACGCACCGGGCGTCGGACGGGCAGGCCGGGAGTCTGCGACGGCAGTGCCCGCGGGATCACCGTGCGCGTCACCAGGTCCCACTTGTCCGTCGGCACCTGCCACAGGTGGGCCAGCTCGGCCCGCACGGTGACGTCGTCGACAGCGTGATCATCGGTGAGGACCGCACTCGCCTGCACGAGGGTCGCCCCGGACGGCGCGTAATCGGGGGCGATGCTGCTCATCACCGCGGTGTTCGCCAGCGGCCCACCGGATCCCGACACGCGGAGGAACGCGTCGTCGCCGATCCCGTCGGCGGAGAACCACCACGTCATCAGGCCCCGCATGGGCGCGGTCTCGAACCCGGTGAGCTCGGCGGCGTCGACGGCGTCGGTCGCGACGACCACGGCCCGCGCCACGATGCGCTCACCCCCGGCGGTCCGGACGGCCACCGAACTGCCGGCCTCGTCGATGGCGTCGACAGCCGTGTCGTAACGGATGGTCGCGCCGCAGCGTGCGGCGAGTTGATCGGGCAGGGCCTGCATCCCGATCGCGGGTACCCCGGGCGTGGCGCGCAGGAAGCTGCGCAGCACGAGCCGCACGTAGCGATCGGACGTGACGCCGGCGGTGTCCGCGAGGACACCCGACAGGAACGGGAGGAGCACGGCGTCGCGGAGGGGGCCCTCGACGCCGAGTCGATCCCAGTCGTCGGCGACAGCCGCGTCGGGTCGTGCCTGCAACCGTCGCACCGGTCCGAGCGCGGGCAGGGCCCAGCGGACCGCACCGACGACCGCCCGCGGACGCAGCAGGCGCAGAGCGGCGGCCGACGCCAGCGTCGTCGTGGTCAGGTCGGGGTGACGGAACGGGTCGGCCAGGGTGTGGACACCACCGTCGGCATCGACGACGCGCACACCGCGTCCGGCCACGCGGAGATCCAGGGCGTCGAGATCGACGTGTCGGGCCAGCGCGGGGTAGGAGGGGTTGATCAGCTGGAATCCGCGGTCGCAGCGGAAACCGTCGACGGTGTCGGTGCGGACCCGGCCGCCGGGCCCGTCGGACCGTTCCAGGACGAGCACGTCCAGCCCCCGGCCGCGGAGCGCACCGGCACATCGCAGACCCGCCAGGCCCGCGCCCACGACGACCACGTCGACATCGATTCCGGTCACGGTCCCATCAAACACGCCCGGCGCGGCCAGTCACCCCACGCGCTGGTGCTCCAGCACCGCCAGCAGCTCCTCGTGCGGGCCGACCACGTAGGCCTCGTCGCCCGCGGCGAAGGCGGTCCCGCGCCGCGGTGGGTACTCCAGCTCGCCGGTGTCGTGCCGCCGGATGGCGATGACCCGGGTGTGCGCCGACAGCTCCTGCATCGCGACCCCGACGAGGCCACCGGCGGGCGCGACGCGCAGCTTGCCGACCACGAACGCCATCGACTGCACCGTGAACGTGCTCACCACCTGCAGCCCCAGAGCGGCCCCGACGAACCACGGGACCGCGAGCTCCGTCGTCGAACGCACATGGCGGAACCCGAAACGGTGGGCGACGGCGTCCCCCATCGCCCGGTCGAACAGGCGCAGCACCACCGGCACACCACGACGGCCCGGCCGGTTCGACCAGGCGTCACCCAGCACACCCCGCACGGCGATGCCGGTCTCGATGTTCGCCATGTCGTCGCTGGTCAGGACCGCGACCGCCCCGGCTGTGTGCACCCGGGCGTCGGCGAGGGTCGACGCGAGGGTGGCGTCCCCGATGACCACCGGGATCGACGCCGCCGCGGCCGCCGACAGGAAGCGGTTGTCCGCGGACCTCTCGACGATCACCACGTCGCGGCCCCGGGCGGCGATGTCACGGGCGACACGGATCCCGAAGGCGCCGAGTCCGATGACCACGATGTGTCCGCTCATGAAGCGGGCGCGACGACGGCCGGCCGCCTCGGCGATGCGTCGCGAGATCAGCAACTCGGCGAGGAAGGCCATCACCATCGCGGTCGTCGTGAGTCCGAGGAACATCAGCGCGATCGAGAAGATCCGGAGGGCGACCGCCTGATCGGAGAACGTGAAGTCCCCGTAGCCGACCGTCGCGATCGTCTCGGTGCTGAAGTACACCGCGTCGAGGACGCTCATCCCCGGCTTGCGGTAGAAGAGCCGCAAGACCGTCGTCGACACGACCAGCAGCACGAGCAGGACCAGCAGCATCCGGAAGAAGTTGGGGTTGGCGTCGCGGACGAACGACCGCACGGCCGACCGCGCGCGGCGCAGAATCCCGGGTGGCCGCGGTCGCTCCCCGATCGCGGACTCGTCGCCCACCGCCAACCCGAGCGCGGCGAACTCGTCCACCGTGCCGAGCATGGTCGCGACATCGCCGGCGTCCACGGGGAGGTCTCGGCCCGGGCACGCCACGATCTCCCCGGCCGTCGCGACGGCGAGCGGGGCGAGGTCACCGAACTGCTCCCGCAGCGTCCCGGCGACCCGGACCGGCACCGTCGCGGCGACGACCTCCATCCCGGCCGCGGTGATCCGATGGGTGGTGATGCCCAGACACGCCTCGACCACCGACGGCGCCGCGAGGTCCGCGACGTCGAGAACGGTGTCGGGATGATCGGCGGCCGTCGTCGTGAGAGCGCCGGCGACCGTCGCGTTCGCCAGGCGGGTGACGATCCGGACGTCGGGCCGCAGACGACGCGCCACGAGCGCCGTCTCCAGGTTGGCCATCTCGCCGTCCTCGACGCACACCACGGCGTCAGCGGTCATCACCCCGGCGGCGAGCAGGGCCTCCTCGGTGGGCCCGGTGCAGACGACGACGGGCACGCCGAGGCGCTGCGCGATCGCCTCACCCGCGTGGTCCATGGCACGGATGACGATCGTGACGGGCGAGCCCGCGGTGAGGAGGTGTTCCGTGATCGGCACGGCGATCCCCGACTGGCCGCAGACGATCACGCCGGACTCCCCCACACCGCCACCTCCGCCTCGCGTGAGGGGAGAGTACGACGATCAGGCGACGCGCGATGAGTTCCCGACGCGACCACGGTCAGAACGGGTGACCCCGACGGAAGGCCCACCATGTTCGACCTCGGACCGGCCACGACGGCCATGTCTCACCTGATCGAGTGCGTGCGCGACGACCAACTCGCCGATCCCACGCCCTGCGACGACTGGACCGTGGCCGACCTCCTCGCCCACATCCACCAGTTCGTCGACGTGTTCACCAGCACCGCCCGCAAGGACCCGGTAAGCCCACCCGATCACCTCGTCGACAACTGGCGCACCACGATCCCCGCGGCTCTGGACGCGATGGCCGCGGCGTGGCGGGTCGAGTCCGCCTGGACGGGCGAGGTGTCGATCGGCGGCGTCGCGATGCCCGCCGCCGACAACGCCGTCGTCGCGGCCGAGGAGCTGACCGTCCATGGATGGGACCTCGCCCGCGCGACGGGACAGGACTTCCGCGCGCAGGACACGATGATCGATCGCGTCGAGCAGTTCCTCACCATGTTCGCCCCCGGCACCGACGCCGACGCCTTCGGCGAGGGCCCGTTCGGCCCGCGTGAGCCGGTGCCGGCCGACGCCGACCGTCTGGATCGCGCGATCGCCGGAGCGGGCCGCGACCCGCGCTGGAGCGGGGGTCGGGACTAGTCGGGCAGCCCGATGACGTCGAGGACGGTGGTGCGCGGGAGCAGCTGGGGGTCCGCCTGCCAGAGCGTGCGGGCAGCCCGCAGCGAGAGCGCCAGCGACTCGCACCGCCACGGCGCGACGTCGTCGCGGCAGGCCCGTCCGGTCAGGACCAGGGTGTGCAGTCGGGGGAGCTCGCGCATGTCGACCATGTGCGGGTCGCGGGTGCACGCGACCGGCCCGAACGTGAACCCGGTGAGCCCGCATCCCTCGAGCGCGGCGCGCATCCCGTCGGTGACGGCGTAGAGCCCTCCCACCACCACGAGCCCGTCGGTGAACGGGTACTCGACGACGACGTGCCCGGACGTCGCGCGGGGCGGGTTGTGGGTGCGGTCCCACGTCGCCGACACCAACCGGCCCGGCGTCGGGGGGCGGAGCCGGTAGTGCACCGGCGAGTCGATGCGGATGTACGAATCCATCTCTGCGAGTTCGGATCCGAGGGGGGCGATGCGGGATGAGTCGACAGGTGCGGCCATGTCCACCAGCGTCGTCCCGGTGTCCGTCGACGGGTAGGGGTCAAACCGTCAAGATCCCCGCCCGACCCGTCAAGATCTCGTCAGGACGGCTAGGTTGGCGGCACTGCTCGAGTCGTCGGAGGGAGGCGCCGTGTCCGACGTCCTCACCGATCTGGCCGCCGCCCGGCTCGCCGGGGACACGGTCGCCGTCGCGACGGTGATCGGCGTCGCCTCGTCCATGCCGACCCGGATCGGGACGGTGATGGCGCTGCTCCCCGACGGGTCGATCGCCGGCTCGGTGTCGGGAGGGTGCGTCGAGGCCGACGTCGTCGAGGCCCTCCGTCGCGCCGCGGAGACCGGTGTCCCGTCGATGCACCACTACGGCGCCGACGACGACATCCTGGCCGTGGGGCTGCCCTGCGGGGGAGCGGTCGACGTGGTCGTGCACCTGCTGACCGCCGGCGACAGCCCGTACACACAGGACGTCCTCGACGACATCGCCGCCGACAGAGGCGTGGCGATCGCGACGGTCGTCGATCACCCCCAGGCCGCCCGCATCGGGACCTCGGCGGCGGTGCGGGCATCCCGGCTCGTCGGCACGCTCGGCGACGAGGGACTGGATCACGTGGCGGCCCGTGCAGCCCGCGACCTGCTCGCTGACGAGCGCAGCTCCACCGTCGAGTGCGCACCCGACGGCACGCCGGGTACCGGCGTCACGGTGATCGTCGAGACGCACCCGCCCCGACCGAGGATGCTCGTCTACGGCGCCACCGCGGTCGCCGACGCCGTCGCCCGGCAGGGGTCGCAGATGGGCTTCCGCGTCACCGTCTGCGATCGGAACCCGGACCTCGCGACCCGTCGACGATTCCCCCACGCCGACGAGGTCGTCGTCGACCGGCCGCACCGCCACCTGGAGGCACAGCTCGACGCGGGAACGGTCGACGACCGCACGGTAATGTGCGCACTCACCCACGACGTCGGCAGCGATGTGGCCCTGCTCGACGTCGCCCTGCGCCGGACGCGGTCGGCGTATGTCGGAGCGATCGGGTCACGACGTGTCCACGACGAGCGCGTCCGTCGCCTTCGGGAGCTCGGCCGGTCGACGGCGCAGCTGTCACGGTTGGCGAGTCCGATCGGTCTGGACCTCGGGGCGCGGACGCCGCAGGAGATCGCGGTCGCCGTCGCCGCCCAGCTCGTCACCCACCGACGCGGCGGGACGGGCGCAGCGCTGTCTCGCGTCGGGGTGCCCGGGGTCGTGTCAGTCGGGCCGGTCGACGTCGCGCCCGGTCGCGAGGTCCCCGCACTCGACCGTCAGCACCTCCGGGTGCCTGTCGAGGAGGCGGCCTGCCCCCCGGTCACCGTGGACGGTCCGCATCACCGCGTCGAGGTGGTCGCGCCCGAGATACACCGGATGGCCGGGAGCTCCGTCGTAGACGGCGCGCACCAACCCCGACGGTGATCGGTCGGCCACCGACAGCACCCGGGCGACCACGCCTGACGTCACGTCGGGGAGGTCCACGAGCGTCAGCACCACCCCGGCCATCCCCGGGACCGCCGTCGCCGCCGCGAGTCCGGCCCGCACCGACGCCGAGACACCGTCCTGCCAGTCGGGGACCTCGACGGCCTCGGCGGGCGCAGGCACCTCGACCTGCGCCGCCCCGAGGGTGACGAACACCGGTGCGCACCCGCCCCGGGCGAGCGCACCGATCGCCCCGC
Source organism: Williamsia deligens (assembly GCF_024171765.1). GTDB lineage: Bacteria > Actinomycetota > Actinomycetes > Mycobacteriales > Mycobacteriaceae > Williamsia_A > Williamsia_A deligens. The sequence continues at coordinate 1,465,623 of NZ_JAMTCI010000001.1, forward strand.
TCAGCCAACGGCCGTTGTCAGCCAGCACCTTCGGAGATCCGAACCGCGTCCCGGCACCTGCCGCCAGCACGACACCCGGCACGCAGGACGGTCTCTCGTTACAGGCGTGAGTCATCGCTGTATATCTTCGCTCCCCCGGTCGCGGATCGTGCGGCCACGGGTGATGGTGGGTCGGATGGGTCGACGGCCCGGGGACGTCGACTGGGAGGGGGCACGATGTCACGCGCGAGCGAACACACCACGGAGCAGCCGTCGCCGCCGACGAAGCCCGTGAAGAAGCAGGTGCACCCGGTCGATCAGGTCCCGCCGATCGGCAAACTGGCGACACTCGGTCTGCAGCACGTCATCGCCTTCTACGCCGGCGCCGTCCTGGTGCCGCTGCTCATCGCGAGCGCGATCAAGCTGGACTCCGACGCGCTCACCATGCTCATCACCGCCGACCTGTTCACCTGTGGCATCGCCTCGCTCCTGCAGGCCGTGGGCATCTGGAAGATCGGTGTCCGCCTGCCCCTGCTGCAGGGCATCACCTTCGCGACGCTCGCCCCGGTCATCAAGATCGCCAACGACCACGGCGGCGGCCGCGTCGGTCTGCTCACCGTGTACGGCGCGGTCATCAGCGCGGGCGTGGTCACGTTCCTCATCGCGCCGTTCTTCGCGCGCCTCGTCCGCTTCTTCCCGCCGGTGGTCACCGGCACCCTCATCACGATCATCGGCATCTGCCTGCTGCCGGTCGGTGCCGGTGACGCCACCCGGGATCCGGCCTCGAAGCTCCCCGACGCCGGCAACGGTCGGTGGCTGTTGTACGCGATCGGCACGATCGTCCTGATCGTGTTGATGCAGCGCTTCTTCCGTGGCTTCTGGGCCACCATCTCGATCCTGCTCGGACTGGTCATCGCCACGACGGTCGCGTGGATGCTGGGCGACACCGGTTTCGAGAAGGTGGGCGAGGCCCCGTGGTTGGGCTTCACCGACCCGTTCGCGTTCGGCTGGCCCCGGTTCGACGTGGTGGCGATCGTCTCGATGATCGTGGTGCTGCTCGTCGTCGCGGTCGAGTCCACCGGCTCCGTGTTCGCGACCGGCGAGATCGTCGGGAAACGGATCACCAAGGCGCACATCGCCGCCACGGTGCGGGCGGACGGTCTGGCCACCGTCATCGGCGGCACCTTCAACTCGTTCCCCTACACCGCGTTCTCCGAGAACGTGGGTCTGGTGCGGCTCACCGGGGTGAAGAGCCGCTTCGTCGTCGCCGCCGCGGGCGGCATCATGATCGTGCTCGGCCTGCTCCCGAAGACCGCGAAGCTCGTCGAGACCATCCCGTCACCCGTGCTCGGCGGCGCGGCGTTGATCATGTTCGCCACCGTCGCGATCGTGGGCATCCAAACGCTCGGCAGCGTCGACTTCACCGACCACCGCAACCTGATCATCGCGGGCACCTCGCTCGCGATGGGCCTCTACGTCCAGTTCTCGCAGTCGGTGGCACCGGAGTCGGTCATCGTCGCCGGCGCGACCGTGCAGGTGCCGGAGTTGCCCGGGGTCGACGGCGCGGTGCCCGGGCTCCTGCAGATCCCGTTCAGCACCGGCATCACCATGGGCGCGATCACGGCCATCCTGCTCAACCTGCTGTTCTTCCACACCGGCAGCCGTGGACCTGCCGTCGCCGGGCGCGGATCCATCCGGCTGGCCGAGGTCAACGAGATGTCGGCCGAGACCTTCCGGGAGACGTTCGGCGGCCTGGTCCAGAACACCGGGTGGGTCGTGGACCGGGCGTTCGCGCAGCGCCCGTTCGAGACGACGCACGACCTGCGGGCCGCCTTCTCCGAGGCGATGCTCACCGGCAGCGACGAGGAACAGCTCCAGCTCATCCGCTCCTTCCCCGACCTCGGGGACGAGGACGACGCCGGCAACCCCACCGCCGTCGACCACAAGGGCCTCACCCTGCTCGACGACGAGCAGCACGACACCGTCACCGGGCTGTCCGCCGCCTACCATGAGCACTTCGGGTTCCCGCTCGTCATCTGCGCGCGCGAGACCGAACGCTTCGAGCGGGTGCTGAGGAACGGGTGGACGCGCATGGAGAACTCTCCGACCAGCGAACGGTCGTTCGCGCTCATCGAGATCGCGAAGATCGCCAACTACCGTTTCGACGACCTCGTCGCCGAGGCGAACCCGATCGCAACGGCGCGCCTGAGTCGTTTCGACGAGGTCGGTCGCCTCGGCGGGACCGGCCGGTGAGCTGATGCGCCGGCCGGATTGGCGTGGGATCGAGAGCTTCAACGCACTCACCGAGACCCAGGCCGTGCACGCGCTGTACGCGTGCTGCTCGTCGCGCATCTGGGCGCTGCGGGTGGCCGCGGCACGGCCGTACGCCGACGCCGACGCCCTGTACGACCAGGCCGACCTCATCCTCGCCGAGCTGACCGAGACCGACCTCGACGAGGCCCTCGACGGCCATCCCCGGATCGGGGAGCGGTCGGGCAGCGCCGCCTCCACGCGCGAACAGCGGGGCGTCACCGGTGCCGATCCGGAGGTCCTGGAGGATCTCCGAAAGGCCAACGCCGAGTACGAGAACCGCTTCGGTCACGTCTACCTCGTCCACGCCGACGGCCGCCCCGCGGGGGAACTGCTGCGCATCCTGCGGCAACGCCTCCACAACGACCCCGACACCGAACGCCGGGTGCTGCGACTGGAACTGGCGAAGATCAACCGCACCCGGCTGACCCGCATGCTCAGTCCGGCAGCACAGCTCGTCGAGTGGGCGCAGTAGTGGCGTCGGTCAGCACCCATGTTCTCGACGCCGTGACCGGCACCCCCGCGCCGGGGGTCCCCGTCACCCTCGCGACCGCGGACGGCACCGCGATCGCCGACGGGGTCACCGACGGCGACGGCCGCATCGGCGATCTCGCAGGCAACCTCGACGTCGGGGTCTACCGCATCCGCTTCGACACCGATGCATGGTTCGCGACGTCGGGTGACGTCGAGTCGTTCTACCCGGAGGTGGTCGTCAGCTTCCGGATCACCGATGCGACCCGGCATCACCACGTCCCGATCGTGCTGAGCCCGTTCGCGTACTCGACCTATCGCGGGAGCTGAGAGGACCTCATGGGCATCGTCTTGAGTGGCGACCAGTACGGCAAGGCCGAGAACCGGGTGGTGCGGATCGTCCGGGACACCCCCCGTCACGAGATCCGCGACCTGAACGTGGGCACCGCGCTGCGCGGGAAGTTCACCGAGGCGTACACCGACGGCGATCAGGGCGCGGTCCTGCCCACGGACACGCAGAAGCAGACCTGTTACGCGTTCGCCAAGGAAAAGGGCATCGCGAGCATCGAGCAGTACGGGCTCGACCTGGCAACACATTTCGTCGACACGGTCGACCCGGTGTCCGGGGCACGGATCGAGATCGAGGAGTACGCCTGGCAGCGGGTCCTCGTCGACGGCGCCGAGCACGATCACACCTGGGTGCGCCGGGGGCAGGAGACCCGTACCGCCGACATCACCGTCGACGAGTCCGACGGGACCCGCCGCACCTGGGTCGTCGGCGGGTTCACCGGGCTGACGATCCTCAAGTCCACGGGGTCGGAGTTCCACGGTTTCCCCGTCGACCGATACACCGTGCTGGAGCCGACCACCGATCGCGTGATGGCGACGTCCCTGGTCGCGAAATGGCGGTTCACCACCACCGACGTCGACTGGGACACCGTGTACGACGACGTCAAGCAGCTCATGGTCGAACAGTTCGCGACGCTGCAGTCGAAGGCGTTGCAGCAGACACTGTTCGCGATGGGATCGGCGGTGCTGGAGGCGCACCCGGAGATCGCGGAGGTGCGGCTGTCCGCCCCGAACAAGCACCACTTCGTCTACGACCTCGCGCCGTTCGGACTCGAGAACAACAACGAGGTCTTCCACGCTGACGACCGCCCCTATGGCCTCATCCAGGCGGCCGTCAGCCGCGACGACGCCCCCGACGCGGGTCCCGCCTGGGAACCACAGCGGTCGTGGCTCGTATGACCCCGTCCCGACCAGTCGTCATCGAAAACGCCGCGGTGGTGACGATGGACGCCGACGGTCGCGAGTTCGCCTCGGCCACCGTCGTGATCACCGGCAACCGCGTCACCGGGGTCGACGTCGCCGCCGCGGACATCCCGTCCGACGCCGAGCGTGTCGACGGCAGCGGATGCCTACTCACCCCGGGTCTGGTGAACACCCATCACCACCTGTATCAGTGGATCACCCGCGGCCTCGCGGCCGACCACACCCTCTTCCAGTGGCTGACCACGCTGTATCCCGTGTGGGCCGGCATCGACGTCGACGCGGTCCACGCCGGCGCACGCGGGGCCATCACCGCCCTGCTCGAGTCCGGCTGCACGACGACGACCGACCACCACTACGTCTTCCCCACCGGCGCCGGGGACGTGATCGGCGCGGAGATCGACGCGGCGCGCGGACTCGGCGTGCGGTTCCACCCCACCCGCGGGTCGATGGACCTCGGCGAGAGCGACGGTGGACTGCCACCCGATTCGGTGGTCGAGTCGATCGAGGCGATCCTCGCCGACAGCACCGCCACGATCGACCGCTGGCACGACCCGTCACCGGACTCGATGCTGCGCATCGCACTCGCCCCGTGCTCACCGTTCTCCGTCACCGCCGACCTGCTGCGGGAGTCCGCGGCACTGGCCCGCGACCGCGGTGTACGGCTGCACACCCACCTCGCGGAGACACGGGACGAGCAGGACTTCTGCGTCGAGAGATTCGGCTGCACGCCACTGGAGTACGTCGCCGACCTGGGCTGGGTGGGGGACGACGTCTGGTTCGCCCACGGAGTCCACTTCGACGACGCGGCCGTCGCCGAACTCGGCCGCACCGGCACGGCCGTCGCCCACTGTCCGACCTCGAACGGCCGTCTGGGTGCCGGGATCGCGCGGACGCGGGACCTGCTCGACGCGGGCGCGGTCGTCGGGCTCGGCGTCGACGGTGCCGCGTCCAACGAGTCCGCGCGCCTGCTGCCGGAGGTCACCATGTCGCTCCTGCTCGCACGCGCCGTCGGTGGTCCGACGACGCTCTCCACCCGCGAAGCACTCCGACTCGGCACCGTCGGCGGGGCCCGGGTGCTCGGCCGTGGCGACGACCTGGGGTCCATCGCGCCGGGGATGCTCGCCGACCTGGTGCTGTGGGACCTCTCGGGACCCGCGCACGCCGGCATCGACGACCCGGTGGCGGCCCTCGTGCTCGGGTCACCCCCGCCGATCCGCCGGTCCTGGGTCGATGGGGCGACGGTCGTGGCGGACGGACGTGCCACGCAGTCCGACCCCGACGACCTCGCGCGCGACGTGGCGTCCGCGCACCGGCGGCTGGTCGACCGGGCGGGCTGAGGATGGATCTGCACTTCGTGGACGACGTCGTCCGCCCGACCGATCGCGCCGGTCTCACCACGGTGCGACCCGGGGACGCGATCCTCGCCGGTGGCACGTCGGTGATGGCCGATCCGGGGCCGGGGATCCGACGTCTGGTCGACATCACCACGCTCGGTTGGCCGGACCTGACGATCGCCAGCGACGGACTCGAGATCGCCGCCACGTGCACCATCGACCGACTGGTCCACACGGGATATCCCGAGACCTGGAGCGCCACGGCCCTCTTCGACTGGTGCGCACGGTCGCTGCTCGCGTCGTACAAGATCTGGCACACCGCGACCGTCGGCGGGAACATCTGCCTGGCGTTGCCGGCCGGGGCGATGACGTCGATGTGTTCGGTCCTCGACGCGTCCCTCCTGGTGTGGCGGGCGGACGGCACCGATGCGACACACCGTGTCGACGAGGTGGTCGTCGGCAACGCGACGACGAGCCTGGGGACCGGTGACGTGCTGCGCTCGATCCACCTGCCCGCGTCAGCGCTCACCTCGCCGGTGGCGATGCGGCGCGCGTCCTATGCCGAGCACGGGCGCTCCGGCGCGGTGGTGCTCGCCCGGTCGACGCCCGACGGTGTCGTGGTGTCGGTGAGCGGGGCGACAGTCCACCCGTTCGCGGTCCCGGTGTCGTCGACCGATCCGGACGTCGTGGTCGACGCCTGCATGGCCGAGATCCCCGACGACGCATGGTTCGCCGACGCCCACGGCACCGTCCCCTGGCGTCGCGGGGTGGTGCCCCATCTCATCCGCGGCGTGCTGGCCGATCTCTCCGGGAGGGCGTCGTGAGGGTCGACGGCCGTGAGGTCACCGGCGAGCCCGCGCCGGGTCAGTGTCTGCGGACCCACCTGCGCGAGCACGGCGTGTTCGCGGTGAAGAAGGGGTGCGACTCCGGCGACTGCGGCGCCTGCACGGTCCTCATGGACGGCCGGGCGGTGCACTCGTGTGTGATCCCGGCGTTCCGCGCCACGGACTCCGAGATCGTCACCGCCGCCGGGTTGTCGGAGGACGGCGCCGACCTCCATCCGACCCAGCGCGCGTTCGTCGACTGTGCCGGGTTCCAGTGTGGTTTCTGCACCGCCGGGATGGTGGTCACCGCGTCGACCTTCGACGCCGAGAAGGCGTGCGATCTGCCGGACACGCTGAAGGGCAACCTGTGCCGGTGCACCGGGTATCGCGCGATCGACGACGCGATCACCGGTGCACCCGACGGACCCGACCCCGACTCGGTCGCCGCACCGGCGGGTCCCCGGATCGTCACGGGGACAGAGCAGTACACGATGGACATCGAGGTCGACGACCTCGGCCACATCGCGGTCCTCGGCAGCCCGCACCCGTCGGCGCAGATCGTCGCCGTCGACACCTCCCGCGCCGAGTCGGCACCCGGGGTCCGTGCGGTCCTGACCCACCACGACGATCCCGGCATCGCCTTCTCCACCGCCCGTCACCACTCCCGCACCGACGACCCGGACGACATCCACGTCTTCGACACCCGGTTGCGATACGTCGGTCAGCGCGTCGCGGCCGTCGTCGCCGACTCACCGCGCCAGGCGCGCCGCGCCGTCGAACTGATCGACGTCACCTACGAGGTGCTCCCCGCGGTGTTCGACGCCGAGGAGGCCACGCGCCCCGGCGCGCCCGCGGTCCACGGCGACAAGGACGCGGCGACCGCACGCATCGCCGACCCGGCCCGCAACGTGATCGCCGAGATCCACGGTGGGGTGGGCGATGTCGCCGCAGGCGTCGCGACGGCCCGTGCCGCCGGCGGCGCGGTGGTCGAGGGCACATGGCAGACGGCGCGGGTGCAGCACGTGCACCTGGAGACCCACGGTGCCATCGGCTGGCGCGACGACGACGGCCGGTACGTGGTGCGGTCGAGCTCGCAGGTGCCGTTCCTCGTCCGCGACGAGCTGGCCCACGTGTTCGGCATGCCCCGCGACCGGATCCGGGTGACGGCGCCACGCATCGGCGGCGCGTTCGGTGCCAAGCAGGAGTTGCTGACCGAGGACGTCGTCATGCTGGCCGTCCTGCGGACCGGGCGACCCGCCGCGTACGAGATGTCGCGCACCGACCAGTTCACGATCGCCCCATGCCGCCATCCCATGCGGGTGCGGGTCACCGCGGCGGCGGAGCCGTCCGGAACGCTCACCGCGCTCGGCATCGACGTCCTGTCCGACGCCGGCGCCTACGGCAACCACAGCCCGGGCGTGATGTTCCATGGCTGCTCGGAGTCGGTGTCGCTGTACCGGTGCGAGAACAAGGGCGTCGACGCCCAGTGCGTCTACACGAACAACCTTCCCTCGGGCGCTTTCCGCGGTTACGGCCTGGGGCAGGTGATCTTCGCCGTCGAGAGCGCGATGGACGACCTCGCCCGTGAGCTGGGGATCGACCCGTTCGACTTCCGGCGTCGCAACGTCATCACCCCGACCGAGCGTTTCGTGACGTGGCAGGTCGAGGACCACGACCTCGAGTTCGGGAGCTATGGACTCGACCAGTGCCTCGATCTCGCCGAACGGGCCCTGCGGGAGGGCGCCGACGATCCCGAGCGGGGCGGTCTGGTCTACCGCGACGACCCGGAGTGGGCTGTGGGCGAGGGGATGTCGCCGTCCATGATCGCGACGATCCCGCCCGACGGCCACGTCGCCGACGTCACCGCGGAACTCGATGCCGACGGCCGGTACGTCGTGTCCGTGGGCACGGCCGAGTTCGGGAACGGGACCACCACCGTCCACGTCCAGCTCGCGGCCGACGCGCTGGGTGTCCGTCCGGAGGACGTCGTCGTCCGCCAGTCCGACACCGACGTCGTCGGACACGACACCGGCGCTTTCGGATCCGCCGGGACCGTCGTCGCGGGCGCTGCCCTGGACCGCGCCTGTCGGGAACTGGCCGCCCGCATCGCTGCGGGTGAGTCGGCGCCGATCGTCGTGCGTGGTCGCCACGAGGGCACCCCGCGCAGTGTCGTGTTCAACGTCCACGCCGTCCGGGTCGCGGTCCATCTGCCGACCGGTCGGGTGCGGATCCTGCAGTCGGTGCAGGCGGCCGACGCCGGGACGGTGCTTAACCACCAGCAGTGCCGCGGTCAGGTGGAGGGCGGTGCCACGCAGGCGATCGGGTCCGCGCTGTACGAGGAGATGATCCTCGACCACGGCGTCGTCGCGACCGACATCCTGCGGAACTATCACATTCCCCGGTTGTCGGACTCTCCCCGCACGGAGGTGTATTTCGCCGACACCTACGACCGCCTCGGCCCGCAGGGCGCCAAGTCGATGAGCGAGTCGCCCTACAACCCTGTCGCTCCCGCCATCGCCAACGCCGTCCGCGACGCCACTGGCGCACGCATCCGGCGACTCCCGATGAACCCGGCGCGGGTGTGGGAGGCCCTGAACGCGGCCGACGTCGGCTGACCACGCCGTCCTGCGGCACCGATCCGCAGCCGCTGTGTCAGTGCACCATCGGGGCGAGGAAGGTGGTGGCCATCGCCCGGACCGCGCTCTCGTCGTCGATGCTCACCGCCTCGGACGGCGCGCGGGACACCGACACGAGGACGCGGAAGACGAGATCCGCGGCGATGCGGAGGTCGGCGTCGGGCATCGTCGCACCGGCCCGGCGCAGGGTCCCGGCGATCAGCGTGCCGACGGTGTCGATGAGCGACACCCCGTCGCGTGAGGTCGGGCCGCCCACGACGAGCTCCAACATCTCGGGCTCGTCGACGAGCAGGCGCTTCGCCAGGGTGCTGCCCCGCACCTCCCGGGTGGCGAGGACGAAGGCCTCCACGACGGCGTCGCGCGGACCGAGGCCACGGGTCGCGTCGCCCAGATCGTGACTGAGCTGCAACGACATCCGCTGCACCACGGCGACGAGCAGGTCCTCCTTGCCGGGGAAGCGACGATAGAGCGTGCTGCGGCTGACGCGAGCGGCCCGGGCGATCTCGTCGAGGCTGGCGCGGCGCACACCGACGGAGGTGAACTCCGCCTCGGCGGCCGAGACGATCTCGTGCTCCTGCTCGGCCGGTGACGCCGACGTCCGGAGGCTCGTGCGACGGGCACTGGGGGCCATGCCCGCAGACTACGCGGGACGGTTGGCGACGCGGCGCGGGTCGACACCCACCCGCTTCCACGCCTCGACCGCCCACGGCACGTACAGGGTCGCCACCGGCAGCCGGTTGATGACGGGGTTCAGCGCCCGCATTGTCGCGGCGAACCGCTGGAACCGTCGTTCATCCCGGGCCGTCCACTCGAGGCGGCACACGTCGCGCATCTGCTGCGGGAGCGTCCCCACCACCACGACGTGCAACGCCGCGTCGACGGCGGGGCCGATCACCCGCCACACCGGGGCGGGCACCTGCTTCGGGTGCGGCACGCCCTTGCGGAGGTAACCCGTCGCATAGGTGATGGTCTTGGTCGGCACGAACCGGTCCAGCATCGCGTCCCAGTACGCACGGAACTCGTCGTACGTCTGCGGCTGCGTCCGGTCGCTGACCCCGTAGAGGGCGTACCAGGCCTTGCTCTCCTGGAAGATCTGTTCTTTCTCCGCGTGGCTCAGCCGACGGATGAACGTGTCCGTGGTGTAGAGCACCTGATCGACGAAAGTCGCGTGCGCCCAGTAGAAGAGCTCCGGGTTCAGGGCGTGGTACCGCGAGCCGTCGCTGTCGATTGTGCCCTTGATCGAGCGGTGGAAATCCCGCACGCGGCGCCCCCACACGGCGGGCTCGGCGCTGTAGATGGTCTTCATGATGGGCGGGACGGTGCGCTTCGCGCGACCGGCGAAGTCGTCGAAGATGACCGAGTGGTCCTCGACCCCCTTGGCCAACTGCTCGATGCAGTTCTCGGTACCGGCCACCCTCTGGAAGCTGAGGACCGCGCGACGGTCGCCGTAGAACTTCCAGATGAGCGACTGCGGCCCGAGGGTGTTCGGCACCGCGGCCAGATCGCCGTCGGCGGTCGGCATCGGTTCCGCCTGACGGATGCCCTCGTCGAAGCCGATGGTCATGGTGCCTCCTCGTGCCGGGTGTTGAGACAAAGATACATATTCGTCTCAACACTGCACAAGCCTCAGGGCACCGGACCACCGGCCATGGTCTCCAACGCCTCGGCGAGGGCCTCGAGATCGACGCCGTCGAGGGCGGCCATCACGTGGCGTCGGACGCTGGCGAGGTGCGCGGGATAGGCCTGCTCCAGCGCGGTGAGCCCGTCGTCGGTCAGCACCGCTATCGCGCCTCGCCGGTCACATCCGTCGCGCTCTTTGCCGACCCAGCCGCGCCTGCGCAACGCGTCCACCAGTCGCGTCATCCGACTCGCCGACAACCCCACCGCGGAGGCCAGGTCGCTCATGCGCGATCGACGGTCCGGGGCCTCCGAGAGCATCACGAGCACCTGGTAGTCGCCCAGCGTCATCTGCGACTGCTGCCGCAGGTCGCCGTCGAGCGTCCGCGGGATCACCACGAGACTGCGGGCCAGCGCCTTCCAGACGCGGAGCTCCCGGTCGTCGAGTGGACCGGTCGGCGCGGCCGCGCCGGAGTTCTCGTCGTCCATGCCGACCCCTCTCTCGCGTCCCGACGACATTACTTGCGTCAGCAACTACTGTCTGCGAGTCTGGGGTCCTTGCTCACGCAACCATCTACCCGGGAGACCACATCATGGGCATCGCCGCCATCATCCTCAGCATCCTGCTGGCACTGATCAGCGCCGGAGCGGGCGCTCCGAAGGCCGGCCTGAAGGGGCCCGCCACCGAGCAGCTCACCGGCCGCGGGTTGAGCGCGAACCTCGTCCGCTTCATCGGTGCCGCCGAGGTCGCCGGTGCGCTCGGCCTGTTGATCGGCCTCGCGTGGCATCCGCTGGGCATCCTCGCCGCGATCGGCCTGGTCATCGTGTTCATCGGCGCCGTGGTGTTCCACGCACGCTTCGGCGACTTCTCCGACGCCGAGCGTCGCGGTGGCGCCGTTCCGTCCGTCGTCGTGGCTCTGCTGTCGGTCGTGACGCTGATCGTCGTGATCGCGGCCTGACTCCGCCGATCACGAGTCGACCCGGCGGTTCGGTTACCGTCGGGGAGACTCCGACACGACGACGTGTCGGATCCCCGACAGAGGACCCCACCATCAGCGCACCAGACCCCGCGCGACACACGACACCGGAACGCCCCTTCGCGGCCCCACACGAGCCGTTCGAGCCGGGACGACGGCCGCTACTCCCGTGCGACGACGAGTTCTATCGACCGGTCGACGGTTTCGAGGACGTCGACCCCGGCACTATCCTCCGGTCGCGCGACGTGGAACTGGCCTTCCTGGGTCTGGTGCCGCAACGGGTGCGCGCGGCGCAGCTGAACTACCGGACCGTCGACCTGCACGGCGAACCGATGGTCGCGGTGACGACCGTCCTCGTCCCCGAGCGCGGCATCGCCGACCGACCGACGCCGGTCGTGTCGTACCAGTGCGCGATCGACGCCATCACCGGGCGATGTTTCCCGTCCTACGCACTACGCCGGCGAGCACACGCCGTCGGTGCCCTGCCGCAGTTCGAGTTCCTGCTCATCTCGGCGCTGCTCGCGGAGGGATGGGTGGTGTCGATCCCCGACCACGAGGGGCCGCAGGGCCTGTGGGGCATCCCGCGCGAACCCGGGTACGTCACGCTCGACGGGCTCCGCGCCGTGCTCGCCTACGAGCCCGCCCACGTGCACCCCAGATCGCCGGCGGCCCTCTGGGGCTATTCCGGCGGCGGGCTGGCCTCCGCGTGGGCCGCGGAGATGTACGCCCGCCATGCGCCCGAGCTGAACCTCGTCGGGGCGGTACTCGGTTCTCCCGTCGGCGATCTCGGGCACACCTACGAGCGCCTGAACGGCGCGCTCTTCTCGGGCCTGCCCGCCCTGGTGGTCAGCGCCCTGCGCCACGTCTACCCCGAGCTCGATCGCATCATCGACGAGCACGCCACCCCGTCCGGCCGCGCGAAACTCGCCGCGCTGCAGTCGATGACGACGACGGAGGCTGTGGTGCGGTTCATGTTCACCGACATGGGCGCATTCCTCGACCGCCCCCTCGACGAGATCCTGGCGCTGCCACAGGTGCGCGAGGTCTTCGACTCCATCCGCCTCGGACAGTCGCCCCCGACGATCCCGGTGCTGATCGTGCAGGCCTGCAACGACACCATCGTCGCCGTCGACGACATCGACGAACTCGTCCGCACCTACGTCGCCGCCGGGACCGACGTGACCTACCACCGCGACCGCTTCAGCGAACACATGCTGTTGCACCCGCTCTCCGCGCCGACAGCCCTGCGCTGGTTGCGCGAACGCATGGAAGGCCGCCCCGTCGACGAGAACCGCCGGCGGACCACCTGGCCGGCCCTGTTCAACCCCTCGACCTATCGCGGCATGATCCGACTGGGGACCATCGCCGGGAAGGTCATGGTGGGCAGACCGATCCCGCGTCGGGAGCTCTCCGAGCTGGACCGCTGACGCCGGACCGAACTACCCGCGGGCCATGTTCCGGAAGCGGGACATGTGGAGCTGGTGGGCGACGGTGATCGTGGCCGTCGGGCCGTTGCGGTGCTTGCCGAGGATGATGTCGGCCTCGCCCGCGCGGGGGTCGTCGCGCTCGATGGAGTCCGGGCGGTGCAGCAGGATGACCATGTCGGCGTCCTGCTCCAGCGATCCGGACTCGCGGAGATCGGAGACCTGCGGCTTCTTGTCGGTCCGTTGCTCGGGGCCACGGTTGAGCTGACTGATCGCGACGACGGGCACCTCGAGCTCCTTCGCCAACAGCTTGAGCTGACGGGAGAACTCCGAGACCTCCTGCTGACGGGACTCGACCTTCTTGCCCGACGTCATCAGCTGCATGTAGTCGATGACGACCAGGCGCAGGTCGTGACGCTGCTTGAGGCGACGGGCCTTCGCGCGGATCTCCATCATCGTCAGGTTCGGTGAGTCGTCGATGAAGAGCGGCGCCTCGGAGATCTCGCCCATCCGACGGGCCAGGCGGGTCCAGTCGTCGTCGCTCATGCGGCCCGACCGCATGTCGGCGAGTTTGATGTTCGCCTCCGCCGAGAGCAGTCGCATGACGATCTCGGTCTTGCCCATCTCCAACGAGAACATCGCCGAGGTCAGCTGATTCGCGATCGAGCAGCTGCGCAGGAAGTCCATCGCCAGGGTCGAGTTGTGGGTGGGGATCATCGACTCGCCGGCGAGGTACAGGTGCGCGGCGTTGTCGACCTGGACGCAGCGGACCGGGACGCTGTCGACCGGTCGCACCGCGACGATGCGCCGCGAGCCCGACGGGCGACGCAGCTCCTTGTGACGGATCGCCTTGCGGTGCACCGTGAAGACGTCGTCGTCGGCGTGGACACGCACCCACCCGGTGGCGGCGCGGCGGTACGAATACCCCAGCCCGGCGGCGAGATCGGCGACGACCGAGGTCATGTGCTGCGTCGCCGCGGGGACGGTGATCCACCCGTCGTCGTCGACGATGCCCCTCGCGTCCAGCAGGCCGGCCAACAGCGCCCGGCGCTGGGCGACCGATCCCCGCAGGTACTCGTACGGGATCCGCCCGCCGAGGTCGGACATGAGGGCCATGACGTCCACCGGCCCCTCGGCGTCGATCCGCATGGCGATCTCGGGGTCGTCGAAGGCCATGCCCGCCAGCGCCGCGACGGTGTACGGGCCATAGCAGAAGCGCTTGCGCGGCAGGCTGAGCGGAGCGGCGTTGCGCACGATGACCGCACCCTCCTGCCCCTGCAGCTGCGCGGTGGTCTGCACCGACGATCCGCTCTCGGTCTCGGTGAGCCACTGATGCTGCTCGTCGGCGACGAGGACGGACCCGTCGGAGAACTCGACCTCGAAACACGGCCGCTCGGTCATGACCTCGGTCGCGGCGACGACACGGGTGGGCAGGCCCTGCGCGTCGAGCAGGTGGTCGCCCACCTTGACCTCACCCATCGTCGTCCAGCCGGTCGGCGTCGGCAGCGGCGTGTCGAGCGCCAGCGCCTTGCCCACACCGGGGCGCGCGGCGACGATGATCATCTGCCCCGGGTGCAGGCCGTTGGTCACGGAGTCGAGATCCGCGAAACCCGTTGGCACACCCAACGACAGGCCGCCGCGGGACGCGATCGAGTCGATCTCGTCCATGGTCGGCTGCAGGAGCTCCTCGAGCGGGACGTAGTCCTCGGCCGTGCGGCGCTCGGTGACCTCGTAGACCTCGGCCTGGGCACGGTCGACGACCTCGGCCACATCCTGGCCGTCGTCACCGCCGTAGCCGAACTGCACGATCCGGGTCCCGGCCTCCACCAGCCGTCGCAGGATCGCCTTCTCGGCGACGATCTGCGCGTAGTAGCCCGCGTTGGCGGCGGTGGGCACCGTGGAGATCAACGTGTGGAGGTACGGCGCACCGCCCACGCGGCGGAGCTCTCCGGCCCTCTCGAGCTCTGCGGACACCGTGACCGCGTCCGCGGGCTCACCCTTGCCGTAGAGCTCCAGGATCGCGTCGTAGACGGCCTGATGGGCCGGTCGGTAGAAGTCGCCGGGACGCAGGACCTCGAGGACGTCGGCGATGGCGTCCTTCGACAGCATCATGCCGCCGAGGACCGACTGCTCGGCCAGGAGATCCTGGGGTGGCTGACGTCCGAAGTCCTCCGAGGGTGGCTCGTCACGCGGCGTATGACCGCGCTCATCCACAACAGCCACAGCTGATCCTCCCGACTCGACCCTGCCCGGTCTGTGCTCGAGGCACCTCGCCCCGCCGCCGGTTCTACCGGTCGGCACCGACACCGCAGAACGGCGCGGGCGACAGGGGATGACACTAGGTCCGGTCGTGGCAACCTCCAACCGGAGCTGTGGACCGATGTGTGCACATCCTGTGGACCGAGGGGGGTGTCGGTGTGCACCGCCTGTGCACAGCTGTGGATGGATCGGGACCCGTACGCCCGTCCACGCAGGTCAAGCGGGGGTAAAGCCGTGGACAAAGAAAATCTGAGATCGTCCGGCGTGTCGCCCCGGTCCGCACAGTCGGGCGTGTTCGGCGACGGGGCAACACACGGGCGCTGTCGGTCGTGTGAACGTCGCCCTACCACGGGGGAACGGCCGATCCACCGCCCTGCCCGCGCCCGGTGACACGAATCCGGCGGCCGGACAAAACAGTACGTCCGTCTTCCGACGGCGGAGAGTCGGATGCGGTCTACTCGACCTCATGAACCGACGTCGTTCCTCGCGCTCCGTGTGGCGCCGTGTCGCCCTGCTGACGGTCATCGCCGTGCTCACCCTCACCGGCTGGGGCGTCGGCACCGCCGGAGCCGCTGAGGGCACCGGCTCGACGGTCTGGCTGTGTCGCCCCGGACAGGCCGACGACCCGTGCGGTGGGCGCAGCGCGGCACCGGTCGACTGCTTCTACGTCTACCCGACCGTGTCCCTCGCGCTCGGGACCAACGCCCCGCGTCGGGTCGGCCCGGAGGAGCGCCTCATCGCCTCACAGCAGGCGGCGCCGTTCGGCGCGCAGTGTCGGGTCTGGGCTCCCGTGTACCGCCAGAGCACCCTGCGGGGCCTGTTCACCGCACGCACGCCCGCGGACCGCAGAGCCGCTCTGGCCCTGGCCTACTCGGACGTCAGATCCGCGTGGCGGGATTACATCGCCCACGACAACGGTGGCCGCGGTGTGGTGCTCGTCGGTCACTCCCAGGGCACCACGATGCTGCGGACACTGCTCCGGGAGGAGATCGAGCCGGCCGCGGTCCACGACAGGCTCGTGTCGGCGCTCCTGCTCGGCGGCAACGTCCTCACCCGTACGGGATCACCTGTCGGCGGGGACTTCACCCGTACCCCGCTGTGCACCGCTCACGACGAGACCGGTTGTGTCGTCGCCTATTCGACCTACGGACGGACCCCGGAGCCCGACGACCGCTTCGGTCGTGTGCCCGCGGACGGCGTCGGCCCGTCGCGCCCGTTCCCGAGCGGGCCGGGCTACGCCGTCGCGTGCACGAACCCCGCCGCGCTCGGGACATCGGCGCCGGCGGCGCTGCACAGTCGTCTGGCCGGACAACGCATCTCGGGATACACCGCGCGGTGCGTCACCGTCGGCGGCGCTCAGGTGCTCGAGGTGTCCGGCGCAGGCCCGGTGCCGGCCTCGGCCCTGCCGGAGCTCCCGAACCGATCGTGGGGGCTGCATCTGCTGGACGTGAACATCGCCCAGGACGACCTCACCGGCCTCGTCGCATCCCAGGCGCGCGCCTACCTGCGGACCCACTGACCGACCGCACAGACACCTCGGCCCCGGACGTGTGGACGTCCGGGGCCGAGGTGTGCGGTGCTGTCTGTCAGCCGGCGGCGACGACCGAGATGTCCACCGAGGCGGTGACATCCGGGTGCAGTTCGACCTTCACGGGGTACGTGCCGACGGCCTTGATGTGACCCTTCGGCAGCGACACCGACCGCTTGTCGACGACAGGGCCGCCCGCGGAGCGGATCGCGGAGGTGACGTCGGCGGTGGTGACCGAGCCGAACAGCTTGCCCGAGTCCTGGGTCTTCACGGTCAGCGTGACCGCGTCGAGGGCCTCGAGGGACTGCTTGATCTCGTTGGCGTGCTCGAGGCCACGCACGGCGCGGGCCTCCTGGGCGCGACGGATGCCGTCGACCTGCTTCTGTGCGCCACGGGTGGCCGGGATGGCCAGACCGCGGGGCAGCAGCAGGTTCCGGCCGTAGCCGTCCTTGACCTCGACGGTGTCACCGGCGACACCGAGGTTCTCGACCTCGGCGGTGAGGATGAGCTTCATGGTGTGATCCCTTCCGCTCAGCGCGCCGTCGAGGTGAACGGCAGCAGCGCCACCTCACGCGAGTTCTTCACCGCGACAGCGACGTCGCGCTGGTGCTGGACGCAGTTGCCGGTCACGCGACGCGACCGGATCTTGCCCCGGTCGGACAGGAAACGACGCAGCAGCGACGTGTCCTTGTAGTCGATGACGAGGTTCTTCTCCTTGCAGAAGGTGCAGGCCTTGGCCTTGACCACCTTCTCGGCGCGGGCCTTACGGCCTCCGCCGCTGCTCTTTGCCTTGGGCATTCGTGGTTCTCCTGATGCAGATGTGTCGTGTCAGAACGGGGGCTCGTCGTCGCTGCCGCCGAACGACCCGCTCGCCGGGGCGCTGCCCCAGGGGTCGTCGGTCGCAGCTCCGCCGGACTGACGGCTCGCGCCGCCACCCTGTGAGCCGGACCCGTAGTTCCCGCCTCCGCCGCCACCACCGCCACCGCGCGATGCGCGGTTGACCTTGGCCGTCGCGTATTTCAGCGACGGACCGACCTCGTCGACCTCGAGCTCGACGACCGTACGCTTCTCACCCTCGCGGGTCTCGTACGAGCGCTGCTTGAGTCGACCGGAGACGATCACGCGTGCACCCTTGGTGAGGCTCTCCGCGACGTTCTCGGCGGCCTCCCGCCAGATGCTGCAGCGCATGAACAGCGCCTCGCCGTCTTTCCACTCGTTCGACTGACGGTCGAACATGCGCGGGGTGGACGCGACGGTGAAGTTCGCGACCGCGGCGCCGGACGCCGTGAAGCGCAGCTCCGGATCTGCCGTGAGGTTCCCGATGACGGTGAGGACGGTGTCGCCGGCCATGGATCAGCTCCCTTGTCGGTGGGGGTCGGTGCGTATGAGTCGGGCTCGGTGTGGGTGATGAAGCCTGTGCCTCATTCGACCCGCCGGGCGGCGATTCGGTTCCGCGTTCGGCGAAATCCGCGTCGACACCCGACCCGTGGGCTCACTTGCCCGAGCGCAGCACCTTCGTCCGCAGCACCGACTCGTTCAGCTTCAGCTGACGATCGAGCTCGGTGACGGTCTTGGGCTCGGCATCGATGTCGATGACGGCGTAGATCGCCTCGGAGTGCTTCTGGATCTCGTACGCCAACCGGCGCTTACCCCAGATGTCGACCTTTGCGACCTTGCCGCCGTCGTTGCGGATCACGTTGAGGAACGTGTCCAACGACGGGGCCACGGTGCGCTCGTCGAGACTCGGGTCGAGGATGACCATCAATTCGTAGTGACGCATGGGGATCCCATCACCTCCTGTGGACTGATATCGGCCACGGACTGTCCGTGGCAGGAGGGTCGCCTGCGTCGGCAACGGGCCAACGGTACAGCAACGAGCCCTGACCAGCGAAATCACAGCGGGGGCACCGGTACTGTCTCCGACGTGCCCGGATGGTGGTCGCCCGACGACATCGACGCCGACTGGGTCCGCGTCGTCCTGGGCATCGGCGACGCGACGGCGTGGCGGGCCGAGCGCGTCACCGAGGGGCGGCCGACCATGACGGCGCGGTTGCACATCTCCCGCACCGACGGGTCGTCGACGTCGGTGGTCCTCAAATGCGTCGACCCGGCCTACACCGGCCCGTCTGATCCGCTGTCGCGCGAGTACCGGTTCCACGTCTGCTCCGGCGACCTGCCGATCCCGACCGCGCGGTGCCTCGCCCATCGGTTCGACGAGGGGACGCGGCGGTTCTGGCTCGTGTTCGACGACGTCGGCCCCGGACACTACGGCGACGACCTCGTGGGTCCCACCTTCACCGCGGGTTTCCTTGCGATCACCTCGCTCGCGACCGTGCACCGGGCGAGCGGTGCCGCCGCGCAGCGACCCGAGTGGATCGATCCGCTCCCCGTCCCCGACCGCGCGTCGCTGGGCGCGGACTACGTCCGCTTCGTGCAGCGGTACGGCGAACGCATCGACCCGGTGCACCTCTCGATCGCCAACCAGGTGGTGGCGGCGATCGGCACCCTCACCGACCACGCCGGTCGCCTCGGCGCGCGCACCGGGATCGTGCACGGCGACCTGCGCTACGGCAACGTCCTCGTCGGTACCCGGGAGGCCGGAAGACCCGTCGTCCTGACGAACTGGGGCCAGGTGTCGTGGGGGCCGTGCGCGGTCGACCTCGCATCGTTCCTCGCGCTGTCGTCTCCCCCGGACACCCGCCGCCAGACCTACGACGAGATCCTGCGCCACTATCAGCTCGCGATGGGCGGGGCGGCGTCGTCCGACGACGTCGACGCCCTCCGCCGCGAGATCCACGACCACGCCTTCCTCGTGCTGGTGCAGGTGATCCGCTGCGCGGTGCAGACGCCCGGGTGGGGGCTCCAGCAGCGGGGGCACCCCTCGGATCTGTGGCTCACGCTGTTCGCCCGCGCCTGCACGTTCCTCGACGACCTCGGTCGTCCGCCGGCCTCGGCCGCATCCGCCCGGCCTGCCGGGTCCGCCCATCCGGGCGACGAGTTCGCCCACCCCGACGCCGTCACCGACGGCCGCAGCGAGGAGTGGACCCTCGCCGTGGCCGACGTCGACGCCGGCGTGGGGGCGTGGTTCCGGTTCGGACGGCACTCCGGTATCACCGAGGGCGCCTACCTCACCCTCGCCGTCACCGGCCCCGACCTCCCCGCGGTGACCCTCTCGACCTCCACCCCCGACCCCGATCCGACGCTCACGGTGATCGCGGACACAGTCGAGTTGCACCACGACGTCGTCGAGCCGTTGCAGCACGTGCATCTGGGCCTGTCGGGGACGGCGAGTGCGGCGGGCTCGGAGGTCGGGCTCGTCGCGGACCTGCACTGGTACACGGCCGCGACCCCGGCGGCCTACGGCGTCTCCCCTCTGCTGCTCATCCCCTGCGCGGTGACCGGCACCATCACCGTCTCCGGGATGGGGGCGGACCGGACGATCACCCTCGACGCGCCCGGCTACCGCGAACACGCCTGGGCGGGCACCGACTGGTGGGAGATGCGGTGGACGGCGTTCACCGCGCACTTCGACGACGGCACCGACATGAACGGGATCGATGCACGCGTCCCCGGTCTCGCGCCGGTGTCGCTGGGTCAGGTGCAGTCGCCGGGCGTCGCGCCGGTCCTCCTCGACGTGTCCCGGGTGCTGAGCGGACCCGACGACGACCCCGACGACGAGACCGCTCCGTGGATCGTCGCGGTGGAGCCCGGCGCGTTCACGCTCACCTTCACCCCGGTCGCCGACGCGTCGGCCCGCCGCCCCGGCCCGGGCGGCCGGGACGCTCTGCTCCGCCGGGCCTGGGGGACCTTCACCCGCAACGACGGTCGCACCGGCGTGGGATGGCTCGAGACCGAGGCGGCACCGATCGGACCGGGCACCCCGCCACGGGGTCTGCACAGTCCACCGCAGCTTCCCCCTAACCTGTAGCCCATGTCCGCCGTGCCCGTCGCCGATCGTCGACGGCTGCGTCGACACGCCCTCCGCGGTGAGACCGCCGTCCTGCTGCTCGTCCTCATCCTGTTCACCCTCGCGTTCATGACGCTGGGTTTCCTCGGCAAACTCGACTGCGGGGGCCCGCCGTACGACGCCGCCGGCCGCAGCGCGCACTGGCCCGTCGGCAAGCACGAGCTGCTGATGCCGTGTTACTCGGATCTGCAGTTCCTGTGGATCGGCCGGGACATCAACAACCACGTCTTCCCGTTCATCCACGGGGGCATCCGACCGGACGGGGTCCTGTTCGGCGGAGCTGTCGAGTACCCCGTGCTGTCGGGTGTCCTCATGTACATCGGCGCGATCGGCGCCCACACCGACACCCAGTTCTTCGTCCACTCGGCGATCCTGTTGGCGCCGTTCGGGATCCTCGTCACCGTCATGTTGGGTCTGCTCACCCGGTGGTGGGCGCTGCTGTGGGCGGCCACGCCCCCGCTGATCCTCTACGCCTTCCACAACTGGGAGTTGCCCGTCGTGGCGACCGCGGTCGGCGCGGTGGCGATCATGGCCTACGGGGAGTCGATCTCACCCACGACCGGCCGACCCCGGATCCCGTTGCGGGTCAGTGCCTCCCTGGCGTCGGCGGTCCTGGCGGTCGGCTTCTGTCTGAAGCTGTACCCGGGACTGTTCGTCGTCCCCCTCGCGCTCTACGTCGCCACCCGCGGTCTGCGACGCGTCGACCCCGCGGCCGGGCGTCGGGCCCTGGACATGGTCGGGGCGGCGTGGGTCGTCGGCACCGCCGTCGTCGTGGTCGCGGTGATCGAGCTGCCGTTCATGATCCTGGGGTACGCGGGCTGGAAGGCGTCACTGACGTTCCAGGGCAGACGGAAGTCCGACGTCGACACCAACTCGATCTGGTACTGGGGGCTGCGACATCTCACCGACGGCATGACCCCCACCTACAACTCGATCGTGGGTGTCGCGTCACCGCTGCTGATCCTGGTGTCGTTCGTCGCGGTGATCACGCTGGGCGTGCGGATGTGGCGGTCGGGTGCCGTGTTCCCGTGGGTGGGGGTGAGCGCCGCGATGCTCGCCGGGTTCATGCTCTTCCACAAGGTCCACTCCCCGCAGTACACGCTGTGGATCCTGCCGTTCTTCGTGCTGCTGCAGGTGCGGTGGCAGCTCATCGCCGTCTACCTCATCGGCGATCTGGCCCTGGACCTCACCATCTTCCGGCTGTTCGGCATCTACACGTCCGGGGAGCCGATGAAGTGGTGGGTGATGACCGGCGTCAACATCGGCGTGTGGTCCCACATGGTGGTCCTGGCCGTCCTGCTCGTCGCGTTCGTCCGGGCGCCCGTCCGGTGGGCACGCCCCGGCGCCGACGACGCGCTCCCCCTGCGCGACTATCCGACAGCGGTCGCGGTCTCCGCGGGACGCGGCCGTCGGGACACCACCGAGTCCGGCGCCTCGTCGAGCACGCCGCCGGCCGGATCGTCGTAGCGACGACCGTCGACGCCGGCGCGGACGAGATCGGCACGGGGGTGGTAGATCTCCCAGATCACCACGGCGCAGAGTCCCAGCACGGCGAGGAACCGCAACACGATGGCGGCCGTGAACCACTGGTCGGGTAGCCATTTCACGTCCGCGGGCAGATAGAGCCCCATCCGCGGGATCCACACCGCGGCGTCGAGCACCATCCACGCCATCAGCAACCGGAACCGCGGGATGGCGAGCACGGCCAGCGGGACCAACCACAGCGAGTACTGCGGGCTCCACACCTTGTTCACCAGCAGGAAGCCGGCGAGGATGAGGAACATCAACTGCGCCACCCGTGGTCGCGTCGGCGCGGTGAGCCCGATCGCCGCGACCGCGATGCACACGACGACGAACAGTCCGACGAACAGTGCGTTCACCAGCGCCGAGCTGCCGTTCACATCGGCACCCCAGCGGTACCCCGACACCCGGGTGACGACCGTGAACCACGTGTCGGGATCGGTGCCACGCGAGGAGTTGTAGCGGAAGAACTCGTACCAGCCGGCCGGGAACAGCGCCATCACGGGCAGGTTCACGACGAGCCACGTCGCCGCCGCGACCGACGCGGTGACGAAGAACTCACGGACCTTGCCCGCACGCAGGCACAGCACGGCCAACGGGATGAGCAGGAGCGCCGGATACAGCTTCGCCGCCGCACCCAGCCCGATGAACAACCCTGCCGCCCAGGGGTTCCGCCGAGCCCACGCCAGCATCGCCAGCGCGAGGAACGCGGTCGCGATGGTGTCGAAGTTGGTGAACGCGTGCACGATCACCAGCGGCGACACCGCGGCGATCGCCGCCGACCAGATGCGTACCCCCGCGGTGAGCGCCGTCGCCCAGATGGTCACCAGCCAGAACAGCGCCAGACCCAGCGCGGACACGACGAAGAACAGCACCACGCTCAGCGCCGACGGGACACCCCAGTGGTCGTGCGCCCACTGCCAACCCATCGCGACCTGCGCCGCGCCGTACATGTACATGCCGGTGAGGACCGGGTACTCCATCCGTCGCTCCTGCGGCGACCCGTCCGGCTTGTTCTCCGTCCACGACACCTTGTAGGGCAGCGCGCCGGTGTCGAGCCGTTCGGCGGTGTAGAGCGGCACGGTGTCGGAGTAGCAGAGAGCGATGTACTGCCGGTGGTTGCTCCAGTCGAGTTGTTGCACACCGGTCTGCGGGTTGGGCGCCTGCTGCAGACAGGCCGCCTTCCCGTACCACCCGAGCGCGAGCGCGACGAGCGTGAGCAGGAGCAGGACGCGCAGCGGGGTGAAGGTGCGGGACCGCCCCACCACCGCGTGCAGACCGACAGGCCCGCCGATCGCGATCGACCCCTCCCGGGCGACGGGGTCGGCGAGGCTGGGCAGGACGCGGTCGTCGGCGGTGCGCTGATCGGGCGCGAGCCGCGTCGGCGACTCGACCGCATCCGAGTCGACCGCATCCGCCACGTCGGGAGCCTCAGCCGCCGTTGGCGAACGGATCGTTCTGCTCCGGGGTCGGGGTCACCACCGTCTCGGTCGGCGGACCGGGCAGCGGGATCGTCACGCCCGGTGCGAGCGTGGCCGACGGCGGCGCGAACGTCGTCCTGGGCGCCTCCGGCTCGGTGGTCTCCTGGCTCCGACGGGTCTGCGTCGGTGCGTCGGTGGTCTGCGGCGCCTCGTACGGGACACCGGCGACACCGCCGATGGCGGCGGGCTCCGGGAAGTCCTCGATCGGCTGCCCGTCCAGCGCACCGTCCATCGCGGCCTGCCAGATGTCCGACGGCAGGCCCGAGCCGTAGACGATGGACCCGGTGTAGTTCTTCAGCGCCACACCGGCATCCGTACCGACCCACACGGCCGTGGACAGCTGCGGGGTGTACCCCACCATCCACGCGTCCTTGTTCTGGCCGGTGTCCCCGAGCTGGGTGGTACCGGTCTTCGCGGCCGACGGCCGACTGCCGTCGTCGAGCGCGTGCCCGCGCGAGTAGGCGGCGATGGGCTGCATCGCCGACGTCACGTTGTCGGCGACAGCCGCGGAGAACCGACGTTCGCCGGCGTCGGCCTTGCGCTGGTACAGCACGGTGCCGTCCGCGGTCTCGACCTTCTGGACGAAGTGCGGCGCGTGATAGACGCCGCGGTTGGCCAGCGTGGCGTACGCCGACGCCATGTCGATCACGCGGGACCGGTACTGGCCGAGGACCACGCCGCCCTCGACGCCACCCTCGATCGGGTTCCCGTCCTTGTCGAGGTTGACCAGCGTCTGCTTGATGTTGCCGAAGCTCTCGGCGATCCCGGCCTGGTGGGCCGCGTCGGCGACAGCCTGCGCCTGCCCGTCGAGGTCGAGCATGAGGCGGTAGTAGACGGTGTTCAACGAGAGCTTCAGCGCCGTCGCGAGATTGCAGGAGCCGCAGCTCTCACCGTCGGAGTTCGTGACGGTGTTCCCACCGGGGGCCGTGAACGACGAGGAGCTGTACACCTTGGACAGCGGGATGCCCTGCTCGAGCGCCGCGACGAGGGCGAACACCTTGAACGACGACCCCGTCTGCAACCCGGCCTGGGCGTAGTCGAAGCCCTGCCCGTTGTTGCCGCCGAAGTAGCCCTTCACCGCGCCGGTCCCGGGGTCGATCGACACGACCGCGTCGCGGATGTCCTTCGGCTCGCCCTCGAGTTGGCCGTTGGCGGCCGACACCACGGACCGCTGCACCTGCGGGTCGATCGTGGTGGTGATCTTCAGGCCCTCGGTCTGCACGTCCTGCTCGGAGATGTTCAGCGAGTTCAGCTCCGCGAGCACCTGCTGCTTGACGAGCCCGTTCGGACCGGAGGTCACGTTGCCCGAGGTGTCGCGCGGCGCGACCACCCGCGGGTACTTCAGCGCCGCCTCGTCCTGGGGCGTCAGCGCGCCGATGGTGACCATGCCGTCGAGCACATACCGCCAGCGCTCCTGGGCGGCAGCCGGGTTCGTCGCGGGGTCGTAGTAGGACGGCGACCGGATGGACGACGCGAGCACCGCGGCCTCCGGGACGGAGACCTGGCTGATGTCCTTGTTGAAGTAGGCCTTCGCCGCCGCCGACACCCCGTAGGCGCCACGCCCGAAGTAGATGGTGTTGAGGTAGGCGGCCATGATGTCGTCTTTGGTCCACTCGTTCGACATCTTCGTGGCGATCGCGAGTTCCTTGAACTTACGGGTGTAGCTGCGTTCGTCGCCGACGAGGGCGTTCTTCACGTACTGCTGGGTGATGGTAGACCCGCCGCCGGCGTCGGCGTTGTTGGTCACCTGACCGAGCGCGGCTCGGGCGAGACCGGAGATCGAGAACCCGGCGTTGGTGCGAAACTCGCGGTCCTCGGCGGCGATCACCGCGTCCTGCATCGCCTTCGGGATCTTGTCGATGGAGACGTCGGTGCGGTTGCCCTCGGGCGGGACGATGCGGGCGATCTCCCCGCCGCGCGAGTCCAGGATGGTGGCCACCTGGTTCTGCTTGATCGCGTCGGGACCCGGCACAGAGGCGCCGAGGTAGGTGAAGAGGAAGACCACCGCCACGACGACGACCCCGAGCGGCACGAGGCAGCCGATCACCCCGGCCACCCAGGCCACCACATTCAGCCGCGACCGCTTCGTGTCCTGCGTCGCGCGCGCACCAGTTCCGTTGCTCACCGTTCTCGTTCCATCGCTCTCGTCGTTGCGCGGATCAGTCTGCACTGCCCGCGGCGCGGCGGGACCGTCGCTGCCGCGGCCGGGGGACCCTTCCTGCGACGAACGACTGCACCAGATGGTTCCAGCGACAGCTGCGGCACACCTCGACGACGTGCACCGAGAACTCCTCGCTGTCGGCTGCGAGCCGCGTGATCTCCTCGATCGACCTGGCCGAGTTGTTCACGGTGCCCAGGCGATCGCCGAACACCCACGACACCAGGGTCAGTTGTTCCTTGCGGCAGATGGGGCAGATGACCTCGCTCGGCCTGCCGTGGAACGCCGCGGCACGCAGCAGGTACGGGTCCGCGTCACACACCGCCCCGACCGCTGTCCGACCGGCGTCGACCTCCGACAGCAGCGAGCGACGCTGGAGCGCGTAGTCCACCGTCTGTCTCTGCACCAGCACGCAGACAAGAGTACGTGGCCCGCCTCGGGCCGGGTCCTGCATCCGGGGCCGGTGCGACGACGTCCCCGGATCGCCGGGCGGCAAACTCCGGTTCACGTCCGGTTTCCTGTCCCGGTTATATCGGCCCGATACATGTGTGTGTAGCATCTGCTGTACACGTTCGTTCGACAGGTCGTCAGAAGGAGTTCATCCAGTGCTGGAGTTGGCGGTGCTCGGTCTCCTCCTCGAGGCCCCGATGCACGGCTACGAGTTGCGCAAGCGGCTCACCGGGTTGCTGGGTGCCTTCCGCGCCTTCTCCTACGGCTCGCTGTACCCGACCCTGCGTCGGATGCAGACCGACGGCCTCATCGTCGAGGACGCCGGACCACAGGGGACGCTCAAGCGGCGGGCGCGACGGGTGTACAAGCTGACGCCGGCAGGCCGGGAACGGTTCGCCGAGTTGGTGGCGGACACCGGTCCGCAGAACTACACCGACGACGGCTTCGGGGTGCACCTGGCGTTCTTCAGCCGCACACCGGCGGTTGCGCGCATGCGCATCCTCGAGGGTCGTCGTCGTCAGGTGGAGGAGCGCCGCGAGGGGCTCCGGGAGGCGGTGGGTCGCTCGACCCGCGCCGTCGACCGGTACACCCGTCAGCTCCACCAGCTGAGCCTGGAATCCAGCGAACGCGAGGTGCGGTGGCTCAACGAGCTCATCGCAGCCGAATCCGCGGCCGAGCCCGACGGTCCGGTCCTCGAACCCGACACAACTGCAGTTTCGCAACAGAATGAAGGAGAGCCCGACCATGGGTGACACAAACTCAGTCCGCGTGGCCATTGTGGGTGTGGGTAACTGCGCCTCATCCCTGGTCCAAGGCGTGCAGTACTACAAGGACGCCGACGAGACCGCCACGGTCCCGGGCCTCATGCACGTGACCTTCGGCAAGTACCACGTCCGCGACGTCGAGTTCGTCGCCGCGTTCGACGTGGACGCCAAGAAGGTCGGGTTCGACCTCTCCGAGGCGATCTTCGCGTCGGAGAACAACACGATCAAGTTCGCCGACGTCGAGCCGACCGGTGTGACCGTGCAGCGCGGCCACACCCTCGACGGCCTGGGCAAGTACTACCGCCAGACCATCACCGAGGCCGACGGCGAGGGCGGCGATGTCGTCCAGGCGCTGAAGGACAACAAGGTCGACGTCCTCGTCTCCTACCTCCCCGTCGGGTCCGAGCAGGCCGACAAGTTCTACGCGCAGTGCTGCATCGACGCGGGTGTCGCCTTCGTCAACGCCCTGCCGGTGTTCATCGCCTCCGACCCCGAGTGGGCCGAGAAGTTCCGCGCCGCGGGCGTGCCGATCGTCGGCGACGACATCAAGAGCCAGGTCGGTGCCACCATCACCCACCGCGTGATGGCGAAGCTGTTCGAGGACCGCGGCGTCGCGCTGGACCGCACCTACCAGCTCAACGTCGGCGGCAACATGGACTTCAAGAACATGCTCGAGCGTGAGCGTCTGGAGTCCAAGAAGGTCTCGAAGACCCAGGCCGTCACCTCGAACCTGCACGGTTCGCTGGCCGGCAAGATCGAGGACAAGAACGTCCACATCGGGCCCTCGGACCACGTCGCGTGGCTCGACGACCGCAAGTGGGCCTACGTCCGCCTCGAGGGTCGCGCCTTCGGCGACGTGCCCCTGAACCTCGAGTACAAGCTCGAGGTCTGGGACTCCCCCAACTCCGCGGGCATCATCATCGACGCCGTGCGCGCCGCGAAGATCGCGCTCGACCGTGGCATCGGCGGACCGGTCATCCCGGCCTCGGCCTACCTCATGAAGAGCCCCCCGAAGCAGCTCGCCGACGACGTCGCGCGCACGCAGCTCGAGGAGTTCATCATCGGAGCCGATTCCTGACGAGCAGAATCGGGATCGGAGCCGACGCCTGATCTGATCTCTCACGACCACGGCCCGTCATCTCTGCGGAGATGGCGGGCCGTCGTCGTGTCGAGGGTCCTTCCGTCCGGCACCCGTGCGGGGATACCGTGCCCGAGTCGGGAAGGGCGGGTGAGGTGATGGCGGGCAACGCGGATCGACCCTCCTCACGCAACCCGTTCACCGCCGCCGTCGACCACGCCACCGACAGCTCCTGGTTCGAGGCGGCCGCGCGCGCCGGCCACGTCGTGAGCGGGATCGTCCACGTGTTGATCGCGTACGTGATCGTGCGGATCGCGGTCGGGGCCGGTGGCAACGCCGACCAGTCGGGCGCGCTGGCCACCGTCGGCGGGACGACCGGCGGCACCACCGCGCTCTACGCCGGTGCCGTCGCGTTCGTCGCGATGGCGCTGTGGCGGCTGGCCGAGGCGGCGATCGGGGTGCACGCCACCGAGCCCGACGATCCCGACGACGACGGCCCGTCGGCCCTGCTGGACCGCGGCAAGGCACTGAGCCTGGCCGTCATCTACCTCGCATTCGCGTGGACCGCAGCCCGATTCGCGTTCGGGGACCATTCCTCGAGCGGGAGCGAGAACGCCGGGATGAGCGCGCGCCTGATGGACTCCACCCTCGGCGTGTGCGCCCTGATCGCCGTCGGGGTCATCGTCGTCTGTGTCGGGGCCTATCACGTCCACAAGGGCGTCACGCGCGCGTTCCTCGACGATCTGACGATCACGGACGTCGCGGTCGTCCGGGTGACCGGCCTGGTCGGGTACACCGCGAAGGGACTCGTCCTCGCCCTGGCCGGCGTCCTCCTGGTCGTCGCCGCACTGCGGTCGGACCCGTCCAAGGCCACCGGGCTCGACGGAGCGGTCAAGACACTCGGCAGCGCGCCCGCCGGCCCGTCGGTGTTGCTGATCGCCGCGGTCGGACTGGCCACCTACGGGGTCTACGCCTTCGTCATGGCCCGCTTCGCGCGGATGTGACCGTCGCGATCACTGCTCGGACCGCCGCGTCGAGTTGCCGACGACGCGCGTCCAACTCCACGGTGTCCGCCGCTGCAAGCGCGCTGCGCGCGAACGTCTGAGGGAGTTCGATCACGACCAGTGCGGTGGTGGACAGACCGTCGTCCCCGAGACGGCGCGCGGCGGCGCCCATCAGCGCCATGCTGCGTTCGTCGACTTCGCGGACCTGATCGAGGGTGGCCGGGGACAGCTTGAGGCCCAGCACGTCCCGTCGCGTCAGGCGCTCCAGGAGGCGGACGTCGTCGGGATGTCGCAGACAGAAGTCGAACGACGCGACGGCGAGCGCCGCAGCCACGTCCGCCCGGGCCAGGTCACTCGTGTCGACCTCCCCGACACCCGCCTGCGACCGCGACACCGCTCGGATCCACGCTCCGGCCAACACGTCGTCGATCCCCGCGAAGCGGTGGTAGATCGACCCGACCGGCGCCCCCGACCGCCGGGCGACAGCGGCCACCGTCGTCTTCCGGACACCCTCGGCGAGGACGCAGGATCGGGCTGCGTCGAGCAGGTCGTCGACGGCGAAGACGGTCCGGGACATGACGGCATCATCGCAGACAGTTGACGAATAATTGTTCTAGAGCTTATGTTCGCCATATGACACCCACCCTGGACATGCGCGACTCGGTCGCCGTCATCACCCTCGGCGACGACGAGAACCGCTTCTCACCCGAGGCTCTCGACCTGCTCGACACCCATCTCGACAGCGCTCGGGACCAGGCCGGGGCGCTGGTGACCGTCGGCACCGGGAAGTTCTGGTCCAACGGTCTCGACCTCGACTGGCTGATGGGCCACGGCGACCAGCTCGAGTGGTACGTCGGGCGGGTCCATCACCTGTTCGAGCGTCTGCTGACCTTCCCCATGCCGACCGTCGCCGCCGTCAACGGACACGCCTTCGGCGCGGGTGCGATGGCCGCGATCGCGCACGACTTCCGCATCATGCGCAGCGACCGCGGCTACTACTGCTTCCCCGAGGTCGACATCGACATCCCCTTCACACCGGGGATGGCGGCGTTGATCCAGTCGAAGACCGTGCCGACCACAGCTGTCGATGCGATGACCACCGGACGCCGGTACTCGGCGACCGAGGCGGTCGACGCCGGGTTGGTCGACGCAACCGAGCCTCTCGACACTCTCCTCGATGCGGCCATCGCGCGTGTCACACCGCTCCTCGGAAAGAACCCCGCGACCGTGGCGGCGATCAAGTCGACGATGTACGCCGGTCCGATCGCGGCGTTGCGCGACCGGACCGGGCGACCGTCGGTCAGTTCGCCGAGTTGAACCGGTCGTAGAGGAACTGCGACGCCGGCAGCGTGCCGAACAGGTACGGGAACACGTGGTTCGCCGCCAGCTTCGGGAAGATCGGCGGGGTGCCGTCGGTCACGACACGCACGTTCGCGCCCTGCGACCGCCAGCTGCGCACCATGGCCATCACCTGGCTGTTGGGGATGATGTCGTCGTTGATGCCCGTGTCCACCAGGACCGGCGCATTCGGCTTCATCTTCCCGATCAGCTGCTCGGCCAACGCCTTCTGGATCTGCGGGTACTTCTGCGAGATCTGGTACAGCGACTGGCCCGACGTGGTCCAGCCGTTCGTGCGCTGGAACCCGTAGCGGAAGACGGTGTCCCCGATGCACGAGGTGGCGAGCTGCTTGAGCGCGGCCTTGCCCGCGGGGCTCGCCTCCCGCTGGATCAGCGGACCGAGCTCCGGGTAGCGCGCGACGAGTCCGTTGACCGTGTAGCCGATGACACCCGCGATGGACGAGCCGTCGACGGCCTTGAGGACGACCTCGAGATCCGCCGGGGGCGCACCTGCGTAGGTGCCCTTGATGTTCAGCTCCGGTGCGTACGTCGAGGCCATCTCGGCTGCCGACGCGGTCGCGCCACCACCCTGCGAGTAGCCCCAGAACCCGATCGGCGATCCGGCGGGCAGCTTGCCCAGGTTGAGCGCAGCGCGGGCACCGTCGAGGACGGCGTGACCCTCCTCGATGCGGTTGACGTAGGTGTGGACCCCCGGCGTGCCCATCCCGATGTAGTCGGTCATGAGGACCCGGTAGCCCTGGTACAGGAGGAGGTTCGCGAACAGGCTCTCGTAGTTCGAGCCGAGCGCGAGGTTCTTCGTGTCGAGGGACGCAGGGAACGCGACGAGCTTCGACGGGGCGCAGTCGTCGCCCTGGCCGATGGTCCCGGGCGCCATGACGACGGTCGGTCGCGGGCCGCGACCGCGCCACGGCGCGAACGGCTCGATGTAGGTGCCGGTGACCGCGGTGGGCGAGCCGTCCTGCAGGCGCGAGGTGTACATGACCGTCTTGGCGGCCCCCGGGAACGGGCGGGGGTCGCCCGGGATCTGCAGGAAGATCGGCGTGGGCCGCGTCTTCACGATCGCACCGTTGCCGGACGGCAGTTGCCCCGGCGGCGTGTAGAACGCGTCGCCCGGTGCGGCCTGCGCTGCGGGCGCACCGATGGCGACGACGGTGGCCGCCGTGACGGCGGCGGTGGCGATGACGGTCATGACCCCACGAAATGACTTCACAGCGCTGACTGTAAGCCACACCACACCTGTTGGACAGACGGGTCGGGCAATGTCCATCTGCCGACCGTCCCCGTCGTGCGTGCGTCAATCGGGCAGCAGCGGCGTCTCGTCGTGGTCGGCGCGTCCGACGAGGGTCCCCCGGGTCACCGACGACGACCCGAAGCGGGATCGGAGATCGTCGAGTGTGGCGTCGAGAGCGCCGGTGTCCATCGCGATGCGGCCACCGCTGACCTGTGCCGACGACCCCTTCTCCTGCTCGCGGAACGGCAGCGACAGTTGGTAGGGATCGGCGTCGGCGAGGTTGGTGAGCGCCACCCCCACGAGCGTGCACCCCCGCTCGGCGATGAGCGGTCCCGCGTCGGCGAGGAGTCGTCGGGCAGCTGCGAGGATCAGCTCCGTGGAGTCGGTGGCGTCGACGAGGGTGTGCGACCGCGACGCCCGGGTGAAGTCGTCGAATCGCAGCCGGAGGACGACGGTGCGGCAGACACGGTCGGCCCGGCGGAGTCTGCGGCCCAGTTTGTCGGCGATGGCCATGACGGTCGCGTCGAGGTCGGCGAATGCGTGTGGACCACGCCCCATCGCCCGCTGGGCGCCGATCGAGCGATGGCGCACCCCGGTCGTCACCCGCCGGGGATCCTGTGCGAGCGACAGCGCGTGCAGGTGTGCGGCGGCGCCCCGCCCGACCATCGATGCGAGCGCCTTCTCGCCGGCGTCGGCGATGTCGCCGACCGTCGTGATGCCGTGCGCATGCAGCTTCGCCGCGGTCACCTTCCCGACGCCCCAGAGTCGCTCGATGGGCAGTGGGTGCAGGAACGTGATCTCACCGTGCGGCGGGACCTCGATCAGCCCGTCGGGTTTGGCCACCGCACTCGCCACCTTGGCGAGGAACTTGGTCCGTGCGATCCCCACGGTGATGGGCAGACCGACCTCACGCGCGACGCGGGCCCGCAGGTCTCGACCGATGTCCATCGGGGACCCGCGGATCCGGCGGAGCCCGCTGACGTCGAGGAAGGCCTCGTCGACGGAGATGCCCTCGACCAGGGGTGTGGTGTCGGCGAAGATCGCGAAGACGTCGCGGCTGGCCTGGGTGTAGGCGGCGAACCGGGGCGGGACCACCACCACGTCGGGGCACAGCCGGCGCGCGGCGCTGCCGCCCATCGGCGTGTAGATCCCGAACGCCTTCGCCTCGTAGCTGGCCGCGAGCACCACCCCGCCACCGACGATCACCGGACGCCCCCGCAGCGACGGGTCGTCGCGCTGCTCGACGGAGGCGTAGAAGGAGTCGAGATCGGCGTGCAGGATCGAGGCCGTCGCCCTCATCCCGGCGCCCTCCGATGTCACCCCACTGCCCACGCGCTCCATCGTCCCAGTCGGCACCGACAGCGATCGCGCGAACTTGTGGCCAAGATCGCCGGGCTCGGGTTGACTGTTCCCATGGCGAAAGACGTTCGCATCGGAGTCCAGATCCAGCCGCAGCACGCCCCCGAGTACGGGATGATCCGAGACGCGGTCCGCCGCGCCGAGGACATCGGTGTCGACGTGGCGTTCAACTGGGACCACTTCTATCCGCTCTACGGCGATCCCGACGGCGCCCACTTCGAGTGCTGGACCATGCTGGCCGCCTGGGCCGAGCAGACGTCACGCATCGAGATCGGCGCGCTGGTCACCTGCAACAGCTACCGCAACCCCGAACTCCTCGCCGACATGGCGCGCACCGTCGACCACATCTCCGGCGGCCGACTCATCCTGGGCATCGGGTCGGGATGGTTCGAGAAGGACTACGACGAGTACGGCTACGAGTTCGGCACGGCCGGTTCACGTCTCACCGATCTGGGACGCGCCCTGCCGCGGATCGTGGACCGCTGGGGCAAGCTGAACCCCGCGCCCACCCGCAAGATCCCCGTGCTCATCGGTGGCGGTGGCGAGAAGAAGACGTTGCGCTACGTCGCCGAGTACGCCGACACCTGGCACTACTTCGTCGACCCCGACAGCTACCGCCACAAGTCCTCGGTGCTCGAGTCGCACTGCGCCGACGTCGGCCGCGACCCCGGCGAGATCGAGCACTCGGCCGGCGTGGAGTTCAACCCGGCCGACGCGGCCTCGGGCGACGCGCTGAAGGACCTCGTCTCCCGCGCCGAACAGCTCCATGCCGAGGGCGTCACGTTCTTCACCGTCGGTGTGACCGGCCCCGACTACGACCTCACCGGCGTGGCCGAGCTCTGCCGCTGGCGCGACTCGATCAGCGGGTGACCGCCCCGCCCTCGGGGCCCGGCGTGCTGTTCTTCGACGGACACTGCGGCATGTGCACCCGGTCGCGAGACCTGTTGGAGCGCATGAACCGGACCGGTGACGTCCGATTGGAACCACTCCAGGCCGCCGACACGGTCGAGCGGTTGTCGGCGGCTCTGGGGCGGCAGCTCTCCCAGGACGAGTTGATGGCATCCATCTGGTGGCTGGGCGACGACGGTCGCGTGTGCTCGGCGGCCGAGGCAGCTGCTGTCGCCGCGGCCGTCGCGACCGGACTGCCGGCACCTCGGTGGGCGTACCGGATCCCCGGCGCGGGACCGCTGTCCGAGGCCGCCTACGGCTGGGTCGCCCGCAACCGCGGACGCTTCCCCGGGACCACCCCGTACTGCGAGCGGGAGCCGTCGGCCTGTCCGTCGACGGATTGACCATCACCCGAGACCGCCACAGCGGCGACGGCACCGTCACGTCGAGGGAGTCGAACACCGTTCCGTCGCAGCATCGTCCGACAGCGAGGTCGCGTCGGGTCGAGCACGTCAGGTGCTGTGAGTGGATCTCGGGGTCTGATGATCGCGGGCCAGCCAACTCCCGAGCAGTCGCATCGATTCCTCGGCTGCCGAATCGGGCGCCGGGGTGTAGACGGTGAGGGTCAGCCCGATGTCACCGGGCAGAGGCATGACCTCGTAGCCGAGTTCGATGTCGCCGACGGCGCTGTGGTGGAACGTCTTCACGCCGGACACGTGTCGCCTGACCTGATGGGCCGACCATCGAGAGCGGAATTCGTCGGACCGCATGGACAGTTCGCCGATCACCTGAGCCAGGGCGCGATCGCGGGGGAAGCGCCCGGACTCGGTGCGCAGGATGGCGACGTTGGTGTCGGCGGCTCGTTGCCAGTTGGGGTAGGTGGTGTGCGACCGCGGATCGAGAAAGATGAAGCGGGAGTGGTTCACCGGACGCTCGGTGGCGATGTACATGTCCGAGTACAGCGCACGCGCCAGATGATTGGTGGCGATCATGTCCTGCGACGCGGTGCAGACGAAGGCCGCGGCGCCGGTGATCGCGTCGAGCATCGCCTGCAGTGGGGGTCGCACCGCCGTCGGTCGCGACGGCGTCGACGGTCGAGCGCGGGTCGACGGGGTCGCGGCATGGGCGAGATCGAGAAGGTGGTCGTGTTCTGCGTCGTCGAGTTCGAGGGTGCGGGCGAGCGCAGACAGCACCGAGTCGGACACCCCGGCGAGGTCGCCGCGTTCGATCCGGGAGTAGTACTCGACGCTGAGGCCCGCCAGGGTCGCGACCTCGCTGCGTCGCAGGCCGGGGACCCGCCGGTCCGACCCAGCAGGCAGTCCGACCTGTTCAGGACGGAGTCGGCCGCGGCGGGTGGTGAGGAAGTCCTTGATCTCCGCGCGGGTGTCCATGTTCTCCGACCATACGGCGACCTCGGCCCGCGAGGGGTGCCCTGCGAGTACACCCATCGACAGTGACTTCCCGGGGTTCTCGATCTGCCGTTGTGTAGACATCACAGCGGTCCGACCGGCCGCTGGACACGATGAGGAGGCAAGGCGGCCGTGCCGGCAATTGATTTCACGACGAAGGTCGCATTCATCACGGGCGCAACTGGCGGGATCGGGCTGGCCACGGCCAGGGCTTTCGCGGATGCGGGGGCGGCGGTGGTGATCGTCGATCTCGACCAGACCGCGCTCGACGAGGCAGCCGCCGACATCGTCGCCGCCACCGGGGTGGACGTTCTCGCGGTCAGGTGTGATGTCACCGACGCTGATGACGTGGAGTCAGCAGTGAACACTGCAATCGAACGCTTCGGGCGAATTGATATGGCGTTCAACAACGCTGGTGTCGAACAACCCCACGCCGACCTTGCCGACGTCACCGTCGACGACTGGGACCGCATCGTTCAGGTCGATCTGACCGGGGTGTTCCTCTGCATGAAGTACCAGCTCGCTGTGATGCTCGAACACGGCGGCGGCACGATCGTCAACACCTCATCGGGGGCCGGGGTGAAGGGATTCGCGGGCCAAGCCGCCTACGCGGCAGCCAAACACGGCGTCGTCGGCCTCACCCGATCGGCCGCCCTGGACTACGCCGCCCGCAACATCCGCATCAATGCCATCTGCCCCGGGATCATCGACACCGAGATGATCGAGCGCTTCTCCGGGGACACCCCAGAAGGCCGGCAACAGGTCATCGACCAAGAACCGATCGGACGGTTGGGAACCCCTGAAGAGATCGCAGCGGCGGTGCTCTGGCTGTCGTCGGATCAATCCACGTTCGTCGTCGGACACGCAATGGTCGTCGACGGCGGTCAAACGGTCTGATTCCGCCCCGACAGAGCAGCCCACTCCTCCACCGAAAAGGAAGAAACGTCATGAAGGCAACACTGATGTACGGCGCCGGCGATGTCCGCGTCGAACAGGTTCGTGACTCCACCATCACCGAGCCGACCGATGCGCTGGTGCGCATCACCGCGACCTGTGTCTGCGGCAGCGACCTCCATCCCTACGGATCGATGTCGCCGGATGACGGACCTGCGCACATGGGGCACGAGTTCATCGGGATCGTCGAGGACATCGGTGCGGAGGTCACGACCCTGCGCACGGGCGACCTCGTGGTCGCGCCGTTCGCGTTCTCCGACGGGACCTGTCAGTTCTGCCGGGCAGGCCTGCAGACCTCATGCGAGCAGGGTGGGTTCTGGGACGGGCTCCCGGGCGAGGGCGGTCAGGCCGAGGCCATCCGCGTCCCCCTCGCCGACGGCACCTTGTTCCCGCTCCCCGTCGCGGCCGACTCGGCCCTGATCCCGTCGCTGCTCACCATCTCCGATGTCCTGGGCACCGGCTACCACGCCGCCGTCCGCGGGGGTGTTCGACAGGGCTCAACAGTCACCGTTGTCGGCGACGGCGCGGTCGGGCTGCTCGCAGTCCTGTCGGCGAAGCGCCTCGGTGCCGAGCAGATCATCCTCATGGGACGCCATCAGGCACGTACTGACCTGGGTCGCGAATTCGGCGCCACCGACGTGGTGTCGGCGCGCGGCGACGAGGGCGTCGCCGCCGTACGGGACCTCACGGGCGGGTTCGGTACGAATGTGGTCCTCGAAGCGGTCGGTCACCTGCCGGCCTATGAGCAGGCGTTCGGCGTCGTGCGCGTCGGCGGGACCATCAGCCGGGTCGGTGTCCCTCAGTACGACGACGCCCCGATCGGATTCGCCAGCCTCTTCGGCGGCAACGTCACCCTGACCGGCGGGCCAGCACCCAGCCGGGCCTACATGGAGGAGTTGTTGCCCCCGATCCTCGACGGGTCGATCGAACCGGGGAAGGTGTTCGACGCCACCACCGATCTCGATGGTGTCCCGGGCGGATACCGCGACATGGCCGACCGCACCTCGCTGAAGGTGCTGGTCACCCCATGATCAGTTACGACTACACCGGACAGGTCGCCCTGGTCACCGGCGCCGCGAAGGGTGTGGGGTTTGCCGCGGCCGCCGCCTTCGCCACCCAGGGGGCCGCGGTCGTGTTGGCCGACCGTGACGCCGACGCCCTTGACCACGCTGTCGACAGCCTCCGCGCCGACGGACACACCGTGCTCGCCGTGACCTGCGACGTCGCGGACGAGGAATCGGTTGCCGCGTTGGTGCGCAGCACGGTCGACGAGTACGGGCGGCTCGACGCGGCCTTCAACAACGCGGGCATACAGGTGCCCCGAATCGACGTGGCAGATGAGCCCGCCGAGAACTTCGACCGCGTCGCATCTGTGAACCTCCGGGGCGTGTGGGCGTGCATGAAACACGAGCTGCGGCAGATGCGCGCGCAGGGCGGCGGCGCGATCGTGAACTGCTCGTCGCTCGGTGGCCTCGTCGGTAACCCCGGGCTGGCCTCGTACCACGCGACGAAACACGGCGTCATCGGCCTGACCTCCAGTGCGGCACTGGAATACGCCCCGCGTGGGGTCAGGATCAACGCGGTGTGCCCCGGCACCATCGACACCCCGATGGTCGCCGACATGCTCGAGAAGGGCGCGCTGGAGGACGGCGCGATGACAGCAGCCATCCCGATGGACAGACTCGGCCGCCCCGACGAGATCGCGGCAGCGGTGCTCTGGCTGTGCAGTTCTGCCGCGAGTTACGTCACCGGCGTCGCGCTGCCCGTCGACGGTGGGTACGTGGCCCGATGAGACTCGCGACGGCGCTGCGGCGAGGAGGTGTCCTGGTCGCGGTCGGGACGATGATGGGTGGATGCGCCGCGCCCGACAATCCGGTCCGCCCCGGGGAAGGGGAAACGGTCGCCCGAGCATCGAGGGCGATGGGTTCGAGTTCGGCGGTGCCACCGACCGTCGCCGCCGAGCGACTGGTCATCACCGCCGGCGGGGTGCGACTTTCCGCAACCCTGCGTGACACCGTTGCCGTGCGGGATCTGTTGTCCCAGCTGCCCCTGAGCATCGAGATGAGCGACCACGGAGGCGTGGAGAAGACCGGTCGGCTTCCCCGACCGCTGACGACATCCGACGAGCCGTCCGGCGCGGACCCAGACTCGGGCGACCTCGGCTATTACGCACCGGGCAACGATCTCGTCCTCTACTACGGCGATCAGTCGTACCACCAGGGCATCGTGATCCTGGGACGCCTGGACGGCGATCTGACAGAACTCGCCCGGACACCGGGCCCGATCACTGTCACCGTGCAGCGGTGACAGCGATGACACATCAGGAGGAGCGACGATGAAGATCACCCGAAGCAGCACCGGCGACAGCGCCGTCTCGACGACCAAGGGCCCGTCGGACTGGTTCACCGGCGACGTGTACGTCGATGCCGCCGCCGCATCGCCACCGCCCTCACGCGTGTCGGCGAGCATGGTGCACTTCATGCCGGGCGCTCGGACGCATTGGCACCGGCACGCTCTGTCGCAGACTGTGTTCGTCACCGAGGGGGTAGGACTCTGCCAGCGTCGTGGAGGACCGATCGAGGTCATCCGGCCGGGCGACCGCGTGCTGTTCGAGGCCGACGAGATCCACTGGCACGGAGCCACCGCGGACAGGTTGATGGTGCACCTGGCGATCAACGAATCCGACGACGAGAACGACGCGGTCGAGTGGCTTGAGCCCGTCACCGACGACGAGTACACCCTCCGCTGACCGGTGAGACGCGGCGCGCGGGGTCCCCGGGCGCAACGATGACGAGCTGCTTTGCCATTCGTTTACTCCACGCTGGAGGGGACTTTACCTCACGCACGTAGCGTTCGCGGGTCACCGTCCCTCCCCAGCCCTGGAGTACTGCGTGGTCCGCATCGCCCTGCCGTTGTTCACCTCGGATCGCACTCGCGCGGGATCGTCGAGTCGCGCGCACGTCACGTGCAGGTACAAGTGCGGTGAGGCCTGCTGGCAGGAGCCGGGCAACACCAGTGACAACGCCTTTTTCGGCGACGTCGTCCGATCGATGGTCTCGCGCAGGTCGGTGCTGACGGGTACCGCGACCGCGGCGATCGGGGTCGGCGCAGCATCGGTGCTCGCAGCATGCGGGGACAGCGGGTCGACCTCGTCCGCGCCACAGACACCCCCTGTCACGGGCACCGGGACGGGGACCGGGATGGACTTCACCGCGGTCGCGCCGAACACCCGCGACGCGGTCGTCGTCCCGGACGGGTACGAGCAGTCGGTGGTGATCCGGTGGGGTGACCCGGTGCTCCCCGGGGCGCCCGAGTTCGACTTCGCCGCACAGACCCCCGAGGCCCAGGAGAAGCAGTTCGGCTTCAACAACGACTTCGCCGGACTGATCCCCGTCGACGGGCAGGCCGACCGCTTCCACCTCGTCTGCAACCAGGAGTACACGACCGAGGAGTTCATGTTCCCCGACTACCGGTCGAAGGAACCCACCGAGAACCAGGCCCGGGTCTCGATGGCCGCGCACGGGATCACCGTCGTGGAGGTGCGCACCGAATCCGGGTCCGGGAAGCTGACCCCGGTTGTGAACGAACGGAATCGACGGATCACCGCGTCCACACCGTTCACGCTGACCGGCCCCGCGGCGGGGAGCGAGTTCGTGCGCACGTCGGCGGATCCCGCGGGTACCCGGATCCTCGGCACCATCGGGAACTGTTCGGGCGGGATCACGCCGTGGGGCACCATGCTCTCCGGTGAGGAGAACTTCCCCAACTACTTCAGCGGGGCGTCGTCGGTCACCGACCCGACGGCGAAGGAGCGCCTCGACCGGTACAGCTTCGACGACGATGCCGACTACCACCAGTGGGGTCGGTTCGAGGAGCGCTTCGACCTCGCGCGGAACCCCAACGAGGCCAACCGCTTCGGGTACATCGTCGAGGTCGATCCCCACGACCCGTCGTCGACGCCGATCAAGCACTCGGCTCTAGGTCGCACCAAGCACGAGTCGGCCACCATCCACGTCACCGACGACGGGACCGTCGTCGCCTACTCCGGTGACGACGAGCGCTTCGAGTACATCTACAAGTTCGTCTCGTCGCGGAAAGTGCGACCGGGCACGGGATCGTCGGCGATGCGGAGCAACCTGCGCATCCTCGACGAGGGAACGCTGTACGTCGCCGTGCTGACCGGCGACAGCCCCCAGCAGGTCGACGGATCCGGGCGACTGCCCACCGACGGGAAGTTCGCCGGCGGCGGCCGCTGGGTGCCCCTGCTGACCGTCGATGAGTCGGGGAAGGCCACATCGCGGATCGACGGGATGTCAGCCGCCGAGGTCGCGGTGTTCACCCGCATCGCGGCGGACAAGGCCGGCGCCACGAAAATGGACCGCCCCGAGGACATCGAGCCGCACCCGACGACCGGCAAGGTCTACTGCGCCCTCACGAACAACAGCAAGCGCGGGACCGACGGGAAAGCCGCTGCCGACGAGCCCAATCCGCGCAACGAGAACAAGAACGGGCAAATCCTCGAGATCACCGACGACCACGCCGGGACCGAGTTCACCTGGGAACTGCTGCTGGTCTGCGGCGACCCGGCGGCCGCCGACACCTACTACGGCGGATTCGACAAGACGAAGGTCAGTCCCATCTCGTGCCCCGACAACGTCGCGTTCGACCCGCACGGCAACCTGTGGATCTCGACCGACGGCAACGCGTTGAAAAGCAACGACGGGTTGTTCGCCGTGGCCCTCGACGGACCGAACCGCGGTGAGACGAAGCAGTTCCTGACGGTCCCGAAGGGCGCCGAGACGTGTGGCCCGATCATCGGATCCGAAAGAGTCCTCGTGTGCGTCCAGCACCCCGGCGAGACCGACGACGCGACCGTCGCGAATCCGGTGTCGAACTGGCCCGACGGCGGGTCGAGTCAACCGCGTCCCTCGGTCGTGGCGATCTGGAAGAAGGACGGGTCGATCGGCGTCTGAGGATCAGCCGCGGTGTGCGGGACGGTCACCGGCCAGCGCGGCCAGCGCGGAGACCAATCCGCCCCCGTTGATCACCGCCCAAGCGATGTTCCCGGGCTTGCCGCCCGACTGCGCTGCCGCCACCGCGTGATTCACGCCGAAGAGCGTCGACAACACCGCGAGCCCCCGCAACTGCGCGCGCACCGGGTCCTGGTCGCCGGCGACGATCGCACCACCGGCGACGAGCGTGCCGAGGTTCCAGATGGCGATCTCCCGTTGCCAACCGGCGTTGCGTCCCCATGCGGTGGTGTCGGCGAACTTGTCCGGGAAGACGCCCTGCACGACGAGGGCGACGGAGGTCCCTGCCAGCCACGTGGCGGTGGCGGCGCGAACGGTGGGTCGGTACACGGTGTCCTCCTCGTCGATCGGCGAGCCGACCGTACCGCGGATTCACGACGGTCTAGGACACCGCCGGCTCCGTGCCACGGAGAATCCGGTCGGCGACGTCGGTCACCGTCACCACACCGAGCGTCGTCTCGTTGTCGATGACCACTGCGAGATGAGTCCGATCGGACCGCATGGTGTGCAGCAGGTCCTCGAGACGTTCCTGGGGTGCCACCCGCACCACCGGGCGCATCAGGTCGCCTGCGGTCGCATCGGCGGGACCCGCGACGGCGTCGCGGGCATGCACCATGCCCACCGGGGCGCCTCCGGATCGCACGAGCAGTCGGAGGTGTCCGGATGCGGCCGCGGCAGAACGGATCTGCGCCGCCGAGGCATCGATGTCGACCTGGGCCGGTTCACGGTCCCGCTCCCCGAGCACGTCGGCGACGGTCAGCTGCTGCAGGTCCAGTGCGCTGAGCAGCCGCCCGCGGTACTCCTCGTCGAGGGCGCCGGTCGTCCCGGAGTGTTCGACGAGGTGCCGGAGCGCCGCGGGGTCCTGGCCCGACGACGTCTCGTCGACCGGTTCGACACCCGCGCGGCGAAGGAACCAGTTCGCGATCGTGTTGAGCGACAGCAGCAACGGTCGGGTGACGACGAGGAACGCCCGCATCGGCAACGCCAGCATGATCGCGGACTTCTCGGGGTGCGCGATGGCCCACGACTTGGGCGCCATCTCGCCGACCACGAGGTGCAGGAACGTCACGATGATCAGGGCGAGGACGAACCCCGCCACGTCGGCCACCCACAGGGGCGCGCCCCATCCCTCGATGAGCGGCGTGAGTGCATAGTGCACAGCAGGTTTCGTGACCGCACCGAGCGCGAGGGTGCACACGGTGATGCCCAGCTGGGCGCCGGCGAGGAGGACCGACAGGTCGGTCGCGCTCCGGACCGCGGCGCGGGCCGAGCGGCTGGTCGCTGCCTCCTCCGCCAGTCGGTGGGTCTTCGCGGCGATGAGTGCGAACTCGACCGCGACGAAGAACGCGCTGGCCGCGATGAGCAGGGCGCTGACGGCGACGATGACCCAGGGGATGCTCATCGCAGGACCTCCGATCCCTCACGCAGGTCGACATCCACGACGGCTGGCACCCTCCGTCGCACCTCGCGCACGGTGAGCGCGAGGCGGTACCGCGGGTGGTCGTCGGTCCGCGCGGCCTCGGTGGGGTCGGGTTCCAGGTCGACGATCACGGTCTCGTCCGCACGGGGGAACCGTTGCAGCGTCGAGAGAATCGCTCCGGCGACGGTCTCGTGGTCTCCCGCGGGCAACCTGTGGCCGACCAGTCGTTCGAGTTCGTCGACCGCGAGGTCGCCCCGGACCGTCCACGACGACTCTGTCGACGACCGGAGTGCGGCGACCACCGCGTCGTGCTCGTCGGCGATGTCGCCGAGGAGTTCCTCGGCGATGTCCTCGCGGGTGAGGATGCCCGCGAATCCGCCGTACTCGTCGATCACGGCGACCATCTGGACGCGTCGGGTGTCCATCTCCTGCAGCACGTCCGGCAGCGGCAGCGACGTCGGTACGGCGACAGCGGGACGGGCGGCGTCCGACGCGGTACCGCTCGTCGAGTGGTCGAGGAGGTCGTGCAGGGAGACGATTCCGTGGAGGTCGTCGTGGTCCGTTCCGAGGACCGGGTACCGGGTGTGTCCGGTCGCCATCCGCGCACGCACCTCGGCCACCGGCAGTTCCGCCGGGACGACGTCGACCCGCGGCCGGGGAACCATCGCGTGGTCCGCTGTGCGCGTGGGGAAGTCGAGGATGCGGTCGAGCAGGGTCGACGTGTCGTCGTCGATCTCACCGGTCGCCCGCGAGGCGGCGACGATGTGGATCAGGTCGCGGGGTGTGGCCGAGTGCTCGACGTCGTGGACCGGTTCGATCTTCAGGGCCTTCAGCAGCAGGTTCGACGACTGGTCGAACAGCCAGATCAGCCACCCGAACAGCGACAGATACAGATTCGTCGAGCGGGCGAGGCGGCGCGCCACAGGTTCGGGCCGGGCGATCGCGAGGTTCTTGGGGAACAGCTCACCGAACACCATCTGCACGCCGGTCGACACGACGACGGCGACGATCGTGCCGATGGTGACGCCGACCGCGGTGCCGACGCCGATCCCGCCCAGGAGGTCGCCGACACCCTGGCCGATCAGGGGCTCGGCGACATAACCGACGAGCAGTCCCGTCACGGTGATGCCCAGCTGCGCGCCCGACAGCATGAACGACGTCCGGCGGGTCACGGTCAGCGCGCGCGCCGCCGCACCGTCGCCGGCGTCTGCCGCCGCGCCCAGTCGCGAGCGGTCGGCGGCCATGTACGCGAACTCCTGCGCCACGAAGTACCCCGTGAACGCGGTGATGACCACGACCACCAGCAGTCCGAAGAGGATCTCGAGGATGATCACGCGTGCAGCATCTCAGCCGGGAGAGGGTCCATGAGCAGCTGACGAACGGGTGAGAGTAAAAGTTCCTTTACTCGCGGGGCTCAGTAGTCATCGCCGACGTCGGCCTGCGCCGACCCGCCGCGAATCCGCTGGATGTGGAACCGCCGACTGAGGCGGATGGCCGGTCGAACGAGGAACTGGAT
This sequence comes from Williamsia deligens, assembly GCF_024171765.1. Lineage (GTDB taxonomy): Bacteria > Actinomycetota > Actinomycetes > Mycobacteriales > Mycobacteriaceae > Williamsia_A > Williamsia_A deligens. The sequence goes on from NZ_JAMTCI010000001.1 coordinate 1,509,843, forward strand.
GCTGCCGATGAGGAAGAACCAGGTCGCGGCGAAGGTCGTCGACTCCCAGAAGAACAGGATGCTGCCGATCACGAACCACACGGCGATGAGGAAGTCGTTGGCGATGCTCGCCGCCTCCCACCGCTGACGCACGATCAACTCGTCGTGCCCGATGCGGAAGCTGAGATCTCTGTCGGTCATCGTCCGAGTGTCCTCGACCGACCGACCTACCGGGCAGGCCGGTGGCCTGGTTCAGCGACAGCGCGGTACCGGCACCCCGGTGAAGCGGTCCTCGACCCACCGGGCGGCTCCGGGCACGTTGGTGATCTCCGGTAGCGCGTGTCCGACAGCTGTGCCGGGCAGCAACGGCGGGAACGGGATCAGATCCAGCGTGACGGGGACACCCCGGCCGCACCACGTCGAGGCCAACACCCGGACGTTGCGGGTCGGGACGGCGTCGTCGTTGACGTTCGACGACAGCAGCACCGGCGATGTCGGTGTGAGCCGACCGACCGTCTGTTCCTCCACGACTCGGCGCCCGACCGGGTCGTTCATCACCGCCGTGCCGAGCGAGCCACCACTCTTCGTCCACTGCGACGAGCGTTGGAACGAGTAACCCAGCGTCTGCAGGACGCACTGGTTCGCGGTGTCACGCATCATCGCCCGACCGCTCGCGTTCAACACCCGCTCCAGGACCGGCTCGATCTCGGGGTTCGTCCGGACGGCACCGTTGAGGAAGTACCCCACCGCTCCGATCAGCGTGCTGCCCTCGGCCCGGGCCAGGGTGTCGGCCAGCTGCACCGGCGGTGCGCCGGAATACGTCCCGACAAGCCGCATCTCCGGGGCGTAGGCCGGTTGCAGCTCCGCGGCGGCCGCGACGGCGTGGCCGCCCTGGGAGTACCCCCAGAACGCGACGGGACTGGCGGACGTCAGCGATGTCCGCGGCAGTCGTACGGCTGCTCGAGCGGCGTCGATGACGGCGTGGGCGGAGTCGACCCTGTTCGCGTACGGGTGCGGTCCGGGCGTCCCGAGGCCCAGGTAGTCGGTGAACACCACGGCCATCCCGCGCGACAGCAGGTAGTCGACGGCGATCTGCTCGTAGGCGATCGACGCGTCGATGGGCGGACGGTACTGGACGAGAGATTGCAGCGCGATGGACGGGGCGCACTGTCGACCCGCGCCGATGGTCCCGGACGCCAGGGACACCAGCGGGCGCGGCCCCCTGCCCCGCCACGGAGAGCTGGGCTCAAAGTAGGTGCCGGTCACCGCGACAGGGCGATCGTGCTCGTCGAGGCTGCGGTACATGATCCGCCGCGCCGAGCCCGGGAAGGTGCCGTCGCCGGTGGGCACCGAGAGCGGCACGGCGAACGGCTGCTGACGGATCACGTCGCCGGGCGCGGTGCCGGGCAGGACGGCGGGCGGGTCGTAGAACGAGCCCCACGGACCGGCCGGCGCGGGGACGGTGGCCGGACTCGCAGACGCACCGGGGGCCGTCGTGAGCGTCGCCATCGTGGCGAGAGCCGTGGCCGCGCCGACGATGCCGAGGAGGTGCCGGATTCGGTGCCGCATGGATCGTCCCCTTCGACGTCGCGATGTCGGACAATTACAGACAGCTCATGTCCGTAAAGTCAACGGTCGGCGCAGCGAGAGTGCTGCCATCATCGAGATGTGTCGTCGACCCCCAATCCCCGACGCGGCCGACCCCGTGATCCCGACATCGAGTCCCGTGTGGTCGGCGCGGTCGAGGCGGTCTACTGGAGCACCGGGTGGGCCGGGTTCACCGTCGACGCGGTGGCGCGAACGGCAGGGGTGGGCCGCGAGGCGATCTACCGACGGTGGCCCACGAAGATTGCTCTCCTCGTGGGCGCGTTGGAACGGACGACGCCCCTGCCGCATTCGATCGACACGGGTTCGTTGCGCCGCGACCTGATGGAGCTGGCCCGGCAGCTGCTGTCCACATACCGATCCCGGTCGGGCATGGTCGCGATCCGGGTGGCGGTGGACGCGCGAGCCTTCCCCGATCTCCTCGAGCCGCTGACGCACACCATCAGCCGCAGCCGCTTCACGACGACGCGCGACATCGTCCGGCGCGGGGTGGCCCGGGGGGAACTGCCCACCGACACCGACATCACGCTGCTACTGGAGATGCTCACCGGCGCGGTGCTCAGTCATGTGTTGTTCGCGCACGACCACGGCACGGAGTCCGCGGACGACGACAGGTACGTCGGCGTCGTCGTGGACATGACCCTCGCGTCGGTCTCGACCGGCGCGCGCTGAGTCAGTCGAGCCAGTCCAACACCGCCGCCGCGGTCCAACTCTGCTGCATGCTGCCGAGTGGCTCGCCGGTGAAGGGCTCGTAGTACTCGGCGAACGACCCGTCCTGCGCCTGACGAAGCCCCTCGTCACGCAGGCGGACCGCACGCTCAGGCCACCCACGCCGGGCGAACGCCCACGAGAACAACCACGTCATCACGGGCCACACCGGACCTCGCCAGTACTCCTTGGGCCGGAAGTCGGGGGAGATCGGTGACGTCGACGGCGGCACGACGTAGCGCAGATCCGGGTGCCCGCAGAAGCGCGGACCGTCGAACACCCGCACCAGCGTCCGTTCGCGGTCACGCGGCAGCCCGCCGCACAGCAGTGGCGCGAACGCCGCGATGGTCTCGGTGGTGATCCACCGCCCGGCACGGAGATCGAAGTCGCGCGCCATCCCGTTGCGCTCGGAGCTCGCGGCGACGACGCCGGCGCGGAAGCGGTCCGCCCACGCGCGCAGATCGCGGACGTCGGAGCGCGGCTTGGCGTAGTCCTCACCGATCGTCGCCAGCACCTCGCACGCCACCGCGAAGATCGCACTGACGAACACGTCCTCCACCGCGAAATCCATGACGGCCGGGAGCTTCTCGTCGTCGTAGTGCGCCCGCTTCATCTGCTCGACCAGCCACAGATACCGGTCGTACTCGGTGTCGCTCGGGCGCATCGCCGAGTCGTCGACGTGGTCGAGATCGGCCCGGCGGTACGGCGGCAGGTCGTCGCCGACGACGACGTTCGCGTACGCCGCATCCCACCGGGGCGAGTTGTCCATGCCGGACTCCCAGCCGTGGAACAGCGTGATCCGACCGCGGCCCTGGGGATCACGCGCGTGCGCGAGCCACCGGTGCCAGCGCACCAGGTTGCCCCAGCGGCGGTCGATGAACTCGTCGGCGGCCTGACGGGTGGTGCGACCGCGCCGACGGGAGTGGTCGAGGATGCGCTGCACGGCGATCGCGTGCACGGGGGGCTGGGTGATGCCCGAGGTGTCGACGAACGTCGGAGCATGGGCGGCCAGTCGGGCGGTCTCCCACCGCGCCGGGCCGGGGAAGTACCCGTCGCGACCGTTCGCGAACACGATGTGCGGGATCATCCCGTTGCTCCACTGCGCCGAGAGCAACGTGTCCATCTCGATGACAGCGCGTTCGACGCTCAACGGGGCCAGTCCGACCGCGACGAACGCCGCGTCCCAGCTCCACATGTGCGGGTACAGCTTGGGCGCAGCACTCGTCATGGTGCCCAGGTCGTTGCCGCGCAAGAGGTACGCCGCACGGGCCGCCAGTTGCGTGGAGGTGAAGCCCACGTTCGCCACGCCCGCCATTCTCACCGTCGGCCGCCATCGGCGCTCGTCAGGGCCTCTGAAGGCCGATGTGCACACGGCGAATTCTCGTTATTCGATCGTTACTCCGACACGATCGGGCGGCTGTTGTCGCTGTGGGTGGGGATCACGCGGTCGACTGCCTACCGTCGAGGACATGACCGAGATGAAGTCGATCGCCGATCACGTGGCAAGTGGCGATTCGCTGGCCGAGACGGCCCGCGCCCTCGACGTCGCCGAGGACGAGGTGAACCGGTGGGCGCACGAGATGATGCTGATCCTGCGGGTCGACACCGTGACCGCCCTCGCCGATCAACTCCGCCGGATGCAGTACGGGGCGCCGACCACACAGCCGTGGGACCGGTCACTGTTCGTCCGCAAGCACGCTGACAAGGCCCCGGCCGAGTCGGTGGCCTGAGGCGACCGGGCACGACAACGCGCTCACGGCGCGCCATGTACGTCAGCGTGATCGAGAGGGAGTCATGCAGTTCGCGCCGGTTCGGCGACTGTCCGATGGGGCACTCGCGGCCGCGGAACTCCGACTACGGGGTTCCGGTCACACGCGTATCCGCAAGACCGAGGACCTGCTCCGCGCCGCGAGCCTGATGAGCCAACAGATGCCGGTGCGGTCGGCCACCCCGTCCGCCGCTCCCGGCGTCGCCACCGCGGTCGACGTCGCCGATGCACTGCCGCTGCTGGTGTCGATCGACCTCGACATCACCTCGACCTTCACCGACTCCGACCTGCACCCGCTCAGCAAGGTCGTCGTGTGCGTGTCACCGGACGACGTGATCGCCCACCCCCACCGCTGCCTGGCCACCATCGTCGAAGCCCGGGAACTCGGGCGCCTCATCTGTGTCGACGACATGGGATCGGCGGACAACGCCCTCGCGATGCTCCCCCTGATCGAACCGGACATCATCATCACGCCCCGGGAACTGTTGGCACGCATGGTCGAACCGGAGATGGCCGATCTCGCGAACGCGCTGCAGGCGTACGTCGAACGCAGCCACGCGGTGATCGTCGCCGAGGGCGTCGACACCGAGGACCTGCGCGAGGCCGCGCTGACCGTCGGGGCGTCGTACGGGGTGGGTGCGCTTTACCCGGCGTCCACGGATCCCCTCGGCATGATCGACGGGCCCGTCGTCCCGCTGCCAGAGACACCGGTCTGGAACACGCCGCGCACCGACCTGCCGACGCCGTACGCCATCGCCTCGCAGGGAGTCCGCCCGCGGCGCGGCACGAAACAACTCCTCATCGAGATGAGCAAGACGCTGGAGGCCCAGGCTGCCGGTGTCGGGCACTCGATGATCGTCATCGGCACCTTCCAACACAAGCGACACTTCACCACCGAGACCTCGAAACGGTGGCATCTGCTGTCCGAGGCGACGGGGTTCGCAGGTGTCTACGGCGTCGGCCTCGAGGACCGCATCGAGGGCAACGTCCAGCACGCGCCCCTCGAGCCCGAGGACGACCTCGTCAACGAGTGGACGGTCGCCGTCCTCGGACCGCACTACGCCGCGCTGCTGTCCGCCCGCGATCTGCACGACAACGGACCCGATCTCGACCGCACCTTCGACTTCGTCCAGAGCTTCGACCGCGTCACCGTCACGCAGGCCGTCAACAGCATCCTGTCGCGCTTCACGGGCTGATGGGTTCCCGCCGGGATCTCGCCCGCCGACCCGAATCGGACATCGTCGGTACGCTCGGTGCCTCACCAGGATGCGGGAGGCGCACGTCGATGCGGAAGAAGCTGTTGTGGGTGGCGGGGATCGTCGTCGTGATCGCCGTGGTGGCGGTCGTCGCCGGGCCGTGGGTCTACAAGAACTGGATCGCCGGTGACGCCGATGCCGAACTGGCGCTGCCGTCGCAGACGAGTGCGGCCACCGTCGACGTCAACGGCACGTGGGGCGTGGTCGCCGGCCCCACCTCGGAGGACGCACGCACCCAGGCCGGATATCGCGTCGACGAGGTGTTGCGGGGCGAGAACATCACCGTCAACGGCCGCACCCAGCAGGTGACCGGCACCGTGCAGGTCGCCGGCAACCGACTCTCCGAGGGCACCATCACGGTCGACGTCGCGTCGATCCGGAGCCCGGAGTCCGCGCGCGACAACCGTTTCCGCGGCGAGAACATCATGAACACCGCACAGTCCCCGACAGCCACCTTCCGGGTCACCGAGCCGGTCGACCTCTCGGGTGTGTCGGCGAGCGGCGCGCCCGCCACGGTGCGCACGGTCGGGACGATGGAGATCAAGGGACGCAGCCGACCGGTGACCACGGAGCTGAAGGTGGCGCGGTCCGGTGACTCGGTGATCGTGCAGGGGTCCGTCCCGGTCCGATGGGCCGACTACGGCGTCGAGGCCCCGAACCTCGGATTCGTGCAGGTGCAGGACACCGGCACCGTCGAGTTCCTGGTCAACCTCGCCCGACGCTGACGCCCGTGACGCGTCGGTACTGTCGCGGGCATGCCCACCGCTCTCGTCACCGGCGCGTCCCGCGGCCTCGGTGCCGCCATCGCCCGCGCTCTCGCCCCCACCCATGACGTGCTCCTCGGCGGACGCCCCAGCGGTGAGTTGGACGCGCTGGCAACGGAGCTCGACGGGGCGTCGACGTTCCCGGTCGAGTTGACCGACCACGACGAGATGGAGGCGGCGACCGAGGCGATCACCGGCCTCGACGTGCTCGTCCACAACGCGGGCGTCGGGTCCATCGGTCCGGTGGAGGACACCTACCCCGACGAGTACCGGGCGATGATGGAGGTCAACTTCATCGCTGTCGCCGAACTGACGCGTCAATTGCTGCCCGCGCTGCGGGAGGCGGGTGGCCACGTGATCGTCATCAACTCCGGCGCGGGCCGGGATGCCAAGCCCGGGTGGAGCGCCTACGCGGCGAGCAAGTTCGCGGTGCGGGCCTTCGCCGACGCACTCCGACACGAGGAACCGCTGCTGCGGGTCACGACGATCTACCCGGGTCGGATCGACACGGACATGCAGCGCGACATCGTCGCGATGGAGGGCGAGGAGTACGACGCGAGCCGCTTCCTGCGGGTGGAGTCGGTGGCCGCGGCCGTCGTCGCAGCGGTCACCACACCCGCGGACGCCCATCCGACCGAGGTCGTCCTGAAGCCGACCGGCCGGGCCTGAGGCCGCGACCGGTCGGCGGGACGGTCAGCTCGGCGGGGAGTAGATCTGCAGGTCGTTGCCGTCGGGATCGGCGAACGGGGCGATGCGTCCCCAGTCGTGGTCGCTGATGCCGCCGGGGAAGTCGACGCCCTTGTCCCGCAACGCCGAGACCTCGTCGTCGATGGTCCCGTCGGGTTGGAAGGTGATGACGGCGCCGCCACCGTCCCCGCTCCGCGAGGTCCCCTCGCGGGCGTTCAGACCGATGGTCATGGTCCCCGCGTCGATCTCGGACCAGTCCGATCCGGTCGACTTCACCGACAGACCGAGCGTTTCGCTGTAGAACCGCACCGCGCGGTCCATGTCGTCGACAGGTACCCACACCGTCGTGTTGCCCGTGGCCATGCTTCTCTCCGTTCGTCGAGGTCACCTCACGCATGCCCACTGTCGGCCTCGGCCAAACACGCCGGCCGCGATTACAGTTCTCAGCCGTGGACAGCACGTCGGCCTGGGCACCCCTCCGAAATGCCGTGTATCGCAACCTGTTCATCGCCCAGTTGGTGTCCAACATCGGCTTGTGGATGCAGACGGTGGGCGCGCAGTGGTTCCTCGTGGACCGTGGTGCGAGCCCGACCATGATCGCGCTGGTCCAGACAGCGGGACTCGCGCCCACCCTTCTGCTGTCGCTGCCCGCCGGGGTTCTCGCCGACCTCGTCGACCGTCGTCGGCTGTTGATCGCGACGTCGGTCTACTCGGTGCTCGGTGCGGCGGCGTTGGCGGCCATCGCCTGGGTCGGGGTCCTCAGCCCGGTCTCGCTTCTGGCGATGACCTTCCTGCTCGCCTGTGGTTCGGCCCTGACGTCACCCGCATGGCAGGCGATACAACCCGAGCTCGTCCCGCGGGAACAGATCCCCGCCGCCTCCTCGCTCGGGAGCGTCACCGTGAACGCCGCCCGGGCGGTGGGTCCGGCGCTGGGCGGCGTCGTGGTCGCGGTCGCCGGTCCGACAGCCGTGTTCGCGCTCAACGCGGTCTCCTACGTCGCCGTCATCGGCGCGCTCGTCCTGTGGCACCGTCCGCGCACCGACCGTGCCGTCGGTCGTGAGTCGCCGGGTTCGGCGATCGTCTCGGGCCTGCGCTACGTCCGGTCCGCGCCCATCGTCCGTCGGATCATGCTGCGGTCGGCGATCTTCGCGTTCCCGGCATCAACGCTGTGGGCGCTGCTCCCGCTCGCGTCGTCGGAACATCTGCACCTCGGTGCGACCGGGTACGGCGCGATCCTGGGTGTCCTCGGTGTGGGTGCCGTCGCCGGGGTGGTGGTGATCCCGCGCGCGCGACGGCGGTTCGACGCGAACACCATCCTCGCGGCCTCCGCGCTGCTGTATGCGGCCGGCGTCGTCGCCGCAGGATGTCTGCCGCTCGCGGCCGCGGTGCCGCTCCTCCTCCTCGCGGGAACCGCGTGGATCGGCACGCTGACGGTGCTCAACGCAGCGGTGCAGCTGTCGGTGGCGACGTGGGTGCGCGCCCGGGCCATGTCGGTCTACCTGCTGGTGTTCATGGGATCGCAGGCCGTGGGCTCGTTCCTGTGGGGCCTGGTCGCGAACGCGATCGGCCTCGGCCCGACGCTCGCCGTGGCCGCCGGCCTCCTCGTCCTCGTCGCGGCGAGCGTCCGCGTCCTGCCGCTGCGGGCCGAGACGGGAACGCTCGACCGTGCGGTGTCGACGGCATGGCCCGCGCCCACGGTCGTCTTCGACGTCGACCCCGACGACGGCCCGGTGCTCGTCACCGTCACCTGGAGAATCCGTCCCGGCGACGAGCGGGAGTTCGTCCGGGCGATGGCGGCCGTCGGCCGTTCCCGACGCCGCACGGGTGGCTACCACTGGGGCCTGTTCCGCAGCGAGTCCGACGCGGACGCGATGCTCGAACACTTCATGGTCCCGTCGTGGTCGCAGTACGTCACCCAGACACAGACCCGATGGACCGCATCGGACCACGAGGCCATCGAGACCGCACGCGCGCACACGATCCCGGACTCGGTCGTCCAGCGGTCGTACGTCGCCGTGGCCGACAGGGCCGGCGGTGCCTGATTCGTCAGGCGTGACAGAGCTGTCCGTTCTACGGTGTGACGGACACAGCGCGTGGACCCAGCGAAGGGACAGAGAATGCCGACAGTGACCACCGGTGACGGCGTCGAGATCTTCTACAAGGACTGGGGCTCGGGTCAGCCCGTCGTCTTCAGCCACGGGTGGCCGTTGTCCTCGGACGACTGGGACGCGCAGATGATGTTCTTCCTCGCCAACGGTTATCGCGTTGTCGCCCATGACCGTCGCGGACACGGCCGATCCGAGCAGGTGGACTCCGGGCACGACATGGACCACTACGCCGACGATCTCGCCGCCGTCGTGAACCACCTCGACCTGACCGACGCGATCCACGTCGGCCACTCGACGGGTGGCGGCGAGGTCGCCCACTACCTCGCCCGCCACGGTTCCGATCGCGCCGCCAAGGCCGTCCTGATCAGCTCGGTGCCGCCGATCATGGTGAAGACCGAGAGCAACCCGGACGGGATCGACAAGAGCGTCTTCGACGACATCCAGGTGCAGGTCGCCACCCGACGCGCGGACTTCTTCCGCACCTTCGCGGAGGGACCGTTCTACGGCTACAACCGGGACGGCGCGACGCCGTCCGAGGGCGTCATCGCCAACTGGTACCGGCAGGGCATGACCGGCGGGGCGAAGGCCCACTACGACGGCGTCGTCGCGTTCTCCCAGACCGATTTCACCGAGGACCTCCGGTCGATCACGATCCCGACCCTGGTCTTGCACGGCGAGGACGATCAGGTGGTCCCCTACGAGAACACCGGCGTCCGATCGGCCGAGCTGCTGCCGAACAGCACGCTGAAGACCTATCCCGGCTTCCCCCACGGGATGCCGACCACCGAGGCCGCGACCATCAACGCGGACCTGCTCGAGTTCTTCCGGTCCTGAGGTGGCCGTCGAGCCCTGGCCCTCCCTCCGCGTCGACGACTGGGTGGGGACTCGTGATGCCGTGCATCTGTGGTCGCAGATCGTCGGCAAGACACGGATGGCGCTGGCGCCGCCGCTGAACCACTGGTGGGGGGTCACGCTCTACGTCGACGCGACCGGTCTGACGACGTCGTTGATGCCGGTGGGTGACAGGGCCCTCGAGATCCGGTTCGACTTCCTGACCCACGAGGTGGTGTTCCTCACCACCGACGGCGACGTCCGGCGCATGCCGCTGCGGTCGCGATCGGTCGCCGACTTCTACGGTGAGTACCTGGGTCACCTGGGCGAACTCGGCATCGCGGTGGACCTCTTCGGCTCGCCTGTCGAGCTGCCGGAGGTCACGCCGTTCGCCGACGACACCGCCGAGCGCCCCTACGACGCCGAGGCCGTCGCGGCGTTCTGGCGTCTGCTCGTCGACGCGCACCGGGTGTTCTCCCGCTTCCGCGGCGAGTTCCGGGGGAAGTCGAGCCCCGTGCACTTCTTCTGGGGCGCATTCGATCTCGCGGTCACCCGTTTCTCCGGGCGCCCGGCACCACTGCACCCCGGTGGGATCCCGAACTGCCCCGACGACGTCATGTACGAGGCCTACAGCGACGAGGTGTCGAGCGCGGGCTTCTGGCCGGGCGGCGCCGAGGAGGGGGTCTTCTACTCCTACGCGTATCCCCATCCGGAGGGGTACGACACCCATCCGGCCGTCGAGGCACCGGCATTCTGGGATGGCGCGCTCGGCGAATGGGTACTGCCGTACCACCTCGTCCGACAATCCGCCGACCCCGACGCGACACTGCTCGCCTTCCTCCGACAGACGCACCGTGCGGCGGCGGAGACAGCGGACTGGCCGACGGCCTGAGAACCCGTCAGCGCGGGTCGGGTCCTGTCGAAGCGGGCCTGTCGGGATCCGACGACCACTGTGACCACGACCCCGGGTAGAGAGTCGCGTCGATGCCGGCGATCGCCAGTGCGGCGATCTGGTGCGCGGCGGTGACACCGGAGCCGCAGTAGACGGCGGTCGGTGTCGCCGGGTCGACGCCGACCGTCGCGAAACGGGCGCGCAGGTCCGACGCCGACAGGAATCGGCCTGTGCCGTCGACGTTCTCGGCGGTCGGCGCACTGATGGCGCCGGGGATGTGACCGGCGCGGGGGTCCACGGGCTCGGCCTCACCGCGGTACCGCTCCCCGGCGCGGGCGTCGAGCAGCGTTCCGCGGAACGCCCCCACCTCGTCGATCCCGAGGGTCGGCAGATGCCCCGGCTCCAGCGTCACCGTGCCGACCGAGGACGCGGCCTCGTCGCCGGCGCGGATGTCGTGGCCCGCCTCCTGCCATGCGGGCAGACCCCCGTCGAGGAGAAGCACGTCGTCCAGTCCCGCCCACCGGAGCAGCCACCACGCCCGCGCGGCGGCCTGGTTGGCGTTGTCGTCGTAGGCGACGACGGTGCTGTCGTCGCGGATGCCCCATCGACGGGCGGCGGCCTGCAGGGAGGCGATGTCAGGCAACGGATGCCGCCCGGCCGCGGGATCGGGCGGTCCCGCGAGTTCGGTGTCGAGGTCGACGTAGACCGCACCGGGGATGTGGCCCTCCCGATGACGGTCGCGACCGCGGTCGTCACCCAGCCGCCAGCGGACGTCGAGCACCACCGGCGGGTTCGGCGACGCCAGCCGTGCGGCCAGTTCGTCGGCCCTGATCGTCACCTCAGCCATCGATCCTCCTGCCCGCGGACACGTGCGACCTGTCTACTCCCCCGGGGGCCCCCGGGCCTGTTCACTCCCCCGCCGACTGCTCCCGGTGTCGCCGCGCCCGCTCGCGGTACCCGTAGGTCGCCTCGAGGATGTCGTCGTAGCTGTCCGCGCTGGACCCGACCGCCCCGGCGACGGTGCCCATCGACGTGGCGAGCCACGCCAGGCACAGATATCCCCGCAGTCCGGCGTCGCCGCCGATCTGGGAGGCGAGGTACCCCTCGTCGATGACCGCCATGGCCGCACACAGGGTCACGACGAGCAGCCCCGCATAGAGCACGGCGGCGTTCAGGACGATCGTCATCGTGGTGGCGGCGTTGTACAGCCGTGCCCGGTACCGGGGGAGCTCGCCCCGGCGTTCCCACAACCTGTTGTTCACGATGAGCCACACGGTCATCACGGCGATCGACAGCACCGACAACCCCGCGAGTCGCCACGGGCTCAGGGCGTTCGCCATCGCCCAGATCGACGAGTAGAAGACACCGAACGAGGCGGTTGCCGCGGCGGCTGCCATGACCCCGGTCAACGTGGGGATGAGTCGCCACGGCCGGTTGCCGCGCACCATCCCGAGCACGATCCGGCTGCGTCCGAGGGTGGACCGGGTGGCGAGGTACTCGGCGTGGTCGGTGTCGCCGGGGTACCACCGCGCGCCGCGCACCCGCGGGGTCGCCTCCTCGTCGCGCAGGCGTCGGATCGCGTCGACGATGACGGCCACCAACCGACGACGCGGCGCGATCCCGAGCGCCGGGAGCGAGACCAGCGCGGTGGCCGCGTCGTGGTCGATCTCGACCATGAGTTCCCGACGACCGCGAAGCCGCGGGAACTCGGTGACGACGACGGCCGCCGACGAGTCGCGGTGGGTCCGTTCGATCAGCTCGGGCACCATCAGGCCGCCCTCCGGATCGAGGGTGAGCGGCTCGCTGTCGACGGTCACCGACACGACGCCGAGCGCGTCCTGCAGCTCGCGGGCGAGACGGTCGCGGATGCTCGCGACGGTGGCACTGGGCGGCCCGGGGTCGGCGACGATGCGGACGTCGTCCGACGACGGCCCGGACTGGGGTGTGGTGGACATCGGTGATGCCCGTACCCACCGTCGGGCGCCGTCACACGTGCGTCAGGAGACGGCGATGTCCTTCTCGGGGTCCCAGACCGCACGCATGCTGACCACGCGGCCGTCCTCGTCGAACCGCATGATGTCCACGGGGGTCACGGTGAAGGTGTTGTCACCGGCCCTGGTGTGCAGGACGAACTCGAAGACGGCGGTGTCGCCCGCGACCTTGGCCCACCGCAGCTCTGTCGAGGGGCTCATCGCGCACACCCCGCCGTAGAACTCGAGGAGCGACTCCCTGGTCGACCGGATGTCGCTGCCGATGGGGTCCTCGACCGTCGCGCCGTCGGCGAAGAGTCCGACGACCTTCTCCGCGTCACCCGCGGCCAGGTACTCAACGTAGTTGTGGACGGCCTCGGTGATGCGGTCCACGGACACCTCTGCGGTCACGGCCAACCTCCGGATCGAAAACGAGAACGTGTTCTAGTTCGGCCGAGAGTAACTCATCTCGAGGTCCGAGCACACGATCGGCCGTACTCGTAGGACAATCACACGTGCGGTGCGCGGACCACCGCCCGACGTGACGACGACGAACCACTGGAGGCATCCCCTGAGACGCTCACTCGCCGGCGGGATCGCCTGGGTCTGCCTGTTCGTCGCGGCTGCGTGGATCGCGATGGTCTGGGCGCCGGGCGGGCCGGACTCGACCGCCCGCTACGTGCTCGTCGGCCTCGCCGCCGCGGTGGCCGTGGCAGTCGCCGTCGTGTGGTTGTCGCGACCGGAGCCGGGGCCACGGATCCGCACCGCCTTCGTCGCCGCCTCCGACATCGCCGCGCTGGCGGCGGGCGTCGCTGCGGTGGACGGCCGTGTCGGCCTCGTGGCAACGGTGCCGCTGGCGTTCGTCGGGATGTACGTCGCCGTGTTCTCCGAGCGTCCGGCGTTCGGTGGCCAGATGACGGCCGCGGCGGTGGTGCTGTTCCTGGTGACGATCGTGGGGATCGCCGACGGCGGTCAGGACATCGCCGAGTTGTCGCCGTTCCTGGTCCAGGGCGTGTTCGCGGCCCTGGTACTGCCTCTGATCCTGCATCATGGTTTCACCATCGTCGGGAGACGCCTCCCGACGCAGACGGGGGAACCGATGCAGGACTCGTTGACCGAGGTGTTGACACGCCACGGGCTCTACTCGGCGGCGGCGACCAGCCTCTCGGCGCTGAACCGCAAGAGCCGACTGGTGGTCGTGCGCGTCCACCTCGACCAGTTCCAGGACATCACCGTCGGTGACGGTCGTGAACGCGGCGAGCAGGTGCTCAAGCGCGTCGCGCACCGACTGGCGCAGGGCGTGCGCGGCGGTGACTTCGTCGCCCGGACCGGCGACGCCGAGTTCTCCGCGCTGGCCGGCGTCACCGACGAGGGCGTCGAGATCTTCGCGAACCGTTTCCGTGAACTCGTCTTCGACGTCGAGGACCCGGTGCCCGTCAGCGCCAGTGTCGGTGTGGCCTTCTCGGCCACCCCCATCCCGGCGTCGGGCGTCCAGGCGGCCATCGACGATCTGCTGCACCGTGCGGAGGTGGCCATGCAGGCCGCCCAGGACGCGGGCGGCGACCGCGTCGAGATCGACTGGAGCGGCGACCCGGCGGCTGCGGAGGGCGGCGGCGCCACCGCCTGATCCCGTGATCGACCGAGACAGTTACCTGGCGCTCGACGCGACCGCCATGGTCGACCTCGTCCGCCGCGGTGAGACGACGGCCTCCGAGCTGCTCGACGCCGCTATCTCCCGTGCTGACGCCGTCGACGCCGCGATCCGCGCGATCACCCGCCGCCTCGACGACAGCGCGCGCACGCGGGCCCGGGACACCGTCGACGGCCCGCTGGCCGGGGTCCCGTTCCTGCTGAAGGATTTGTTCCAGGCGCAACGTGGCGTCGTCGAGACCGCCGGCTCCCGGTCGTGTAGGGACGTCGTCGCACCGGAGACCGACACCATTGTCGCGCGGTGGGAAGCCGCCGGGGCGATCGTGTTCGGGCGGACCAACGTGCCCGAGTTCGGCGCGAAGGGGACGACCGAGCCGGAGCTGTTCGGCCCCACGCACAACCCGTGGGATGTCACCCGGACGCCCGGCGGATCGTCGGGGGGATCGGCCGCGGCGGTGGCGGCCGGAATCGTCCCCGTGGCCGGGGCCAACGATGGTGGCGGCTCCATCCGCATCCCGGCCGCGTGCTGCGGGGTGTTCGGCCTCAAACCGGGTCGCGGGGTCATCCCGACGGGGCCGTCGCACGGGGAGTTCTTCCACGGCGGGGCCGTCAGTGGTGTCGTCTCCCGATCGGTCCGCGACAGCGCCCTGTTCCTCGACGTCGCCCGCGGCACGGATCCCGCTGCACCGCCGTATGTCTTCGCCGATCCCCCGCGATCCTTCGTCGATGCCGTCGCCCTCGATCCCGGCAGTCTTCGCATCGGGGTACAGACGCATTCGGCGCTCAACGATTCACCCGACCCCGAGGTGGTCGCCGCAGTCCACGCGACGGCCGACCTCCTGACGGACATGGGACACGTCGTCGTCGAGGCGCGCCCGGCGATCGACGAGGACCAGTTGGCGCAGGACTTCCTGGTGCCGTGGTTCGTCCATGTCGCCGCCACCGTCGACGACCTCCGACGCACGGGGGCGAGGGACGACGACTTCGAACTCGACACGCTCGTCCTCGCCGCCCTCGGACGGTCGGTGAGCGGCGTGGCCTACGAGCAGGCCTTGATGCGCTGGCACGACCACGTGCGCGCCCTCAGCGCCTTCCACCGCGACCACGACCTGCTGTTGACCCCCACACTCGCCCGGACGGCTCCCCGTCTCGGCGAGTACGCGACGTCGTCGCTGGAGAGAATCGGGGCTCGTGTCGCGCTCCGGGCGCACCTCGGTGCGGTGATCGGTGCGACGGGCGCGGCGCAGGCCGGTGTCCTGCGCAACCTCTCGTGGGTGCCGTACACGCAGCTGGCCAACGTCACCGGTCGGCCGGCGGTCAGCGTGCCCCTGCACACCGCGTCAGACGGCCTGCCGATCGGGATGCAGTTCATCGCGCCGCCGGGCGGTGAGGGCCTGCTGTTAGCGCTCTCGGCGCGTCTCGAGGAGGCCCTGCCCTGGGCCGACCGCCGACCCGCGATCGGCTGAGCACGCGGATCGGCTGAGGGCTACCAGCCCATCGACCCGGGGATCCCCTTGAACGGTCCGACGACCTTGCTGGTGACCCAGCCCCCGTAGAAGTTGCCCGGCTGGGGGACGACCGTCTCGCCGTCCACGGTGGCGCGGTCGACGAGAGCGGGCATGACGGCGATCGCACCGGCGAGATCGGTGAAACCCGGTGTCGGGCGGGGATATGTCCATGCCGCTCGGTGCGCGGCCTTGTCGGGGGTGACCAGGTCGAAGTACGCCGCCTCGCCCTTCCATTCACACCACGACGCGCCCTGCGTCGGCCGCAGCGCGCCGTCGACGAAGGCGTCGGCCGGGATGTAGTAGGTGGGCGGGTGACTCGTCTCCAGGACCCGCCATCCGCGCGTCGCGGAGGCGATGGTGTGCCCACCGAGCTCGATGGTGATCGATCCGGCGAACGTCTCCAGCCGCGGCGGACGGGGGTAGTCCCAGACGGATTCCTGACCGGGGCCGGGCTTCTCGGGTGTGGGTCGTCGCATGGAATCCAGCGTACGGGCGCCGCATGCGTGCGGGGTGTCGCTCGCGCCGTCGACCGGGACAGTCAGAGGACGCCGCGTTCGTAGGCGACACGCACTGCGGCCGCGCGGTCGCGCACCCCGAGCTTGGAGTAGATGTGCAGCAGGTGGGTCTTCACCGTCGCCTCGCTGATGACGAGCGACTTCGCGACCGTGCGGTTGGTCCCCCCTTCGGCGATACCCGCCAGCACCTCCACCTCGCGCGCGGTGAGCTCCTCCGCCGGCCGACGACCCATCAGGGTCGCCACAGCGACGGGCGCCAGGACGCTCCGTCCTGCGGCCGCGTCGACGACTGCGGCGATGAGTTCGTCGCGGCCCAGCGCCTTCAGCAGGTACCCGTCGGCCCCGGCGTCGACGGCGGAGGTGATGTCGCGGTCGGCGTCATAGGTGGTGAGCACGAGGATGGCGGGGCGTCGAGGGTCGCGCCGGCGGAGGTCGACGATGGCCGGCACACCGTCGCCGTCCGGCATCCGCAGGTCCATCAGGACGACGTCGGGGTCATGCCGGGCGGCCAGAGCGACGGCCTGCGGGCCGGACGACGCCTCGGCGACGACCGTGATCCGGTCGTCCGAGGACAACATCCCCGTCACCCCGTCGCGGACAATCGGGTGATCGTCGGCGACGAGGACGGTGATCGGGTGCCCGCTCACGCCGGCACCGCTGCGCTGACGACGCATCCCGATCCGGGCGCGGTGACGACACCGACCGTGCCGCCCGATCCCGCCATCCGCTCCCGCATCCCGCGCAGTCCGTTGCCCTCGTGGACGGCGCCGGCGTCGAAACCCGTCCCGTCGTCGACGATGTCGAGGAGGACGCCCTCCTCCACGTAGGACAGGCGCACCTGCACGCTCCTCGCCCCGGCATGACGGGACACGTTCGACAGCGCCTCCTGGGATATGCGGAGGAGGTCCTGGTCGCTCTCGGTCGGCACCGGGTCGCCCTCGATCTCCACGGCCGTCGCGATGCGATGCACCGTGCCCCATGCGTCGACGAGGTCGGTGAGCGCAGTCGACAGCGGAGCGGCGTCGAGCATGGGCGACCCAGCGCCGAGACGGCACGGCGGGCCTCGCCGAGCCCGTCGCGGGCCAGTCGTTTGGCGGTGTCGACGCGGGCGGCCCAGTCGTCGTCCCCGTCGATCGCCTCGAGCTGGCTGACGATGGCCACCAGGTCCTGCGCGACGGTGTCGTGGATCTCCCGGGACAGACGGGCCCGTTCCTCCAGCACGCCCTGCTCACGAGCGCGTTCGAGGAGCTGGTCCTGCAGTTCGGCGTTCCGCCGGTGTGCCTCCTCGAGCGCTGCGACACCCGCCTCGCGCTCGGCCACTTCCCTGTCGCGCCGGGCGCCCACCCAGCTGAACAGGACCACGAGAGCGGTGTTGACGACGATCAATGCGAGGTAGGCGGGCCACGCCCGGGGGATCTCGGCGAACCCGCCGATCTGTGCGGCCGCGGTGATGACAGCGTTGGCCGTCATCGCCGTCCACAGGACGACGCCGGAGAACAGCATCAGCGCGGTGAGGTAGCCGACGAAGGCGTAGATCCCGAAGAACGGGCTCACGGCGATCAGGCACCCGGTGATCACGAACTGCGCACCGAACACCACGACCCGTGTCGGCATCGAGAGTGTCGTCGACCGGATCCAGCTGCACTGCAACGCGAACGCTGCCACCGACAGGCACACGAGCGCTGTCACCCGCCACCCGGTGGTGGTGACCCCGGTGCCGATGCTGATGAGCGCTGCGGCGAGGATCAGCGCGCCCGGGACGAGGATCAGGAACACCGGTGCGATGTCGAAGCGGTCCCAGTTCAGCGGCTGGGCCGCGGTGCGTCGGGGAGCACCCATGGCGGGATTCTCCCACGATCCCCGGTGTCCGTCGGGGGCTGCGGACATCCTCACTCCCACCGGAAGGCGCGCACCGCCACCGCGGCCAGGATCACCGTCCACGCCCCGAGCACTCCGAGATGCATCAGCTGCGGCCACGCGCCGTGTGCGCTGTCGGTGAGTGCCCCGACGGCCGCGCCACTGGGGCTGGCGTCGGAGATGCCCCGCAGCCAGCCGGGCATCGTCGCGCGCGGCACCCACAGTCCGGCGAAGAACTGGAGCGCGAAGAACACCACGGTCCCGACTGCGGACGCTATCTTGTTGCGGCGCAGCACACTCGCGATCACCATGCCGATCGACAGCATCGCCGCGGCCGCGAGGACGAACGACACGCTGAACCCCACCGGGTTCCCGGGCAGCGGGGCGCCCGTCGCGGTGGGGGCCAGCACCATGAGAGCAGCCACGACGACCTCGATGCCGAACGTCAGGACCACCTGCGCAGCCAGCAGGGACACCGGCGAGGCAGGCGTCGTCCGCAGTCGCCGGAGGATGCCCATCTCGCGGTATCGGGTGAGGACATCGGGCAGGATCTGCACGCTGAGCAGCACGACCGAGAACATCACGAGGATCGGCTGATACGCGCCGAACCAGCTCAGCCCGCCGAGCCCGTCGATCGCCCGGCGGGTCGCGGGGACGGCACCGAGCACCACCGACGCGATCACGGGCAGCGCAGCGACCCACACCACCAGGGCAGGGTTGCGGCGCAGCAGTCGCGCCTCGGAGACGAGGAGCGGCCGGAATCCGCGCGGGAGGAGCGTGGTGGGGGTGGGACGGCCGAGGACGGCGTGCGGGGTCATCGGGACACCTTTCCGGGAGCGGTGAGGGCGACGAACGCGTCGTCCAGGGTGGGCTCGTGGACGTGCAGATCCGTTGCGGTGACGTCCTTCTCGCGCAGGGTCGAGACGACGTCGGCGAGCGTCTGGTCCGTTCCCCGGATCCGGTAGACGGAACCGGATGCGGACACCTCGGTGACGCCGGGGAGTCGGCGCAGCAGATCGGGGTCGATCGGCGCGGACGGTGTGACCGTGATGATCTGCCCGTCGCCGACAGCGTGCGCCAGTTCTGTCGGGCTGCCCTCTGCGACCACGCGGCCGTGGTCGATCACGACGACCCTGTCGCACAGGCGCTCCGCCTCCTCCATGAAATGCGATACCAGCAGCAGGGTGACCCCGCCGGCGCGCAGGTCCTCCAGCAGCGACCACACCTCGCGACGCGCCTGCGGGTCGAGTCCGGTCGTGAGCTCGTCGAGGATCGCCACCCGCGGTCGCCCGACCAGCGCGAGCGCCACGGACAGGCGCTGCTTCTGCCCACCGGAGAGCGTCGCGAACGGCGACGCGAGATGGTCGGCGAGTCCGAGCCGGGCGGCGAGCTCACCCGTGTCCGCGGGGTCGGGATACAGCGCCGCGTAGAGATCGAGCGCCTCGCCGACGCGGAGCTTGTCCGGGAGCATGGACTCCTGCAGTTGGATGCCGAGAACGTCGCGGAGGCCGGGGGATTCGTGGGCGGGGTCGAATCCGGCGACGTCGACGGTCCCACCGTCGCGGTCGCGGAGACCTCCGATGCATTCGACCGTGGTCGTCTTGCCGGCACCGTTGGGACCGAGGATGCCGACGATCTCCCCCTCGTCGACGGACAGTCCGACGTCGACGACGCCGCGTCCTCCGGGATACGTCTTTCTCAGGTGTTCGACTCTGATGATCGCCATGCGTCCACGGTCGCCGAGTCCGACGCCCCGGACATCAACCGGTCGGTCCGAGCGGGATCAACCGATCGGTGGATCAGCGGGGCGTCGCCTGGGGGTATCCGCGGCGCACGGTGCGGTCGAGGATGCCGAGTGTCGCTCGGAGGGACTCGGGGTTGATGACCGGGAACAGGTCGGCGTCGCGATAGTCCGGGTGGATGTCCGACCAGTCGAGGTAGGACGTCACCACCGTCGCGTCGCCGTCGGACTCGAGTCGGTAGCCGTAGACGTGCCCGATGGGTGGTCGCATGACACCGACGATGCTCCAGGCGATCTCGCGGTCGCGCTCGAACGTCGTGATGGTGACGGTTACGTCGTACTCCCCCATCGGCCGGTCGCCCAGGGCCTCCCGGTCCATGTGCACGACGAAGGTGTCACCCGCCGCGGTGACGCGGTCGCCGTCCGCGGCCATGAGCATCCCCGACGAGTCGATCGCGACGTGTCCCTGCGGATCGGTCAGCACCGCGAAGACGTCGGAAGGCGATGCCGCGATCCGCCGCTGCGCCTCGAGTCGGGTGGTCTGATCAGTGGCCATGGCGCCGAGGGTACGGCGACAGCGCGCCGGTCAGACCGCGCGATCGAGCAGCGACTCCACCATGGAGCGGGCGCACGCCCAGGGCTCGACGTCGTCCACGGACGTCGACAGCGCCGCGGCCCCCTCGTAGAGCAGGGCGATCTGGTGACCCAGGGCGCGCGGGTCGTCGGCACCGAGCTCGCGGCAGAGGTCGACGATCATCGCGGCGAAGGCGTTCTTCTGCGTCTGCACGAACGCGGCGACCTCCGGCATCTCCGATGCCGCCTCCACGGCGGCGTTGTGGAACGGGCACCCTCGCATCCGTCCGTCCCCCCGCTGCGGCAGCACGAACAACGACAGCACCCGCTCCCGCGGCCCGTCCACGTCGAGGGTCCGGGGATCGGTGCGCAGGTCGACGAGGCGCCGCAGATACTGCTCGACCAGATCGACCTTGCTCGGGAAGTACTTGTACAGAGTCCGTTTCGACACAGCGGCTCGCGCCGCGATGAGATCGACACCGGTGGCGTTGATGCCGTCGACATAGAAGAGCTCGGTGGCGGCACCCAGGATCCGTTCCCGGATCGCGGGCTGTCCGGGGGTCGTCGACGCAGCGGATGTCACGCGTCCTCCTTTCGTCGAGCCCCTCGGTAGACCGATCTGTTTACAGCGCGGCCACGTTGCCCTACGGTGAGCGGGTACAGATCAGTTTACCTCCGAGGAGACCGCCGATGTCCACCCCTGCATCGCACGACGACCGACCCGCCGCACCGAGCCCGACGACGTCCTGGGCGCAGGTGCCCACGAGGACCATCACCGTCGGTGACATCGACGTCGCCTACCGCAGCTACGGCCGTGCCGGCGGTGTACCCGTCGTGTTCCTGCACCACCTCGGCGCCAACCTCGACAACTGGGACCCCCGGGTCCTCGACGGGATCGCCGCACGCCATCACGTCATCGCGTTCGACAACCGCGGTGTCGGCGCGACCGGCGGTAGCGTCCCCGACACCGTCGAGGGCATGGCCGACGACGCGATCGCCGTGATCGAGACGCTCGGACTGACGAGGGTCGACCTGTTCGGCTTCTCCCTCGGCGGCTTCGTCGCACAGGTGATCACGACGGTCCGCCCCGACCTGGTCCGGAAGCTGATCCTCACCGGGACCGGTCCGGCCGGTGGTGAGGGCATCACCGACGTCACGCGGATCACCTACTCCGACAGCATCAAGTCCGTCCTGACCGGCAAGGACCCGAAGACCCGTCTGTTCTTCACCCGCACCATCAACGGCAAGGCGCAGGCGAAGGCCTTCCTGTCCCGGCTGAAGGAACGCACCGACGATCGGGACAAGGCGGTGTCGCTGCGCGCCTTCCGCACCCAGCTCACGGCGATCCACTCCTGGGGCGCCCAGACGCCCGCCGATCTCGGCGCCATCACGCAGCCGACCCTGGTCGCGAACGGCGACGACGACCGCATGGTCCCGACATCGAACTCGCACGATCTCGCGCGCCGCATCCCGAACGCGACGCTGCGGATCTACCACGATGCAGGCCACGGCGGCATCTTCCAGGCCCACGACCAGTTCGTGCCCACCGCACTCGAATTCCTGGAGGCCTGAGATGAAGGCCTTCGTCATCGAGAAGTACTCCGGTCCGGTCCACGCGGCGGAGGTCCCCGAACCGACCGTCGGGCCCGACGACGTCCTCGTCGACGTCGCCGCGGCGAGCGTCAACCCGCTCGACATGCTCATCCGTGGCGGGACGTTCAAGCAGCTGCTCAAGTACCGGTTCCCGCTCGCGCTGGGCCACGACGTGTCCGGCACGGTGACCGCGGTGGGATCAAATGTCACGGGGGTCGCGGTCGGGGACGAGATCTTCGCGCGTCCCCGGGATCTCCGCATCGGGACCTTCGCCGAACGCATCGCGATCGATCACCGCGACGTGGCACCCAAACCCGCATCACTGTCGTTCGCCGAGGCGGCCGCGGTGCCGCTCGTCGCGCTCGCGGCGTGGCAGATGCTGGTCGACACCGCTCTCGTCGGGCCGGGCTCGAAGGTGCTCGTACACGCCGGCGCCGGCGGCCTCGGGTCGACGGTGGTCCAGCTGGCGCGTCACATCGGGGCCCATGTCGCGGCCACCGCCGGCACACGGTCGGTCGCTCTCGTCCGAGCCCTCGGTGCCGACGAGGTGATCGACTACCGGACAACCGATTTCGCCGAAGTCCTCTCCGGGTACGACCTGGTGATCGACGCGGTCGGCGGCGAGAACCTGCTGAAGTCGTTCACCGTGCTGCGGCCCGGTGGGCTGGCCCTGGGCGTCACGGGTCCGCCGGACGCCGGCTTCGCCCGGCAACTCGGGGCACCGAAACCGTTCGAGCTCGTGCTGTCGCTGTTGAGCAGGAAGGTCCGCAGGGCGGCGACGAAGAACGGTGTGACGTATCGCTTCTTCTTCATGCACGCCGACGGCGCGCGACTGCGAGAGCTCGGCGCTCTCTACGACCAGGGGACACTACGACCGGTCGTCGACTCCACCTTCGCGTTCGACGACACCCTCGACGCGCTCGCGCATGTCGAGGCGGGGAAGACGCGCGCGGGCAAGGTGGTCATCACCCGCGATTGAGCGGCCGCAACCGGCTCAGGAGTACTCCCGGTACAGCTCGGGCAGGAAGCGCGACAGGTGGTTCATCTCCTGACCGCAGTGCAGCAGCAGGTCGCGCGCGAGGTCGAGTCCGAGGAACAGGTCACCGGGATCGACCGACGCCCCACGGCCGATCGCGCACGCCGCCTGACCCAGGTCGGGGACATGCAGGCCCCGGATGTTCAGGTGGAAGCGGCTGCGCATCTCCACACCACCGGACACAGGACGGACCTGGTGGGCGAGCCACCCGAGATCGACAGGCGCGATGGAACTCCCGACGCGCCCCACGATCGTGGTGTGCCCGTCGGGCACGGTGAGACCGATACTGCGCGGGTCCCGGAAGTCGATCGCGAGCTGCTGCATCTTCGGACCGATGAGCTCGTCGACGAAGCTCGTGTTGCCGACGTACTTCGCGCGGTCGGGGATGGCGGCGGCGGTCTTGTCGACCTTGAGCGCGGCGTACTCGTGGGCGTCGGGGTGCCACAGCTTGTAGCGGGCCGACTCGGTCGAGTGCCACCCGAACCACCAGTCCCACATCGCCGCGGTGTTGCGCGGCATCGACGTGAGGGCCGCGATGAAGAGCACGCCGTCGGACCTCTGCCCGTACCCGAACTCGATCGGCGAGTACCCCGACGCCCGCAGGTCGGTGGCGATCGACTCGAACGGCGGAATCGACGCAGCCGGGAGCGCCGGCCCCACGACGGCGTCGGCGACGCCCTGTTGAGGCGGATCCGTATGGGGCCTGAAGTACTTGGCGTAGGGCTGTGCGAGGTCCTCGGCGCGATAGCCCTGATAACGGACAGTGCACTTCTTGCCCACAGCGCTCCCTGATCCTGCGGTCGTCCTAAACCGCCACCTACCGTTGCTCAACACCGGTTGAGAGTATCCCCGTGCGCCGTGGGTGGGGAGCGGCGACGCGCGACCCACTGGAGTTCGTCCCATGGAGCGCGGTTGGCTACCGTGATCGCCACAACATGGTTTCGGCCGCGTCGGGGGTCGGTCGCCGAGTGGGAGGTTTGACCATCGACGCACCTGTCCCCGGGCTCAGCGATGATCGGGTCCCGGCCGAGGACGGCGCCGCCCCTCCCCGACCGACCCGCCGCGACGGCATCATGTCGGCCGCTGTCGTGGTGCTCGCCGAGCGTGGACCGCGGGGGTTCACCCATCGTGCGGTCGACGCACAGGCCGGACTCGGCCAGGGCGCCGTCAACTATCACGCGCCGTCACGGTCGAAACTGCTGTCGCTGGCCCTCGAGGAGGTGTTCCGTCGCGACACCGAGACCGTCATCCGTCACTTCGCCCTCGACGACTGGTCACCGGACACGGTCGTCGCGGCCATGACCGCCTTCATCGACGACATGACCACGGGCGAGAACAGGATGCGGGTCATCGCCCGCCATCACCTCCGCGGTGAGTCGGTCACCAGCCCGGAGGTGAAGACGGCATTCGACGAGCAGCAGGCAGTCTTCGTCCGCACGGTCCAGGACGGGTTCGCGTCGGCAGGCCACCCCATCGGCCTGGCGCGCGCGGAGCTGTTCCGCATCGCCGTCGACGGGCTCCTGAGCCGTCAGGTCATGTACGGGGCAGAGCCCCTGACCGCCGATGTGATCGAGGAGATCGCCCGGCGGCTCGTCGAGTCCTGATCAGCGTGATCGGTTGTCCACAGGTTCGCTCCCCGCGTTTGTCCTGTACATACGCACGTGATTAACTCTGCTCAACATATCGACCCGGGGGATGCCGGCGCACGCTCGTGCGCCCGGAGCGCCTGACCGATCACAAGGAGAAGTGACCGTGTCACAACTGAATTCACAACGGATGACCAAGGCCACCGCCGGCGTCGTGCTGGCCGCCGCCCTCGCCTCGGCCGCCGCCGGGCAGGCCGCCGCCGCCCCGGCACCCGGCACGGCTCCTCCGGGAAGCGCACCTCCGTCGAACGAGATGGCGCCCGGCATCGCGCCCGCCACGCCCGCCCCGGCACCGGCGCCGACCGCCCCCCAGGGCCGCAGCATCATCCCGGCCCCCACCTATGACGCACCGGTGATCTACGAGGACTCGCCGGAGTACACCCCGCCGGTCTACTCGGGCGCCTACAACCCGGTCCCGCCGGTCATCACCGCACCGCGTCGGGTCGCGCCCGTCAACCCGATCCTGCCCCGCCCCGGCACCATCAAGCTGGGCAACTTCCGCGCACCGCAGCCCGCGTGGCTGTCCGACGCCGACGCGCGCAACCTCAACGGTCAGGCCGCGACGATCGAGGCGCGCACCGCGACCTACTACGAGTCCATCGGCTTCCCGAAGGACCAGGCCGCGCGTACCGCCGCCTCCACCACCGTCGGCATCCTCGTCGGTGGTGCGACGGGAGCAGCCATCGGAGCCGTTCCCGGGGCGATCATCGGCCTCCCGGTGGGTGCCGGTGTCGGTGCGATCGCGGGTGCCATCACCGGCGGAGTCATCTCCGGCGGTGCCCTCGCCGGCCCAGGCGCTGGGGTGGGCGCACTCGTCGGACTGGGTGTCGGTCCTGTAGCCGGTGCTGCGGGCGGTGGCGCCCTCGGCGCTCTCATCGGCGGCGGTATCGGTGGCGCCATCGGATACGCCGTCGGCGCCGGCGACCCGGGTGGCGACCCGAACGCCCCCCTCGGTGGCGCGACGAACGAGGATCCGCGGAAGTCGAAGCCGGCTCCGCCCAACCCGGACGCGAACCAGTACGAGCTCCACCTCGACCGCAAGGGCCTGCCGGGTGGCGGGAAGATCGACTACGTGGTGGCGAAGAACGGTGACGTGCGCGGCCAGGTGGCCGTCGGCCCGATCGACGCACCCATCGTGATCGACCACGACGGCGCCGACGCCCCCTACAAGGCCGCCGGGGTGTTCGCCCAGACCGCGCGCGACTCGGTGAACGCCGCTGTGATCAACTTCGGGCGTGAGGCGCAGCGCGCATTCCCCGGACTCCAGATCGACTACCCGCAGTACGCGTCGGCGTCGGTGGGGGGCAAGCACCGGAAGTGACCGGTCCGCGGTGACACGTCTTCACGGCGGTCGGATGCTCGCGTGTGCGGCGGTCGCCTCGGTCTCGCTCGTGGCGGCATGCGGTACGGACGCCGCACCCTCCGGCCAGGACTCCGCGCCGGCCGGTTCGGTGTCGGCGTCTGCGCTGCCGGCAATCACGCCGATCACCTGCGATCCGTCGACAGTCGCTCCGGGTGAGACCGTCACCCGGAGCGCCGGCGGTCACGACTCGGCGATCTCCGTCGTCGCCGACTACCACTGGGCGATCATCACCGCGCGGGACAGCGCCCGCGCGATCGACGCCATCGCGCCGAACGAGGACATGGGCAAGCCGCAGTTCATCGAGCAGGCGCTCGCGGGCTACCCACCGGGCACGACCTACTGCCTGCGGCTTCGCCAGACAGCGCCGGACACGGTGCTGTTCACGCTGACCTACCAGTCGCCGGCCGGGGCAACCGGTGAGTACAAGCTGCGCGCCACCGTCTCCGGTCCGCCCGGCGACGTACAGCTGCGGGGCGAGGTGGCCCAGTGAGCGACGACCGCGAGCCGGACCAGCGCGGCCCCGACAGGGTTCCCGACATCCCCGAGGAACCGGCCGCACCGACGTCGTTGCCGGAACCGCCGTGGTTCGCGATGCGTACACCGGAGCCGCCCCGCGGATCGCCGGAGGCGCCACCTCTCGCGGGCGGTGAATACCGCTCGCCGGAATCGTGGTCGGCCGGTCTCGAGCAGATCGCCACCGCGCGGCGCCCACAGCGCCGCCGACGACGTCTGCGTCCCCTGCTCCTCGCGGTGGCGGTCCTCGTCGTCATCGGCGGCATCGTGGCCGGGATCGTCGCGCTCGTGGGGTCGAGCACATCCGGCGGCGGCACCTCGGCGACGCAGGCGCGGGTGGAGTTCTGCGCCCCCGGCACCCGCGGCGGGGTGACCACCGTGTCCGCGGCGCAGGAGGCCACGACACCCGTCGGCGCCGTGGCGACCTTCCTCGACGCGGCGATCCGCACCCGATCGGCACCCGCCGCCCGCGCGGTGATGTCGCAGGCGGCGCCGGCCCCGACCGTCGGGCAGCTGCAGACCTGGATCTCATCGCTCCCGGCGACCACGGACGGGTGGTGTGCGCAGATCTCGACGACCGAGTCGGCGGCACGGGTCCTCGTCGACGTCCGCCTGCGCACCGCGAACGGTGTCGCCGAGGTCGCGCGCGGCACCTCGTTCTACGTGTCGACGTCCGATTCCGGTCGCTGGACCATCGACGCCATCGTGGCCGATTCCGCTGTGAACGAACAGCGGGGTTGAGCGGGAACAGCTCAAGCGTCCGACCAGTTGAGCCGTTCATGCTCAACACTGGAGGAAGCATGAGCGAACGTCTCCCCGTCCTGTTCCTGACCGACCCGATCGTCCTGCCCGGGATGGTCGTCCCCATCGAGCTCGACGACGCTGCGCGCGCCGCGGTCGACGCCGCCCAGGCCGCGGGCGGCTCCGACAAGCTGCTCGTAGCCCCACGGCTCGACGACCGCTACCCGTCGCATGGTGTGGTGGCGTCGATCGTGCAGGTCGGCCGCCTCGCCGGCGGTGAACCCGCCGCCGTCGTCAAGGCCGAGTCGCGGGCACACATCGGGTCCGGGACCACCGGTCCCGGCGCCGCACTGTGGGTCGAGGTCGATCTCGTCGACGAAGGCCCCGTCTCCGACGAGACGCGCGAGCTGGCCGCCGAGTACAAGAAGCTGGTGCTCGCGATCCTGCAGCGCCGTGAGGCATGGCAGGTCATCGACTCGGTGAACCGCCTCACCGAGCCGTCGGCTCTCGCCGACACCGCCGGCTACGCGTCGTACCTCAGCGACGTCCAGAAGCGTCAGCTCCTGGAGACCCCGGACGTCGGAGACCGCCTGCGGGCGCTCATCGGCTGGACCACCGACCACCTCGCCGAGGTGGAGGTCAACGACAAGATCGCCGGCGACGTCCGCGACGGGATGGAGAAGCAGCAGAAGGAGTTCCTGCTCCGTCAGCAGCTGGCCGCCATCCGCAAGGAGCTCGGCGAGGGTGAGCCCGAGGGTTCCGACGACTACCGCGCCCGCGTGGAGTCGGCCGACCTCCCCGACGCTGTGCGGACGGCCGCGCTGCGCGAGGTCGACAAGCTCGAGCGCTCCAGCGACCAGAGCCCCGAGACCGGCTGGATCCGCACCTGGCTCGACACCGTCCTCGACCTGCCCTGGTCGGTGACGACGACCGACTCGACCGACATCGTCGAGGCGCGGCGCATCCTCGACGCCGACCACCACGGGCTCTCGGACGTCAAGGACCGCATCGTCGAATACCTCGCCGTCCGCGCACGTCGTGCCGACAGGGGCCTGCAGGTCATCGGTGGACGCGGCTCGGGTGCCGTCCTGGCACTCGCCGGTCCCCCCGGGGTCGGCAAGACCTCACTCGGCGAGAGCGTCGCGAAGGCGTTGGGCCGCAACTTCGTCCGCGTCGCGCTCGGGGGCGTCCGCGACGAGGCCGAGATCCGCGGGCACCGTCGCACGTACGTCGGCGCGTTGCCCGGCCGGATCGTGCGTGCGATCAACGAGGCCGGGTCGATGAACCCGGTCGTCCTGCTCGACGAGGTCGACAAGGTCGGCTCGGACTTCCGCGGTGACCCCGCGGCGGCCCTGCTCGAGGTGCTCGACCCGGCGCAGAACCACACGTTCCGCGACCACTACCTCGATCTCGACCTCGACCTGTCCGACGTCGTGTTCCTCGCGACCGCCAATGTGGTGGAACAGATCCCGGGTCCGCTGCTGGACCGCATGGAGCTCATCACCATCGACGGGTACACCGAGGACGACAAGGTGGCCATCGCCCGCGACCACCTGCTGCCCCGGCAGCGGGAGCGCGCGGCACTGACCGACACCGAGGTCGTCGTGACCGACGACGCACTGCGGGAGATCGCCGCGAACCACACCCGGGAACCCGGTGTGCGGCAGTTCGAGCGGTTCCTCGCGACGGCGCTGCGCAAGGCCACCACACGACTCGCGGACGGTTCCGTCGAGTCGGTGACCATCGACGTCGAGAACCTCACCGACTTCATCGGTCGGCCCCGGTTCACGCCGGACTCCGACGAGCGGACCGCTGTCCCCGGTGTCGCGACGGGTCTCGCCGTGACCGGCATGGGTGGCGACGTCCTGTACATCGAGGCGACGGCCACCGACGGCAAGCCGGGCCTGAACCTCACCGGCCAGCTCGGTGACGTGATGAAGGAGTCGGCGCAGATCGCGCTGTCCTACGTGCGATCACACGCCGAGCAGCTCGGTGTCGATCCGGCCGCGCTGGAGAAGGGCATCCACGTCCACGTCCCCGCGGGAGCGATCCCCAAGGACGGCCCGTCGGCGGGTGTGACGATGGTGACGGCGCTGGTGTCGATGGCGACCGGTCGGAAGGTCCGCGCCGACGTCGGGATGACCGGCGAGGTCACCCTCAACGGGCGCGTGCTGCCGATCGGTGGGGTGAAGCAGAAACTGCTCGCCGCCCAGCGGGCCGGCCTGACGACCGTGTTCGTCCCGCACCGGAACGCCCCCGACCTCGACGACGTGCCCGCCGAGGTGCTCGCCGCCGTCGACGTGCGCTCGATGACCGATGTCGCCGACATCGTCGCGGTCGCGCTGGAGGACGCGTCGGAGTCGGTGACCGCCGCGGCCTGATCGGTCAGGTGCAGCAGTCGCACGTGGTGCCCGGGTTCGCCTCGAACCCGGGCACCACCGGTGTGCAACAGGCGTCGCCCCGCCAGGCGTTCGTGCCTTCTCGGACCGCGATGACCGCGATGACGAGAGCGGCGACCGGGTCTGCCCATGACCATCCGAGCAGGCCGTCGACCACGAGCCCGGCGAGCACGACGGCGGAGAGATACGTGCACAGCAGGGTCTGTTTCGAATCGGCCACCGCAGACTGCGAGCCCAGCTCGCGACCGGCGCGGCGCTGCGCATACGAGAGCACCGGCATCACCACGAGACTCGCGGCGGTGAGCACGATCCCCACTGTCGAGTGGCGGGCGTCGGTGACACCGGCGAGGCTCCGGACGGCGTCGACGGTCACGTAGGCGGCGAGTGCGAAGAACGACTCCGCGATGACGGGGAGTGCGACGCGTTCGCGCGACTCCGGGTCCCGGCCGGCGAACTGCCAGGCGACGGCCGCGGCCGAGGAGACCTCGATGACCGAGTCGAGACCGAAGCCGATCAGGGCGGTCGACGAGACGCGGCTCCCCTCGAGCAGGGCCACCACCGCCTCGATCACGTTGTAGGAGATGGTGATCGCCACGAACCACCGGATGCGGCGGGTGACGATCGCACGACGCGGGTCGTCCAGGACCGCCATTCAGCAGCACCCCTCGGCGTCGGAGTCGGGGCAGCAGGCTGGATCGACTGCGAGGACGACGCCGGTCAGGTCCTGCAGAGCGCGGCCGATGCGGCGATCGGCGAGCTCGTAGCGGACCCGTCGACCCTGCGGCACCGCGACGACCAGACCGCACCCCCGCAGACACGCCAGGTGGTTCGACACGATCTGTCGCGACACCCCCAGCTCGTCGGCGAGACCGGATGGATTTGCGGGCGACGCACTGAGCAGCTCAAGGATGCGGGCCCGAGTCGGGTCGGACAGGGCCTGCCCGAACCGGACGAGCGCGTCGTGGCGCACGGCTGTGGTCATGCGGGGTGACGCATACAGATTTCGCTGTACCGACGCGAGCTGTCCCCGGCGGCAACGGCGACCACAACCACGGACTCAGGCCCCGCAGACACCCGACCCGGTGTCGGACTCCCGGCACCAGTAGACGGTGGGAGCGTCTGCGAACGCGAGGACGGGGGCACCCTCCGCCGAGGTCAATGATCCGGTCCATGTCATGCCGGGGGTGATCCGCCCTGCGCCCTCTCCGACGTGTTGTGTCTCTGACGTGAATACAACCTGCATCGACGACCCGGTCTGACGCCAGGTGGCGTCCCACGTCGACCCGTTGGACGCGCCGTTCGCGAGCTTCACCGTGGCGGTGCCATCGGAGCGCAGAGTCACCAGCCGACCGTGGCCCATCCAGTCACCGGTGAAGTCGACCGATGCGGGGGTCGGCGGCGGCACCTGGGCCGTCGACCCGACAGGGGTGTATTTCCATACGAAACCGGCGTCGGAGAAAGTGAATCCCTTACCCGTGCTCTGGTCCATGCACGAGACACCGGAGGAGCTGGTGTTGCAGGCGAAACCGTCCGCGGCCAGCTCGGTTCCGTAGGGAAGGACCGGTGTCTGCTCCAGCGGGAATCGCCAGAAATCGGCCTGCCCCCGATAGGCGAACTCGGCGTCACGCCCGCGCTCGACTCGGATCGCATTGGGGCGGACCGTCGTGCCCACCGGACTCGGGACTGCTGTGGGCGCCCCCGCGACACCGATCGACGGATCCGTGTTGGACGCCGGTTGACAGCCGGCGACAGCAGCGGAGGTCAGGATCGCGCAGCGCCATCGTCCGCTCGGACTGACGAAGTAGTACCCGGAGGCCCCCTCTGACACCGCGAGGTAGGAGCCGGCCACGACCGTGGGCGTCGGGGCGGTGGTTGTCGCCGAGGGAGAGACCGTCGGCGCGACGGTGGATGTCCGCCCCACGGATGGGCTGGATGACGGCGCCCCGATCTTGTCGCTCTGCGCGCTGCAGGCAGTGCACGCGACAACCAGGGCGCCGATCATGACCAAGAGGCGCAGGGGACGGCGCGCAGGGTGCAGCATCCCCCGATCGTGGCGGCCACGTACGGGGCGGTCCATCCTCCGAACGGAGCACACCATCAACCGGATCTAAGATGGCGCCCATGGTGATGGCGGATCGTCCCGAGGTCGAGACAGCGTCGGCCCCGGTGACCGCGTTGGCGATGGTCGGGCTCGCGGAGAGCATGCTGAACGGTCTCGCGCGCGTCCCGTTCCGGCGGTTCTGGCAGGGACCCGGCGGACTCCTCGACAACATCGGGCAGTCGGTGACCCGCCAGACCATCCGGTCGTTCATGGGCTACGCGATGTCGCTGCCGATCGACGAGTTCCGGTCGATGGAGAAGATCCTCGACGAGATCTGCCGGGTCGTCATGCCGCCGTTCATCAGCCTCACCGACAGCGTCGAGATCACCGACGACACCGTCGGTGGTGTCGAGGGCATCTGGTGCCGGGCGAAGGCGAGCACCGACGAGTACGTCGAGAACGTCACCGACAAGGAGACGATCACCGCAACGCTGCTGTACCTGCACGGCGGTGGCTACATCGGCACGTCGCCGATCATGTACTCCGCGTTCGCCGCATCGCTGGTCAACATCACGGGGTACGAGGTCTTCATCGCCGACTACCGGATGGCGCCCGAGTTCCCGTTCCCCGCCGGCGTGCACGACGCCGCCGACGCCTACCGCGGTCTGCTCGAGCGGGGCATCGACGCGGACCACATCGTCATCGCCGGCGATTCCGGTGGCGGTGGGCTCGCGACCTCGCTGGTGTCCTACCTGCACGACCACGACCTGACCAAACCTGCTGCGGTGATGCTGTTCTCGCCGGAGGTCGACCTCGACCTCAACCATCCGTCGATCACGGCGAACGCCCAGCTCGACATCCTCCCGTGGAACGTGCCGGTCAGCCCGTACCTGCAGGGCGTGCAGCCGAACGACGGCCGGGTCACCGCCATCTACGCCAAGCCCGACCCGGCGTGGTTCCCTCCGACCTTCGTCTGTTGGGGCGCCGACGAGATGTTCCGCGACGGCATCCGCGCGTTCGCGCAGGCGCTGTCCGAGGCCGGGGTGACGGTGTACTCGATGGAGGAGGTCGGGATGTTCCACGTGTTCCCGATCCTGATGCCGTGGGCCGAGTCGTCCCGCCGGGTGTTCCGGGCGCTGCGTGAACTGTCGCACCGCCACGTCGAATCCGACCCGGCCGCGATCGCGACCCACTGAGAACTGCGTCGCGGGCCATGGCGTACGACGAGGCACTCGCCGACCGCATCCGCGACGCGATGGAGACCGAGCCGCATCTCACCGAGAAGCGGATGTTCGGCGGACTCGCGTTCCTCGTCGACGGTCACATGGCCGTCGTCATCCTGAGCAGGCAGCAGGGGCTCATGGTCCGCGTTGATCCCGACGAGGCCGACGCACTGATGGCGCGGGACCACGTCGGCCCGATGATCATGTCCGGCAGACCCGCTCGCGGATGGCTGCGCATCGACCCACCGGGCCTCGTCGACGACGACGTCCTCGGCGACTGGGTCGACCGCGCGGCCTCCTACGTCCTGACCCTGCCCGCGAAGTGAGGATCAGTCCTCGGGTTCCGCTGCGTCGGCGTCGATCTGGCGGGCGTCGTAGACGACCATGAGCGCCACGACGACCATGGCCACCGCGCAGACCGCCACCGCCGGAGTACCCAGCCATCGCGAGATGATCGCCCCCACCACCGCTCCCCCGGCGAAGGCCGCCACCACCGCGCTGTAGAGCGCGCACCGTCGCCGACTCTCGCCGTCGCGCTGCGTGAGCGCGGCGTGTAGGGATTCGACGAAACGCATCAGGTTGCCGGTGGTGGCGATCGTGATGATCGGCAACCCGCCGATGCTCCGGAACAACTCCATCTGCATCGCGGCGACGAACGCGATCGGCACGGTGACAACCACATTCGGCCACGACGCCGGGACCGCGGCCACGAGACCCAGCACCGCCGCCTGCGCCAGGGTGACCGACAACAGCAACGCCGCACTCGTCGCGTCGCGCCACCAGGTGCGCAGCATCGTCGCTACCAGCACCCCGACGACGAACGCGAGGATCGACCACAGGTGGGCGACGGCGCGATGCCACTCCCCTGCCGCACTCGACGTCGCCAGCAGGATGACGTTGCCGGTCTGTGTGTTCGCGAACACCCCGCCCCGGGTGAGATAGGTGTACGCGTCGAGGAACCCACCGACGCCGATCAGGATCAACACGAACCGCGGCGTCGACGCGGTCGCGACCTTCCCCGGCTCGATCATCCGATGCCCCTACGGGACGACGTTGACCATCTTGCCGGGCACGAAGATCACCTTGCGCGGCTCACCGTCGAGCAGGGCCGCGATCTTCTCGTCGGCCAGCGCCGCGGACACCACGGTGTCCTCGTCCGCCTCGGCACCCACGGTGATGCGGCTGCGCACCTTGCCCTTCACCTGCACCGGGATCTCGATGGTGTCCTCGACGAGCAGAGACTCTTCCGCCACCGGGAACGGCCCGTGCGCCAACGACTCCGGGTGACCGAGCGCCGACCACAGCTCCTCGGCGATGTGCGGTGCGACCGGCGCGACCATCGAGATCAGCGGTGACACCGCGTCACGCGGGGCACCGTCCGGGTACCGCTTGGTGAGGTGGTTGGTGTACTCGATCAGCTTCGCCACCGCGGTGTTGAAGCGCAGGGCCGCATAGTCCTCCCGCACCCCGGCGATGGTGCGGTGCAACGTCTTCGTCGTCTCCTCGGCGGGCGCCTCGTCGGTCAGTCGGACCGCGCCGGTCTCCTCGTCGACGGTGAGACGCCACACGCGCTGCAGGAACCGTTGCGCGCCGACGACATCCTTCGTCGCCCACGGACGCGACTGGTCCAGCGGCCCCATCGACAGCTCGTACACGCGCAGCGTGTCGGCACCGTAGTCGCGACAGATGTCGTCGGGGGTGACCGAGTTCTTGAGCGACTTGCCCATCTTCCCGTACTCGCGGCGGACGGGCTCCCCGTGATGGAAGTACCCGCCGTCGCGCTCCTCGACCTCCTCGGCCGGGACGTAGATCCCGCGGGCGTCGGTGTAGGCGAACGCCTGGATCATGCCCTGGTTGTACAGCTTCCGGTACGGCTCGATGCTCGAGACATGACCGAGGTCGAACAGGACCTTGTGCCAGAACCGCGCGTACAGCAGGTGCAGGACCGCGTGCTCGACGCCGCCGATGTAGAGGTCGAGGCCACCGGGGTCGTTCTCGCCGTGCAGATCCGGCCGCGGACCCATCCAGTAGCGCTCGTTCTCGGGTTCGCAGAAGCGATCCTGGTCGGTCGGGTCGATGTAGCGCAGCTGATACCACGAGCTGCCCGCCCACTGCGGCATGACGTTCGTGTCGCGGGTGTAGTGCTGGAGGCCGTCGCCGAGGTCGAGTTCGACGTTCACCCAGTCCGCCGCCTTGGCCAACGGGGGAGAGGGCACGCTGTCGGCGTCGTCGGGATCGAACGAGACGGGCGCGAAGTCATCGACCTCCGGGAGCTCCACGGGCAGCTGCGACTCGGGGATCTGGTGGGCGTTGCCGGCGTCGTCGTAGACGATCGGGAAGGGCTCACCCCAGTACCGCTGGCGCGCGAACAGCCAGTCGCGCAACTTGTACTGCACTGTGCCCGTGCCGGTCCCGTCGGCCTCGAGCCGTTCGATGATCGCGGCTTTCGCCTCGTCGACGCGCAGGCCGTCGAGGAAGTCGGAGTTCACCAGGGGACCGTCACCGATGTACGCCGCCTCGGCCACACCCTCGTCGGATCCGATGACCTCGACGATGGGCAACCCGAACGCCGTCGCGAACTCGTGGTCGCGGGTGTCGTGCGCGGGGACCGCCATGATGGCGCCGGTGCCGTACCCGATGAGGACGTAATCTGCGATGAACACCGGGACGTGCTGCCCGTTCATGGGATTGACCGCGAACGCGCCGGTGAAGACGCCGGTCTTCTCCTTGTTCT
Organism: Williamsia deligens; assembly: GCF_024171765.1. Taxonomy (GTDB): domain Bacteria; phylum Actinomycetota; class Actinomycetes; order Mycobacteriales; family Mycobacteriaceae; genus Williamsia_A; species Williamsia_A deligens. The sequence goes on from NZ_JAMTCI010000001.1 coordinate 1,545,544, forward strand.
CCTGACGCTCCAGGTCCGACTTCGCGGCGATCGACGCCCGGTAGTCGGCGACAGCGCGGGCAGGGGAGTCGGCGCCGCCGGTCCACCGCGAGTCGACGTCGGCGGGCCAGGTGTCGGCGGTGATCACGTCGACGAGGTCGTGCTCGGGGGCGAGCACCATGTAGGTGGCTCCGAAGAGGGTGTCGGGCCGGGTCGTGAAGACCTCGATGGGGGAGTCGGTCCCCGGGACTGAGAACGACACCCGCGCGCCGCGCGACCGGCCGATCCAGTTCTGCTGCATCGACTTCACCTTGTCGGGCCAGTCGAGCACCTCGAGGTCGTCGAGCAGTCGGTCGGAGTAGGCGGTGATCCGCATCATCCACTGCCGCAGTCGCTTACGGAACACGGGGAAGTTCCCCCGGTCACTGCGACCGTCGGCCGTGACCTCCTCGTTGGCCAGCACCGTGCCCAGACCCGGGCACCAGTTGACCATCGAATCGGACTGGTAGACCAGGCGATACGAGTCGATGACGGCGGCGCGGCCGGCCTCGTCGAGCTCGGCCCAGACCGATCCGTCGGCGGGGGAGCGCGTGCCCGCCTCGAACTCGGCGATCAGGTCGGCGACGGGGCGTGCCTTGTCGGCGTCCTCGTCGTACCAGGCCCCGTGGATCTGCAGGAAGATCCACTGCGTCCACTTGTAGAAGTCGACGTCGGTGGTCGACACACGGCGACGCTCGTCGTGACCGAGGCCAAGTCGACGGATCTGCCCGAGGTAGCGCTCCACGTTCGCCTCGGTGGTGGTCCGCGGATGCGTGCCCGTCTGTACGGCGTACTGCTCGGCGGGCAGGCCGAAGGCGTCGAATCCCATCGTGTGCAGCACGTTGACCCCGACCATCCGGTGGAAGCGTGCGTAGACGTCGCTGGCGATGAACCCGAGCGGGTGCCCGACGTGCAGACCGGACCCCGACGGGTACGGGAACATGTCCTGCACGAACAGCTTGTCCGAGGTCCCCGCGATGTCCCCCGCGAGCGGACCGACCGGATTGGGCGCCTCGAAGGTGCCGCGCTCGGTCCAGATCCGCTGCCAGCGGGCCTCGATGTCACCGGCGAGCGCAGCGCTGTAGCGGTGCCCGGTGGTCGTGACGGTGTCGTCTGTGCTCACGCTGACCAGCGTAAAGCGTGGCCGGTGCCCCACCGACCTCCGGTTCGGCCCGCGGCGACACAGCTCGTATCCTGGGTCGGTGACCACTGCTGCCCTCGTCCTCGGAGCGCTCGACGCCGTCCTGGCCGTCGCCGTCGTGACCGTCGGTGCACTGGGCATCACCCGGCGCCTCCCCCGGAACCGCGTCGTCGGCATCCGCACCCCGCTGACCCTGCGATCGGACGATGCGTTCCGCGCCGCCCACGCGGTCGCCGGTCCGGGCTTCCTCGGTGCCGGCCTCGTCGCCGCCCTGGGTGCCGTGTTCGGGCTCGCCGGGGGATCGGTGATCGGGGTCGTGTTCTCCGCGATCGCCCTGGTCGCGGCGCTGCTCGTTGTCGGCGCCGCCGCGTCCTTCGGTTTGCGTGCGGCAGCCCGGGTGCCCGAGGTGGACGAGGGGTCGTCCTGCGGCACCGGCGGATGCGGCAGTTGTGTGTTGGCCGGAGCCTGCGGGACCGCCGACTCCGCCGTCTGATGCTGCGCCGGCTCCACGTCGACGGGTTCATCCTCGCGATCCTCGCGGCGGTCGTCGTCGCGTCGGTCCTCCCCGCCCGAGGGGCGTTCGCCGACGTCATGTCGTGGGTCGTGGTCGCGGCGATCGCCCTGCTGTTCTTCCTGTACGGCGCTCGGATGCATCCCCGCGAGGCCCTGGAGGGCCTCATCCACTGGCGGCTGCACGTGACGATCCTGGCGTTCACGTTCGTCCTGTTCCCGCTGATCGGTCTCGCGTTACGCCCCCTCGCCGAACCCGCTCTGGGTCACGACCTGGCGGTCGGCGTCCTCTTCCTCTGTCTGCTCCCGTCCACCGTCCAGTCGTCGATCGCGTTCACGTCGATCGCGCGGGGGAACGTGGCGGGCGCGATCGTCAGCGCGTCGGCGTCGAACCTGATCGGCGTCATCCTCACGCCGCTGCTGGTCGTCGTGCTGCTCAGCGGCGGCGGGTCCGGGGTCCACATCGACGCGTCGTCGATCCTGCAGATCGTCCTGCAGATCCTGGTGCCGTTCATCGTCGGACAGCTGGCCCGCCCACTGGTCGGTGGGTTCCTCGGACGTCACGCCGGGCCGACGAAACTGGTCGACCGGGGCTCGATCGTCCTGGTCGTCTACGTCGCGTTCAGCGAGGGTGTGCGCGAGCACATCTGGTCGATCGTGCAGTGGTGGCAGATCGTCGTCGTCATCGTCGGGTCGATCGCGCTCGTCGCCGCGATGCTCGCTCTCACAGGGCAGGTGGGACGACGGTTCCGCTTCTCCCGGGCCGACGTCGTCGCGATCCAGTTCTGTGGCACCAAGAAAAGCCTCGCGACGGGTCTGCCGATGGCCGCCGTGCTGTTCGCGGATCAGCAGATCGGCCTGATCGTGCTGCCGCTGCTCATCTTCCACCAGATCCAACTGATGATGTGCGCGTGGTACGCGGCGCGGTTGTCGCGGGAGGAGCCGGCTACTTCTTCTGCCGACGGCTCCCCGCATGCCAGTCCTCGGTGACACCCTCGGCGCCGGGGTCCACCCCGAACGCGCGCAGCTGAGGACGCTCCCGCAGGGACCGCTTCATCTCCGCGAACCCGGGGAAGCTCGCCAACCCGATCACGTGGTCCCACAGCTCGAGCGCGTCCACCTCGTCGGGCAGGCGACTGATCACGGGCCCGAAGAACGCGACGCCGGTCGGCGGGGAGAACTGCAGGATCGGCGTGCCGACGTCCTTGCCCGTCAGTGACAGCGCGTGATCGGTCTCGTCCTGGATCACCGCGTCCCGCCCGTCGTCGTCGAGTGCATCGACGTGGTCGGCGGGGAGGCCGAGCCCGGCGAGGACCGGCGCCACGAACTCCGCGGTGCCGCGATGCGCCTGACCGTCGGCATCGTGCGGCGCCTCCTCACCGTCGAAGATCGCGGTGCCGAGCGCCCCGTAGAAGTGTCCGACGGCGTCGTCACCCTCGCGGTCGCGGATGCTCGACGCGACACGCAACAGCTTGAGCCCGGCGGTGTGCTGCGCCTCGTACTCGGGCGGGAAGTGGCTCGCGTAGTCGACACCGGCGTTGAGCTGCCGCAGCGAGATGAACCGCCAGCCGACGGTGTAGTCGCGCTGCCGGGCCACGATCCGGACCCACTTGCTGGTCATCCATGCGAAGGGGCAGACCGGGTCGAACCAGAAGTCGAGGTCGGTGTGCTCGGGTGTCGACGGCATGGCCCCCACTCTGCCCGGTTTCGTCGTCGAGGCGCTCGGGTATGCGGCATGCGATGCCGACCCCCGCAGACGTCGCCGCGTTCCTCGGTACCGCGATCACCGGCGGACCGATCGAGCGCCGGCGACCCCTCCGGGACGTGGTCGACGACTCGCGGACCCTGGGGCCCGGCGACGTGTACATGGCGTTTCCCGGCACTCACCGCCACGGCCTGGACTTCGAGGACGACGCGCGGCGGGCGGGGGTCGCACTCGTCGTCAGTGACCGCGCCGCCGCGCACCTGCCGACCGTCGTCGTCGACGATCCTCGTGCCGTCGCCGGACCCCTCGCCGCGTGGTTCCACGGTCACCCGTCGCGGGAGATGCGGGTGCACGGGGTCACCGGCACCAACGGCAAGTCGAGTACCGCGGCGATGGTGCACGCCGGCCTCCTGGGCGCCGATGGGCGCCCGGGTCTGCTGTCCGGCGTCGAGATCACCGGGCCCGGGATCACCACCACCCCTGTGCGCACCACGCCCGAGGCGGCAGTCGTCCACCGGACCCTCGCGCACTTCGCCCGCACCGGGTGCGACTCCGTCGCGCTGGAGGTGTCGTCGCACGCCGCCGTGCACCGCCGGGTGGACGGTGTCGCGTTCGCGTCGATGACGCTGACCAACCTCTCCCCGGAGCACCTCGACTTCCACGGGACGATGGAGGCGTACTTCCGCGCCAAGGCGTCGTTGTTCGCGCAGGACCGCACCGAGCGGGCCGTCGTCTCGGTCGACGACGACCACGGCCGCAGGCTCGCACGCGCTGTCCGCGTGCCCGTGGTCACCCACTCCGTCACCGACCCCGGTGCCGACGTGTACGCATCGGAGGTGCGCGCCCCCGACGCGGACGCCGACCATCGCGGTCACCGGTTCACCGTGCACACGGCGGGGGGAGAGGCCGAGATCCGTCTGCAGGTCCTGGGTCCACACCAGGTGGCCGACGCGGTCGCGGCCGTCGCGGTCCTCACCGCGGACGACCTCCCCGTCGATGCGGCGGCCGAGGGGATCTCGGCGTTGCGCACGATCTCCGGTCGCTGCGAACCGGTGTCGGTGGGCCAGCCGTTCACCGCCCTGGTCGACTACATGCACAACGTCGCGGGTCAGCTGGCCACCCTGCCGTTCCTGCGATCCCGCACTCCCGGTCGGCTGGTCGTCGTCATCGGGGCGACCGGCGATCGGGACCCGGCCAAGCGACGTCCCATCGGGGCCACCGCCGCGGCGTGGGCGGACCTGGTGGTCGTCACCGACGAGAGTCCGGGGACCGAGGACCCGGCGGCCATCCGTGCCGAGGTCCGCGCGGGCGCCGAGGCGGCCGGGCACGTGCAGGTGCTGGAGGTCCCCGATCGCGACAGCGCACTGCGCACGGCGGTGTCCGGCCTGCGCCGCGGGGACACCGTGGTCGTCGCGGGGCGGGGGAGCGATCGTCGACAGGTGTTCGGCGACAAAGTGATCCACTTCGACGACCATGCCCGGCTCGTCATCGCGGTGGAGGACGAGTGCAGCGCCCCCGCCATCGGCACGATTCAGATCGGTTGCGCCCGGCGCACCTGATCGGCGGCACGGGCGGGGTCGAGTTCGACGTCGCAGGCGACCACACCGGGGCCGACGACCAACACCCCGGACGACAGCGGTTGTGCGCGCAGGCCACCCCGGCCGATGAGCGCCTTGCGGGTCCCGTCCCCGGCCATCGTGTCCATCCACGAGCAGGGATGCGCGGGACGTCCGCCGCGGAACCGGATCGGCCCGTCGCCGGTGTCCAGGGTGAACTCCTGCCCACGCAGCGGATCGAGTTCCAGCCCCCGCGTCATCACGTTGCGTCGGGCGAGATCGGGATCGGCGTCACCGGCAGCCGCCTCCCAGGCCTCCAGGGCGAGGAACGTGACCGCGGCCTCGGTGTGGGCGCGGACCCCGAAGAAGCGGTCGCCGCGGATCCCCTTGTCGGCGACGATCTCCACCGTGGTCGGGGTGTCGGTCACGACGTCGGCCGCGGCACCGTCCTTCGGTCGCCCGAAGTAGGCGTGTCGCGGGGACACCAGCAACGACACCACCTCGATGTCAAAGGTGTGCATGTCCCCACGGTGGCACAGCCATTCCCGTCTCGGCGTTCCTCGGGACGTTCGCGGGGCGTTCCGCGGCGCGCTCAGTTGCGATCGACGTCGATCGGATGCGTCGCGAGCAGGGGCAGTGGCCACGGCTGACGACGCAGGACGGACGCGAAGACGTCGGTCTGCGCGGAGGCGAGCAGATCGCCGGGGAGGGCGGACCCGACGAGCCAGGAGTCGCGGCGCAACTCGTCGTCGAGTTGGCCGATACCCCACCCGGAGTAGCCGGCGAAGATCCGCACACCGTCGAGGACGTCGGCGAGTTCCTCGGGCTCCGCGTCGAGGTCGACGAGGACAACACGACCGTCCACCGGGCGCAGGCCGTGGACGTCGTGGGTGTCGACACCGCGTTTGACGACACCCAGGCACAGTGCGGCGTCCTGCTTCACGGGGCCGCCGATGAACACCGCCCGGGGCGCCGCGGCCAGGTCCGTCCAGCGCGGCAGCAGATTGTGGATGGCCGTCTGGGTCATCCGGTTGATGACGACACCCAGGCTGCCGGCGTCGTTGTGTTCCACGATGTAGATGACCGACCGTCGGAACGTGGGCTCGACGAGGGTGGTCGAGGCGATCAGGATGCTGCCGGCGCGGATGCGGTTCGCCGAGACGATGTCGTCGGGGCCGTGCGGATCCGGGCCCCCCGGATCGGGGCCCTGGTGCTCGGGATCCTGGGGCGACGCCACCGCCCCATTGTGGCACGCAGCACCGATGCGGGTGGGGAGTCGGAGACCTGACGACGTCACCGTCTTCACAGGTCGCGACCGCGGTTTCGTCCGTACGCTCTCAGGGGTGAAAGCCGTTCGTGCACTGTGTGAGCGCCCCTTCGCCGGGCGGCTCCTCGCGGTGCGCATCGCCAGCCAGGTCACGGACGGGCTGTTCCAGGCGGCACTCGGTGGCGCGATCCTGTTCAACCCGGAACGCCACGCCGACCCGTTGGCCGTCGCGGGCGGGCTCGCCGTACTGCTGCTCCCGTACTCGGTGATCGGGCCGTTCGCCGGTGCGCTGCTCGACCGCTGGGACCGCCGCACCGTGCTGATCTGGGCGAACGTCCTGCGTGGGCTGATGATCTGTCTCGCCGCGGCCACCATCTTCGGCGGTGTGCCCGACTACCTCGTGCTGACGACGGCACTGGCGGTCACCGGCGCGAGCCGGTTCGTCGCGTCGGGTCTGTCCGCGGCACTGCCGCATGTCGCGATCCGCGAACGCCTCGTCACCACCAACGCCGTCTTCACCACCATCGGTTCGGGGGCACTCGCGGTGGGTGCGGGACTCGCGCTGGGCCTGCGGGCGATCTTCGGTTCCGACAACACGGGCAGTGCGGCGACGACGATCTCGGCTGCTGCGCTGGCGTTGGTCGCCGCCGCGACAGCGGTGGGGTTCGGGCGTCTGTCCCTCGGACCCGACCATCCCGACACCGACGGCGCCCATGTGTCCCCGCAGCATCCACAGGGCAGTGTGGTCCGCGCCGTGGCCGTCGGGTTCGCGCACGGTGCGCGGGCCGTCCTGCGCGCCCCGACGGTGTCGGCCGCCCTGGGTGCGATCGGCGCCCATCGCCTCGTGTTCGGTCTGAACACCCTCTTGCTGCTCGTGTTGGCCCGGCACTCGGGGTCGTCGTCCTCGTCCTCCTCGTCGTCCGACGGCCTCGCCGGCATCGGTCTGGTCGCCACACTGACGGCGGTGGGGTTGGTCGCCGCGGCGGTGGTGACGCCGGTGTCGATCGCCCGGATCGGGCGCCGGCGCACGCTCGTCGTCGCCCTCGCCCTGGGGATCGTCGCCGAGGTGTCCCTGGTGTCGTTCGACACCGTCGTCATCTGCGTCGCGGCACTCGTCCTGGGCCTGATTGGTCAGATGGCGAAGCTGTGCGGCGACGCGGCGATGCAGCTCGACACCGACGACGCGGTCCGCGGGCAGGTGTTCTCGGTGCAGGACGCGGTGTTCAACGTCGCCTATGTCGGAGCGGTCACCGTCGCCGCACTGACCGTCGCCACCGACGGGCAGTCGCCGATGCTGCCCGTCGTCGGCGCGATCCTCTACGCGCTCGGGATCGTCGTCGTCGGTCTCGTGCATCCCCGTGACGCCACAGGCGCGGGCGGGGTGGTCACCCCTTCTCGGCCCGTGGACCGTCTCCCGACGTGAGTCGCTGATCCTCGCGGCCGCTGCCGTCGGCGAAATCGCCCTCGCCACGCAGGATCCAGCGGTCTGCCACGCCGTCGCCGTCCACGTCCACCACAGCGGCGTCCGCCCGGTCGTCGCCGTCGAGATCGACCAGGACGCGTACCGGCGCGGTGTCCGCCCCCACGGCGAACACCAGTCCCACGCCCGCCGGGGTGCGCCCCGACCCGTGTGATGCCTCCGGCTGCGGGGCGGGTGGTGCGGGCGGCGACGCCGCGGATGTGGGTGGAGCCACGGCGGGTGCGGCCGGATGCGCGGCGGGGGAGATGTCGTGCACGCGGTGATCCCACAGTCCGCGGCCGGTGTCGGAGAACCAGTGGGCACCCCCGGCGCCGTCGACATCGACCCCGACGAGATCGGCGCGGCCGTCGCCGTCGCTGTCCCACAGGACGTCGTCCCGACGGCCGTCGCCGTCGAAGTCGAGCGTGACGGCGTCCGGGACGGCGTCTCCCGACAGGTCGCGGTCGGCCGGGGACGTCCAGGTGTGCAGGGAACCGTCCCCGGTGCCGAAGGAGTAGACGAGGCCGACCGGATCGTGACCGGACGGATCGGAACCGGCGGGGGACGCGGTCGGGTCGAGGTGTGAGGGGTCCACACCGATTGGACGCGGTGGCCGGCGATCCGGTTCCCCTCGTGCGCCGGACGGCTGTGCGCGGGTCGGCGGTACGGTGACAACCGCGTCGTGAGCGGAAGGCCGGTGGCATGTACATCAGCGAGTTGGGCGAGCTGTGGCACCGTTCGCGCGTCGCACCCGACATCGTCCATCTCGACTCGGCCGCGGCGTCACGATCGTCGGACGCGGTCATCGCCGAGGTCACCGCGCACCTGTGGCGTGAGTCCGCCCGTGGCGCATACGTCGCCGCCGAGCAGACCTCCGAACGCCTCGACCGCGCCCGCCGCGACCTCGCCGCGATGATCGGTCACCAGCCCGGGGGGATCGCGTTCCGCGAGAGCGCGCTGTCCGCCCTGCGCGCCCTGCTGACCTACTGGAACATGCCGCTCTCGGCGACGGTCTGGGTGTGTCCGACGGAGTACGGGCCGAACCTCGACCAGTTCGAACGTCGCGGGTACTCCGTGCACGCCATGCCGTCCACGGACGGCACCGGGCGGGTCAACACCGACGCGCTGGAGAACATGCTGCAGTTCGAGCAGCCCGACTTCATCCACGTGTGCCACATCGGTTCGCACAGCGGGATCGTGCAACCGGCGGCGAAGATCGTCGAACTCGCCCACCGGGCGGGCGTGGCCGTGGTGGTCGACGCGGCGCAGGCCATCGGTCAGGTGGACTGCGCGACCGGGGCCGACATCGTCTACGGCACCAGCCGCAAGTGGCTCGCCGGTCCCCGCGGCGTCGGGTTCATCTCCGTCCGTGACGATTCCCTGCACCCGGTGGAGATCGAGAGCTCGGAGGCGTTCATCGCCGGCCGCATCGGTTTCGGTACGGCGGTGCAGGAACTGCAGAGCTACGGGCTGGAGCGCGTGCGACGGGAGCTCGCCGCCATCGGGGAGTACACCCGCACCCGCCTCGACGGCGTCGGCAGCTGGGAGGTGGTCGAGCCGGTCGACGAACCCTCCGCCATCACCACCCTCGCCCCGCCGCCCGGCTGGCAGGACAGCGACGTCGCCGCGGCCCGGGAGGCGTTGCGGTCCCGCGGCATCCTGGTCACGTGCGGCGATGCGTGGCGCGCGCCCCTCGCCGGTGAGCGATCGGTGCTGCGCATCAGTCCGCACCTCGACGTCGAGGACACGCATCTCGACGATCTCGCCAGGGAGCTACTCAGCATGGGGTGGTGAGACGTAGCGTTGTTTCCGGACATATCGGAACCGATGCGAGGAGTCACCATGAGCACCACCGCAGCAGCCGTCGAGATCCTGGCGGAACGGTCCACGACCACCACGAGTGTCGGCGTCATCGGCTACATCATCATCGGCGGGCTCGCCGGATGGATCGCCAGCAAGATCATGGGCACCGACAAGCAGATGGGCATCGGCCTCAACATCGTCGTCGGCGTCATCGGCGCCTTCCTCGGCGGGTTCCTGTTGAGCTTCGCCTTCGACACCGCCAGTGGCGGTTGGTTCTTCACGTTCCTCACCGCACTGCTCGGCGCGGTGATCCTGCTCTTCATCGTCAAGCGCGTCCGCAGGTAGCGGGGCCCGTGAGCAGCGCCGTCCGGTTCAGCCCAGACGCCGGGTGGCCTGCTTCACCAGCCCTCCACCGATGATCAACCGTTGGATCTCACTGGTCCCCTCGTACAGACGCAGCAGACGCGCGTCCCGGAAGATCCGCTCCACCGCCACACCACGCATGTAGCCGGCACCGCCGTGGACCTGGACGGCCGTGTCCGCAACACGACCCAGCATCTCGGTACAGAACAACTTCGCCATGGACGGGGCGAGCCGTCTGTCGGTCTCGTCCACCCACTGCCTCGCCGCCTCCGCGACGATCGCCCGGCCCGCCATCACCTCGGTCGCCATGTCGGCCAGCATCGCCTGCACGAGTTGGAATCTGCCGATCGGTGTGTCGCCCTGCGTGGTGACCGCGGCCCAGTCGACCGACTCGTCGAGAGCCCGCTGCGCCTGGCCCACCGCGATCGCCGCGATGTGGATGCGTCCCCGCGCCAGGATCGTCATGGCCGCGCGGTATCCGACGGCCGGATCGCCGCCCACGAGAGCCGCCGCCGGCACGCGGACCTGATCGAGATAGACCGTGGCGGTGAGTGATCCGTCCTGCCCCATCTTGGAGTCCGACGGCCCGACCGTGACCCCGTCGGCGTCGGCGGGGACAAGGAACACGGCGATACCGGGTCCGTCGTCACCGGCGGGGCGGTAGCGCGCGAACACCACGAACAGGTCGGCGACGGGTGCGTTGGTGATGTAGCGCTTCTCGCCAGAGAGCACCCAGTCGTCGCCGTCCGCCACGGCCTTCGTGCGGAGACCCGCCGGATCGGACCCTGCACCCGGCTCGGTGAGGGCGAAGGAGGCGACGACGTCCCCCGACGCGATCCGCTCGAGCCAGGTCTCCTTCTGCTCGTCGGTGCCGAACTGCACCAGCACCTGCCCGGCGATCCCGTTGTTGGTCCCGAACATCGAGCGCAGCGCGAGGCTCGTGTACCCGAGGACGTGGGCGAGCCGGACCTCCTGGGTGAGGTCGATGCCGAGCCCGCCCCAGCGCTGCGGGATGGCGAAGCCGAAGAGGCCCAACTCCTTGCAGGCCGTGCGGAGGTCGTCGGGGATGGCCCCGGCGTCGGCGATCTCCTGCTCCCGCGGGATGACCCGCGTGCGGACGAACTCGTCGGTCGCGGCGAGGATCGCGGCGAACTCGTCGGCGTCGACCTCGGACTGCGGGGACACGGCGGTGCTCATCGCCCCACGATAGGCCGACTCGCGGACCGGTCCGGGGGATCGGTCAGGCCGAGTGCGCCGCACCGATCTGATCGAGGATGTGGACGACGGCCGGACGCGCCCGTGCCGTGTCGGCGTCGACGAGACCGATCCGCGTGCGTCGGTGCAGGATGTCGTCGGCATCGACTGCGCCCTCGGCGATCACGGCGAACTCGATCTCGGCGCGGGTGACGTCGACGCCCGGCGCGATGGGCGCCAGGGGAGCTCCGACGGTGGACATCGCGACGACTCGGTCCGCCTCACCACCGTGACGCGCCAGCAGTGACGCGGGCAGGCGCCGGTTGCGCGTGCCCTGCGCGCCGATGAGGGGGATGGACGCGGTGACGCAGGGGTGGGCGTCGAGACCGCTGTGGGCGATCGCGGCGTCGAGGGCGTCGCTCGCCATCCGCCGGTAGGTGGTCAGCTTCCCGCCGACGACGGTGATGACACCGTCGTCGTTGCGGCTCACCGAGTGCTCACGCGACACGTCCGCGGTCTCGCCGTCGGACTCCAGGAGTGGGCGCAGTCCGGCGAACGTGCCGATGACGTCGTTGCGGGAGAGAGGTTGCGCCAGAGCGACGTTGAGCGTGTCGAGGATGAAGTCGACGTCGTCGTCGGTGGCCTGGGGTACGTCGGGGACCGGGCCGGGGGCATCGGTGTCGGTGAGGCCGATGTGGACCCGACCGAGCTGCGCGGGGATGGCGAAGACGAACCGACTGCGCGACCCCGCGACCGGCACCGTGAGAGCCGCGGTGGGGTTGCCCAGACGTGCGGCGTCGACGACGAGATGTGCACCCCGACTGGGCCGTACGGCGATCGAGGCGTCGACGGTGTCCGCCCACACCCCGGTGGCGTTGACGACCGCGCGGGCCGCGACGTCGACGGTGTCGCCGGTGGTCGTGTCGACCAGGCGGGCGCCACGGCCGGTCACCTGCTCTGCGCGCATCCGCGTGACGATGGTGGCCCCGTGTGCTGCGGCGGTGCGCGCGATCGCCACCACCAGCCGGGCGTCGTCGACGAGTTGCCCGTCCTGCGAGGTCCACGCACCGACCAGTCCGTCGGCGGACACCGCGGGACACAGGCGGCGGAGGTCGTCGGCATGGATCCTCCGCGGGGGTGCGAGCACCTCGCGCGGGGTCCGCGCACCCCGCCGGAGCAGGTCGCCGAGGACGAGTCCGGAGTGCACCATCGCCGACGACGTCGCCGCGTCGAGACGGCCACGCACACCCGACGGCCCACCCGGCACCGACCGGCGGATCGGGATGGCCTGGGTCAGCGGCGACACCAGATGGGGCGCGATGGTCGTCATCAGGTGATTGCGCTCGACCGCGCTCTCCCAGGCGATCCCCACCCGCCCGGACGCCAGGTAGCGCAGCCCGCCGTGGACGAGTTTGCTGCTCCAGCGGGAGGTGCCGAAGGCGAGGTCGTGGGCCTCCACCAGGAGCACGGAGAGTCCGCGGGACGCCGCGTCGAGGGCGACGCCGACACCGGTCACCCCGCCGCCGACGACGAGGACGTCCCAGGGTGCGCGCTGCGCGGCCACGCGGGCGCGGTCGGCCTCACGCCGTCGGGGACTCAGGTCCCCGACGAAATCGGTCCGTCGGGTCGTCATCGCTCCGCCACCGTCCTGCCATCGGGTACGTCGTCGGCCGGGTCGGGGGCGAGGTACCCACGCACCATACGGGCCAGTTCCGGGGTCCAGTCGTCGCCGAGGAGGGCAGCGACCGCCGCGCGTCCCGTGATCGCCGACTGCGCCACCAGGACGAGCATCGCGGCGACCCGCTCCGGCTCGCCGGCGCGCACCGCGCCGAGGGCCTGGGCGCGGGCGATCCGGGTGCCGAGGCTGTCGAGCGCCATCTGTTGGGTGGCACCGAACCGCTCGAACACGTAGGGCGTGAGCAGGTCCGGCTGCCGCCGGGCGAGGAGTCCGAAGAGCCGGTCGGCGGTCACCGCGTCGGCGACGTCGACCACGGCGGAGACGATCGAGGAGAGGACGCCCTCGCCGCGCTCGAGTGCCTCGTCGATGTCGGCGAGGTGTCCGGCGCTGAGCGCCGTCAGTTCGCGGGTGAGGAGGTCGCGGATGACGGCGGAGATCTCCGGCCAGTGCCGGTAGACGGTGGGGCGACTGACGCCCGCCTCCCGCGCCACCTCGGCGAGCGTGATCTTGCGGCCCTCGCTGCGCATCAGGCAACGCCGGGCCGCGTCGAGCACATCATTACTGGTTGACATGTTGTGTAAAACTGTAACGCATGACGTCACCGGTGTCCCCCGCATCGCTGCCCGCACCCCCCATGCGCTGGGACGGCTGGGGGGACCCCGACCGCGAGACGGTGCTGTCGGAGTCGGTGCTGGCCCTGATCCGTGGTGCCCTCGGTGTGAGCGGGACACCGACGCCGCGGCGGTCGCTGACCGACGTGGAGGTGGCGCCCACCCGACTGACCGACGACGACATCGCCGGACTCGTCGAGAGGGTGGGGGACGGACACGTGTCGGTCGGGGGCACGGACCGACTCCTGCGAGCGGCCGGCCGCAGCACCCCCGACCTGCTGCGCCGGCGGGCGCACATCCAGGCGGCGCCCGACGCCGTGGTCCTGCCCGGGTCGACCGAGGAGGTCGCCGCGGTGCTCGCATGGTGCGCGGACGCCGACATCGCGGTGGTCACCTACGGCGGCGGCACCGCCGTCACCGGTGGTCTCACCCCGATCGCCGGTGACCACCGTGCCGTGATCAGCCTCGACCTGCGTCGGCTCGACGGCCTGGCGGAGGTGGACGACCTGTCGCGGATCGCCGTGCTCGGTGCCGGGGTGACCGGCCCGCGGGCCGAGGAACTCCTCGGGCAGCACGGGCTGTCGCTGGGACACTTCCCGCAGAGCTTCCGGTTCGCGACCATCGGCGGGTTCGCCGCGACGCGCTCGTCGGGTCAGGCGTCGGCCGGGTACGGACGCTTCGACGAGATGGTCGTGGGTCTGACGCTGGCGACCCCGCGCGGTGTGCTGCGGCTGCGTCCCGTCGAGCACTCCGCCGCCGGCCCCGACCTCCGCCAGGTGGTCCTCGGCTCCGAGGGGACGTTCGGTGTGATCACCGAGGTGGCGGTGCGGGTCCATCCGGTGCCGCCGACGGCGGCGTCGCAGGCGTGGCGCTTCCCCGACTTCGCCACCGGTGCCGCAGCGGTGCGGGCCGCCGCGCGGTCCGACGCCCGTCCCACGGTGCTGCGGATGTCCGACGAGGCCGAGACCGCGGTCAACCTCGCCGCACCCGGGGCGATCGGGGCCGACGCCGCCGACGCGCCGGGCGGCTGTCTCGTCATCACGCGCTTCGAGGGTGAGGAGGACGACTGCCTCGACCGCCGTCGGCGGATCGCGGCGATCCTCTCCGACGCGGGAGGAGTCGACCTCGGGTCCGACCCGGCGGACACCTGGGCCCACGGCCGGTTCGACGCCCCGTACCTGCGCGATGCCCTGCTGGCGATCGGGGTCGGATGCGAGACGCTCGAGACGGCGACGACCTGGTCGGGGATCGAGGCCCTCCGCACCGCCGTCGCCGACGCACTGAGCAACACCCTCGGGACCGACACCCCCGATCGTCCGGGCAGTCCCGCCCTCGTGCTCTGCCACATCTCGCACACCTATCCGACCGCGGCGTCGCTCTACTTCACGGTCGTCTACCGCCTCGCCGACCGCGACCCCGTCGCACAGTGGATGCAGGCGAAGGAGGCCGCGTCGCGGGCGATCGTCGCCCACGGCGCCACGATCACCCATCACCACGCGGTCGGCACCGACCACCGTGACCACCTCGACGCCGAGATCGGCGACCTGGGCGTGGAGATCCTGCGGGCGGTCAAGAACGCGCTGGACCCCTCCGGCGTGATGAATCCCGGCAAGCTCATCCCGTGAGCCCCGCCGCCCGCGCCCCGCGCACCATCCGCGAGGTCGTCGCCCTGGTCAACCCGCACTCCCGCCACGGCTCGGCCACGGGTGCCGCCGACGCCGCGATCACCGCGCTGCGCGCCCGGGGGATCGGGGTCGACGTCCGGTCGGGGACGGACGCACTCGACGCACGACGGGTCGCCGCGGAGGCGGTCGCCGGCGACGCCGACGCCCTTGTGGTCATCGGGGGCGACGGGACCATCGCGGGGGCGCTGGCGTCGGCATGCGGCACCTCCATGCCGGTCGGTGTCATCCCGGCCGGGACCGGCAACGACCACGCTCGTGCACTCGCCGTCCCCGTCGGCGATCCCGACGCCGCGGCCGACATCATCGCCGCTGGTCACACCCGTGCGGTCGACCTCGCCGCCCTGCAGGCCGGATCGGAATCGATGGTGTTCGGCACCGTCGCCGCCATCGGGCTCGACGCCGCCGTCACCGAACGCGCCGTCGCGATGCGATGGCCACGGGGGCAGGCGCGGTACCCGCTGGCGGCCGTCGCGGAGATCGCCCGGCTGCGACCGCATCCGGTCGAGGTCACCGTCGACGACGAGGTGCTCCGCCTCGACGCCGTCATGGTCGCCGTGGGGAACACCCCCACCTACGGCGGAGGGATGCGCGTCTGCCCGGACGCGCAGATCGACGACGGTCTGCTCGACGTGACCGTCGTCGCCCACACGTCACGGTCACGCCTGCTCCGCCTGTTCCCGACCATCTATCGCGGCACCCACGTCCGCCACCGGGGAGTGCACACGCGCAGGAGCCGCTCGGTCTCGGTCCGGTCCGCCGACCCGTTGCCGGTCTCGGCCGACGGCGAGATCCTGGGGGTGACCCCGGTCACAATCGACATCCGCTCCCGCGCCGTGGAATTCCTCGTCCCCGCCCTCTGACCGCCGTACGCAGGCGTTTATCCACACATTCCACAGGCGACTGTGGACAACCGGGCGACACCTGCTGTCCGCCAACGGGTTCACCGAACCGTCATCGAACCCGCCACGGCGACAACCGTTCTCGTCGATGTCACAAAAAGCGTGGGCGGTCCGGAGTGATCCGAACCGCCCACGCGGGCGACGCCTCCCGGGCAGGAGAGAGCGTACGACTATGGGGTTGTCGCCTCGGACTGTCCGCAACAGCGGAGCCGATGGCGTGGAGCGAGCTGGTCAGCGTGCCTTGTCGGCCGCGTCCTTCTCGCTCGTCGCGCCTGCGTTGGAGAGTTCTCCGGTGTAGCTCTCGAGGTGCGCACGCACGAACCAGTGGAACTTCTCGAGCTCGGCGGTCTGGCCGATGAGGATGTCCTCGGTGACCGGGTCGAGCTTGCCGGTGGTCTCGATCGCGTCGCGGTGCGAGCTGATGACACCGACATAGACAAGGTCGAGCGCGCCGAGGTGCGCCTGCACGGTGTCGCGGCCGAGGCTGTAGTCGTCCCAGCTGCGGTCTTCCTCGATCGCCTTGGCGGTGCCCTTCGGCGACGCCCCGAGGGTGGCGATGCGCTCCGCGAGGGTGTCGGCGTACCCGCGAACCAGCTCCACCTGGGGATCGATCATCTCGTGAACGCCGATGAAGTTCGTCCCGACGACGTTCCAGTGGATGTGCTTGAGCGTCAGATGGAGGTCGTTGAAGGCGCTGAGGCGCTCCTGCAGGGTGGCGACGACGCCGGCCGCGCTCTCCTCGGTCAGTCCTGGTGCTGTGAAAGCCATGTCCCCTACGCTAGGGACGCAGCGGCGTGACGCCCACACCCGGCGACTGATCGCAACCATAACGACGTGGAGATCACGCGGGGGTAACGTGCGCCGTGACCGCGCCGAGACGACTCCGTGTCCCTGTCGTTACCTCACGGGTGACCGGTCCGCGATGCCCGGCTGACACGGTGGACCTCATGGACAACTACGGCAGCGGATTGCAGCACCGTCCGCTCATGGGCCGGCCGACCACCGGATACCGCGGCG
This sequence comes from Williamsia deligens, assembly GCF_024171765.1. Taxonomy (GTDB): domain Bacteria; phylum Actinomycetota; class Actinomycetes; order Mycobacteriales; family Mycobacteriaceae; genus Williamsia_A; species Williamsia_A deligens. The sequence continues at coordinate 1,562,450 of NZ_JAMTCI010000001.1, forward strand.
TCGTCGCGACCGTACTCCTGCTCGCGCTCGTGACATGCCTGTTCATCGTCGCCCTGCCGATGCTGGGATCCCTGGTCATCGCCGGGGCCGTCGTCGCGATGTTCGCCGGGGCCGGGGCGGCGGCGCTCTACGTCCTGTCCCGCGACTGACTCACCGGTCGGGGGCGAGTCCGTCCGACACCGCCACCGACCGCTCGCCGGGCGCCGGGAAGACGTCGAGGACGACGTCGTCGTCGCGATAGCGGGCCATGGGTGCACCGAGGTGGCGCCGCAGATGCTCGTGGACGTCGTCGCCGCTGCGGACGTGCTCGGGGACCGGGTGTCGGAAGTGCACGGCGACCAGGGTCGCGCCCGCCCGGCTGCAGTCGGCCAACCACGTCATGACGCTGTCGAGGTCCTCGTCCGCGAGGTAGTACAGCACCTCGCTGACGACGACGAGGTCGTGGTGTCGGCTCGGTCTCCAGGTCACGATGTCGCCCACCTCGAGCCGGACGCGATCGGCCGCGGCGGCGAGACGACGGCGGGCGGTCTCCACACCGCGGGGATGCAGTTCCACGCACGTCAGCCGCTCGCACCGGTCGAGAAGGACTTCGCTGAGGACCCCGGTCGACGACCCGAGTTCGAGGGCGTCGGCGTACCGGGCCCGAGGGAGTGCGGCGACCGTGAGGTCGCGTTTGCGCTTCTCGTACCAGTGCTGCTCGAAGCCCCACGGGTCCGGGCCCGCGCCGTACATCGCGTCGAAGTAGCCCGGGTCGGTCACGTCACCACCCGGGTCACGTGAAGAACAGTTCGGTGTCGGTGACCAACCGGTCGAGCACCGCCGGCGGGAGGACCGCGCGATCGGCCGGGTGATCGGACAGGTCGGCGATCTGACTCGTGAACTGCTCGACCGCACGACGTTTCGCCGCGACGACGTCCGGCGGCAACGACAGCACCCGGCTGCGTTCCCACGGGACGGACACGTCGCCGGGCCTCGCCCAGTGCCACATCCACACCGGGTACTCGAGATAGACGCTGCCCGACGCCGCCGATGCCGTCGCCGCAGCCCAGCCGACCGCCGCGTGGTCCGGGTGACGGTCTCCCCGCCACACGCCGACGACGACGTCGTGCCCGCCGAACGTGCTGATGGCGGCCTCGATCTCGACCACGAGGTCCTCCGCGTGGCCGGCCAGACCACCGTCGGGGAACGTGCGGTGCTGCACGTGCTCGACACCGAGCTCGTCGAGGGCGAGGACGAGTTCCCGCCGACGACGCTCCGCGAGTTCATCCGGTGTGTGGGTCGGGGAGCCGGGGTGGGAGGCACCGCCGTCCGACAGACACAGGACGGTGACGCGGCCGCCGTCGCGCACGGTCTGGGCCATCAGCCCACCGGCACCGAGCACCTCGTCGTCCGGATGTGCGGCCACCACCAGCATCTTCACCGCCGGCGTGCGGGCCGGATGGTCGGCGTCGAGCTCGGTGAACGGGTGCTCTGCGATCCATTCGCGCCACCGGGCGGCCGGGGCGACGCCCGGATCAGACCCGTTGAACGCAGGCGTCGGGTCCGTCACGGTGCGACGACCTCGTCCTTGAGGCCGTCGGACGTCGCGACGAGGTCGCCGAGGGCGGCGGTGGCAACGAGATCGCCGAGGGCGGCGAGATCGTGGTCGGCGTGCGACTGCCGGATGTAGACGGTCAGGTCGGCGACGGCCGCGGCGTGGGCAGCGTCGCCGACCATCGGTCCGGGCCCGAGTGCCCGTCCGGCACGGTCGAGGACGGTGTCGGCGACAGCCTCGACGGCCGCACGGGTCCGGAGGGCGGTAACGCGCGCGACGGCCAGATCGTGCGGGTGACGGTCGACGACGGCCGCGGCCTCCCGCAGGACCGCACGTCCCGTCCAGATCGCGGTGTCCACGGCGCCGAGGTGCGACCGGGAGAGGGCGTCGTCGCGGTGTCCTCGGTGTACACGGTCGGCGACTCGCTGCGCGCCCCCGAACCAGCACGCCGCGACACCGATCGCACCGTGCCAGAAGCCGGGACGGTCGAGGTAGTCCGATCCACTGGCGACCCGTCGAGCGACGACGTCATCGAAGCGGACCGCATGGGTCCGGGTGGCCGCCATCCCGGCGGCGTGCCAGTCCCGGTCGTCGACGACCGCGACACCGCTGCGACGCAGGTCGACGGCGAACATCGCGCGGGTCGGTCCGGCCTCGCCGTCGCCCTCCCACGCGGTGACGAGGGCATGGGTGCACCCCACCGCACCCGAACACCACGGCTTCACGCCCGACAGATGCCAACGCCCGCCGCTGCGGCGGGCCCGGAGACGGACCCCGCTCGCCTCGGCCGCCCAGACACCCCACAGCTCGTCGGGTCCCGGGGCGGCTCCGTCCAGGTCCTGCAGGATCTGCGTCGCGTCCACGTGGGCCTCGACGAGCCGGCCGACCGGGATGTCGTCGCGGGCCAGGGCGGCGAGCGCGTCGAGACGCTCCTGGGTGCGCCCGGACCCCGGCGCGGGCAGGCTCACCCCCGCGACCGCCTGTCGCGCGCGGGTCACCGCGTCCCGCTTCTGCACTGCCGAGACGTCGGCCACCCACGCGATCACGAGGACCCGGCGATCTGCGGTGTCACACCGGGCGCTGCAGGCCGGGCGTCTTCCGGGGGGTCCATGAGGTCGACGAGGGCATCGGCGAAACCGGCCGGAGCGCGACCGTGTCGACGCGTGGACGTGGCGACGGGTGTCTCGGTCCCCCAGCAGACGGTGTGGCCGGCGGCGAGCAGGGCGTCGACGACGTGGACGTCCTCGTCGTGCGCGACCTGCGGGAAACCACCGATCGCGGCATAGGCCGACGCTCTCACCCCGAGATTGGCGCCGTGGACGTGCCCGTGTCCGCCCGGGTGCCGCTGTACGCGGTACTCGGCGTCGAAGACCTGCCCGGCGTCGCTGCGCCACCCCTCCCAGTCGCGGGCGACGACGGTGCCCGCGACGACGTCGGCGCCGGCGTTCGCGAGGTCGACCTGACGACGGAGCCAGTCGAGGGGTACGCGGGAGTCCGCATCCGTCGTGGCGAACCACACGTCACCGTCGGTCGGTTGCCCGGCGAAGCCCGCCCGACGCGCACCACCGACGGTGCGGAGATCCACGGTCACCACGCGCACGCCGGGACCCGGCACGGCGTGCGACCCGTCGGAACAGGCATCGAGGACCACGGTCACGTCGACCGGGACGCCGGCCTCGGCGGACGCCGCCGCGAGCGCGTCCAGCGCCCCCGGCAGTTCCCGTTCCTCGTCGTGCACGGGGACGACGACGACCACGCGCCGGATCGGCGCCCGGACCCGTGTCATCGCGGTCTCACGCATACAGCGGGCAGTTCGCGAGGACGTCGGCCGGATCGCGGTAGGTCTCGCTCGCACCCGCCGCGATCAGCTCCGCGGAACCGATCCCGCCCGAACACACCCCGATCCCCCCGACACCGAGGGGTGTGGCCGCGAGGAAGTCCCAGGTGGCGTCGCCCATCATGACCGCCGCGGACGCGGAGACCCGCGCCCGGCCGAGCGCGATGTCCACGACGGTCCCGTCGGGCTTCGCCGTCTCGACGTCCTCCGAGGAGGTCACCGCGTCGACGAGATCGTCGACGTCGAGGAGCTTGCGCAGCGCCTGCAGTTCGTGATCGGGCGCGGACGTCGCCAGCACCACCGTCATGCCGTGGTCCTTCGTGGCGCGCACGAGCTCCCGCGCACCCGGCAGGACGGTCAGCTGATCGACGCGGTCGCCGTAGCGGTCGTCGTGTCCGGACGACAGCGCCGACGACAGGGAGTCGTCCGCGCGATCCGCCCCGGCGATCTCCATCAGCTCACCGACGAGCAGGCCACCGTCCTTGCCGATCCGACGGTGGATCTCGGTGTGCGGCACCGACAGTCCCTGCGCGGCGAACGACTCCCACCATGCGACGACGTGGTCGTACACGGAGTCCACCAGCGTCCCGTCGATGTCGAACAGGACCGCCTGGATGCGGCTCACACGCGGGCGCGCATCTCGGCGCGTGCGGGGTTGTCCTGCTGGTCGGCCTTCGGGTCGTCCATGTCGGACTTCTCCGCGACACCCTCGGCGATGGCGTCGCCGACGCTCGGGTCGATCCGTCGCCAGTACTCGAGCGCACGCTCGAGCACCGGCGCGGAGACCCCGTTGAGCAGGTGGCCGACGACGTTGTCGACCAGCCGCTCCCGGGCCGAGGAGTCCATCACGTCCCGGATCAACGCCCCGGCCTGGCCGAAGTCGTCGTCCTCGGGGTGATCGACGTACGCGCTGCGGACGATGGCACCGTCGGCGGCCCAGCCGGGGTCGAGTGTCGCCGGCGGGTCGGAGTGTGCACCGCCCTTCGAGTTCGGGGCGTAGACGGGATCGCTCACGGGCGTCACCCGCATCGCGCCGTCCTTTGAGTAGCTGTGCGCCGGGACGGTGGGCGCGTTGACCGGGACCTGTTTGTAATTGGCGCCGATCCGGTAGCGGTGTGCGTCGGAGTAGGCGAACGACCGCGCCAGCAACATCCGGTCGGGGCTGAGACCGATCCCGGGCACGAGGCTGTTCGGCTCGAACGCGGCCTGCTCGATCTCGGTGTGGTGGTCGGAGGGGTTGCGGTTCAGGGTGAGTCGCCCGACCTCCCGCAGCGGGTAGTCGGCGTGCGGCCACACCTTGGTCAGGTCGAACGGGTTGTACCGGTAGGCGGCAGCGTCGTCGTAGGGCATCAGCTGCACCTTGAGCGTCCACGACGGGTGGTCCCCGGCAGCGATCGACTCGAATAGGTCACGGGTGTGGTAGTCGGTGTCCGCCGACGCCATCTGATCGGCCTCGTCCTGAGTGAAGCACTCGACGCCCTGGTCGGTGATGAAGTGGTACTTCACCCAGTGCTTCACGCCCTCGGCGTTGACCCACAGATAGGTGTGCGAGGAGTAGCCGTTCATGTGGCGCCAGGTGCGGGGGATACCGCGGTCACCCATGAGCCAGGTGACCTGGTGCGCGGACTCCGGCGACAGTGTCCAGAAGTCCCACTGCATGTCGTGATCGCGAAGGTTGTTGTCCGCCCGGCGTTTCTGCGACCGGATGAAGTGCTGGAACTTCATCGGGTCCTTGATGAAGAAGATCGGCGTGTTGTTGCCGACCATGTCGTAGTTGCCCTCGCGGGTGTAGAACTTCAGCGCGAAACCGCGGGGGTCCCGCCAGGTGTCGGGGCTTCCCCGCTCGCCGGCCACCGTGGAGAACCGGGACAGGACCTCCGTCTTCTCGCCGGGCGAGAAGACTGCGGCGGCGGTGAACTCCGTGACGTCCGCGGTGGTCTCGAACACACCGAAAGCGCCACTGCCCTTGGCGTGCGGCTGGCGCTCGGGGATGCGTTCCCGGTTGAACTGCGCCATCTGCTCGATGAGGTAGTGGTCGTGCAGGACGATCGGGCCGCCTGCCCCGACGGTCAGCGAGTGTTGGTCGCTCGGCGCCGGCGCACCGGAATCGGTGGTCGTGCGCGGCTGCGTCCCATATGAATCGGCGCCAGAAAGGTTGGCGGACTTTGAATTCGGCGACATGAGGCCTCCGGCCGTCGGTCGTACGACGAGCACCCGAGGGCTTCAGGCCGTGTGACCGATACTATCCAGACACCCTGCACTGTCAACCGAGAGAACCGACGATGAACGCTGGCGGCAAGATCACCGGCGCCGAACTGACCGCGCTGGCGCGCGCACTGCACGACCGTGGCGAGGACCTCGGCGAGGACGCGTTGCTGCCCTCGGTGACGCAGAGCGCCCTGGAGTACGTCGACGGCGCCGACTTCGTCGGCATCACGCTGGTCGACGGCAGCACGCTGACGTCGGTGGCGCCCACGGACCCCGTCGCGGCACGCCTCGACGAGCTCCAGCACGAACTCCGCGAGGGACCGTGCCTCGAGGCGGCCTGGGCGGATCAGAAGGTGCTCGTGGAGGACCTGGACACCGAGACGCGGTGGCCACGGTTCGTCCGCCGGGTGCGTGACGAGACAGCCGTCCGGTCGATCCTCGCCTACCAACTGTTCCGCGGCGAGTCCGCCATGGGTGCACTGAACATCTACGCGACCGGGGCGCATGCCTTCTCGGCGGAGGCGCAGGAGGTGGCGCTGGCCGTCGCGACCCACGCGTCGTTGGCGCTGCACACCGCTCGTCGCGGCGACCAGTTCAGCAGTGCCCTCGCCAGCCGCGACGTCATCGGCCAGGCCAAGGGCATCGTGATGGAACGGTTCGACGTCGACGCCGTGCGCGCGTGGGACCTCATCCGGAAGCTGTCGCAGGACACCAACATCCGCGTGGCCGACGTGGCCCGGCAGCTCGTCGAGGCAGACCACCCCATCCGGCACCGCGACCTGCTCAACTGAGCGTCGGTGATCCGTCGGATCAGTCGGGGCGGGACTCGTGGCCGGGGCGGCCGTGCGTGCGCCGGCTCTCCTTCATCTCCGACTCGAAGACGTGACGCCTCCCGTCGAGCAGCTCGTCACGGACCTGCTTCTCGGCGGCACGCACGGTGTCGTAGTAGTTGTCGTCGTACTCCTCGACCAACTGGAACGACCACCGGCCGGGAAACGTGTTGAGCCCCACCACGTCCCGACGGACGCTGTCCGCCAGGGCCTGGTGACCCGCCTTCTCCAGCAGGTCCGCGGCCTCACCGAACGCGAGGTCCGCGTGTCCGGACAGCTGGTGCAGCTCGAACAGGTGCCCGCGGACGCGCTCCACGCACTCCAGCGCCTCGGTCATCTTCCCGACGGCCTCCACGGTGGCGTCGTCGACACCGGCAGGCCGGCGATGCGGGTCGTCGGCGGGCTGTTCGTCCCGCATCACTCGACCGTGAACCGGGTCAGGATCGAGTGCACCGCCTGCGTGACCGTGACGCGGTCGTAGGACTGGACGAAGTCGAACGTGCGCTCGAGATCGTCGGCCTCGACATGGAGATCGCGGGCGGACAGCAGCGCACAGAAATGGGGACCCAGCACGGCCACGTTCCACTCGTCCACCAGCGGGTCGTCGGGCTCGAGCGGAGCGTGCTGCACGTTGCCGTCGATCATGTTCGCCAGGCCCACGCCGTACACGCCCGCGAGACCGGCCCGCCCGGAGAGTTCCCGCCAGCGGTCGGCGGTGAGGGCGGTGAAGTGACGCGCGTGCTGGAAGGTGCCCAGCACGACCACCGCGGTGCCCGCGGCAGAGGCTTGCGCCTCCAGCGACTTGCTCATCTCGATGAGGAGACGCTTGGACCCGCGGCGCGGCTGATGGGCCGCAGTACCGATGAGGTACGGCGTCGAGAGTCCCGGATCGGGTGTGGCCCACACGGGGACGTCGGGGAGGGGCTCGAGGTCGTCGAGAACGACTTTCGCCGGGTCGTCGACGGGCGCGAAGAGGGCCCCCATCCCGTACGTCGCACCGATGGTCTGCGCAGCCATCAGACGCTCGTCGTTGTCGACACCCTCGGCGATGACGACGGCGTGGCTGCGCTCGACGTGCGCGGCGAGTGCGTGCGCCAGGCGGGCCTTGTCCGGTTCGGTGGTGCTCGACAGCAATTCCGGACCGGTGATGATGATGTCGGGCTCGATCAGCGCGAGCAGCGTGATGGCGTACTCGCTGACGCCGAGTCCGTCGACGCAGATCGTGTGACCCGCACGCCGGGCCGCGGTCACCTTCGTCATCGTGCGGTGCGGGCTGTGCAGCACCTCGTCGGGTCGGATCGAGATCGCGAGCCGCTCGGACCCGACCTCGACGGCGTCCAGATCGACCGAGTCGAGGTCGACCGAGACCAGGAGAGGGAGGCGCGCGGCCGCGGTCTGAGCGCGGTCGCTGCGGGCGAAGGCGAACTTGTGCCGGTCGAGCGCCATCTCCTGCTGCATGAGGCGCGCGGCGTGACGGAGGGCTTCGGCGGTACCCAGGGCGGAACCGCGCGGGCCGCGGACCTGGAGTTCGATGCCGGCCAGGACACGGTCACGCAGACGGCGGATCGGGGCGAACTGCATCCCGACCTCGAGAGCGCCGACGAATGAGTCCTCGTCGACCCCGAGCACCGGGCGTTCCTGGTGGACGGGTTGTGAGTCAGTGGACATGGACGTCACCTGCTAACGGGGCGACCGAAGGCTCAAGGACAACAGTCTCGTTGTGGGACATCGGGCGTGTCGCGAGAGCCCTGAGCTCCCGACGGACGTCACGACGATGGGTCAGTGTCATGTGCTCTCCCGTCGCACCACCACCGTTGCGGTGCGATGTACGCACCACGGTGGTCCTGATCGGGGGATCCCGGATGGCGGGACCGTGGACGGGGGCCGCTGCTCGACCTGGTACCCAGAGTAACGGGATGTCACGACGCGGTCCAGAGAACGTCACGCAACGGACCCGGCCGTAGGTGTCGGTCACGAATCGATAACGGGAGCCTCCAGCGGAGAGGTCAGACGCCTCCGGGGCCCGCATGGGGATTCTCGGGCTGACGCTCCCACCAGGACCGCAGCGCGGACTCGGCGGCGTCGCGATCCAGAGGGCCCGAGTCCAGGCGCAGCTCCTTGAGGTGCTTCCACGCCCGCCCGACGAGCGGACCGGGTGGCAGACCGAGGAGCTCCATGATCGCGTTGCCGTCGAGGTCGGGGCGCACACGTGCGAGGTCCTCGGCGGCTGACAGCTCGGCGATGCGCCGCTCGAGGTCGTCGTAGGTGCGTTGCAGCCGGGCCGCACGCCGCTTGTTCCGGGTGGTGCAGTCCGCGCGGACCAGCTTGTGCAGCCGGGGGAGGAGCGGGCCCGCGTCGGTGACGTATCGCCGCACCGCCGAATCCGTCCACCGACCCTCGCCGTAGCCGTGGAACCGCAGGTGCAGGAAGACCAGCGTCGCCACGTCCTCGACCACGGCCTTGGGGTATTTCAGCGCGCGCATGCGCTTGCGCACCATCTTCGCGCCGACGACCTCGTGGTGGTGGAAGGAGACGCCACCGTCGGGCTCGTGCCGCCGGGTCGCCGGTTTGCCGATGTCGTGCAGCAGTGCGGCCCACCGCAGCACCAGGTCGGGGTCGCCGTCCTCGAGGTCGATGGCCTGCTGCAGGACCGTCAGGGAGTGCCAGTAGACGTCCTTGTGCTGGTGGTGCTCGTCGATCGCGAGCTTCATCCCGGGGATCTCGGGGAGCACACGGTCGGCGAGACCGGAGTCCGTCAGCGCGACGATCCCCTCGACGGCGTGCTCGCCGAGGATCGTCTTGTCCAGTTCCGCGGCGATGCGCTCGACGGTGATCCGCTCGATCGAGTCCGCCATCTCCACGATCGCCGTCCGCACCCGGTCGGACGGGGTGAAGCCGAGCTGGGCGACGAACCGCACGGCGCGCAGCATCCGCAGCGGGTCGTCGGTGAAGGACACGGCCGGTTCCGACGGGGTGTCGATGACGCCGGCGAGGACGTCGTCGAGGCCGCCGAGCGGGTCGAGGAACTCCTGGTGACCCCCGGGGCCGAGACGGACGGCCATGGCGTTGATGCGGAAGTCCCGGCGGACGAGGTCGCCGTCGAGCGTGTCGCCGAACTCGACGGTGGGGTTCCGGGTCACCTGGTCGTAGGTGTCCGCGCGGAACGTGGTGATCTCGATGTGTTGCCCGGCACGGGAGGCGCTGACCGTGCCGAACGCGATCCCGGTGTCCCAGACGGCGTCCGCCCATCCCCGCAGCAACGACTGCACCTGCGCGGGGCGCGCGTCGGTGGTGAGGTCGAGGTCGGTGCCGAGTCGGCCGAGGACGGCGTCGCGGACGGACCCGCCGACGAGATACAGCTGGTGGCCCGCCTCGGCGAACCGGTCGGCGAGGGGATCGAGGACGTCGGACAGGGTCCGCAACGACACGGCCGCACCGGCCAACAGGCGGGTGCGGCGGTCCTCGGATGCCCCTGTGGTCGATCCCGTCACGAGCGAGCAGCCTACCCATCACCGCGCACGGCGAGGTCGTCGCCGACGCCCCCGACCGGCGCCGCGAGGGCTCTTGACGGTTGCCCGGCGCTGGGTTAGGGGACCTATAGCATCAGGGGATGTCCGCCGAACCCCACGACACCGATCCCGCCTCGGCGGGCGCGGGCGATCGTGGCGCGCCGGGGCGTCCACGGCGACGTCGAGGACGTCGGCGGGGAGGCCGCGGGCGTGGCGGGGCGGCCACGGCCACGGCCACCGAGGGCACCACCCGGGCCGCGGACGCCGCCGCGCCGGCGACCCCGTCCTCCGACGGCCAGGCCACGCAGGGCGGTGGCCCGGAGCCGGGCCGCTCGTCGCGTCGGGGTCGTCGGGGTCGTCGTCGCGGGGGACACCGTCCCGATGCGGCCCAGGGCCGCGCCGAGGGTGCGCCCGACACCGCGGCCGTGATCGTCACCCCGGCGGTCACCTCCGACGGCGCCGTGACCACCCCGGGCGACACCCCGTCGGTGAAGCCCTCCGACGTGTCGGCCCGGACGCGACCCGCCGGCCGGTCGAACGGGTCCCGCAAGGGCCGGCCCCGCTCCGACGGCGGCACGGCGCGTGACGGTCGTCGCCGCGACGACGGTGATGCCGACGCGCCGAAGCTCCGCACGGTGCGCGAGACGTCGGCCGGTGGTCTCATCGTCTCCGGCATCGACGGGCCCGACGACGCCCGGTGCGCCGCACTCATCGGCCGCGTCGACCGTCGAGGCCGGATGATGTGGTCACTGCCCAAGGGACACATCGAGACCGGTGAGACCGCCGAACAGACCGCCGTGCGGGAGGTGGCGGAGGAGACGGGCATCGAGGGCAACGTCGTCGCCCCGCTGGGCAAGATCGACTACTGGTTCGTCAGCGAGGGCAAACGGATCCACAAGACGGTCCACCACTACCTGATGCGCTCGACCGGGGGCGAACTCTCCGACGCCGACTACGAGGTCGCCGAGGTCGCCTGGGTCCCGCTGACCGAGCTGCCCCACCGCCTGACCTACTCCGACGAACGTCGCCTGGCCCGCGCCGCCACCCAGGTCATCGCCGACCTCGCCGACGACCCCGAACTCCTCGCGCGATCCGAGGCCGATTCGCAGCGGACCGAGCCGAACGACTACGAGAAGGCGGCGGCGGCGCGCAACCAGCGACGGAACGAACCCGCCCGTCCTGTGCGACCGCGGCGGCGGCGCCGTCGCGAGGCACCCGGGACGGACACCGCCGGCGGATGAGGTCCCACGCCCCGGCGCAGGATCGCCGTCGCCCCGCTCTCGTCGTGGCGGTCGTCGCCCTGCTGGCCGCGATCGCCGTCCCGATGACCGCGACCCCTGCTCCCGCGCGTGCGGCCCCGGCCCACTCGTCTCCGGCGCTCGCCGCGCCGGCCCAGAGCGCACCCGGACAGTCGACCCGGTTCCCCGAGGCGGCGCGGTTCGTGAGCCTCGCGCTCGGATCGGTCACACCGGCACCGGTCACCACGTCGAGCCCGTCGACCGTCACGGTCACCGGCACGCTCACAAACATCGGCGACCGCGATGTGCGCGACCTGGTCGTGCGGCTGCAACGCGGTCAACCGGTGGCGTCGGGATCGCAGACACGGACGTCGCTCACCGTCGACCCGTCCCAGTACGAGGTCGTCACACCGTTCGTCGCGGTGCCCGGCACGCTGGCGCCGGGGGCCAGTACGTCGTTCCGCATCTCGGTGCCGCTCGCCGGTGACCCGCGCACCCCCGGCCTGGAGGTCGATCGCCCCGGCGTCTACCCGTTGCTGGTCAACGTCAACGGCACGCCCGACTACGGTTCGGCGGCTCGGCTCGACGACACCCGCACGCTGCTGTCGGTGCTGGGCGTCCCCGCCGATCGCACCCGCACGCCGGCGACGCCCGTCGCCCCGGTCACCACGAACCCCGCCCGGACCACCGTGCTGTGGCCGCTCGCGGCACCCGGCCAACTCGCACCCGGGGTACCCGGTGTCGGTGGTGACCCCGTCCGTCTCATCAACGAGGACCTCGCGACGTCGGTGCGATCGGGTGGGCGGCTGCGCGGTCTCCTCGACACCGTCGGTGAGGCCACGCGGGACCCGTCGTCTGCCCTGGCGCGCAGCATCTGTCTCGAGATCGACCCCGACCTGCTGGTGACACTGCAGGCGATGTCGCGCGGATACGTCGTGTCGACGAACCCCGCGGACCCCCGCGCGCCGACCCGCGACGGCACGGGTGCGAGCGACGCCGCCGACTATCTGTCCGACCTGCACGACGTCGCCGGCCGGTCGTGTTCCGTCGCGATGCCGTTCGGTCAGGTCGACCTCGACTCGCTCTCCCGCGCGGCCGACCCGGCGCTGACCCGCACCGGTCTGCGCTCACCCGCCGACCTCGTCGACTCCATCCTCGGCGTCCGCAGCGTCCGGGGGATGGTGCTCCCGACGAGCGGGGCCGTCTCCGACGCCGCGGCGCAGCTCATCACCGACAGCGGGTCGACGAGCGCACTGCTCGGAGCGTCGTCGGTCGACCGCTCGCTGCCCACCGCGGACGGGCGATACCGCGTCGGCTCCCTGTCGGTGGCGACCTACGACCCGGCGGTCACCACCGCGCTGGCCGCGATGGGCGCTGCTCCCGACACCCCGGCGATCACACCCGCGGACGAACGGTTCGACCTCGACACCGAGTCCCCCCAGGCACGCCGTGGCTCGGCGACCGGGGCCATCACGTACGCGGCACTGTCGCCCACCACCGACGCCGAGACCGTCCGGATCGGCGGCACCCCCGACGACCCCACCACCGGCCGCAGCGAGGTGATCGCCCCGCCGGCGGTGTGGTCGGCGTCCGCCGACGACGCGGCGGCGGTGCTCGGGACGGTCGACACCCTGCTCCGCAGCGATCTCGCCGCACCGCTGCCGTTCGGGGACCTGGTGGGTGCCGCCGCATCGGCGACGACACCCGCCTCGATCCGACTCCCACCGGACACCACCGTGGCGATGACCTCTCTCGACACCGACACCGTCACCGCGATCTCGCGGACGGCGTCCACCCTCTTCGCCCTCGAGGCGTCGATGGTCGCCGGCAACGACGTGGCCATGTCGCCGCGGACCTATGTGGCCCCGCTCGCCGAGGACCTGCTGCGCGCGATGCGCTCGGCACCGGTGGACTCGACGTCCGATCGGCGAGCGGTCACGCAGGTCGCGCGCACGCGCGTCTCGGCGGTCGGCGTCGCGGTGAACCGGATGCGTGACGCGGTCGCGATCCTCGATCCGGGTGGCCGCTACACCCTGGCCTCCGAACGGTCGCCGCTACTGCTGGTGGTCCGCAACGACCTGCCCCTCTCGATCCGCGTCCGGCTCGACACCAGCGCGCCGAAGGACCTCGACATCGGCGACATCGGGGTGGTCGAGATCCCCCCGCGGGGCACCCGACAGATCCAACTGCCGACCCAGGCGCGGTCCTCGTCGTCGATGACCGTGAACATCGCCCTGGTGACGTCCAGCAACGTCGCCGTCGGGTCCGCCATCGACCTGTCGGTACATTCCAACGCCTATGGCAAACCGCTGTTCATCATCACGATCTGTGCGGGCGTCCTGCTGGTGTTGCTGGCCGGCCGTCGGCTCTGGCATCGGTTCCGTGGCCAACCCGATCCGGCCGACCTCGACCGGCCCGAACCCGACGACCGTGACCGCCTGATGGCCGACAGCCGCTACCTGCACAGCGCGGACGTCTCCGGGGTCGACGTCCCGGTGTCGGACGACCGGCAGGACGGCAGGACACCGTGACCACACCCGAGGACCCGCGCGGTCCCCGTCCGCCGAGCGGCCGTCGCGCGACGCCGCAACGCATCGGACCGGCCGGGCAGGCACCGACCATCCGGGCACGTCGTGGGCCCGCTCCCGCACCCGCCGCCGGTCCGCCGCCACCCCGGTCGGGACCGATGTCGCGCCGACCCGATTCCGCGATCGCCGTCACCACCCAGACCGAGGCGCTCGACGACGTCGTCGACCCGTTGCCGGCGTCCGCGGCGCAGCCGTCGGACGAGAGCGTCCTGCGGACGAGCGGTTCCATCGCGTTCGCCACGTTGACGAGCCGCATCACCGGCTTCATCCGCACGGTGCTCGTCCTGGCCATGCTGGGCGGCGCTGTCGCGTCCGCGTTCCAGGCCGCCTACGTGCTCCCGAGCATCGTCGCCGAGGTCGTCCTCGGCGCGGTGCTCACCGCGATCGTCATCCCGGTGCTGGTCCGCGCCGAGGCGGAGGACGAGGACGGCGGCGAAGGCTTCATCAACCGCATCTTCACGCTGGCGCTGACGATGCTCGGCACCGCGACGGTGATCGCACTCGTCTGCGCGCCGGTCCTGACCTATCTGAACCTCGGCAACGGCGAGGTGAACCGGCCGCTCGCAACCGCTCTGGCGTACATGTTGCTGCCGGAGGTGCTGTTCTACGGGCTGTCGGCGCTGTTCATCGCGATCCTCAACATGAAGGGCGCGTTCCGTCCGGGCGCGTGGGCGCCGGTGTGGAACAACGTCGTCCAGATCGCCACCCTCGTCGCGTTCTACCTGGTCCCCGGGGACCACACCCTGAACCCCGTCCGCATGAGCGACCCGAAGCTGCTCGTCCTCGGCCTCGGCACCACGCTGGGCGTGGTGGTGCAGGCGTTCATCCTGCTGCCCGCGCTGCGTCGGGCCGGGGTCCGCCTGCGGCTGCGATGGGGCCTCGACGACCGGCTGCGGACCTTCGGCAAGATGGCCGGCGCGATCGTGCTCTACGTCGCGGTGCTGCAGATCGGGTTCTTCATCACCTACCGCATCGCGTCCGGCGCGGACTCCTCCGGCGTCAGCGTCTACGCGACGCACTGGCAGCTGCTGCAGCTGCCCTACGGCGTCCTCGGCGTCACGATCCTGACCGCGATCATGCCGCGGCTGTCCCGCAACGCCGCTGCGGACGACACGGCCTCCGTCGTCGACGACCTCTCGCTGTCGACGCGGTTGACGATGGTCGCGCTCGTCCCGGTCATCACGTTCATGACGTTCTTCGGCCCGGCGATCGCCATCGCGATCTTCGACGTCGGCAAGTTCGACCTCGACGCCGCCGACCAACTGGGCATGGTCCTGTCCTGGGGCGCGTTCACGATCATCCCGTACTCGATGACGCTGGTGCAGCTACGCGTCTTCTACGCCCGCCAGGACGCGTGGACGCCCACCGCCATCGCCGTCGGCATCACGGTGGTGAAGGTCGCGTCGTCCTACCTCGGCCCGGTCCTGTTCGACGACGGACACACGATCGTGCGGTGGCTGGCGTTCTCCAACGGCCTCGGGTACCTCGCCGGCGCGATCGTCGGCCACTTCCTGTTGCGCCACCGTCTCGGATCCATGCGGATGACCAACGTCGCCCGGACCACCGTCCTGACGATCGGCGCGTCCGTCGTGGGCTGCGCGGTGGTGTGGGGCATCGCGCAGGCCTCGGGGCTCCACCGTCTCACCGACGACCACGGCAAGGTCGCCTCCATCGGCTACCTGGCGTTGGTCGCGCTCGTGACGCTCGGCCTGATCTACACCGCGCTGGTCCTGCTGCGGATCCCCGACGTGATCGCGGTGAGCGTCGCCGTGCGCCGCATGCTCGGTCGGGTGATCCCGGCCGTCGCACCGCGCGCCGAGCCGCCGGGCGAGTCCGTCGCGGAGATGACGGTGCAGTTCCCGCGCATCACCGGGGAGGAGTCGACCCCGTATTCTGGCCAGGTCCAGGTCATGCGCAGATTCGACAGCGGGACATCGAGCTGGCAGGCATATTCGGAACACACCGGCGGTGCCGTCGGCCAGCGACGCGGGGGCCCGCCCCGCCCGGGCGAGACGCCCGCGGACATGCGCTACCGACGGAGAGGAATGGGATTCGTGGGTGTCAGCAGCGGCGACCCGACAGACGGGTCGCGGCCGGACGGCGCGACCCCTGCCGAGACGCCCACCGGTGGTGGGCTGCAGGACCTCCCGGGTTCGGTGCACACCGACCCCCGCCTGTCGGCGCTCCGCCCGGACGGCACACCGCGATCCGCGCCGGATGCCGCTGCGGCGGGCCCGGCAGCGCAGGACGGTCCGCCCCCGGTGCCTCCGGGTGCTCCGCCGGTGTCGACGCCGGAGCCGGCCGGACGCCGCGGCCCACGACTGGTCCCCGGGGCAGCTGTCGCCGGTGGTCGCTATCGCCTCCTCACCGCACACGGTGGCACGCGCGGGCTGCAGTTCTGGCGTGCGCGCGACATCAACCTCGACCGCGACGTGGCACTGACCTTCGTCGACGCCGACCAGACCGCACCCACACCCGCCCCCGGTGACACCGTCGGCGCGCGCGGCGAGGGACCCCAGGCGGTGCTCTCCCGCACGCTGCGCCTGGGTCGGGTCAACGCACCCGGGATCGCCCGTGTGCTCGACGTCGTCCGCGGGTCGTCCGGCGGGATCGTCGTGTCGGAGTGGGTCACCGGGTCGTCGCTGGCCGAGGTGGCCAAGACCAATCCCTCTCCGGTGGGCGCCGCGCGGGCTGTACGAGCGCTGGCCGCCGCGGCGGAGTCGGCCCATCGCACGGGCAGTGCGCTGTCGATCGACCATCCCGACCGGATCCGGATCTCCCGCGACGGCAACGCCGTCCTGGCGTTCCCGGGCACGCTCGCCGGCGACGACAAGTCCACGGACGTCCGGGGTCTCGGCGCGGTGCTCTACGCCCTCCTCCTCGCCCACTGGCCCCTGCACCCCACCGAGGTCGGTGCCCTGGCGACCACCGCGACCGTGGACGACCCGATCGGTGGACTCGAGCCGGCCGTCCCGTCGGCGGCGGGCGGCCCGGCCGAGCCGCGCGCGCAGCGTCCGGACGTCCCCTTCGAGATCTCGGCTGTCGCCGCACGCGCGCTCGAGGGCAACAGTGGGATCCGGACGGCCGCGACGATCCAGCATGTCCTGGACCAGGCGACCGTCGTCGACCAGAAGACGGACCTCATGCCGGTCGTCGGCACCGACGGTGACCGTCCGGCACCCACCAGCAATGTCGCACCGGGCTCGGGCGGCAAGCGGTTCTCGTTGCGCGACATGTCACCTCGCTCGATCCGGGTGCTCGCGATCGCCGCCGGGGCGGGGCTGTTGATCCTGCTGCTCGTCATCGCGCTGATCGTGTGGCTGTCCGACGCCGTCGGTCCCGACGAGTCACCGACCGACATCAACTCGATCCTCTCGACGTCGCAGTCCGCCGGCGCGGGTGCGACCGCCGGCGCGCCCGTCCAGAGTGCTCCGGTCGCACTGCGATCGGCGACGGTCGTCGACTACTCCCGGCAGGCACCCGACTCGTCGGCGAACATCGGCAACGTGATCACCGGGCAGTCGCCTCCCTGGCGCACCGATCTGTACCGCGGTGGTCCACGCTTCGGCAACCTCAAGCCGGGCCTCGGCGTCATGCTGGCGCTGCAGAACCCGGCCGCTGTTCGCACGGTGACGGTGCGGACAACGAATCCCGGTGTGTCGCTGCAGATCCGCACGTCGCCGTCTGCCGACGCCGCATTCGACGACACCGTACCGGTGGCGGCCATGACCGTCGGTCAGCCGACGACGACAGTGACGGTGGACCAGCCCAGGCAGAGCCCGTACATCCTGGTGTGGCTCACCGAGCTCCCTCAGGTGGGGCGCGGCTACCAGGGTGTGATCAGCCAGATCTCGATGACGGCCTGAGATCGTCGTGTCCGATGACACCCACGCTGCCACAGGGGATCTCGTCCGCGGCGACGACGGTCTGCTCCGTCCCGTGTGGGCCGCGAGCCCCGGGTTGATGCAGGACTACTACGACACCGAGTGGGGCGTCCCCGCCCACGGCGAGAACGCCTGGTTCGAGCGGTTGAGTCTCGAGGGGTTCCAGTCGGGCCTGTCGTGGGCGACGATCCTGCGCAAGCGCCCCGCGTTCCGAGAGGTGTTCGCGGACTTCGACGTCGACACCGTCGCAGACTTCGACGACAGCGACGTCGAGCGGTTGATGGGTGACACCCGCATCGTCCGCAACCGGGCCAAGATCCTCGCGACGGTCGGCAACGCCCGGGCGACACAGGCACTCCGGTCCGACGGCGGTCTGGAGGACCTGATCTGGTCCCACCGTCCCGACCGCACGCCGATGCCGCGATCGATGGCGGAGGTCCCGACGGTGTCGCCCGAGTCGACGGCGCTCGCGAAAGACCTGCGACGTCGAGGTTTCCGCTTCGTCGGACCGACGACCGCGTTCGCGCTCATGGAGGCGCTCGGGGTCGTCGACACCCACCTCGTGGGCTCGCATCGGCGCGGCTCGTCGGGCGTGTGGGCGCCGGACGGGACGTTCGTCGGTCGTGGGGTCACCGGATGACGCGGCTCGACGAGCTCGACATCCCCCTGATCGGCGCGCCGATGGCGGGCGGTCCCACCACCGACGCCCTCGTGATCGCCGTCTCGCGGGCGGGTGCGCTCGGGATGCTCGCCACGGCATACCGTCCGCCCGAGGCGACAACCGCCTCGATCGCCGCCGTCCGCGACGCAGGTGTGTCGGCGTTCGGCGTGAACCTGTTCGTCCCCGACGAGCCCGACCTGACCGCGGGTGCGCATGATGCGCTCGTCGCGTACCGGGAGCTGTTGCAGCAGAACCATCCTGGCGGGGAACCCGGCCCGGTCGAGGTGGAGCCGCACGACGACTACCCTGCGATCCTCGCGGCGGTGACCGAGGCCGCCCCGCCGTGGGTGTCGTTCACCTTCGGGCTCCCGGATGCACGTGACGTCGAGGCGCTGCATCGTCGGGGGTCGTCGGTGATGATCACCGTCACCACGGCCGCCGACGCCCGGGCCGCCGAGGAGCGCGGGGCCGACGCCGTCTGGGTCCAGGGGCCCGAGGCGGGTGGTCACCGGTCCACGTTCTCGGTCGCCGAGACCCCCTCGGACACACCGCTCGACACGGTGCTCGCCGAGGTCCGCGACAGCACGCCGCTCCCACTGGTCGCCTCCGGGGGAGTGGCGCAGGGATCCGATGTCCGCCGACTCCTCGACGGTGGCGCCACAGCCGTCGGGGTGGGCACGCTCCTGCTGCTCGCCGACGAGGCCGGTACGAGCGATGCATACCGCGCCGCGCTGACCGATCCCGCGTTCGACGAGACCGTCCTCACCCGCGCGTTCTCCGGCCGTGTCGCCCGCGGGCTGCGCAACCGGTTCCACGACACCTACGCGTCGGACGCGCCCGCGATGTTCCCCGCCGTCAACACGCTGACCGGACCGCTCCGTCGTGCGGCCACCGCGGCCGGTGACCCCCACGGGGTGTCGCTGTGGGCCGGGACCGGTCACCGTGCGGTCCGACCCGGTCCGGCGGCGGACATCATCACCGAGCTGTGGTCGCAGGCGACGTCCTGACGGCGCCGACAGCACCTGCCGCCCGTTCATCCACAGGTGCCCGTGCTCACCTGTGATCGCCCCGACGTGGGCATTAGTCTCCCCCCATGGCCGACGAGGGGGACGCGCGCAGTGACGCCGACCTGCTCGCGGCGCACGTCGCCGGCGATCGTGACGCCTTCGCGGTGCTGATAGCCCGCCACCGCGCCCACCTGTGGGCGGTGGCCGCGCGCACGAGCCTCAACGACGACGACGCCGCCGATGCGCTCCAGGAGGCGTTGCTCAGTGCGCACCGCGGTGCCCGCAGCTTCCGTTCGGACGCGAAGGTGAGTTCCTGGCTGCACCGGATCGTCGTGAACGCGGCCCTCGACCGGATGCGCCGCGAACGGCACCGTCAGCTCACGGCGCCGCTCGACGCCGCCACCGACGGGATCGCGGACCCGGTCGACGCCACCGGTCATGTCGACCTGCGGCTGTCCGTCGGCGGGGCCCTGGCGACCCTCCCGGCCGATCAACGGGCGGCCGTGGTGGCCGTGGACGTCGAGGGCTATTCGGTCGCCGACGCGGCCACCCTCCTCGGGGTGCCGACCGGCACGGTGAAGAGCCGCTGTGCGCGAGGCCGCGCGAAGCTCGCGGTGAGCCTCGGACACCTCCGCGCAACAGACCTCGGGAGCGCCGAGGGAACCACGCGGGCCTCGGCTGCGTCAGATGGAGGAGAGCGTCCGGACAGGGCGCGCCGGGCGGGGGGTGGATCGTGACCGACGACCGGACACCGGCGGGGGAGCCGTCGGGTGAGTCGGCGGCGGGGGAACCCACCGTCCCCCTCGACCTCATCGCCGACCTGCACGCCGGTGTCCTGTCCGAGGAGGACGCGCGCTCCGTGCGGGCCCGTGTCGACGCCGATCCCCGCGCGCAGCGCGTCCTGGCCGCCCTCGACGCGACGGTCGCCGACCTCCGGGATGCCCCGGTGGAACCGGTCGAACCCCCACCGGCGGTCGCTGCCGCGATCGAGGAGACCCTGCGAAGCCTCCGCGACGAGCACGCGGTGCCGCCACACCCGGCCGATGACCCCCGGGTCATCGCCCTGGACGCCGCGCGCGACCGTCGGCGACGACGAGGACTGCTGCTTGCCGCGGCGGCCGCGGTGGTGGTCGCCGTCGTGACCGGCATCATCGCCGTCTCCACGGCGACCCAGCCCTCGTCCGACTCCGTCCGCGCCGACGACACCACCCCGCCGTCGACACAGGCGTCGACCGGCGCAGCCCCCGTGTCACTTCTCTCCGTGCTCGGGCGGACCGAACCCACCCTGGGCGACGCCTCCGACCCCGCGTCACGACTGCGGGGATGCCTCGCGGCCAACGGTGTCCCCGCGTCCACAGCAGTGCTCGGTGCCGGGCCGGTCACGGTCGACGGGGACCGGCGGATCGTCGTCCTGTTGACCACGGGTGTCGCCGGCCGGTTCGACGCGCTCGTCGTCGGCCCCGACTGCGCCGCGGGCCGGGCGGAGACCATCTCGCGACAGGTGATCGGGGCCACCGCGCCCACCCGCTGACCTGGGAAGAGTCGGGGGCACCGAGTGCCGGGTCGCGGATCGGGTGAGCGCGACCGCGGGAACAGAAGCCCCTACTCTTGCGTTGGACCAGCCGTTCGCGCAAGAGAAGAGGACCGATGAGCGACACGGGTACCGGAACGATCCACGATGTGATCATCGTCGGGTCCGGACCGGCCGGATACACAGCAGCCGTCTACACCGCCCGCGCGGAACTCGCGCCGGTCGTGTTCGAGGGGACCCAGTTCGGCGGCGCGCTGATGACCACCACCGAGGTCGAGAACTTCCCCGGCTTCCAGGCCGGGATCCAGGGTCCCGCCCTCATGGACGAGATGCGGGAGCAGTCGCTGCGCTTCGGTGCCGACCTGCGGATGGAGGACGTCGACGCGATCCGTGCGACCGGCGACATCAAAGAGGTCGAGGTCGCCGGTGAGGTCCATCGTGCGCGGGCGCTGATCCTGGCGATGGGCGCCGCCGCGCGCTACCTCGACGTCCCCGGCGAGGCCGACCTGCTCGGTCGCGGGGTGTCCGCGTGTGCCACCTGTGACGGGTTCTTCTTCAAGGACCAGGACATCGCGGTCATCGGCGGTGGCGACTCGGCCATGGAGGAGGCGACCTTCCTCACCAAGTTCGCGCGCAGCGTCACCCTGGTGCACCGCCGCGAGGAGTTCCGGGCGTCGCGCATCATGCTCGACCGGGCACGCGCCAACGACAAGATCCGGTTCATCACCAACGCCGGTGTCGAGGAGGTCCTCGGTGACGGCTCCGTGACCGGGATCCGGCTGCGGGACACCGTGACCGGCGAGACGTCCGTCCTCGACGTCACGGGGATGTTCGTCGCCATCGGTCACGATCCGCGCAGCGGCCTCGTGCGGGGTCAGGTCGACCTCGACGAGGACGGGTACGTGGTCACGGTCGGCGGCACGACCGCCACCTCGCTCGACGGCGTCTTCGCCGCCGGCGATCTGGTCGACCACCGGTACCGCCAGGCCATCACGGCGGCGGGTACCGGGTGCAGTGCGGCCATCGACGCCGAGCGCTGGCTGTCCGAACGCTCGGACGGCGCTGTCGCCGTCCCCGCCGATGTCGCAGTCGCAGCCCTGAGCTGACGACGCGGCCCCGACCACCAGGCACGGCCGCCACGCATCGTCGCGTGGCCACCAGAACCACCACCACAACAGGAGGAACACCATGGGTGCCAACACAGTCACCGTCACCGACGACACGTTCGCGAGCGAGGTCCTCGGCGCCGACAAGCCCGTCCTCGTCGACTTCTGGGCCACCTGGTGCGGCCCGTGCAAGATGGTCGCCCCCGTCCTGGAGGAGATCGCCGCCGACAACGGCGACAAGCTCACCGTCGCCAAGCTCGACGTGGACGCCAACCCGGCGGTCGCGCGGGACTTCAAGATCATGTCGATCCCGACCATGATCCTGTTCGAGAACGGCCAGCCGACGAAGACGATCGTCGGTGCCAAGGGCAAGGCCGCCCTCCTGCGTGAGCTGGACGGCGTCATCTCCGCTCCCGCCTGACGCGCGACCCACATCTCCTGGTCCGGTCCTCGACACAACGTCGGGGACCGGACCAGGCATGTTGGCTCGCGGTCCTCCGACCTGCGAGACTCTCAGGAGTTCGTCCGATCTCCCCGTCGACAGAAGGGCTCGTGTGATGGCTCTGTACCGCCTGGGGGATCAGGGGTCGGCTGTCATCGAGATCCGGTCGCTGCTGGCCGAACAGAGTCTTCTCCCGCACGCGCCGGCCGCCGGCGGGCGACACAGCGCGACCGATCCGGTGCAGGAAGTGCCCCGTCCCGACGGCGCCGCGGTCTTCGACGAAGCCACCGACCACGCCGTCCGCGCCTTCCAGCAGCACCGCGGGCTCATCGTGGACGGCATCGTGGGGCCGGCGACCTTCCGTGTCCTTCGTGAGGCCTCGCACCGACTGGGCACCCGCACACTCGCCTACACCGTCAGCACCCCGATGCACGGCGACGACGTCGCCACCCTGCAGTCACGTCTGCAGAACCTCGGCTTCTACACCGGGCTCGTCGATGGATCCTTCGGCCCGTCGACGCACTCCGCCCTGTGTACCTATCAGAGCGAGAACGGGATGTCGCCCGACGGCATCTGCGGCCCGGACACACTGCGGTCGTTGGAACGACTGGGCACACGCGTGACGGGCGGTTCGCCGCATGCGATCCGCGCCGAGGAGTACGTCCGTCGGTCCGGACCGCGTCTGTCGGGGAAGAGGATCGTGATCGATCCCGGCACAGGTCGAGCCGACCACGTCGTCGACGAGGCGACGGCGTCGCTCGAGACGTCGCTGCTCTGGGACCTGTCGCACCGGCTGGAGGGCCGGATGGCCGCCGCGGGCATGGAGACCTTCGTGTCGCATCCCGTCGACGCCGATCCCGAGGACACCGAGCGCGCGCGCACCGCCAACGCCTTCGGCGCCGATCTGGTGATCGCACTCCGCTGCGCGCGCTACTCGTCGCCGGTCGCATCGGGCGTGGCGTCCTTCCACTTCGGGAACTCCCACGGATCGGTGTCCACCATCGGACAGTCCCTGTCGGGGTACATCCAGCGCGAGATCGTGGCACGAACCGCTCTGCAGGACTGCCGATCCCACGGCCGTACCTGGGACATCCTGCGCCTGACACGGATGCCGGTGGCCCAGGTCGACGTCGGTTACATCACCAGCCCCCACGACGTCGCGATCCTCACCGACGACGTCGTCCGCGACACGATCGCCGACGCGATCCTCGTCGCCGTGAAGCGGCTGTACCTGCTGGGTCAGGACGACCAGCCCACCGGTACCTACACCTTCGCCGATCTGCTCGCCTCCGAGCAGATCGCCCGCTGACTCTCTCCTGACGTCGCTCCCGTCGGCTCAGCCGACGGGCGTGGCCACCCGCGTCCGTTCCCGACCGGTCACGTCGATCGTCGCCATGATGACCAGGTTGTCCAGAGCGCTCTCGACCGCGTTCTTCCAGCCCAGGCCCTCGTCGAGCTCGAGCCGATAGCGCGGGAACCGATGGTGCGCGGCGACCAGCTCGAAACCGGCGTCGGCGAGGAAGTGGGCGTCGACCATGCACCCGGCGCAGAGCCCGCCGGGAACGGCGTTGTCCCGGAGACCACTGGTGGGGTCCGCGTCACCCACGGCGGAGGAGCGGACGATGCCGAATGCCTCCACTGCGCGCACGCCGCGTCGGATGAGATCGCCGAGGACCGCGTCGATCAGAGCCTGTGCCGTCCCCGGCCGCCCCGCCTCCACGCGGATCGAGGTGAGCAGGACGGCGTCCGGGCTCACCGGCGATGTCGGGAACAGACGCGCTCGCGGAACCCGACCCGGCGGGGCGTAGAACGCGGTGCCGACGATGCGGTCCGTCCGGGTGTCGACGGCGGTCTGCGCACACCGGCCCCAGTCGAGCATGACCATCGAGACCCACGCCTCTTTGTCGAACTCGGTGTCGATGACCCGACCCGAACCGGGGTCGGGATTCGCCGCCGGATCGACCTCCCAGAAGACACACCGGCGGGTGTGACGGGGCAACGCCTCGAAACGATCCAGTTCGAAGGGCCGAATGGCGATGGTCACCGGTCGCACCCCGGTCGCAGATCCAATCCCGGTATGGTGCAACACCTTCCGCGTCCGGAACCGCAGCACAAAACGCGGATCGTCACAGTGACGTTGTGAACGCGACCTCGTGTACCCGAATCCACGGCGTCAGTGATCGCGATTCTGCGCCAACAGGTCGACGATGCGTTCGAGGTCGTCGACCGACCCGAACTCGACCACGATCTTGCCCTTCCGCTTGCCCATCGCAACGGTCACGCGGGTGTCGAGACGGTCGGACAGGCGATCCGCGACGTCCTGCAATCCGGGCATCGTCATCGGGCGGCGACGCGGGGGAGCAGGGGCCGGCGTCGGACCGTCGTGGTTGGCGAGGGTGACGGCTTCCTCGGTGGCCCGCACCGACATGCCCTCCGCGACGATCCGTGCGGCCAGCGCCTCCTGTGCGTCCGCGCCGGACTCCAACGACAAGAGGGCACGCGCGTGGCCCGCGGACAGGACGCCGGCGGCGACCCGCCGTTGCACGGGGATGGGCAGCTTGAGCAGACGGATCATGTTGGTGACCACAGGCCGCGAGCGCCCGAGGCGGGCGGCGAGTTCGTCGTGGGTGACCCCGAACTCCTCCAGCAGCTGCTGATACGCGGCAGCTTCTTCCAACGGGTTCAGCTGCACGCGGTGGATGTTCTCCAGCAGCGCGTCGCGCAGCATGTCGCCGTCGTTGGTCTCCCGGACGATGGCAGGGATCGCCGCCAGGCCGGCCTGCTGACTGGCCCGCCAGCGCCGCTCGCCCATGACGAGCTGGTAGCGGATGTCGCCCTGGGGGGCGGGGAGACGGCGGACGACGATGGGCTGCATCAATCCGAACTCGCGGATCGAGTGCACGAGTTCTGCGAGGGCCTCGTCGTCGAAGGCGGTGCGCGGCTGCTGTGGGTTCGGCTCGATCTCCGCGGGCGGAATCTCCCGGTAGACCGCACCGGCATCGTCCACCGGGGGCACAGCGGCGCCGGGTGACGGCGCCTGGGTGGGGGAGCCGTCACCGAGGACGACGTCGGCAGCCGCATCGGTCAGGCGAGGTCCCTCGTCCGGGCCTGTCGGGATCAGCGCGGCGAGTCCGCGGCCGAGGCCGCCCTTGCGTGACGCCGTGGGTCGTCCGCTCATCACTTCTGTCCTTCCCCGTCGGCGCGACGCGCCCGCAGGCCGATCTCCCGACCGGCGTCGAGGTAACTCATCGCCCCCCGGGAACCGGGGTCGTACTGGATGATGGTCATCCCGAAGCCCGGGGCCTCGGACACCTTGACGCTGCGCGGGATGACCGTCGTCAGCACCTTGTCGCCGAAGTGCCGACGGACCTCTTCGGCGACCTGATCGGCCAGCTTCGTCCGACCGTCGTACATGGTCAGCAAGACGGTCGACACGTACAGGTCCCGGTTGAGATGAGCCTGGACCAGTTCGATGTTCTGGAGGAGCTGCCCGACGCCTTCGAGCGCGTAGTACTCGCACTGAATAGGGATGAGCACCTCCTTGGCGGCGACCATCGCATTGACCGTCAGCAGGCCCAGGGACGGTGGGCAGTCGATGATGACGTAGTCGATCTGGCGCTGACGGAGCACCTCGGGGTCCAGCGCGTTCCGCAGACGCGTCTCGCGGGCCACCATGGACACCAGCTCGATCTCGGCGCCCGCGAGGTCGAGCGTGGCCGGGACGCAGAAGAGGCCGTCGGAGGCTGTTGACTGCGCGATGGCCTCCTCGAGGGTGACCTCGCCGAGCAGCAGTTCGTAGACCGACGCGATGTCGGGGTCCCTGTGGTCGATCCCGAGTGCCGTGCTGGCGTTGCCCTGCGGGTCGAGATCGATGACGAGGACACCGAGGCCGTGGATCGCGAGAGCCGCGGCGATGTTGACCGCCGTCGTCGTCTTGCCGACGCCACCCTTCTGATTGGCCACCGTGATGATCCGGGGCTCGGCGGGGTGGGGGAGGTGGCCGGCCAGTCCGCGGGTCAGCACGTGGCTGGCGCGCTCAGCGGCCGCCGCGATGGGCGTGTCCGCATAGCGTTCAGACGACGATGTTTCACGTGAAACACGATCGGATGAGGATGCCGGCGGGGTGCGCGGACCCGGTGGAGTCGGTCGGCCTCCGCGCCCGCCGGAGGGACTGTCCGCCACCACGTCACTCCTTCGACCGCGCCTGCCCAACATCCTGCGCTGCACCCCATCGCTGCTCACTCCTCGACCGGAGTCGGTCACCGGCCGCTACCGTCGAGTCTTACGACGACGCGAACCGGCGCTCTCGGCCCGTCGCGCGCGCACGATCGTCGTCGGCACAGAAAGAATATCTGCCCCGACTGTCTCCACGCTCAGCGCGGTCAACCCGACCTTCCCGACGGCCGCACGGTGGGTGGTGACCTCGTCCTCGGCGGACGCGCCCTTGATCGCCACCATCTCGCCGCCCGGGACGATGAGGGGGGCGGACCACCGAGCGAGGCGATCCAGCGGCGCGACGGCGCGCGAGGTCACCACGTCCGCGTCACCGATGGCGGATCGGACTGCCTTCTCCTCGGCGCGTCCGCGAACGAGCTCGACGTCGACACCGAGCGTCGCTATCGCCTCGGACAGGAATGCGTGTCGGCGCTCGAGCGGTTCGACCAGTGTCACCGTCAGGGACGGCCCGGCGAGCGCGATCGCCAGCCCCGGCAGACCCGCACCGCTGCCGATGTCCACGACCCGCACGTCGTCGGGCAGCGCGCGCGCCACCACCGCACAGTTGAGGATGTGGCGCTCCCACAGCCGGTCGACCTCGCGGGGCCCGATGAGGCCACGTGTGACACCCGCGTCGGCCAACAGGTCCCGGTAGACCCGCGCGCGCCCGAGACGATCTCCGAACACCGCCGCCGCGGCGTCGGCGATCTCGTCGCGGTCGAACTCGGTATCTGGTTTCACGTGAAACATCCTTCGGTGTCGGGGGAGGGGAGGGGCGCACAACGGAGCAGGGCCCCGACAGTCTCGTCGGGGCCCTGCTCGTGGTGTTCGGTCGAGCTCGAGATCACTCGGCGATGACGACGACCCGGCGACGGGGCTCGGTGCCCTCGCTCTCGCTGTAGACACCGTCGACGGCAGCGACGGCGTCGTGCACGATCTTCCGCTCGAACGGAGACATCGGGTCGAGGGCTTCGCGGCCCCCCGCGTCCCGCACTCGCTCGGCGACCTCGGTGCCGAGACCGCTGAGGCGCTCCCGTCGGCCAGCACGCCACCCGCTGACGTCGAGCATCAGTCGCGAGCGATCACCGGTCGTCTGCTGGACCGCCAGACGGGTCAGCTCCTGGAGCGCATCGAGAACCTCGCCGTCCTTGCCGACGAGCTTGCCGAGATCCCGGCCGCCGTCGATGCTGACGATGGCGCGGTCACCGTCGACGTCGAGGTCGATGTCCCCGTCGAAGTCGAGAACGTCGAGGAGCTGCTCGAGGTAGTCGCCGGCGATCTCCCCCTCCTCGACCAACCGGTCGTCGCCGTCGGACTCGTCGTCGACGTCGTCGTCCGACACGGCGGCGGTGTCGACGGCCACCTCATCGGTGCGGGTGTCGGTGTCGATCGCATCCGCGGGCCGCTCGACGTCGTCTGTCGTGACGTCCTGTTCGGCGTCGCTGGTCTCGGTAGTCATCGCTCATCACCTCGGAATCGTGTGTGGACAGGTTCGTGTGGGCGCCACTGCCGGGCACCGGGAGACGGCGGCGTCACGCCGCCGGACTCATCGCCGCTTGCGCCGACGTTGCTGCGTACCCGTCGGGCGCTGCCCGGGTCGGGGAGTCGCGGAGGAGGCCTTGCGTGCCGACCCGCCGCCGCTGCGCTTCGCCGAACTCTTCGTCAGGTCGGTGCGACCCTTCTCCGTCGTCGCGTCGTCGGCGGTGGCAGCCTGCGTAGTGCCATCGGTCACCGCGGCGTCCTCGACGGACTCGGAGTCGGAGGCGGCCTTCTTCTTGGCGCGTTCGGGACGGGCACCGGGCTTGGGTGCGTTCGCCTTCAGCTTCTCCTGCTTCGCGACGCGCTCGGCTTCTTCTTCCTTGGCGATCTGACCGAACACGATGTGCTGCTGCGCGTAGGTCCAGAGGTTGTTGCTCACCCAGTAGAGAAGGATTGCCACGGGGAAAAACGCGCCCGAGACGAGGATGCCGAGCGGGAAGACGTAGAGAGCGAGCTTGTTCATGATCGCGGTCTGCGGGTTCTCGAGCGCCGCCGCGGTCTGACGCGCGACCGACGCGCGCGAGTTCATGTGCGTCGCGATCGACGACAGGATCACGAGCGGGATCACCAGGTAGATGATGTGTGCGCGCGTGAAGTCGACGACGCCGTCGGCACTGAACGCCAGCCACTCACTCTTGGGCTGCGACACCGCCGCCGAGAGCGGGACACCGAAGAGCCGGGCGTCGAGGAAGTTCTGCACCTGGTCGGCGGAGAAGAAGTAGTTGCCGGTCGAGCGGGTCTCCGCCGCCGACATCCCGAGCTGGCCGAACCCCGTACCCATCCGGTTGAACGACCGCAGCACGTGGAACAGGCCGATGAACACCGGGATCTGCGCCAGCATCGGAAGGCACCCGAGGAGCGGGTTGAACCCGTGCTCCTTCTGGAGCTTCTGCATCTCCTCGGTCATCTTCACGCGATCCTTGGCGTACTTCTTGCGGATCGCCTGGAGCTGGGGCTGGATCTCCTGCATCTTCTTCGTCGTGCGGACCTGCTTGACGAAGGGCTTGTAGAGGATCGCGCGCAGGGTGAAGACGAGGAACACGACCGACAGGGCCCATGCCACGCCGCTGCCACCGGGGGAGTCGGGCAGGACATGGCTGAACAGCCAGTGCCAGACCCACATGATCCCGGAGACCGGGTAGTAGATGAAGTTCAGCACGGTGTCACTTGCTCCTCACTGCGGACAACAGCACTAGGGGTGTCGCGAGCGGTGTCGCGGACGTGGGGGGTGCGGCGCTCGGGAACCGGGTCGTACCCGGGAGCGTGCCAGGGACCGCATTTCGCGAGACGCCACAGGGAGAGGGCTCCGCCACGGAACACACCCCAGGTCGTCAGCGCCTCGACGGCGTATGCGCTGCAGGAGGGCTCGAACCGACAGGACGGCATCCGAGTCGGGGAGATCCAGGTCTGGTACAGCTCCACCATCCAGACCAGCACCCGACGGGGCAGTCTCGACAGGCTCCGCGTCCGCCCGCTCTCGTCGTCGTCGTTCATCGCGCACCGACGGCGTCGTCGGCCAGACGCCGGTGCGCCTTCCGAAGAGCCGACGTCAGCTCGTCGGTGAGCTCGGTGCTGGAGCGGTCCGCCGCGCCGGGGAGCGCTCGGATCACCACCAGCTCACTGCGATCGGGATCGTCGGAGGCCGAGACCTCGGCACCCGCGGCGGCGACGCGCAGTCTGCGGGCGACCGCGTGCCGCGTCACGGCATCACCGACGGATTTGCTCACGATCAACCCGTACCGCGATCCGCGCTCGACGGCCACCACGTCCGGGCCGCCGGTGGGCAGCACATGGACCATGAGATCGGCACGACGAACCCGCACACCCCGGCGGAGTGTGCGGGTGAAGTCGGAGCCTCGAGAGATCCGTTGATGCCGGGCCAGCACAGTGCAGGCGTCCGCTGCGAGCCCGTGGGCTCCGCGGAACTCAGGCGGTCAGGCTCTCGCGGCCCTTGCGCCGACGGCCGTTGACGATGGCGCGACCGGCACGCGTCCGCATCCGCAGACGGAAGCCGTGCACGCGGGCACGACGACGGTTGTTGGGCTGGAAGGTGCGCTTTCCCTTGGCCACGCGAGAACTCCTCGTTGATCTGTGATGGTCTCTTGCCGCGGCCTGTCATCACGTGCACGGACCGAGCCCGGGGAACCCGGGCGATCGGTCGCACGCAACACTGATCCCACCGTCGGCGACCTTGCGAGACTACTGACCGTCCCAGGGGCCGTCAAACCGCTCCACGGTCCGTCACCTGCGCAGACGCCGTGGACCGGCGTCGCACGGCCGGCGTCGACACGCCGTATCCCCGTCGGTCGTTGATTCTCCACGATCGTTGTGGTGGGAGCTGTTGAGTCCGACGGGAGGAGTCTGTTAGCTTCGTGCGACGACGGTGTCGGGCCGCGTGACGCTCTGCGCCGCGCCGCGCCGACGGAGGCCATGGGGCGTGTATCCCGGCCAGTCGTGTCGTCGTCGCACCGTTCGTCCACAGCTGTGGATAACCGTGTGGACAATCCATCGTCTCCGGTCCACGATGGGCTTCGCGGCCACGCTCGTGCGCCGGCCGGGAGGGGACCACGTTGAGCACCGATCGCGATCATCTCGACGCCGATCGTGACCCGTTTCCCCGCGAGTCGTTCCCCGAGGTGTGGCAGCGCGTCGTCGTCGACCTGACCGCCACCCCCGCCATCGGTGAGGAACTGACCCGACAGCAGAAGGCGTGGCTGTCGCTCGTCCAGCCGCTCACCCTCGTGGAGGGGTTCGCGCTCCTCGCGGTCCCGTCCGCCCGGGTGCAGGAACAGATCGAACGGACCCTGCGCGAACCCATCCGCGCGTCGCTCAGCACACATCTCGGGCGCGAGGTGGACCTCGGCGTCCGCATCGATCCCGATGCCGAGCCACCCACCATCCCTAGTCAGGCCGTCGATACGAGCAGGTCGGTCGACGGCGACGACGACCGTGACGGCCTGTCCGACACCTTCGCCGATCGCCGGGACGCCGCGATGGACCACCGCTACGAACCCGCCCGCGGCGAGGCCATGCGTTCCCCGGGCCTGCCCGCGTCCGACGGCCGCGACGGCGACTGGGCCAACTGGTTCAACCCCGGCCCCGGGGACCCGAGCAGCCTGAACCCGAAGTACACCTTCGACACGTTCGTCATCGGCGCGTCGAACCGGTTCGCCCATGCCGCCGCCGTCGCCATCTCCGAGGCACCGGCGCGGGCATACAACCCGCTGTTCATCTGGGGTGAGTCGGGACTGGGCAAGACCCACCTGCTCCACGCCGCGGGCCACTACGCGCAACGCCTCTTCCCGGGGATGAAGGTCAAGTACGTCTCCACCGAGGAGTTCACGAACGACTTCATCAACTCTCTCCGTGACGACCGCCGTGTCGCCTTCAAACGCCGATACCGCGACGTGGACGTCCTGCTCGTCGACGACATCCAGTTCCTCGTCGGCAAGGAGGGCATCCAGGAGGAGTTCTTCCACACGTTCAACACGCTGCACAACGCGAACAAGCAGATCGTGGTGTCCTCCGACCGTCCGCCCAAGCAGCTCGCCACCCTCGAGGACCGTCTGCGGACGCGCTTCGAGTGGGGTCTCATCACCGACGTCCAGCCGCCCGAGCTCGAGACGCGGATCGCGATCCTGCGCAAGAAGGCGCAGATGGACAACCTGCAGGTCCCCGACGACGTCCTGGAGCTCATCGCCTCGAAGATCGAGCGCAACATCCGGGAGCTCGAGGGCGCCCTGATCCGCGTCACCGCGTTCGCCTCGCTCAACAGCGCCGATCTCAACCTCGCGTTGGCCGAGATCGTGCTGCAGGCCCTCCTGCCCGACACGGGCAGCGTCGAGATCAACGCACCGGCGATCCTGGCCATCACCGCGGAGTACTTCGAGATCAGCGTGGACGAGCTCCGCGGGCCCGGCAAGACACGATCGATCGCACAGGCCCGCCAGATCTCCATGTACCTCTGTCGAGAGCTCACGGACCTGTCGCTGCCGAAGATCGGCGAGACGTTCGACCGTGACCACACGACGGTCATGTACGCCGACAAGAAGATCCGCAAGGAGATGGCCGAACGCCGCAAGGTCTACGACCACGTCCAGGAGCTCACCGCGCGCATCAAACAGCGCTCGCGGTCCTGACCGATCGGTCGCCCTCCACCCCGTACGTGGGTGATGTCTCGACCCCGGATCGACACTTCATGCCCTCGGTCGGCCCGTTCTGTCCTCCGCTCAGACGAATCCCCAGCTGTGGATAACTCGGTGGATAACCCCGTCGATCTGTGGACACACGGTGGAGTCCGATGAACAACTCCCCACATCTGCACAACCCCTGCGCAACGACGAGGTGACGGTCCACATGTGGTTCACACCGGCGACGCGCGACGTGAACTGCACCGCCGTGGTCCTGTCCACAGATTGCACAGCCGCTATTACTTCCATGAAGTCATCTCTATGGGTTCTCTGTGAAAGAAGCGATGTGCACAGACCGGTTGGTCCCCAGGGGCCGACAGGGTCCGAGACCGCCCGTCGACCAACTCGCCCCCGTTGGCGACGACGGCCCTCGCAGCGTTCTAGAGTGGTGCCCACATCCGCAGATCGGCCGCAGTCGTGGCCACGCAGGTACGGGAGGGTCGAACGCGGTGAAGTTCCGTGTCACACGCGATGAGTTCGCCGACGCCGTCGCCTGGGTCGCCCGTAGCCTGCCGAGCCGCCCGCCGGTCCCCGTCCTGGGATGCGTCGTCCTGACCGGTGGCGACACGGGTCTGACAGTCTCCGGCTTCGACTACGAGGTGTCGGCCCAGGTCGACATCTCCGCCGAGGTCGCCGACGAGGGCCGCGTCCTCGTCTCGGGCAAGCTCCTCGCCGACATCACGCGGTCCCTGCCGGCGAAGCCCGTCGACGTCGCACTGGACGGCACCCGCGTCGTGATCACCTGCGGCAGTTCGCGTTTCTCGCTCCCGACCATGCCGGTCGAGGACTACCCGAGCCTCCCGGAGGTCCCCGGGGTCACCGGCACCATCCCGGCCGAGCTCTTCGCCGAGGCGATCGGACAGGTCGCCGTCGCGGCCGGCAAGGACGACACCCTCCCGATGCTGACCGGCATCCGTGTCGAGATCGAGGACGACACCGTGGTGCTCGCCGCCACCGATCGCTTCCGTCTCGCGGTCCGGGAACTGACCTGGCAGCCCAGCGGTACCGACACGGCCGCGGTGCTGGTCCCCGCCAAGACGCTGTCGGAGTCGGCCCGATCGGCCGGATCGGACACCTCTGCGGTCTCCCTGGCGCTCGGATCCCCCGGCACCATCGGTGCCGAGGGTCTGCTGGGCATCCTCGGGCAGGGACGTCAGACCACCACACGTCTGCTCGACGCGGAGTTTCCCAAGTTCCGTCAGCTGCTGCCGACGTCACACACGTCGATGGCGACCGTCGACATCGCCGAGCTCACCGACGCGATCAAGCGTGTGGCGCTGGTGGCCGAGCGGGGCGCGCAGGTGCGGCTGGAGTTCACCGAGGGTTCGGTGCGTCTCACCGCCGGCGGCGACGACTCGGGCAAGGCCGAGGAGGAGGTGCCGGTGAGCTTCCACGGGGAGCCGCTGACCATCGCCTTCAACCCGGGGTATCTCCTCGACGGACTCGCGGCACTGCACAGCGCCTCGGTCGATTTCGGATTCACCACCCCCAGCCGTCCCGCGGTCCTGCGGCCCGCGACCGAGGAGACACCCGTCCCCGACGACAGCGGCGCCTACCCGGCACCGTCGAGCGAGTTCACCTATCTGCTGATGCCGGTCCGCCTACCCGGCTGATCGGGAGAGGAAGTCCGGCAATGCAACTCGGTTTGATCGGTCTCGGAAAGATGGGCGCCAACATGCGGCGCCGGATCGCGGACGCGGGTCACGAGGTGGTCGGCTTCGACCCGCGGCCCGAGGTGAGCGATGTCGGCTCGCTGGAGGATCTCGTCGCCGGCCTGGCAGCTCCCCGCGTGGTGTGGGTGATGGTCCCGTCGGGCGCACCCACCCGGGAGACCGTGGAGAAGCTCCGCGACATCCTCGAGCCCGGTGACCTGGTCATCGACGGCGGCAACTCGCGGTACACCGACGACGCCCCGCACGCGGAGATGTTGTCCGCCAAGGGGATCGGTTACATCGACTGTGGTGTCTCGGGTGGTGTGTGGGGGCTGGAGAACGGCTACGGCCTGATGGCCGGCGGGTCGGCCGAGGACGTCGAGAAGGCGATGCCGATATTCGACGCGCTGCGCCCTCCCGGCGATCGGGCGGACGGGTTCGTCCACGCCGGTCCTGTGGGCGCCGGGCACTACGCGAAGATGGTCCACAACGGCATCGAGTACGGCCTGATGCACGCCTACGGCGAGGGCTACGAACTGCTCTCGGCCGAACCGTTGATCGACGACGTCGCCGGGACGCTGCGCGCATGGACGCACGGCACGGTGATCCGGTCGTGGCTGCTGGACCTGCTCGTCGCCGCTCTCGCCGACGATCCGGGTCTGGCTGAGATCTCCGACTACACCACCGATTCGGGTGAGGGGCGGTGGACCGTCGAGGAGGCCATCCGTCACTCGGTGCCTGCCAACGTCATCTCGGCGGCGTTGTTCGCACGGTTCGCGTCGCGCCAGGAGTCCGGTTCGCCCACCCTCAAGGCCGTCTCGGCGTTGCGCCAGCAGTTCGGCGGCCACGCGGTCAAGCGCGCCGGCGAGTCCTGACCGCCGCCGGTCCCACGGTCCTGTCCTGTGTTCGTCCGTTCCCTGCGCCTGCGTGACTTCCGCTCCTGGCGGGAGCTCGAGGTCGACCTCGGACCCGGAGCGACAGTGGTGGTGGGACGCAACGGATTCGGCAAGACGAATCTCGTCGAGGCCCTGAACTACCTCGCCACGTTGCGGTCGCATCGGGTCAGCTCCGACGCGGCCCTGGTCCGTACCGCGAAGGATGCGGCATCGGTGTCGGCGACAGTGGTCAACGCCGGTCGACAACTCACCGTCGACGTCACCATCACCCCGGGGCGGGCGAACAAGGCGGCGGTCAACGGTGCACCGTCGCGCCGCGCGCGGGATGTGGTCGGGATCCTGCGGTCGGTGATGTTCGCGCCCGAGGACCTCTCGTTGGTGCGGGGGGAGCCGGCCGAGAGACGCCGCCTCACAGACGAACTCGCGGCGCTCTCCGGCCCGGCCATGGTCGCCGCGCGGTCGGATTACGACCGCGTGCTGCGTCAACGGTCGGCGCTGCTGAAGACCGCGGCGGCCGCCATGCGGTCCGGCGGGTCGTCGGCGGAGTCGGTGATCAGCACCCTGGACGTGTGGGACACACAGCTCGCGCAGTTCGGCGCCGTCGTCACCGCCGGCCGTCTCGACGTGGT
This sequence comes from Williamsia deligens, assembly GCF_024171765.1. Classification (GTDB taxonomy): domain Bacteria; phylum Actinomycetota; class Actinomycetes; order Mycobacteriales; family Mycobacteriaceae; genus Williamsia_A; species Williamsia_A deligens. Next base: position 1,597,946 of record NZ_JAMTCI010000001.1, read on the forward strand.
CCGTCGGCTGCGTCCGCATTTCTCAGCGGAGTACGCGACTCTCGCGCCGCATTCACGACCAGTCGATCTGCGCTACCGACCGGCGGTGGGGGAGGAGATCGTCCCCGCCGACGCACCCGCCGACATCGAGTTCATCGAGGCGACGCTTCTGACGCGTCTGGCGGAGGCGCGGCGCAAGGAGATCGACCGTGGCGTCTGTCTGGTCGGTCCGCACCGCGACGATCTCGACATCACCCTCGACGGTCAGGTGGCGAAGGGGTTCGCCAGTCACGGGGAGTCGTGGTCGCTGGCCCTGGCCCTGCGGTTGGGATCGGTCCAGTTGATCCGTGACGACGGCGCCGAGCCCGTGGTGTTCCTCGATGACGTCTTCGCGGAACTCGACGCGTCGCGGCGGGCAGCGCTCGCAACGTTCGCGGAATCGGTGGAGCAGGTGATCATCACCGCCGCGGTCGGCGACGACATCCCGGGTGCGGTCGGTGGGCGGCGGCTGGCTGTCGGGGTCCGGGACAACGATGGCGCCCGGGAGTCGTATCTGCTGGGCGAAACCCCGACGACAGGGGAGGTGGCGCATGCCTGACGAGAAGGATCCGTCGCGGTCGGACGGACACGAACTGGCCCGACGCGCCCTCGACGACGCGCGGGAGGCGGCGAAAGCCGCGGGCAAGGCCGTGGGGCAGGGGCGCGCCTCGACCCCGGCTGTCCGGCGGGGCCGTCGACGGTGGTCCAGCGCCGGACCGGACGGACGGGACCCCCAGCCGTTCGGGCGCGCGGCCGGCGCCTTGGCGAAGTCACGGGGCTGGCAACCCAAACTCGGTGAAGGTCAGATCTTCGGGGCCTGGGACGGCATCGTCGGCGAGGACATCGCGGCGCACGCACAACCGACAGAACTGCGCGACCGTGTCCTGTCGGTGACGGCGGAGTCGACGGCGTGGGCGACCCAACTGCGGCTGGTCCAGCGCGACATCCTGTCCAAGATCGCCGCCGCGGTGGGTCGCGACGTCGTGGTGTCACTCCGCATCACCGGACCGCGTGCGCCGTCCTGGCGCAAGGGCACCCGCACCGTCCCGGGCCGCGGCCCGCGCGACACATACGGGTAGATCGCCGACCGATCACCGTCCGACCGCGGCGAGCGGGGAACCGGCCGGCCGCGCGGTGCGTCCAAGGGACATCACCAGCGCCCCGGGACGGCGTTCTGACCCGCTCGACGTCAAGCGCCCCTGGTTTTCGGCGAGAAAATCGGTCTGAGGGCGCGTCAGGCAGGCTGCAGAGCCGTTTCCGTACAGGTGAGGCAGTAGTATGGAGCGGTACTGCCCCGGCATGGGGCACAGGCGTGTGCGAGCAGATCGACCAGCCCGGATCCCCACCTCTCGTGTGGGGCATCGGCGAGGACAAGGAGCGGACCCCACTCGTGGCGGACACCAACGGCACCAGCAAGACGAACCGATCGCCGAAGAAGGCCGGCAGCGACTACGGCGCCGACTCCATCAGCATCCTCGAAGGGCTCGAAGCCGTCCGGAAGCGCCCCGGCATGTACATCGGGTCGACCGGTGAACGCGGTCTCCACCACCTGATCTGGGAGGTCGTGGACAACTCCGTCGACGAGGCGATGGCCGGGTTCGCCAGCCAGGTCGACGTGACCATCCTCCCGGACGGGGGAGTCCAGGTCGTCGACGACGGCCGCGGGATCCCCACCGACATGCACAGGACCGGTGTGCCGACCGTCGAGGTCGTCATGACCCAGCTGCACGCGGGCGGCAAGTTCGACTCGGACTCGTATGCGGTGTCCGGTGGTCTGCACGGCGTCGGCATCTCCGTCGTCAACGCGCTGTCGACGAAGGTCGAGTTGGACATCGACTACGGCGGCCATCACTGGACGCAGACCTATGACCACGCCGTGCCCGGACCCCTGCAGAAGGGCGCCGCCACCAAGCGCACCGGTACCACCGTGCGCTTCTGGTCGGACCCGGACATCTTCGAGACCACCGAGTACAACTTCGAGACCATCGCGCGTCGGCTGCAGGAGATGGCGTTCCTCAACAAGGGGCTCACCATCACCCTCACCGATCAGCGACCGAAGGTCGTCAACGACGTCGACGACGTCGAGCAGGCCGAGAAGATCGTCCAGTCCGCGGAGGCGGTGTCCGACGACGAGGCCGAACTCGCCGACGGCGACGCAGCTGCGGTGGAGCCCGGTCCCGACACGGAGAAGAAGGATCCCGGCAAGCCCCGTACCCGGACTTACCACTACCCGGGTGGCCTCGAGGACTACGTCGCCCACCTCAACCGGACGAAGAGCCCGATCCACGCGTCCATCGTCGGCTTCACGGCCAAGGGCACCGGTCACGAGATCGAGGTCGCGATGCAGTGGAACGGCGGCTACTCCGAGTCGGTGCACACCTTCGCCAACACCATCAACACGCACGAGGGCGGAACGCACGAGGAGGGGTTCCGCGCTGCACTGACCAGCACGGTCAACAAGTACGCCCTCGACAAGAAGCTCCTCAAGGACAAGGACCCCAAACTCACCGGCGACGACATCCGCGAGGGGCTCGCGGCGGTCATCTCGGTGAAGGTCGGGGACCCGCAGTTCGAGGGACAGACCAAGACGAAGCTCGGCAACACCGAGGTGAAGAGCTTCGTGCAGAAGGTCGCCAACGAGCACCTGTCGCACTGGCTCGAGTCGAACCCCGCCGAGGCCAAGATCATCATCAACAAGGCCGTGGGCTCCGCGCAGGCCCGGCTCGCCGCGCGCAAGGCCCGAGAGTTGGTGCGACGCAAGAGCGCCACCGACATCGGCGGTCTGCCCGGCAAGTTGGCGGACTGCCGGAGCAACGACCCCGCCAAGTGCGAGGTCTACATCGTCGAGGGTGACTCGGCCGGCGGTTCCGCGAAGTCCGGTCGCGACTCGATGTACCAGGCGATCCTGCCGATCCGCGGCAAGATCATCAACGTCGAGAAGGCCCGCATCGACCGCGTCCTCAAGAACGCCGAGGTCCAGTCGATCATCACCGCGTTCGGCACCGGCATCCACGACGAGTTCGACCTCACGAAGCTGCGGTACCACAAGATCGTGCTGATGGCCGACGCCGACGTCGACGGGCAGCACATCTCGACGCTGCTGCTGACCCTGCTGTTCCGGTTCATGCGGCCCCTGGTCGAGCACGGTCACGTCTACCTGGCGCAGCCGCCGCTGTACAAGCTGAAGTGGCAGAAGGGCGCAGAGCCGGAGTTCGCCTACTCCGACCGCGAGCGCGACGGACTGCTCGAGGCCGGGCGGGCCGCAGGCAAGAAGATCAACCCCGACGACGGCATCCAGCGCTACAAGGGTCTCGGCGAGATGAACGCGAAGGAGCTGTGGGAGACCACCATGGACCCCGAGGTCCGTGTCCTCCGCCAGGTCACCCTCGACGATGCCGCCGCCGCCGACGAACTGTTCAGCGTGCTGATGGGCGAGGACGTCGTCGCACGTCGCAGCTTCATCGCCCGCAACGCCAAGGACGTCCGTTTCCTCGACGTGTGACGGCCCCGCTCGTTTCACGTGAAACACGGCGCCTGACAACGAAAGTGATCTGATGACCGACACCACCCTGCCGCCGGGCGGCACCACCGACGACTCCGGCGGCGACCGGATCGAACCGGTCGACATCCAGCAGGAGATGCAGCGCAGCTACATCGACTACGCGATGAGCGTCATCGTCGGTCGCGCGCTGCCCGAGGTCCGTGACGGACTAAAGCCCGTCCACCGACGGCTGCTCTACGCGATGGGGGACGCGGGGTTCCGCCCCGACCGCAGCTACGTCAAGTGCGCAAAGCCCGTCGCCGAGACGATGGGCAACTACCACCCGCACGGTGACACCGCCATCTACGACGCCCTCGTGCGTCTCGCGCAGCCGTGGTCGATGCGGTACCCGCTCGTCGACGGCCAGGGGAACTTCGGCTCCCGGGGCGACGACGGCGCCGCCGCGATGCGCTACACCGAGGCCCGCCTCACGCCGCTGGCGATGGAGATGCTGCGAGACATCGACGAGGAGACCGTCGATCTCACGCCCAACTACGACGGCAAGACGCAGGAACCGACGGTCCTGCCGAGCCGCATCCCGAACCTGCTGATCAACGGCTCGGGCGGCATCGCGGTCGGCATGGCCACCAACATCCCGCCGCACAACCTCACCGAGGTCGCCGACGCGGTGTTCTGGGCGCTCGACAACCACGAGGCCGACGAGGAGACCACCCTCGCCGCCTGCATGGAGCGGATCAAGGGCCCCGACTTCCCGACGGCCGGCCTCATCGTCGGCAGCACCGGGATCGGGGAGGCGTACACCACCGGGCGCGGCAGCATCCGGATGCGCGGCGTCGTCGACGTCGAGGAGTCGCGCACCGGCGCCACCACGCTGGTGATCACGGAGCTGCCGTACCAGGTCAACCCCGACCGCATGATCGTGTCGATCGCCGAGCAGGTCAACGACGGCAAGCTCAAGGGGATCAGCAAGATCGAGGACCAGTCCTCGGACCGTGTCGGCATGCGCATCGTCGTCACGCTCAAGCGCGACGCCGTGGCCAAGGTCGTGCTGAACAACCTCTACAAGCACAGCCAGCTGCAGACGAGCTTCGGCGTCAACATGCTGTCCATCGTCGACGGCGTGCCGCGCACCCTGCGGCTGGACCAGATGATCCGTCACTACGTGGCTCACCAGCTCGACGTCATCATCCGACGGACGCGGTACCGCCTGCGCAAGGCCGAGGAACGCGCCCATCTGCTGCGTGGTCTGGTCAAGGCGCTCGACGCCCTCGACGAGGTCATCGCCCTCATCCGCGCCTCGGCCAACACCGAGGAGGCCCGCACGGGCCTGATGGATCTCCTCGACGTCGACCAGATCCAGGCCGAGCACATCCTCGCGATGCAGCTCCGTCGGCTCTCGGCGATGGAGCGGCAGAAGATCATCGACGACCTCGCCGAGATCGAGCGCGAGATCGCCGACTACAAGGACATCCTCGACAAGCCGGAGCGCCAGCGGGCGATCGTCCGCGACGAACTCCGTGAGGTCGTCGACAAGTTCGGCGACGAGCGACGGACGCAGATCGTCGCGGCCGACGGCGACGTCACCGACGAGGACCTCATCGCCCGTGAGGACGTGGTCGTCACGATCACCGAGACCGGGTACGCCAAGCGCACGAAGACCGACCTCTACCGCAGCCAGAAGCGCGGCGGCAAGGGTGTGCAGGGTGCCGGCCTCAAGCAGGACGACATCGTCGCGCACTTCTTCGTGTGCTCGACGCACGACTGGATCCTGTTCTTCACCACGAAGGGTCGCGTGTACCGGGCCAAGGCGTACGAGCTGCCGGAGGCGAATCGCACGGCACGCGGCCAGCACGTCGCGAACCTGCTGGCCTTCCAGCCCGAGGAGCGCATCGCCCAGGTCATCCAGATCAAGAGCTACGAGGACGCGCCCTACCTCGTGCTCGCCACACGCAACGGGCTCGTCAAGAAGTCACGTCTCACCGACTTCGACTCGGCCCGCTCCGGCGGCATCATCGCGGTGAACCTCCGCGGCGAGGACGAGCTCGTCGGCGCCCGACTGTGCAGCTCCGACGACGACCTGCTCCTGGTGTCCAAGCGGGGACAGTCGATCCGGTTCTCCGCGACCGACGAGGCCCTGCGTCCCATGGGCCGGCAGACGTCGGGTGTTCAAGGCATGCGGTTCAACGACGACGACCAGCTGTTGTCGCTGAACGTCGTCGCCGACGACAACTACCTGCTGGTGGCCACCGCAGGTGGGTACGCCAAGCGGACGGCCATGACCGACTACCCGGTGCAGGGTCGCGGCGGCAAGGGTGTCCTGACGATCCAGTACGACCGTCGCCGCGGTGATCTCGTCGGCGCGCTCATCGTCGACGACCGCTCGGAGCTGTACGCCATCACCTCGGGTGGCGGCGTGATCCGTACTCTGGCCAAGCAGGTGCGCAAGGCAGGTCGTCAGACGAAGGGCGTCCGCCTGATGAACCTCGACGAGGGCACTACCCTCTTGGCCATCGCCCGCAACGCCGACGAGCCCGACGAGGTCGAGTGACCGAGCACCCCGATCGACAGGAGCGCACGTGAGCACACCCCGCGAGCCCGAGGGACAGCGTCCCGGTCCGGGATCGTCCGTGCAGGACCGTGAGGAGTCGGGCGAGCAGGGGCAGCGCTCCAACCCGGGGACGGGTCCCGGGGGCGTGCCCCCGTGGCAGCGGGTCGGCGGTCCTCCGTCCTCGCCCGTCGGTCCGCCCGCATCGGGTGGGACCCAGACAGGCGGACCCCAGCAGGCTGGACCCCAGAACGGTGGGACCCCGAACGGTGGACCCCAGAACGGTGGATCCCAGCAGGCCGGCGATCAGCAGGGCCAGACCCCGCCGCCGCGTCCCAAGCGGCCACTCGTGACCGGGAGCGCGGCACCGAAGCCGCCCGGCCAGGACGCGACCACCCGCACACCGGTCGCGAAGCTCGACGCCGACGGGGGAGTGCCCCAGGGCGACACGACCGACTCCTCGTCGACCCCCCGCGGTCGGAACTCGTTGACCGGCAAGATCATCGACGGTCCGACGCGCAACATCGGACGCAACCAGGTTCCCGAGGACCTGCCCGATCTCGACGCCATCCACCATCCGGCGACCGCACCCTCGGGCGCTCGGTCGGTGGAGTCCGTCCCGGCCGCACACCGGGGTCCGCTGCGCGCCGCCGTGCAGCTGCGCCGGATCGACCCGTGGTCGACGTTCAAGGTGTCGGCGGTCCTCGCGATCGCGCTCTTCCTCATCTGGATGATCGCGATCGGCGTGCTCTACGTGATCCTCGACGGCATGGGTGTGTGGGACCAGATCAACAACTCGTTCGGTCAGCTGGTCTCCAGCGACAACACCACCGAGTCGTCGTTCGAGATCACCGCGGGCACGGTCTTCGGGGTGGCGGCCGGTGTGGGTGCGCTCTACGTCATCGTCTTCACGGCGTTGACCACCGTCGGGGCGTTCATCTACAACATGAGTTCCGACCTCGTGGGTGGCGTCGAGGTCACCCTCGCGGATCGGGACTGACGGGCGTTTTGTCGCCGATCCCGGTGATCCGGTAGCCTTCGTCAGGTTGACCGGCGACGGTCCGCGGGCCTATAGCTCAGGCGGTTAGAGCGCTTCGCTGATAACGAAGAGGTCGGAGGTTCAAGTCCTCCTAGGCCCACAGGAGAGGACGGATCCGCGATGAGGATCGCAGTTCTCGCCGGTGTCACCACCGCGGTCGTCGTCATCGCGCTGATCGCCGAGTCGCGACGCAACACCCAGGTGTGGCACACCCTCCCGAACAACCGGATCTGATCCGGGACGGGGCCTTAGCTCAGTTGGTAGAGCGCTGCCTTTGCAAGGCAGATGTCAGGAGTTCGAATCTCCTAGGCTCCACTCACATCCGCTGCCGGACCCCGAACGGCACGCGTGGCCGAACCGGTACCCGGTCGTGTCCGGCGCATCACCTGCCGGCGCCGACACGACGATAATTTCCTCAGGTGACCACCTCACTCGCACGGCGGATGTCGGTGACCGGCGTCGTGGCCCTCGTCCTGGGGGCGTGTCTGCCCGGGACTGCGTCCGCCGCCGACGGGGGGACACCAGCGGACATCCTGGCCGCGGTCCTGCGTCAGCCGTTCGCCGACACCAGCGTCTGGAACACACCGATCGGTTCCGGTGCGCGGTACGTCCCCGCCGGGCTGCCCCGCGTCCCCCGGGGCGACGTGTGGGCGCCGATGCCACAGGACGACGGCAACCACCTGATCTTCACCCCCGACGCACCCCTCACCGCGGTCCACCAGAGCGGTGCCGGGTGGACCGGCCGGAGTCGCTGCCCGGCCACGGGTCCGACGCTCTTCTCGGCACCCATCCCGCGCGACTACGTCGTCCCCTCCAGCAACGAGAACGAGGGCGCCGCCGTCCTGATGGCCGACAAGCGGACGGTGCGGCTCGTCACCCCGCTGGCACGCTGCTCCGTCGGCGGCCCGGCCACGGCGATGGACAGCAGCGGTCCGGTCGACATCTACGGTGACGGGCTGTCCACGCGTCCCGGCGGCGCCGGACTGACCGGCAATCCCGGCGGGGTGCTCCGTCTGGGTGACCTCGCGCCCGGCCCGGCCACCGGGCCGCGACACGCGTTGCGGATCCTCGTCGACACCGCCCAGGTGCTGTTCCGCTGCCGGACGGATGCGCAGTGCTCCCGCTGGCCCGCGGCCACATCCGACCGGGGATCGGTGGGCGGTTACGGGACGATCGGGAACAACAGGAACACCGCGATGCGGATGGGTTCGCTGCTTGCCATCCCCGCGGACATCGACCTCGCCCGCCTGGGACTGGAGACCGATCCGGGCCGGCAACTGGCGTGGACGATGCAGAACTTCGGTGCCTACATCGCCGACTCGACGGGCGGTGCGTCGTTCGGGTTCGTCACCGAGCGCGGCCCGCAGGGCTCGTTCGCCGACACCTTCCGCCGAGAGCACGGGTTCCCGTTCGCCCAGCGGGTCCGGGACAACACACCATGGTCGAGGGACGTGCAACGCATCATGGTCGCCCTCGCCGTCGTCGACGACAACGGGCCGACCTCGATCGGCGGTGGCGGGACACCCCGCGTCGCGCGGGCGGACCTGCCCGGTCGCTGAGAAGCGGACGAGCGGTCAGGAACCCTGGCCGGCGATGGCCAGGTAGACGACCAGGCACAGCAGTGCCGCGACCAGATACGAGTAGCCGATCCACAGCGCCGCCTGGGCGAGCTGACGTCCGTACTGCTTGGTGCGGCGGATCTGACCGCTCGCCACATGGCCGCAGATGATGCCGATGATCGCGGTCACCCCGAGGAACGACAGGATCAGCGCGACGATCGACAGCCGGTTGGTCGAGGCACGTGGCGCAGCGGTCATCGAGCTCGATTCCGGGACGTCGACGGCGCCGTCGTCCGTGGGGCGTTCCGTGGAACGCTCGGCGAGGACTGACCTGTCGGGTGGGTAGACGGTGGTCGGACGGTCATCGGGTTCGGGTCCCCGCGCCGGACGCTGCTGCGAGTAGGCGAGCGCACCGCTGTCGGCGGTACGCGGACCCGTCGACTGGCGGGGGACGTTCGTCGTCGGAGGCGCACCGGGCGGCGCCGCGTGAGCACCGGAGGGCGGACCCGACGGTCGCCCGGGGTGGGTCATCGGCGGCCGACCCGGCGGCGGGCCCTGGCGACGCAGGGGCGCCGAACGGTCGCCGGGCGGGCGGGTCGTACCCCCGGCGGCAGGTCGCGGCGCGGGGTGGTCGTCGGGATGCACGCCTACAAGTTACTCGGCGCCCGAGCTCACTCGGGCCCCGTCGCGCCGCCCGCGGGGTCCGAGGTGGGTATGTCCTCGACGCGCGGCGGTGCGGGCGCGACAGGCGGCGGGGTGCGACGTCCGCCGCGCAGTGCGATCGCCACACCACCGGCGGCGGCCACGACACCACCGATGCCCAGGACGGTGACCACGGTGCGGGCAGACGGGCGACGGCGACGACGGCGGCTGGGCCGGGCCGGCGTCGGGCCCTGCTCCGCCGACGCCTTGCGCGCGGCGCGAGCGCGGAGCAGACCCCGCGCGGCGAGCAGTCGGACCGGCGCCGACCACGGCGTCACGACGCCCAGGGCCGCGGTGGTGACGGTGGTGGCTCTCGACATGGGGCTGCTCTCCGATCGTCGGCCGCCGAGGGCACGGCGGCATCTGGGCCTCAGCCTGCCAGGTGGCACCATGGGGTGCGTGAGCACACCACAGAAGACCGCGACCGCGACCCTGCACACCAACCGGGGCGACATCGTCATCGACCTCTTCGGCAACCACGCGCCGAAGACCGTCGAGAACTTCACCGGCCTCGCGACCGGCGAGAAGGAGTACAGCCAGCCGAACGCGTCCGGCGGTGACTCCGGCCCGTTCTACGACGGCGCCATCTTCCACCGCGTGATCGACGGGTTCATGCTGCAGGGCGGTGACCCGACGGGCACCGGCACGGGCGGCCCGGGCTACCAGTTCGGTGACGAGTTCCACCCCGAGTTGCAGTTCGACCAGCCCTACCTGCTCGCGATGGCCAACGCGGGCCCCGGCACCAACGGCTCGCAGTTCTTCATCACGGTCACGAAGACCCCGCACCTGAACCGCAAGCACACGATCTTCGGTGTCGTCGCCGACGCCGAGTCGCGGGCCGTGGTCGACGCGATCGCCACCACCAGCACCGACCGCCGCGACAAGCCGCTCGACGACGTGATCATCGAGAAGATCGAGATCAGCTGAACCAGCCCCACCCGCCGCCACCGTCCGCGCCGCGGACGGTGTGCGCGCGGCACCCCGACCGCCCGACCGGGCTCTCGTGCACCCGGTGCGGGCGTCCGGCCTGCCCGGAATGCCTGACCCCGGCGGCGGTCGGTCAGCACTGCGTCGACTGCGTGCGACAGGCCCGGGGGTCGACACCCCGCGCGGTCACGATCGGCACGACCCGACCCCGGGCGACGTACGCCCTCATCGCGGTGAACGTCGTCGTCTTCGTCCTGACCGCGCTGCAGGCACACGGCGTCGGCAACGTCGGTCCGGGTGACTCGCGCGCCTTCTACGACGGAGTCCTCTTCGGGCCGTTCGTGGGCCAGGGCGAGGTGTGGCGCATCGTCACCTCGGGGTTCCTGCACTACTCGCTGATCCACATCGGCCTGAACATGCTGACGCTCTACATCCTGGGCCGCGATCTCGAGAGTGCCCTGGGCACGGCACGTTTCGTCGGTGTCTACGCGGTCGCACTGCTCGGTGGCAGCGCCGCGGTCCTGACGTTCAGCCCGATGGCAGCCGCCGCCGGCGCATCGGGCGCCATCTACGGCGTCATGGGCGGACTGCTCGTCGCGGTGATCCGCGCGAAGATCCCCCCGGGCCAGATCATCGGCCTGATCGTCATCAACATCGTCATCTCGGTGACGATCCCCAACATCTCCCTCTGGGCCCATCTCGGCGGTCTCGTGTTCGGCGCCGCCGCCACCGCGGGCATCCTGCTGCTCCCGGGACTGGTCCTCGGGGCACGCAACCGCACCGCGCGCACCGTCTCCCGCGTGGGCTGGGCGAGCGTCGGGACGCTCGCCGTCCTCGCGATCGCGATCTCGCTGCTGGTCAGCGGCTGACCCGACTCACAGACCGACGGAGGTCACCGGCTGACGGTGAACCCCGCGGCCTCGAGCGCGTCGACGACGTCGTCGGGGTGGGCACCGAGATCCCACCGGCCCATCACCACCAGACGGTCGTCGGGGAAGTCGAACTCCAGCGTGGGCACCTTGCGACCCAGACGAGCGGTCGCGACGACACGGATCCGGTCGATCTGCGCGGGGGTGTGATGGGAGACCCCGCGCACCGTCCGCAGTGACACCTCACCCGGCACGACGACGAGTCGGGGACGGACGACCAAGGCGACGACCCCGGTGGCGATCAGCAGGACAGCGGCGACGCCCATGATGACGGTGCCCCCGGGATCCGAGAGCGACGCGACGGCCCCCGCTGCGAGCACGATCCCGCCGACGACGAGTGCAGCGCCGGCCACCCGCGGTGTCGACCAGGTGCTCCGTGCACCGTCGACAGAGTTGTCCACAGGAGTTATCCCCAGTGGGGATGAATGACACACATGTCATTCCCCAGGTTGGGGATGGTTCGGGTGGTCAGCGCCACCGCATCGTCATCAGCAGGCCGGTGATCATGAAGCCGAAGCCGATGAGGAAGTTCCACGCGCCGAGCGCGTACATCCAGTGCAGGATCTTCCCGTCGGCGCCGAGGCTGCTCGGGGTGGCGACGAGGTAGAAGACGATCAGCCAGGCGAGCCCGATGAGCATCAGCCCGAGCATGGCCCCGACATAGATCTGACTCGACGGGCCGACCTTGACCTTGACCGGCGTACGACTCGCCGGGTTGATGGTGTAGTCGGTCCGCTTCCGGACTTTGGATTTCGGCATCTCTTCCTCACTGTGAACTACTCGGCTCCACGGTATCCCACCTGCGGCGCAGCGCGTACGGTGTGCCGGATGAGCACGGACGCGCCCTCGGTTCTGGTCGTCGACAACTACGACAGCTTCGTCTACAACCTCGTGCAGTACCTCGGCCAGCTCGGAGTGCACGCGACGGTGTGGCGCAACGACGACCCGCGTCTGGCCGATCTCGACGCCGTCGTCGCCGACTTCGACGCCGTCCTGCTCAGTCCCGGCCCCGGGACCCCGCAGCGGGCGGGTGCCACCATGCCACTCGTCGACGCCGCGGCACGATCCGGGACGCCGCTGCTCGGTGTGTGTCTGGGCCACCAGGCGATCGGTGCGGCGTTCGGTGCCACGGTCGACCGCGCGCCGGAGCTGTTGCACGGCAAGACCTCGACGGTCCACCACGACGGCGACGGCGTGCTGGCCGGACTGGCGGACCCGTTCGTCGCGACGCGCTACCACTCGCTGACGGTGATCCCCGAGACCATCCCCGACGAGCTCGTCGTCACCGGTCGGACAGAGAACGGCATCGTCATGGCCATGCGTCACCGCGAGCTGCCGATCCACGGCGTCCAGTTCCATCCCGAGAGCGTGCTCACCCAGGGCGGGCACCGCATGTTGGCGAACTGGCTGCGGCTTGCCGGCTACGACGTCCCCGAGGTGACCGTCGCCGAGCTCGAGCGGGCCATGGAGTCCGCGATCGCCCCGGTCGCCTGAGAACGACAGTGGCCCGACCGGCAGTCGCCTGACGGCGACAGGCGCCTGAGGGGTCAGCCCGGGAGCAGGCTCGCCCGGCCCACCGTGATCTCCACGGCCTGGGTGTTGTTCAGGACGCTGTTGGTGGGCGGGTTCTGCGAGATCACCCGGTTGGCGTCCGGGCTGGTGAGGCCCACGTTGCGCGGCACCTGGTTGAGAGTCGTGGACTTCCAGCCCGCCGCCGCCAGGGCGTCCTCGGCCTGCTGCACCGTCTTGCCGGTGAGGTCAGGCATGCGGAACTGGTTGCCCCGCGAGACGGTGACCGTCACGGTGCTGCCCTCGTCGACCTGCGTCCCCGCGGTGGGCGACGAACTCAGGACGGTGCCGGCGGCCTGCTCGGAGTCCGTCTGCTGAACGCGGATCTGCAGGCGCACGTCGTCGAGGGTCTGCGTCGCCTCGTCGGAGGTCTGACCGGTGAGGGTCGGCACGGACACCTGTCGCGGACCCGTCCCGATCTGGATCGTGATGGTGGTGTTCACCGACTGCGACGTCCCGCTCTGCGGTGACAGCCCAGCGACCTTGCCCCGCAGCTGGTTCGACGACGGGATCTGGGCTGTCTTCACGTCGGTGAACCCCAGCCCGGACAGGGTCCGACGGGCGTCGTCCTCGGTTCTCCCCGTGAGGTCCGGGAGGTCCTGGCGCTGCGGTCCGCTGGAGATGTACAGGGTGACCGCTGATCCCTTGTCCGCGCTCACGCCCTCCGACGGTGCGGTCCGGGTCGGCTGACCCGACGGCACGTCGTTGCTCGGCTCCTGCAGCGTGTTCACGCGGAATCCCGCGCTCCGCAACGCGGACTGCGCCTGCGAGGCGGACATGTCGGTGACCTTCGGGATCGCGACCTGGTCGTTGTCGGTCGCCCACGGCCGGACGAGCAGGAGTGCGATGACGACGACGGCCGCGGCGGCGAGCGCCCCGAACGCGAGCAGTCGTCGGCCACGCCGGCGTGGGGGTTCGTCGTCGGCGTCGGGGCGGCGGTGCGAGGTGGGCGCGGCCCGTCCCGACCGCTGCCGGGCAACCGGCTCGATGATGCCCGTCTTGTCCTCGTCGGACAGCAGCATCGGGGCACTGGGACGACCGCCGGCGAGGACCTTCATCAGGTCCGAGCGCATCTCACCTGCCGACTGGTACCGGTTCGCGGGGTTCTTGCTCATCGCCTTGAGGACGACGGAGTCGAGGACGGCGGGGATCTCGCGTCGGATGCTCGACGGGACCGGCGGATCCTCGCGCACGTGCTGGTAGGCCACCGCGACCGGGGAGTCGCCGGTGAAAGGCGGCTGGCCGGTGAGCAACTCGAACAGGACGCAGCCCATCGAGTACACGTCGCTGCGGGCGTCGACGCTCTCACCCCGCGCCTGTTCCGGTGAGAGGTATTGCGCCGTACCGATGACGGCGGAGGTCTGGGTCATGGAACCGGTCGCGTCGGACATGGCCCGCGCGATGCCGAAGTCCATCACCTTCACCGCACCGGCCCGGTCGATCATGACGTTGGCCGGCTTCATGTCCCGGTGGACGATGCCGTTCTGGTGCGAGAAGTCCAGCGCCGCAGCGACATCGGCCATCCATGTCATCGCCTGCCGTGGCGCGACATGACCCTGGGCGCGCAGCACGTCACGCAGCGTTTCGCCGTCGACGAACTCCATCACGATGAACGGCAACGGACCCTCGGGGGTCGTCGACTCACCGGTGTCGAACACCGACACGATGGTGGGGTGGTTCAGCGCCGCGGCGTTCTGGGCCTCCCGGCGGAACCGGAGGTAGAAGCTCGGGTCCCGGGCGAGGTCCGCCCGGAGCACCTTGATGGCGACGTCCCGGTGCAGGAGCAGGTCGCGGGCGAGGTGCACCTCGGACATCCCACCGAATCCCAGCGTCTCGCCCAGCTCATAGCGATCCGACAGGTGACGCGGCGTGGACATCAGTCACCTCTCTGGCGGGACTGGCCGGCGAGGGGGGTCGGGCTGGCCCCACCACTGTAGTTCTGCTGCAGACCCGGGATGAGCGACCCGAGGTCGGGCAGCAGGCCACCGGGGGTGGTCGTCGTGGTGGTGGTCTCCGGCGTCGTGGTGGTCGTCGTCTCGGTCGTGGTCGTCGTGGTGGTGGTCTCGTCCGTGGTCGTGGTGGTCGTCTCCTGTGTGGGGGCCACCTCCGTCGTCTGGGTCACGGTCGACGGTGTGCTCGACGGAGCTGTCGCCCCGCCGCTGTCCCCACTGGTCGCGAGCCAGTAGCCGACGAGTCCGAGGGCGGCGAGCAGCAACAGCACCGCGATCGCGGCGAGGGCCTTCTGCCCCGCGGTCCAGCCGCTGTCGTCGCGGATCGGCGCGGCGGGGATGGGGCGGCGTGACGTCACGGTCGGCGGCGGCGGGCCCGCCGGACGCGGGATCGGTGCCGACATCTCGCGCGTCAGCGGCGGCGGGGCCGCGACCGGACCGACACCCGACCCGGGTACCGGGGGGCGGCGTCCCGCCCGGACGGCGGCGACGGCGTCGGCGAATTCGCCGCCGTCGGTGTAGCGGCGGTGCGGGTCCTTCGCCATGGTGATGGCGATGAGTTCTCTGATGCCCGAGGGCAGTTCGGCGGGCAGCGGGGGAGGCGTCTCGCGGATGTGCTTCATCGCGACGGTGATGGCGCCGTCGCCGAGGAACGGCCGACGACCGGAGATCGACTCGTAGCCGACGACCCCGAGCGAGTAGACGTCCGACGCCGACGTCGCGTCCTCGCCCAAAGCCTGCTCGGGCGAGATGTACTGCGCGGTACCCATCACCATGCCGGTCTGGGTGACCGGCGCGGCGTCGACGGCCTTCGCGATGCCGAAGTCGGTGATCTTCACCTGACCGGTCGGTGTGATCAGGATGTTGCCGGGCTTGACGTCCCGGTGCACCAGACCCGCGGTGTGCGCCGCGTTGAGCGCCCGTCCGGTCTGCTCGAGCATGTCGAGGGCGTTGGTCAGCGAGAGCCGACCGAGGCGAGACAGCACGGCGTTGAGGGGCTCCCCGTTGACGAGCTCCATCACGAGGTAGGCCAGCGCCGGACCGCCTGCGCGGTCGGGGGTCTCGCCGTAGTCGAAGATGCTCGCGATGCCCGGGTCGTGCAGGCGCGCGGTGGTCATCGCCTCGATGCGGAAGCGCTGCAGGAACTCGGCGTCGTCGGAAAACTCCGACTTGAGCACCTTGACCGCTACACGCCGGTCGAGCCGGGTGTCGAGGCCCTCCCAGACCTGACCCATGCCGCCGGTCGCGATCAGACGCATCAGTCGGTAGCGGTCGGCGATCGTCGTGCCACTCTGCAGGCTCACTGGTTCCCCCTGAGCATCTCGTTGATCACGGCGCGGCCGATCGGGGCGGCGGACGAGCCACCGGTCGACTGCAGGCCGCGATCACCGTTCTCGACGATGACGGCCACCGCGATCTGTGCGTTGCTCGACGGTCCGAACGCGATGTACCAGGCGTACGGCGTGGTCGCGGCCTCGGAGGTCGCCGAGTGCTCGGCGGTACCGGTCTTCGACGCGATGGTCACCGACGATCCGCCCGACCCGGACGTGTTGCGTTCCGAGTCGATCATGAGGCTGGTGAGGGTGGCCGCGGTCTGCGCCGAGATCGGCTCGTCGATGCTGTTGGGCGCGGTGGTGTACAGCGTCTTGAGGTCCGGGCCCTGCAGCTTGTCGACGAGGTAGGGCGACATGCGCACACCGCCGTTGGCGACGGTGGCCGCGATCATCGCGTTCTCCAGCGGCGTCATCCGCACGTCGCGCTGTCCGATGGCGCTCTGACCGAGCGCCGCCAGATCGGAGATGGGACCGGTGGTCGAGCCCGCCACCGACATCGGGATGTCGGGGGTGTCGGAGTCGAGGCCGAACTTGCCGGCCTCGGACTTCACGGAGTCGATAGGGTTCGACAGGCGCTCGGTGGCGAGCTGCACGAACGCCGTGTTGCACGAGTACTGGAAGGCCTGCCGCAGGGTCACCGTGCCACCGGACGAACTCGGGCAGGTCTCACCGGCGTAGTTGGTGAGCTGGGTAGCGGTGTCGGGCAACGTGATCGAGCTCGATGCCGTGAGGCGGGTGGTGTCGGGGTTGATCCCCTGCGCCAGCGCCGCCGCCGTGGTGACCACCTTGAAGGTCGACCCCGGCGGGTAGGTCTGGTCGATCGCGCGGTTCAGCATCGGCTGCGGCGAGGTGTCGGTGATCTGCTCGGGGTTCCACCGGTTCCAGGCCGCCTCCCGCTCGGCGGCGTCGTGGCTGGTGAGCAGGTTCGGGTCGTAGGACGGTGTCGAGACCATCGCCAGGATCGCGCCCGTCTTCGGTGCGATGGCGACGACGGATCCGCGGCACCCGCCCGAGCACCCGGCGTTCATGGCGTCGTAGGCGACCTTCTGCAGGTTCGGCCGGATCGTCGTGACCACGTTGCCGCCCCGGGGATCCCGACCGGAGAACATGTCGAGGAATCGCTGCCCGAAGAGACGGTCGTCGTTGCCGTTGAGCAGGGAGTCGTAGGCCTGCTCGATGCCGGCGCTGCCGTACTGGAACGAGTAGAAGCCGGTCACCGGGGCGAACGCCGCGGCGTCACGCCCGGGGTAGACGCGCAGGTACTTCAGCCGGTCGCTCGTCGGCACCGACTGCGCGATCACGGTCTGGCCGGCGGTGATCTGACCCCGCTGGCGGGAGTACTCGTCGAGCAGGACGCGCTGGTTGCGGGGATCGGCGCGCAGCGAGTCGGCCTTGAAGACCTGGATGTAGGTCACGTTGGCCAGCAGCGCGACGACCATGACCATAACGGCGATGACGACGCGGCGGATCGGGATGTTCACGCGCGCTTCACCACCTGCGTCTGCGCCGCGGCGACCGGGACCTGCGGCTTGCGCTGCGACGTGTCGGGTTCGCGCGCCGCGTTGGACACCCGGACGAGCAGTGCAACGAGGACGAAGTTCGCCAGCAGCGACGACCCGCCGTAGGACATGAACGGCGTCGTCAGACCGGTCAGCGGGATGAGCGTGGTGACACCGCCGACGACGACGAACACCTGAACGCCCATCGAGAAGGACAGTCCCGTCGCGAGGAGCTTGCCGAAGCTGTCGCGCACGGTGATCCCGGTGCGCAGACCGCGCACGACGAGGATCAGGTAGATGCCGAGGACGGCGGTGAGACCGACCAGCCCGAGCTCCTCGCCGATCGTCGTGACGATGAAGTCGGTGTTCGCGAACGGCACGATGTTCGGACGACCCGAGCCGAGTCCGGTGCCGAACAGGCCACCCGTCGCGAGGCCGAACAGCCCCTGTCCCACCTGGTATCCCGTGCCGTAGAAGTCGGAGAACGGGTCCTGCCAGACCTGCACGCGGACCTGCAGGTGGGGGAACAGCTCGTAGGCGAGGATCGCGCCGACGGTGAACAGGACGACGCCGATGATCACCCAGCTCACGCGTTCGGTGGCGACGTAGAGCAGCGCGAGGATCGTCGTGAAGATGAGGAGCGGTCCGCCGAGGTCGTTGGCCAGCGCGAAGATCCCGATGGTGACGATCCACGCCGCCAGCAGCGGCCCGAGGTCGCGGGCGCGGGGCAGGTCCATCCCCAGGAAGTGCTTGCCCGCGGTGGTGAAGAGGTCCCGCTTGGACACCAGCAGCGACGCCGTGAAGATGATGATGAGGATCTTCGAGAACTCACCGGGCTGGATGTTGAACAGCGGTGTGCGGATCCAGTTCTTGGACCCGTTGATCTCCGACAGCGACGCCGGCAGGAGCACCGGGATCGCCAGGAAGATCAGCCCCGACAGGCCGAGGATGTAGCTGTATCGCGACAGCGTGCGGTGGTCGCGGACGAACACCAGGATCAGGGTGAACGCGACGATGCCCAACACCATCCACAGCACCTGCTGGTCGGCGTTGGACGACGACGTCGTGGAGTCGGCGGTCTCCCCGTTGCGGCCCGACCCGAGATCGAGGCGGTGGATGAGCACCAGGCCGAGACCGTTGAGCGTCGCCACCAACGGCAGGATCAGCGGGTCGGCGTAGGGCGCGAACCGTCGGATGACGAGGTGGGCGAACCCGTACAGGACAACGAAGATGACCACGTACTTGCCGACGGCCCAGGTGAGCTTCTGTTCCTGTGCCGCCTCGACGTTGACCAGCGCAGCCGTCACCACGAGCGCGGCGAGACCGAGCAGGCCGAGCTCGGTGGTCCGGCCGGTGGGACGGCGGATCGGGCCCGACGTCGGCGTGGGGGTGACGGATTCCTGCGACATTCAGTGCCCCCGACAGATCTTGCGGCCGCTGTCGTCGAAGCGGTCGACGCTGGTGTCGATGGTCGAGGTGGGCGGTGCCGACGACGCCGGGGGCGCACCGGTGCGGCCGGGTTGGACCGGGGTGGTCGTCACCGGCGGGAGTGTCGCGGCGGGGGCGCTCGACGGCGGCGCGGGGGTCGATCCCGGCGCCGCGGTGGTGCCCGCGGTGCCCGACGGTGTGGTCGACTCCGTCCCGCACAGCGGCAGCAGCGACAGCAGGGTGACGTTCTGCTTCGCCTCGCCCAACGGGACGCTGGGCTTGCTCGCGCGGACGGTGTTCTGGCTGGGCTGCGACAGGTCGCCGACCCGCAGCGGGGAACACGACGACGATGCGGAGCCGGCCGGCGCGAACGTGATCGTCGGTGTGGCCGCGGACGGGTCGCTGACGCAGGCGGCCATGCTCACCGAGTTCAGCGAGATGCCCAGGACCGATCCCTGCATGCCGCGGTAGAGCACGACCTGTCCGTCGGACTCGCCGACGTAGTAGTTGGACCGGATGATCGAGCGCGCGACGAGACCGCCCGCGACCACCAGGACGATGAGCAGGACCGCAGCCGCGACGAACGGCCACCGACGACGCGGCCGGCGCTCGTCGACGACCTCCTCGGGCTCGACGGTGGGCCGTCGCGGCGACTCCTGCGGCGGTCGCAACGCCGCGGCCCGTCCTGCGGACGTCGTCGGATCGGGCGTGTAGTCGTCGTCACCGTCCCCCGCGGCGCCAGCGCGGATGGGCCGGTGGTCGCCGTAGTCGACGTCTACGACGTCGGCCACGACGACGGTGACGTTGTCCGGGCCGCCGCCGCGCAGCGCGAGTTCGATCAGACGGTCGGCGCAGTCACCGTGGTCGGCCACCGACGACAACGTGTCGGCGATGGTCTCCTCCGAGACCACGTCCGACAGGCCGTCGGAACAGAGCAGGTAGCGGTCACCGGCCCGGGCCTCGCGGATGGTGAGGGTTGGTTCGACCTCGGCACCGGTGAGAGCACGCATGATGAGTGACCGCTGGGGGTGGGTGTGCGCCTGCTCGGCGGTGATCCGACCCTCCTCGACGAGGGTCTGCACGAACGTGTCGTCGCGGGTGATCTGGTTCAGCTCACCGTCACGCAGCAGGTAACCGCGGGAGTCGCCGATGTGGCACAGCGCGAGGCGGGTGCCGGCGAACAGGATGGCGGTGAGCGTGGTGCCCATCCCGTCGAGTTCGGGGGAGCGTTCCACCTGCTGTGCGATGGCGGCGTTGCCGCTGCGGATCGCGGTCTCGAGCTTGCCGAGGAGGTCGCCGCCGGGCTCGTCGTCGTCGAGGGGCTGCAGGGCCTCGACAACGAGTTGGCTGGCGACCTCACCGGCGGCGTGCCCACCCATGCCGTCGGCCAGGGCGAGCAGACGCGCACCGGCGTAGACCGAGTCCTCGTTGTTCGAGCGGACCAGACCGCGATCGCTGCGCGCGATGTACCGCAGGACGAGGGTCACGGGCGCAGCTCGATCACGGTCTTGCCGATGCGGACCGGTGTCGCCAACGGCACCTTCACCGCCGTCGTGACCTTGCCGCGATCGAGGTAGGTGCCGTTCGTCGACCCGAGGTCCTCGACGTACCAGTCGTCACCGCGCCGCGAGATGCGGGCATGACGCTCGGACGCGTAGTCGTCGGAGAGGACGAGGGTGGAGTCGGCCGCGCGGCCGATGAGCACGGGCTGGGAGCCCAGGGTGATGCGTGTGTTGGCCAGGGCGCCGTGGGTGACCACGAGATATCGGGCCGCACCCTTGGCCCGGGGCGTCCCACCAGACCCGCGGCCGGACCGCGCGAAGCGGGGGACGGGGCGTTGCCCGGTGGCCGCGTAGACGTCGTGCCGGAGCGCGCGCAGGACGGCCCAGATCAGGAACCACAACAGCAGGAGGAACCCGATGCGGGTCAGCTGCAGCACGATGCCCTGCACAGCGGTTCACCTCCGTCGTGGGTGTTCGTGGGCGGAGGGTCGCGCGCAGCAGGGACTGAAGAGACGCCGCGCGGCGACCATGGACCCACATCCTATGGGGACGGCGGCGGCGCGCCGGTAACCCCGTGTGTCAGGTTCGCATCGCTTCCTCCGGCGCATGGCCGGCAGCGACGTCTACTGGAATCGCACCGTGATGTCGGAGTGGCCGAGACGGATGCGGTCACCGTCGGCGAGCTCCCAGCTGCTGACGGCGACGTCGTTGACGGTGGTGCCGTTCGTCGAGTTCAGATCGTGCAGGAGCGCGGTGCGCCCGTCCCACCGGATCTCGACGTGACGTCGGGAGACGCCGGTGTCGGGGAGGCGGAACTGCGCCTCCTGTCCGCGGCCGATCACGTTCGACCCGTCCCGCAGCGAGAAGGTGCGGTTGCTGCCGTCCTCGAGCACCAGGGTCACACCGGTGGGCGCGTACACGGGCGCGGCGGTGGCCTGGCCGTATCCCTGGTCGTAGGCGCCGGGCTGGTAGGCACCCTGGTCGTAGCCCCCGCGGTCGTATCCGCCCTGGTAGCTGCCACCGGTCCGCGGTGCGTAACCGCCCTGGTCGTACCCGCCCTGCTGGTAGCCGGCGTCGCGGTGATCGGCGTCCGGGTAGTAGCCGGCGTCGCCCTGCTGGTAGCCGCGGTCGGCCTCGTAGCCGGCGCCGCCCTGGTCGTATCCCTGCTGGTCGTAGCCGCCGGACTGGCCGTACCCGCCCTGCTGGTACCCGCCGGACTGGCCGTAGGTGCCCTGGTCGTATCCGCCGCGCTGGTCCCAGCCACCCTGCTGGTAGCCGCTGTCGCGGTACCCGCTGTCGGCGTACCCGCGCTGGCCCTCCGCGTGACCACCGCTCGGCTCGTACGGCGCCTGGTCATAGGACTGCTGGTCGTAGGCCTGCTGTCCGTAACCGCCCTGCTGACCGTGTCCGCCCTGGCCGTACGCGCCGTACCCGGCATCGTGCTGGGGCTGCTCGTACGCCGCAGGTGCCTGTTCGTGCGCGCCCTGCTCGTACGAGCCCCGGTCGTACTCGCGGTCGTCGTGACCGCGGCGCGAGTCGTGTCCTGGGTTCTGCGTCATGGGGGGCACTCCTGGTGTGGGATTCGCGATCGGCGGGACAGCGGTGTGCGGGCCGGGGTTCTGGGGGCCGAAGTTCTGGGGGGCGTGCATCGGGGGGGCTGGGGGTACCGGGGTACCGACCGGCGCGGGTGCGGCGTCCGGATCGACCCGTCCGCGTGCCCGGAACTGGCCCGTGTGCAACGACGGCGAGTGCTCGAACTCCACGACCACGTCACCGTAGGTCTGCCACCCATTGTCGCGGATGAAGTGCTCGAGATGACGCGAGAACGTCTTGCGGTTCAGTTCGTACTCGGAGGACAGCTCGGCGTGGTCGGTGGAGCTGACGACCACCGTGTAGGCGTTGGGCGCCAGAGCACCACCGTCACCGAGGTCCTCGACGGAGTCCTCCGCCTCGCGCTGGAGGGCGTTCTCGACCTCCTGGGGCGCCACCTTGCCTCCGAAGACGCGGGCGAAACCGTCGTCGACGGCACCTTCCAGCTTGCGTTCCAGGCGCTGCAGGATCCCCATGTCGGGACACCTCCCTCCAGGTCGTCAGCGTGTCACCATGCATTCCGAGCGGT
The DNA here is from genome assembly GCF_024171765.1 of Williamsia deligens. Classification (GTDB taxonomy): domain Bacteria; phylum Actinomycetota; class Actinomycetes; order Mycobacteriales; family Mycobacteriaceae; genus Williamsia_A; species Williamsia_A deligens. The sequence goes on from NZ_JAMTCI010000001.1 coordinate 1,620,567, forward strand.
TTGATGATAGCGACCGCCCAGGCCAATCGACCCATCGTGTCACCAAGGGCCCCGTCTGTCACACCGGTGCGCCCGCAGGTCACGAGCGACGATTTATCGCGGTGCGCCCGTGGGTGTTATGGTCGTCGGCGTCCGTCACCCAGACGGACGATGCCGGTTCGGTCCTCTGACCGAGCTTGTCACGGGCGAGTGGCGGAATGGCAGACGCGCTGGCTTCAGGTGCCAGTGTCCTTCGGGACGTGGGGGTTCAAGTCCCCCTTCGCCCACACACACACCCACGGGGCACACTCTCCGCGTGGGATTCGACGTCACCGAGTACACGACAGTGCTCATCACCCTCGTGGTCATCATGGACCCGCCGGGACAGATCCCGATCTTCCTCAGCCTCGTGGGCGGTCAGCCGCCCGCGGTGCGCAACCGCGCGGCGTTCCAGGCCCCTGCGGTGAGCCTGCTGGTCATCAGCACGTTCGCGGTGGGCGGGAAGTTCATCCTGGCGTACCTCCACATCGGCGTCCCCGCGTTGCAGGGCGCGGGCGGCCTGCTGCTGTTGCTCGTGGCCCTGCAGTTGCTGACGGGACTGGGCAACGCGTCGAACCCGAAGGCGGCCGACGGTGTCAACGTCGCGCTCGTGCCGCTCGGGACACCGCTGCTCGCCGGGCCCGGGGCCATCGCCGCGGTCATCGTGTCGGTCTCGCAGGCGCAGAGTTCCGCCGGCAGCTACCTCGCGATCGCCGCGGCCATCGTCACCGTCCACGTCATCCTGGCGACGGTGCTCCGGTTCTCCACGGTCCTCATCCGGATCCTCGGTGTGGGTGGGGTGACACTGCTCGCGAAGATCGCCGGCCTCCTGCTCGCGGCCATCGCGGTCCAGCTGATCGCCAACTCCGTGATGGGGTTCGCCGCCGGACGGTGACCGGGGGCGTCGGTCGTCGGCGGTTCGACGGTCGTTCACGCGAACGACAGCGCGCGATCTTCAACAGCCGCTATGATCGCTTGCGAGTAACGAACAGTGCACGGAAGCGTTTCGGGGGTCTCGCTCCACGTGCCGGCGACGGTGAGACGGGCGACGGAGCGGACGTGAGCGAACACGGAGGCACGGCGGCGGGCGGCGGGGTCGACCCGGTGCTGAACGCGGTCGTCAGCCTCCCCGGTGGACGCGGGCTCTGTGTCGAGACCCGCACCGCGGACGAGACGGCCATCGAGATGCTCGCTGCCGACGGTCACGTCGTCCGCATCACCGTGCGGCCCGGTGGTGAGATCGTGGTGACCACCGACGGCCTCGCTGGGACGGGACAGGTGGTCATCGTCGACGCCCACGGCACGGTGCGGCCGGAGCCGGCACCCGCCGTCTGACGCGACAGCGTCGAACGGTCGGGCACCAGGCACTCAGCGTGTGACGAAGCCCTGCGAGATCATCCAGTCCCGTGCAACCGTCGCGGGCTCCTCGCCGTCGACGTCGACCTTCCGGTTCATGGCGGTGATGGCGGGGCTGGTCAGCTTGTCCGACACCGGCGCCATGACCCGCGCGATGTCGGGGTGGTCCAGCGCGTACTGCTTGCGCATGACGATGGCTGCGTTGTAGTTCGGGAAGAACTTCTTGTCGTCGGTGAGGATCTGCAGGTCGAGCGCCTGGATCCGGCCGTCGGTGGTGAACACCTCGCCGAAGGCGCACTGTCCGCCGTTGGAGGTGGCGGAGTAGATGATGCCGGTCTGCAGGATCGAGACCGGAGCCTTCGTCACGGGGAACCCGTACACGCGCGCCATGCCGGGGAAACCGTCCTGGCGCGAGCGGAACTCGGTCTCGAGACAGGTGCGGGCGGCACCCGGATCGCGGTTGACGAGGGCGGCGTAGTCGCTGAGCGTCTTCACCCCGGTCTTCTGCACCGTCGCCTTGTTGGCGGCCAGCGCGTAGGTGTTGTTCATCGGCGCGGGCGCGGTCCAGACCAGACCGTTCTTCTTCAGGTCCTCGTCGCGCACGGCCTCGAACTGCTTGCGCTCGTCCGGGATCGGCTTCTCGTTGCCGAGGTAGTTGATCCACCCGGTGCCGGTGTACTCGTAGGCGACGTCCACCTGACCCTCGATCTGCGAGTCACGGGTGGACCGGGACCCGACGATGGAGGTGAGGTCGCGGACGTCCGCGCCGGCCGCCATCAACGAGAACTCGATGATGTAGCCGAGGATCACCTGCTCGGTGAACTCCTTCGAGCCGACCGTCACCTTGACGCCCTTGAGCGCGGGGATGGGTTTGATGGACCCGGCCTGGACGGTGAACGGCGGAGTGCTGCCCGACGCCAGCCCGCACGCAGCGGTGACCGCGATGAGCAGTCCCGACATCGCCAGCAGGACAGCGGTTCTCGCCTGACGCGAGAGGGTCGCGGGGCTCATACTCCGCGGTGAACCGCTCATACTCTCAGTCCTTTCGGTCCCAGCCAGCGTTCGGCGAGGGCGCCGGCCCAGTCGACCATGAGGGCCAGGCACGCGGCGAGCACGGCACCCAGGATGAGGGCGACGTTGTCACGCAGTTTGTAACCGGTGTCGATGAGGATGCCGAGGCCGCCGGCGTCGACGAGGAAGCTCAGCGTCGCTGTGCCCACGGCGAGCACCAGCGAGGTGCGCAGACCCGCGAGGATGTAGGGGACCGCCAGAGGGAACTCGAGGCGCCACAGGATCGACGGCTTCGACATCCCCTGGCCGCGCCCGGCGTCGATGACGGCGCGGTCCACGCTCGCGAACCCGAGCAGCGTGTTGGCCAGGACCGGGAGCAGCGAGTAGATCGCGATGGGGATCACGCCGATCCAGAAGCCCGTGGTCGCCGTCCAGAGGAACAGCAGCACCAGCAGACCGATGGCCGGTGTGGCCTGACCGATGTTGGCGATCGCGATGGCCACGGGCGCGAACCGCACCAGCGCCGGTCGGCTGAGGAGGGTCCCGAGCGGCACGGCGATGGCCACCACGATGGCGGCGACCACGATGCTGATCACGAGGTGCTGCCAGACCAACGACGCCAGGTTCGACGGGTTGATCGTCTCCTTCTGGGTGGCGGTCAGGCTCTGGGTGAACGCCCAGGCGATGACCGCGGCGGCGACGGCCAGGACGATCAGTGGCTGGATCAGCAGCCGGACGCGGCCCTCGGTGTCGACCTCGGCGGCCTGTACCGCCGACATTGTCGCGGTCACGCGAGTTCCGCCGCCGAGGCTCCGCGCAGGTCGCGGATGGCCGACATCAGGGTCTCGATGACGACGACGCCCTCGTAGCGACCGTTGCGGCCGGTGACGATGGCCGACACGCAGCCGGTGGAGAGGATGGCCTCGAGCGCCTGCTGCAGCGTCGAGGACATCGACACCAGATCGGCCGGGACGCCGACGTCGCGGAGGTTCGTCGCGGTGCGCAGGTGGTGGTCGCGGACCCAGCGCACCGGCCGGTCGCGGTCGTCGACGATGACACCCCAGTCGTCGTCGGAGGCGTCGATCGCCCGGGCGAGTTGATCGACCGGGTCGTTCTCGTGCGCGGTGGGACGCTGCTCGAGCTGGACGTCGCGGACCCGCTTCAGGCCGAGCTGCTGGAGCAGCGCGCCCTTGCCGACGAAGCCCTCGACCATCTCGGTGGCGGGGTTGGCGAGGATCGCCTCGGGGGTGTCGTACTGCTGGATCGACGACTGGTCGCCGAGCACGGCGATGCGGTCGCCGAGCTTGACCGCCTCGGCAAAGTCGTGGGTGACGAACACGATCGTCGTGCCGATCTCGGCGTGCAGGCGGATCAGCTCGTCCTGCAGCGATGCGCGGGTGATCGGGTCGACGGCACCGAACGGCTCGTCCATGAGCAGGACCGGCGGGTCGGCCGCGAGCGCCCGGGCGACCCCGACGCGCTGCTGCTGACCGCCGGAGAGCTGACGGGGGAACCGGCGGGCGTAGATCGCCGGGTCGAGGCCGACCAGCGACAGCATCTCCTCGACGCGGGCGGAGACGCGCTTCTTGTCCCACTTGAGCAGGCCGGGCACCAACGCCACGTTCTGCTCGATGGTCATGTGCGGGAACAGCCCCGCCTGCTGGATCGAGTAGCCGATCGACCGGCGCAGTTCGTTCGCCGGGATCGACAGGGCGTCGCGTCCGCCGATCGAGATCGACCCCGAGGTCGGCTCGATGAGCCGGTTGATCATCCGCATCGTCGTCGTCTTGCCGCAGCCCGACGGGCCGACGAACACGACGATCTCGCCCGCGTCGATGGTCATCGAGACGTCCTCGACAGCCGCCTTCTGCTGGCCCGCGTATCGCTTGCTGACGTGGTCGAGGACGATCTCGACCCCGGTCGACTCCGACGAGGAGGTCGCAGCCGACCTCTCCTGTACTCCGGTCATGCTGCGAGTCCCTTCGATGTGGTGAACCGACCGATCACCTGGTAGATCGCGTCCAGAACGAGAGCCAGCACCACGATGAGGATGGTGCCGGTGAGTGCCATCGGGATGGCGGTGGGACTGCCGATGCGGGCGAGTCCCGAGAAGATGAGGTTGCCCAGTCCGGGGCCCTTGGCGTAGGCGGCGATGGCGAGGATGCCCATCGCCATCTGCGAGCTGACACGCATGCCGGAGAGGACCGACGGCCACGCCAGTCGCATCTCCACCCGCCACAGGGTCTGCCACCGGGACATCCCGGTCCCTCGTGCCGCGTCGACCAGGGCCGGGTCGACCGCGGTGAGTCCCACGATCGTGTTCCGGATGATCGGCAGCAGGGAGTAGAGCACCAGCGCGATGACGCTGGGGGTCACGCCGAGGTGGAAGATCGGGATCAACAACCCGAGCAACGCGAACGACGGGATCGTCAGGATTGCCGACGACAACGAGTTCGCCAGGGACGACGCCGTCGCGTTGCGATAGGTGAGGACACCGATCGCGACGGCGATGATCGTCGCCAGGATGACGCTCTGCACCACGGCACTGACGTGCTGATAGCTGTCGAACAAGAGTTGTCGTCGATGACCGGTGAAGTAGTCCCAGACACTGTCCACGGGCGCTCCTCGCTGCTGAATACGGCCCGCGCGCCCGACCCGCCGTCTGCTCGACGGGGTGGTCGCAATTCGGCTCAGTATGCGCGCAAGGGTTCCGTCACGGCTGATTTAACGGCATACATGCTGGTATGACGGCGATTTTGGAACCCACGACGACCCTGGGCGGCCCCCGCGCCGCATTCGCCGACCCCCGCGTCCGACTCACGAAGATCGGTCACCATCTCGGCGCCCGCATCGACGGGCTGCACCTCTCGGCGGGCCTGGACGACACCACGGTGGAGGACCTGCGCCGCGCGGTGCTGACCCACAAGGTGGTCATCGTGACCGGCCAGCACCACATCGACGACGACGGGCAGTACGCGTTCGCCGGCCGGCTCGGGACCCCGACGAAGGCGCACCCCACCGTCCTGTCGCGTGGGGAGGACCTCCTGCCGCTCGAGGGGGCGGCCAACTCGTGGCACACCGATGTCACCTTCGTCGATCGTGTGCCGAAGATGTCGGTGCTGCGCGCGGTGGTGCAGCCCGAGTACGGCGGCGCGACCATGTGGGCCTCCACCGTCGCCGCCTACGCGGCGCTGCCGTTGCCGCTGCGGGTCCTGGCCGACTCGCTGCGGGCGATCCACACCAACGACTACGACTACGCCGAGCACCTCACCGTCGGTGACTCCAGCGACCCCGCCTACCGCGAGGAGTTCGTGCGCACGGTGTTCCGCACGGAACACCCGGTGGTGCGCGTGCATCCCGAGACCGGGGAACGGGCGCTGACCCTGGGGCACTTCGTCAGCGGGTTCGCCGGGTTGAAGACGTCGGAGTCCGCCGACATCCTGCGTCTGCTCCAGGCCCGCGTCGAGCGGCCGGACAACACTGTGCGCTGGAACTGGTCGCCGGGCGACATCGCCATCTGGGACAACCGGTCCACCCAGCACTACGGGGTGGCCGACTTCGGCGGCGCCTACCGCCGGGTGAACCGCGTGACCCTGGCCGGCGACATCCCCGTCGGTGTCGACGGCCGCCGGTCCACGGTGCTCGCGGGTGACGCCTCGCACTACTCGGTGATCGACGAACCGCAGGCTCTGCCCGACTTCGTCCCCGCCAGCGACCGCAGCATCTCCGGCCCCGCAGCCTGAGGTAGGCGCCCGGGTCGAAGACCCGATCCCTCGGTAGGGGCTGACGACACTGCATTAGTGTCGTACGCCACAGGGGTTGCCGACCGGGGATGAGTGATCGATGCGAGATCCACGTCGCACGCCGCCCGTGGCCCGTCGTGAATCGCGTGTCGAGGCCGTCTCTCGCTACACGATCGGCGCCGCCGCGGCGAACTTCGCCCTGCTCGCGTACCTGACGCGGATCTACACCCACAGCCCGGCGTGGCTGGATCTCGTGGTGATCGCGTTCGGCACCGCGTCGCTGATCACGGCGGTCGTCTGGATCACGACACGGTGGCTGTTGAGTCCGCGCGGGCTGCGGGTGTTCATCGTCTTCGCCGACGTCGGGACGTCGGTCGTGCTCACCGGTATCCAACCGGTCGCCGACTCGGTGATCGGCTGCGCGATGTTCGGTGTCATCGGACTCATGGCGGTGTTCTTCCTCCCGCGGCCGTGGCTCGTGACGCACACGCTGTACGCGGCCGCCGTCACCGTCGCGTTCTCGGGCGCGGCCATCGTGGACGGCGCCGGGGTCGTCTACGTCATCGTCCGCGCCGACGTGGTCCTGGCCGTCGTCATCGCGCCGATCCTCACCGTCGAGCTCGCCTGGCGGACCATGCGGGAGCGGGCGGTGCTGGCGTCGACCGATCCGCTCACCGGTGTGCGCAACCTGCGCGGGATGTGGCAGGCGATGATCCCGATGGTCGCCCGGTCGGCGCGCGACGGGCAGTCGGTCGCCGTCGCCGTCGCCGACATCGACGGGTTCAAGTCGGTCAACGACGACTTCGGGCACGACGTCGGCGACGAGGTGATCCGGCACGTCGCCAACGAGCTGACCGCCCACGTCGGGGACCTCGGGATCGTCGCCCGCAGTGGGGGCGAGGAGTTCACCATCGCGCTCATCCACGACGACGCCGAGGTGATCTGCCGGCGCGCCCACACCATCCCCACCCGACTGTCGGGCGGGGTCGACGCCCCGACCGTGACCCTGAGCATCGGGGTCACGTTCGTCTCGCACGAGCCCTCGGGGACACCCCGCGAGACGGCCCGTGCCGCGCACCGTCAGGCTGATCAGGTGATGTACGAGCAGAAGCGTGCGGGTGGCAACGGGGTCCGGGTGCGGCGGTGACCCTGCTCGCGTCGATCGTCCAGGCCTCGGAGCGGGTCGGCTCGACGCGGTCGCGCAAGACGAAGACCGCCGAGCTGGCGGCGGTCCTGACGTCGGCCGGGCGCGACGAGATCCTCCCGGTCGTCGCCTGGCTGGCCGGGGAGCCGCGGCAGGGGCGGATCGGGATCGGGTGGCGCACCCTCTCGTCGGCGCGTCCGGAACCCGCGGCGCAGCCGTCGCTGAGCGTCGGCGAGGTCGATGCAGCTCTCACCGAGCTGACGACCATCTCCGGTTCCGGGTCCGCCGCCCGCCGCCAGGCCGCCCTCGCCGCGCTCCTCGGTGCCGCGACAGGCCCTGAGCAGCAGTTCCTCGTCCGTCTCATCACCGGGGAGCTGCGGCAGGGCGCGCTCGAGGGCGTCATGACCGAGGCGATCGCCGCGGCGTCGGGTGTCGACGCCGCCGTCGTACGCCGCGCGGTGATGTTGTCCGGTGACCTCGCGGCGACGGCAGCCGAGGCGATGACCGGGGGCGCGGATGCGCTGGGGGCCGTGGGCCTGCAGGTGGGACGGCCGATCCGCCCGATGCTCGCCTCGCCCGGGTCCACCATGGACGAGGCGGTCACCGCGCTCGGGCCCGACATCGTCGTCGAGTACAAGCTCGACGGTGCGCGGATCCAGGTGCACCGGTCCGGCGACGACGTCGTGATCGTCACCCGGACGCTGCGGGACATCACCGCGTCGGTCCCCGAACTGGTCGAGCTGGTCCGGGGGTTGCCCTGCGACTCGGTCGTCCTCGACGGCGAGACCCTGGCGCTGGCGGACTCGGGACGTCCGCGTCCGTTCCAGGAGACGATGAGCCGGTTCGGCTCGGCCGAGGGCGACCTGTTGCTGTCGCCGTGGTTCTTCGACTGTCTCCACCTCGACGGAGTCGACCTCCTCGACGCGCCGCTGGAGGAACGGCTCGAAGCCCTCGAACGCGTGGCCGGGGCGCACCGGATCCCGTCGGTGATGCGGCCGGACGCGGAGCAGGCGGCCGCGCATCTCGACGCGGCTCTGGCCGCCGGGCACGAGGGCGCGATGGTGAAGGACCTCGCGTCGCCCTACAGCGCCGGCCGACGGGGGAAGAGCTGGCAGAAGATCAAACCCGAACACACCCTGGACCTCGTGGTGATCGCGGTGGAGTGGGGGAGCGGCCGACGGTCCGGGTGGCTGTCGAACCTGCACCTCGGTGCCCGCGATCCTGACGGCGGTCCGCCGATCATGGTCGGCAAGACGTTCAAGGGACTGACCGACGAGCTGTTGCGGTGGCAGACCGAGGAGTTCCCCCGGTACGAGACGCACCGCGACGCCCACACCGTGTACCTGCGCCCCGAGATCGTCGTGGAGATCGAACTCGACGGCGCGCAGACGTCGTCGCGCTACCCCGGGGGTGTGGCCCTGCGGTTCGCTCGGGTGTTGCGGTACCGGCCGGACAAGACCCCCGCCGAGGCGGACACCGTGGACACCGTCCGCGCGATGCGCCTCTAGCGCAGGTGCAGGGGGACGCCCTCGTCGGCGAAGACCGCGACGATCTCGTCGAAGCGGTCCAGATGCTCACGGACACCGGCCGATCCGGTCAGCTCGAACTCGAACGCCTCGTCGGCGGGTGTGCCGTAGCCGCCGCGGAGACAGTCGGCGAGCGCGTCGAGATTGGTGCCGAAGTACCCGCCGGGACCGCCCACGGCTCGGCCGATCTCGTCGTAGAAGTCCTGCATGGACGAGACGGCGGCGCCGTCGATCCGATAGGTGATCACGGGACGAGTTCTACCCGATCAGTAGTTCGCGTCGCGGATCTCGCAGAACGAGCCGTAGTGGTCGCCGGTGTAGTAGTAGTGCGCCGGATGGGTGAGAGGTGTTCCGCCCGTGACGATCCGGCGGGCTCCTCGGGTGCTCGCACCGGGGGTGATGACCGTGTACTCGTGGTAGTACCCCGATGCGGCCGACGGCAGCACGCCCTCGCGGTTGGAGAACACGACGTTGTCGTTGTTCGGGTACGGGAACGGCCCGCCCGAGTGGATGAGGTCGACGGTGTCGGTCGCCTGGGCCGGCAGCGATGACAGGGAGCAGGACGAGATGGCGGCGTCGGCCGTGGCCGGCGTCGCGAGAGCCAGTGCGCCGGTGGCGAACACGGCGGCCGCCGCGGCGGTGATCCTCTTCTTCGTGAGCATGCGTAAGGATTACCGGGTGGGTGTGGCCGTCCGGTCAACCGTGGGTGAACACCGGGTGGGGAATGCTCAGTCCCGGTGTGCCGTGACGATGCGGACCTTGCCGATCATGGCCGAGTACTGCGCGTCGGAGGTGATCCCGGTGCCGCGACCGTGCTCGCCGAGCACGGACACCACCGACTCCGACGACGCCGTCCAGCCGTTGTCGGCGAGCCACGCCTGGGCGTCGAACTCACCGGTGTCGAGGAACAGGTCCTCCACGGAGACCCCGAAACCCGACGCGTCGACGTCGAAGTCGGCCGGCGTGATGGGGCCGCTGGTGGTGTCGAGCATGACGACACTGCCGCTCGGTGCGACCGAGGTGATCGTCGACAGCAGCCGCTCCTGGTCCGCCGGGCGGAGGTAGGGAAGCAGGCCCTCGGCCAACCAGAAGGTGGGGACGTCGTCAGCGAGACCCGACCCGCGCAGGGCCGACAGCCAGTCGTCACGGAGATCGCACGCGACCGACACCCGCGTCGCCGACGGTCGTGCGCCGACCGCGTCGAGCACCTCGTCCTTGAAACCGATGACGGCGGGCTGATCGACCTCGAACACCGTCGTGCCCGGCGCCCACTCGATCCGCGCCGCCCGCGCGTCGAGTCCGCTGGCGAGCAGCACCAGCTGGCGACACCGTCCGGCGTTGGCCGCGCGGATCTCCTCGTCGATGCGCAGCGTCCGGGCGGCCATCATGTCGGCCAGGAACTCCAGCGACCGGCTCATCGTCGGATCGTCCTGGGCGCGGTGCGCGACGGCGTCGGGCGCCAGATCGTCCTCACCGGCCGCCACCACGAGCGCCTCGGCGAACGGGTCGTCGATCAGTGCGTCAGCGCGCCGTGACTCGATGGCCCGACCGAGCGCCACCAGCAGCGCGGTCCGACCGACGCTGGAGGTGATCGTCCACTGGTCGCCGTCCGAACGCTGGTTTGTTTGCATCCCTAAAGGTTAGCGACGGGGAGGAGGCACCGCCACGTATGCGCTTCCGTCGACCATGCGTGCGTCGACGACCCGCGCGCCCAGGGGGAGGAGCGAGACGGGGACGAGCTTGAAGTTGGCGACCCCCAGCGGGATGCCGATGATCGTCAGACACAGGAGCACCCCGGTGACGATGTGACCGATGGCGAGCCAGACGCCCGCGACGACGAGCCAGACGATGTTCCCGATGGCCGACGCGACCCCGGCGGACGGGTCGCGGACCACCGTCCGCCCGAACGGCCACAGGGCGTAGGCGCCGATACGGAACGCCGCGATCCCGAACGGGATCGTGATGATGAGGACGCAACACAGGATCCCGGCGAGGAAGTAGCCGATCGCCATCCACAGCCCGCAGAGCACCAGCCAGATGATGTTGAGAAGTGTCCTCATGTCGACATTCTGCCCCGCACGGGAGCCGGGCGGTCTGACACGAGGTCGTGTCAGCCCGTGCTCTACCGTCATCGCATGAGCAATCCTGTGACCTCCCTCGCGAGGAGCGTCGTGCGCACGGCGATGCAGCGGTCCCGGACACCGGGTGACCTCGTCGCCGCGCTGCCCACCACGTCTCCGACGCACCGTCTGCGTGGCACGACCGTCCTCATCACCGGCTCGTCCTCCGGCATCGGCGCCGAGGCCGCGGAGAAGTTCGCCCGACGCGGCGCCACCGTCCTCCTGGTCGCCCGGCGGGTGGAGGAACTCGACGAGGTGGTGGCCCGGATCCGCGCCGTCGGCGGCTCGGCGCACTCCTGCCCCGCGGACCTGGCCGACACCGACGACGCCGCGCGCCTCATCGAGCACGTCCTGACCGAGTACGGCTGCCCCGACGTCGTCGTCAACAACGCGGGTCGGTCCATCCGCCGCGACGTCCTGGACGCGACCGACCGACTGCACGACTACCAGCGCACGATGGCGATCAACTACTTCGCGCCCGTCCAGCTGACCCTCGGGTTCCTGCCCGCCATGAAGGAACGCGGCAGCGGGCACTTCATCAACGTCTCCACCTGGGGGATCCCGATGGGCGCGATGCCCAAGTTCTCGGCCTATGCCGGCTCGAAGGCGGCCATCTCGGTGTTCGGACGCAGCATCGCCGCCGAGCTGCGGGGCACAGGTATCACGGTCAGCACCGTCTACTTCCCGCTGACCAAGACGCCGATGATCGCGCCGACCGACGAGTACCAGAAGGCGCCCGCCCTGACCGCGACCGAGGCCGCGGACTGGCTGGTGCACGCGGCCGTCCACCGCGACCTGGAGATCATGCCCCGCGTCGCGCGGTTCCTGCGCCGCGTCGGTGCGGTGTCGTCGGACGTCGCCGACGGTCTCGTGGCGCGCAACGCCGTCTGACCATCCCGCCGGTCGCACTGTGTCCTAGGGCACAATGGTGGCCAGCACAGGCGTCGACCACACGGGCGCCGGCCGCGGAGGAGGTGCGATGTCGCCGAGGCAGAACGGACGCGACGCCTCCGTGCGGTCCGCGCTCGAGCGGATGCTCGTCGACGGTGTGACCCCGGCCGGCGTGCGCTCGGTGGTGCGGGACTCCTGGCTGCGATCCCTGCGCGGAGGCGCGGACCCGTCGTCGACGTCGCCGGTCGACTCCGCCGCCGCACCCGGTGACTTCGACGGCTATCGCGCGACCCACCCGATGACGGCGGTCCGCCCGATGGTGCGGTCGATGATGGTCGACGACATCACCGGTACCGGCGTGGTGATGGCACTGACCGACGAGCACGGCCGCCTGCTCTGGGTCGAGGGTGACAACGACGCCCGCCGACGCGCCGCCGCCATCGACTTCGTCGAGGGCGCCCTGTGGTCCGAGGAGATCGCGGGGACCAACGCCCCCGGCGTCGCCCTCGCCGTCGACAGCGGCGTCCAGATCGTCGGGGCCGAGCACTTCGCGCAGCCGGTCCAGGGGTGGAGTTGCGCGGCCGCACCGGTCCACGACCCCGCCACCGGCCACGTGATCGGTGTCCTCGACGTGACCGGGGGCAATGCCGTCGCCGCGCCGTTCGCGTTGTCCGCCGTCCGGTCGGTGGTCTCCGCGATCGAGCTCCACCTGCGGATGGGCGCCGTCGACCTCGCGGCCCTCGGCGCGAGCGCCGCCGGCATCGCGGTCGCGACGGTGTCGGTCCTCGGTGCCGACGGTCCGCGGTGGGTCCCGCCCGATGGTTCGCCGCGACGTCTCAGCCCGCGCCACGCGGAGATCCTCCTGCTGTTGGCCTGGCACCCCGAGGGTCTCAACACCGAGCAGCTGGCGATGGCGCTGTCGGAGGACGGCGTCGACGCGGTGACCGTCCGGGCCGAGATCTCCCGTCTGCGCAGGGATCTCGGCTCCGACGTGGTGTTGTCGAGGCCCTACCGTGCCGGCGTTCCCATCTCCTCCGACCTGTCGGAGGTCGTCGATCGCGCGCGCCGGGGTGACATCGCGGGAGCTCTCGCCGACCTCGGTCGCGGTGGGGCCGCCGCGGACTCGCACGCCCCGGGCGTGGCGGCGATCCTGGAGGAGGTGCTCGCCGACATCCGCGGGCTCGCGCTGGCGGGGACCGGTGTGGACGGCGTGCGGGCCTGGACCGAGTCGATGCACGGGCGCGACGACGCCGCCGCGTGGCATGCGTTGGCGGGCCGCGCCACTGTGGACGGCATCGAGGCCGCCCGGGCGCGAGGTCGCGCAGCTCTCGCCGATCGGCGCCTGGGCGTCCGCCTCTGAGACCCCTGCCGCCCTTTTGGAACACTTCTGTTAGTTTGTTCCAATGATGGTGACGAGCCCGGTGAGCACCCGTTTCCGCTGGACCGACCTGCCCTCGACCGTTCCCGAGGGTGTCGCGACCGACGACATGCTCGCGCAGGTCCCGGGGCACGGGAGTCCCGCGCCGTGGCGCATCGCCGGCACCGGGGTGTGGTGGTCGACCCGAGCGGACCGCGCCGACCGCGCCCTGCTCCCCGCCGCCCTGCGTCGCGGGGCGATCCCCTTGCTCAGGGTGGGGTTCGCCGTCACCTACAGCGAGACGCCGGTCGGCGGGTACCACGAACTCGGCGGGGCGATCCTGTACGCGCGCCTCGGCGGGATCTTCGGACACATCCCGTTCCTCCCGGTCGACTCCGCCGCCACCATGCGCGGGGGGCGGGAGAACTGGGCGCTGCCGAAGGTGTTGGCGCAGTTCAGCGGCGACCCCTCGGCCGACTCCACCACGACGGTGTCCGGCACGCGGCCCGACGGCGACTGGTCGGTGGCCATCACCGCGGAGTCCGCGGGGACGTCGAAGCGCGTCGGCATCCCGCGTGTGGCCACCGGATCACTCGCCACCCGACTGGTCTCGAGCGTGTCCGGGTTGGAGCAGGTCGACGCCGACGGCGTCCGCGGGCGGACGGGTTTCGCCGAGCTCGGCGCGATGTCGCTGACGACGGCACCCACGCGCATCCGTCTGTCGACGTCGGGGAGCCCGCAGCTGCGCCGCCTCTTCGCCGACCGAAGCTACTCCGGCGGGACGATCGACTACTCGGGCGTCACCCTCGCCGCACCGAAGATCCGCTGACCGTTCAGCTGTAGCGCTGCGCCAGCTTGGTGAGGGTGCGCTCGATGCCCTCGCCGTTCTTCTTGTCGTAGCCGGTGATCTCGAGGAACTTGGCCGAGCGCGCGGTCGTGTAGTCGAAGGTCTCGGTCACCTCGGTGGTCCCCGGCGACGTCTCCCGGAAGTCCCACCGCCACTTGTGGCCCATCGGGTGCTGCCACTCCACCGTGGTGCCGTCGACGATCTCGGTCGCGGTGGACTTGATCACGTAGGGGACGCCGAACTGCTTCATGCCGACGCTGAACTTGTCGCCGGTCGACAGCTTCTCCGGGCCCTTGACCGTCGAGTCGCGCACAGTGCCCGATCCGTCGAGCTCGTGATGACGGTGCGGGTTGGCGGCCATGGCGAACAGCTCACCGGCGGGGGCGTGGACCGTGACCCGGCGGGCGACCTTGTGCTTGCCGACCTCGACGGTGCTGACTGCGGGCTGGTTCATGGTTCCCAACCTACGCGGACGGGCAGGTCCGACCGCTGCAACGGACCTGCAACGTTGCGCCCGTACCGTCTGTGGTGGACATCACAGATGGCCTCCGCGACCGGTGGCCGTCCAACCAGGACCAGGCAGTGAGGGAGAAACCAATGCCGGTTTTCGCCAACCCGGGCGCCGAGGGCGCCATCATGTCGTTCGAGTCGCGCTACGAGAACTGGATCGGCGGGAAGTGGGTGCCGCCGACCAAGGGTCAGTACTTCGAGAACCCGTCGCCGGTGAACGGCAAGACGTTCTGTGAGGTGGCGCGCTCGACCTCCGAGGACATCGAACTCGCGCTGGACGCCGCGCACGCCGCCGCGCCGGCGTGGGGCAAGACCGCGCCGGCCGAGCGCGCGCAGGTCCTGCTGCGCATCGCCGACCGCATGGAGCAGAACCTCGAGAAGATCGCCGTCGCCGAGTCGTGGGAGAACGGCAAGGCCGTCCGCGAGACGCTGGCCGCCGACATCCCGCTCGCGATCGACCACTTCCGCTACTTCGCCGGCGCGATCCGCGCGCAGGAGGGGTCGCTGTCGCAGATCGACGAGGACACCGTCGCCTACCACTTCCACGAGCCGCTCGGCGTCGTCGGGCAGATCATCCCGTGGAACTTCCCCATCCTCATGGCGGTGTGGAAGTTGGCCCCCGCACTCGCGGCGGGCAACGCCGTCGTGCTGAAGCCGGCCGAGCAGACCCCCGCGTCGATCCTCTACCTGATGAGCCTCATCTCGGATCTGGTGCCGGACGGCGTGCTCAACATCGTCAACGGGTTCGGTGTCGAGGCGGGCAAGCCGCTGGCGTCGAGCAACCGGATCCGCAAGATCGCCTTCACCGGTGAGACCACCACCGGCCGGCTGATCATGCAGTACGCGTCGGAGAACCTCATCCCCGTGACGCTGGAGCTCGGCGGCAAGAGCCCCAACATCTTCTTCGACGACGTCATGTCGGCCGACGACGGCTTCCGCGACCGCGCGCTGGAAGGCTTCACCATGTTCGCCCTGAACCAGGGTGAGGTGTGCACGTGCCCGAGCCGCGCGCTGGTGCAGAAGTCGATCTACTCCGACTTCGTCGACCTCGCGGTGAAGCGCGTCGAGCAGATCAAGCAGGGCAACCCGCTCGACACCGACACGATGATGGGTGCGCAGGCCTCGAACGACCAGTTCGAGAAGATCACCTCGTACCTGAACATCGGCCGCGAAGAGGGTGCGAAGGTGCTCACCGGTGGTGAGGCGGCGGACCTCGGCGGCGACCTGTCGGGCGGCTACTACATCAAGCCGACCGTCTTCGAGGGCAGCAACAGCATGCGGATCTTCCAGGAGGAGATCTTCGGACCGGTGCTCGCGCTGACGTCGTTCTCCGACTACGAGGACGCCATGTCGATCGCCAACGACACCCTCTACGGGCTCGGTGCCGGCGTCTGGTCGCGCGACGGTGCACGCGCCTACCGCGCCGGCCGTGACATCCAGGCCGGCCGTGTGTGGACGAACACCTACCACGACTACCCCGCGCACGCGGCGTTCGGCGGCTACAAGCAGTCGGGCATCGGTCGGGAGAACCACGCGATGATGCTCGACCACTACCAGCAGACGAAGAATCTGCTCGTCGGGTACGCGCAGAACGCCAAGGGGTTCTTCTGATCACCCAGGCGCCACCGCGGGCGGTCGCCCAGGACTCCGCCGTGCAGCTCCTGACCAAGCTGTCGGAGCTGCACGGCGGGCTCATGATCCACCAGTCCGGTGGCTGCTGTGACGGGTCGGCACCGATGTGTTACCCGGTCGGCGACTACCGCGTGGGACAGCGCGACGTCCTCCTCGGTGAGATCGCACTGCCGGATCCGCTTCCGCCGGTGCGCGTCTGGATCAACGGCGACCAGTTCGAACTGTGGAAGCACACCCAGCTGATCCTCGACGTGGTGCCCGGCCGGGGTGCCGGGTTCAGCCTCGAGGCGCCGGAGGGCGTGCGGTTCCTGTCGCGGTCGCGCGCGTTCAGTCCCGACGAGAACACCGCGCTGGCCGCGGATCCGCCGCAGAAGGGTGCGGACTTCTCCTGAGAGGACCGCCGATCAGCCCTGGGTGACGGGACGGATCGTGAGATCACCGATCTCGACGTCCCAGGGCTGATCGACGGCGAACTCCACCGCGCGGGCGACCGCATCGGGATCCAGGCCGAGAGTGGCCATCCCGCGGGTGATCTCGTCGCGCATCGCGTCGTCGCTGATCGACGACGCGAACTCGGTGCGGACGAAACCGGGCGAGATCGCCGTCGTCTTCATGACGCCGTCGGTGGACTCCTGACGGAACGCCTCCAGGATCGTGCGTACCGCGTTCTTCGTGCCCGCGTAGACACCCATCGTGGGCGTGATCTTGATACCCGCCGTCGACACGATGGTCACCAGGTGACCGCGGCCCTGCTCGGTGAAGACGGGCAGTGCGGCGTCGATGCCGTGGAGCACGCCGCGCAGGTTGATGTCGATCATCGCGTCCCAGTCGTCGACCTGTCGGGCGTCGATCCGCGAGATCGGTCCGACACCTGCGTTCGCCACGAGGACGTCCAGTCGACCGAACTGCGCCACCGCCGTCGCCACGAAGTCGTGCATCTCGCTGCGGGACGTGACGTCCACGGATGCGACGACCGCTCGACCGCTGTCGGCGCGGATGTCGGTGGCCACGTCGTCCAGACGATCGGTCCTGCGACCCCCGAGCACGACGGCCGCGCCGGCCCGCGCCAGACGGCGGGCCGTGGCCTCACCGATGCCGCTCCCCGCGCCCGTGATGGCGACGACGTGGTCTGCCAGTGGAGACATGGTGTTGCCCTTCTGTCGACAAGCGGACAGAGTGTCCGTATCGACGCAAGCATAAGCGGACAGTCTGTCCGCTTGCAAGAAAAGGGGCGCCCCGTGCGCAGCGACGCCGAACGCAATCGGACCGAGATCGTCGACGCCGCCCGCCGGATGCTCGTGGAGGACGGCGACGTCACCCTGAGCCGCGTCGCACGACAGGCCGGTGTCGGACAGGGGACTCTCTACCGCCACTTCGCCGATCGTGACGCGCTCATCAGGGCCGTCTACGCAGCGGAGATCGACGACCTCGCACGTCTGGCCCTCCGGTCGGCGGCCGGGGGCGATCCGGTCGCGGGACTCCGCACCTGGCTGTCGCGACTCGCCGATTACGCGGTGGTCAAGCGTGGGGTGATGACGGCGGTGTCCTCCTCGACGTGGACGGAGGTCTCCTCCGAGACCCACGGTGTGTTGGGTGAGGCGGTCTCGGCGCTGCTGGGCGCGGGCCGAGCCGTGGGGGTCGTCCGTGACGACGTCGACGCCCGCGACGTCATCCTCCTGACGTGGTTCCTGACCCAGGTGACGCCGGATGAACGCGACAGTCGCGTCCCCCGGATCATCGACGTGATCGTCGACGGGCTGCGGGTCGGTCCCGCCGCGACCACGCTCTAGGGTGTGACCGGGCTGACATCGGGCTCATCGTCGAGGAAGGTTCGTGCATGGCATCGCTACGCGGCAAGGTCGTTCTCATCACGGGGGCGGCACGGGGTATCGGGTGCGAGACGGCCCGCGCCGTCGTCAAGCGCGGCGGCAAGGTCGTCATCGTCGACATCGAGGAGAGCACCCTGGCCCTCGTGGCCGACGAGCTCGGCGACTCCGCCGTCAGCGCTGTCGCGGACGTGACCGACCTCGCGAGCATGCAGGCCGCCGTCGACGCGGGCATCGCGAAGTTCGGCGGTATCGACATGGTCCTCGCGAACGCGGGCATCGCGTCCTACGGCTCGGTGCTCAACGTCGACCCGATCGCGTTCCGGCGCGTCGTCGACATCAACGTGACCGGCGTCTTCCACACCGTGCGCGCCGCGCTGCCCTCGATCATCGAGCGCAAGGGGTACGTGCTCGTCGTGTCGTCGCTGGCCGCGTTCACACCGGCCCCCGGTCTCGCCGCGTACAACGCCAGCAAGGCAGGCGCCGAGATGTTCGCCAGCGCACTGCGTCTCGAGGTCAAGCACCTCGGGGTCGACGTGGGTTCCGCGCACATGTCCTGGATCGACACGCCTCTGGTGCAGGACGCCAAGAAGGACCTCTCGGCGTTCGCGGAGATGCTGTCGAACCTGCCCGGGCCGCTCAGCCAGACCACCACCGTCGACAAGTGCGTGGACGCGTTCGTCGCGGGCCTCGAGAAGCGCAAGCGCCGCGTCTACGTCCCCGGCTGGGTCGGCGCGATCGGGACCCTGCGCTCGGTGATCACGTCCAAGGTCGGTGAGCAGTCGTCGCTGCAGCAGGCCCCGCACATCATCCCCAAGATGGACGCCGAGGTCGCCGCGCTCGGCCGGTCCACCAGCGCCCGCAACATCGACTCCGGCGCGGTCGTCGAGTCCGATCACTGACCCGGATTCGCCCGCCGCGACAGCGAGACCGCCGCGGCGAAGCACGCGACCAGGGCGACGAGGGCCACGGCGGTCTGCGCTGGTGACTCGGGCGAGCTGCTGATCCCGTCGAATCCGATCCCGTCGGAGAGCGGGGTGTACGCGGTCCAACCGAAGTCGGTGCCGGTGGACGGTCGCAGCAGGGCGAGCAGGGCGACGCCACCGACCACCGTGGCCTGATCGACGTCGATCGAGACCGTCGCAGCCGTGATCGCCATCGCGAGTACGACGGGGACGCCGAACGGTCCCACCAGGATCGGGATGACAGACCACAGCTCGTCGGTGATGAACTGTGTGGCGGCGAAGGCGGTGAGCACTGCGACCGCGATCGGGACCCCCCGCGTCCGCTCGTCGGCGGGCGACCGACGGAGAACGATCGCGGTGACCACCGCAGCCACCACGACGAGCGCGGCGGTCACTGCGGCCAGGTCGGTCCCGGAACCCGTGCTGCCGTCGGTGGCGAGCGCGACGCTCCCTGCTGCCGCGGCGACCCACAGCAGACGCGCCGCACCCGGATGGACGATCGCCGCGACCAGCGCCAGTCCGACGACGACATAACCGCCGTAGAACGTGTGCAGGCCACTGGTCTCGGTGTCTCGCAACGATTCCGAGATGTAGCGAAGCAACCACCAGTGGGTCAGGGCGCAGCCGACGACGATCACCGAGGTCGTGACGACGGCTGTCCGAGGGGCACCCTCGATCTGCTGACGCCAGGCCGGGGCACACCCAATCGTCAGGAGGATCATCGCCAGGACGGCGAGGACCCCGGCGCCGAGGTCGACGACGGTCGTGTCCGCCATGATCCCGGAGCTGGGGATGTAGTCGGCGTAAGGACGGTTGCCGCCCGACTCGCCGGCGCGGAACCGCGCGAGCTGTGGCGCGACGACGATCCCGATGGTGGCCCCGATGACGGCCACGACGACCGTGCCGCGCCCGGGGTGCGCTTGGCTCAGCTGGAGCACCGCACCCAGGAGTGCACCGGCGGCGACGGCGATGAGGAGTGCCGGCGGGGCCGAGCCGATGGTGATCACCAGCAGCGTGATCGCGGCGACGGCCCCCACGAAGAGCGCGTCGGCGACCCGTCGAGCACCGACGCACACCGCGAGTGCTGCGAGCAGTCCCCAGGCGGATGCGGTGGTCGACGATCCCCAGGGGAACCCAGGAGGTTCCGCGGTGAGCCCGACGATCTGGCTGCCGCGTGACGGCGCCGTGAGGAACAGTCCGGCGGGCACGGCGGCGATCGCGACCCCGAGGACGGTCCACCGTGTCGTCTGCACTGCACCCCCTTGATCGTTACCGAGAGCAACTTATCCGATCCGTACGGACGATCCAGACGAAATGGACCACGCCGCATCTCCACCCGACCTCCACCCACGGGCCGATCCCAGGACGCGCGCCGGCGACGAGTCTGAGATGCGTGCCCCGAGAGGCGGGGACGGAACAACGGGAGGTCGTCCAATGCTCGTGAACATCGTCGTGGGAATGCTGGTCGTGGGGTGGATCCTGAGTCGTCAGATGACGCCGCGCGCCGTGAAGTCCTCGCCGAAGGGGGCGGTGATCATCACCGTGATCGGGCTGGTGACCGCCGCACAGTTCGTCGATCAGCACCACCTGTCGGCCGTCGCGGTCGCGACGATGGTCGCCTCTGCAGTCGTCGGCGTCGTGTTCGCCGTCGCACGGGGGTTCACGGTTCGGGTCTGGCGAGACGAGCAGGGTGTGCTGATGTCACGGGGAACCGGTGCGACGCTGGTCCTCTGGATCGCGAGCCTCGCCGCGCACGTCGGGCTGGACCTGCTCGCCGGCCACGGTGCAGGGTCGGCGACGATCGTCCTCTACATCGGGACGATGCTCCTCGCGCAGTTGCTGGTTGTGCAGTGGCGCGCCGGGGCGCTCACCACGTCGATGACGAAGGAGCGCCTGTCACCGAACGCTCTCCACGGGTGAGGTGCGAATCCGCAGGATGATGGTGGTGGCGAGCGCGACGGCCACCACCATCAGCACGCCGACGTAACCGACGACGCCGACCCACCCCAGCGCGCTGAACGCGATACCGCCCAGGGCGCCGACCACCGAGCTGCCCAGGTAGTACCCGAAGAGGTACAGCGAGGACGCCTCGGCGCGGTGCCCCTGAGCCCGGACACCGACCCACCCGCTCGCCGTCGAATGCGCGCCGAAGAACCCGCCGGTGAACAGCAGGATGCCCAGCAGGGTCGACGGGAGCCAGTCCGGGATCGTGACGACGAGCCCCACCGCCATCACGGCGATGGACACGGCGAGCACGACGCCGCGGCCGACGCGGTCGGACATGCGGCCCGCCCACGTCGACGAGAACGTCCCGGCGAGATACATCAGGAACACGACGCCGACGAGGCTCTGCGGCAACGAGAACGGCGCGTCGAGCAATCGGAACGACAGGTAGTTGTAGACGGTGACGAACCCACCCATGAGCAGGAACGCGAGTCCGAACAAGGCCAGCAGCGGCACATCGCGCAGGTGACCGGCGAGGTTGCCGAGCACCGCCCGCACCGCGATGGGCTGCGGCTCGAAGTTCTGCGAGGCAGGCACCAGCCGGATGAACACGACCGCGAACGCCAGCGAGACCAGGCAGGCGATCTCGAGCGCCCACTGCCAGCTGACGACGTCCGCGGCCAGCCCCGGCACGAGGCGTCCGGTGAGGCCGCCGATGGTGGTGCCGGAGACGTAGTAGCCCATCGCCTTGCCGAGCGATGCGCCGTCGATCTCCTCGGCGAGGTACGCCATCGCGACGGCTGGAACGCCGGCGCAGAGGATCCCGACGACCGCGCGGCCGATGAGCAACGTCTCGATGCTGGGCGCCCACGGGAGCAGCAGACCCAGCATCGACGCCGCCACCGCGGAGACGACCATGACCTTGATCCGGCCGAAACGCTCCGACAGGACGCTCACCGGGATGATCGCGAGGGCCAGGAAGCCGGTCGTCAGCGAGACGGTGAGGGCCGAGGTGGTCGGCGAGACCCCGAAGTGCTCCGAGAACACGGGCAGCATGGCCTGCACGTGGTACATCGCCATGAACGCGGCCATCCCCGCCGCGAACATCGCGACGGTCGCGTTACGGAACTGGCGAGACCCGGCGACATGACCGGTGGCGGCGGGTGCAGCTGCGGTGCTCGCGGTGGTCATCGTCATGACAACAACGATGGCCTCGATCCGTTCCTGACAGAAATGAATCTTTGGCGCACCGCTGATGCTCTCAGCGCATAATCGCAGCATGCGATCGGAGATGGACTGGTTCGTCGAACTCGCGGAGATGGAGAACGTGTCGGCCGCGGCCGACGAGCTGCACCTGTCGCAGCCGACGCTGTCGCGCATGCTGGGGCGGCTCGAACGCGACCTGGACACCACACTGTTCGACCGCACCGGTCGTCGACTGTCGCTGAACGACCGCGGGCGGGTCTACCTCCATCACTGCCGCCGGGCGCGCGCCGAGATGGACGCCGCGCGAGCCGCGATCCGCGACCTCGTCGACCCGGTGGAGGGCACCGTCCGGCTGGCGTTCCTCCACTCGTTCGGCGTGCGGCTCGTCCCGGAACTGATCGTCGGGTTCCGTCACGAAGCGCGCGTCTCGTTCACGCTGTTCCAGGACGCCGCGGAGGTGGTGGCCGACAGGGTCCGCTCCGACGACGCCGACCTCGCCATCGTCTCGCCCCGTCCCACTGGGACCGATCTGGTGTGGGCGCCGCTCATGACGCAGCGGCTCGGGCTGGCGGTGCCGACCGACCACCACCTCGCCGACCGGGCCGAGATCGCCCTGGCGGAGGTGGCGTCGGAGCCGTTCGTGGCGATGAGCGCCGGGTTCGGGATGCGGCGCATCCTCGACGATCTCTGCGCCGCGGAGGACGTCCGCCCCGACATCACCTTCGAGACGACCGAACTGGGCACCATCGCCGGGCTTGTCGGGGCCGGGCTCGGGGTGTCGGTGATGCCGATCGAGGAGTACGGACCGCTCGCACCCGAGGTGGCGCTGATCCCGTTGGCCGGCGCGCAGACCACCCGGGAGATCGTGCTGGTGTGGCGACGCGACCGCCCACTCGTGGGTGCCGCGTCGCGGTTCCGCGACTTCGTGGTGCAGCGGGGAGGAACATCGACCTGATGGACGTTTATCGCACACCCGACGATCGCTTCGCCGATCTCCCCGGATGGGACTTCCCGCCGCAGTACCTGGAGGTCGACGGACTGCGCATCCACCACATCGACGTCCCCGCGGACGGGCCGGAGACGGGCGGACCGATCGTCCTGTTCCACGGCGAACCGACATGGTCGTACCTGTACCGCAGGATGATCCGGCCGCTCGCCGCGGCCGGGCGGCGCGTGATCGCCTACGACCACGCAGGGTTCGGGCGATCGGACAAGCCGACCGACCGGGACTGGTACACCTTCGACCGTCACTCCGCGATCGCCGACGCGGTGCTCGATCGCCTCGACGTCGACGACGCCACCGTTGTGGTCCAGGACTTGGGCGGACCGATCGGCTTGCGATGGGCCACCGAACATCCCGATCGCGTCGCGAACCTCGTGATCATGAACACCGGCCTGTTCAGTGGTCGCGTCAGCCGGGGGTTCCTGGCCTGGCGCGACTTCGCGACGAAGAACCCCGACCTGCCCGTCGGGCAGATCATCCAGGGCGCCACCGTGACCGACGTGCCCGCCGAGGTGGTCGCGGCCTACGACGCCCCGTTCCCGACCGTCGAGTCGAAAGCAGGTGCGGCCCAGTTCCCGTTGCTCGTCCCCGTCGACGCCGCGGATCCCGGTGCGGACGTGCTGCGCACGGTCGGAGAGGCGCTGTCCCGATGGGACAAGCCGGTGTTGATCGCCTTCTCCGACAGCGATCCCGTCTTCCCGCACCCGAAGTCCGGCCAGGTGTTCACCGACCTCATCCCGACGGCGGGAGAACAGGTCACCATCGCCGGCGCGGCCCACTTCCTGCAAGAGGACAAGGGTGAGGAGATCGCGGCGCACATCGTCGAGTTCCTACGCAGCGCCGCGCATTGACGCACCACGGTCCTGAGTCGGCTGCGGCGATGAGTGGGCTCAGTCGGACACCAACCCGTGGCGGTGCGCGAACGCGATGGCCTGACCGCGGTCGCGGAGGGAGAGCTTGGCGAAGACATTGTTGATGTGGGTCTTGACCGTGGACTCGCTGACGTAGAGCGCTTTGGCGATCTCGCGGTTGCTGGAGCCGTCAGCCATGTGCAACAGCACTTCTCGTTCGCGCACGGTGAGGGCGTCGAGCTCGGGACTCGATGCGGGAGTGGGTGACGACGCGGCCGAACGTGCCGCACCGGCCAGGAGTCGTTGTTGCACGGTGCGATCGAGGACGGCCTGTCCTGCGGCGGCAGCGCGGATGGCGGCGGCGATCTCGTGGCGGTTCGCGTCCTTGGTGAGGTAACCGCGGGCGCCGGCGTCGAGTGCGCGGAAGATCGACTCGTCGTCGTCGAAGGTCGTCAGCACGACGACGGGGAGATCGGGCGAGGCCTCCAGCAGGATCCTGGTGGCCTCGGCGCCGTCCATCCCGGGCATGCGCAGGTCGGTCAGCACGACATCGGGTCGATGCTCGGCGACGAGGTCGACCAGTGCGGCACCGTCGGCGGCCGTCCCCACGACCGACAGGTCGGCGACGAGGTCGAGCATGGCGGCGAGGGCATCGCGGATGGTGGCCTGGTCGTCGGCGACGACGACCCGGATCGGCTGCGGCACAACACCGTCGCTCATCGGGGCACCTCGATCGTCATGGTCCACCCCGTGTCCGGATCGCCGTCGTGTCCCGGCCCGACGGACAGCTCGCCGCCTATCTCCGCGGCGCGCTCCCGCATTCCGATCAATCCCATTCCCGACCCTCCGGTGAAGTGCTCCGTGCGCATAGCCCGACCGTTGACCACGCTCACGCGCAGTCTGTCCGACGTGAACTGCAGATCGACGGTGATCGGCGCCCCCGCTGCGTGACGGCGTGCATTCGTGATCGCCTCGCCGACGATGCGAACGAGGTGCGCGGTGGCCTCGGGTGCGGGTTCCCACTGGTCACCGCGCGTCGAC
Organism: Williamsia deligens; assembly: GCF_024171765.1. GTDB lineage: Bacteria > Actinomycetota > Actinomycetes > Mycobacteriales > Mycobacteriaceae > Williamsia_A > Williamsia_A deligens. Next base: position 1,645,558 of record NZ_JAMTCI010000001.1, read on the forward strand.
AGTGTCTCGTCGGGGCCGGTGACCAAGGCGCCGATCGAGGCGACGAGGCCGCGCGATTCCTCGCGCAGCGCGTACACCGCGCGGCGAGCCTCCACGAGGCCGTCGGCGACCATGCCCTGCGCCGTCTTCACGGCTTGGCGTCCATCGTCGGCCCGTCCGTCCTCGAGGAGAGCATCGGCGAGGTTCAGTTGCATGTTCACCCCGGACAGGGAGTGGGCGAGGACGTCGTGGATCTCGCGGGCGACCCGTGCGCGTTCGGCGAGGACCTGTGCGCGACTCTCCGATGCGACGGCACGATCCGTCTGCTCGACCTTCTCGCGGGCCAGGCGCATCGCCTCACTGCGGTCGCGTCGCGTCATCCCGATCAGCACGGCGAGGCCGACCAGCAACGGGTAGTACGAGGTGCCGTCGAACCTGATGGCCGTGGCGACGAATGCCGTGCCCGAGGTGACGGTGGCGATCATGATCGCGGGCACGGTGGAGAACCGGAATCCGGCGGTGCCGGCGATGATGGGCGCGAAGGCGGTGGCCGCGCTGGTCGGGTCGAACCCGAAGAGCAGGCCGGCGACGGTTCCGGCGGCCAGCGTGGCGACGAAGCGAGTCCGCACAGCCAAGGTCGCAGGATCGAGGAGTCGCAACGACATCCCGCACGTGCCGAGGACCATCAGGATCAACCCGTAGAGCCCGGTGCCGGAGAACCCGAGCGGTGTGACCGTGAACCACGCCCACACCACGACGGCCAGATTGATCAGCGGCATCAGCCGGATCATCGTCGTGTCCGCCAGGCCCGACCCGACGTAGCCCTCGGTCCCGACGAACCCGGCCGACGGCACCGGCGGCGACAGGTGCGAGAGCTTCGGGACGCGCATGGGTGATCACGATGCCACCGTCGTCGAAGCTGCGCGTCCACCCGCGGGTGGAGACATTTGTCCACCCGTCACTCGACTCGCGGGTCGATCCGCCGTCGCGATCGCCGCAGCAGAGTTGATCTCGAGCGACACCGGTCGCGTCGGACACCTCGAGAACCCCAGGAGAACACCATGTCGGACCTCAGCCAGGCAGTCGAGATCAGCGGCGGCATCTTCACCATGATGATGGCGACCCAGTACGGCACCAGGCATTTCGGCCTGCACAAGATCGCCATGCCCGTGCTCGCGGTGGCCGGCTTCGGCTACGCCTATCTCAAGGACGCACCGACCGACCACAACTCGATCGTCCTGTACCTCGTGGCGGCGGCGATCGGCGCGGTGTTCGCCCTCGTGGCCCACGCCTCGACCGCGATGTGGGCCGACCGTGCGACCGGAAAGGTCATGACCCGCTGCGGGATCGCCTTCCTCGGGGTGTGGCTCGTCGCGATGGTCGCACGCATCGGATTCGTGTGGGCCGTCTCCGACGTCGCCTCGTTCCGTACCTGGGTCGGTGAGCACATGATGTCGCTGCATCTCTCCGCCGACGCCATCGCACCGTTCTTCGTCATCTGGGCCCTGGTGATGGTCGTCGGCCGGGTCGTCGCCCTGTCCGCCCGTGCCGCCCGGCTGCGCACCGAGTTCCGCGCCGAGTCCGCCACGCACGAGCTCGCGCTCGCCCGCTGATCGACTGTGAGCGAGGGGTCAGTGCGACCCTGTGACGCGGCGGGCCGCATCGAGCTGATCGGTGATGAAGCCCGCCGCGGCGCGCGTCGCACGCCCGGCCTCCGGGGCGAGCATGGGGAACAGCTGGAAGACGTGGGTCTGATCGGGCCAGATCTGCAGATCGCTGCGACCGCCGGCGGCGCTCAGACGGGAGTGGATGTCCCGGGCGTCGTCGGCCATCACCTCCAGGCTGCCGGCCTGGATCAGGGTCGGGGGCAGCTCCATGTCCGCGGTGAGCTCGGGGATCAGCCGGGGGTCGTTGCGTTCGACGTCACCGAGGTAGAGCCCGAGGACGTGCGCGCCGAGGCGGGCGTCGATGAGCGGATCCCGATGGCCGCCACGCTGACGGGCCAGGGCGAGCGAGAACGTCGGGTCCGACAGCGGCGAGAACAGCGTCATGGCTCGCGGCTGCGGTGTGCCGGTGCGGTGGTTGTGGGCGATCAGGTCGATCGCGAGGTGTCCGCCCGCCGAGTCGCCCGCGACGATGATCTGGTTCGCGGAGTACCCGCGGTCCAACAGCCACTGATAGCCGGCGATGGCGTCGTCCCCTGCGGTGGGGAAGGTGTACTCCGGGCCGAGGCGGTAGTCGAGGGAGAACGCGGGCAGGCCGGTCAACGTCGACAGACGAGAGACGAACCCGCGATGGGTGCGCGGCGAACACACCGCGTAGCCGCTGCCGTGCAGGTAGTAGATGACGGTGCCGCTGGGGCCGACGTCCCGACCGCTGACCCACTCTCCACGCAGCCCGCGCTTGTGGTGGACGGGGGTGACCCGTGTGCCCCGGGGGACAGGGCTCAGGCGACAGATCGCCTGGTTCACGAGAGGGCGGGCCCGGCGGATCATCGCGGGCGAGGGGGTCAGAGCCAGACCGTCGGTGCTCAGACCCAGCGCGCGGAGCCCGAAACCCGAGGACATGACGGGCAGAGCCCGGCCGATCGACCCGTTGACGGTGCGCGATCGTCGCGACCCGCGGGTGGGATGCCAGGGCATGTCGATGGTCTCGGCAGCGACGACCGTGGCCGATGTGTCTTCCGGATCGATGGTGAGACTCATACGTTCGCGACCTCCCGGCGCGTCGACCAGCTTGCGGTCGAACTGTGGACGTGGTGCGTCCGTACCTCGACGTAACCACGGTCACACACCTGCGACGCCATGTCGACGCGGATCGATGACGATCTGTGATCCGGTAACGATCCGACAGGAGCATCCGTGCGGTACTGACATCTGTCACAACGAACCCGTGACATCCGGCGGGGGTGTGCAGGTCCACGACCCGCGAGTCTCATCGGTATGACCATCCCCTTCGCGCTCGAGGCCCGGGCGCTCACCAGATCGTTCAGCACCCGCGGGTCCGGCAGCGTCCGGGCCGTCGACGGCGTCGACCTCGCCATCCGGCAGGGCGAGGTCGTCGCGTTCCTCGGTCCCAACGGGGCCGGCAAGACGACCACGCTCGACATGGCCCTCGGCCTGACCAGGCCGGACTCCGGCTCGGTGCGCCTGTTCGGGATGTCCCCGGACGAGGCTGTCGCGGCCGGCCGGATCTCGGCCGTGCTGCAGAGCGGCGGTCTGCTGCCGGACTTCACGGTCGGCGAGACCGTCGCGATCATCGCCGCGACGCATCGCGGATCGACGTCCGTCGACGAGGTGATGGCCCGTGCCGGCATCACCGAGATCGCCGGTCGGAAGGTGTCGAAGTGTTCCGGGGGTGAACAGCAGCGCCTGAAGTTCGCGCTGGCGCTCCTGCCGGACCCCGACCTCATCGTGCTCGACGAGCCGACCGCCGGGATGGACGTCGAGTCGCGCCGGGCGTTCTGGGCGGCGATGCGTGACGACGCCGGCGCCGGACGGACCGTGCTCTTCGCCACGCACTACCTCGAGGAGGCCGACGCCTTCGCCGACCGCATCGTGATGATCGCGGGCGGACGCGTCGTGGCCGACGGCACCACCGCGCAGATCCGGGCGCAGGCGTCCGGGCGGACCGTGTCCGCGGTCGTCGACCCGGCGTCCGTCGACTGGATCCGACAGAACGCACCCGGTGTCACCGCGGTGACGGTGCGCGGGGGACGCGTCGAGCTCGCCACCGACGACTCCGATGCGACCGCGCGATTTCTGTTCGCGCACAGCGACGCCCGCGACGTGGAGATCGTCGCCCACGACCTCGAGGACGCCTTCGTCGCGCTCACCTCGACAGCCTCCACGACGACCACCGCAGCCGAGGAGAACGCACGATGACCACTGTGTCCACCACCGCACCCCGGACGTCGTCCGCGGGGAATCTGCTCCGCGGCTTCTCCGGCACCTACGTCCGGTACGACCTCCGCCGCGTCCTGCGCAACCGTCGCGCCATGATCTTCACCCTCGTCATGCCGACGGTCCTCTACCTCGTCTTCGGTGCGGCGCAGGACTTCGGCGGCGGGAGGATCGGACACGCCAACACCCAGGCCTACGTCATGGTCCACATGGCCGTCTACGGCGCGATCCTCGCGACCACCACCAACGCCGCGTCGGTGGCGTTGGAGCAGCAGGCCGGGTGGACGCGGACGCTGCGGCTCACGCGGTTGTCGCCTGCGGCGTACGTCGTGTCCAAAGCGGCCGTCGCCATGACGGTGGCCGCGCTCCCGTTGATCCTGTTGAGCGTCGTCGGCGTGGCCACCGGGGCGAGCGCACCCGTGCCCGTGTGGATCGGGTCGGTGATCCTCGGCTGGCTGGGGTCCGCGGTCTTCGCGGCGTTCGGCCTGGCCATGGGCAGCGGCCTGCGGTCGGAGGCGGCGATGCAGGCGTCGGGCGGCGTGCTCACCATCCTGGCGTTCGCGGGCAACGTGTTCGTGCCGCTGAAGGGAGCGATGCTGACGTTCTCGCAGTTCACGCCGATGTTCGGGGTGAACGCTCTCGCGAACCACCCGATCACCGACGGCGTGACGCCGTACGGCGACCACATCTCACTCTGGGTCGCGGTGGCCAACGTCGTCGTGTGGGGAGTGATCATGGCGGCCGCGGCCACCTACTTCTTCCGCCGGAGCACCGAGCGACTGTGACCACGTCTCCTACAGTCCCTCCCATGAGCGACTCGACCACCACCGGACCCCGCGTCCGGTGGTGGCCGTTGTCGCGCGAGACGCCGGATCGGTCCTGGGTGTTCACGGCCGTGTGGCTGGTCTTCCTCGCCTATCCGGTCGTCTCACTCCTCCGCTCGGGCGACAGTGTCGTCCGCGTCGTCTACGGGCTGTCGCTGATCGCCGTCTTCGCCGCCACGTACGTGACCGCGGCGACGCACATCATGTCGTGGCGACAGGGCCGTCGTCGGCCGCGGCTCGCACTCACCTACGGCGCGATCCTCCTCGGGCTCGCCGCTGCGTCGGTTCCCGTGCTCGGTGACGGGGTCGTCTCGTTCGCGCCGTACCTGATGGGGATCGCCGCGTTCGGGTTCGGTGGCCTGCTCGGTCCGGTCCTGGTCGGTGTCGTCCTGGTGGTCGGACTCGTTCTGCCACTGTCGATCCCGGGGTGGAGTCTCGACTCGGGCACGGTGCTTGCGCTGGTCATCGTCGCGTTCGTGATGGTGCTGATGATCGCGGCGAGGTCCGCCGAGCAGCGTCGGGATGAAGCGGAGGCCATGCGGCGGGACGCCGACGAGCAGCTCGCGGTCGTCGCCGAGCGCGAACGCGTCGCCCGCGATGTCCACGACATCCTCGGCCATTCGCTGACCGTGATGACGATCAAGACGGAGTTGGCCGGCCGTCTGGTCGACATCGACCCCGAGCGCGCGAAGTCCGAACTCGCCGAACTGCACGCCCTCTCGCGTCAGGCCCTGGCGGAGGTGCGGTCGACGGTGGGTGCGTTGCGGACCCCGGAACTCCGCACGGAGATCGCCTCGGCCCGAACAGCGTTGTCGGCGGCGGAGATCGACGCGGACCTGCCCGAGCAGCTGCCGTCCATACCGACTGCACGGCAGACGTTGTTCGCGTGGGTCCTGCGGGAGTCGGTGACGAACGTCGTGCGCCACAGCGGTGCGGCGCGGTGCGTGGTGTCGGTCGATGCGGAGTCGATCCGTGTCTGCGACGACGGCCGCGGTATCGCCGAGCACGCGTTCGGCAACGGGCTGCGGGGCCTGACCGAACGGGTCGAGGCCGCGGGCGCCCACCTGTCCGTCACCGGCAGCGCCGCCGGCACCGTCGTGAGAGCCGCGTTCGATGGGTGAGCCGATCCGACTGCTCCTCGCCGATGATCAGGCGCTGGTGCGTGGGGCCCTGGCCGCGCTGCTCGAGCTGGAGCGCGACATGACTGTCGTCGCCCAGGTCGGGAGGGGCGACGAGGTCGTCGACGCGGCACGCGCGAACGACGTCGACGTCTGTCTGCTCGACATCGAGATGCCCGGGGCCGACGGCATCGAGACGGCGGCTGCCGTGCGGGACGCGTTGCCGCGCACCCGATCCCTGATTGTGACGACGTTCGGACGGCCTGGTTACCTGCGGAGGGCGATCGACGCGGGCGCATCCGGCTTCATCGTCAAGGACACGCCGGCGGCTGAGTTGGCCGACGCGGTGCGCCGTGTGCACTCGGGGTTGCGGGTGATCGACCCGACGCTGGCGACGGAGAGCCTCACCGACGGCACGAGTCCTCTCACCGCGCGGGAACGGGATGTGTTGCGGGCCGCCCTCGACGGCGCCACCGTGGCGACGATCGCCGGGAGGGTGCACCTCTCGGCCGGCACGGTCCGGAACTACCTGTCGAGCGCGATCGGCAAGACCGGCACATCCACCCGTGCCGAGGCAGCAGCCACCGCCGAGCGGCGGGGGTGGCTGTAGGCCCGGTCCGGGCCGGTCAGAAGGGCGGTGGGTCGGCGTCCTCGGCGCGTTGGATGGCGCGGAGGTGTGCGGCGCGTTCTGTGTCGCGTCGGGTCGCGAGTGTGGTTCGCGCAGGGTGGTTCTCGGGTTTCCTGGGTGGTCCGAGGGCGGGGAAGATGTCGACGGCGGTGTAGGCGTTGCCGAGGAACATGTGCCCGGTGGGGGATTCGAAGAACGCTTCCCTGAGCGGTGTCTGGTAGTCGCGCCACGCGCGATCGAACGTCTTGATGCGGTGGTGGAACCGGCACAGTGGTTTCAGGTTGTCCCGGATCGTCTGGCCGCCGTCGCTGGGGTGGCGGTGATCGAACGGGGTGGTGTGGTCGAGATCGATGTTCCATGCCGGTGCTGAGCAACCCGGGAAGGTGCAGCAGAGCTCCGAGCACCGAATCAGCGCGGCCAGCTTCTTCGACGGGACATAGGTCGACGCTGCTGCGGCGGCCTGTGCGGGGTCGTCGCGGCGCAGGAACTCCCGCTCGGCATCGGCGAACAGCCGACGCATGGTGTCGGCGTCGATGATCCCGCGGCCGTCCAGGTAGCCGGGGTCGTCGTCGAGACCCAGCAGCGTCGACAGGTTCGCGACGATGTGGAGGTACGGCCGCGCGGGCCCGACGGGTGGTGTGATCGGCTGCGTCGGCGCGGTGTCAGTCTCATCGCCTGCCTGCGTGCAGGTGTCGCAACCGCACACGAGGTGATCCACGCCGGCGGCGAGAGCAATCAGCGCATCCGCGCGGCGCTGTGCACGAGTTCGCGGATCACCGGTGTGAACGGCGTCGGCCATCGCCGACAGGCGCGCGTCGATGGCGGTCGCGTCGATGTCGGGGAGGGTGGCGGTCACTCGGGAAGCGCCGGGCTGGAAGCGGTCAGGACGGATCGTGACGTCCCGGTCGGCGGTGACGCGTTCCCGGCGTCGGATCAAGGCATCCGGGTCGATCAGTGCCACGATCCGGTCGATCAACGCGACCAGCCGGGCCCGCGACAGCGGTGGCCGTTCGAACAGGGTTTGGGCGATGTGGGTGTCGACGATCTTGATCAGATCGGGGTCGATCACGAGTTTCGTGCGACCGCAGATCAGGAGAAACCCAGCGAGGTCGATACGACCGACCGCCAACGCCTGCGCGGTGAACACCAACCGGTACCGAGCGGTGTCGCCGGCGGTTATCAGCTCCCGCGCCTTCGACGCAGGCACGTTCAGTACGGCCCCGACCTCAGCGGTCGCGCGCTCCAACCCATCCGGACCGAATTCGGCTCGGGGATCGATCCCGGCGATGCGATCCATCTGCCCGGCCATCAACTCATCCAGCGAGAACTTCTGCCCGGAGTCGCGTTCGGCGACCGACACCAGATAGTCCTCGCACCGTTCGTCGTGGATGAGCGACGCGGCGCACACCATCCGGTAGTCGGCCGAAGCGGTGATCGCCCGACAATGCGACAGGATCTCCACCAGCTCATGAGCGGGGAGCGCCGAGTCGACAGCCAACGACGCCATCACACCCGAGGTGTCGAAGGTCGTTGTCTCGCTCATGTGTTCGATTCTACGATCGCCCACCGACACCGACAAGGCAGATGTACGAGTCTGTGGACAACTGCAGAACGCGGGTGTCAGACCCCCGACAGGCTCGACGAGAAGACGCACGGCGCAACCGGATACGACGGGTCGAGCGCATGGAGGACATGGCTCAGAGCGAGCCGGTCGTAGGTGATCGCCAGGTGGTCGGTGTAGTCCTGCGGGCACCCGTCCTGCAGGGTGATGTTCGTGACCCCCGGGCCGGTCAGGAACGCTGCGGTGTACGGGGTCACGACCTCGTCGTGGCGGGTCTCGATGACCGTGTAGCGGACGCCGGGGACCATGTCGCCACCCGCGTTGAGCCGACGGAGGAAGTCCGACCCGACGATCTGTTGACGGATCGCGGTGCCGAGGCCGAGTCGCAGCGCCTCGGGTACGCCGGGGATCGACGACAGTCCCAAGACCGTCGTGCCGTGGTTCGACGGCGAGAGGCCGATCAACTGATCGACGGAACGCGCTCCGTCGAGGAACTTCAGGTAGTGGCGCGGCATGGTGCCGCCCTGCGAATGGCCGACGATGTCGACCTTCGCGGCACCCGTGGACGACTTCACACGGTCGACGAACGCGGCCAGCTGTCGCGCTGACTGCTCGATCGGGCCGGTCCCACCGGTCGTCGACGCGCCGGGGAAGCCGAGGTACGTCGACGACGGCTGCTGCCCGTAGTTCAGGGCGTAGACGCAATACCCCTGGTTCTTCAGCAGTGGCGCGAGCGCCTGCCAGTCGATGGTCCTGTTGAAGAGGGTCCCGTGCGCGAGCACGACGGGCACCGGGTGCCGCGTCGACGGCCGACACGACCAGTCGTCCGCCCCCGGCGGTGGCGAATCCGGCGACCTCACGGCGGTCGCGGTCGCCGCGCCCAGCGAGTAGACGACCGGTAGCGGTCGGGCGCCGGCGGTGCCTGCCACGAGTCCGCTCGCGATCGTCACGATCGCCACCACCACGATGCCCCGCGCCCACCGACCCATGACAGCCTCCGCGTCCGTCGGGCCGTCGACGTCGACGGCCTCGTCCGCGACGCTACGACGGATCACTGACCACTGTTCGCGGATCGAAAGACCTCGTCCGATCGGGTCGCGTCCGGGCCACGGGTGGGGGATCCTCGACCATGTACGCCAGAACGGTTCCGTGACCGGGCCGACACCCTCGGTCACGTTTGTTTCGTTGATTTCTGTCCGAGCCGTCCGGCGTGAGAAAATGGTCCGAATGACCAGGTGACGGTGACCCCGTCGGACGAGGTCATCGGACGCTGTGGCCCGCGAGGGCACGGTATGTGCCGACCAGCAACGGCGCTGGACGTGCGCAACCATCGGTCAGGCCCGCATCGGTGCAGGTCACGACCGATCTTAGGTTGGACTCATCACGACTGGACCAGCACGCCGTCGTACCCTCGGTCGAGATGAGAGTTGTCGCGAGAGCGACGTAAGGGCGGATACGAATGAAGCACGCTCCCGGCCCGGCAGGGCACCGGTACCCGAGCCCGCAGGGCCTGTACCACCCGATGAACGAGCACGACTCGTGCGGTGTCGCCTTCGTGGTGGACATGCACGGTCGTCGCAGCCGCGACATCGTCGACAAGGCGATCACCGCGCTGGTCAACCTCGAACACCGTGGTGCGGCCGGCGCAGAGCCGAACACCGGCGACGGCGCGGGCATCATGATCAACGTCCCGGACCGCTTCTTCCGTGAGGTCGTCGACTTCGACCTGCCCGAGGAGGGCTCGTACTCCACGGGCATCGCGTTCCTGCCGCAGGGCGCGGCCGACTCCGCTCAGGCGTGTGAGTCGGTCAGCAAGGTCGCCGAGGCGGAGGGCCTGACGGTCCTCGGCTGGCGGTCGGTCCCGGTCGACGACGCCTCGCTCGGCGCACTCGCCCGCGACGCGATGCCGACTTTCCGGCAGATCTTCCTCGGCGGTGCCAGCGGCGACGAGCTGGAACGCCGCAGCTACGTGATCCGCAAGCGCGTCGAGACCGAGCTCGGGTCGAAGGGCGCGGGCCAGGACGGACCCGGTCGCGAGACCGTGTACTTCCCGAGCCTCTCGGGCAAGACGTTCGTCTACAAGGGCATGCTCACCACCCCGCAGCTCAAGGCGTTCTACCTCGACCTGCAGGACGACCGCGTCGAGAGCGCGCTGGGGCTCGTCCACTCGCGCTTCTCCACCAACACCTTCCCGTCGTGGCCGCTGGCGCACCCGTTCCGCCGTGTCGCCCACAACGGTGAGATCAACACCGTCACCGGCAACGAGAACTGGATGCGCGCCCGCGAGGCGCTCATCGACACCTCGGTGTTCGGTGAGGGCACGGACGAGAAGATCTTCCCGGTCTGTACCGAAGGTGCCTCCGACACCGCACGATTCGACGAGGTGCTCGAGCTGCTGCACCTCGGCGGCCGGTCGCTGCCGCACTCGGTCCTGATGATGATCCCGGAGGCCTGGGAGCGTCACGAGACCATGAAGCCCGAGCACCGGGCGTTCTACCGGTACCACTCCACCCTGATGGAGGCCTGGGACGGACCGGCGTCGGTGTGCTTCACCGACGGCACCGTCATCGGCGCCGTGCTCGACCGGAACGGCCTGCGCCCCAGCAGGATCTGGGTGACCGAGGACGGTCTCGTCGTGATGGCGTCGGAGGTCGGCGTGCTCGACATCGACCCGTCGACGGTCGTCCGTCGTCTGCGTCTGCGTCCGGGCCGGATGTTCCTCGTGGACACCGCGCAGGGTCGCATCGTCGACGACGAGGAGATCAAGGACCAGCTCGCCGCGGAGCACCCGTACCAGCAGTGGCTCGACGAGGGCTTCACCGTCCTCTCGGACCTGCCGAGTCGTCCGCACATCCACATGGCGCACGAGCGGGTCCGCCTGCGCCAGCAGGTCTTCGGCTACACCACCGAAGAACTCAACCTGTTGGTCACGCCGATGGCGAAGACCGGCGCGGAGGCCATCGGGTCGATGGGCACCGACACGCCGATCGCCGTGCTGTCGATGCGTCCGCGGATGCTCTTCGACTACTTTCAGCAGCGCTTCGCCCAGGTGACGAACCCGCCGCTCGACGCGATCCGCGAGGAGATCGTCACCAGCATCGGCGTCACGATCGGCAAGGAGTCCGACCTCCTCGCCCCGGGCCCGGAGTCGTGCCGTCAGATCGCGCTGCCGCAGCCCATCCTCGACAACGATGCGCTCGCGAAGTTGGTGCGCATCAACGACGACGGCAACTGGCCGGACTTCCGGTCGGTCCAGATCCACGGTCTGTACCCCGTCGCCGAGGGCGGCGAGGGACTGCGCCGCGCGATCGAGGACGTCCGCCGTCAGGTCTCCGAGGCCGTCGCCGGCGGTGTCCGCCTGATCGTCCTGTCCGACCGTGAGTCGGACGAGAAGCTCGCGCCCATCCCGTCGCTGCTGCTGACGTCGGCGGTGCACCACCACCTCGTCCGCGAGCGCACCCGTACCCAGGTGGGCCTGCTCGTCGAGGCGGGCGACGCCCGCGAGGTGCACCACATGGCGTGCCTCGTCGGCTTCGGTGCTGCGGCGATCAACCCGTACATGGCCTTCGAGTCGATCGAGGACATGGTCCTGCGGGGTGTGCTGGGCGACACCGACTTCGAGACCGCCCGCAACAACTACATCAAGGCCGCCGGCAAGGGCGTGCTCAAGGTGATGAGCAAGATGGGCATCTCGACGCTCGCGTCGTACACCGGTGCCCAGCTGTTCCAGGTGATCGGCATCGGTCAGGACACCGTCGACGAGTACTTCACGGGCATGCTCAGCCACCTCGGTGGTGTCGGTCTCGACGAGATCGCGGCCGACGTCGCGGCTCGCCACGCCCTGGCGTTCGAGGCCCGCCCCGAGGAGCGCGCGCACCGCGAGCTCGAGGTCGGTGGGGAGTACCAGTGGCGGCGCGAGGGGGAGTACCACCTCTTCAACCCCGACACGGTGTTCAAGCTGCAGCACGCGACCCGTACGGGCCAGTACTCGGTGTTCAAGGAGTACACGAAGCTCGTCGACGACCAGTCGCGCAAGATCGCCTCTCTGCGTGGTCTGTTCGACTTCAACTTCGGTGACCGGGACCCGATCCCCATCGACAAGGTCGAGTCGGCGCGGGACATCGTCAAGCGGTTCTCCACGGGTGCGATGAGCTACGGCTCGATCTCGGGAGAGGCCCACGAGACCCTCGCGATCGCGATGAACCGCCTCGGCGGTCGGTCGAACTCGGGCGAGGGCGGCGAGAGCACCGACCGTTTCGACCACGACGAGAACGGCGACTGGCGGCGCAGTGCCATCAAGCAGGTCGCGTCGGGACGCTTCGGCGTCACGTCGCACTATCTGAGCAACTGCACCGACATCCAGATCAAGATGGCGCAGGGTGCGAAGCCCGGTGAGGGCGGCCAGCTCCCGCCGCACAAGGTGTACCCGTGGATCGCCGAGGTCCGCGGTTCCACACCGGGCGTCGGTCTCATCTCGCCGCCGCCGCACCACGACATCTACTCGATCGAGGATCTGGCGCAGCTGATCCACGACCTGAAGAACGCCAACCCGGCGGCCCGCATCCACGTGAAGCTGGTGTCCGAGGTCGGTGTCGGGACGGTCGCGGCGGGTGTGTCGAAAGCGCACGCCGACGTGGTCCTCATCTCGGGTCACGACGGCGGCACCGGCGCGACGCCGCTGACGTCGGAGAAGCACGCGGGTGCACCGTGGGAGCTCGGCCTCGCCGAGACCCAGCAGACGCTGCTGCTCAACGGTCTCCGTGACCGCATCGTCGTGCAGGTGGACGGACAGCTCAAGACCGGTCGCGACGTGGTCGTCGCCGCGCTGCTCGGCGCCGAGGAGTTCGGTTTCGCCACCGCGCCGCTCGTGGTGTCGGGCTGCATCATGATGCGCGTCTGCCACCTCGACACCTGCCCCGTGGGCGTCGCGACGCAGAACCCGGAGCTGCGCAAGCGGTTCACCGGCAAGCCGGAGTTCGTCGAGAACTTCTTCCTCTACATCGCCGAGGAGGTGCGAGAGCTCCTGGCACGCCTTGGCTTCCGCACCCTGCAGGAGGCCGTCGGTCACGTCGAGGCGCTCGACACGACCAAGGCGCTCAAGCACTGGAGCGGCGCGAAGGCCGGCAAGCTCGACCTCTCGCCGATCCTGGCCGTCGCCGACTCCCCGTTCATGAACCAGGACCTGTACAACTCGGGTCGCCAGGATCATGCACTGGACAAGGCGCTCGACCAGCAGCTGATCGCGCAGAGCCGCGCTGCCATCGACGCGGGTGAGCGCGTGTCGTTCACGTCGGAGATCTCCAACGTCAACCGCACCGTGGGCACGATGCTCGGGCACGAGGTGACGAAGGTCTACGGGGCCAACGGTCTGCCCGACGGCACCGTGATCATCGACTTCACCGGGTCGGCGGGCAACAGCTTCGGTGCCTTCGTCCCCCGCGGCATCACGCTGCGGCTCGAGGGCGATGCCAACGACTATGTCGGCAAGGGACTCTCGGGTGGCCGGATCGTCGTCCGACCGCCGCGTGTCGCGCCGGCGGAGTTCGTCGCAGAGTCGAACATCATCGCGGGCAACGTGATCGGGTTCGGCGCCACCGGCGGTGAGATCCTCCTGCGTGGTGTGGTCGGCGAGCGGTTCTGCGTCCGCAACTCCGGCGCCGTCGCGGTCGTCGAAGGTGTCGGTGACCACGGGTGCGAGTACATGACCGGTGGTCGTGTGATCGTCCTCGGTGACACCGGACGCAACTTCGCGGCCGGCATGTCGGGTGGTGTCGCGTACGTCTACGACCCGTTCGGCAAGCTCCCGGACAACCTCAACACCGAACTCGTCGAGCCCGAGGGCCTCGACGACGAGGACGTCGAGTTCCTCCACCGCATCGTGGAGAAGCACGGCAACGAGACCGAGTCCCCTGTCGCGGCAGCGATCCTGGCCGACTGGGAGAACACACAGCGCGCGTTCATCAAGGTGATGCCGCGTGACTACAAGCGAGTCCTCCTCGCGATCGCCGATGCAGAAAAGGCCGGCCGCGACGTGGACGAGGCGATCATGGAGGCCGCTCGTGGGTGACCAACGGGGTTTTCTGAAGTACACCGAGCGGGAGCTGCCCCCGCGGCGTCCTGTGGACCTGCGACTGCAGGACTGGAAAGAGGTGTACGAGAAGCACGAGCACGAGGTGCTGCAGCGCCAGGCCAGCAGGTGCATGGACTGCGGTATCCCGTTCTGCCACAACGGCTGCCCGCTGGGCAACCTGATCCCGGAGTGGAACGACCTCGTCTACAAGGGTCAGTGGGCCGACGGTATCGAGCGCCTGCACGCCACCAACAACTTCCCGGAGTTCACGGGTCGTCTGTGCCCCGCCCCCTGTGAGGCGTCGTGTGTGCTGGGGATCAACCAGCCCGCCGTCACCATCAAGCAGGTCGAGGTCGAGCTCATCGACAACGCCTTCGACAAGGGCTGGGTCCACCCGGTCATGCCGAGCACCAAGACCGGCAAGCACGTGGCGGTCATCGGGTCCGGGCCGGCGGGACTGGCTGCGGCGCAGCAGCTCACCCGCGCAGGCCACGACGTGACCGTGTACGAGCGGGCAGACCGCGTCGGTGGTCTGCTGCGGTACGGCATCCCCGAGTTCAAGATGGAGAAGCGCCACATCGACCGGCGCATCGCCCAGATGGAGGCCGAGGGCACGGTCTTCAAGACCGGCATCACCGTCGGCACCGACATCTCCGCCGACGATCTCCGCGCCCAGCACGACGCGGTGGTCCTGGCCAACGGCGCCACCTCGTGGCGGGACCTCCCCATCGAGGGGCGTGACCTCGAGGGCATCTACCAGGCCATGGAGTTCCTCCCGTGGGCCAACAAGGTGCAGCACGGCGACGAGGTCACCGGCCCCGACGGCCAGCCGCCCATCACGGCCAAGGGCAAGAAGGTCGTCATCATCGGTGGCGGCGACACCGGTGCCGACTGCCTCGGCACGTCGCTGCGCCAGGGCGCCGAGATCGTGCACCAGTTCGAGATCATGCCGCGGCCGCCGGACGAGCGTGCCGAGAGCACACCGTGGCCGACCTACCCGCTCATGTTCCGCGTCTCCTCGGCACACGAGGAGGGCGGCGAGCGCGTCTTCTCCGTCAACACCGAGAAGTTCATCGGGGAGAACGGCAAGGTCACCAAGCTGGCCGCGCACGAGGTCGTCATGAACAAGGGCAAGTTCGAGAAGGTCGAGGGCTCGGAGTTCGAGCTCGAGGCCGACCTCGTCCTGCTGGCCATGGGCTTCGTCGGTCCCGAGCGGACCGGACTGCTCGACGGCATCGGCGTCGAGTACAACGAGCGCGGGAACGTCAAGCGCGACGACGACTTCCAGTCGACCGTGCCCGGCGTCTTCGTCGCCGGTGACGCCGGCCGCGGTCAGTCGCTCATCGTGTGGGCGATCGCCGAGGGTCGCTCGGCGGCCGCCGGTGTCGACCGGTACCTGACGCAGGACTCGTTCCTGCCCTCACCGATCCACCCCACGCAGGCGCCGCAGCGGTAACCGTCGATCAGCGAAAGGCCACCGACAGCAATCTGCCGTCGGTGGCCTCTTTGCGTGCGTGCTCGTCGAAATCGGGTGCGGCGCACACGAACAGCGTGTGTCCGTCCTCGCCGCCGAACCCGCAGGCGAAGACGCCGGAGTCGAAGTCGAGCTGGTCGGTGATCCCCTCGCCCTCGACGACCCGCGCGATCCGGCCGTTCAGGGCGTCGGCGACCCACAGCACGTCGTCACCGTCGATCGCACACCCGTCGGGCGCCAGGACGATCTGACCCATCGCGGTGGCGGTGTCCGCCATGTCGGGCAGCTCACCGAAGACGGCCCAGTCGCGTCGCTCGCCGAGTCCGCCGTCGTCGTGGATGTCGAAGACGCTGATCCTGTTGGCGACGGTCTCGTCGACGACGAGACGGCCGTCCGACGTCAGCGCCATGCCGTTCGGGAACCACAGACCGTCGGCGACGACGCGTGACGACCCGTCGGGCTCGACGAGGATGAGCGAGGTCGATGCCGGGTCGCCACCGTTCATCAGGTCGAACCCGAAGTTCCCGACGTAGGCACGCCCATTCCCGTCGACGAGCATGTCGTTGAGGTGGTGCTCGACGAGATGGGACAGGTCGGCGTGGACGGCCAGCGATCCGTCGTCCTCGCGTCGGAGGATGGTGTGGTCGCGCATGGACACGATCAGCAGTCGCCCGTCCGGCAGCCACCCGAGGCCGGACGGCTGTTGTGGGACCTCCGCCTCGACCCGCACGTCGGACCCGTCGGCCTGTGCCGAGATCACCTGGTGGGTATAGAAATCCGACACCCAGATGCGACCGTCGTGCCAACGCGGGCACTCGAAGTAGGTGTAGTTCTCGAGGACGACGGTCGCGTCGGTTGTCATCACCCGATGCAACCACGCGGTGTCATCGCTCGGGTGCGTATCCGACGATCGGGGCGATCGTGCGCCGGGCGAACTCGCGGACGGCATGGGCGTCGGCGAGGTCGACCGCGAGTCCGGGCGCCATGAGGTAGGCGAAACCGAGATGGACCAGCGCGTCGGCCTGCATGTCCGGGTCACCGACGGTCAGCGTGCCCTCCCGATGCGCGCGCCGCAGGTTTGCCGCCACCGCGCGGTAGGCCAGCGAGAGGGGAGACGGGTCACCCGCACAGAGTGCGGCGAGCAACTCGGCGCGGTGGTCGCGGGAGCGGGCGAGCAGCGGGTCGGCGTCGAGACCCATGCAGATCACGAACCCCTCGACCACCTGGTCGACGGGATCGCGGACGACGGCGAACCGCGCGACCATCGCCCCGATCACCCGCCCGACAACGCGCGTCAGCGCGGCCTCGAACAGCTGGTCCTTGGTGGCGAACCGCCGGAACACCGTGGCGCGACCGACATCCGCCTGCCGGGCGACCTCACCGATCGAGGCGTGGGTGGTGCCCCGCTGCGCGAGCACGGCGATCGCGGCGTCGAGGATCCGGTCCGAGACCGGGTCGTCGGGCGCGGGGTGAGAGCTGCCCGGGGACCCCATCGTGTGCCCGACCGCGCGCGCGAACAGATCTCCCAGCGGAGCTCCCGGACGCGTCACCCGGTGATGGTCTCATGCCCGTGTGAGACCATTACGGTCGATATGGTCTCACAACAGGTCGGAGAACCGGTGGACGGCGACATGCAGGACCTCGACCCGCGGACACCGGTGATCGTGGGTGTCGGGCAGGCGAGTGAACGCCTCGGCGAGGACGACTACCGGGCACGGTCCGAGGCCGACCTCGCCGCGGATGCGGTGGTGCGGGCGCTCGACGATGCGGGTGTGGACCGCACCGCCCTCGCGGCGGCCGTCGACACCGTCGGATCCATCCGCTCTTTCGAGATCTCGAGTCCGCTGTCATCCTCGCCGTTCGGTCGGCCGGACGTGATGCCCGCTGCCGTGGCGTCGCGGGTGGGGATCTCCGCCCGCCGGCTCATCGCCGAGGCCGTGGGCGGGCAGAGCCCACAGCATCTGCTGACCGAACTGGCCGGGGAGATCGCCGCAGGCCGCTCTGAGGGCGCGGTGGTCGCGGGCGCCGAGGTCATCTCGACCAAACGGCACATCGCCGAGAGTGAAGCCGCCGCCCCGGACTGGTCCGAGCATCACGATGTCGCGGTCGAGGACCGCGGTTTCGGCATCGCCGGCATCGTCACGGCCCAAGAGGCACGCCACGGTCTGCGTGAACCGGTGCTGCAGTACTCCGTCCTCGAGACCGCACGCCGGGCGACGCTCGGGGCTGCCCGCGACGACTACGCGCGATCGATGGCGGAGCTGTTCGCGCCGTTCTCCCGGGTGGCCGCGAAGAACCCCCACTCCGCGTCGCCTGTCGAGCGCAGCGTCGACGAGATCGCCACCGCCGACGACGCCAACCGCCGACTCACCGACGCCTACACGCGTCTGATGGTCGCGCGCGATCAGGTCAACCAGGCCGCCGCGGTCGTCGTCATGTCGGTGGGTCGCGCCCGCGAACTCGCTGTGCCGCAGGACCGGTGGGTGTTCCTGCACGGCCACTGCGATCTCGTCGAGAAGCCGCTCATGCACCGCCCGGACCTGTCGGCGTCCCCGGCTGCCGCTGCATCCATCACCCACGCGCTCGACGCCGCCGGCATCGGTCTCGAGGATGTCGCCCACATCGATCTCTACAGCTGCTTCCCGATCGCCGTGTCCGTGGTCTGCGACGCACTCGGGCTCACCGCGGACGATCCTCGTGGACTGACCCTGACCGGTGGACTGCCGTACTTCGGCGGTGCCGGTAACAACTACTCGATGCACGCGATCGCCGAGGTCGCCGACCGCGTCCGCGCGGACCGGGGGTCATACGGGCTCGTCGGCGCCAACGGTGGTGTGCTGAGCAAGTACTCGACCGGGATCTACTCGACGCTGCCCGCGCCGTGGCACACCTCGGTGAGCGCGGCGCATCAGGCGGACCTCGACGCGGTCGCATCGGTGGAGACCGTCGAGCGCGTCGACGGCCCGGCTGTCATCGACTCGTTCGTCGTGCCGTTCGGCAAGAAGGGTCCGCGGTCGGCGATCGTCGTCGGACGTGTGCTCGACGCCGCGGGCGAACCCGGGCCGCGGTTCATCGCGACCGTCGACCGCGACGACACGGCGACGATGACCCATCTGCTGGACGCCGACCGGCCGGTCGGCAGCAGGGTCGTCGCCCGCTCGTTCGCCGACGGGAACCGCGTGTGTGTCGACGCCGCGACGATGGACCGGTTGCACCCGGCGCCCGCTGTCGGCTTCCGCGACGAGTACACGGGTGTGCTGGTCCGTCGCGACGGCCACGTGCTGGAGGTGACCATCAACCGGCCGGACGCCCGGAACGCTCTGGACGCCGCCACGAACCTCGAGCTGGAGTCGGTGTTCGACGCGTACGTGGCCGATCCGGACCTCTGGGTCGCGATCATCACCGGCGCCGGCGAGAAGGCGTTCTCCGCCGGCAACGACCTCGCCGCCACCGCGAGTGGAGGACTGGGCGCGGTGCCGCTCACCGGCTTCGGCGGGCTGACCAGCCGCGCCGACCTGATCAAGCCCGTGATCGCCGCGGTGAACGGCCACGCGTTGGGCGGTGGATTCGAGATCGCCCTCGCCGCGCACATGATCGTGGCCGATGAACGCGCGACGTTCTCGCTGCCCGAGGTGAAGGTCGGCCTCGCCGCAGTGATGGGTGGTCTCGTGCGTCTCCCCCGGCAGCTCCCGCGGTCGATCGCGATGGAGATGATCCTGACCGGCCGTCGGATGCCCGCGGCCGAGGCCCTCGACCGCGGGATCGCCTGCCGGGTGGCATCGGCGGGCACGGTCATGGACGCAGCGCGGGAACTCGCCGCCGAGGTCATCGCCTGCTCACCGACCTCGATCCGCGCCTCGCTCATCGCGATCGCCGAATCCGCCCACATCGCCGACCCCGTCGCCGCGGCCGCCCACCCGACCACCGCTCTCGACGAACTGATCGTCAGCCAGGACACCCTCGAGGGCATCACGGCATTCGTCGAGAAGCGGCAGCCGGTGTGGAAGGGCCGCTAGGTCAGGGGACGAGGATGTACCAGTTCGTCCCGTACGCCTGCGGGAGTCGGACAGGGGTGTTGGTGGAATAGGCGTTCGCGCCGAACAACACGAGACCAGAACCGGTCACGACGTCCCGCACCACTTTTTCTCCGGGTGCGCGGCCGAAGGACGCCGGGACGAGAATCTCTTTGGCATAAGCGCTCGCGCTCGTGAAGTTGAGGCCGATCAGAACGCGGCACCGCGGGTTCTTCGCCCAGCCTGGTCCGTCACCGGTGAAACCGTTCGAGGTGATCGTGGCACGAGTGACGGATCGCTTCGGTGAAGTGAGGCGGACGTTGACGCTGCCACGGCAGAAGTCGTGGTCGCCGAACATCCCGTAGTTGTCGCCTAGCACGGTGAACCGGGGCAGATCGCGCGGCGGCGGTGCAGCCCCCGCCGGCCCGCTGGCGACGACCCCTCCGGTGACGGCTGCGGCGACCACGGCGGTGGCGGCGATGAACGAGCGGAACGGCATGCGCATGTGGATCTCCCCGAAGATCGTGTGGATGTCGAACGAGACCGTACTGTACGGCCGTACACAGGCGCCAACCGGTCATCCACAGGTCGACCCGCGCGTGTCCTTGTCGGGCATCACCGAGTCACATCTGTAACATCCGTCACACGGAATCAACCGACCTCAGGGAGTGATCCGTGTGAGAGTGCCTCACGTACCGTCTGTCCTCCGCCCCTCCACGATCACGCCCCCCACAGCGCCCGCAACGCGGCCGCCGGGACGCCTGCACCGCCACCGCCTCGCCCGCATGTGGCCCGAGGAAGCCGAGCGGCTCGTCACGGCAACGGATCTGGCGATCCTCCAGACCTGAGCCACACGCCGTCCGCGCGGCGGACAAGCCGCCGCAGTGCGTCGGCGACGCGCGCCGGGTGCGTGATGACCACCAGGTGTCCGGCGGGACTGATCTCCTCGTAGGTCGCTCCGAGCATCTGCGCGTACCGCCGCTGCCGCGACCGCCAGGCGGATCGCCACCCGCCGCCGTCGCCGAGCGCGGCGAGCACGGTCGCGGGGACTGCCGGCTTCCCCCGCGCCCCACGGACCGTACGGAGGTCGTCGTCGATCGCGGGGAACGCGGCGTTCTCCACGAGGGTCGCCCGCAACATGTCGCTGCGGCGGAACACATCTCGGATCCACCGGCGCTGGTCCTCGTCGTACCCGCCGGGAGGCGTCGGCAGTATCGACGCGTGCGCCGCGGGTCCGAACCGGGCCGGCAGCCCCACCCGGTCGGCGATGTCGGCAGCACGGTGACAGTTCGCCACGCGGATCGCGGTGGGAACGGCCCGCACCGAGAACAGAGTGAAGGTGCCGTCGATCATCATCACCGCCCGCGTGCGGTCGGGGTGGAGCACCGCGAACGCCTCGGCATACAGCGACGACATCGAATGTGCTGCCAGCGCAACCGGTTCCCGCACGTCGAGGTGATCGAGGACCGCCGCGATGCGCCGTACCTCCCCGTCGAGTGTCGGCCAGGTGTCCCGGGGCAGCGAGGCGCTCAGGCCGTACCCGGGACGGTCGTAGCGGATGACGGTGAAATCGGACGCGAGGTCGGCGGCGAGCGCGTCGAGATCGAACCAGTTGCTCCCGAGAGCAGCGAGCAGCAGGACCGGTGGGCCGGCGCCCTCGACGACGACATGGGTGGGCTGACCGTCGATCTCGACGACCGCTCCCGGCCTGCGCGTGTCGGTCATCGCGGCCGGACCAGGGGGAACGGGAGGGTGTCCCGGATGGGTCGACCGGTGATGAGCATGATGATGCGGTCGACGCCGAGCCCCAGCCCGCCGGTCGGGGGCATCGCGTACTCGAGTGCGGTGAGGAAGTCCTCGTCGAGCTCCATGGCCTCGACGTCCCCGCCGGCGGCACGCTCGGACTGCGCCGTGAGTCGCGCCCGCTGCTCGACCGGGTCGGTCAACTCGCTGTAGGCGGTGCCGAGCTCCATCCCCCAGGCGACCAGATCCCACCGCTGCGCGACACCGGGGCGATCGGGATGTTCGCGGGTCAACGGCGAGACCGAGGTCGGGAAGTCGACGTAGAACGTCGGCGACGTCGTCCGCGACTCGACGAGGTGCTCGTAGAGCTCGAGGACGACCTGGCCGACGTCCCAGTCGGGGTGGTGGGCGATCTGCACCCGGTCGGCGAGGTGACGCAGTGTCGCGAGATCCGTCGTCGGATCGACGACGACGTGGTCGCCGAGCTCGAGCGACACCGCCTCACCCACCGCCTCGTGGACGTCGCGTACCGCCCAGTCGCCGCTGATGTCGATGCGGTCCAGGCCACCGTCTGCGGTGGGCCGCAGGGCGATCGGCGTCCCGTGGGCCGCCGTCGCCGCCGCCTGGACGAGCTCCCGGGCGAGCTCCATCATCGTCCTGTAGTCGCCGTGGGCCTGATACGCCTCGAGGCTGGTGAACTCGGGGTTGTGGGTGGCGTCGGCGCCCTCGTTGCGGAAGTTTCGCCCGATCTCGAACACCCTCTCAACACCGCCGACGCAGAGGCGCTTGAGGTACAGCTCCGGGGCGATGCGTAGATAGAGGTCGAGATCGTAGGCCTCGATGTGGGTCTCGAACGGGGTGGCGTTCGCACCGCCGTGCACCTGTTGCAGCACCGGGGTCTCCACCTCGAGGTAGCCGTGCGCGCCGAGGGTGGTCCGTAGCGCCGACACCGCGGCCCCGCGGGCGACGAGCATCGCCCGCGCATCGGATCCGACAGCGAGGTCGACGTGCCGGAGTCGGACCCGGGCCTCCGGGTCGGAGAGACCGTTCCACTTGTCCGGCAACGGGTGCAGGCACTTCCCGAGCATCGACCACCCGTCGCCGAGGACCGAGAGTTCGCCGGACCGGCTGTGCCCGAGGGTCCCCGAGACCCGGACGAGGTCACCGAGGTCGACGGTGGAGGTGAAGCGGCGGACGTCGTCCCCGGCGACGGACGTGTCGAGGACTGTCTGCACCGTCCCGGTCCAGTCGCGGACGTCGGCGAACACGACGCTGCCGAAGTCGCGGATGCGCAGTACCCGCCCGGCGACGGAGACCGGTGTCCCGAGGCCGGCGTCCCGCGCATCGGAGATCCGATGGCTCGGCGGATCGGCCGGGGGATAGGCGTTCTCGCCGGTGGCGGTCAGCGCGGCCAGCTTGTCCATCCGGACGCGGACCTGTTCCGGGCGGCGCGGCGGCGCCACCGCGGCGGCGGCCTCCGCGGCGATCGCCGCCACGAGCTCGTCGATGTCGAGGTCGGCCGGCACCGCCGACTCGGTGCCGACGTGTCGCGCGGCATCCGCCCGTCGCCGCCACGGGACGGCGACGAAGCCCTCGGCGAGGACCGCTGCGAGCCCGGCGCGGATGATCAGTCGGGCGTCGGCCGCGCAGAGGAACCGCGGTTCCCACGTCGGCAGGTACTTCGCGTTGGAGCGGTACAGCGACTCCATCTGCACGAACCGTGATGCGAAGACGAGAAGGCCGTGCGCACCGCGCATCACCGGTCCGGCGCCGATGGCGTCGCCCTGTTCGAACACCGCGCGGAACGCGGCGAAGTTCAACGAGATCCGGGTGACACCGAGATCGGTGGCCTGCGTGGCGATCTCGGACACCATCGCCTCGACGACGCCGTTGATCGCATCGCGATCGCGCCGCATCAGGTCCAGGGACAGGCCAGTGCGCCCCCAGGGGACGAAGGACAGCATGCCGACGACGCGCTCCGCCGGTGTGTCGGCATATTGGACCGCCTCGACGAGGAGGCACTGGCCGTCGGCGGGGTCACCGAGCCGGCTCAACGCCATCGCGAAGCCGCGCTCCTCGGCGGTGTCCCGCCAGGCGTCGGCGCGGATGGCGACCTGGGCCAGTTCGGATTCCGACAGCTCGCTGTGCCGCCGGATGCGCACCGTCACCCCGGCGCGGACGCTGCGGGTGACGGCCTGTCGGACGCCCCGCATCCGCGGGCCGGTGATGCGGTACTGCCGTGCCTCGACGATCGCCTCGTCGCCCATCGTCAACGCGGTCATCCCGGAGTCGATGTAGGCCTGCGCGCCGCGCTCACTGGCGCCCATCGCGCCCGGTGACCAGCCGTAGCGCTCGCACAGGGCGTGGAACTGCGCGATCGCGTCGGGCCAGTGGCGGGGGTCCCCGATCGGGTCGCCGGACGCCAGACACACACCGAGCTCGACGCGGTAGGTGATGACCGCGCGGCCGGAGCGAGCGAAGACCGCGGCGATGTCCCGGCGGGTGGAGAAGTAGGCGAGGGAGTTGTTGTCGCCGTGGGCGGCGATCAGCGCGCGGATGACCCGCTCGTCGGTGGGCGTGACCAGCCCCGACAGGCGCTGGGAGCGGAACAGCACGACCGCGGCGACCATCAGTGCGAGCGCGCCGAGGAGGCCGAGGAGACCGTTGACCGGTGTGTAGGAGCGGTGACCGTCGAAGGTGCGGGTGTCGACCGCGGCGAACGCGACCACCCGGTTGAAGGCGTAGGCGAGCCGCTGATCGGGGGTCAGATCACGCGGGAACGCCTCGACGAGCCCCCAGCCGATGCCGGTGGCTGCGATCAGTCCGCCGCCGAGGACGGCGAGCGCCAGGAGCACCGACCCCCGTCGCACGCGGGTGAAGAACTGCCGGTAGGTGACGAGCAGGAACACGAGCACCACGGCGTCGATCACGAGACCGATGACGAGGTTGACGCGGTTGAGAAGGGTGAAGTCGTAGCCCTCGGCGACGGCGGGCACGAAGTAGAGGGCGTTGGTGACGGCGAAGACCACCAGGTAGCCCGCGGTCACCCACCAGGCGACCCTCTTGCGCGCCGACAGGGCGATCGCGACCAGGGCCAGGACGAAAGCCCACGCGAAGCTGGTGTCGGGCATGGAGATGACGTAGGAGTCGACCCAGTCCCGGGGGACGGCGATGAGGTGGCGGAACGTCGTCGAGACACTGCCGGTCAGCGACATCGCCGAGAGGACCCCCACGACGACGCCGGCGAGGTGCGGCGCACGACGCATCTCCATCAGCGCCTCCTCTCCTGCGACTGTCGGCCGCGTGCAATCGTGTCAGGTGGACACGGCCACCTCCCGTCGAACACCAAGGAGAACCCGATGAGCGCTGTTCCGGAGGTGCCCATCCGCGACGACGGCATCCGACTGGGCCAGTTCCTGAAACTGGCCAACCTGATCGAGTCCGGCGCCGAGGCGAAAGAGGTGATCGCCGACGGTGCCGTCTCGGTCAACGGCGAGGTGGAGACCCGTCGGGGACGACAGCTCGTCGTCGGCGACGAGGTGACCGTCGGCGGTGTCGCGGTACGGGTCGGCAGCGCTCACTAGACTTCTCAGCCGTGACCGAGCAGACCTTCACCCCCACCGCTGACCTCGTCGACGAGATCGGCCCCGACGTGCGCAGCTGCGATCTGCAGTTCCGCCAGTTCGGCGGGCGCCGCGAGTTCTTCGGCCCCGTCCGCACCGTGCGCTGCTTCGAGGACAACGCGCTCCTCAAGTCCGTCCTGGGAACGCCCGGGGACGGGTCGGTCCTGGTGATCGACGGTGGCGGATCGCTGCACACCGCGCTGGTCGGCGACCTCATCGCCGAGCTCGGCCGGTCGAACGGGTGGGCCGGGGTCATCGTGCACGGCGCGATCCGCGACTCCGCGGTCATCGGCGGCATGGAGTTCGGCTGCAAGGCCCTGGGCACGAACCCGCGGAAGTCGACCAAGTCCGGCGCCGGGGAGACCGACGTCGACGTCGCGTTCGGCGGCGTCACCTTCGCGCCCGGCGATGTCGTGTTCAGCGACGACGACGGGATCGTGGTCACCTCCGCCTCGTGAGGTGACAACCTCCCCGAGCCTTTCGACCTCGGTGCGAGTGCGCTTACACTCTTACTGACAACACGCGTTGTCAGATCTGTTCGCCACCTCGACGAGGAGTTTCCGATGGGCCGTCCCGATCGCGCGACGTTCGACCGTCTGCGTCAGCTGATCGCCATCGATCGCCACGACACCCGCCCCACGCGGTCGGTGCTCGAGGCGTTCACCGGCGAGGAGATGGCCACCATCCCCATCGGGACCGCCGAGGACCTCCAGCTCGCGGTGAGCCGGGCACGCGCCGCACAGGCGCGGTGGGCCGAGCGGAGCCCGGCGGAGCGCGCCGCGGTCATCACCCGCTTCGCCGACCTCGTCTTCGCCCGGCGCAACGAACTCATCGACATGGCGCAGGCCGAGACCGGCAAGGCACGCGCCTATGCGCAGGAGGAGGTCGTCGACGTCGCGCTCACCGCGCGCCACTACGCCGCGACCGGCCCCAAGACCCTGCGTGCGCACCGGGTGAAGGGCATGATCCCGGGCG
Organism: Williamsia deligens; assembly: GCF_024171765.1. Taxonomy (GTDB): domain Bacteria; phylum Actinomycetota; class Actinomycetes; order Mycobacteriales; family Mycobacteriaceae; genus Williamsia_A; species Williamsia_A deligens. The sequence goes on from NZ_JAMTCI010000001.1 coordinate 1,671,468, forward strand.
CGACCGACGTGCGGGTGCGCTACCAGCCCAAGGGCGTCATCGGCATCATCTCGCCGTGGAACTACCCGCTCACCCTCGCCGCGTCCGACGCCGTCGCCGCGCTGATCGCCGGCAACGCGGTCGTCATCAAGCCGGACAGCCAGACGCCGTACTGCGCGCTCGCCGTCGCCGAGCTGCTGTACGAGGCGGGCCTCGAGCCGGAGCTGTTCGCCGTCGTCCCCGGACCGGGCACCGTCGTCGGCCTCGCGCTGGTGGAATCCGCCGACTACCTGATGTTCACGGGGTCGTCGCAGACCGGCGCCGTCCTCGCCGCACAGGCCGGTCGTCGCCTGATCGGGTTCTCCGCCGAGCTCGGCGGCAAGAATCCCATGATCGTCACCGCCAACGCCGACATCGATCGGGCGGTGGAGGGCGCCGCCCGCGCGTGCTACTCCAACTCAGGCCAGCTGTGCATCTCGATCGAGCGCCTCTACGTCGAGAAGTCCGTGGCCGCGGAGTTCTCGCGGAAGTTCGCCGACCACGTCGCGAAGATGAAGGTCGCCCCCGTCTACGACTTCAGCGCCGACATGGGCTCGCTCGCCTCGCAGGCGCAGGTCGACACCGTCGACGCCCACGTGCGTGATGCGGTCGAGAAGGGCGCGACCGTCCTGGCCGGCGGCCGCAAGCTCGACGAGGTGGGCCCGTTCTTCTACGCGCCGACCGTTCTCGCCGACGTCAACGAGCAGATGGAGTGCTTCGGGACCGAGACGTTCGGACCCGTCGTGTCGATCTACGAGGTCGACTCGGTCGACGAGGCAGTAAAGCTCGCCAACGACACCGAATACGGCCTCAACGCGAGCATCTTCGCCGGCTCGACCCGTGAGGCACGGTCCATCGGCGCCCAGCTGCACGTCGGCACCGTCAACATCAACGAGGGCTACGCCGCAGCCTGGGGCTCGACCGCCGCGCCGATGGGCGGCATGGGCATCTCGGGTGTCGGGCGCCGCCACGGCACCGAGGGCCTGCTGAAGTACACCGAGCCGCAGACGATCGCCGCTCAGCGCGTCATCGGCATCGACGGCATCCGCGGCGTGCCGCGCTCGCTGTTCCTCAAGCTGGTGCCCGTCACCATGAAGATGCTGCGGTTCCTGCCCGGTCGCTGACCGGGGTCCAGAACCCTCACCGCCGAGGACCGGCGCGTGCCCATCGCACGCGTCGACCCTCGGCGGTGTCGTCTGTGGACGTGAGCGCGGCGGAACCGGCACCGACTGGGACTACACGGTCGGCTGCCCCAGCTGATGGCCGGACGATGACGGGCGGGCCGGGGAAGGTCCGCCCGTCATCGCGGCCTCAGACCTCGGCGGTGCGGCGTCGGAGGAGCAGGACGCCCCCACCGACGGCCACGACGACCACCACGGCGACCGCGTAGGGCCACCAGGTGACGCCGCCGTCTCCGGACGACGACGAGGTCGCCTCGGCGCCGGGGGTACCGGTGCCGGCAGTGGTCAGCGTGAACCGCACCTGGCCGCTCACCGGATGGCCGTCGGCCGAGGTGACGCGGTAGTTGATGCGGTACTCACCGGCCGGACCCAGCGGCCGCAGACCCACGCTGATGCGTGGGCCCTGCACCGTGGCCTTCTCCTCGGACTGCCAGTACCGGTTGTCGGGACCGACGACCGTCAACGCGTCGTACGCCTCCTGCAGCGCCTCGTTGAAGGTCAACGTCACGCTGCTCGGACCCGACGACACACTCGAGCCCGACGCCGGATCCGACGACACCAACGTGGAATGGGCCGACGCCGGTGCCGCGAGCAGGGTGGTCAGGACCACGAGCACCGCCGCGACGACGGCGGCGAACGGCGTACGTCGCGTCGTCGTCATGCCGACTTCCTCCGCAGGGCCAGAACCGCTGCGACGACGCCGACGACACCGACCGCGAGCCCTGCTCCGCCGAGCCACCGCGCCGTGGTGTCCGAGGCGTCCGCGCTCGTCGCCGTCGACGACTCGTCGGCGGCCAGCGTCAGTTCGGGCGCGGGATGCTCGGGCTCGGAGCCGTCGGCGTTGGGCGGCTGGTTCCAGTCGACGACCTCGCCGTCGGAGTAGGTCTGCACCGCGGGGAGGCTGACCTTCTCCTTCTCGGGCAGCGGACCGGCGCTGAGCGCGAACCGCTGGAACCCTCCGGGTGCGATGCCCGCGGTGCCCGGAGCGGTCTGCCAGGTGATCGACGTGATCTGGTCGTTCCCGTCCTTCGTGACCGTCGACTGCCACCCGGGAACGGCTTCCGGGCGTGCCGACTTCAGGTTCGGCAGCGTGACCGTGAGCTTGGTGGTGGTCGCGTTGTCGGCGGTCTCGTTGGGCACGTTCAGGGTGATGACGCCGTACCCGCCCTGCACCAGGTCAGGGCCCTTGGCGATGACGTGTGCCGAGGCGACGCCCGGGCCGACGAGACCGGCGAGTCCGAGCGCGGCCGCGCTCGCGGCGACCGCACCGATGGTGCGCAGAGATGTGTTCATGATGTGTCCTCGTGATCGAGTGTGCGCCTCGCAGGCGCACGACGGCGACCCCGAGGTGACCTCGGGGCCTAGTGGGTCGGGGCGAGGACGCCGGGTGGGCCGCGTTTCCCGGGCCCGGCCGCGCGGTCGATGCGCACGCAGACGACGACGGCGGCCACCGCCGGCGCGAGGCGGGGCAGCGGATCGGCCTGCGGGCCCCGGTCGGTCAGTGCGGCGACGGTCGACGTCGCCACGGACGTGACGGCCGCGGCGAGCGCGATGAGGATCGCCGCCAGAGGCACGGCGACCAGGTGCGTGAGGACCATGACGAGGCCGTCCGCGGACCACGGGGTCATCAGCTCGTGCAGGTGGTGGGCGAGCATGCCGTCGCCGACCGCCGGCATGGACGACCCGTGGCCCATGCCCGGGTGGCCCATCGCGGCGTGGTCCATCGCGTCGCCGGACATGGCGTGGGAGCTCGTCGGCGCCGCCCCGGCGCCGTGATCCCCGACGGACAGGGCGAGGTGGGTGATGCCCTGGGCGACGGTGAGCACCCCGCAGAGTGCGAACCACCCCAGGCGGCGTACCCGCGACAGGCCGTCGACGGCGACCGCGGCGATCAGCCCGAGGAAGACACAGAGCAACACCGCAGAGGCGGTCGGGGGCCGGGCGGACGCGGCAGCGTGCGCGGCGACACCCAACGCGGGGACCACGACGGCGACAGCTCCGGCACGGACCCGCCTGTCGAGATCGACCGCACCCCGTGCCGCGTCGTTCAGGGGCGGACCCCGAGACGGGCGAGAAGGTCGGACTCGATGCCGCCGAGCTCGCGGGCGATGGCCTGGTGCGCGGACCGGCGACGTGACCCCGGCATGTGCTCGGCAGCCGAGACCGCCGCGGTGAGGTCGCGCAGACGACCCTTCATGGCGGACACGAACTTCGTGGTCTCGGCGTCGGCGTCGCGGGTCCCGGCCAGCGTGGTCACGGACTTCTCCGCACCCGCGATCCGCGCCGACAGGGCGGCACCGTGACCGCTGTACCTGGCCAGCTCCTCGACGGGCACGCCGGCCCGGTTGGCCTCCCACACCGTCAGCTGCTCGCGCGCGAGGGTCGCGCCGCGGTAGGCGAGTGGCACGACGATCGGCGACGCGACCTTCGCGATGGACAGGTAGCGTCGCAGTTTGCGCGGGGTGATCGCGGTGCCGTTCTGGGCCAGCTCGATCCGGGACTGCGCGAGCTTCTCGGTCGCCTTGTTGGTGTCGGCGGCGATCTTGGCGGCGGTCTCGTCGGACTTGCGCTGCGCCTTGATCTGCTTGTCCACGATCTTCTTCTCGTGGCGACGCCGCGCCTTGCGCTCCTTGCGCTGGCCCCGGGACTCCAGGCGGGCCTCCAGCTCGGCCTTCGCCTTGAGTGCCTTGGCCTGCGCCCGACGCTGTGCACGGGTGGTACGGCTCGGGGTGAACAGGCCCATGTCGGGTGACCTTCCGGGTCGAGGGTGCATGTCCTGCCCGCCACCGCCGGATCGACGGAGGCGTGAGCGGGACATGTGTCGGTCCTAGGGTAGAAGATCAGCCCCGACCGGCGACGAGGCCCGGGGTCGAGCAGGAGGACAGAACCGTGGACGGGATCGCGACGGCACCCGGTGCCCCGACCTCCGCACGCGTCCCGATGCTCACCGCGCGCGACCTCGCCGGGTGCGAGCACCGTCTCGCCCTCGATGCGGGGGTCGTCCCCGACAGCCCTCTGCCCGGCGTGGGCGAGCCGTCCGACGACGCCGTCGTCCCGGTGGAGGACCCGTCGGCGACACGTCGCAAGGAGGCCGCCGCACTGCACCGTCGGCGCGTCGCGGAGATGCTCCGCGAGTCCCACCCGGGCAACCCGGACGCCGTCGTGACGGTCGTCGGGGACACGGCGGCCGCGCGGGTCGCCGCCACCCTCGCCGCCTGCGCCGCCGGGGCGTCCTGGGTCCTCGACGCCGTCCTGCCCGACGACCGCGCCGCAGGTCGCCGCGGGTCGTCGGAGGCACTGGTGCGTGTCGACGACGGGTACGTCCCGGTCATCGTGGTCAACCACCGGATCACCGTGGCCGACACCGACGGCACGGCGATGACGAGCCCGCTCGGCGAGTGGTCGCCCGCCCGCGACGTCACCCGGTCGGTCCGGCGCCACCGTCGCGACGTCCTGCGCGTCGCGCATCTCACCCGACTGCTCGAACACGCCGGCCTCGCGAGTTCCGAGCGTCGTGCCGGTGTGATCGGGCTCGACGCCGACTGCATCCTCGTCCACGACCTCGCGGCCACCGCGGCGTCCGGCGGCGTCGGACCGCGCGACCCGCTGGCCGACTACGACGCGACGCTCGCGGTCCGACGCGCCGTCGCCGCAGGCACGGTCGTCACGACGCCCAGCCGGATCGGCGAGTGCCGGTCGTGCCGATGGTGGGGTCGGTGCGGCCCGGAACTCGTCGCCGCCCACGACATCAGCCTGGTGGCCACCGGCAACCAGACCGCCGTGCTCCGCGTGGCCGGGATCACCACTGTCGACGACCTCGCCCGCGGTGACGTACCCGAGCCTGTCGTCGCCGAGTTCCCGGGTGGCGACGTGGGGGACGCGGTCGTGGTCGCCCGGGCGTGGCTGGCGGGTGTCCCGCTCGTGCGCCGGGTCGAGAGGCCGGCGGTGGTCCGCGCCGACGTCGAGGTCGACGTCGACATGGAGAGCCACGGCGAGGACGGCGCCTACCTCTGGGGGACGCTGCTGACCGACCGCACGGACCCGTCGGTCCCCGTCGTCTACCGGCCGTTCGCGACGTGGGACCCGTTGCCCACCACCGACGAGGGGCGATCGTTCGCCGAGTTCTGGTCGTGGCTGACGGCGCGACGCGAGGAGACCGTGGCGGCCGGGAAGACCTTCGCCGCCTACTGCTACTCGCAGTCGGCGGAGAACCGGTGGCTGATCGGCTCGGCGCGGCGGTTCGCGGGGATGCCCGGCGTACCCGCACTCGACGACGTGACCGCGTTCATCGGCTCGCAGCACTGGGTGGACGTGTACGAGGCGGTCGGTGCGGGGTTCATCTGCCCACAGGGCAAGGGGCTCAAGAAGATCGCGCCCGTGGCCGGGTTCTCCTGGCGTGACCCCGACGCCGGCGGCGAGGCGTCGATGGAGTGGTATCGGCTGGCGGTCGGGTACGAGGGCACCGTTCCCGACACCGCATCCCGCGAGCGGATCCTGCGCTACAACGAGGACGACGTGTGGGCCACGAAGGTGCTGCGTGAGTGGATCGACGAGCGGGCCGCCTCGGCGGTGCCCCATCGTGACGATCTCCACGCCTGACCGCCTGGGATTGGGACACGTCCTACGTCGGCGTGTGTCGGCCGTCATGTGGTAAGGCATCGCGGCCCTCAGTCGTCTATTCTTCGAGGCGGGTCTGTCCGACACGGGGAGGTGTCGCAGACCTGGTGTGACGGGCGATCAGTCGAGCGCCGGGTCCGTCGGACACCACAGGCGCACGTGTAGGGGGAGAAGTCCATGTCAGGCGACACACGTCCGGCGCAGCGGGTCACCGACTCCGAGGCCTCGGAGATCGGTCTGTTCGCGCGCCGCCTCGAGGAGTTGTTCCGCACCGTGCCCGGGCCGAACGGCCGGGCCTACAGCGCCAAGGCCATCGCGGCCCGGTCCACCGAGCGCGGGTTCCGACTGGGCGAGTCCTACCTCAGCCAACTGCGGTCGGGGAAGGCCAAGTCGCCGTCGTTCCGGACCGTGGAGGGCATCGCCGCGGCGTTCGGCGTCGACGTGCACTACTTCCTCGAGGACCGCGAGGCGGAGCGCACCCGCGATCAGATCGATCTCATGCGGTTGCAGGCCGACGCAGACGTGCAGCGCACGGCACTGCTGCTGGCCGGCATGCCGAGTGACTCGGTGACCATCGTGCGGGAACTGATCAAGGTGCTGCGGTCACAGCAGGGGCTCTCGGCGGAACCCGAGGGTCTCACCGACCTGGCGACGGCCTACGCGGGCGATACGCGGTCGTCGCTGCGAGTGCTGCCCGCACCTGTCTCCTGATCGCCGGCCGCTGAGGCGCTGACGCTCCTGCGTCGGCGGTGGGTGGTGACCACTGCTCGCGTACCGATCGCGACGATCGCCACCGCGGCCGCGATGGCGGCGACGGTCACCGGGGTGCTGTGCGCCGCGGTGATCCCCTCGACCAACAGCCATCCGGCGAACACGGAGAACAGCGCCGCCGCAGCCAGTGCGATGGTGCGCTCGGGCAGTTTCCGTCCGAGCGCCATCCCGACGGCGATCGCCAGCGCGTCGGCGACGACCATCCCCACGGTCGACCCGATCCAGACGCCCAGCCAGTCGTGGTCGGTGGCGAGGGTGATCGTCGCGAGCATCGTCTTGTCGCCGAGCTCGGCGAGGAAGAACGACGACATCACGGCCAGCAGCACGGAAGCGCCCGTCCGGGCGGCCCTGCTCTGCTCGTCGGCGTCGAGTTCGTCGCCCCGCAGCGTCCACAGGGCGAACACGAGCATCGCGAGACCGCCGACGATGGAGATCAGGTCGACCGGGATCGACAGGCCCAGGAAGTGGCCCACCACGACGGAGACGGCGTGGACGGCCGTGGTCGCGACGGTGATGCCGATCAGCACGATCCACCAGCGATAGCGCAGGGCGTACGTCATCGCCATCAACTGCGACTTGTCGCCGAGCTCGGCGACGAAGACGACGCCGAAGCTGACGAGCAGAGCGGTGAACATGCCTCGACCGTAGGGAACCCTTACTTCATGTGCAACAGTTCACAAGCACGTGAAACCGCAGTTCGGAGGCCCTTTTCGCCGAGTTCGGGAAGCCGAAGAGACGGTCTCAGGCGGCGAGCACCATGGCCAGCACGGCCGTGTCCGGGTCGGCTGCGGGGTCGACGCCGGTGGCGTTGCGCAGTCCCACGACGGTCCCGTCGGCTTCTGCCTCCGCCCATCCCGCCCGGTGATCGAGACCCAGCTCGGGCACACCGGGGAGCAGGACACACCCCGATGCGACGTCGGAGCACTCCGGCAGCGAGGGGCGCGTCGCCGACGGCGGGTGCAGCATCACCAGGGCCGGCAGCGTCCCCAGCGCCTGCCCGCGTTCGACGAACTCGGCGCCCGCGACGGTCCCGATGGACAGCATGATCCCGACGACGTCCGGGCCGCAGGACTCCGGGCGGTCCTCGATGACGCCGAAGACGGTGGTCGTGCTCAGGAGGCCGGGTCGACAGGCGATGCGCACCGACGCGACGAGCGTCTGCGACCACTCGAGGGTGGTGTCCGGCCACCGACCGGAGATGACCATGCCCCGCAGTTCACCGTCGGCATGGAAGGGCATGAGACCGATGGGGACGCAGTGACGGGCGGTGTTGTCCATGGCTCAGCCTGCCGTGGACCGGTGCTGGCAGACAAGAGGACGCGAGTGCTAAACGACGGTGTTGACGGCGTGTGACAGATCGATGACACACGAGACCCCCGACCGCGTCGGCCGGGGGTCCCGTGGGGTCGTGCAGGCGGCGGCTCAGGCCGGGACGATGAGGCCCTTGCCCTGGCTCGAGGCCTTCGCGAAACGCTCGGCGGCGTCGGCCCAGTTGACGACGTTCCACCAGGCCTTCACGTAGTCCGGCTTCACGTTCTGGTAGTCGAGGTAGAAGGCGTGCTCCCACATGTCGAGCATGACGATGGGGACCAGCCCGACCGAGGTGTTGCCGTGCTGGTCGGTCAGCTGCTGGATGACCAGCTTGCCCTCGATGGTGTCGTAGCCGAGGATCGCCCAGCCGCTGCCCTGCAGGGTGGTGGCGGCCGCGGTGAAGTGCGCCTGGAACTTGTCGAAGCCGCCGAACTGGTCGTCGATGGCTGCGGCCAGCTCGCCCTCGGGCTTGTCGCCACCGTTGGGCGACAGGTTCTTCCAGAAGATCGAGTGGTTGGTGTGGCCACCGAGGTGGAACGCCAGGTTCGCCGAGAGCTGGAACACCTTGTCCGCGATGGTGCCGTCCTCGCGGGCGGCGGCGGCCTTCTCCAGGGCGGTGTTCGCACCCTTCACGTAGGTCGCATGGTGCTTGCTGTGGTGCAGCTCCATGATCCGGCCGGAGATGTGCGGCTCGAGTGCCGCGTAGTCGTAATCGAGATCCGGCAAGGTGTATTCACCCACGGTGGTACCTCTCCTGTTGAGTCGAGTCTTCTTATCGGCTGTACGTCACCAGACTTCCCCAGGGTGACAGCGATTGCAACGATCGGTCCTGACGGGAACAGACCTCGACCACGGTGGAGGTTTTCGCGGCGCGTTGTGCGACCGCGACGCCCGGCTCGGACTCCGGGTGGGGGACAGGCGATCAGAGCGCCAGCAGGCTCACCAACACGACGACGAGGACGGCGATGCTGATGCCGATGGAGACACAGCGCCCGCGAATGTCGAGGTTCTCGTCCAGATGGAGGCCGCGGCCCTGACGTCCCACGCCGGACGCGTGATCGTTGTGGGTGGTCGTCGCCACTGGACTTCCCCTGTCGTCGTCGACTGGTGGGACACCACGTCGCCGACGTGGTCGCGGACTCCCGGCGGGACATCGTGTTCCCACCGGGTGAGTGAGAACTGTCACAATCGCGGCAGTGTCGCCATCATGGCACGGCCCGCTAGCCATCTCAAACCGAGGACGTCGTGGGGTGACGGAGCGCTCGACACGCCACTGCCGCACCGCCCGTCACAGGTTGTCCCCAGGGCCCGGCCCGTGCGGTCGACCAGGGCCGTCCACGCACTAGTCTCGCCCGGGTGGAGTGGCAGGGGGCGCGGTCGGCGGAGCTGTACGCCGCCTTCGCCGAGAACGCCGACGCCGACATCACGCTCAAGCTGCTGCGGTCCCGCTCGGCGATGGTGACCCTCGCGCTGATGGCCGCACGCCTCGGCGACGGCCAGGTCGACGGCGACCACCTCGTGGACGGTCTGCGCGCCGACCTCGACGACCTCGCGTCGCACTGGACCGACCGTGATCTGTCCGTGCCGGCCCCGGAGGAACTGCTCGACCGCTGGGTCCGCGAGGGCTACGTGGCCCGCACCCTCGACCCGGATCGGGACGTGGAGCGCTACCACCTCACCCGCGGCGCGACGACCGCACTCACCCAGGTGCAGGCCGTCCGACACGACCGGTCCGTCGCGACCGAGACGACCATGCAGATGGTCGTCGGGCGACTCGGCGACATCGCGGTGGCGATCAACCCCGACCCCTCGGAGCACCTGCGTGACCTCGACGCGAAGATCGCCGAGCTGACGGCGCGCCGGGCGGAGCTCGTCGCCGGCGCCGTGCCCGTCGTCGACGACCGCGGCATCCGGGACGACATCAGGATGGTGACCTCGCTCGCCGAGCGCATGCCCGCCGACATCATCGGCTACGGCGAGAAGTTGCGGGAGAACTCCCGGACGCTGCTGACGAGTGGCCTCGACGACCGTGCGGGGGCCTACGCCGATGCGCTCAACCGCATGTTCGACGGTCACGACGAGTTGGCCCGCTCACCGGAGGGCAGCGCCTTCGACGCGTTCTACACGCTCGTCTCCGACCATCGACTCCGCGACGCGCTCGAGGGCCACATCGATGCGATCCTCGCCGGACTGCCGGACCTGCCGCGGGATCAGGCGCAGACCTTGGCGCGGTTCATCGACCGCATGTGGGACGAGGTGCAGCGCGTCGACGAGATCCGCGGCCAGGTGTACCGACGCATCAACACGTTCGTCAAAGGTGGCGACTTCCTCGACCACCGGGCGCTGCGCGAGCAGCTCGTCGAGGCGCAGAAGGCGGCGGCCGCTGCGTTCGAGACCGTCTCGGCCGGCAAGGATATCGGGGTCACACTGCCCATCGCCGTGGTCGACGCGAACTCGGTCGGGGCGCTCTCGCTGCACGACGGCGTCGTGGACCTGCCCGACGACGTCGCCGCCACCGTCGGCGAGATCGACATCGACCCCGCGGCCCTCGTCGGCAGCGAGACCATCGACTGGCACCACCTCACCGACGCGGTGAACCGTGCGGTCGGCTCCGGAGAGGCCGACCTCGCCGCGGTCCTCGCCCAGCTCGACACGCCCCGCGTCGGTGACGTCGTCGGGGTGTGGTCGCTCGCGCAGCGGCACGGCAGCGTGGGGCCGGAGGGGGATCGCATCGTCGTCGATGCGCACACCGCACGGGGCCTGCGGTCGATCGCCGTGCCCGTCATGCGATTCCGTGAGGTCATCGACGCCCCGGCGTCGGCCACACCGACCGCCACCCATCTTCTCGACGACCTCGGATCGCAGGGAGTGTCATGACCACGGACGAGACAGACGGTGTGACCGAGGGCGGCGTGACCGACGGGGCCGTGATGGAGGGGGACGATCTCTTCGTCGATGCGCCGGAGGCCGACGCGACGCCGTCGGTGGACCTGTCGCACTTCTCGTTCGACGGGTCGGACCCGGTGGGCGAGGACACCTCGGGTCCCGTGCAGCCCCGGTTCGACGGTGACACCTCCGAACTGCCCGCGGCGGTGTGTTACGCACTCCAGGAACTGATCTCGGCGGCACACGTCAGCGGGCGGTCGCGGAACTGGCGGGCCATCGAGGCCAACGAGACCGTCATCCGGTCGCGGTTGTCGGAGCTGAACCTCGTCCTCGAACTCGACGTGGAGCGGCGTTACGCCTTCACCCGCCAGGTCGCCGACGCCGACCCCCGCCAGCGGACCATCCTGCGGTCCTCCACCCTCACCCTGGCGGCGTCGGTCCTCACGTTGTTCCTGCGTCAGAAGTACCTGACGAGCGTGGACGAGACGGCCACCGTCGACCGCGCCGAGATGGTGGACCACCTGATGACCTACAAGCCCGTCCGCGACACCGACGAGGCCGGGTTCGCGCGTCGGATCGACGCCGCCATCAACGTCCTGGAGAACCGCAAGATCATCCGCGCTATCCCCGGCACCGACCGCTACGTCGTGCACGGCGTCATCGCGGCGCTGCTGACACCCGAGACCATCGAGTCGTACACGCAGGCCTACCGGCGCCTGTCCGGCGACGGTCCCGACATCACCGACCTCGATCCCGAGACCGCCGGTGATGTCGAGACCGCAGGCGACACCACCGACGGAGGCGAGCGATGACCGACACACTCGACGCCCCGACACGGGCGGACCACCAGACGTCGACGCGACGGACCGTGGCCATCGGACAGTTCCGACTGACCCGGATCCAGCTGGTCAACTGGGGGACGTTCCACGGCTACAAGGACTTCCCGATCGACGAGCGGGGTGTGCTGCTGACCGGGCCGTCCGGGTCGGGCAAGTCGTCGCTCATGGACGGCCATTCGGTGGTGCTGCTGCCCACCTACGACCAGGGTTTCAACGCCTCGGCGGATCTCACCGCGAAGGGCGCCAAGCGCGCCGCCCGGTCCATGGCCGACTACGTCCGCGGCGCCTGGGCCGAGAACGACGACGAGTACAGCCAGTCGCAGGTGCAGTACCTCCGCGGGGCGGGGGCGACGTGGTCGGCCATCGCCGCCACCTACGACAACGGCGCCGGGTCCGTCACGACCGCGGTGGCGATCAAGTGGTTCCCGGGGTCGGGAAACGACGGCGCCAGCCTGCGATCGTGGTACCAGCTGCACACCGGTGAGATGGATCTGCTGGACCTGAACGACTGGGCCGCAGGTGGATTCGACATCCGCTCCTATCGCGCGTCGCATCCCGACGTGGCCTGCTTCGACGTACAGAGCGCGTATTCCGACGCCCTGCGCCGTCGGGTGGGCATCGGGGCGTCCTCGGCGGCGCTGTCGCTGATGGGCAAGGCCAAGGCGATGAAGAACGTCGGCGACCTCAACCTGTTCATCCGCACCTACATGCTCGACCGGCCCGACACGTACTCCAAGGCACAGCGTCTCATCGAGAACTTCACCCAGCTCGACGAGGCGTATCAGGCGGCTGCCCGCGCGCACGCGCAGGAGAAGGTGCTGCGCCCCATCCCCGACGCGTGGGAGGCCTACCGCGGCGCGGAACGGTCGACGACGCGTGCCGGCGAACTCCTCGGACCGCCGATGCGGGCGTTCATGCGCGAGCACCGCGCGGTCCTGCTGCGCGCCAAGCTCGACGGTATCGAGGACCAGCGCACCGCACTCGACAACGAGGTGGCCCACTGGGAGAACGTCGCCGACGACCGCGAGGCGCGACACACGTCCCTGCGGGACCAGCTGACCGTCGACAAGGGCGAGCTCACGACGCTCGAGTCCGAGCTGAAGGCGTTCGAGCAGCAGGTGACCGCGCGCAACCGGGCGTACGAGCGCTACGCCGCGATCGTCGGTCGGCTGGGGGAGCAGACGCCCACCACGGCAGACGAGTTCGCGGCCCTGCGCGATCGCGCCCCGTCGCTGGGCCGTGCCGCCACCGAGGCCGCGGAATCCCTCGCGTCCCGGGCGCATGCGGTGTTCACCGCCGAGTCCGACGCGCGGCGTGACCACGATGCCGTCGTCGACGAGCTCACCACCCTGACCGCACGGCGGTCGCTGCTGCCGGCGGGTGCGTTGGCGCAGCGGGACGCGATCGCGACGGGCACCGGCCTCGCCCCTGCCGACCTCCCCTACGCGGCGGAGCTGATGGAGGTCGCGCCGGAGCACCGGGATCGGTGGGCGGGGGCGGCGGAACGGGTCCTGCGAGGGCTCGGGTTGACGCTGCTGGTCCCCCACGAGCACCGCGCACGGGTGACCGCCTTCGTCGACCGGACCAACCTCGGCGGGGTGCTGGAGTACCGCACCTACACCGGCGACGCCGATCCGGTGGCGCCGAGCGCGGGGACACTAGCCGCGCTCCTCCGGGTTGATCACACCCACCCGGCAGCGGGATGGCTGACCGGCGTCCTGGCCCGGACCGCCGACCACGTGTGCGTGGACTCGCCGGTCGATCTCGACGACCACGACCTCGCCGTCACACCCGCGGGCCTGGTGAAGGCCGGTCGGGACCGGTTCCGCAAGGACGACCGGCGTCGGGTGGACGACAGGACCCACTGGATCCTCGGCACCAACACCGACGGCAAGCGCGGTGCGCTGCAGCAGGCGCTCGTCGGGCTCGCCGCGCGATTCGAGGAGGCACGGCAGGCGTCGGCCGACATGCGCGACCTCCTCGACGAGAACCGTGACCGCGCGAAGGCCGCGGAAGCGTTGTCCGCCTACGGGTCCTGGGCCGAGCTGAACTGGTGGTCGGCACAGCGCGACGCCGACGAGCTCAGCCGTCGCATCGACGCGGTCCGCGAGAACCGGGTGGACCTCGCGGACCTGGAGGAACAGGTCGACGTCGCCCGCGCCGACTGGCGGGAGGCCGTCGCCCGCGTCGGCGCCATCAACGATCAGTTGCGCCACATCGGATCCGACTGGGACCGGTGGCTCGCCGAGCTGGAGAACAGCGACGAGACCGACGCCCTCACCGACGACGACCGCGAGTACCTGACGGGCGTGCTGGAGCAGACCCTCACCGCCGGCGGGAAGACGCTGTCGTTGGAGACCTACGGCGAGGTGCGCTCCGACCTGCGCAACGCGCTCGAGTCGGTACAGGCCGAGGCCGACGCCGAACGGGACAACGCCGAACACCGCATCGTGCGGGCGGCGGAGGCGTTCCTGCGCGAATGGCCGTCGGCCGGGACCGACGTGACCGCCGACATCCGCAGCGCCGACGACCTCGTCGCCATGCACGCCGGCCTCGTCGAACATGGCCTCGCGTCGACCCGGGAGCGGTTCCGGCGGCTGATCACCACCGACATCTCGCACTCGGTGTCGAACCTGTACAAGGAGATCGGCGACACGGCGAAGCGGATCCGTCGCGGCATCGGCGAGGTGAACGCCGGTCTGCAGCGGGTCGACTTCAACACCGGTACCTACCTGCAGATCGCCGTCCACCACACACCGACCGACGAGGCCGCGGAGTTCGCGCGCATCGTGGACGCGATGATCGCCGACGCGCCGGCCGCGCGTGGTGGGGACTCGGCGGTGCTCGCGCGGCAGTTCTACCGGATCAAGAACCTGGTCACGCGGCTGACGGCGACCGACGCCGAGGGCCGGCGCTGGTGTGACAACGTGCTCGACGTCCGTGCGAGTTTCTTCTTCTACGGCAAGGAGATGGCCCGCGACGCCGCTCCGGACGCCCCGCCGGTGCACACCTACCGCAACACGGCCACCAACTCCGGTGGCGAGCAGGAGAAGCTCGTGGCGTTCTGTCTCGCTGCGGCGCTGAGCTTCTCGCTGGGCACACCGGACGACCACCGGCCCGGGTTCGCGCCGCTCATGCTCGACGAGGCGTTCTCGAAATCGGACGAGACGTTCAGCTCGCAGTCGCTGCGGGCGTTCGAGCAGTTCGGTTTCCAGCTCATCATCGCCGCGCCGATCCGGATGGCCGGCATCGTGGAGCCGTTCATCGGACAGGTGATCCTGGTGGACAAGCGAACCGGTGACGACGGCGCCGCCCGATCGGACGGGCGGTCGGCCACCTTCGGGGAGATCGCCGAGGCGCGGTCCGTCGGCGGCGGCTGACGGCCATGCCGCAGGAGATCACCGACCGCGTCTGGACCTCGACGCTGCTGGAGCGCCAGCACCTGCTCGGGCGGGTGGACGAGGACGTCATCGAGGTGCTGGACCGGTGCGTGGGCGTGCAGTCGCAGGACCCCCGAGCGCCGTTCCCGGCGTTGGCCGCCCGGATCGACGGGTTCGACCCGGCTGACCTCGACGCCTTGCTGACCGATCGGACCGTCGTGCGCATGGCGACGCTGCGGGGCACGGTCATGCTCACCGACGGCGAGGACGCGCGGTGGATCCGGGCACTGGCGCAACCGACGCTCGACGCGGCCGCGCGGCCGCACGTGAGGAAGCTGGTGTCGGCCGGGGCCGACGACGTCGTCGCCGCGGCGCGGGAACTGCTGTCGGGGGCGGTGATCGGCGGCGCGGAACTGGGATCGGCGCTGACCGAACGGTTCCCCGGCGAGAACGCCGGCACGCTGACGACGATCGCCCGCTGCGCGCTCCCGCTCGTCCAGGTGCCACCCCGTGGGCTGTTCACCGGTTCGGGTGCTCCCACCTACGCGCTCCTCGACGACTGGATCGGGCCGGGTGAACCCGCGGTGACCGGGGACGAGGCACGCAAGGACCTGATCCGCCTGTACCTGCGGGGTTTCGGGCCCGCGAGTCTCGCGGCGATCCAGACGTGGTCGGGACTGACGCGACTGCGGCCGCTTCTCGACGCGATGGACTCCGACTGGGAGATCGAGAAGCTGCCCGGTCCGGACGGGGTCGAGCTGTTCGATCTCGACGGGCTCGACCGGTCCGACGCCGGCGACTTCCCCGTCCGTCTGCTCGCCCCGTTCGACCATGTCGTGACCGCGAACGCCGACCGACGACGCGTCCTCGACGAGGACGTGTTCGCCGCCCTGCAGACCCCGAACGGACAGGTCCCGGGAATGGTCCTGGTGGACGGGCGGGTCGTCGGCACCTGGTCTGTGGGCCCAGACGGCCGGGTGACGGCGGACCTGCTCAGGTCGGTGCCGCGGTCACGGACGCGCGACCTGTCCGACGAGTGCGACGCCCTGACCGAGTTCCTGCGACAGGGACGTCAGGACGTCATAGCCGGCCGGTAGTCGGGTGATCCGACGCAGTTGTTCCCGTTCAGCGGGAAGAAGTGCGTCGGATCCGGTGGGAGTCAGTCCGTCCCGGGGAGGCGACCGGTCCGGGGGTTCCTCGCGGTGATGCAGTAGGGCCGGCCGGTCGGGTCGGCCATGACCGTCCAGTTGCCGTGGTGCGCGACGACCTCGGCGCCCCAGTCCTCGTGTCGCGACACCTCGTCGGCCGGGTGTGTGCTCGCGAGGTCGACGTGCGCGCTGACCGAGCCGGAGGTCAACCGCTGCAACAGGATCCGGATCGGCATCTCGTCCGGGCGCTCCAGCGCACGGAACTCGGGCCGGGACGCGGGTTCCAGCGCCCACCCGGTGATGCCGCTGAAGAAGGCGCACTCGTCGTCGAAGCGACGGGCCGGCACGTCGACGCAGATCTGATCGATGATGCTGATCGTGTCCCCGGGCCAGCGGATCGGCCGGGACCGCTCGTGCTCGCCGTTCCACGGGACGATGCCGATCGTGAACCCGGACGGGGAGGTCACGGTGATGCCGTCGGGGGTCGACTCACCGACGGTCGCGCCCCAGGCGGCGGCAGCGGCCGCGCCGGCCTCGACGTCGTCGACGTGGAGATCGAGATGGACTCCGCCCACACCGGTCTCGACGCGCTGGACCCGTAGGTGGGGGTCGCCGGTGAACGGTTCCAACGACGCGAACTGCCGCCGGTCCCCGCGCGGCGGCGACACGGTGCTCCCCGCGATCGCGCGCCAGAAGGTCACCTCGTCGCCGAACTCGTCGGCGGGGAAGTCGAAGACGGCGCTGAGCCAGCGGATCTGGACCGGCGCGCTCGTCACCAGCGGACCCGCTGCCGGGCTCGCCATCGGTGCAGGGTCTCGGGGTCGCCGTCGACGGTGACCTCCTCGCCGCGGTTCCACAGGCCGAGGTAGAGCTGGGCCGCGGTGCCCGTCCAGCGTGCGTCGGCGTCGTCGGCCGCACCGGGGGTCACCGTCAGCGCCTCCTCGGTGACCGCCAGGGTCCACGCGGCGTCCACGTCGTCGGCGGCCACGACGATGCTCAACGGCGACCCGTCCCACAGCTTCGATCGGCCGCGGGTCGAGAACCGCACGAGCAACTCGTCGAGACCGTCGACGGCGAACGCCGGCGTCAGCACACCGTCGAGCGCAGCGGTGACCTCGGCCGCCGTCGGCACCGATCCGCGGGCGACCGCCATCGCGTCGACCGCGTGGACGACGGTCTCGCTAGCCTGACGTCGGTGCCAGAACTCCACCGGCGTGCGATCGGTGTCCATGAACACCCACGCGTCGAGGTCGGCCGGGGCGTCACGCAGTACGGCGACGAGAGCGTCGGCGCCGTCGAGCAACCACGCCGGCAGGTCGGGCACACGCACCTGCGACAACACGGCGGCCTCGTCCGCGAACGGTGCCTCGCCGCCGACGAGCTGCGCGCGCGCCCAGCGGTGCACCATCCCCAGGTGCGCGGTGAGCTGGCGCACCGACCACTGCGGACAGGTCGGTACCGCCGCACCGGACTCCGCGACGAGTACCGCGGTGAACGTCGTGCGCGCGGCCACCTCGACGGCCGTCCGGAACTCGTCGGACGACACGGCGCGCACGTCGGGCAGGACGGTGTCGGCGGGTGTGGGGTCGGACACGTCCGTCAGTCTGGCACGGGGCCGTCCAGTCGGGGCAGGACCTCCGCGGCGACGAGCTCGACGTGGTCGAGGTCGGTGAGATCGAGGGTCTGGAAGTAGACGCGGGAGACGCCGAGATCGGCGAATCGTCCGATGGTGTCGACGATCTGCTCGGGGGTGCCGGCGAACCCGGTGGCCCGGACCTCCTCGACGTCGCGGCCGATCGCGTCCGCGCGGCGGGCCACCTCCGCGTCGTCGCGTCCGCAGACGAGGACGTGGGCGGCCGAGAGCCGCAGCGGTGTCGACCGATCGGCGGCGTCGGCGACCTCGACCACCCGACGCAGGACCGGCGCGGCGTCGTCCGGGGTGAGGAAGGGGGTGTTGAACTCCGCCGCGTAGCGCGCCGCCAGCGCGGGGGTCCTCTTCTTGCCGCCCCCGCCGATGATGATCGGCGGCCCGGGATGCTGTGCCGGCTTGGGCAGGGCGGGGGAGTCGGCGACCTGGAAGTGCGCACCGTCGAACGCGAACCGGTCCCCCTCGGGCGTCGACCACAGCCCGGTGACGACCGCCAGGTACTCCTCGAACTTGTCGAACCGCTCGCCCAGCGACGGGAACGGGATGCCGTACGCGGTGTGCTCGGACTCGAACCATCCGGCGCCGATGCCGAACTCGACGCGCCCACCCGACATCGCGTCGACGCCGGCGACCGCGATGGCCGTGGGGCCGGGAAGACGGAACGTCGCCGAGGTGACCAGGGTGCCCAGGCGGACCCGGCTGGTGTCGCGGGCCAGCCCGGCCAGCGTGATCCACGCGTCGGAGGGGCCGACGCCCCCGTCGCCGCTCATCGCGAGGTAGTGGTCGGACCGGAAGAAGCCGGTGAACCCGCCCGCCTCGGCGGTCTGCGCGACGCGCAGCAGGTCGTCGTAGGTGGCACCCTGCTGCGGCTCGGTGAAAATGCACGTCTCCATGCCCCCAGCATCCCCCTACAGTTGAGCCGGTGACCACACCACGTCAGCGCGGCCCGCTGCATCGCGTCCTCGCCCGACTCACCGGCGCCGGCCCCGAGCGGGTCGCGGTGGTGCGGCTCGAGGGCCACATCGGCACCGTCGGTCTCGGCCGCGGCGGCCTCACCGCGGACGGGGTGGAGAAGACCCTCGAGCGGGCCTTCACCGGTGACCGCCTCAAGGCCGTCGTCCTGGTCATCAACTCACCCGGCGGCTCCCCGGCACAGTCGGAGTACATCGCCGAGCGCATTCGCCAGCTCGCGTCGGAGAACGGCGTCCGGGTGCTCGCCTTCTGCGAGGACGTCGCGGCGTCCGGCGGGTACTGGATCGCCTGCGCGGCCGACGAGATCTTCGCCGCGCGGACATCGGTCGTCGGCTCGATCGGCGTCGTGACGAGCGGGTTCGGCGCCGTCGACCTGCTCGCCCGCGCCGGGCTCGAACGCCGCATCCACACCGCGGGCAGCAACAAGGCACGACTCGACACGTTCCGCCCCGAGGACCCCGAGGACGTCGCCTGGCTCGAGGCACTCCAGTCCGACCTCCACGAGGCGTTCATCGCGTGGGTCCGGCAACGGCGGGGGACCAAACTGCACGGCGACGACAGCGAGCTCTTCTCGGGGGACGTGTGGGTCGGACGGAGGGCCGTCGACGTGGGCCTCGCCGACGCGGTCGGTGTCCTGCGATCGGTCATCGCCGAGCGGTATCCCGACGCCGACATCGACGTGATCGCCCCGCCGAAGCCGTTGATCGCCCGTCTCACCGGCGGCGGCGTCGAGATGTCCGGCGTCGTCGACGCCGCGGTGACGGGGACCCTGGACGCGGTGGGCCGACGAGCCCGGTGGATGTCGTTCGGGAGCTGAGCGGAACGCCTCCCGAGGGTGTGAACAACCTCGGTCGCCCTCTCAGACAATCCACAGGCAACCGGGGAACGGCTGGCACGAGACCCGCGAATCGACCCTCAACCTGTGGATGAGGCTGTGGAAACTGTGGACAACAGGCCCGAAACCCGGTGGTTTCGTGACCCAGCGCACATCACGCGTTCCCGATCGCGAAGACGCTCGGGCCCGGCCGAGGGCCCGCGAGACGTGACACCATGGGAGGCGTGGGCAGTTCGACGGGGATCGCCGTGACGCGGGACGGCGACGACGGGTGATCGATTTCTGCCCCCGCTGCCGCATCCAGGCCCCGCACGATCCGCGTCGGTCGCAGTGCCCCCGGTGCCACGGACCGCTGTCGGTGCTGACGAGCCTCGCCGAGATCCCGCCCCTCCCGCCGGCCGCGGCTGTCCGGTCCGCGGTGCGACCCGGTCCGCCGCCCCGTCCGCGCAGGCAACTCCGCTGGGTCGCCCGCAGGCCACCCGAGGCGCGCCCCGGCCCGCCCGCCCGCCGTCGGCCGCCGCCCACCCCGACCCCCCGCTACACCCAGATCCCACGCTGGGGACTGCACGACGTGGTCAGCCCGCCGGAGACGCCGCGTCCGGGCCGGACCGAGCGTGCGGCGGAGTCGATGCAGGCGTCGCTGCTCACCCTGGGCATCACGCTCGTCGTCGCCGCTGCGTCGCAGGCGTGGATCTACGGGCTGCTCGTCGTCAACCGCGACGAACCGATCAGCCGCGCGATGGCGACGTGGGCGTATGCGATCTCGCAGGCGGTCGGCTGGGTCTCCGTCGTCGGGATGGTCGTGTGCGCCGCGACGTTCTGGGCGTGGATGGTCACGCACCGCCGCCGCGCGTACCGCGCGATCGACCGCGTCGACCCGCGCCCACGGTGGCAGATCGCCGTCGGCTGCCTCGTCCCGCTCGTCAACGTCGTCGGCGCCCCGGTGCTCATGCATGAGCTCGTCCGCTGCGGCCACCACCTCCCCGCCGACCGGGTCACCGCGATCCTGCGGGGCTGGTGGGCGTCGTGGGTGGTGCTCAACGCGCTCGCCGTCGTCACCCTCGCCGTCCGTTTCGGTGCGGACTCCATCCAGTGGGGCGCCAACGCGGTCCTGCTCACCCTCCTCACCGACCTCGCGGGAGCGGCCTTCGCGATCGGGACCGCCTGGCTGCTCTACCGCGCGTTCGACCCGTCGGCCGATCGCGCACCCACCACCCGCTGGCTGGCCGTCTGATGACCGGTCCGCTGCCGATCCGCCGCCCGCACCGCCCGGCCGTCATCGCCCACCGCGGGGCGTCCGCCGAGCGTCCGGAACACACCCTGGCCGCCTATGAGCTGGCCATCGCGCAGGGTGCAGAAGGGCTCGAGTGCGACGTCCGGCTCACCAGCGACCACCAACTCGTCTGCGTCCACGACCGCACCGTCGACCGCACGTCCTCGGGGTCCGGGGTGGTCAGCGAGATGTCGTTGGCCGAGCTGCAGGAGCTCGACTTCGGCAGCTGGCACGCCTGGGGACGCCCGCAGTCGGTGCTGACCCTGGCGGAGCTGCTCACCCTCACGCTGGATCACGAGCAACCCGTGCGCCTGTTCATCGAGACCAAGCACCCGGTGCGATTCGGCGGTCTCGTCGAGCAGCTGCTGTTGGCCGAGCTGCACCGCTTCGGTGTCGCGTCGCCGCCGTCGGCGGATCACAGCCGCGCTGCGGTCATCTCGTTCTCTGCGGGCGCGGTGTGGCGGGTGCGGCGCAACGCACCCATGCTCCCGACGATCCTGCTCGGCGACACCGCGCGGATCCTGGGCGGCAGCGCGGCGACCGCCGTCGGCGCCACGGGCATCGGGCCGTCGATCATGACGCTGCGCGACCACCCGGAGGCCGTCGACCGGGCCGCGGCGTCCGGGCGTGCCACCTACTGCTGGACCGTCGACGAGTACGCCGACGTCACCCACTGCGCGCGCATCGGCGTCGACTTCCTCGCCACGAACCACCCCGCGCGCATCCGGCAGTGGCTCGAACCCACCCGTCGGGGCCGGGGCACCTAGGCCGCGGCGCGGCCACTACCGTTCGACGGATGGCGAAGAAGAGCAAGCGGGGCAGCGGACCCCGGCCGGGGAGCAATCGGGCCGAGCGGGTCGCGGCACGCAAGGCGCGGCAGGCCGCCGCGGCATCGGCACCGGCCCGGCCGTTCGCGGGACTCTCCGCGGAATGTGACCTGGTGGCGCTGCGCGCGTTCGTGGCGTCGGCGACCGTGGCGGTCACGCCCCGCGGCGAGGGCGTCGGGACCAACGCGGTGTCGCTGGCCACGATCCTCCCGGGCGCGGTACAGGCGCTGACGCGCGACGCCGGCGACACCGGTGTCGAGGGCCTCGTCGGTCTGCAGACCGAGTTCGAGCCGGCCGACGTGACCGCCGAACTGGCCGGTGCGCTCCTCTGGGCGTCGTCGGCGGAGGCCGGCGAGCCCTACGCGCCTCTCGCCGACGAGGACGCCCCGGATCTCGTGGACGTGCTCGGTGCCGACGCCACCCTCGACATCACGCTGCACGAGGACTTCGGCTGGTGGTTCTCCCCCGAGCAGGACGTCTCGCCCGACATCGCCGCGATGGTGGAGCAGGCGTCGGAGTCGATCCTGCCGACCGCGCGGATCAGCGGTGACCTCGGCGGTGCCCCCTGGTGGGTCGACGCGGGCGAGCGTGCTCACGTGCGGTGGGTGCGACCGGAGTCCGAGGACGATCTGATGACCGCCCTGGCACGTCTGCACGCCGCCGACAAGCTCACCCTGGGTGAGGGATCCCGGTTCGCCGGCTCCTTCCGCACGCACGGGCTGCTGGTGCCCGTGTTCGACCTCGACAACGAGATGCACCCCGACGAGTGGATCGAGCCCTGCGCACGGTTCGAGGCCGACCTCTCCGCCGCGCTGGCCGAGACGGGCGATCTCACCGCGGCGCAACGTCGTTCGCGCGACGGCATCCGCGGTCGCCAGGTCACCCTGCGCTGAGCCGCTCCACTTCTGGGGCTGACGCTCCACTTACAGGGCGCGCCGGCGCGGACGCTCCACTTGTGCGAGGACGCTCCGCCTGCAGGCGGAGCGTCCTTCGGCAAATGGAGCGGAAACCCTGGAACCGGAGCGTCTGCACCGGAAGTGGAGCGTCTGCCGCCTGGGGCGCAGCCGGGCCGCCTCAGCCGATGACGCTGCCGGTGTCCTGCAGCAGGTCGGCGGGGACGGTCTGATCCCGGGCGAGCAGCTCGAAGAACTGGGTCGTGTTGTCCCCCACGGAGAGTGCGTCCCCGTCGCCGGTGGATTCCGGTCCACCGGTGGGTACGGTCGTGGTGACCGGCCCACCCCGCAGCGCCCAGCCGAGGCGTGCGATGTCCCAGATGTGGGTGTCGTTGTCCACGGTGAGCGTGTCGACCGCACCGTTGGCGAAGGGGAAGAGCCGGAACGGGTTCAGCAGCGTCGACGGTGACGCGGCCTTCGCCATCAGGGCGCTGAGGAACTTGCGCTGGTTCACCACGCGCTGCAGGTCGGCGTTCGGGAACGCGCGGGTGCGCACCAACCCGAGCGCCTGTTGGCCGTTCAGATCCTGGCACCCGGCGCGCAGGTTCAGGCCTGCCTTGGGGTCACGCAGGGGTTGGTCGAGGCAGATGTTCACCCCGCCGACGGAGTCGACGAGGGAGTCGAACCCCCCGAACCCGATCTCGGCGTAGTGGTCGATGTGGATCCGGCTGACCGTCTCGAGCGTCTGCACCAGCAGCGGAGCCTTCCCGAAACTGAAGGCGGCGTTGATCTTGTGGTCGCCGTAGCCGGGGATGGGCACGTACAGGTCGCGGGGGATGCTGACGATCATCGCCTTCCCGCTCTCGGGGATGTGCACCAGCATGATCGTGTCGGTACGGGCGCCGTCGCTGTCGCCGGTGGCCAGTTCCTGCTTCTGCTCGCTCGACAGCCCCTGTCGGGAATCCGAGCCGACCAGTACCCAGTTGGTGCCCGGTGTGTCGGCGGGACGTCCGGCGTAGGCGGCGATCGCGTCGGTCCGGTTCAGCTTCGAGTCGTAGTAGAACGTGAGCCCGGCGGCGCCCACGACGAGGACGAGCAGCAGCACGAGGACGCTCCGGCCGATGGGCAACCGCCGTCGGCGCCGTCGCGGGGGTGCGGGCTGGGGAGGCGGTGCGGTCCGAGTGCCGCGGCCGTCGGGGCGTCGTGGTGGGGGAGGCGGTGGAGCCCCTCCGGAGCGGGATCGTCGGAGCTCGTCGAGACGCGGGTCCGGCCGGAACCCGCCGGGGCCACCGCCCGACGGCCGGCCGATCGGGGGAGGCGGGGGGCCGGGCCGACGCGGGGGAGGGCTCGATCGGTACGGCTCGGGCTGCTGCGGCGGTGCGTATCCGGGGACGCCGGGTCGGGCGGACGGTCCGCGACGATCCGGGCCGCCCGCGGGGCCCTGGGGCCCACGGGGACGCCGGATGAAGGGTCCGTCCTGCTCACTCACGGGTCTGACTGTACGGAGACAGTCTGCGGTGAGGGGTCAGTGCAGCCAGCTCAGGTGGTCGCGCAGGAGTGCGTAGCCGACGAACGCGACCGAGTCGATGAGCGCGTGACCGACGACGAGCGGCCACGTCCTCGAGGTCCGTTGGTGGAACCGGCCGTAGACGAGACCCATCGCCACGTTGCCGACGCCGCCGCCGAACCCCTGGTAGAGGTGATAGCTGCCGCGGAGCAGCGCCGACGCCAGCAGCGATCGGTTCTCGCCCCACCCGAGCTGGCGGAGGCGGGTGATCAGGTAGGCGACCACCAGGAACTCCTCTGCGGCGGAGTTGGCCACCGCGGAGACCACGAGGACGGGCAGCCTCCACCACGTGTCCGTGAGGTCACTCGGCAGCACCTGCGCGTTGAGCCCGAGTTCCCGGGCGATGACGTAGAGGCCGAGACCGGGCAGTCCGATCACCGCGGCGAGGGCCGCGCCCCAGAGGAGGTCACGCCCGCCGGGTCGACGTGTGACACCGACCCGCGCCAGCGCCACCCCGCTGCGGTAGAGCAGGTAGATCGCCAACGCGGCGATCGCGAACAGCCGCGTCACCGACAGCAGCTGTCGGGCCAGATCGATCCAGTCGACGGACGACGACGACGCGTTCAGCGCGACGGTGGTCCGTGCGATGCCGCCCGACCGGACCTCCGCCTCGATCAGCGAGAGGATCGACGACGCCGCCGACATCCCGAACGTCAGCACGACGACGATCGTCAGCTCGACACCGATCGCCCGCCGCCGTGCGGGATCGGTGACCACGGCGATGTCCGTGGGGCGCGCCGGGGTGAGGATCGCGCGCAGACCGGGTCTGATCACCCGGCCGAGACTAGCGACGCGGCGACATCACCCGGGACGAGCCGGGATCAGCCGCCGTGCGGGAACGGACACCCGGCGAGCGATCGCAACGCCCGCGACAGTTCCATGACGTCCTGCACGGGGCGAGGGAACGACAACCGGGTGTCGACGTCGCCGTCGCTGCGCTCGACCCGGAAGCGGATGCCGTAGCGATCGATCCCCAGCGGTCGGACCCGTCCGTCCTGCAGGTCGGCGGGCAGTCGCCGCGCGAGCCCGACGACGACGTCGGAGTGCTCGGAGTCCAGATGGGCGATCCAGTCCGGCTCGTGCTCCCAGAACGGGTCGGGCACCGCGCGGGACAACTCGCCGGCGTCGACGGCCGCTGCGCCCGCCGCAGTCGCGATGACCGCGCCGGAGACGACGAGGCGCGCGAGGGAGAACCCGTGTCCGAGGTCGAGGAGATCGTCGGCGGGATGCTCGGCGGCGATCTCCAGGGCCAGCTCCCGCTCGAGATCACCCGGCACCGGGTGCAGCACGCCGTTGAGCCAGACCAGCGCGCGGACCGGCTCGCGGACCTCGATGGGCGCGCAGTCGGTGACCTCGATCATCGCGGTGACGCCGTCGGGGTCGTCGACGAGCGCGTCGGCCGCGGCGCTGCGCGAGGGGATCAGGACGAACGCCTGCTCGTCGAAGAGATGGACCATCGAGACCGGCGTCGGCTCGCCGCCCTCGACGGCGACCACGGCGGTCTGCACCCGCATGCAGGCGGTCTTGATCGATTCCGCGTCACTCGGTGTGGAGGTCAGTGCCTGGGTCATCGCGTGTCCTCGGTGCTCGGTGGGTCGTCGCCCGGGTGGTTCAGGTAAGGCTAACCTAAACGCTCCCGGGGGACCGCGACAACCGGTGATCTACGCTGAGCGGGTGCCCGCAGTCGCGTATTTCGGTCCCGCCGGGACCTTCACCGAGATGGCACTCGACCGACTCCTGCAGAACGTGGTCCCGGGTGTGGCCGGTGTCGACGTCCCGGCCGATCCGGACCGCCTCGCCGAGCCCAACCCGCGCGCGGTGATCGAGGCGGTGCGGACCGGGGCCGCGCTGTTCGGGTGCGTCCCGATGGAGAGTTCGGTGGAGGGATCGGTCCCGGCGACCATGGACGCGCTCGCCTGCGGTGACCCCGTGCAGATCGTCGCCGAGGTCGTCATCGACATCGCCTTCACCGTCGCGGCCCTGGGCGATCGCGCGCCCGGGGACGTCGCCACCATCGCCGCGTACCCGGTGGCTGCCGGACAGACCCGCGACAGCATCGAACGGCTCTTCCCGTCGGCCACGGTGGTGCCCGCGTCGTCGAACGCCGCCGCAGCGGCCGACGTCGCCGCCGGTGCCGCCGACGCCGCGCTGACCACACCGCTGGCCGCGCGCGCCCATGGGCTGACGCCGCTGGCGGAGGACGTCGCCGACGCCGCCGACGCCACCACGCGCTTCGTCCTGGTCTCGCGCCCCGCACCCGTCCCGGCGCGCACCGGCCGCGACCGCACCGCCGTGGTCCTCGACCTCCCGGACGTCCCGGGCTCGTTGATGCGCGCGATGCGGGAGTTCGCCGACCGCGACATCGACCTCACCCGCATCCAGTCACGCCCCCGTCGGACCGCACCCGGGTACTGGTTCTTCCTCGACGCGACCGGTCATCTCGACGACGCGCCGGTGGGTCAGGCGCTGGCCGGCCTGCACGCGCACGGAGGCGTGACCTTCCTCGGTTCGTGGCCCGCGGATCGCGGCGTCGGCGAACCCCCACCCGACATCGGCCCGTCGCTGGACTGGGTCGACCGACTGCGCCGCGGAGACCGCTGATGGGCAGCCTGCACCTCATCCGGCACGGCCAGACGACGTCGAACGTGATGGCCCGCCTCGACACCCGTCCGCCGGGTGCCGGCCTCACCGATTTCGGTGCGCGTCAGGCGGTCCGGTTCGGGCTGGAGAACCCCGGTGTCACCCCTGCCGGTCTCTACAGCTCGGTCGCGCGACGTGCCCGGGAGACGGCCGAACTCATCGGCTCGGTGTGGGGCGTCCAGGCGCAGATCGTCGACGGTGTCCACGAGGTGCAGGTCGGCCCGGCGATGGAGGATCGCAACGACGACCGGTCGGTGCGGGCCTTCCGCGACCTCATCGCCGACTGGTTCGACGGGGACACTGCCCGTCGCGTCGGCGACAGCGAATCCCTCGACGACGTGCTCGCGCGGTACCTGCCCGCGGTCGAGCTCCTCGCCGAGCGTCACCTCGACGGCCCCGACGCCGCCGGCGACGTCTACCTGGTCAGTCACGGCGCGGCGATCCGTCTCATCGCGGCGCACCTCGGTGCTGTCGACCGCGGCTTCGCGCACGACAACGGTCTGCCGAACACCGCCTCCATCGAGCTGGCGCGTGTCGGCGACGGCTGGCGCTGCGTGCACTGGGGTGGGGTGGATCCGGTGCGCCCCACCGCGGCCGCATCCGTCGACCCGATGGGCTGAACGGAGGTCAGGACTCGGGCGGGCTCAGCCCCACCCGTGGTCGTGCAACCACTCGTCGCTGATCCCGAAGTGGTGGGCTACCTCGTGCACCACGGTGATCGCGACCTCGTCGACCACCTCGTCCCGGTCGGCGCACATCGCGAGCAGCGGCTCGCGGTAGATGGTGATGGTGTCGGGCACGGCGAAGCCGTACGTGGTGTCGCGGCGGGTCAGCGCGATCCCCTCGTACATCCCGAGCAGACCCGGCTCGTCCGGATGATGCGGTTCGACGAGGATCACGACGTTGCTCATCGCGTCGGTCAACTCCGACGGGATGGAGTCGAGCGCGTCGCCGACGAGCCCCTCGAACTCCTCGTCCGACGTGGACACGGCCATCGGTGCCACCCACCCGCGCCCGTCAGCCGACGGGGGCGGGGACCTCGGTCGGGTTGGGCGTGATGCCCTGCGGGAGCGGAACCGGGGTCGGGTTGAGCCGGCCGGGCGGTCCCTCGGAGGTGGGGGTGGGCACCTTGCCGTTGATCAGCAGGTTGGCCTTCGCGCTGCCCACGAGGGTGGCGAAACCGTCGCGGTCGGGCAGTGCGACGTAACAGACGACGGTGCCGCTGCCGGCGTCCCAGCTCGCCCTCGTCAGCGTCGACCACTGCACGTTCAGGGTGCTGTCGGTGAACTTCTGCCGACCACCCAGGTAGGTGTCGGTGATCTGCGGACACGTGGTCTGCAGGAACGCGTTCTGCGTCGCCACGTCCGGCCACGGGCGCCCGCTGCCGGGCGCCCCGAACCGCTGACCCAGCCCGACCACGCCGGTCACCTCGAAGGCGTGCTGCTCGGCGCAGGCGACGGGATCGGTGGGCTGACGGGTACGCAGGTCGATCCCGACGCACGTGCCGGCCGGCCACTGCAGCGACTGGTCCTGGTCGGCGACGCGACCGAGGAAGCCGACCAGCGTCCCGGTCGAGTCGGCGAGTTGCAGACCGCACCGCAGGGTGCGTTCGCCGGCGTCCCACTGCCGTTTCGACGGGAACAGCATCCCGACGGAGAAACGGCCGTCGGGGTCGAACCGCCCCTGCAGGTACCCGGAGACCTGCCCCGGGCAGAACTGGTCGCGGATGGCGCCGAACTGTGCGGTGGTCGGCCAGGGGGCGTCGTCGCCGAACGCGGGCGCCGTCGGTGCGACCGAGGAGGACGGACCCGACGACGGTGCGGGCGACGTCGACGTGGCCGGTGACGACGTGGCCGACGGCCGGGGTGCCGACGACGACGCCGCGCCGCCGGCGGTGGGTGCGGTGGACGAGGCGGTCGCCGACGCTTGTGCCTCGGCGAACTGCGCGGTGGTGATGGTCGACGCGTCGACGATGCCGGCGACCTCGAAGTAGTGCTCGCCGCCGCATCCGATCGCGGTGGGGTGTCCCGGGTCGTTGCGGGGCCAGGTCAGGCAGGTGCCCGGGACCGACCGGTTGAAGGCGTTGGAGTCGGGTCCGCGTTCGGAGGCGCCGATCTCCGACGTCGCGATGGTCCCCCCGTCGGAGAACCCGCCCACGGAGGCGACGACGGCACCGGCGGCGAGCGCGCCGAGCACCACGGCGCCCAGGACGGTCCGCAGCGGGTGCGATCGCAGCCAGGAGATCCCTCGAGGGGCCGTCGGCGAGGTCTCGGGTCGGGTGTCGGGTGAGCCGGAGGTCTCGTCGTGCGAGTCCTCGTGAGGTTCGTTCTCGGTGGACATCGCGACCCATCATGCCCGCTCGCCGATCGGTGACGTAGATCACGCATGTCGCGCGTGCAATCAGCGCATGCGTGCCCGACTACACCTGCGCAACCGATCCGGCCCACAGGGGGCCGGACGTTCAGAGAGAAGGAGCGATTTCGATGAGCTTCGTGGACAAGGCCAAGGACGCAGCCGGCGACGCGATCGACAAGGCGAAGAACGCCGCCGAGGACGCGGTCGGCAAGGCCAAGGAGGTCGCCGGTGACGTCACCGACAACAAGGATCTCAAGGCCGAAGGCAAGAAGGACCAGGGCGAGGCCGGCGTGAAGAAGGCCGGACAGAACATCAAGGACGCCCTGAGCTGATGCTCACGGCAGTGCGGCCGGGCGCGACCTGCGCGGTACCGCTGCCCGGCCGCACCGCCACCCCCGAACTTCCCTGAAAGGACACCGTCATGACCGACACCATCTCCACCACCCCCCGCCACTCCGCCGCCGAGAGCACCCCGGCCCGTCGCCGCAAGGGCAGCGTCACCGCCAAGCTCGCCGCCGTCGTGCTCGTGGTCCTCGTCGCCGCGGTCGTGACCTTCGTCCTTCAGAACACCGAGCGCCTGCGCCTGTCGTTCATCGCGTGGGACCTCGACATCAACGTCGGCTACGCGATGCTCGGCGCCGTCGCGGTCGGCATCGTGATCACGTTCGTCCTGACCGCCGCGCTCAAGCTGCGCTCCGCGGTCAAGTGATCGGCTGACACAACCCATGACGACGCTCTCCGACACCGAACTCCTCGGCATCCTCTACCGGGCGACGGGACTCATCTCCCCCGTCCTGGATGCCCTCGCCGACAGCGACCCCTTCGACGGGTCGCCCGGCGAGACGGGGGAGAAGGGTCGGGGAGCGTCGTCGTCTGCGTCCGACGATCCGGTCGAGGTCGGTGACGCCGACAGCGACGCCGACGACCTCAGCTTCGCTGACAAGGCCGTCAACGCCGCCGCCTCGTCGCTCTCGTGGGCGACGAACGCCGCATCCGCACCCGGATCCGAGAAGTGGCAGGCGATGTCCGTCGC
This sequence comes from Williamsia deligens, assembly GCF_024171765.1. Taxonomy (GTDB): domain Bacteria; phylum Actinomycetota; class Actinomycetes; order Mycobacteriales; family Mycobacteriaceae; genus Williamsia_A; species Williamsia_A deligens. Next base: position 1,701,662 of record NZ_JAMTCI010000001.1, read on the forward strand.
CGAGCGTGACGACTGGTGGGTCACGCGCGTCGGGTCGATCACCAACGTGCTCGTCGCCTACCCGGGTGTCCTCGGCGCCGTCGCCGACAGGTTGCCCATCCAGGACGTCCTCGGGTTCACCCAGCAGACGTTCGTCCTCTGCGCGATCGCCCGAGTCCACGGGGTCGACGACCGTCGTGCGCAGGCCCGCATGATCGCGGAGGTGCTGTGCGGGCGCACCATCGACGACGCCGTCGCACACGCCGACGCTGCGACGCTGGAGAAGAGCGTCCCCGACGACGTTCCCGACACCACCGGGCAGCAGGGCCGCCCGTGGTCCGCGCGGGAGGTCGTCCGCCGTGTGTGGACCACCGCGAAGGTGCTGCGCGCGGTCGTCTCCGAGATCAGGCACCGCCCGTCGCCGTCGAAGCTGTGGCGCACGTTGAGCAAGGTGCCCGTCGTCGGCGCCGCCGCCGATTACGTCGGCGAGCGATCGGCGCTGCGTCACGCGGCCGACGCCGCCGCGGAATGGCTCGACGCCGCCGCTGTCTGAGCGATCCCGGCGCGTGGTCGGACGGCACACCCCGATCAGTAAGGTATGCGGCGTGATCGACCTGAAGCTCCTGCGTGACGACCCCGACCTGGTCCGTGATTCGCAGCGCAAGCGCGGTGAGGATCCTTCCCTCGTCGACACCCTGTTGTCCGCGGACGAGAAGCGTCGATCGGCCATCGTCGAGGCGGACACCCTCCGCTCGGAGCAGAAGGCACTCGGCAAGCGGGTCGGCAAGGCCGCACCGGAGGAGAAGCAGGCTCTCCTCGACGAGGGCAAGCAGCTGGCCGAGCGGGTGAAGGCGGCCGGCGCGGCGCAGTCGGACGCCGAGGCCGCCGTGACCTCCGCCCACCGCGCGATCGGCAACGTCGTCGCGCCGCAGGCCCCGGCCGGGGGCGAGAGCGACTTCGTCGTCCTCGAACATGTCGGCGAGCCGACGGCGATCGAGAACCCGAAGGACCACCTCGAGATCGGGGAGTCGCTCGGTCTGCTCGACATGGAGCGCGGCGCCAAGGTGTCGGGCTCGCGCTTCTACTTCCTCACCGGCAACGGCGCGCTCCTGCAGCTCGGACTGCTGCAGCTCGCGACGCGGTTGGCCGTCGCCAACGGGTTCACGATGATGATCCCGCCCGTGCTGGTCCGCCCGGACGTCATGGAGGGCACCGGGTTCCTCGGCGCCCACGCCGACGAGATCTACCACCTCGACGACGACGACCTCTACCTCGTCGGGACCTCCGAGGTGCCGATGGCCGGCTATCACATGAACGAGATCCTCGACCTGGCCGACGGTCCCGAGCGCTACGCCGGGTGGTCGAGCTGCTTCCGGCGCGAGGCGGGCAGCTACGGCAAGGACACCCGCGGCATCATCCGCGTGCACCAGTTCGACAAGGTCGAGGGCTTCGTCTACTGCAAGCCCGAGGATGCCGAGGCCGAGCACCGGAAGCTGCTGGGGTGGCAGAAGGAGATGCTCGCCGCGATCGACGTCCCCTACCGGGTGATCGACACCGCCGCCGGAGATCTCGGGTCGTCGGCTGCGCGCAAGTTCGACTGCGAGGCATGGGTTCCCACGCAGGGCACCTATCGCGAGCTGACGTCGACGTCGAACTGCACGACCTACCAGGCACGACGCCTGTCGGTGCGCTACCGCGACGAGAACGGCAAGCCCCAGACCGCCGCGACTCTCAACGGCACGCTCGCCACGACGCGCTGGATCGTCGCGATCCTGGAGAACCACCAACAGCCCGACGGCACCGTGCGCCTGCCGCCAGCGCTGGCGGAGATGGTCGGCACCGAGGTGCTCGCCCCGCGCTGAGCGCGTTCGGTGCGGATGTCGCGACGCGTCCTGACATGATCAGCCGATGATGATCGCCGGGATCCTCGCGGCCCTGTTCGCCAGCGTCGCCTACGGGGTCTCGTCGGTCCTGCAGGCTCTCGCCGCCCGGCGCTCGCACGACGAGGCCGTCGCCCGTGGCGAGACCGGGATGGCCACGGCGACCGGCGGACCGACCCTGCGGTCGACCATCGCCGCGATGCTGTCGGTCCTGTTCATCGTGGGCACGGCCCTCGACGTCCTCGGGTTCGTCGGCGGCGCGGTGTCTGCGCGTCTCACACCACTGTTCCTGTCGCAGACCATCATCAGCGCCAACCTGGTCATCACCGCGGTCCTCGGCATCATCGTGCTGAACATCCGGCTGCACGCCCGCGACTGGATCGCCATCGGCGTGGTCATCGCGGCCCTGTGCGCGCTCGGCGCGTCGGCCAAGGAGAACCCCCGCCAGACCGAGTCGACGACGTTCCACTGGGCCGTCCTCGTCGCGACGGTCGCGCTGGTGGCGGTCTCGATCGCGATCGTCCGGTGGCTGGGGTCGCGGGCGGCCATCGCCGCGGGTCTCGCCGCCGGCGCCCTCTTCGGTGCGGTCGCGATCTCGGTCCGCATCCTCGACGGGCTCGACCCGTTCTCGCTGTCGTCGCTCCTCGCCGACCCCGCGCTGTATGCGCTCGCCATCGCCGGCGGCGGCGGGTTCTATCTGCACACCGTCGCACTGCAACTCGGGTCGGTGAACGGTGCGACGGCGGCGCTGGTCGTCGGCGAGACCGTCGTGCCCGGTGTGATCGGCGTGATCTTCCTCGGCGACGAGACCGTCCGTGGTCTCGCCTGGCTGGCCGTGCTCGGGTTCATCGCCGCGGTGGTCGGGGCGGTGACCGTCGCGTGGTCGGGAGCGGTCGAGGCGTCGGCACAGTCGGAGTCGGCCGAGTCCGCAGAACCGGCACGGCCCTAGCGCGTCGAGCGCCCCGCCTCGCGGGTGGCACTCGGTGTCTCGCCGATGATCGCCCGGTACCGCCGGGAGAGGTGGGCGTGGTCGGCGAAGCCGAGATCCGCGGCGAGGGCGGAGAGATCGGTGGTGGGGTCGGAGTAGAGCCGCGTCGCCGCGTACTGCATGCGGCGACACTCGATGAGTTGTTTCGGGGTGAACCCGGTGTGGCGCCTGACCGTCCGTTCGAGCGTGCGTGGCGACGCATGGACGGCATCGGCCAGGGCCGTCGCGGTGGTGATGTCGTCGCGGTCCTCGGCGAGGCTCGCCGCGGAGTTCGCGAGCAGCCCCGCGTCGTCGACGCGGTCGGCGAGGGGCGCCAGCCAGCCGACGAGGATCCGCCGCAGGTCCTCCCGGGCGGCGTCGGTGGTCATCGCGGCCACGAGGTCCTCGGCGGGGGAGTCGGCGAACACGATGTCCGCACCGACGAGGCCGTCGTCGACGAGGTCGGTGAGCACCGGTGTCGCGGCGGGACGGAACAGGACCCCGACGGCCCATCCGCGTCCGGTGAGCGTGCGGGTGCTGACCCGGGGCTGGGGACCGTAGAGCCCGGTGTGATGCGTGCCCTCGACCTGCGGGCCGGCCTCGGTCACCACGTTCAGCGCCGGATAGTTCAACACGCGCTGGACGAGCGGTCTCGGCACGTCCCACCGGACCACCCAGACCTGCCGTGCCAGGTGGTCCAGCCCGAGGTCGAAGCGGTCGAAGACGACATGCGGTGACCCGGGGTTGAGGTGGCCGCGGGACGCGACCGCGCGGCGGATCTCGGACGGGCCCATCGTCGGGTCAGTCTGTCGCAGATGTTCAAGACCCACCAGCGTGTCGCGACGACGATCGGTGCATGACCACGACAGAGAACACCGCACCCGCATCGGGCGACCACACCACCGACGGCCGCCCCCACGTCTACTCGTCGCTGACGCCGTTCGTCGTCGTCACGCCCGCGGCGGACGCGATCGCGTTCTACCGCGACGTGTTCGGCGCGGAGGTGGCCGGCGTGACCGAGATCGGCGGCACCGTCGCGCACGCCGAACTGCAGTTCGCCGACGGTCGCCTGCAACTCGGTGAGCCCAACGACGCCTACGACCTGGCGGCACCGGCCGGCGGTGCGCCGGTCGTCTACTCCCTCGCGATCTACGTGACCGACGTCGACGCGACAGTGGAGCGTGCGGCGCAGCACGGCGCGACGGTCCGGGAACCGGCGATGACGTTCGTCTCGGGCGACCGGTTCGCGTCCATCCTCGACCCGTTCGGCGTCCGCTGGTCGGTGATGACCCGCGTCAAGGACCTGTCGCCGCAGGAGAGCGACCGTCGCGTCGCCGAGTGGGCCGCGACCCAGGGGTGACCTGACGGGGTGTCGATGCCGACGGGTGACCGGGTGCAGCGCGTCGTCACGGATGCATGCGGGCGCCCTTGAGGACCTTGTCCACCACGTTCTTCGGGGCGTGGAGGGCGATCCCCACGAGGTCGAGATCGTCTCGCGACACCGCCCGGACGGCGGCGCGGTTGTCGTCGTCGTTCCCGGTCCGGAAGAGGTCGGCGGTGAAGATCGCCGGGGTGAGCCCGCGCCCGACAGCTCGTGAGCGCGCCGCCCGCAGCGTCTCCTGTGTCCCCGCGAAGACGAGGACGGGGCTGACCGAACATCGCGAGATACCGGGTGTCGTCCGCGTCGACATAGGGCTCACCGACGAGTTCCGGTGTCGCCGCCGCGAGACCGCTGACGAGGAAGGCGGTCACGTTCAACCGCTGCCACACCTCGAGGTCGTCGCGGAGCAGGACGGCGATCTTGGTGGCGAATCTGATCGGGGCACTGTCGGGGGCCATGCCCGCAGTCTGCTCATCGTCGGACCCCGAGGTCTTGTACGTTCGTGATGTGGTCGTGCAGACGCAGGTGCGCGCCTGGGATCCCGGCATCGACGGCGTCGTCGAAGTCCTCCACGCCCGATTCGTCGACCACGACTACCCGGCCCACACACATGATTCGTGGACGCTGTTGATCGTCGATTCCGGCGCGATCGGGTACGACATGGCCGGCACGCACCACGCCTCGGTGCGTACGAGCGTGACGCTGCTGCCTCCGCACGTCCCGCACGACGGGCGCACGGTCACCGCATCCGGGTTCCGCAAGAGGGTCGTCTATCTCGAGGCGGACCTGCTGCACGGCGTCGGACAGGCCGTCGACGCACCGGACATCAGCGACCCGACACTCCGGGACAGGCTGAGTCGGCTGCATCGCAGTCTCGGCCGACCCGGCGACGAGTTCGAGGCGCAGAGTCGTCTCGAGTTCGTCCTGGAGCGGCTGCAGGCCCATCTCGGCCCCACCGCGCGGGACGGCGGTCGGGTGTCGCCGACCATCCGGCGTGACGCCGCGATGGCCGGTCGGCTCCGCGACCTCCTCGATGCGCGGATCGTCGACGGTGTGACCCTCGGTGAGGCCGGCGAGGCCCTGAACGCGTCGCCCACCTACCTCGTGCGGGCGTTCACCCGCGAGTACGGCATCCCACCACCGATATCTGGTCGGGCGCAGGATCGACGTGGCGCGTCGCCTGCTCCTCGCGGGTGTGCCCGCGGTCGACGTCGCGACCGCCAGCGGCTTCCACGACCAGGCGCATCTGCACCGCCACTTCCGGCGGTTCCTCGGGACGACACCGGGCCGGTTCCGGGCGTAGCGGCTACTCCGCGAGGTCGACCGTCGGCAGCGCACCGAGAACGGCGAACGCGCCGAGACAGGGCTCGACGTCGCCGACGATCGTCCACGCGCGCAGTTGTGCGGCCGAGCGGCGGGAGACCAGCGCGCGGGCGAGATCGGCGTCGCCCGCGGCGATCACGACGGCGGGGTCACCGTCGGCCGAGCGCCAGTTCCAGTGGTGACCGCGCAACTCCACCGTCGGCAGGTCGCCGAGTCGGTCACCGAGCCGACCGGCGAAGCGGTCGCGCACGTGTCGGAAGGCGTCGGTGTCGGTGGCACCACGGATGCGCAACGCGCCCCGCAGATCCTGCTCGTGGATGGTGATGTCGGTGACCGGCCGGTCTCCCGACTGCCGCAGGTGGTCGCACATGGGCCCGGTGAGGCCGCGCCACTCGGCGATCAGCTCGGCGACGTCACGGTCGCGCCGGGACGCGACCTGCGCGGCGGTCCAGTCCGCGTCGTGGTCGTCGGGCTCGTGCCCCGCGACGACGTCGGCGCCGATGCCGACCATGTGCGACAGCAGGTCCCGGACGGTCCAGTCCGGGCACGCCGGCACGCGCGACTCGACGGCTCGGCTGCTCGCGGCCCCCACCAGACCGATCACCCGCTGCTGCGCGGCCGTCCACTCCGTCACCGCGTCGAACGTCACCGCGTCCACCGTCGTCACCTCCGTGTCGGTCGACGGGGCGCGACGCCCGCCGAGGTCGCCCGGCTGTGCCGGGCACTGATCGCCGAGCGTAGAACGCGTGCCCCTCTTCGCCAGAAGCGCAGTTCCCGACCGGTGCCCTCTAGCCGGTGCCGGCACCCGTCGCCACGTCGATGAGGACCGCGGCGGCGTCGCGCGCATGGCCCGCCGCCGACGGGTCGCCGGTGATGGCGGACGTGGTCTGGGCACCCTCGGCCAGCAGCACCAACTGCCGGGCCAGCGCGGGCGGCGCACCGATGTCCGCCACGAGGCCGTCGACGTAGACCTGGAACGACTCCTTGTGGTCGCGGGCAGCGCGCGCCACCCGCTCCGAGGTGCCCCCGAGCTCCCCGAACGCGTTGATGAACGCGCATCCGCGGAAATCGTCGGTGGCGAACCACGTCGCGAGGAAATCGAAGATCCCGAGCAGCTTGTCCGGCCCCGCCTGATGCCGCGCAACGGCCTCGTCCACGCCGCGCTCCCACATCGCGTGTCGGCGGTCCAGCACCGCGAGCACGATGGCGTCCTTGCCGTCGAACTCGGAGTAGAGCCGCTTGAGCGACACACCGGCGGCGGCCCGCAGCTCGTCCATCCCGACCTGCTGGATCCCGCGTTCGTAGAACAGGCGGTCGGCGGTCTCGACGATCGCGTCCCTGGGCTCTCCGGTCACGGTCATCCGGCCATCCTACTTGACGAGAGAACGACCGTTCTATATCGTCGGACCCGTCGGGAGAACGGACGTTCTCCCGCAGGCGTCGATCGAAGGAGAGATGGCATGGGATACGTCACCACCGTGGGCACGGAGAACTCGGCCCCCATCGAGCTCTACTACGAGGACCACGGCAGCGGTCAGCCGGTCGTCCTGATCCACGGGTATCCCCTCGACGGTTCGTCCTGGGAGAAGCAGACGCAGGCGCTCCTCGACGCCGGCTATCGCGTCGTCACCTACGACCGACGCGGCTTCGGGCGCTCGAGCCGCCCGACCATCGGCCACGACTACGACACCTACGCCGCCGACCTCAAGGCGGTCCTCGACACCCTGGACCTCAACGACGCTGTCCTCGTGGGCTTCTCGATGGGCACCGGCGAGGTGGCGCGCTACCTCGGCAACCATGGGTCGAGCCGCATCAGCAAGGCCGTCTTCCTCGGGTCGCTGGAGCCGTTCCTGCTGCAGACGGACGACAACCCGACCGGTGTCCCGCAGGACGTCTTCGACGGTCTCGCCGACGCGGTGAAGTCCGATCGCTACGCGTTCTTCACGAACTTCTTCCAGAACTTCTTCAACACCGACGACCACCTGGGCAACCGACTGTCGCAGGAGGCGCTCGACGCGAACACCCAGCTGGCCTACAACGCGTCGCCGTACTCCTCGATCCACGCCCAGCCGACGTGGCTGACCGATTTCCGCGGGGACATCCCGAAGATCGACGTCCCCGCGCTGATCGTGCACGGCACCGCGGACAACATCCTGCCCATCGACGCCACCGGCCGGGAGTTCCACAAGGCACTCCCCGATGCCGAGTACGTCGAGATCGAGGGCGCACCGCACGGCCTGCTGTGGACGCACCACGACGAGGTGAACAAGGTCCTGCTCGACTTCCTCGGCAGGTAACCCCCGGATTCGCGCGGCCGAGAACGGCGCCGCGTGCAGCAGCGGTACGTCCGCTCACCGGCCGCACCCGTGACCCGGGTGCGGCCGGTTCGGCGTTTGCCGACGCCGTCGCCGGGGAACAGTGGTGGGCGTGTCCCACCGTGAGGCGATCAGCGAGACGACCCTGGGTGCGTGGCTGTTCAAGGGCAACAGCGGCCGGTGGGACATCGTCGGTGCGATCGACGACGGCCTGTCGACGGTCGAGAGTCGGTGTGTCGTCGACAACTACCGCAGCGCGATGATGCGTCGTGGCCAGCGCGCCGTCCTGTGGGTCAGTGGACCGGCGTCCGGGCGGGCGCCGCGCGGTCTGTGGGGGACCGGCTGGATCACCGGGTCTGCCGTCCCCGACGGCGACGGGCAGCTCGTGGTGCCCACCGACATCACCCTCCTCGGTCCGGACGACCGCCTACGCGCCGACGACCTGCGCGAGGTCCCCGCTTTGAGCACCCTCGAGGTCCTCCGCGTGCCCGCGGGCAGCAACCCGTCCTGGATCGACGTCGACCAGTTCGCCGCGCTGCGGGATCTGCTGCCGCCCTGGCCCACCCGTCCCCGGTGAGCTGTGGTCACCGCCGTGGCGGGTTGCCCAGCTGTCGTTGGACGATCCCGCCGAGCACGTCGCCGACCTGTGCGACGAATGCCTGACGGACCCGGGGATCACCCGCGATCGTGCCGACGTCGTTGGTCGAACACCCCGTCCGGGCCGGCTTTCCGTCGAGCCGGTCGTTCAGCCACAGCATCGCCGCGAGGAAGCCCACCACCGCGAGTGAGATGTGCTCGCTGAAGTGGTCGCGCAGGTATTCGACGCGGGCTCCGGGCGCCGCGCAGTAGGTCCGGACGAGTGCGTCGACCGGCCCCACCGGCGCGATCCAGTCGGGGTGGGACTGGTAGACGAACAGCGGCATCGTGGGCACCGTCGAGCCCAGCTTCAGCCGACCGAGGACGCGTCTCGGCACGGGCTGGTCGAGCGGGTCGCCGGGACCGACGAAGAGACCCTTGATGTCGACGAAGGGTGCGAGCGTGGCCTGATACGCCAGGCACAGTGGGTTCTTCGCCGACAGCAGCGCACGTCCGAGCGGATTCACGCGGGCAGCGATGAACCGGGCGAGCTCCGGGTACTCGCGGCTGACCCCGATGATCCCGGCCATGATCAGCCCGGACCCGAGGTTCCGGTTCGCCAGGTCCACCAGCGCGCGGATGTCGGCCGGGACCCCACCCTCGGCGGCCGCGGTGATGTGCAGTTCCGGGGCGTAGCTCTGCTGCAACTCGGCGGCCCACCCCGTCGCGATCGCTCCGCCCGAGTAGCCGATCATCCCGATCCGCGCGTCGGGCGCCAGCCCGAGTGGCGTGAACGACCGTGCGGCGCGGATGCCGTCGAGCACGATGCGACCGGCGAGAGGCCCGGCCGCGAACGCCGACTGCGGGCCCTCGTGGTCGGCGACCACCACCGATGACCCCGTCGCGAGCAGCGACGCGATCTGCAGCACCTCCAGGGACGAGTCGACCGACCCGCTGACCGGGCCGGGGACCGAACCCTGTTGCAGGACATAGGACGGCGCGCAGTACTGCGCCGTCGAGTCCTCCGCCGACTGCCACGACACGAGACGCCGTGTCTTCGCAGGGTTCGTGCCCCGGGGTGTGATGAGGGTGGCGACCGCGGGAATCGGTGCGCCGCGGGTGTTCGTCGAGCGATACGAGACCTGCCAGGCGTCGACCGCGATCGGCACCACGGAGAACGCGGCGAGACTGATCCGGCGGGCGGCCAGGATCTGACCGGGCTGAGCGGACGCCACCTGCCCGGCGGGCGGTGCGTAGAAGCGCGGGTCCAACTCCGGGGGCAGCGGGACGGTCCCGAACGGCGGCGGCGGCGCGATCGACGGGGGCGACGGTTGTGGCGCCGCGGTCGCGACCGGGGCCAGCAGTCCGCTCGTGAGACCCGCGCACACCGCCGCCACGCCCAGGCACCGCGCGAACCATCTCCGCTGTCGTCGACCCCGCACGAGACACCCTCTCGACTATTGTGAGACACCGGCGTCTCACTGTCGGGCGAAGCTACCGCAGGGTGAGCCACGCCACAAGGGCCGGGGGGTCAGATGCGGATGAAGGCCAGCAGGATCTGGGCCAGGACGTCGACGATCGCCTCGACGTCGGGCCGGTCCGGCCCGTCGGTGCTCCAGCGGTGGACGACGGCGGTCAGCGCACCGACGAAACCGATTGCGCGATAGGAGTCCTCGACCGCATCGCCCGCCGGTCGTCCCACGTAGTCGCGCACGGCCGAACCGAGGAAGTCGACCCACACCTCGCGGCCGGCCAGCCGGTGGTCCTCGACGCGGGGGCTCACGCCGACGATCTCCACGAAGACGATCGCCGCCCGGCGGCGGTCCGTGCCGATGGACCGCATGAACGCCGTCATCGACACCCGCGCGAGCGTCGGTACGTCGTCGGTCGCGGCCGCAGCGAGATCGGCGCCGACCTCAGCGCGCGCCTGAGCCTGCACCTCGTCGTAGGCGGCGAGCAGCAACGACTCCCGGTCGGTGAACTCCTCGTAGAACTGCCGCCGCGACAGGCCGGCCTCCCGGCACAGGGCGGTCACGGAACTCCCCGCGTACCCCGAGGTCCCGAACACCTCGATCGCCGCGTCGACGAACCGGCGCCGCCGCTCCGCACGCCGATCCGCCACCGACCGACCCGCATAGGTGCGGGTGGAGCCGGCGTCGGTGGTCACGACTCGAGGCGGCGTGCGCGCAGTTCGTGACCCTTCGAGGTCAGGCAGCGACCGGTCGGCAGATCCCAGGACCACCCGTGCAGGTTGCAGGTCAGTTTCTCGCCCTCGATGACGCCGAACGCCGAGAGGTCGGCCTTGAGATGCGGGCAGCGTCGCTGGATCTCCCAGCCGTCCTTCTCGATCGACGCGGTGTCGTCGTGGGCCTCGGAGAACCAGCCGTCGGCGTACGCGATCCGTTCTGCGGTCAGGCATTTGAAGAACGTGTAGAGGAACTCGTTGTAGCCGCCGACGCGCCAGGTGGTGAAGCGTGTCGACAGGAAGATGGTGTTCACCCAGTCGGGCTCACCGTCGCGCAGGACCGTGCGGACCAGCTCGGGCGCGATGCGGAACCCGTAGCGGTACTTGCCCTCTCCCTCCTTGGGCTCGCGGACGATCCGGTTCGGGAAGTCGAGGACGACGGTCTCCTCGCCGATCACCAGGCCGACCGGGTACCCGATCCCGTCGGAGATGAGGTCACTGGCGCCCATGATGGGCTCGAACAGCTCGCGCAGCGCGGGCAGCAGTGGACCGGTGTCCTCCGTGGCCCACGTCGCCTTCTCGGCGGCGATCACCGGCGCGAACTTCTCCGCCATCCGCTCGAGGTAGGCGGCCTTGTTCTCGCCGAACACCTCGTCGGGCGCGTAGGGGTGCTCGATCGAGACCAGTTCGGGGCCGGTGAGATCCACCGTCGACCCCGAGACCATCATCAGACCGCGGTGCTTCGTGCCGTCGTCGGTGCCGTGCTCGAGCATCTGCTCCAGGAACGTCGCCTGGTCGGGGAAGATGCTCGTCGGCCGGCCCTTGTCGTCGACGTCGCCGGTGTCGTTGAGGTACCGCAGCTCGTCGTCGAGGAACATCGGCGGGCCCGCGGACGGGACGACCCAGGTGGCACCGACCTGCTCGATGTAGGACCGTGCCCGGTCCATGCCGCGCTGCCGCTTCTGCGCGGCGAAGTTCGCCTTGGTGCGCTTGGGGATGTCGTAGACCATCGGGTACCAGATGGCACCGGAGTACTGCAGCAGGTGGATGTCGACGTGCCCGAACGCGTCGTGGATCACCGACAGGTCGACAGGGCGCGCGTCGTTCATGTTGAAACACGTGGTCTCGCCGTCGGAGACGACGAGACCCGAGTCACCGATGGGGCCGTCGGCCGGAGCCCGCAGCGCCACGATCATCACCTCGAGGCTGCCGCGATCGGTCGAGACGGTGGTCTTCACCGAGTCCTCGGTCTCGACGAACCGGTGGAACCCGAGCGCCTCGAGTTCGCGGCGCAGATCCGGCACGGGGTAGTCGGGCAGGAGGACCTGGGCGTCCTTGTTCACGTTCTCCGCGAGGTTGCGCGCGTCGAAGTGATCGCGGTGCAGGTGCGAGACGTAGAGGAAGTCGCAGTCGCCGAGAGCCGCCCAGTCGAGTTCGGAGTTGTCCGGGAACGGGAACCACGACGCGAAGTACGCGGGATTGACCCACGGGTCGCACAGGATCGTCCCGGCCGTCGTCCGGATGTGGAACCCGGCGTGTCCCACGCTGGTGACCTGCACGTGTACCCGTCCTCTCGTGTGGTCGGCTGTTCACCGCGAGGATAGTCGCGGCCCCCACCACGACCCGAGACGTGCAGGTGAGACCGCCCACTAGGGTGGTCGGCGTGGAACCCGCCTACGACACCGTCATCGCCGTCGCCCGTTCGATGTGGGCGCTGCAGGGACTGAAGTTCACCGTGAACGGCGCCGAGAACATCCCCGACGACGGCGGCGCCGTGGTCGCGATCAACCACACCGGCTACATGGACTTCACCTACGCGGGCCTGCCCGCGTTCCTGCACAACCGCCGCAAGGTCCGGTTCATGGCGAAGAAAGAGGTCTTCGACTCGAAGGTCAGCGGGCCGATCATGCGGGCGCTGCGGCACATCCCCGTCGACCGCGAGGCCGGGTCCGACAGCTACAAGGCCGCGGTGGACTACCTGCGCCGCGGTGAGCTCGTCGGGGTGTACCCCGAGGCCACGATCAGCCGCAGCTTCGAGATCAAGGACTTCAAGTCCGGCGCGGCGCGTATGGCGCTCGAGTCCGGCGTGCCGATCGTCCCGCATGTCATCTGGGGCGCCCAGCGGGTGTGGACGAAGGGACACCCCAAGAACATGGGCCGGTCGAACGTCCCCATCCACATCACCGTCGCCGATCCGATCGCCCCCGAGGGCGACCCCGACAGCCTCACCGCGCGTCTGCACGAGGTCATGGTCGAGACCCTGCGCCGCACGCAGGAGGGCTACGGGCCCCATCCGGCCGGCGAGTTCTGGGTCCCCGCCCGGCTCGGGGGGTCGGCGCCGACGCTCGAGGAGGCGAACGCCGCCGACGCCGAGGAGGCGGCGGAGCGGGCACGCCGTCGCGCGGAGCGCAACCAGTAGCGGTGGCCGTGCGGCGCGACTAGACGACGTCGAGGGCTGCGCGGTCGCCGCCGGCCCGCTTGGCCGCGTACATCAGGGCGTCGGCGGTGCGCAGGGCGTCACGGAAGTCGTCGGCCGCACGGTACGACGCCGAGGGGGTCTCGAGCACGGCGGCGCCCACGCTGACGGTGAGACCCATCGCCGAGTCGGTGTCCTCGGGGACCGGGATCCGCAGCGCCGGCGCGATCGCGTCGACCTGCGCGCGGAGTTCGTCCGCGGACCCGCTGAGGATGACCATGAACTCCTCGCCGCCCGTCCGGCCCACCACGGCGTCGTCCGGGGTCGCCTGCGACATCGCGCCCGCCAACCGCTGGAGCACGACGTCGCCGGTGTCGTGCCCGTAGGTGTCGTTGACGACCTTGAAGTCGTCCACGTCGACCACCACGATCGCGATGGCGTGGCCGAGCGCGCGTGCCCGGCTCCACGTCTGTTCCAGCGACGCCTCCACCCCGCGACGGTTCCGCAGCCCGGTCAGCGGGTCGCGCACCGACTGCCGCGCATCCGTGGACAGCAGTGCCCAGGCGACATGCGACGCGACCGGCGCACCGCAGACCGCCATCAGCATCGCCACGGCACCCGACCCCACACCGAACAGGTCGACGACATCGGTACGGGCGACGCGCCATGCCGAGAGCGCGATGAACCAGAAGGAGAAGGTCAGGTGCGCGATCAGCCACCGCGAGCTGACGAAGTACACGCAGATGGTGCTGTTCAGGGCCAGCAGCACGCAGCCGAACGCCCCGTCGAGCGGTGGGAGGGTGAGCATCACCGCGGCGACGCCGACGTCGCCGAAGACGAGCAGCCCGACGAAGTAGGCGCGGGCACGTCGCGTGGTCCGCGGCATCCGCACCCGCAGGATCCCGACGGCGACCACCGCCTGCATCGCGAGGATCACCAGGGTGAGGGCGGTGCCCCAGTCGCCGCGGGGACCGCGGGAACTCAGCAGGGCGAGCACGGATGCCAGGGCCATCATCACGGTGGCGAAGCTCAGGACCGCACGGAGTTGGTGGTTCAGCGGCCGCATCGAGTGGTGGTGGACGATCCACAGGTAGTCGTGCGGCGCGGTCAACCAGTAGCGGAACGCCCGCGGCCAGTCGCCGGACCCCAACCGCAGGGTGTGGGGACGTGACGTCAGCGGATGAGATCGGAACACGACTGAGCCACCCCTACCGTTCGTACGCACCCGTCCCCCGACCCGTGCCCGATCATCATCTCTCACGCCGGCTCGACGATGTGAGAGCGGTCACCGCGGGAGCGTTTCGCCCCGTTCCCACCGTCCATCGCCGTCCATCGCCACCGCGACCGAGGGCCTCGATACCCTGGTCGCATGGAACCGGTCTACCGGTCGTTGGAGATCGCGGCGCACACCCTGACCCGTCTCCAAGGCGTGCGACTGCAGGTTGTGGGCGAGGACAACGTCCCCCGCAAGGGTGGTGCGGTGATCGCGGTGAACCACACCGGCTACGTCGACTTCCTGCCCGCCGCCCTGGGCGTGTACCGCGCCGGGCGGCGCGTCCGCTACATGATCAAGTCGGAGATGATGGACAACCGCGTGGTGCGCTTCCTCATCGAGCACACCCACACGGTCCCGGTGGACCGTTCGGCCGGCGCGCAGGCCTATGCGACCGCCGTCGACGAGCTGCGCGAGGGCTACCTGCTCGGGGTCTACCCCGAGGCCACCATCAGCCGCAGCTTCGAGCTGAAGGACTTCAAGACCGGTGCGGTGCGCATGGCGATGGAGGCCTCCGTCCCGATCGTCCCGTGCGTCGTGTGGGGGGCGCAGCGCCAGTGGTCCAAGGGGACGCGCCGCCGCATGGGGCGCGCGAGGATCCCGATCAGCGTGCGTTTCGGTGAACCCCTGACCGTCGCCACGGGCGCGGATCCTGTCGCCGAGACGGCCCGCCTCAAATCCGTGATGACGCAGATGCTCGACGCCGTCCGCGCCGAGTACCCGGACCATCCGCGCGGCGCCGACTGGGTCCCCGCCGCGATGGGTGGGTCCGCACCGACACCGGCGGAGGCGCACGAGATCGAGATCGTGGAGGACCGGGAGAAAGCCGCCGCCCGCGCGGCACGACGAGCGGAGCGGGACGCGTGAGCGCACGCGCCTTCGGGCCGCCGTCGTTGATCGTGAGCGACGTGGACGGCACCCTCATCGACGACGACGGGACGGTGCGTCCGCTGACGCGGCGCATGCTCGCCACCGCCGCGGACCGCGGGGTGCCGTTCGTCCTGGCGACCGGCCGCCCACCCCGATGGGTGGACGAGATCGCCCGACAGATCCCCCACGCCACCTACGCCGTCTGCGCGAACGGCGCGATCGTCTACGACATCGTCCACGACTCGGTCCTGCACGCCTCGACGCTGAGCACGTCGGCGCTCGCCGATCTCGCGGAGGCCGCGCGCCGCGAGTTGCCCGGATGTGGGCTCGCCGCCGAACGGGTCGGTGACCCCGGTGACGACGCGGCGAGTCCGACGTTCGTCGCCGACCCCGGATACGAACACGCCTGGCTCAACCCCGACCACATAGAGGTCGGCGACGACGAGGTGATCGCCGCACCCGCGGTGAAGCTGCTGATCCGCTCGTCGTCGATGCGCAGCGGTGACATGGCCGATCGGATGCGGGCCGCGGTCGGCGATCGCGCGGCCATCACGTTCTCCACCGACAACGGTCTGATCGAGCTCGCGCTGCCCGGCATCGACAAGGCGAGCGGCCTGCGCATCCTCGCCGACATCGCGTCGCTGCCGACCGACGCCGTCGTCGCGTTCGGGGACATGCCGAACGACGTCGAGATGCTGCGGTGGGCGACCCGCGGCGTCGCCATGGCCAACGCGCACCCGCAGGCGCGTCACGCGGCCGACGAGGTCACGACCGGCAGCAACGACGAGGGCGTCGGCCGGGTGCTGGCGCGGTGGTTCCTCTAGGCCGACACCAGGGCGGATACGGACTTCTCGGACATGACCCTGACATGGACACCCGGGGGCCTCTACGTCACACTGGTGTGATGGACATCGCACAGGACCGTCGAAGCATCGTTCGTTCCGTGGCCGGGGGGCTCGCCGCGACAGCGGCGGTTGCAGGACTCGTCACCGTGGGGGCAGGCGCCGCGGGCGCCGCGCCCGCCACCGGCGAGGGGCTGTACACCAAGACCTTCACGTCGCGGTACTACCCGACCCCGCAGAGCGCCGTGATCGGCGCGGAGATCAACCTCTACCTGTTCAACTCGGTGCGCCTCAACGGCAACCAGGCCTGCGCCGAGCAGCCCAACCCGGTCGTCAAGCTGGACAAGCCGGTCGGCTGGACCGCGACCATCACCGCGATCTGCCTGACCGACGTCGGCACCGCGCGCTCCGGCGCCCCCGTCACGAACTGATCCGACCCCGCGTCACCGCGCCTACAGCCAGAACGCCCCGCACACCGTGCGGGGCGTTCTCGCGTGTGTGGGAACCCCGGTGACGCTCAGTCGTCGACGAGGCCGAGACGCTCGGCGCGGTGCAGGACGGACTCCGCCCGCCCGAGCAGGGGCAGATCACTGCCGTCGTAGACGCTGCCGCCGCCCAGACGGGAGACCGTCGTGCGGGCCTGGTCGATGTCCTCGCGGGACGGGCCGAGGAGTTCGTTGACCCGGGCGGCGTGGTCGGGGACCAGGCACAGCCGGCCGGTCATGCCCATGCTCACCGTCACCCGGGTCTCGGTGTCGAGCCGGTCGGAGGCGTTCTTCAGCGTCGGCCCGTCGATGGGGCCGGGCAGGCCGGCGGCGCGGGAGGCCACGACGAGACGTCCGCGCGCGTAGGCCAACGCCATCGGATCGGCGGAGACGCCGGTGTCACGACGGAAGTCGCCGAGCCCGAAGGCGAGCCGGGAACACCCGGGGTGGCGGGCGATGTCGAGTGCGTTCTCGATGCCGAGCGCCGACTCGATCAAGGCGACCACCGGGACCCGCGCTCCGAGCCGGCCGATTGTGGCGGCGACCTCGACGGCGGACTCGGTCTTGGCCAGCACGACGCCCGCGAGACCCTCCGCACCGGCGATCGCGGTCAGGTCGGCGGACCAGTCGGGCGACCCCGACGGGCTGACGCGGACCCACGCACTCTCGCGGCCCAGCCAGGAACGGACGGCGCGACGGCCCTGGGGACGGAGGTCGGCGGCGAGACCGTCCTCGAGGTCGAGGATCACGGCGTCGGCGGAGGAGGTCAGCGCGGCGTCGATCGCGTCCTCACCGTCCGCGCGTCCGGGGACGAGGAGCCAGGAGCGCGCCACGTCCGACGGCGGACGGTGCGCGGACGCACGGGTTCGGGGGTACTCGGCGGCAGCGGTCACAGATCACACCTTCTGGGTCGACGTGACCTCGATCATCTCGGTGTGTGTCGCCGCGGGGAAGCTTGTGCTCATTATGTTCACATCGTGCGTTTCGCCCGCGGGGTGTCAGCCGCCGATCGCGTCCTTCGCGGGGAAGCCGAGCACGGACTCCGCGCCCTTCGAGACGAAGTCGGTCAGAGCCGATCCGGTCAGCGCGTGGGCGCCGGTGTCGGGGCTGAAGTAGACGGTGCCGTTGGCGAACTTCTGCATGGCGCCGCCGACGAGCGTGATCACCGGGGACAGGACCTGACCCAGCACGCCCTTCGGCCCACCGAGTTCGGCGATCTTCGCGTCGATCGCCGCGATGGCCGCGGTCAGGAACTGCGTGGTCGCGTTCGAGGCGATGCCGCCGATGCCCTGGGTGATGGTCCCGACGACACCGGAGCCGGCTCCCGTCGACGGTGCCGGGGCGGACGTCGACGGGGTGGTACCCGCGGGGGCCGACGGTGTGGTCGGGGTCGTGCCGCCGCCGATCGCCTTCGTGATCGCGTCGAGCACGGACGGGAGCAGGCCGCCGGAGACGTCCGAGGCCACCCCGCCGAGCGGCGATCCCGCACCCGGCGTCGCTGCGCCCACACCGCCGGACGGAGCGACGATCCGCGGCTTCGGCTGCCCCTGCACCGTGAACCACGCGGACTTGAGCTGGAGCTTGCTGCGGACGTCGTCGCCGGTGGCCTCCACGGTCCGGCTGCTGCCGGAGATGCGGACCTTCGTGGCGCGGCCGTTCTCGGCGCCGAGCCCGTTGGCCTCGATGACCGCGATGTCGCGCAACGCGCCGACGCCGAAGGCCGAGGCGATGCTCCCCGCGCTCACGGTGGCGGTCCAGTTGTGGTTCGGCGACTCGGTGTCGCCGTCGTCGACGACAGCGGGGAAGTTGATCCCCGCGGAGTAGCCGCCGGTCGACGAGGAGAACTCGGTGAACGCGGGTTGTCCGCCGACGACGCGGATCTGGCCGGCGGTGGCGTCCGCGGCGGAGTTGGTCCGGGGGTCCTCACCGGAGGCGCCGCCGTAGACCTGCGACATCATCGTGTCGTCGATCTTCTTGCCCTTGGCGATCGCGGCGAGAGCGTAGGTCCGTGCCGCGACGGCCTGGGCCTTCAATGCCTCCGCGCCTCCCTCGTCGGCCCAGCGTGCGGGGCTCTCGCGAGGTGTCACGCCCTTCACGTAGTCGTCGATGCCGACGATGTTCACCACGCGGCCGCCGTCGAGTCCGACGGAGCCGCGGTAGGCGGTGTTGTTCCCGCAGAAGCGGAGCAGTTCGTTCGCGGGGCGGTTCGCCCCGGCGGTGATCGGGTCGACCACGGGCTTGGCCAGCGGCACGGTGCGGACCACGCCACCACCGCATCCCGCCGTCACCGTGGCAGTGGACCCGGACAGGCGAACTGCCTGTCCGGGCGCCACCGTCTGGCCACCGACCCTCATCCCGGCGTCCGCGCGGACACTCGCCGTCGACTGCTGTGTCAGGGTCACCGACACCGGCGTGTTGTCCACCTTCCCCGCGGAGGTACCGCCGTAGTAATGGGCGAGGATCTGGTCGTACTTCCACCCGCGCTTGGCGTAGCCGAACGCGCCGTACTGGCCCATCCCGCGGCCGTGGCCGAAACCGTGGCCGATCAGGGTGACCGTGTTCCCGACCGACAGGCTGACGCTGTCGTCGACGGTGCGATCGGCGATCTGGATCCCGGTCGCGACGGCGCCGACGACGAGCGCGGGTGCCAGGCCGAGGCCCACCCAGCCCAGCCGTGAGCGGTCGGTGGCTCGTCGTGCCATCGGCGGGGGTCCTCACGGTCGGGGGCGGAACCCCTGGGACGTTAGTGTCCGAATCCGAGTCACAACAGCCCCAGCCGATAACAACAGCATCACAAGTCACACGCCGCGCCGTGTCGCGTCCCGGGTGCGGCGTGTCGGCGCGCTGAGGATGTGGCGGTTCGTCCGAATTCCGGCCGATCTCTGCTGCCGAGGGAGACTCCACCGTGCGCCTGAGCCCGACCGTGCGCCACCGCACCCGTCGACCGTCCGTCGTGCTCGCGACCGTGGCCGCCGTCGTGGTGGCCAGTCCCGCAGTCGTCCTGCTCGCGGGCAGTGCGCCCGACGCGGCCGTCGAGTCCGGGACCCCCGACACGGCGGCGCAGACAACGGTGCGCCAGGTCGCACTCGACTCCGTGCCCAGCGTCGTCGTCGACCTGGTGCGGTCGGGTCTCGCCCGGGCCGGTGTCACCCTGCCGCCCATCGACCTGTCGTCGCTGCCGGACCTGGGCACGGCGCTGCCGAAGGGTTTGCTCGACGCGCTGGTGCCGACGCCGTCGACGTCGACGACCTCGCCGGCCACCGTCACCACCGATCCGCGGACGCCGGTCTCGGCGGACATCCCGACCGGCGCGGTGGTCAAGGAGATCAGCCGACCGGACCCGTTCTCGATGGTCGCCCTCACCTGGGACGACCTCGTCGGGCCGACCGCTGCCGGTGCCGCCGCCGACGCCCTCGCGCAGACGACGGCGTTCGTCCGCGCCCAGAAGCCCGACAGGTCCTGGGGCCCGTGGCTCTCCGCCGACGCGATCGACGGCGAACCCGCGCGCACCACCACCGCGATGGGCACCGAACCCATCTGGGTGGGTGCGACCCGTGCGGTGCAGGTCGCGGTCACCCGCGCCGGGGTGGCGACGCCGGCCCGGGAGGGGACGACCCTGCCACCGCAGGTCGGGTCCTCCACACCGGTACCCGGGTCCAACCCCCAGATGACCGTGACTCCGGGTGAGATCGCACCGCGTGCCTTCACCGTCCCGCGCGCTCCCGTCGCCGGTGACCCGCTCGCGCCCTCCGGTGCGGCCGGCGCCCCCGCGCCCACCGGCGCGACCACGACCGCCACGGCACCCGCACCGGTCACCACGTCGGCGGCTCCTGGCCCGTTGGAGAACGTCGTGTCGACCCTCAAGGCGGCACTGATCGACCCCGGCACGGGGACGCTGAAGGGTCTCGGTGGGGGCGCGGGCGGCGCCGCGACCGTCCCGGCGGGCCAGCAGCCACCGATCATCACGCGGGCGCAGTGGGGCGCGGACGAGTCGAAGCGGTGCGACCAGCCCACCTACGACCCCGCGCTGAAAGCCGCGGTCGTCCACCACTCCGCGGGCAGCAACGACTACACACCCGAGCAGTCGGCGGAGATCGTCCGCGGCATCTACGCCTACCACGCGCAGACGCTGGGCTGGTGCGACATCGGGTACAACGCGCTCGTCGACAAGTACGGCCAGGTCTTCGAGGGGGCGTTCGGCGGACTCGACCGCAACGTCCAGGGCACCCACACGGGCGGCTTCAACCGCGAGACCGTGGGCGTCGCGATGCTCGGCGACTACAACGACGTCGCCCCGACACCGGACCTGA
The DNA here is from genome assembly GCF_024171765.1 of Williamsia deligens. Taxonomy (GTDB): domain Bacteria; phylum Actinomycetota; class Actinomycetes; order Mycobacteriales; family Mycobacteriaceae; genus Williamsia_A; species Williamsia_A deligens. The sequence continues at coordinate 1,722,464 of NZ_JAMTCI010000001.1, forward strand.
TCCGGTCCGTCGGGAGCTACCTGGGTTGGCGGCTCAAGCTCGCCGGGCTCGACCCGAACGGCACCGCCCAGCTCACCTCGCAGGGGTTCGAATCGGCGCGGTACGGGGCGGGTGAGGTGTCCAACCTGCCGACGATCTCCGGTCACCGCGACTACGACAGCACCGAGTGCCCCGGCACCCTGGGGTACGCGGCGCTGCCGGCCATCCGGGCCGTCGCGGCGGGGAACCTCGCCGCCGCCGGCACCAGCGCGCCGACCGCCGCGCCCGACGCGGTGGCGACGACCTCGCCCACGAGCGCGGCTCCCGGGCCCGCGACAGCACCGGGTGCGCAGGACGTCCTCGCGACCACCGACACCGGCGAGATCGCGAAGAAGTGGCTGTCGACGGGCGGCGCCACCGGTCTGCTGGGCAACGCCCTGGACACCGAGAAGACCACGCCCGACGGCGCGGCCAAGTTCGTGGACTTCGACAAGGGCAAGATCTACTGGTCGCCACAGACCGGGGCGCAGATCGTCAAGGGTGTCATCGGCAGCGCGTGGGGTGGCGTCGGCTACGAGAAGTCGTCGCTGGGCCTGCCGACGTCCGAGGAGTCTTCGCCGCTCGACGGGATCATCACGCAGGCGTTCCAGTTCGGGACCCTGGTGTTCACGAAGTCCTCCGGGGTGGTGGTGCAGGTCGCCCAGAAGTTCGTCGAGGAGTTCATCCGCGAGATGAAGGCCCGCCTGCTCCCGGGTGCGGCATCGGCCCCGGTGACCGTCCCGACCACCGACGTCCCGGTCCCGACGACCCCGGCGGCCGTGGCGACCTCCCCACCCGCCGCCTGAGCCGGGCGCCCTGTCCGGTCCGTTACCCTGAACCCCCGTGGCAGCAGACCAGCAGTACGACCTCATCGTCGTCGGATCGGGCTTCTTCGGGCTCACCGTCGCCGAGCGGACCGCGGCCGAACTGGGCAAACGGGTGCTGGTGGTCGAGCGTCGCCACCACCTCGGCGGCAACGCCTACTCCGAGCCCGAGCCGACCACCGGCATCGAGGTGCACAAGTACGGGGCGCACCTCTTCCACACCTCCAACGAGACGGTGTGGGAGTACGTCAACCGGTTCACCGAGTTCACGAACTACCAGCACCGGGTGTTCGCCCTCCACGACGGCCAGGCCTACCAGTTCCCTCTGGGTCTCGGACTGGTCTCGCAGTTCTTCGGTCGCTACTTCACCCCCGAGCAGGCCCGCGCGCTGATCGCCGAGCAGGCCGGTGAGATCAAGACCGAGGACGCGCAGAACCTCGAGGAGAAGGCGATCAGCCTGATCGGCCGCCCGCTCTACGAGGCCTTCATCCGCGACTACACCGCAAAGCAGTGGCAGACCGACCCCAAGGAACTGCCCGCCGGCAACATCACCCGCCTGCCGGTCCGCTACACGTTCGACAACCGCTACTTCAACGACACCCACGAGGGTCTGCCTGTCGACGGCTACACCGCCTGGCTCGAGAACATGGCCCGTCACGAGAACATCGAGGTCCGCCTCGACACCGACTGGTTCGACATCCGCGACACCGTGCGCGCGGCGAATCCCGATGCGCCCGTGGTCTACACCGGTCCGCTCGACAGGTACTTCGACTACGTCGACGGTGAACTGGGGTGGCGCACACTCGACTTCGAGACCGAGGTGCTCGACACGGGTGACTACCAGGGGACCCCGGTGATGAACTACAACGACGCCGACGTGCCGTTCACCCGCATCCACGAGTTCCGCCACTTCCACCCCGAGCGGGACTACCCGCGCGACAAGACCGTCATCATGCGCGAGTTCAGCCGGTTCGCGGAGTCCGGTGACGAGCCGTACTACCCGATCAACACCCCCGACGACCGCGAGAAGCTCACGCGGTACCGGGAGCGCGCGAAGGCGGAGACCGCCTCGGAGAAGGTGCTGTTCGGCGGTCGGCTGGGGACGTACCAGTACCTCGACATGCACATGGCGATCGCGAGCGCGTTGACCTTGTGGACCAACACGATCGCGCCGCATCTGCGGGACGGTGCACCACTGGTCGAGGCGGACGCCTCGTGAGCGCGAGTGCAGCACCGGCGACCGACGTCGAACGCGGTGCCTCCGATACGGCGCGGTCGCTCCTGCAGCGGGTGATCCTCCCGCGTCGGGGCGAGCCGCTCGACGTCCGGTCGCTGTACCTCGTCGAGTCCGAGACCAACGCCCGTCGCGCACACGCCACCTCGCGGACGTCGGTGGCGCTCGGGGCGGAGTCGGAGGTCAGCTTCGAGAGCTACTTCAACGGCTTCCCCGCCTCCTACTGGCGCCGCTGGAGCGTGCTCACCGAGGTCGTGCTGCATGTCGAGGTCGCCGCGAGCTCCGACGCCCACGCCGCCTGCCGGGTCGACGTCTACCGCTCGAAGATCGACGGTTCGCGGATCGCCGTGGACGGCAAGCTCGTCGAGATCGGTGACGACGGAACAGGTGTCGTCGAGTTCGTCGTCGACCTCGGTCCGTTCGAGGACGGTGGCTGGATCTGGTTCGACGTCACCACCGACACCGCCGTCGAGATCACCGGAGCGGGCTGGTACGCCTCCACGACGCCGGCGTCCGGTCCCGACAGCAAACGGGTCACCGTCGGGATCCCCACCTTCAACCGTCCGGCCGACGCCGTCGCGGCGCTGGCAGCGCTGACCTCCGACCCCCTCGTCGACGAGGTGATCGACGCGGTCATGATGCCCGACCAGGGCACCCGGAAGGTGCGCGATCAGGACGGCTTCACCGCTGCCGCAGAGGCTCTCGGTGACCGGCTGCACATGTTCGACCAGCCCAACCTCGGCGGCTCCGGCGGCTACAGCCGGATCATGTACGAGGCGCTCGAGCAGACCGACAGCCCCTACATCCTCTACATGGACGACGACATCGCCATCGAGCCGGACGCGATCCTGCGCGCCCTCGCGCTCTCCCGGTTCGCGAAGGACCCGATGCTCGTCGGCGGTCAGATGCTCAACCTGCAGGAGCGCAGCCACCTGCACTCCATGGGCGAGGCGATCGACCGCGGCGTCTTCATGTGGACCTCGGCGCCGTTCGTCACCTACGACCACGACTTCTCTAAGTACCCGCTGCGGGACACGGAGAACTCCAAGGACCTGCACCGTCGCATCGACGTCGACGGCAACGGCTGGTGGATGTGCATGATCCCGCGGGTGTGCGCAGAGGACATCGGGCTGCCGATGCCGCTGTTCATCAAATGGGACGACTGGGAGTACGCGCTGCGGGCACGCGTGGCGGGCTACCCGACCGCGACGGTCCCCGGTGTCGCGATCTGGCACATGGCCTGGAGCGACAAGGACGACGCGATCGACTGGCAGGCCTACTTCCACCTGCGGAACCGGTTGGTCGTCGCGGCCCTGCACCACGACGGTCCGCACCGCGGGATCATGCAGTCGTCCATCAAGGCGCTGATCAAACACCTGATCTGCCTGGAGTACTCGACGGCGGCCATCCAGATCGAGGCCATGCGCGACTTCCTCGCCGGCCCCGAGAACCTCGTCGACCTGCTGCCCACCGCGTTGCCCAAGGTGGCGGCGCTGCGCAAGCAGTACCCCGACGCGGTGGTGCTGGGATCGGCCACCGAACTGCCCCGCACCTCCGGGGAGGCGACGGGACTCGGTCGCAACGCCCCCGGCAACCCGATCTCGAAGATCGCCGCACTGGGCAAGGCCGTACGGAACAACCTGCGTCCGGCCGACCCGCACCACCACGAGGTGCCGCAGGCCAACTTCCCGCCGATCGAGGCGCGCTGGTTCTCCCTCGGCCGCGTGGACGGTGTCACCGTGACCACCGCAGACGGCCGCGGTGTGGTCTACCGCAAGCGTGACCGCGACACGATGCTGTCGCTGCTGCGGGAGTCGCTCGCGGTGCACAAGCAGGTCAACGAGCGGTTCCCCGAGATGCGTCGTCGCTACCGTGACGCGGCGCCGCAGCTGACGAGCAAGGAGAGCTGGGCCCGTGTCTTCGGCATCGACTGATGACCGCGCACGCGGCGAGGTCGCCGCGCTGATCGCGATCCAGGGGGCCGTCGCCGACGCCCCCGGCGTGCTGCCGGCGGCGCGGGGCCTGTCGCATCTCGGCGAACACGCACTCGGCTGGCTCGTCGCCGCGGGTGTCGGTTTCTCCGTGGCCACGGTCCGCGGTGACGAGGCCGCCCGCGTCCGGTGGGCGCAGGCGGGCATCGGGGCGTTCGGGGCCCATGCCGCGTCGGTCGTGGTCAAGCGTGTGGTGCGGCGCCGCCGCCCCCACGACCCCCGCATCCGGGTCGGCGTCGGCACACCCAGCCGGCTCAGCTTCCCGTCGAGCCACGCCACGTCCACCACCGCCGCCGCGATCCTCCTCGGACGGGCCGCGGGCCTGCCGCCCGCGGCACTGCCCGGGGTGCTCGTGCCCCCGATGGTCGCGTCGCGTCTCGTGCTCGGCGTGCACTATCCGTCCGATGTCGCGGCGGGAGCGCTGCTGGGAGCGGTGTGCGCGGCCGCGGTCGCACGGGATGACAGACTGACCGCGCGCGCGATCGCGCAGCTCGATGCCGCCGGCCGTGCCCTGCGCGGGCGCGGGCCGATCAGGGGAGAACGATGAGCGAGGAGCCGATCGAGACGACCGAGGTCAAGGGACCTCCGAAGTCTCTCGCGGCGGGCCTGGTCAAGGCCGTCCGACCACGCCAGTGGGTGAAGAACATCCTGGTGCTGGCCGCGCCGGTGGCGGCGGGTGCTGTCGGCGACGCCGACGTCATCGCGCGCACCGCGATCGCGTTCGTGGTGTTCAGCATGGCCGCGTCGTGCATCTACCTCGTCAACGACGCCCTCGACGTCGAGGCCGACCGCGCGCACCCCACCAAGCGCTACCGGCCGATCGCCGCGGGCGTGGTCCCGCGGTCGTTCGCCTTCGTGCTGGCGACCGTCCTCGGTGTCGCGGCGCTGGGGCTGTCGTTCCTGGCGAACTGGCAGCTCGCCACGGTCATCGCCGTCTACATCGCCATCCAGCTCGCCTACTGCTTCGGTCTCAAGCACCAGGCCGTCCTCGACATCTGCATCGTGTCGTCGGGCTTCCTGCTCCGCGCGATCGCCGGTGGTGTCGCGGCCGAGCTGCCCAAGGGCCTGTCGCAGTGGTTCCTGCTGGTCATGGCGTTCGGATCGCTGTTCATGGCGGCGGGCAAGCGCTACGCCGAACTGCAGCTCGCCGAGCGCACCGGCGCGAAGATCCGCAAGTCGCTCGAGTACTACACGACCACCTACCTGCGGTTCGTGTGGACGTTGTCGGCGACCGCCGTCGTGCTCTGTTACGGACTGTGGGCCTTCTCCCGGGACCACGACGAGAACGTCTTCTATGCGGTCTCGATGGTGCCGTTCACCGTCGCGATCCTGCGGTACGCCGTCGACGTCGACGGGGGACAGGCCGGTGAACCGGAGGAGATCGCCCTCGGTGACCGTGTCCTGCAGTGTCTCGCCGTGGCCTGGTTAGTATGCGTCGGTGTCGCGGTCTATCTCGTCTCCTGAGTCCACGGGCCCGAACACACCCGTAGACCCCGACACACGTGCCGGCACCGACACATCCGTGGGCACCGGCGCGCACCGCGCCGCCGTCGACGACGGTCCCCGTGGAGGTCGCTTCGCCCGCCTGCCCGCACTCACCGCCGGGATCAGCGCCGTCGTCGTCGCCGTCTTCTTCGCGTACGGGGCCTGGGAACGCCGGTGGATCGCCGACGACGGGCTGATCGTCCTGCGCACCGTCCGCAACCTGCTGGCCGGCAACGGTCCGGTCTTCAACGAGGGCGAGCGCGTGGAGGCCAACACCTCCACGGTGTGGACCTATCTCATCTGGTTCTGGAGCTGGGTCACCGACGCCCAGGTCGAGTACGTCGTGCTGTGGATCGCCCTGGTGCTCTCGGTGGCCGCGCTCCCGATCGCGATCTGGGGCACCTACCGACTCCTCGACCTGCGCGCGGGTGTCGGCACGGCGGTCGTCGTGCCGTTCGGTGCGCTGATCTACATCGCGCTGCCCCCCGCCCGTGACTTCGCGACGAGTGGCCTCGAGGTCAGCCTCTGCATCTTCTGGGTGGCCGTCCTGTGGGTGCAGATGGTCGCCTTCGCCCGCCGTCCCGCCGGCGGCGACGCCGGACGGATCCTCGCCATCGGGTTCACCGCCGGCCTGTCGCCGCTGATCCGGCCGGAGCTCGCCCTCGTCGGCGCGCTGGTGCTGCTGCTCGTGGTCTGCTCGCCGATGACGTGGCGCCTGCGCATCGGGTTCGCGATCGTCGCCGCGGTGCTCCCGGTGGGCTACCAGATCTTCCGGATGGGCTACTACGGCCTGCTGGTGCCGAACACCGCCGTCGCCAAGGACGCGACCGGGTCGAAGTGGGAGCAGGGATTCCGATACCTCGGGAACCTGTTCAGCCCGTACGTCCTGCTGCTGCCGGTCGTGATCGCCGTCGTCGCCGGCGCACTGCTCTGGTTCGCACGGACCCGATCGGTCGACCGCGTCGCGACACCGGTGCGCGGCGGCCGGATCGCACGGTCGAGCGCGCGGCTGCGCAGCCCGGGAGCCGTCGTCGCCGTGTTCGTCCTCGGTGGTCTGCTCGAGGGCGTCTACTGGCTGCGGCAGGGCGGCGACTTCATGCACGCGCGCGTCATGCTCGTCCCTCTGTTCCTGCTGCTGCTGCCGGTCGTCGTCATCCCGATCACGCTCCCCCGCCTGCGGGGGGCCGCCCGGCGCGCCGTCACCACCGAGATCGTCGGTGCGGTGCTGTCCACCGCGTTCTTCGTCACCGTCGTCGTGTGGGCGATCGCCACGTCGCACTCGCCGGGGATGCACAACGGCACCGACATCGGCCGCAGCGGGATCGTCGACGAACGACGCTTCTACATCCAGAACATGTCGATCAAGCACCCCATCACCGCGGAGGACTACCTCGACTACCCGCGGATGCGCGCGATGGTGGAGAACATCGACGAGCACGCCGAGCGGGGCGGTGTCCTGCTCCCGTCGGCCGACTACGACAGCTGGTGGTACGACCCACTGCCCGACCGCCTCCCGGCCGGCACACCGAAGCAGCTGACCGTCTTCTTCCTCAACCTGGGGATGACCAGCATGAACGCGCCCCTCGACGTGCGCGTGGTCGACCAGATGGGGCTGGCCTACCCGATCGCCTCGCACACCGAGCGACTCGAGTACGCGCGGATCGGCCACGACAAGGACCTCGACACCGAGTGGGTCGTCGCCGAGTCCGGCGCCGTCGAGCTGCACCCGTTCCTGCCGCTCTACCTCGACGAGGACTGGGTGCGACAGGCCAAGGAGGCACTCACCTGCCGCCCGACCGAGGACCTGATCGCCTCCTACAAGGAGCCGATGTCGCTGTCACGGTTCAAGCGCAACGTCCTGCAGGCGCGGACTTTCACCGACTACCGGATCGAGCGCGTACCCCGCTATGAGCTGCAGCGATGCAAGCTCCCGATCCCGCCGCCCGTGCGCGGCGGCCGGTGATCGGTCTCGAATGTGTAACGGCGGCGCGTCCCGGTGCGATACGTTTCTGGCTGGCCTGTACCTGCAGGTCACGTCGTCGCACAGGTCGTCGACGGATCGCCGACACGGGTTTGCCGGTGGCAAACCCGTCACATAGGCTGCCGAACGGTGCGAGATCGCTGTTCGCGTACCGACCCTGAGCTGCGCGACAAGCGCACAGGACAAGAGAGTGAGCACGAGTCGATGGGTGTGACCACACCGAAGAACCCCGCCTCCGGCGGCCTCGCGCGCCGCCTCGCCGCGGTGTTCGTCGCCGTCGCGACCCTCGCCGGACTCGGCGTGGTGGTCGGACAGGCGGGTACGGCGTCGGCCGCCCCGGGTGTCCGCCAGATCTTCATCAACGGCTGCGGCATGCCGGCGGTCAAGGTGCGGATGTGGACCCGGCCGGGCAACTACAAGACCGTCATCGCCCTCGACGGGCTGCGCGCCACCAGCGACGTCAGCGGGTGGGAGCACAACACCCGCATCGCGGACCTCGCCGATCGTGGTGTCAACGTCGTGGAGCCGGTCGGCGGTCTCGCGAGCTTCTACAGCGACTGGGACGCCCCCAGCAACTTCAACAACCAGCCCTACCGCTACCGGTGGAGCTGCGCCATCAACCAGAGCCTGATCCCGACGCTGGACCGCATGGGTCTCGCGGTCGGCCGCACGGGCAAGTACGCCATCATGGGCATCTCCATGGGCGGCAACTCGTCGATGGTGATCGGCGCGAACAACCCGCGCATCGACCACCTGTTCTCGATGTCGGGCTACCTGAACCTCTCGGCGCCGGGCATGCGTGAGGCCATCCGTATCGCCCTGCTCGACGCGGGCATCGAGGCCGGTGTCGGCCCGTTCAACTCCGACTCCATGTGGGGCCCGCCGACCAGCGTGCGCTGGCTCGAGAACGACCCGCTCGTGCAGATCGGCAAGATGCGCGGCAAGAAGGTGCGTGTCGCGGCGGGCAGCGGTCTGCAGGGTCGCTTCCCGGTCGATCCGATCGGACTGATCCAGGGCGCGCCGCTCGAGGCGCTCTCGCTGGCGCAGAGCCGCGCGTTCCAGGTCCAGGCGCTCATCAACAACGTGCAGATCACCTCGGACTTCCCGAGCACGGGCCTGCACGCATGGGGCTACTGGTCCGACATGGTGTTCCGCGCGCTGAACCAGGGGTGGTTCCGCGACTGACGGTCGCCGGACCGTGAGTCACAGAAGCCTCACGATTCACACAAATTCACACCAGTAACAGTGTGGCTTCCACACTTCGCGACGCCCTGCGTGTAGTTCTTCTACGCGTAGGGCGTCTCGCGTGTCGCGGGACCTGCTGGGCGAAGGGTGTGGATGGTGATGGGTGTGCGTCGTCGGCGGACGGATGGCGGTCGAGCGGGGCTGTGGCGGCTCGGTGTGGTCGCGGCGACCTCGGCGGTGGTGCTGTCGATGACCGCCACCGGGACGGCTCTCGCCGCTCCCGGCACCGGCACGGACACCCCTGCCGCGTCGTCGAGCGCGCCCGCGCCCAACCCCGCCCCCGTGGCGCTACCGGGCGTGAAGGTGACGAACACGTTCTGGTACAGCGACCGTCGTGTCGCGATCTGGGTGTACTCGCCCGCCATGGGGCGCAACATCCAGGTGCAGCTGCTGCTCGCCCGGGACTGGAACGCCTCGCCCACGGAGAAGTTCGCCCAGCTGTACATGCTCGACGGTCTGCGCGCCCAGGAGGACCAGAGCGGCTGGACGATCAACACCGACGCCGAGAACTTCTACAAGGACAAGAACGTCACCGTCGTCCTGCCGGTCGGCGGTGAGTCGAGCTTCTACATGGACTGGAAGCAGCCGGACAAGGGCAAGAACTACCAGTGGGAGACGTTCCTGACCAAGGAACTCCCGCCGGTGCTGGCCAACCAGTGGCGCGCCACCGACGTGCGCGGCGTCGAGGGCCTCTCCATGGGTGGCACGGCGGCGATGATGCTGGCCGAGCGCAACCCGGGCTTCTTCACGTTCGCGGCCTCGTTCTCCGGGATCCTGCAGCTGTCGTCCTTCGCGATGCCCCAGGCCGTGCAGTTCGCCGTCCGGGACGCCGGTGGATACGACTCGGCCAAGATGTTCGGCCCGCCGTCGGACCCGGCGTGGAAGGAACACGACCCGTACCTGCACGCCGACAAGCTCAAGGGCGTCAGCCTCTACGTCTCGTCGGGCAACGGCCTCATCGGGCAGTACGACACCCCGTCGGACCTGCCGTATCTGGCGACCAACTACGCCGGCGTCGGACTCGAGGTGCTGTCCCGGGTGACCTCGACCCAGTTCGCGACGAAGCTCAACCAGCTCGGCGTCGCCGCGCAGGCCGTGTACCGCCCGTCGGGCACGCACACGTGGGGCTACTGGGAGTTCGAGATGCACCAGGCGTGGCCGCAGGCCGCCCGGGCCCTCGGTGTCGCCGCCGACACGCCCAAGTGCGGCGTCGGCGGGGCGATCAAGCCCGTCGCCGACAAGCACAAGGAGCTCGGTCAGTGCCTGACCCCGGAGTACGGGGTGCCGGGTGGACGGGCCCAGGACTTCTTCGGCGGCCGCATCCTCTGGTCCTCGGCGACCGGCGCCCACGTCGTCGGCGGCGCGATCGGCGGGTCGTACGTGGCCTCCGGTGGCACCGACGGGTTCCTCGGGTTCCCGATCAGCGACGAGCTCGGCACGCCCGACCGCAAGGGTCGCCTCACCAAGTTCCAGAACGGCTACATCTACTGGACGCAGGCGACCGGCGCGCACCCGGTCGCGGGCGCGATCCTCGCGGACTGGGCCAAGGCCGGTTACGAGCGCGGACCGATGGGTTACCCCACGGGCGACGAGATCGACACGCCGAACAGCAAGGGACGGGTGCAGGGCTTCTCCCTGGGCGCGTACTACTGGACGCCGTCGACCGGGGCACATTCCGTGCAGGGCCGGATCTTCGACAAGTACGGCAAGACCGGGTTCGAGGGTGGATACCTCGGGTTCCCGACGTCGAACGAACTCGGTGCCGCCCGCGGCGGCCGCTTCAACCGCTTCGAGGGCGGCAACATCTACTGGACGCCGACGCTCGGAGCGTTCGCCGTGCCGACCGGCAAGATCTTCGACGCCTGGGGACAGGCCGGCTTCGAGAACGGTCGTCTCGGCTACCCGATCAGCGACCAGTTCGCGATCACCGGCGGGAACCGGGTGAACTTCGAGCGGGGGTACATCGAGGAGATCAACGGCGCGGCCGTCGTCCACTGAGCTGACACCGCCGACAGCCCGGGGCTGCCGGCGGCCCGCCCCCGACCCGCCCGGCCCGATCGCGCACGCCGGTAGCCTGGCGGGCCGACACCGACGAGAAGGGGAGTAGATGCGGAAGACGCGCGTACGTCTGGGAGCGGCTGTGGCGGGGATCGCGGCGGTGGCCGTGCTGGGAGCCTGCGGCAGCGGCGACTCGACGGTCTCGGCGCCGGTGAGCAGCAGCTCGGCCGAGGCGACCACGTCGATCACCTCCTCCGCGGCACCCTCGTCGTCGCAGGACGCCTCCGTCGACCCGTCCGCGCCGGTGGGTGGATCGTCGCTGCCCGCCACCGCACCGTCGGGCACGGCTGCACCGTCGGGCTTCCCGGGCGGTGCCCCCGCACCCGCGGGCACCAAGGGTGCCGCGTACCTCGCCGAGCTCAAGCGCGTGGGTGTGACCGTCCCGAACGACCCGGACAACTCCATCGCGCTCGGCGCCGCCGACTACATCTGTGCCGAGAAGGCGCGCAACACCCCGACCGCGCAGGTGAAGACGTTCGTCACCGCGATCGTCGCGTCCGGCACGACCGACGCCGCGGCGGCGTCGTCGAACGCCGACAAGGTGATCGCGGCCGCGTCGAGCAAGTACTGCGGCTGAGTCGATGGCCCGTCGCACACGGTCCCGCCGCCGCACCTGGTTGTGGGTGCTCCTGGGGGTCGCCGCCCTCGCGATCATCGCGATCGTCCTGGTGATCGTCCTCATCTGGAATCTGCTGCAGCCCTCGCCCGGCGGTCCCCGTCTGCCCGGACAGTCACCGTCGTCGAGCGCTCCCCGGGCGACCGCGCAGCCGGCGGACTGCCCCGACGTGCAGGTGGTCGTCATCCCCGGTACGTGGGAGTCCTCGGCCGGCGACGACCCGTACGCGCCGTCCGCGAACCCGAACTCGCTGATGCTCAAGGTGTCCCGACCGCTGTCGGAGGCGTTCCCGTCGTCGCGTGCGGACGTCTACACGGTCCCGTACGTCGCCCAGTTCCGGAACCCGACGGTCCCGACCGACCGCACCACCGACTACAACACCTCGCGCGCCCAGGGGAACCAGCGTGCCCGCGCCGAGATCTCGACGGTCGCCGGCCGGTGCCCGCTCACCGGGTTCGTGCTCATGGGGTTCTCGCAGGGCGCGGTGATCGCCGGTGACATCGCCTCCTCCATCGGCACCGGCCGCGGTCCTGTCGCCGCCGACCAGGTACTCGGCGTCGGCCTGATCGCCGACGGTCGTCGTCAGCCGGGTGAGGCGAAGTCGGCGGGACCGAACCCCGACGGCGTCGGCGCCGAGGTGGCCCTCGGCGGGTTGGGCGGCATCGTCCCCGGCATCTCCATGACCGGTGGCCGACCGGGCGGGTTCGGGGACCTGAAGGACCGCACGTGGTCGCTGTGTGCCCCGGGCGACCTCATCTGCGACTCCCCGACGATCGTCAACCCCCTCGAGGGGCTGTCGAAGATCGCCGGCGCCCTGAACAACCCGGTCCACGCGATGTACGCGACGACGCGCTACTGGAACGACGACGGAGCGTCCGCGACGCGCTGGATGTTCGGGTGGGCACGTTCGCTGATCGCCGACGCACCCCGTCCTCCGCACAACTGATGGCCGATCCGTTCGTGGTCGCGTATGGGCGGGTTTGGGTGGACCCCGGTCCCGCCACTATCGTGACCACGTTCTGCGCCTGAGCACCGCCACACATCGCCGACCGGGAATGGGAGCACGATGACGACGAGCGACCCGACCTCATCGCCGCGGCCGTTCCGGTTCGCGGCCGGCGGGGAGGGCAACCGCGACGAGGGCGGCGCCCGCAAGTTCGTGGCGCTCGCGCAGCGGGCCGAGGAGTACGGGTTCGACACGTTCGCCATCCCCGACCACCTCGAGAACCAGGTCGGACCGCTCGCCGCGCTCGGCGCCCTGAGTCAGGCCACGAGCACCATCCGCCTGGCCACCACCACCCTGGCGGCGGGCCTGCGCCACCCGGTCGTGCTGGCCAAGGAGGCCACCACCATCGACGTCCTGAGCAAGGGACGCCTCGAACTCGGCATCGGCGCCTCCTGGCTCCGCGAGGACTTCGACGCCGCCGGCATCTGGTTCGGCACCCCCGGTGAACGACTCGCCCAGGTCGACGAGGCGCTGACCATCCTCGACGTCCTCATGCGCGGCCAGGAGTGCACGTTCCACGGCAAGTACTACGACGTGGAGAAGGTCGTCGGCGCACCACGGCCGCGACAGGGCCCCCGCCCGCCGATCATGGTCGGTGCCGGAGGGCCCCGGATGCTCGCGATGGCCGCCAAGCACGCCGACATCATCTCGGTGGCCACGGGCTCGACGCCGGACGGCCGCCTGCGTCTCTCCGACATGACCATCGAGAAGACGATCGAGCGGGTCGACGTCATCCGGCAGGCCGCGGGCGACCGGTTCGAGGACATCGAGCTGAACTGGACGATCGCGACGATCCTCGTCACCGACGACCGCGTCTCGACCGCGGAGATGGTCCTGTCCGCCATCGACTCCGGCTTCCCGCCGAACCTGGCCAAGGACGCCGAGCTCACCGTCGACGACATCCTCTCCTCGCCGTACATCATGCTCGGGTCGTTCGAGGAGATCGCCGAGCAGATCCGTACCGTCCGCGAGCGCACGACGATGTCCTACGTCGGCGTCTTCCCGACGCAGATGGACGCTTTCGCGCCGGTCATCCCCCTCCTGCGGGAGGGGGAACGGTGAGCGGTGTGATGGGTCAGCCCACAACGAGACCGGACAAGTGGATAGGATGCTCTCGGTTTGCCGCGCAGTGTGACGACGTGGGGTCGGGGCCCCGCGTACCCGCTGCGGGCGCTCTGCTGCACGGACGGAAACGGGAACGCTGGGGGGCGCATCCGCGGCCAGGTCGTCCGACCTGCCCGACGATTCCCGAACACCGACGATCGGCGCGTGACGAGGCCGATCCCGGTGCACATGCGACTCGATGGGACGGGGCGGATCATGCCAACAGGAGTTTTGATGAAGCGTGAGTTCTCGGACTTCCTCGACGGGGACGGGAACCTCCACCTGGCCGAGGGGGACACCCTCGTCGAGTACGTCGAGCGGAACGTCGTCGAGAAGGCCGACACGCTCGCATACCGCTACATGGACTACAGCCGCGAACGCGACGGCGAGGCCACGGAGCTCACCTGGGCCCAGTTCGGCAAGCGTCTGCGCGCTGTCGCCGCCCGTCTGCAACAGGTGACCAAGCCCGGTGACCGCGTCGCGATCCTGGCGCCGCAGTCCCTGGAGTACGTCGTCGGGTTCTTCGGTGCGATCTACGCGGGCAACATCGCCGTCCCGCTGTTCTCACCGGACGAGCCCGGCCACACCGACCGGCTGCACGCGGTCCTCGGCGACTGCGAGCCCACCGTGATCCTGACGGCCACCAAGTCCGCCGAGGCCGTGCGCGACTTCTTCAAGCCGCTGCCGGCCAAGCAGCGCCCGCGCGTCATCGCCGTCGACGCGGTGCCGGACTCCGTCGGCGACACCTGGCGCCGGCCGACGGTCGCACTGCACGACATCGCCTACCTGCAGTACACCTCGGGCTCGACGCGCACCCCGGCCGGCGTCGAGATCACCTACGAGTCGGTGGGCGCGAACGCCCTGCAGATGATCGACGCGCTCGATCTGAACGACAACTGCCGCGGCGTCACCTGGCTGCCGATGTTCCACGACATGGGCCTGTTGACGGTCATCGTCCCGGCGCTGGGCGGCAAGTACATCACCATCATGAGTCCGGCCGCCTTCGTGCGACGTCCGGGCCGGTGGATCAAGGAACTCGCGGCGATCTCCGACGGCGCCGAGACCTTCGCCGCCGCGCCGAACTTCGCCTACGAGCACGCGGCCGCACGCGGTCTCCCGCGCGACGGGGAGTCCCTCGACCTCAGCAACGTCATCGGCCTCATCAACGGCAGCGAGCCGGTCACCGTGAGCTCGATGTCGAAGTTCCAGGAGGCCTTCGAGCCCTACGGCCTGCCGAAGTCCGCCATCAAGCCGTCCTACGGCATGGCGGAGGCCACGCTCTTCGTGTCCGCGCCGCCCCGCCACCGCGAACCGAAGGTCGTCTATGTCGACCGCGACGACCTCAACGCCGGCAAGTTCACCGTCGTCGACCGGTCCGCACCCGGCGCCGTCGCGCAGGTCGCCTGCGGACAGGTCGCGCGGAGTCAGTGGGCGGCGATCGTCGACTCGGAGACCGCGACGGAACAGCCCGACGGTGTCGTCGGCGAGATCTGGCTGAACGGCATCAACCTGGGTCACGGGTACTGGGGACGGCCGGAGGAGACCGCGAAGACCTTCCGCAACACCCTCGACCACCCCCTGGCCGAGGGCAGCCACGCGCAGGGCGCGCAGCGTCCCGACCGGTGGATGCGCACTGGCGACTACGGCGTCTGGTTCGACGGTGACCTCTTCATCACCGGTCGCGTCAAGGACCTCGTCATCGTCGACGGCCGCAACCACTACCCGCAGGATCTCGAGTTCAGCGCGCAGGAGGCCACGACGGCACTGCGTCCGGGCTTCGTCGCGGCGTTCTCGGTCCCCGCGAACCAGCTGCCGGCCGAGGTCTTCGCCAACTCGTCGTCGGGCATGAAGCACGATCCGGACGACGCATCCGAGCAGCTCGTGATCGTCGGCGAACGCAACACGGGCAAGCGTCAGGACCCCACCGAGGTCGCCGACGTCGTCCGCGCCGCGATCGCCCAGCGGCACGGCGTGATGGCCCGCGACGTCCTGATGGTGCCCGCCGGGTCCATCCCGCGGACGTCGAGCGGCAAGATCGCCCACACGGCCTGCAAGAACGCGTACATCGACGGCACCCTGCGCGGGGGATACACCCAGACGGCGTTCCCCGACGCACCCGACGACTGACGCGCACATACCGATCGACAGGACGAGATGTCTGAACTGAACACCGGCGCAGCACATTCCACGGGCACGGGGGAGCCGGAGGAGGCTGTACGGCCCGACGGGTCCGGCCCCGAGCCGGTGACGGGCGACGAGGCGACGGTCGTCGCCGACAGCTCGCACGGCACAGCCGGGGAGACCGCCGGTGACCTGACGGTCGCCGAGCTGCGGGACTGGCTGCGCCAGTGGGTGTCGACGGCCACGGGACTGCCGGTGGAGCAGATCTCCGAGGACCGTCCGATGGAGGAGTTCGGGCTCGCCTCCCGCGACGCGGTCGCCATGGCCGCGGACATCGAGGACAAGACCGGCGTGCTGCTCACCGCCACGGTCGCCTACCAGCACCCGACCATCGCGTCGCTGGCGAAGCGCATCATCGAGGGCGATCCCGACGCCGGGCTCGACACCGACGCGGATGCGGAGTTCTACCTGCGTGAGCGGGCCGCGGACGACGACATCGCGATCGTCGGTGTGGCGACCCGGTTCCCCAAGGCGGGGTACTCCCCGGAGTCGACCTGGGACCTGTTGATCAACGGTC
This sequence comes from Williamsia deligens, assembly GCF_024171765.1. Lineage (GTDB taxonomy): Bacteria > Actinomycetota > Actinomycetes > Mycobacteriales > Mycobacteriaceae > Williamsia_A > Williamsia_A deligens. The sequence continues at coordinate 1,738,724 of NZ_JAMTCI010000001.1, forward strand.
GCGAGGGCGTGTCCGACCTGCCCGAGGACCGGTGGACCGAGTTCAAGGCGGAGCCGCGGGTCGCCGAGGTCCTCGCGAAGTCGAACCTGCACGGCGGGTACCTCGACGACGTCAAGGGTTTCGACGCCGACTTCTTCCAGATGTCGCCGCGCGAGGTCGAGATGGTCGATCCGCAGCAGCGGCTCGCGTTGGAGCTCACCTGGGAGGCGCTCGAGCACGCGCACATCCCGCCGAGCGACCTGCGGGGTGAGCAGGTCGGTGTGTTCATCGGCAGCTCGACGAACGACTACCAGATGATGGCCGTCGCGGACCCGGAGTCCAACGGCGACACCGCCGCGTACGCGCTGACCGGCACGTCGACGTCGATCGTCGCCAACCGCGTCTCCTACTACTACGACTTCCGCGGCCCGTCGATCGCGATGGACACGGCGTGCTCGTCGTCGCTGGTCGCGGTACACCAGGCTGTGCGCAGCCTGCGATCGGGTGAGACCGACGTGTGCGTGGCGGGCGGCGTCAACATGCTCCTGTCGCCCGCGGCGACGCTCGGCTTCGACAGCATCGGCGTGCAGGCCAAGGACGGGCGCATCAAGGCGTTCTCCGCCGACGCCGACGGCATGATCCGCGCCGAGGGCGGCGGTCTGGTCATCCTCAAGCGCGTCGCCGACGCCCGGCGCGACGGTGACACGATGCTCGCGATCGTGGCGGGCTCCGCGGTGAACTCCGACGGCCGCTCGAACGGTCTGCCCGCCCCGAACCCGGAGGCGCAGGTCGAGGTGCTGCGCAGTGCGTACCGCGACGCCGGGATCGACCCGCGCACGGTCGACTACATCGAGGCCCACGGCACCGGCACCATCCTCGGTGACCCCATCGAGGCCGACGCCCTCGGCCGCGTGGTGGGTCGGGGCCGCGAGGCGGACAAGCCGGCCCTGCTGGGGTCGGCGAAGACGAACTTCGGGCACCTCGAGGCCGCGGCCGGTTCGGCGGGCCTGATCAAGCTGGTGCTGGCGCTGCAGAACGACAAGCTGCCGCCGTCGTTGAACTACACCGCACCCAACCCCTACATCCAGTTCGAGGCGACGCGTCTGCGGGTCATCCCCGAGGCCGCCGACTGGCCGCGCTACTGCGGTCACGCGGTGGCGGGTGTGTCCGGCAACGGCTTCGGCGGGACCAACGCCCACGTCGTCGTGCGCGAGGTGCTGCCCGAGGACCTCGTCGAGCCGTCCGAACAGACCCCGGCCGAGGCGATCGCGGCGGTCGCGCCGACGGCGACGAGTCCGGCCGACATCGACGACGACCTCGACGACGACGAGTTCCTCACCGACGCCGAGAAGGCCGCGATGGGGATGTTCGCCGCCTCCACCCCCGCGGTCGACGCGGTGCCCGTGACCGAGGCCGACCCCCTCGCCGACTACGCGCCCATCACCCGCGAGGGCATGGTCGTCCCGTTGGTGATCTCGGCGTTCCTGCCGTCCCGGCGCCGCAAGGCCGCCGCCGATCTCGCGGACTGGCTCGAGTCCGAGGAGGGCCGCTCGTCGTCCCTCGTCGACGTGGGTCGCGCACTGGCGCACCGCAACCACGGCCGCAGCCGTGCGGTGGTCATGGCGCACGATCACGACGAGGCGATCAAGGGCGTCCGCGCCGTCGCCGACGGCAAGGCCTCGCCGCTCGTGTTCTCCTGCGACGCACCTGATCCCGCGTCGGCGGTGTGGCTGCTCTCCGGTTTCGGCAGCCAGCACCGCAAGATGGCCAAGCAGCTCTACGGCGAGAACCCGGTGTTCGCCGCCGCGGTCGACCGGGTCGACGAGTTCGTCCAGAACGAGCTCGGCTACTCGATCGTCGAGATGTTCCTCGACGACGCCCAGACCTACGGCATCGAGACCGCGCAGGTCGGCATCTTCACCATCCAGGTCGGTCTGGCCGAACTGCTCCGTCACCACGGCGCCGAACCCGGTGTGCTCGTGCCCCATTCGATGGGTGAGGCGTCGGCCGCGTACATCAGCGGCGGGCTGTCGCTGGAGGACGCGACGCGCGTCATCTGCCAGCGTTCGCGACTGATGGGCGAGGGCGAGGCAAGCCTCGAGGGCGACGACATCCGCCTGATGGCGCTGGTCGAGTACAGCGCGCAGGACATCACCGGCGTCCTCCAGGACTACCCGGACCTCGAGATCTGCGTCTACGCCGCGCCCACCCACACAGTGATCGGTGGGCCGGAGGCACAGGTCGACGCCATCGTCGAGCGGGCGGAGTCCGAGGGCAAGCTCGGCCGCAAGCTGCAGACCAAGGGCGCCAGCCACACCGCGCAGATGGATCCCCTGCTCGGTGAACTCGCCTACGAGCTCACCGGCATCGCACCGCTGAGCCCCAGGGTCGGCTTCTACAGCTCGGTCGACCGGGAGACGTTCTACCGCCACGGATCCGAGCCGGTGCACACCATCGACTACTTCACCAAGGGTCTGCGCCACAGCGTGTGGTTCTCGCAGGCGATCGCGAAGTCGGTGGAGAACGGTCACCGGACCTTCCTGGAGCTGTCGCCGAACCCGGCCGTGCTCATCTCGGTCGCGGCCGTCACCTTCGACGCCGGCCTGCACGACGCGGAGCTCATCGAGACCCTGCGCCGCAAAGAGGACGAGAGCCTCGGCGTCGTCACGGCGCTGATGAAGCTGTACGTCCACGGTCACGCGGTGGACGTCGCCAGCCTCTTCGGGTCGGGCACCTATGCCGACATCCCGCGGACCCGCTTCGAGCGCAAGGAGTACTGGCTGCGGTCGCGGATCGGCGGCGGCAGCGGTGCCGACCGGGTGCCGGGCGCGCACGTCGCCCTGCCGGACGGTCGTCACGCCTGGGAGGTGTCGGCCGCTGCCGTCACCGATCCGCGTGCGCTGGTCGGTGCGGCGGCGGGCCAGGTCCTCACCGAGGTCTCGGTGGGCGCGTCGGAGCAGGCTGCGCCCTTCCCGTCGACCGGCACGCTCACCACCACCTTCACCCCCCACCCCGGGGGCGGCTCGCTGCAGGTCCACGCCAAGGACGGGTCCGCCTTCACACTGCTGCTGCACGCGGTGGTCACGGGCACCGCCCTGGGCGCTACACCGGTCGCTGCCGAACCGGCCGCCGTGCCGGGCGCGACCGCCGAGCAGTCGCCGGCTGAGCAGTCGCCGGGCGAGGCGGCCCGCGCGTCGGGCTTCGTCGACGAGCGGGTGGTCACCGAACCGGAGATCGTCGACGACATCGGTCAGCGCTGGAGTCCCGACAGCGGCCAGTCCGTCGACGATCGCGTCGGGCTCATCGTCGCCGAGTCGATGGGGTACGAGCCCGAGGACCTCCCCCGCGAGATCCCGCTGATCGAGCTCGGTCTGGACTCCCTGATGGCGGTGCGGATCAAGAACCGCGTCGAGTACGAGTTCGACATCCCGCAGCTCCAGCTGCAGGCGATGCGACAGGCCGATCTGCGCGACGTCGTGAAGTTCGTGACCTACGCCGTCGAGCACCGCGACGAGGTCGCCGCACTCGCCGAGGCGGGGCCGGGCGAGGTGCTCGACACCGCCGCGCTGGCCGCCGCGATCGAGGGTGGATCGCCGTCCGCCCCAGAGGCCACCCCGGCACCGGCTCCGGAGCCGACGCCGCGCCCGGAACCGACGCCGAGCCCCGAAGCCGCGCCGACGGAACCCGCTGCGGCTCCTGCCGCTCTGGTCGACCAGGCGGCTGTCGCCGCCGCGGCCGGCGCCGACGTGCCACCGCGTGACGCCGCCGAGAGACTGACGTTCGGTGTGTGGAGCAAGGTGACCGGGAAGTCGCCGGGCGGCATCTTCACCAAGCTGCCCGTGCTCGACGAGGAGACCGCCGAGCAACTCACCGAGCGCCTGTCGGAGCGGGCCGGCGGCGAGATCGACATCGAGGACGTCCTCGACTCCGAGACCATCGAGGACCTCGCGACGTACGTCCGCGAGCATCTCGAGGGCGGGTCCGTCGACGGGTTCGTGCGCTACCTGCGGACGGTCGAGGGTTCTGCGACGCCACCTCTGCTGCTGTTCCATCCCGCGGGCGGGTCGTCGATGGCGTATGAGCCGCTGCTCAAGCGCCTCCCCGAGGACCAGCCGGTGATCGGTTTCGACCGCGTCGAGGGCACGATCGAGGAACGCGTCGAGCAGTACCTGCCCAAGCTGTTGGAGGTCGTGCCCGACGGGCCGTACATCCTCGCCGGGTGGTCGTTGGGCGGCGCGCTCGCCTACGGCTGTGCGCAGAAGCTGGCGGAGTCCGGGCGCGACGTCGCGTTCGTCGCGCTGATCGACGCCGTGCGGCCCAACGGGTCGTCGCAGGAGACCACCGAGGAGAAGCGTGACCGTCTCGAGCGGTACATGGCGTTCGCCAAGCGCACCTACGGTGTCGACGACGTCCCCGTGCCGATGGACCGCCTGGTCGACGCCGACGACGAGGGCCAGTTCCGGATCGTCATGGAACTTCTGTCGATGAGCAACGCCAAGATCCCCGGCGGCATCATCGAGCACCAGCGGACGTCGTTCCTCGACAACCGTGCCCTGTCGACGATCGAGCCCGGCCCGTTCGACGGCAAGGTCGTCCTCTACCGCGCCGACCAGATGCAGGAGGGCGCGATCGAGCTCGAGCCCCGCTGGGCCGACATCCCCGAGGACGGGCGATGGGGCGAGGTCGTCGACGACCTCGAGATCGTCCACATCGGGGGCGACCACATCGCCATGATCGACGAGCCGTACGTCTCGCGGATCGGGTCGGACCTCTCGGCCCGTCTCGCCCGGGTGACCGCCCGCGCGCGGGCATGATGTCGATGGGCGTCGAGCGCACCCGCACCGACCTCTCCCAAGGAGTGAACGACTGATGGACACCACCGCGGCGAAGCTGGCGGACCTGCACGAGAAGCTGCGGATCGCAGACAACCCCGGTGGCGAGAAGGCCGACGCGAAGCGCGCGGCGAAGGGCATCCCGTCCCCGCGTGAGCGGCTGCGGATGTTGTTCGACCCCGGGACGTTCGTCGAGTTGGGTCAGCTGGCGAAGCTGCCCGGCAGCGATGCGACGGGGTACGGCGACGGTGTCGTGACCGGGCACGGCCTCGTGAACGGACGGCCCGTCGCGGCCTTCAGCCACGACCAGACCGTCTTCGGCGGCACCGTCGGTGAGGTGTTCGGGCGCAAGGTCTCGGCCCTGATGGAGTGGGCGGGCAAGATCGGTTGCCCCATGGTGGGCATCAACGACTCCGCCGGCGCCCGGATCCAGGACGCCGTGACGTCACTGGCCTGGTACGCGGAGATGGGTCGCCGCAACGACCTGCTGTCGGGTCTGGCGCCGCAGGTGTCGGTCATCCTCGGCAAGTGCGCGGGCGGCGCGGTCTACACACCGGCCAACACCGACATCCTGGTCGGTGTGAAGGACGCGAGCTACATGTTCGTCACCGGCCCCGACGTCATCAAGCAGACGACGGGCGAGGAGATCGACGCGGAGGACCTCGGCGGGGTCCACAACCAGGCCCGCTGGGGCAACATCCACCACGTCGCCGACACCGAGGCGGAGGCGTTCGCCTGGGTGCGTGACTACCTCGATTACATGCCGTCGACCGCGCACGAGCGTCCGCCGGTGATCAACCCGGGTCTCGAACCCGAGATCACCGAGAGCGATCTGCTTCTCGACGACTTCCTGCCCGACAACGACAACGCCGGCTACGACATGCGCGACATCCTCGTGCGCATCTTCGACGACGGCGCCTTCCACGAGGTGTCGGAGATCTTCGCCCCCAACATCCTCACGGGATACGCCCGGGTCGACGGTCGGGCGGTCGGTGTCGTGGCCAACCAACCGAGCGTCATGGCCGGTGTCCTCGACACCGACAGCTCGGAGAAGGCGACACGGTTCGTCCGTATCTGCAACGCCTTCAACATCCCGCTGGTGTTCGTCGTCGACACGCCGGGCATCCTCCCGGGTGTCGCGGAGGAGGCGAAGGGCACGATCCGGCGCTCGGGCAAGTTCCTCTTCGCCTACGTCGAGGCCGACGTGCCGAAGGTGACCGTGGTGGTGCGCAAGGCCTACGGCGGCGCCTACGCGGTGATGGGCTGCAAGCAGCTCGGCGCCGACATCAACTTCGCATGGCCCACGGCGAAGATCGCGGTCATGGGCGCGGAGTCCGCCGCGGCGATCCTGACCCGTCGCCAGACCGAGAACGCCACCCCGCACGAGGCGGACAAGATCCGCACCGACTTCATCAACTTCTACAACACGATGATGGCGACGCCCTACCTCGCCGCCGAGCGGGGTTATGTCGACGCGGTGATCGAGCCGTCGCAGACACGCCTGCAGTTACGGAAGGCGTTGGCGCAGTTGCGCGACAAGGACACCTTCCGCACGCCGCGCAAGACCCTTCTGATGCCCATCTGACACGCCTCACACCGACCGTCGCGCGATGACGCGCGACGGTCGGCGGAGGGTCAGGGCCAGAAGACCTGGCCGCCCTGGAAGTTCTGGCCGAACCGGTTGCCGACGCGGTACTCGTCGCCGGTCGGCAGACCCAGCGTGCTGGCAGGGCCCCCGCGCGCCGCGTACTTGTTCAGGATCTCGCCCCACACGATGTGCGTCCCTGTCGAGGCGCCGTAGTAGATGTTGCCGCCCTGGAAGAACTGCTTGCGGCCCTTGCCTGCGGCGTCGAGCTCGTCGGTGGTGGGCCACTTCAGAGCGCCACGCTCGAAGTTCTTCGATCCCCACTTGACCCGGATCGCACCACCGATCTGATGGGCGACGCCGCCGGAGACACTGGCCTTCCAGTAGAACGCGGTGTCCTTCTCGAAGGTCTGGAAGCGACCGAAGTCCGCGGCGGGGAGCTCGTTCGAGGTGGGCGCCCCCCACTTCTCCTGGCCGCCGGTCGCCTTGTAGGCGTCCAGGATCCGGCCACCCACCGTGTACTCGCCGATGGTGACGTCGTCGGCGGAGGCCACCGCCGTCTGTCCGGCCCCGACGACGGCCACCGCCATCGCCGCGATCGCGGCTGCTGTCAGACGTTCTTTGATGCGCATCGCAGGTCCTGTCGTTCGTCCGGTGCCGTGAGCGGCTCGTACGAACGCTATCGAGGCCACCCGGACGTTTGTTACGGACACTCACCGAATCGTGACGGTATGTCGAGTGATTGCTCGACAGGGCGGAGGGGTTTGGGCCCCGTCACACCCTCCGACGCGGCGGCTGGCCGCTGTCCCGGGTGCGCGCCGAACGGCGTCCGCGCCGCAGCCGCCGATGGGTACCTTGCGCGCAGCCACGTCCAGTACGGGGAAGGACCCATGTCGCGTACCCGTCAGCTCAGCGCGTTCACGGTCATCTGCCTCTGCGAACTCCTGATCGTCCTCGACATGACGGTCATCAACGTCGCGCTCCCGCAGATCGGCCTCGAACTCCGCACCAGCATCACCGGACTCCAATGGGTGGTCGACGCCTACACGTTGACCTTCTCCGGGTTCCTCCTCGCGTTCGGCAACCTCGGTGACCGCTACGGCCGGAAACGGATGCTGATCGGCGGCATCGCCGGACTCGGACTGTCGTCGGTCATCGGCGCCGTCGCGACCGATCAGGCGTGGGTGCTCGTCTCGCGGGCACTGATGGGGGTGTTCGCGGCCGCGGTGCTGCCGGCGACGCTGGCGATCATCACGGCGATCTTCCCGGACCGGAAGGAGAAGTCGCTCGCGATCGGCATCTGGTCCTCGATCGCCGGTGTCGCCGTGGCCATCGGTCCCATCTCGGGCGGCTGGCTGCTCACCCACTTCTCCTGGCACTCGGTGTTCTGGCTCAACGTGCCGGTCGCGGTCGTGGCGGTGATCGCCGCGACCGTGATCGTCCCCGACTCGAAGGCGTCGTCCGTCGGTCCGCTCGACTGGCCGGGCGTCGTGCTGTCCGTCGCGGGCATCTCGGTCGGTGTGTTCGCGATCATCGAGGGTCCGCACTACGGGTGGTCGTCGCCGATCACGCTCGTCGGGTTCGGGGCGGCGATCGTGTTGCTCGTGCTCTTCGTGCGCCGCGAGCTCACGACGTCGTCGCCGGTCCTCGACATGCGACTGTTCCGGATCCGGCCGTTCGCGCTGCCGGCACTGGCGATCGCGGTCGGCTACTTCAGCCTGTTCGGGTTCCTGTTCCTCATCACCCAGTATTTCCAGGGCGTCCGCGAGTACACACCGCTCGCCTTCGGCATCGCGACGCTGCCGTTCGCCGCGGCGCTGGCGGTGTCGGCACCGACGGCGACGGTGCTCGCCCAGCGCATCGGGACCATGCCCCCGCTGGTGCTGGGCCTGGTGCTGATCGGGGCGGGTCTGCTGGTCGGCGGGCAGGTCACTCTCGACAGCTCGTACCTGACGCTGATCCTGCCCGCGATGCTGCTCCTCGCCGTCGGCATCGCGATCATCCAGGGTCCGGCGACCGAGTCGATCATGTCCGCGGTCCCCGCCGACGAGGCCGGGGCCGGGTCGGCGGTGAACGACACGACCCGGGAGATCGGGGGCACTCTCGGGGTCGCGATCATCGGGTCGATCACGAGCTCGTACTACCTCAGCCACGTGCGGACCCTGGTCGACGGCATCCCCGCCGGGCTGATGAGCGCCCGGGACAAGGAGTACGCGCGATCGAGCGTGCTCAGCGTCATCGGCATCCGGGACCGCGAGATCCCTCCGATGTTCGAGTCGACGCGTGAGGTGCTCATCGCGCAGATCAAGCAGGCCGCCCTCACCGGGTCGGCGTATGCGTCGTACGTGGCCGCGGGCGCGGTGTTCGTCTGCGCCGTCGTCGTGGCGGTGGCCCTCCCGCGGCGGTACCGCACCTCGGGCATCGTCGGCGACCAGGTCGACGTCATCGCCGACGAACAGTCCCGCGAGCAGGACCCGGTGGGGGAGCGATGACGGTCGTCGCCGTGACCGGTGCGACAAGCGACTTCGCCGCGGCCATCCTGCCGATGCTCCTCGCCGACCCCGCTGTCGACCGGGTCGTCGGCGTGGGTCGGCGGGCGCCACGGGTGGTCCACCCGAAACTGTCCATGGTGGCGATGGATATCCGCGACCCCGCGATCGAGCAGGTCTTCGCGGGCTGCGACACGGTGATCCACCTGGCGTTCGTCGTCGAGGAGCAGCGGGACAAGGAGGCATCCCGCGACGTCAACGTCCGAGGGTCGCGCACCGTCGTCGAGTGCGCGCACCGCGCGGGGGTCCGCCGCATGGTGATCGCGTCCAGTGCGAGCGCCTACGGCAGCCACGACATCCCGGTCCCCGTCACCGAGGACGAGTTCCCCACGGCCGACCCCCGTCGCTACTACTTCGCCGACAAGGCGGAGGTGGAGCACTTCGTCGAGTGGTGGCTGCGACGGCACCCCGGCGAGATGGCGATCTCGCTGCTGCGCCCCACGTTCGTCGTCGGGGCCGACATCGCCAACGACGCGATCGACATGCTTACCGGTGCCGCCATCGCCTTCTCCCACCCACGGGTGTCGCGCTACCAGTTCATGACCCAGGACGACCTCGCGTCTGCGTTCTGCATCGCAGCGCAGTGGGATCTGTTGGGGCCGTTCAACATCGCCCCCCGGGACCACACGACGGCCGTGGAGCTCGGCGCGATCCAGGGTCAACTCGTCCTCGCGGTTCCTCGCCGCCTCCTGCGCCTCGGCGCCGATCTCGGTCATCTGCTGCGGATCCTGCCGTTCTCGTCCCACTGGATCTCCGACGGCGAGGCCGCCCTGGACCCGGACCTGTTCTGCCGCACCACCGGCTGGGAGCCGTCGGCGGGGTCCACCCAGGTCGCCGCGGCGATGGTCCTGCTCCGGGGTCGGCCGGTGTTCGGCGGGGCGCAGAGTGTTCCCGCGCCCGGGGTCGCAGAGGTCGCCCTGGAACCGGCCACCCGTCGACTGCGCGCCTGGGCGACCTCCGATCCCCGGATCGGTCACCTCCTCGGCGATGTCGACGACGCCGTCGCCTCGGTGGCGCATCGCCGGGTCGACACGCCCGTCGGTGGGATCCACCTCGAGTGCCACCGCCCCCAGGTGTCTGTCGGGACGACCGTGGTCATCGCCGGACCACGGGGCCTGCATGCCCGGTACCTGACCCCGCTGGCCGCCCACCTCGCGCGAGCGGGGGTCGCCGTGGTCGTCGTCGACGGGCCGGGACGCGGGCTCAGCACGGGACGGCGAGGCACCCGTCGGGGTCACCGCACCGTGCTGGCCACGGTGGTCGCGGAGGTCGTCGACGGTCCCCGGGTGGTGGTCGCTGCCGCACGGCGCCGAGGCCGGGGAACCGACACCCTCGCTGCGGTGCCCGGGACCGACCGTCTGGTGGGATCCCGTGCGGGCATGCGCCTGCCCTGGATGGGTCGTCGCCGCACCGGGCGGCGGCGATCGTCCTCCACCGTTCCGGCGACGCTGGTGGTGACCCGTGCCGATCTGAGCAGCGGTGTGGGTCAGGCGAGGGTCGCCGACCGCATCCTGGCGGTCATGTCGCCGACGGCGAGCGACGTACCCGCGTCAGCCAGTCGAGCGTGAACTCGCGTTCGGTCGCGAACCCGGCCGACGTCTCGGTCACCAGCAGCTTCTCCACCATCGATCCCACGACGGCCAGGGAACTCTCGACCGTCCCGGTGAACACCATCTCGCACCGGTCCGCGCCCGTCGGGACCAGCGTCACCTGAGCGCGGACCGTGGCGGGCAACCCCTCCGCCTCGGAGAGGAAGCTGCCGTGTGCCTCGGGACCTGTTCGCGGCAGCCACGTCTCGGTACACCGCACGGTGACCGTCGACGGGGCGAACCGTGTCAGCGCCCGTGGGATCGACCGGCTGTCGATGCGTTGCCGGACGACGGCGGTGAACGATCCCTCCCCGTCCTGGGGCGGCGAGAACCGGATCACGTCACCGCCACCGGCGGCCATCAGCGCCGCCCGGTCCGTCCAGTACCGGGTGTCGGTCAGCGCGCCCAGCAACTCCTCCAGTGAGCAGGGGTAGGGCTCGACGTGGTCGACCGCTGTCGGCACGTCAGACCGACGCGCCCGCGGCGACCGCGTCAGCGTCGGCGAGGACGGCGTCGTCGATGCCTGCGGCCTCGGCGGATCCAACCGCGCCCGCGCTGTAATCGTTGTCGTCGGATGCCATCTCGTCGATCGAGGGCAGGTGGCGCGACAGGGCGTCGATGGCACGGTCGAGCTGTGCGTGGGTGTGTTCGGTCTGCACGCAGAGGCGCAGCATTGCCCGGTTCTGGGGGACGGCGGGGAACATGGCCGTGGCCGCGAAGATGCCCTCGTCGAACAACCGCCGCCACGTGTTCGACACGCGCAGTTCGGTGTAACAGAACGCGGGGACGATGGGCGACACCACCTCGGAACCATCCGGGAGCACCGACGGTTCGACCGTGGGTACACCGGCCGCCACGAGGCCGTCGCGCAGATACGCCGCGTTGTGCAGTGTGCGCGTACCGCGTTCGCGCCCCTCGTCGGTCTGCAGGAGCCGCACCGACGCCAGTGCCGCGCCGAGAGAGGCTGGTACGGCGGCGGTGGTGAACAGGAACGTCCGCGCGTGGGCCCGGAGGGCGTCAACGATGTCGCGGTTGCCGCAGACGAAGCCGCCGGTGGACCCCAGGCCCTTCGACATCGACCCCATCCGGACGTCGATGCGCTTCTCCACGCCGTACAGCTCAGCGGCGCCGGTACGGCGCTCACCCAGGCATCCGACGCTGTGGGCCTCGTCGACCATCAGTGCGGCGTCGTGCTTCTCGCACACGTCGGCGATCTCGTGCAGCGGGGCGAGGTCGCCCTCCATGGAGTACAGACCGTCCACGACGACGAGCTTCGCCCCGACCGAGCGGCTCAGGCGCTCGTCGAGTTGTGCGGCGTTGTTGTGCCGGAACGCGCGGATCTTCGCGCGGGACAACCGGGCGGCGTCGTAGATCGACGCGTGCGCCGCGGAATCGACGATCACGGTGTCCCCGACACCGACCAGTGCGGAGATGGCGCCGAGGTTCGCCTGGTAGCCGGTGGTGAACGTCAGCGCGTTCTTCGTGCCGTGCCAGGCCGCGAGTTCCGCCTCGAGCTGCACGTGCAGGTCGATGGTGCCGTTCAGCAGACGGGACCCGGTGACGGTGCTGCCGTACTGCTCCAGGGCGCGCTGCGCCCCTTCCCGCACCAGCGGGTGATCGGCCATGCCCAGATAGTTGTTGGAGCCGAGCATCACGCAGTCGCGGCCCTCCACCTGCACCGTGGGCGCGTTGACGCTGTTCATGACCCGGTAGAAGGGGAGTTGGTCGCTGTCGCGCATCACCCGATAGGCCCACACCCGCTTGTCGTGGCGGATGCGGTCGAGGATCAGTTGGGACGGCACGGGAACTCCTCACGATGGACGGTTCCGCATCGGGGCGGCGACGTGGCCACCCGATCGACGCGGACCTTCGCAGGACACCACGCAACCGCTGGTCAGAGGCAAGGGCCGACGTCACCTTCGGTTCCTGTCACAACCCGACCTGCGTGCGTTGTCAGCATCTCCGCCGCACGTGCATCCGCGTCGCCCGGTGTGTTAGGCATCACAGCGCGAGCCGGATCTGCCGGCGTGCGGACGACGGGGGTCCCGACCATGACGACGACAGCGGAGCGACCGGGGGACACCGCCTCCGACACCGGTGACGAGCTCGGCGGTCCCCTGCTCCGCGAGGCGCGGGCTGCTCTCCGACGCCGCCTCCCCGGCCTCGCCGACTGGGCCGCGTCGACGACGCTCGCCGAACGGGAGGCGCGCGGGAACGACGGCCTCGCGCAGTTCCGGGCGGCGGGCGGGTGCCGACTGATCGTGCCTGAGGAGATCAGCGGCGCCGGTGTCGGTGCGGTGGAGGCACTCGCGGTCCAGCGGGCCGTGGGCGCCGTGTCACCGTCCCTGGCCGTCGCGACGGTGATGCACCACCTGTCGATCGCGACAATCGTGCAGATCGCACAGGAGGGACCCGAGGAGGACCTGGCGTTGCTGCAGAGCGTCGTCGAGCAGGACTCGCTCATCGCGTCCGCCTTCGCCGAGGGTCGCGTCGGCGGCAGCACCCTGGTCCCGACCGTGTCCGCCGTGTACGACGACGAGACGGGCGACTACGTCGTCACCGGTAGCAAGAAGCCGTGCAGCATGGCGCATTCCATGACGTTCCTCGCCGCGAGTCTCGACGCGAAGGAGACCGAGGGCGGGAGGGGACGCAAGGCCGTGGGCCTGATCCCCGCGCAGATGCCAGGCATATCCGTCCGACCGTTCTGGACCTCACCCGTCCTCGCGGGTGCCGAGAGCGAGGAGGTCGTCCTCGACGGCGTCCGGGTGCCGGCGGCGCTGATGATGATCGGCACCATGCAGGACCCCGACGGTGTGCACGAGATGACCGGGTTCCTGTGGTTCGGTCTGCTCGCGACCGCCGGCTACATCGGGGCGGCGAGCACGCTGGTGGACCGCGTGCTGCACCATCCTCGCGCCGATCCGGCCGTGTACACACCGCTGGCGGCCGAGCTCGAGACGGGGATGGCCGCGCTCACCGCCGTGGCCGCGGCCTACGACGCGGGAGATCGGGGTCCGGAGCTGTCGGCCCGCCTGCTGTTCATCCGCACCGCGGTGCGCACCGCACTCCAGCGCGTCGCCTCCGGCGCGATGACGGCCCTCGGCGGACTGAGCTTCATCACCGACCCCGATGTCGCCTACCTCGGCTCTGTGCTGCAGGCGTTCTCGTTCCATCCCCCGTCGATCGCGGAGACACAGCGGTCCCTCTTCGACCACCACCGGGGCGGGGAATTCCGCCTGTCCTGACCCTGTCCCAACGTGTGGTGCGGACAGAGGACATTCGTTCATCTGACTGGCAGGTGACCTGATCCTTCGGTAGCGTCGCGAACATCGCGGCGTCGCCGAGAGCCGGCGACAGACCGCGGGGAACGGAGTCGCACCGGGGGCACATGGGTCGATTCACGCTGAACAGCAGCGCATTCGGGGCGATGGCAGCCGTCGGTCCGATCGCGGCCGCACGGCGGCGCTACCCGCAGTTCCGGCCGTATCCCCATGACGCCGCCTATGAGCGATGGATCGAGACCGTGGAGCCGGGCACCGTCGTCGATCCTGTGGGGGCCGTCGGGAACCGGTTCGGGGCCGTCCCGATGGTCACGGTCGTCGTGCCCGTGTTCAACGCACTGCCCCGCCACCTCGACGATCTCATGAGATCGCTGACAGCACAGACGTTCTCGGACTTCGAGGCCGTCTTCGCCGACGCCTCCACCGACCCCGCGGTGACAGCGCACCTCGCCTCGCTGTGCGTCGACGACCCCCGCCTGACGCACGTGTCCCTCGAGGAGAACGGCGGGATCTCGCGCAACACGAACGCCGGGATAGAGAGGGCGACGGGGGAGTTCATCGCCTTCGTCGACCACGACGACACGCTCGCGCCGCACGCCCTGAACGAGGTGGCGGCGTATCTGTTCGCCCACCCCGACACCGACATCGTCTACACCGACGAGGACAAGATCACCGACGACGGACGGTATCGTCACTCCCCACACCGCAAGCCCGGATGGTCACCGCACCAGTATCTCTCGTGCAATTACACCAGCCATCTGTGCGTGATCCGGCGCGAGCTGCTGGATAGACACGGCGGGCCGGACCCGCAGTTCGACGGTGCGCAGGACTACGAGCTGATCCTGCGTCTCACCTCGTCGGCGAGTCGGCCTGTCGTCGGCCACATCCCCAAGGTGCTCTACCACTGGCGCACCGCCGCCGGCTCGACGGCGGCGGAGTTCGAGGTCAAGTCCTACGTACGCGCCGCCGGGCGTCTCGCCGTCCAACGGGCTCTCGCCGCCCGTGGCGTCGACGGCGAGGTGGTCGCACTCGACGACAGGCCGGGATGGTTCGAACCGAGGATCTCGCCCGCGCCGGGAGTGTCGGTCCTTCTGCTGTGCGTCGGTCCCGAGGCGCCGGACCCCGATGCACTGCTCACCCTCACCGACACCTCGGCCTTCGGGACGGTGTCGTCCCGTCGAGCGGACGAGGTCGACCTGCCCTCCCTCGTCGACGCTCTGCGCGCCGAGGACATCGTCGTCGCCGTGCGCGAGAACGTGGTGCCCCACGGATCGGACTGGCTGCAGCTGCTCGCCGGGGTCACCGCCCTGGACGTTGTGGCCGCGGTGGCGCCCCGCATCGTCGACGGTGAGGACCGCATCGTCGACATGGGCAGGGTCCGGGACGCCTCGGAGATCCCGGACCCGCTCTTCGTCGGCCACCCCGTCGATCAGGGTGACGAACGCGGGCACCCCTCATGGGTCCGTGATGTCGACGAGCTATCCGGCGCCGTCGTGGTCGCCCGCCGCGACCGGTTCGGCCGCGATCCCGGTCCCGACGACCGTCTGGTGGTGTGGTCGCCGGTGACGATGACCGTGGCGGGTCCCCGTGCCCGTCCGCGGGTGTCGGTGTGTGTCCCGCTGTATCACCACGCGGACACCGTCGAGCGGTGTCTGCGCAGCATCCTCGACCAGGACCACGACGACTTCGAGATCGTCGTCGTCGACGACGCCTCGTCCGACGACGGTGCCGCGGTCGCCCGCACGCTCCTCAGGCCGGGTGACCGGGTGATCGTGAACCCGATGCGACTCGGTGCGGCCGAGAACCACAACCGGTGCGTCGAGGTGGCGCGCGGCGAGCTCGTCCAGTTCGTCCACGGTGACGACGAACTGCTGCCGGGTGCCCTGACGACGCTGGCGGCCGCATTCGACGACGACGATGTCGCCCTGGCCTTCTCGCGACGGCGACTCCTCACCGACGACGACGAGTTCCGTGAGTTCGCGGGGACCGTCCACCACAACTTCTCCGCACTGCAGACGACGAACGACGCCGATGCGTTGATCGCCGACGTGATATGGAAGGGTCTGTGGCGCAACTTCTTCGGTGAGCCGAGCAACGTCATGTTCCGACGCCACCGCGCACTGGACGCCGGGGGGTTCCGCGACGACCTGGCACAGACCTTCGACATCGACCTGTGGGTCCACCTGATCGCGGGCGGCCGCGTCGTCTTCGTCGACGAGGAACTGTCCGTGCGTCACCACGACGGGGACACCCTCAGTGCGGCGAACCGTCGGGCCGACCGCGACTGGCTCGACCACACACGGATGCTGTGGGGCGTCGCGATGGACGGTCGGATCCCCGCCAGGGCACGGGTGTACGCCGGGCTGTGGCTCACCACCTGTCATCCGACGTCGGTGATCGATGCACTCCGGTCGCCCGCGGGGACACGGCTCGGCAGGCTCGCCGACGTCGCCGTGCTCCCGTTGACCGAGATCGAACGACGCAGGCGTGTCGCCGGGTCGGCGGCACGGACACCGCAGGAGGTGGGCTGACATGTCGCTGTTCGTGGGGATACCCGTGTACGGGCAGGTGGAGATGACGCACGACCTCATCGCGGATCTCGAGCGCGAAGACGTCGACTACGTGATCGTCGACAACAAGGGCGATTACTACAGGGCCGCCGACGAGACCGTGGTGCGCCCCGGCCGGAACCTGGGATGGGCGGGTGGGTCCAACCTCGCCATCCGGATGGGCTTCGCCGACGGCTACGACTGGGCCATGACGCTCAACAACGACGTGCGGCTCTCCCGCGGGTTCGGTACCGGCGTGACGGTCCCCGGTCTCCCCGAGGACGCCGGCGTGGTGGCACCCGTCTACGACGACCGCGCCCACCTCGCGGTGCTCAGTGACTACCGGGGTCCCGCGGAAGACTATGAGCCACAACCGGTCTACCGGGTCACCCCGATCGTCGACGGCACGGCGATGGCCATCAGCCGCGACGCGTGGCGCGACATCGGCGAACTCGACGAGCGGACGTTCGGGTCCTACGCCTGGGGCGCGAACCTCGACCTCTGCCTCCGGGCCCGGGACGCCGGCTACGGCGTGTACGGCACCGAGACCAGCTTCATCAACCACCTCGGCCGGCGCACCGTCCGGGAGATGGACTCGAGGTACGTCCGACGCGCCATGAAGGTGATGACGCGGGCGATGAAGAGCCTCTACGGCACGAACTGGCGCGCGACGGCGTTCCCGCCGGTCATCGAACGACGGGAACTGGGCACACACCGCGTGGTCGACCCCCTCGTGCGCGAGCCCGGCCAGCACGGCTGAGCCATGGGCGGGCGGGCCTCAGGCCCCGTCGCCCATCCGTCGGTGGCGACCCAGCCGAGGAGTGGCGTCGACCGTCTCCGCCTCGATGATCGAACTCGCACCGGACCCGTCGTCGGGACCGGTCGGGATGCGCAACGCCGACAACAGATCCCGGTAGAGCGGACTCGAGTCGAGCAGCTCCGCATGTGTGCCCTGGGCGATCAGATGCCCGTCCTGCAGGACGACGATGAGGTCGGCGTCGACGACGGTCGAGAGGCGGTGGGCGATCGTGATGACCAGGCCGGTCCGGGCGTGGGCGACGATCGCGTCGTGGATCGCGGTCTCGGTCAACGCGTCCACCTGCGCGGTCGCCTCATCGAGCAGCAGGACAGGGCGCCTGGCCAGCAGTGCACGTGCCACGGCGACGCGCTGACGCTGACCCCCCGACAGCGACGTCGAGGAGATCTCGGCGTCGAGGCCACCGGGGAGGTCGGTCACCAGGCGTCCCAGCGACAACTGCTCCAGCACCCGGATCATGTCGGCCTCGGAGACCTCGGTGTTGATCAGCTGCAGGTTCTCGCGCAGCGTGCCCGGGATGAGCGGGGACTCCTGCTCGACGTAGGCGAAGTGGGTGCGCGTGTTCGACGCGGGGACGTCGCTGTAGGCGCTGGAACCGAGGCGGAGTTCGCCGCTCTCGGGTTCGAGGAAGCGCAGCAGCAGCGAGAGCAGCGTGGTCTTGCCGGCGCCCGACGGTCCGATGAGCGCGACGTGGCCGCGATGGGGCATGCGCAGGTCGATGCCGTTGAGCACCGGATCGCCGCCGGGGTAGGCCGCGTGGACGCCGCGCAGGAGCATGCCCGAGCCATCGCCGATCGGGTGGACGACACCATTCGTCGGCGGTGTGACCGGTCCGAGGGACAGGGGCCGTTCCGGCTCGGACGGGATCGCGTCGATCTGACGGATGCGACGCGCGGCCGCGAGGCCCGCCTGCAGGCCGGTGACGCTGGTGCTCAACTGACCGATGGGGTCGCCGATCTGGAAGGCGTACAGCAGGAACGCGACCAGGGTCGACACCGTCATCGCCCCGTCGGCGACGCGCACGGCGCCGACGGCCAGGATGATCAACACCGCGGCCTGGACCCCTGTCCACGAGGTGGTGATGGCCAGCGCCTGGCGCCGCACCGCCCGCATGTTGAGGTCGCGGGAGCGCTCTGCGATCTCGTCCAGGCGCGACCGGACGCGCTCCTCCGCGGTGGCCGCCTTGATCGACTTGATGGCGCGCAGGTTGCCGTCGAGCTCGGCGCCGAGCTCACCGACGGCGGCCTGTGCCTGCTCCTGGGATCGGGCGATGGCGGGCAGCAGGAGCCCGAAGAGGATGACCACGACGATGATCGCGGCGATGGTCACACCCACGAGGGTGATGTCGAGGATCGCCATCATGACCAGCGCGCCGATCATCATGACGACGCCGTTGACGCCGCCGACGATGCTCGACGACGCCGCGTCGCGCAGCAGCAGCGAATCCGAGGTCACCCGGGTCACGAGCTCGCCGACGGGACTCTTCTGCAGCGGGGTGAGACGGGCGTAGAGGAATCGGAGGTTCATGCGACGGCGGGCGTCGTAGACGACGCCTTCGGACAGCTTGCCGAGGGTGACCATCTGCCACCACTGGGCGAGTGCCCCGACGGCGACGAGGACGACCAGGATGCCCAGTGGTCCGCCCATCGACGCCTTGGCGTTGACCGTGTCGAGGATGTGCTTGGTCGCGAGAGGCGTGCCGAGGCGCGCGGCGGTCGTCACGAGTCCGGCCGCGGTGGCCAACGCGAACAGCGGCAGGCGGGGTCGGATCAACTCCCAGAGCAGTCGCGTGCGGGGTTCGTCGGACTCTGAGACGGCCCCCCGGCCGGTCTTTCCTTCGCCCATGGAACGACAGTGTTCCAGACCCCCGTACGACAGGCTCGTCAGCTGCGGCGGTCCAGGCCGTGCATCTCCCGCAGGCGGGCGTTGTAGGCGGCGAGCGCGGCGTCGTCGTCGTCCATGTCCGTGGTGTCGTCGTCGCCCGCGGTCGGGGAACCGAGCGTGGCCTCCCGGCGGGCGTTGTCGAGCCAGGACGTGCGTCGCGGCTCCGACGGGTCGCGGGAGCGGTCGGTGCGGATCCACTGACCGGCCACCACCAGCAGCAACACCATCATCAGACCGTCGCCGGCGAACCACATGATGGCGCCGGCCAGCGACTGGTCGGCGAGGGGGTCGGGACCCCACCCCATCCGCGACGCGGAGTACACCGGCGCGATCTCGGTGGCCGTCAGCATGAGCACGACGCCCACCATCGTGTCCGGGCCCATCGCGATGAGCAGGGTGACGAAGCGCACCGGATGCGACAGCTGGTGCCCGGAGATCTCGGTGCCGATGCACGGCAGCAGGAAGAGGTACCCGGTCACGAGGTAGAGGACGGTCTCGGACTCGTGCACCCAGGAGTGCTGGCCCATCACCTGCTGGAAACCCGTCAGGTGGGTGCCCACCAGCACGGCCGCGTACAGCGGGACGGTGAAGGCAGGCGACGTGACGAAGCGGGTGACGGGGAACGTCATGAACCCACGGATGCGGGCGGACGTCGTCGGTGACGAGGCCTCCACGGCCAGTCGGATCGGCTGTGCCAGCACCAGCAGGAGCGGGATCACCATGATCAGCAGCAGGTGGACGATCATGTGGACCGAGAACAGGTGGTGGGAGAACACCGCCAGCGGTGAGTTCAGCACCGCCACCAGCAGCACCACCGCGCCGGCCATGGCCGCACTCCGGCCGACCGGCCACGGACGGACCCGGGCCGAACCGACGACGTAGGCGCCGACGACGACCGCGATCACGACCCACCAGGTCCAGGTGACCGTCCAGCTCGTGAGGAGGTCGGGACGCTGCATGGACATCACCGGTCCAGTATGCGCCCGTCAGGAGGCGCCGGGATCCCTGCCCGTTTCGCCCGATTCTGCTGTCTCAGAACCTGTTCCGTTCGACGCGTCCGTGCCGGCCGCACCACCGCCCGCCGCTGCGGTGCCGTCGGCGACGACACCGCTCGGCGCGGCCGTCGTGGACGGCGGTGTGGAGGCCGCCGGGGCGGGAGCTCCGGTCGCCGGGACGGTCGCCGAGGGAAGGGGACTGACAGCCGTTGTCACGGTGACGACAACGGGAGTCGACGAGGACGAAGTGCCCGGGCCCGGTCGCGGCACGGCAGCGCGCCCGCCACCGTCGCTGCCCACCCCGCTCGACGACCCGACGCGTGCGTCGCCCGCACCCGGGTCCGTCCGCGGGGTGACAGCGGAGACGAGAGCAGCGTCAGCGGCCACCGGTCGGCCGTCCGCGATGACGGTGGTGGTGCCGACCGGCCCGACGAGCACCTGAACCCATCCGTCTGCGGTGGCGACGGCGGTGATCCGGACGGCGCCGACGGTGGACAGCATCGGAAGGGATCCGGGGGCCCGCCCCGGCCCGGACGGTGCGGAGACCGCCGATCCCGGCACGACCGATCCCGCCGCGGTCGGTGCGACCGATTCGCCGCCGCGGGTGCCCCACCAGGCGCCGCTCACCACGGAGCTCGCGACGAGGGCCAGCGCAGCGGTGGTGCCGATGCGCCGGCCGAGTCCGGGCGGCGTCTCCGCACCGCGGACCGGCGCGGCGAGCGCGACCTGGGCTCGCAGCGCTGCCCTCGCGGTCTCGAAATCCCACGGTTCGCGCATCCCGTCCCCCTTGGCCGGCGGACCGTCCCGTGATTCGCCGGGGGCACGGTAACAGACTCCCGGATCGTGAGTCAGGGTCGTTACCGCAGGTCAGGGAGCTGGGGAGTCAGTACCCGATCGATCGCATGGGTGCCGGGTCCCAGAGTCCCGACCGTGTCGCGCTGCCCAGGTCCAGTCGTGCGGTGGGGGCGGGCTCGATGGGGGTGAAGCGCTGCAGCGATCCCCAGTCGTTGCCCCAGTCGTCGCGGAGGTAGGTCGGCAACAGCTGTGGTCGCAGCATCGCCTCGGTCAGGCCCAGTGGCCCGCCCGCCTTGCCCGACATCCACGTCTGGCTGTTCTGCCGTGTCGCCCCCGCGTCCGGCAGGATGCGCCACTCCGGCACCTCCTCCACGCCGTTGTGCACACCCATCGGCCGCTGGCACGGGAACACGAACGCCGGCACCCAGTCGATGAGGACCGGGGCGGTGCGACCGACGACCTTCTCCAGCGTCGTCATGGTGCTGATGCGGGGCGGTGTCACGGCGACCCACTGGTCGGAACCGCCGCCGGTGTCGGCGACGACCAGCCGGGTGACGGTCGCACCGGCGGGCGCGTCGGAGAGCGGAAACCGCAGGTTGCGCCAGGTCGGGGCCTCGCCCACGTCGATCGGGGTGCGCTGACCCACGGCGGCGACCCTGCCGTCGGCGCCGACGCGCCCGTACTCGATGCGGACCTGCTGGCCCGACGACACGACGCCGAGCCCGTTGACGGCCTGCACCGCGCCGGCGACCGACACCGTCAGCAGCGGCGCGTCGTCGCTGCGGGGCGGCATCTGATACCAGTCGGAGGTCAGGGAGCCACCGGGTCCGCCGAAGCTGCCCAGCACCGGGGTGCGGCTCGGCGACAACCCGAACGGCAGCTTCACCGTCGAGCCGTTGACGCCGCGCTCGCCCTGGCCGCCACCGGTGCCTCCCTCGGACGACTCGTCGCCCGAGGTGTCCGACGATCCGGCGGAACCCTGCGCGGTGTTCGTGGAGCTGCTCGTCGAGCCCGTCGAGTCGCTGCTCTGCGTGGTGTCCACCGAGAGGTCGTTCGGGACACCGTTCGGGGTGAAGCCCGCGGCACCCGACCCGGCGAGCGCATCGCCGGGGGAGGTGGTGGGGGACTGTCCGGCCACACGGGCGGTCGAGAGCAGCCCCGCGGTCGGATCGGTCTCGACGAGCACGAAGTCGGCCATGCCGCAGATGTGTCCGGAGAGCGCTCGCGCGTTCGACGACGCCCACGAGAAGCTGTTGCGCTGGACGACCGCGCCCTTGACCAGCGACAACACCTCGAAGACGACGACGAGACCAATGAGGGTCGGGACGAGGGCCCCGGATAGTCGGGTGCGCAGCTGCTCGCGGGTGCCGCCGGTGCGGACGTCGTCGGTGACGTGGTCGTCGCGCAGGTGCTGCCACAGGCCGAGGAGTCCTGCGGCCACCGACAGCGCCAGGAGCACCCAGTACAGGGGGAGCCCGCCGATCGCCGGGGGGCGGTCCCGCCACGGGACGCCGTAGGTCCCGACGAACCACCAGCCGTTGATGCCCGCGAACGCGATGCCCGCGACGAAGAGCAGGCCCGCGACGAGGAAGGTGCGGTTGCGACGCCGTCGGAGGACGGCCGGTGCCGCCATGGCGCCCGCCGCGGCGGCGAGACCGGCGGCGATCCCGGCGTAGACGCCGAGATGGTGGGTCCACTTCGTCGGGGTGAACGAGATGATGAAGACGGTGCCCAGGATGACGGCGATCAGACGCCACACGGGTCCGCGCGCGATGCCCTTGGGCGACCGTCGCCGCAGCATCACGAGCATGACGAACACCAGCAGCAGGAACATCGTGAGGATGCCGAACCGGCGGGCGAGCGAGGCGTCGACCTGGTTGGGCAGCAGCAGGTAGTAGTAACGGACCGGTTCCTGCCACCACTCGAGCGTGGGGCCGACGGCGCTGGCGACCTTCGAACTGGTGATGACACCGGCGAGGGTGTTGTCGGCGAATATCTCGAACAACACCGACGTCCCCGCGGCCAGGATCGGCGCGAGGATCGGGAGCAGCCCGTCCCGGTGCCGTCGCTTGGCCAGTCGTTTCACGAGGGGTCGGATGCCGGCGACGAGCGCGGCCACGGCCATCAGGCCGCCCGGGGCGATCGCGAGGGTGAACGCCGCGAAGATCGTCGCGGTGGCCAGCGGGAGGAACCGTCCCGTCGCGATGGCCCGGTCGACCGCGCACCAGGTGAGCAGTGCGCCGACCGCGAGCGCCGGTTCCGGGCGCAGACCGTTGTTGAACGGCAGCCAGATGGCGAGGAACACAGTGGCGCAGGTCCACAGGGCGGGTGTCGAGTGCCGCACCGTCCGGCCCAGCCGGGGGATGACCTCCCGGCTGAGCAACCACCAGCCGAGGACGCCGAGCAGGAAGGCGGGCAGACGCATCCACGGTGCGGCGAGGCTGACGTGGGTCATGGCCCGGATCACCTGGTAGTGCCAGCCGAACGGGTCCTGGGGCACACCGAAGTAGCGGTAGTAGTTGATCGGGTACCCGGCGCCGTCGGCGACGCGACCGACCGTGAAGTTGTAGCCGTCGTCGGAGGTGTTGCCGCCCAGGAACCACCACAGGGCGAGGACGCCGACGATCAGCGCGTCGACGGGGCGCAGCGTGAACCAGCCGGCGGGCAGGAACCGTCGATGCCGTCGGCCGTCGCCGGAGTCGAGGATGCCCAGGCTCACCAGCGACATCAGCGTCAGCGCGATGCCCAGGACGATCGCGGTCAGCTTGAGTGCGGTGGGGGTGGTGACGAACCGGGTGTCGATGGTGGCCCGCACCGACAGGCCGTCTGCGGGGGTGGAGCTCGGCAGGTCGGTGTAGACGCCGACGATCTGCGGGCGCAGGTTGGGGTCGCCGACACCGAAGGTCAGCTGTCCGCTCGCCGTGGACGGCAGCCCGACGATCTGTGCGCGGGTGCCGGTGCCGTCGAAGCGCATCTCGATGCGACAGTTCGGATCCGACTGCGCCGCGGCACGCGGGGTGTTGACCAGCACCACGTTGCGGTCGGTGACCTGGATGGTGTCGGAGGTGACCGAGACGAACAGGCCGCGGGCGTAGGCGTCGGACCCGTCGGGCGGGATGGTCGAGAGGAGGTTGCCGCCGTACGACGGCAACCGGGCCGCGGTCGAACAGGGCACCGACACGTCGGCGTCGATGGGGACGAACGACACCAGTGGCGCCGCGATGTTCCCGACGGTCTGTTGCGGCCACGAGAGCTGTGCCGTCGTCTGGTTCACCGGCAGCAGCGGGGTCGAGAGCGCGAGCAACGCCCCGAGCAACCCGGTCACCACGGCGACGATCCGCACGATGCGCAGGCGTCGGGCCGACGGCGGCGCGACGGCCGCCGTGGTCTCGATGGTGCTCACTGATGTTCCCCCGGAGGTGGTCTGGTCGGCGGTGTCGTCGCCGTCGCGGGCGGGGTCCGTCGTGCTCATGAGTCGTCGGACCTCACCACACGGATCGACCCCTCACGGGACCACCCCCACCGGTTCTGTTCGCCGAGTGTGGTGGTCGCGGCCGGCGCGTCCCCGGCCAACGGTGTCAGACGTTCCAGCGAACCCCAGTCGCGATACCAGTCGTCGCGCAGGTAGCTCGGCACGGTCGTCGGCGTGGTGGTGCCCTCCGAGATGCCCAGCAGGCCACCGTCGTCGGAATCCATCCACGTCTTCGACTGCGACAGTGCGGTGATGCGGTCGGGCAGGATCCGCCACCGCGGCACCTCGGTCACGCCGTGACGGGTGACGATCGGCCGCTGGCAGGGGAACTGGGCCGCGACCGTGAAGTCGATGAGCGTCGGTGTGCTGGTGCCGACGACGTCCTGGAGTGTGCGCAGCTGCGCGGCCCGGGGCGGGGTGATGGCCAGCCACTGGTCGGACGTGAGGTTGTCGTCGACGGCGACCACCCGCATGACGTCGGCGCGGGGCGGGATCGCGGCGGTCGGGATGCGCAGGTTGCGCCACGGCCGGTTCGGCGGCTCGGGCCCCGGATCGATCGGCATGAAGGGCGCGCCGACCTGCTCGAACGTGCCGGTCGCGGAACGGGTCCCGAACTGGACCTGCAGCGATCGTCCGAACTCGCCGACACCGTCGACGTCGACCGACGCGATCGCGCCCGCGGCGGTCAGGACGATGAGCGGGGTGCTGCCGCGCCGGGGCAGGCGGTACCAGTCGGTGGTGAGCGAGGCCTTGCCGGAGTCGTAGCCGTAGCTGCCGAGCACGGGCGTGCGGGCCGGGTCGAGTCCGAACGGCAGGGCGACGGTGGACCCGTTGACGGTGCGGGGTCCGTTGCCCCCCAACGTCCCCGCCGACCCACCGACGACGTTGAAGGGGTTCTGCACGATCCCGGCCACGTTCATCTGGCCGGGCTTGGACTGGGTGGCGTCGGGCGACAGGTCCGAGGCGACCCCGTTGGGCGTGAACCCGACGGCGTCGGTGCCGGCGAGGGCGGCCGACTGCGAGCGCCCGTCGGCGGGCGTCAGCATCCCGGTGTTGACGTCGGGCTCCACCAGGACGTCGTTCGCCATGGCGCAGGTGTCACCGCTCAGGGCGTGGACGTTCGCGCCGACCACGGTGAACTCCGAGCCCCGGGCGACCGCGGCTTTGGCGAAGACAGCGAGTTCGGCGACGACCATGAGGATCGCGATGACGGCGATGGGCGACGACGCCAGCGTCAGTCGGCGTCGGTCGGCGCGCGACGCGGTGTCGACGGGGGCGTCGACGTCGACGTCGGACTCGTGGACCATGCCGCGGTGGGCGACGAAGTCGACGCGGAGGTGCAGCCAGACGGCTGCGGCGGAGGCGAGCACGGCCAGAACCAGCAGGATGCTGGACACCTGGATGCCCGCGAGCACCGGTGCGCGGTCGAACCAGGAGATGCCGAAGTCGTATGCCCACGGCCACGCGTTCTTGCCGGCCATCGACGCGGCGAGCGCGAAGAGCAGCCCGGCGACGAGCACCGCGAGGTTGCGCGCCGAGCGTGCGGCCGACTGGGCGATCGCGACGGTCGCGACGGCGGCCAGCGCCGCGGCGACACCGGCGAAGATGCCGAACTGGATGGTCCACTTGGTGGGCGCGAACACCCACAGGACCAGGGTGACGCCCACGGCGCCGACCCCACGCCAGACGGGCCCCGGATCGATGCCACGGATCCGCTTGCGGCGCAGCATGACCGCGAGGACGACGAACACCGACGCCAGGAGCAGCAGCACCGGGACCCGTCGTGTCAGGGCGCCGTCGTCGGTGCTGACGGTGATGAAGAAGTAGCGGAAGTACTCCTCGTGCCAGCTGAGCGCCGGGCCGACGGTGAAACGGATGCGGACGGCGTCGTAGACGGTGGCCAGCGTCTGGTCGCGGAAGACGACGACGAGGGTGAGGAGCCCCGCGGCGACCACCGGCAGGACGAGGGCCGCGATCCCGGCCTCGCGGCGACGTCGCAGCACGACGGCGAGCATCGCGCGACTGCCCGCGATGAGGACGGCGACCGCGATGACCCCGTGCGGGGCGAGGGCGAGGGTGAGGCCGGCGGCCAGGGTGGCCAGGGCGGCGGGGAGCAGGCGGCGGGTACCGATGGCCTGTTCCACACCCCACCAGGTCAGGAGCGATCCGGCGACGATGATCGGCTCACTGCGCAGGCCGCTGTCGAAGGGGAGCCAGAACGCGACGAACAGGGCGGCGGCGGCCCAGATGGCCCACCCGCTGCGGCGCACGGCCGCGCCCATCCGGGGCAGGAGCACCCGGCTGAGCACGAACCAGGACGCGAGCGCCGCAGCGAGGGCGGGCAGGTGCATCCACAGGCCGGCGGTCGACACCTGCGACCAGTGGCCGAGCAGGCTGTAGTACCAGTCGAACGGCGCCTCGGGGATGTCGAACCAGCGGTAGTAGTTCGCGAGGTATCCGGCCGCGTCGGCCGCGCGTCCCATAGTGAGGATGTAGCCGTCGTCGGGGGTGCCGGCGCCGAGGAAGAGCCACAGGATCATCACGGCGGTGACGGCGAGATCGCTCACGCGCGGGGCGAGGACACGCCGCCACGAGCGCACGCCCACGCGGCGGTGATGCCCGCCGAGCCAGTCCAGGCGCGCCAGGGCGAGCAGGGCGAGTGCCACGGCGACGATCCCGACGATCATCACCAGCAGCTTGAGCACGGTGGGGGAGCTGGAGTAGCGGCTGTCGACGCCGACGTCCACCCGCAGCCCCTGCGCGACGGCGGCCTGCACCTGCGGGGTGGTCAGCGTCGAGTAGATGCCGGAGACCTGCGGTCGCTTGTCGGGGGCGACGACACCGGCCGGTCCGAGTCCGACGAACTGCGCGCTGGTGCGCGTCGGCGACACCTCGATCGACAGCGACCGGCACTGCGGTGACGCGACGGCCGATCGGGCCGCGGACGCCGCGACCTCGCCCCGGAACGACACGGTGGCGGTCTGCGCCGTCGCCGCCACGACGAGGGACTTCTGCGATGCGCCGTCGGCGCCGGTCGGCATGGTCGCGAGCAGCGTCCCCGACGTCCCCAGCGCGGAGAACAGGGAGCAGGGGATGGTCGCGGTCAGGGTCTGCGGCGTCTGGGCGGCCAGCGGTGCCACGACCGACGGGGTGTCGGCGGCGAGGCGCTGCCCGGTCGGCCACGAGATGGACGCGGTGGTGGTGGTGACCGGGAGCAGCGGGGTCAGGATGCAGGCCAGCACCCCGACGATCCCCGCGACGACCGCCACCAGACGTGCGGTGCGGGCGGAGCGGAGGCCGGTGGGCCGACCTGCGGACGTGTGATCCCCCGAGTCACCGGATGTCCGGTCGTCCGTCGAGTGATCGCTTGCGGACCCGTCGTCGGACGGTCGGGCGGTCATCGGCACGAGGTCCGATGGTAGGCGACGGGGTTGTCAGTACCTGATGGGCGCGGGGCTCCACAGTCCGCTGCGTGTCGCGGTGCTCAACTCGAGGCGTGCCGGTTGCACCGAATCGGCGAACGGGGTGTACCGGATCAGCGATCCCCAGTCGCGACCGATGTCGTCCTGCAGATAGGACGGAACGGTCGTCGAGTCGAGGGCCACCTCGATCCAGCCGAGCGGACCGCCACCGGAGGCGTCCATCCATGCCGACACCGCCGCCGACAGGTCCGCGCCCGGCATGATGCGCCACCGCGGCACCTCGGCGACCCCGTCACGGAGGTCGAAGGGGCGCTGGCACGGGAACGCCAGACCGGAGGTCCAGTCGATCTGGACGGGGTCGCTGGTGCCCACGAGGGACTGCAACGTCTGCACCTGCGGGACACGGGGTGGGCTGAGGACCATGAACCGGTCGGACGCCAGGTTGTCGTCGACCGCGACGATGCGTACCGCGGTCGCGTCGGCCGGCAGCGAACTGCGGTAGATGCGCAGGTTGCGCCAGGACGGGCTCGGACCGGGATCGATCATCCCGACCGACCCGGCGGCGGTCAGCTCGCCGTCCCGTCCCGACGTGCCTGTCGTGTACTGCAGCTCGAGGTCGGTGATGTCGAAGGACCCGGCGGCCGCGAGCGCGATGAACGGGCGGTCCGGGGACTTCGACGGCAGTCGGTACCACGCCGAGGTCAGCGACGACGGGACCTGGTCGTTCTGGCTGTAGCTGCCCAGCACGGGGGTCCGTGCGGGGTCGAGCCCGAAGGGCAGTTTGGCGAACGAGCCGTTGACCCCGGCCCGGTCCGTCTCACCGCCGCCGGTCCCGCCGGAGCTGCTGGTGAGGATGTCGGAGGACGCGGTCACGTTGGTGGCCAGGACGCCCAGCGACTGCTCGCTGGCCTCGGAGTCCAGCGACATCGGCAGACCGTTGGGGGTGAACCCGGTCGTCACCGACGGCTTCGGCTTGTCCGACCCGTCGGTCTCGTCGGTGCCGCTGCCGCCGGTCGCGACACCCGACCCCGCGAGCGGCGTGCGCAGCGACGGGTCGACGGGGGTGAGGAGGCCGGCGCTCGGGTCGGGCTCGACGAGGACCTTGTCGGCCATGGCGCAGTGCTGACCGAGCAGGGCGTCCACGTTCGACGAGGGCACGGAGAACGAGCCGCTCTGGTTCACGCCGGACAGCACGGCGGTCACCAGTTCGAACGTGACGATCGCGGCGGCCACGATCGCGATGGGGGCTGCGCCGGCGCGGCGGGCGACGGTCGAGCCCACCCGGACCGGACGCCGCGTCGACGACTCCGACGTCCCCGCGCCCGCCACCCCGACGTACGGGGTGCGCAGGTGGAACCAGCCGGCCGCCGCCAGCGCGGCGAAGCTGAGGTAGAGCAGGACGCTGCCGAGCGCGACGACGATCTTCACCGGCTGCGTGCCGTAGGGCATGCCCCAGTTGGAGATGTAGTAGTAGGCGTTGGGTCCGGTGAACGTCAGTCCCGTGACGAACAGGACGAGTGCGGTGACCAGCATCCGGTTGCGGCGTGACGTCATCGCCTGCCTCGTCACCGCGATCGCCGCGATGGCCGCCAGCGCCGCGGCGAGACCGGCGAACACCCCGAAATGGTGCGTCCACTTGGTGGGGGTGAACATCAGGAAGACCAACGACGCGAACGTGATCCCGACGATGCGGCGGGTCGGCCCCATCGCGGTGCCCGGGATCCTGTTCTTGCGGAACAACATCGCGCCGGAGACGACGAGCCCGACGAGCATCATCAGGACCGCGAAGCGCCGCCCGACGGACCCGTCGGCGGAGAACGCGAAGAGCGACGAGTAGCGGTTGATCTCGTTGTACCAGTGCAGGGACGGGCCCAGTGCGGTCTTCATCTTCGACGCCTGCAGGAAGCCGGTGAGCGTGAGGTTGGAGAACACGACGAAGACCACGAACGTCCCGGCCGCCAGGACGGGCGCGAGCAGGGCGAGCAGCGCCGTCCACCGGTTGCCGTCGCCGCGGATGACGCGGGACCGCTTGAGGATCGACATGATCATCGGCCGGCCCCCGGCCACGAGGGCGGCGACGGCCATCAGCCCGGTCGGGCCGGCCGCCAGGCTGAACGCGCCGAGCGTGCAGGCGACGGCGGCGGGCAGGATGCGTCCGGTGGCGATCGCGCGCTCCACCGAGCACCAGGTGAGCAGCGCGCCGAGGCAGATGATCGGCTCGGGACGCAGGCCGTTGTTGAACGGGAACCACGACGCGAGGAACACCACGGCGGCCGTCCACGGGACGATCGCGGTGGTGGTCGCGGCGCGGCCGAGGCGCGGCAGGATCTCGTGGGAGACGATGAGCCACACCGCGATCCCGCACAGCAGCGCGGGCAGGCGGACGAGCGGGCTCGCGGTGCTGATGTGGGTCAGCCAGCCGAACACGCTGTAGTACCACCCGAACGGCGCCTCGGGCGCACCGAACCAGCGGTAGTAGTTGGCGGTGTAGTGCGCGTTCTCCGCGACCCGCGCCATCGTCAGGAGGTAACCGTCGTCGGAGGTGTTGGCGCCGACGATGTGCCACACGGCGAGTCCGGCGATGACGACGATGTCGCGGGGGTTCAACCGCCACCAGCGGGCGGGGAAGATGCGTCGGTGTCGTCGGCCGTCGGTGCCGTCGAGGACGGCCAGGGCCCCGAGGGACACCAGCGTCATGGCGACCCCGACGCCGATCGCCACCCATTTCAGTGGCGTCGCCGCCGTGGCGTACCGGGAGTCGACGGTCGCGTGGACGCGCAGACCCGACACCTGCGACTGCGGCACGGTCAGATCGCTGTAGACGCCGGTGAGTTGGGGACGCTGGTCGCCGTCGGAGGTCTCGCCCTGCAGTGGTTTCCCGTCGGAACCGGTCATGCCCACGAACTCCGCTGTCACCTCGTCCGACGTGGCGCGCACCTCGATGCTGCGACATCCCTGCTCGCGCATCTGCGCCACGGTCGCACTGACGAGCGGGATGTTGCGGACGACCACCTCGACGGACCGGGTGTCGAGGGCGTCGCTGCTGCGCCCGGAGAGCCGGACGAACAGGCCGCGCTCGACGGCCTTGTCCGCGTCCTTGGGTGTGGTCGACACGAGGACCGACTGGCCCTGCGCGGTGACCAGCGCCGCGGCCGAGCACGGGACCGACATCTCGAGGTCGACCGGGACGTACCCGACGAGCGGGGCGATCACCGATCGCACGGGGTCCGACGCGCCCTGTCCCGACGACTGCTGTCCCGACGACGCCCGCTGGGGCCAGTCGATCTGGGCGGTGGTCTGCTGCACGGGCAGCAGGGGGGTGGCGATCGCGAGCACGAAACCCAGGAGTCCGGCGACGACCGCGACGACCTTGGCGATCCTCACCCGGTCACGCGTCGGTCGTGGCACGGGGCGGTCATCAGGCACAAGAGGTGATCGTAACCAGTGACATGCGCCCTACAGTTGTGCCATGTCCGCGCCGACCGTGCTGCTCCTCAACGGGCCGAACCTCAACATGCTGGGCACTCGTCAGCCGGAGGTGTACGGCACGGCCCGCCTCGAGGATGCCGTGGCCGTCGCCGAGCGCGCCGCCGCCGAGGTCGGCCTGCGGATCGACGCGCGGCAGACCAACCACGAGGGCCAGATGATCGACTGGATCCACGAGTCGCGGGGCGCGGTGGCCGGCATCGTCGTGAACCCCGGCGGATGGACGCACACGTCGGTCGCCCTGGCGGACGCGCTGGTGATCCCCGAGGTGCCGATCGTGGAGGTGCACCTGTCGAATGTCGCCGCCCGCGAGCCGTTCCGGCACCATTCGTACGTGTCACCGATCGCCGCGGCGGTGATCGCCGGGTGCGGCGTGCTCGGCTACGATTTCGCCGTCCGCGCCCTCGCAGAGCTGCTCGGCGAGCGGTGACTTGGGTCACACCTGGGAGTTGGCGGCACTGCTCTGACCTGTGGTGCCCGACGCGCGCGACCGGCGTTCACCTGCCGTACCCCGGTCCGTGGTGGCCGGGACGCGCTGCGTCCTCCGTTAGTATTCCTCGCAATGTTCACAGGGTCGCGACGGAGGGACGTCATGCACGGTCCTCACCCGTCCCCCGGAGAACCTGTCACGCGTGACAAGAGGGGTGACGTCGACGGCCCTCTGCGCGACGTCGAGGCATCCCTGACACGCAGTCGCTTCCGCGTCCTGTCCGCGCTCATGACCTACTTCTCCCGGCCCCGCTGGTGGGTGGAGATCGCCGTCATCGGCGGGCTCTACGCGATCTACTCGCTCATCCGGAACAGCGTGGGGGAGGTCGCCGCCACCGCCTATCGCAACGCGGGATCCATCCTCGCGTTCGAGGACCGCTGGCACGCCGCCCTCGAACGGCCCCTCAACGAGTGGGTGCACAACACCCCGGTCGTCGCCGACGTCGTCGCGTTGCAGTACGCGACGCTGCACTTCATCGTGACTCCCGCGGTCCTGATCTGGCTGTTCTTCCGGCGTGGCGCCCACTACCGCCGTGTGAGCGCCGTGTTGATCCTGACGACGGTCCTGGCCCTCATCGGCTTCTACTGGTACCCGACGGCCCCGCCGCGGCTGCTGCGCCACGAGGGCTTCGTCGACGTCATGAGCCAGACCTCGAACTGGGGTTGGTGGCCGGAGTCCGGGGCTCCCGGGTCGGACGCCATCTCCAACCAGTTCGCCGCGATGCCGTCGCTGCACTGTGCGTGGGCCGCGTGGTGCGGTCTCGCCCTGGTGTTCCTGGCCCGCCGGCGGTGGGTCAAGGTCCTCGGCGGCATCTACCCCTTCACCACCTTCTTCGTCGTCATGGGGTCGGGAAACCACTTCGTGCTCGACGTCCTCGCCGGGCTCGGCACGCTCGCCATCGCGGCGGGGATCGTCTTCGGGGTTCGACGCCTCTGGGTCGTGCGGGTCAGCGGACGCATCGCCGCGCTCCGTGCGCAATCGGTGGCCGTGGGCTCCGGCGCCCCCGATACCCTCGACGCGTGCGCCGCGCAGGACCCGTCGACCACCCTCGACGCACCGTTCCGCCCGGCGCCGTCGACCCCGCCCGCGGTGATCGCACCGCCGACGATCGGGTCGTGACCGCGGGGGTCGTGCGCCCCAGCCGCACGCCGACGGACATCCCGTCGTGGACACGTGCCCTCCCGTTCCTGGTCGCTGTCGTCGCGACCGTCGCCCTGGTGGTGGCGAGTCCGACCCTGGGCGACCTGCAGGCCGCGATCGCCCGGGAGGAGGCCGCCCGGTCCGGCGTGGGCCTCGGCTACTGGTTCGGGTGGTACGGGGGGGTCAGCCCCGGTAGCTACTCGCTCATCGTCCCCGCACTCTCGGCGCTCACGGGGTCGCTCGTGCTCCTGGCCATCGCGACCCTGGTGATCGCCGCACTGGCCCATCCGCTCGCCCATCTGCGCCCCGGCGCCACGTCCGGTCCTCTGGCCGCCCGTCCGACCCTCACGACGTGGGCGATCGTGGTGGCGGCGGTGCTCAACATGATGTCCGGTCGGGTCGCGTTCGCCGTGGGCGCGGCGATCGCGCTCATCGCCGTGCTCGCCGCCGGTCACGGCCGGAGCGGGGTCGCGGCCGCGGTGCTCGTGGTCTCGGGGCTCGCGAGCCCCCTGGCGCCGGCGTTCGTCGGTCTCGCCGCCGTCCCGTTCCTCCTCGGCCCCGCACGCCGCTCCCGGGACCTGTGGACCCTGCTGGGCGGGGCAGCACTCGGCGTGCTGATCCCGTTCGCCCTGTTCGGCGCACCCGGTGCGCAGGGCTTCCCGTGGACGACCCTGTTCTGGGTGGTGCTCATCGGGATCGGCGCCGGCGTCGCGCTCACGTCCGCCCCACAGCGCTGGATCTCGCCCGTCGCCGTCGCGGTCGCGATCGTCGTGTTCGCCGTCCCGAACGGGGTCGGGTCGAACCTCAGTCGGTTCTTCTGTCTCGTCCTGCCGTGTCTGGTGCTGTTCTTCTCTCGGCGATCGCTGGTCATCGTCCTCGTCGCGATCACGCCGGCGGTGGCCTACGCGGGGTTCGTCGCCGTCGCCGACCAGGTCGCCGTGGCCGACTCCGGCAACTCCGAGAGCGACTACGCCCCACTGCGACTCGCGTTGCTGAGCGGCCCCGGGCTCATCAACCACCGCGTTGAGCTGATCGACGCGGGCACGCACGCCGGCTCGCACGAGCTGGGGTCGCTGGTGAAGCTCGCCCGCGGGTGGGAGAACCAGAGCGACGCCCGCTTCAACCCCATCTTCTACGACGAGGGTGCTCTCACCCCGCTGTCGTATCGACGCTGGCTCACCGAGAACGCCGTCTCCTGGGTCGCGCTGTCGGGTAAGCCCCTCCGCCAGGGCATGAAGGAGGCCGCGCTGGTGCGCTCCGGGCTGCCGTATCTGACCCGGGCGTGGGCCGGTGGCGGATGGACGCTGTACCGCGTCGCGAACGCGACGGCCGTGGTCCCCGAGCCGTTGCGGCTGGTCACCGAGACGCCGTCGGAGGTCGTCGTCGACGTCCCGGACACGGGCAGCCATCCGATCCAGATCCGGCCGAACCGATACCTCGTGGCGCGCAGCCTGGACGACCCCACCCGGACGGCGTGTCTGTCGTCCACCGCGGACGGGTGGGTGTCACTGCGGGCGCCGGTTCCCGGTCGGTACACGCTGCAGGGTGCGCTCTCGGTACGCGGCGTCCTCGCCGAGTTGTCGCCGACCTGCGGGTCCTGACCCGCCTGCGCACGGAACTCTCAGCGGGCGAGCGCCTGCGCGACCGCGTCGGCGACAGGGCCGTGGAACGCGGGTCCATGGCCGGGGAAGACCACGTCCGCGTCCACCGCTGCCAGCGCCTGCACCGAGGCGCGGTTGGTGGTGATGTCGTGGTGGAACGCCTTGTGCAGGCACTGCGGTCCGTGGACGGCGCTGGTGCCGTGACCGGTGATCAGGGCGTCGCCGGACACCAGCACCCGACCACCCGCCACCAGATACGCGCTGTGGCCGCTGGTGTGGCCGGGGCAGGCGATCGGTCGTGGCCGACCGGGGAGGTCGAGCTCGTCTGCCGTCGGGAACGGTTGCGCGGCATCGATACCGGACTTGTCGAGGACGCCCTCGCGGGACACCTCGACGAGCCACCGCAGGACGCTCGGGCGATAGGCCAGCGGGAGGAGGTCGGCGGGACCGGCCTGCTCGAGGTACTCCCGGCGGACGTGGTGGACCTCCACGGGGTCGGCGTACACGGGGAAGCCGTGACGCTCGGCGAGGATGCGGAGTCCGCCGATGTGGTCGACGTGGGCGTGGGTGACCAGGGCCCCGCGGATGTCGGCGGGCGACGCACCGATCTGCGCCAGTGAGTTCTCGACGGCGTCCGTCTGCTTCGGGTATCCGCCGTCGATGAGCGTGACACCCGAGTCGTCCTGCAGGACGACCCAGTTGACGTGCGAGGTCTGGAACAGGTGGGCGTACCCGCCCTGTCCGTCGTCGACCGTGTCGAGGGACAACTGTGTCATCGTCGCACCACCAGGACGAACGGGCCGACCTCGGTCACGGTGAACCGGGGGTCGGCGAAAGCGGCGGCCGCGAACGTGACGGTGTAGCGCTTCACGTTCGGGTCGTTGGGATAGACGTCCGCCGCGAGCCGCAGGGCGTACCCGTCGGCGCTGTAGCGGAAGAGGAACACCGACGGCGGCTGCCACGGTGAGGCGTCGAGGGCGGCGATCATCGCCTGCGGGGTGGTGATCGTCGACCAGCGTTCGATGGTGGCGGCGCGTTTGTCGAACTCCGCCAACGGGTTCGCGTAGTGCGACGTGAGTCCCTGGAACCCCCAGTACGGGTAGATCGACAGGAACCCGTAGTCGGCGGTCAGCACGACGGTGTCGTCGCGGGCCCGACCGGTCTGCTGCCGGATGAGGTCGTCGACCCGCGGGAAGTACGACTCCGCGCCCGGCGGTCGCTTGTCGGCGCGGACGCCGTCGCCGTCGGTGTCGGTGTAGGCCGTGGTGATCTCGCCGGACAGATGCGACGGGATGCCCTGCGACAGGCCGATCGCCCCGATCAACGCGACCACGACGACGCCGGTCCGCACGTCGCCGAAACGACCGACGGCGAGCCGCGCGAGTTCCACGACACCGAACACGCCGGCGGCACCGAGAACGACGGCGAGCACCGGCTCGAGCCGGAAGGCCAGCAGCGTCGTGCCGATCGCGGTGACGGCCATCGACAGCAGACAGAACAGGTAGAGGGCGACGGTGGTCACGCCCAGCGCGAGGGCGACCGTGCGCGTCGAGAGGCGCATCAGGATCCACACCAGTCCGATCGCGCACAGCAGACCGATCAGGTTCAGCTGCAGCATCGGGACCGGCAGGGTGGCCCCGCCGCTGGGGAGGTAGTGCTCGGCGGTGCCGCCGCTCGCGGGTTCGGACCGCACCCGGGCCGCCAGGTACGGCGCCCACACGAGGAGCGCGACCAGGCCGGAGAGCACACCCATCCCGATCAGCCGCGTCGCGATGACCAGCGCGATCCGGAGGCGGCGCCGTCGGATCTCCTGGGTCGGCACGGCGGTGTTGGTCGCGGACCGCACCCCGTCGACGATCAGCCAGAGCGCCATGAGGACGGCCGACAAGGCGAACAGCCCGGTGAAGAGGGTGTAGAACGTCGCGCTGACGCCGAGGAAGAGACCCCCGGCGACCAGGGCCGGGACGCTGCCGGAGCGCAGGCCGTGCAGGATCGTGACCAGCATCGGCGCGCCGACCATGATCAGGACCGCCGCGTACGGCTCGGGGCCCGCGTAGTAGATGGTGAGCGCGGCCGTGGCGAGGGTGACGGCGATGGCGCGGTCGGTGCGGATCATCCGCGACCACAGCGCGAGCGCGATGGTCGCCGCGACCGCGAGGGTGATGATCGACCAGGGCTTGAAGGCCGCCCACGCCGGTTCGGAGACCGCGTTCGCGTACCGCCCGCCGAGCCAGAACCATCCGGCCGGGTAGTACGGCGCGAGGCCGCGATAGGTCATGTCGGCGAGGCCGTGCGTGTCGGTCAGACGCGTCAGGTACTCGGTGCGGAACTGCTGGTCCACCGAGATGCCGAACAGGTAGAGCCGGGTGGCGCCGAGCGGCATCGCGAGCGTGACCGTCGTGAACCCCGAGATGCCCACCCACCCGAGCAGGTGCACCAGCAGCGGCGACCGCGACATCCGGTACAGCACAGCGGCGATCACCAGGATCGCGATGGCGACGGCCTGCCCGGCCGTCGTCAGGGCGCCGGTGACGTTGGAGGAGTTGAACGCCGGCCACTCGACCCGACCGATGACGAACAGTCCGACGGAGGCGACCACCGCCGCGGTGACCACGGCGCCGATCAGGAGCCCGACGGCGCGCAGATGAACGGTCCGCGGGCGCGCCGGCCCGCCGGGGACGGCGATCGGGCGACGGGTGTCCGCGACGGTCATCGCGCGGATCAGATGGGGAGGCGGCGGAAGACCGGGCGCGGGATGTGCCGCAGCACCATCATGATGAACCGGAACGGCGGCGGGGCCCAGACGATCTCCTTGCCCGCGTCTGCGGCACGGACGGCGAGCTGGGCGACGTCCTCCTTGTTCACCGTGAGTGGCGCCTCCTCGACGTGCGCCGACAGTCGCGTGCGGACCTGGCCGGGCCGGATCACCAGGACGCGGACACCGAACTCGCGCAACGCCTCACCGAGGCCGAGGAAGAACCCGTCGAGTCCGGCCTTGGTGGAGCCGTAGACGAAGTTCGACCGGCGGACACGCTCACCCGCGACGGAGCTCATGGCGATGATCTGACCGTGGCGCTGCTCGCGCATCTTCTCCCCGACGAGCACGCCGACGGACACCGCTGCGGTGTAGTTGATCTGCGCGGTGAAGACGGCCTTGCGCTGGTCCTGCCACAGCTCCTCGTCGACACCCTGGACGCCGAACGCCACGATCGCGACGTCGATGTCGCGCTCGGAGAACGCGTCGTCGATCACGGCGGCGTGGGTCTCGGGCGCCAACGCGTCGAAGTCGATGCGGCGCACGGACGCGGCGCCGGCTGCCTTCATGGTCTCGATGGCGGCGTCGCCGGCCGGGTCACCGGGGACCGTGGCGAGCACGACGTGCATCGGTCCCTTCGAGAGGTACTCGGCGCAGATGGCCAGGCCGATCTCCGACGAGCCGCCGAGGAGCAGCAGCGATTGCGGGACGCCGACGGCGTTGATCATGGAGCTCTCTTCCGTGGGGGTTCTGGTGCGCGTCAGGCGAGTTCGAGGCGGCGGGCCATGTCGGACATGAAGACGCCGTTCGGGTCGATGCGGCGGCGCACGGCGATCCACTCGTCGATGCGGGGGTACATGGAATGGAACGACTCGGCGCTGGTGCGGGAGTCCTTCGCGGTGTAGAGCCGCCCGCCCATCGCCATCACGCGGCGGTCGAGGTCGTCGAGAAACGCTGCGAGACCGGCCTTCACGGGGAAGTCGAGGCAGACGTTCCATCCCTTGAACGGGAACGACAGCGGCGCCTGGTTGCCCTCGCCGAACAGCTTGATCACGTTGAGGAAGCTGACGTGGCCGGAGGCCTGCACGAACTCGATGGTGCGGGTGAACTCGGCCTCGTTCCCGGTGGGCACGATGAACTGGTACTGGCAGAAGCCACCGCCGCGTCCGTAGGCGTTGTTCCAGTCCCCGAACACGTCGAGCATGTGATAGAAGCCCGCGAGGTTCTTGACCTTGCCCTCGCTGGGCGGTCCGATGCGGTAGTAGGCCTCGCCGACGAGGGAGAAGCTGGCCTTGTTCGCCAGGCCGCGCGGGAAGATGTCCGGGAAACGCACCAACGGCTTGTTGTTGAACAACAACGGATCCGCCGCCAGCTTCGGTGGCAGCTCGTCGACGCGGGCTAGGTTGCCCCGCGAGAACGTGCCGCGACCGAGCTTGGGTGGCGCGCTGATCGAGTCGAACCAGCCCGACGCGTACTCGTAGCCGTCCTCGAAGCCGTCGGCGAGGTGCAGGTCGATGGTCTCCTGCAGTGAGTTCGTCCGTGCGGTGTCGGCGATGAAGTAGGCGCTCTCCGTCCGCTTCATCTGCACCTTGGCGCGCAGGATGATGCCGGTGAGCCCGATGCCGGCGACGGTGGCCCAGAAGACGGAGCCGTCGGGGTCGTCGGACGTACCCGAGGGCGTCAGCGTGAGGATGCGGCCGTCGGCGACGAGCAGCGTCATCTCGACGACGTGGTTGCCGAAGCTGCCCTGGCTGTGGTGGTTCTTGCCGTGGATGTCGTGGGCGATCGCGCCGCCGATGGTCACCTGACGGGTGCCGGGGAGCACGGGGACCCACAGGCCGAACGGCAGCGCGACCTGCATGAGCGCGTCGAGGCTGACGCCGGCGTCGACGTCGACGATGCCGGTCTCGGCGTCGATGGAGTGGATGCGGCGGATGCGCGTCATGTCGACCGTGAGGCCGCCGGAGTTCTGGCCGGACTCGTTGTACGACCGGCCCAGACCGCGGGCGATGACGCCTCTGCGCAGGTAGGACGGCTTGTCGGCCTGGTCGTCGGCGACGCGGGCGACCGCCTTCGCGACGACCTCGACGTCCGGGGTCGACAGGACGTCTCCGAGGATCGGCGTGGTGCGACTCCAGCCCACGAGTCGGCGGGACTCGACGGGGAGGTCGTCGCCGGCGGCGGGGGTCGCGTTCATGGTGGACATCGCCGCACAGCCTAACGCCTCGCTCGGCCCCGACCGTTCGTGCTGCGTGGTCTGCCTGCGGCTACGCGTTGTGATCTGACACGCGGTCGTGTGAGAATCACGCGCATGGCCTCGAAGAAGAGCGTGTTCATCACCGGCGCCGCGGCGGGTATCGGCCGCAAAGCCGCCCTCTCGTTCGCCCGCAAGGGCTACACGGTCGGCGGGTTCGACATCGACGAGGTCGGCCTCAAATCGCTCAAGGACGAGATCGAGGACCTGGGCACCACCGCGGTCGTCGGCCACCTCGACGTCACCGACGCCGACGAGTTCGCCGAGCGTCTGAAGGAGTTCACCGACACCACCGGCGGTCGCCTCGACGTGATGCTGAACAACGCGGGCATCCTCATCGCCGGGAAGTTCGAGGAGATCAAGGTGTCGACCCTCCACAAGGAGATCGACATCAACTGCAAGGGCGTCGTCAACGGCCTGCACGCCGCGTTCCCGTACCTCAAGGCGACGAAGAACTCGGTGGCCATCAACCTGGCGTCGGCGTCGGCGATCTACGGTCAGGCCGAGCTCGCGAACTACAGCTCGACCAAGCACTTCGTACGGTCCATCACCGAGGCGCTCGACATCGAGTGGGGCGAGCACGACATCCGCGTCGTCGCGATCTGGCCGCTCTACGTGCAGACCGCGATGACCGCGAACATCAAGACCGGCACCACCGACCGTCTCGGCATCAAGCTCGGGCCGCAGGACGTCGCGGACCGCATCCTCGAGGCGGCCGAGCCGGGCCTGTTCAGCAAGGTGATCCACCAGGTGCACTACACGGTGGGGACGCAGACACGCATCCTGCAGGCCGGGTCGCGGTTCTCGCCGATCTACCTCACCCGCCTGGTGAACAAGTCCCTCGCCGGTGGCCACTGAGTCGACCGGCAGCACCGCGCCGATCGTCGTCAGCGCCGCGATCATCCGCGACGCGACCGGACGGATCCTGCTCGTCCGCAAACGGGGCACCACCCGGTTCATGATGCCGGGCGGCAAGCCGGAACCCGGCGAGTCGCCGCTGGACACGGTGGTCCGTGAGGTCGCCGAGGAGGTCGGGATCGACCTCGACCCGGCCACGGTGGAGTCCTGGGGTCGGATCAAGGCGGTGGCCGCCAACGAGGCGGACACCGTGCTGCTGGCCGATGTCTTCGACTGCGGGACGGTCGACGGCGACGGGTCGCACATCACGGTCGCGGCGGAGATCGCCGAACTCCGCTGGCACGACGTGACCGACGACGACCGCGACGATCTCGCGCCGCTCTTCGTCGACGATGTCCTCCCGATCCTCCGTCGTCAGGCCCCCGACACCCCCTGACCCGGACCCATCTGTTGGGCGGCAGGAACCGTCTGTTGGGCACCCGGAACCGTCTGTTGGGCACCCGGACCCGTCTGTGGGGCAGTAGGAACCGTCCATTGGGCGGCAGAAGACACTCGGCGACAATTGTGGTCGGGGTATACGGGCAGAGAAGTCGGTCTGCGGGTCGTTCTCGTCCCGCATCCCTCACTCCTCGAGGTCGGGCTCGGTCCGGTTGCACGCCGTGTGCCCACACGTCCACAACGCCTACACAGACGTCGAGATGTTCGCGAGTACATCTCGATGAGCACCCGACGGTGTCGACGTCGGGTGCTCCTATGCCCCTCCATGCCCTGCAGGCTAGGCATCAATCCGGGCGGATTGCCCTGCGAAAACCGACTACGTCGTTCTATCGTGCGAGAACAGCGGCGCCGGCGAAAGTCGTGCCACCGCAACCGAAGGAGTGGCGCAGCGGATGTCGACCAACGACTCGGAGACTACGGCGCTCACCAAAACGCCCGCTTCCTCCCTACCCGACCCGATCAACGTCTACGCCGTGATCTCGCTGGTGGCAGCACTACTTGGCCTGTTCCCGGTCGCAATCGTGTTCGGAATACTGGCGTTCACCCGCCCAGTTGGTCGCGGCATCGCGATCGCCGGCCTCGTCCTGGGGATCCTCGAGCTCGCGGCGTTGCTGTTGGCGTTCTTCGGTGTGGCGAGCGCCTTCAACGACGACTCCGACTCCAGTGCCGCGCAGACGGTCACCAGCAGCGTGTTCGAGCCGTTCATTCCGACCGGTGAGGCGGCATCAACGACCACGTCGCCAGCCCCGTCGCCCACGGAGACCGCTCTCCCGCCCACTACGACCGCGCTGACGCAGGCAACACCAACAGCCGTGATCGGCGACTTCTGCACCGATCACGACGCTCAGGCAACAACTGCCGACGGAAGCACCGCCTATTGCTCCAGGCGCGCTGGTACCGACGCCTACCTGTGGGCTTCTAGTCCGGGACTCATTCCCAACCCCGATCTGCCGCAACAGTCCACGCCACCCGTCGGTGGAACCGATGCACCCGTGATCGGATCACCCTGCTCCACCTCAGAGCTCGGGCAGATCCGAGCGTCGGCGTCAGGACAGCGCGTCAGATGCGGTTACACCGGGGAGGACTCAGTGCTGTGGCTCGCGCTCGACTGACCCCATTCATCTGTAGATAGAGCCCAGAATCGGCGGCACGGCCACCGGAGACTGACAGAACCAGGTTGCTACAGGTACCCCACTTCGCCCACTACGGGTTCGCGAACAGGTTCGTCGACTCGCGCAGCGAGACGCCGACCCCGGTGTCATAGGGAGCCATCAGTTGGGCAGTTGGGCTGCAACAGCATCTCCGACCGCCCAACGAACGGTTCCTCGTGCCCAACGAACGGCGCCAAACGCCCAACGAACGGTTTCTGGTGCCCAACGAACGGGATTACTGCAGCGCCCAGCGGGCCGAGTTGTGTCCGGGGATCCCGCTGACGCCGCCACCGCGCCGGGCCCCCGCTCCGGCGATGCTCAGGCGCGGATGACGGGTCTCGACCCCCCACGTGCCGACCTCGTCGTCGCTCTCCGCCCACGGCCACTGCAGCGACCGGTGGAAGATGTGTCCGCCGGGCAACGCGGGTGACACCTCGAGGTCCAGGGGTGTCCGCACCTCGATGCATGGCTGCCCGTTCGCGTCCCGGGCGATGACATCCGTGATCGGTTCCGCGAGAACCGAGTCCAGCGACCTCAGTGTCGCGGCCACCGCCCGCTCGCGGGAGTCGTCGGCACCGAACACACCGGGTGGCATGTGCAGCCCGAAGAGGGTGAG
Organism: Williamsia deligens; assembly: GCF_024171765.1. Taxonomy (GTDB): domain Bacteria; phylum Actinomycetota; class Actinomycetes; order Mycobacteriales; family Mycobacteriaceae; genus Williamsia_A; species Williamsia_A deligens. The sequence continues at coordinate 1,781,322 of NZ_JAMTCI010000001.1, forward strand.
CGTCTGCATCCCGTCGGTGCCCGGACCGAGGATGCTGCGGTCGGACAGTGTGTGACAGTAGATCTCGCACGGCGGGACGTCCGGTACCTGCCCGCGGCTCGCCTGTTCCCACGCCGTGTGCAGCTGATCGAATCCCTCGTTCACGTGCAGTGTCCCGGAGAACGCCGCGACGGGGTCGACCCGCGGGTCGCGCAGTGCGGGCAGCCGGGTCAGCATGAGGTTTACCTTGAGCTGGGCGCCCTGCGGATTCGTCTCGGTGTCAACAGGTTCCGACAGCACCGTGTTGAGAACGGCAGGTGCGCATGCGGCGTGCAGACTGGAGGCCCGAGCCGCCCCGCCGCGCCACTCGACGGTCCCGTCGGCGGGGTCGACGGCGACGACCTCTGCGCTGGTGAGGATCTCGGCACCCGCGTCCAGCGCGGCCCGCGCGAGCGCCTCGGTCACCGCGCCCATGCCCCCGACGGGGACGTCCCAGTCGCCGGTGCCGTTGCCGATGAGGTGGTAGAGCAGGCAGATGTTCTGGCGCAGTGAGGCGTCGTCGAGGTCGGCGAACGTCCCGATGAGTGAGTCGGTCGCGATGATGCCGCGGACGGTGTCGTCGCGGAACTCCCGTCGCAGCCACTCGCCCAGGGGGCGGTCGACAAGATCGGGCCACACGTCCCCGACCAGCCCCCGCGCGGTGTCCGTCGACGGCAGCGGGCGGGTCATCGTCGGGAACAGTCGCTGCGCCACCTCCGACATCGCACCGTAGAACCGTTGCCACGCATCGAAATCGTCGTCGGACCCGGTCGCCGACCGGAAGGATGCGCGAGTAGCGGCGTCGTCCTGTGCGTCGACGAGGATGCCGCGGCCCGGATCGCCGGGCACCGGTGTGTACGACGAGTAGCGGCGGCGCACCAGGCGCAGGTCGAGATCGAGGTCGGCGATGACGTGCTGCGGCAGCAGCGACACCAGATACGAGTACCGCGACAGTCTCGCCGCGACGCCGGGGAACACCGGCGCGGAGATGGCCGCGCCACCGACGTGATCGGACCGCTCGAGCACCAGCACCCGACGTCCGGCCCGCGCGAGATACGCGGCCGCGGTGAGCCCGTTGTGGCCGGCGCCGATCACGATGTCGTCGTAGGTGCGCACGCCCCACACGCTAGCGTCGATCGGGTGAGCACCTACTCCGCCCGCGTGGCCCGCGAATCCGACGGCGACATCACCCTGCACACCGAGACCGTCGACGACGACTTCCTGCCCGAGGGCGGGGTCCGCATCGACGTGACCCATTCGTCGGTGAACTACAAGGACGCCCTCGCGATCACGCCGAAGGGTGGTGTGGTGCGGAACTACCCGATCGTCCCCGGCATCGATCTCGCCGGCACCGTCGCCTCCAGCGACGACCCGGGCTTCGCGCCCGGCGACCCGGTGCTGCTGCACGGCTACGAGACCGGGGTCTCCCGCCACGGTGGGTACGCCGAGCGCGCCGCCGGCCCCGCGGACCAGATCGTCGCCCTGGGGGACGGACTCACCCCTGCGCAGGCCGCGACGATCGGTACGGCCGGGTTCACCGCCGCGATGAGTGTGGCCGCCCTCGTCGACCGCGGACTACGCCCCGGCGACGGCAAGGTCCTCGTCACCGGCGCGACCGGCGGTGTCGGGATCGTCGCGGTCGACCTGCTGGCCGGGCTCGGTTACGAGGTCGTCGCCTCGACCGGAAAGTCCCACGCCCACGACCTGCTCACCGAGCTGGGCGCCGCCGAGATCATCGGCCGGGTGCCCGAGGATCCGGACGCGAAGATCAAGCCGCTGGGCAGCGAGACCTGGGCCGCCGCGGTCGACTGTGTCGGCGGACCGACGCTCGCCTGGGTGCTCTCGACCATCCGGTACGGCGGCGCGGTCGCGGCCAGCGGCCTGACGGGTGGGGCCGGCCTCCCGACGACGGTGATGCCCTTCATCCTGCGGGGTGTCGCGCTCCTCGGGATCGACTCGGTGCAGGCCCCGATCGATGCCCGCCGTGCGCTGTGGGCCCGTCTCGCCGACGACCTGCGACCGCCCCACCTCGACCGCATCACCACCGAGGTGGCCGTCGGCGAGGTCGATCAGGCACTCGCCGAGATCAAGCGCGGCGAGCGCATCGGCCGCACGCTGGTGCGTGTCGCCGGCGGGTTCTGACCTCTACGCCGACGGGCTGACCAGGATCTTCACCGCGGTGTCGTTGTGGTCGATGAGGGTGTGGAGTCCCTCGTCGACGAGATCGTCGAGCGCGATCCGACCGGTGATGAACGGCGCGAGGTCGACGGTCCCGTCCTGCACCAGCGCGATCGCGGCGGCGTGGTCGCGGACGTAGGCGATGGTGCCGCGCAGGTCGATCTCCTTGAGCACCAGCTTCTGCATGTCGACCGTGGCTGGTGCTCCCCAGATCGACACGTTCACCACGACGCCGGCCGGGCGGACGGCGTCGAGGACGTCGTCGAGCACCTGGTTGACCCCGGCGCACTCGAAGCCGAGGTCGGCACCGAGGCCGTCGGTGAGATCCCGGACCCGGTCCCCGATCGTCCCGTCGCGGGGGTTGAGCACGTGGTCGGCGACGCCCTGCGCGCGCTCGATGCGTGCCGCGCTCACCTCGGAGACGATGACGGTGACACCGAGACCGCGCAGCACCGCAGCGACCAGCAGGCCGATCGGACCCGACCCGCCGATGACGGCGGTCTGACCGGCCCGGGCGCCGCTGCGCTCGACGGCGTGATGCGCGACCGACAGGGGTTCGATGAGCGCGGCCTGGTCGAGCGGCATGTCGCCGACGGGATGCACCCAGCGCCGCGGGACGACGACCTTCTCGCTGAGCCCGCCACCACCGCCGGCGAGTCCGATGAACCCCATCCGCGTGCAGAGGTGGTAGTTGCCCTCCTGGCAGGGCCGGCACTCGTCGCAGACCACATACGGCTCGACGACGACGCCGTCACCGACGGCGAGGTCGTCGACACCGTCACCGACGGCGCTGACGGTGCCGGAGAACTCGTGGCCCATCGTCACCGGCGCGTCCTCGCCGGTGAGGGGATGGGGGTGGCCGGGGGCGGGGGTGAAGATCGGGCCCTCGAGGTACTCGTGGAGATCGGTGCCGCAGATGCCGCACCACGCGACGTCGATCGCGACGGTGCCGGCCCGCAGCTCGGGCTCGGCGACGTCCTCGATGCGGATGTCCCTGCGGCCGTGGAATCGCGCTGCCCTCATGATGTCCTCCTGCGGTGGGTGTGCCGGGACGGTAGGCGTGCCGCGCGAGGGGGCGACAGCGTTGCAGACCGTTGCAGCCGTCACAGGTGGGCGTTTCGACGGCGACAGGCTGGCTACCCTGGACAAGATGAGCGCCCCCGCCGCGATCCGTGGCCTCGTCGACCTCGACACCAGCTTCGTCCGTGATCTCGACGGCATGTACGTCCCATGGTCGGGTGACGTCGTCCCCGACCCGCAGATCGTGGTCCTCAACGAGGAGCTCGCGCGTCAGCTCGGACTCGACCCCGATCGTCTCCGCAGCGCGGACGGTGCCGCCGTCCTCGCGGGCTCCGTCCCTCCCGCGGACACCACCACGGTCGCGATGGCCTACTCGGGCCACCAGTTCGGCAACTTCTCCCCGCTCCTCGGTGACGGTCGCGCGTTGCTGCTCGGCGAACTCGTCGACGCCGACGGGGTCCGGCGCGACCTGCACCTGAAGGGGTCCGGTCGCACACCCTTCGCCCGCGGCGGTGACGGCAAGGCGGTACTGGGCCCGATGTTGCGGGAGTACCTCGTCGCCGAGGCGATGCACGCCCTCGGCATCCCGACGACGCGCTCGCTGGCGGTGACGGCGACGGGCGAGTCGGTGCAGCGCGAGGGACCCGAGCCCGGCGCGGTCCTCGCGCGGGTCGCGTCGAGTCATCTGCGGGTGGGCAGCTTCGAGTTCGCGGTGCGACGGGGGCCGCTCGTCGTCGAGCTGACCCGCTACGCGATCGCCCGGCACCATCCGGACCTGCTGGAGATCGACGACGAACCCGATCGGGTGATCGCCTTCTTCGAGCGCGTGCTCGCGGCGCAGGCGTCGTTGGTCGCGCGGTACATGGCCGTCGGGTTCATCCATGGCGTCCTGAACACCGACAACACGACGATCTCGGGCGAGAGCATCGACTACGGACCGTGCGCGTTCCTCGACGCCCACGACCCCGCCACGGTGTTCAGCTCCATCGACACCATCGGTCGCTATGCGTTCGGCAACCAGCCGACGGTGATCGGGTGGAACCTCGCACGGTTCGCCGAGACCCTGATCCCCCTCGTCGGCGCGCGTGAGGACGGAGAGGTCGACGCCGACGCGGCGATCTCCCGGCTGACGGAGTCGCTGTCGACCTATGCCGCGCGCTACGAGCACGAACTGGCGGCCGTCATGGCGCGCAAGGTCGGGTTGCGTCCGGCGGCCGATCCATCACCGCTCCGCGACGACGAGTCGGCCCTCCTGACCGATCTGGAGACGCTCATGCGGGTGCACCGTGTCGACCACACGGGCTTCTTCCGCGCGCTGTCGGTCGACCTGTGGGCGCACGCCCGCGGACACGTCGACGACGACACCCCGTCGGAGACGATCGCGCTCGCCCCCGGCGACGACACGCAGGCGTGGCTGGACCGGTGGTTCGCGGTGCTCGGCGATCGCGCGACGACGACCACCGCGGATGCGATGGACACGGTCAACCCGATCGTCGTACCCCGTAATCACCTGGTCGACGAGGCGCTACGCGCCGGTGAGGCCGGCGACATGGGCCCGTTCCACGCGTTGTTCGCCGCGGTCACCCACCCGTTCGACACGCCGTCGGACCCACGATTCGCCCTGCCCGCACCGGATGGTTTCGGCGACGGGTTCCGGACGTTCTGCGGCACCTGAGCAACCGTCCCGGCGGATCAGCCCGTGCCCCGTCCGAGCGCTCGGTAGGGTCTGCGTCTGTGACCACCCCACCCCGGTCTACCGTGGACCGATGACCGACGACCTGCGTGCGACCGTCACGGAGCCGTGGCGGGACTACGAACGGTCGGAGTTGTCGGCGCCGTTGGCGGCGGCCCTGGCCGCGTTCGAGGAACAGGGGTACCACGGCACGTCGGTGCGCGAGATCGCCGGCCGCGCGGGACTGTCGGTGCCGGGCCTCTATCACCACTACCCGTCGAAGCAGTCCCTGCTGCAGGGTCTGCTCGAGATGACAATGAACGACCTCGCCTGGCGCACCGAGGCGGCACTCGCCGCGGCGTCCGATGATCCGGTCGACCGGTACGACGCCGTCGTCGAGGTGCTGCTGCAGTTCCACATCCACCGCCGCGCACAGGCATTCATCGGATCGTCGGAGATCCGCAGTCTGGAGCCGGACTATCGACCGGTGTACACGCAGAAGCGTCGCAAGCTGCAGGGCATCGTCGACGACCTCATCCGGGACGGCGTCCGCGCCGGCGTGTTCGTCACCGGGGACCCCGCCGACACCGGGCGCGCGATCACGACGATGTGCGTCGGCGTGTCCACCTGGTACAAGCCCGAGGGTCGGCTGTCCGCGGACGAGATCGTCGCGCGCTTCGGGCACATCGCCCGCGCCGCGGTCGGTCACGTCGGCGACACCTCGACCGGCAGCTCCAGCACCACCAGCGTCTGATCCACCCGCACCGCCGAACCGCAACGAAGAGGTCGCACCGTCATGGCAGTAGAGCTCCGCTACGACCCGCAGGTCGTCGAGACCATCACCGCCACCGAGGCGTTCATCGCCGACGTGGTTCTCCCGCTGGAGGACGAGTTCGCCGGGGACTTCGAGAAGGCCGGTGGCGAGCACCTGCGCAAGGAGTTGCAGGAGAAGGCCAAGGCGGCGAAGGTGTTCGCGCCGCATGCTCCCGTCGAGTACGGCGGTCTCGGGCTGAACATGTCCGATCGCGCACCGGTGTTCGAGGCCGGCGGCCGGTCGGTGTTCGGCCCGATCGCCCTGAACATCGGGGCGCCGGACGAGGGCAACGTCCACATGCTGTCCCACATCGCCTCGCCCGCGCAGAAGGAGCAGTTCCTCGCGCCGCTCGCCGCCGGTGACGTGCGGTCGGCGTTCGCGATGACCGAGCCCGCACCGGGTGCCGGCTCGGATCCGTCGGCGCTGACGACCGCGGCGACGCGGGTCCCCGGCGGATGGTCGATCAGTGGACACAAGTGGTTCATCACCGGTGCCGACGGCGCGGGGTTCTTCATCATCATGGCCCGCACCTCGGGATCGCCCGGGGAGAGCGGCGGCGCGACGATGTTCCTCGCACCCGCTCCGGACGAGGGCATCGAGATCGTGCGCCACATGGTCACCACCGACCGCGCCGGGCTCGGCGGGCACTGTGAGATCAAGTTCCACGACCTGTTCGTGCCCGACGAGAACGTCCTCGGCGAGGTCGACGAGGGATTCCGGTACGCGCAGGTGCGATTGGGCCCCGCCCGCATGACGCACGTGATGCGGTGGCTCGGTGTCGCCGTGCGTGCCCACGAGGTCGCCGTCGACTACGTCGCGGGCCGGCGGGCCTTCGGTGGTCGCCTCGGCGATCTCGGCATGATCCAGCAGATGGTGGCCGACAACGAGATCGACCTCGCCGCGTCGCGGGCCCTGCTGGTCAAGGCCTGCCACGAGCTGGACCTCGGCCATCACGCCAGCAACGAGACGTCGATCGCGAAGACGTTTGCCGCGGAGGCGTATTCGCGGGTCGTGGACCGCGCCATCCAGATGTGCGGCGGTTCCGGCGTCACCGACGACCTGCCGCTCGCGCGGCTCCAGGCCGAACTGCGTCCCTTCCGCATCTACGACGGCGCCTCCGAGGTGCACCGCTGGGCCATCGCCAAGCGTGCGGTCGGTCGTGCCGCCAAGAAGCAGCAGGCACGGGACGCACGATGACCGCGTCTGGGTCGCTGCCGGGCATGGATCCGGTTGCGCTGCGCCGGTTCCTGGTGGAGTCGGGTGTGGAGGTCGCCGGTGAACTCGACGTCCACCTGATCTCGGGTGGACGGTCGAACCTCACGTTCGGGGTCACCGACGGGACCACGAAGTGGGTGGTGCGTCGTCCGCCGACGTCGGGGTTGACCCCGTCGGCGCATGACATGAACCGGGAGTGGACGGTCACCTCTGCGTTGCAGGGCAGCGCTGTTCCCGTCGCTCCCACCGTCGCGTTCGACGCCGAGGGTTCGGTGCTGGGTGCGCCGTGCACGGTCGTCGGGTTCGTGGAGGGCACGGTGATCCGCAGTGCGTCGGAGCTCGATGCGCTCGACGACGCCGCCGTGGACCGCAATGTCGATGCGTTGATCCGCACCCTGGCCGATCTGCACGCGGTCGACCACGAGGCGGTCGGACTCGGCGAGTTCGGTCGCCCGGAGGGGTTCGTCGCGCGTCAGGTCAAGACGTGGACGCGACAGTGGGGCCTGGTGAAGACCCGCGAGCTGCCGGACGTCGAAAAGCTGGCCGGCTTGTTGGCGGAGAACATCCCGACGGATTCCGCGAACGCGATCGTGCACGGGGACTTCCGAGTCGACAACACGATCCTCGATGCCACCGACCCGGGCGTCGTCCGCGCGGTGGTCGACTGGGAGATGTCGACGCTGGGTGACCCCATCACCGACGTGGCGTTGATGTGTGTGTACCGCCAGCCCATCTTCGACCGGGTACTGGGGCTGTCGGCGGCGTGGACCAGTGACCGCTATCCCGGGACCGACGATCTCGCGCAGCGGTACGCGGTCGCCGCCGGGGTCGAGATGGCGCACTGGGACTTCTACCTCGCCCTGGCGAACTTCAAGTTGGGTGTGATCGGCGAGGGCATCGCCTACCGCGCCCTGCAGGGCTCGTCGTCGGGTGAGGGCGCCGAGAAGGCCGCCGAGGCGACCCAGGAGTTCATGGCCGAGGGCCTGCGCGCTCTGAGCTGACCCCGCCGCCCCGCAGCCCCGCCACCCGTCGAGTGGGCGGTTGGAGACGTCGATTGGGCGGTTGGAGACGCCGACTGGGCGGTTGGAGACGTCGACTGGGCGGTTGAGACCCCGCAGCCATCGTCTACCGCCCACTCGACGTTCCCTGGCGCCCACTCGACGTCGTTAACCGCCCACTCGACGGGTCCTGGTGACCAACAGGTAGGGGTGGGGGTGGGTCAGCGGATGACGCGGTAGCGGAGATGCACGGTGTGCGGGGGTGCTTCGAGGACGCGTGTCAGCTCGAGGGTCGGGGCGCCCGGGGCAAAGCCGTCGAAGAGGCGTTCCCCTCCGCCGAGGATCTCGCCGCTCACCTGCAGGTCGATCTCGTCGACGAGGCCGGCCGCGATGGCCTGTCGGGCACAGGATGCCCCGCCTGCGATCGAGATCGACTTCCCGCCGGCTGCGTCCACCGCCTGTCGGTACGCGGACTCGATGCCGTCGGTGACGAAGTGGAAGGTGGTGCCACCGTCCATCTCGATCGGGTCGTGCGCGTGGTGCGTGAGGACGAACACGGGGCAGTGGTACGGCGGTTCGTCACCCCACCACCCACGCCAGTCGGAGTCACCCCATTCGCCGCGGATCGGCCCGAACATGTTGCGGCCCATGATGGTCGCGCCCATGTCGTCCATCATGTCCGACATCACCTGGCGGTTGACCGGGTGTTCCGCGTCGGGCCCGATGTGCCAGCGGTGCAGCGCCGGCCCGCCGATTCCCAGTGGGTTGTCGGCGCTCTGGTCGGGGCCGGCGACGTAGCCGTCGGCCGAGATCGACATCGAGAGATTGGTCCTGCTCATGTGCTCGCTCCTGCTGCAGTCACGGGTGTCGACGGGGTAGACCGGTCCCGGCGGGAGAACTCATCGCCCGACGGCCTTCTCGCCGCGCAGCGTCAGCACCGTGCTGGTCGCCGTGGCGACGATCTTGCCGTCATCGCGCGTGATCTCGCAGGCGTAGTGCTGCACCGTCGACCCCACGTGCGTCGGGTACGCCCGGGCGGTGAGGGTCCCGGCGAACATCGGACGCAGGAACGTCGTGTGCAGATCGATGCTGGTGAACGACTCGCCCCTGCTGACGGTGGTGGATCGCGCGGTGCCGATGGCCGCGTCGGCCAGCTCCCCGATGAACCCGCCGTGCACCGTGCCCTGCTGATTGCTGTGCAGGGCTGGGTCGGTGACGACGCGCAGTGTGGCCGTCCCGTGATCCACCGCGACGACCTCGAACCCCAGCAACCGCGAGATGGCCGTCGGATAGTTCAGGAACGTGCGGTCGTCCGGGGACAACGTGCCCGCGACATGGCGTCGCAGGTAGTCGAGTACCGACAGCTCGTCGTCGGAGCTCATCGGAACGTCATCACGTCGCGGTCGGCGGCGAGGTCGAGGTGGGCGTGGTCGTTGACGCACATCACCGACACCCCGGACCGTCCGACGATCATCTTGGTGATCGACGTGTTGACCATGGTGCGGGCGACCGTCAGCCACCGCTCGTCGTCGAGCCCCCACAGCGTCGCGAGTACCGCGGAGATGGTCCCGGCCGAGGACACCGCGATAACCGTCCGTCCCGGACCCGCGTGCGCGGTGAGCTGTTTGAGCGAGCGATCGGCGCGGGCGCGGTACTCCCGGTAGGACTCGGTCCCCGCCGAGGACCCCGCGACCCAGCCGCGGAGGTCGTCGTCGAGTCGAGCCTGAAACCGGGCTCCCTGAGCACCGGTGCCGTCGACACCTGTGCCGCCGACTCCTGTGCCGTCGACCCCTGTGCCGTCGACACCGCCGGCGGTGATCGCCCCCAGGTCGTACTCGTCCCACCCGGCGTCGACGTCGGGATCCGGGTGCTCGGCGACACCGTCGAGGATGTGCCGCAGCGTCTGTTGCTGGCGCGCGAGTGACCCGGACACCGCGTGGTCGAGGCGGTCGACACGGGCGCCGAGCGCCACACCGGCGCGACGCGCCTGCTCGACCCCGACGGCCGTCAGGCCGCCCGCCTCGGACTGTGCCTCGGCGAGCGACCCGTACGCCTGCGCGTGGGCCTGACCATGACGGACGAGGTAGACGACTCCCATGCGCCCATCATGGTCGAGCGGTGGTCAGCCGATGCAGACCAGCCCGGGGCACGTCCGTGTGTAGGTGATCGCGACGCGGTACCGGCCCGAGTTGTTGACGTACCCATTGAACGCGTCGTTGATCGCGAGCTTGAGGCGACCGGGCCCGGTGGCCGTCGACGGACCGGCGCCGAGCAGAGTCGAGGGCTGATCGCCGACCTTGCCGATCAGCGCGAGATACGGCGCGTTCAGCAGAGGGCACCCCACGATCGCGTTGGTGCAGGTGTAGACCGATCCGTTCGGGCCCGCGCTGGGGTAGCCGGGATCGAACTTCGCGGTGCCCGATGCGCTGACCGTTGCGCTCGCCCCGGCGGGCAGCGTGATCCCGGTGTCGAAGTAGTTGCCGTTCGCGCCGGCGGTCTTCGCGTTGAGATAGAAGACCTTGGTCACGGTGGCAGCGCCGGCGGAACCGACGCCGACGACCGAGAGACCGAGCACCGCGGTGAGAGCCGCCACGGCGAGCACCGTTGCTCGCAGCACCCGGGTGAACACTGACTGCATGATGATTCCTTTCGAGAGGTCTGCAGAACGCTAGACCCGTGTTCGAGGTTTGCGATCGGACTTCGCCAAAGGTGCATCGAACGAGGGACGTGCGCTCACGGTGCGACGATCGGCGCGGGAGCGACGGCGTCACGGTCGTGCCGCGACGTCCGCGTCCACAGCACGACGGCCGCGGTGAGGAGCAGCAGCACGGCCGCACAGGTCGAGGCGACATGTATGCCGTCGACGTACGCGGTGCGGGCGGAGTCGAGGACCGCTCGTCCGGCGTCACCGCCGAGGCGGCCTGCTGACGCGACAGCGCCGGCGAGCCCGTCGACCGCAGGCCCGGTCACACCCGGGACCGAGGTGTCGACGGTCGCGCGGTAGACGGCAGTGAGGACGCTGCCCAGGACAGTGATGCCGATCCCGCCGCCGAGTTCACTGGTCGTCTCGAGCATCCCCGCGACGGCACCCGCGCGGTCGGAGGGCGCGACACCGACCACGTGGTCGGCGACGACGGTCGCCGCGGCGACGAGCCCGCCGGCGATCAGAGGGCTCGCGGCGAGCATCACCCACAGCGAGGAGACACCGCCGCCCCAGGTCGTCACGAAGCCGGCCGCCGCCACGACGAGTCCGCCGGCCATCACCACGGGCCGGCCGAATCGCGCCGCGAGGCCGGGCGACGCCGGCGCGACCATGGCGACGACGACGGTGGGCGCCAGGCTCCACAGGGCAGCCGCGAGTGGCGAGTACCCGAGCACCGACTGCAGGTACTGCGTGACGAGGACGGCGTTGCCGACCACCCCGAACATCGCCATGAGGTTGACGGCGATCGCCGCGGCGAACTGTCGGTCGGAGAACAGCCGCAGCTCCATCAGCGGGTGGGGGAGGACGAGCTGGCGCTGCACGAACACCGCACCGAGCGCGAGACCCGCGGTCAGCACCGCGAGTGCGGTGGGTGTGAGGCCGTCGGTACCGAGTGCCTTGACGGCGCCGACGGTCGGCAGGACCGCGCCGAGCGCGAGGGCTGCGCTGAGAAGGTCGATGCGCCGGGTGCGATCGCCCGTGCCGCCGGGCAGCAGGAGGGGCGCGGCCACGAGAAGGGCGACCATCACGGGCACGTTCACGAGGAACACCGAGCCCCACCAGAAGTGCTCCAGCAAAATCCCGCTCACAATCGGCCCGACGGCGACCCCGCCCGCCATCACCGCAGACCAGGCACCGATCGCCGTGGCGCGAGAGGCGTCGTCGGTGAAGAGATGGCGGATGAGGGCGAGCGTCGACGGCATCAGTGTCGCGCCTGCGATCGCGAGGATCGCGCGGGCACCGATGAGCATCTCCGCGCTCGTCGAGAACGCCGCGAGCAGCGATGCGCCACAGAAGAGCGTCGCGCCGATCACCAGGAGCCGTCGGTGACCGACGCGGTCGGCGACGGCGCCCATCGTGAGCAGCAGACCGGCCAGCACGAGCCCGTAGACGTCGAAGATCCACAGCTGCTGGGCAGGGGAGGGCCGCAGGTCGGCGGCGATGTCCGGGACGGCGAAGAAGAGCACCGACACGTCCATCGAGACGATCAGCATCGGCAGGCACAGGGCCATGAGTCCCCACCAGGGGGAACGGGTGGTTCTCATCGCAGATCCTCACTGTGTACGGTGTGCACTGTTTATGCAATACACAGACTAGGTACGTTTCTGCGTACGGCGCAAGCAGTTTGTTACGGTGGCCCCGTGAGCAGCGACGACGCGGTGATGCCCCGCTACCTCGACCTGCTGTGGGAACGATCGACGGGTGTCCGGCGCGGTCCGAAGCCGGGCGTCGGGATCCGTGACATCGGCGCGGCGGGCGTGCGACTGGCCGATCAGGGTGGGCCCGACGCGATCTCGATGAAGGCGGTCGCGCAGGAGCTCGGCATGACGACGATGTCGCTCTATCGCTACGTCGACAGCAAGGACGAGCTGCTGGCGGTGGTGCTCGACTCGGGCTACGGGCCGTGTCCGGACGACCTCACGTCCGGGAACCCCTGGCGCGATCGGGTCGAGTCGTGGACACGGGCGGTGGCTGCAGGGCTGGCCGCGCGGCCGTGGATCGTCGAGATCCCCCTCACCGCACCGCCGGCGACACCGAATGTCCTCGGGTGGACCGACGCGGGTGTCGCGGCCTTCGCGGGCACCGGCCTGCCCGCCCGCGCCGTCCTGAGTTCACTGCTCGTGCTCGACGGCTTCGTCCGCAACCACGTGCGCCAGGCCGCTCAACTCGGAGCGCTGCGCGCCGACGGGACGCGCGCGCCCGACGACCGCTCGTACGAGAGGGGCATCCTCACCCTCGTCGGGGACACCGGTCGCCTCCCGGCTCTGAGCGCCGCCGCCACCGAGATCGCCGCCGGTGACGCGTCGACCTTCTACGACGACGAGCTCACCTACGGGTTGACCGTGCTCCTGGACGGCCTCGAACGCCGCGTCGAGGCCGTCGCCGACACTCCGCTGTGAGCGAAACGCCGGTGTCGCGGGCGGCGGGGCCGGCGTCGACGCCACTACCGTGTGGGACAGGTCCCTTCTCGTGAGGGGTGCGCGCGCGAGCGAAGGAGGTAGGCGATGACCGATCTGCACGTGGTTCCCGCGGACGAGGTCCCTGCTGCGCCTGCCGCCGCCCCTCTGCTGCGGGAACTGCTCGGAGCGACCTTGCGCAGCGCCCGCCAACGCCAGCAACGCACCCTGAAGGACGTCGCCGATCGCGCAGGTGTCTCGATGACCTACCTGTCCGAGGTCGAGCGCGGACAGAAGGAGGCGTCGTCCGAGGTGGTCGGTGCGGTGACCCGCGCCCTCGGTGGCGACCTCGTCGACCTGCTGTCGGAGATGACCAGTGCGGTCGCGCGACCGGCACCTGCCGCCCCGGCACGCACCACCGCGATCCGCGCGGTCGCCTGACCCGACACCTCCGGGTGAGCCCACACCCCGGGTCCAACACCGTCAGGTGTCGCGCCCCGCGTCGTGGACTATCAGTGCGATCTGCACACGGTTCGTGAGCTGCAGCTTCTCCAGGATGTGCGAGATGTGGCTCTTCACCGTCGCGACGGTCACGAACAACTCCCGGGCGATGTCCGCGTTCGACAGGCCCTGGGCGACGGCGGTCGCGACCCGGAGTTCGCCCGCGGTGAGCACCGCGAGCTGATCGGCCGCGGCCCTGTCGTCGCGTGCGGGACCGGTGATCCGGTCGATCAGGCGCCGTGTCACCGTCGGCGACAGGATCGGGTCCCCGGCGACGACGGCCCGGATCGCGGCGATCACATCGCCCGGCGGGGTGTCCTTCACCAGGAACCCCGACGCACCCGCCCGTAGTGCGCGGACCACCAGATCGTCGGCGTCGAAGGTCGTCAGGACGATGACGTGGGGTGGGTCGGGGAGCTCGCGGACGGCCGCCGTCGCGTCGATGCCCGACACGACCGGCATCCGGATGTCCATGAGCACCACATCGGCCCGCGTCTCACGCACCAGGTCGGCCACGCCGGCGCCGTCGGCGGCCTCACCGACGATCTCGAGGTCGGCCTCACCGCTGAGCATGGTCCGCAGACCGGCGCGGACGAGCCATTCGTCGTCGACGAGCAGCAGTCGGATCGGGCTCACGCGATCGCCCCGGACTGCCACGGCAGTCGCGCCTCGAGGACGAAGCGGTGCTCGACGACGCCGTGGTGCAGCGACCCTCCGGCGAGGGTGACCCGCTCCTCGAGTCCGGTCAGTCCCGTACCGGTCCCGGGGATGCCCCGGTGCTCGGGGGAGCGGCTCAGCGGCTGGCTGACGGTCACCTGCAGTCCGCGACCCGGACCGCCGACGATGTCGACCGCCACCGGCACCGCACCCGCATGCTTGCGCGCGTTGGTCAGCCCCTCCTGGACGACGCGGAACGCCGCGCGCCCCACGACGCCGGGGATGCGGGTCGGGTCATCGACGTCGACGTGGGGTGTGATCCGCGATCCGGCGGCACGGCACTCGTCGAAGAGGCGCTCGACGTCGGCGACGGAGTCGGGACGGACGGCGAGGTCGTCGCTGTCGTCACGGAGCATCCCGATCACGTCACGCAGGTCCTCGAGCATCTGGTGCACGCCGCCACGGATGACGCCGGCGGCGCGCGCGATGTCCTCGGGTGGGGCGTCCGGTCGGTACTCCAGGGCGCCCGCATGCACCGACAGCAGGCTCATCCGGTGCGCGAGCACGTCGTGCATCTCGCGGGCGAGACGCTCGCGTTCCGCGGCGCGCGCCGCCGCCAACCGCTCCCGCTGTTCCGACTCGGCGCGGCGGGCCCTCTCGGCGAGGGAGATCAACAGCTGTCGGCGGCTGCGTACCGAGGTGCCCCACCCGATGGCCCCGCCGGTGAGCAGGATGCTGAACGCGAGGGTGACCCAGAAGGCGGTGCCCGTGGCACCGGCGACCAGCACCAGGTTCAGCTGTGCCGCGATGACGCCGAGTACGCCGACGGGGATCGCATGCCTCAGCGGTCGGTGTACTGCCAACGAGAACGTGCTCAGGTAGGCGGCACCGGCGACCGCCGTGAACGGGATGCAGATCAGGTTGGTGACGACCGCGATGGGTACCGGCCACCGCCGCCGCCAGGCGAGTGCGGTGCACGCCCCGGCGCCGATGACGAGATCCGGCCACAGCGACAGCGTGCTGCCGCCGATCTGCGGGACGGCGGCCAGGACACCGATCCCGATGGCCAGCGCGATGACCAGGACGTCGACCAGGATGTCCCGCCGGGTGCGACGACCCCGCAGCGGACGGGGGTCGTCGTCGAGTTCTGCGCTCACCGCGCCCGGCAGCCACGGCCGGCGGACGGGGTCCGGCTCGGGCGCGGGGACACTCGGATAGGGCAGCGGGAGACTCATGTCGCGCTCATCCTGGCCCATCGCGGTGCGGGACCGCACCCGTCGAAAGTGGGAACCACGATGACTTCTCGCGCGGGGTCGGGTCTGTAGGGGTGACACACCCCGATCGAAGGAGCCCACGATGTCCCGCATGCTGTTCGTCAACCTCCCCGTCGCCGACGTCGCCGCGTCGCGCGCGTTCTTCACCGGTCTCGGATTCGACGTCAACGAGACCTTCTCCGAAGAGACCACGGTCAGCGTCGTCCTCAGCGACCAGGCGACGGTGATGATGCTGCAGACCGAGCGGTTCTCCTCGTTCCTCACGATGGGCGGCATCGCCGACACCTCGACAGGGCGGGAGGCGTTGTTCGCGATCTCCGCGGACAGTCGTGAGGACGCGGATGCCCTCGCCGACGCCGCCCTCGCCGCCGGTGGATCGCACTGGGACGACCCGACGGATCACGGGTTCATGTACGGCCGCAGCTTCCGTGACCTCGACGGTCACGCATGGGAGGTCGTCTGGATGGACCCGTCGCAGATGCCCGGCGCGTGATCCCTCAGGCCTGCGCGTCCGTGGCCGGAGGACGCGCAGGCAGGCCGAAGCGCGCGAAGAGCGCTTCGGTGTCGTCGTCGAAGAAGGCGATCGCGTGGTCGACGGTGCGGCCGTCGGCCGAGAGCTGGAGCACCTGCAGCTGGAACGGCAGGTGCTCGCCGGAGTCCTTGTCCAGCATGTAGAGCCCGAACGCCGGCTGGTCGTTGGCGACGGTGGGCAGAAGGATCTGGTCGCCGGCCTTCTCCGCCGGGCAGTTCTTGCGGATGAGGGTCCCGATGGCCTCGCCGCCCTGGTACCAGCCGGTGAAGGGCGGCATCTCCCAGATGGACTTGGCCGTGAACATCGCGACGATCGCGTCCACGTCATAGTCCTGGAACGCCGCCACGTAGCGGGCGAGCGTCTCGCGCTGGGCGGCGTCGTCGGGCTCGCGGGTCGAATCGCGTTCGGGCGATGCCTCTTTCACCTGCGCTCGCGCGCGTTGGAGCAGGCTGTTCACGGTGGCGACGGTGAGGTCAAGGGTCTCGGCGACCTCCGCCGCCCGCCAGCGCAGGACGTCGCGCAGGATCAACACCGCACGCTGGCGTTCGGGGAGGTGCTGCAGCGCAGCGATGAAGGCGAGGCGGATCGACTCTCGCGAATCGACCACGGCCGCAGGGTCGGCCGTCTCCGCCGGTGCCACCGCGTCGTCACCGGCCCACGGCTCGAGCCAGGGGACCTCCTTGTCGACGACGAGGGTGTCGGTGGGGTCGTCGGCATCGCCCCCGAGTCCGGACGGAAGCGGTCGCTTCTTCTTGCTCTCCAGCGCGGTGAGGCAGGTGTTGGTCGCGATCTTGTGCAGCCAGGTCCGCACCGACGCCCGCTGGTCGTACCCGGCGTACCCGCGCCAGGCGCGGATGTAGGTCTCCTGCACCAGGTCCTCGGCGTCGTGGTGGCTGCCCATCATGCGATAGCAGTGCGCCATGATCTCGCGCCGGAACGGCTCCGTGATCTCCAGGAACTCCGCGTCGGTCGAGATCGAGGTCGTCATGGATGACGAGGGTAGAACAGCACTCGGACAAACGGCAGGGTTCGCGGCCGTTCCGATGAACGCCCGGCGAGGGTCCTCAGGCGTCGACGCGGCCCGTGAGGGTCCAGTGTCCGACCCGGGCGAGGTCCCCAGGGTCGACGGTCGCGCCCGCGGCGCGGTCAGCCAGCACCGCGGCGGTGGTCAGGGACACAACCGCCTCGTCCCGGATCAGGTCCGGGTCGTCGGCGGAGGTACGAAGAGTGTCGACGGCGTCCCCGGCGGCCCTGAGGGTCGACTCCGCCGCCGCGACGGCGACCGTGGCCTCACCGATCCGCCGTCGGAGGGCGTCGTCGACGGGTCGGCCACCGTCGCGTCGCCGGTCGCGGACAGTGCCGGTCGACGAGTACAGCGTCGCCGCGGCGACCCCGGTCTGCACCGCGACGGACAGGAGGCGTTCGACGAGGTCATGGCCGACCGCGGTGTCGCCGCGCAGCAGGGACTCACGCACCTGACGGGCGATGTCGAGATGCGAGACGGCAAGGATCCGCACGACCTCGGCCGCGGTCGACGGCGCCACACCGCCGTCGGCGGGGGCCAGGGAGAGGTCGAGCAGGCCCGAATCCCGCAGCCGCGCCGACACACCCGGGCCCCGACAGCCACCGAGGACGCGTGCAGCGTCCACGGCGTCGTCGGTGGTCGCGACCCGGGTGATCGACGTGGCGATGCTCATGGCGTCAGACCGAGACCTTCTCGGAGGCCTCGAGCTCGCGGACGAGAGGCATGACCTTCTCGCCGAAGTACTCGATCTCCTCCTGGAAGTGCAGGAAGCCACCGAGGATGAGGTCCACGCCGAGCTTCTTGTAGGCGACAATCCGCTCGGCGATCTGCTCCGGCGTACCGATCAGCTGCGTCTTGAAGCCGTCGTTGTACTGGACCAGGTCCTCGAACTTCGAGTCGGCCCACATGCCCTTGCCGTCGGAGGTGGACTTGCCGGCCTGCTGCACCGAGTCCTTGAACCCCTCCACCGCAGGCTTGTTGGCCTTCTCGATGATCTCGCGCAGGGTGTCCCGCGCCTCCTTCTCGGTGTCGCGGGCGATGATGAACCCGTTCAGGCCGAACTTGGTCTCGCGGTTGTTGGCCTGGGCGACCTCCCGCAGATCCTGGATCTGCTCGGTGACGCCGTCGAAGTCCTTGCCGTTGGAGAAGTACCAGTCGGCGAACCGGCCGCCGTTGCGACGTGCGGCCGAGGAGTTGCCACCCTGGAACAGCTCGGGATTCGGACGCTCAGGGGTGTTGAGCGGCTTGGGCTTCAGCGTGAAGTCGCGGATGCGGTAGAAATCGCCTGCGAACTCGACGTTGTCCTCGGTCCAGATCTTGCGGATCACCTCGAGGAACTCGGCGCTGCGGCGGTAGCGCTCGTCGTGCTCGAGCCACGGCTCACCGAGTGCCTTGAACTCGCCCGCGAACCATCCGGACACCACGTTGATCGCGAAACGTCCGTTGGACAGGTGGTCCGCGGTCGCGCCGAACTTGGCGAGCACGGCGGGGTGCCACAGGCCGGGGTGGATGGCGGCGATGACCTTGAGCTTCTCGGTCGCCAGGAGCAGCGCGAGCGAGAACGAGGTCGACTCGTGCTGGAACTCCGCGCCGTAGGAGGCCATGTACCGCACCTGCGACAGGGCGTACTCGAAGCCGACGCGCTCGGCGGTCTGCGCGAGCTTCTTGTTGTACTCGAACTCCCAGTTGGTCCGCTGCTCGATGTCGCTGGTGACCAGGCCGCCGCTCACGTTGGGGACCCAGTAGGCGAACTTCACCTCGTCTGCGATGTTCTCGGTGCTCATGTGTGTCTCTTTCTTGTCGGAACCCGGTGCGTCAGGACGCGCCGGAGGGTTCGAGGGAGGAGAGGAACGCGGTGCCCGTCCGCCCGGTGTCGGGGGTGAGCTCGTCGTCGAGAAGACCCCGGCGTGCGAGTGCGGGTCGCACACCCTCGCCGACGTGGTAGGCCTCCTCCAGGTGGGGGTAACCCGACAGGATGAAGTGATCGAGGCCGAGCGCAGCGTACTCGGCGATCCTGTCGGCGACCTCGTCGTAGGAACCGACGAGCGCGGTGCCCGCGCCACCCCGCACCAGGCCGACTCCGGACCACAGGTTCGGGTAGATCTCCAGGGATCGGGCGCCGTCCGCCGACGCGAAATCCGCTCCGCCCTGGTGCAGCTCGCGCATCCGCTGCTGGCCCTCGGACTCCGATCGCGCCAGCGACGCCTGCGCCGCGGCGACCGTCGCGGGATCCAGTGCGGCCAGCAGTCGGTCGGCCTCGGCCCACGCGAGAGCGGACGTCTCCCGGGCGATCACGTGCAGGCGGATACCGAAGGTGGGTGTGCGTCCCAGCGGTGCGGCGAGGCCGCGGATCCAGTCGATCTTCGCCGCCACGTCGGCCGGGGGCTCACCCCACGTGAGGTAGGTGTCGGCGTGAGCCGCGGCCACCGCCCCCGCCGCCGCGGAGGATCCCCCGAAGAAGATCGGCGGTGCCGGATCGGGCCGGCGCGGGATGGCCGCGTTCTCGACGCGGATGTGGTTGCCGTTCAGTGTGATCGGGTCCGACGACGTCCAGAGGTGGTCGAGCACGGTGAGGAACTCGCCGGTGCGCTCGTACCGGGCGTCCTTGGTGAGGAAGTCGCCGTAGGCGCGTTGCTCCGAACTCTCACCGCCGGTGACGACGTTGAGCAGCAGTCGCCCCTTCGACTGCCACTGCAGAGTTGCCGCCATCTGCGCGGTGAGGGTGGGGCTGACGAGTCCGGGTCGCGCGGCGACGAGGAACTTCAGCGACTCGGTGGCGTCCACGAGGAGTGAGGCGGTCAGCCATGCGTCCTCGCACCACTGGCCTGTCGGGATCAACACCGAGGTGAAGCCGTTGACCTCGGCGGCCCCGGCGAGCTGCTTGAGGTAGCGCAGATCGGCGGGCCGGTCGCCGCGCATGCCGCTGCCGTGCCCACCCGCGATGAGGTCACGCGAGTCGCCGTAGGTCGGCAGGAACCAGTGCAACGCCACGGCCACGGCGGGACTCCTCGTCAGGTGAGCGGTCACGGATCGCCGTCCAGTGTTGCGCGGGCGGTCTCGGCGACGTCGACTTAAACGCGCCGTGAGCGAAACCCCACCGCTGTGACCTGCGACGTCCCGGGTTGGAGGACGCGGTGGGGGCTTGCTAGATTCGCCCCATGCCGAGCTCGACGTCGCACATCCCGGAGGTCACCTACGTGATCACCGCGCTGGGCTGCCGTCTGCCGTTCGCTCGCCTTCTCTGTCGCACGAATCTCTGAACCCGCCCCGGTCGTCCGCGTCCCCGCGTGACACCGGTTGTCAGACATTCGCCTCCATATCCGCGCACGTGGCGCCCGATATGGCACATTCGACAGGACATCTCCATGACCGCCTCGCTCGACCACGTCTCCGCTCGAACCCGCCGGCCCGTCGGCCCCCGTCCTCTCTATGCCGGGGCACGCACCCGCACGGGGTCGCGCCCACTGGCCATCGGTGCGGCCACCGGCCCGCTGACGACGAGGACACCAGTCATCCACATCGCGACCCCCCAGCTGCAGCTGTCGACGAAGCCGTCGGCCGTCGTGTTGCGCATCGCGCGGCTGCAGGGGCCGATCTTCCGCGACGCCGCCGCCACGCAGTCGGGGCTGTCGATCTCGACGGTCAACCGCCAGGTCAGCGCCCTTCTCAAGGCGGGGATCGTCCGTGAGCGCGCCGACCTCGCTCCGGCGGGAGCCATCGGGCGCCCGCGCCTGCCGTTCGAGGTGAACACGACCGACTTCCTCACCGTCGGCATCCACATCGGTCTGAAGGTCACCTCGATCACCACCCACGACCTGCAGCACCGCGTGGTGGGCGCCATCCAGATCCCGACCCCGGCCGGGGACTCCGCCGAGCAGACGCTCACCGCGATCGGTCTGTCCGCGCGCCGCTTCGCGTCCCGGTGGCCGTCGCAGCGGGTGCTGTGGACGGGCGTCGCGATCGGTGGACGCGTCGCCGAGGGTGGTCTCGTCGACCACCCGCGCCTCGGGTGGACGGCTGCGCCGGTCGGGCCCGTCCTGTCGCAGACCATCGGACTGCCGGTGTCGGTCGCGTCCCACGTCGAGGCGATGGCGGCCGCGGAGCTGCTGGTGAACCCCGAGGACGGGCCGGGCAGCTTCCTGTACTTCTACGCACGGGAGATGGTCGGCATCGCGTTCACCGTCGACGGCACCGTCTACACGCCCACCGCGGGTCCCCCGGTGATCGGCCACTTCCCGATCGGCGCGACCCAGCTGCTCGATCCGAAGAGAACCGGTCAGCTCGAGCCCGCGGTCAGCGACACCGGGATCGTCGACGCCGCCCGCGCGGCGGGCCTGTCCGTCGAGCAGATCGAGGACGTCCACACGGCGGCGGCCGCCGGCGACGACACCGCCTCGGCGATCCTCCTGGAGCGCGCGGAGGTTCTCGGGCGCACGGTGTCGCTCATCGCCGACATCTTCAACCCCGACCACGTCATCCTCGGTGGGCAGGCGTTCACCGACACCCCGTCGACGCTGCCGGCGGTCGCCCGGTCCGTGCGGTCGACCCCGGCCGCCGCGAACCGCGACGTCCGGGTGAGCCGCGCGGGTGCGTCGGTGCAGCAGCAGGCGGCCGGCGCGGTGTCGCTCGACGCCGTCTACAGCGATCCGCTGGCGGCCCTCGCCCTCACGGCCTGACGGGCAGGACTCGACGCGGGTCCGCGTCGGATCAGTCCGACGTGCGCCTGTTGTAGGCGCGCAGCGCGAACGGGGCGATGACGAGGGTCAGTCCCAGCGCCCACAGCACCGTCGCGATCTCGGGGTGGTGCAGCGGCAGTGCGGCGCCGGGCGCGGCGTCGGGTCCGTTGCCCCACAGCACCCGCAGCGACTGGACCAGCGACGAGATCGGGTTCCACTCGGCGATCACGCGCAGCCAGGTCGGCATCGGCCCCGTGGGCACGAACGTGTTGGCCACGAACGTGATCGGGAACAGGATCGTGAACATCACCCCGTTGACGGCCTCCACCGACCGCATCAGCGAGCCGACGAAGATGCCCCACCAGATCATCGCGAAACCGAACACCAGGATGAGCGCGAACGCGAGGATGGCCTCGCCGACGTTGCCGCGGATGCGCCACCCGATCAGCAGGCCGGTGATCGCCATGACGGCGATGCCGATCGACGAGTGCAGCAGGCCGGCGATGCTCCGGCCGATGAGGACCGACGACCGGTTGATGGGCAGTGACCGGAAGCGGTCGATGATGCCCTTCTCCAGGTCGCTGCAGATGCCCGTGGCGACGATGAACGCGGAGAACACGATGGTCTGTCCCATGATCCCGGGGAGCAGGAACTCCTTGTAGTCGACGCCACCGGTCTGGGTGATCGACGCGCCGAACACGTAGGCGAACAGCACGACGAACATGATCGGCTGCACCGTCACGTCGGCGAGCATCTCGGGCATGCGCTTGGTGTGGATCAGGTTGCGCTTGACCATGATCCACGACTGCTGCAGCAACGTGGTCCGATGGATCTCGGGCGCGATCGGCGACATCGTCGCCTGGGGTGCCGTGGTGGTCATGCCGGGGTCTCCTGCTGCTCGTCATGGGTGGATTCGGCGCGGTGACCGGTGAGGGACAGGAACACGTCGTCGAGGCTGGGTCGCGAGAGGCCGATGTCGTCGACGGCGATGCCGCTGTCGGTGAACCAGCCGATGACGCGGGTCATCTCGGCGAGACCGTCCGCGGGGGCGGTGAGCCGACGTGCGCCGGTGTCGACGAAGACCTCGCCGCCGGTCTTGCGCAGCAACGCTTCTGCGGCGGGGATGTCTGCCGCATGGGACACCGTGAGGACGAGACTCGCCTTGCCCGCCTGTTCCTTGAGCTGCAGCGGCGACCCCTGGGCGATGACCTTGCCCTTGTTGATGACGACGATGTCGTCGGCGAGCTGGTCGGCCTCCTCGAGGTACTGCGTGGTGAGCAGCAGGGTGGTGCCCTGGGCGACGAGACCGCGAAGGACATCCCACAGCTCCGATCGACTGCGGGGATCCAGGCCGGTGGTCGGCTCGTCGAGGAAGAGCACGGGCGGCGCGGTGAGGAGGCTGACCGCGAGGTCGATCCGGCGGCGCATACCGCCTGAGTACGACTTCACCGGTCGGTCCGCGGCGTCGGTGAGGGAGAACTGCTCGAGCAGACGGTCGGAGATGGAGCGCAGTTCGCGACGACGGATGCCGTACAGCCCGCCGATCATCGCGAGGTTCTCGCGTCCGGTGAGCAGCTCGTCGACGGTGGCCGCCTGCCCCGTCAGGCCCATGGTGCGGCGGACCGCGTCGGGCTCGGTGACGACGTCGTGGCCGGCGATGCGGGCGGTGCCCGCGGTCGGCGCGGTGAGCGTCGTCATCATCCGGACGGTGGTGGTCTTGCCGGCACCGTTGGGACCGAGGAGTCCGAGCACGCTGCCGCGGGGGACCGAGAAGCTGACGTCGTCAACGGCGACCGCGTCACCGAATTTCTTCACCAGGCCGACGGCCTCGATGGCCGGGGTGTCGGATGTGGACGGGGCAGGGGTCGACATGGCGGTCAGGGTATGTCCGGACTCGGACAAATCGCCATCGGTTTTCGCCGGGGGTGCGGTCATCAGGGTGCCTCTCGGACGGGGTGGATCCTCGATGGGTTCTGACCGTCCTCACCGTCAGAACTCATCGGTGCAGTCGTCCGGTGACGGCGAACTCCGTCGGTCCGGTCAGCGGTCGAGGTAGAACTGCGCGATCTCGGTGCCGACGGCGGCGACGTCACCGGCGACCGATGCGTCCACCCCGTCCCGGTCCGCGAGCGCCGCGGACAGGGCGCCACCGCGAAGCCCCTCCTCGCGGATCAACGCCCACGCCCGCTCCATCAGTCGCACCGATGTCGGGTGGTCGAGATCGGGCCGGGTGGAGCGCAGCGCGGTGGCCGCCCAGTCGGCGTCGAAGGTGCCACGAGGGGGACCGAACACACGCTCACCCGACGAATAGCTCTGCGGCTCCACCTCGTCGACGGTACTGCGTGGGGCTCAGATCAGCTCGAGATCCTCCAGCAGGCCCGGGTGGGTCGGTGTCCACCCGAGCATCTCGCGGGTCCGGGCGGACGACGCGGGCTGGTCGAGCGCGAACACCGGGCCCAGTGCCCCGAACGTGTCGTCGGGAACCGGCTCGACCGGTACGCCGAGACGCCTCCCGATCACCTCGGCGATGTCGCGGACGGCGTCGCCCTCGTCGGCCACGGCGTGCCAGACCGTCCCGGCCGGTGCGTTCTCCAGCGCGAGGCGGAACAGGGCAGCCGCGTCGGCCGCATGGACCGCCGGCCACCGTTGCGTGCCGTCGCCGGGGATCCCCGACACCCCACTGCTGCGGGCCATCTCGGTGAGGATGCCCGCGAATCCGCCCTGCCCGTCGGCGTGCACGGTCCTGGGCAGGCGGATCGCGCTGGTGCGGACGCCGGCCTCGGCCAGTGCGAGAGCCGCGGTCACCGTGCGCGCCCTCCCGGCGACCGGGCCGTCGAGAGGCAGGGGGTCGTCCTCGGTGGACGGCCGCCCTGTTGCCGCGGGGGTGCCGGAGACGACCGCGAACGGTCGGTCGGTCCCACGGAGTTCGTCCCCGATCGCGGCGACCGCGACCGACTCCTGTTCGGAGGCACGGCCGAAACCGTCTGCGGTGATCGCCGAGTGGTCGAACGCGAGGTGGATCACCGCATCGCAGGAGCGGACGCCCTCCCGCAGGACGTCCAGGTCCGACAGGCCGCCTCGCAGCGATGCCGCGCCTGTCGCCGCGGCAGCCGCGGCAGACGCGTCCGATCGGGCCAGCGTCAGGACGGAGTGCCCGTGCGTCGTCAACTCCCGCACGACGGCGGTGCCGATGAGACCTGTTCCGCCGGTGACGAACACGCGCATGAGATTCTCCTGTCTCGCCGCCTCGAAGTGATGCGACATCTGTCCCGTCACCGTACACGTGATGCGACAGGTGTCGCATCACTACACTCGTGCGGATGGCGAGGTGGGAACCGAACGCGCGGGAGCGGTTGATCGTGGCGGCCGTGGACCTGTTCACCGAGCAGGGGTACGACGAGACGACCGTGGCCCAGATCGCCGATCGCGCCGGGGTCACCCGCAGCACCTTCTTCCGTCATTTCCCCGACAAACGCGAGGTCCTCGTCGCCGGCCAGGAGACGCTGAGCCGCCTGCTGGCGGAGGGGATCGCGGAAGCGGACGACGGGGCCACGCCGCTCGACGCTGTCGCCGCAGGCCTGCGGCGTGCGTCCCAGGAGATGGGTGCCGCGAACCGGGAACTGGGCCCGCGGTTGCAGGCCGCGGTGGCCGCGAGCGCCGAACTGCAGGAGCGGGACGCGATGAAGAGCGTCGGCATGGCCGCCGCGATGCAGGCGGCGCTGACGGCGCGGGGGATCGCCGAGCCCGCAGCCCATCTCGCCGCGGAACTCGGTGTCCTGGCCTTCAAGATGGGCTTCGCGCGGTGGATCGACGGTTCCGATGACGACAGCGATCTCGCTCATCACGCCGTGACCGTGCTCCAGGAGTTACGCGTCACAGCGGCGACGCTCGGCTGAGCCGGGATGTGCGCAACCGCCTGTGGCGACAGGCTCGGTGCGCGACGATGATCACCGACGATTGTCCGTACGACTCGGAGGTGTCATGTCCACCTACATCGTGACCGGCGCGACGGGGTTCCTCGGCCGCCGCGTGGTCGCCCGACTGCTGGAGCGGGAACCGGAGGCGCAGATCCACGCGCTGGTCCGGGCGTCCTCGGTGCCGCGGATCGAGCGCATGGCCGCCGGGTGGATCGGTGGCGACCGCGTCACCCCGTTGGTCGGCGACCTCACCCAGCCGGAGCTCGGACTCGGCGACGACGCGCCCGCGGCCGACCATCTCGTGCACCTCGGCGCCGTCTACGACATGACGGCGAGCGCGGCGGAGTCCGAGGCGGCCAACGTGGCCGGGACGAGTGCCGTGATCGACCTCGCCCAGCGCCTCGGCGCGACGCTGCATCACGTGTCGTCTGTCGCTGTGGCCGGTGACCACCGCGGACCGTTCACCGAGAACGACTTCGACCTCGGTCAGGGTCTGCCCTCGCCGTACCACGAGACCAAGTTCATGGCCGAGAAGATGGTGCGCGAGAGCGCAGGCCTGAAGTTCCGGATCTATCGCCCCGCCATCGTCGTCGGTGACTCCGAGACCGGCGAGATGGACAAGATCGACGGGCCCTACTACTTCTTCACCGCGCTGCGGCTCCTGAGCAGGCTGCCGCATCTGCTCCCCACGCTCGTGCCCGACATCGGTGACACGAACATCGTCCCGGTCGACTACGTCGCGTCGGCGATGGTGGAGCTCGTCCACGGGTCGTCGGATCTCGACGGGCGCGCCTTCCACCTGGTGAACCCCCGCCCCCAGTCGGCCCACGAGGTGTTCGGTGCGCTGGCCCGCGCGGCCGGGGCGCCCACCGTCGTCGGGGCGATCCCGGAGACGATCTCGACCCGCGCGCTCGCGGCGACCGAGCTGCCCGGGATCAAGATCGCCCGCGATCTCCTGCTGGACCAGATCGGTATCCCGCCGGTGATCCTCGAGCACATGTCGTTCCCGTCGGTGTTCTCCGCGGAGGCGACGCAGCGTGAGCTCGCCGGGACGGGGCTGTCGGTGCCGGAGTTCTCCGAGTACGCCGACGTCCTGTGGGAGTACTGGCTGCACCACCTCGACCCGAACCGCGCGCGTCGTCCGAGCCCGGAGGGTGAGCTCGCCGGACGGCGGGTGATGATCACCGGCGGGTCGTCGGGCATCGGACTGGCCACCGCCCACAAGGCCGCGCGACGCGGCGCCCGCGTCATCCTCGTCGCCCGCGGGGTCGAGGACCTCGAGGCCGCCGTGGAGGAGATCCGTTCCGCGGGTGGGGATGCCCACGGTTACCCCTGTGACATCACCGACGACGAGTCGGTCGACATCACGGTCAAGCGTGTCCTCGACGAGCACGACCACGTCGACTTCCTGGTGAACAACGCCGGGCGGTCGATCCGGCGCGGGGTGGTGCACTCCACCGAGCGCATGCACGACTTCGAACGCACCATGAGCGTCAACTACTTCGGCGCCGTGCGGTTGGTGCTCGCGCTCCTGCCGAGCATGCGGGAGCGCCGGTTCGGGCACATCGTCAACGTCTCGTCGATCGGTGTGCAGACCAAGGTCCCGCGGTTCTCGGCCTACGTCGCGAGCAAGGCGGCGCTCGACGCCTTCAGCGACGTCATCTCGTCCGAGCTGCACGACGACGGGATCACCTTCACCTCGATCAAGATGCCGCTCGTGCGGACACCGATGATCGCCCCGACGACGATCTACCAGTCCCTGCCGACGTCGTCGCCGGACGACGCCGCGGACATGGTCATCCGGGCGTTGGAGAAGCGGCCGGTGCGGATCGAGACCCCGGTCGGCACGATCGCCGAGTTCACCGGGATGTTCGCGCCGCGGTTCAAGAACCTCCTGCTGCATCAGGCGTATCGACTGTTCCCCGAGTCGGCGGCCGCGAAGGGCGAGAAGCCCGCGGAGAGTTCGTCGTCGACGAAGGACAGGCGGTCGCGGCCGCCGGTCCCGGTGCCGAACGCGTCGCTGCCGGACTCGGCGAAGCGGATCGCGCGGTTGATCCCCGGCGTCTACTGGTGATCTGAGAGGGTCGCGGTCAGCTCGGCCGCGATCTCGGCGAGGTGGTCGGCCACGTCGGGGGTGCCGACCACCGGCACCACCGACAGGCTGATCCGACCCGCGCGCAGCACGGCCGTGTCGGTGCCGGGTTCCGGGTCGGGTCCGGGCTCGAACGCGAGCTGGAACTCGGTCCCCTCACCGGTGTAGCCCATGCGCCCCATCGGCAGGTGGTCCGGACGTGTTGCCGACGCGGTCAGGGGTCGCGGGGCGTCGGCGTTCGGGATGTTCACGTTGAGCACGGAACCCGTGGGCACCAGCTCCGCCGGAGTGCGATCGGCGAGGAGAGCCGTCACGGCACGGACCGTGTCGTCGAACAGGTCCGGCGTCGGGCTCAGGTCCCACGCCATGTGGGTAGAGACCGCCACCGCAGGGATGCCGAACCCGGTCGCGCAGACCGCGGCGCCGACGGTGCCGGAGAAGTGCACGGCCTGACCGGCGTTCGCGCCGGCGTTGGCCCCGGAGACCACGACGTCGGGCCGGGTGCCGCGCACGGTGTCGAAGACGTGGGTGAGTCCGAAGATGACCGAGTCCGCCGGCGAACCCTCGACGGCCCAGGCGCCGTCGTCACCCTCGGGTCGGGTCACGGTGAGTTTCCCCGACGACGAGATCCGGGCGCTGGCGCCGCTCTGGTTCGTCGCGGGCGCGACCACGACGACGTCGTGACCGGCCGAGCGGAGGCCGGCGGCGAGCGCACCGATGCCGGGCGCCTCCCAGCCGTCGTCGTTGGTCAGCAGGATGCGCAGGCTCATGGGCTCGACGCTATCGGCCGGTGCGGGCGTCCGTCGTCGTCGGGGCGGGCACGATGGGGGAGTGCCTGAAGGTGACAGCGTCTACGTGGCGGCCCGCAAACTCGACGTGCTCGTCGGTCGGACGGTGACGCGTGGCGAGCTGCGCGTCCCCGCGCACGCGACGGCCGACCTCTCCGACCACACCGTCGTCGGGCTCGACACCCACGGCAAACACCTGCTGACCAGGTTCTCCGACGACCTCACGCTGCACACCCACATGCTCATGACGGGCAGTTGGACCGTGTCCCGACAGGGGAAGTGGCTCCCGCGGGACATGATGCTCGACGTCCGGGTGCTGCTGCGGACCGCGGGACCGGACGGTCGTGACGGCCCGGCCGCCTACGGCGTGACGATGCCCGTCGTCGAACTCATCCGGACCGCCGACGAACACACCGTCATCGGACACCTGGGTCCGGACCCGCTGCGCGCCGACTGGGATGTCGACGAGGCCGTGCGTCGGATGACCGCCGAGCCCGACCGTGCGGTGGCGGCGGTGATCCTCGACCAGCGATGCGTCGCGGGGTTCGGCAACCTGTGGAGCAACGAACTGTGTTTCCTGCGGGGACTCAACCCCTGGACCCCGATCGGCGACGTCGACGTCCCCGCGCTGCTGCGCCTGGGACGAAAGGCACTGCGGCACTCCGCGACCGTGCCCGGCGCCTACCAGGTGACCACCGGCAACTCCCGCCGCGGCGAGAGTCACTGGGTGGCGGGCCGCAAGGACAAGCCCTGTCTGCGGTGTGGCACGCCGATCCGTGTCGTCGCCGAGATGCCGAACGATCCCGAACGTCGTCGGACCTGGTGGTGCCCGCACTGCCAGCCGGGGCCCGACGGGCCGCCGCAGAGCTGACCGTGCCGCCACCGGCTCACAGCAGCTGCACCGAATGGCGAAGTGCGTGACGGGCTTCCGGTAACCAGCGGGCGCCGACGAAGCAATGGAACGCGTCGGGATAGAGATGGAGGTGGGCGGGTGACCCCGCCCTGCGGGCCGCCTCGACGAAGTCCTTCGCGTCCGGCGCCAGGATGTCGCGGCCTCCCTGGTAGACGTGCGTCTCGGGCAGGCCCGACAGATCCCCGTGCAACGGACTGACCGCGGGGTCGGTCGGCAGGGCCGGGGCGGACCACGACCGGCCCGCGCACGCCAAACCCTCCCGGGAGAGGACCGGATCGCGACACTCGATGTCGCGCATCAGGGGATTGCTCACGCCGAGGTCCAGCCACGGCGAGTACAACAGCAGCGCGCGGGGCGACGGCAGACCGGCGGCCGCGGTCCGCTGGGCCAGGTTCAGGGCGAGCGTCGCACCGGCCGAGTCCCCGGCGACGACGACCGGTTCACCCCGGCCCACGATGTCTGCGTAGAGGTCGACGATCCGGGGGATCACGGTGGTCGCCGAGCCCTCCGGGAGCAGGGGGTACGACGGTACGACGGCGGCACTGACGTCGCCGGACAGCAGTCTCTCCACGATCGACCAGTGGGCGGCCTGGATCGGCGACACGAACGCGCCGCCGTGCAGGTACAGCAGGATCGGGCCCCGTGTGCGCACGCGGGGCACAAGCGCCGTCGCGGCGAGTGGCGAGTCCTCGCATCGTCGGACGGTGACGCGTCGGCGCGCGGCCCGGGTGACCGGGGCGTCCTGGCGGGGAGCGGAGGTGAGCTCGGTCAGCGTCTCCTGCGACCGCAGCGACTTCCCGCCCAGGAGCATGGCGCTGCCGACCACCCGAGCGATCATCGACATGGGCGGCGGCTACCCCCGGCCCGGCTGTCGGTCGCCGGCCTGCGTGGTCGTCATCGACCACCGTGTGCGCGCAGGAGCTGCGCACCGTGTCGGCCCGGGGTCACGTTCGCACGTCTGATGTCGCCGTCGTAGTGGCGCAGGACGATCGGGTCCATGATCCGGAAGAACAGGGGCGGCACCGCGGCGAGCAGGATCATCGTCGGGTAGCCCGCGGGGAGTTGTGGAGCGCCCCTGCAGCTGCGCAGCGTCTGGTAGCGCCGTCGGGGGTTGGCGTGGTGATCGCTGTGTCGCTGCACGTGGAACAGCACGATGTTCGTGACGAGCCGGTCGCTGTTCCAACTGTGCTCGGGCGCGCAGCGCTCCAGCCGCCCGTCGGGTGTGGTCGCGCGCAGCAGTCCGTAGTGCTCGACGTAGTTCACCGACTCGAGGACCACGATGCCGACACACGCCTGCAGCAGCAGCATCGGGAGCACCGACACCCCGAACGCCGCGACCAGGACGCCGAACAACACCACGGTCATCAGCCACGCGTTCAGCACATGGTTGGTGGGGTGCCACCACCGCCGGCCGTGGCGCGCCAGTCGGGTGGCCTCGAGGGCGAGCGCGGACCGCACCGCTCCGATGATCGTGCGCGGGAGGAAGCTGTACAGGGTCTCGCCCATCCGGCTGCTGGCGGGGTCGCCCGGCGTGGCGACGCGGACGTGGTGACCCCGGTTGTGCTCGACGAAGAAGTGGCCGTACATCGTCTGCGCCAGAGCGATCTTCGCGAGATGCCGCTCCAGCTTCTCGTACCGGTGGCCGAGTTCGTGGGCGGTGTTGATCCCGATACCCCCCACGATCCCGACACCGACCGCGAGACCGATCTTGTCGGGCAGCGTCAACGTGCCGTGCGACCACAGGTAGCACGCGATGACGAGGCTCACCAGCTGTAGCGGGAGGAACAAGAACGTGCACCAGCGGTAGAAGCGCACGTCCTGGAGGTCCGAGAGGTCGTCGTCGGTGGTCTCGACGAAGCGATCACCCACCAGCACGTCGAGCACGGGGACCACGACGAACACGAGCATCGGCCCCGTCCACCAGAAGACGGCCAGCCCCGTGTGGAGGACCAGCTGCGACGGGAGGAGTGCCGAGAGCGGTACCAGGGTCGCGATGGGCCACAGCCACGATCGACGACCCTGCGGGAGGCGGGGTCCGTCCGCCTGTGCGGAGCCGTGACGACCCCCGCGTCGACCCGCCGGTACCACCGCATGGTGGTCAGTGCGCATGTGGTCCTCGCCTGGCGAGCCAGACGTGGTCCGGGTTGGGACGCACGGGTTGCCTCCGGAACCTGTTCGCGACGGCGGACTGGTTCGCACGCGTCACGGTCCGTTCCACCCAGCACAGCAGGGACGCGCGCGCCGGGTCCACCGGGATCTGATACGCGCCGAGGTAGTCGACGACGTCGGTCGCGAAGGCGGATTTGAACTGGCCGACCCCGTGCCGTGGATGGTCCGGGTCGTGCATGGTCTGCGAGGACGGGGTCCCGTCGAGGTCGTACCGTTCGCACCCCATCTCCCGCGCCCACCGCATGATCTCCCACTGCAGTGCGTAGGCGGCGCGGCTGCTGCCGAGACCGCACACGGTCGGATCGTCATCTCGTTCCCGGACGGACCCGGCGCCGAGGTAGAGCGCCTCGCGTCCGAACGTCGCGACGAACGCGCCCACCACGACGGCGCCGTGGTGGTGAGCGAAGAAGAGTTGTCCGTCGCCGGTCGCCGCGTAGCGCCGGAAGACGGCCACCGACGTCGCCCGATCCGGGATGGCGAACCGTCCGCCGCTCGTCGCGGAGAGCAGGTCGAACAGCAGCTCACAGTTCCCGACCGTCGCCTCGGCCCGGGTGACGGTCACGCCCTCCCGCAGCGCGCGGCGGATGGACTTGCGGGCGCGCTTCTTGAACCTCGCCATCACGTCGGACTCCGAGCCGGTCAGGTCGACGATGACCGTGTGGTCCTCCAGCCAGGCGGGCACCCTGACGAGGCCTGCGCGACGCAGACGCTCCGCGTCGGCGGGGTCGAAACGCAGCTGAGGACGGACACGGACGGCGATCTGTCCGTGTTCGGCGGCGAACCGGCGGAGCGCGTCGAACGCATCGAGGAGTTCGGTCACCGTCGTGACCGGGGGGCCGAACACCACCCAGAACGACCCCAGCGGCGGGCGATCGACGGCGAAACCGGTGACCGCCTGCCCGTCCACGATCAGGCGGATCGGTGTGACCCCGGCCTGCATGACCATCGTGTCGATGTTCGCCGAACTCCGGTAGACGGTCCCGGCATCGGGGTTCTCGAGGATGAGCGAGTCCCAGCGGGCGACCTCGTCCGGGGTGGCGAATCGGACGCGCGGTGGCCGGCGGTCCGCGTCGGGTAGCTGGTTGTCGGATGGTCGGCGCAGCGTCAGGCTCATGGACATCTCCAAAGCTCGGTGTCTTTGGCTTTGTTCGTCTATCTGCCGTCAACCCTACGTTGTTACATTATTCAGAATATCGGAATTGTTTGTCACAATTCGGCGTGCGGGGCCGGCATCTGTCAGTCGGTGAAGGCGGCCGGCCGCTTCTGCTTCCGGGCCTTCACGGCCTCCTGGAAATTGCCGGTGAGCAGGCGGATGAACAGCTGCCCGATGCCCTCGGCGTGCATGTGCGAGGTGAGCGACGACGCGTCGAGCCCTGCCCACAGGGTTCGTTTGGTCAGCTCGATCCCGGGTCGACTCCACCCGGCGATCGTCTGCCCGTACCGGACCGCCTCCGCGACGACGTCCGCCTCGTCGACGACCGTCGACACGAGCCCGATGCGATCGGCCTCGGCGGCGTCGACATCCCGCCCGGTCAGCATGATCTCGAACGCCCGCGACGAGCCGATCGCGCGGGGGAGCAGATAGCTCAGTCCGAGCTCGGATGCGCTGAGCCCGTTGTTGATCCCGGCGGCGCGGAAGTACGCGCCGGTGGCGGCGACGCGGATGTCGCAGGCCAGGGCCAGGCAGAGTCCTCCGCCGATCGCCGCACCGTTGACCGCCGCGATCACCGGCTGGTGCATCCCCCGCAGGGTCGTGATCAGGTCGTCGAGGAGCTCCATCATCCGCAGCGCGATGGTGGGTGTCGTGAGCCCGTCGATGTGCGGTACGTCGGGCACGTCTCCGCTCTGATCGGCACCGGAACAGAACCCGTCACCGGCGCCGGTGAGGACGACGGCACGGACGGTGGTGTCGTCGCTGAGTGCGCGCAGTGTGTCGCGCAGCGGGATCATCACCTCGAAGGCCATCGAGTTCATCCGCTCGGGCCGGTTCAGGGTCACGACCGCGACGTCCGGGACGGGCCGGTCGATGAGCACGAAGTCCATGCCCAATGAGAACACGTTCTCGTTTTGTCAGGGCGCCGTCGGTGCGAGGTGTGCCGCGCAGCCGCATCTGCGGCTCTGTGGAGCGTTCGCATCCGCGCGTGCGTATTGTCGGCTCGTGAGCGAGATACGTGTCCGGCGGGCCGCCGACCTGCTGGGTGTCAGCGACGACACCGTCCGCCGGTGGATCACCGCCGGCGAACTGACGGCGTCGACGGACGCGGCGGGACGGACCGTCGTCGACGGCGCAGCGTTGGCCGCGTTGGCGACCCGCCGTGCGCCCGATCCCGTCGCCGACGACATAGCGGTCGAGCGGTCCGCCCGGAACCGGTTCGTCGGCCTGGTCACCGACGTCCGGTCGGATCCGGTGATGTCCCAGGTGACGATGCAGTGCGGGCCGTTCGAGGTGACGTCGTTGATGAGCACCGACGCGGTCCGCGATCTCCGGCTCGAGCCCGGCGCCGTCGCGACCGCGGTCGTCAAGGCCACCACCGTCATCGTCGAACGCCCCGACACCTCCCACGAGAAGGACATCCCATGACGCGCCCTCGGTTACGGGCTGCCGCCCTCGTCGTGGCCGTCGCCGCTCTCGCCACGGCCTGCTCGTCCGGCGGCGGGACCGCGTCGGATCCGTCCGGGGCGACGAATGCGCGGGTGACCCTCAGCGTGTTCGCCGCCGCGTCGCTGAAGAAGGGCTTCACCGAGATCGCGCAGGACTTCGAGAAGTCCCACCCGAACGTCACCGTGAGAACCACCTTCGACGGGTCCTCGGCACTGGTCACCCAGATCAAGCAGGGCGCCACCGCCGACGTCATCGCGACCGCCGACCAGAAGACGATGACGTCGCTGGGTGCTGAGGCGCTCGACCCGAGGACCTTCACCCGCAACGTGTTGACCATCATCACCGCGCCGGGGAACCCGAAGGGCATCACCTCGGTCCGCGACCTCGCCCGGTCCGGGGTCACGACGGTCCTCTGCGCACCGCAGGTCCCGTGCGGCACCGCCGCGGCGACCGTCGAGCGCAACGTCGGAGTCGCCATCCGACCGGCCAGCGAGGAGACGTCGGTGTCGGGCGTGGTGACCAAGGTGACGAGCGGTCAGGCCGACGCCGGTCTCGTCTACACCTCCGATGCGGAAGCCGCCGGGTCGAAGGTCGCGGTGGTGAGCGATCCCGTCTTCGCCGCGGTGGTCAACGAGTACCCGATCGCGACGGTGAAGGGCACCGAGCACAGCACCGAGGCGCAGCAGTTCGTCGACCTCGTCACCGGCAGCACGGGCCAGCAGGTGTTGCGCGAGTTGGGGTTCGGCGCCGGACGGTGAGGCCTGTTCGCGGTGTACCCGTCTGGCTGTACCTGCCTGCGGTGGTGGGGCTGGCGCTCGTCGTCATCCCGCCGATCGCGCTCACGCAGCGTCTGCCGTGGCGGGACTTCTGGTCGTCGATCACCTCCGAGTCGTCGGTGCAGGCGCTGGAACTGAGTCTGAGGACCGCCGCGATCAGCACCGTGCTGTGCGTGATCATCGGGGTGCCGATGGCGGTGGTGTTCGCCCGGTCCGACGGCGTCGTCCTGCGGGTCGTCCGCGCGCTGGTGTTGCTGCCGTTGGTGTTACCGCCTGTCGTCGGGGGGATCGCGCTGCTCTACGCCTTCGGTCGTCGCGGCCTCATCGGTGAGCATCTGACGGTGATCGGCATCGACATCGCCTTCTCGGCGACCGCGGTGGTGCTCGCGCAGACCTTCGTGGCGCTGCCGTTCCTGGTCATCAGTGTCGAAGGGGCGCTGCGTGTCTCGGGGTCGTCGTACGAGCAGGTGGCCGCCACCCTCGGCGCCGGCCCGACCCGCACGCTGTTGCGGGTGACCATCCCGCTGGTCGCCCCGGCACTCCTCAGCGGCCTGGTGCTGGCGTTCGCGCGGGCGATGGGGGAGTTCGGTGCGACGATCACGTTCGCGGGCAATGCCCCCGGTGTCACGCAGACCGCCCCGCTCAAGATCTACGTCGACGAGATCAACGACCCACAGCAGGCCCTGCCCCTGTCGTTCGTGCTCATCGTCGTCGCCCTGGTCGTGGTGATCGCTGTGCACCTTCGACGCCCCGGCGCACAGGCGGCCCTGTGACCGGCCTGCACATCCAGGCCACCTCCCGGGCCCCTGATCTCGACGTCGACATCACCGTCCCCGACGGGTCCACGGTGGCGGTCCTCGGCCGCAACGGCGCGGGCAAGAGCAGTCTGCTCCACCTCGTCGCCGGTCTGCTGCGACCGGCGTCGGGCGAGATCAGCATGGGTGGGCGGCTTCTCGTCGGCGACGACACCTTCGTCGCCCCGCACTGTCGGTCGGTCGCGCTCCTCGGGCAGCGGCCGCGCCTGTTCCCGCACATGACCGTCGCCCGCAACATCGCGTTCGCCCCCGCCGCGGCCCGGGTGGGGCGCAGCGAGATCCGGCGTCGCGTCGAGCACTGGGCCGACGCGGTCGCCGTCACCGACCTCCTCGATCGCAGACCCCACCAGCTGTCCGGCGGTCAGGCGCAGCGCGTCGCCGTCGCCCGGGCGCTCGCGGCCGACCCCGCGGTGCTCCTCCTCGACGAACCGTTCTCTGCCCTCGACGTCGACGTGGCGGCACGCCTGCGGACGCTCGTCGGGCATGTTCTGGCCGATCGTGCGCGCATCGCGCTCGTGGTGACGCACGACCTCGTCGACGCGGTCACGCTCGCCGACACCGCCGTCGTCCTCGACGACGGACGGATCACGGCACAGGGACCGGTCCGCGACGTCCTCGCGCGTCCGACAGACGATTTCGCGGCCCGTCTCGCCGGACTGAACCTCGTCGCCGGTCGATGGGACGGTGAGGCCGTGACGGCCGGCGACGTCCGCGTGGTCGGTGAGCTCACCGGCGAGACCCGTCCCGCGGTGGGGCGGGCGGTCACCGCGGTCTTCGACCCGTCTGCGGTCGCCGTCTACACCGAGCCCCCGGCACACGGCAGTCCGCGCACCCTCGTCGAGGCCCGGGTCACGGAGATCGCGCCGGTGGGCTCGCGCGCTGCGGTCCGGTGCGTCGCCGGCGCCACGCAGATCGCGGCCGAGGTCACCTGGGCGGCCGTGGCGGATCTGACCCTCGCGGCGGGTGTCCCCGTGTGGCTCACGGTGAAAGCCGGTGAGGTGCAGGTGTACCCGACGGTGACCTGATCACGCGGTCGGGGTGCGATCAGCCGGCGTGGACGACGTCGAAGACCTGCTTCTGGATCCCGTTGCCGTATGCCTCGTGCTCGACGAGGCGCAGGTGCGTGGTGTCCTTGTCGGCCTGGCTGAACAGACGTCTGCCGGCGCCGAGGAGGACCGGGAACACCAGCAGGTGGTAGCGGTCGACGAGTCCGGCGTCGGCGAGCGCGGCGCCGAGGGTCGCGCTGCCCTGCACCAGGATCGGGCCGCCCTCGGTCTCCTTGAGCGCCGCGACGTCGCCGACGGAACGCAGGATCGTCGCCGGCCAGCGCTCGTCGTCGGAGTCCAGTGTCGTCGAGACGACGTAGCGGGGGAGGGTGTTCATGTGGGCGAACTCCTCCATCGTCGGCCACACCGGGGCGAACGCCTCGTACGACGTGCGTCCGAACAGCAGTGCGCCGCTCTCGAGTTGTTCACGCCCCTTGATCTCGTAGGCGGCGGGGTCGAACTCGATGCCCTGGAACGTCCAGCCCGAGTTGCGATAGCCGGGTTCCCCTCCGGGAGCCTCCATGACCCCGTCGAGGGAGACGAACGCGGTGACGATCAACTGACGCATGAGAGGTCCTCCTGGGGCGTGGTGGTGGTCACCGGGACTGACCATGCGTGGCGCCGGAACTCATCGCGGCGCGTCGGCGTCGGCGTGATCGCGGTTGTACTCGATGACGCGGGCCTTGAGATGCCGGTACCCGCGCACGCTGAGGGAACCGATCGACTTGAAGTAGAACCGGTCGTCCTCGACGACGTCGGCGAGCGCGGCGTCGCACAGCGAGGTCCCGGGCCGCGCGGACCCGGTCAGGCGGGCGGCGATGTTCACCGGTTCGCCGAACACGTCACCGAAGCGGGTGAGGACCCGCCCGTAGGCCAGACCCACCCGCAGCGGCGGGATGTCGTCGAGTTCGGAGACGGTGTGGAGCTCCATGGCGATCTCCACCGCCGAGGCGGCGTCGTCGACGGCGAACATCACGGCGTCGCCGAGGGTCTTGATCACCTGGCCGCCGTGCTCGGTGACGATCTCGCTCGCCTTCACCTCGAACGTCTCGAGCAGGGTGTTGAGCTCCTCCATACCGATCTTCCGCGACAGGCTGGTGTACCCGACGATGTCGCAGAACCCGATCGTGAGGTCGTGCCGTTCGTCGCCGGTCGCGCCACGGTCGGCCGAGAGGTTGCGCAACGCGGAGGCGAGATGGCGCCGCCAGATCAGGGTCTGCACCCGACCCATCGCCGTCGCCATCTGCGGCATGCTGATGCCGTTGTCGGGGTCGTTCGCGAGCTCGTAGAGCCGGTAGGCCTGCCAGTCCGCGAGACGGGACATGGTCTGACCGATCGAGCGGGCGGCGGCGACCGTGGTGCCCTCGGGCGCGGACGAATAGGCCGCGATCACCGTGCCCATGGCGGCGAGGTCGTCCTCGGTGAAGATCGCCTCGTCGCGGTCGTCGTGGGCGAAACCGAAGGCCCGCCACAGCTCGTGGGCGAACTCGGCGTCCACGCCGAGTTCGGCGACGGCCTGGTCGCGACTGAACACCGGCGGTCCGCCGAGCAGCGCATCCTCGATCTCGGAGAACGAATCGCCCACGCTCACAGTCCCAGAACACCTCTCATCAGGCACGCCAGCTGTGCCGGCAGCTCCGGTCGCATCCGTCCGCGTCGCATGCGCACCGCGTCGTTGGCGATGCTCAGTGCCGCGTGGACGGTCACCGCCGCCTCCGCGACGGGCAGCCCGGGTTCGACCTCGGTCACCAACGCGATCCAGCGTCGCACGTAGTGGTGCTGTGCGGCGAGCAGATCGTGCGCATCGGTCTCCCTCAGGGCCGGGCCGTTGTTGAAGGCCACGGACAGGTCGGGTGTGCGGCTGAGCACCGTCACATACGACTCGACCAGTGCGCCGAGGAACTCGGCCGGCCCGGTGGTCGCGGCGCGTGCGGCCATCGCACCCGCCTCGAGGCGGGCGGCGGAGCGGCGGCCGATGTCGGTGAGGATCGCGACCTTGCTCGGGAAGTGCTTGTAGACGCTCGGGCCGGTGATCCCCACGGCCTCGCCGATGTCGTCGACGCCGGTGTCGCCGAACCCGCGCTTCTCGAAGAGCGCGGATGCGGCATCGAGGATCTGGTCGCGTCGACTCTCCGCCGGAGCGTCCGGCAGGTCGACCCGGACGAGCGCCGGTGCGGAGTCCGGTGAGGCGGCCACCGTCCGTCCGACCAACTCGACCAACCGTGCGTGCGCCCGGCCGACGGGGATCCGGGTGCTGTGCGCCGAGGTCGACCCCACGATCGAGAGCACGGCCCAGGCGATGAGCCGCGACGACCGCGGGTCGAGGTCACGGTCGCCGGTGAGGGCGTCGGCCCACCGGTCGAGGATCGCCCCGGTCCGCCGTCGGACCTGGATGTTCTGCTCCTCGGAGAGGAAGCTCGCGTTCCACCGCCACAGGATCGCGGCGTCCGGTCGGTGCAGGCCCATCCGGCACGCGGCGTCGATGAGGGCGTCGCGACGCAACGCGGGATCGTCCGGGGTGTGGTCGGTGAGTGCGCCGTCGGTACATGCCTGCAGATCGTCGATCCGAGCCATCACCGTCTCGGCGAGGAGCGTCTGCTTGTCGGCGAAGTGCCGGTAGACCCCGGGGCCCGTGACCCCGGCCGCGCGGGCGACGTCGGCGACCGAGACCCGTGCGTATCCGCGCTCGGCGAACAACGTCGCCGCGGCGTCCAACAGGGCGCGACGGCGGTCCGGATGTCGGCGCGACCGAGCGGGGGCGGCAGTCATGGTGAACCGAGACTAGCGCACGGCGAACAATGAGCGAACGTTGTGACCGGCGGCTATGGCGGTATATGTTATCGAGCGTTAGCCTTGCGGCAACCGATGTACGAAGGTGAGAGGACACTGTCCATGAGTGACGCATTCATCTACGAGGCGATCCGTACGCCCCGTGGCAAGCAGCGCGGTGGTTCGCTGCACGGAACCAAGCCCGTCGACCTGGTCGCCGGCCTGATCACCGAGCTCCGCACCCGATTCCCCGACATCGACCCCGCCGACATCGACGATGTCGTGCTCGGCGTCGTGTCGCCCGTCGGTGAGCAGGGCGCAGTGATCTCGCGGACCGCGGCACTGGTCGCCGGTCTGCCCGACACGGTCCCCGGTACCCAGATCAACCGGTTCTGCGCCTCCGGCCTGGAGGCCAGCAACCTGGCCGCCCAGAAGGTGGCGTCGGGCTGGGACGACCTGGTGATCGCCGGTGGTGTCGAGTCGATGTCGCGCGTGCCGATGGGCTCCGACGGCGGCGCGATGTTCCAGGACCCGGCCACCGCCTACGACCTGTACATCGCCCCGCAGGGCATCGGCGCCGACCTGATCGCCACCCTCGAGGGCTTCAGCCGCGACGACGTCGACTCCTACGCCGTCGAGTCGCAGAACCGCGCCGAGGCCGCATGGTCGGCCGGCTACTTCGCCAAGTCCGTCGTGCCGGTGAAGGACATGAACGGTGTCCTCATCCTGGACCACGACGAGCACCGCCGTCCCGGCACCACGGTCGAGCAGCTCGGCAAGCTCAAGCCCGCGTTCGCGGGTCTGGCCGACATGGCCGGCTTCGACGAGGTCGCGAAGCAGAAATACCGCAGTGTCGAGAAGGTCAACCACGTCCACACCGGCGGCAACAGCTCCGGCATCGTCGACGGCGCGGCCCTGGTCCTCATCGGTTCGGAGGAGGCGGGCAAGAAGGCCGGCCTGACCCCGCGTGCGCGCATCGTCGCCACCGCCCAGACCGGCTCGGACCCCACGATCATGCTGACCGGTCCCACCCCGGCCACCGAGCTGGTGCTGAAGAAGGCCGGCCTGACCGTCGACGACATCGACGTGTTCGAGCTGAACGAGGCCTTCGCGTCGGTTGTCCTGAAGTGGATGAAGGACCTGAAGATCCCGCACGAGAAGACCAACGTCAACGGCGGCGCGATCGCCATGGGCCACCCGCTCGGCGCGACCGGCGCGATGATCCTCGGCACCGTCGTCGACGAGCTCGAGCGCTCCGGCGGCCGCTACGGCCTCATCACCCTCTGTATCGGTGGCGGCATGGGCGTCGCGACCATCATCGAGCGCGTCTGACGCACGGCCTGACACAGGAGAATTCGAGAACACATGAGTGACAACATGATCGCGTGGGACAAGGACGCCGACGGCGTCGTCGTGCTCACGATGGACGACCCCAACCAGGGCGCCAACACCATGAACGACCTGTTCATGAGCTCGCTCGAGGCCACGGTCGACCGCCTCGAGGCCGAGAAGGACGACATCACCGGTGTCGTGCTCACCTCGGCGAAGAAGACCTTCTTCGCCGGTGGCGACCTCAAGGACATGACCAGCGGACGCGGTGATCGCGACAAGGTCGAGATCGCGACCGAGATCACCAACCGCACCAACGCGATGAAGAAGAACCTCCGCCGTCTGGAGACCTTCGGCAAGCCGGTCGTCTCGGCCATCAACGGTGCCGCGCTCGGCGGCGGTCTCGAGCTGACGCTCGCGACCCAGCATCGCATCGCGGCCGACGTCCGCGGCGCCTCGATCGGCCTGCCCGAGGTCACCCTCGGCCTGCTGCCCGGCGGTGGCGGCGTCGCTCGTACGGTGCGTCTGCTCGGCATCCAGAACGCGCTGATGAACGTCCTGCTGCAGGGCCCGCGCATGAAGCCGGAGAAGGCCAAGGAGACCGGCCTGATCCACGAGGTCGTCGGCAGCGTGGAGGAGCTCCTGCCCGCCGCGAAGAAGTGGCTGTCGGAGAACCCCGAGGCCGTGCAGCCGTGGGACGAGAAGGGCTTCAAGATCCCCGGTGGCTCGCCGTCGAGCCCATCGGTCGCGCAGTTCCTCCCGGCGATGCCGGCGATCCTGCGTCGCCAGCTCAAGGGTGCCCCGATGCCCGCGCCGCGGGCGATCCTCGCCGCCGCCGTCGAGGGCGCGATGGTCGACATCGACACCGCCACGCAGATCGAGACGCGCTACTTCGTGTCGCTGGTGACCGGTCAGGTCGCGCAGAACATGATCAAGGCGTTCTTCTTCGACCTCAACCACATCAACGGTGGCGGTTCGCGTCCCGAGGGCTACGACAAGTGGTCGGCCACGAAGGTCGGCGTCATCGGCGCCGGCATGATGGGCGCGGCCATCGCGTACGTCTCGGCGAAGGCCGGGATCGACGTGGTGCTCAAGGACATCGACCTCGATGCGGCCAAGCGCGGCAAGGCCTACTCCGAGAAGCTGGAGGAGAAGGCGCTCTCGCGGGGCAAGACCACGCAGGAGAAGTCCGACGCGCTGCTCGCGCGCATCCACCCGACCGTCGACCCGCAGGACTTCGCCGGTGTCGACCTCGTGATCGAGGCCGCGTTCGAGTCGGTCGAGGTCAAGCACAAGGTGTTCCAGGAGATCGAGGACATCGTCTCCCCGGAGGCCGTGCTGGGCTCGAACACCTCGACGCTGCCCATCACCTCGCTCGCCGAGGGTGTGAAGCGGGCCGACGACTTCATCGGCATCCATTTCTTCTCCCCGGTCGACAAGATGCCGCTGGTGGAGATCATCCGCGGTGCGAAGACCTCGGATGCGGTGCTGGCCAAGGTCATCGACTACACGCTCGCGATCAAGAAGACCCCGATCGTCGTCAACGACAGCCGTGGCTTCTTCACCTCGCGCGTCATCGGCACGTTCATCAACGAGGCCATCGCGGCCGTCGGTGAGGGCGTGGAGCCGGCGTTCATCGAGCAGGCCGGTCAGCAGGCGGGGTACCCCGCGGCCCCGCTGCAGCTCTCGGACGAGCTCAAGCTCGGCCTGATGCAGAAGATCCGCAACGAGACCGCCGCCGCCGCGAAGGCCGAGGGCAAGGACTACCCGGAGCACGGGTCGTTCGCCGTCGTCGACTGGCTGCTCGAGCAGGGCCGTGACGGCAAGACCGCCGGCAAGGGCTTCTACGAGTACGACGAGAACGGCAAGCGCACCGGCCTGTGGAACGGTCTGCGCGAGCAGTACAAGTCGGGGAGCAAGGAGATCCCGTTCCAGGACATGGTGGAGCGCATGCTCTTCGCCGAGGCCCTGGAGACGGTGAAGTGCTTCGACGAGGGCGTCATCACCTCGATCCCCGACGCCAACATCGGCTCCATCTTCGGGATCGGCTTCCCGGCGTGGACCGGTGGCGTCGTGCAGTACATCAACCAGTACGAGGGCGGCCTGCGGGGCTTCGTCGACCGGGCGAACGACCTGGCGTCGAAGTACGGCAAGCACTTCGAGCCGCCGCAGTCGCTGGTCGACAAGGCCGCCAAGGGTGAGAAGTACTGATCTGATCTGCTGATCCGATCGCAGAGCGGCCCGGTTCCCCGAGAGGGGGCCGGGCCGCTTTCCTTTCGGGTCGGGGATGGGTGGACACTGTCATCCATGGATGGCACCTTCAGCGCCCCGGACCACGAGATCGTCATCGTCGGGGGAGGGTTCTCCGGCATCGGCGCGTCGATCCTGCTCGACCGGGCCGGGTTCTCCGACCAGCTGGTCGTCGAGGACGGCGACGGCCTCGGCGGTGCGTGGCACTGGAACACCTACCCGGGCGTCGGCGTGGACATCCCGTCGTTCAGCTACCAGTTCTCGTTCGACCAGCGGGCCGACTGGTCGCGCATCTACGCGCCCGGCCGGGAACTGAAGGCCTATGCCGAGGACTGCGCCCGCCGGTTCGGGGTGACCGCCCGGACACGCCTGAACACCCGCATCGTCGACGCGGAGTTCGACGAGACCTCCGACATCTGGCGGCTGCGCACCGGCGACGGGGACACGATCTCGGCGCGGTACGTGGTGGGTGCGACGGGGGTGTTGACCCAGCCGAAGCGCCCGGACATCGACGGTCTCGACGACTTCGCCGGCGACATCCTGCACACCGCCCGGTGGGACCACGATCTCGACCTGCGGGGGCGTCGCGTCGCGGTGATCGGTACGGGAGCGTCTGCGGTGCAGGCGATCCCGGAGATCGCGCAGGTGGCCGAGCATCTCACCGTGTTCCAGCGGACCCCGATCTGGTGCATGCCGAAGCCGGACGCCGCGATCCCGGGGGTGGTGCGGACCGCGTTGGGGCGGATCCCCGGCGCGCGACGCCTGGCGCGGACGCTGTCGCAGGCGTTCGTCGAGGTGAATTTCCCTCTGCCCGCGCACTTCAACGGCGTGGTGCCGATCGCGACCGCGGGGGAGAAGCTGGCCCGGGCGTACCTGCGGCGCACCGTGACCGACCCGATCACCCGGGAGAAGCTGACGCCGCGGTACGCGATGGGCTGCAAGCGCCCGAGCTTCTCCAATGCGTACCTGCCGACCTTCAACCGCGACGACGTCACCCTGGAGACGACCGGCATCGCGGCCGTCGAACCGACCGGTGTCCGCACGGCGGACGGGACTCTCCACGAGTGCGACGTGCTGGTGCTCGCGACCGGGTTCAAGGTCTTCGAGAAGGGCAACATGCCGCCGTTCGGTGTCCGCGGCGTCGGCGGCCGCGATCTCGACTCCTGGTGGTCGGAGCACCGTCTGCAGGCGTTCCACGGTGTGAGCGTCCCGGGGTTCCCCAACTTCTTCACCATCCTCGGGCCCTACGCCTACAACGGGTCGTCGTACTTCACCCTCATCGAGACCCAGAGTCGCCACATCGCCCGGTGCCTGACGCGCGCACGGTCGGCGGGTGCGTCACGCGTCGAGGTCACCGAACAGGCCAACGCCGACTACCTCGCGGAGATGTTGGGGCGTCGCGACAACCAGGTGTTCTTCCAGGGCGGGTGCGGGTCGGC
Organism: Williamsia deligens; assembly: GCF_024171765.1. Taxonomy (GTDB): domain Bacteria; phylum Actinomycetota; class Actinomycetes; order Mycobacteriales; family Mycobacteriaceae; genus Williamsia_A; species Williamsia_A deligens. Next base: position 1,825,906 of record NZ_JAMTCI010000001.1, read on the forward strand.
GAACAGCTACTACTTCGACGACCACGGCGATGTCCCGTTCCGGGCGTCGACGACGCTGGAGACCATCTGGAGCAGCCGCCGGTTCGATCTCGACGCCTACGAGTTCACCCGCGTGAGCGACCGTCGGACACCGGCCATCGGCTGACCGGCGGCGGGGTTCGAAAATCTGGACATGCTGTTCAATATTGGTCGATTAGTCCGGGGTCGTCCGGCGGTCGGCGCACCGCCGCCCGGGTCCACCCCGGCGAACCTAGAACACGTTCTAGTCTGTCGGGGTGGACGTCACCTACGAGAACACCCGTCGCGAGCTCACCACCGACAACGGCGTGCTGCGGTACCACGAGGCCGGCGACGCCGACGCGCCCCCGCTGATCCTGTTGCACGGGTCCGGACCGGGAGTGACGGGGTGGCGCAACTATCGCGGCAATCTCGGCGTCTTCGCCGAGCACTTCCACACCTACGTCCTGGAGTTCCCCGGCTTCGGCGTGAGCGACCCATGGGGCGGCATGCCGGTCCTCGACGCGGGTAAGTCGGTCAACGCGTTCATGAAGGGTCTCGGCATCCCGTCGGCGGCGATGATCGGCAACTCGATGGGCGGCGTCGTCGCCGTGAATCTCGCCATCCGCAAACCCGAGCTGGTGAGCAAGCTGGTCACCATCGGCGGGGTGGGGGCCAACCTGTTCAGCCCGCAGCCGACGGAGGGTCTGCAGCTGCTCCAGGAGTTCGCCGACGACCCCGATCGCGACCGCTTGATCCGCTGGCTCCGGTCGATGGTCTACGACAAGTCCCTCGTCACCGAGGAGCTCGTCGAGGAGCGGTGGGAGGCCGCGACGCATCCCGATGCCCGCAGGACCGGCGAGACGATGTACGGCTCCGCCGCCTTCGCGATGCAACAGGAGTTCCTGGCGGCGTCCGACGCACCGCCCTACTGGGCGACGATGCACAAGGTCGCCTGCCCGACGCTGCTCACCTGGGGACGTGACGACCGTGTCAGCCCGCCCGACATGGCGCTGGTCCCGATGCGTCTCATCCCCGACGCGCAGCTGCACGTGTTCCCGCGGTGCGGGCACTGGGTGATGATCGAGGCCAAGGAGGCCTTCGAGGCGACCGTCCTGGCGTTCCTGCGGGACTGACCCCGACCGGGTGGCCCGGAACCGTCAGGACCCGGGGCCGGCCTCGACGACCTGCAGCGCCACGTCGGAGAGTTTCGTGTTCGAGTCCTGCGACAGCCGGGCGAGGAGCTGGAACGCGTCGTCGGCGGACAGCGAGTACCGCTCCATCAACATGCCCTTGGCCTGACCGATGATGTCCCGGTTGGTCAGCGCCGACCGGATCTGCTCCTTCTCGCGCACCGAGGAGAAGGCGATGGCCGCATGCGCCGCGAACAGACTGCCGATGGACTGCGACTCGTCGTCGAACGCGTCTACCCGGGTGCTGTGCAGGTTGAGCGCGCCGAAGTTGTCGCCCTCGACGTACAGGCAGAAACACACCATCGACCGGATGCCGAGGTCGGCGGCACCCGCGCAGAAGCGGGGCCACCGCTCCTCGGTGCGGGTGTCGTCGATGACGACGGTGTCCGCCTGGAGGGCGGACGTGACGCACGGTCCCTCCCGCAGCTCGGCCTGGAGGCGATCGGACGCCGCGGCGAGATCGCCGATCAGGACGGGACTGGTGATCGAGGACTTCTTCTCCACCAGCGTGATGCTGGCGTACTCGGCGTGCGGGATGGACTCGACGGCGGCCGCACTGATGGCCCGGAGAACGGATTCCGTGTCCCGGCTCTCCGACTTCAGCCGCCGCGCGAGCTCGGCCATCGTCGTCGACAGCGTCGTCAGCGACATCACCGGCTCGTCACCGTGGTCGAGCACGTCGGATCCGCCGTGGTCGGCGTCCGAGGGTGCTGTCGTCATCGTCTCGCCCCGGAATGGGCGAAACGATCGGTCGTGTACACAGGCAGGTCTCTCACCCGGGGTTTCCTTCACCGCTCGACTACGGGAGCCGTTCGCGGCTCACCAGCGCCGGCCCTGGTTCTCGACGCCGGTGACGGGATTCTAGCGAGGAGATACCGCACGCGCGGTGGGAGACAGCGAAACCGGGGGACCTGCTGCTCAGGCGGTCTGCGCGCGGTAACCGTGGTAGCCGAGGTGGGCGCCATAGGCGAGCAGTCCCGCCACGCCGAGCCGCCGGGTGGCCGGCACCAACAGAGCGATCCCGAGACCGGTCTCCACGGCGCCGTGACGCATGATCCACGCCCGTGTGTCCTCGGGGAACGCCGCGGCGGTCAGCGCCTCGAACGCCTCGGGCTTGATCCAGTGCAGCGGTCCGACAGCGGCGAGAGACGCCCCGACGATCGTGAGTGCGGCCATGTCATCCACCTCGCATCCGGTCCCGCGCCGAGGTGCGCGAGATCGGACCCACCGTAGCCGGGGGTCACCAGATGCGGACGCGCTGCTCCGGCTCGAGGTACAGGGCGTCGCCGGCGGCGACGTCGAACGCGTCGTAGAACGCGTCGATGTTGCGGATGACGCCGTTGCACCGGAACTCCGGCGGGGAGTGCGGGTCGATCGACAGGCGCCGGATCGCCTCGGCGTCGCGGGTCTTCGTCCGCCACACCTGCGCCCATCCGAAGAACACGCGCTGCAGACCGGTGAGTCCGTCGACCACCGGCGGATCCGTGCCCTCGGTCGCGATGCGGTACGCGGCCAGCGAGATCGACAGGCCGCCGAGGTCGCCGATGTTCTCACCGATCGTGAACTCACCGTTGACCGTGTGCGAGGGGTCGAGGCCCGTCGGGGTGAAGGTGTCGTACTGCTCGATGAGGGCGCGGGTGCGCTTGCCGAACTCGGTGCGGTCGTCGTCGGTCCACCAGTCGACGAGGTTGCCGTCGCCGTCGTATTTGGCGCCCTGGTCGTCGAAGCCATGGCCGATCTCGTGACCGATGACCGCGCCGATACCGCCGTAGTTGGCGGCGTCGTCGGCGTCGGGGTCGAAGAACGGGGGCTGCAGGATCGCGGCCGGGAAGACGATCTCGTTCATCCCCGGGTTGTAGTAGGCGTTCACCGTCTGCGGCGTCATGAACCACTCGTCGTGGTCGACCGGTCCGCCGATCTTCGCCAGTTCGCGGTCCTGCTCGAACGCCGACGCCCGGGCCACGTTGCCGATGAGGTCGTCGGGCGCGATCTCCAGGCCGGAGTAGTCGCGCCACCGGGCGGGGTAGCCGATCTTGGGGGTGAACTTGTCGAGCTTGGCCAGCGCCTTCTCGCGGGTCGCCGGGCTCATCCACTCGAGGTCGCTGATGTTGCGGCGGTACGCCTCCACCAGGTTCGCGATGAGCTCGTCCATCCGTGCCTTCGCCGCCGGCGGGAAGTGCCGCTCGGTGTAGATGCGGCCGACGGCGAAGCCGACCGCCGCCTCCACGAGTCCGACGCCGCGCTTCCACCGCTCACGGATCTCGGGTGTGCCCGAGAGGGCGCGGCCGTAGAACGCGAAGTTCTCGTCGACGATGTCCGAGGTGAGATAGGGCGCGCTCGAGTGCAGCAGCCGCCACTGCAGCCAGGCGACCCACTCGTCGAGCGGGCGGTCGCGCACCAGCGCGCCGAGACCCTCGACGAAGGACGGCTGCCCGACGACGACCTCGGCGAGGACGGCGCTGTCGGTGACGCCGAGCCCCCGCGACCACGCGGCGATGTCGAAGGCGCCTGCGGACGACACGAGGTCGTCGTGGGCGACGAGGTTGTAGGTGAGGTCGGCGTCGCGCCGACGGACGACGTCCCAGTGGTGGGAGGCGATCGCCGTCTCGAGATCCACCACGGTCGCGGCGCGTGCGGCGGCGTCGTCGAACCCGGCGAGGGTGAGCATGCGCTCGATGTGCGCGACGTACCCGCTGCGGGTCTCGGCGTGCTTGTCCTCGCGGTAGTACGACTCGTCCGGGAGGCCGATGCCCGACTGGCCGAGGTGGACGAGGTAGCGGTCGGACTGCTTGGAGTCGGTGTCGACGTAGAAGCCGACCGCACCGCCGACGCCGCGGCGCTGCAGTTCCCCGATCACCTCGGCGAGCTCCTCGACCGAGGAGATGCCGGCGATGCGGTCGAGGTCGGAGCGGATCGGGTCCAGACCGAGCGACTCGATGCGGTCGGTGTCCATGAAGGAGGTGTAGAGGTCGCCGATGCGCTGGGCGTCGGAGCCGCGTTCGGCGTCGGACCCGGCGCACTCGACGACGATGTCGCGGACGTTCTCCTCCGCGCGGTCGCGCAGGGCGAGGAACGATCCGTCGATCGGCCGGTCGGAGGGGATCTCGTGTTCGGCCAGCCAGCGGCCGTTCACGTGCGCATACAGGTCGTCCTGGGCGCGGATGTCGTCGTCGACCCAGGACAGGTCGATGCCGGAGGGACGGTCGGTGTCGGTGGGTGCGCTCACCCCGCCCATCCTGGCACCGCGACGCCGCGGCTGCACGGACCTCGCCGCCGGACTGCACGGGCGGGGTAGGGTGGTAGGGAAAGTCCCTGTGGGGCCGCCGATCTGGCGATGGGTGTACATCCAATCGTGATCGGATCGTGAGCGGATCGAAAACCCCAACGGTGTCATCTGTGACCTGCACCGGGTGGACTGGGCATCGTGACGAGTTCGGTGTCGTGATGGCCTCCATCTCCCTGCGTACGCGTGTCGCCGTGGCCTCTGTGGTCAGTGGCGTCCTGGTCCTCGCGTCCTGCGGGGTGTTCTCCGACCAACAGGTGTCGGGGTCGCACCGCATGCTCGACGAGTTCGGCGCCGCCCTCGCGGCGCAGGATGCCGGTAGGGCGGCGGCACTCACGTCCGCACCGGGCCAGGCGGCCCCGCAGATCGCCTCGACCCTCTCGGGGATGCACGCCCAGTCGGTGAAGGTGAGCGTCACCCGCCCGGTCGAGTACTCCGACGGCACGGCCGACTACGGACTCGACTACACCTGGGACCTCGGTTCCGGCCGCAGCTACACCACCCAGACGACGGGGACCGCGCGGAAGCTGTCGTCGGGGTGGCGCGTCCAGTGGGATCCGACGGTGCTCGCCCCGGGCCTGCAGACCGGTGGCGCGCTGCGCCTGGTCCGCACCGACGCGACCCCGGCACCCGCTGTCCTCGACACCGCCCGCAAGCCCTGGATGACCCCGCAGGGGCTCACCGCCGTCGTCATCGACCCGTCGGCCACCCGGGACCGCGCCGCGAGCGTCCGCCGACTGGCCGCCGTGATCGCGCCGATCGCGCCCCTGATCACCGCTCCCGTCATCGAGCAGCGGATCGACGCGGCGGGCGGCAAGCCCACGACCGTCGTCTCCCTGCGCGACTCGGACATGGCGGTGCTCGCGGGCAACCCTGCCGCGGTGCCGGGGGTCACGGTCACCCGCAACGTCACGCTGCTCACCACGGACCGCCGGATCTCGTCGCCGCTGGCCGAGTCGACGGCCGCCTACTGGCAGGCTCTGCGCGACGCGACGTCGGGCTGGGCCGTGCAGCGGGTGGCGGCCGACGGCGGCATCACCCGACTCGCCGGCGAGCAGGGTCCGCCGGCGCCGAGCTTCTCCACCACGATCAACCCGCCGGTGCAGCTGACGGTCAACGCCTCCGTCGTCGACGTCGCGCAGCCCGCCACCATGCTCGTGCTCGACGCGCGGTCGGGCGCGATCCTGGCCGCGGCCGACAACGACGCGGCCGACGCCGCGGGTGCCGGCCTCGACGACCTCGTCACGCCGGGCTCCACGCTCGACCCCGTCCTGGGCGCGATCGACGCGGCCGCGGGTGGCAACCGTAATGCGGCGGAGAAGTCGCTGCACTCGCTGGGTCTCGGGGTCGACTACACCGTCCCCGGCGTGACCGCGGCGAACACGGGCCGCGCGGGGATCTCCGCCGCCGGCCTCGACTCGGCACCGCAGGTGTCGGCGCTCTCGATGGGAGCGCTCGGCGTCGCCATCGCCCGGATGGCCGGGGTCGCCCCGTCGTTCGTGCGCGGGACCACCAGCACCGTGCGCGGTGGCGAGCTGGGTCCGGTCGACCCGACCGTCGGTGCGCGGATCGCCGCGGCCATGCGGAGCACCGCCACCACCGGCGACGCGAGTGACCTCACGGGGGCGTCGGACCTGCGCGCGCTCGTCGGTACCAACGGTCCGCAGGGACCCGGCTGGTTCGTGGGGATCACCCGCGGGCAGGTCGTCGTCGTCCACTGCGCGGGTGAGAAGTCCGGGTCCGCCGCCCTCCAGGTCGTCCAGAAGTACCTGCGGCAGCGCTGATCCTCCCCCCGCCGCCGCGTCGGCCGCGTCGGCCGGGTCAGCGGTCGTCCAGGTCGACGACGCGGGTGATGCCCAGGTCGGCGACGAACCGTGTGTCGTGACTGACCACGATGACCGCGCCGCGGAAGCCGGCGAGCGCCTGGGCGAGATGGTCGCGGGTGGCGATGTCGACGTTGTTGGTCGGCTCGTCGAGCACCAGCAGGTGGGGTGCGGGTGACGTGAGCAGCGCGACGGCGAGCGCGGCTCGCACGCGCTCCCCACCGGACAGCTCGCGCATAGGCCGGTCCGCCTCGCGCCCCCGGAACAGCAGTCGCGCCAACCCCGCACGGCGCTGCTCCGCGCTCCTGTCGGGGCTCACCGCGGACACCAGGTCGTAGGGACTCGCCTCCGGGTCCAGCCCGGACTGCGCCTGATGCACGACGCCTGTCGCGACCTCCGGGGGTGCGGCGAGCACCTGACGGAGCAGCGTCGTCTTCCCGGCGCCGTTGCGACCCCGGAGGTGGATGCGTTCGGGCCCGACGACCTCGAGGTCGACCGCTACATCGACGGGTCCGCGCGGGATGGTGAAGCGGCGTTGCGCGAGGACCACCTGTCCGGGGTGCACCGCGGTCTCGGGCAGGTCGATGCGTACGGCACGGTCGTCGCGGACGTCGTCGGCTGCGGACGTGGCCGCGGCGTGGGCCTCGTCCAGACGCCGTCGGTGACCCTCGGTGAGCTTCGCGGCGGACTCCTGGGCCGATCGTCTCCGCTGCTGCATGACGATCTTCGGTTCTCGCTTCTGCGCGGACATCTTCCGGCCGTACCGCTTGCGGTGCGCGATGACCGTCTGCGACTCGACCAGGTCGCGCCGCTGCCGGGCCTCGTCGTTGCGGGCGGTGGCCAGCACCTCGCGCGCCCGCTGCTGTTCGGCCGCGACGATCTCCTCGAAGTGTGTGTGATCGCCGGTGACGACGCGGATCCCACCGTCGCGGACCTCGGCGATCTGGTCGACCGTGTCCAGCAGATCCCGGTCGTGGCTGACCGTCACCACCTGTGCCGAGGAGCGGGCGATCGCCTCGACCAGCAGGTCTCGCGCGACGGGGTCGAGGTTGTTGGTCGGCTCGTCGAGGACGACGAGATCGGGCTCGGCGATCATCGCGCCGATCACCGCGACCAGCGTGGCCTCACCGCCGGACAGGTGGTCGACGACGCGGTCCAGGTCGGACGGCACGGACACCAGGTGGTCGAGTCCGAGATGGCCGAACAGGGCGACCGCGCGGTCGTCGATGTCCCAGTTGCCCTCCAGGAGTTCGTGATCGGATGCCGACGCCGTGCCGTCCTCGATCCGCCGTGTCGCCGCGCGGATGTGTGCGACGCCGATGAGGCTGTCGATCGCGACCCCGGAACGGAGGGTGATGTCCTGCGAGACCAGCGCCACCGACCCGGGTCGGGTGATCGTGCCGCCGCTCGGAACGAGGTCACCGGTCAGGAGACGGACCAGGGTGGTCTTGCCGGCACCGTTTGCCCCGACCACGCCGACGTGGTGTCCCGACAGCGACACCGACACGTCGTCGAACACGACTGTGCCGTCCGCGAACCGGAAGTCCAGACCGGCCAGCGTCACCGAATGCATCACGGACAGCGATGGTAGGCAGCACAGACGGTGGTGACGAACGATTTACGGCGCAGGGGCGGCCGGCGGACTCAGGAGGACGAGCGGGAGCGTGCGAGACGCGCTGCGCTGCCGCGCAATCCACGCCATCCGAGCAGGAACAGACCCAGCACGATGGTCGCGACGACGATGAAGCTCACGGCGATCCCCTGACCGAACTGATCGCGCAACACCATCCCGATCGCGACGGTGCACAGCCAGGTGATGATCCCGTCGGGGACGACCCGCTCGGGACGGAAGTGGGGCACGCCTACCTGCTCGGTGTGCACGTGTGCCACGACGTACCCCACCGACCACCCGACGGCACCACCGGCGACGAACGGCCATGCGGTGGTGAGGATCCCGGTGACCGACAGGCCGTCGTCGTGGTTGAAGCGGCCGATGACCACGAACACGAGGATCGCGACGAGGTCGGCCACGACGGCGGCGGCGACGATCCGGCCCCGAGAGGTCATGCGGTCTCCTCCTCGATCTCAGCGTCGGTGTCGGCGAGAGCCTGACGGAACATGACCGCGATGACCACCCATCCGACGAGCGCGACCAACAGGTAACTGATCAGGCGGTAGACGAGGACGGCGGTCACGGCCTCGCCGGCACCCATCCCCGCCGAGGTGAGCGCGGGCACCAGCACCGCGTCGACGACGCCGAGGCCGCCGGGGAGGAGGGGGAAGGCGGTTCCGACGGCCTTGCCGGCCGCGTACGCGACCGCGAGGCCGGCGATCCCGGGCTCACCCCCCACCGCGTAGCAGGCGAACGCGAGACAGGCGACGTCGGCGACCCAGTTGACGAGCGACCAGCCGAACGCGATCGAGGTGTCCTTGCCGGTGAGCTGCACCGCGCGGAGCTGGTCGACGATCTCGTGCCAGCGGGCCACACCGTGCTCGTGGTCCTTGTCGCGCATGTTGTTGAGGGCGTACAGCACCCGCGTCCCGACCGACTTCATGATCTCGGGGTGCGACGCGATGTACTGCGCGACGATGCCGAAGGCGAGGAAGCCGCCGACGGAGAAGATGACGGAGAACGGGCTGGTCTTCGCGCCCGCCAACAGGGCACCGCCGATGCCGAGCACGGCGAGCCCGACGCCCATCAGCAGTCCCGACATCACCACCTGCCAGGACGCCACCACCGGCGACGCGCCCCACTTGCGGGTCTGGCGGTAGGTGAAGGCGGGGGCCAGGACGTTGCCGCCGGGCATGGTCTGGCTGACGGAGTTCGCGGCCAGCACCACCGCGAGCGACCGCAGCTGGGACACCCGGACGCCTGCGGACCGGAGCAACGCCCGCTGGACCTGGGCGAAGCTGTCCATGGAGAACCCGGACGCGACGATGCAGGCGACCACCCACCACCAGTGCAGGCTGCCCATGCTGCGCCACGCCTCGGTGAGCTTCGGCCAGACGAGGACCACCTCGACGGTGAGGACGACGACGACCGCGGCGAGAGCCACCCATCGCACCCACCAGAACCGCCGACGCGTCGGTGCGGCGGGCGCGCCGTCGTCGGCGGCGTCGCCGGGCTGAGCCGTCATGGGGGCCCAGCGTAGTCGCCGGGGTCGACGATCCGGGGTCACGACCTGCCCTCGGGCGCTACCCTCTCCCCCGACGGGACAGTCCATGGGGGGCGTTCCCGCGGGGGAGGGACCTTCTCGTGATCCGTCGTCACGTCGTGGGTGCGACCGCGTTCGCGGTGGCAGCGGCCCTGACCGTCGGTGTCGGCGGCGCGTCCGCGGACACCGCACCACCCAGCTCCGCCCCATCCGTCGCCGCACCGACCGGCGGGACGATCCTGGCGCTCGGGGGCAACAGCAACCCCGAGGGCCGGGACATGGACACCGAGCTCTCGGGGTACATCTCGGGGAGGCCGGGCACCCAGTACGCCGGCCGCGCCTTCCGAATCGTCCAGTGGCCTGCGCAGACGCCGTTCACCGCGGGGTGGACCGGTCTCACGTACGACCAGTCGCAGCAGGCGGGCGTGGCCGCGCTGGAGACCGCCGTGGGCGGACCGCATGGTCCCGCCGGCCCGGTGCTCACGGTCGGCTACTCCGCGAGCGCCGGCGTGGTGATGAAGACCCTGCGCAAGTGGCAGCAGAGGCGGGACGCGGGCGGGACCGTGCCGTCGCCCGAGAGACTCGGCGCGGTGGTGTTCGGCGACCCGAACCGGCCCAACGGCGGCGTGTTCGCCCGGTTCCCGGGTCTGTACGCGGCGCCGTTCGGCATGACGTTCGACGGGGCCGCGCCCCGCACCGACTACCCGGTCACCGACATCAGCTGGGAGTACGACGGGGTCTCGGACTTCCCCCACGACCCGTCCAACAGCCTGGCCATGCTGAACGCGGCGTTCGGGTTCCTCGTCCACGGCAGCTACAAGGACGCCGATCCCACGAACACCGCGACCATCGCCTCCGACGTCACCGTCGGGAAGACCCGCTACATCACCATCCGCAACCGCTACATCCCGCTGCTGATGCCGCTGTACCTCGCGGGTGTGCCGACCCAGGTGCTCGACCGGATGGAGCCGTCCCTGCGCGCCCGCATCGAGCAGGCCTACGACCGGTCGGCGGGACCGGGCACGCCGACACCCGCCCGGATCGGCGCGGGCCAGTCGGCGCAGAAGATCATCGACCGGTACGTCGCCGCGATCGCATCGAGCCGGACGACGTGGGACAGGGCACTCGCCCAGCACGCGGCGGCGGTCCCCGGGGGCTGACCGTCCGACACCGGCGGTCGCCGTCCGCGTGCCGTCGCCCGGGCTAGGGTTGGCCGGTGAGTGACCGCAAGCCCGCCGTGGCCGACCGCGCCGACAGGTTGGCCGTGACCCCGCTGGTGCGCGCGACGTCCGAGTGGGCCTGGCGCCTGCTCATCATCGGTGTCCTGGTCTACGCGGTGATGTGGGTCGGTCATCGCTACGAGGCGGTGCTGGTCCCGGTCGCGCTGGGGATGCTGGGCACGGCGTTCCTCGTCCCCGTGGTCGACTGGCTCGACCGTCGCGGACTGCACCGCGGTGTGGCCGTCGCACTGACGCTCATCGTCGCGATCGGTGTGATCGCCGGCATCCTGACGTTCGTCGTCCAACAGTTCATCGACGGCCTGCCCGATCTCACCAACCAGGCGACCTCCACCATCGACTCGGTGAAGAGCTGGCTCGTGCACGGGCCCTTCGGGCTCGAGCAGAATCAGCTCGACCATGTCGGCAACGACTTCGTCGCGATGTTGCAGCGCAACCAGAGTGAGATCACCACCGGGGCGATCGCGACGGCCACCACGGTCACCGAGCTCGCGACCGGCGCCCTGCTGCTGCTGTTCCTGATGATCTTCTTCCTCTACGGCGGCGGGCAGATCTGGATGTTCGTCACCAAGCTGGTGCCGTCGTCCACCCGCGACCGCGTGCGTGTCGCCGGGCGTGCCGGCTTCGGCACCCTCGTCGGCTACGTGCGGGCGACGGTCGCGGTGGCCGCCGTCGACGCGATCGGCATCGGTGTCGGGTTGGCCATCCTCCAGGTCCCCCTGGCGTTGCCACTGGCGTCGCTGGTGTTCATCGGTGCGTTCATCCCCATCGTCGGTGCACTGGTCACGGGTGCGCTCGCGGTCGTCGTGACCCTCGTGACCCAGGGCTGGATCGCGGCGGTGATCGCGCTCGCGGTGGTGGTGGCGGTGATGCAGCTCGAGAGCCATGTGCTGCAGCCCTTCCTGCTCGGCCGCAGCGTGCGCGTCCATCCGGTCGGCGTGGTCCTGGGCATCGCGGGGGGCATCGTGACCGCGGGCATCATCGGCGGCCTGCTGGCCGTTCCGGTCATCGCGTTCCTGAACACCGCGATCCGATCCGTCCTCGGATCGGCACCTCCTCCGCCCGACGACACCTCGACGGTGTCCCCGGACGAGCCGCTGTGGGACAAGGCCGACCACCCCGGGATCGACGGGAGGCCGGAACCGGCCGACGACACCGCGCCGGGTGACACCGCGCAGGACGCCACCGCGCGGGACGCCATCGGGGACGACGGGCGCGACCGGGGCGAGTGATGTCCGCCGAGCGCACCGACGCCGACGATGCCGTCGGTCCGCTTTGGCGCGCCGGGCAGGTGTTCCGTGCGCTCACCGTCGTCTATGCACTCGGGTTCCAGATCGCCGTCGTCGACGAGCTCGAGCACCCCGCAGTGGGCGTGGCCGTCGCCGTCGCGGTCGTGGTGTGGTCGGTCGCCTGCGCCGTCGCCTACATCCGGGGATTCGGTCGGACCACCGCCTGGGTAGTGGTCGACGTCGTCGTGGTCTGCCTGCTCATGCTCAGCACCCTGGTCATCGCGTCGGGGCAGTGGCGGGCCGACCACCAGTCGGTGCCGACGACCCTGTGGGCGGCGAACGCCGTGATCTCCGCCGGGATCCAGACCGGTGCGATCGGCGGCGGTGTGGCCGCCCTCGCGGTCATCGTGTCGAGCACGGTGGCCAAGGGTTTCGTCATCGTCGACCTCACCCGGAACTCCGCCGTCGTCATCCTGCTCGCGCTCGGGGTGGTGATCGGTATGGGCTCGGTCGCGTTGCGGCGTGCGACCGTCCGGCTCGGCGAGGCGACGCGACTCGCCGCGGCGACCGCGGAACGCGACCGCCTGTCCCGCCACGTCCACGACGGTGTGCTGCAGGTGCTGGCGCTCATCGCCCGCCGCGGACGGGAGATCGGCGGTCCCACCGGCGATCTGGCCGAGCTGGCGGCCGAGCAGGAACGACTGCTGCGCGCGCTCCTCGGTGACACCGGCACGTCCCGCATGCCGACTGCGCACGGTACGACGCGTGACCTCGCCGCCGACCTGCGGGCACGGGCCGACGACCGGGTGACCGTCAGCGCGCCGGCGGCACCGATCACCCTGCCCGCCGACCATGTCGCCGAGATCGTCGGGGCGGTCGACAACGCCCTGGACAACGCGGCGCGGCACGCGGGCGCCGACGCACGGGTCTACGTGCTGCTCGAGGACCTGGCGGACACGGTCGTGGTGAGCGTGCGGGACGACGGCGTCGGCATGGCACCGGGGCGGCTGCCGGAGGCAGCTGCCCAGGGGCGCCTCGGCGTCCGACAGGCGATCGTCGGGCGCATCGAGGCTCTCGGTGGCAGCGCGCGCGTGGAGACGGCCCCGGGCGCCGGAACCGAATGGGAGTTCACCGTGCCGCGACGACCCGACAGCGTGAGGACGAGACGATGATCGACCAGGACCCGACACCGGCGACGCGGACCCGGGTGATGGTGGTCGACGACCACCCCATCTGGCGGGACGGCGTCGCCCGCGATCTCTCCGACGACGGGTTCGACGTCGTCGCCACCGCCGACAGCGTGCGGGCCGCCGTGGCACGCGCGGCTGCGGTGACGCCGGACGTGGTGCTGATGGACATGCAGCTGCCCGACGGGACGGGGGTGGACGCCACGGCCGGTGTCGTCGAGGCGTCCCCCGCGACCCGGGTGCTGGTCCTCTCGGCGTCGGCGGAGCGCGACGACGTCCTCGGCGCCGTGAAAGCCGGCGCCAGTGGCTATCTCGTGAAGAGCGCGTCGCGCGCCGAACTCGTCGAGGCCGTGACCGCGACAGCGTCGGGTCAGGCCGTGTTCACGCCGGGGCTCGCGGGACTGGTGCTCGGGGAGTTCCGACGGATCGCCGGCGCGGGCGGCCCGGAGCCGGCGACGCCACCGATCACGGACCGGGAGACCGAGGTGCTGCGCCTGGTGGCCAAGGGGCTCACGGCACGGCAGATCGCCGGTCGGCTCGGTCTGAGCCATCGGACGGTGGAGAACCATGTCCAGTCGACGTTGCGGAAGCTGCAGCTGGGCAACCGGGTCGAGCTGACGCGCTACGCGATCGAACACGGGCTGGACGAGGAACCCCCCACCGCGACTGAGTAGTCGTACGCATCTCGGGCGTCCACGCCGCGGCGACGATCGTGCGATGACCACACCACATCCCGGCGCACCCGGCCCCGACTGGACCGTCCTGGGCCGCGTCTCCCACGACTTCGGCGTCCTGTCCCGCCAGATGGCCCAGCTCGCCACCGATCTCGACGCCATGCACGCGGCGGTGCGCGCGCCCGCGCCCCCGCCACCACCGCAGCCGCAGTACGTCGCGCCGCCCGTGCCGACCCCGATGGCCCCTCCGATGGCCCCTCCGATGTCGCCGCGGCCACCGTCGCCCCCGCAGCCACCGTTGCCGGTGTGGCACCCGCAGGCGGGTCCACCGCCGCCGCCGTCGGGACCCAGGCCCGCGCCGCGGCCCGCGCCGCCCAGTCCGTCGTGGCTGCGACGGGCGGCGTCGGCGACCGACGGCCGGTTGGTCGGTGCGACGCTCGCCGTGGCCGGGGTCGGCGTGACCCTGGTCGGGGTGGTGCTGCTGCTCGTCCTCGCCGCCCAGGCCGGCATCCTGCGGCCGGAGGTCCGGGTCGCGGCGGGCGCGGTGTTCGCCGTCGGCCTGGTCGCCCTGGCGGCGCGGCACCGTCGACGGGGTGGCCGGGTCGGGGCGATCGCACTGGCCGCCACCGGTGTCGCGACCGCCTACCTCGACGTCGTCGCGATCACCCGCATCTACCACTGGGTGCCCGCCGCGGCGGGTCTCACTGTCGCCGCGGTGGTGGCAGGCGCCGGTCTGTTCCTCGCCCACCGGTGGCGGTCGGAGCACCTCGGTCTGACCGTCCTGGTCCCGCTGATCGCACTGGCGCCGTTCGTCACCGGTGGTGTGGACCTGCTGCTCGTCGGCTTCATGCTCGTGCTGTCCGCGGTCACCGTGCCGGTGGTCCGGGACACCGGCTGGATGTACCTGTACGTCGCCGGTGTGGCCGCGTCGGCGCTGTGGACGTCGGTCACCGTCGCCGCTGCTGTCGTGTCGCTCGGCGACATCGACGGCGGTCTGCTCACCGCGGGATGCGGTGCGACCGCGGCGCTGTGCCTGGCCGGGACGGTGCTGTCGGTGCCGCGGATCGGACAGCCCGTCGTGGTGGCGCTCGGCTCGGTCGCGGGCTGCGTCCCCCTGATCTTCTGTGGCGTCGCCGTCGACCGGATCCTCGCTGCCGCCGGCCTCGGTGCCCTCGCCGCGGTCCTGACCGTGCTGGTCGTCGCCGCACCGCGGATCCCGGGCACGACGGAGGTGCTCCGGGCCACCTGGGCCGTCCTCGCCGCGACAGCCGCGGTGATCGCCATCCCCGTCGGGCTCGGTGCGACGACCGCGGTGCCGTCGCTGATCGCGCTCGCGCTGGCGGTCGTCGTGGTGGGCCGCGGCGATCGCGTCGTGCGCGCCATCGGCCAGGTGATGACGGCGGTGGGTGCTCTGGCGTTCCTGGGGTGGTCGGTGCCGCTGCACACCCTGATCGAGCCCGTCGACGTCTCCGTGGCGCAGGCGATCTCGGCTGCGGTCGCCGGTGGTCTGCTCGCGGTGGCGGCCGGTGCCTGCGCATGGTCGGTGCCCCGACAGGCCGGTCCCGCGCCGGCGAGCGCGTGGCCATGGGTGGTCGCCGGTGTCGTCGCGCTCTACGGAGTGACCGCGGCGTCCGTCACCGTCGGCGTCGCCGCGGGCGGCACGGACCGCGGGTTCCTCGCCGGCCACATGGTCGCGACGATCCTGTGGGCGATCGCAGCGGGCGCGACGCTGACCCTGGCGGGCCGGATGCCCGCGGGGCCGACGCGGGTGGTGCCGATCGCGGCCGGGATGGCGCTCACCGGAGCGGCGATCGTCAAGTTGATCACCTTCGACCTCGCCACCCTCGACGGCGCGTTCCGGGTGGGTGCCTTCATCGTCGCCGGGCTCATCCTGCTGGCGGTGGGTGCGCGCTACGCACGCACCGTGACGACATCGGCGAGCTGATCCGGCGTGGCCCGCTCAGTCGGTGCGGTCGCGGCCGGTGGTGCGACGCAACAGATCCTGCACGCTGATCTGCGTCTGACCGTCGCGCTTGTGCCGACGTCCACCGTTGTCGGACGGCTCCTCCCGCGGGGGCTCGGCCCGGGGCGGTTCGCGCCGCGGGGGCTCGGGACGCGGGGGTTCCGGCCGACGCTGCTCCGGGCGGACCGACGGCGGGCGCGGGGTGTCGTCGCGGATGGCGCTGTTCAGTCGGATCCCGCTGTCGCCCAGGCTCCAGCCGCCGGTGTCGGGACGCGACTGGCGGGGCAGTCCGCCCGCAGGTCGTGGGCTGGGACCCGGCGGTCGCGAGCCGGGGCCCGTGGGCCGGGGGGCCGGTCCTGTCGGACGGGGGCCGGGTCGGGGACCCCCGACCGGTTCCCGGACGGGCTCTCGCGCGGGTTCGCGCGGGGGCGCGGGGCGACGGGTGACCGGGCGGGCGTCGGGCGGGCCCGCGGGGCGGGGACCGCCGCGCGAGGTCTCGGGGGAGGCGGGCGCCACCACGGCGGGCTCGGCGCGGCGCATCGCGGTGGTCGGGACCTGGGAGACGACGGTGCCCGCGTCGCGCTGGGCGTTGGGCACGATCGCGCGGCCGGGCTCGTCGACGAGGACGGTCTCGCCGAGTCCGATCTTGCGCTGGACGACCTGCATCCACCTCGGCGCCCACCAGCAGTCGTCGCCCAGCAGCTTCATCACGGCGGGCACCAGCAGCATGCGGATGATGGTGGCGTCGAGGATGAGTGCGGCGATGATGCCGAACGCGATGTACTTCATCATCACGATCTCGGAGAACCCGAACGCCCCGACCACCACGACCAGGATCGCCGCCGCGGCCGTGATGATGCGGCCAGTGTGGGCGGTACCGCTGCGGATGGCCTCGGTGGTGGTGGCGCCCTGTTGGCGGGCCTCCACCATCCGGGACAACAGGAACACCTCGTAGTCGGTCGACAGGCCGTAGATGATCGCGATGATCAACACCAGCACCGCGGACATGAGCGGTCCGGGGGTGAAGTTGAAGAGCCCGGCGCCGTGGCCGTCGATGAAGATCCACGTGAGCACGCCGAGTGTGGAACCGAGCCCCAGCGCCGACATGAGCGCGGCCTTGATCGGCAGCACCACGGAGCCGAACTGCAGGAACATCAGCAGGAACGTGACGACGATCAGCAGCACCGCCATCAGCGGCAGGTCCGCGAGCAGCGTGTCGATGGAGTCCTGCGTGAGCGCGGGGGTGCCGGCGACGTACATCGTGAGGCCCTGGGTGTCGATGCCGCGCAACGCCTTCACCGCGTCGGCGGTGATGTCCCGGTTGACCAGACCCGCCGACATCTGCACGACGCCGGTGGTGGTGCCCTCGATGGTCCCGGTGAGTGCGCCCTGGCTCGCGTCGAGGCTGAACTGCTTGGTGAAACCGGGGATCTTGTTGGCCTCGTCGGCGATCTTCTGCAGCTTCGCGCCGTCGGAGCCACTGTTCTCGTCGTAGCGGACGACGAGCTTGACCTCCTCGGTCCGCTGCGTCGGGAAGATCCGGTCGAAGTCCTCCTGCGCGGTGCGGAACCCGTTGTCCGGTGGCAGGTACTTCTCGGTGATGCCGCCGAACGAGATGTTCGTGAACGGCACGATGAGGACGAGCAGGAGCAGCACGGTCGGGATGGCGGTCTTCAGCGGGTGCCGCATCACCCATCCGGCCAGACGACCCCACGGGCCGTTCTCGATCTCCTTCTTGGGCTTCGTGCGCCGCAGGAACTTGAACCCGAGGGCGTCGATGCGGGTGCCCAGGATCGCGAGGATCGCCGGGAGCACCGTGATCGACAGCAGCGCTGCGAGTCCGACCGCGCAGATCGCGCCGTAGGCGACCGACTTGAGGAAGCCCTGCGGGTAGATCAGCACGCAGGCCAGCGCGGCGATGATGACGGTCGCCGAGAAGACCACCGTCTGGCCGGCCGTCATCACGGTGCGCTTGACCGCCAGCGGAGGTGGATACCCCTCGGCGAGTTCCTCGCGGAACCTGCTGACGATGAACAGGCCGTAGTCGATGGCGATGCCGAGCCCGATGAGCGAGATGACGGGCTGGGCGAAGAAGTTGACCTCCGTGGCCTGCGCGAGACCGTTGAGGATGCCTGTGGCGCCCGCGATCGTCAGGCCACCGATGATCACCGGCAGGACGGCGGCCACCACGCCACCGAAGATGAAGAACAGCATCAGCGCGACGAGCGGCAGCGCCACGAGTTCGGCGCGGGTCGTGTCCTTCGCGACGCCGTCGGAGATGGCGTTGGCGATGGGTTGCAGACCGGCGAGCTGGAACGTCGTGCCCTGGAGGCCGAACCGTCCGGAGATGTCGTCGAAGAACGGTTCGATGGTCTTGTAGTTGTTCAGGATCGTCGTGTCGTCGTCGCCCTTGACGCCGATGCTGATGAACGCGTGCCGCTTGGAGGCGTCGAACGTCTGGGCCCGGATCTGGGACAGGGCGGCCTGACCCGCGACGCCCGCGGCCGGCGCGAAGGGGTCGATGATCCCGGGATCGTCCCGGTTGACGATCGTCGGGTGGGCCTTGATGAGGGCGTCGACGAACGACTCGACCTTGGTGCCGAAGGCGGCGTCGTCGACCGTCGTCCCCGCCGGCGGTGTGACGAGGAGCACGATGTCGGACTTGTGGTCACGTCCGAACGTCGAGTCGGCGAGCTGGGATCCCTTCACCGACTGTGAGCCGTCGTCGAAGAACCCGCTCTGGCTGAGGTTCTTGCCGAGCCCGAGGCCGAAGATCCCCAACCCGCCCATCACCACGATCAGGACGGCGATCACGGCGAAGCGCAGTCGGTACACGAATGTGCCTATCGCTCCGAACACCGCTCACGTCCCCTCTCGTCGGTCTCGAACGCACCGAGTGTCTCACCGGTGCGGGCCGGTCAGTGCTGGCGGCCGCTGAGCAGCGCGGACAGCGGTCGGAACGGGGCCAGCCATGCACCCTCGTCCGGCAGCGACTCGAGGTTGATCCGCGGCAACGGCTCGCGGAAGACCCCCGCGATGTCCTCCAGGTCCACGAAGGAGATCACGTCGGAGGTGACCGCCCAGCTCGCATGTTCGCGGAAACCCAGCACCGACACCGGCACGCCTTCGGCGGCGATGTCCTCGGCCACGGTACGGAACGCCTGCCCGTCCGCCGAGGCGACGTACAGCCCCGCCAGCCCGACAGTGTGCCTGCGGAGCTCGATGTGGTCGAGCATGTCCGCGTCGACGTCGGAGTCCTCGGTGAGCTTCGGCTTGGCGAACACCGCGAAGCCGACGTTGCGCAGCGCCTCCACCCACGGCCGGACCACCTCGGCGGTCCCCGGCGCGATGTTGGTGAACACCGTCGCCTCGGGCTCGACGTCGCCCTCGTCGTCGCCCAGGGTGCGGGACAGCTGGGCGGTCTCGCCCAACAGCCACCGACCCAGTGCGTCGAACCGGGGGCGGTGGGCGGCGGTCGGGCGGCCGCCCAGGATCGAGCCCAGGCCCATGTCCAGGTTGGGGGCGTCCCACACCAGCAGCACCCTGCGTGCGGTGCTGGTGCCGGAGATGGTCTGCGCCACCGTCGACGAGCCGCTCATCGGGGACCTCCTGCGCTGTCGCGTGCCACGCGGCGCAGCACGAACTCGGTCACGTCACGGCCCTCGCGGTCCGCGCGGCCCTCGAACTTGGTGGTGGGGCGCTCGAGGGAGAAGGGGGCGGGACCGTCGAGGGGGACGAACACGTCCTGCTCGGCGAGGACCTCGGCGATCCACTCCGCGTACTCGGCGTGGTCGGTGGCGATGTGCAGGACGCCGTCGTCGGCGACGACGTCGGCGACGGACGCCAGGGTGCCGGGCTGGATCAGCCGACGCTTGTGGTGGCGGGCCTTCGGCCACGGGTCCGGGAAGAAGATGCGCACCCCCGCGAGCGATGCGGGCGCGAGCATCTCCCGCAGCACCACGACGGCGTCACCGCGGATGATGCGGATGTTGTCGATGTCACCCCGGGCGATCAGCCCGAGCAGCTGCGCGAGACCCGGCTTGTAGACCTCGACGGCGAGGACGTCGAACTCGGGCTCGGCCGCCGCCATCGCGGCGGTCGCGGTGCCCGTGCCGCAGCCGATCTCCATGATCAGCGGGGCCTCCCGGCCGAACCAGGCGCGCAGGTCGAGCGACTCGCCCCCGGTGTCGGCGGACGCCGAGACCGTGGCGTCACGACCGATGATCGGCCACAATGTCTCCCAGTTCTGCTGCTGGGCCGGGGTCAGGGACCCCCGTCGTGACCGGAAACTGGTGACGCGCGGGTACAGGCGGGCGCGGGCCTCGTGGTCGGCGGGCACATCGGACTCAGCGGTACGCGTCGAGCCGGTCTCGGGGATGTCCACGGTGCCATCGTGGCCTATCCGGCGGCGCGGATACAGCCGGAGCGTGGGAGAAGGGGAGCAGGTGGACCCGATCCTGTCGTCGGCGGTCGAGGAGATCCTGCGGCGTCACCCCGACGATGAGCGTGCGCGGCGGGCCCATCGCGTCCTCGACGGTCCGCTGCGGGTCGCGGTGCGCGGACGGCCCGGCACGGGTCGCGACACCCTCGCCCGGGCGCTGCGCGACCAGCTCGCCGTGGCGCCGATCGTCCCCGGCGACGACCTCGAGGACGCTGACGTCTGGTGCCACGCGCTGGTGGGGTGGCCGCGGTCGGAGGACCTCGACGAGCTGCGGCGGCTCCCTCTCGACCGCACGGTGGTGGTCCTCGCGAAGGCGGACACGCTCGGCGGGTGGGACGAGGCGATCGAGCGCGCCCAGGAGTGCGCGGCCCGGATCGGCATGCCGGTCACGCCGGTGATGAGCCTGTTGGCCTGTGTGGACCTGTCCGACGACGAGGTCGCGTTCCTGCACGAGATGGTCGCCACCGGCGAGACGGTGCCGTCGATGGCGGCGACGTTCGTGGTCGGCGAGTCCGACGAGCGGATGATGCGTACCCGACTGCTGCGCCGCCTCGACCAGTACGGGCTGCTCACGGCGTGCGACGAGATCGCCGACGCGCTCGCGGTGGGACGTCGGTGTGCGACGGCGCAGCTCAACGCACTGCTGGCCCGTGAGAGCGGTGTCGCAGCACTCCGGCCGGTGCTCGAGGACATGTGGCCGACGGTCGTCGTCCACCGTCGCGAGGTCGTCGCCGGCCTGCTCGACCGGATCGCCGCGAGCGGGGTCGAGCGCGACGCGATCGAGGCGACGCTCGCGGGGGTGCGCGGGTGAGCTCCGTGGTGATCACCGGGGTGCCCCGGTCCGGGGCCGCGACTCTCGCCGACGCTCTGGCGGAGGTCGACTCCCGGCTGAGCGTCGCGGTCGCGCGCCCCGACGCCGTGGGGGCGTCCGGCGCGGTCGTCGGGC
This sequence comes from Williamsia deligens, assembly GCF_024171765.1. Taxonomy (GTDB): domain Bacteria; phylum Actinomycetota; class Actinomycetes; order Mycobacteriales; family Mycobacteriaceae; genus Williamsia_A; species Williamsia_A deligens. The sequence continues at coordinate 1,847,035 of NZ_JAMTCI010000001.1, forward strand.
TGCTCGTGGTCGAACCGTCCTCGATGTGCGGTGCCGACGACAGGGCCGCGCTGCACGCGCTGCGGGATGCGGTCGGGCATGTCGCCGTCGTCGTGACCAAGGTCGACGCGTTCTGGGACTGGCCCACGGTCGCCCGGTCGTCCCGGGCCGCGCTGGACCCCTACGAGGAACTGCCGGTGTTCGCCGTGTCCGCTGCGGCCGCCCTCGCCGGTGCCGTCGACGAGTCGGGGGTGGACGCACTCGCCGGGTGGATCCGCGAGCGGCTCATCGACGGTCGGGTCGTCCCGCGGCCGGCGGTCGACGACAGCCCCGGGCGGACGCGGGCCGACGAGCTCGCGGCGCTGCGTGCCCGGCGTGCCCGGGTGGTGCGGGGGCGTGACCGCGGCCGGACCGATCGTCTCGCCGCCGTGCGTGGCGGGCTCGGTCGGATCCGGACGTCGGCGTCGGCCGAGACCGTCGCGGGGTTGCGGGACGTCGTCGAGGAGTCCGACGCGGTGGTCGCCCACCTGCGCGGTGGCGGTGTCGCGGCGCACCGACGGTGGCTGCACGAACGGGTCGCGCACCTGCAGACGCAGGTGCTGGCCGGGGTCGACGACGAGCTGGACCGTCTGCGGGCCGCGGTGCTGTTGGGCGTCGAGCCCTTCCGGCCGGAACCGCCGGCTCCCGCGTCACCGATCGTGGTCCGGGACCCGCCGCCCGTCGGCGCCCCCACCGAAGAGATCGTCGGTGTCCTGCTGGGTGCCGCGTCCGGTTTCGCGGTCGCCCGGTTCCTGGTGGAGCCGTTCACCGAGGTGGAGGTCGTGCACCAGATCAGCACCCCGCTCGCGCTGGTCGTCGGAGCCGTCATCGGTCTCGTCATCACCACGGTGCGCCGGCGGGCGGCGACGCGTGCACGGGTGCGCTCGGCGACGAACGCCGCGCTCGCCGAGGCGCGGTCGGTGATCGACCAGGACGTGGCGGTCCGTCTCGCCGACGCCGAGTCGCTGATCAGCGGCCGGGTGGTGCGTCACGCCGAGCGGCGGGCCGTGGAGGCCGCCCGGGAGGTGTCCGCGCTGGACGAGCGCATCCGGGCGCTGGGCGGGGCACGGGATCCCGGCGGCACCCGGGGAACCGATCGCCGCCCCGCTGCGTCCAATGCACGGGAGGCCCCCGCCCCGGGAGTCCCTGAGCCCGCCGGACCCCGACGATCGGAGACGACCTGATGGACGTCCACACCCACCTCGACGGTCTGTCCGACCCCGACGACCACGACGGTCCCCTCGCGGGTGTCGACGGCCTCGACGAGCCGCATTTCGCCGCGGCCGCGCACGTCAGCCCGGCGCACGACGCCCACGATCACCTGTGGATCGCGGAGGGGGACCGGATCTGGGACCTGGGTCCGGCCGAGACCGACACCGACGCCGACGGCGTCGCGGACTCCCTGACCCGCGTCGGACCGGACGGCATGACCGTCTACACCGACACCGACCACGACGGCCGGGTGGACGCGATCACGGAGGTCCGTGGCGACGGTGAGGTCGAGACGCATCGTCTCGACGACCGCACCGGCGAATGGGTCCGCACCGACGTCGGTCGCCTGCGCTGAGGACAGCCCACGAGGACCCGCTGACGACGACCCGCTGGTCCCGACCGTGCGATCGGTCACCCAGGTAGAACACGTGGTCGGTCGCCCGGTAACCTGGACAAACCGACACTGCGGCGTGTCGGGGCGACATCTGCCGACCCGTCGACGCCGTCCGTGCCCGACGGCCACCAGGAGAGACGAATGACCTCGGCGACCATTCCCGGACTCGATCCCGACAGTGCTCCCACGAAGCACGCCGAACTCCTGCGCTGGGTGGCCGACGTCGCCGAGCTGACCCAGCCCGATCGCGTCGTCTGGTCCGACGGCAGCGACGAGGAGTGGGATCGCCTCACCGCCGATCTGCAGGCCGCGGGCACCATCACGAAGTTGAACGAGGAGAAGAAGCCGAACTCCTTCCTCGCCCACTCCGATCCCGCCGACGTCGCGCGCGTCGAGTCGCGGACGTTCATCTGTTCGCACCGCGAGGAGGACGCCGGCCCCACGAACAACTGGGTCGATCCCACCGAGATGCGCGAGACGATGACCGAGCTCTACCGCGGGTGCATGCGCGGCCGCACGATGTTCGTCATCCCGTTCTGCATGGGCCCGCTGGGTGCCGAGGACCCGAAGCTGGGCGTCGAGATCACCGACTCCGAGTACGTCGTCCTGTCGATGCGGGTGATGACCCGCGTCGGGCCGAAGGTCGTCGAGGCGCTCGGGGAGGACCGCTTCTTCGTCAAGGCGCTGCACTCGCTGGGCGCACCGCTGGAGGAGGGCCAGGCCGACGTGCCGTGGCCCTGCAACTCCACGAAATACATCACGCACTTCCCCGAGGAGCGCGAGATCTGGTCCTTCGGATCCGGCTACGGCGGCAACGCCCTTCTGGGCAAGAAGTGCTACTCGCTGCGCATCGCGTCGGCCATGGCCCACGACGAGGGCTGGCTCGCCGAGCACATGCTGATCCTCAAGCTGATCAGCCCCGAGGACAAGGCGTACTACATCGCCGCGGCCTTCCCGAGCGCCTGCGGCAAGACCAACCTGGCGATGATCCAGCCGACCGTCCCCGGATGGCGTGCCGAGACCCTCGGCGACGACATCGCCTGGATGCGGTTCGGTGAGGACGGTCGCCTGTACGCCGTGAACCCGGAGTTCGGGTTCTTCGGCGTCGCGCCCGGCACCAACTGGTCGTCGAACCCGAACGCCATGAAGACCGTCGAGGCCGGCAACACGATCTACACGAACGTGGCCAAGACCGACGACGGCGACGTGTGGTGGGAGGGGCTCGAGGGCGAGCACGACCACCTCATCGACTGGCGCGGACAGGATTGGACGCCCGACTCCGACGGCCCTGCGGCGCACCCGAACTCGCGGTACTGCACGCCGATGAGCCAGTGCCCGATCATGGCGCCCGAGTGGGACGACCCCCAGGGTGTCCCGATCTCGGCCATCCTGTTCGGCGGTCGTCGCAAGACCACGGTCCCGCTGGTCACCGAGGCGCGCGACTGGCAGCACGGCGTGTTCATGGGCGCCACCGTCGGCTCCGAGCAGACCGCCGCCGCCGAGGGCAAGGTCGGCACCGTCCGCCGCGATCCGATGGCCATGCTGCCGTTCCTCGGCTACAACGTCGGCGACTACCTGCAGCACTGGATCGACCTCGGCAAGAACGCCGACGAGTCGAAGCTGCCGAAGGTGTTCTACGTCAACTGGTTCCGTCGCGGTGACGACAAGCGCTTCCTGTGGCCGGGATTCGGCGAGAACAGCCGGGTGCTCAAGTGGATCGTGGAGCGGATCGAGGGCACCGCGTCCGGCGTGGAGACGCCGATCGGCGTCGTCGCGAGCCCGGAGGCGCTCGACCTCGACGGGCTCGACGTCGACGTCGACGACGTGGCCGAGTCGCTGTCGGTGAACGTCGACGAGTGGCGCGAGGAGATCCCCTCCATCGAGGAGTGGTTCTCGTTCGTCGGGGACAAGCTGCCCAGCGGCATCGCCGACGAGTTCGCGGCACTCAAGCAGCGCCTGGGCTGACCCGACCGACGTCCCGTGTCGCGGGGCGGTATCGGGCATGTCTCGTTTGCGACCGTTCACGACGCATCATGGATGCTGCATTCGGTAGCATCCGGTCCATGAGGCTGCGCCGTGTCGGCACCCCCCTGTTCCGCGTCGGATCGCTGGTCACAGCGCTCGTCGCCTCGGTCTCGGTGGGTGCGGGCGTGGTGCACGCGGCGCCGCCCGCGCCGGCCGGATTGCCGGCTCGGTACATCTCGACGCTGACCGTCCCCGACAACTTCGTCCCCGCGCCGTTCCGCTGGGGCGGCATCTCGGGTCTCGACGCCGTCGGTGGCGGCAACTACGTCGGTGTCAGCGACGACCCGGGGCGGTTCGGTCCGGCCCGGTACTTCCAGTTCCGGCTGCCGATCGCCGGCAACGGGATGTTCACCGGGCCCACCCCGATCCTGACCGGTGGCGGCACCGTCCTCGGGCCCCGCAACATCCCTCTGCTGCCCGGCCAGATGGACATGGAGGGCATCCGCAGGCTCGGCGGGAACTACGTCGTCAGCAGCGAAGGTGCTCGTCCCTGGATCCGGGTGGTCACCCCGCTCGGGCTCTACGTCCGCGACCTCCGGATCCCGTCGGCGTACATCCCCGGGCCGAACCGGGGCATGGGCGTCAACGACGGCTTCGAGGGGCTCGCGGTGATCCCGGGCGGCACCGTCGCCGCGATGACCGAGCGGTCTCTGGCCCAGGACGGGGGTGACCCGACCCTCGCCGCCGGCACCCGGTCCCGTCTGGCCGTGTTCGGTCCCAAGGGGACGAGCGAGTACGTCTACCGCACCGATCCGCTCGCGAAGGGTGCGAGCAGCCGGGCCAGCAAGGGTGTCTCGGAGATCCTCGCCGTGAACGGCACCGACTTCTATGTGCTGGAGCGTGGGTACGACCCGGCGACCAACCGCAACGACATCAAGGTGTTCCTCGCGACCACGCGCGGTGCGACACAGGTGGGCGGCCGCTTCAAGCTCTCCGGGTCGGAGACGGTGATGCCCAAGCGCCTCGTCTACGACTTCGGGATGCTGCCCCTGCTGCGCCCGGACAACGTGGAGGGCATGGCCTGGGGGCCGCGACTGGCCGACGGGCGGCGGTCGCTCGTCCTCGTCAGCGACGACAACTTCGCCACGCCGGGCCAGAAGACGAAGTTCCACGTCCTCGCGCTGAACTGAGGCCGGCTCCGGCCGGACCAGGACCAGCTCAGGGGTCTTTCTCAGGGTGTGCCCGGATGCCGTGACTACGGTGTCGGGCGAAGATCTCCCCATGCCCTCAGAGAGCGAGTCCCGATGAGCACCGACGACCGCGCCCGCAGCGCCACCGCCACCGTCGCGGCCCGCGCCGACGACGTCCGTAAGACCTACGGCGCCGGCGACACCACCGTCGAGGCGCTCAAGGGCGTCTCCCTGTCGTTCGCGACCGGTGAGTTCACCGCGATCATGGGCCCGTCGGGGTCGGGCAAGTCGACGCTGATGCACTGTCTCGCCGGCCTCGACTCGGTGTCGAGCGGGTCGGTGACGATCGGCGACACCGACCTGACGACCCTCGACGACAAGGCCATGACCCGACTCCGTCGCGACCGGATCGGGTTCGTCTTCCAGTCCTACAACCTGGTGCCGACCCTCACCGCGCGCGAGAACATCACGCTCCCGCTCGACATCGCCGGGCGCACGGCGGATGCGCAGTGGTTCGACACCGTCACCGAGCGGCTCGGCATCACCGCGCGCCTCGACCACCGGCCGAGCGAGCTGTCCGGCGGTCAGCAGCAGCGTGTGGCGTGCGCGCGCGCCCTCGTCGGGCGGCCGTCGATCATCTTCGGTGACGAGCCGACCGGCAACCTCGACTCCCGGTCGTCGGCGGAGGTGATGGGCATCCTGCGGGCCGCGGTCGACGAGTTCGGTCAGACCGTCGTCATCGTCACCCACGATCCGCGGGCCGCGAGTTGGGCCGACCGCGTGGTGTTCCTCGCCGACGGACGGATCGTGGAGGAGCTGCGGTCGCCGTCGGCCGACGACGTCTACGCGTTCCTGCGCGACCTCGACGACCCGGCACGTCAGGCCAAGCCCTGATGGCCGGTTCCGCGATGCGGCGGGTCTCCCTGCGGAACCTGGCCGCGCACAAGGTGCGTCTCGTGCTCACGGTGCTGTCGGTGGTGCTCGGGACGTCGTTCGTCGCCGGGTCGATCATCTTCACCAGCACCATCTCGACCGCGTTCGACAAGATCTTCGACGGCGTCGCGCTCGGCGTCGACGCCCGCGTCAGCCCGTCGCAGTCACAGGCCAACGGGTTGCCCGAGTCCGTCGTCGACACCCTGGAACGGGACCAATCGCAACTCGGCATCGATCGCCTCGTCCCGCGGTACACGGCGCCGGTGACCATCGCCAAGGCCGACGGCACGGCACTGCAGTCCGGTGGCGCCCCGAGCATCGGGAGTGCGTTCCTGCCGTCCGCGCAGTCGTTGTCGCCGACGGAGAGCGTCGTCGAGCCGGGTGGGCGTGCCCCGCAGGGCACCGGGGAGATCGCGCTGAACGCCTCGGCGGCGACGAAGGCCGGGCTGTCCGTCGGGTCGACCACCAAGCTCGTCGTCGGCCGTGGCTCGAGCGAACCGCTCTCCGTGAAGGTCGTCGGGATCCTCGACCTCCCGCAGGACACCGGCGGCTACGTCAACGTGCAGATGCAGCAGTCCGTGGCGCGCGACCTGTTCTCCGACGGGTCACCCGCCTACGTGGAGGCGTCCGCGGTGCCGGGTGTCTCGCCGACCGAACTGACACAACGCATCTCGCGGGTGGTCGGTGACGGCTACTCGGTGCAGACCGGGGATCAGGTCCGGCAGGAGGAGAAGGACCAGGTCAACAAGTTCCTCGACGTCTTCAACTACATCCTGCTCGGGTTCGCCGCGATCGGCCTCGTCGTCGGCACCTTCATCATCTACAACACCTTCGCGATGATCATTGCGCAGCGGGTGCGGGAACTGGCCCTGCTGCGGGCGATCGGAGCGGCTCGGACGCAGATCACGCGCTCGGTCCTGCTCGAGGCGTTCGTGGTGGGTGTCGTCGGCGGGGCCGTGGGCCTCGCCATCGGCATCGGGCTGGCGGCGCTGCTCAAGGCGATCACGTCGGCGAACTCCGGACTGCCCACCGCGCCACTGGCCGTCACGCCGTCCGCGGTGATCGCCTGTATGGCCGTCGGGATCGTCGTGACGATGGTCAGCGCCTACGCGCCGGCTCGCCGTGCCGCGCAGGTGTCGCCGGTGGAGGCGATGCGGGAGAGCCAGACCGACGGCGCGTCGTCGCTGCGTCGCCGCACCCTGACCGGCGCGGTGCTCGCCGTGATCGGTGTGGTGCTGCTGGGGGTCGGGACGTCCGGTCAGGGCGCGAAGTTCGCCGTGACCGTGGGTGCCGGTGCGTTCGTCATGATCCTGGCGGTGGTGTTCGCGGCGCCGGCGCTGTCGCGGCCGTTCGTCGGCGCGCTCGGCCGGGTGCTGGGCCGTCCGTTCGGCAAAATCGGGATCCTGGCCCGCACCAACGCCGTTCGCAATCCCCGACGTACCGCGGCGACCGCGTTCGCGTTGACGCTCGGTCTGATCCTGGTCGCTGTCGTGGGGACGTTCGGGTCGAGCCTGAAGGGCTCCATCGACGACACCATCGACAAGAACCTCAGTGCCGATCTGGTGTTGGCGACATCGGACCAGGGGTCGCTGCCGACATCGGTGGTGTCCGCCGCCACGACGTCGCCGGACGTGGCGACCGCGGTGTCGTTCCGGATCGTCGCGGCGAAGGTCGACGGCGCCGGGGTCACCGGCGTCTCGCCTGCGGGCGACCTGTCGAAGGTCGCGCCGTACACGATGCTCGACGGGGCGTCGCCGTCGATCCCGTCGGACGGGATCATCGTGTCGCAGAAGGTCAGTCAGGCGAAGGGGTGGAAGCGCGGCGACACCATCACCTTCACGGGATACGACGGCGCGGTGGTGCCCGTCCGCGTGACCGGCATCTTCGAGGACAACCAGGTGCTCGACCCGTGGCAGATGGGGTCGGGGGCATACGAGAAGCTCATCCCGGCCTCGTTCCGCGCCGACCGTCTCATCCTGGTGAAGGCCAAGGACGGTGTGTCCGTGGACAAGTTGCGCTCCGACCTGACCGCGGCGACCAAGGACTATCTCACCGTCCAGGTCGAGGACCGAGCCGAGTTCGCCGGGCAGGCGTCGTCGCAGATCGACCAGATGTTGGCCGTGCTCTACGCGATGCTGGGGCTCGCCCTGGTGATCGCGGTCCTGGGCATCATCAACACGCTGGCGCTGTCGGTGATCGAACGCAAGCGGGAGATCGGCATGCTGCGCGCGATCGGTATGGCGCGGGCGCAGGTGCGTCGGACCATCTACATCGAGTCGGTGCTCATCGCGATCTTCGGTGCGGTGCTGGGCGTGATCCTGGGCAGCGCGTTCGGTATCGCGGTGGTGCGGACGTTCAAGGACCTGGGCGTCACCCGGGCGGTGCTCCCGTACTCGCTGATCGGCATCACGCTCGTCGCCGCTGCGGTCGTCGGGGTGGTCGCGGCGGCCTGGCCGGCCGTGCGCGCCGCCAGGACCAACCCGCTCGAGGCCATCGCGGACGTGTGACGCGGGGGTTCGGTGCACACTGGAGGCGCCTTGAGCGTCGAGGCGTTCCACCGTTGCAGGAGGCCGCCCGATGACCGATCGACCCGACGACGAGCAGTGGCGTCCGGTCGACCCGCCGACGGAGGGTGCCGGGCCCTACCAGCCCAACCCCTATCCGCAGGGCGGGCCGTACGGCCAGGGGGATCCCTACGGGCAGGGCAATCCGCCCACACGGGCCTTCGATCCGTACGCGGGTGGTCAGCCGTACCCACAGGAACCCCAGTACGGGGGTGGCCCGGCCTACGGCGGCGGGCAGTACCCGGGCGGCCCCGGGTACCCGCCGCCGGGCGCGCCCTACGGATACGGTCAGCCGGCACCGGACGGGCCGCCACCGCCCGGGGGTGGTGGCGGCTCGTCGCGGACCCTGTGGCTGATCGTCGCGATCGTGGCCCTCGTCGTCGTGGTCGCGGTGGTGGCGGGGTACTTCCTCGTCAGCCGGTCGAACGGCGACGACTCGACAGCGGCCGCGGCATCCACGTCCTCGGTGCCGACCACCGACGACCTGCTGCCCACCCTCGACAACCCGTCCGCCGGTGCTGACACCCCGCAGACCAGCGCCTCGGCCGCGCCTGGGCAGGTCCTGTACGCGCTCAGCGGCAACGGCCAGGTGCTCGGCGTGACCTACACGGTGGGGACGAGGCTGAAGATCTCTCCCACGTTGATCTCGCCGCCTTGGTCGGTGGCGGCCACCGTCGACTCGGACCCCTCGCTCACCGCGGTGGTCCTCAGCGGGTCGGTCACGTGCACGATCTCCCGCGACGGGCAGGTGCTCACCACCGCGACCTCGTCGACAGGTCTCCTCCGCTGTGCGGCGCCTGCGGGCTGATCTGTGGGCGGCTCAGCGGCCGGGCGGCCCTAGAAGCGCGTGTGGGCTCTGTGCCCTGTGGTCGTCGGTGCCACGTGGTCGTGCAGGGTGTGGTCCTGTCCGTAATCCCCGCCGCGAAGCGAGCGGAACCCCAGGGGGCGCTCTCGACTCGCGCCGGTGATGCGATCGTGCAGCCTCCCCACCTCCGTCTCGACACGGTTCTCGGAGATCGAGTCGGCCTCGGCGATGAGGTGGGTTCGCAGCGGCGTCATCCCGGTGTAGTGGGCAGTGCCATGCAGAAGTGGCCAGAGGATGTCGTCGATGTCGCCGCTGATCCCTCGATCGCGGAGCGCAGTCTCCCTGTCACCGGCGGTGACGACCGGGAGGAGGCGTCGTCCGGCCAGGTTCCCGTCCCCGTACTTGCGGACGCGCCCGTTCTCGTCGCGGACACCGAACGCGAATCCGTTCGTGAAGACGCGGTCGAACCACCCCTTGAGGATCGCGGGCATCCCGTACCACCAGAGGGGGAACTGGACCACGATCAGCTGGGCGCGCATGACCCGTTCCTGTTGCGTACGTACTGCATCCGGCGGGGATCCGGAAAGGGTTGCAGCTCGTTGACGATCCGACAGCGTCCTCCCGGACGCAGCGGCGACGTCCTCGTGAGAGAGGAGGGGATTCCATCCCTCGGCGTACAGGTCGACGACCTCGGTCCGCCAGGATCGGTCGGGGAGTCGGCTGATGACCTCATCCCGCACAGCCGCGTTGAGGGACGTTGGCATCGGATGCGCGTAGAGCCACAGGATGTGGGAGGGATCGCTCATGGGGCCAACGGTGGTACGCCAGGTCTCGGCCGGCAAGTACTGACATTCTGGTCGCATACGGACTGTTTCGTAAGTGATGAGGTGAGCGATGCGCAAAGCCGTCGTGTCGGCGATGCAGGTGTGTCCCGTCGAGGTCGCTGTCGCGGTGGTCGGAGGCTCGTGGAAGCTCACCGTGGTCAAGAACCTGCTGGACGGACCGATGCGGTTCGGCGCACTCGGGCGGGCTGTCGGCCCGGTCAACCCCCGTGTTCTGACCCGCCAGCTGCGCGAGTTGGAAGCAGACGGCATCGTTCGCCGAGAGGTGTTCGCGGAGGTGCCACCGAGGGTCGAGTACTCCCTGACGGAGCTCGGCGACACACTGCGCCCGGCCGTCGCATGGCTGAACGAGTGGGGGGCTCGGTACACCGACGGCCGTGAGGCCCTGTAGCTGCGTCGGCGCTCAGAAGGGCGGTGGGTCGGCGTCCTCGGCGCGTTCGATGGCGCGCAGGTGTGCGGCGCGTTCTGTGTCGCGTCGGTTTGCGAGTGTGGTTCTCGCGGGGTGGTTCTCGGGTTTTTTGGGTGGTCCGAGGGCGGGGAAGATGTCGACGGCGGTGTAGGCGTTGCCGAGGAACATGTGTCCGGTGGGGGATTCGAAGAACGCCTCGCCGAGTGGTGTCTGGTAGTCGCGCCACCGTTTGTCGAACGTTTTGGTGCGGTGGTGGAACCGGCACAGTGGTTTCAGGTTGTCCCGGGTCGTCTGGCCGCCGGAATTTGGATTGTGGTGGTCGAACGGGGTGGTGTGGTCGAGGTCGACGTTCCATGCCGGTGCTGAGCAACCCGGGAAGGTGCAGCAGAGCTCCGAGCACCGAATCAGCGCGGCCAGCTTCTTCGACGGGACATAGGTCGACGCTGCTGAGGCGGCCGGTGCGGGGTCGTCGCAGCGCAGGAACTCCCGCTCGGCGTCGGCGAACAGTGCGCGCATGGTGTCGGCGTCGATGATCCCGCGGCCGTCGAGGTATCCGGGGTCGTCATCGTGTCCGAGCAGCGTCGACAGGTTCGCCACGATGTGAAACATCGGTCGCGCCGGACCCACAGCAGGTGTGCTCGGCTGAGCGGCAGGGGCATCGGTCGGCACGGGGTCGACATCGACATCGGTGGTGCAGGCATCGCAGCCGCACACGAGGTGATCCACCCCGGCGGCGAGAGCGATCAGCGCGTCGGCGCGCCGTTGCGCCCGGCTCCGTGGGTCGCCGGTGTGGACCGCACCGGCCATCGCCGACAGGCGGGTGTCGATGGCGGTGGCATCGATGTCGGGAAGTGTGGCGGTGACGCGGGAGGCGCCGGGCTGGAAGCGGTCGGGACGAATGGTGACGTCGCGGTCAGCGTGGACACGCTCCCGGCGCCGGACCAGTGCGTCGGGGTCGATCATCGCGACGATGCGATCGACCATCGCGATCAGCCGGGCTCGTGACAGTGGTGGCCGCTCGAACAGGGCCTGGGCGATGTGGGTGTCGACGATCTTGACCAGCTCGGGATCGACGACGAGTTTCGTGCGACCACAGATCAGCAGGAACCCCGCCAGGTCGATACGACCTACCGCCAACGCCTGTGCGGTGAACACCAACCGGTACCGGGCGGTGTCCCCGGCGACGATGTACTCCCGCGCTTTCGACGCCGGCACGTTCAGGACGGCACCGACCTCAGCGGTCGCACGCTCCAACCCATCTGGCCCGTATTCGGCTCGGGGGTCGCGTCCGGCGAGATGGTCCATCCCCGCGGCGAGCAGTTCGTCGAGCGACTCCCGCTGCCCGGAGTCGTGTTCGGCGACCGACACCAGATAGTCCTCGCACCGTTCGTCGTGGATGAGCGACGCGGCACACAGCATCCGATAGTCGGCTGACGAGGTGATCGCCCGACAATGCGACAGAACCTCCACCAACTCATGAGCGGGGAGCGCCGAGTCGGCAGCCAACGACGCCACCACACCCGAGGTGTCGAAGGTTGCCGTCTCGCTCATGTGTTCGATTGTACGGTCGCCCACCGACAAGACCCATACGCGCCGCCCCGCCTGTGGACAACTCGTCTGTCGGAGTCAGCGGGACTTGCGGAACACCAGAACCAGGTTGCTGCCCAACAGTTCTCGCAGAATCGGCACGCGCATGACCCGCCACATCCACGACGGGAGATAGCGGGGGAAGGCGCCGACGAGGACGGCCGTCGACGGGGGAACGGTCGCGGCCCACCGCAGTCCGTCGGCCGCGGTCACGCGAAAGAGACTGGTGCCGAACAGGTTCTTCGGTGGGTGTCCGTGACGCCGCGTGTAGAGGCGGGCGGCACGGTGACCACCCAGGTAGTGCGTCAGGCCCATCTCGTGCCCGCCGAAGGGTCCGTACCAGAGCGTGTAACTGATGACCGTCGTGCCGCCCGGGCGGGTCACCCGCAGCATCTCGGCGCACATCCGCCACGGATCTGCCACGTGCTCGACCACGTTCGACGAGAACACGACATCGAAGGACTCGTCGGCGAACGGGAGCGCCATCCCCGACGCGCGCACCGTGGCGCGGTGGGGGAGCCCGGCCGCGTGCAGCTCGGCGGGGTCCGGCTCGGCGGACACGTAGCGCGCGCCGCGGGACGCGAACCCCTCAGCGAAGTAGCCGGGGCCACCGCCGACGTCGAGGACACCCGCACCCGACAGGCCGTCGGGGTGCAGGTCGTCGATGAGCTCGACGGAGTCGCGGGCCAGTGCGGAGTAGAAGCGGTCGGGGTCGGGCTGTTCGTAGCGGAAGTCGTTCAGCAGGCCCGCGGCGCGCCGCAGCGTGGCCCGGCGGGCCAGTCGCGCGAGTCCGGGGGCAACCACACGCCACACCCTAGAGTGGGCGGCGTGTCGCCCGAACCCACCGTCCGCGAGGTGCTGCTGCTGTGCTGGCGAGACACCGGACACCCGCAGGGCGGCGGCAGCGAGCGCTACCTGGAACGCGTCGGTTCCGAGCTGGCGAGCCGCGGGATCCGGGTCACCCTCCGGACCGCCGGGTACCGGGGGGCCGCCCGCGACGAGGTCCGTGACGGTGTCCGCATCTCCCGCGGGGGCGGACGGCTCAGCGTGTACCCGCGGGCGCTCGTGGCCATCGCGTCCGGACGCCTCGGCCTCGGTCCGCTGAAAGGCATCCGACCCGACGTCGTCGTCGACACCCAGAACGGCATCCCGTTCTTCGCGCGGCTCGCCACCCGCGCGCCGGTCGTCGTCCTCGTCCACCACTGTCACAAGGCGCAGTGGCCGGTCGCCGGACGCGCGCTCGGGACCGTCGGCTGGTTCATCGAGTCGTGGCTGTCACCCCGCGTGCACCGTCGTCACCAGTACCTGACGGTGTCCGAGCCGTCCGCGGCCGATCTTCTCCTGCTCGGCGTCGACCGTGCTCGCGTCGCCGTGGTGCGCGCGGGTGCCGACGACATCCCCGCCGAGGTGCGCGGCCACGTCGCGACCCCCGGACACCGCCTCTGTGTGGTGTCGCGACTGGTGCCGCACAAGCAGATCGAGGACGCGCTCGCCGCTGTCGCCCGACTGCGTGTCGCGATGCCCGACGTCCACCTCGACATCGTCGGCGACGGATGGTGGGCGCCGCGTCTGCGGGCCGTCGCGACCGAGCTCGGGGTGGGCGACCACGTCACGTTCCACGGCCACGTCGACGAGCTGACCAAGCACCGGATCCTGTCGGGCGCGCACGTGCACCTGATGCCGTCGCGGACCGAAGGGTGGGGTCTCGCGGTGATCGAGGCCGCGCAGCACGGCGTCCCCACCATCGGTTATCGCTCGTCGCGCGGTCTCACCGACTCGGTCGTCGACGGCGTCACCGGGCTCCTCGTCGACACCCCAGACGACCTCGCGGCCGCTGCGGGCGACCTGCTCACCGATCGCGCGCGGCGCGAGGACCTCGGCGCCGCGGGACGTGACCGTGTCGCCGACTACTCCTGGCCCGCGACAGCCGACGCCGTGCTGTCGGTGCTGGGCGCGGCCGCGTCCGGCAGGAGGATCGCGGGTCCCGTCGAGAGGGAGAAGCTCGGCACGTCGGCCAGCGACAGCGTCGCCTCGTAGGTGCGCTGATAGCCGGTCCGGCAGATCCGCCACCCGTCGGCGGTGCGACGGTAGGTGTCGTCGTAGAAGGCGGCCCCGAACAGCATGAAGTTCAGGCTCGCCGCGATCACCCGGTCCTGCAGGTACCAGCGGCCCGTCGCGGTGTCACCGTCGACGTCGATCTCCGGGTGGCCGGCGTGGTGCTCGGTGATGATCACGTCCGACCCCAGCGACGACCGCATGAACTCGACGAGAGCGTCGCGGTCGGCGAACTCGAGCTGCGCCCCGTAGTTGCCGGTGACGTCCGGGGTCAGGGTGTCGGCGAACTCGTCCCACCGCTTGGTGTCCAACGTCCGCAGGTAGCGGTACTTCAACCGCGTGATGGCGGCGACGTCGTCGGCGGGGGTCGGGAGGTCAGCGTCGGGCATCTCGCCATTGGACCAGCCGACGCCGTGCCCCCGCGGCGATTCCGGCGGCGATCGTGGCGACCCAGACCAGGTGCGCGGCCCAGGACAGCGATCGCGACACGGTGCTCGCGCGCACGACGATCGGATCAGGGACGCGCAGCAGCGCCAGGTCGACGCCGTCGTGGACGCACCGGAGTCCGCTCACCGTCACGGCACCGCACCGAGCGGCTTGCGCGGGCTCCTCGACGAGCACCCACCCCACGCCGAGCCGGGCGAGGTCGGCTGCGGTACCGCCGTCGGCGACGACGCGATCCGCGAGAGCCGCCCGCGATCCGGGATCCGGCGCATCCACGGTCCGACCGTCGACGATCAACGACCCACCCGCCAGCACCGGGACCCGCAGCAGCCGTGCCGCCGGGTCCAGGGACACCGCGCCGCCGGTGAACGCGTACCTCCTGTTGGTGCCCGCCGGGACGGTGACCACGTCTCCCGACCCCGCCGGGATCTCCTCGGCGACGACGCGCCAGTCCTGCGGGTAGTCGACGGTGCGGACCGCCCCGCCGACGCCCCACGCCAAGTCGGGCAGCGGGGCCACGACGAGCAGGACCGCGACGCCCGCCGCCGCGCCACGCGGGATCCAGCGACCGACCAGCTGCACCGCAGCCGCGGCGGCCACCGCGTAGACGGGGACGGCGAGTGCGACGAACTTCCCGGTGTCGCGGAGCAGCCCGGCACCGGGGACCACATCGACGACACCGCCGAGCGCCGATCGGCCGGGGCCCGTCGCAGCGAGCGCGCACAGCACCAGCGTGACCACGGCGACCACCGACAACTCGACGATCAGCGGTGTCCGCCGACGACGCCACAGCACCGGGATCCCGACGGCGACGACCAGCAGCAGGCACGCGGTGGCCACGCCCGCCCAGCCGATCGTGCGGCTGCCGGGCACGGCGTCGGCGTTCCAGATCCCGGCCAGCCCGGCCAGGGACCCGAGCGTGCCCAGCCCGGGCTCGCCGCGGGCGGCGAACACCGCGACCGCGCCGGGATCGGAGGTGGTCGACGCCCCCGCCAGGATCGATGCCGTCACCCACGGCAGGTTCGCGACAGCAACGGCTGCGGCCGCGGACGCCGTCGGGCGGATCCGCCGCCGCGCGACGGTCGGTACGACGACCACCGCGACTACCAGCACGGCTGCCATCAGGCCACCGGTCGGTGTCAGCGCCGCGGCCGCGCACCAGCCGGCCAGGCGCAGCCACGACGCCACCCCGCCGGTCTCGCGACAGTCCAGACAGGCCAGGGCGATCCAACTCAATGCACCGAGGCCGAGCAGCAGACTCCACTGCCCCTGCAGCAGCCGCTCGGCGACGAAGGGATTCCACACCGCGACCGCCACCGCCGCGATCGCACCGGGCGTCCCCGCAGCGGGGAGGAGTCGCTGCGCGAGCCGACCGGCACCGGCGCCGGTCAGGACGAGTGCGAGCGTCGTCAGTGCCACCACGACGAGCCCGCCGTCGACGACGTGCGACAGGACGGCGACCGCCCAGTCCTGCGGCACCGCGCGGGCGGGGAGGTCGCCGAGGCCCAGGGCGGTGTCGGTCACGTGGCCGCGCGGCGTCGAGACGGCGTCGCGGTAGAGGAGGTACCCGCCCGACCACAGCGGCGCCACGATCAGCGCGGACAGGGCCCCCGACGCCGCCCATATCGCCCCGCCGGCGCCCCTGCGGCCCATGGTCGGCGACCCTAGCGCGACCTGGGAGACTCGACGCCGTGACCACCTGGCTTCGACGACGCCCCCGTGCGGCGGCGGCGTCGGGGTCGCTGGCCTCGTCGGTCGGACAGGTGGCCGTCGGGTCGATGGTCGCGAACGTCTGCGCCTATTTCGTGCACCTGCCCGCGTCGCGGTGGCTCTCACCCGACCAGTACGGGGAGTTCGCCGTCCTGCTGCAGGCGACGCTGGTGCTCGGTGTCCCCGCGCTCGCCGTCCAGGCGGTCACCGCGCGCGAGGTGGTGGCCGGCAGGTCCACGCGGTCGCTGGTGCGGCTCGGTGGGATCACCGCCGTCGCCGTGGCGGTGATCGCTGCGATCGCGGTGGTCCCGTTCATGACCATCGCGCACACGGGTCTGCCCGCGACCGCCGCCGCCTTCACAGTCGCGCCGCTGTTGGTGATCATCTCGGTGGGGCAGGGGATCCTGCAGGGCCACCAGCATTTCCGGGCGCTCGCCTGGGTGATCGGGCTCGTCGGCGTCGCGCGAACCGTGCCGCCGCTGATCGCCCTCGCGCTCGGCGGCCAGGCCTCGTCGGCGTTGCTGGCCACCATGATCGGTGCTGTCGCCGCCGTTGGGCTCGTCGTGTCCCAGGTGCGGTCGCTGGTCACCCACACCGACGACGCCGGGCTGCCCCGACTGTCCGCGCGATCGGTGATGCACGCCTCGCAGGTGCAGCTGGTGCTGGTCACCGCGACCTCGATCGACCTGCTGCTGAGTCGGGTGGTCCTCAGCGAGAACGACTCCGGCGTCTACGCGCTCGGCACCGTCGCCGCGAAGGTCGCCTACTGGCTCCCCCAGGCGGTGGGTCTGGTCGTCTTCCCGCGCCTCGCCGACGCGCAACGGTCCGCGGCCGCGCTGCGGGGCGCGGTCCTCGTGCTGCTCGGCCTGTCGGCGGTGACCTCGATCGGTGCCGCCGTGGGCGGCCCGCTGGTCCCGATCGTCATCGGCACCGACTACCGGCCCGTCGCGGGCCTGTTGTGGTTGTTCGCGATCGCCGGCGGGGCCATGGCGGTCCTGCAGGTCGCGCTGCTCGCCGCGATCGCCCGCAACCGGACCCGCGTCGCGACCATCCCGTGGGTGGTGCTGGCCGTCGAGGTCGTCGTGATCCTCGCCGCGGCGCACTCCGTCCTGAGCCTCGCGACGATCGCCGCGGCCTGCGCGGTCGTGTCCGCTGCGGCGACCGTCGCGGTGACGATGCGGCTGACGCCGCACCCGGTCACACCGGAC
Source organism: Williamsia deligens (assembly GCF_024171765.1). GTDB lineage: Bacteria > Actinomycetota > Actinomycetes > Mycobacteriales > Mycobacteriaceae > Williamsia_A > Williamsia_A deligens. The sequence goes on from NZ_JAMTCI010000001.1 coordinate 1,864,371, forward strand.
TGACCGCCGCGAGCATCGCGAGCTTCTCGTGGCTCTCGCTGCCCGGCGTCGCGGTGTACACCAGCAACGACAGGCCCTGGTCGGGATCGGTCAGCGTCTGGCAGTCGACCTCCACCACCCCCAGCTCGGGGTGGTCGATCCGCTTGCTCGTGGTGTCCAGCGCGACGTCGACGTCGTGGCGTTCCCACACCGCGCGGAACTCCGCCGACTCCGCCAGCAGGGCGCGGCTGATCTCCGCCGCGCGCGAGGAGTCACCCTCGACGGCGACCGCCCGGCGCAGTCGCGCGGTGTGGGCGCGGGTGTGGTGGTCGTGGTCGGCCGCGGGCACCCGGCCGCGCGCACCGGGGACGGCGAACCACCGGTAGACGACGCTGCGCGCGAGTCCGGAGTGTCGCGTCTCGTCGCCGAGCAGGGCTGTCGCGGGACGGGTCTGCACCAGGGTCTCGCCGGCGCTGGTCACCACCATCGCCGGGGTGTCGCCGAGGCGGTCGAGGATCCGGAGCAGGCCGGGTGGTACGTGGTCACCCCGCGAGAGACGCTGCGGCGCGGTGTGACCGGCGAGCGCGAAGAGGTGGTCACGCTCGGCCAGCGACAGGTGCAGCGCGCGGGCGAGGGCGGTCAGCATCTGATCCGACGGCTGCGGCCCGCGCTGCTGCTCGAGTCGCGACAGGTAGTCGGTCGACATGCCGGCCAGCATCGCGACCTCCTCCCGGCGCAGCCCGGGCGTGCGGCGCCGCTCACCCCGCGGCAACCCGACGTCCTCGGGTTGCAGGGCCTCTCGCCTGCGGGTCAGGAACTCGGCCAGTCCTGCGCGGTCCACCGCCACCTCCGGTCGTCTCGTGGTCGTCACCAGAATGTCCGCGCCTGCGCCGCGTATCCAGGGACCGACGGTCCCCCGATCGACTGTGCCTTCCTCAGCGTCACCGCCGACGGTCGACTGGTGTCACCGCCGGGACATCGGAGCCCGGCACCAGAGGAGGACATCATGGACATGACCGGACGCACCATCGTCATCCCCGGCGCCACGTCGGGCATCGGCCGTGCACTCGCCGTCGCGCTGCACCAGGCGGGCAACACCGTCATCGCGGGCGGTCGACGGCGCGGGTTGCTCGACGAGCTCGCCGCCGAGCACCCCGGCATCGAGGCCGTCGTCGTCGACGTCGCCGACCCCGCCTCGATCGCGGCGGCCACCGCCGACGTCCTGGACCGGTTCCCGCAGACCGACACCCTGATCACGATGGCCGGCTTCGCGGAGCCGGAGGACCTCACCACGAGCGGCTTCGTCGACACGGCGGAGCGGATCGTCACCACGAACATCCTCGGCACCGTGCGACTCGTCGGCGCGTTCACCGAGCACCTCGCGCAGATGGGCTCGGGCACGATCGTCACCGTGTCGTCGGGACTGGCGTTCACGCCGCTCGCGCCGATGCCGACCTACTCGGCGACCAAGGCGTTCGTGCACGCCTTCACCGACTCCCTCCGGATCCAGCTGCGCGACTCCGGCGTCCGTGTACGCGAACTGGTGCCGCCGGCCGTCCAGACCGAGATCTTCGCCGGCCAGTCGAGCGCGGAGTGGGCGATGCCACTCGACGCGTTCGTCGCCGAGGTGATGGACCTCCTCGGCAAGGACGACGACGAGATCGTCGTCGACGACGCCCGCGCGTTGCGGGACTCCGAGGTCGCCGGCAACCGTGCGGCACTCATGGATCAGCTGGCCCACCTCATCTGAGGACGACCCGGACACACTGGACATCCAGGACGGGAGCGCGTCTACTGCACTCATGCGGACGACGATCGTGATCGTGCTGGGACTGCTCGTCGCCGCGGTGGCCGGGACGGGGCCCGCGAGCGCGGCTCAACCCGCCTGGAACGGTGACTGGTCGCTGAAGCGGTTCGCGGCGACGAAGTCCGGGACCAGCCTCGCCGCCACACAGCACGAGCCCGACTTCTCCGATGTCTACCGGTTCCAGACGGTGTGCGTCGGCGAGACGTGCACCGCCACGGTCATCTCGGGTCCTGCGCCGGCGAACGCGACCCTCCCGCAGCCCGCCCGCTACACCTTCGACGGGACCAGCTGGGTCCACGTCTACGACTGGCAGTGGGACTGCTACATGGGTCCCGGCAAGCCCAAGGTGTACGCGCCGGCGCACTCGGTCGCGTACTACACACCGCAGCCGGGCGGGACGTTCGCCGGGTCGTGGCGGACCGACATCGCGTCGGGACCCTGCGCCGGATCGGTCGTCATGCGCGTCGAGGCGTACCCCGTCGCGACCCCGAGAGTCAGCCCGTTCGGGAGCTGATCCGACTCCCGGTCACGCCGGGGCCCACGGGCCTAGTGTGGATCGGGTGAGCATCCGCCTCGGTTACCAGATCCCCAACTTCACCTACCCCGGTTCGGCCGCGGACATCGTCCCGACCGTCATCGCCCAGGCCCGCGAGGCCGAGAGCAGCGGGTTCGACACCGTTCTCGTGATGGACCACTTCTACCAACTCCCCGGGATTGGTGCCCCCGAGGAGCCGATGCTCGAGGCGTACACACTCCTCGGCGCGCTCGCCTCGGCGACGCAGAGCATCCAGCTCTCGACGTTGGTCACCGGCAACACCTATCGGAACCCGGCGATGCTGGCGAAGACGGTGACGACGCTGGACCTGGTCAGCAACGGGCGCGCGGTGCTGGCTCTCGGCGCCGGGTGGTACGAGCTCGAGCACCAGCAGATGGGCTACGAGTTCGGCACCTTCACCGAGCGTTTCGAACGTCTCGAGGAGGCGTTGGGCATCATCGAACCGATGCTCCGCGGAGGACATCCCGAGCTCGACGGCAAGTGGTACCAGGCGCACGGCACGCTGAACGAGCCGCGCATCCGTGACGACCTGCCGATCATGCTCGGCGGTGGTGGCGAGAAGAAGACCTTCGGTCTCGCCGCCCGCCACGCCGACCACCTCAACATCATCTGCGGCGACGACGAGATCCCCCGCAAGCTCGAGGCACTCGCCGCCCGCTGCGACGAGGCCGGACGTGATCGCGCGTCGCTGGAGACCAGCTACCTCGCGTTCGTCATCATCGACGAGAACGGCGACACCGCACGGGATCTGCAGAAGCAGTTCCTCCGCAAGACGGGCGTCGACCTCGACAGCCTCGACGAGGCCGGACGGTCCGCGGCGACGGCACGCCACTTCTGTGGTACACCCGACGACGTCGCCGAGCAGGTGCAGCGCCGCATCCTCGACCCGAAGGTCGACGGCCACGGCATCGACGGTGTGTTGGTCAACTGCATCACCAACGGTCACGTGCCCGGGATCGTCGAGCTGACCGCGAAGACGCTTGCCCCGCTGGTGAAGTGACGGACCCCGCGGGCGTGGCGGTCGAGACCGACGAGGAGGTCCGTGCGCAGCAGCTCATCGCGGCCGAGGCCCGAGCCGTCGAGCTGTTCGACGCCGTCGTCGCCCGCGGGATCCTCCGGCCGGGGGTGTCCGAGAGGGCCGCGAGCGACACCGTCCGCGACCTCGCGGCGGACATGTTCGACGTGGATCGTTTCTGGCACAAGCGGATCGTCCGTGCCGGTCCGAACACACTGCACCCGTACAGCGAGAACCCCCCGGACCGTGACATCGCGGAGGACGACATCGTCTTCCTCGATCTCGGGCCGGTGCTCGAACAGTGGGAGGCCGACCTCGGTCGTACCTATGTCGTCGGCGACGATGCGCGCAAGCATGCGCTGGCCGCGTCGGTGCAGACCGTGTGGGACGGCGCGCGTGACCATTTCGCCGCCACCGAGGACATCACCGGCGAGCAGCTGTACGACCATGTGTGCCGACTCGCGGCCGACGCGGGATGGGAGTTCGGCGGGAGCATCGCCGGGCATCTCGTCGGGCAGTTCCCGCACAAGCACATCTCGGGCAGTGAGGTCGGCAGTTACATCGCGCCCGGTTCGCGGGAACCGATGCGACGCCGAGACCGCGCGGGCCTGACGTGCCACTGGATCCTCGAGGTCCATCTGGTCGACCGCGACGTGGGTATCGGCGGGTTCTTCGAGCAGCTCCTCGACATCGGACCGAACGCGCGATGACCGACCTCTGACCACGACAACGGCCGCCGGGTCCTGCCCGGCGGCCGTCGTCGTGGTGCGTCACTGCCGGCTCAGGCCGGCGCACATCACTTGGTGTTGATGGTGATCTTCGCGATGCCCACCAGCAGACCGGCCTTGACCGCATCGGTGTTGAAGGTCTGGTTCAGCAGGCCCGCGGCCGTCGGCGAGATGAGCACACGGGTGCCCTCGAGCACCGCGGTGCCGTCGGGGTTGCTCTGCAGCGGCTTCAGGGTGCTGCCGTCGAGATCGAACACGACCGCCTGTGGCGCAGCGACCTTCCCGTCGACGCTGACGTCGGCCATGAGCTTCGAGGTGCCCGGGTCGATGGTCAGGTTGGTGATGTCGACGGTCTTGCCGCCACCGGTGAGGGAGAACCCTGCGCCCTGGTGGTCGATGATGCCCTGCACGTACGGCTGGATGGAGCCGGGCTTGTAGTAGGTGACGTTGCCGCCGGTGATCGGGAACACGAGCGACCCGTTCTCGAGCTTGGCCCCTCCCACGACACCCGGGGTCAGCTTCAGGGTGGTGAGCGCACCGGTGAAGCCGGAGTCCAGGGCGACAGCGGTGTCACGCCCGGTGAGGGTGGGAACCGTGGCGAGCGGGGCCGGGGTGCTCTGCGCAGCCGACGACTCCGGGGCGGACGCCGACGACGACGTCGACGAGCCCGACGACGAGTCGTCGCTGGAGCAGGCGGCTGCGGGGAGGATGGCGACAGCGGCGATCGCTGCGCCGATGACAGCCTTGCGGTACGAGATCTTCATGAGAGGTGTTCCTGTCGTTGATGTCTCGCGACGTGGACGCCGCGGATCGTGGTCTCGACGCCGTGCGCTCGAGCACGATGACGTCATCGGGTCTTCGTCGCCGACGACGGTCCGGACGGGTCCTGCGCGATTCCCGCTTATGGGAACGCTCACAGAGGGCCGAGGAGGGTGTCGACCGAGGCGAGAGGCGAGGTCAGGCCAGGCCGCGCAGGATGAGACGCCAGTAGATCTGCGGCAGGGCATAGCGGTCGAACGCCCAGATGAGCAGTCGGGGTCTCAGCGGTGAGAGGAACGCCGGCAGCGACGTCGTCAGCGCGCGTGTGCGGTCGAACTCGCCGAGGATGGCCCGGTGACGGCTCAGGGTGACCGGGGCGACGGTGTACCCGTCGTACCTCTGTGGCGACTCGCCGCGCCGAGCGGCGCGGATGTTGTGCGCGCACACCGGGGCCTGTTTGCGCAGCGCCCCACCGGAGGGGTCGGTGCCGAGGTCCGCACAGTCCCCGAGCGACCACACCCGTGGGAACCGGTTGTGCGCGAACGTCTCCGGGTCCACGTCGACGAGACCCGCGTGGTCGGACGCGAGACCGGCGTCGGCGATCTGTGTGCCGGCGCGATACGGCGGGACGAGGTGCAGCAGGTCGTAGTCGAGGGAGTCCTGCGTGCCGGTCGACGTCCGGGCGGTGATGCGGCGGGCGTCGGGATCGAGCCCGACGACGGCCGTGTCGTACCGGACGCGGACGCCGCGGTCGTCGAGAGCCCGTCGGATGGTGCGGTCGAGATCGTCGACACCGGTGAGCGTCGGACGGTCGACGAGCAGCGTCGTCCACACCGAGGCGTGGTGGTCGCGCCACTGGTCGAGCGCGAGGAAGAGGGGCTTGAGCGTCGTCGCCGAACAGCTCACCGGTGGACGGGGGAGGGTGAACACGGCGTGGCCGCCGGTGCGTCCGAGCGTGCGGATGCCGGTCCAGGTCCGCGTGGCCGCGTCCAGGTAGTTGCTCACCACACCGGGCGTGGTCAGCGCCGCGGTGACGCCGGGCAGCTCATCGTGATCGGGGACGAGGCCCGTGGCGACGACGAGGTCGCGGCAGCGCACCCGCCGACCGTCGTCGCACACCACGGTGTGCTCGTCGTCGCCGGTACCGGGGACGATCTCGACGACCGATCGCCGGATCCACGTGACCCCCGACGGTGTCACCGCGGCCTGGGACCGCTGGGCGACGGCGATCGACGCCTCACCTCCGCCGACGTACGACAGCAGCGGGCGGTAGGTGTGCGTCCTCGACGGCTCGACGATCGCGACGTCGCTGATCCCCCGCCGTCGGAGGTGGGCGGCGACGGCGATCCCGGCGTTGCCACCGCCGAGGATCACCACGTCGTGGCGGGCCGCGGACGGCGTGCGTGCCGCGTCAGCCACCGTGTGCCGCGGGCAACGCGTCCAGGACCTCGACGAGCTTCTTCTCGGTGTCGTTGCCGAGCTTCTCGAAGAGGACCTTCACCACCGGTGAGGCCAGCTTCGCTGCACCGCTGAGCTCGACGTCGTTGTGGTAGGTGACGGTGCTCCCGGCCCCGCCGTCCTGGGTGACGTCGGCGACGGTGATCGTCTCGGTGGACGTGGCGGTCTCGTTGCGACCCACGAGGACGATGCGACTGTCCGTCAGTTCGGTGAGCGTGTAGGTCAGCTCCGTGCTGACGCCCGCGATCTGCGACTCGTTGTGCCACGACGACCCCACGCGCACGGGTCCGTCGTCGTTGCGCGTGCACCGCTGGGTCCCGGGATCCCACTGCTCGGCGTGGGAGAAGTCGGCGAGGTACTCGACGACGGACGATCGGGGTGCGGTGGTGGAGAAGGTGCGTTCGACTGACGGCATGGGGACGGCTCCGGCTCTGTGTCGGCGATGGTGGACGTCGGTGGACGACATCTCCTGCGACGAGGCCGGGGGCTGTAGCGCCGTCCCCTCCACGTCTACCAGCCCGCCGCGATCAGTGCGTCGCACTCACAACGGGATCCCGCGCTCCAACAGGTCCAGGACGTCCATGACGGCCTGCAGCGCGACGTCGGGTTCGGGGTCGTCCTCGGGGTCCACCACCTGGTTGATGGCACCGGTCACCGCGCCGAGGAACACGCGGACCCCGAAGTCGTCGAGAGGCCGCCCCAGGTACTCGGCGAGAACACGCGTGCCCTCCCCGATCCGGCGTTCGAACAGGTCCTGCTGCGCCGCCTTGAGCACCGGGTCGGCGCGGATCAGTCGTGCCCGGTCCGGGTTGCCGGCCCACTCGTCGCCCGCGGACCACTCGAAGAGGTTGCGGACCTCCCAGCGCACGAGGTCGAACGCGGACATCCCGGCGGGCGCGCCGACGAACATCGGCGGTCGGTCCTCGAGGAGGTCGTCGGTGATGATGACGTCCTCCTTCGACGGGAAGTAGCGGAAGAACGTCGTCGGCGAGACCTCCGCCTCCGCGGCGATCTGTTCCACCGTCGTCGCGGCGAACCCCTGCTCGAGGCAGAGCCGCAGGGCAGCCGCCCGGATGGCGGCGCGGGTGCGCCGCTTGTTGCGTTCCCGCAAGCCACCCGGGCGGTCCTGCCCCGCGACGGTCACCGGGCGGACCCCACTGCCTCCGCCGTCGTCCGCGCCGAGGCGTCCGGCACACCGCGATCGATCACCTTGGTCCCCTCGATGTCGAAGTCGATGACGAAGCGGTCCAGCCACTTCGGCAGCGACCACGCCCGGTCACCCAGCAGCGCGATACACGCGGGCACCACCATCATGCGGATGACAAAGGCGTCGAACAGGACCGCGGCGGCCAGGGTGAACCCGATCATCTTCGACGTCGTGTCCGGCGCGAGCATGAACGCGGCGAACACACTGATCATGATGATCGCGGCAGATGTCACCACGCGTGCGCCATGCCGGTAGCCGGCGATGATCGCCTCCTTCGTGGTGAGCCCGTGGACGAACTCCTCGCGCATCCGTGTCACCAGGAACACCTGGTAGTCCATCGCGAGGCCGAACACCACGCCGATCCCGAAGATCGGCAGGAACGACAGGATCTCGCGTGGGTGGCTGACGAGGCCGAAGGTCCCCTCCTGGAAGATCGCGACCGTCAGCCCGAAGGTCGCGGCGACCGAGAACAGGAAGCCGACGGTGGCCAGCAGCGGCACCCACAGTGATCGGAAGACGCCGATCATCACCAGGAACGCCAGGCCCACCACCACGATCAGATAGGGGATCAGCGCCGAGTTCAGCTTGGCCGACAGGTCCGAGGTGATGGCCGTCTGACCGCCGACGTGCAGTTCAGCGCCGGCCTTCTCGACGGTGGGGCCGAAGTCCCGGATGTTCTCCATCAACGTGTGCGTCGCCTCGGCGGCGGGTGCGCTGGTGGGGGTCACCGTGATCAGGGCGGTGTCACCGGCCTGGTTCGGGATCGACTGCAGCGCACGAGCGTTCGCGACGTCACCGAGGGTCTTGATGTGGTCGACGGTCTGCTGCGCGATCGCCGCGACCGGCTTGCCGTCCTCGGAGTGCACCACCGCCAGCAACGGGCCGTTGATGCCCTGACCGAAACCGCGCTGCAGCAACGACTGTGCCGCGGCCTCGTCGTCGTTGCTCAACGACAGGCCCAGTTCCATCTTGGTGGCCGGGATCGCGGCGATCGCCAACACCGCGAGACCGACGATGATGAACGGCAGCGGGCGCTTGACCACCATCTTCCCGAACCGCACGCCGAGCGGGTTCGAGTCGGGCGTGGCCTCGGCGTGCTTGATCCACGGGATCCGCGGGGTGAACGCGAAGCGTCGGACCGCACCGAGCAGCGCGGGGATCAGGGTGAGTGCGCCGAGCACGGCGACGCCGACGGCGATCGCTGCGCCCGAACCCATCTGGGTGATCAGCGGGATACCGATGACGGTGAGCGCGACGACGGCGATGGCGACGGTCAGGCCGGCGAACACGACCGCCGAGCCGGCGGTGCCGACCGCACGCCCCGCGGCATCGGCGGCATCACCGCCCTTGCGGAGCTCCGTCCGGTACCGCGAGACGATGAAGAGTGCGTAGTCGATGGAGACCGCGATGCCGAGCATCGTGACGATGGCCGTGGCGGTCTGGTTGATGGACAGGAACTCCGCGCCCAGCGTCACCAGCATGATGGTCAGACCGACGCCGACGAGACCGGTGATCAGCGGGATGAACGAGGCGACCAGCGCGCCGAACGCGACGATCATGACGACGAACGCGACCGCGAAGCCGATGGCCTCGGCCTTGCCCGGCGGCTCCTGGGCCTGCATCAACGAACCGGTGGCCTCGACCTCCAGACCGCCGCCGCGGTTCTCGGACAGGACCGACGTCAACTTCTCCTTGTCGGCGACCTTGAGGTCGGTGACCTCGATCGCCTGACGCACCTGGATCAGACCGACGCGGCCGTTGTCGCCGAGCACCTGCGCGGCCAGTTGTGGACGTGCCTGTGCCGCCGCGACCGGGTTCACGATCGCAGCGGAGTCGGTGAGCTCGGGCAACCCCTTCAGGTCCGCCACCAACTTGTCGATCTGCGCGGTGTGCTTCGCCAGCCCGTCGGGTGCGGCGACGAGGACGCTCGTCGACGCCTGCATCTGCTGCTTCTGCACCTCGGGGAAGTACTTCTCGACCTGCGACGTCGCCGTCCCCGAGTCGGTGCCGGGGAGGCTGAAGTCCTTGGCGAAGGTCGGCTTGAGCACGCCGACGAGGGACGCGACGACCACGAGGGCCAACACCCACGCCGCGATGACCGGCCACCGGTGTCGGTAGCAGAACCGACCCACCCGGAAGAGAAGGGACGCCATGAGGAGGCCTTTCGCGAGAGAAGACGAGATGCGCCACCATCTGACGCTCGCTGCCTAGTGTTAGTGACTACCACTTTGCGGTCAAGCGGGAGCCGGCGTCTGTGAGCGACGACACCGGACCCGGAGAAGACACCGCCGCCCGCGACCTGAGGTCGCGGGCGGCGGGGTTCGGGGGTGACGCCGGGTGTCAGCCGTTCGGGCGGCGCCACGGGTCGTCGGGGCGGGTCTCGGAGTCACCGGGGCCCTCGGGATCCCGACGGGCGTCGGGACCGTCCGGCGACGACCACCCGACACGACCGCTGTCGTCGGAGACACGGGGGAACTGCTGCGTCGCGTCGTCGTCGGAGGGTCCACTGCCCGCCGCGAAGCCACCGCCGGCACCTCGGTCACCGTCCTTGCGGAGGTTCGGTCGCACCTCGGTGGGCGCGTCGGCGTCGCGGAAGTCGTCGTGACCCCGCGCGTCCCGGGTGTCGTCGTCGGGCGTGGCGACCGGGTAGTACGGGTCGTCACCGGCGACCACCGCGGCGGGCGTCCGCGGGCCGCGGAGCAGCAGGATGATCCCGGCGATGAGCGCGAGCGCCCCGACGATGCCGAAGGCGATCGGCAGCCAACGGCCGTACAGCTTGATCGGCGACGACAGGTCCTTCGCCGCGGACGCACGCTGCTGCTGGGACTGCTGGTCGTAGGCGAACGTCACGTCGAGGTTGGTCAGGCGGTACTGCCGCAGTGCCTGCGGCGCATCACCGCTGACCCCGGAGATCTTGTAGTACTCCTGGATCCGCTCACGGTCGTTGACGATGGTCCCGCTGTCGGGCTCCACGTACAGGTCGCGCGTGGTGGTCCGGTAGAGGTCCGCGGGCAGCTTCTGACGGTTGTCGATCCCCGGGAACCCGCCGTACCAGGACGCGTTCTGCGACAGCTGGGTACCGGCGGGGGTGGAGTCGTTGGCGTCGCGCAGCTGCGCCAGGTTGGCCTCGGGGACCGTCTGGCTGAAGTGCAGGACCTTCACGCCGGCGATCTCGGTCGAGTCGACGTACTTGAGCGGGCTCGTGGTCCGCGACGCGAGGTCGAAGTAGATGTAGCGCTTCGACGACGACGAGTCGAACGGGAACTTGTACTGCAGCCCACGACGATCCGGGATCGACACGGACTTCGACGACGAGTCGAGCTGGACCTCGGAGCTGCCACCGCCGGACAGGGCGGCCGCACCGCTGGTGCGGTTGGTCGTCACACGGTCGACGGTCGCCGTCAGCAGCGCGCCGAGGCAGCCGCCGCCGGAGGTGGAATCGGCACTGGGGGTGACGGTCTCGCCGGAGATCTGCACCTGGTTGATGCGGGTCGAGGTACCGGCCTGGAAGGTGACCTTGTCGGCGCCGGCGGGCTTGACCGCCACGACTCGCTGCTGGCGGGTCAGCGCCGCGGCCGACACCTCCGGCTTCGACGCGGTCAGAGAGCAGCGGTTCAGGATCTTCGCCGGGAGCGCGTCGCTGCTGGAGTCACCGTCGGTGCGTTGGGAGGTGGACACCGTCGTGTAGTCGGTGTCCATGGGGGTCTTCTGCAGCTGCCCGACCAGATAGAAGGGCATGGCGATCGCCGCCACGATGAGCAGCGCGCCGAGGAAGATCAGGACCGGACCCAACAGGTCACGGGCCGACATCCGGCCTGTCGCCATGGCAGAAGCTCCTTCGAGGTCGTCGTCTCGCCATCTCTGGCAGGCGCAGTGCTCCGCCCTTGCGAGCGAGACTAACAGTCACCCCAGTCCGATTCGCGGTCCTCCGACCCCGATCGGCCGCAGGTCGCAGGCGGGTAGCGTCGTCGCCGATGCCCGCCCCGACCTCGCCGTTCCGCCCGCCGCGGTTCATCCCGGCCCTCGAGGGGATGCGTGCGCTCGCCGCCCTCGGGGTGCTCACCACCCACGTGGCCTTCCAGACGCGGTCGGTCGACGGCTCGGTCACCGGGGCGGTCTGGGGCCGGCTCGATCTCGCGGTGGCGCTCTTCTTCTCCCTCTCCGGCTTCCTGCTCTGGCGGCCGCACGCCGCGGCGGCCCGGGGTGGACCGCCGGCGCCGCCGGTCGGCCGATATCTGCGGCATCGCGCGGTCCGCATCCTGCCCGCGTACCTGGTCGTGGTGCTCGTCGTGCTCAGCGTGGTGCCCGCGGCCCGCGGTGCCGGACCCGTCACGTGGCTCGCCAACCTGTCGCTCCTGCAGGTCTACGTCCCCTATTCGTTGGTGTCGGGGTTGACGCAGATGTGGAGCCTCGCGGTCGAGGTCTCGTTCTATGCGGTGCTGCCGCTGCTCGCCTGGGCGATCGGCCGGCTCCGCGGCCCGCGGGCCCACCTGCGGATCCCGGTGATGGTCGGCGTCGCGGTGGTCAGTCTGGGTTGGGCATTCGTCGCCACCCGGCTGCCCCTCGCCGACGGCGTCTCGGCGACCCTGTGGTTGCCGGGGTACCTGCCGTGGTTCGTGGCCGGGACCGCACTCGCCGAGGTGGCGGCCTCCGACACCGACGGCCGTCTCCGACGGTGGTCGTCGCGTCGCGTCCCCATGGGTGTCCTCGCGGTGGGGATGTACGCGCTGGCGTGCACGCCGATCGCCGGCCCGTCGGGACTGGCCGCCGTCTCCGACGGGGAGTTCGCGACGAAGACGGTCATCGGCGCGGTGCTCGGGTGGGCGTTGCTCGCACCCCTCGTCCTGTCGCCGGCGCCGCATCGGTTCCTGGCGTCGACGGCCATGCAGACGCTGGGTCGGTGGTCCTATGCGATCTTCATCTGGCACCTCGCGGTGCTGGCGGTGGTGTTCCCGGTGTTCGGGTTCGCCGTCTTCGGCGGCGCGATGTGGGCGGTGTGGATCGTGACGGTGCTGGTCACCATCGGCGTCGCGGCCGCGAGCTACGGCCTGGTCGAGGACCCGGCGCGGCGGGCCATGCGGGACCGGGAGCGTCGCGACGCCCAGCGCGTGACGAACCCCCGCGCCGGCGACGACACCGTCGCGAGACCGGCCACGGCCACCAGCGCGGGCAGCGTGACCCACCAGTCGAACCCCGTGTAGGGGTCACCCGACGCCCAGGGTCCCCACGACAGGCCGACGACCCCCAGGCCGAACATCGCGGCGACGGCGACGGGGACGACACGCGGCCTCCGGCGCCGGAGCGTGATCGTCGCGACGGCCGTCAGCACGCCCGCGGCCGCGCCGACCCAGCCACCGAGCACGACCATGACCGCAGCAGCGCCGACGATCGCGACCGTCGGGGCGTGCACGGGCGTGGGCGCGGCCCCCTCGTCGCGGCGACGGCGGTCGGGGAGGGCCGCTGCGAGGAACAACACCGCCACGGCGATCAACCCGAGCAGCATCGCGAGCCGGTACGGGCCGTCGAGGGGGTAGTCGAGCGTGACCGCCCCGGCGGCTCCGGCGGGGACGATCCACCCCTGCTGCCAACCGTTGACGGTGACCGCCCGCAACGCACGCCCGTCGAGGGTGGCGTGCCACCCGGGATTGGTGGATTCCGGCACGACGAACACGCGGTCGACCCCGGAGGCCGCGACGTCGGCCACCCGATGGTCGGCGGTCCACGTCGTCGGGGCGACGGGCCGCATCGTGTCGGGCCCGTCCGTGGTGGGGGTCGCCGTCTGCGCGGTCAGGCTCACCGAGTCGACCGAGAACGCCTCCGACGGCGCCACCGTCACGCTGCGACTGCCCGCCGCGAGTGGGACGGAGGTGTCACCGCCGCACGGCACGGCGGCGACAGCGTCACCGGAGACGAGTCGTCGTGCGGTCGTCGTCACCGACAGCGGGATGCGACGGCCGGCGACGGACATCGCGATGCCCGCCGAACACGGCACGGACACCACGCGGTCCGCCGGCGCGGTGGCCATCGGTGCACCGTCGAGGCGGATCTCGGCGATGCCGGGCGGCGCGGTCTCGGCGAAACCGAGACTGTTCACGTCGACGAGGTCGTCGTGGGCGACCACGGACACCGTCACCGACGCCGTCACCGCGGGATCGAGGTCGATGTGTCCGTCGCGGGGGAGCTTCCGGATCTGCCGCCCGGTGCCGAGGTCGACCCCCACCGTCGTGGGTCGGGCGGGGTAGCGGCCCTCCGGCACGGTGACGGTCAACCCGGTGACGCGGCGCGCGGTGGGCAGGGTGATGCGGACCGACGGTGTCGCGGCACCCGGGCGTGTCGACTCGTCGGGCGCGACCCAGGTGGTGCCGGGATCACCGTCGACGACGGCCGACGCCGACGCCCGCGGATCGGTGATCGACGCCGAGCCCGTCGCGCTGACGTACCGGGGGTCGCGCACGAGGTCGTCGAGGGCGGTACCCGGTGTGGAGCGCAGCCACACCCGCGGGACGACCGTCGTCGCCGTCGGCACCGAGATCACCCGGTCGAACAGGCCGGGTTCCTCCGGGGCGAGGCCGAGACCCTCCGAACACCGGGTGATGTCGGGCCCGACAGCGCAGTCGGTGCGGGACCCGTCCTGGCCGAGCGACCACCCCGAGACCGGTTGTCCGGCATCGAGTTCGGGCAGGACGGTGCGGTGGCTGATGGAGAGATCGCGGCCGACGTCGTTGTCGCGGACACGGAGTTCGGCGATCGCGAACTGGCTGCCGGCCCGACCGGTCGCGGTCGAGATGGCGCGCACCTGCAGGTACGTGGTGGGCCCGCTCGGCGCGACGACCGTGACCGGCTGTCCCGGCGTGATCCCCTGCGCGACGGTCGTCCCCGCCGCGGTCGAGACCAGCAGCCCGGTGACCGCCGGACCGAGGGACCGGCCGGGGGTCACGGTCACCGCGAGATCGCTGCGGGGCCGGGCGAAGTCGACCTGGAGCCACTGGCCCACCGCCGCGTCGAGATCGCGGCTGATCCAGGAGGTGTTCGGGTCACCGTCGAAGGCCGCGGCAGGGGAGTTCGACGGGGACGTCTGACCCAACTGCGTCGCGTCGGAGGCCGATCCCGACGCCGACACCGACACCTCGTCGGGTCGGCCGTCGAGCAGCCACTGACCGCGGACCAGCCCGGCACCATCGACGGGGTAGTCGGGGACGGCGTTCTGAGTCGAGCGCCGATCGTCGGGCGCGCGCACGGCCGAGCTGTGGTCGTCGACGCGACCGAAGTCGGTCTCGCGGTCGACGGGGGTGTCGGTGACGACGGCGGGACGCTCGGGCAGACCGGCCCGGCGGGCGTCGGTGTCGAGCAGGGTGGGTCCGAGCGGGGGTGCCCCCGCACGGGCGGCCTGGTCCTGCAGGCGCGCCACCGCCTCGGGTCCGCCGATCACCCGGGGCATGGCGTTCAGGTCGACCAGCGACGGCCCGGTCCCGTCGAAGCGCCCGGCGCCGCTCGGTGGTGTGACGGCGTAGATCTCGATGGCCCGCATGCGCGGTGCGAGGCCGTCGTCGCCGACGACCCCCCGGATGTCGCGCGGGCCGACCTCCGGTCCGAACTGCGCCACCTCGCGCAGTCCCGGGGATCCGGTGAGCGCCTGTCGGGCCACGATCGGGCGCGCCGAGCGCGACGTCGTCGGGGCCAGGTCGGACCGCAGCACGACGTAGTCGATCCCCTGTCCGGCGAGCGTCGCCGCGAGGCCGGGAGACGGCCTGCCCGAGGCGATCTGGCGTTGTACCGAGTCCATCGCCCGGATGGCGCCGGGTGGGACGAGGGGGATGGCGTCGCGGACGGCCCAGGGCGTGTCGGCGAGGGGTTGCAGCGGCTCGTCGCGGGTGAAACCCCATGTCTGATAGGCGAAGGGAGCTCCGGGCACCACCAGGGCGCGTGACGGGGTCGACGACGGCCCGGCGTGATCGCGCAGCCATGTCGCCGCGGCGGGCCAGTACCCGGGGATGGACGAGAACGCCCCCCGTGGTGCCAGTGCGCCGGTCCAGACGACCGACCCCGCGCCGACGAGGACGACGAGGAACGCGATGGTCGCCGACACCGCCCGCGACCGTTCGGGACGGGAGAACGCGCGCCCGGCCGATCGCAGATCGACGGTGCCCGGCAACGGCATCCGCGCCAGCAGGTGGGCGATGCCCAGCACCAGCGGCAGCCGGATCATCGGGTCGAACTTGTGGATGTTGCGCAGGGGGGCGCCGGGGCCGTCGAGGAAGCCGCGGACCTGCTCGGCGACAGGCGAACCGATCTGGCCCTCGAACCCGGCGCAGAGCACGATGATGCCGACGGCCGCGACGGCGACCAGGCGACCCCGCGCGGGCATCGAGCGCATCGCGAGACCGGCCAGCCCGGCAGCCGCCACCGCGCCGGTGACGAGCACGGCGACGGGTGACGAGACGAGGACCGCGCCGGCCACGCGGTCGGGGGAGACGAACGGGGTCCACGAGCTGGTCCCGCGGATCACCTCGACCAGGGAGGTCCAGCGCGTGGTTACCCGGGAGGACTCGATGAAGTCCAGGAACGGAGGGCTCACCCGCGACAGGATCATCAGCGGGACGACCCACCAGGTGCACGCCAGCACGGCGCCGAGCGCCCACCACGCGGTGAACCGCCGCCACCGCGACGCACCGGGACCGCGGATCGTCGTGTGACACAACCACCAGACGACCGCCGCGGCGCACGCCGCCGCGGTCGCGACCGCGTTGACCGCACCCATCAGGGCGACGGCACAGGCGGATCCGAGAGCCAACCGGCGGACCGAGTGCGGTGGGTCGTCGCGGTTCAGGGCGAGGACCACCGGCAGGAGCACCCACGGCGCCAGCATCATCGGCAGCGTCTCCGAGGAGATGGATCCCAGGGTGGTGAGGACGCGGGGACTGATGACGAAGGCGATCGCGGCGACGATGCGTGACCCGGGGGATCCGATCCGTAGCGCCTCGGCGAGGCGCACCACCCCGACCACGCCGACGGTGACCAGCACCGCCCACCACAGCCGCTGTGTCACCCAGGCGGGCAGCCCGACGAGGTCACCGGCGAGGAAGAACGCGCCGTGGGGGAAGAAGTAGCCGTACGCCTGGTTCTGGACCTGACCCATCGGGGCCTGCGTCGACCAGAGATGCAGGGCACGGGAGAGGAATCCGCTCGGATCGATCGCGAGGTCGAGCTTGGTGTCGGCGGCGATGCGGCCCGGCGCCTGCAGCAGACACAGGACGACCGAGATGATCGCGATGAGGCCGATCCCGCGGCGGGAGAGGCGTGATGCGGTGGCGCGCGCCACCGGCGTGTCGGTCGAGCGTTCCGCCACCGAGGTGGCAGAGGTCAGTTCCGCACTCCGGCGTTGTCGCGGGTGCCGTAGTCGACCGAGCCCTTCACGAATCCGTTGTCGGCGTTGAAGCTGTTGACCGAGGTCGACGGGGTGTCGTCGGAGGCGAGGAACCCGCCCAGGAAGACGACGGCGATGGCGACGATGACGCCCATGATCCCGGCGACGGCTCCGGCGATGAGGCGGTTGTCGGTCATGGGGTCAAGCTACCATCCGCGCCTGCGTCGACCGGCCGTCGTCGCTCGGCGCATCGGGCGGGTACCACCAGCACCGGTCGGCTGCAGTGACGCAGGACGGCCTCGGCGACACTGCTGTGCAGCAGTGCCCGGATCCCCGACGCGCCGCGGGTGCCCGTGACGAGGACGTCGACGTCGAGATCGTCGGCGGCCTCGACCAGTGCGCCCCACACGGTGCCGGTCACCTCGACCAGATGGGGGATCGCGTCCAGGCCGCCGCTGCGGGCGCGGGCGACCCCGGCCTCCGCGATGGAGTGGGCCTCCTCGCGGAGCAGGTCGTCGACCTGGGTGTCGACGCCGGGGGTGAACAGCGGCTGCATCCCGGCTGCGCTCGACAGCCGCGCCGACTGGTGGGTCCCGGTCTCCCACGCGGTGACGACCGCGGCGCGGCGACCGGCGAGGTAGCGGGCGGCGTGATCGATGGCGCGGTCGGCGTTCTCCGACCCGTCGTAGGCGATCATGATCAGGTCCGACGTGGGATCGACGCTGCTGGTCATGGCGGCAACTCCTCTCGACCCCCGCGCGCCAGGATAGTCCGGTTCGCCCCGCGTACAGGCGGTTGCGCGACGGCGCGTGGAAGACTCCCCGGCATGTTCTCGGGGACCCGTTCGCGTGCCGGCACCGTCCTGCTCGCCGTCGTGGCGATCGGCGCCACCGCCTGTTCGACGACGCAGCCCGCAGGGGTCGAGGCGACCCCTTCCGCGGTCGGGACCTCCTCCGCGGTCGTCCCGGTGTCCTCGGCGCCGTCGTCGTCGGCCGCCGTCCCCGGGTTCACGGGTCGATGCGCGTCGACGATCGCGGCGATGTCGTTGCGCGACAAGCTCGCCTCGTTGCTCGTCGTCGGCGTGACCGGCCCCGCGGACGCGCAGCGCGTCATCCGCGACCAGCATGTCGGGGGCATCTTCCTGCAGAGCACCACCGACGCGTCGATCTACGAGGGGGGCCGGCTGCGGTCGATCGCACGGTCGGGTCCCCGCCCGGTGCTGGTCACCATCGACCAGGAGGGCGGGCGGGTCTCGCGCCTGGCGTCCCTCGGCATCGACAACCCGTCGGCGCGCGAACTGGCACGCACGTCCACGCCGGCGCAGGTGCGGGCCGTCGCCCGCCGCACGGGGGAGGGCATGGCGAAGCTGGGCATCACCGTGGACTTCGCCCCGGACGCCGACGTCAGCGACGAGTCCGACGACGAGGTGATCGGTGACCGGTCGTTCTCCGACGACTCCGCGACGGTCGCGCGGTACGCGGGGGCGTTCGCCGACGGACTGCGCGACGCCGGGATCATGCCGGTGTTCAAGCACTTCCCGGGTCACGGGCACGGTTCCGGTGACTCCCACACGGGCACGGTGCGCACGCCACCGCTGTCGCAGCTGCGCACCGACGACCTCGTCCCCTACCGCACCCTGCTGCCGGGCCCGTCGGGACCGCCGGCGACCGGGGTCATGGTCGGCCACCTCATCGTCCCGGGGCTCACCGGCGACGAGCTGCCGGCAAGCATCTCGCCCGCGGCGATGCGGTTGCTGCGCACGGGAACCGGGTACGGCGGCAGGCCGTTCGACGGGCCGGTGTTCACCGACGACCTGAGCGGGATGGCCGCGATCTCCGCGCGCTACGGCATCACCGAGGCGGTGGTGCGGGCGATCGAGGCGGGCGCGGACCTGGCGCTGTGGTTGTCGACATCGGCGGTGCCGGAGGTCATCACGGCCCTGACCACCGCCGTCCGGACCGGACGGTTGAGCAGCGATCGGATCGACGAGTCGGTGCAGCGAGTGCTGCGTGCGAGCGGCGGGTGCTGATGCCCGCGCAGGCGTGGCCCGCGCGGGCACTACGCGATGTGCAGCAATCTCCGTGCTGCCCGACGAACGGCATACCCCACGTAAAAACCGTTCGTCAGTCGCGTAGTGCCCGCGTCTGTGCGGGCGCCAGATCGAAAGGCAGAGGCCAGTCGATCTGGTCTCCCGCGACGTCGGGATCCCCCCCCGGGTCCCGAAGTCGCGAGATGACGAGGAGCGTGATCGCACTGATGGACGTCAACACCGCGATCGTCACGATGATCAACACCCACAGCACGGCCTCACCCATCGGACTCCCCCATCCGATCGAGGGCGCAGCGCCCCCCGAGACAGGTGACCCCCCGCGCTGCTACTCTCGTCCTCATGCCGCGTTACGTTACAGTCTGTAATGTTTGATGGTCAACACCGGCAGGCCACGAGATTCGTCGATCGACGACGCAATCCTCGACGAGGCGGCACGGATGGTCGTCGAGAACGGCTATGGGGCCACCACCATCGACGCGGTCGCACGAGCGGCGGGCACCACCCGACCTGCGGTGTACCGGCGATATGCATCTCTGGCACAGATCGTCTCCGCGGCGATGAGTTCGCGGCTCGTGTTCGACCCGCTGCTCGATTCCGGCCATCTGCCGACGGATCTCACCCGCATCCAGCAGGCGCAGGTCGCCTTCTTCACCGACCCGCTGGTGGTCAAGGCGATGCCGGGCCTCATCGAGGAGAGTTCTCGTAACGAGACCCTGCGCAACCGACTCCTCGACGACGTCATGGCGCCGCGGCGGGCGGCGGTGCGTGTCGCGCTCGAGCAGGCGATCACCCGCGGTGACATCGAGGTGGGCCACGACGTCGAGCAGATCGCCGATCTCCTGACCGGTCCTCTTCTTCTCCGCACCCTGCTGCCGGCGCTCGGGGACGTGAGCGACGCTCTGGTGGCGTCGACGGTCGCGGCCGCGCTGAACGCCGTGCACTTCGGCGACGCCGGTCTCGCGCGCGACGCCGGGGTCACCTCGAACGACTGACGGCCCGGGCGGCAACGTCGGACGCCGCCGTAACTTACTGCCTGGTAAGTTGTAGGCCACGACCCGGTGTGCAGGGTCGATGATCTGCGGAGGGCGGTGGGACGATGCCGGGTGGGACCAAACGGCTACCCCGGGCCGTGCGCGAGCAACAGATGATCGACGCGGCGGTGAAGGTGTTCGCGGAGAAGGGTTTCCGCGAGACGTCGATGGACGCGATCGCGGCCGCGGCCGACATCAGCAAGCCGATGCTCTACCTTTATCACGGGTCGAAGGACGAACTCTTCGCCGCATGTCTCAACCGCGAGGGTGCCCGGTTCATCGAGGCGATGACGACCGGCTTCGACCCTCGGCTGCGTCAGCGTGATCAGGCGCGCACCGTCATCTACGAGTTCCTGCGGTTCGTCGACGCCAACCGTGACTCGTGGCGCGTGCTGTACCGCGTCGCCACCGGTCAGGCTGCGTTCGCCGGGCTGGTCGACGCCAGTCGTGCGCGACTCATCGAGATGATCGCCGACCTGCTGCGGCGGGGAACGACCGTCGAACGCGCCACCGACCGCGAGTTCGAGCTGATGGCCGTCGCCCTCGTCGGCGCCGGCGAGGCTGTCGCCGACCGCATCTCCGAGGGCGACATCGACCTCGACACCGCGGCCGACCTCATGGTGCAGATGGGGTGGCACGGTCTGGCCGGCGGCAAGCGGATCGACGAGCACGTCTTCGACTGATGTCGCGGCGGGTCAGAGGTCGGGCAGGCCCATGTCCATGTTCGGCTTGATCAGTCCGCCGTCGATCTCCAGGATCTTGCCGGTCGAGTAGGCGCCGGCGTCGGACGCGAGATACAGCGCGGCCGCGGCGATCTCGTCGGGGTCACCGATGCGGCCGAGCGGGGTGGCACCCTCGAGCGCGGTCCGCATGGCGTCGTCGCCGGTGACGATCTCCAAGGCTGACGTCGCGATGGACCCCGGCGCGATCGCGTTGACCCGGATCCGTGGGGACAGGTCCTCCGCGGCGAGCCGCGTGTAGTGCGCGAGAGCGGCCTTCGCCGTGCCGTAGGCGACGAACCCCCGGCCGGGGAGGCGACCCATCGTGGACGTGATGTTGATGATCGAGCCGCCGGTGTCGTTGCGCAGCATCAGCGGGACCGCCGCGCAGGTGAGGGCATGGGCGGTGGCCACGTTGAACCGGAACGCCTTCTCCAGCGAGGACACCGACGTGTCGAGCAGGGCGTTCGGGAAGGTGCCGCCGACGTTGTTCACCACGACGTCGAGCCGACCGAACTCGGCCTCGGCGGTGGCGGCGAGTCCCGCGGTCACATCCGGGTCGCTGAGGTCGGCGGCGACCGTGACGGCTCGTCGCCCCGTGGCGCGGATCTGCTCGGCGACCTCGTCGAGCTGCTCGGCCGTGCGGGAGGAGATGACGACGTCGGCACCGGCGTCGGCGAACGCCACCGCGATCGCCGCACCGAGACCACGGCCGGCGCCGGTCACCACCGCCACCTTCCCGTCGAGCCGGAAGCGGTCAAGGATGGTAGAACGTGTTCTCGTTTCGCTCATGGGCGTCAGCGTAGCGAGGCGCGCTCCCGCGGGGGAGCGGGCCACCAGATCCGTTCACCGACGAGCGTGAACACCGCCGGGACCATGACGGTCCGGACGAGGAACGTGTCGAGGAGGATGCCCAGCCCGACGATGATGCCGAGCTGCGTGAGCGTGATGAGCGGCAGCACGCCGAGGACGGCGAACACCGCCGCGAGCACGATCCCGGCGCTGGTGATGACCCCGCCGGTCGCCGAGACGGCCCTCGTCATCGCCTCCGGCACCCGATGCTGTGCGCTCTCCTCCCGGGCTCGGGTGACCAGGAAGATCGTGTAGTCGACGCCGAGCGCGACGAGGAAGAGGACCGAGAACAGCACAGTGTTGTTGTCGAGCGCGGGGAACCCGAAGACGTGCACGCCGACGAAGGTCCCCAGGCCGATCGCCGCCACGGTGGACAGGACGGTCGCGAGGACCAGCAGGATCGGCGCCAGGGCCGATCGGAGCAGCGCGAACAGCACCAGCAGCACCACCGCCAGGATCAGCGGGATGACGAGCAACCGGTCGTCGGCGGCGGCGTCCCGCGTGTCGAGGGCCCGGGCGTCACTCCCGCCCACCAGTGCCTCGGCCCGGGGTGTGTCGGCGAGGCGGTCGCGCATGGCGGAGATCGAGTCGAAGGCACCGCTCGACGCCGGTGCCGAGGTGAGGACGACGCTGAAGCGGCTCAGCCCGTCGGGTGAGGTGCCCGTCTGTGTCACCGCCTGCACGCCGGGTGTGCCGCGCAGCGCCGACTCGACCTGACCTGCGGCGGCCGAGCGCGCCACCACGGTCGTCGGGTCCGACTGACCGGCGGGGAAGTGTTCGTCGACGACGTCGAACCCGGTCACCGAGTCCGCGGTCACGCGGAACTGCTGGGTCTGGCTCAGGCCGATCGAGGTGCCGAGAAAGCCGAGGGCGCAGACGACGAGGACGACGACCGCCGTCGACAGCGAGCGCGTCGGGTGGGCGACGACCGCGGACGCGACACGATGCCACGCCCCGGTGGCGTGGAGGTCGGCGTCGTCGGCGGTCAACGACTCGTCGACGCGGGGGACGAACGGCCAGAACAACTTCCGTCCGAACAGGCTCAGAGCCGGGGGGAGGACCAGCAGTGCGAACACCATCGCCAGCAGCAGGCCCGACGCGGCCGCGGCACCCAGGCTCCGGGTGCTCGGCAGCGCCGCGAACAGCAGGGTGAGCAGAGCGAGCACCACGGTGACGTTGCTCGCGAGCACCGCGGGTCCGGCGCGACGGACCGCATGACGCAGCGCCTCGCGGTGGTCGGTGCGACGACGCAGTTCCTCGCGGTAGCGGGAGATGACCAGCAGCGCGTAGTTCGTGCCGGTGCCGAAGACCAGCACGCTGGTGATGCCCGACGTCGACCCGTCGAACGCGAGGCCGGTCGCCTCGGCCACTGCGCCGCCCACCGTCGACGCCACGCGGTCGGCGACCGCCACGACGATCAGCGGCACCAGCCACAGCACGGGCGAGCGATAGGTCGCGATCAACAGCAGCGCCACGACCAGCGCGGTCACGGCCAGCAGGGTCACGTTCGCGCCGGAGAACGAGTTCGCGATGTCGGCGGCGAACGCCGGCCCGCCGGTGACGTGGGCTGTGAGATCGGCGGGCAGTCCGGAGTCCGCGGCGGTGCGCAGTGCGTCGACGGTGTCGCGCAGGGTGAACCCGCTGATCTCCGACGACACCGGGACGGTCGCGATCGCCGCCTTGCCGTCGGGCGAGACGACGAGGGGCGGGCCCGACGCGTCGGCCTGCGTCGCGCGGTCGGTGGCCAGCATCCGCTCGCGGGCCTGCGTCACGGCCGCGCGATCGGACTCGGTGAGGGACGTGCCGTCGGTGCGGTCCACGACCAGGATCGCTGCGGCCACCTTCGCGTCGGGGAAGCGTGCCAGGTAGTCGTCGATGCGCGCCGACTGCGCGGAGTCCGGCAGGGAGTTCGGGGAGTCGTCGGATGACGAGCCGCTCCCCAGACCGGTCATGACGCCGATGCCGACCAGGAGGACGACGAGCCCGACGATCCATGAACGTCGTCCGGTGACGAGCGCGGCGAAACGGTCCCATGCGGCAGCCATGACACCGACAATCTCAGAAATTGAACCTTTCAGCAACTGAGATATCTGCTCCGGCGACGTAAGCTGATCGTCGTGGACAGGGCGGAGCTGGAGTCGGCGATGGCGTCGGACATGCGCGCCCTCTCGGCGGCGTCGGAGCAGATCGGTCGGGCGTTCGCGGCACGGCACGACCTGTCGGCCAACGACTTCCAGGCGTTGCTGCGCATCATGGTCGCCGACGTCGACGGCGAGCCGCTCACCGTCGGTCGGCTCGGCGCGTCGCTCGGGATGTCGTCCGCGGCCATGACCTACCTCGTGGAGCGCATGATCGCGTCGGGCCACATCCGTCGCGAGCCCGATCCCGACGACCGTCGGAGGGTGATCCTGCGCTACGACGAGCACGGCATGGAGGTTGCCCGCGGGTTCTTCGGTCCGCTGGTGTCGCTCACGCGGTCGGCGCTCACCGACATCGCCGACGACGACCTCGCGACGGCGCATCGTGTCTTCTCCGTGCTCATCGACGCGATCCGTGCCTACGGGACCGAGCTCGCCGCGAAGTAGGACACCGGCCGGGCTCCCGGGCGGTCAGACGGTGGATGCCGCCGAGATGCGCACGGTGGTCCCGGACGGGTCGCGGAACGCGCAGTCGCGCGGGCCCCAGGGTTGATCCATCGGTTCCTGCAGGACCTCCGCGCCCGAGGCGACGACGCGATCGAAGAGGCCGTCGAGATCGTTAGTGCTGAGGCCGATCATGGGCAGCGACCCCTTGGCCAGCAGGTCCTCCAGCGCGGCGGCGTCGTCGGCTCCGCGACCGGACTGCGGTGTGGACAACACGATCGCGACACCGGGCTGGGCGTCCGACGCGATGGTGACCCACCGACCGCCTCCTCCGGAGACGTCGTTGTGGACCGTCAGGCCGAGGGCGTCCCGGTAGAACGACAGCGCGGCGTCGACGTCGTGGACGGTGAGGTGTGTGAAGGCGAGAGTGACTGTCATGCAGGAGAAGCTACGGAACTCCTCACCCGCGCACTTCTCCGAAGCTGCTCGACGCGGAGACCGCGGGGCGGCGCGTCGGTGACGGGCGGCTCGCGAGTCGCACGATGCACCCGGGCATCGCGGCCAGCGCGGAGTGGTCGCGGGCGCGGTAGGCGCTCGGCGTCTCCCCGGTGAGGGCGTGGAATCGGGTGCTGAAGGAACCGAGCGACGTGCAGCCCACCGCCATGCAGGTGTCCGTCACGCTCCACCCGGCTCGCAGCAGCGCCATCGCACGCTCGATGCGTCGCGTCATGAGATAGCTGTAGGGCGTCTCGCCGTAGGCGGCCGCGAAACGACGGGAGAAGTGCGCCGGCGACATGTACGCGTGGGCCGCCACCGTCGCCACGTCGAGGGGCTGTGCGTAGTCCCTGTCCATCGCGTCACGCGCTCGACGCAGGAGCGTCAGGGTGCGCACATCGTCGGTCATGACCACAGATCATGCCCGTCCGGGAGCGCAGCGGCGACCCCATCGAGGTCAGCGCGAGCCGTACCACCCGTCGAGGCGCTTGCCGAGTCCGCCGGCGGTGACCCGCAGCGAGATGCGTTCGGGCAGGGGGAAGCTCGCCGCCGCCTCCGCAGTGCGCCGGATGACCTCACGCGCATCGTCGACCTGGGCCGGTGTCGCCCCCGGGCCGCAGAGGGCCGGATAGGCGTCGAGTTCGGATCCGAGCACCTGCGCGCAGAGCGCACGGTGGACGGCGCCGGTCGCCGAGTCGACCCGGAGCGCCGCCTTCCAGTCCTCCTGGGCGGACATCTGACCCGGCGATCGTCGGTACAGGACGCCGGGCACCGACTGTCGTCGCATCCGTACCCCGCGCAGTGCGAGGCGCAGGAACAGATCCCAGTCCTCCGCGGGAACCGCGCGATACCCGCCGACCTCGATCAGTGCTTCACGCCGTGCCGCCAGCGTGGACTGGATGAACGGACAGTTCAGCAGGAGCTCGTGGGCAGTCGAACCGGGATCGGCGGAGAGCAGGGGGATGGGCTCGACGGCGAACCGGGACGGTCCGTAGAACCAGGCCCCGGTGAACACGACGTCGGTGTCGCCGCGATGGAGCGCACGGAGCTGGCGGGAGAGACGCCACGGGAGGGAGACGTCGTCGGCGTCGATGCGTGCGACCCACCGGGTGTCGACCTGCTCGAGCAGGGTGTTCGCGGCCATGGCCACGCCCAGCGGCGCATCGGAGTTGGTGATGACCCGCACCCGGGGGTCGCGGCGTGCCTCGGCGCGCAGGACATCAGCGGTGCCGTCGGTGCTCGCGTCGTCGAGGACGACGATGCGTCCGTCGTCGGGAAGTGAACGGGCCGTGGACCGGATCGCGGTGGCGACGGTCCCCTCGGCGTTGTGCGCGGGGATCGTCACCGTCAATGTGTCGTCCATCGTTACCCGACCTTAGGACCAAGGACGGCCGACCGCAGGACGACTGTGCCCGGTCACCGCGCGAGCGCGCGACGACCGGGCACAGGTGGTGTCGGAATCAGCTGGTGTCAGCGACGACGCGCGACCACGATCGCGATGACCGCGACGATCGCCGCGACGACGGCACCGATCACGGCGGGGTTCTGCGCCGCCTTCTGCACGTCGCGCGAGTCGATGTCCTCGACGGTGCTGCGGATCTGGGAGACCGTCTGCTTCGCCTCCTCCTTGGCGCCCTCGGCGACGTCCTTCGCCTGCTCCTTGGCGTCGGCGACGGCGCCCTTGGTCGTGTCCGCGACCTCCTTGGCCTGGTCGGCGAGGGATCCCGCGGCCTCCTTGGCCTGGTCGACGACCTCGTCGGCGGCGTCGGCAGCCTTGCCGGCCGCCTGCTTCGCCTCGGACTTCGCCTTGTCGGCGGACCCCTCCGCCTTGAGCTCGGAGTCACCGGTCGCCTCGCCGGCGGCCTTCTTGGCCGACCCGGCGGCGCTGTCGGCCTTGTCCTTCGCGGTGTCCGCGACGTCCTGCGCCGTGTCCTTGGCGGTGTCGGCGGCGTCCGAGACGGCATCCTTCGCCTTGTCCACCAGGTTCTCGGCCTTGTCGGCAGCGTCTGCCATGGCGTTCTCCTCTCGCCTCGAGACGAGTCGATCTCGCCTCCGGTGTCGTCCTGTGTAGTCGATACGGACGGGCGGGTTGCACGGGTTCCGGGGGGTGACGCACATCACTGTCCCGACAACGACATCGGCCGCCCCGCTCGCGAGGAGCGGGACGGCCGATGTGGTCGTGCGTCGGATCAGGCGCCGCGCAGCGTCCCCGTCAGATGCGGGTAACCCTTGGTGCGGTTGAGGACCGAGACGTCCCACCCCCCGTCGACCGTGTCGACGTAGGCGTTGACCTTGGCGGGCAGCAGGATCGGCTTGCCGAACTTCGCCACGTAGGTGACGTCGTCGGGCAGATGCGGCTCGACGTTCGCGAGCGCCGCGGCCGCGGTCCACATCCCGTGCGCGATGGCGCGGGGGAACCCGAACGCCTTCGCGGTCAGGTTGGCCATGTGGATCGGGTTCCGATCGCCGCTGGCGGCCGCGTAGGCGCGGATCCGGCCGAGATCGACCGCGAGGGTCGCGTCGGGCGCGGGCGGACGGTGGTCGCGCGGCGGGGCCGACTTCGGCCCGCCCGACAGGCTGGTCCGCTGCTGCTTGAGCAGCGTCGCCGTCTGCTCCGTCACCAGCTCGCCGCCCACCCGGATCTCGCTGACGATGTCCACGAGGATCCCCTTGCGGTGCTCGCGGAGGTTCTCCGGTCGCGTCGCGATCGACAGCGGCTCACCGAGCTCGATCGGCCGGACCCGGTGGATCCGGTTCTCGAGGTGGACCGAGCCGACGGCGCCGAACGGGAACGCGCGGGCGACCATCGTCTGCATCATCAGCGGGAACTGCGCGACGAACGGGAACGTCACCGGCAGGTACCGCCCGAACTGCATCCCGGTGGCGAGGCAGTACTCGCGCACCTTCTCGGGATCGGGGCGCAGGTTCGACACCGTGTAGGTGGTGTCGGGCAGTCGCGCATCCGCGGACACCGACCCCGCCTTGCCGATCCCGGGGAGCATCCCGATGACGGCACTGCGGTAGACGTCGGTCGTCGCGGGCAGCGACTTCAGTGCGACGGTGGCCACGTCACGCCCCCAGCATGGCCTGGCCGCACACGCGGACCACGTTGCCGGTGACCGCGGACGACGCGGGTTTGGCGAAGTAGGCGACGGTCTCGGCGACGTCCACCGTCTGCCCGCCCTGCTGCAGCGTGCTCAGCAGGCGGCCGCCCTCACGGGTGGCGAGCGGGATCGCGGCGGTCATCTGCGTCTCGATGAAACCGGGCGCCACCGCGTTGATGGTGATGCCCTTCTCGCCGAGGATCGGTGCGTACGTGTCGACGAGGCCGATGACGCCGGCCTTCGAGGCGCCGTAGTTGGTCTGGC
The DNA here is from genome assembly GCF_024171765.1 of Williamsia deligens. Lineage (GTDB taxonomy): Bacteria > Actinomycetota > Actinomycetes > Mycobacteriales > Mycobacteriaceae > Williamsia_A > Williamsia_A deligens. The sequence goes on from NZ_JAMTCI010000001.1 coordinate 1,892,341, forward strand.
CGCGGTTGCCCGCGATGCCCGCGATCGACGACACGTCGATGACCGCGCCACCCGACCTGAGGGCGTCGGCCGCGACGAGGTCGTCGACGAGCTTCTGCGGCGCGATCAGGTTCACGGCGATCACCGAGTTCCAGCGCCCCGCGTCCATGTTCGCGAGCAGCTTGTCGCGGGTGATGCCGGCGTTGTTGACGATGATGTCGAGTCCGCCGTGACGCTCCTTGACGTGCTCGGCGAGCTTGGTGCCGGCGTCGGGCGCGGTCACGTCGATCGGGAACGCGGTGCCGTTGACCTTGTTGGCCGTGGCGGACAGTGCCTCGCCGGCGGCCGGGATGTCGGCCACGATCACGTGGGCCCCGTCGCGGGCCAGCACCTCGGCGATGGTGGCGCCGATGCCGCGGGCGGCACCGGTCACGACGGCGACCTTGCCCTCGAGCGGCTTGTCCCAGTTCGCGGGGGCGGTGGCGTCACCGGTCCCGACGCGGATCACCTGTGCGTCGACGAACGCGGACTTGGCCGAGAGGACGAAGCGCACCGTCGACTCGAGCCCGGCCAGGCCGGTCGGGGCGTCCGGGGCGACGTAGACGAGCTGTGCCGTTGCGCCACGCTGGGCCTCCTTGGCCAGCGAGCGCGTGAAGCCCTCCAGGGCGCGCTGCGCGACGTGCTCGCACGGGTCCTTCACCAGCTCCGGGGTGGTGCCGATGACGAGGAACCGGGCGCTCGGCGCGACCGACCGCATGACCGGGTTGAAGAACTCGAACAGCTGCTCCAGTTCCGCCGGCTCGGTGATGCCGGTGGCGTCGAAGACGATGCCACCGAGCTTGTCGGCGCCACGGCCGGTGGTGTTGTTGGCGATCAGCTCGTAGTCGGGCGTCGAGAGGATCTCGCGGAGGGGCTCGACGAGACGGCCCTTACCGCCGAGCAGCACCGGACCGGGCAGCGGGGGCTCGGACGGCTTGTAGCGACGGAGGGTGGGCGGTACGGGCAGTCCGGCCTGCTTGGCGATGAACGAGCCGGGCAGAGAGTGGACGAACTGCGAGTACAGACCTGCATTGGCTGACACGGGAGGTGCTCCTTTACCGGATTGACCCGCACCGGAGGTTCGCGCATGGCACCGAGTGCGAGGCGTACGAGGTTCGACAAGTAACTTACTCGTGAGTAAGAATACTCCATACGGTCCGAACGACTCCTGGGGAGATCCGCAGTGGCAACCACATCCAACGCCCGTTCCACGACCACCGCGTCGAAGTCGCGCTCGTCGGCGTCGACGGCATCCGCGAAAGGATCGGCGAAGTCGCTGCGCCCGGTCGCGATCGTCGGTGGCAATCGAATCCCGTTCGCGCGCCAGGACAAGGCGTATGCGAAGGCCAGCAACCAGGACATGTTCACCGCCGCGCTCGACGGGCTGGTGAGCCGGTTCGGGCTGCAGGACGAGCGGCTCGGCCTCGTCGCCGGCGGTGCCGTCCTCAAGCACTCGCGGGACTTCAACCTGATCCGTGAGTCGGTCCTCGGCTCGGCGCTCTCGCCCTACACCCCGGCCATCGACATCCAGCACGCCTGTGGCACCGGCCTGTCGGCCGTGTCGCTCGTGGCCGACGGCATCGCCACCGGCAAGTTCGACGCCGGCATCGGCGGCGGCGTCGACACCACCTCCGACGCCCCCATCGGTGTCTCCGAGCCGCTGCGTCGCGCGCTGCTCGAGGTGAACCGCGCCAAGTCGACCGCGGACCGCGTCAAGGGTGTCCTCGCCCTGCTGCCCAAGCTCGGCATCGACATCCCCAAGAACGGCGAGCCGCGCACCGGCATGTCGATGGGTGAGCACGCCGCCATCACCGCCAAGGAGTTCGGGATCGCCCGCGCTGACCAGGACGCCCTGGCCGCCGCGAGCCACCAGAACATGGCCAAGGCCTACGACGAGGGCTTCTTCGACGACCTCATCACCCCGTTCCTCGGTCTGACCCGCGACGAGAACCTGCGTCCGGACAGCTCGGTGGAGAAGCTGGCCAAGCTCAAGCCCGTCTTCGGTGTGGGTCTCGGCGACGCCACCATGACCGCCGGCAACTCGACACCGCTCACCGACGGTGCGTCGACCGTGCTGCTCGCGAGCGACGAGTGGGCCGCCGAGAAGAAGCTGCCGGTCCTCGCGCATCTCGTCGACGTCGAGACCGCCGCGGTCGACTACGTCAACGGGCCCGACGGCCTGCTGATGGCGCCGACCTACGCGATCCCGCGTCTGCTGGAGCGCAACGGCCTGTCGCTGCAGGACTTCGACTTCTACGAGATCCACGAGGCGTTCGCGTCCGTCGTGCTGTGCACGCTGGCGGCGTTCGAGTCCGAGGACTACTGCAAGGGCCGCCTCGGCCTCGACTCCGCGCTGGGGTCGATCGACCGCAGCAAGCTGAACGTGAAGGGGTCGTCACTCGCGGCGGGCCACCCGTTCGCCGCCACCGGTGGTCGGATCGTCGCGCAGACCGCGAAGCTCCTCCACGAGAACGGCGGCGGCCGCGCACTGGTCTCGATCTGCGCGGCCGGTGGCCAGGGCGTCACCGCGATCATCGAGGCGTGACCCCTCGGGGGCGCATCGGTGCAGGTGGAGGACTCGCGAAATTGTTTGTCCACTGCATGTAACGCCTGACGCGCCCCCGGCGATATCCCGTATGGCTCCGGCCGAACTGCCAGACCCCCGACCCGGCAGTTCGGCCGGAGTCACTTCTCGTGGCCCGCCCACCTCTCCGGCTTCGGTTTGGTTAGGGTAGCCTTCGTTCACATGGGAACCGTGTTCGGCGCCGTGGTCGCCGTGACCGATCTGTCCCCGCGTCTGCGCCGCATCGTCTTCGACGTCCCGAAGATCGACGAACTGCACCTGCCTGATCGTGGAGACGACGCCGTCGGCATCTACTTCCCGGACGAGCCGCACACCGCTCCGCGCGCGATGGACCAGCGCGACGGTGTCTGGGCCTACCACGACCCCGACACGATGCCCGTCGGCCGCAACTACACCGTGCGGATGCGGGGCCCGGGCCCCCGACAGATCACCGTCGACTTCGTCCTGCACGACCACGGCCCCGCGACCATCTGGGCCCGCGACGTCCGCATCGGCGACCAGGTCGTGCTGGCACACGCCCGCAGTTGGTATCGGCCGGACCCCGGGACCGAGTGGCACCTGCTCGTGGCGGACCTCGCCGGACTCCCCGCCCTCGCCCGCATCGTCGAGGAACTGCCCGTGGGTGCCCGGGCGACGGCCATCGTCGAGGTCCTGCACCCCGGGGATCTCGACTGCCTCCCCGCCCGCGACGACGTCGTCGTCGTCCCGGTCGTCGGATCGGGGAACGGGCGCTGTGCGAGCGAACTGCCCCGGCGGGTCCGCGCGTTCCACCATCCCGACGGCAGGGGCTACTGCTGGTACGCGGGCGAGTGCGGCGCGACGCGGGAGGTCCGCAAGCACCTCCGCGCCGACCACGGGTTCACCGCGGCGCAGTTCGACATCGTCGGTTATTGGCGCGTCGACTCCGAGAGCTGGGACCGGCGGTTCGCCGAGATCGGCGAGGAACTCGTCGCCGTCTACACCCAGGCGTTGGCCGACGGGAAGGGCGACAAGATCGCCTCGGAGGAGTTCGACCTCGCGCTCGAGCGCGCCGGACTGTAGCCCCCGCCGTGACCCTGTCCGCACCGCCGCCGGAGGTGGCCGACGCCGAGGCGCCGTGGCGCCCGACCGACGCCACGACCCGCGCTCGCCGTCGACGCGCACTCGGTGCCGTCGTGCTGGCGGTGGCCCTCGTCGCGGTGACGGTAGCCAGTCTCGCCGTCGGCACGCAGAGCGTGGGAGTGACGACGGTGTGGCGTGCCCTGGTCGACCACACCGGCACCGGCGATCAGTGGATCGTCACCGACCTGCGGGTCCCGCGGACCCTGCTGGGCCTCGTCGTCGGTGTCGCGCTGGGACTGTGCGGCGCGGTGATCCAGGGGCTCACCCGGAACCCGTTGGCGGACACACAGATCCTGGGCGTGAACTCCGGTGCCGGTCTGTTCGTGGTGTCGGCCGTGGCGTTCGGAGGTGTCCGATCGGTGACGGGCTACATCTGGTTCGCGTTCGCCGGCGCACTGGTCGCGATGGTGGTGGTGCACTTCGTCGGGATGTCGGGACGCTCGGCGGCCACGCCGGTGCGACTGCTCCTCGCCGGGGTCGCCATCGGTGCTGTTCTCGACGGCGTCGGCTACGTGGTCCGGCTGCGCAACCCGCGGGCCTTCGACTCGATGCGGTTCTGGGACGCGGGCGCGCTGGACGGACGCGACCTCGAGGTGGTCGCGACCATCACCCCGTTCGTGATCGTCGGCGCCGCACTGTGTGTCTGGGTCGGGCGGTCGTTGAACGCCGTCGCCCTCGGCGACGACCTCGCCGCCGCGATGGGACAGGACGTCGGGCGGACGCGGCTCGTCGGGCTTGTCGCCGTCACCCTGCTGGCCGGGTCGGCTGTCGCGGCGGCCGGGCCCATCGGCTTCGTCGGTCTGATGGTCCCGCACGCGGTCCGGTGGTTCACCGGTCCGGACTGGCGGTGGATCTGCGGGTACAGCGCGCTGGCGGCGCCCGTGTTGCTGCTCGCCGCCGACGTGGTCGGTCGCGTCGTGATCGCCCCGGCCGAACTGCCCGCCGGCATCGTCACGGCCTTCCTCGGTGCGCCGGTGCTCATCTGGCTGATCCGTCGCGTCGGGACGGCGCGGTGATGACCGTCCTCGACCGCGCACGCTCGCTGGGGTCGTCACCGGCGGAGCGCCCGGTGGACGGTCCCCGCACGCTCGTCGTGCGACACGGCACGTGGCTGTCGATGCGGGTGCGGTCGCGCACGGTCGTCGTGGTCGCCGTCCTCGGTGTGCTCGCCGTCGTGTCGGCGGTGTTCGCCCTCGGTGTGGGGGAGTACCGCGTCGACCCCGCGACGGTCGTGTCCGTACTGACCGGGCAGAACACGGGATTCGACTCCGTCGTGGTCCTCGAGTGGCGGATGCCGCGGATCCTGCTCGCACTGGTCATCGGTGCGGTGCTGGGGATCTCGGGTGCGATCTTCCAGGCGTTGACGCGGAATCCGTTGGGCAGCCCCGACATCATCGGGTTCGGGATCGGCGCCTACACCGGTGCCCTGATCGCCCTCGCCGCGTTCGGCGGCGGGTACTACCTCATGGCCGGTGGTGCGATCGTGGGTGGCCTCGTCGCGGCCGTCGCCGTGTACGCCCTCGCGTACCGGTCGGGCGTGGCCGGGTTCCGGCTCATCGTCGTCGGCATCGCGGTGAGCGCGGTGCTCAACTCGATCAACCAGTGGATCGTCATCAAGATCGACCTGAAGCAGGCCATCACCGCGTCGGTCTGGTCGCAGGGGACCCTCTCGGGTGTCGAGTGGGCGCAGCTCGTCCCGGTCGCCGTGTGCAGCGCGGTCGCGATCGCGGCGGTGTGCGCCCTCGGCCGGCAGCTCGGGGTCCTGCAGATGGGCGACGACGCCGCCGGCGCGCTCGGTGTCCGGGTGGAGCGGGTGCGGCTGGCCTATCTGGTGGTCGGCGTCGTGCTCGTCGCGGTGGCGACCGCCGCCGCGGGTCCCATCTCGTTCGTCGCCCTGGCCGCACCGCAACTGGCACGGCGACTGTCGGGGGCGGCAGGGGTGGGCCTGGTCGGGTCGGCGGCGATGGGTGCGGTCCTGCTCCTGGTGAGCGACCTCGTCGCGCAGACGGTCTTCGCGCCGACGCAACTGCCCGTCGGTGCCGTGACGGTCTGCGTCGGGGGCGTCTATCTGGTGTATCTCCTGGTCACCCAGGTGCGGAAGGGGCGAGGATGACCGACGGGACGCTTGAGCTCGGGGCGCGCGATCTGCGTCTCGGCTACGGGGGACGGGTGATCGTCGACGGCCTGTCCGTGGACATCGCGCCCGGCGCGGTCACCGCCGTCGTGGGACCGAACGCCTGCGGCAAGTCGACTCTGCTGCGCGGACTGTCGCGGCTGCTGTCGCCGACGCACGGCCAGGTCGTCCTCGACGGCCGTGACATCTCGGCGATGAGGACCAAGGACGTCGCGCGCAGGCTGGGACTGCTGCCGCAGACGTCCATCGCCCCCGAGGGGATCACCGTCGCGGACCTGGTCGCGCGCGGGCGCTTCCCGCACCAGCGGGTGCTCCGGCAGTTCTCCCGCGACGACGAGCGTGCGGTCACCGACGCCATGGCCGCGACCGGCGTCGACGCCCTGGCGGGACGGCCGGTCGACGAGCTGTCGGGCGGTCAGCGACAACGGGTCTGGGTCGCGATGGTGCTGGCCCAGCAGACGCCCGTGATCCTCCTGGACGAACCGACCACGTTCCTCGACATCGCCCACCAGATCGAGCTCCTCGACCTCTTCACGCGGCTGAACCGGACGCAGGGGTCGACGATCGTGGCCGTCCTGCACGACCTGAACCACGCGTGCCGGTTCGCCGACGTCGTCATCGCGATGCGGGACGGCGCGATCGTCGCGCAGGGCGCCCCCGCCGAGGTGATCACCGCAGAACTCGTCGAGGACGTGTACGGGTTGCCGTGCCGCATCATCGACGATCCCGAGAGCCACACCCCGCTGGTGATCCCCCGCGTCTCCCGCTGATGTCGTGGGCGCGCAGTACGGTGCGCCGATGGATTCCGAGATCGTGCGCGGGTGGCTCGTCGCCGAGCGCGACGAGGCGACACGACTCATCACGTCGATGCGCGCGCGGCTGACCGCGGTGGTCGACGCCGCGGTCGACGAACACGCCGACGACGAACACGACCCGGAGGGGTCGACCCTCGCGTTCGAGCGGGGGCAGCTCGTCTCCCAGATCGAGCGGTCGTCGGAGCGCATCGGTGAGGTCGACGCGGCCCTCGCCCGTCTCGACGACGGGACCTACGGACGGTGCCTGAGCTGTGGGGGCGAGATCTCGGAGGTGAGGCTCGAGGCGCTCCCGGCGACCGCGGTCTGCATCACCTGCGCCGGCCGACGCCACCGAGCGCGATGGTGACGTGGCACGTCCCCCGCTGATGTCACACTTCCGGTGACGTGTCTCGTCCTCCCTGTGTAGGTGAGAACACCGCGTAGGTGGACGAGACGACGAGATGAGGATCGACATGCGGATCGCAGTCGCCGGTGGGACCGGGCTGATCGGACGGATGGTGTGCGACGAGGTCGCCGCGGCAAGGGACGAGGCGGTGGTGCTCGCGCGGTCCGTCGGGGTCGACGTCGTGACCGGGGACGGCCTCGACGCGGCGTTGGCCGGGGTCGGCGCGGTGATCGACGTGACCAACGTGACGACGCTCAAGCGGTCGGAGTCCCTCGCGTTCTTCGAGACGGCGACGACGAATCTGCTCGCCGCCGAGCAGCGTGCCGGTGTGGCACACCATGTCCTGCTGTCGATCGTCGGCGTCGACCGCGTGGACTGGGGCTACTACGCCGGCAAGGTGCGCCAGGAGGAGCTGTGCGCCGCGTCGGACGTGCCGACGACCGTTCTGCGCGCGACGCAGTTCCACGAGTTCGCCGACCAGATGCTCGCGCGCGGAGGGCCTGTCGCGCTCGTGCCCCGGATGCGGAGTCAGCCCGTGGCGGCACGGGAGGTCGCCGCGGAACTGGTGCGACTGGCCCACGGGGAGGCCCGGGGTCTCGTCCCCGAGATGGCCGGCCCCGACGTCCTCGAGATGCCGGACATGGTCCGTCGTCTCCTGCGCGCCCGTGGCCGCCGCACCCCCGTCATCGGCCTGCGTCTTCCCGGCGCCGCCGGCAGCGGCATGGCCAACGGCGGTCTGCTCCCGCAGGAAGACGGGCCGCGGGGTCGGGAGACGTTCGCGCAGTGGCTGACCGCCGCGGCACGGTGACCGACCGTCAGCAGGAACTCGCGTCGGTCTACGACGCCGTCCGGCCGCGCCTGATCCGGATCGCCTACGCGATCCTCGGCAGCCACGCCGAGGCGGAGGACGTCGTGGCGGACTGCTGGATCCGACTGGTCGCCGCCGACGACCGCGACCCCGTCGCCGACGTCGAGGCATGGTCGACCGTCGTGGTGTCCCGAGCGGCGTTGGACGCGTTGCGTTCTGCCCGCAGTCGCCGGGAACAGTACGTCGGCCCGTGGTTGCCGGAGCCGGTGGTCGGCCCCGCCGCAGAGGCCGACCCGGCGGACCGGGTGACCCTCGACGACCAGGTGAGCTACGCGCTGCTCGTCGTGCTCGAGACGCTCACCCCGGCCGAGCGGACCGTGTGGGTGCTGCACGACCTGTTCGGGATGCCGTTCACCGAGATCGCCGAGACGGTCGGGCGGACACCTGCCGCCGTGCGGCAACTCGCGTCGCGTGCCCGCGCGCATGTCGCGGCGGGCGCGCCCCGTGTCACGGTCACCCCCGCCCAGCACGACTCCGCGGTCCGCGGGTTCCTCGCCGCGGCGCTCGACGGGGACATGCAGGCATGTCTCGCAGCGCTCGACCCGGACGTGGTGCTGACCAGCGACGGTGGCGGCAAGGTCAGTGCCGCCCGCCGGCCGGTCGTCGGTGCGGACAAGGTCGTGCGGTTCCTGTTCGGGATCCTCGCGACGCGGGTCGCCGCGGCGGAACTGACACCGATCTCGGTGAACGGGCGGCTCGCTGTCGCCGCGGTGCGCGACGGCCGGGTCGACAGCGTGATCGCGCTGACGCTCGACGGCGAGCGCATCACCCGCGTCGACATCGTCCGGACGCCCGACAAACTGCCCGCGCCGTGACCCTCGGTCACTCGGTCAGCGCAGGCTCCGCGGCCGGGGCCGAGGCGGCGCCGACCTTGTTCACGCGGATGAGCGCCAACGATGCGATCAGGGCCAGGGCGGTCACCACAATCGCCGCCTGGAACGCGTGTTGCTGTCCGGCGACGAATATCTCGGCCTGGCCGGCTGCCGTGCGTGCGGCGGGGCCCAGGTCGGCGCCGCGAGATGCCGCGGCGTGCGCGAAGACGGTCCCGAACACGGCGAGGCCGATCGCACCGCCGACCTGTTGGCCGGTGTTGAGCAGTGCCGAGGCCAGGCCGGTCTCGTGCGGGGCGACGCCGTTGACCGCGGTCATGGTCAGCGGGACGAAGCTGCAGCCCATGCCCACGCCGAGCAGCAGCAGGCAGCCGAGGAACGGCCAGTAGCTGCTGTTCACGCCGAGTTGGGTGAAGGAGACCATCGCGGCGATGGCCAGGATCGGCCCGATCGTCAGGAACGGACGGACGCCGATGCGGGGGATGAGCCGTCGCACCACCACGATCGACATGAACATGATCGTCGACGGCATGGGCAGGAACCCGAGCCCGGTCTCGAACGGGGTCCACCCGTGCACGTTCTGCAGATACTGCGCCATGAAGTAGAACGTCGTGAACAACGCCGACGCGAGGAACAGCATGATGAGGTACGACCCCGTGCGGTTCCGGTCGGCGAAGATGTGGAACGGCATCAGCGGGTGACTCGTCCGGTGCTCGACGAGGACGAAGGTCGCGAGCAGCGCCGCGGCGATCACGAGGGTGACGACGGTGGTCGTCGATCCCCAGCCGTCGTCGGCGGCCTTGGTCAGGCCGTAGACGAGGATCGACATCCCGGCGGTGACCGAGATCGCCCCGGGCAGATCGAGTTTCGTCCCCGAACCCTGTGACTCGGCGAGCACTCGCGGCGCCAGGACGAGCACGAGCAGACCGATCGGTGCGTTGATGAACAGTGCCCATCGCCAGCTGGCGTAGTCGGTCAACACGCCGCCGAGCAGCAGGCCGAGAGCGCCGCCGGATGCGGCCATGGCCGCGAACACCCCGAACGCGCGTGCGCGCGCCTGCGGTTCGGTGAACGTGGTGGCGAGAAGCGCGAGCGCGGTGGGTGCCGCGATGGCGCCGCCGGCACCCTGGGCCGCGCGGGCGATGATCAGCATGGCCTCGCCGGTGGCGAACCCGCCCACGAGCGATGCGCCCGCGAAGAGCCCGACGCCGATCATGAACATCTTCCGGCGCCCGTAGAGGTCGCCGATGCGGCCGCCGAAGAGCAGCAGTCCGCCGAACGCCAGTGAGTAGGCGGTCACGACCCAGGTGAGGTTCGCTGTCGAGAAGTTCAGGTCGTCGCGAATCCGCGGCAACGCGACGTTGACCACGGTGGCGTCGAGCACCACCATCAGTTGCGCGACGCAGATGACGGCGAGGGCGACCCCGCCGTTCCTGCTCGAAGAGGTGTCTGTCGGCTCAGTCATCGGTGTCTTTCGGGTGTGGGGTCGAGGGGCGCGCGGGGAGTCCGAGCACCGGTCGCAGGACGGTGGTGACGATCTGTTCGGCGTAGGCGCGGCCGGCGGGTCGTCCGGTCGTGAGCGCGCGGTGCAGCATCAGCGACGGCAGCAGGCTCGCCGCCATGGCCACGTCGATGTGGGGGTCGAGTTCGCCCCGGCGTCGGGCCCGCTCGAGGATCTCGGTCAGGCGCGCGATGCGGGGCTCGGTGAACCGGGTGCGGAACGCCTCGAGCAGATCGGGCTCGCGGGACAGCGCGGAGCACACGCTGGCCATCACCTGGAGCAGCCGTTGCGACTGCGGGCTGCAGGACAGGGCCGCCATCTGCTCGATGTCCTCGTCGAGACTGCCGGTGTCGATGGTGCCGCCGACGGGCTTGAGCGTCGCCATCGCGTCGATGACGAGTTCGGCCTTGCTGGCCCACCGGCGATAGACGGTCGCCTTCCCGACGCCTGCCTCGGCGGCGACACCTTCGATGGTCAGACGGTCGTAGCCGGTCTGGATGAGGAGTTCGATCGCCGCATCCGTGATCGCCGCATCGCGGCTCGGATCCCGGGGGCGGCCTCGTGGGAGTTCCGTCGAGGCGGGGGAGATGGGTGGCACGTGAGGACAGTACATGAAACGAGACGGGCTCGTATCGAATGTGGTCGCCGCGCGGTGGGACGCCGTGTGCGACGAACCGACCGCCCCGTGCCACCGCGGTTAGCGTGGAGGGCGTGCCGTATCTGGGTCTGATCACCGTCCTCGTGATGATCGTCGCGCTGGTGGACATCGTCGGCGGTGACGAGTCCGCGATCCGTGGCCTCCCGAGGTCGGCGTGGATCCTGCTGGTCGTCGCGGTCCCGCTCGTCGGGTCCGTGGTGTGGGTGATCGCCGGGCGCCCTCGCGCGGCGTTCTCGGGCCGCGTCGGGGGAGGCGTCGCCGATCATCCGGCCACCGAGAAGTCCGACGGCCCGGACCCGGTGGACGAGGCCGAGTTCCGGCGTCAGGTCCGCGAGCGGGCCGAGGAACAGCGTCGCCGCGCCGAGACCGACCGGCGCGACCAGGAGTCCTGAGCCGGACGATCAGGCCTCGTCCGCTCGGACTGCGCCGGCCATCCGGTCCCACGGCCGAACGCTCCGGCCCCAGGGCACACCCCGTGTGGACGCTCCACTTGTTCGAGGACGCTCCGCCTGCAGGCGGAGCGTCCTCGAAAACTGGAGCGGGAACCCTGGGACCGGAGCGGGAACACCGGAACTGGAGCGGGCGGCGATGTCGTCGAATCGACGACGGGGTGACCCATTCTCGTACGCATGAACAACGACCGGGTTATCCTTTCCGTCGCATTCGTCCGACTGAGGGGAACCCGTGCCGTACTTCGGTCTCATCGTCCTGGTCATCATGATCGCTGCGCTCGTCGACATCGTGAGCAGCGACGACGCGCTCGTCCGCGGCCTCCCGCGGTGGGTGTGGCTCCTGTTGGTGATCGTGCTCCCGCTCGTCGGGTCGATCGTGTGGTTCGTCGCGGGTCGACCCGTCGCCGCGTTCTCCGGTCGGGTCGGCCGCGACCGTCCCGGTCAGGCGTCGGCGATGGGGTTCCCGGAGTACGACCACCCCGGTCGTTTCGTGCCGCAGGACCCCGAGGCGGACGCGGCGTTCCTGCGCCAGGTGCGCGAACGCGCCGAGGAGCAACGCAAGCAGGGTGAGATCGAGCGTCGACGCCGCGAACAGGGGCAGTGATCGCGCGAGCCGCATGGGGCGTCCTCTCGCTGGTCGGCGCGGTCCTCGTCGTCGAGGCGTCGATGGCCACGGTCGGGTCCACGAACCTGTCGTGCTCGAAGACGGGCAGCACCGGGTTCGACGAGTACTCGTGTTCGGACCCGATCACGACCCAGACCGGGGTGTGGCCGTTCGTCGTGATGGCGTGCGCTCTCGCCGGTCCATCCCTCGTCGCAGGTGTCGCCGGGAGGACATGGGTGTCCTGGTCGGCCACGGCCGTCCTCGCGGCGGTCGGTGTGTGGGGCGTCGGTCAATGGGCGTCGGAGTGGGTGACGCTGATCCTCGGCATCCCGCTCGCGATCGTGGGCGTTGTCATCGCCGCCGTGCAGTGGGTCCGTGGCCGTCAGGGCGTGGCGGTCAGGTAGCCGCCGCCGCGGCCGAACCACTCGAGCGCCTTGTGTTCCTGGCCGTCGTCGGTGCGGATGACGTCGAGGACGAGACCGGGAGAGGTTCCGCGGTAGGCGTCCGCTCCGGCGACGATCACCATCCCCCCGTCCTCGGCGATGAACACACGGCCCGGTGTCCCGCCGTAGACGCTGCGGGACACGTGGGCCTCGACGATGCGGAGCCGCTCACCGCGAAAGAACGTGTAGGCGTTCGGGTACGGGTCCTGCAGCGCCCGCACCAGGCGTTCGATCTCCTCGGCGGGCAGTCGCCAGTCGACGAGGCCGTCCTCCTCGGAACGCTTGTGGAAGAAGGTGCGCGCGGCCAGGTCCTGCGGAGTCGGTGACGCGGAACCCGACTCGAGTCGGTCGAGGGCGTCGAGCAGGACCTCGGGGATGAGATCGATGGTCGCCCGCACGAGCTCGGGGCCGGTCGACGTCGCGGTGATCGGTACGGCGCGCTGGGAGATGATCCCGCCGGTGTCGAGGTCGTCGTCCATCATGTGCGCGGTCAACCCGGTCTCCGACGCCCCGCTGATCAGTGCCCAGATGACCGGTGAGAACCCGGTGAACCGGGGGAGCAGGGAGTCGTGCAGGTTCAGGGTCCCGTGGGTGGGCAGGGTGAACAGTTCCGGCGGCAGCCAGGTCCGCCAGTTGTTCGCGACCATCACGTCGGGGGCGAGCTCGGCGACCCGTGCGATCAGGCTCTCGTCGGGACGCTTCGCGAGGTGCACGTCGACGCCGGCGTCGCGGGCGAGATCCTGGACGGAATCCGCCCAGATCGACTCGTACGCATGCTCACTCGGTGGATGGGTCACCACCAAGACCACCTCGTGGCGGGACGCGAGCAGCGCCTCGAGGGTCTTGTGACCCCAGGTCTGGTAGCCGAGCATGACGACGCGCATGTGTCCCTCCGAGCCCGGGGGCCCGCGACCCGGAATATTGGTTAGGCTTACCTTTGATACCATCGCCGAGTTCGAGGTACAACCGCGCCCGTCCCCGGTGCGCTCCGTCGCGAGAGAGGAAAAACCGATGTCGGGCAATCCCTTCGACGATGCTGACGGCACATTCGTCGTCCTGGTCAACGACGAGGGGCAGCACTCGCTGTGGCCCACCTTCGCGGAGATCCCCGCCGGGTGGACCACCGTGTTCGGGGGTTCCGACGGCACCTCGCGGGACGCCTGCCTCGAGTACGTGACCACCGCCTGGACCGATCTGCGCCCCCGCTCGCTGGTCGAGCAGATGGCCGAGTGACCTCCCGCGTCCTGTCGCCGGCCGGGCCGCCGATCACGGGCGGGTGGGTCCTGCGCCGGACGGTCCGCCGCACCGCACGATGGCTGGTGCCGGGCTCGGTGCTGATCGCCGCGCATCAGATGTGCGAGGTCGCGGTCCCGATCCTCATCGGCATCATCGTCGACCGCGCCGTCACGTCCGGGTCGTACTCCTCGATCGTCACGTGGATCGCCGTCCTGGCCGGCGTCTTCGTCGTGCTCACCACGGTCTACCGGCTCGGTGCCCGTCTGCTGATGACGGGTATCGCGCAGGAATCGCACTGGCTCCGAGACGAATTGAGCGCCCGGGCGCTCGACCCCCGCGGCCTGCCGTCCGCGACGACGACGGGTACGCCGTACAGCGCTGGGGAGTTGCTCTCCATCTCCACGACCGACGCCGACAACACCTCCTATGTCATCGACTACGTCCCCCGCGTCACCGGCGCGGTGGTCGCGACCGTCGCGTGCGGGGTCGTGTTGCTCACCATCGACATCCCGCTGGGTGCGATGGTCCTGGTCGGCATCCCGCTGGTGGTGGCGGGCCTACAGCTCACCGCCCCGATGATCGCGCGTCGCGTCGAGGTCCAGCAGGAGACGGTCGGCGCCACCTCGGGACTCGCGACCGACCTCGTCAGCGGGCTGCGACCCCTGCAGGGACTCGGCGCGACGGGAGCGGCGTCGGCCCGATACCGCCGTTCGTCGCGGACCGCACTGGCGGCGGCCCTGCGCGCAGCGCGGATCCAGAGCGTGCACACGGGATTGTCCGCCGCGGCCGGGGCTCTCGCCGCGATTGCCGTGGCCGTCGTCGCGGTGTTCGTCGCGATCGACGGCGACGCGACCATCGGTGAACTCATCACGGTGATCGGGCTCGCGCAGTTCCTCATCGAGCCGTTCTCCCTGCTCGCCATCGTCCCGAGCTGGGTCGCCGAGGCCCGGGCGAGTGCGAACCGCGTCGCCCAGGTGCTCGACGGCGAGGCGCCCTCGGCACCGACAGCGGCTGCGGCGCCGGCGGTCCCGGCACCGCACAGCGGGCTGTCCGTCCGCATCGACGACCCCGCCCGCAAGATCACGATCGCCCTCGATGCGGCGCCGGGCGAACTGCTGGGCGTTCTCGCCCCATCCGCGCGGGACGCGGTGGCACTGGTCGACGCGCTGTCGGAGCGATCGGGTCCGGGGCGCACCGTCGAGGTCGGTGGTGTCCCCACGGCGTCGATGTCGGTGGGGGAGCGAAGTCGTCGGTTGGTCGTGGCGCCGCACGACGCCCACGTCTTCACCGGCACCCTCGGGTCGAACATCGAGTGGACGCACCGAGATCTCGACGCACCGGGCCTCGACGAGGTCCTCACGGCGTCCGCGACCGACGACGTCATCGCGATCCACCCCGGCGGGCTCACCCACCCGGTGGCCGAGCGGGGGGCCAGCCTGTCCGGCGGGCAGCGACAGCGTCTCGCGCTGGCCCGCGCGCTCCACGCCGCGCCCGACGTCCTCGTGTTGCACGACCCGACGACAGCGGTCGACGCCGTCACCGAACACGCCATCGCGCAGGGGATCCGGGAGATCCGCTCCGGTGGGCGGGCGACGACCGTCGTCATCGCGAGCTCGCCGGCGCTCCTGGCTGCGGCCGATCGCGTCGTCCTGGTGGTCGACGGCGCTGTGGTGGCGTCCGCGACGCACTCCGAGCTCTCCGCGACCGACACCCGGTACCGCGAGGCGGTGGCACGGTGACGGTTCCCGACGTGACGCCCGTCCTGCCCGTCGCGGACTGGCGGCGGACCCTGCGGTGGTTCACCGGGGATCTCCGGCGGCGGCCGGGGCTGCTCGCCGCCACCGTCGTGGTCGGCCTGGTCGCCGCGGGACTGTCGGTCGTCCCGGTCTACGTCCTCGGTGTCCTCGTCGACCGGGTCCGCGACGGGGCGTCGTCCGGTGAGATCGTGGGCCCCGCGGTGCTGATCGCGGTCACGGCACTCCTCGGTGGACTCGGCACGGGGGTCTCGGGTTACCTCGTGCAGCGGCTCGGCGAGCAGACGCTCGCCGACCTGCGCGAGGCGGTGCTCGACAGGACGCTGCGACTGCCGATCGGGGTCGTCGACGCGGCCGGTCGCGGTGACCTGCTGTCGCGGGTGGGTGCGGACGTCGGGGCGGTGACCCGGGCGGTCTCACAGGTGCTGCCGACGATGATCACGGCGTTCTTCCTCGGTGTGCTGACGCTGGTCTCGATGACGGGGATCGACTGGCGCCTCGGTCTCGCCGGCGCGCTGAGCATCCCGGCCTACGTCCTCGCCCTGCGGTGGTACCTGCCCCGGTCCGCCCCGATGTACCGCGACGAGCGGCTGGCCATCGCGGCCCGCGCGCAGTCCATGGTCGAGGCGCTGCAGGGACTGCCGACCATCGCCGCCTACGAGCGGCACGACCACCACCGCGAGCTGATCCACACGTCGTCCGCCCGGGCCCGCGACATCTCCATCAGCGTGTTCCGACAGTTCACGCGCTTCGTCGGACGCGTCAACCGGGCCGAGTTCATCGGGCTCGCCGCGATTCTCGTCGTCGGGTTCGTACTGGTCCGCGAGGACGCGGTGACGGTGGGTGCGGTCACCGCGGCGGCGCTGCTGTTCCACCGGCTGTTCAACCCGATCGGCAGCCTGATGTTCGACTTCGACGAGATCCAGGCGGCCGCGGCGAGCCTCGCGCGTCTCGTGGGGGTGTGCGACATCCCGGAGGCGGCCACCGCACAGGCCGGGGAACCCGCCGACGCGGGTGTCGTGGTCGACGCGGTCGGTCACTCCTATGTGCACGGTCGACTTGTGTTGCAGGACATCTCGCTGACGCTGGAGCCGGGGACCCGGACCGCGCTGGTCGGGTCGACCGGTGCGGGCAAGACCACCCTCGCCGCGATCATCGCGGGGACCCTGCGTCCGTCATCGGGCACGGTCCGTGTCGGCGGCGTCGCGCCGGCTGACCTCCCGTCGGACACCGTCGGGCGGCACGTGGTGACGGTGACCCAGGAGGTCCACGTCTTCGCGGGGCCACTCATCGACGACCTGCTGCTCGCCGCCCCGGACGCCGACCGGGAGGCCGTGAACCGTGCCCTCGACGTGGTCGGCGCCCGGGAATGGGTGACGGCGCTCCCCGAGGGGCTCGACACGCTCGTCGGTGAGGGTGGACTGGCGCTCACCGCGGCGCAGAGTCAGCACATCGCGCTGGCCCGCGTCGTGCTCGCCGACCCGTCGGTGGTCGTCCTCGACGAGGCGACCGCGGAGGCGGGCAGTGCCAGCGCCCGGGATCTCGAGGACGCGGCGCTCGCCGCCACCGAGGGACGCACGACGCTCGTGGTCGCCCACCGCCTCACCCAGGCCGCCCGCGCAGACGCGATCGTGGTGATGGAGAACGGCCGCATCGTCGAGTCGGGTACGCACGCCGACCTCGCCGGGCGGGACGGCGGACGCTACGCGCAACTGTGGGCGGCGTGGACGGACAACGGGGTCGCTGCGCGCTGATAAGGCTAGGCTACCCTTAGCCAATGCAGATCGCGGATGTGCTCGGCCGTCTCGACGAGTGGAACGACCGGTCGGAGCCGGCGACGCGATCGACCGTCCCCGAACTCCTCCGGCGGCAGATCGCCGCCACCCCCGACGCCGTCGCGCTCGTCACCGACGACCTCACCCTCACCTACGCCGAACTCGGCGACCGCGTCGAGGATCTCGCGGCGCACCTGCGCGCAGCGGGTGTCGGTGCCGAGGACGTCGTCGCGATCGGCATGCGGCGCAGCGCGGAGATGGTGGTCTCCGTCCTCGCGACCATGGTCGCCGGCGGTGCCTTCGTGCCGATCGACGCGAGCTGGCCCCGACGGCGCCGTGAACGGACCGCGGGCGACGCCCGCATCGTCCATGCGCTCGTCGCACGGGACGACGACGGCGACTGGGACGTCCCGACGACGGCTGTCGACCTGGAGGACTGGTCGATCGCGGAGCGGCCGGTCAACGACGCGCCAGTCGTCGTCGACGGTGCCCGGTTGGCCTACATCGTGTTCACGTCGGGGTCCACCGGTACCCCGAAGGGCTCGATGATCCGCCACGAGGCGATCTGCGAACGACTGCGCTGGCAGCGCGACGAGATCCTGCACTTCGGCCCCGACGACGCCTCGCTGTTCAAGGCCCCGTTGGCCTTCGACATCGCGATCAACGAGATCCTGCTTCCGCTGGTGTCCGGCGGACGGGTCGTGGTGGCGCGCCCCGACGGCGAACGCGACCCCGAGTACCTGCTCGCCACGATCGCCCGCCACGACGTCACGTTCGTCTACCTCGTGTCGTCGATGCTCGATGCGCTCCTCGAACTCGACGGTCCCGCGGGGGACACGTCGTCGCTCCGCGGTCTGCGCCATGTGTGGTGCGGGGGCGAGGTCCTCACCCCGGACCTGTTCCGGCGCTTCCGCGCACATCTCGACACGACGCTCTACCACGGGTACGGGCCCGCCGAGGCGACCATCGGTGTGTCGCATGTGATCTACCGTGATGTCGCCGAACGGATCGCGACGTCGATCGGCTCGCCCAACCCGCACACGCAGCTCTACGTCCTCGACGACGACCTCCGTCCCGTGGGACCCGGGGTGGGCGGCGAGCTCTACGCGGCGGGCTTCCTGCTGGGCCGCGGCTATGTGGGCGCACCGGGACTCACCGCGTCGCGGTTCGTCGCGAACCCGTTCGACGACAACGGCTCCCGGATGTACCGCACCGGCGACCTCGCCCGCTGGGCCGAGGACGGGGCACTGGAGTTCCTCGGTCGCGCCGACAACCAGGTCAAGATCCGGGGTCGACGGATCGAACTCGAGGAGATCGAATCGGCCCTCGCCGACCACCCGCAGGTGCGCTCCGCCGCGGTGGTCGTGCGCGAGTCGACCCTCGTCGCCTTCACCACGACCACCGGCGCGGCACCGGACACCGCCGACCTCGCCGGGTGGGCGGCCGACCGCCTGCCCGAGTACATGGTGCCCGGCGAGATCCACCTGCTGGACACGATGCCGACCACCGCCAACGGCAAGGTCGACCGCGCCGCGCTGACCACCCGTGCGACGGAATCCGCCCGAGCGCGGACCACGCCGGTCGTCGCACCGTCGACGGTGCGGGAGTCGTTGTTGTGCAGCGTGTTCGCCGACGTCCTCGACGAGGCGGAGATCGGTGTCGACGACGACTTCTTCGCCGCGGGCGGTGACAGCATCGTCGCGATCCGGGTGGTCGGTCGGCTGCGGACGCAGGGGTACGCACTGCGTCCCCGCGAGATGTTCGCGCATCGCACGCCGCGGGCACTCGCGCCCCTGCTCGTCGAGCTCGACGCCGCCTCCACCCGCGTCGCCGTGCCCCAGACGGGTCCCGTCGGGCCGACGCCGATCACCGCGTGGCTCGACGAGACCGCCGACGGCGCCGACGTGCTGTCGGGGTTCGCCCAAGGGGTCGTCCTGACCGCGCCGGACGGGCTCACCGAGACCGATCTGCAGGCAGTCGTCGCAGCTGTCGTCGACCGCCACGGCATGCTGCGAGCGCGGACCGACGGGCCCGCGGCGGCGCTGGTGGTGCCCGACTCCGCAGGTGCACAGGAGGTTCTGGTCCACCCGGTGTCCGGTGACCGTGTCCCCGACGTCCGGACCGCGTGGGAGGGCGCGCGCGCACGTCTCGACCCGACCGACGGTCGCATGCTGGTGGTCACGTGGCTGCCTGAACACCGGCTGATCCTGGTCGTGGCACACCACGTCGTCGTCGACGGCGTCGCGCTGCGGGTCATCGCCGAGGACCTCGCGGCCGCACACGCGTCTCTAGTCGCCACCGGGTCCGCCGTGGTCGACGAGGTGCCCGTCTCCTTCCGCGACTGGGCCGAGCGCGTCCGGACCGCCGCCGCCGACGGGGTGTTCGCGTCGGAGGCAGCGCACTGGGAGGGGGTCTCCCGGGGGACGGAACCGCATCTGGGCGACCGGCCGCTCGACCCTGCCGTCGACACCGTCGCGACAGAACGTCGACGGGTGATCGAGCTGGATCCGGCAACCACCGATCGACTGCTGTCGGTCGTCCCGGAGGCGATCCACGGCCGCGCCGACGACGCGATGGTCGCCGCGCTCGCCATGGCCGTGACGCGGTGGCGATCGGAGAGAGGGCTCGACGCCGACGATCCCGGCGTGCTGCTGGAGCTCGAAGGCCACGGTCGAGAGGCCGACGCCGTGGACCCGGACGGCCTGTCGGGACCGGCCGACCTCTCGCGGACCGTCGGATGGTTCACCACCCTCTACCCGGCGCGGATCACGGTCGACCCAAGGGCCGCGATCGGCACCGTCGTGCGGTCGGTGAAGGAACAGCTCCGTCGGACGCCGTCTCACGGCGTCGGCTACGGCGTGCTGCGGTATCTCGCCGATGCCGGTCGTGCCGCGTCGGACATCGCGTGCACCCCGCAGGTGCTGTTCAACTACCTCGGCCGCTTCTCGCTCGACGCGTCGGGCCCGTCGCCGTGGTCCATCGCGTCGGTCGACGGTCGGGCGGTGTGGGAGGACCGTGCCGCGACGATGCCGCTGCCCCGACTCGTCGAGGTCAACGCCGAGACCGTGGAATCCGATGCCGGGGCACGTCTGCGCGCCGTGATCAGTTGGCCCGCAGGCGCGGTGGACGCCGCGGCCGTCGACCGTCTCGCCGAGCTGTGGGTGGAGGCCCTGCGCGCGATCGCCGCCGACCCGTCGGTGACGGGACACACGTCGTCGGACTTCCCCCTCGTCGCGCTCACCGACGACGACATCCGCGACATCGAGATCCGCTTTCCCGCGGTCGAGACGGTGCTGCCGCTGACGCCGGTGCAGCAGGGCATCTGGTTCCGGTCGCGCTACGAGGCCGGCCACGATCCCTATGTCGTGCAACAGATCGTCGAGGTCCTCGGGGACGTCGACCGCCGGCGCTTCACCGCAGCGGTCGACGCCGTCATGCGACGTCACCAGGCGTTGTCGACGGCTGTCGTCGCGATCGGCGACGGCACGCCGGTGGCCGTCATCGTGCCCGTCCCACCCACCGACGTGCGCTGGATCGACGACGCCGACGTCGACGTCGACACCGTCGCGGCCGACGAACGCGACCGCGGATTCGCGCTGGACCGGGCGCCGCTCATGCGTTTCGCGATGGTCGAGCACTCGCCCGACCGCCCCGGCCCCGCTCGACACACCCTCGTGCAGACGGTGCATCACATCGTGGCCGACGGATGGTCGGTGCCGATCGTCCTCGACGACATCGCGGTCGCCTACCGGGACGGGGGCGTCGGTGTCTTCCCGGCACGCATCGATCGACACCTGGAGTGGCTCGGTCGTCGGGACGCACCCGCGGATCACGCGGCCTGGACGCACTACCTGCGTGGGCTGGACGCCCCCACCCGCGTCGCCGCGGCCGACGGGCCCGGCGGTGTGGTGCGCCCGGCCGAGGACCGTCACGGCCGTCGGACGACCCGCTTCGACGGGGACATGACAGGGGCCGCGCGGTCGATCGGTGTCACGCCGAGCGCGGTCGCCACGGCTGCCTGGGCGATCGTCCTGGGCCGGGTCACCGGTACCTCCGATGTCACCTTCGCGTCGGCGGTGTCGGGTCGCGGCGGTGACCTCCCCGGCGTCGACGACATCGTCGGGATGCTCGTGAGCACCGTCGTCACCCGCGTCCGGGTCGACGCGGGCGCGACCGTCGCCGCCACCGCCCGCGACCACGCGGCGGCTGAGCTGACCGTCCTCGACCACCAGCACATCCCCCTGACCGAGGTGGCCGAGATCGTCGGCGGCCACGGCGATCTCGTGGACACCCTCCTGGTCATCGAGAACCTCGGTCCGCACGAAGTGCGCGCCGTCGATGGGGGCGACGTCGGTTTCGGAGAGGTGCGGGTCGTCGAGGCGCCCCACTATCCGCTCACCGTGATGGTGTCGGTGCACACCGACATCCGCGTGACCGTCACCAACGACCGGACAGTCGTCTCCGACGCAGTCGCCGACCACGTCGCCTCGGCGATGGTCGAGGTCCTGGCCGCGACGGTTGCCGACCCGGAGACCACTGTCGCCGCGATCCAGACCTGTCGCGCGCCCGCGGTCGAGGTTGTCGCGCCCGTCCACGCACCGCTGCTGCCCCAGGTGCTGGCGGACACCGCTGCCGCGCATGCCGACTCGCTCGCAGTCGTGGGGGGAGACGTGCGGTGGACCCACGCCGAGCTCGCCGAGCACACCGGGGAGATCGTGTCCGCGCTCCGCTCCGCGGGTGTCGGTCGCGGGTCGGTGGTCGCGCTGATGCTGCCGCGGACCCCGGTGGCGGTCGCCGCGTTCCTCGCCGTGACGACCGTGGGTGCGGCGGTCATGCCGGTGGACATCTCCTACCCGGCGGACCGGATCCGGCTCATGGTCGACGTCGTCGCGCCGCAGGTCGTCCTCACGGATTCGTCGGTGCGCGTGCCGGACTCGTCGGCGGAGATGGTCGATGTCACCGCGATCGACGATCGGTCTGCGGATGTCGCTGTGACCACCGAGGTCTCGCGCGACGACGCGGCACTCGTCGTCTTCACGTCGGGATCGACAGGGACACCGCGAGCGGTCGTCCTCTCGCACGGGGCACTCGCCGACCGGCTCGCCTGGGCACGGCGACGGTGGACCGCCGCGACGTGGTTGGCGAAGAGTTCCTGGGCGTTCATCGACGGCACCACCGAACTCCTCACGCCGCTCACCGCCGGGGCCGCCGTCGTCCTCGCCGACGACGACGAGCGGCGCGACGGGTCCGCTCTCGCGCGTCTCGCCGACGAGCACGGCGTCGAGCAGATCGTCGCCGTCGGATCGCTGGCGCGGGTGATGGCAGGGGAGTTCGGCGACCACCTCGCGTCCGTGCGTCGGTGGATCCTCAGCGGTGAGGCATTGGAGCCCTCCACCGTCGCGGCGATCAGGACGGGTACACCCGCGGCGACGATCGTGAACTCGTACGGCTCGTCGGAGATCGCCGGCGACGTGCTCAACACCGGCGTGGACAGTCCCGACACCATCACGCTGGGCACCCCGGTACCGGGCAGCGATGTCGCCGTCCTCGACCACATGCTGACGGAGACACCGCACGGCGTCATCGGCGACATCGTCGTCGGCGGCGGACAACTCGCCCGCGGTTACCACGGTGACCCCGCCGCCACCGCGACCCGCTTCGTCGCCGACCCCCGCCCGGGCGCGGCGCCCGGGGCACGCCTCTACCGCACCGGCGACCGCGGATGGATGGACTCCGCGGGTCGCATCCACTTCAGCGGCCGGGACGACGACCAGATCTCGGTCCGTGGTGCCCGTGTCGAGCCGCGGGAGGTCGAGGCCGCGCTGTGCCGCGTCGACGGAGTCACCGATGCCGTCGTGCTCGCGACCCCGGCCCTCGAGGCCGTGGTCGTCGGCGACCCGGATCTGCGTCCGACGGCCGTCCGCGCTGTCGTCGCAGCGACGCTGCCATCGCATGCCGTGCCGTCACGCGTGGTCCGTGTCGAGTCGATCCCGCTGCTGCCGAACGGGAAACGAGATCGTGCGGCCCTGATGACCCTGCTCGACGGTGATCGTGACGTGCGGTCGGCCGGTGAGGTCGTCGCACCGACGACCGCGGCGGAAGCCGACGTCGCCGAGGTCGTCGCCGACGTCCTCGGTCTGCCGTCGGTCTCGACCACCGACGAGTTCCTCGAGCTCGGCGGCGACAGCATCGTCGCGGTCCGGGTGATCGGACATCTGACCCGGCGGGGGTGGGCCGTGACGGGGGAGGACGTCTTCCGTGGACGCACCGTCGCGGGCATCGCTGCCCGCCTGACCCGCACCGACGACCGCCACTCGCAGGACGACGTACCGCCGTTCGCCACCGTGACCCTGTCCGAGGCCGACCGTGATCGGGTGATCGCCACGGTCGGGTCCGATGTGGAGGACATCTGGTCCCTGACGCCGCTGCAGCGAGGCGTGTACACGGAATGCGCTGCGGCCGGCCCCCGGGACACGACCTACCTGACGCAGAACGTCTTCACCCTCGACCGCCGGGTCGATGTCAGCGCATTCCGAACGGCGTTGGCCGGCATGGTCGAGGCACTCCCGCAGCTGCGTGTGTCGTTCCACCCGACCCGCTCCGAGGACCCGGCGGCGACACCCGTCGTCGCTGTCGTCGCCGGCCGCGTCGACGTGGAGGTCGTCGAGCACGATCTCACCGACCGCGACATCGCGTCCGCGCATGCCGCGGCGGCCGACGTCGTCGAGGCGGATCGGACCCGGCCGTTCGCGCTGGACGCGCCCCCGCTGATCCGGGCCGCCGTCGTCGCACTCCCCGACGGCACGGACCGCCTGCTGCTCACATACCACTTCCTCCTGTTCGACGGTTGGTCGCGGGAACTGGTGCTACGGGACCTGTTCTCCCGGTACGACTCCGAGCTCAGTGGTGAGCCAACCGCGCAGGCGCCGTCGGTGGCGCCGTTCCCACACCACCTGCGATGGCTGCAGCAGACCGACGACGACGCCGCCCGTGCAGCATGGCGATCACTCCTGGCGACCGTCGAGGAACCGACCCTCGCCGCGCACGACGGCGCTCGGTCCGGCGCCGGCGTCACCGCACCCGTGCAGGTCTTCGACTCCGTCTCCGCCGAGGTGTCGCGGGCGGTCACCGCCACCGCGCGTCGCCTCGGGGTGACCGAGAACGCCGTCCTGACCGCGGCTCTCGCCACCGTCACCGGCGTGCACGCGGGGACGACCGACGTGGTCATCGGCGTCACGGTCGCGGGTCGGCCGGGGGACATCGCCGATGTCGAGAACACGGTCGGGCCGTTCCTCACCACCGTGCCTGCGCGCCTCGACCTTCGGCCTGGACGCAGCGTCGCCCAGGTCGTGACCGACGCCGCCGACCAGCGCGTCGCCATGATGGCGCACGACCACATCGGTCTCGCCGAGATCACCCGCGCCGCCCGGGGGGATGCCGGGACAACGCTGTTCGACTCGCTGTTCGTGCTGCAGAACTTCCTCGGCGACGACACGTTCACCGATCTGGAGTCACGCCACGGCATCGTCGACGTCGAGTACCGCGACACCACGGCGTTCCCGATCACCTGGGTGCTCACCCCGGGCCGGAGGATCGGCATCAAGCTGGAGTACCGGCCCGACGCGGTCACCGAGGACACGGCGGCGACGATGGTGCGCGGCTTGCACCGCGCGCTGGAGCAGATCACCGCGGACACCGACGGGCCGATCGGTGCCCTGCGACTGCACGACGAGGACGGTGTGCAGCCGGGACAGCATCCGATCGAGCCGGTGACGATCGCCGAGATGCTCTCCGCCCGAGCAACCCTCGTCCCCGACGTGACCGCCCTGGTCGCCGGCAGCGACCGCATCGACTACCGCGAGCTGGACACGCGGGTCACGCGGATGGCGCGGATGCTGCTCACCCACGGCGCCGGACCCGAGGTGGTCGTCGCCCTCGACCTCCCCCGCACCACCGACATGGTGGTCGCGTTGTTCGCGGTCCTGCGGACCGGTGCGGCCTACCTCCCGCTCGACCGCGACCACCCTGTCGCTCGACTGCACGCGATCGTCGACGACGCCGCGCCCACGATCCTCGTGACCGACTCCGCGGAGCGACCCATCGCCGCAGCCGCCGCCGAGTCCGGCAGCCACGTCGTCGATCTCGGGGACGACGACACCACGACGACACTCGCAGAAACAGACGCGTCGCCGATCCGGGCCGGGGAGCTCGGGGCGTTCGCATCCGGCCGGGACCGCCTCGACCACCCCGCGTACCTGATCTACACGTCCGGATCGACGGGAACGCCGAAGGGTGTGGTGACCCCGTACGTCGGCCTGACGAACATGTACGCGAACCACGATGCGGCGATCTTCACCCCGACCGTGGCACGAGCGGACCGCGACGTGCTCGCGGTCGCCCACACGGTGTCGTTCTCGTTCGACATGTCGTGGGAGGAGCTGTTCTGGCTCGTGGCGGGCCACACCGTCCACATCTGCGACGAGGAGCTCCGTCGCGACGCCCCCGCGCTGGTGGGGTACTGCACCGACCACACCATCGACGTCATCAACGTGACCCCCACCTACGCGCACCACCTCATCGAGGAGGGGTTGCTGACCGGTGAGCACGTGCCTGCGCTGGTGCTGCTGGGCGGCGAGGCCGTCACCGACGTCCTGTGGGATGCGCTGCGCAGCACCGACGGCACGGTCGGCTACAACCTCTACGGCCCGACCGAGTACACGATCAACACCCTCGGGGCGGGGACGGACGAGAGCGTCACGCCCACGGTGGGGCGGCCCATCCTCAACACGGCGGCGCGCGTCCTCGACACGGCACTGCGGCCCGTCCCCGACGGCGTCGTCGGCGAGCTGTACATCGCCGGGGCCGGACTGGCACGCGGGTACCACCGACGGCCGGACCTGACCGCGGCGGCGATGGTCGCGGACCCCCAGGGGTCCGGCACGCGCATGTATCGGACCGGGGACCTCGTCCGTCGCCGACCCGACGGCATCCTCGACTACCTCGGCCGCGCCGACGACCAGATCAAGATCCGGGGATACCGAGTGGAACTCGGGGAGATCGAGTCGGTCATCACGTCCCTCGACGGCGTGCGACGCTGTGCCGTCGTCGCCCGTGCCGACAGCGAGGTACCCGGCCGCAAGACCGTGGTCGCGTACGTCGTCGTGGGCGACCCGGCGGACACCCGCGACGACGGCGAGGTGATCTCGGGCGTCCGCGATGCGGTGGCGGCGACGCTGCCGTCTTACATGGTGCCCGCGCGCTATGGGATCGTCGACGACCTCCCGCTGACCGTCAACGGCAAGCTCGACGTCGCGGCGCTGCCGGAGCCCGTCGCCGCGGTGCGGGGAGATCTCCGACCACCCCGCACCGACGCCGAACGTGTCGTCGCCGAG
The DNA here is from genome assembly GCF_024171765.1 of Williamsia deligens. GTDB lineage: Bacteria > Actinomycetota > Actinomycetes > Mycobacteriales > Mycobacteriaceae > Williamsia_A > Williamsia_A deligens. Next base: position 1,918,891 of record NZ_JAMTCI010000001.1, read on the forward strand.
GTCGTGTCCCAGGTACTCGGGATCGGTCCGGTGGGACTCGACGACGACTTCTTCGCGCTCGGCGGCGACAGCATCTCGTCGATCACTCTGGCCAGCCGGGCGGCGGCGCGGGGTGCGCGCATCACCCCGCGGGAGATCTTCCGTCGGCGCACGGTGGTGGCGATCGCGGCCGCGTCGGTGTCCGACGCGCCCGTCGCCGCGGTCGACGATCCGGGCACCGGGACCGTGCCGCCGACACCCATGCTCGCCGAGACGGTGCGTGCCGGCACAGTTCTCGACGCGTTCTACCAGTCGATGGTGCTCCGGACGCCGGTCGGCATGACCCACGACGACCTGGTCGCGGTGCTCGGGGCGCTGCGCGACCGTCACCCGCTGCTGCGCGCACGTGTCGTCGGTGGGGACGACTGGGGTCTCGTCGTCGACGAGAACCCGGACTCGGAACTATCCGTCGATCTCAGGACCGTCGATCTCAGGACCGTCGGCGAGGACTTCGGCGGTGGCCGGCTCGACGCGGCCGTCGCGGAGCGCGCTGCCGCACTGGACTGCCGGGCCGGGCGCATGGTGACCGCGGCGTGGTCGCCCTCCACGGCCACCGCACCCGGTCAACTGCTCCTGGTCGTCCACCATGTCGTGGTCGACGGGGTCTCCTGGCGGATCATCGTCGAGCACCTGGCCCGCGCGTGGGCGTCCCGGAAGGCCTCCGGTGATGCACGTCTGGAGGCGGGCGGGACCTCCTTTCGTCGCTGGGCGGAACTGCTGACCGACGCCCTCACACCCGACGCCCTCGCCGAGGAGGTCGAGGAGTGGCAGCGTGCGCTGACGCCGGGCGAACCGCTCGGCGACCGACCACTGAATCCCGCGCGGGACACGATCGCGACGACGCGCACCGTCCGCGTCGACCTCGACAGCGCCACGACCGGTGAACTCGTCGGACGCGTCGCCGCATCGGTCAACGGCACCGTCGACGACCTCCTGCTGGCCTCGCTCTCCATCGCGGTCCGCGAGTGGCGCGCGCGGCGCCGTCCCGGTCGGGACTCCGACGGGCACCTGCTCGTCAACCTCGAGGGACACGGGCGACGTCCGGAGGTGTTGGGCGACAGGGGTGTCGGTGTCGACCTCGCGGAGACGATCGGGTGGTTCACTGCCATCCATCCTGTGGCCGTGGACGCCGGCCCGGTCGACTGGCAGTCGGTCCTCGACGCCGACACGTCCCTCGACCGTGCGGTGAAGGCCGTGAAGGAGCAGGTGCGCGCGATGCCCCGGCGACATGCCGGCCTGAGCTACGGCATGCTCCGTCACGTCCACCGTCATCCCGCCGTGCAGGGACCGTCCCCGGAGATCCTGCTGAACTACCTCGGTCGGCTCGACGGGCGGGGCGGCGCGGACGGCGACTGGGCCCCGGTCCCGGAGATCGGTGCACTGCGTGAGGGCGTCGACCCGTCGAACCCCGCAGCGGCACTGGAGGTCACGGCGCAGATCGGTGCGGATGGTCGGTTGATCGTCGACCTCATGTGGCCCGAGGGGATCCTCGACGACGGACCGACCGCGATGACCGACCTCGCGGACCGCTGGATGGTCGCACTGCGGGCCCTTACGCAGGCCCCCATCGGGGGTGCGACGCCGTCGGACTTCCCGCTGGTGTCGTTGACCGAGCAGGACCTGTCGACCCTCGCGGGTGATCGAGGCGAGCCGGTGGCGGTCCTGCCGATGCTGCCGCTGCAGGCGGGGATGGTCGCGCACTCGATCCTGCTCTCCGCGGGGACGACCGCCACGACGCCGGGCGACCCCTATGTCGTCCAGCAGTCCGCGCAGGTCGTGGGCGCGGTGGACGTGCCGCGTCTGCACCGCGCCCTGGCCGCGGTCGTCGCGCGGCACGACGCCCTGCGTACCCGGTTCGTCGCGACCGGTCATGGCGCCGTCGTGCAGGTGGTCGATCCTGCGGGCCCGGTGGACCTCGCGCACCATGACCTCCGCGGGGCCGCGGACCCTGCGTCGGACGCCGACACCGCTGCGGCGCAGCTGCTGCACCGCCCGCTCGACCTGGCCGGGCGGCCGCCCGTGCGGTTCGCCCTGATGTCCCTCACCGACACGGACCACCGGCTCGTCCAGACGATGCACCACGCGCTGGCGGACGGGTGGTCGTACCCGCTGGTCTTCGCCGACCTGCTCGAGGCCTACCGCAGCGATGCGCCGTTGCCCCGGCCCGCGATCGGATGGGCCGACCACGTCGAGACCGTCGTCGCCGGCAACCCGGACCGCGCCTGCGAGACCTGGCGCGACGTCCTCGTCGACGTCCTCGGTCCACAGATCACACCGACCCTCCTGGCCCCGGCGCTTCCCCGCCCGACAGGCGCGGACACCGGGTACCGCACCGTCACGACGACGTCGTCGGCGTCCGACACCGCCGCGCTCGCGGGCGCGGCACGCTCCCGCGGCGTCACCCTCGGTGCCGTGGCCCATGCCGCCTGGGCCGGGGTGCTCGGGCGTCTCACGGGGCAGGACGCCGTCGTCTTCGGGTCGACGGTCTCGGGTCGGGCGGGGACGGCACTCGACGTGACCGGTGTCGTCGGCCTGCTCATCAACACCAATCCGCTTCCCGTGGCGGTCCCGCCCACAGCGCGTCTCGGGGAAGTCGTGCACGCGGTCGCCGACGTCACCACCGAGGTGATGGACGCCCAGCAGATCGGGCTCGCCGACATCGGCCGATCGGTGGGCGCGGCGACGCTCTTCGACTCGATCGTGGTCGTCGAGAACTTCCCCGACGTCCCCGCATCCGACGGCGGTACCGACGGCCTCTCCGTCACCGGGTTCACCGGTGTCGACACCCCGCACTACCCGGTGTCGCTGGTCGTCTTCCCCGGCGAGACCACGGTGTACGAGATCAAGTACGACGCCGCCCTCGTGGCGGAGTCGACGGCGCGATCGCTCGTCGAGGCGACGCGCGTCGTCATCGACGAGTGGATCGCCGATCCGGAGCTGCGGCTCGCCGATGTCGCACTGACACGGCATGACCCGCCGGTGACGGGCGGCACGGCCCCGCATGGCCCGTCGTCGACGGTCGTCGATGCGTTCCTGGCCGGCGTGGAGGCTGTTCCCGATTCCGTGGCGGTCGCCGACGGGTCCGAGTCGGTCACCTACCGCGAACTCGAGAGACGCAGTGCAGCAATCGCGTCCGACCTGCGATCAGCGGGTGCCCGACCGGGCGGGCGGGTCGCCGTCGCGATGCCACGCGGCGTCGACCTCGTGACCGTGATGCTCGCCGTCGCCCGCAGTGGTGCGGCGGCGGTTCCCCTCGACGTCGAGGCGCCCGCCGAACGGCTGCGCTTCATCGTCGGCGACGCCGCACCGGATGTCCTCGTGGTCACCGAGGAGACCCGGTCGACGGTGCCGGTGCCCGCGGACGTGTCCGTGTACGTGGTGGGCTCCGAGGCTGCCCGTCCGGTGAGTCCGCCGGTGCTGCCTGACGCAGCGTCGCCGGCGTATCTCATCTACACCTCGGGATCGACAGGGGCGCCGAAGGCCGTCGAGATGGCGCACTCCTCGGTGACGGCGATGTTCGCGGCCGCCGCCGACCATCTCGACCTCGACGACCAGGTGTGGACGCTGTTCCACAGCATCGCGTTCGACTTCTCCGTCTGGGAGATGTGGGGCGCTCTCGCGCACCGCGGACGGCTCGTCGTCGTCGACGGCGACGCCCGTCGCGATCCGCAACGCCTCGCCGATCTCATCCGTGTGCAGCGCGTGACGCTGCTCAGCCAGACCCCGTCCGCCTTCTACGCGCTGACCGGATCGGTCGACGTCGCAGCACTTCCCCTGCGCTCCGTCGTGTTCGGCGGTGAGGCCCTGGACGTCCGCCGCGTGCCGGAGCTCCCAGCGATCCGGTTGATCAACATGTACGGCATCACCGAGACCTGCGTGCACGTCACGGCCCATCGGGTGACCGCCGACTCGGTGGGGGTGATCGGACGTCCGCTCGCCGGACTGACCGTCGCTCTCCTCGACCGGTTCCTGCGGCCCGTCCCGGACGGCGTCGTCGGTGAGATGTACGTCGCCGGAGTCCAACTGGCCCTCGGTTACGCCGGCCGCCCCGCGCTGACGGCCCTGCGCTTCGTCGCGACCGCGACCGGCGAACGGATGTACCGCAGCGGCGACCTGGCGTACCGCGACGCCGACGGTGACCTGGTGTACGTGGGTCGCGCCGATCAGCAGGTCTCGGTGCGCGGGTATCGCGTGGAGCTCGGCGAGGTCGACCACGCACTCCGGTCGGTCGACGGAGTCACGGACGCCGCAGCGGCCGTGGGTCCCGACGCGACGGGGCGGGAGTTGCTGGTCGCCGCGGTGGTGACGCGGCGTGCGGTGACCGACGACGAGATCCGCGACGCAGCAGGCCGTCTCGTCCCGGGGTACATGATCCCGGCGCGGTTGGTGCGGGTGGAGTCGACACCGGTTACCGTCAACGGAAAGGTCGATCGCGCAGCGGTTCTGACGGCAGCGTTCGACACACCCCCGGTGAACTCGGTGACACGGGAAGCCCCGTCGACGGTCGACGACCCGGTGTCTGCACTGGTCGCGATCGTGTCGGAGGTCCTCGGGCGCACGGACGTCGGCCCCGACGACGACTTCTTCTCGCTCGGCGGGGACAGCATCGTCGCCATCTCGCTGGTCAACCGGGCCAAGGCGGTCGGCGTCGCGATCACCCCGAAGGACGTGTTCCGCCTGCGCACCGCCCGTGCGTTGGCGGGACAGCCGTCCGAGATCGTCACCGCGTCACCGTCATCGACGACCGACACGGTGGCGTCGTCGGACCCGGGCGAGGTCCTGCTCACGCCGATCGTCCACCGTCTGTCCGAACTCGGCGGGGATGTCCGTCGGTTCTGCCAGGCGGTCGTCGTGCAGACCCCGGCGGGTGCCGATGCACATCGGGTGCGTGCAGCCGTCGCGGGCCTCGTGCGTCGCCACGACGCACTGCGCCAGCGGTTGCACCGGCCGAACGCCTTCCTGTGGTCGCTGGAGGTGATGCCGCCGCAGGGCGACGACGAGACGCGCGAGGCCCTCCCGTGGACGGTGGTCACACCGGAAGCGCACCGGTGGACCGACCAGGCTCGGGAGCTCGCCGTGGCCGAGGCGTCGGACACAGCCGCCGACGCCCTGGATCCCGATGCGGGCGTCATGGTGGCCGGGGTGTTCCTCGACGCCGGTGACGAACCGGGCCGCCTCGTGCTCGCCGTGCACCACCTGGCCGTCGACGCCGTCACCTGGCGAATCCTGCTCGACGATCTCCACGACACGTGGGTGGGTGCGACACCGCCTCCGGCGACGACGTCCCTGCGCCGATATGCGGCGGCGCTCACCGAACAGTCGGCGAGCCCTGCCCGACTCGCCGAGTTCGATCACTGGACCGAACAGGTCGCACCCGGCGCCGAGCTCGTCCCCGGTGCCACGACGGTCGGTCTGACGCTCGGGGACACCGTCGAGCACGAGGTCGTCCTCGACGTCGAGAGCACCGAGCGGTTCCTCACGACGACGACCGCCGCCCTCGACGTGGACGTCACCGAGCTGCTCGTCGCGTCCGTCGGGCTCGCCGCGGCGCGGGTCCGCGGTTCCGGGGATCTGTCGATCGACGTCGAGCGCCACGGGCGCGATCTCGACGGAGTCGACCCGGGACGCGCAGTCGGAATCGACCTGAGCCGAACCGCGGGGTGGTGCACGGCCATCGCTCCGGTGCGTCTGCCGGGTGCGGCGCTCGCGGCGGGGGGCGTCTCCTCGGTTCGCGACATCGCCCGTGCCCTGCGTGCCGTGCCCGCCGACGGTCTCGGATACGGCTTGCTGCGGTACTGCAACCCGCGGACCGCCGGGGTCCTGGCGCGCGGGTCGGCGCCGCAGGTGATCGTGAACTACCTCGGCCGCGGACACGCCGCGACCGATCGAGACTGGTCGCCCACAGACGAGACGCTGCGTGCCGACCCGGATCCCGGCCTGGGCACGCCGTACCTGCTGGAGGTCAACGCCTGGTGCCGGCCGCATACGGACGGCACCCGACTGCACATCGCGATCCGCGTGCCCCGACCCGGCACCGTCCGCGGTGGCTGGGACGCCGACGTCGTCGACGGGTTCGACGCCGCCCTGACCTCCATCGTCGAGGACGTCGCGGCTGCGGCGGCGCGGACGCGGCGCACGCAGGCGGAGGTGTCGGGCGCCGACCTCGATGCGCTCACGGCGGCCTACGCCGACGACCTGCTCGACGTGTGGGACCTGTCGCCGCTGCAGCAGGGGCTGTGGTTTCAGGCGACGGCGAACACGGCCGACGTCTACGTGGCGGCGAACGCGTTCGACCTCGACCGTCGCCTGGACGCGGCCGCACTGGGTGGCGCGATCGGTGACGTCATGGAGGTTCACCCGGCGATGCGGGTCGGGGTCACGACGCTGCCGTCCGCCGACCGGCAGGTGGCGGTCGTCCTCGACAGGTCCGTCCCCGTCACCGAGGTCGACCTGACGACCATCCCGCAGGACGCACTCGACGAGCGATTGCGGGCGCTGGGCGATGCCGACCGCACCACGCCGTTCGACCTCACACAGCCGCCTCTGATCCGGTTGACGCTCATCCACCTCCCGGGTGGGCGTGACCGGTTGCTGTTCACCTATCACCTGCTGCTCTGGGACGGGTGGTCGCGAGAGCTGGTGCTGACCGCCCTCTTCGACGCCTACACCCGTCGGATCGGGGGAGCGGCGCCCGCGATCTCCCGGCCTGCGGCGAGCGTGCCGGACCACCTCCGGTGGCTGGCCGCGCAGGACACAACCGCGTCGGAGGCGGTGTGGCGCGGTCTGTTCGCCGATCTCGAGGAACCCTCTCTGCTGTACCCCGACGCCGCGGGCAGCGACCCTGTCCTGGCGAGACGCGTCGACGTCGAGCTCGACGAGGGCGAGACCGCGGCCCTGACCCGGGGCGCCCGGGAGGCCGGTGTCACGCTGCACGCTCTGATCAGCACCGCACTCGCCGTGGTCCTCGGTCGGCGCCTCGGTCGTGACGACGTGGTGCTCGGGACCACCGTCGCCGGGCGTCCGACCGAGATCGACGGCATCGACGAGGTCGTCGGCGTCTTCCTCAACACCGTGCCGTCCCGGGTGCGACTGGCCCCCGGCGCCACCGCCGCCGACGTGATGCGCGCCGTCACCGACGACCGCGTGATCACGATGGACCACGAGTACCTCGGGCTCGGCGACATCCAGCGCGCCGTGGGGCGGGGCCCGCTCTTCGACAGCCTGTACGTGCTGCAGAACTTCCTCGACGACGACACCTTCACCGATCTCGAAGCACGCCAGGGCATCACGGCGGTCGACGCCGTCGACGCGACCCACTACCCGCTCACCTGGGTGGTCATGCCCGGGACGCGCCTGTGGTGCAAACTCGAGTACCGGCCCGACGTCGTCGATCCCGACGACGCCCGGACACTGCTGGACGACCTGCGCGCGACGCTCCTGGCGATCGCGGCGGCACCCCGGCGACCGTTGGCCGCATCCGCGGGCGCGGCGATCGTTCCGTCGCGCATCGCCGGCGACCGGGTCGACATCGGCGACGACACCATCTCCGAACTGCTGTTCGCGCAGGCCCGTCGGACACCGCACCTGCCCGCACTCACCTGTGCCGACACGACCATCACCTACGCCGAGCTGGCGCAACGCATCTCCGACGCTGCCGCCCAGCTCGCCGCGGCCGGGGCCGGTCCCGAACGGATCGTCGGGCTGGCGCTGCCGCGGTCGACCGAGATGGTGGTCGCACTGTTCGCCGTGCTGGCGACGGGAGCGGCCTACCTCCCGCTCGACCTCGCCGTCCCCGACGACCGCATCGCCGACATCGTCGCCGATGCCGCACCGACGATCATCGTGGTCGACGGCAGCTCCCGGGACCGGATGGCGCCCACCGGAACGCCTCTGGTGACCATCGGGTCCGCAGTGGTCGACGGAGAGCCCGTCGCGCCGGTGCGATCCCTGGACCACCCCGCCTACGTCATCTACACCTCCGGATCCACCGGCCGACCCAAAGGTGTCGTCACGCCGTACCGCGGTCTGACGAACATGCAGATCAACCACCGCCGCGCCATCTTCGACCCGGTCGTGGCGCGCCTGCGCGAACAGCACGGACCGGACGCCACGCTGACGGTCGCGCACACCGTCTCCTTCGCGTTCGACATGAGCTGGGAGGAGTTGCTCTGGCTCGTCGAGGGACACCACGTCCACATCTGCGACGAGGACCTGCGACGCGACGCCACCGAACTGGTCCGCTACTGCACCGAGCAGGCCGTCGACGTGATCAACGTGACCCCGACCTACGCCACACACCTCGTCGACGAGGGGCTGCTGCGCGGACCCCACGTCCCGCGCCTGGTGCTGCTCGGTGGCGAGGCCGTCACGAACCGTCTGTGGGAGGCGTTCCGCGCCACACCGGATCTGCTGGCCTACAACCTGTACGGGCCCACCGAGTACACGATCAACACCCTCGGCATCGGCACCGACGACACCGATCGCGCGGCGGTCGGCAGGCCGATCACCAACACCGAGTGCCTCGTCCTCGACACCTGGCTGCGGCCGGTGCCGCGGGGCGTAGCCGGGGAGCTCTACATCCGTGGCGTCGGACTCGCCCGGGGTTACCACCGTCGCCCGGATCTGACGGCCTCGTCCTTCGTGGCCGACGTCGACGGATCAGGCGGCCGGCTCTACCGCACCGGTGACCTCGTCCGGCAGCGCGCCGACGGTGTGCTCGACTACCTCGGCCGCACCGACGACCAGGTGAAGATCCGCGGGCACCGCGTCGAGCCGGCGGAGGTCACCGCTGCGCTCCTCGACGTCCCCGGTGTCCGCGGGGGTGCGGTGATCGCCGTCGACGGTGAGCAACCCGGCCAGGGGAAGCGACTGGCGGCGTTCGTGATCCCGGAGGACAACCAGGACGACGGTGTCCTCGGAGCGGTCCGGTCGTCCCTCGTCGACCGACTGCCCGGGTACCTGGTGCCGGCGGTCTACGCCCTCGTCGACGCGCTGCCGCTGACCGTGAACGGCAAACTCGACGTCCGGTCGTTGCCGGAACCACGACCGGTGTCCGGCGCCTCACGCGCAGCGGCGTCGGAGACCGAGCGACAGCTGTGCGACGTGTTCACCGCGGCGCTGGGCATCGACGAGCCCGTCGGACCCGAGGACGACTTCTTCGCCCTCGGAGGACACTCGCTGCTCGCCACCCGCCTACTCGGGCTCGTCGCGGACCGATTCGGCACACGGCTACGACTGCGTGACCTGTTCGACGCACCCACGCCGGAACGCTTGTCCCGCAGGCTCTCCGAGGTGCAGTCGGCGGACGATGTCGACACACCCGCGAGCACGCCCACGGAGCTCGTGCACCGGGCGGACCTCGACGAACACCCCCTGTCACCGGCGCAACGCCAGCTGTGGCTGAGTTGGCGACTCGACCCGGCGGACACCGCCTACCTCTATCCGATCGCGCTACGGGTGGAGTGCCGCCTCGACCCCGACGCCCTGCGGCGCGCGGTGATCGCAGTGATGACCCGGCATGCTCCGCTGCGCAGTGTCGTGGTCGATCGTGCCGGGACAGCGGTTGTCGTCCCCCTCGACCCCGAAGACGCCGCCGCCCGCGTCGAGGTCCGGGTCGTCGAGACGGAAAACGTCACGTCGGTCGTCGACGCCGATCTCGCCCGCCCGTTCGATCTCACCGCCGACATCCCTCTGCGGGTGACCCAGATCGACTGCGGCACCGCATCGGTTCTTCTGCTGACCCTGCATCACATCGTTGCCGACGAGTGGTCGGACGCGGTCCTTTTGCGCGACCTGGAGCGTGCGTATCGCGGCGAGACCCTGGACCCGCTTCCCCTGACCTACGCCGACTGGGCGCACTGGGCCACCCGCGCACTCGAGAGCCCCGTCGGAGACGGCACCCGCGCGGACGAGCAGATCGCCTGGTGGCGTGAGCACCTCGGCGGAGTTCCCGACGAGGTCACCGTGGTCCCGGATCTGGTCGGCGGGGGAGACGGGTCACGGCCCGCGGCGACGGTGTCGACCCGTCTCGCCGCCGCGCCGGCCGATGCGCTGCGTGCCATCGGGACCGACAGGTCGGCGACCACCGGCATGGTGCTGCACGCGGCTCTCGCCGTGGTGCTGCGCGCGTTCGGGGCCGGCGACGACATCGTGATCGGCACCCCCCGCTCGGGCCGCACCGACGACCGTCTCGTCGACGTCGTGGGGTACTTTGCCTCGACCCTCGTCACGCGGGTGGGTCTGGGCGATCGTCCATCCGTCGAGGATCTCGTCGATCGTGTCCGGGACGTCGACCTCGCAGCCCATGACCACGCCGACATCCCGTTCGCGGACGTCGTGGCCGCGATCAACCCCGGTCGCGTCGCGGGCCGGACACCGCTGTTCTCGGTGATGCTCGGGTACTTTCGGTCGACGTCCCGCGCCACCTCGGGGGACATGATGTTCGGCGCCCCGGTGACCGATGTCGACGCCGGCCCGCGCGAGGCCAAGGTCGACGTGAACGTCACCTGCATCGATCACGGTCCGGCCGACGGCATCGACGTGCTGGTGGAGTACGACGCGACCCGCTACTCGGTGGCGCTGATGGAGGCGTTCGCGTCGGCGATCACCCGTGTCGCCACGTCGATGCCGGACACCCCGCAGGCGTCGATCGCCACGGTCGACGTCGTGGAACGTCCCGCCTCGCAGGCACCCGTGGTCGGTGAGGGTACGTCGCGATGGGTCGACGACCTCGCCGCAGTCGCTGCCCGGCACCCGCAGTCCGCCGCGATCGAGGTCGCCGACCAGGTCGTCACGTACGGCGAGTTGTCCGGCCGCATCGACGAACTCGCCGATCGTCTCACCGGCCTCGGGGTCGCACCGGGCGACGTCGTGGCGGTCGCTGTCGGCCGCGGTGTGGATCTCGTCGTCGCCCTCGCCGCCACGAACCGTGTCGGCGCGGCCTACCTGCCGCTCGACACCGCGGTCCCTGCGGATCGTCTGACCTACATCGTCGACGACGCCCGACCGGCGGTCGTCCTCGCCGACAGCGAGGCGACCTGGTCGTCGGCGCCGGTCCGCCGGCTCGGTGACGCGCGGTGCGATCCACTCCCGCTGACGGACAGTGGTGCTCGCGCACGGACCGACGCTGCCTACCTCATCTACACCTCGGGGTCGACGGGACGTCCCAAGGGTGTCGTGATCTCCCACCGCGCCCTCGACGCGTTCCGCGACGGTGTGGCCGTCCGGTTCCCGATCCGCGCCGACGATCGGGTCCTCGCGACCACGACGATCTCCTTCGACATCGCCGTCCTCGAGATCCTCGTGCCGCTGAGCGTCGGGGCGACGGTGGTGATGGCGCGCCGCGACGAGGTCGTCGACCCCGCGCTGCTGGCCGAGGTGATCCGACGGGGCCGGGCCACCGTCGCGCAGGCGACACCGTCGCTGTGGTCGTCGGTCACGCGCTTCCGTGATCATCACGGTGACGGCGTCGACCTGTCGGCGATCCGGGTCGCCGTCGGCGGGGAGGCACTCCCGTCCGACCTCGCGGTCGATCTCGCCGCACGCACCGAGAAGGTCGTGAACATGTACGGGCCCACCGAGGCCACCGTGTGGGCGACCTCCGCCGATCTCACGGCGTCGGCGCCGGGGGACGTCTCGATCGGGACCGGGTGGGACACGGTCACGGCGGTCGTCCTCGACGACGATCTCCGACCGGTGCCCGCCGGAATCGTCGGCGAGCTGTACCTGGGCGGTCCGCAACTCGCGGACGGCTACCACCGTCGGCCGGACCTCACCGCCGCACGGTTCGTGGCGCATCCACTCGCCGGCCCCGGGGGGCGCCTGTACCGCACCGGGGACGTGGTGCGGCAACGGACGGACGGGTCGCTGGACTACCGCGGACGGTCCGACCACCAGGTGAAGATCCGTGGACACCGGGTGGAGCCCGACGAGATCGCCGCCGCGCTGAGACGTCTCGACGGCATCGACGACGCGGTCGTCGTGTCCAGTGACGATCCCGACGGCACCCGGCTCCACGCCTACGTCGTCGGCGCCGAGACCACGCGGGTCCGTGAGCGTCTGGGCGACGTGCTCCCGTCGTACATGATCCCGTCGACGGTCACCCTGCTCGACGGCCTTCCCCTCACCCCGAACGGCAAGACCGACCGTGCCGCACTACCCGAGCCGGACACGGGAGTCGGCGTCGGCGAGACGGCTGCATTCTCGGGAACCGCGCGGGATGTGGCCGATGCGATCGCGTCGGTGGTGGGCGTCGAACCGAGGTCGCCTTCTGACGACTTCTTCGCGCTCGGAGGGCATTCGTTGCTGCTCGTGCGTCTGCACGAGCGGCTGCGCGATGTGCTCGGAGTCGACGTCGCCGTACGAACGCTCCTCGCATCACCCAGGGTCGCCGACATCGCCGTCGCGGTCGACGCCGCCCGCGGGGGAGCCGCGGTCGACACGGCCGACGCCCTCGCTCCTGTGGTGCGCTGGAACACCGACGGGACGGCCACGCCCGTCGTGTGTCTCCCGCCCGCGAGCGGGATGTGTTGGGAGTACGGCGCCCTCGCGCGAGCACTCGGCCCGGAGGTGCCGGTGATCGGTCTGCAGTCGACCGGCCTCAGCGACAGGGCCGCGCTCGGCAGGGATGTCGGTGCCGTGGTGTCCGAGACGGTGGATCGCCTCGACGGGTCTGTGGGCGACGGACCGGTCGTCCTGGTGGGCTGGTCGTTCGGCGGTGCCCTGGTGCCCGCCGTGGCCGCGGAGTGTCTCCGGAGGGGACGCGTCGTGGAGAGGGCGGTGATCCTCGACGCCTACGCACCGGGCGAACCCGCTCCCACGACCGTGGCGGACGACCCTCTCGCCGTCCTGCTCGGTGAGCTCGGTGTGATGCTGCCGCAGACAGGGGAGGCCCTCACCATCGACGAGGCGGTGCGACGTCTCTCGGACCACGACGATGTGCTGCGCGCGTTCGGCGACGAGGCGGTCGCCGCGGTGATCCGCACCTACCTCGACAGCGACCGGCTGATCGCACAAATCCCTGTGCCATCGGTCGACATCCCGGTCGACCTCCTCGAGGCGGCAGTGGTCGAACCGGGGTTCGCCGGCGACGCCGCGCACGGTTGGCGAGAGCTGTTGCCGCACATGCGGGTCACCGTCGTTCCCGAGGGACACTCGAGGATGCTTGCCGGCGCAGCGCTCGACCGGCTGGTCACGCTGCTGACCGGGTGAGACGCGACAGGGGCGCCGGTGATCGTCCGATCGACCGGCGCCCCTGCGCGGTTGTGGGTGGTGGGAGTCAGGCCATCGCGAGGTCTGCCACGGGCCGACCGGACAGTGCGTTCGACAGCTGCGGGACGAGGACGTCGAGCGCGTACATCAGCGCGTTCGGCCCGGTGTAGGCCAACGCGCCCGAGAGCGGCGAGTCGAATGTCGTGTACAGCGTGCGGTTCTCCCGCACCACCGCGAGACGACCGAACGCCGGCGACGCGAGCATCTGCTGCTTCGTCGCGCCGTTCACGAACAGCACGTCGCGGTCGAGCAGGGAGAGCTTCTCCTCCGACAGGTCGCCGACGGTGTCCTGGGCGCGGAAGCCCAACGCGTCGAACAGGGTTCGACGAGGATCGTTCGCGCCGATGAGGTAGTGGCCGCCGTTCTCCGGACCGAAGTCCTCCACGAGGGTCTTGCCGGCGAACTCGGGATGCGCCGCCTTCGCGGCGTCGATCTTGCCGCGCACCTGCGCGACCAGCGCCTGGGCCTGAGTGTCCTTGCCCAACGCCTTGCCGGTCAGGAGAAGCTGGGCGTCCCAGGGGGTCTCCTCGTCCTTGTACTGACCCGGCTGCACGACGGTGGGGGCGATCTGCGAGAGGCGGTCGTAGGTCTTGCGGTCGACCGTGTCGTAGATGTCGAGGATGAGGTCGGGCTTGGCGGCCGCGATCGCCTCGAAGTCGGCGCTGTCGCCCTGCATGGACGCCACACCCTTGCCGTTCGTCGCCGCCTTCACCCACGGCATGGAGTTGTAGGAGTCGTACCACGCGCGGGTGGTCACCGGTACCACGCCGAGTGCCAGCGCGAAGTCCTGGTCGTTGTAGCCGACCGTGACAACGCGTTTCGGGTTCTCGGGAACTGCGGTGCTGCCGAACTTGTGGTCGACGGTGACGGTCGGACCCGACGCCGAGCCGGCGGAATCCGACCCGCAGGCGGCGACGAGACCGACGCCGAGTGCGGCGACCGCGGCGACGACGCCGAGACGGAGCAGGCGGGGTGATCGGCGTCGACGTGAGGCCGACCGAGATGAGGCCAGGGGGTGTGACATGCGGGTTAGGGTACCATTACCTAATACGGACAACATAGGTTAGCCTGAGCTCAGTTCTGGACGTCCGCGTCCGCGGCGTCACGCGAATACGGAATGAGGGCTTCATGCGCCGAACCATGTTGGGCGGGAAGATACATCGGGCCACGGTGACCCAGGCCGACCTGCACTACGTCGGGTCGATCACCGTCGACACCGACCTGATGCAGGCCGCCGACATCGTCGACGGAGAGCAGGTCCAGGTCGTCGACATCAGCAACGGAGCCCGGCTGACGACCTACGTCATCCCCGGACCGTCGGGGTCCGGTGTCATCGGGATCAACGGCGCAGCAGCCCATCTCGTCGAACCGGGCGACCTCGTCATCATCATGTCGTTCCGGGAGGTCGAGGACACCGAACTCGCCGATCACGAGGCCCGCGTCGTGCACGTCGACGCGGACAACGCCATCGTGGCGCTCGGCACCGATCCCGCCGAGCCGGTCCCCGGATCGACGGACCAGTGGAGGTCCGACGTGGACCGTGTCGAGATGGCCGGACAGGCGGGCGTCCGATGACCCTCACCGACGACGAGATCGCCACCCGCCGGTCCCGGGACGACGAAGCCCTGCTGGACGTCGTGGGCGTGGGCTTCGGCCCGTCGAACCTGGGTCTGGCGATTGCCATCGAGGAGTACAACGCCGATCGTGACCCCGCGGCCCGCATCGACGCGGCGTTCGTCGAGTCGCAGGAGCAGTTCGGGTGGCACACCGGGATGCTCATCCCCGGGACCACGATGCAGATCTCGTTCCTCAAGGACCTCGCGACACAGCGCAACGTCCGCAGCCGCTACAGCTTCCTCAACTACCTGACCGCGCGGGGACGGCTGACCGAGTTCATCAACCACCAGACCTTCTTCCCCACCCGACTCGAGTTCCACGACTACCTCGCGTGGGCGGCGCACACCGTGGAGGCGCGCGTCGACTACGGCACACGGGCGGTCGCGATCCGCGAAGAGGGGGACCACCTCGTCGTGGAGACCGAGCAGCGTGGGCGTCGGTCGGCGCTGCGGGCCCGGTCGGTGGTCCTCGCCGGCGGGCTGCACCCCCACCTGCCCGCGGGGGTCGTCGAATCCCCCCGGCAGTTCCACAACCACCGACTGCTGGACCGCCTCACGCGACTACCCGAGCCGACCCACCAACGGTTCGTGGTGGTGGGGGCGGGCCAGAGTGCCGCCGAGGTGGTGGACCACCTGCACACCACCTTCCCTGCCGCGGAGGTGCACGGGGTGTTCGCGAAGTACGGGTACAGCCCCGCCGACGACAGCCCGTATGCCAACCGGGTCTTCGACCCGACGGCGGTCGACGACTTCTATGTCGCCGAGCCGGCCGTGCGTCGGCAACTGCTCGACTACCACCGGGGCACCAACTACTCGTGCGTCGACCTCCCCCTGATCGAGGAGCTCTACGCCCGGGAGTACGCCGAGCGCGTCGCCGATCGGCGACGACTGTTCTTCCGCGGCGCGTCCAGCGTCCGTGATGCCGAGGAGTTCGGCGACGCCCGGACCGGGGGAGTGCGCGTGTCGGTGGAGCACCACCCGACCCGCACCGTCGAGGAGCTGACCTGCGATGCCGTCGTCTACGCGACCGGGTTCACGCCGATGCCGCTCGACATCCTCGGCGACCTCGCCGCCGACGTCATCCGGGAGGTGCCCGGCTCGGAACGCCCCGCCGTCTCGCGTGACTACCGCCTGCGGACCCGACGCCCGCTGAGCGGTCCGGTGTTCCTCCAGGGCGGGGGCACCGAACACACCCATGGCCTCACCTCGTCGCTGCTGAGCAACATCGCCATCCGCAGCGGGGAGATCGTCGAGTCCATCGCGCGGGAGGTCGGCGTCCGGGCGGCCTGAGCGGGGACGCCGGGTCAGCGACGCGGTGCCGTGCGATCGCGCTCGACGGTCGTGAACCCCTCGACGGGGCGACCCTCGCGACGGGAGGCCCGGTTGCGCGTCTGCAGGTCGGACACGGCCGTACGCGTGACGGACCTGCTCCGCTTCGGCGGCGTAAGTCAGCGAGCGATCCGCCGAGAAACCCATGCTGGTGCCCACGTCGACCGCGTCCATGTTGGCGCCGAGGAAGACGAAGGTCCACCCGTACTGCTCCTCCTGCTGCCGGATGAGCGTGCGCACCGCCTCGACGGTCCACTCGCGACTGGAGTTCTCCATGCCGTCGGTCATCACCAGAACGGTGACCGCACCGGGCCGCTCGTCCTCGGGGCGAGCGGCGAGATCCGCGCCGATGTCCGTCACGAACCGGCCGATCGCGTCGAGCAGGGCGGTCATCCCGCGCGGCTCGAGCGACAGCGGTGGAACCTCGGCGATCGGCCGGTGCGTGTAGACCGACTCGTACTCGGTGTCGAACTGCGCCAACGACACCCGGGTCTCGACCTCGGCCTCACGCTCCCGCGCGATGAACGCGTCGAAGCCGCCACAGGTGTCGGCGACGATGGACTGCATCGAGCCCGACCGGTCGAGCAGGGAGAGATTCGCGTCGGTCATGGTGGGCTCCTCACGGTGGGGTGTCTGTCTGCGGATCACCGTACGGACGTCCACCGACAGGTTCGGTCGGTGACGAGACGTGCGGGACGAGACGTGGGTGGACGAGCGGTGGGCATGATGAACGGCATGGCACTGCCCACCCACGGTCGCTTCGACCACTCGGCCGTCACCGATCGCCCCGACTTCGACTGGCCGGGCGGTGCACGCCTGGCCGTCTACGTGGCGGTCAACTGCGAACACTTCGCGTACGACGACGGTGACACCGACCTCGGGTTCACCCCCGGCATGGACCAGCCGGACTCCTACAACTACGGCTGGCGGGAGTACGGGAACCGGGTCGGTGCGTTCCGCATCGCGGAGACCCTCGACCGCGTCGGCATCCGGCCGACGGCGCTGGTCAACTCCGAGATCTACGAGCACGCGCCGGCCGTGCCCGCGGCCTATCACGCACTGGGTGCGGAGTTCGTGGCGCACGGTCGGACCAACTCGGCCACGCCCAACTCCCTGACCGGTGACGCCGAACGAGACACCATCGATCAGGTCCACCGCGCCATCACCGATGCGGAGGGCACGCCCCCGCGCGGGTGGATGAGCCCGGGCGCTGCACCCAGTCGGATCACCGAAGACCTCCTCGCCGAGCGCGGGTTCACCTACACCCTGGACTGGCCGATCGACGACCAACCGGTGTGGATGAGCACCGCGTCCGGGCCGCTGCTGTCGGTGCCGTATCCGCACGAGGTGAACGACCTGCCCGTCTTCGTCCACCACCACCAGACGGCGGAGACGTTCGCGTCGATGATCACCGACTCCTTCGACGAGATGCTCGAGAACTCCCGCCGCCAGCCGCTGGTGCTGTCGATCTCGCTGCACACGTTCCTCGCCGGTCAGCCCTACCGACTGCGCCGGGTCCGCGCAGCGCTCGAGCATCTCCGTGCCCACGCCGACGGGGTCTGGTTCACCACCCCCGGTGACATCGCCGACCACTACGCGAGCGTCGTCCCTCGCCCGTGAGGTGAGTCAGGGGATCCCGATGTCCTCGATCCGTCCGGCCGCCGCGCGCTCGTCGTCGCTCAGGGTGTCCGGGTCGACCAGTCGTGTCCGCTCCCACCGCTTGTGCACCGGACAGCGCTGAAACCGGGAGGTCCCCAGGCGTGCGGCCGTGAACGAGACCATGGGGATCCAGATGGAGGAGTAGAGCGCACCGGACTGACACCGGACGATCGAACGGTTCACCTCGCCGATCATTCGCCGTGCGAACGGACCGCGCAACCCCTCGGCGACGGCGTCCGATGCGACCCCGACCACCTAGTGTTGGCGCGGTGAGCAGTGCATCCCCCAGCGCCGACACCCCGACCATCGGGGTCATCGGCGGTACCGGCTTCTACTCCTTCTTCGACGACGAGGCGCGCGATGTCGTCGTCGACACCCCGTTCGGCGCCCCGAGCGCACCGATCTCCGTCGGCACGGTGAACGGGGTGAGCGTGGCGTTCGTCCCCCGACACGGCCGCGACCACGAGTACCCGCCGCATCGGGTCCCGTACCGCGCCACCATGTGGGCGCTGCGGTCGCTGGGGGTGCGCCGCATCCTCGCGCCGTGCGCGGTGGGGAGTCTCGTGGCCGACCTCGGCCCGGGCACCGTCGTCGTGCCCGACCAGCTCGTCGACCGCACGTCCGGTCGTGAGCACACCGTGTTCGACTCCACCGCCGTCCATGTCAGCTTCGCCGACCCGTACTGCCCGGTCCTGCGCCGTCACGCCCGGGACGCTGCTCAGGCGGCCCCCGCGCAACCGCCGGTGGTCGACGGCGGGACGATGGTCGTCGTGGAGGGCCCGCGCTTCTCGACGCGCGCGGAGAGCCGCTGGTACGCGGCGCAGGGGTGGACGCTTGTCAACATGACGGGCCACCCGGAGGCTGTCCTCGCCCGCGAGCTCCAGATGTGTTACGCGGCAATCGCCCTCGTCACCGACCTCGACGCCGGCGTGGCCGAGGGTGAGGGTGTCGCCGAGGCGGACGTCTACGCGGTCTTCGAGCGCAGCCTACAGATGCTCAAGGGCCTGTTGTCGCACGCCGTCGCCCTCGTCGACACCGACACCGCAGCCGCCGAGTGTGACTGCGCCGCCGGCGGACACGATCTCGACGCCCTGATGGCGGGGTCCCGCTGATGAAGGTGTTGCTCACGGGCGCAGCCGGTTTCATCGGAACCGCCATCCGACGTCAGCTCGTCGACCGCGAGCACGAGGTCGTCTGCGTCGACGGGATGATCCCCGCCGCCCACGGGCCGGACGCGATCGCGCCGGACGGTGTGCGGGTCGAACAGCTGCGGGACACCGACATCGACGCCCTTCTCGACGGCGTGGACGTCGTCTGTCATCAGGCCGCGCGGGTCGGCGCCGGCGTCGACGCGAACGACGCGCCCGACTACGCCGCCGACAACGATCTCGTCACCGCGCGGCTGCTGGCCGCGATGTACCGCCGTGGCGTCACCCGACTGGTGTTCGCATCGTCGATGGTCGTCTACGGCGACGGGACCTACGTCGACGTGACGGGGACGGTCGTGGATCCGCCGGAGCGGACCCGAGAGGCGTTGGACGACGGTCGGTTCGAGCGCTACCTCGACGACGGCGCGGTCGCCCGGTGGGCACTCACGCCCGAGGATGCGTCGCTGCTGCCGCGGAGCTACTACGCCGCGAGCAAGGCCGCGCAGGAGGGCTTCGCCAAGGCGTGGACCCTGGAGACCGGCGGATCGGTCACGGCTCTGCGCTATCACAACGTCTACGGACCCCACATGCCCAAGGACACCCCGTACGCCGGTGTCGCGGCGATCTTCCGGTCGCAGCTCGAGGCGGGGACGGCGCCGACGGTGTTCGAGGACGGCGGTCAGATGCGGGACTTCGTCCACGTCGACGACATCGCCCGCGCGAACGTCGCCGCGCTGGAGAACACCCCGGAGGGATTCGTCCCGCTGAATGTCTGTTCAGGGCAGCCGATCTCGATCGGCGAGGTGGCCGCGGCACTCAGCCGGACGGTCGGTGGCGCGGAGCCGGTCACCACCGGTCGCTACCGGCCCGGCGACGTCCGGCACATCGTCGCCGACCCGAGGCGCGCCCGGGAGGTGCTGGGATTCGAGGCCCGGATCATGCCCGCCGACGGTCTCGCCGAGTTCGCCACTGCGCCCCTGCGGGACTGAGCGCGCCCGTCGTCACCAGTGCGTGCGCACGATGCTGTTGATGAGCAGCGCCGTGAGCACCTGCGCGGCGAGCCAGAAACGCTGGTGGCGTGGGGGGAGCAGTGCGGTGGTGGTGATGATCCACGCACCGAACGGCAGCCAGATGCGTTCGGTCTCGGCCTTGCTCAGTCCGCTGAGGTCGGCGAACACCATCGCGAGGAGTCCCGCCAGCCCGAGGACGACGACGGCTTCGCGCCGCCGGATGGGCCGCACCCGCAGTGCCCGTCCGAGTCCGACGACCGCGGCGGGACCGACCGCGCACATCGACGCCGCGAAGTTCGCCCAGACCCAGTACGAGTAGGGCCGCTTGCTCGCGATGCCCTGGTAGTACCGCTCGTAGACCAGGTGATAGCCGTCGAGCCACCAGAACCCGGCGAGCGCGAACCCACCGACCACCACGAGCGCGGCGGGGATGGCCCACAGCAGGGGCCTCCACCGACGGGCGACGATCAACGCGCCGAGGGCGATGACGCCCATCAGTGTCAGCCCGTAGTTGCAGAAGATGCCCCACGCGAGCAGTGCGCCGGCGCCGATCCCGGTGATCGCGCGGACACGGGGCGACAGCGTCGTGGCGGACAGGGCGAGCAGGGCGATTCCCCAGGCGACGGCACCGAGGAAGTAGCCGTCGGCGGAGACACCGATCCACACCGCGGCCGGTGTGACGGCGGCGAACGGGGCGATGCGTCGAGCGGTGGACTCGCCACCGAGAGCGCGCACCGCGACGAGGATCGCCACCGCCGCGCTGGTCCCGACGACGATGCAGAACACCCCGGCGCGTGTCCCGCTGCCGAGTCCGACCCTGTCGAGGAGCACGAAGCTGAGCAGCGCCCCCGCGGGATGCCCGGACACGTGCGTGGGCCACGAGTTCGGCTGGAAATCGAGGATGCGCGAGTCGAACGTCGACAGCATGCGACCGATGCCGGTGACGCCGCGCGCGGTGGGCAGGTACTCGTCGGGACGGTCGAGCTGGACGGAGACGCCCCGGGTCCAACCGTCGATGAGTGCCAGGCTCAGCGTCCAGGCGAGCGTGACAAGCCAGGTCACGCCCAGCAGCGGCGCCCAGCGCAGCGTCCGCGCCGCCCACGGCCCGACGACGATCACCAGCAGACCGATCGCGACGGCCACCGCGGTGCTGTAGTTGCCGTGCGGGTCGACGTTGCCGAACAGCGGCGGCGCGAGCACGAAGATGTTCAGCTTCAGCTCCGGCGACCCGTAGAACGGCACCAGGATCGCCGTCACCAGCAGGGCGGCCGCGACCAGGATCGCCGCGGTGTCGCGGACCCACCTCGGATCGCCCACAGCGGACGCCCCGGTCGGTGTGTCCGGGATGTCTGATCCGTGCTCTGCGTCGATCTGCGCGCTGGTCACGGGCACCACGGTAGGCACCGGTCGCGGGGACGATCTCCCCGGCCGCTCTGCGATCACGACGGGGCCCGCCCCGCTAGGGTTCGGTGATGACCACCACGCCCCGCCCCCGTCGAGGAGTGCACGACACCCGTGGCTGACCACACCCCTGCCGACGGCGTCACCGTGGTGATCCCGTGTCGCGACGAGGCCGACGCGTTGCCCGATGTGCTCGCGCGCATTCCTGACGGCTTCCGCGCGCTCGTCGTCGACAACGGCAGCAGCGACGGCACCGCGGAGGTCGCGCGCGCCCATGGCGCGACCGTCGTCGAGGAGATGGTCCCGGGGTACGGCAGTGCCGTCGACGCCGGCGTCCGCGCCGCGTCGGACGACATCGTCTGCACGATCGACGGTGACGGGTCGATGGACCCCGCCGAACTCGTCGGCCTCGTCGACGCCGTCCGCGGTGGCGCCGACCTCGCCGTGGGGCGCCGTCGACCCGCGCAGCGTGGTGTGTGGCCTCTGCACTCCCGCATCGGCACCTCGCTGGTCGCCCGCCGCGTCCGCCGCCTGCACGGCATCGACGTCCATGACATCGGTCCGATGCGCGCCGCGCGTCGCGAGCGGCTCCTCGAGCTGTCCGTCCAGGACATGCGGTTCGGCTATCCCGTGGAACTGCTCGTCCGCGCCGGGCGGGCCGGGTGGACGGTCGTCGAGCGCGACGTCGTCTACAGCCCCCGGGCTGCGGGGGAGTCGAAGGTGTCGGGCTCGGTGATGGGCTCGGTACGCGCGACCCGCGACTTCCTGGTGGCGCTGCGATGACCGCGCGGGTGGTGCTGGTGGTGGCGAAGGCGCCCGTCCCGGGCCTGGTCAAGACGCGGTTGACGGCGCAGTTCAGCGCGCAGGACGCCGCGCGGTTCGCGTCGGCCGCACTGCTCGACACCCTCGACACGGCGCTGTCGGTGCCGGACGCGACCGTCGTGGTGTCGCTGGCCGGTGTGATCGACGACGCGATCGGTCCCGACGATCTGCGCGGGCGCCTGTCTCGAACCACCGTGATGGATCAACACGGCGACACCCTCGGCGACCGCCTGGACCGCGCGCATCGCGACGCCCTCGCGGTCGCGGGCGGGCACGCGGTGGTGATGCAGGTCGGCATGGACACCCCGCAGCTCACCGTCGACCACCTCACCTCCGGGCTGGACGCGTCCGCGGACGGCGGCGCGGCCCTCGGGCACGCGACCGACGGCGGCTGGTGGGGCCTGGCGCTGCACGACGCCGTCGGTGCGTCGACGTTGCCGTCGGTCCCGATGTCGCGGGAGGACACCGGTGCGCGCACCGAGGAAGCACTCCGCGCGGCGGGCCTGTCGGTGACGCACCTGCCGGTCCTCTCCGACGTCGACCACCCAGCCGACGTCGCCGCCGTGGCGGCTGCGTGCGCGCCGTCGAGTGCCTTCGCCGAGCTCGCGACCCGACTCGTACCGGCGGGCCGATGAGCGCCCCCGAAGGCGTCGGACGCGGCGACGTCGACACCGACGACCTGCCCCACTTCGACGATGCGTTCCTCGACGCGGTGCGCGGCCAGAACAGCTGGCTGCGACTCTCCGACGGCACCCGGACCCGTCTTCCGGTGACGCGCTGGTTGGGCACGAGCGGTGAACGCGACGACGCCGCGTTCGACCGTCACGTCGCCGGCCTGTGCAGCGGTCCCACGGTCGACCTGGGGTGCGGCCCCGGGCGCCTGGTGACCGAGCTCGCCGACCACGGGGTGTGCGCCCTCGGCGTCGACCGCAGCGCGCGCGCCGTCGACATGACGCGGCGTCGCGGCGGGATCGCCATGCAGCGCAGCATCTTCGACGATCTGCCCGCCGAGGGCGAGTGGTCGCACGCACTTCTCATCGACGGCAACGTCGGCATCGGGGGAGATCCGTTCGAGACCGTCGCCCGTGCCGCCCGGCTGATCCATCCCGGTGGCACCGTGGTCGTGGAACTCGAGGCCGGGGTGCACGGTGTCTGGACCGGGACGGTCCGCGTCGAGTCCCGATCGGTGATCGGGCCGTGGTTCCCGTGGGCACGTGCGGGAGTCGGCGCCGCGCGGGAGCTCTCGGACCGGACCGGGCTGCGCCTGGGGACCGCCCACGTCATCTCCGGTCGCCACCTGCTCGAGCTGCATCGACCCTGAATCGGCGTCCGGCGGTACCGACCGATCACTCGGTTGCGCGGTTGTAGGCTGCGACCGTGGACATCACCGGAGCAAGTGCAATCGTCACAGGGGCCGCGTCGGGAATCGGCGCCGCCGTCGCCCGCCAGCTGGCGGCCAAGGGAGCCAAGGTCGTCGTCGCCGACCTGCAGGAGGACAAGGGGACCGAGCTCGCGACCGAGATCGGCGGCGCGTTCGTCAAGGTCGACGTCACCGACACCGCGCAGATCACCGCCGCCGTGGACAAGGCCCTCGAGCTGGGCCCGCTGCGCGTGCTGGTGAACTCCGCCGGCATCGGGTCGGCGCAGCGCACCATCGGTCGCGACGGCTCCTACGACTCGGCGTTCAACCTGGACGTCTACAAGAAGGTCATCGCGATCAACCTGATCGGCACCTTCGACGCGATCCGCCTGGCCGCCACCGCGATGAGCCGCGGCGAGGAGACCGACACCGGCGAGAAGGGCGCGATCGTCAACATGGCGAGCGTCGCCGCGTTCGACGGGCAGATCGGTCAGGTCGCGTACTCGTCGTCGAAGGGTGGCGTCGTCGGCATGACCCTGCCGGTCGCCCGTGACCTCGCCGCCGCCAAGATCCGCGTCAACACCGTCGCGCCCGGCCTCATCGACACCCCCATCTACGGCGAGGGTGAGGAGTCGGAGAAGTTCAAGGCGCACCTGGGCCAGAGCGTGCTGTTCCCGAACCGCCTCGGACAGCCCGACGAGCTCGCGTCGATGGTCATCGAGCTGGTCACCAACTCGTACATGAACGCCGAGGTCGTCCGCGTCGACGGTGGCATCCGGATGCCGCCGAAGTAGGCGACACCCACCTCCCGCTACCGAACCCGCCTCTCGCGACCACTGCCACGGTCGCGGGAGGCGGGTTCGGTCGCGTCAGCGGACGGTGCGTGCGGACACGGCCAGATCGTGGGCCTCGGTGTCCGGCTCGTCGATGCCGAAGCTGATGACCCTGCGTGGGTGTATGCGGATGACCGGAGTCGGACCGTCGATCGCCTCCGCGGTGCCGCGGACCTCGACGCAGCGCACCCGCCACGGCGAGACCGATGCGATGTCGTCGACGACGAAGGCGACCCGCCCGTTGTCGCGGATGTTGCGGAACTTCTGACTCGACTCGAGGTGGTACCCGACGATCTCGATGGTGCCGTCGTCCTCGACTCGAAAACCCACCGGGCTCGCCTGCAGCGTGCCCGAGGGTTGCACCGTCGCCATCCGGCCGAGGCGTTGGCTGCGCAAGTAGGCGAGTTCGCTTGTTGTGAAGGTCATGTCGACACCATCGGACTTCGAGTGCGCTCGAGGTCAAGTGGTGGTGGGGCGGTATGTACCTCCCGCTACCCAAAACGCCTCCCGCGACCGTGATTCCGGTCGCGGGAGGCGTTTCTGGTCGCGGGAGGTGCGAAACCGTCAGAACGCGGCTTCGTCGAGCTCCATCGCATCGTTGTCGATGTTCTCGATGACGGTGCGGGTCGAGGTGAGCAGCGGCAGCATGTTCTTGGCGAAGAACGACGCGACGCCGATCTTGCCCTCGTAGAACGACTTGTCCGCACCCGAGGCGCCGCCGTCGAGCGCGGCGATGGCGATCTCGGCCTGGCGCAGCAGCAACCAGCCGATCATCAGGTCGCCGACCGACATGAGGAAGCGCACCGAGCCGAGACCCACCTTGTACAGCTCGGCGGAGTTCTCCTGCGCGCCCATGAGGAAGCCGGTCAGCGTGGCCGCCATGCCCTGCACGTCGTCGAGAGCGGTCTTGAGCAGCTGGCGCTCGGTCTTGAGGCGACCGTTGCCCGCCTCCGACTCGATGAACGAGCTGATCTGGCCGGACACGTGCGCGAGCGCCTGGCCCTTGTCGCGGATGATCTTCCGGAAGAAGAAGTCCTGCGCCTGGATGGCCGTGGTGCCCTCGTACAGGGTGTCGATCTTCGAGTCACGGATGTACTGCTCGATCGGGTAGTCCTGCAGGAAGCCCGAGCCGCCGAGGGTCTGGAGGGACTCGGTCAGCGTGCCGTAGGCGCGCTCGGAGCCGACACCCTTGACGATCGGGAGCAGCAGGTCGTTGACCTTGAACGCCATCTCCTTGTCGGCGCCGGAGACGATGCGCGCGGCGGCCTCGTCCTGGTGCGACGCGGTGTAGAGGTAGATCGCGCGCAGGCCCTCGGCGTACGCCTTCTGCGTGAGCAGTGCGCGACGCACGTCGGGGTGGTGGGTGATGGTGACGCGCGGTGCGGTCTTGTCCGTCATCTGCGTCATGTCGGCGCCCTGCACACGCTGCTTGGCGTAGTCGAGTGCGGTGAGGTAACCGGCCGACAGCGTGGCGATGGCCTTGGTGCCCACCATCATCCGGGCGTGCTCGATGACGTCGAACATCTGCGCGATGCCGTCGTGGACCTCGCCGACGAGCCAGCCCTTGGCCGGGATGCCGTGCTGGCCGAAGGTGACCTCACAGGTCGCGGAGACCTTGAGGCCCATCTTGTGCTCGACGTTGGTGACGAAGACACCGTTGCGCTCGCCGAGCTCACCGGTCTCGTGGTCGAAGTGGAACTTCGGCACGAAGAACAGCGACAGGCCCTTGGTGCCGGGGCGCGCGCCCTCGGGGCGGGCCAGCACCAGGTGGAAGATGTTCTCGGTCATGTCCTGGTCGGCGGAGGTGATGAACCGCTTCACGCCGTCGATGTGCCAGGTGCCGTCGTCCTGCTGGACCGCCTTGGTGCGGGCGGCGCCGACGTCGGAGCCGGCGTCGGGCTCGGTGAGGACCATGGTGGCGCCCCAGCCGCGCTCGGCGCAGATCTCCGCCCACTTCTTCTGCTCGTCGGTGCCGTTGTTCCAGAAGATCTCGGAGAAGCCGGTGCCGGCGCCGTACATGAACAGCGCGGGGTTGGCGCCCAGGATCATCTCGCTGATGGCCCAGAACAGGGTGCGCGGGGCGGGCATGCCACCGAGCTCCTCGACGATGCCGACCTTGTCCCAGCCGGCGTCCATGAACGCCTTGTAGGACTTCTTGAACGACTCGGGCAGCGTGACCGTGTGGTTCTCGGGGTCGAAGACCGGCGGGTTGCGGTCGGAATCGGCGAACGACTCGGCGATGGGGCCCTCGGCGAGGGTCCGCACCTCCTTGAGCATGTCGATCGCCGTCTCGCGGTCCAGGTCACCGAAGTCGCCACTGGCGAAGACCTCGTCGAGCTTGAACAGCTCGAAGAGGTTGAACTCGAGGTCGCGCAGGTTGCTCTTGTAATGGCCCATGACTGTTCCTTTGTCGCCGGGGTGGTGTCGAGCGGGGTGAGGACCTGCCGCGGACCGTCGTTGTTGGCCGCCCGGTAAGTTACTCACGGGTAATAAGACGAATATACCTGCTGTGCGGTCCGACGAACAACCATCGGTTTTCGACGTGTGACCTGCGCCGCATCGCCCCGGCGATGTGGTGTGGGAGCCCCGGTGACGGGTCAGCTGCGGGTCGGCAGGAGACGCAGCAGCCGAGGGCGCGCGGGGGCCGCGTCCGCGGTACGCACCTCACGGAGGAACGGGGCCCGTGCCCGCACCGCCTCCGCGAAGCGGTCGGTCAGGGTGACGTCGGCCGCGGGGCAGTGCGAACACGCGCCGTCCAGGGCCACGGTGATCACGCCGTCGCTCGCGTCGACGACGGTGAGCGCCCCGCCGTGCGTGGCGATGAACGCGCCGACGTCGCCGGCGAGAACCGCCTCGGCGGCGGCGCGCAGCACGTCGTCGGGAGTCGAGTCCTGCGCCGGACCCCACGCCGACGGATCGGCGAGATCCGCCGAGAGAGCGGCACGGATGCGGGTCCCCTCCGACCGCCAGGTGTGGCCGGGGGTGAGCGTGACGAGCACGGCGGCCGGTTCCACGACGACGGACGAGACGACCGCGGCGTCGATCAGCGCGGCGAGCTGCGGGGGAGCGACGCCGAGCGGTCCCACGAAGGGCAGCGACCCGGCGGGCACGATCCACCGGACGGTGTCGGGCCTGTCGGCCACCGCCTCCGGGTGCACGGGGACACCGGCGGCGCTCACACGACCGCCGCGACGACGGTCCGCGCGAGGAACGCCATGCCCCAGGCGAGGACGAACAGGTAGCCGAAGGCGAGCGCGGGCCACCGCCAGGACCCGGACTCGCGCCGCAACACCGCGATCGTCGACATGCACTGCAGCGCGTAGAGGAAGAACACGAGCAGCGCCGTGATCGTGGGAGCGGTGAAGAGTGGTTGACCGGCCCGGGGACCGTCGGAGACCCTCAGCGACTTCAGGGCCTGGGCGGGGTCGTCGGGGTCGGTGGCCGCGGCAACCTGGCCCAGCGTCGCGACGAACGTCTCGCGGGCCGAGAGCGACGCCAGCACACCGACGTTGATCCGCCAGTCGAACCCGAGCGGCTCGAACACCGGCTCGATGAACCGGCCGACGGAGGCCGCGGCGCTGTGGTCGATGACGTACGCCGACGTCGCGGTGTTGTCGGCGGGGTCGATCCCGGCGGCGCGGAAGTCGGCGTCGGACCGCGTGGGCAGGTTGAGCAGCAGCCAGAGCGCCACGGTCGTCAGGAAGATGATGACGAAGACCTTGCGCACGAAGCCCTTGCAGGCGTCGAACACGCTGAGCAGCACCGACCGCACCGACGGGAGCCGGTAGGGCGGCATCTCCATGTAGAAGGGCAACAGGGGACCGGCGCCCGGACGGAACTTGCTGAAGGCCCAGGCACTGGCCATCGCCGACACCGCTCCACCGAGGTACAGCGCGAACATGACGACGCCCTGCGCACCGAACGGTCCGACGTGGGCGTCGCGGCTGACGAGGAGTCCGACCAGCAGCACGTAGACGGTGAGTCGGGCGGAGCAGGTCATCAGCGGCGCCGACATCATCGTCGCGATGCGGTCCCGCATCGACGGCAACGTGCGGGTGGCCATGATCCCGGGGATCGCGCACGCCAGCGACGAGAGCAGTGCGACGAACGCCCTGCCCTCGAGGCCCGCCGTCGACATCACCTTGTCCATGAGGAACGCGGCACGGGCCATGTACCCGACACCCTCGAGCAGGGCGATGAGGATGAACAGCAGGGCGATCTGCGGGAGGAAGACCAGCACCGACCCCACGCCGCCGAGGATCGCGTCGGACAGGAAGCTGGACAACCAGCCGATGGTCACGTGCTGCTGTACCTGGTCGCCGAGGTAGGTGAAGAACGCCTGCACCTGATCCTGCAGCGGGGTGGCGACGGTGAAGATGATCTGGAAGAACGCGAACATCGTCACGAAGAAGACGAGGGTGCCCCACACGGGGTGCAGCAGGACCGCGTCGATCCGCCGGGTGCGGCGATCGAGCTCGGGCACCCGGTAGGACGCGCTCGTCAGCACCGACTCGATCCACGTGCCGACCTCGTCGACCGCGGTGGGCGGGTCCACGACCGGGGTCGACCAGGACGCGGGGTCCGCAGCGAGTTCCCGCAGGGGTCCGAGCTGCGATCGCCGGCCACCAGTCACCGCGACGACCGGGACGCCGAGCGCGCGGGACAGTGCGCCGATGTCGATCGACCCCTGGCGGCGGATGAGCTCGTCGGTGAATGTCAGGACGACGCACGTCGGCAGTCCCGTGCCCACCACCTGCGCGAACATCGCCAGCGAGCGGCGCAGTGTGGTGGCGTCGAGGGTGACGACGACGGCGTCGGGGGTGTCGGTGGCGAGGTGGTCGCGGTCGAGGACGTCGGCGACGATCTGCTCGTCGGGGCTGATCGGGTCGAGGCTGTACGTCCCCGGGAGGTCTTCGAGGACCACCGTGTCGCGGGCCGCGCCGGGGATGTCGTCGAGAGCGACGCGTCCCTCGTATCGGGCGACGGTGACGCCGGGGTAGTTGCCGGTCTTGGCCCGCAGACCGGTCAGGGCGTTGAAGAGGGTCGTTTTGCCCGAGTTGGGACTGCCGACCAGGGCGAGGCGTGCGGTGTCCGTGGGAGCGCCCGCAGTTGCGGGGCCGCCGTGGGGACCGCAGCTCACCGGTGTGCGGGGCCTGCGGTGCGGTCGACCTTGATGCAGCGGGCCTGGCCGCGGCGCAGCGCGATCTCGTACCCGGCGACGCGGACCACGACAGGTCCGCCCATCGGCGCGCGACGCACGACGGCGATCTCGGCGCCGGGGATGAACCCCAGGTCGAAGTAGCGGCGGGCGGTGGCGGGGTCTGCGGCCTCGCACAGGCGGGCCACCACCGCGTGGGAGCCGGGACGCAGGTCGGCGACGGTGTCCTCGACCGCGGTGTCGGGTGCCGCGGTGGTGGGCAGGGAGCCCACGACACGCGAACCGAGACGCTCGGTCATCACCGACATGCCCATCTCCTCGCCGCATCCGGCAGGTCAGCCCTGCCTCACCTATCTGACTGAGGCGAGCATAACCACACCCTGCCGATCCCCGCTACGTCCGATTTGCCAGCTCAGAGGGCTTCGCGCAGGTACGCCAGATCGTCGGCCATGCCCTCGCCGGGGGTCTCGAGGATCACGGGCGCCCCAGCTGTACGGATGACCTCGACGAGGACCTCGTTGTCGATCTCGCCGTCGGCGAGGTTGGCGTGGCGGTCGCGGCCCGAGTCGAACTCGTCGCGGGAGTTGTTCAGGTGCACCAGGTCGATACGGCCGGTGATGTCCTTGACCCGCTCGACGATGCCGACGAGGTCCTCGCCGCCCGCCCAGGCGTGACACGTGTCGAGGCAGAAACCCGCGTCGTCGAAGTCGCCGACCTGCTCCCACAACCGCTCGATGGCGTCGAGGTGGCGGGCCATGGCGTTGTCCCCGCCTGCGGTGTTCTCGATGAAGATGGGGACGGCGAACCCGCCCTTGTCGGCCTGACGCTCGAACAGCTTGCGCCAGTTGACGAATCCCTCGCCCGCGTCCTCGCCGTCACGGAGGTGCCCGCCGTGGACCACGAGGCCGATCGCGCCGAGGTCGGCGGCCGCCTTCGCCTGCTGTTCGACGGCCTTGCGCGACGGCATCCGCAGCCGGTTGTTCAGGCTGGCGACGTTGATGATGTACGACGAGTGGACGACCACGTCGATCGGCGACGAGCGGATCCGCTCGGCGTCGGGATGGTCCTTCGGCGCCGGCATCTTCCGGTCCTGCGGGTCCACCACGAACATCTGGAGCAGGTCGGCCCCGAGGTCCTCCGCGGCCCCGATCGGATCGTCGTCACTGCGCACGTGCGCTCCCAATCGCATGGGTCAGACACTAGTCCGACGGGGTTGCCGGAACGGGTGACAGCCGTCCGGGACGGGGACACTATGGACGGTGTCCGCGCAGGTGCGCGGCACCGGCGACGGGGGTTTCGGACATGGAGCGGTTGAGCGGACTCGACGCATCGTTTCTGTACCTGGAGACCAGGTCGATGCTCATGCAGGTCGTCGGGATGATCGAGATCGACCCGTCGACGGTCCCCGGGGGATGGTCGTTCGACCGGATGCTGCGTGAGATGGACCGTCGCATCACCGCGATGCCGACGTTCCGACGCAAGCTGCACGACTCGCTGTTCAACCTCGACCACCCGGTGTGGATCGAGGACAAGTCCTTCGACATCGAGCGGCACGTCCACCGTGTCGCTCTCCCCGACACCGGCGGCGACACCGAGCTCGCCGACTTCTGCGCCCACATCGCGGGCGTCCCGCTCGACCGCAGCAAACCGCTCTGGGAGCTGTGGGTCATCGAGGGACGGCCCCACGGCAACATCTCGATCATGCTGCGGATGCACCATGCGAGCGTCGACGGCGTGTCCGCTGCGGATCTCCTGGCGCAGCTGTGCTCGCTGACCCCCGAGGCGCCGGATCTCGACGAGGAGAAGACCGGTGCCTCGGCGGGAGGGGCGTCACTGCCGGCGTTGGTGGCCGACGGGCTGGTGAACTTCGCGGTCCGTCGCCCCATCTCGATCGCGCGCATGCTGCCGCAGACCGCCCGGGTGCCGTTCCAGTGGATCAGCCGATCCCGCAACGACGAGGCCATGCCGGCGCCGTTCAGCGCACCGCGGGTCGCGTTCAACGGGACCATCACCCCGCACCGGTCGATCGCCTTCACGCAGATCTCCCTCGACGACATCAAGACGATCAAGAACCACTTCGACGTCACGGTCAACGACGTGGTGATGGCGGTGTGCGCGGGTGGTCTGCGTGCCTACCTCGAGCAGACCGACGATCTGCCGGACAAGCCGCTCGTCGCCGCGGTCCCGGTGTCGACACACGACGAGGGCGACGACGACCGGTTGGTCGTCGCGGGCACCAACAAGGTGACCGCGATGATGATGAAGCTCCCCACCGACGTCGCCGACCCGGTCGCCCGCATCGAGGCGATGCGGGAGGCGTCGACGCGGGCGAAGGCGCACCACAAGACGCTCGACGCGACCCTGCTGCGGGGGTGGGCCCAGCTGATGCCGCCCATGACGATGGGCGCTCTGGTGCGCCTGTACTCGAACTACCACCTGGCCGATCGCCACCCCGTCGCGGTCAACGTGATCATCTCGAACGTCCCCGGGCCCCCCTTCCCGATGTACTTCCTCGGGTCGAGGATCCGGGCCCTGTTCCCCCTGGGTCCGATCGCCGACGGGATGGGGCTGAACCTCACCGTCATGTCCTGCGACGGCCAGATGAACTTCGGCGCCATCGCCTGCAAGGAGCAGATGCCCGACGCGTGGCCCTTCATGCGCGCCATCGAGGACGAGGTGAAGGCGCTGCTCTCGGAGTGCGACCGCTGATCTGAGAAGGCGCGACAAAAGTGCTCGCAGTGTCGCAGGCGGAGACGTATGCTTCCCTCGTGTCGTCCTCCCCGGACTCGAGCGAAAGCGGTTGTCGTGATGAGCGTGCGTGACCAGGTGTTCAACAAAGCCCAGGCCATCGTCCCGATGCAGCGTCAGATCCAGGGTCTGCACCTGTATCAGCGCGCCAAGAAGCGTGTGGTCGGCGACGACCAGCCGCATTTCACCGAGTCCGCGATCCCGGACGTGTCGGAGCTGGATCTGACCCAGATCGACGTCAGCGACCCGTTCCTGTGGCGTCAGGGTCAGTGGGAGCCGTACTTCCGTCGCCTGCGCGACGAGGCACCGGTGCACTTCCAGTCCACCAGCCCGTTCGGCCCGTTCTGGTCGGTCACCCGCTACGACGACATCGTCACGGTGGACAAGGACTTCGAGACCTTCTCCGCCGAGCCGCAGATCATCCTCGGTGCACCGCCCGAGGGTCTCGACATCGAGATGTTCATCGCGATGGACCCACCGCGGCACGACCAGCAGCGCGGCGCGGTGCAGGGCGTCGTCGCCCCGCAGAACCTCGAGGAGATGGAGGGCCTGATCCGCTCGCGGGTCCGGGAGGTCCTCGACGAGCTGCCGACCGACGAGCCCTTCGACTGGGTCGATCGGGTCAGCATCGAGCTGACCTCGCGCATGCTCGCGACGCTGCTGGACTTCCCCTACGAGGAGCGCCGCAAGCTGGTCGAGTGGACTGACCTGGTCGCCGCCAGTGCGTCGGCGACCGGCGGGTCCACCGACACCGATGCGGCGTACCGGGCGGCGGCCGAGGCCGCGCAGAGCTTCAGCGCCCTGTGGCACGACAAGGCCGCCCGCCTCAAGGCCGGCGAGAAGCCCGGGTACGACCTCATCACGCTGATGCAGATGTCCGAGGACACCAAGGACCTGATCGAGCGTCCGATGGAGTTCCTGGGCAACATCGTCCTGCTCGTCATCGGCGGCAACGACACCACCCGCAACTCGATGACCGGCGGGCTGTTGGCGCTCAACCAGTTCCCCGAGGAGTTCGACCGCCTCCGCGCCGACCCCGGTCTCGTGCCGAAGATGGTGCACGAGATCCTGCGCTGGCAGACGCCGCTGGCCTATATGCGTCGCATCGCCACCCGCGACACCGTCCTGAACGGCCAGTTCATCCGCAAGGGTGACAAGGTCGTGATGTGGTACGCCTCGGCCAACCGCGACAAGCGGACGTTCGCCGATCCCGACAGCTTCGTGATCGACCGGCGCAACGCTCGGCACCACCTCGCCTTCGGGATCGGGACGCATCGGTGCATGGGCAGTCGTCTGGCGGAGATGCAGCTTCGGATCCTGTGGGAGGAGCTCCTCGCCCGCTTCGACGACATCGAGGTGCTCGCCGAGCCGACGCGCGTGCAGTCGAACTTCGTGCGGGGCTACAGCTCGATGATGGTGACCGTCACGCCCAAGGGCGCCCAACGGCGTGAGCGTGGCACCTACCGGGCGGAGGTCCAGGAGTGTCGTCGACGGGAGGCCGCCGACGCCACCCCGGCGGCGACCACCCCGACTGCGAGCACTGCAGCCGCCACGACACCGAAACGCGGACGACGCACCCCGACCAGGGTGCTCGACCTCCAGGTGACCGGACGGCGCACGGCGGCAGAGGGTGTCGTGGAGCTGACTCTCACCGATCCCGCGGGCGGGTCACTGCCCGAGTGGGCTCCCGGCGCGCACGCCGAACTCCTCCTGAGCCCGGGACTGACGAGGCACTACTCGCTGTGCGGCGACCCGGCCGATCGGTCGATGTGGACGGTCGCGGTGCTGAGGGAACAGGACAGTCGCGGGGGTTCGGCGTTCGTCCACGACGAGCTGTCGGAGGGGGCCGCCGTGCAGGTGACGGGGCCGCGCAACCACTTCGCGCTCGTCCCGTCGCCGCGCTACCTGTTCATCGCCGGCGGTATCGGCATCACGCCCATCCGCACGATGATCGCCGCGGCACAGGCCGCCGGCGCGGAGTGGAGCCTGGTGTACTGCGGCCGCTCCCGCTCGACGATGGCGTTCGTCGACGAGTTCAAGGGCGACGACAGGGTGACGGTCTGGGCGCGTGACGAGCACGAGAACCGCCTCGACCTCGACGCCCTTCTCGGCGAGCCCCGATCCGACACCCTCGTCTACTGCTGCGGACCCGTCGGTCTCATCGACGCCGTTGAGAAGAAGTGCGCGTCGTGGCCCGACGAGAGCCTGCATCTCGAGCGGTTCGTCGCCACGCAGGTCGAGGCACCCGAGGGTGCACTGGACTCCTTCGAGATCGAGTGCACCGAATCGGGTGTGACCGTCACCGTGCCCGAGGGGACGTCGATGTTCGACGCGGTCGAAGAGGCCGGTGTCGACGTCATGGGGTCGTGCATGGAGGGGATCTGCGGCACCTGTCAGGCCGAGGTCCTCGACGGGACCCCAGACCACCGCGACTCGGTGCTGACGCGGGCCGAACGGGAACGCGGTGACACCGTGATGCTCTGCGTGTCGAGGTCACTGTCGAAGAAGCTGGTGCTCGACCTGTAGGGGACGCGAGGTCAGGCGAACCCGCGGACCACCCGGTCGATGCGGCGCACCGCCTCGTCCACGTCCACCGTGGGCTGCAGGAGGTGACTCATCGTCAGTCGCACCACGGAGTCGACGAGCCCCTCGGGCACCGTGTCGCCGAGGAGTGACTCGAGGGCGCCGGTCGCCTGACCCAGCACGGCGTCGGGGTTCACGGTGAGCAGCGCGAGAAGGCCGGAGTCATGCCCCGGCCGGAGGACGGCGGCGAGTGCGGCGTTGGACCGACCGTGTTCCAGCACACCGCGCACCGCGGCGGAGACGCCCTTCTCGAACTCGTCGGGATGTGCCTCCAGGCCGGTGCGCACCCGCTCCAGGAAGCGGTCGACCTCGCGGTGCACCACCGCGTTGCCGAGCTCCTCCCTGGTGCCGACCTCCTTGTAGAGGCTCTGCCTGGGGACGCCGGACCGCTTCGCCACGGCGGTCATGCTCAGACCGTCCCACCCCTGCTCGGTGATGATCTCCACCGACGCGTCGAGGACCCGGTCGAGACGCAGAGCCCGCATCTCGGCGTAGAAGTCGGGCGCGCTCACGGACAGAGCGTAGAGCAGCGGGGGCGCGTACTCGCGACGGCCGATGCCGCCGGCCGGGTGCGGCGGCCGAGCGTCAGACCGACGCGCGGATCAGGTCGGCGGCCTTCTCGCCGATCATGATGGCCGGCGCGTTCGTGTGGCCGCGGACGATCACCGGCATCACCGACGCGTCGGCGACGCGCAGTCCGGTCACCCCGCGGACACGGAGTTCGGGATCGACCACGGAGCTGTCGTCGGTGCCCATCCGGCAGGTGCCCACCGGGTGGTACAGCGTCTGGGTGTCGGTGTTGACGGCGGCGTCGATCACCTCGTCGAGGCTGGGTGACCCGTCCAGCGCCGGCCGGAGCCAGCGGTCGCCCATCACACCGCTCAGGGGTGCGGTCTCGGCGATGCGGACGCACAGCTCGACGCCCGCGTTCAGCGTCGCGCGATCCAGCCCGTCGGGGTCGGACAGATAGCGCGGGTCGATCGCCGGCGGCGCCAGCGGATCGCTCGCCGCGAGGCGGACCGTCCCGGTGCTGCGCGGCTGCTGCAGCACCGCGGCGATGGTGATGCCGTCCTCGGCGACCTCGGCGAGGCCCTCACCGAGGAACGACGCGGGGACGAACAGGACCTCGACGTCGGCGAGGTCGCTCTCGGGGGCGAGCCCGCTCTGCACGAACCCGTAGCACTCGGCGACGTTCGAGGTGAGCAGCCCGCGACGACGCAGGAGGTAGTTCGCGAGCGACGGCAGCTTGGTCGCGTGGAACAGGGTGGTCTCGTCGGTGTTCTTCGTGATGCCCGCGGCGAGGTGGTCGCGCATGTGCGACCCGACGTCGGGGCGGTCGGCGACGACGTCGATGCCGAAGTGCCGCAGGTGCTCGGCGTCGCCGATGCCGGAGTTCATCAGCACCTGGGGACTGTTCACCGCACCGCCGCAGAGCACGACCTCGCGCCGGGCGTGGATCTGTCGACGGCTGCCGTTCTCGATGACCTCGACGCCCGTCGCGCGCGTGCCGTCGACGAGGATGCGGGTCACGTGGGCGCCCGTGTGGAGGTCGAGGTTCGGTCGCTTGACCGCGGTGCGCAAGTAGGCGTCGGCGGTGCTCCACCGCGCCCCGCGTTTCTGGGTGACGGTGATCCGCGAGAAGCCATGCGGCACCGCGGTGTTGGGCGGCACCGTGGGGTATCCGAGTTTGCCGACGGCGGCGAGGAAGAGGTCGTCGAGGGGACTGGGACTTCGCTGTTCGGAGATCTCCATGGGCCCGCCGTGCCCGTGGTCGGGATCGTCGGACCAGGGCGCGTTCTCGATGCGGCGGTAGTACTCGACGGCCTCGTCGTAGGACCACTGCCCTCCTGCCGCGGCTGCCCAGGCGTCGTAGTCGGCGCGGAACCCGCGCACCCACATCATCGCGTTCAGCGAGCTCGACCCGCCGAGCGTCTTGCCGCGAGGCCAGTAGATGGCTCGCTGCTTGAGTTCGGGTTGGTCGACGGTGAAGTAGTCCCAGTCGACGTCGGACCGGAAGAGCTGCGCGAAGGCGGCGGGGATGTGGATGTACTTGTCCTTGTCGGGGCCACCGGCCTCCAGGAGCGTCACGTGGGTCCCGGCGTCCTCGGTGAGGCGCGCTGCGATGACCGCGCCCGCGGATCCGGCGCCGACGACGATCACATCGGTTGTGGGGGCGGGCGTCTCCGGTGTGCTCATGTGTGGACCCTAGGGCGACGGGGCCGTCCGTCGGGGCGGTTCGGACGCAGCTGGGTCGGACGCGATCGGTTCGAGACCCGAGACCATCTCGCACGCCCGCACGAACGGCCCGACGAACGCGGTGGGCTCCAGCACACAGCAGGCGTGTCCCGCGGGGACGTCGACGCGGACGGCCCCCGGGATGCCGTCCAGCAGGAGCTGCTGGCGGGACGGGGGAACCACACGGTCCGCGGTCGTCAGACAGACGGCGGTGGGGACGGCGATGTCCGACAACCACTCCCGCGAGTCGAACTGGCCGAGCCCGTCACCGATCTCGTCCATCCGCGACAACCGGCCCGACCGCACCTGTCGCAGAGCCCACGCACCGTCGGCCAGGCCCTTCTCGTCGAGGGCCTCACTCGGCAGTCCCGGCAGGCGGTGCACAAGGTGCCTCGTGACGAGTCGCGTGACGCCGTCGAGTGCGCGGTGCCCGCTGGTGCGGTTGCCGAAGAACGGGCCGGTGGCCGCGAGGACGAGACCGGACACGCGGTCGGGGTGGCGGTGCGCGACGAGCTGAGCGATTCCGCCGCCCATGGAGAACCCGGCGGCGACGAAGCGATCGATGCCGAGGACGTCGGCGAGGGCGACCACGTCGTCGGCGCAGTCGTCGAGGGAGAAGTGCTCCGAGGAGATCCCGCGTCCGTGCCACCGCTGGTCCATCGTCACCGCGCGGAAGCGCCGCGACAGCTCCGGCAACGTCGGGTACCAGGTGAGCAACCCGGTGGTCATCACCGAGTGCAGCAGCATCACCGGCGGCGCGTCGGGTGCCGAGATACCGGCCTCGGCGGAGTCGGTGACGAACGTGGAGCCGCGGCCTGGGAGCTCCACCACAGACCCCTCGGGGACCCCGACGGTGGGATGGGTGGGGAAGCGGCGTCCGAGCGTCGCGGCGATGCGATCGGTCAGCGTGAGCCCCATCCGACCGATGGTAGCGACGGCCCCGGCTGCGTGGCGGACATGACGCCCGCGCCAAGTTCCGACAAGATGAGGTGACCGACAGGTGAACAGAGGGCGACTCGCCGACGAAGGGTGCACGTGTGACGATCTCCGGCGAGCGGCAGTCGGCCGACGCCCGCGGCCGTCCGACGGCCACCGGATCGTCGGACGGGGTGACCGATTCGGACGAGATGATCGCCGTCGACGAGCCCGTCGACGAGGCCGTCGCGACACCCCGGCGCTGGTGGGCGCGCGCACTCGTGTGGCGCCGCGTCGCCATCGGTCTCTGGGTCGCGACGATGGTCTGGCAGTTCGCCGTACACGGTCTCGCGTTCGACCGCACCCGCCTGATCATCTGGATGTGCCTGGGCCTCGCGGCCGCGAGCATCGGCCGCCGCCGGATCACGACGGTGATCGTCGACTGGCTGCCGTTCGCCGGTGTCCTGTTCCTCTACGACCTGACCCGCAACGTCGCGCAGTGGATGGGGATGCCGACGCATTGGCACCTCGCCCCCGACGTGGACCGGTGGTTGTTCGGCGTCAACCCGACGGTCTGGCTGCAGTCGCACATCAAGATGGCAAACCCACCGTGGTGGGAGGTCATCACCAGCGTCGTCTACGTCTCCTACTTCGTGGTGCCGTACGCGGTCGCCGGGGTGCTGTGGCTGCGTGACCGGCACGCCTGGCGTCGCTACGCGGTGGCGTTCGTCGCGACGACGTTCCTGGCGCTCGTCGGCTACACCCTGCTGCCGGCCGCGCCGCCGTGGGCCGCCGCGCGGTGCACCGCCGAGCAGGTCGTCGACAACCCCCGCGACCCGCCGTGCATGGAGTCGGAGGTGCCGCCGGCGTCCGGCGGACTGCTGGGGCCGGTGCGCCCGTCCGAGCCCGGCGCCGCGCCGTACGTGGAGCGCATCTCGGCCCGGGGATGGGATGTGCTGAACATCAAGGCCGCGTCGACGCTGCTTTCCGTCGGCCAGTCGAAGGCGAACCTCGTCGCCGCCATCCCGTCGCTGCACGCCGGGCTCACGATGCTGCTCGCCCTGTTCATGTGGCCGAGGGTGCGCGCGCTCGGTCGAACCCTCTTCCTCGGCTACGCGGTGACGATGGCGTTCACGCTCGTCTACACCGGCGAGCACTACGTCTTTGACATCCTGCTCGGTTGGGGCCTCGCGGCCGGTGTCCTCGTGGTGCAGGCGTGGGTGATCCGCCGGTGGTCACGCCGCCGCGACGGTCAGCGCAGCGCGTCGAGCGGGAACTTCCAGAGCAGCACGTTGTAGATCTGGAAGAGCGAGGCCGTGAAGAACAGGTCGCGCCCGTTCGACCACGGATGGATGAACGGCGCGTAGGCACTGTTGATCTCGGTGTTCTTCAGCAGCGCCACCGGTCGACTCCACGGTCCCTCGGGCGACGACGCGGTCCTGGCGACGATCGTGTTGCTGGTGGCCAGGGACACGTACTTGCCCAGGTATGCGTTGTAGGCCACCGACATCTCACCTGTCGGGGCGCCGATGATCGGCGTAGCCGCGTCCACGTCGCCGCGGACCCACTTGCCGGCCGAGAAGTACTCGTAGGAGCCGAGATCGGTCATCTTCGACGCCGGGACGCGGGCGAGGCGCACGGCGCCGAACCGCCCCGACGGCGTGCCGTAGACGTAGATGGTGTCGCCGACCTTGAGCAGCGCACTCATCTGGAAGTTGCTGTTGCCGCCGACGTTGGGGCGGATCGCCTCCGGCGGTCGGACCCAGTTCCGGCCGTCGTCGTCGGAGTACGCGACGCCGGCGCGATCGGTGACCCATTCACCGGGACCGCCCCACCGCTTGACGGCCATGTAGGTCATGTACTGCCGGCCGTTCGCGGCGATGCCGCCGGTCGGCAGCACGGTGATCTCGCGGCGGTATTCGGGGACGAGCACCTGCTTGGCCAACCCCGGTCGCGACAGGACGCCGCTGTCGAAGTACATCCCGTTCGACAGGTCGCGGTCGGTGCTGCGCAGCAGCACGTTCGAGCGGAATCCGTAGAGGTTGCCCCGCAGGAGCGCCCGACCGTCGAAGTTCGCCGTGTCCCCGAACGCCGCGAGGATGCCGCCACGACCGTCGTCCCAGGTGACCCCGAGGTCGGTCCCGACGACGCCGAAGCGACGGACCGTGTCGTTGATGTCGCCGACGCCCGTCTCCTGGGCGACGGGTGTCGCGACACCCGACGACCTCGGCAACCCGATCGCGACGACGGACGGGGTGGGCGCCGCCCCCGCGGCCCCCGTCCCCGTCCCCGTCAGCGTCGATCCGATCACTGCCATGACGACCGCGGTCGTCGCTCGTCCCACCCGATTTTTCTGCGTACTCCCCCAGCTCACGTCCGCGAAGTTAACAGTCCGACGACGTGTGAACGGCGGGTGTCACGCAGAGAAATCGCAGGTCACAGCGGGGTATGACGCGTTTTGTGAGCAGCCACAGCGGGGGTGACCGACTTGTCAGGAGTGGTCGATGTTCTCGCGGGAGGCCGCGTGCGAACCCTGCGAGGTCGCGTCGGCCGCGGCCTGGGCGTCGAGCGTGTCGGACCGGCGTCGGGTGTGCGTACGGCGACGCCATCCTCCTTCGCTCGGGGGAGCCTCGCCGAAGTGGTCGGCGTCGTCGGAGCTGTAGTAGGCGACGAGGACCGCGCCCACGGTGGCTCCGATGAACCCGACGACGGCCAGCCACTCGAGTCCCGGCGAGGCCTTGTCGCCGAGGAAGACGACGCCGATGATGCCCGGTGCGGCGGTCTCGCCGACGACGAGCACCGCGGTGACACCGTTGACCGCGCCGAGCTGCAGCGCGACGGTGTGGACGTAGAAGCCGACCGCACCGGCGATGGCGATCGTCCACGCCGCGGGGTCGGTGAGGATGGTGACGGGGGAGAACGGGTCGAAGCCGCGCAGGACGCGCACCGCGATGGCGATGACGCCGAACAGCAGGCCGGCGGCGGCGCCGGCGAGGATCGACCCCCGGGCGCCGAGCCGGTAGATCACGAGTAGGGCGACGGCGCAGACCGCGAGGGTGGCGCCCAGGAGGCCCCAGTGGAACGCGTACGACTCGGTCGTCTCCGTGGCGTGACGGCCGGAGGCGACTCCCAGCATGCAGAGCGATGCGATGACCGCCACGATCGCGAACCAGTCACGGGCGTGCAAGCGGATGCCGAGGACGACGGTGCCGAGGAGTGCGGTGACGATGAGGTTCGCCGAGACGATCGTCTGCGACAGGAACAGGGGGAGGAGGCGGGCCGCGATCGCGCCACCGCCGAAGCCCAGGACCACCATCGCGGTGCCGACGAGGAAGGCCGGGTCGCGCAGCGTCGCGGCGGTCGACTGCATCGACGGGCCACCCGCGGCGGTGACGGAGTGGCCACCCTGCTTCTCGTGGGCGGCGACCGCCGCCCGACGTGCACCGAGGGCGCGGAGAACCGAGGAGAGGCCGTATCCGATCGCTGCGAGCGAGGCGAAGAGGATGCCGATCACGAACAATCCGATGCACCTCTCCCGCTTCTGGAATGGCCGAATTGCCTGGTCTGGGCGCTGCGCGGCCGATCTGGCGGACCGTTGGTTAGGCTAGCATGGCCGCTGATCAGACCCTCCTGTCGTGCCAGTTACGGAGTCCCATGCCATCCCCCGCGCGCAAGCGTGTCCTCATCACGTTCGCCCGGTCGTTCCTGACCCTGGACATCGCCCGACTGATGGCGGCCGGCGGGCACAGCGTCACCGTCGTCGACTCGATCGGCCTGCCGGTGTCCCGGTTCTCGAACTCCGTCGACGCGTTCCTGCGTGTGCCGGCGCCGACGTTCGCGCCGCGGGAGTACTGCCGCGAACTCGCGCGCATCGTGCGGGAGCGGTCGATCGACATGGTGATCCCGGTGCACGAGGAGACCGACATCATCGCCCAGATGCGGGCGGAGTTCCCCGACTCGTGCGAGCTGTTCCTCTCGGATTTCGAGACCGAGAACAACCTGCACAACAAGTACGAGTTCCAGCGGGTCCTGGCGGAGATGGGCATCCCCACACTGAAGTTCGCGCAGGTGCGGTCGATGGAGGAGCTGCGAGCCCTCGACTTCACGACGCCGTTCGCGCTCAAGGAGTGCTACTCCCGTGGGTCGCAGAAGGTGCGCAAGCTGAACCCGGGTGAGATCCCCGACGACATCGAGTTCTCGCCCACCAACCCCTACATCGCGCAGGAGTGGTTCAAGGGCACGCAGTTCTGCACCTATTCGGTCTGCCGGGACGGGAAGGTGTTGGCGCACACGGTCTACCCCGTCTGGTACGCGATCGACGGCAAGTCGTGCATCGCCTTCGAGGCGATCGACCACCCGCAGATCACCGCCTGGGTGGAGGAC
This sequence comes from Williamsia deligens, assembly GCF_024171765.1. Taxonomy (GTDB): domain Bacteria; phylum Actinomycetota; class Actinomycetes; order Mycobacteriales; family Mycobacteriaceae; genus Williamsia_A; species Williamsia_A deligens. The sequence continues at coordinate 1,961,399 of NZ_JAMTCI010000001.1, forward strand.
TTCATCGCCCGCGTCGGTTTCACGGGGCAGGTCGGCTTCGACTTCATCGTCGGCGACGACGGCGAACTCTTCACCATCGAGTGCAATCCCCGTGGGACGAGCGGGATCATGATGTTCGAACCGCATCACCGCGTCGACCGTGCGTTCTTCGGCGACACCGAGGAGGTCATCACCCCCGACCTCGGGTCGAAGAAGATGATCGGCTTCGGCATGGGCCTCTACGGGTGGAAGAAGTCGTCGCTGCAGGGCAACACCCTGCGCGGGTTCCTCCGCGACTTCCGGGACATCGACGACGTCATCACCAACCGGCGTGATCCGTTGCCCGCGGTGATGATGCCGATCGCCTACATCGACATCGCCCGGATGTGTTTCAAGTACAAGGTGGGTCTCGCCGAGGCGTTCATGCACGACCATGAGTGGGACGGCATCCCCATCACCCGGTGAACCGGAGGTAGTCCTGTGCGCATCACCGTCACCAGCGTCCTCGTCGACGACCAGGCCGCTGCCCTCACCTTCTACACCGACGTCCTGGGCTTCGTCGCCAAGGCCGACGTCGCGGTCGGCGAGCACCGGTGGATCACCGTCGTGTCGCCGGACTCGCCCGACGGGATCGAGCTCGTCCTGGAACCCGCCGCCCACCCGGCCGCGCAGGTGTTCCGCGCAGCACTCGTGCGCGACGGCATCCCGTACACGTCCTTCGAGGTCGACGACGTCGTGTCCGAGCACGCCCGACTCGTCGACCTCGGTGTGCGGTTCACCCAGGAGCCGACCACGATGGGCACGTTCGCGACAGCAGTCTTCGACGACACCTGCGGCAACCTGATCCAGATCGCCTCCACCACACAGGGCTGACTCCTCCGTCACCGCCCGTCGCGTCAGAACGGTGGTGGGTGAGCGTCCTCAGTGCGTTGGATGGCGCGGAGGTGTGCGGCGCGTTCTGTGTCGCGTCGGGTTGCGAGTGTGGTTCTCGCCGGGTGCCGTTCCGGTTTTCGCGGTGGTCCCAGCGCCGGGAAGTTGTCGACGGCGGTGTAGGCGTTGCCGAGGAACATGTGTCCGGTCGGGGATTCGAAGAACGCTTCCCCGAGTGGTGTCTGGTAGTCGCGCCACCGTGTGTCGACCGTTTTGACGCGGTGGTGGAACCGGCACAGTGGTTTCAGGTTGTCCCGGGTCGTCTGGCCGCCGTCGATGGGATGGCGGTGATCGAATGGGGTGGTGTGGTCGAGGTCGACGTTCCATGCCGGTGCTGAGCATCCGGGGAAGGTGCAGCAGAGCTCGCTGCAGCGGATGAGCGCGGCGAGCTTTTTGGACGGGACGTAGGTCGACGCTGATCGGGCCGCTCGGGTGGGGTCGTTGCGGCGGATGAATTCACGTTCGGCGTCGGTGAACAGTGCGCGCATGGTGTCGGCGTCGATGATCCCGCGGCCGTCGAGGTAGCCGGGGTCATCGTCCAGCCCGACCAGCGTCGACAGATTCGCCACGATGTGGAACATCGGTCGCGCCGGACCGACAGCAGGTGTGATCGGCTGGGCGGCAGGGACATCGGTCGGCACGGGGTCGGATTCGACGGTGGCGTCGACATCCACCTCGCCGAGGGTGGTGCAGGTGTCGCAGCCGCAGACGAGGTGGTCGAGTCCGGCGGCGAGAGCGATCAGGGCGTCCGCGCGGCGCTGGGCACGAGTTCGCGGATCGCCGGAGTGGACGGCGTCGGCCATGGCCGACAACCGGGTGTCGATCGCGGTGGCATCAGTGTCGGGCAGTGTCGCGGTCACCCGAGAAGCGCCGGGTTGGAAGCGGTCGGGACGGATCGTGACGTCGCGATCGGCACGAACACGTTCCCGGCGTCGGATGAGCGCATCGGGGTCGAGCATCGCCACGATCCGGTCGACGAGCGCGATCAGTCGGGCTCGTGACAGCGGCGGACGCTCGAACAGGGCTTGGGCGATGTGGGTGTCGACGACCTTGACCAGATCCGGGTCGAGGACGAGTTTCGTGCGACCGCAGATCAGCAGGAACCCGGCGAGGTCGATCCGACCGACCGCCAATGCTTGCGCAGTGAACACCAACCGATACCGGGCGGTGTCACCCGCGGTGATCAGCTCCCGCGCTTTCGACGCCGGGACGTTGAGCACGGCACCGACCTCAGCGGTCGCGCGCTCCAACCCATCTGGCCCGTACTCAGCACGGGGGTCGCGTCCGGCGAGATGGTCCATCCCCGCGGCGAGCAGTTCGTCGAGCGACTCCCGTTGCCCCGAGTCGTGTTCGGCGACCGACACCAGATAGTCCTCGCACCGTTCGTCGTGGATGAGCGACGCGGCGCACAGCATCCGGTAGTCGGCCGACGAGGTGATCGCCCGGCAATGCGACAGGATCTCCACCAACTCATGGGCGGGGAGCTCCGAGTCGGCAGCCAACGACGCCACCACACCCGAGGTGTCGAAGGTTGCCGTCTCGCTCATGTGTTCGATTGTACGGTCGCCCACCGACAGGATCGAGATCCGACGGGCAGCCTGTGGAGAACTGCCGCTCTACCGAAAGTCGGTGCAGAAGTCGACGATCCGCGCGACGGCGTCGGTCTGACCGGTGAAGAATCCGCCGTGGCCCACGCCCTCGACCACCGCGAACCGGGATCCCGGGATCTTCTCGGAGGCCGCCCGACATCCGGCCGGCGGGAAGAACAGGTCGTGTTCGAACGCCAGCACCAGCGTGGGGATGTCGATGGCGGACAAGCGCTCCGGCGTCGGCTCGTCGGCGGTGATCCACGAGTAGGAGGCCATGAGGTTCCCGCGCAGCCCCTCGTCGTCGGTCCACACCTCACCCGACGACGCGAAGATCTCCGACCACCCGCGGACGGATGCCGCGTCCTGCAGCAGTGCGGGGTGCAGGGTGGTGACCAGCTGCTCGAACGTCATCACGTCCGCCGGGATCGTCCCGTACGTGTCGAGCAGGCCGATCTCCATGCGCCCCACCAGTTCACCGATCGGTGACGGCTGGATCCCCGCGACCAGGGCGGTCGCCCGCACCCGACCGGGGTGACGGCGGATGAGCTCTTGGGTGACGTAGCACCCCATCGAGTAGCCCACGACGATGACGTCGTCGATCGCGAGGACGTCGAGCAGTGCGGCGGCGTCGTCGGCGAGATCGGCCGCGGTGTAGGGGCCGGGAGGGGCGGACGAGGGCGCAACGCCTCGCGCGCTGTGGGCGATGGTGGAGAAACCGGCCGTGGCGAGAGCCTGGGTCACGCCGGTGTACTCCCACACCTGCGCCGGCTGACCCAACCCGCCGTTGAGGAGCACCACGGGTCCGGATCCGCTGCGGTGCACCTCGACTCGCTGACCCGGACGGATCTCGACCTGCGACACCTCGCTGCTCATCGGGCCGGCACCCCCCGGGAGAAGTCGATCTGGGCGGCGGGATTCGCCACGGCGGTGACCACGCCCGTGCCGATCGGACCCCGGGCATCGAAGAGGGTCGCTGTGCCGACGGAGAGCCCGGCTGCGGTGATGTGGGTGTCGGCCTGGAGCCCGATCCGCGATCCCTCGGGGAGGCGCGAGATCGCCACCGTCAGATCGCAGTTGATGTAACCGATGCCCTCCGAGCCCCAGTTGGTGACCAGGCTCGTGCTCTCCGCGGCCATCACCACCTGCACGTAGGGGCTGGGTTCCTCGCCGGCCACGACGGGGATCACCGTCGACCACAGCCGTTTCCGGCTCGCGTTCTGGTGTTCGGACATGTGCGTCGTCCAGCCGCGGTCGTCACTGCCGAACCACCGACGGTGCTCGTCGGACGCCGGCGGGTCGAACGGGTGCTGTGACTGCCACTCCTGCCCGGACGGCGGCTCCGATGTGCGCAGGGCGACCATCGTCGCCCGGGCCACCACGACGTCGTCCTGCTGGAGGTCCACCTCGGCCACGCGGATGCGCCGGCCCTCCCGCACCACCCGTGACACCGGGACGAGCGGCACGCCGCGCGCAGCCTTGAACATGTCGATGGTGGTACGGGCGGGGACGAAGTCCTCACTCCCGTGGCGGATCTCGAGCGCATGCGCTGCGGCCGCGCAGACCGCGGGGCCGTTCAACATGTCGGGACCCCAGCGTCCGAACGCCCGCTCCGCCGGAACGTACCGGTCGTCGGCGAGGGTGAACATGTGCTTCTCGTCGCTCACCGTGACACCTCGCTGCTCGGGGCCCGGTCGAGATCGTCGTCGGGGACGACGACCGCGTCGGGATCGCGGTAGTCGGACAGGACCGCCACCAGGCTCACGACTGCCAGCACCACCCCGGCCGCGAAGAGGATGGGATAGGTCAGGTCGGGGATGCTCTGGTGCACCAGCGACAGGACTACCGGCGCACCGAAACCGAGGTAGGTCAGGGAGTAGAACACCGCGGTCAGTCCCGCGAGGTCGGCGGGCTCGGCGATGCGCCCGACCTCCGACAGGCCGGCGACGAGCGCCATGCCGTAGCCCGCACCGAGCACAGCCCCCGCCAGCAGGGTCAGCCACGGGTCGAGGACATATGCCGCGACACCCCCGGTGGCCATCCCGAGCATGAGGAACACCAGCGCGACGACGGAGCTGCGGGCGCGGTCGGGACGGTCGATCCGGCGGGCCACCGACTGCACCGCGAACCCCGACGCGAGGGTCACGAGGGTCACCGCGGCGGCGTAGGCGATCCGGACGTCGGCGACACGGTCGGACATCAGGGTCGGCAGGACCGCGTATGCGGCGGCGGCGGAACCGAAGACCCAGGGCGCCACCGGGACGACGACGCGCACGAACCGTCGCTGGGCGACCGCGCGGATCTTGAGGTCGTCGACCAGCCGCCGCGGCGCACGGTCGCCGGAGATCGTCTCCGGCGCCGACCACACCCACACCGCGGCCGCCAGACACAGGCCGACGTTGACCAGGTACGCCAACGAGTCCTGCAGGGGCGCCCACTGGGCGAGCACACCGGCCACGGCCGCGCCGACACCGAGTCCGAACGTCAGGCTCATCGCGCCGCGCCGGGCGCCCAGTGTGGGCGAGGCGTCCGGTGTCCACGGGGCGCCGGACAACTCCTTGACCCAGCTGCTGCCCACGGCCATCGCCAGCCCGAGGCCCACCCCGGACAACACGCGGCCCACCACCAGCAGCGACACGTGGTCGGCCCCGAGGGCCAGGATCAGCGACCCCGCCGCGGCGATGACCGGCGCCGGACGCATCAGGGCGACGCGCCCGTGCCGATCCGACAGCGGACCGCCGATGAGCAGCGCCGGGACGATCCCCAGGACGTAGGCGAACAGCAACGCGTCGACGACGGGTCCGGGCAGGCCGTGCACGGACTCGTACATCACCAGCAACGGCGTGAACTCGTTCCCGCCCCACGCGATGGCGGCCATCGCCGCGGCGACGGCCCACCACGCCCGGGGGTCCGGGACACGGGTGTCCGCAGGTGATCGATCGACGGCACGCACGGGCTCCATCCAACACCGTGGTCGACGGGTCGGATCGTCGGGCGGTGTCCGGCGAGCTGGCTACCCTGCCGCCATGGACGACGGACTCCGACTGCTCGACAACCTGCCGGGACTCGACGACTACCGCCGGCTGCGCGCGGTGTCCGGCCTGACCCCGGTCACCGAGGACCAGGCCCGTCCGGCCCTGGCGAACGCATGGGGTGGGTGTCACGTCGTCGACGCGTCCGGCGCGGTGGTCGCGATGGGCCGGGTCCTCGGTGACGGCGGGTGGTACTTCCACATCACCGACATCGCCACCGACCCCGATCACCAGCGTCGCGGGCTGGGCACGGCCGTCGTGCAGCGGTTGCTGACTCTCATCGTCGACGCAGCGCCCCCGCATCCGTACATCACGCTGATGGCGGACCCGCCCGGCCGCGCGCTGTACGAGTCCATGGGATTCGAGACCACGAAGTCCACCGGGATGGTGCAGACGGCGATCCGACGCGGCGAGCCCGCACCGGCGGGGGCGGTCAGGGGGCCCGGTACCCGTCCATCGTGAGGCACTCGGCGGGGACCGGGAGGTGCACGGCGAGCGCCGCCCGCCCGAGGTGGTCGGCGTTGCGCAGGCTGTGGAGGTCGAGGTCCTGGCGCCGCGCGACGGCGGCTCCCAGCATGGCCAGCGCCTGGTGTTCGTCGCCCAGGCCCCACAGCGCGTCGGCCACCGACAGGTACACCGCGATCGCCGGGTCGGTCTTCTCCAGTTGCACCAGCGCCCAGGCGTACCGCTTCGCGGCGTCGACGGTCTTGGGTCCACCCGGACCGTTCATGCGGACGTACTTGCCATAGAGCTCGCGGGCCAACGGTTCGGAATCCGACCACTTCTGCAGATGGCACATGCACCGCACGGCGTCGTGCAGGTTGGCCAGGTACTTGGTGGAGTAGGGACCGTCCTGTCGTGCCCGGATCTCGCGCAGGACGCAGAACTCCGGCAGGGCGTGGGCGTAGTCGCCGGCCGCCAGCAGGGCGTCGGCCTCGTGCTGCAGCTCGTCGATCATCCCGTCATGATCGCCCATCGTCGGCGCTCTCACCTGCAGAATCGCCGTTCCCGCCCACCTGGGCGTGACCGAGCACGACGGGCCGCGAGAACCCGCCCCTAGAGTTGCGTCGTGGATCCCACCGAGCCGGACCGTGCACACGGGCACACCCACAGCCCACGGGCCGTCGCGGTCCACCTCCGCCCGATGGCCGCGCGGATCGTCGTGGGTCTCATCGTCGCCTGTGCCGTGGCCGTCGGGATCGGTGCCGTGGTGCTCTGGCCCGACCATCGCGCGCACTCGGTGCCGCTGCAGTTCCAGTCGGCCGCGCCGGACGGGCGGCTCGTCACGCAGACCGGCACCGTGATCGCCCAGGCGAGGTCGTCGTGCCTGAATCAGGCCGCGGGCAGCGTGTTCGGCGGTGACGCGCCGGTGAGCGCCGCCGGTGACGGGCCGTGCATCGAGAACACCGTGAAGATCACCTCGGGCCGCGACAAGGACGCCAACACCCTCATCGAGGTCGCCACCAACCGCGCGCAGTCGGGCGGGCAACCCGGTGTCACGGTCACGAAGCCGCCGGCGGACCAGCTCGATCGTCCGCAGCCGGGGCAACCGGACCTCAAGGTCGGCGACGACATCCGGCTCGTGGTCTCGCCGAGCGGTCAGGGGGCGTCGACCTACGCCTTCTACGACTACAGCCGCGGGACGTCGACCGTCATCTGGGCTGTCGTCTTTGTCCTCGCGATCCTGCTCGTCGCCGCCTGGCGCGGACTGCGATCGGTGATCGGTCTGGTGATCGCGTTCGCCGTGCTGTTGGTGTTCACGCTGCCCGCGATCCTGGACGGCCGATCACCCGTGGCGGTCGCGTTGGTGTCGGCGGCGGCCATCCTGCTGATCGTCATCTACCTGGCGCACGGGATCAGCCTGCGCACCAGTGCCGCGCTGCTCGGCACGCTGTCGTCGCTGGCGGCGGCCGCGGTGCTCTCGTACCTGTCGGTGGTGACGATGAACATCACCGGGCTGTCGGGGGAGCAGACGACGAACCTGCAGGTGTACTCCACGGGCATCTCGACCAACGGCATCCTGTTGGCGGGGTTCATCATCGGCGCGCTGGGTGTCCTCAACGACGTGACCATCACGCAGGCGTCGGCGGTCTTCGAGCTCGCCGCGGGCGGGCGGAGTCGGCGCGCGACGTTCGCGGCGGCGATGCGCGTCGGCCGCGACCACATCGCGAGCACCGTCTACACCCTGGTGTTCGCCTACGCGGGCAGCGCGCTGCCGCTGCTGCTGCTGTTCTCCGTGGCGGGACAGTCGTTCTCGTCGTTGGCGACGACGGACACCGTCGCGGTGGAGTTGGCCCGGTCGTTTGTCGGCGGCATCGCGATCGCGCTGTCGGTGCCGCTCACGACGGCGATCGCGGTCGCCCTCGTCCACAAATACGAGGTCCCCGACAACCACCGCGCCCGGGTACGCGACGGCGGCGCAGGCGGCCGCCACTCCCGCTCGGAGTGACCTCGGCCCGCGCCGTGCTCGCGTATCCGCGTCGGGCACGACGCGGGTTCGCGCGTTCGGCGCGGGTTCCTACAGCTTCGGCGCGGCGGCGATGCCGATGGTGGAGGACTTGCCCTTGAACAGGGAACTGGCGGTGGTGGCGAGCCGGCCGACGAGCCCATACTTGGCGTTGATGGCCTGTCGGGTCCGGGCGGTGCCTGCGTCGTCGAGGACGCGGGCGGTGCCCTCGACGGGGGTTCCGACGTTCTTGCCGGCCCGGTCGCAGGTGGCCAGTTGGACGCGGGGGGTGTTGCGGACCCGCTTGACCTTCCACGACGACGCCTGGGTCCACATCACCAGCTCGCCGGCCTCCGGTCCGGAGTCGACGAACGCCGCCCAGATCGGCACCGGCTTGGCGCGCCCGTCCTTGGTGAAGGTGGTCAGCTGGACGTACTTCGCCGTCGCGATGTCACCCAGCGCGCGGCGGGACTGCTGCGGATCAGGCATGGCCCCTCCGGTCACTTCTCGTCGAGGGTGGATTCCTTGTGGGCCGCCTTCGACCCGGTCTTGTCGGACTCCACGATCCAGTAGGGCTCGTCCTCGGAGGCCTTGAACTTCTGGCCCTCGAACTCGAACTCCTTCGTCCGCTTCTCCTTGGCCGTGCCCTCGGTCTTGCCCTGCGGGGTGTTCCAACTGACGGTGTCGCCCTTCGAGATTGCCATTTCCCCAACGTACCCCCGGCCTCGACCGATTAACCTGGTGTCATGACATCCGCCGTGCCAGGGGTCGAACTCAACTCGGGGACGACGATCCCCCAACTCGGGTTGGGGGTGTGGCAGGCCGACGACGACGAGACCGAGCGCGCCGTCACCCACGCTCTCGACGAAGCCGGGTACACCCACATCGACACCGCCGCCGCCTACGGCAACGAGGAGGCGGTCGGGCGGGCGATCGCGGCGTCGTCGATCGCGCGGAACGACCTGTTCGTCACCACCAAGCTGTGGAACGCCGACCAGCGTGGGCGTGACGCCGTGATCGAGGCGTGTGACACCAGCCTCCGCAAGCTCGGCCTCGACCAGGTCGACCTCTATCTCGTCCACTGGCCCCTTCTCGACATGGACCGCATGAAGCGGACCTGGGAGGCGATGCAGGAGATCGCGGAGTCGGGCAAGGCGAAGGCCATCGGCGTGTGCAACTTCGAGCCGCACCACCTCCAGGTGCTCATCGGCGAAGGTGACGTCGTTCCCGCCGTCGACCAGGTCGAGTGCCACCCCAACCTCCCGCAGAACGAGCTGCGCGCCTTCGCCGCCGACAGCGGCATCGCCGTCGAGTCGTGGAGTCCGCTCGGCGGCACGCCCAACTCGGGGTGGGGGAAGGCGTCGAAGGACAACACCCTCCTCTCCGACAGCACCCTGGGTGGGATCGCCGAGAAGTACGACAAGTCCATCGCCCAGGTCATCATCCGGTGGCACCTGCAGGGTGGACTGGTCGTCATCCCGAAATCCGTGACGCCGGAACGGATCACCCAGAACATCGACGTCTTCGACTTCTCCCTCGACGACGCCGACATGCTCGACATCGCGAACCTGGCGAACAACCGTCGCGTCGGCATCCACCCCGACGAGATGAACATCGCCGCCCCCGACGACGACGCGTAGATGCGTGTTCGCGACCTCCCCACCGTCGAGGTGAGCGCGCGACTGACGATCTCGGTCGACGCGGCGTGGGCGTCGGTCACGGACATCACCCTCCCGACGCGCGTCCCCGGCGAGCTGTCGTCCGTCGAGTGGGAGGACGGTCACGACGGTGTCGCACTCGGGGCCCGGTTTATCGGTCACAACCGCAGCGACGATCTCGGCGAGTGGAGCACGTCGTGCGTGGTGGTCGACCTCGAGCCGGGTCGTCGGTGGGTCTACGCGGTGTTCGGACTGTGGGACGAGCCCGACCCGTCACCCGTGCGACCGGCCCCCGGTCCGGAGCCGATGACGTGGTGGGGTTTCGAGGTGGAGCCGGCGAGCACGGGGTGCATCGTGCGGCAGTTCGCGCGGATGGGCCCCGGCCCGTCGGGGATCAGCGCCGCCGTGGCCGCCCACCCCGACCGGGAGGCACGGATCATCGATCGCCGACTCGGCGTCTGGCGAGAGGCCATGGGCGCCAACCTCGCCGCGCTCGGCTGAACCGCGGGCCGACGCCTCAGGAGATGTCGAGCGCCTTCGCGATCGTCGGCCAGGCCCTCGGGAGGTCGCGCGCCCAGTAGCCCCACGAGTGCAGTCCTGAGCGGTAGTCGTAGGTGGCCTTCACCCCGGCCCGCGTCGCCTTGGTTTGGAACGACCGCGTGCAGGACTCGGCGGCACTCTCGAGGAAGCCTCCGACGGGTGAGGCGAGTCCGGCGAGGCCGAGTCGGAGGTCGGGCAGTCCGTTGCCGACCGCGATGTAGATCGGCTTGCCGACCAGGGCCTTCAGGTGCCGTGCCGGATCGTTCGCCGCCCACTCACCGGCGTCGAGCGGTCCCCACATGTTGAGGTAGTTGCCGCCTCGGGTGGCGACGGTGGCGGCGACCGCCTGCCGGTACGGCAGGGGGCCGAAGTCGAAGCATCCGCTCAGTGCCATCACGCCGCGGTAGAGGTCCGGGTGGCGGGCGGTCAGCACCATGGCCGAGGTGGCCCCCATCGACAGGCCGCCGATCGCGTCGGCCCCGTTTCCCTTGTAGGTCGCGTCGATCAGCGGTGGCAGGGCCTCGGTGAGGAAGGACTCCCACCGGTTCACCCCGAGGACGGGGTCCGGCCGGAGCCAGTCGGTGTAGTAGCTGGCGGTCCCGCCGATGGGCATCACCACGTTGACGTTCTTGTCCGCCATGAACCGGACGATGTCGGTCTGCACCGTCCACCCGCTGTTGCGGAACCCGGTGTAGACGCCGGCGTCGATCCCGTCGAGGAGATACAGCGTGGGACGGGGTGCGTCACCGCGAGGGTGGAGGACCTCGACGCGCACGCGCTGGCCGGTCGCCGGGTCGCGGACGGTGAGGATGTCGTGTCGGGCGCTCACCGGCGTCCGGTTCACCAGGGTCGCGGTCGTGCTGTCGCGTGCGGGTGGCGTCGGTTGCGCGACGGCGGTGGCCGGAGCGAGGCAGATGCCGGCGATCGCGGCGAGGCCGACGGCGATCAGCCGTCGGGTCGCCGGGCGTCGTCGCCGATCATGCGAAGCGGGCACCGGGACTCCGGGGCGGACACGGAACAGCACTGAGAACCCCCCTCTGGTTTCGCCGCGACTGTATCCGACCTCACCCCGGACCGTTCGTGGGTCGCGATGTCCGACGGGCTCGGCCCGCACCCGAGCCTGTCGACCGACTGCGCAGCGGCGCAGGAAATCTCGCCGAATATGAAGGATATTTCGGCCGGAATATTTGCGCAGCGAATGAACTAGGCGGCGCATATCGACGGTGCGAGCCCCGGGCTCGACGCGGCGGCGGTGGGGCGGTCGAACTGTACGCGCCGACTGAATTCGTGTCACGTGTAACGGAATTCGCGGGAGTGGCTCGTGTGCCGCGCAGTTGTTACGCGTGGGAAAACAGGGGGCGTCGGTGACCCACAATTACCAAAGTTTATGTCTCATAAAGTTTGGCGACGTGCTCTAATTTGCTCAGGCCAGGGGGGCTCGAAGAAACGGAGTACCCATGCGACGGCTCGTTCCTTCAGCCACGCCGATCACATTCGCTGCGGCTGTGTTCGCTCTCTTGACGTTCTGCGCCGTCGCCGGGGCAGCATTGCTGCCCAACTCGCGAGCCGCGATCGCCATCGTCGACACCGCGTCCATCTCGGACTCGTCGACCACTGTCGGCGTCTCCGACAACGACATGTTCTTCGTCTCGACGGACCCGGCCCAGATCGCGGAGCGTCTGGACAAGATGCAGTCCCTCGGCGTCCAGAACATCCGGCTCGCCATCCCGTGGTCGACCGTCGAGACGGCGCCCGGGCAATACAACTGGACCGCCATCGACAACATGGTGAACGCCGCGGCCGCCCGCGGCATCGGGGTGCTGGGTGTCATCAACACCACCCCCGCCTGGGCCCGCGGGACCTACACGAACCTCTACGCCCCGCCGGACAACCCCGCGACCCTGGGGACTTTCGCGAGCGCCCTCGCCTCCAGGTACGCGGGCAAGGTGTCGGCCTACGAGGTGTGGAACGAGCCCAACTCGGCCTTCGCCTACCAGCCCAGCCCGGACCCGGCGGGGTACACGGCCCTGTTGAAGGCGGCGTACACCGCGATCAAGGCGGCCGACCCGAAGGCCCAGGTCATCGGTGCCGTCGTCGGCGCGACCCAGACCTGGGGATCGTTGACGCTCAACCCCGTCGACTTCGTGCAGCAGATGTACGCGGCCGGCGCGAAGGGCTACTTCGACGCCCTCTCGTTCCACCCGTACCAGTGGTCGCTGCCCTTCTCGGCCGGCAACATCGTCCCCGGATCCCCGCTCCAGCAGGCGAACGCGATCTACCAGCTGATGCAGGCCAACGGTGACGGACTGAAGAAGATCTGGAGCTCGGAGTACGGCGTACCGACCGGGATCCCGGGCGTCGGCAACCAGGCGTCGATGATCAACGACTTCCTGACCACCTGGAGCAACCTGTCCTACGCGGGTCCGACGTTCCTGTACACCCTGGTCGACCGGAACAGCTCGAACACCTGGGACGCGGAGTCCACCTTCGGACTGTTCACCGACTCGTGGATCGCCAAGGCGGCCGCGCAGGTCGTCAAGGACTTCATCGCGGCCCACCCGCAGAACCCGGGGACCTCGACACCGCCGCCGCCGGTGGTCACCAACCCGTTCGAGGCGTGGGCAGCTGCTGTGCAGGCGTCCGTCCAGGCATGGCTCCAGCAGATCGCGGCTGCGATCGCCGCCGCGTTCAGCCCGGCCCCCGCGGCGACCACGACGACGGCGAAGACCCTGGCGGTCGCACAGACCACCACGTCGTCGACCGCGCCGAGCTCCACCACCTCGGCGACGCCCGCCCCGGCCACGACGGGTGAGCCCGCGGCTCTCGCGGCATCGGGCACCACGGCAGCGACCACCACGTCGTCGACCCCGGTCGCGACGTCTGCTGCTCCCACGTCGACGTCCGCGTCGTCCGCTGCGCCGTCGACCACGACGCAGACGTCGGCTGCACGGTCGTCGCAGTCGACCGCCACGACGACCTCGTCGGCGCCGACAACGACAGCGGTGACGACGACCTCGCCGTCCACGGCGACGTCGGTGGCCACCACCGCGACGTCGACAGCCGCGACCACGTCGGCCGCGGCTGCCACGGGGACGACCTCCGCGGCTCCGACGACGAGCTCGGGTCCGTCGACCACCGCGGCGACGACGACCCAGCAGACGCCGGCGACCACCGCGGCCAAGTAGGGCAGAAACGAGACGGCCGGTGCTGCGACCTTCGGGGGTCGCAGCACCGGCCGTTTCGTGTGTGCGGGAGAGCTACGTCGCCGAGCCCGCGGTCTTCGTCAGGGACGGGCTGCCGGGGTCGGCCGACGCCACGGACGGCAGGTCGTGCGGATCGACCATCGAGATCTCGTCGAACGGGTCGTTGCCGTCGAGGACGTTGCGCATCTTCGCCTTGTCGACCGTGTGGGTCCAGCTGCCGACGAGCAGGGTGGCGACCGCGTTGCCCGAGAAGTTGGTGACGGCGCGGGCCTCCGACATGAACCGGTCGATGCCGACGATCAGTCCGACGCCGTCGAGCAGTTCGGGACGGTGGGCCTGCAGACCGCCTGCGAGCGTGGCCAGTCCGGCGCCGCTGACGCCGGCCGCACCCTTCGACGCGACGATCATGAAGACCAGCAGGCCGATCTGCTCACCGAGGCTGAGCGGGTCGCCGAGTGCCTCGGCGATGAACAGCGACGCCATCGTGAGGTAGATGGCGGTGCCGTCGAGGTTGAACGAGTAGCCGGTGGGGACCACGACGCCGACGGTGGAGCGGTCGACGCCGATGTGCTCCATCTTGGCGATGAGACGCGGCAGGGCCGACTCCGACGAGGACGTCGCGACGATGAGCAGGTACTCGCGGGCCAGGTAGCGGACCAGCTTGAAGATCGAGGCGCCGACGGTGAGCCGCAGGATCGCGCCCAGCACACCGAAGACGAAGATCGCGCAGGTCAGGTAGAAGGCGAGCATCAGCGTGAGCAGGTGTGTCACCGCACTCCAGCCGGTCTGGCCGACGACGTTGGCGATGGCGCCGAACGCGCCGATCGGGGCGAGCCACAGGATCATCGACAGGATCTTGAACACGAGCTTCTGGATGTGGCCGACGCCGCGAAGGATCGGCTCGCCGGTGGATCCGAGTGCCTGGATCGCGAAACCCACGAGCAGGGCGACGAACAGCGCCTGCAGGACGCTGCCCGCGGTCAGTGAGGACAGCAGGGAGTCCGGGATGATGCTCTGGATGAAGTCCATCAGGCCGCCGGCCTCCTTGGCCTTGCCTGCGAGCTTCTCGCCCTGACCGGCTGCGGACGTGATGTCGAGACCGGTGCCCGGCTGGATCAGGTTGCCGACGATGAGGCCGATCGCGAGCGCGAACGTCGACATCACCAGGAAGTAGGCGAACGCCAGACCGCCGACCTTGCCGACGGTGGCGGCCTTCCGGACCGAGCCGATGCCCAGGACGATGGTGCAGAAGATGACCGGCGCGATCATCATCTTGATCAGGCTGACGAACATCGTGCCGAGGACACCGAGGTCCTTGCCGACGTCGGGCGCCAGGATGCCCACGGCGACACCGGCGACGACGGCGACGATCACCGCGATGTACAGCCAGTGGGTGCGGTCGCGCTTGGGCTTCTCGGCCGTGGGTGGCTGCGGGGGTTCCGGTGTGGTGGGGGGTCGGTCGTCGGTGGCGGTCATGGTGTCCTCCGGGTGCTCGTGTGTATCCGCTGTGGGTGATGATGGCGTGAATGTGTGAGTCGGGTCACGCTTGGTTTCATTTCGTTCACGAGAGGACGCAGTCGTGAGACGTCTCGTGCCGCGGTCGCTGGCAGGTCAGGCGTTCCTGCTGCAACTGGTGGCCATCGTCGTGCTGGTCGCCGTCGCCGGTTCGTTGGCCGCGTGGGACGCACGTCGCGGCGAGCAGCGGTCCGCGCGGGGGGAGGTCGTGGCGGTGGCCGCGTCGCTCGCCGACGCCCCGTCGACCGCCCAGGCGATCACCTCCGGATCGCCCACGGTCCGTCTGCAGCCGCTGACCGAGCAGGTCCGGGCGGAGACGGGGATGGCGTTCATCACGATCATGTCGCCGGACCGCACCCGGTTCACCCACACGACGCCGTCGTTGATCGGCAAACCGTTCGTCGGCACCATAGCGCCCGCGCTGGCCGGCCGGATCTTCACCGAGACGTCCACGGGGACGCTGGGTCCGTCGATCCGGGCGGTCGCCCCGGTGCGGGACTCCGGCGGCAGGATCGTGGGCCTCGTGGCCGCGGGCATCACGTTGTCGACGCTGGGCGACCGGTGGATGGCACAGCTCCCGCTCATCGGGTTGGTCCTGGCGATCCTGCTCCTCATCTCCTTCGTGGGCACCTTCGCCGTGCGGCGTCGGCTGCTCCGTCAGACACACGGTCTCGCGCCCGAGGACCTGCGCGTCATGTACGACCACCACGACGCGGTGTTGCACTCCGTCCGTGAGGGTCTCGTCGTGATGGAGGGCGGGAAGCCGGTGCTCGTGAACGACGAGGCCCGTCGGCTGCTGCAGGTCGACGGCCGCACCGCCGACGAGCTGCCGGACTTCGTCCTCGAGCGACGGGAGATCCGCGACGAGGTCCACGTCGTGGGTGATCGTGTGCTGGTGGTGAACCGGGTGCGGATGCTGCACCGTGACGGCAAGCGCAGTGCGGTGGTGACCCTGCGTGATCGGACCGAACTGCAGGGGGCCATGGGCGAGTTGGACTCGATGCGGGTGTTCGCGGAGTCACTGCGCGCTGCCGCCCACGAGTCGGCCAATCGATTACACACCGTCATCGGGCTCATCGAGATCGGCCGATCCGACGAGGCTGTGCGGTTCGCGACCACGGAACTCGAACTGTCCCAACATCTCGTCGACCGCCTGACCGCCGCGGTGGCCGAGCCGGCGCTGGTGGCGCTGTTGCTCGGCAAGTCCGCGCAGGCGGACGAGCGTGGTGTGACGCTGACGGTCACCGAGGACAGTCGGCTCGACGACGTCGAGCATGCGCCGTTGACCGGACACGAGATGGTGACCGTGGCAGGCAATCTCATCGACAACGCTCTCGACGCCTGTGATCGCGAGGACCCCTGGGTGGAGGTGACGGTGCGGGAGGACGACGGTGAGCTGCTGATCCGTGTGGCGGACAGCGGCCCGGGCATGGACGCCGACGAGTTCGAGCGTGCGCGCACGCGCGGGTACTCGACGAAGCCCGTCGCCGACGGGTCCGCGGCGGGCGGGCGCGGTCTCGGGCTGGCGCTGGTGTCGCAGGTCGTCCACCGTCACGGTGGGACGATCACCGCCGAGATGACCTACGGGTCGGTGGTCACCGTCGTGGTGCCCGCCGGCCCGGCGGTCCCGCTGCGGTCCGGACGAGACGCGGTGCGTGCGTGACCGATCCGATTCGCGTCCTGATCGTCGAGGACGAACCGCTGATCGCGCAGGCCCACGAGGCGTACGTGGAACGCCTGTCGGGGTTCGTCGTCGTCGGGACGGCGGGGACGGCGCAGAACGCACTGCGGGCCGTGGCGCGCTGTGCGGCGGAGGAGAACCCCGTCGACGTCGTGTTGCTCGACATCGGTCTGCCCGACGCGAGCGGCATCGAGTTGGCGTCGGCGCTGTCGGGGCTGCGACCCGAACCCGACATCATCGCGATCACCTCCGAACGCGACCTGTCGGTGGTGCGCGCCGCCGTCGCCCACGGGGTCCTGCTGTACCTGCTGAAGCCGTTCACGTTCGCCGCGTTCCGGGACAAGCTGGAGCGGTATCGCGAGTACCGCGCCGCATTGCCGGCGGGTACGGACGCGGTCGGACAGGCGGAGGTCGACCGGGCGATGGCCGTGCTGCGCGGTGCCGACGATCGCGCCGCGGCGCCGACGGGGGCCGCCGCCGCGACCGCAGAGCAGGTCGGTCGGCAGGTGCAGGACAGCGAGAGCGGCCTGACGGCAGGGGAGGCGGCGACCGCGTCGGGGATCTCCCGCGTCACCGCCTGGCGCTACCTGGAGCGACTCGCCGACGACGGGTTGCTCACGCGGACCACCGAATACGGTCGCACCGGGCGTCCGCAGGTGCGCTACAGCTGGAAGTCGCGCAGGTAGGGGTCACCGCCCGGGCGGGCCGCAGACAGACGACTGCCCCGACGCGATCGTCGCGCCGGGGCAGTCGGTCAGATGCGTCTCGGTCTCAGGAGAACGAGCAGCCCTGCACCGGTGGCTTGCCGGCGAACCGGTCCGCCAGCCAGTCGAACGCCCGCTGGAATCCGCTGATACCGCCGGCGACGTGACCGAACGTCGACGAGCTGATGAAGCGGACCGGGAACGGGATCTCGGTGTACTGCAACGACGCCGGGCCCTTCTCGCACCACTTCGAGTACAGCTCGCGGCCCTGGACGACAGGGACCGTGGGGTCGTCCGGGTTCGACGACAGCAGCACGGGCACAGTCGGCTTGATGGTGCCGAGGTCCTGTTCGTGGACGTACTTGCTCAGGATCGGGTCGGCGACGACGAGCTCACCGAACGACTTGTGCGACACCGTCCATTCACGGGTGCTCGGCTTGCCGCGCGCCGAGGTCAGCACGATGCACTCACCGGACACCTGCTGCATGACCTGCTTGCCGTAGGGGTTCAGGACGTTCGCGATCCGCGCCTTGAACTCCGGGTAGCGGTACGTCGCGCCGTTGAGGGCGTAACCGATCACGCCGCCGAGCCGGTTGCCGTCGAGGTAGTTCATCTCGCGGAGCAGATCCCCGGGGACACCGCCGGCGTAGACGCCGACGACCGGCAGCTCGGGTGCGTAGGTGCCGAGGAGCTCGGCCGCCGATGCCGCGGCGCCACCGCCCTGCGAGTACCCGGTGATGGCGACCTTCGCCTCCGGGGACACCTCGGGGAGCTTCAGTGCGGCGCGGGTCGCGTCGATGATGGCGTGGCCCTGGTCGACCCGGTTGCCGAACGTGTGGGTTCCGGGTGTGCCGCCGCCCATGTAGTCACTGGAGACGACGCCGTATCCCTGGTTGACCAGGTTGAGCGTGACGATCTGTTCGATCTCGGCCATCGGGCCACCCGGGAAGTTGAGGGTGACGCCCTCCTGCAGCAGCTTCGACGCAGCGCACTGGTCGCCCTGGCCGTGGAGACCTCCGGCGTAGGCGACGACGGGACGTGCGCCCGGGCCCGTCCACTTCTTCGTGGGCTGCAGGTAGTAGCCGGTGACCGCGATCGGGGCGCCGTTGGCGTCGATCGACAGGTACATGATCCGCGTCGCCTTCGCCGGGATGGGACCCGTCGGGCTGGGGATGGTGATGGCCGTCGGCAGCGGCTGCGACCGGATGACGTCGCCGGGCTTGCCGGCGGGCAGCGGGCTCGGCGGTGTGTAGAACGACTCGTTCACGGCAGAGGCAGCCGGCGTCGGAGCCGGTGCGGCCGGGGCGGCGTGTGCCGTGCCGGTGAGGCCGGTCGCGACCACGGCGGCTGTCGCCACGCCCACGGTCACGGCGCGCAGGCGTCGGGCCTGGCGCGTCAGTACAGATCGATCGAAATCCACGATGTCGTGTCCCCCACGGTCGATGTAGCTCATCCGGCGGGAACTATAAGTGATTCTGTACAGGACGGTGGCCTGGGTCACGATTCGTTGTGACAGTGCCCGAGAGCGCCTTCAGCACTCCGACGGTTCTCCTATCTTCACGGCTCCGAGGTCCGCGTCGCCCTCGCTGATCGGGGTGCCGGGTGCCGGACTCTGTTCGACGACAACCCAGTTCCGATCGAGGACCTGGCGGCGGCCCTGGCCGGTCGCGTCATGGCTGCGCGAGAAGAAGACGCCTTGCTGCTGGATCAGGTCCTGCGCCTCCTGCAGGTTCATGCACACGACCGACGGCATCACGCCGCCTGCGGCAGCTCCTGCGGCGACCGGCGGTTGCGTCGAGGTGGATGTCGGGGCAGGGGATGCGGTGGTGCTCTCGACGGCCGTCGTCGCGGGCGGCTGCGCGTTGACGGTGATGGTGCTCGTGGTCGTGGTCGTCGACGCTGCACTGGCGGCGGTCGTCGTGTCGTCGCCGCTGCCCCCGCTCGCGACAGCAGCGATGATCGCGATCGCCACGACTGCGATGCCGCCTCCGATCAGCCAGGGCTTCTTCGACGATTTCGCCTGCGGCGCTTGCCCGGCGGGCTTGGAGAACGGATCGGTGGGCGGAGTCGTGGTCATGGTTCTCGGCAATCTGTCCGTGCGGTTCGCGCGGGAGACCCGTCTTGCCCGACCGCAGCGATGCTGATGTGTGCAGCTGATCAGATTGGCCCGTCGAATACGGGCAAATGGACGCCGAACGATCGAAGATCGTGCGTTCGAGCGACAGGCGGTGATGGAGCCGATGACGGGAATCGAACCCGCGTATTCAGCTTGGGAAGCTGATGTTCTGCCATTGAACTACATCGGCGTGCGCCTCTGGAGCGCGTCGCAAGACTAGCAAACGCGCTCCTCAGGCCGGTGGTGGAGTCGCGGCGGAGGCGGGCCGGGGTCGGCCACACTGGAGGGATGCGTGCAGCACCCGCCCCGCAGGCGCCGATGTCGCCCCGTGACGCCCTCCGCCGGATCGCGTTCCTGCTCGAACGCAACCGCGAGAGCAGCTACCGCGTCGAAGCGTTTCGGAAGGCGGCCGGCGCCGTCGAACAGCTGGGGGACGCCGAGGTGGCCGAGCGAGTGCGGCGACGCACCATCACGTCGGTGTCGGGGATCGGCAAGACGACAGCCGCGGTGATCGAGCAGGCGGTGGCGGGCGAGGTGCCGTCGTACCTGGCGTCGCTGTCGGAGTCGGCGGGTGCGCTCACCGACGGTGGGGACGATCTGTACGCGCAGATCCGAGGCGACCTGCACGCGCACTCGGACTGGAGCGACGGCGGCGCGCCGATCGACGAGATGGCGGCAGCGGCGATCGCCCTCGATCAGGAGTGGCTGGCGATGACCGACCACTCGCCGCGTCTGCGGGTCGCGAACGGGCTGTCGGTGGAGCGGCTGACACGTCAGCTCGACGTCATCGACGAACTGAACGCCGAGCTCGCGGGGGAGTTGACGGTGCTGACGGGCATCGAGGTCGACATCCTCACCGACGGCGCGCTCGACCAGACCGACGAGATGCTCGACCGCCTGCAGGTGGTGACCGCCTCGGTGCACTCGGAGCTGAAGATGGACGCCGGACCGATGACGCGTCGGATGGTGGCGGCCGTCCGTGACCCCCGGGTGCGGGTGCTCGGACACTGCACGGGACGTCGCGTGACGGGTGGCCGCGGTCAGCGCCCCCAGTCGAGGTTCGACGCGGAAGCGGTGTTCACCGCGTGCCTGGAATCGAACACGGCGGTGGAGATCAACTCCCGACCCGAACGCGTCGACCCGCCCGACGACCTCATCGAACTGGCCCGTGACCTGGGGTGCCTGTTCGCGATCGACTCCGATGCGCACGCACCGGGGCAACTCGACTTCAAGCACCTGGGGTGCGAACGGGCGGAGAGGCTCGGCATCGACGCCGACCGCATCGTCACCACCTGGCCCCTCGACCGCATCACGGAGTGGCTGGCCGACCGCTGACCCTCCGCACGCCTGCGGTGCAGACGCTCCACTTGTGCGAGGACGCTCCGCCTGCAGGCGGAGCGTCCTTCGGCAACTGGAGCGGGAACCCTGCAACTGGAGCGGGAACCCCGGAACTGGGGCGGGAACCCTGGAAGTGGAGCGCTCGGATAGCGTGCTCACCATGCTTCTCTCCGACAGGGACATCCGCGCCGAGATCGGCGGCGGACGGCTCGCCGTCGAACCGTTCGATCCCGAGCTGGTGCAGCCGTCGAGCATCGACGTGCGGCTCGACAGCCTGTTCCGCGTCTTCAACAACACGCGCTACACCCACATCGACCCGGCCATGCAGCAGGACGAGCTGACGACGCTGGTCGAGCCGCCCACCGGCGAGCCGTTCGTCCTGCACCCCGGCGAGTTCGTCCTCGGGTCGACGCTCGAGGTGTGCACGCTTCCCGACGACCTCGCCGGCCGGCTGGAGGGGAAGTCGTCGCTCGGCCGACTGGGCCTGCTGACGCACTCGACCGCGGGGTTCATCGACCCCGGGTTCACCGGCCACATCACCCTCGAGCTGTCGAACGTGGCGAACCTGCCGATCACCCTGTGGCCGGGCATGAAGATCGGGCAGTTGTGTCTCATCCGGCTCTCGAGCCCGGCCGAGAACCCCTACGGCAGCGCGGGCGTGGGCTCGAAGTACCAGGGGCAGCGCGGACCCACCCCGTCGAAGGCGTATCTCAACTTCGTCCGCGACTGAGTCCGCGATCCGACATCAACGATCCGTCGCGGCGCGTCACCTGCGCGTAACTCGGGGCTCGACGGGCGTTCATCCGAGCAGCTGACGCCGTTCTTCCGGTTGCCCCTCAATCGCTTTCATCGGTTACGGTACGGCGCATGAAGGTGACGGTCTTCGGCTGCGGATATCTCGGAGCGACCCATGCCGCATGCATGGCCGAGCTCGGCCACGAGGTCCTCGGCGTCGACGTCGACGCGGACAAGATCGCGATGCTCTCCGACGGACGTGTCCCGTTCTACGAGCCCGGCCTACCCGAGGTGCTGCAGCGCAACCTGGAGTCGGGTCGGTTGCACTTCACCTCCGACTACGACGAGGCGGCGGCCTTCGCGTCGGTGCACTTCCTCGGTGTCGGGACGCCGCAGAAGCGGGGCGAGTACGCGGCGGACCTGCGTTACGTGTTCGCCGTCGTCGACGAACTCGTCTCGCGCCTGCAGGGATCGCACTTGCTGATCGGCAAATCGACTGTGCCGGTGGGTACCTCGGCGGAGATCAAGAAGCGGATCGCGGCGTCGGGGACAGACGCGGACATCGAGGTCGCCTGGAATCCGGAGTTCCTGCGCGAGGGGTTCGCGGTCAAGGACACCCTTCACCCGGATCGCCTCGTCCTCGGGCTCGACCCCGAGGGTGACACCGAGGCGGTCACCGCCCAGGTGGAGGAGATCTACGCGGCGATCCTCGCCGAGGACACCCCGTTCCTGACGACGGACCTCGCGACCGCCGAGATGGTCAAGGCGTCCGCGAATGCCTTTCTCGCGACGAAGATCTCGTTCATCAACGCGATCAGCGAGGTGTGCGAGGCGGCGGGTGCCGACGTGTCGGTCCTGGCCGACGCCATCGGGTACGACCAGCGCATCGGACGCAAGTTCCTCAACGCCGGACTGGGTTTCGGCGGAGGCTGCCTGCCCAAGGACATCCGCGCGTTCATGGCCCGCGCGGGCGAGCTGGGCGCCGCACCGGCGTTGACGTTCCTGCGCGAGGTCGACTCCATCAACATGCGCCGACGCGCCCGCATGGTCGAGCTGGCGACCAAGGCCTGCGGCGGCAGCCTGCTCGGCTCCAACGTCGCCGTCCTCGGCTGCGCCTTCAAGCCCGAGAGCGACGACGTCCGCGACTCACCCGCGCTGAACGTCGCGGGTCAGCTGCAACTGCAGGGGGCGGGCGTCAGCATCTACGACCCCAAGGCCATGGACAACTCCCGCAAGCAGTTCCCGACCCTCGGGTACTCCGAGACCGCCTCGCAGGCGTGCGAACTCGCCGACGCGGTGCTCGTCCTCACCGAGTGGAAGGAGTTCGTGGAGCTCAAGCCCGCGGACCTCGAGTCGGTGGTGCGCAAGAAGGTCATCGTCGACGGTCGCCGGTGCCTCGACCCGGCGGTGTGGATCGACGCCGGCTGGGAATACCACGCCCTCGGCGGGACCCCGCGCGTCGTCTGACCTGACGAGCTCTTTCAGCTCGCGGTGACGATCGGCTCGCTCAGCTCGCGGCGTCGTCCGGTGCCTGCGTGAGGTAGTCCTTCAGCTCCAGTCGCAGCGCGCGGTCCATCGCCCGGTTCAGGGCGTTGTGCGCCGCGTTGGTCGCGGTGGTGCGCATCTCCGACATCAGCACGGCGGCCCATTCGGACTCCTCGTCGCCGCGGGGCACCCAGCCCTCACCGCGACGGGAGACGAACTCGTCGCGGGCGGCGGAGATCAGCGTCGTCGCGGCCCCGTCGACCTGTGCCTCCAATTTCCCGAAGACCTCGATGATCGACGGCAGCGACAGCCCGAGGTCCACCAGACGGCCGATGCCGTGGACCGTGTCGCTGTCGAGGATGACGTAGTCGCCCCCACCGACCTTCTTCACGAGGTTGATCCGCTCGAGGCCGTCGAGTTCCTCGTCGTGGCGGCTGCCGACGATGGACCGCAGACTCTCCGTCGAGACGCGCTCCAGCGTCGCGGTGGACCAGGGCTCGGCGAGGATCTCGTCGACGCCGAGGACCTTCGCGAGATCGTCGCCGCGTTGCATCCCGCGGATGAAGTCGGCGATGTGACGGGCGGTGAAGCCCCGCTTGAGCAGGTTGTTGATGAGCGTCAGCCGAGCGAGGTGGGTGTCGGTGTAGATCGCGATGCGCCCACGCTTGACGGGCCGGGGCAGCAGCCCGCGGTCCTGGTATCCGCGCACGTTGCGGGTGGTGGTCCCGGCCGCGCGGGCGAGGTCATCGATCCGGTACTCGGTCATGGCAGGACGGAACGATACCGACAGGATGCCGTGCTCCATCCCTGACTGTGCCATTGACAAATGGCACTGTGGGTGATGGTGTGTGGCCCGTGAGACCTTCCAGCCGATCGCGGGTGCTGACCGCGACGACCAGCCTGTGGCTGCGGCCCCTCGCCGAGGTGGTTCCCGGCACCCGAGCAGGCGTCCTCATCGCGCGCTCTCTCGTGGCCACCGGGATGCGGATCGGTGGTGGTGTGCCCGCACGCACCCAGATCGATCGTGTCGACGCCACCCTCGACGACGGGTCGCGGATCCGCGGGGAGTGGGTCCGGGCGGGATCGACCACAGCCGCGCGCCCGGTCATCCTCTACGTCCACGGCAGCGCGTTCTCCATCTGTTCGCCGGCCACCCACCGGTCCCTCGTCGCGCGCCTGTCGCAGGCCACCGGGATGCCTGCGTTCACCGTCGACTACCGGCTGGCGCCCGAACATCGGCATCCCGCCGCGGGAGACGACGTCGCCGCCGCCTACCGCTGGCTGCTGTCGACGGGGTACCGCGCGGCCGACATCGTCCTCGCCGGTGACTCCGCCGGCGGTCACCTGATCCTAGAGCTGTTGTCGGACAACGCCCGTGACGGGCGGCCACAACCCGCCGCGGCCCTGATGATGTCGCCACTGATCGATCTGACGCTGGGTCTCGCGGCGCAGCGGGAGCGGATCCGCCGGGACCCGATGATCTCCGCACGCGCCGCGCGGAAACTGGTCGACCACTACATCCGCGACGTGCGTGACAACCCGCGTCTCGTCCTGCGAGTTGACCCGCACCACCCGTTGCCGCCGACGCTGATCCAGGCCGGTGGCGCCGAGATGCTCTGCGCCGACGCCGAACACGCCGACGCCATGATCCGGCGGGCGGGCGGGCCGTGCACGTTGTCGGTGTGGCCAGGACAGATGCACGTCTTCCAGGCGTTCCCCCGCCTCATCCCCGAGGCCGACCGCGCTCTGACCGAGGCGGCGGACTTCATCACCCGGGTTCTGCGTGAATCCAGAGAGGACGTCGCCGATGTTCGCGTCGCGACCTGACCGTCGAACCCACCACGCGCGCGCGGTCGTCACCGGTGCCGGCAGCGGCATCGGGCGGGCGTTCGCCGTCGAACTCGCCCGCCGCGGCGGATCGGTGATCTGCGCCGACATCGACGCCGACCGCGCCAAGGAGACGGTCGCGCTGATCGAGGCGGAGGGAGCCGGCAGGGCGCACGCCGTGTTCTGCGACGTCTCCCGGACCGAGGACATCGACGCCCTGGCCGATCTCGCGGAGGACCACTTCGGTGCCCCGACGACGCTGATGATCAACAACGCCGGCGTGGGCATCGGGGGTCGGCCCGTCGGGGAGATCGGCCTCGAGGACTGGCAGTGGGCCCTCGGGATCAACCTGTGGGGCATGGTCTACGGCTCGGAACGCTTCCTGCCGCAGCTCCGTCGCGCCGGGCGTGCCGGCCTGATCAACGTCGCGTCGACGGCGGCGTTCTCGGCGGCTCCGTCGATGGCCGCCTACAACGTCGGCAAGGCCGGTGTGCTGGCGCTGTCGGAGACGATCGCCGCGGAGTCCGGCGGCACCGGGCTGGCCGTCACCGTCCTGTGCCCGACGTTCGTCAAGACCAACGTCGCCGTCGACGGCCGGATCGCCGGTGGCGCATCGGCTCTCGCCCAGACGGTGATGAAGTGGACCGGGGTCTCCCCGGAGCGCGTGGCCCGCACCACGCTCGACGCCCACGACCGCGAACGGCTCTACGTGGTGCCGCAGCCGGACGCCCGGATGATCTGGGCCGCCAAGCGACACCTGCCCCGCACCTACACGGCGGGACTGGGGTTGCTCAACCGCGCCCTGCCCGCCCTCGACCGACTGTCCGGCGCCACGCCGGAACCCCAACCGACCCGAACGGGAGTGTGACCATGCCCATCGTTCTCGAAGACATGCTGCAGACCATCAAGGACCGTCAGTGGGCCCTTGCCGACATCGACTGGGACGCACCGGGTGCGGAGCTCATCACCGAGGAGATGAAGCCCAAGCTCAAGGCGTTCATGGCCGACCTCGTCTGGATCGAGAACGTCGGTGCGCGTGGCTTCGCCGCCCTGGCGAAGAAGGCGCCGAACCCGACGCTGGCCGAGATCTACCGCTACTTCCACGCCGAGGAGCAGAAGCACGCCAACGCCGAGCTCGCGCTGATGCGTCGGTGGGGAATGCTCGAGGCCGACGAGATCCCCGAGCCCAACATCAACATCCGCCTCGCCATCGAGTGGCTCGACAAGTACTCCGACAAGATGTCGCTGTCGGTGCTGGGGACGGTCATCCCGATGCTCGAGGTCGCGCTCGACGGCGCCTTGCTGAAGTTCCTCCTCGAGGAGGTCGAGGACCCGATCTGTCATGCGGCGTTCAAGAAGATCAACAACGACGAGTCCCGGCACCTTGCGGTGGACTTCTTCGCCCTCGACCTCATCGGTCAGGCGCGGATGCGCAAGCTGCTCATCGAGTCCGTCGGCGCGGTGGCCAGCCCGGCCGTGCTCATCGGCGCCCTGATGTACATCCCGCTGCTGAACAAGATGCGCGACAACATCGTCGCGATGGGGCTCAAGGAAGAGCGCCTGTACGACGCCATGAAGCGGTTCAAGAACAACGGGGAGCGCGGCGCGGGCAAGCGGCTGCTCAGCTACCAGATCGTCAAGACCCATGCCAGCTGGGTGATCGACCGCGGCCACCCGTACCACCTGTTCGCCGACGCGATGGTCAAGGTGACCGACCACTACCCCCGTCGACTGCTGCGGCCCCAGCCGACGTGGTCGAAGGAACTCACCTACGAGCCCGTCGCATGAGCGGCCACGTCCACGACACGGTCATCATCGGAGCCGGGTTCGCCGGCATCGGCACCGCGATCCGCCTGCGGCAGGAGGGTGTCGACGACATCCTCGTGCTCGAACGCTCCGACCGGCCCGGCGGCACCTGGCGGGACAACACCTATCCCGGTGCCGCCTGCGACATCCCGTCGCGGTTGTACTCGTACTCGTTCGCGCCCAACCCCTCCTGGAGCCGGACCTACTCGGGAAGCGCCGAGATCCTCGCCTACATCGAGACGATGGTCGCCGAGCACGACCTCGACCAGGTGATCCGGTACTCGTCGACGGTGACCGGACTCGAGTTCGACGAGCCGGCGGGGCTGTGGCGCATCGACGTCGACGGCCAGGAGCCGGTGCTGGCCCGCGCGGCGGTGATCGCGTCGGGCCCGCTCTCCACCCCCGGCTATCCC
Organism: Williamsia deligens; assembly: GCF_024171765.1. Lineage (GTDB taxonomy): Bacteria > Actinomycetota > Actinomycetes > Mycobacteriales > Mycobacteriaceae > Williamsia_A > Williamsia_A deligens. The sequence continues at coordinate 1,988,393 of NZ_JAMTCI010000001.1, forward strand.
GACATCCCCGGTCTCGACGAGTTCACCGGCAAGCGGATGCACAGCGCCGCATGGGATCACGACTACGACCTCACCGGGAAGAAGGTCGGCGTGATCGGCACCGGCGCGAGCGCCGTGCAGATCGTGCCCGAACTCGTCGAGCGCGCCGGATCGGTGACCGTCTTCCAGCGGACGCCGGGGTGGGTCCTCCCGCGCTTCAACCCCGCCGTCTCGCAGCGCACCCAGTCGCTCTACAAGAAGGTGCCTGCGCTGCAGTCCCTGGCGCGCACGGCATGGTTCGCCGGCCACGAGTCCGTGGCGGTCGGTGTGGTGTGGAAGTCGCCCGCAACGCGCGTCGTCGAGGCCGTCGCCAAGCTCAACATGCGTCGCCAGGTGCCCGACCCGTGGATGCGCCGCCAGCTCACCCCGGATTTCCGCGCGGGCTGCAAGCGTCTGCTGATGACGAGCAAGTACTACCCGGCGCTGCAGGCGTCGAACTGCAAGCTCATCACGTGGCCGATCGCCCGCATCTGCGAGAAGGGCGTCCGGACCGTCGAGGGGATCGAGCACCGATTCGACTGCCTCGTGTTCGCGACCGGTTTCGAGGTGTCCAAGCAGGGCGCACCGATCCCCATCACCGGCCGGGACGGACGCAGCCTCGACGACGAGTGGCGCCGCGGTGCGTACGCCTACAAGAGCTTCGCGGTGTCGGGGTACCCGAACCTGTACGTGACGTTCGGCCCCAACTCTGGCCCCGGCCACAGCTCGGCCCTGGTCTACATGGAGGCGCAGATCGACGCGATCGTGACCGCCGTACGCACGATCCTCGATCGCGACCTTGCGGTGTTCGACGTGGACCGGGCCGCACAGGACCGGTACAACGACGACATCCAGCGTCGACTGGAACGCACCACGTGGAATTCCGGCTGCAGCAGTTGGTATCTCACCGACGACGGCTTCAACGCCACCATGTATCCCGGGTTCGCCAGTCAGTATGTGGCGCAGATGCGCGGGGTCGACTACAGCCGTGACTTCACCGCAGTCGCACGGCAGGACGTGGGTGCGGTCGCGACCGCGTGAGCTGTCGTGACCCTCGTGTTACCTTCGTGACGGACGCGTGCCTGGGGGATGGCGCGGTCCGTTGCCAGGGGGGTCATGTCCAGCGCGTCGATGCCTCCGCGTTCCGGCGCGGTGATGCTCCAGGATTCGTTGCAGCGCGAGGTCCGGCGTGCGGTCGCCGCCGCCGGGATCGACCGGTGCCCGGCGTACCTGCTCGCCGAACTCGGTGAGATGGGCCTGCGAGTCGCCGTCGTCGATGCCGCGTCCGGGGCGAGCATCGCCGAGCGCGGTGACGGACGGCTGGCCCCGCACATGCTCGACCTCACCCTGGCCGATCACCTCGTGCGCATCGGCCGGGTCACCCGGCCGGAGTCGACGGGATGGGCGGCGGAGCTGATCGACCTCATGCCGGCGGTGCGCGAGCGCCTGGCCGTCGCCGACGGCGCCTTCGCGATGGGGCCCGAGCACGTCTCGATGTTCCGGATGTCGCGTGCCGACTGTGTGACCGCCCTGGAGACCGAGTTGACCGGTGCCCGCGACGTCATCGCGCGCACCCTCGCCGAGTCCACCGTGGACATCGGGGCGGTGGTGTTCATGCCCGACCACGAGCTGTGGCCGGGTCTGGCGGAGTCGGTCGGTGCGCACGTCGAGGTCCCCGTGGTCATCCTGGGTGACATCGACGACATGCCCGACGCCGATCCCACGGACCGCGGTCGGCACACCGTCGACGCCCCCGAGGAACACGCCGGGACCGCCGAGGACCAGGTGGGCACGGCGGTCACGGAGCCGTTCACAGCCGTACGACCGGACGAGAAGCCGACGGATGCGGTACAACTTGCGGGTGCAGCCACCCGGGCACCGGACCCCGTCGCGCCCGTCGCGACCTGGGGCGACGACCCACGCGCAGACGATGCCCGGGTCGCCGTCACCGGTGATCACGACGTCGTCCCGTCCGATCCCGCACCCGGGCACCCTGTGAACGGCGCGGGACCGCGGTACTACATGCCGCCCACCGGCGACGTCCGTGTGTCGGGTGCGCGGTCCTATCGGCGCCTGGCGATCGGTGCCGTGGCGCTCGGTGGAGCCGTCGTCGTGGGCGGCGCGATCCTCGCGGTGCCCTGGGTCGGTGGCACCGATGCTGCGTCGGCACCCGCCGTCGCGGGCTTCGCCACCGCGCCGTCGTCGTCCGCCGCCGCGCCCCCCGCGGACTCGACCGCGCCGTCGACACCGACCCGGACGCCGATCGACCTCGGCGCGGCCCGCCTCCCCGCGACCCAGTACACCGCCCCGCCGACTGCGAGCGGTGGCGCCGGTGGTGGTGGTGGCTACGTCGCCCCGGGGCAGACACGGAGGGCACCTGCGCCGCGGTACATCCCGCGGAGGCGCACCATCCCCAACCCCATCCCCGGTCTCCCGCCGATCGTCCTGCCCTGACGCCCGTCCCGACTCCGGTCGGGACACCCCGTCAATCGGGGACGCTGCCCCGCTCGATCATCGAGAGCACCGACTCGAAGACGTGCTCGCTGTCGACGGCGACCGACCCGGGCGCGGCGGCGTCGAGCTCGAGGCTCACCGCGCCGTGCACGCACGACCACACCACCATCGTGAGCTCCTGCGGGTCGTCGAGTCGCACGATTCCCGACGCCTGTCCGTACCGGATCAGCTCGGTGAGGGCGCCGAGCGCGGCGATCCCCGCCTCCCCGACGTCACACTGCCCGGAGAACATGAGGCGGTACAGCGTCGGGTTGGACAGCGCAAACGCGCGGTAGTTGCGACCGGCAGTCCGGAGGCGAGTGACCGGGTCGCTGTCGGCCGAGGCGACGGTGGCCTGACGGAGTCGCTCGAAACCGTCCTCCACCAGCACGGCCATCAACCCGTCCTTGCCGTCGAGGTGGTTGTAGACACCCATCGGCGCGACGCCCGCCTCGGCCGCGACGGCACGCACCGTGAGTCCCCTGACCCCCTGCGCCGCCAACACCCGGTGGGCGGCGGCGATGAGCGCGTCTCTGACCTCGGCGGCAGGGGTCCTCTTCGTCACCACGGTTGACACCGTACTGGAACGGTGTTCTTCTTTTGTAGAACAGTGACCTACAACGATGGCACGGCGTTATACAGACCCCGAGGAGTCCCCATGACCGCACCACGACGCTGGGCCGCACTGGTCAGCCTGTGCCTGGCGACACTGCTGGTGATGATCGACAACACGATCGTCAACGTGGCGCTGCCGAGCATGAGCCGGGACCTGTCGGCCACCATGTCCGACCTGCAGTGGATCGTCGACGCGTACACGCTCGCCTTCGCCGGCCTGCTGATCACAGGCGGCCACCTCGGCGACCGCTTCGGACGCCGACGCATGCTGCTCGTCGGCATCGCGGGGTTCGCGGCGATGTCGATCCCGGCCGCGCTGGCGACGTCGACCGCCACGCTGATCGTCGCCCGGGTCGGGCTCGGTGTCTTCGCCGCGCTGGTCTTCCCGGCGACGCTGGCCCTGCTGACGTCGGTGTTCACCGTCGCCCGCGAGCGCGCCGCGGCGTTCGGCATCTGGGCTGCCACGGCCGGGGTGGCCGTGGCCATCGGGCCGGTGCTCGGCGGGTGGCTCATCGAGCACGGTTCGTGGGCGTCGGTCTTCTGGATCAACCTGCCCTTCGCGGCGGTCGTCGCCGTCGCGGTCGTTCTCCTGGTGCCCGCCGCACGCCCGGCACCCGTCGGCCGCGCCGACGTCCTCGGTCTCGCACTCAGCGTCGCCGCGATGGGGCTGCTCATCTACTCGGTGATCGAGGGACCGCGTCACGGGTGGACCGACTGGCGCACTCTCGGCGGGTTCGTTCTTGCCGCAGCGCTTCTCGCGGTGTTCGTCCGACGTCAGCTGCGCTCGGAGCATCCGGTGCTCGACGTCCGGGTCTTCCGTGACCGGCGCTTCGCGGCCGCGTCGGGCCTCATCGCCCTGGCCTTCTTCTGCCTCTTCGGGTTCATCTTCCTGATCACCCAGTACTTCCAGGCCGTGAAGGGATACGGCACGCTGTCCGCCGGTCTGCACACCCTGCCGTTCGCGGTGGTGATGGCCGTCGTCTCCCCGGTGGCGATGCAGGCGGTCCGGCGAGTGGGTGTCGCCGCGGTGTCCGCCACCGGCGCCCTGCTCATGGCGGGCGGGTTCGCGTTGGTGCAGTTCGCCGGCGCCGACGCGTCCTACTGGGGCCTCATCGTGTGGTCGATGAGCGCCATGGCGGCGGGTCTCGCGCTCATCTCCGGTCCGTGTACCCACGTCGTCATGACGAGCCTCCCCGAAGACAGGGCGGGCGCCGGGGCCGCGGTCAACGACACCACCCGGGAGTTCGGTGGCGCACTGGGTGTGGCGGTACTCGGTTCGGTGCTGAGTTCGGTCTACGCGTCCGGCGCCACGAACTCCGCTGTGCTGCAGCAACTCCCGGAACAGGCCCGCGACATCGCGCGCACGTCGGTCGTCGCCGGGGTGGAGGTCGCCCAGCAGGCGCCCGCGCAGTTCGCCGGGCCTGTGCTCGACGCCGTGCGGGATGCGTTCGTCACCGGGCTGCACCAGTCGGTGTGGGTCGCTGTCGCGGTGGCTGCACTCGCCGCCCCTGCTGCCTACCTCGGGTTGCGCGGCGCGGCAGCCGATCAGACGTCGACGGTGATCGCGTCGCCGCCGGCGCGCGAGACGCAGGAGAGCATCCAGCCCGCCTCGCGCTCGGCCGTGGTCAGCAGCGTGTCCCGGTGATCGACGGTGCCGTCGAGGACACGGGTGCGGCAGGTGCCGCAGAAGCCCTGCCGGCACGAGTACGGCACCGACGGCTTCTCCCGACGCAGGGCCGCCAAAGTGGTCTCGTCGGCGCCGACGGGGACCGTCACGCCGGTGGAGGCCAGCGTCACGGTGAACGGGTGGCCGTCGACCACCGGAGGCGGCGAGAACCGCTCGTGGTGCAGCTCCACGTCGCGGACGTCGCGCAGGTGCGCCACGAGCGCGTCGAGCATGGGGATGGGACCGCAGCTGTACACCGCGGTCTCCGGGGAGACGTCCGGGCCGAGAAGCTCCTCGGCCGTGGGGATCCCGCCGTCGTCGTCGGTGCGGACGGTGACCCGGTCACCGTGGGTGAGCACCTCGTCGATGAACGGCAGCGAGTCGCGACTGCGTCCGGTGTAGATCATCGACCAGTCGAGATCGAGGCGGTCGGCCAGCTGGATCATCGGCAGGATCGGGGTGATCCCGATGCCACCGGCGATGAACCGCAACCGCTCGGCGCGTGACCCGAGTCCGGGCAGCGCGAGCGGGAAGGCGTTGCGGGGGCCCTTGATCGACACGACGTCACCGACGGCGAGCGCGTCGTGTACCTCCACCGAGCCGCCACCGCCGTCGGGGATGCGCCGCACCGCGATCCGGTAGTACGTCCGGTCCGTCGGATCACCGCAGAGCGAGTACTCGCGCATCCGACCCGACGGCAGCATCAGGTCGAGGTGGGCACCCGCGTACCACGGCGGGAGATGTCCACCGTCGAGCGCTTCGAAGCGCAGCGCGACGACGTTCTCGTCCTCGGCCACCACCGTGCGGTCGGCCAGGCGCACCTGCGTGACACCGGTGTTCACCGCGTGATCGTCGGCGACGTGCAGTCGACGTACCAGCCGCGGGTAGACATGCGAGAACATCGCCCCGACCAGCCGCATCGCGGGATCCTGGCGGAACCGCCCGTAGAGATGTGCGGGGGTCGACTCGAGGTCGATCGACTCCAGGTCGGTCCGCGCCCGGTCGGATCGGGTCTGCTCCGATCGGGTCTGCTCCGATCGGGTCTGGGCGGACGGCGCCCCGGGGCCGGTGGTGCTCACCGACTGGCCGCGCGGGTGCTCGGCGACGACGCCAGGTAGGCGACGGCCTGTGCGGTGGAACCGATCTCCTCCGGCCGGAACGACGGTCGGAAGTAGGAGAACGTCGCGAGGATGATCGACCGCAGCGTCGGCAGCACGCCCGCCTTGGCCCCGCGGCGGTACTCGGTCCACATCGACAGGTACGAGTAGGAGCGGTACGGGTCGCTCTTGGCGATGAAACGGCTCCCGCGGTGCAACAGCATCAGCAGACCGAACAGGGCCACGGCCATGGCCCTCGCGCGGCGGATGTACCCGTCGCCGAAGTAGGTGGCCACGTCGTGGGCCACCGATCGGTGCTCGACCTCCTCGGCCCCGTGCCACGTGAACAGGTCGGTCATCGCGGGATCGGCGCCGTGCTCACGCCAGGTGTTGTTCAGGGCGAAGTCGCCGAGGATGGCCGTGTAGTGCTCGATGGCGGCGATGAGCCACAGGCGCTCGACGAGGTCCTTGCGCCGCGCGTCGGGGTCCCAGTCCTCCTTCGGCGCGAGGGCCTTGCGGAACAACCACCGCATCTGACGCTCGAACGGCCGGGGGTCGACGCCCTCGCGGTCGAGGAAGTCCCACAGCGCCTTGTCGTGTGCCTCGGCGTGCATCGCCTCCTGGCCGATGAACCCGCGCATGGTGGCGGCGAGCTCCTCGTCGGCGACGAGCGGCAGCGCCTCGTTGTAGGTGGTGACGAACCACCGCTCGCCCTCGGGCAGCAGCAGGTTCAGCACGCTGATGACGTTCGACGCCATCGGGTGACCCGGGATCCAGTGCAGCGGCGTCTCTTCCAGGTCGAACGCCACGTTGCGCGCATGCAGGTGGACGGGACCGGGATCGGCGATCAGGGTCGGGTCGATCGACGCGGAGGTCGAGGTGGTGGGCAGCAGGGACATGAGTGGACTCCTCACACCAGTTCGGTTCGGGCCATCCGACGCGAGAGCGCCGGGACGAAGCGGTAGACGCGGTATCCCACCGCGGCCTCGGGGGTCACCGGCACCACGGCGCGGTTCTCGAGCACGGCGGCGAGGATCTTGCGGGCCACCTTGTCGGGCGTGTACCCGCGGCGGCGGTAGGCGGCGTCCATGCGGTCCTGCCGACGTTTCTCGTCGTCGGCTCCCGCGGACCCGGCGAACGTGGTGGTGGAGACGATCTTGGTGTCGACGATGCCCGGGCAGATCGCGGACACCCCGATCCGGTGCCCGGCGAGCTCGGCGCGCAGCGACTCGCTGAGCAGCAGCACGCCCGCTTTGGTGGCCGCGTAGGCGCCGAGTCCGCGCTGCGGCGTGAACGCCGCCGCCGACGCGAGGTTGACGATGTGTCCACCGGCCCGCTGCGCCACCATCTTCCGGCCGAACACCCGCGACCCGGTGGCCACGCCGATGAGGTTGATGTCGACGAGTCGACGGATCTGCGCGTCGGTGGCGTCGAGCAGGTTGCCCGCGAGCCCCACTCCGGCGTTGTTCACGACGATGTCGGGGACTCCGTGGTTCGCGGCGACCTCGTCGGCGAAGGCCGCGAACGCGGCATCGTCGGAGACATCGAGTGGGTAGGAATGCGCGCGTCCGCCCGCGGTGATGATCGCCTCCGCGGTGGTCCGCGCAGCGGCGGCGTCGATGTCGCTGCAGACGATCTCGCTGCCGTTGCGGGCGAACAGGATCGCGGTCTCGCGGCCGATGCCGCTCCCGGCGCCGGTGATGACGGTCAGCCTTCCCGACAGCGGTCCGCGGGGACCGCTCACGGCGGCACGCTCGATCGCCGGTGTGGCGGAGCCGGACTCGATGGTGTCGATGAACTCACCGGCCCACTGCGCGATCAGCTGCGGACGGGAGTAGGGGAGCCAGTGGCCAGTGGGCAGGTCACGGCGCCACAGGCGCGACGCATGGCGCGGCGTGCCGTCGAAGATGGGTGCGCGCAGCGCGATGTCCCGGGTGTTGACGAGCTCGAACACCGGCACGTCGGTCGAACCGGGCTGGGGGTGGAAGAGCTTCGGCCGGATGTTGGCGCGGTAGTACCGCAGCCCGGAGATCATGTCGCGGTGCAGCGTCGGCGCCACGGTCACGTCGGTGGTGGGTGTGCCCTCGACGGCGCGGAGGAACCGCCGCCAGACCGGTGCCCAGCCGAGTGCGCCGAAGAACAGCTTCGGGACGACGGGCAACTGGAACATCACGGTGTAGGCCGACGAGGCGACCTGCGACAGCGCTTGGCCGAGCGCCGCGGGGGTCGGGCGTGACAGCTTCTCGCGGGCCCATGCCCCGAGGTGGTCGAGGTTGGGACCCGAGATGGAGAAGAAGGACGCGATCCGGTCCGTCGCGCCGGGCGTGGTCACCGCCTCCCACGCCTGGACCGAGCCCCAGTCGTGGGCGACGACGTGGGCGGGTGCGCCACCACCGACGGCGTCGATGACGGCGAACAGGTCCGTCGCGAGCTCTGCCAGCGCATAGGGCGCGTCACCTGCGGGTGAGTCGGTGTCGCCGTATCCCCGCGTGTCATAGGCGACGACGTGGAACCGCTGCGCGAGCAGCGGCGCGACGTGGTCCCAGAGGCGGTGCGTGTCGGGCCATCCGTGGACCAGCACCACGGTCGGCGCCCCCGTCACGCCGGCCTCGACCACGGCGATGCGGACGTCGCCGTTGACCACGGTGCGTCGGCGCCACTCGATCGGTGTCTGGTCGGTCACAAACTAGACGTTACCAACTGTCACACCTATGACGGAAGTCCTCGGGCGTGCGGGACCTCCTCACCGACCGAGCTGCGCCGCTTTGACGACGAGCAGAACCGCTCCGACCACGAGATACGCCCGGAGTGCGAGCATCCCGAGTCTCGTCCCCGACGACCATCTCACCGGTTCCAGCAGGGCCAGTGGCGGCATGCGCCACTGCTCTCTGTCGACGGCACCCCAGTCCACGAGGTCGACGGTCCCGGGGTTCCGGTGACGGTTCGTCAGCCGGAGCGCGACCGCGCCGGTCCCTCCGAGTGCTGTGATCCCGGCCGCCAGCCAGATGCTCAGGGTGACCACGTCCCACGCGGGGAAGAGCGTCGTCGTCATCAGGATCGCCGACAGCAGGATCAACACGGCCACGATGGCCACCGCGACGGTGTTCAACCACCGCTTGTTGACCCACGGTCCGAGCACCTGGCGGTCGTTGCACAGCAGCAGGAGGAAGACGCTCGCGCTCGGCAGCAGCAACCCGGCGAGCGCCTGGACCGCGGTGGTGATGAGGCCGAGCGGGGCGCCCGGGATGAGCACGATCGCCGCGGCGACGACGACCATCCCCGTGTAGGACAGGTAGAACTTCCTGGCGTCGCGGACCCCCCGGTGCAGTGAGTGCTTCATGCCGAAGACATCGCCGAACGCGTAGCTGGTGGACAGGGTCACCGCGGCGGCGCCCACGATCGATGCGTCGAGGAGCACGATCGCGAAGATGGTGCCGAGAAGGTGGCTGTGGTGCGCCAGCATGGTCGCGATGTCCCCGGCGTCGCTGCTGTCGATCCACGTTCCCGCATGGGTGGAGCGGGCAGCGAAGTCGGCGGTCGCGACGAGGGCTGCCGCCCCGATGACGACCACGAAGGCCCCGATCGTCGTGTCGACGCGCTCGTAGCCGATGAACCGGGGTGTGATCCGCTTGTCGATGATGTTCGACTGCTGGAAGAACAGTTGCCACGGCGCGACCGTGGTGCCGACCATCGCGATGATCAGCAACACCGCGTCGGCACTGATGCCACCCCGTATCCCGGGGACGACGAAACTCGTCGCCGCCTGCGCCCAGTCCGGGTGACTCATCAGCAGCATCGGGATCTGCAGCAGGGTGATCGCGATGAACACGAACATCGCCCGTTCCCAGCGCTGGAAGCTGCCCGTCGCGATGATGACGACCAGTGCGACCGCGGCCGTCGGGACCACGATGTACGACGAGACACCGAAATAGTGTGCAGCGAGGCTGATCCCGATGAACTCGGTGACGAGCGTCAGGAAGTTCAGGACGAACAGGTCACCGACCGAGAACCAACCCCACCCGCGGCCGAACCGTTCGTTGATCAGGCGGGCGTGGCCCACACCGGTGACCGCCCCGAGGCGCACCACCATCTCCTGGTTGACGATGAGGACCGGGATCAACAGGAGCAGGACCCACATCAGCGAGTACCCGTAGCTCTGCCCGGCCTGCGCATAGGTGGCGACGCCGCCGGCGTCGTTGTCGCCAACCATCACGATGAGGCCGGGACCGAGGACGGCCAGCATCGTCATCAGCCGGGTCCTGGACGTCCGGCCGGACTGTGTCTGCGACATCGAGACGCTGCCCAGTGCGCCCGTGATGTCGCCGACGTGCGCGGTGTCCAGGTGCGCGGACCGCATGGAGACCGCGACATCCTCGCGGCTCATCGGACGCTGTCCTGCAGTGCGGTGTCGCGGTCCCACCGCACCGACCGGACCGCGGTCTGCGCGCCGAGCCGGACCACGGCGGCGTCGATGTGGTCGTCGTCGCGGTGATCACACACGGCCTCCAGCACGATGCGGGTCGCGTCGTCGGTGTCGGTGACGTCGATCCCGCGGACACGGACGTCGGCCCCCGAGATCTGGTCCAGCAGCATCGCGCGGACCGCCGGCCCGGCGTCGCTGTCCGTGACGACGGTGACGGTGTAGCCGGAGGGGGTCTCGTCACCCGACTCCGGGTGCCTGTCGACGGCGCGGCCCAGCCAGCGGAGCGCGACGTTGACCGTCACCACCGCGACGGTGCCCATCGCGGCGACGTCGTAGAGGCCGGCGCCGGCGAGGGCGCCCACCGCGGCCGAACACCAGAGTGTTGCCGCCGTGTTCAACCCCCGTACACCGAAGCCGTCGCGGAGGATGACCCCGGCGCCGAGAAATCCGATGCCCGAGACGATCTGGGCAGCGACGCGCGTCGGGTCGGCGGTACCGCCGGAGAAGCCGTGCGCCGACAGGACGACGAACAGCGTCGCGCCGGTCGCGACGAGGGCGTTGGTGCGCAGACCGGCCATGCGGGCGCGGTACTGGCGTTCGAAACCGATCAGGGTGCCCAGTCCGAGCCCGCAGAGCAGGCGCAGCAGGGTGTCGAGTGTGGACATGGCAAGCCTCCGTATGGCCGTGTGCCGCGCGGGCATCACGGTCGTGGTCGATACGTGACGGACGGGCGGTCACATGACCGGAGCAGGAAACGCCCCCTCGTAAGACCTTTGGCACTCCGCGGCGTGGACCTCGACAGGAGTCGAGGAGCCAATCGGGGTCAACCCTTAAGCCGGGAAGACCTGTCCTGACCCGTGGCGTCTCTGGACGTTTGGGGTCGCTGGCGTGTTTCCGCGAAGGAGCCTCAGCGAACGATGGCACCGTGCGGGGCCAGTAGACACCCGCTCTCGACGTGGGGCAAGTGTGACGTGAGCAACCGTAAAGAGCTCGTACAGAGCACTTCTGGTGTTCCTCATCACGCATCCGGCGAGTCCGGCATCCGTCTCGGTCGCGCTGCGGGAGCCCGGGCGGATCCGGCGTTGGGTGAACTCTCAGGTTGGCTCGGTAGCATCCGCGGCCGGGGAGAGGCAGAACGGCTGGGGGAGGATCACATGCGTCGACGACTGGCGATGACGCTTGCCTGCGTCGTGCTGCTCGGTGCGTCCGCCTGTGCGTCGTCGGCACCCCGCCATCCACTCAGTGACGTCCCCACGGCCGCGACCACGGTCACGCTGCCGGGGTCGGTCACACCCGGGGACCTCGTGGTCGCCTCGGTCACATGGAACGGGAGCGGGCGCGTCTTCGCCCGCGGAGGTGTCCAGGCATGGGCGGCCGCCGCCCGGTCGGAGCCCGTCGTGGGGGACAAGGGCTGGCACAGCCAGGTCATCTACGGGATCGCCACCGGTGACCCCGCCCCGGTCCGGGTCGAGGTCACCGACGGGTCCACCGTGCGCGCCGACGTCCACCGGTGGTCCGGTGTCGACGCGGCGACACCGCTCATCGCACGGTCGACCGGCCCGGTGGCACCTGTCCCCGGCGGTGGCCGGGCGCTGGCCGTCTCCGTGGCGGCGTCGTCGACGGGGACGTCGGCCGTGGCGGGGCGGGTCGTCGATGCGTCGCGTCGGACCGCGCCGCTGGTGTCGGCCTTCGGCGGTCGACAGGTGCAGACCTTCCTGTTCGCGCTCGGGTCGTCCGACCGTCCCGACCGCGACGTCCTCCGACAGCCGTTCTCCGACACCAGCATCTGGAACACGGCCATCGGTGCCGACGCCGTCTACGTCGACGCCGACATGCCCGCCCGACCCGGTGGGGACCGGTTCGCGCCGATGCCGCAGAACGACGAGACCTCGATCATCGAGACGCCCGACGCGCCGATGACGGAACTGCGGTACAGCGACGCCGCATGGACCGGCCGCGATCGCTGCGAGCCGACCTCCTCGCGCAGCTTCTTCAGTGTCCCGATGCCGGCCGACTACACCGTGCCGCAGTCGACGAACAACGAGGGCGCGAGCTGGCTCATGCCCGACGGCCGCACGGTCATGCAGAGCGGGCCGCTGGCCCGATGCACGCCCGGGGGGCCCGCGACGAGCCTGGCGGTGTCCGATCCCGTCGACCTCTACGGCGACGGCATCTCCCGCAACCTCGGCGGATCGGGGCTGAGTGGACTGGTGGGCGCCCTGCGTCTGGGCGAGCTGCGGCCCTCGACCGAGGCCACCGGACCCCGCCACGCGTTGCGCGTCAACATCGACACGTCGCGGCAACTCCGTGCGTGCCCGTCGGGGGACTGCTTCCGGTGGCCCGCGTCCACCTCCGACAGTGACGCCGAGCAGACCTACGGCAGTCAGGGGTCGGCGCCGTCGGCGATGCGTCTGGGTGCGCTGCTGGCGATCCCGCTCGACGTCGACATCGATGCACTGGGCCTCCAGACGGTGCCCGGACGCCAGATCGCGTGGACCCTGCAGAACTACGGGGCCTACGTCGCGGACTCGGCGGCATGTGCGTGTTTTGCGATCGTCACCGAGAAGGGGCCGAAGGGCCGCTTCGCCGACCAGTTCCGATCCGATTACGGCTATCCGTTCGAGCAGCGGATCGCGACGGGGTCCGCGTGGGCCCGTGACCTGCAGCGGATCCAGGAACTGTTGGTCGTCGTCGACGACAACTCGCCGTCCGATGTGGGAGGTGGAGGCCTGCCCGCGCAGCCGGCGCCGGTGCCCGTCGGGCGCTGACCCCGACTTGTGCGTCCGTGCGAGTGAAGTATAGTCAATCTTGTTGCGACGACAGAAGAACTGTCGTGCGCGCGTCAACGGCCTGGGAACTGTTGGCGCGGGCGGTGATTCACCGTCGCACACGTTCGTCAAGGGGGGGCCTTGAATTATTTCGTGAACCAGCTGCTGCGTGTCCGCCGCCGCTGGTATGTGGTGGTGGCCGTCACACTGGTGACGCTGGTCGGAGCGTTCGTCGCCGGGATCGGTGACCGCACCACGTACTCGGCCAAAGCCGCGCTGTCCGCCAGCTCGCCGACATCGGAGAACAGTCCGTACGCGCTGGCGCTCGCATACATCTATCTCTTCAACGACGCCTCGTTCCAGGACGCCCTGGTGCGCAAGGCGAAGGTGCCGTCCGGCGTCACGAGTGTCGCGGAGCCGGCCACCGTCGGCAGCATCTTCTACATCGACGCCACCGCGTCGTCGCCCGAGGCGGCCCGCTCGGCCGCGTCGGCGCTCGCATCGACCTTCCGCACCGAGATCAACGGTGCCCTCGAGGACGCGAAGCGCCAGACCATCAACTCGGTCGAGGCGCCGTTCGAGCAGCGCTACGCGCAGCGGCTCGACGTCCCCGGCGACGAGCGCGCGGGGCTGCAGGACCAGATCAACACGATCAACGCGAACACCAACGGGATGATCAACTCGGTCGGCCTCGACTCCGCGGTCACGGCGTCGTCGCCGCAGCGGACGACCACCCTGCTGACCGCGCTCGGCGGCGGTCTCGTCGTCGGCCTCCTCGTCGCCCTCGGCGTCGACATCGCCTCACGGCGCGTGCGCACCGGTTTCGACGTGACCGACAAGACCGCCTTCACGACGGCACTGACGGTCGCCGATCCCGACGACGCCGGTGGCTCGGCGCGCACCGCCGATCTCCGCCACCTCGCCAACCGACTGGTCTCCGGGTCCGAGACCCGCCCGCAGGTGATCGCCGTGATCGCCGCGCAGTCGGGCGCATCCGCGGCCGCGCGGCAGCTCGCCGGATCGATGGCGAGTGCACTCGGCACCTCGGAGGTGCCGTCGTTGCTCGTCCGCACCGACACCCGCCGTCCGGTCGGCCCGTCGGCGCGACCGGGTTTCGTCGACGTGCTCGTCGATCCCGACCGTGATCTCCACGAGCTGACCACAGCCGCCGTCGACGGCGTCTGTGTGATGGAGCCGGGCAATCGCGTCCTCGACCCGATCGGCGTGGTCACCCGGTCGCGGGTCGCGAAGTTCCTCGATGCCGCGCGCAAGCACGCCGAGGTCGTGGTGATCGAGTCGCCGATCGTGCTCGAATCGCCGGAGGCGCAGATCATCTGCGCCCAGACCGACGTCGTGGTCACCGTGGTCGACCCGCTCACCGCGACCGTCGCCGAGGTGTCGGAGACCTATCGGCTGCTCGCCGAGGTCAAGGCCCCGATCGGTCCCGTCGTCGTGATGGCGGCTCCACCGGTCGCGGCGCCGCCGCTGCCGGCGAGTCCGGTCAAGGCGCTGCTGACGACGGTGGAGCAGGACGAGCCTCCCGCCGTCGAGGCGTCGGAGGCCGTCGAGGCCGAGACCGTCGGCGCCATCGAGGCCGCGTCGCCCGCGGCCCCCGGGGCGGCACCGGTCGAGCTCGAAGCGGCCGACGTCGACATGTCCGAGCCCGAACCGTGGGAAACCGAGTCGGTCCAGCCCGTGACGGCCACGGTCGGCACCGCCGACTCCGACAGTCAGTCGGCCGACGACGACGAGGTCGTCGACGATGCCGACGTGGTGCCGGAGACCGACCAGGACGCACCCGCCGAGGAGATCCCGGCGAGCGCCGAGGTCGTCGCCACGTCGGTTCCGGCCGTCCGTCCGATGGCTGCGCGAACCGAGGTGACACCCGCTCGTCGTCCGCTGGAGAAGCGGCTCGGCCGCGCACTGCAGAAGGCCAACCGACTGCGGCTGGGTGAGATGGCCGCGGCTCGACGGACTCCACTCGCGCGTCCTGTCGTCGCACCGCGGGTGTCGGCGCCGGTGCCGCCGCCGGTGGACGAGGAGTCGGAGGAGTTCCTGCCCTACCGGCCGCTGCGCTCGCCGGTGATCAAGAACGAGCACCCGGCAGCGCCTGAGCCCGAGGTCGAGGTCGAGGTCGAACCGACCGACGTCGTCGAGCCCGAGGTCGTCGAACCCGAGGTCGAGCCGGAGCCGGAGGCAGTTGTCGAACCCGAGCCCGAGGCCGAGCCGGAGGCGGTTGCCGAGCCTGAAGTCGAGGTCGAGCCCGAGCCCGAGCCCGAGCCGGAGGCGGACGTCGTCGAGGAACCTGATGTCATCGAGGAGGTCGTCGTGATCACCGAACCCGGGGCCGACACCACCGGTCCGGACACCACAGGTCTCGACGCGGGCGTCGTCGAGTCCGGCGCGCCCACAGACCAGTTCGCGGCGATGCCGGCGACACCGACACCCGCACAGGGTGATCCGTTCGCCTTCGAGCGGCACGCTGCCGCGCAACGCGCCGCGCACGACGAGTTCCTGCGCGAGCAGGCGCTGCGTGAGCGCTGGGAGGCCGAGCAGCGGGCCCGGCAGCAGTGGGTGCGTGATCAGGAGGCCCGCGAGCGCCGTGACCGTGAGCGTCGCGCGCAGGAGGAACTCGCCCGTCGACAGGCAGTGCAGGAACGATTGGCACGCCAGCAGTGGGCGCGCGAGCAGGCCGCCCGCGAGGAGGCCGATCGCAAGGAGCGGGAGCGCCTGGAGCGGGAACGCGTCGATCGCCTCGAGCGGGAGCGGATCGCCCGTGAGCGTGCCGAGCGCCAGCAGCTCGAGCGGATCGAGCGGGCGCGCGCTGCGCACCTCGAGCGGGAGCGTGTGGCGCGCGCGGAGGCCGCACGGCGCCGGCTGGCGCAGGAGCAGCGGGAGCGCGACGAGCGCGCCGCGGTGGAACGTGCTGTCGCGGAACGCCTGAAGGCCGAGCGCCTGGCGGCCGAGCGCCTCGAGGAGGAGCGTCGCGAGATCGAGCGTCGCCTCGAGGTGGAGCGACAGGCGCGTGAGCAGCTCGAGCGTGAGTTGGCGCTGCAGCAGCAGGTCGCCCGCGAGCAGTTCGCGCAGGAGCAGTGGGCGCAGTACCGCCTCGCGCAGGAGCGGTGGCTGGAGGACCAGTGGGCCCGGTACCGCGTCGAGCAGCAGCGGTGGCTGCAGCAGCGTGCCGCAGGTGTCGACGTGCCGCCGCCCGTCCCGCCGTCGCCGAACGCGGTGCCCCCGAATGTCGTGTCGCAGAACGCCGTGTCGCAGAACGTCACCTCGCCGCACGCCGTGTCCGGTGGGCGCGTGGTCGAGGGGTCCGTCGAGCGTCGCGACACCACTCGCTGATGACCTCGCGGTTCGAGGGGGCGGTCACCACACTGCTCCCGGGTAGGCGCGTGCTGCTCGCGACCGGCGCCGCCGCGGTCGCCGTCGCGATCGTGGCCGCCGGCGTCTCGCGGGGATCGGTGATTGCCGTCGTCGGAGCGCCGATCGCACTGCTCGTCGCGGTGGTCGCCGTGTGGCTCGGCCTGCGTCATCCGTTGGTCGCCCTGGGATACTTCCTGTTCGCGCTCTTCCTGCGGTTGGCGCTCCCGCGCATCCTCCCGGTCGACCCGTTCCTGCCGGCGTTCGTCGGGCTGCTGCTGTCGACCGCCATCTGGGGATGGGCGAACCGGGAACGTCTGCCGCGACCCGGAGTGGTCGAGCTGGTGATGGCGATCTACCTCGGCTACAACGTCGTCTCGACGGTGTTGCCGCACGAGTACGGCGCCGGCGCGTTCATCCCGACGGCGGAGCCCATCAACCTGTTCCGCATGATCCTGTCGTCGACCGCGATGCCGTTCGCCCTGTACTTCGTGGGACGCACCATCGGTAACGACGCGCGTCGCGCCCGCGTCGTGATGTGGTTCATGGTGGCGATCGGTGCCTACTCGACGCTGGTCAGCATCGGGCAGTTCCATGCGCCGGGTCTGGTCTGGCCGCGCTACATCGTCTCGGATCCGAACTGGGTCGGACGTGCGAACGGCGTCCCCAATCAGCCTGTCGTGAACGGGATCATCATCCTGCTCGGCTTCATCTGCGCCATGTATCTCGCGTCGCGGCCGGAGAGTGGGCGGGCCGCGCGGGTGATCGCCGGCGTCGTCGCGGCGACGTCGGTCTACGCCGTGTTCCTCACGCACACACGGATCATCTACCTCGCTCTCGTCCTGGTGCTGGTCGTGGCGGCGGTCATCGCCCGCGGGTACCGTACGGGTTTCGTCCTCATCGGCGCGCTCGGGGCAGCAGCGGTGGTGGCGAACTGGTCGACGTTCACCAGCTCCGACCGCGCCAAGGGCGGGGTCGGGTCGACCAGCGAGGTGCTCGACCGCCTCAACACCGCCGCGACGAGCTTCTGGGGGTTCCAGGAGAAGCCCGTCTTCGGGTGGGGTCTGGGTCGGTTCATCTCGCTGAACACGCTGCACCACCAGCAGTGGACCCCCAGCACGCCGTTCGACCGTGGTCTCGGGATCGCCCCGCACTTCAACGAACTCGGCATCCTGTCGGATCTCGGGATCGTCGGCCTGGTCCTCTGGCTGGCCGTCCTGGCCGGCCTGATCGTGCATCTGGTGATCGCCTATCGAGCGGTTCCGTCCGACGCCCTCACCGACAGCGACCGCACGCGTCGCGCCGTCGTGGTGACCGCGATCCTCGGACTGCTCGTCATGGTCACCGCCGGGACGTCGGTCGATCTCCGACTGTTCGACCTGCCCGTGGTCGCCACCCTGTTGCTCGTCGGGCTCGCCGTCGGCGCCGCCGAGCGCCAACGACGCCCACGCCATCCGTCACTACCCGAGGTCACGGCCACGCCGTCCCGGGAGGAGGTTCCCGCATGACCGAGGTCCGAGATCGCATCCTGCACCGGTGGTGGGTCGTCGTCGCCGCCGTGGTGGTCGCCGTCGTCGTCGCCGTCCTGATGACCACCGGCCGCGACACCGACTACACCAGCAAGGCGGCCCTGACGACGTACTCGGCCAACCGTGCCCCGGAGCAGGACGCGGTGTTGATCCAGAGTTATGTCGACTTCTTCGACAACGGCGCCAACCAGCAGGCGTTGCGGGCGGCCGCTCGTGTCCCCGCCGACGTGACCTTCACCGCGCAGCCCGTCGCGACCGGCCCGATCATGTTCATCGTGGCGACCGGTCCAGACGCGTCGACGGTCCCCGCGGCGGCCGAGGCGATGGCGAACGCGTTCCGCGACAGCATCAACCAGGGTGTGCAGCGCACCCGGCAGTCCGCGATCGACGCCCTGCAGAAGCCGTTCGCGGAGAGGCAGGCGCGGGGTGATCAGGTGTTGCCGCAGGAGCGGGTCCAGCTGTCGCAGTCGATCGACGAGCTGAATAGCGACACGAGTGGACGACTCCAGGACCTCACCTCGGCCAGTGCGGCGACCGCCGACCGTCCGGCGGTGGCGGCCACCGTGTCCGTCGCGGTCGTGGTGGGTCTCCTCCTCGGTGCCGTCATTGCCTGGCTGATCGGTGGCTGGGCCCCCCGTCTGCGGCGGCCGGACCAGGTGCGAGAGGTGATGGGCGTGCGGACCTTCGACGCGTCGGGTGACGGCGGTTCGGACCGCCGGCTGCAGATGCGCCACGTGGTCAACGCCCTCTCCTTCGACGATCTGCCGGTGCCGTCGGTGGTGGCCGTCGTCGGGGTGGGGGGTCGCACGGGTTCGTCCTTCGTCGCGGAGGAACTCGCCCGTATCCGTTCGGCGCAGGGGGTCGACGTCGCGCTCGTCCGTACCGTGCGCGACGGGGACTTCGCCGGGATCGGCATGGTCGACGTGTTGCGCACCACCGACGGTGACACCGTCGACGCCCACCGGCTCGACGATGCTCTCCACCCCGCCGATCGCCTGGGGGCGTCGGTCACCGTCCTCGGCGCCGGTGGTGAGGAGTCCGTCGATCCCTACGACGTGATGAACCGTCAGAACGTGACCGAACTGATCGGGCTGCTGCGCAAGCGGTTCGACGTGACGGTGGTGGAGTGCGCTCCGGTCGACACCGCCGCGGAGGCGCAGTTGCTGTGCTCCACCGCGGACCGCACGCTGATCGCCGTCGAGTCGGGCGTCCTCAGCCCGACCCGCGGTCGCCGCGCCGCAGACCTGTTGCGTCAGTCGGAGATCGACCCGTTCGCCGCGGTGCTGGTCACCGGGGACTCCGAGCTCACGCCGTCGCGGCTCCTGTCCTCGTCGCGCTGACACCCCATAGGTTCACGACCCCGGCGGGCCGCCCGTAGGCGGCGCCGTCGATGCGGCCCTCGTCGCGGAATCCCGCGGCGTCGGCGATCCGGTTCGCGTGCTCGTCGTCGGGATCGGTGATCGTCGTGATCCGTTCGAGTCGCAGCAGGTTCGTCGCCACGTCGACGATCTCGCCGACCGCGGCGGCCATGGCTGCGTCGGTCGTCGCCGACGCCCGCGGGTCACGGGTGACGAACAGCTCGGCGAAGCCCAGGCTGCGGTTCATCCCGACCAGCGCGATGCGGCCCACCGCGCGGTGGTCGGCGACGATGTCGTAGGCCACGTCGGCCTCGTCCGTGTCGAACCAGGCGCAGTCGCGCATCGGGGTGCAGATGTCGTCGAAGGCGTGGCTGCGGCGTCCCGGGGACATGGCCGTCGCCACCCCCCGACGGCGGAGGCGGAGGTCGGTGCCGGTCACGCCGATCCCGGCGGGGACCGGCGCGGGCATCATCCGCCGCAGCCGACGGCGCAGCCCGCCGAGCGCGAAGCGTGTCATCGAGGTGGCGTCCGCGAGGCTGCGCGGTCGTTCCCGACCGTGACGGGCCGGTCGGGTCAGCGTGGCCACGTCGACAGCGGGCGCGCCCGGATCCACGCGGCGGATCGCGACGGTAGTGAGACCGCCGGTCGGGAGATGGTCCCGGTCGAGGACCCAGAGGTCGTGGGCGACGATGTCGTCGGCGCCGGTGGGTGCCCAGCCGGGCAGCGTCGCCTCGCGGCGGAAACCCGCCCGCTCCGATGCGCGGGCGGCGGCGAGGTTGTCGGCGGCGGTCGGTGCGACGATCCGGCGGAGGCCCATCGCACCGAACGCATGGTCGGCGATGAGGCCGACGGCGAGGGTCGCGACACCGCTGCGGGCGAGTGCGGAGTCGATCCAGACGCCGAGTTCGGCTGTGCCGGTGGCGTGATCGATCGCGGTCAGGATGCACTGCCCGGCGAACTCCCCGTCGACCTCGATGGCGCAGGGCAGCGAGCGACCCCGTAGCGCGGCGGCGCGCGCGGCGAGGACCTCGCGGACCCACTCGTTGCGGCGGTGGCGGTCCGGCCAGGAGTGGTCGTTCCTCACCCAGAAGGGTTCGATCAGCGACTGGTCCCGGAGGCGTACCTCGCGCCAGCGTCCGTGGTCGTCGAGAACAGGAGGACGTAGCCGCACCCGGCGGTCGCCGAGCATGACCGGGCCGAGCACCACGGGCCCGCCCGACCCGGCGTGACGGGTCGAGGACTCGGGCCTGCGCGGTCGGTCAGTCCGGAAAGGCACCGCCGTCTCCGTCCCCCGAGAGCATGTCGACGTCCGCCCCTGTGCGCCGCTGCGTCAGGCGCGACGCGACCATCGTCGCTGCCCGGAGCAGGCTGCGAGCCGACGACGGTGCCGTCACGGCCAGCGCGATCAGGTACACCACACCGAAGACCAGGCCCGCGACCACGAGACACCCGAGTGCGGGGAGCAGCGCGCGGTCGGCACTGGTGAGCACGTGGCGGTCGAGCACCCACGTGACGACGGTCGCGATGACCGCGGCCGGCACCGGCGGCAGCACCGCGCGGGCGACGTCACCCCAGCCCACCTCGACGAGCGGGATGGCCAGTCCGGTCACCACGAGGCCGACGACCACCGCGGTGATCGACAGCGAGAGTGCAGCACCGTCGAGTTCGAACGCGGACACCAGCAGCACGAGGGTGCCGATGCCGAGCAGCACCTCCGCGGCGGTGTACCAGTTCAGCAGCGCCGTGCGGTCGCAGGCCTTGATGACCTCCTCACCCACACTGATCAGGGCCTTCCCGACGCCGAGTCCCGCCATGAGGCTGACCGCCACACCGGCGGGGTGCCACGGCTCGCCGAAGACGACGGTGACCGCGGGGGAACCCAGAGCCACCATCAGCCCGGAGAGCGCGGCGGCACCGACGATCACCCACCGCAATGCGCGGAGGTACGCGGCACGCAACCGCATCCGGTCCCCGGCCATCTGCGAGAAGGCGGGGAACAGGGACACCGCGCCGATCTCGATGATGGCGCGGACGGGCATCTGTGAGATGCGCTGGCCGTAGCGAAAGTTGCCCAGTGCGGACTGGGTGAGCCCGCGTCCGACGACGACGGTCTCCATCGCGTTCTGCACGCGGGCGCCGATCCCGCCGAGCACCAGCGGCAACCCGTAGCGGGCGAGCTCACGCCAGAGCGTGCGAGAGGCCTTGCCCCGGCCCGGCCGCCAGTCGGTGATGAGCCAGATGGTGATCGCCCACGTGATGAACGAGGCGTACATGCCGACGACGAGACTCCACACGCCGAGACCCGCCGCCGCCAGGGACACCGCGACCACGGCGTAGGCAACGGCCACCGACGGCCCGACGACGAGCCGGCGCCGAACGCTGAACGCGCGCTGCAGCATCGACTCCGGGACGTTGGTGACGGAGAAGATCACGAGTGTGCCCGAGGTGATGGCGGCGATCATGGCGGCCGTGGAACTGTCGAACACGATGCCGACCACGGGTGCCGCGGCGAGCGCACCGAGCGACATCACGACTCCGCCCCCGAGGGTGGCCCAGAAGACCGTCTCGGCGGCGTCGGTGATGTCCCCGCCTCGCTGGACGAGGCCCGCGCGCAGTCCACCCTCGACGAACTCCCCGAGGAAGCTCGTGATGACCGTGCCGGAGACGAAGATCCCGACCTCGGCGGGTGTGAGCAACCGTGCCAGCGCGATCGTCTGGACCAGCGTCAGGACCTCGCCGAACACCAGCGCGATCGCCGATGCCGCCGCGACACGGCCGATCCGCCCCCGCAGCGACGGCCCCGCGACGACGGCGTCGTCGTCGGGCTCCAGGCCGGTGGCCGAGCTCATCGGGCGTCGGACGTCGTCTCGGGCTCGACGAGTGCGAAGACGTCGTCGAACACCGCACGGCTCAGGGCGATCTGCTCGCGGGCGGCTTCCCGAAGGCGTGCGCGGACGGTGGGCGCCTGCGTCCACGCGTCGGCGATGGCCGTCGACAGGCGCGAGGCGAGCGCGGGGTCGTCGAGGGCGATCATCGTCAGACCGTCCCCGAACATGTCCCCGAGACCGAGGAACTTGTCGTCGTAGTACTCCGACGAGGTCAGCGCGACGACCGGGATGCCCTGCGAGAGGGCGAACACCGCGAGGTGGTACGCACCCGTCACCAGGACCCGGCACTGCGAGACGCGACCCGCGACCGCAGCCGGGTCCACGTACCGCGGCAGTGGCGGGACGACGTGGTTGGCACCGGCGACCAACGGCAGGGTGGAGCGGCGATCCTGGTCGCGGTACTCCGCGATGATCAGGGGCAGCAACGGTGCCTGCAGCCGCTGGGCGGCGGTGCGCACAGCCAGGCCCACGGTGTGGCGCGCGTCCTCGTCGACGGGTGCGTAGCCCGCGACCCGGAGACAGAACCCGATCCCGGCACCGAGAGTCCCTCCGCCGGTGCCACTCTCGGTGTTCGGGATGACCCCGTAGGCGAGCTCGATCGCGTCGTCGCCGGTGACCCGGACGCGCTCGGGGGCGACCCCGAGGCGGTCGGCGACGAGCGGTCCACGGCGGCGCTCCCGCAGCGCGACGATCTCGACCGACCGCATCGCCTCACGGCCCAGCGCGAGCAGCGTCGGGTCGTCGAGAGGGCCCAGCCCCTGTCCGACCATCGCCACGGGCACACCGCTGTCCCCGGCGTGGCGGATCAACGAGAAGACCCGACGGCATTGCGCCGCATCGGCATCGGTGATGTAACCGCCGCCGAGGACGACCAGCATCGTCGACTCCCGGACCGCCCGGTGGGAACCGATGTGCGGCTTCGCGCGGGGCGTGATGGGCGGCGCGACCGTCCCGGTGACGAGGCTGCGCAACCGCCGTCGGGCGCCACGCGCCTTCTGCGGCACGAAGCTCCGCGTGCGCAACCACGCCATGACGCCCGGCCCGACCACTGCAGGGCCGACGCGCGCGGCGAGTTCCTGGACGGGGGTCGGCGGGGCCCACGGGTCCTCGTCGAACACCGTGATGCCCTCGGCGTCAGGGAAATAGGCCCGGAGCAGAACGGGCGAATCGGTCAGCACACCGATCCGCGCGGTCGGCCAGCGCTCCCGCAGCCGGCGGATGGTGACGGCCAGCATGGCCAGATCACCGTTGTTACGCAGCCAGTACTCGCTGTTCTCGATCAGGATGCGGATCTCTGTCGACCCGCTGTGTCCCGCATCCCCCGATGCCGGATCCCTGTCGAGAACTCGCGATGCGCTGCAATCGTCAACAGACACGTCGAGACTTCCTCCCCGCGGTATAGGATGACACGGCTGTTCGCCGCCCGCCACAACGGGGGCAGGTCGTCGGGGAGGACGACCACGCGCAGCGTTGATCGAGGGGGAGATGTGGTGCGCCGACACGATGGCGGCCGACGCCCGACCCGGCCACGGGTCCTGTGGGCGTCCACGAGTCGTACGACCAGGGGCGGAGTGGCCTCGACGGTGTCCGCGGTGTTCTCGACACCGCTGGCGGAGTCGTGGTCCATCAGGCATGTCAGCACCCACCGCGACGGCCCCGCCGCCGTGAAGGTGCTCACATTCCTCGTGGGCACAGCGCGATTCGTCGCGGAGCTGATCGTCCGGCGCCCGGCGGTGGTGCACCTGCACACCGCCTCCTACGGCAGCTTCGTCCGCAAGGCGGTGCTCGCGGCCCTCGCCCGCGCCGCCGGTGTCCCGGTCGTCCTGCACGTCCACGGCGCCGAGTTCCACCTCTTCACCGCCCGGCTCCCGCGACCGCTGCGGTCCGTGGTGGTGCACACGCTCACCACGGCGGCCGCCGTGATCGCGCTCGGCCCGGGGTGGGCCAGGCGCCTGTCGGAGATCGCCCCCGACGCCCGGGTCGTCGTGGTGCCCAACGCGGTTCGCGCGCCGGAGACGGCAGCACCATCCTCCGATCGCGACGACGCCCGACCGGTGCAGGTGCTCTTCCTCGGCCGGGTGGGTGACCGGAAGGGCACGTTCGACCTCCTGCGCGCCTGGGCGGCGGCAGACGTCGGCGACACCGCGCACCTGACCGTCGCGGGTGACGGCGCCGTCGATGCGGCCCGGGCGTTGGTCCACGAACTCGCCGTCGACGACTCGGTGGAGATCGTCGGGTGGGTCGACTCCGAGACGGTCGCCACACTGCTCGACCGGTCCGATGTGCTCGCGCTGCCGTCGCACGACGAGGGGCAGCCGATGGCCGTCCTCGAGGCGATGGCCGCCGGGCTCTGCATCGTCGCGAGCCCGGTCGGCGGCGTTCCCGACATCCTCGACGAGGACTGCGCCGTCCTCGTCGAACCCGGCGACGTCGCAGGGATCACCGACGCCCTGACCTCGGTGATCCACGACGACGACCTGCGCCGACGACTTGCCGCGTCCGCGCACCGGCGGTTCCGGGAGGAGTTCGACGTCGACGTCGTGTGGCGCCGCGTCGACGATCTGTACCGCGAGATCACCGGCTCGGCGGTCGAGCCGCCGGACCGGCCGCTGCGGGTCATGCACGTGGTGCCCGACCTCCGAATCGGCGGTGCGGAACGGCACGTCGCCACCCTGATGCCCGCACTCGACCGCGAACGGTTCTCGCCCTCGGTGGTCTGCATCGGCGAGCCCGGAGAACTCTTCGCCGACCTGGTGGAGGCCGGCGTGCCCGCCGTGGCCCTGCGCCGCACCCGGCGTGACGCGGTCCGTGCCCTGCGAGACCTCGTACGCCACATGCGCACCGAGCGTCCCGACGTCGTCCTGACGCGGGGGTACAACGCCGACATGCTGGGGCGCGCCGCAGCGCTGATCGCGGGAGTGCCCCATCGCGCGACGTGGATCCATCACGTGGCGACGGAGGACGACCGCCCGGCGGTGCGGAGGCTCGCCGACCGTCTGTTGGAACGGTGCACCGACCGGCACCTGTGTGTCGCGCACGCCCAGGTGCCGTTCGTCGTCGACGATCTCGGTCACCCGCGCGACAAGGTCGTGGTGGTGCACAACGGGATCGACGTCGCCGCGTTCACGGACCTGACGGCCGCCCCGCGCACACCGGTGACTCTCCCCGGACTCGACGGGACCGGCCCGGTCATCGGCACGGTGTCGGCGATGCGACCCGAGAAGGACCACGCCACCTTGCTGCACGCCGCGGCCCGCATCGCCCGCGACATCCCTGACCTGCGGGTGCTCGTCGTGGGCGACGGCCCCGAGCGGGAGCGGGCGGAATCACTCGCGCGGCACCTCGGGATCGCATCCCGGACGGCCTTCGTCGGGGCGAGGTCGGACGTGCCCGCGATGCTGGCGGCGATGGACCTGTTCGTGCTGTCCTCGGACTCCGTCGAGTGTCTGCCGATGGCGCTGCTCGAGGCGATGGCGTCGGGGCTACCCGCGGTGTGCACGGACGTGGGTGGTCTCGGTGAGCTCATCGACGACGGCGTCACCGGGCATCTCGTGCCGATCCATGATCCCGCTGCGCTCGCCGCCGCGGCCACACCGCTTCTCGTCGATCCCGCACGGGCGCGGGAGATGGGTGCGGCGGCACGAGCCCGTGCCGCCGAGCACTTCGACCTGTCGCTGATGGTGTCGCGCACCCAGGACGCGCTGCGCGACATCGTGGATCCGGCGCCCCCGGCGGCAGCGGAGCCGATCACGATGACGGTCGTGATGGACCTGACGTTCGTCGGCGGTGCCGAGAAGTTGTTGCTGGACCTGTGCGCTGTCGTCGACCGGTCCGTGCTGGTGCCCCGCATCGTGTGTCTGCGCGAGGAGGGGCCGCTCGCGGCGCGATTCCGGGATCTCGGGGTGCCGGTCGACGTCGTGGCCGGGCGCTACGCCGTCGATCCCCGACGGGTCACCGACCTCGCCCGCCACCTGCGCCGGACCGGTACCGACGTCGTGCTCGTCGCCCATCACCATCGCGCCGCCCTGGCCGTGGGGCGCGCCGCGGCGGCACTGGTACGCATCCCGAGCGTCGTCGCCGCGCACGACATGGACCTCACCTCGGTCGGTCGCAGGGTCCTGCCGCGGTCGGCCGTCGCGACACTGGCCGCGTCCCGTGCGCTGATCCTGCTGTCGCCGGCGCAGGGCGCCTACCTGCGACGCGAGGAGGGTGTCGGCGCCACCGCGTGGTCACGGACGCGGGAGGTGGTGATCGGCAACGGGATCGCGCTGCCGCCCGCGCCGACGGCGGACCGTCGTGGCCGTGCCCGGGCCGCACTGGGTCTCGCCGACGACCACATGGCCGTCGGCATCGTCGCCCGGTTGTCGGCGCAGAAGGCGCACGAGGTGGCGTTCGCCGCGTTCGCCAAGGTCCTCGCGGATCGACCGACCGCGGTGCTGCTCGTCGTCGGCACGGGTGAGCGGGAGGACGAACTGCGCACGCTCGCCGTCGATCTCGGTGTCGCGTCCCGTGTGCGGTTCCTCGGGGTGCGCGACGACGTCCCCGAACTGCTGCCGGGACTGGACGTCTCGGTCCTGTCGTCGGTGCACGAGGGTGTGCCGTTGGTGCTGGCCGAGTCCATGGCCGCGGGTGTGCCGGTGGTGGCCACCGACTGTGGGTCCGTCGCCGACATCGTGACCGACGGCGTCGAAGGCCACGTGGTGCCCGTCGGCGCCCACGACGTCCTGGCCGATCGCCTCATCGCGCTCGCCGCGGACCCGGCGCTGCGTCGCCGCCTCGGCGACGCGGGACGGGCCCGAGCAGAACGGGACTTCGACATCGCGTCGACTGCCCGTGGCTACGAGAGGCTGATGCACGAGGTGGTGCGCGGGAGTCAGACCCCGACCACGTAGGCCGACTTCACCTTGCCGCCGGTCGGTGCGGGGAGCGCGTCGAGCACGGTGACGTCCACGTGCTGCCCCGGACCGAACATCCGGTCGACGTTGCGCTGCACCTGACGGTCGGTGACGTCACGGTCCCACCCGTCGCCGGGCACGACACGGACCTCGAACCGGCCGGCGCGGTGTTGGACGATCTGGACCCCGCGGACGCCCACCAGGTCGTCGACGACGGTGGACGGGACCGGGAGCGCGCGGCCGTCGGCGGCGGTGAACACGTCCTCGGACCGGCCGGCGATCTCACCGATCCGACCGAAGGGCCGCCCGCACGGGCACGGCGTGTCCGTCGCGGGACCGACCTGATCGCCGGTGCGGTAGCGCAGCAGCGGGAACCCACGGTTGTGCAACCCGGTCCCGACGATCTCCCAGCGGTCGGCGACGCCGGGCACCGGGAGGAGCTCCAGGACGCCGTAGTCGTCGAAGACGTGGTTGGTCCCGTGCTCGCAGTTGCCCGTCATGACCACCCGCTCGGTCTGCCCGTAGTGGTCCACGATCGGCGCGTCGAACACCGATCGCATCAGGGCGCGCGCGGGACCGCCGATCACCTCCGACGACGTGATGATCCCGCGCAGCGGGAGGGTGCGTCCGGCGTCGGCGAGCAGACCGGCGAGCACCGCGATGCTGGACGGCCAGCCCTCGACGGCCTGCGGTCCGAACTCGTCGACGGCCTCGAGGATTGCCGGGAGGTGGTCGGGTGTGAGGTGGAAGCTCGACACCATCAGTTGTCGGTTCCCGTTCAGTCGGCGCACGGGCGCGCCGTCGGTGTCGGCAGCGAAGTCGCTGCCGCGCAGCACGATCCGTGGTGTGTCGGAATCCATGCCGAACCACCGCCACTGACGTTCCTGGGCGCACAACTCGTACACCGACGAGTTCGGCGTCCGCATCACCGTCACCGGGCGCCCCGAAGTCCCCGATGTGCTCGCGGGCCACATCAGTCGCTCCGGTAGCGCGCAGAAGTCCCGGCGTCGATCGGTCACGGCGACACGGTCGGTGGTCGGGATGAGCGTCAGGTCTGCCGCGGTGCGGATGTCGCGTGGGTCGATCCCGTGCTCGGCGAACAACTCCCGATAGAACGGGGATCGTCGTGCCGCCCAGCGCACCTGGGCGCGCAGCCGTCGGTCCCGCTGTCGGGCGAGATCCTCCGGCGACGCCTGTTCCGCCCACGCCAGCTGCCGACGTGCGATCGATCGATATGGATGTGCGCGACGCAACCGGTGTTTGACGTCGACGCCCGCCCCCCGCGGTGCCATCGCTTCCCCCTCGTGATTCTTCCCCACATCGATGATGACATCTCCGAGGTGAGGATCGCGAACGCTAGTGTCACCGACGTGCACAAGGTCACCTGGTACCGGCGCCGACTGGCGACCATGTCGGCGCGTGAGATCGCCTGGCGGGTCCGCAGCACGGTCGCCGGACGCCTCCGTCGCGTCGTGGCCCGCGAGCCGGCGGGCGGCCTCCCGCCCGGCTGGACCGAGCAGACCGCGCGACAGGCGCTCGACGCGCTGCGGGCGGGCCGAGGTGCGGCCCTCCTCACCCCGCAGCGTGCCGCCGACATCGCCGCCCGCCACCCCGAGATCGTCGACGAGGTCGTCGGCGCGGCGGACGACGCCCTGGCCGGCCGGTTCACGTACTTCGGCTATCCGACAGCCCATCTCACCCGCCCCATCGACTGGGGGCACGACCCGATCCGGGACCTGCGCTGGCCGGACCTGTCTGCCGATCGCATCGACCACCGGACCGTCGACGGTGACGTGAAGTGGATCTGGGAACTGAACCGTCTGCAGCACCTGCCGGTCCTTGCACAGGCATGGCTGTACACGGGCGACGACCGCTACGCCGACGCCGTCCTCGACGATCTCGAGTCCTGGACGGCGGCGAACCCGCCCGGACACGGGATCGCTTGGCGTGGCGCGTTCGAGGCCGGGATCCGGGCGATCTCCGTCGTCACCGCCGTCGCCGGCCTCGCCACGGCGCCGCAGCTCACCGCGGAACGGTTCGCCCCGATCGCGCAGCTGCTGGACGCCTCGGCGCGCTACTGCGTCCGCGGACGGTCGCGGTTCAGCTCGGCCAACAACCACCTCGTCGGAGAGCTCGCCGGGCTCGCCGCCACCGCACTCACCGTCCCCGACCTCCCCGGTGCCGCGGACTGGGAACGCATCGCGGTGGCCGGACTCGTCGCCGAGGCGGACCGACAGATCCTGCCGGACGGTGTGGGCGCCGAGCAGGCGATCGGCTATCAGATCTTCACCGCCGAACTGTTCGTCGTCGTCGCCTGCCTGCTGGCCGATCGGGGGCGTGAGGTGCCGTCCGCGCTGGTCGCGACGATCGACCGGGGTGCCGGGTTCCTCCGCGACCTGGGTGCCCCCACCCCCAGGATCGGCGACGACGACGAGGGCGTCGCCCTGCGATGGGGCGCCGAACCGGTGCGGACCGTCGCACACCACCTCGACCTCGTCGCCGGCATCCACGACGGCGCCGCCCCTGCCGGCGCACCCACCACCGCCGCACGCGAGTGGATGGCCGCCACGATCGCCGGCGCACGCCTGGCACCCGATGCCGCCGCATCGAGCGCGGTGCACGGCGTCGACGGATCGGTGT
Organism: Williamsia deligens; assembly: GCF_024171765.1. Classification (GTDB taxonomy): domain Bacteria; phylum Actinomycetota; class Actinomycetes; order Mycobacteriales; family Mycobacteriaceae; genus Williamsia_A; species Williamsia_A deligens. Next base: position 2,018,149 of record NZ_JAMTCI010000001.1, read on the forward strand.
GGTTCCCCGACGGCGGGCTCGTCGTCCTGCGACGCCCGGGACGCCGCGTCACCGTCGACGTCGCGCCGCTGGGATACCTCGCGATCGCGGCGCACGGCCACGCCGACGCCCTCGCGATCACCGTCGCCGACGACGACGGCGAGATCGTCGAGGACCCGGGCACGGGCAGCTACTACGGACACCCGGCGTGGCGAGAGGTGCTGCGCGGCACAGCAGCTCACGCCACCGTCACCGTCGACGGACGGGATCAGTCGGACATGGGTGGGCCCTTCCTGTGGACACGCCATGCGCGGGTCCGGGTCCGCGCGGTCGACCTGGACGCCGGGGTCGTCGACGCCGAGCACTACGGGTACGACGACGGGCCCGACGGGGTCGTCCACCGGCGATGGGTGATCACCCCACCCGACGACGTGCTGCCGGGCGTGCTCGTCGTCGACCGTGTGACCGGTGCCGGGCTGCACACGGTCACGTCGACGTTCCCGCTCGCCCCGGCGATCGACATCGATCCCGACGACGCGCGCGACTCGCCCACGATCGGTCTCCGGCGCGGAGACACCTCAGTCGGGTTCATCACGTCGGCGGCCACCGTCCCGATCCGCCCCTGGCGGGTCCGCGGTGACGAATCGACGCATCGTGGCTGGTCGAGCGCCCGACTGGAGCAGAGAACGCCGGCGTGGTGGGTCGGTGTCGACTCATCGGAACGCGTGAGAGCGGTCTCGTCGGCGTCCTTCATCGCCGTCACAAAGGGCAGTGCGCTACGCTGCGAACTGTCCCTGTCGGATGACGGATCACTGATCCGCGTCCACCTGCTGTGCGAGGGGGTACGGCGGGAGTGCGTGGTCGACACGCACGGGGATGGGCGGGTGGCGTTCACGATCGAGGCGTCGTCCTGACCCAGGGGAGAACAACCATCGATCTCGCAGTGGGGGGAATACTGCATGAGCACCATCGCGTCCTTCGACGCTGTCCGAACGATGGGCGACGACGCCGATCACCGTGATCGCAGATCCGGTGCATCGGGCGGAGAGCCCACGTCGCGCCACCACCTGCCGCCGGATGACGGCGCGCGTGCGGCCGTCCTGAGCGTCTTCGGGCTCGGGTACGTCGGGTGTGTCTCCGCAGCGTGTTTCGCCGCGCGTGGCCACCGGGTGATCGGCGTCGACGTCAACCCGTCGAAGACGCAGTTCCTCCGGGAGGGCCGTGCACCGGTCATCGAGGAACGCATCGGTGAGCTCACCGCGGGTGTCGTCGAGTCGGGCATGCTCGACGTGGACGACAACGCCCGTCGTGCGGTGCTCTCCAGCGACATCACGATCGTCTGCGTCGGCACCCCGTCGGGATCCGGCGGCGGCCTGTCGACGGTCCACCTCTGCAGTGCCAGTGAGGAGATCGGCGCCGCACTGCGGGAGAAGGACGACTTCCACGTCGTCGTCTTCCGCAGCACCATGGTCCCCGGTACCTGTGAGGACCTGCTGATCCCGATCCTCGAGCGCGAGTCCGGCAAGCGCGCCGGCATCGACTTCGGCGTGTGCGTCAACCCGGAGTTCCTGCGCGAGGGGAGCTCGGTGCGTGACTTCATGACCCCGCCCAAGACCGTCGTCGGCGAGACCGACGAGCGCAGTGGTGCCATGGTGATGGACCTCTACGAGGGCCTGTCGGGCAAGCGGTTCCGCGTCCCGCTGCGGGTGGCGGAGATGACCAAGTACGTGGACAACAGCTTCCATGCACTCAAGGTCGCGTTCGGCAACGAGATCGGCACCATCTGTGCAGAACTCGGCCTGGACTCCCACGCCGTCATGGAGATCTTCTTCGCCGACACCAAGTTGAACATCAGCGACGCCTATCTGCGTCCGGGTTTCGCCTTCGGGGGTTCGTGCCTCCCCAAGGACGTCCGTGCCCTGATGCACACGGCGCGCCAGCGGGACATCGAACTGCCCGTCATCGGCAACATCATGTCGTCCAACGAGACCCAGATCCGGCGCGTGATCGACATGATCATCGCCACCGGCAAGCGCCGTGTCGGTCTCTACGGCCTGTCGTTCAAGTCCGGTACCGACGATCTGCGGGAGAGCCCGCTCGTCGAGTTGGTGGAACGCCTGCTGGGCAAGGGATTCGACGTCCGCATCCACGACGAGAACGTGACGCTGTCGTCCATCGTCGGGGCGAATCGTGACTACATCACCGAGCACCTGCCGCATGTCGGCGAGCTGCTCACCGCCTCGGTGGACGAGGTGATGGAGCACGGCGACGTGATCGTCGTCGCCAGCGCCGAGCCCGAGGTCGTCGAGGCGATCGACAACGCGTCCGCCGACACCCTCGTCATCGATCTCGTCCGACTGCCGGGAGCGGAGACGCGTCGGCACGCCGAAAACTACAGCGGCATCGGGTGGTGACGTCGTGGAGCACCACACCCCGCAGCGTGGCGGGCGGTCGGACGTGCGCCCACTCGTCAGCTTCCTGACGACGGCCTACAAGACCGAGCACCTCGTCGGCGAGACGATCGACTCCGTCCTCGCCCAGACCCGCGGTGACTGGGAACTCGTCGTCGTCGACAACGGCAACTCCGCGGAGATGGCCGCCGTGGTCGGCGCCTACCTCGACGACGACCGGATCCGCCTGGTGCGTCAGGAGAACGCCGGCTACGCGGGCGGGGTCATGGCTGCCGCCGCGGTCGCCCGGGGTCGGTTCGTCTGCGTCCTCGACAGCGACGACCACGTGCTCCCCGACTTCTGCCGGCGGGTCGGCGAGGAGATCGCCGCGCGACCGGACGTCGCCGCGGTGTGCGTGGACGCCCACCGTTTCGCCGAGGGCGACCAGGACCTCCCCGTCGACTACCTGCGGTCGGTCGGTGTCGACCGACCGGATCCGACGGCGCCACTGCGGTTCCGCGACGTCCTCGCCGGGACGGTGCCGTACTACTCGGCGGCGATCCGCGCGGACGCGTGGGACGCGGTGGGCGGATACGACCCGGGCATGGAGGGCGTCGACGAGTCTGTCGTCATCTGGTTGCGGCTGACCCGGGACCATGACGTGCGCATGATCCCGGATGTGCTGGCGCGCTATCGGATCCGCTCGGACTCGCTGTCCCGTGACGCCGCGAAGGTCGAGGGGTTCGAGGACGCACTGGAGCGGTCGTTCGCCTCGGCCCGACCTCTGGCGGACCCTGCCGACGACGCGATCCTGCAGACGACACTGGACCGGATGGCGGCCCTGCGTGAGATCCGCAGGGCCCGCTGGGCACTCGTCGAGGGGGACACCGCCTCCGCACGACGCGCGGCATGGCGGTCGCTGCGCCGGCGCCGCTCGGTGCGGGCCGCGCTGCTCGTGGTCGGTCTGACGCTGGCTCCCGGTCTGTTGCGCCGGGTGCGCCCGGCCAAGAACGCCGTCCAGGACCGTCTGACCGCAGTCGTCGACAGCCGCCGGTCCCGGCGGGATCGGACGCGCCGGTCGCACATCCTCGTCCTCGTCGAGAACCTGTCGGTGCCGATGGACCGCCGCGTGTGGCAGGAGAGCCGCGCGCTGACCGAGGCCGGCCACCGGGTGACGGTGATCTGCCCGATGGGGACGACCACCGACACCGCGGCAGAGGAGACCATCGACGGTGTCCGCATCCTGCGGTACCCGCTGACCGCCGCGACGGGCGGCCCCGCGGGTTACCTGCGCGAGTATCCGGTCGCCCTGCTCCACACCGTGCGCCTCGCCGCGCGGGTCGCGATGCGGTCGCGGGTGGACGTCGTGCACGGGTGCAACCCGCCCGACTTCTTCTTCCTGGTCGGTCTGCTGCTGCGCCTGCGCGGTGCACGGTTCGTCTTCGACCAGCACGACCTCGTCCCCGAGCTGTTCGCATCCCGGTTCGAGAGCGGGGGACCGTTGGCACTCGTGCTCGACCGCGCGACCCGACTCCTCGAACGCCTCACGTACGCGAGCGCCACCGGCGTCATCGCGACGAACGAGAGCTACCGCCGGACAGCGATCGACCGCGGTGGCTGCGCGCCCGACGATGTCACGGTGGTGCGCAGCGCCCCGGACCTGTCGCGGTTCGTGGCACGGACCCCGGACGACTCCCTGCGCCGTGGCCGTCGCCACCTGGCCGCGTACCTCGGGGTCATGGGGCCCCAGGACGGCGTCGACCACGCCCTGCGCGCGCTGGCCCATCTCCGACACGACCTCGGCCGCGAGGACCTGCACACCATCGTGATGGGCTCGGGCGACGAGTTCGACTCGCTGGTCGCGCTGGCCCGCGAGCTGCGGATCGACGACGTCGTGGAGTTCACCGGTCGGGTGCCCGACGAGTTCGTGCAGCGGTGCCTGTCGACGGCGGACGTGTGCCTGTCGCCGGACCCGCTCAACCCGCTGAACGACGTGTCGACGATGAACAAGGTCGTCGAGTACATGGCGATGGGGCGCCCGCTGGTCTCGTACGACCTGCGCGAGGCGCGGGTGTCGGCGGGTGACGCGGCGCTGTACGTGCCGGGCAACGACGTCGAGGCGTTCGGTCGCGGCATAGCCACCCTGCTCGACGATCCCGAACGCCGCGAGAAGATGGGCATCCTCGGGCGCGAACGCGTCGAGCGCGAGCTGTCGTGGGAGAATTCGACCCGGTCACTGCTGGCGTTCTACGAGAGGGTCCTGTCGCGCGGGTGAGGAAGAAGCTGACGATCGCCGGGATCGTCGCGGCGCTCGTCGTCGTGGTCGCCGCCGCCGGCCTCCCGGTCTATGTCCACCCGCAGATCGACGGTCCGCGCCACGCCGACGCCATCCTGGTGATCGGTGGGGCGGGTGGTGAGACTCGGTACCGCTACGGGCTCGACCTCGCCCGCGAGGGCTATGCGTCGACCGTGGTGATGAGCAACCCCGAACACCTCCTCGACGACACCGGTCTGTGTGCCGAGCGGATACCGGGTGTGCGGGTGGAGTGTTTCGAACCCGATCCGTCGACGACCCGCGGCGAGGCGCAGCACCTGCGCACACTGGCCGAGCAGCGCGGATGGCGGTCGGTGGTGGTCGTCACGTTCCGTCCCCACATCTCGCGGGCGCGGTACATCGTCGAACGGTGCTTCCCGGGACAGGTCTCGATGGCCGTCAGCCCGCAGAAGATCTCCTGGTACTACTGGCCGTTCGCGTACGTCTACCAGACCGCCGGGTACATCCGCGCCTGGCTGCAGGGCGGCTGCTGACCCGCTCGACGGTCAGAGCCGGCGCGGGGCGGCGGTGCGGCGGAGTGCGGGTGCGACGGGTCGCCCGCGGAGCAGCCCGTCGACGCTCCCTGCCTCCAGCGCCCGCCGGTAGACGCCGATCGCGCCCGCGACGGCGTCGAGCGTCACCCGCAGGTCGTCGTCGGTGTGCGCCGCCGACGGCACGAAGGACTGCCCGAGGACGCCGCGGTCGATGATCTCCTGCAGGAAGAGCGTCCGGAATGCCTGCGACGGCGTGCCCTCGGCGTCGGCGGTACCGAACAGCAGCGCCGCCGGTCGTCCGAAGGCACGGAGGTGCGGTGCGACACCGGCATCGGCGGCGAGGGCGTTCACACCGTCGGCGAGAGCCGTGCCGAACCGTGTCATCGCTCCCACCGGATCCTCGGACCGGTAGGCGGCGACGACCGCGCGGAACGCCGCGAGCGAGGCCGTCTCGGGACCATGGGTGGTCGACAGCAGGAACACGCGGTCGGCGTCGGTGTTGAGGCCACCGAGCTCCATCAGCTCCCGCCGGCCCGCCAGCGCGGCGATCGGGAACCCGTTGCCCATCGCCTTGCCCCACGTCGAGAGATCCGGGGTCACGCCGTAGACGGACTGGGCGCCGTGTTCCGACCACCGGAACCCGGTGATCATCTCGTCGAACACGAGGACGACTCCGTGGCGGTCGCACAGGTCACGGACCGCCTCCAGGAAACCGGGAGCGGGTTCGGTCGACGCGGTCGCGGCCTCGAGGACGACGCACGCGAGGTCGTCGCCGTGGTCGGTGAAGAGCGCGCGCACCGACTCGATGTCGTTGAAACGGAACCGGATCGACTTGTCGACGACGTCGTCCGGGATGCCGGCGGCCATGCCGGTGGTCCCGATGAACCAGTCGTCGACGGAGAAGAACGGGTGGTCGCACACCCCGATCAGGGTCCGGCCGGTCGCGGCCCGCGCGAGACGGACCGCCGCGGTGGTGGCGTCGGAGCCGTTCTTGGCGAACTTGACCATGTCGGCCGTCGGCACCAGCGTGAGGAAGTCCTCGACCGCCTGCGCCTCGAGGACCGTCGGTCGGGAGAAGTTCACCCCGTCGGCGATCGTGCGGGTGACCGCGTCGACGACGCCGCGGTGGCCGTGGCCGAGTGTGACCGACCGCAGTCCGATGCCGTACTCGACGAACTCGTTGCCGTCGGCGTCCCAGACGCGGGCGCCGTCGCCGCGGACCAGGACGGGCGCCATGCCCTCCGGATACTGGTCCGACCCGCGCGCGTAGGTGTGTGCCCCACCGGGGACGTTGCGGTGCAACGCATCCTGGAGCCTCGAGGACTCCGTGAAGTCACGCGTCGACGTCGTCCGTCGCTCGTGCACCGATGTCATGGCGTCCCTCCCTGGTTGCTCCCGGACACCTTCGACGGTGGCTCGGTGACGAGCACGTCGGCGAGTGACGGGAAGTCGCGCCGGAGTTCGGCGACGAGGTCGGGCACGGTGACCAGGACTGCGGTCGGTCGTGCCTCCACGAGACTGTCGGGGTCGATGATGGGGATGTCGGTGCCGGGCATCCGCAGACCCCACTTCGCGGGTGAGGCGTCGGCGACACCGGCCAGCAGGTCCTTCGTGATGTGCGCGCCGGCGAACAAGGCGACGGCGCGGGATGCCGCGGCGTAGGCGTAGACGCGGCCGCCGTCGGCGGCGGCGTCGGTCAGCCACTCCCGCAGAGCCGTCCACTGGTCCTGGGCCGCGGCCTGCAGTGTCCCGACACGCTGGGGATCGGTCACCCCGGCACGGTTCTCGGCGTCCATCACGGCGCCGACCGAGGGATCCACGGGGTGATCACCGTGTCGGATGGCGAGCATGACGGTGCCTCCGTAGAGGTCGTAGGTCCACGCCGAGGTGATGGTCATGCCCACCGCGGCGAACAACGACTGCAGAGCGGCGAGTGAGTAGTAGGCGAAGTGCCCGTGGCGCAGCGCGTTCCACTGACCCTGCTCGACGATCGCGGCCACCGAGTGGAACTGGAACAGCAGCACGCCGTCCCGCGCGGTCGCCCGGGCGCGTTGGGCGGCGGCCGCGGCCTGATCGGGCTCGTGCATCATCCCGAAACAGTCGAGGACGACGTCGGACGGGCCCGCGTCGGGGCGACGGGTCCGCAGACCCAGATCGGTCAGGAGCGGGAGCCAGGTCCCGCCGTGCGGGCTGCCGAACTCCGCCGCGGTGGTGCCGACCAGCAGGCCGGCCTTCTCGGCGTCGGCGAGTGCGGCCGCGGCCTGGTCCCGCAGCGCCTGCGGTTCGACGCCGCGGGGTTCGTCGGCCGTCGTGTCGTCGTCGACCAGTTGGGCGAGAGAACACAGGCGGCACAGGGCCATCGACAGGGGATGGCCCGTCTCCGACTGCGTGACCGGGGTGTCGGCGCGCGGGAAGTGATCCGCGGCGGCCACCGCCCCGACGTCGAGGACCTGCTCGAGTCGCAGGGATCCACAAGCGCGACAGGTCATGCGACCACCTCCTGGTGCGGCACAATCGGATCGTGCGTATCGACACCACCGACCTCGACGGCGTCCTCGTGCTGGTCCCCGAACCGCATCACGACGACCGGGGGTTCTTCACCCGCACCTTCGACGCCGAGGAGTTCGACGCCCACCTCGGGGCGCCGGGGACCGCGGCCACGTTCGTGCAGGACTCGCAGTCGCGGTCGCTCCGCGGCGTGATCCGCGGGATGCACGGCCGACTCGGTCGCGGCGAGGCGAAGCTGGTGCGCTGTGCGCACGGCGCCGTCCACGACGTCCTCGTCGACATCAGACCCGACTCGCCGACCTTCGGACGGCACCAGGCCTTCCGTCTCGACGACGAGACCTTCCGGCACCTGTACGTCCCGCCCGGCTTCCTGCACGGCTTCCAGGCCCTGACCGACGTCGCCGACGTGTGTTACCGCATCGACCGCCCCCACGACCCCACCGAGGACGTCGGCGTGCGGTTCGACGACGCCACCCTCGGCATCGACTGGCCCGCCCCGCCGTCGGTCGTGTCGCCCCGCGACGCGGCCGCCGGCGACTGGGCGGCACTGGTGGGTGTCGTCGGCGGCTGACGTCTCCGACCGGGTGGTCATCGCTGCTCCGGCGTGTGGCGGGTCAGACGGCGGTGGCGACACGACGCATCGACGCGTCGAGGGCGCCCGCGTCGATCGACCGCTGCAGATGGGCCAGCCGGGTGAACCGGAGCCGGAAGTCCTCGTCGTCGAGTCCGTCGGTGACATACCGGCCGGCGAGTTCCCGTGCGCCGTCGGCGACGCTCCACGCGGCCTCGTAGCCCAGGACCCGGCGCGCCTTGGCGAAGTCCACGCGGTACGAGCGGGGATCGCCGCCGAACTCACCGGTGATGAGCAACTCCGATCCCGGCACGGCCAGGACGACGGCCTCCGCGATCTGCGTGACGGTCAGGTTGTTCGACTCGGTCCCCACGTTGAACGCCTCCGACCGGACGAGGTCGGCGTCGGCGACGAGGCACGTGGCGAACGCGTCGGCGATGTCGAGGGCGTGGACGAGCGGACGCCACGGGGTGCCGTCGGACATGACGCGGACCGTGTTGGTGAGGACGGCGTGCCCGACGAGGTTGTTCAGGACGATGTCGGCCCGCAGTCGCGGCGAGAACCCGAACGCGGTGGCGTTGCGCAGGTACACGGGGACGAAGTGCTCGTCGGCCATCGCCGTGAGGTCGTCCTCGACGCGGACCTTGCTCTCCGCGTACGGGGTGAGCGGACGCAGCGCCGCGTCCTCGCCGACGAGTCCGTCGCCACCCGCGCCGTACACCGAGCACGTCGAGGCGTAGAGGAAGCGGGCCACGCCCGCCTCCTTGGCCAGACGCGCGAGCCGCACCGACGCGTGGTGGTTGATGTCGTAGGTGATCTGCGGTTCGAGCGCGCCGAGCGGATCGTTCGACAGTGCCGCGAGGTGGATGACGGCGTCGAACCCGCGCAGGTCGGCCTCGGTCACGTCGCGCAGATCGCGGGTGATCGTCGGCGGGTCGACCGGCTGCGCCCCGAGCACGCAGTCGGCGAAGTAGCCCGAGTCGAGCCCGGTGACCTCGTGGCCCGCTGCGGTGAGGACGGGCACCATGACGGTGCCGAGGTATCCCTGGTGGCCGGTGACGAGAACCTTCACGGCGTGACTCCTTCGATTGCCGGTGTGGCGGTGGTGGTCGGGGTCCCGAAGGCGAGCGACGCCTTCTCCAGGACGAATGCTTCGGCGTACCGGGACCGGCACATCACCCCGCGCAGTCGGGCGAGGCCGAGGAACGTCTCCTCGTCGAACCAGTCCCGCGCGACCTGTGACGGGTAGTGACGGTGCAGGAGGTCCGACTTCTCCTGCGCGACAGTGGCGTCGAGAGGATGGAAGACGGTCGGTGACGGCAGGTCGCTCTCCCACTTGGGGATCTCGTAGCCGAGGACCAGGTGGTCGCGGAACTCTGTCGGCACGATCTCGGCCAGCAGCCGGTGGTCCTGGTGCGCGTCATGGCGTTGCGGCGCGAGGACGACCTCGGGGCTGCAGGTGCGCGCGAACGCCCGCACGCTGTCCTTGACCCGGCCCCACAGGGCCGGCGCCGAGCCGTCCGGGATGTCGTCGACGGTGACCTCGAGCGGCATCGCACCGCAGAAGGCGGACAGCGCCGCGCGCTCCTCCTGCTCGCGCGCGGTCCCGCCGCCGCTGAGCACCAGCGCGCGGACGCGGACGTCTGGATGCGACTTGGCAAGGGTCAGCAACGTGCCACCGACGGCGATGGCGATGTCGTCGCAGTGCGCGCCGAGGACGGCGATCTCGGTGAGATCGCCTGTGTGCAGGCCGATCACGAGACGGCGCCCACCGGCTGCGCAGCGTGCGCGTCGGCGGTGTCGACGGCGATGGTGGTGGTGGTGTCGCCGGCGGGGCGCGGCGTGTCCCACACCATCCACGGACGGTCCCCGCGGTGGTAGGCCGCCTCGAGGTCCGCGCGCTCCTTGAACGTGTCGGCCGGCTTCCAGAACCCGGTGTGGCGGTAGCCGTACAGGCGACCCTGGGTCGCGAGTCCTCCGCAGGCGTCGGCGACGAGGTCGCCGCCCTCGGGGAGGTGGTCGAACACCTCCTGCGTCAGCACGAAGAACCCGCCGTTCTCCCAGATGGGGAACTCCGACACCGGCGTGATGCCGGTGACGGTCCCGGACTCGGCGACGTCGACGCAGTGGAACGACGACTGCGGCGGGACCAGCATCATCGAGGCGGCCGCACCCGAGGTGACGACGGTGTCGACCATGGTGTCCAGAGGCGCGTCGGTGAGGACGTCGGCGTAGTTGGCGAGGAAGTACTCGTCCCCGCCCAGATGCTTGCGCACACGCCGAAGGCGTTCCCCGATGGGCGATTCCAGACCCGTGTCGGCGAAGGTGATGGTCCAGTCGCTGATGTCGGACCGGAGCAGGTCGACCCGTCCGTTGCGCATCACGAAGTCGTTGGACTCCGCCTCGTCGTAGTTGAGGAAGTAGTTCTTGATGTGGCTCGCGCCGTACCCGAGGCACAGGATGAACTCGGTGTGGCCGAAGTGCGCGTAGTAGCGCATGACGTGCCAGATGAGCGGTCGCGGACCGACCATCTGCATCGGCTTGGGGATCATGTCGTCGGAGCTGTTGCGCATCCGCATCCCGTATCCGCCGCAGAACAAGACGACCTTCATGCTCGGCTCCCGTCGTAGACCGCATCCGCGTCGGCGTGATGCAGGGTGGGCAGTGGGTAGACGATCTCCCCGCCCCAGTTGCGCACGTGCGCGAGCTGGCGGGTGAGCTCGGTCTCGAGATTCCAGGGCAGGACCAGCACGACGTCCGGCTGGTCGGCGTCGATCCGCTCGGGTTCGACGATCGGGATCCGTGTCCCGGGTGTGAAGCGGCCGTGCTTGTACGGGTTGCGGTCCACCGTGTACTCGAGCAGGTCGGGACGGATGCCACAGAAGTTCAGCAGGGTGTTCCCCTTGCCCGGGGCTCCGTACCCGACGACGCGGCGCCCGTCGGCCTTGCACTGCAACAGGTATCGCAGGAGGTCCTGTCGGACGGACTCGGCGCGTGCCTGCATCCCGGTGTAGCCGCTGACGTGGTGCAGGCCGGCGGCCTCCTCGTCGGCGAGGACCTCGGCGACCCGCGGACCCGGCTCGCCGGCCACCTCGGACGGGCGTGCCCACAGGCGGATGGACCCGCCGTGGGTGCCGAGCACCTCGATGTCGACGACGGACAGGTCCGCCGTCGCGAGCGCCCGCATCGCCGACAGCGCGGTGTAGTACTGGAAATGCTCGTGGTAGATCGTGTCGAACTGCCCCAGCGTCACCAGGTTCAGGGCGTGGTGCACCTCGATGCTCACCCACCCGTCGTCGGCGACGAGCCGTCGCAGCGACCGCGTGAACCCCAGCAGATCCGGGATGTGGGCGTAGACGTTGTTGGCGACGACGAGGTCGGCGGGGCAGAAGGCCGTGGTGACCTTGCGGGCCAGGTTCTCGTCGAGGAACGCCGTCTCGGTGGGGACGCCGCGCTCCCGCGCGGCGGCGCCGACGTTGACCGACGGCTCGATGCCCAGACACGGGATACCCCGCGCCCCAGCGTGTTGCAGCAGATATCCGTCGTTGCTCGCCACCTCGACGACGAACGAGTCGTCGCCGAGGCCGACACGGTCCACGGCCTGCTCGACGAACTCCGCGGCGTGGGCGACCCAGCTGTCGGAGTAGGACGAGAAGTAGGCGTACTCGGTGAACGTCTCCTCCGGCGTGATCAGCGACGGGATCTGCAGCAGCAGACAGTCGCGGCACAGCCGCAGGTGCAACGGGAACGTCGGCTCCGGAGCGTCGAGCTCCGCGGACGTCAGGAACTTCTCACATGGTGGTGTGGCGCCGAGATCGACGACGCTGACCAGATCTTCGGATGCGCACAGACGACAGCGCATACCGCCCCCCTCGAACGGTTCGTTCCCAGGGGGCCACATCGACCCCCTGGCCGGAAACGGCCGACCTCCTCCCCAGGCGTCGGACCGCGAAGTCATTGAATCACGTCTTCATCCTGGTGTCAGGTCGGGCTCGGCGCGGTCACGTCCGGGGTGTCCCCCGAACGAGTCACGCCACAGGTTCGTCGACCCTCAGCGGCGTGCGTCGAGGTGGCGCCACCCTCTAGGGTCGGGCGCACAGCAGCACGATCTGGGGGGAGAGGCTGTGAGTTCGACTGTGCCGGTGGGTACCCGGAGGGGCGGGACCCGACAGGACCCGACTGTGCGCCGATTGGCGCATCTCGACGGTGTCCGAGCGGTGGCCGCGCTGTACGTGCTGGTCGACCATGCGCTGGTGACCGCGGGTGTCGCGGGACGCGACGGCGAGTACCGCGGGTGGGAGGCCGCGGTGTTCGGGTGGGCCCAGTGGGGTCACTCCGGTGTCACCGTGTTCATCGCACTCGCCGGGTTCTCGCTCGGGTTGCCCGTGGGTCGCGTCGGGGGACTGCCCGACGGTCTGTGGGGGTTCCTCCGTCGGCGAGCCCGGCGCATCGTCCCGCCCTACTGGATCGCGCTGACCGTGACGATCGTCACGAGCCTGGTGATCGTGGCCTGGCGGGGTCACGCCGACTCCCGGCTCCCTCTCACCCCGACGGGATGGATCGCCGACTACCTCCTCCTGCAGGACGTGATCCCGGTCCGGGACGCGACGTACACGCTGTGGTCGGTGTCGGTCGAGTGGCACATCTACCTGGTGCTGCCGCTGCTGGTGGTGCTCTGGAGGCGGTTCGGCCTGGCTGCGGCGGTCGCGGTCTGCGCCGGGTGCGGCGCGCTGGGGATGCTCGCCGACGCGTTCGTCGACGACCGGTTCGGCCGGTTCTATCCCGAGTACTACCTGGTGTTCGCGGTGTCGGCCGGTGCCGCGATCGCACTCCGTCGCGCCCCCGCGGTGATCGACCGGATCCCGCTCCGCGCCGTCGCCGCGCTGTCGGCCGTCGTCGTCGTCGCGGTCTGGATCGCGATGCCGCTGCGGTGGATCATCACGAACTCGCCGTGGCTCGACGTGGTGGTCGGCGTGGGCGTCGTCGCGCTGCTGTGCGCGATGACCACCGGGCGTGCGCCGGGGTTGCGGGCGGCACTGTCCTGGACGCCGCTGGCGTCGGTCGCCGCGTTCTCCTACAGCCTGTACCTCATCCACGCGCAGCTGCTCACGGTGCTGGACCTGACGGTCGTGACCCCGCTGCACCTGTCGCCCGACGTCCGGCTGGCGATGTTCTGGGGCCTCGGATGTCCGCTGATCGTCACGGCCGCATGGCTGTTCGCCAAGGTCGCCGAGAAGCCGTTCCTCCCGCCGCCGCGCGTGGTGCCGCCGCCCTAGAAGGGCGGTGGGTCGGCGTCCTCGGCGCGTTGGATGGCGCGCAGGTGTGCGGCGCGTTCTGTGTCGCGTCGGGTCGCGAGTGTGGTTCGCGCAGGATGGTTCTCGGGTTTCCTGGGTGGTCCGAGGGCGGGGAAGATGTCGACGGCGGTGTAGGCGTTGCCGAGGAACATGTGTCCGGTCGGGGATTCGAAGAACGCTTCGCCCAGGGGTGTCTGGTAGTCGCGCCACCGTGTGTCGAACGTTTTGATGCGGTGGTGGAACCGGCACAGGGGTTTCAGGTTGTCCCGGGTCGTCTGACCACCAGAGTCCGGGTTGTGGTGGTCGAACGGGGTGGT